>NZ_JOEE01000097.1 GCF_000720925.1 Phycicoccus jejuensis | reverse complement strand
GTCGCGCCCCGGAGGGTCGGGGCCGTCACGTCGCGCTGGTCGATCGCGAGCACGGACCCGGCGACGTCGGTGTCGTTGTCGAGGACGTGCAGCTTGCTCACCCGGCCGGGGCGCACCGTCTGGGCGTCGGGGACGGCCTTGGGCGGCTGCTGTGCGGCGGCCTCGTCGACGAGGTTCTCGTCCTTCTTCTGGTTCTTGTCG
>NZ_JOEE01000096.1 GCF_000720925.1 Phycicoccus jejuensis | reverse complement strand
GGCAGGACATCGGTCCTGCCGATGCGTGGATGCAGGCCCCTACAGCGCCACCGGTAGTCTTCGTAGCTTGGGTCGGTGACTACACCGGACCACGCCCGCTCCGCGGGCCACGAGCCCGCGACCGATCCATCGATCGCTGAGGCCTCGCCGCCCTCAACAGGACGAGGGTCCTGCGGTCGCTCACGCAGGGCTCTGGTGCCA
>NZ_JOEE01000095.1 GCF_000720925.1 Phycicoccus jejuensis | reverse complement strand
TGGCACCAGAGCCCTGCGTGAGCGACCGCAGGACCCTCGTCCTGTTGAGGGCGGCGAGGCCTCAGCGATCGATGGATCGGTCGCGGGCTCGTGGCCCGCAGGGCGGGCGTGGTCCGGTGTAGTCACCGACCCAAGCTACGAAGACTACCGGTGGCGCTGTAGGGGCCTGCATCCACGCATCGGCAGGACCGATGTCCTGCC
>NZ_JOEE01000094.1 GCF_000720925.1 Phycicoccus jejuensis | reverse complement strand
CGACAAGAACCAGAAGAAGGACGAGAACCTCGTCGACGAGGCCGCCGCACAGCAGCCGCCCAAGGCCGTCCCCGACGCCCAGACGGTGCGCCCCGGCCGCACGAGCAAGCTGCACGTCCTCGACAACGACACCGACGTCGCCGGGTCCGTGCTCGCGATCGACCAGCGCGACGTGACGGCCCCGACCCTCCGGGGCGCGAC
>NZ_JOEE01000093.1 GCF_000720925.1 Phycicoccus jejuensis | reverse complement strand
CGGGTCGCTGAACTGCTCGGGGTCTCCACGGCGGAGACGGTCCGCAAGTGGGTGCGCCAAGGGCAGGTCGACGCCGGCGACCGCGCTGGGGTCAGTAGCGAGGAGGCTGCGGAGGTCACGCGGTTGCGGCGGGAGAACGCCGAGCTGCGCCGGGCGAACGCGATCCTGAAGGCGGCCTCGAGTTTCTTCGCGGCCGAGCTCGACCGGCCTTCCCGGTG
>NZ_JOEE01000092.1 GCF_000720925.1 Phycicoccus jejuensis | reverse complement strand
CGGGTCGCTGAACTGCTCGGGGTCTCCACGGCGGAGACGGTCCGCAAGTGGGTGCGCCAAGGGCAGGTCGACGCCGGCGACCGCGCTGGGGTCAGTAGCCAGGAGGCTGCGGAGGTCAAGCGGTTGCGGCGGGAGAACGCCGAGCTGCGCCGGGCGAACGCGATCCTGAAGGCGGCCTCGAGTTTCTTCGCGGCCGAGCTCGACCGGCCTTCCCGGTG
>NZ_JOEE01000091.1 GCF_000720925.1 Phycicoccus jejuensis | reverse complement strand
GGCGCTGGCTGTGACCGTGCTGGCGGGTTCGTGGATGTGGAGCGCCTGGTCGCCGGTGTGGCTCCTGGTGGCCATGGCCGGTGGTGCGGCGCTGCCGGTCCGGCGCGTGCTGGTCGCGGCGCCGCTCTGCGCGGTGGTGGCCGCGGCCACGTTGTGGCAGTTTCCAGACGAGCGAGGCTCGGTGCTGGTTCAGGGGTTCGTCGTCGCGCTGGCCGGCAC
>NZ_JOEE01000090.1 GCF_000720925.1 Phycicoccus jejuensis | reverse complement strand
GGCGCTGGCTGTGACCGTGCTGGCGGGTTCGTGGATGTGGAGCGCCTGGTCGCCGGTGTGGCTCCTGGTGGCCATGGCCGGTGGTGCGGCGCTGCCGGTGCGGCGCGTGCTGGTCGCGGTGCCGCTCTGCGCGGTGGTGGCCGCGGCCACGTTGTGGCAGTTTCCAGACGAGCGAGGCTCGGTGCTGGTTCAGGGGTTCGTCGTCGCGCTGGCCGGCAC
>NZ_JOEE01000089.1 GCF_000720925.1 Phycicoccus jejuensis | reverse complement strand
CGGCCTGCCTCAGTGCGTACCGGGCCAGCTCCGGGTCGACGACAGTGGACCCGCTGGCCACCTGCCGGATGGCGTCGGTGAGGTCCTCGACGGGACCGTCCTTCGCGATGAACCCACGCGCACCGACGGCCATCGCCCTTTGGACGTACCCGGGTCGCGCGAACGTCGTCACGATAACCACCCGGCAGTGCGGAACCCGCTCGGCGAGCTCGGCCGCGGCGTC
>NZ_JOEE01000088.1 GCF_000720925.1 Phycicoccus jejuensis | reverse complement strand
GTACTGGCTGCCTCGGTCGCTGTGTGCCACAACGGATCCGAGGTCGGCGCCGGTGCGTTGCCGGGTCCAGATGGCCTGCTCGAGGGCGTCCAGGACCAGGTCGGTGCTCAGGCTGGTGCCGGTGCGCCACCCCAGGTTGCGGCGGGCGTAGGCGTCGACGACGAACGCGACGTACACCCACCCTGACCAGGTCGAGACGTACGTGATGTCGGCGACCCACAACCGGTCCGGCGCGG
>NZ_JOEE01000087.1 GCF_000720925.1 Phycicoccus jejuensis | reverse complement strand
GTACTGGCTGCCTCGGTCGCTGTGTGCCACAACGGATCCGAGGTCGGCGCCGGTGCGTTGCCGGGTCCAGATGGCCTGCTCGAGGGCGTCCAGGACCAGTTCGGTGCTCATGCTGGTGCCGGTGCGCCACCCCAGGATGCGGCGGGCGTAGGCGTCGACGACGAACGCGACGTACACCCACCCTGACCAGGTCGAGACGTACGTGATGTCGGCGACCCACAACCGGTCCGGCGCGG
>NZ_JOEE01000086.1 GCF_000720925.1 Phycicoccus jejuensis | reverse complement strand
CACGGAACTCGGGAGGGTATGGACGAGGCACTGAACATTGCACAGTTGCGGTCGCGGTCTCGCTCGACGACCATGCAAAGTAGAGCGGTGCCCCTGATCTGCGCCGTTGGACGTGCCTGTCCCGCGGTGAAGAACTCCGGACAGGTCTGCCGCCGGCGCGGCATGACTCCACCAACAGGACGCGCGGTGGGGAGGTCGCGTTGGAGTCGCTGATGTGCTCGGTTAGCGAAATAGGCGCGCTGTCAGGTGCCGCCGTGCCTCAAGTGGC
>NZ_JOEE01000085.1 GCF_000720925.1 Phycicoccus jejuensis | reverse complement strand
GGGGGTCAATCGGCCGAGGGCGTTCTGCCTGCGGCGGCGGTGGTAGGTGCGTTCGATCCAGGTGATGATGGCGATGCGCAGTTCTTGGCGGGTGGCCCAAGCGCGGCGGTTCAGGACGTTCTCCTGCAGCAGGGAGAAGAACGACTGTGAGACTTCCGGCATGCTGCGCGGCAAGGTGGTGCCGGCTGACGTGACCCACAGAATGACCGACCCCGCCGGTGTCTTCATTGAGAGATATGTC
>NZ_JOEE01000084.1 GCF_000720925.1 Phycicoccus jejuensis | reverse complement strand
GGGGGTCAATCGGCCGAGGGCGTTCTGCCTGCGGCGGCGGTGGTAGGTGCGTTCGATCCAGGTGATGATGGCGATGCGCAGTTCTTGGCGGGTGGCCCAGGCGCGGCGGTTCAGGACGTTCTTCTGCAGCAGGGAGAAGAAGGACTGTGAGACTTCCGGCATGCTGCGCGGCAAGGTGGTGCCGGCTGACGTGACCCACAGAATGACCGACCCCGCCGGTGTCTTCATTGAGAGATATGTC
>NZ_JOEE01000083.1 GCF_000720925.1 Phycicoccus jejuensis | reverse complement strand
GCCAGCCGCCTCGGCCAGATCACCTACACGGACCATCGACTCAGTCGCGAACTCGTTCACGGTCCGAACCTAGGACCTGACGTTAGGTGAGGGGCAAGCCTGCATCTCGAAGGGGGGGACTGCTGAAGGTTCGGTTGACACCTTGACCTGCCCTACAGCCTGGTTTCCAGATTCGGTGGTGAGTCTCAGGCGGGTTGGGGTGTCTTCTCGGAGAGTAGTTCGTGCTCGATCGGGGTGCGGTA
>NZ_JOEE01000082.1 GCF_000720925.1 Phycicoccus jejuensis | reverse complement strand
CAGGACGCGGCTGACGGTGCGGGCCGGCACGCCCAGCTCGGGCCCGAGCCAGTCCTGCCCGCGGCGGTGCTCGACCCTGGCAGCCAGGATCGCGGCCTCGACCGCTGCGCTGGTGCGGCGTGGGCTCGACCTCGGCCGGGAGGACCGATCCGTCAACCCGGCCTCGCCCTCGGCATCGAAGCGGGCCACCCACCGGTGGGCGCACTGACGCGAGATCCCCATCGCCTTCGCCGCATGAGCCACCGCCCACCCCTG
>NZ_JOEE01000081.1 GCF_000720925.1 Phycicoccus jejuensis | reverse complement strand
CAGGACGCGGCTGACGGTGCGGGCCGGCACGCCCAGCTCGGGCCCGAGCCAGTCCTGCCCGCGGCGGTGCTCGACCCTGGCAGCCAGGATCGCGGCCTCAACCGCTGCGCTGGTGCGGCGTGGGCTCGACCTCGGCCGGGAGGACCGATCCACCAGCCCGGCCTCGCCCTCGGCATCGAAGCGGGCCACCCACCGGTGGGCGCACTGACGCGAGATCCCCATCGCCTTCGCCGCATGAGCCACCGCCCACCCCTG
>NZ_JOEE01000080.1 GCF_000720925.1 Phycicoccus jejuensis | reverse complement strand
TGAACCGCCCCGGCATGTCCGGAGACTCCGAACCTTGGGAAGGTTGGAGTCATGCCAGGAGAGACGAGCAGGCGGTACCCGTCTGAGCTGAAGGCGCGGGCGGTGCGGATGTACGCCGAGATCCGCCCCGATCATCAGAGCGACTGGGAGGCGATGCGCCGGGTCGCTGAACTGCTCGGGGTCTCCACGGCGGAGACGGTCCGCAAGTGGGTGCGCCAAGGGCAGGTCGACGCCGGCGACCGCGCTGGGGTCAGTAGC
>NZ_JOEE01000079.1 GCF_000720925.1 Phycicoccus jejuensis | reverse complement strand
ACCGCAGCCGCCTTGACCACCATCAGCGACAACGTGTGACCCAGGACGTCGTGCAGGTCCCGCGCCACCCGATCCCGTTCCTGCGCGACTGCTGCCACGGCGAGCTGCTCCCGCGTACGCTGCAACGTCTCGGTCAGCACGACCAGACGGCTCAACACGGCGGCCGTCGTGCCGGCCAGCGCGACGACGAACCCCTGAACCAGCACCGAGCCTCGCTCGTCTGGAAACTGCCACAACGTGGCCGCGGCCACCACCGCGCAGAGCGGC
>NZ_JOEE01000078.1 GCF_000720925.1 Phycicoccus jejuensis | reverse complement strand
CACCGACAACCACTTCAGCTACCGCAAGAGCAACGACGTCGCGGCCGCGATGACCGCTCTGGGCGCCAAGCACAAGTTCATCCGCCCCCACTGCCCCTGACAGAACGGCAAGGTAGAACGCTTCAACCGCACCTTGGCCACCGAATGGGCCTACCGGCAGGTCTTCACCGGCAACCAAGCCCGCGCCGACGCCCTTGCCCCCTGGCTCGAGCAGTACAACACTCAACGACGCCACACCGCCCTCGGCGGACTCCCACCGACCAGCCGCC
>NZ_JOEE01000077.1 GCF_000720925.1 Phycicoccus jejuensis | reverse complement strand
CACCGACAACCACTTCAGCTACCGCAAGAGCAACGACGTCGCGGCCGCGATGACCGCTCTGGGCGCCAAGCACAAGTTCATCCGCCCCCACTGCCCCTGGCAGAACGGCAAGGTCGAACGCTTCAACCGCACCTTGGCCACCGAATGGGCCTACCGACAAGTCTTCACCAGCAACCAAGCCCGCGCCGACGCCCTTGCCCCCTGGCTCGAGCAGTACAACACTCAACGACGCCACACCGCCCTCGGCGGACTCCCACCGACCAGCCGCC
>NZ_JOEE01000076.1 GCF_000720925.1 Phycicoccus jejuensis | reverse complement strand
TCCACTGATCAGCGCCTGCGCACTGCGCGGCTAACCGCAGAGGGATCCGCACTCCTGCGGGCGGCGAAGAGCAAGGTCCAAGATGCGGAAGACGCGTTCTTTCTTGGTGTCTTCTCCCGCGCAGAAGCGGACCAGCTCCGCGGCCTCCTGGACCGGCTGGCCGCCCCGGAGCTTTGACGTCATGAGTCCTTCTGACTCTCCGCCATCGAAGATGTCGGGTCGCTGAGCGTCGGTCTCGCTCGGGCGCGTACCCAGCCGGCGAAGTCCCAGAG
>NZ_JOEE01000075.1 GCF_000720925.1 Phycicoccus jejuensis | reverse complement strand
TCCACTGATCAGCGCCTGCGCACTGCGCGGCTAACCGCAGAGGGATCCGCACTCCTGCGGGCGGCGAAGAGCAAGGTCCAAGATGCGGAAGACGCGTTCCTTCTTGGTGTCTTCTCCCGCGCAGAAGCGGACCAGCTCCGCGGCCTCCTGGACCGGCTGGCCGCCCCGGAGCCTTGACGTCATGAGTCCTTCTGACTCTCCGCCATCGAAGATGTCGGGTCGCTGAGCGTCGGTCTCGCTCGGGCGCGTACCCAGCCGGCGAAGTCCCAGAG
>NZ_JOEE01000074.1 GCF_000720925.1 Phycicoccus jejuensis | reverse complement strand
ACGGTCCCGTCGAGGACCTCACCGACGCCATCCGGCAGGTGGCCAGCGGGTCCACTGTCGTCGACCCGGAGCTGGCCCGGTACGCACTGAGGCAGGCCGCAAGTCCGTTGACCGACCGGGAATGCGAGGTCCTCACCGCCGCTGAGGACGGGTCGACGATCGCCGACATCGCCGACCGGCTGCACCTGTCGACCAGCACGGTCCGCAACTACCTCTCCAGCGCGATCGGCAAGACAGGCACCCGAAACAAGACCGAGGCCGCCCATTTGGCCCG
>NZ_JOEE01000073.1 GCF_000720925.1 Phycicoccus jejuensis | reverse complement strand
CGGGCCAAATGGGCGGCCTCGGTCTTGTTTCGGGTGCCTGTCTTGCCGATCGCGCTGGAGAGGTAGTTGCGGACCGTGCTGGTCGACAGGTGCAGCCGGGCGGCGATGTCGACGATCGTCGACCCGTCCTCAGCCGCGGTAAGGACCTCGCATTCCCGGTCCGTCAACGGACTGACGGCCTGCCTCAGTGCGTACCGGGCCAGCTCCGGGTCGACGACAGTGGACCCGCTGGCCACCTGCCGGATGGCGTCGGTGAGGTCCTCGACGGGACCGT
>NZ_JOEE01000072.1 GCF_000720925.1 Phycicoccus jejuensis | reverse complement strand
CGCGACCTTCAATGGGCAGGCCAAGTTTGCGGGGGCCAGGTGCGCTGGCCAGGTGCACGGTTTGCCGGATGGGTTCTGGCCCGAGACCTAAGCGCAGGAGGGAACTTCTAGCAAGGCGAGCTGTCGGCTGTCCAATGAGTCAAGAGCTCGCACCGTGCTCGCTGCCCCCGCGCTGCCAGTCCAGAACCTCGCCGGTGTCGACATCGATGCGGTAACCGTCAACCAGCTGTAGCCGAGCGCCTAATGGTGCGCCGGCGGGCGGGTCGCGGTCGAGT
>NZ_JOEE01000071.1 GCF_000720925.1 Phycicoccus jejuensis | reverse complement strand
CGCGACCTTCAATGGGCAGGCCAAGTTTGCGGGGGCCAGGTGCGCTGGCCAGGTGCACGGTTTGCCGGATGGGTTCTGGCCCGAGACCTAAGCGCAGGAAGGAACTTCTAGCAAGGCGAGCTGTCGGCTGTCCAATGAGTCAAGAGCTCGCACCGTGCTCGCTGCCCCCGCGCTGTCAGTCCAGAACCTCGCCGGTGTCGACATCGATGCGGTAACCGTCAACCAGCTGTAGCCGAGCGCCTAATGGTGCGCCGGCGGGCGGGTCGCGGTCGAGT
>NZ_JOEE01000070.1 GCF_000720925.1 Phycicoccus jejuensis | reverse complement strand
CGGTACAAGCGCCGCGCCATGTCCAAGACCGCGCTGCGCCGCCAGTGGCTCACCGGCCTGATCCGAGAGATCCACATCGCCTCCCGCGGCACGTACGGCTACCGGCGGGTGCACGCCGAGCTGACCATGGCGATGGAGGTCCAGGTCAGCTCGCGCCTGGTCTCGGTGTTGATGACCCGGGCCGGCATCTACGGCCTCCCAGGCCCGGCGCGGGTCAAGCGCATGCGCGGGGTCGTCACCTCCGATGACCTGGTCAACCGCAAGTTCCACCGGCTGCA
>NZ_JOEE01000069.1 GCF_000720925.1 Phycicoccus jejuensis | reverse complement strand
CGGTACAAGCGCCGCGCCATGTCCAAGACCGCGCTGCGCCGCCAGTGGCTCACCGGCCTGATCCGAGAGATCCACATCGCCTCCCGCGGCACGTACGGCACCCGGCGGGTGCACGCCGAGCTGACCACGGCGATGGAGGTCCAGGTCAGCTCGCGCCTGGTCTCGGTGTTGATGACCCAGGCCGGCATCTACGGCCTCCCAGGCCCGGCGCGGGTCAAGCGCATGCGCGGGGTCGTCACCTCCGATGACCTGGTCAACCGCAAGTTCCACCGGCTGCA
>NZ_JOEE01000068.1 GCF_000720925.1 Phycicoccus jejuensis | reverse complement strand
GCCACTTGAGGCACGGCGGCACCTGACAGCGCGCCTATTTCGCTAACTACTTTGCATGGTCGTCGAGCGAGACCGCGACCGCAACTGTGCAATGTTCTGTGCCCACGCTCGCGCAACCTCGGCTGCATCTCGACAATCACCGGGGCATCATACTAAGTATGTCGCCGCCGAGGGCCCAACAGATCAGGTGTCAACCGAACCTTCAGCAGTCCCCCCTTCGAGATGCACGCTTGCCCCTCACCTAACGTCAGGTCCTAGGTTCGGACCGTGAACGAGTTCGCGACTGAGTCGATGGTCCGTGTAGGTGATCTGGCCGAGGCGGCTGGC
>NZ_JOEE01000067.1 GCF_000720925.1 Phycicoccus jejuensis | reverse complement strand
GCCGATGCGGTGGGAGGCGTTGTTGTTCTTGAGGGTGGCGTTGAGGTTGGCCTTGGCGCCGTCGGCGAAGGTCTGGGAGGCGCCGGCGTAGCTGCTGTTGTAGTAGACGGTGACGCTCTTGCCGGTGCGGTTCCAGACGGAGGCGGCCTCGTTCTTGACGCAGAGCCCGTGGCCGGCCTTGGTGCCCTTGAAGTCGTAGCAGGAGGGCTGGGTGGTGCCGTAGTCGGCGATCGAGGTGGTGAAGTCGCTGACGGCGCCGGCGTTGTCGCTGTTGTAGAAGAGGCAGAACTC
>NZ_JOEE01000066.1 GCF_000720925.1 Phycicoccus jejuensis | reverse complement strand
GTATCTGCTCAACTACAGCCTCGACAATCTGTCGCTGATGGGCCTGTCGATCGCGGTCGGCTTCGTCGTCGACGATGCCATCGTGATGATCGAGAATATCTCCCGGCATATCGAGGAAGGCCTCTCTCCGATGCAGGCTGCGCTGAAAGGCGCGGGCGAGATCGGCTTCACCATCATCTCGATCTCGGTCTCGCTGATCGCGGTTTTCATTCCGCTGCTGCTGATGGGCGGGGTGATCGGCCGCATGTTCCAGGAGTTCGCCGTCACGGTATGCGTTGCCATCGTGGTGTCGGTGATCGTC
>NZ_JOEE01000065.1 GCF_000720925.1 Phycicoccus jejuensis | reverse complement strand
GCAGTCAGGGCAGATGGGTGGCCGCCAGGTCTCCGCTGACGACATCCCCATCCTGACCGGCGCCGAGATCCGCCAGATGAAGGAACGGCACGCCCTCGTGCTCTCCGAGAACGGCGCCCCGATCGTCGCTCGCCTCAACCGTTGCATCGACGGCAAGCCTGGTCAGCAGCTCCTCGAGAACCAGAAGCGGCTACGGGACACCATCGCGCCCGGCCGCTCGCACGACGTCGACCCGGAAGCCCGAGCCATCGCCGCCCTCGTCGAGGCGCGCCGCCGGGGGCTCGTCGACAACCACGACGGTGGGTCACTGTGACCGAG
>NZ_JOEE01000064.1 GCF_000720925.1 Phycicoccus jejuensis | reverse complement strand
TGGATCGAACGCACCTACCACCGCCGCCGCAGGCAGAACGCCCTCGGCCGATTGACCCCCATCGAATACGAGACCATCATGACCACACCGGCCATTCAGCCCGCCTGCCCCAACGTGTCACCTATCGGTGCAGCAGTCCCTCATCCTGAGCGAGGCTGGCTGCCATAGTGGATTTGCCAGAGCCGGGAGCTCCGTTAATCAACACCAATCGAGACATGGGAAACCATACCGAGCCGAGACGCGCACACCGTAAAGCGGCTCTGCGCCGTTGAGCGTAGGTCATAGATTCAGGCCGCGGACGAGGATGAGCATCCGAACC
>NZ_JOEE01000063.1 GCF_000720925.1 Phycicoccus jejuensis | reverse complement strand
TGGATCGAACGCACCTACCACCGCCGCCGCAGGCAGAACGCCCTCGGCCGATTGACCCCCATCGAATACGAGACCATCATGACCACACCGGCCATTCAGGCCGCCTGCCCCAACGTGTCACCTATCGGTGCAGCAGTCCCTCATCCTGAGCGAGGCTGGCTGCCGTAGTGGATTTGCCAGAGCCGGGAGCTCCGTTAATCAACACCAATCGAGACATGGGAAAACCATACCGAGCCGAGACGCGCACACCGTAAAGCGGCTCTGCGCCGTTGAGCGTAGGTCATAGATTCAGGCCGCGGACGAGGATGAGCATCCGAACC
>NZ_JOEE01000062.1 GCF_000720925.1 Phycicoccus jejuensis | reverse complement strand
GACGAGCAGCTGCTGACCGAGATCCGCCGGGTGCACGCCGCGAACTACTCGGTGTACGGCGCACGAAAGGTGTGGCTCCAGCTCAACCGGGAAGGGCACTCGGTGGCCCGCTGCACCGTGGAGCGGCTGATGAAGGCCGACGGCCTGCACGGGGCGGTCCGCGGTAAGGTCAAGCGCACCACCGTCGCCGACCCGGCCGCCGAGCGGGCCCGGGACCTGGTCAGCCGCAACTTCACCCCGGCCGCGCCGGACCGGTTGTGGGTCGCCGACATCACGTACGTCTCGACCTGGTCAGGGTGGGTGTACGTCGCGTTCGTCGTC
>NZ_JOEE01000061.1 GCF_000720925.1 Phycicoccus jejuensis | reverse complement strand
GACGACGAACGCGACGTACACCCACCCTGACCAGGTCGAGACGTACGTGATGTCGGCGACCCACAACCGGTCCGGCGCGGCCGGGGTGAAGTTGCGGCTCACCAGGTCCCGGGCCCGCTCGGCGGCCGGGTCGGCGACGGTGGTGCGCTTGACCTTGCCGCGGACCGCGCCATGCAGGCCGTGAGCTTTCATCAGCCGCTCCACGGTGCAGCGGGCCACCGGGTGCCCTTCCCGGTTGAGCTGGAGCCACACCTTTCGTGCGCCGTACACCGAGTAGTTCGCGGCGTGCACCCGGCGGATCTCGGTCAGCAGCTGCTCGTC
>NZ_JOEE01000060.1 GCF_000720925.1 Phycicoccus jejuensis | reverse complement strand
TCGTACCCGATCCGGGCCTTCTTCTTCGCCGCGCTCGACCCCATCGAGCGGCCGTGGGCGCGCCACCCGCCACCGTCGGGGATCTTCCCGATCTTCTTGACGTCGACATGGACCAGCTCCCCGGGCCGGTCCCGCTCATAGCGGACCGCGGTGGACTTGCTGGCGCGGATCACCTCCCCGGTGAGTGGGTCCAGCACCCGCAGGAGCGGGACGTGGTGGCGGCGCAGGACGCGGCTGACGGTGCGGGCCGGCACGCCCAGCTCGGGCCCGAGCCAGTCCTGCCCGCGGCGGTGCTCGACCCTGGCAGCCAGGATCGCGGCCTC
>NZ_JOEE01000059.1 GCF_000720925.1 Phycicoccus jejuensis | reverse complement strand
CGCTTGCCCGCGATGACCGGGTAGCGCCGCTGGGTGAGCTGGGCGCCACCGGGCCGCAGGGTCGGCGCGGAGTTGACCTCGTCGCCGACGACCCGCACGGAGACGCGGGCCGCTCCCTTGGAGGTGACCTTGCCGTTGTTGACCTTGTACGAGAACTCGAGCTGCTGGCCCTCGGTCCCCGCGGGCACCGACAGGTCGACGGCCTGCCCGTCGGCCGACACGGTGGCCGTCGCGCCCCGGAGGGTCGGGGCCGTCACGTCGCGCTGGTCGATCGCGAGCACGGACCCGGCGACGTCGGTGTCGTTGTCGAGGACGTGCAGCTTGCTC
>NZ_JOEE01000058.1 GCF_000720925.1 Phycicoccus jejuensis | reverse complement strand
CAAGAAGATCGGGAAGATCCCCGACGGTGGCGGGTGGCGCGCCCACGGCCGCTCGATGGGGTCGAGCGCGGCGAAGAAGAAGGCCCGGATCGGGTACGAATACGTGCACTCGATGGTCGATGACCACTCCCGCCTGGCCTACAGCGAGATCCTGCCCGATGAGAAAGGAGCCACCTGCGGGGCCTTCATCCAGCGCGCCGCGGCCTACTTCGCCGATCACGGCATCCCCGTCATCGAGCGGATCATCACCGACAACCACTTCAGCTACCGCAAGAGCAACGACGTCGCGGCCGCGATGACCGCTCTGGGCGCCAAGCACAAGTTCATCCGCCCCCACTGCC
>NZ_JOEE01000057.1 GCF_000720925.1 Phycicoccus jejuensis | reverse complement strand
CAAGAAGATCGGGAAGATCCCCGACGGTGGCGGGTGGCGCGCCCACGGCCGCTCGATGGGGTCGAGCGCGGCGAAGAAGAAGGCCCGGATCGGGTACGACTACGTGCACTCGATGGTCGATGACCACTCCCGCCTGGCCTACAGCGAGATCCTGCCCGATGAGAAAGGAGCCACCTGCGGGGCCTTCATCCAGCGTGCCGCGGCCTACTTCGCCGATCACGGCATCCCCGTCATCGAGCGGGTCATCACCGACAACCACTTCAGCTACCGCAAGAGCAACGACGTCGCGGCCGCGATGACCGCTCTGGGCGCCAAGCACAAGTTCATCCGCCCCCACTGCC
>NZ_JOEE01000056.1 GCF_000720925.1 Phycicoccus jejuensis | reverse complement strand
GTGCCCTTCCCGGTTGAGCTGGAGCCACACCTTTCGTGCGCCGTACACCGAGTAGTTCGCGGCGTGCACCCGGCGGATCTCGGTCAGCAGCTGCTCGTCGCGCCGTTCACGCGCGCTCGGGGTGCGGCCGGCGTGCTCGTAGTACGTCGACGGGGCGACCTGCAGGCCGTGCTCGGTCAGCACCGCACAGATCGGCTCGACACCCCAGCGCAGCCCACCGTCTTCGCGGTGGTCGGCGTGCTCGCGGATGAAGTCCACGATCACCGGGAAGGCCGGTCGAGCTCGGCCGCGAAGAAACTCGAGGCCGCCTTCAGGATCGCGTTCGCCCGGCGCAGCTCGGCGTTCTCCCGCCGCAACCGC
>NZ_JOEE01000055.1 GCF_000720925.1 Phycicoccus jejuensis | reverse complement strand
GCCCATTTGCGGCCAAGGAAGCGACGCTGACGCTGAGTTTTCCGGATCGCGGCATTGAGCCGTTGGAACGCAGGGCCGCACTGGGTCCAGACGGCTATTGGCACGTGAAGAAGGTGCCGTTGTCGGTCCCGGGCCGCTGGCACATGCAGATCGATGCCCTGGTGACCGATTTCAAGAAAGTGACGCTGGAAGACGATTTCGAGGTCAGGTAAACGCTCGATCGGTGCGCCGGATACCTCGGCGGTGCGCAATTCGCTGCAATGGCCGAAATTCGCCTGATTTGAAGGGTTTTTGACCTGAAGCGGCCTTGTGTTTTCACAGCCGATCCGGTTTCACTGCAGCTCTCTTCCGATGCATCACTGATTCCCGAGTAACGCCATGCGATTGTCGCGGTTTTTC
>NZ_JOEE01000054.1 GCF_000720925.1 Phycicoccus jejuensis | reverse complement strand
TCGTCGAGCCGCCGAGCGACACCCTCCGCGGGGGCCATCGCCCCCTCGGCCTCCACCAGCAGCCGCACCCGCTCCGACTCGGGCACCCGCTCGTTGAGCAGCACTCGTTCCACCAGCGCACTGGCAACCCCGAGATAACTCCCCGTCATCAGCAGCTCGAACCAGACCAGGCCCGCGGTCTGCAGTTCGTCCAGGCGCCCGTCCAAACCGGAGGTACGCACGAGCAGTTCGGGCGGCACGAGCACATCGGTGAGGGTGACCTGGTCGCTCTCGGCCCCCGACAGGAAGGAGCTGGACCAGAACCCGCTGACGTTCACGCCCTCGCTCTCGGCCGGCACCAACGCCACCGCCAACTCATCGCGCGCGCCCAGCTCACCGGGTACCAACACACTGGCGGTGAGCAGATCCATGGACCGGGCGAGACTGCACGGCCGCTTCACCCCGCTGATC
>NZ_JOEE01000053.1 GCF_000720925.1 Phycicoccus jejuensis | reverse complement strand
AAACCATACCGAGCCGAGACGCGCACACCGTAAAGCGGCTCTGCGCCGTTGAGCGTAGGTCATAGATTCAGGCCGCGGACGAGGATGAGCATCCGAACCGCGTACGCGCCTACGCCTCTTGGCCAACGAACAGTTCAACGTGGCGGCCGCCCAGGAAGCAGTGCAGTGCGACGATCACGCCGTCCTGAATACGAAGGACGTCCACTGAATTAGCCTGGAAAGGCTCGTCCTCCGACGACCGCACGTAGTTGAAGACAGCAGGGACACCGTTCGCCTGGCCAAGAATCAGGCGCCACTCGGGATGCTCCTTGGTCGCCAGCAAGGTCGAGAAGAATAGTCTTGCCTCCGCACGCCCTCTCGCAGGTGTCTCAGGAGGCATGCTGATCCGGACGTCCTCCGCGAGCAGTGCCATGATCGAATCGACGTCTTTCGTATCGTGAGCGCGAACGTAG
>NZ_JOEE01000052.1 GCF_000720925.1 Phycicoccus jejuensis | reverse complement strand
GATGTACCCGCTCGTCCGCGAGCTGGCCGCCGACGGGATCCCCGTGACGGTGACGTGCCGGGTGCTGAAGATCGCGCGCGCTCCGCAGGGCTGGTGGTCGGCCTTCGGCAAGCCCAAGCGGGGTGCTTCCAAGCGGCCGGGTCCGCCGGTGCACGACGACCGCTGCGCCGTGACCGACAAGCATGGCGTGACCCGGCACGTGTTCACCGCCGACGCCCCAAACCAGCTGTGGTTGACCGACATCACCGAGCACTGGACCGGCGAGGGGAAGTTGTACCTGTGCGCGGTCAAGGACGTGTACTCAAACCGCATCGTCGGGTACGCCCCAGAGGGGACCCCGGATCGACTCGCGAATGAAGTCGCACCTCGCGGTCGCCGCCCTGTCCAGCGCGGCCGCCCACCGCGGTGACGTCACCGGCTGTGTTGTCCACTCCGACAGGGGGTCCCAGTTCCGAGCGCGGAAGTACGTCCACACCCTGCACCGTCACGACATGGTCGGCTCGATGGGCCGGGTCGCCTCCTCCGCGGACAACGCCGCCATG
>NZ_JOEE01000051.1 GCF_000720925.1 Phycicoccus jejuensis | reverse complement strand
CATGGCGGCGTTGTCCGCGGAGGAGGCGACCCGGCCCATCGAGCCGACCATGTCGTGACGGTGCAGGGTGTGGACGTACTTCCGCGCTCGGAACTGGGATCCCCTGTCGGAGTGGACAATGCAGCCGGTGACGTCACCGCGGTGGGCGGCCGCGCTGGACAGGGCGGCGACCGCGAGGTGGGACTTCATTCGCGAGTCGATCCGGGGTCCCCTCTGGGGCGTAGCCGACGATGCGGTTGGAGTAAGGCCGACCACCAGCCCTGCTTCGAGCACAGCCGCCACGCGGTCCGCTCGCACATGACCTCACCGGCATCGCCTGCTTCGTCGTGCAGGTAGCGGTACCCGAATTCGGGGTCGTCGCGGTGAGCGTCGAACAGGGCGTTCGCTCGGTACGCCGCGACGAGGTCAGCATCGGTGACGGGCGCCTCGAGCCACCGGTAGTACGGAGCGCGCGCGATCTTCAGCACCCGGCACGTCACCGTCACGGGGATCCCGTCGGCGGCCAGCTCGCGGACGAGCGGGTACATC
>NZ_JOEE01000050.1 GCF_000720925.1 Phycicoccus jejuensis | reverse complement strand
GCGCCATCACGATCGTCGCTCAATACCGGCCGACTCGGTGGCTGACATCCTGGAACGGGCAGACTGGTTGTCACCCTGCCCCGACACGGTAGATCCCGCTGACACGGTCGTCGAACGCGACAGCACCGACCTGTACGTCGTGGCGGTGCTGTCCCAACTTCCGGAACGGCAACGTGCCGTGCTGGTTGCGCGCGACATGCTCGGCTTCTCGGCTCTGGAGACAGCTCGCCTGCTCCAGTCAACTCCCGCTGCTGTTAACAGTCTCCTCCAGAGGGGGCGTTCCCGACTGAGAGCCTTGGGTGTCGAGCGTCTGAGCCAACTGGCCCAGACGAGCACATCAGCGGACTTCGATCTCGCGCGTAGCTACGTTCGCGCTCACGATACGAAAGACGTCGATTCGATCATGGCACTGCTCGCGGAGGACGTCCGGATCAGCATGCCTCCTGAGACACCTGCGAGAGG
>NZ_JOEE01000049.1 GCF_000720925.1 Phycicoccus jejuensis | reverse complement strand
GCGCCATCACGATCGTCGCTCAATACCGGCCGACTCGGTGGCTGACATCCTGGAACGGGCAGACTGGTTGTCACCCTGCCCCGACACGGTAGATCCCGCAGACACGGTCGTCGAACGCGACAGCACCGACCTGTACGTCGTGGCAGTGCTGTCCCAACTTCCGGAACGGCAACGTGCCGTGCTGGTTGCGCGCGACATGCTCGGCTTCTCGGCTCTGGAGACGGCTCGCCTGCTCCAGTCAACTCCCGCTGCTGTTAACAGTCTCCTCCAGAGGGCGCGTTCCCGACTGAGAGCCTTGGGTGTCGAGCGTCTGAGCGAGCTAGTCCAGACGAGTACATCAGCGGACTTCGATCTCGCGCGTAACTACGTTCGCGCTCACGATACGAAAGACGTCGATTCGATCATGGCACTGCTCGCGGAGGACGTCCGGATCAGCATGCCTCCTGAGACACCTGCGAGAGG
>NZ_JOEE01000048.1 GCF_000720925.1 Phycicoccus jejuensis | reverse complement strand
GCCCTGCGCCGTGCGGTAGACCCTTGCCCACGGGCCGAACCCGCGCTTGGTCAACTGCCACTTCGCCCGGGTGATCTGCTTGACGACCGGGTGGTCCGCGTCCAGGCGCAGGCCCCGGCGATCCTCCAGACGCTCTGGCAGGCCGAACTTCACCGCGGCGGCCGCAGTGAGGACGATCAGCGGATCGGAGTCCTTCCCGTTCTTGTGCAGACGCGACGCACCGAGACCCGACTCCTTCAGCGTCCAGTCCACCAGCTGCGGAATCGTCGCCGCCGGGCAGTCCAACACGATTCCGTCGACGCCGTAGGCGGAGCCGTCCCCGTCCAGCACGGCGAGCGGGCCGTGCGGGAAGCGCGGGTCGACAGCGGGCTTGGCGGCGCTCTTCACCGACGGGCGCCGCGAGATCGCCGGGCGGGTCACGGGACGCCCCTGCACCGTCTTCGCCGTGACGGCGATGTCCGGCTCAGCCTCATCCTGTCC
>NZ_JOEE01000047.1 GCF_000720925.1 Phycicoccus jejuensis | reverse complement strand
TCTCGGGCCAGAACCCATCCGGCAAACCGTGCACCTGGCCAGCGCACCTGGCCCCCGCAAACTTGGCCTGCCCATTGAAGGTCGCGCTGTCGAATCGCGCGTCGCGGGTGAAGGTCGCGTTGTCGAATCGCGTGTCGCGGGTGAAGGTCGCGTGGGAGAACGCCGCATCTTCCCTGAAGGTCGCGTAGGCGAACCACGCGTCGCGGGTGAAGGTCGCGTGGGAGAACACTGCATCTCCTGGGTGAGCTCCTCGCCTGTGTTCTTCCAGGCATCGCCGCGCTGGAGGCCCCGATTCTCGACGAGCTCGGCCTGTCGATGTGGGAGTACGCGATCATGTCGACCCTTGGCACGACGGGTGCGGTGAGTCAGTCCGAGTTGTCGGCGCGGATCCGCCGGGATCCCACGAGACTTGGTCGTCACCTCAACGACCTGGCCGCTCGAGGCGTGATCGTCCGTGACCGATCCACTGATCAGCGCCTGCGCACTGCGCGGCTAACCGCAGAGGGA
>NZ_JOEE01000046.1 GCF_000720925.1 Phycicoccus jejuensis | reverse complement strand
GCCGTACGTGCCGCGGGAGGCGATGTGGATCTCTCGGATCAGGCCGGTGAGCCACTGGCGGCGCAGCGCGGTCTTGGACATGGCGCGGCGCTTGTACCGGTAGTAGCCCTGCCGGGAGACTCCGAGGACGGTGCAGCTGTTGTCGACGGGGACCCCGGCGTCGGCCAGTCGGTCGATCACCGGGTGAATCCTTTTGGGTGCGGCTTGTCCTCCGCCAGGAACGTCGCTGCTTGTCGGATGATCGCCAGCTCGCGCTCCAGCTCGCGGATCCTCTTCCGAGCGGCGCGCAGCTCGGCGGACTCGCTCGTCGGGACGCCCGTGATCTCGCCGCGGTCGATCCGGTCCTGCTTGAGCCACTCGTGCAGGCAGCCCGCGCTGATGCCGAGCTCGTAGGCGGTCTGCTTGACCTGCTTCCCGGAACGGACCAGCGCGACTGCTCGCGCACGGAACTCGGGAGGGTATGGACGAGGCACTGTCGGAGCCTTCCAGTTGGGCCCTCGACTCACCACCACCACTGGAAACCAAACCGGGGGGCAGGTCA
>NZ_JOEE01000045.1 GCF_000720925.1 Phycicoccus jejuensis | reverse complement strand
CTCGACGACCATGCGGTCGTCGAGGTCTCACGGTCCACCGTCCCCTTCTCACATCCCGGATGAACCAGTGGCCCTCGTGATCATCTGCGGTGTTCCCGGCGTTCGGGTGGGGTTGAGATGTGGCCGCTTGGATGAGGATCTCGGTCTGAACCGCCCCGGGTTTAGTGGAGGGCGGGTTCTCCCGGGTAGCGGTTGCTGTCGGGGGGTGTTTCGACGGTAGTAGTGCTCTTCGTACTCGGCGGGCGGGAGGTATCCCAGAGCGCTGTGCAGGCGGTGCTCGTTGAACCAGTGCACCCAGGACAGGGTCGTCAGCTCGAGGTCGTCGACCGTGCGGAACGGGCCGTCGCGGCGGACGCACTCGGTCTTGTACAGGCCGATGATCGACTCGGCCATGGCGTTGTCGTAGGAGTCGCCCACGGTGCCGATCGAGGCCAAGGCGCCGGCGTCGGCGAGGCGGTCGGCGTAGCGGATGGCGGTGTACTGGGCGGATTCAACTGGTCGTCGCAACACCTCGATCGTGGAGGTGTTCATGGGTCGTCCACCTGGGTGGATGGTGACGAGGACGGGTCGTCC
>NZ_JOEE01000044.1 GCF_000720925.1 Phycicoccus jejuensis | reverse complement strand
GACGGCCATCGCCCTTTGGACGTACCCGGGTCGCGCGAACGTCGTCACGATAACCACCCGGCAGTGCGGAACCCGCTCGGCGAGCTCGGCCGCGGCGTCAAGACCGCTTCGGCCCGGCAGCTCGATGTCAAGCACGGCGACATCGGGGGCGCACTCCAGTGCCCGATCGACAATGCTCTCGCCGTCGGCGACCTCGGCCACGACCTCCAGATCATCCTCGAGGTTCAGCAGGACCGTCAACGCGCCACGCATCATCGCCTGGTCCTCGGCCAGAAGGATCCGGATCATCAGTCCTCCTCCTCGGAAAGGACGGGAACCCAGGCAGTCAGAGTGAACCCGGCGGGCACGGTAGGTGTGTGCATGTGACAGCACGTTGGTCACCCCCTCCCGTAGCGCCCACGCCAACGGTTCCGCGCAGACCTCGGCAGACTTCGGGGTCATTGACAGGTGGGCCTCGATGCCCGCCGACTCGAGCGCTTCGCGGGCCAAGGCGAACTCCTGACTCAGGGTGGGCCGGTCGGCGTTGTCCAGGGTCTGACGGACCCTGAACAACGCCGACCGGCCGACGTCCTCGATGTCGCTAGCGTGAGCGACGGCCGAAGCGGGATCGGACTCGATCAGCCGGCGAACCGCAGCCGCCTTGACCACCATCAGCGACAACGTGTGACCCAGGACGTCGTGCAGGTCCCGCGCCACCCGATCCCGTTCCTGCGCGACTGCTGCCACG
>NZ_JOEE01000043.1 GCF_000720925.1 Phycicoccus jejuensis | reverse complement strand
GACGGCCATCGCCCTTTGGACGTACCCGGGTCGCGCGAACGTCGTCACGATAACCACCCGGCAGTGCGGAACCCGCTCGGCGAGCTCGGCCGCGGCGTCCAGACCGCTGCGGCCCGGCAGCTCGATGTCAAGCACGGCTACATCGGGGGCGCACTCCAGGGCCCGATCGACAATGCTCTCACCATCGGCGACCTCGGCCACGACCTCCAGGTCGGGTTCGAGGTTCAGCAGCACCGTCAACGCGCCACGCATCATCGCCTGGTCCTCGGCCAGAAGGATCCGGATCATCAGTCCTCCTCCTCGGAAAGGGCGGGAACCCACGCAGTCAGAGTGAACCCGGCGGGCACCAGCACGTTGGTCACCCCCTCCCGTAGCGCCCACGCCAACGGTTCCGCGCAGACCTCGGCAGACTTCGGGGTCATTGACAGGTGGGCCTCGATGCCCGCTGACTCGAGCGCTTCGCGGGCCGAGGCGAGCTCGTGACTCAAGGTGGGTCGGGTGGCGTTGTCCAGGGTCTGGCGGACCCTGGACAGCGCCGACCGGCCGACGTCCTCGATATCCTCGGCGTGGGCGACGGCCGAAGCGGGATCGGACTCGATCAGCCGACGGACCGCAGCCGCCTTGACCACCATCAGCGACAACGTGTGACCCAGGACGTCGTGCAGGTCCCGCGCCACCCGATCCCGTTCCTGCGCGACTGCTGCCACG
>NZ_JOEE01000042.1 GCF_000720925.1 Phycicoccus jejuensis | reverse complement strand
TGATCCGCTGGCTGGATGCCGTCCGGAACGGCAACGTGGCAAAGATTCTGGCCGACCACGCCCCGGATTGCGTAATGTTCGATGTCTCGCCTCCCGAGGAAGGCGTCCGCGGCACGGAAGCGTACTCGGCGGCCTGGCGCCCGTTCGTGCAGTGGATCCGTGACGGCGCTCACTTCGATCCAGAGGAGTTGTTCGTCGAGGCTGGAGACAGTGTCGGTTTCGCTTGGGCACTCATCAGGTGCGGGACCGATGATGACCTACTGCGTGCTCCGCGCCGGCGCCTGCGTCTGTCGTTCGGCCTGCGCAGCGATGTACAGGGCAGATGGAGCATCGTGCATGAGCACCACTCATTCACCCATAGCTAACGAAGGTCGTGACGGTCAGAGCCTCAGCATCCTGAATCACGCCGACCTCGCAACGCTGTACGCCGCGCATCGGGGTGAGATCTTTCGCCACTGCTACCGGATGACCGGCTCAGCCATTGATGCTGAGGACCTCTGTCAGGATGTGTTCGCCAAAGCGCTGCTGGCAGCGGACACGTTCGAGGGACGCGCTTCGGCTCGGACCTGGCTCTACCGGATTGCGACGAACAGGTGCCTTGATTTTCTGCGCCATCACGATCGTCGCTCAATACCGGCCGAC
>NZ_JOEE01000041.1 GCF_000720925.1 Phycicoccus jejuensis | reverse complement strand
GTCGGCCGGTATTGAGCGACGATCGTGATGGCGCAGAAAATCAAGGCACCTGTTCGTCGCAATCCGGTAGAGCCAGGTCCGAGCCGAAGCGCGTCCCTCAAACGTGCCCGCTGCCAGCAGCGCTTTGGCGAACACATCCTGACAGAGGTCCTCAGCATCAATGGCTGAGCCGGTCATCCGGTAGCAGTGGCGAAAGATCTCACCCTGATGCGCCGCATATAGCGTTGCGAGGTCGGCGTGATTGAGGATGCTGCGGCTCTGACCGCCGCGACCTTCGTTAGCTGTGGGTGAATGAGTGGTGCTCATGCACGATGCTCCATCTGCCCTGTACATCGCGGCGCAGGCCGAACGACAGACGCAGGCGCCGGCGCGGATCGCGCTGTAGGTCCTCATCGGTCCCGCACCTGATGAGGGCCCAAGCGAAACCAACGCTGTCGCCAGCCTCGACGAACAACTCCTCTGGATCGAAGTGAGCGCCGCCACGCATCCACTGCACGAACGGGCGCCAGGCCGCCGAGTACGCTTCCGTGCCGCGGACGCCTCCCTCGGGAGGCGAGACATCGAACATTACGCAATCCGGGGCGTGGTCGGCCAGAATCTTTGCCACGTTGCCGTTCCGGACGGCATCCAGCCAGCGGATCA
>NZ_JOEE01000040.1 GCF_000720925.1 Phycicoccus jejuensis | reverse complement strand
GGCCGGCATCTACGGCCTCCCAGGCCCGGCGCGGGTCAAGCGCATGCGCGGGGTCGTCACCTCCGATGACCTGGTCAACCGCAAGTTCCACCGGCTGCAGCCGAACGAGCTGTGGGTCACCGACATCACCGAACACCCCACGCGTGAGGGCAAGGTCTTCTGTGCCGCGGTCCTGGACGCCTTCAGCCGCCGCATCGTTGGCTGGTCCATCGACTCCCGCCAGGACACCACCCTGGTCATCAACGCGCTCGACATGGCCGTCCGCAACCGCCGCCCGGGACCCGGCGGCATCGTCCACGCCGACCACGGAGTCCAGTTCACCTCGTGGGCCTTCGGCGAGACAATCCGCTCCGCAGGGCTCATGCCCTCCTTCGGCAGCGTCGGCGACGGCCTCGACAACGCCATGATGGAGTCGTTCTGGTCCTCGATGCAGACCGAGCTGCTCAACCGCAAGAAGTGGAAGACCCGCCTTGAGCTCTCGAACGCGATCTTCGAGTACATCGAGATCTTCTACAACCGCCAGCGACGGCACTCCGCCCTCGGCTACCGCACCCCGATCGAGCACGAACTACTCTCCGAGAAGACACCCCAACCCGCCTGAGACTCACCACCGAATCTGGAAACCAGGCTGTAGGGCAGGTCA
>NZ_JOEE01000039.1 GCF_000720925.1 Phycicoccus jejuensis | reverse complement strand
GCGCCCCGCTGGTCCGTGAGCTGGCCGCCGACGGCTACCCCGTCGCGGTGACCTGCGAGGTGCTGGGCATCGCCCGCTCCAGCTACTACGAGGCCGTCGGCCGGCCGCCCTCGAAGCGGGCGGTGGCTGACGCGCAGCTGGCCGCCACGATCGAACGGGTGCACACCGACTCCCGCGGCACCTACGGCGCCCCGCGGGTGCACGCCGAGCTACGCCTGGGGCTCGGCCTCCCGTGCGGGCGCAAGCGGGTGGCCCGGCTGATGCGCCAGGCCGGGCTGGTCGGGGTGTGCCACCGCCGCAAGCGCGGGCACCGTCCTGCGCCGGCCACGCACGAGGACCTGGTGCAGCGGGTCTTCACCGCCGACGCTCCGAACCGGGTGTGGTTCACCGACATCACCCAGCACCGCGCGAGCGACGGGTGGGTGTACTGCTGCGCGGTCATCGACGCCTACTCCCGTCGGGTCGTGGGCTGGTCAATCGCCGACCACATCCGCACCGAGCTCGTCGTCGACGCCTTGGATATGGCCCGCTGGCAACGCCGCCCCGCGCCGGGCACGATCCTGCACGCCGACCGCGGCTCGCAGGGCGGATTCAACTGGTCGTCGCAACACCTCGATCGTGGAGGTGTTCATGGGTCGTCCACCTGGGTGGATGGTGACGAGGACGGGTCGTCCGGCGATGC
>NZ_JOEE01000038.1 GCF_000720925.1 Phycicoccus jejuensis | reverse complement strand
GCGCCCCGCTGGTCCGTGAGCTGGCCGCCGACGGCTACCCCGTCGCGGTGACCTGCGAGGTGCTGGGCATCGCCCGCTCCAGCTACTACGAGGCCGTCGCCCGCCCGCCCTCCAAGCGGGCGGTGGCCGACGCCGAGCTGGCCGTCACGATCGAGCGCGTCCATGCCGACTCCCGTGGCACCTACGGCGCCCCGCGGGTGCACGCCGAGCTGCGCCTGGGGCTCGGCCTCGCGTGCGGGCGCAAGCGCGTGGCCCGCCTGATGCGCGAGCGGGACTTGGCCGGGGTGTGCCACCGCCGCAAGCGAGGACACCGACCAGCACCGGCCACCCACGAGGACCTCGTGCAGCGGGTCTTCACCGCCGACGCCCCGGATCGGGTGTGGTTCACCGACTCCGTCGCTGACGCTCCTCCCAAGCCCAGCACCGCGCCAGCGACGGGTGGGTGTACTGCTGCGCCGTGATCGACGCCTTTTCGCGGCGGATCGTGGGCTGGTCGATTGCTGACCACATCCGCACCGAGCTCGTCGTTGACGCTCTGGAGATGGCCCGCTGGCAACGCCGCCCGACACCCGGCACGATCCTGCACGCCGACCGCGGCTCCCAGACCGGACTCAACCGGTGGTCGCAACACCGACTGAATGATGTTGGGACAGTAGCTCGTCGAGGGCTTCGGCGGGTGTCTTCCATCCGAGGGTCTTGC
>NZ_JOEE01000037.1 GCF_000720925.1 Phycicoccus jejuensis | reverse complement strand
GTCGTAGCAGGAGGGCTGGGTGGTGCCGTAGTCGGCGATCGAGGTGGTGAAGTCGCTGACGGCGCCGGCGTTGTCGCTGTTGTAGAAGAGGCAGAACTCTCCGGTGTCGCAGACGCCGTCGCGGGAGGCCGCCTGGGCGGGGGTCGCCACGACACCCGTCGCGACGACCACCGCCCCGGCGACCGCGGCCCAGCGGGCGCGGGTCAGGGCGCTCACGGGCAGGACTGCTTGCGCTGGAGGGTCGTCGTGTTGTTCGGGTACGCCGGGCTGCCGTCCTTGAAGGTGGCCTTGACGACGGTCCCGTTGAGGCGCTGTTCGTAGTGCAGGTGCGGGCCGGTGGACCCGCCGGTGCTGCCGACGCGGCCGATCATCGTCTTCGCGGTGACGCTCTGCCCGACCGAGACGTCCTGCGAGCTGAGGTGGGCGTAGTAGGTCTTGTAGCCGCCGGCGTGCGAGATGACGATGTACCGGCCGTACGAGGTGTTGCCGAGGTTGGCCACGGTCGTCACGGTGCCCGGCGCGGACGCGTACACCTTCCAGCCGAGGTCGTCGGGGTAGTGGTTGAAGTCGACCGCGAGCGACGGGCTGTGGTTGCTGCGGGTCTGGCCCTCCCAGCTCTCGCCGCAGGGGAAGGGCAGGAGGAACCCGGACGAGGAGCCGCCGCTGCCGATGCGGTGGGAGGCGTTGTTGTTCTTGAGGGTGGCGTTGAGGTTGGCCTTGGCGCCGTCGGCGAAGGTCTGGGAGGCGCCGGCGTAGCTGCTGTT
>NZ_JOEE01000036.1 GCF_000720925.1 Phycicoccus jejuensis | reverse complement strand
AGCGTGCGGGGACGGGTTGGGTGAGCTGATGGAGCTGCTCGACGAGGTCGCCGCGCGGGCCTCTGCTGCCCGGGTCGTGGTCGTGCTGGAGGCCGTGCGGCGCGGGGAGGTCGCCGGGTCCGCCACCCACGCCTGGGTCCGGCAGCACGCCCCCTCCCTGCGGCAGTCCGGCGCCGCGGCCGTGGCCCGGATCGTCGTCGACGTCGCCGCCGGCGACACCCCCACCCAGCGCCGCGACCCCGACCCCGACAGCCCCCTCGGCGTCGTCTGGAGCGCCGTGCGGACCGGCGAGGTGGAGGCGCACACCGGGTGCGCCGTCCTGCGCGAGACCACCCGCCTGGCACCCCTGCTCCAGCCCAATGCCATCCCCACCGCGACCGCCGGGCTGGTCGCCCTGGCCGCCGAGCACGGACCCGCCGTGATGCGCCGCCTGCGACCCCGGCTGCTCGCCGAGCACGGCCGCGACGACGCCCTGCAGGACCTCCACACCTGCCTAGCCACCGCCGCCCGCCTCTCGATGCCCCACATCGAGTCCGCGGACCTGACCGAGTACCAGCTGTGGATGACCCCCGAACAGGCCGCCACCCTCGAAGCCGCCATCGGACCCCTGTCCGCCCCCGCCCCCAACGACGAGACCGGCGAACCCGACCTGCGCCCCGCCGGCCAACGCCGCGTCGAAGCCCTGACCGCCGTGTGTGCCACCGCCACCACCCTGCACACCGGCACCCACGACACCGACCGCGGCCCCGACACCACCCTCCACCTCACCATCCCCCTGACCGACCTCAC
>NZ_JOEE01000035.1 GCF_000720925.1 Phycicoccus jejuensis | reverse complement strand
CCGGGAACACCGCAGATGATCACGAGGGCCACTGGTTCATCCGGGATGTGAGAAGGGGACGGTGGACCGTGAGACCTCGACGACCGCATGGTCGTCGAGGACCGTGGCCACCAACGCGAAGTCGAACCGGTCCACGTCTGCGCACATGCCAACGTCCTGGGGATGGACGCCTCGCATTCCAGCCCTATACCCACGGTCCAGGGCGCGCGCGGCCGGCGAACTCACGACGCGTTGACGGACCTGGACGGCGTCTGCGGTCGGACCGCTCATCACGTTCCTGATCAGGTCGGCACAGGCCAAGTCCTCATCCGCGGTCCCATCCTCCCCCGTGATCACGAACGCCACTCGGCTTGCACCGGTGGCAAGGACGTGTCGTGCGGTGGCCCGCGCGTTGACCAAGCTGGCGCACAAGATCCACCGACAACGACGAGCGGCCAGCACGCCTTTCGTGCCGTTTGTGGTGCGCTGGATGATGTGACAACCGGTCAGGTCGCTGCCCCTGACGAAACCCGGTGAATTGACGAGGTCAAAACCGGCGGCCGGCGGCCCATCCTTGATCGTGCGCGCAGACGGTCCGAGCATGGACTTCATCTGCAAGGCCTGTATGTCGTCCCGGGCGAACCGGAGAGTTGCCGCGCCTCGCGCGAACACCCACGGGGCAACAGTGAAGGCACGAAGCACATCGATGACCACGGCCACTTGAGGCACGGCGGCACCTGACAGCGCGCCTATTTCGCTAACCGAGCACATCAGCGACTCCAACGCGACCTCCCCACCGCGCGTCCTGTTGGTG
>NZ_JOEE01000034.1 GCF_000720925.1 Phycicoccus jejuensis | reverse complement strand
CCGCGCCTTCAGCTCAGACGGGTACCGCCTGCTCGTCTCTCCTGGCATGACTCCAACCTTCCCAAGGTTCGGAGTCTCCGGACATGCCGGGGCGGTTCAGTCGCGCAAGACGCATCTGTAATGAGTCACGCCCGGCGTTGCCGCAAACGGCGACAGGGTGGACAGGCTTCTAATCAGGTCATTCGCGCGGCGGGGCTGGAGTCTGCCCGGCGGCAGGACGGGTCATTTTCAATGACACCACGCTGATGGAGGGGCAGACATACGCCTGGGTCACTGCCGCCGGTCGAGGCCCAGCCTCGGAGCCAACCTCAGGCCGGCCGAGATCCATTACAGACCTACCGCTGGTCGTGGACCTGTCCACCGACGACATCCCTGTCGCGGTGTACTGCGGGCTGCCTGGTTCCTCAGAGCGCGCGACCTGCTCGAGCGCGACGCGCTTGGTCAGCCAGCGGGAGCTGCTCAACACCTACACCACGAGCGGGCGTTCGAGCTCTACCAGGACGACCCCGGGGCTTGGGTATCGATTCATCGCCGACGAGACTGTCCCGCGTTGTGCGGTACCGATGTCCCGCCCGGGCTGACCCGGACCGATCCCGTCCGGGCGCAGCGCACGAAGGTCCCTTCCAGCATGGGATCAACGTCTCTACCGGCGACCGACCGCACAGGCCACGCTCGTGCCATGCCCGATCCGCGCGCTTCCCACGATGACTGGCCGTGCGTCCCTGTTCGACCCGCCCGGGCCGGGGAGATCAGGCTTGGAGCGGGAACGTGAACGCCGGATACGTCGTCACCGTCCTCTTGATCAGCCTCGCCATGGTGCTCTCGGCAGTCCCGGTGCGGCGACCCCCCGCGCTCGGCGTCGCGACCTGGGCCGTGACCGACCTGGTCAACGAGTCTCCGCCGTTCGCTCTCGGCT
>NZ_JOEE01000033.1 GCF_000720925.1 Phycicoccus jejuensis | reverse complement strand
TCTGCCCGCCCTTCCACGCCATCCGCAGTCAGGGCAGATGGGTGGCCGCCAGGTCTCCGCTGACGACATCCCCATCCTGACCGGCGCCGAGATCCGCCAGATGAAGGAACGGCACGCCCTCGTACTCTCCGAGAACGGCGCCCCGATCGTCGCTCGCCTCAACCTTTGCATCGACGGCAAGCCTGGTCAGCAGCTCCTCGAGAACCAGAAGCGGCTACGGGACACCATCGCGACCGGCCGCTCTCACGACGTCGACCCGGAAGCCCGAGCCATCGCCGCCCTCGTCGAGGCGCGCCGCCGGGGGCTCGTCGACAACCACGACGGTGGGTCACTGTGACCGAGCGCCCAGACCACGGCCGTCAAGTTCAGCCCCGACCCGTCATCGAAGAATTTCCTCGCCCCGGGCGCGGCATCGAGCACGCCTATCGAGAGTTGCATGTCGCCCTCCACGGCGAGGACGAGCAAAAGGCCGCACTCGGCGACCCGGCCCAGCTTGCGCGCCCCTGGGACCCGCCCAGCTGCATCGATCCGGAGCTGCGCGCGGAGATCTGGGACTGGCTCGAGCGGGTCGTCGCCTGGATGAACCGCGAGTACACGTGGGACACCGCGGCGATGGTGCCACCCTGCTGGCCCAGGCACCCCCACCTCGTCCACGAGGTCGCCGTCATCGCAGACCTCCGCTGGCGTGCTGGCCGCGCCCTCACCGGGGAACCGCTGGAAGAGTGGCACCGCTACGCCCTCCCTGCGTTCGTCGACAGGATGCGCCAACGTCTCAAAAGTCACTGCGAGGACAACGAGCACCAGCCCTGGCCTGCCCAAGGACGCCACGCTCGCCACATCGCACAGCCGGCGGCCGACGAGCGTTCCCGGATCTTCGAACTGGATCTCCACACACTCGACCGCGACCCGCCCGCCGGCGCACCATTAGGCGCTCGGCTACAGCTGGTTGACGGTTACCGCATCGATGTCGACACCGGCGAGGTTCTGGACTG
>NZ_JOEE01000032.1 GCF_000720925.1 Phycicoccus jejuensis | reverse complement strand
TTGACGTCATGAGTCCTTCTGACTCTCCGCCATCGAAGATGTCGGGTCGCTGAGCGTCGGTCTCGCTCGGGCGCGTACCCAGCCGGCGAAGTCCCAGAGCGCCTCGATGACCAGCTCGAACCTCAGGGAGTGGAGGAGATCGAAGGTGTGCTGGGCGCCGGGGAGCTCGGCGTAGACGACGGGGTTGCGTGAGATGGACCGCAACCGGGCCACGAGGTCGGTCTGCAGGCCCGCTGGGACGAGGGTGTCCTGGGCGCCGTGGACGAGCATGATCGGTGGTGCGCCAGGGTGGGCGTACGCCGCCGGACGTGAGGGGTTGTTGCCGGTCCGGTCCACGGGACCGTAGTAGCCGTAGAGACCGATGGCGGCTGCCACGGTCGTGTCGGCGCCAGAGGTTGTCCGCGGGGTCAGTGCCGCTGTCACGGCGAGGTGCGCGCCGGCTGAGCTGCCGGCGAGGATGACCACCTCGGGGTCTGCGCCGAGGTCGTCGGCGTGCTGCTTGACCCACGCGACGACGGTGTGGGCGTCGGCGAGCATGTCGGCGTAGGAGGCCGGGCGCAGGCGGTAGCTGGCGCTGATGCACAGCCAGCCGTGGCGGGCGAACGCATGCAGCATGGGCCGCGCGTAGAGACTCTTCCGTCCCGACCGGAAGCCGCCGCCGTGAAGGTGGATGAGGACTGGGCGACGACCGCTGCGGATCTGCCGGTTGGAGTAGATGTCGAGGCGGTGGCGACGATGCGGGCCGTAACGCTGGCCGCGGCGGCAACGGACTCCGGCAGGCAGGATGGGGAGAGGCGCGATGACGATCCGGACCCACGGCAGATGTCGGCGCCACCCGTCTTGGATGCCGGCCGGGACGGGACCAAGGGTGTCGCGAAGCGCTGTCTGGAGAACCCCACGGGCAAGGGACGCGCGGCGGAGCAGGATCGGGCTGAGCAGCATGCTCGTGCCGCCCACGGCCAGCCACGGCAGTGCGGATGTCCGGCCATGGTCGTCCAGCAGGGGCGGGATCGAGGCAAGCAGCAGGTAGCCGAGAGCGAACGGCGGAGACTCGTTGACCAGGTCGGTCACGGCCCAGGTCGCGACGCCGAGCGCGGGGGGTCGCCGCACCGGGACTGCCGAGAGCA
>NZ_JOEE01000031.1 GCF_000720925.1 Phycicoccus jejuensis | reverse complement strand
CATGGCCACCAGGAGCCACACCGGCGACCAGGCGCTCCACATCCACGAACCCGCCAGCACGGTCACAGCCAGCGCCAACCAGGCCCAGTTCGCCCTTGAGGTCGGCGAAGGCCAGCTGTCCAGAACAGCGAGGACACACGCTCCAGCAGCGGAGAGGACCATGACCACGTTCAGCACGCCCGCGAGCACCCCCGCGGGAGCATCCAGAAGCGGCTTCGCCATGAGGACCGGCACCCAAATCAAGACGGCGGCGTTGCGCTGCGCTGCGACACCACCTCGTCTCATGACGTCACGATATGGCGGCCCCAGCGCTACCCGAACCAGGGACACAGCGCCCACGACCAGAACTCCCGGATGTCAGGATCGACTGCGCCAGGCGGCGACGATGACCACCGCCGCAACAACGGAGTGCAACGACATCAGGCCCACCGCCGAGGACGTGGTGAGCGCACTACCAGCGCCGAGCATCGACGCGACAGCAACCAGCACCGCAATGACCGACCAAAGCCGCAACGGCCGGTCCACGCGTCGCTCCAGAAACCGCAAGAGCCCGAATCCAGACGCAGCAGAGACCAGCGCCGCGAACACGATGTCCCCCACACTCACCACCTGACGATCACCGCCGACCTCAACCGTGAGGTCGACACCCGGTAGCTTGACGACGAAGAACCAGGTGACGAGAGCACATACAGCAGCCGCCACAACCGCGGCCAGGTCCACGATCCACGGGACCCTCCGCCGGACGCTGGTGGGCACGGGTCGAAGCGAACTCATCACACATCTCCTTAATCAGGCCGGGTATGGCCTCGACGCTACGATCGCCGACACCGTGTGATCAGGGGAGACTGTCCCGCGTTGTGGGGTACCGATGTCCCGCCCGGGCTGACCCGGACCGATCCCGTCCGAGCGCAGAGCACGAAGGTCCCTCCCAGCATGGGATCAACGTCCCTACCGGCGACCGACCGCACAGGCCACGCTCGTGCCATGCCCGATCCGCGCGCTTCCCACGATGACTGGCCGTGCGTCCCTATTCGACCCGCCCGGGCCGGGGAGATCAGGCTTGGAGCGGGAACGTGAACGCCGGATACGTCGTCACCGTCCTCTTGATCAGCCTCGCCATGTTGCTCTCGGCAGTCCCGGTGCGGCGACCCCCCGCGCTCGGCGTCGCGACCTGGGCCGTGACCGACCTGGTCAACGAGTCTCCGCCGTTCGCTCTCGGCT
>NZ_JOEE01000030.1 GCF_000720925.1 Phycicoccus jejuensis | reverse complement strand
GGGTGGAGACGACGGTGCGCTCGGGCTCGTGGGAGCGGGTGCACCCGGTGGGGTTCGTCGACGCGATGGCCTCGACGCGGATGTCGCTCGCGACGGGGCTGACCGAGGGGGTCGCGGGCCGGAAGGCGGCGTTGGGTGCGGCGCTGGGTGAGCGGTTCCCGCGGGTGCGCGAGCTGCTCGTCGCGGGCGAGGTGGCCGTGGTGAACGTGCAGAAGGTGGTCGACGCGTGCGCCGGGCTGGACGCCGAGGCCTGCTGGAAGGTGGATGCGGCGCTGGCGCCCCGGTTGGCGGGGATGGACCCGGCGCGGGTCGCGGGTGAGGCGCGGCGGGTCGCGACGCGGGTGGCGGCGGACCAGGTCGCGGCGCACGTGGCGCTGCGGAAGCGGGGCCGGTGCGTGGAGGTCCGGCCCGGGGAGGACGGGCTGAGCGACTGGTTCGCGTCCGTGCCGACGGCGACGTCCTCGGCGATGTGGGCGGCGGTGGAGGAGCTGGCCGGTGACTACCGGCAGAGCGACGGCGCGCTGTCGGTGCCGGAGTCGCGGGCGGACGCGCTGGCCGACCTCGTGCTGCGCAACGTCAAGGTCAGCGCGCAGGTCACCCTCGGGGTGCCGGTCGTGACCGACCGGCCCGCACCCGAGGAGCAGTGCGGGACGAGGTTCCGGGTGGAGTGGGACGACGAGGACACCCTCATCGACGCCACGACCGGGGAGGTCGTCCGGTACGGCGACCTCGACCCGGACTCGCGCGAGGAGCTGTCCTGGCTGGAGGAGCCGGCCGAGCTCGACGGCGACCTCGCCTACACGCAAGCGGTCGTGTCGCCGGGGTACGCGGTGTCGGGGACGCAGCTGCCGGGTCTGGGCTGGGTCGACCCCGCCACCCTCGCCAACCTCTTCAAGGTCCTGCCGCTCGAGGTGGCCCGCGCCGTCCTCGAGGCCGACACCGGGACCCTGGCCTCCCTCACCACTGCCGCGTACAAGCCACCGAAGGCGATCAGCGAGTTCGTCAAGACGCGGGACGGGACGTGCCGGATGTGGGGCTGCACCAGACCCGCCGTGCACTGCGACCTCGACCACGTCCGGCCATGGCCCGTCGGCCAGACCAGCCCGACCGGGTTGGAGGACCTCTGCCGGCGCCACCACCGCTTCAAGCAACAGAGCCGGTGGCGACCCCACCTCGCCCCCGACGGCACCGTCACCTGGCACGGCCCCGACGGCGCCAACCGCACCACCGAACCCCCAGCACCGCAC
>NZ_JOEE01000029.1 GCF_000720925.1 Phycicoccus jejuensis | reverse complement strand
GACTGTGAGACTTCCGGCATGCTGCGCGGCAAGGTGGTGCCGGCTGACGTGACCCACAGAATGACCGACCCCGCCGGTGTCTTCATTGAGAGATATGTCCGCCAGCCGCACCGCCGACCTCGATGGCTTGATTAGGAGCTTGTCCCTTCGGGTGACCCATCACAGTCCTGCCTCACCTTCTCGGCGGAGTCCACGGAAGTCGCAGTGAAGGGAGCAGGACATGGCACTGGCAGATCTCGTCGACCACGTCATCGGCGTCGACCCCGACAGGGACCGCATCACCGCAGCCGTCGTGTGCTCAAGGACCCAGGCGAGCTGGCCACAAAGGTGTTCGCCACGACGTCGCGGGGCTACGGGCAAGCCATGCGCTGGGCGGCGGCGCATACTGCCGCGGGCCGACGCGCCTGGTCCATCGAGTCCACCGGAAGCTATGGGGCAGGCTTAGCGGCCGTCCTGACGTCCATGGGCGAGTTCGTCATCGAGTTCGACCACCCCAGCGCTCGCCCCTCGAAAGACGGCGCGAAGTCCGACTCGCTCGATGCCGTGGGTGCAGCACGCGAGATCCTGGGCCGTAAGACATGGGCAACTCCGCGATCCCGCGGCGCCCGGGAAGGGCTGCGGACGCTCATCACCGCACGCGACAGCGCGAAACTCGCCCGCGTCGCGGCCATCAACGTCATGAAGGCGCTGGTGGTGACCGCCCCAGTTGACCTGCGGGAAGAACTCCGCGGTCGACCACTGATGGACTTGGTGGGTCGCTGCCAACGGCTACGTCCTGACACCGCGACCGACCCCGAATACGCAGCCACGAAACTGTCCTTGCGCAGCACGGCGAACAGAGTCCGGCAGCTCACCAATGAATGCCGCGAACTCGAGTCGGCGATGATTCCGTTGGTGCGCTCGATGGCCCCTGCTCTGCTCGAAGAGCCAGGCATTGGTGTCCTGATGGCAGCACAGATCCTGGTGTCCTGGTCACACCCTGGCCGGTGCCGCGATGAGGCAGCGTTCGCCAGACTCGGCGGCGTCGCTCCATTGGAAGCGACATCGGGACAGACCCAGACCCGACACCGGCTCTCCCGCGGCGGTGACCGCCAGCTCAACCGGGAGCTGCACACCGTCATTCTCGCCCGAGCCAAGCACCACCAGCCAACCAAGGACTACATCGCCCGCCGGGTCAGCGAGGGCAGGACCAAACGAGAAGCGATGCGCTGCCTCAAGCGCTACTACGCCCGACACCTCTTCCGACTCCTCGAAGCGGCTCCCATGACCGCTTGACACCGATAGGAGCATCTCCATGGCGGCGTTGTCCGCGGAGGAGGCGACCCGGCCCATCGAGCCGACCATGTCGTGACGGTGCAGGGTGTGGACGTACTTCCGCGCTCGGAACTGGGA
>NZ_JOEE01000028.1 GCF_000720925.1 Phycicoccus jejuensis | reverse complement strand
GACCGGACTCAACCGGTGGTCGCAACACCGACTGAATGATGTTGGGACAGTAGCTCGTCGAGGGCTTCGGCGGGTGTCTTCCATCCGAGGGTCTTGCGGGGCCTTTGGTTCAGGGCGGTAGCGACGGCGTCGATCTCTTCGGCGTTCCACCGGGCGAGGTCGGTGCCCTTGGGGAAGTACTGGCGCAGGAGGCCGTTGGTGTTCTCGTTGGTTCCACGCTGCCAGGGGGAGTGTGGGTCGGCGAAGTAGACCTTCACGCCGGTGTCGATGGTGAACCGGGCGTGCTGTGCGAGCTCCTTGCCACGGTCCCAGGTGATCGAGCGTCGCAGGTGCTCGGGCAAGGTGATGATCTTCGCGGCGAGGGCCTCGCGCATCGCCTCGGCGCCGTACCCGCCGAGTGCGGGTCCGTTCTTGACCCTGGGTTCGGTGCCGTAGCCCTCCAGCCGCGGGAGGTGGATGAGCAGCGCGAACCGGGTCGAGCGCTCGACCAGCGTCCCGATCGCGGAGCGGTTCAGGCCGATGATCAGGTCTCCTTCCCAGTGTCCCGGGACGGCACGGTCCTCGACCTCGGCCGGACGCTCGCTGATCACCACGTCGCTGCTGACGTGACCGCTGGGGCGGTTGCGGGCCCGGGCTCGAGGGACCCGCAGCGCTCGTCCAGTTCGCAGGCAGGTCACCAGCTCTCGTTTCAGGGCGCCCCGGCCCTGTACGTAGAGCGCCTGGTAGATCGCCTCGTGGCTGATCCGCATGGACTCATCATCGGGGAAGTCCACCGGCAGCCGGGCGGCGATCTGTTCGGGGCTCCACGCGGTACTCCAGCGCCGGTCGGAGCGGCGGGCCTGGTTCAGGCCCTTCCACGGTTTGAGCGCCGGCCCGGCTATCACGGTGCCGTCGGCTGCACGGATCACCCCCGCGAGCCGGTCCTGGACGTACTCGCGCAGCCTGGGGTTCTCGACCAGCTTGGCGGTCTTCGGGCGGCGGGCGACCAGTTCGGCCTTCCATTGCGCCACCCCCGCGCGATACTCCAGCCGGCCTGATCGCGTGGCCGCGTTACGCCGCAGCTCGCGCGAGATCGTCGACGGTGACCGTCCCAGCTGGCGCGCGATCTCCCGCACTCCGGCACCCCGCCCACGACAGATCGCGATCTCCTCCCGCTCCGCGAACGACAGGTACCTCCCGGACAACCCCACAAGCTGTATCGACGGCATGCCGCCACGCTCCCGGAACCAGCGGCTGCCCTCGGCGCCAGACACGCCGCAGGCGATCGCGGCCGCCTCGCTGGTTGCGCCCCCAGCGATCTCCAGCCAGAACTGACGCTCGATATCCCGCCGGATCGGGGGCCTTCCCGGCGAACGCATCGCCGGACGACCCGTCCTCGTCACCATCCACCCAGGTGGACGACCCATGAACACCTCCACGATCGAGGTGTTGCGACGACCAGTTGAATCCGCCC
>NZ_JOEE01000027.1 GCF_000720925.1 Phycicoccus jejuensis | reverse complement strand
GCCCTGGCCGGTGTCGTCGACCGCATCGTGCTCCGGCAGCGCGCCGTTGGTGATCCGGTTCTCGACGACCTTGCGCGACATCGACAGCTTGGTCATGAACCATTCGAGGCCCACATATTCGACGCCGGGCAACGGGCCGCCCTTCTCGTCGTCTTTGACGAAGCGGTCGTTCGCGATCCTGTCCGCCTGTGTCTGAACGCCTGAGAGCCTATCGCTGAACGACTTGTGTTCGGCGTAACCCGTAACGAGCGCGGCGGCCGTCTTGCCGGTGAGATCGGCGAGCCGCGTCTGCAACTCCATCGCCAACGCGTCGACCCTGCGACGTTCGGCGCAACCGTTCACGTAGTTCGCTTCGATCTGCGCGAGCAACAGCGCGGCGGTGCCGAGAGTGTTGCGCATGCCGGACGCGAGAGCGAGCAGATCGCCGACCTGCTTCTCCATGTTCTGCATGTTCTCGGTGATCGAGGCGAACATGCGGCGCGTCTTCAGGTCTTGGGTGTATTGATCGGAAGGGTGGAGAGACATGGGATGCTTTCAGTTGGTGGAGTGCGGAGGTTCGTGGGTGGGTCTCGTCGACCACTGCGGGGCCTTCCACGAAACGTGAAGGTTCTGCCCGAAGCAGGTGACGCAGTGGTGGGCCAGCGACGCGGCAACGTCTTGGTCCGGCATGGGCACGTCCTGGGTGGTCCGGCCGACCGCCATAGCGAGCGCACCGGCTCCGACGACGAGACCTTCCATGACGTTGCGCAGGCCGAGCTGCTTGCGCCCTTCGAGGTACGTTTCGAGCGCGGCCTGAACGTCGAGTTGCAGCTTGACCGCGTTCGCGTAGACCAGCGGGTTCTCGTCGGGATGCGCGGCCAGGTGGTCGAGCAACTGTTGGAGGCTGAAGAACGCCTTGGGGTGGGCCGTCAGCGCCGCGAGTGCGTCGAAGGTCTTGCGGTCGATCATCATCATTGATCGGTCCCCAGGCGCACGTCCAACATGCCAGCGCCGTCGCGGACGGTGCGCTGTGCCGGAGGATCGAGGACGTTGATGGCGGCGATCCGCGCAGCTTGGATCAGGTGTTGCCCGAGCTGGTTGGCGGCTTTCGGGTCGAGCGTGGTCGAGTACCCGAGATCATCGTCCTTCAGGACGACGGCCTGGTTGTTGTCCGCTTCGATGCGGATGGTGATCTTGGCACCGAGATCGGTGCTCACTTCGCGTGTGTACTGGCGCATGGATCAGGCCGCCTTCTTCGCCGACGTGGAGGGGGCACCCTTCGCGCTGTTCTTCTTCGACGGCTTGGTGCCCCTGGTGCCGACCGCCGAGACGTGGTTGTTCTTGCGACGCTGCTTCGCCGTCTTCGAGCTGCGGCCGATCAGGTTGCGGCGCGTGTATTCGCGGCGGCGCTTGGTGCAGGCGGCGGTGTCGCGATAGTTGAAGGTCGAGCTTTCGCCGGTCGGGTCACCGTTCGCGTCGAGTGCGACCTTGACGATGGCCGTCTCTTCATTGATGCGGCGCTTGACTTCGGTCAGCGTCACACCGAGCACCTTGCGGTTATGGCCGGGAGACCCGAGCGCATAGACCTTCTTGACCTCGTTCTTCTTCGGCGCTTCGGGCGCGACGCGCGCTGCGATCTGCGCCTTCTGGTCGGCCTTGTCCTTGAGCATCTTGCCGACGTGGTCGACCTTCTGCTTCTTGGCGTTCTGCTTCTTCATGGTGATGCGATCCTTGTAAGG
>NZ_JOEE01000026.1 GCF_000720925.1 Phycicoccus jejuensis | reverse complement strand
AGATGCCCAGGGCCCGCTCGTTAGCCATACGGGTGCGCAGGGTCGGCAGCGGCGCGGTGGAGGGCAGCTCGTCGAGGATGGCGTGGAAGGGCGGGCAGAGCCGACCCCACGAAGAGGTGTTCGCGACCTGCAGCGCGGTGTCGAGGACGTGCTCGGTGAACGCCGTCATCAACGGTGAGGCCGAGGCGTAGGGGTCCTCCCGCCCCAAGAGGTAGAACGTGCCGCCGCGGGCGATGACGTCGACGACGTCGGTAGCGGGCCTGCCGGGAGCGGGCACGCACCGCTGGCGGATGTCCTCCTGAAAGAAGAGAGACATGGACTGCTGCACCGTGGTGATCGTGTTGCCAGCGGTGCGGTCGTCGCCGTGAAGGGCCCCGTGGAGCAGGCCAGCCCAGAACGAGGCAGCGTGCGGGTGATGGCGCAGGATCTCGAGTGGTTCGGTCGCGGCCAGCGGGTTGGCCACCCACGACAGGACGTGCTCGAGCGTGCGGCCGGTCAGCGCCGCGGCGTGGAAGTAGCCCTGGAGGACCTTGGCCGCTTCAGCCGCATAGAAGCGGGCCGCGTCGTCGCCGTGACCTCCAGCGACAGCTCCCTTGACGGTGCCGGCGGTGAAGGCCTTGGCTCGCCTCTCGGCGACGAGCGGGTCGACACAGCCGCGGATGGGATCCCAGACAACCTCGGGGATTCCGGGGACGAGACCGAACGGGTCAAGGACGACCGCCGGCCGGTCGCCGCTCGAGCGGGCGGTGAATGTGAGCAGAAGGTCGTCGACCTTGGTGAGGGTGGTCAGAGCTGCGCCTGGGGCGGCGATGAGAGCTGGAGCGAGGAGATCGAGGGTCTTGCCTGATCCCTGCGGCCCGATGACGCCGGCAGTGCGGTCCCACGGCACCCAGAGCTCACCGGCTCGCGGCTGCCAGGAACGCCCCAGGTGCCACCCAACCTCGCTCGGGCGCAGCCGCATCATCGCCGCTGTTCCCTTCTCCCGCCGTAGAGGTCGGGCCGGATCACCTTCGCCTGTCGGCGCAGCCGGGATACGCCCAGTAACGCCTCGGCCTGCGAGGGAGTCGCCATGCCCTGCAGCCGCCCGGGCCCCCACCGGTCGATCACCCACTTCGTCGCCCACCCGCCGCCGATGAAGACCATCACGTCGACGACTGCGATGCAGCTCCACAGCAGGGTCGTGCTGGCGGGGTGGCCGAGGCCGGGGAGACCCGCGGCTGCGTCCCCTTCCACCAACCCGCCGATGGAAGTGAACAGGTCTTCGCGGGCCGCGAACTCGAGTCCGTTGCCGGCGATGAGGTTGGCAACCGTCCGACCCACCTGCAGGCCGAGGACCAAGAAGAGAGAGAACCCCACCGCCCCCGGGAGCCTGACCCGGTTTCCCGGACAGTTTCGGTGTGGTGATCATGCCGCGGTGATGGCGGCGGTGTGAAGGGCTTCGTACTCGTGCGGGGACAGGTAGCCGAGGGTGGAGTGCCGTCGGCGGGGGTTGTACCAGCCTTCGATCCATTCGAAGATCGCGGCAGCGAGTTCGACTCGTGAGGGCCAGTCGTGGCGGTCGAGGAGCTCGCGCTGCATGGTGGACCAGAACGACTCGATGAGGGCGTTGTCCACGCTGGAGGCGACCCGGCCCATCGACCCGGGCAGGCCGGCGTCGCGCAGGCGGTGGCCGAAGACCCAGGAGGTGTACTGGGCGGATTCAACTGGTCGTCGCAACACCTCGATCGTGGAGGTGTTCATGGGTCGTCCACCTGGGTGGATGGTGACGAGGACGGGTCGTCC
>NZ_JOEE01000025.1 GCF_000720925.1 Phycicoccus jejuensis | reverse complement strand
TCTCGGGCCAGAACCCATCCGGCAAACCGTGCACCTGGCCAGCGCACCTGGCCCCCGCAAACTTGGCCTGCCCATTGAAGGTCGCGCTGTCGAATCGCGTGTCGCGGGTGAAGGTCGCGTTGTCGAATCGCGTGTCGCGAGTGAAGGTCGCGTAGGCGAACCACGCGTCGCCGGTGAAGGTCGCGTTGTCGAATCGCGCGTCGCCGGTGAAGGTCGCGTTGTCGAATCGCGTGTCGCGGGTGAAGGTCGCGTTGTCGAATCGCGTGTCGCGGGTGAAGGTCGCGTGGGAGAACGCCGCATCTTCCCTGAAGGTCGCGTAGACGAACCGCACGTCGCGGGTGAAGGTCGCGTAGGCGAACCACGCGTCGCGGGTGACGGTCGCGTTGTCGAAGGACGCGGTGCTGGTGAAGGTCGCGCCGAGGAATGACGCGTCGCGGGTGAAGGTCGCGTTGTCGAACCGCGCAGTGCTGGTGAAGGTCGCCCCGTCGAAGGACGCGTCGCGGGTGACGGTCGCGTTGTCGAAGGACGCGGTGCTGGTGAAGGTCGCCCCGTCGAAGGACGCGGTGCTGGTGAAGGTCGCCCCGTCGAACCGCGCGCTGCTGGTGAAGGTCGCCCCGTCGAACCGCGCGGTGCTGGTGAAGGTCGCCCCGTCGAAGGACGCGGTGCTGGTGAAGGTCGCCCCGTCGAACCGCGCGCTGCTGGTGAAGGTCGCCCCGTCGAAAGACGCGTGGCCGATCGAGCAGCTCGTCCAGTCCAGTTGCGGCAGTAATGCGTTGGTGAGGTCGATCTGCAGAGAGCTCCATGGTCCGACGCAACGTAGCCGTGGGAAGGGAATCCGGTGCCAGCGGATGATGGTGCGTTTGTACGCAGAGGTGAGCAGTCCGCGGGGGCGGAGGTGGTCAGCGATGACACGCGCGATGGTCTGGCGTGCGCGAGCCCACCTGGAGGAGTTCGTGGGCGCGCGGCGCGGAGTCGAGGCGTACCGACGTGAGCACCATCATTCAAGCTTCTCATTGGCTCGGTTTCGAGAGCCCCGAGGCATTCTGGCCCAGACTTCGTGGACCGTCGCCGTGATTTTCTGAAGCCGCGGCACCAGTGAGCCGTCTGCTGGCGCGCGGTCTCCAACCAGCTTGGTCTCTGTGCTCGTCCTCGGTGTGCTGGACACTGTTACCGCGTCCTGAGCCGAAGGTGTGTGCCAAGTCCGACACGGACCTCAGGACGCCGTCGTCTTGGGGGCGGGACGGGTGCTGCGATGGGCGACGCCGCCCCTCACCTGCGCAGCTCATGGTGAGCCCCGCTCGTCGACGAGCACGAGCGCGTCTCGCTCCCCGCTCACGGAAGTGAACCCGAGCGCCCGGGCCAGGGCGGCTGTGCCGCGTGCTGTGAGTGCCGTCATCGAGGCCTCCACCTGCTCGACGGTGTCGATGCCGTTCCGGTCGTCCATCTCACGACCAGAGCGGGCCGGGTACTGCTCGAGCGCGGTCAGCATGGGTGCCGCCGAACATCGGTATCCGTCTTCGAACCCGCCGCCGAGGAGGTTGGCGGCTTCGGGGAGAAGGAGGTGATCGCTCAGTGTGCATGCCAGCGACGGGGAGCGCTTCCGGCGATGCTCGCCGTGGCCAGACGGTAGGCGGCGAGGGTGGCGCAGTACAGGTCCCCGATGTCGCCGGCGGTACCGGGTACCGGAGAGCTGAGATCGCCGACGGTCACTTCGGACCAGTAGTTGGCGAAGTCCTCCGTCGCAGCGTGCAGGATGGAGGCGTCCATAGAGGACTCCCTCCTCGTTGGGGCCCAAGAGTTCATCTACCGCGGTACACGATTGCGGGTGATGGTGTCGATGGGTGACGGGGTGACGGGGTGACCGGTGGCCCACCGGCATGTGCCGACCTGGGTGAGCTCCTCGCCTGTGTTCTTCCACGCATCGCCGCGCTGGAGGCCCCGATTCTCGACGAGCTCGGCCTGTCGATGTGGGAGTACGCGATCATGTCGACCCTTGGCACGCGGGTGCGGTGAGTCAGTCCGAGTTGTCGGCGCGGATCCGCCGGGATCCCACGAGGCTTGGTCGTCACCTCAACGACCTGGCCGCTCGAGGCGTGATCGTCCGTGACCGATCCACTGATCAGCGCCTGCGCACTGCGCGGCTAACCGCAGAGGGA
>NZ_JOEE01000024.1 GCF_000720925.1 Phycicoccus jejuensis | reverse complement strand
CATGGCCACCAGGAGCCACACCGGCGACCAGGCGCTCCACATCCACGAACCCGCCAGCACGGTCACAGCCAGCGCCAACCAGGCCCAGTTCGCCCTTGACGTCGGCGAAGGCCAGCTGTCCAGAACGGCGAGGACACACGCTCCAGCAGCGAAGAGGACCATGAGCACGTTCAGCACGCCCGCGAGCAACCCCGCGGGAGCATCCAGAAGCGGCTTCGCCATGAGGACCGGCACCCAAATCAGGACGGCGGCGTTGCGCAGCGCGACGACACCACCTCGTCTCATGACGTCACGATATGTCGGCCCCAGCGCTACCCGAACCAGGGACACAGCGCCCACGACCAGAACTCCCGGATGTCAGGAACGGCTGCGCCAGGCGGCGACGATGACCACCGCCGCAACAACGGAGTGCAACGACATCAGGGCTACCGCCGAGGACGTGGTGAGCGCACTACCAGCGCCGAGCATCGACGCGACAGCAACCAGCACCGCAATGACCGACCATAGCCGCAGCGGCCGGTCCATGAGTCGCTCCAGGAACCGCAAGAGGCCGAATCCAGCTGCAGCAGAGACCAGCGCCGCGAACACGATGTCCCCCACACTCACCACCTGACGATCACCGCCGACCTCAACCGTGAGGTCCACACCCGGTAGCTTGACGACGAAGAACCAGGTGACGAGAGCACACACAGCAGCCGCCACGACCGAGGCCAGGTCCACGATCCATGGAACCCTCCGCCGGACGCTGGTGGGCACGGGTCGAAGCGAACTCATCACATCTCCTTGATCAGGCCGGTATAGCTTCGACGCTACGATCGCCGACACCGTGTGATCAGGGGAGACTGTCCCTGGTTGTGTGGTACCAATGTCCCGCCGGGCTGACCTCACCCGGACCCATCCCGTTCGGGCGCAGAGCACGAAGGTCCGTCCCAGCATGGGATCAATGTCCCTACGGGCGACCGACCGCACAGGCCACGCTCGTGCCATGCCCGATACGCATGCTCCCCTCGACGACCGACCGCCCGCCCCTGTCCAACCCACCTGGGCCGAGGCCGAGGAGACCAGCCCTGGAGCGGGAGCGTGAACACCGGCTACATCCTCACAGTCTCTTGATCAGCTACACCATGGTGCTCTCGGCATCCTGGTGCGGCGACCCGCGACGGCGCCGCAGACCACCTCTGCCACCACGTAGACCATCCCCGAGACGGATTCATGGCCACCGCGCTAAACACCCTGGACGGCCTCGCCGGTCCCGGACCTGACTTGTCGCCCGCGAAGCGCGAGCTTGGTGCGCAGCCCCGGGTCCTGACCCGCGTCAATCGTCATCTTGTTATCCTGCCGACGGACGTAGGCGGCCGGAGTGATTAAGCGGTCACCGCGCGGGGTCCGGCCCAGCCCACCACTTCAGCCACTACATCCAAAGGACGTCACGGACCACGTCATCGCCTTTGCCTCGGTCTCGATCGACGGGTTCTCTTCCGGGCCTGGTAACGATCTGCGCCGCCTGCACCGGTGGATGTACGACTTCGACAGCAACGCGGAGAACGGTTACAACGACCACCTCATCGCCGAGTTTCGCCGCGCTGGCGTCGTGGTCTTCGGCCGTACGACCCTCGACGCTGGCCAGGAGCCGTGGGGAGACGACGACGTCTTCTCCTCCCCCGTCGTCGTCGTCACCCACGAACAGCGCGACCCGGTTCAACGCAATGGCGCCCTCTTCACCTTTATCAGCGGCAGCGCCCAAGAGATACTCGCCCACGCTCGCCAGCGGGCCAACTCCGGGAGCGTGGTGATCATGGGAAGCGCCAGCATCATCCAGCAGTTCCTGAGGGCCGACCTCATCGACGTCCTCATGCTGCACCAGGTCCCAGTATTGCTCGGCCAAGGCACGCGCCTGTTCGCCGCCAACGGCGTGCCTGCCGAGCTCGACCTGCAACTGTTCGAGCCTGGCCCCCAAGTGACGCAGGTCCGCAGTACTCGTACAGGCGGCGATGGTTGAACCAGTCGACCCACTCGGCGGTGGCGTACTCGACGGCGTCAGCGGTGCGCCACGGCCCGCGCGGTTTGACGAGTTCGGTCTTGTACAGACCGTTGATGGACTCGGCCAAAGCGTTGTCGTAGGAGTCGCCGACCGAGCCGACAGAGGCGGCGATCCCGGCCTGGGCGAGGCGTTCGGTGTGGCGGATGCTGACGTACTGGCTGCCTCGGTCGCTGTGTGCCACAACGGATCCGAGGTCGGCGCCGGTGCGTTGCCGG
>NZ_JOEE01000023.1 GCF_000720925.1 Phycicoccus jejuensis | reverse complement strand
AGCCACCGGTAGTACGGAGCGCGCGCGATCTTCAGCACCCGGCACGTCACCGTCACGGGGATCCCGTCGGCGGCCAGCTCGCGGACGAGCGGGTACATCATTTTCCCGGCAGGTTCGCCTGCGAGAGATACGCCGCCGCCCGGCGTAGGACCTCGACCTCCTGCTCCAGCAGCCGGTTGCGTCGCTTGAGCTCACGCAGCTCGGCCAGCTCCTCACGATCGGCGCCGGCCTTGATCCCAGCATCGCGGTCGGCCTGGGTCATCCAGTTCGTCAGACACGACTCGGAGATCCCGAAATCCTTGGCGACCTGCTTCAGCGTGACACCGTCCTCACGCTGACGAGCCACACGCAAGACGTCGTCGCGGAACTCCTGGGGATAGGGCTTGGGCGCGGTGAACATCCTTCCAGCAGCGCCTCACAACGCCACAGATCGGTTGTCACCTATCGGTGCAGCAGTCCCGCCGGTGTTCGTCGAGGTAGGTACGTAGCGTCTGCCACGCCGACAACCTGCCAGCACGCACCACAGCGCATACTGGTGCGTCGCGGCGACCTGCAGCGATCTCCGTGCCGTCACGACGAACGCCTACAGGAATGCCATCGTCTCGCTGCGATGGCTGGCTGTTGAGCGTGCTCGAACGCGGCTCGACGGACGTCCTCATCCATCGACCCCCCCGTCGCAATTGGTCGTCTAGGTGGGACATCACAACAGTGTGCGCTCGTGAGGATGTCAACTCCGCTCGTGCCCCTGAGGCGGCCCGCGGGTAGCGGACCAGCACGTCGACCAGGGCCGGGGTGGCCTTCGCCAGTACGACTGTGACCGCGTCCGCGCGTGTCAGTGGCTCGACAGGTCGCGACTCCAGCGCCAGAACGCAAAACGAAGGGCCGCGAAGAATGTGGCCGACCTGAGCTGCGTCCGCCAGCGGGTGGAGGTACGCCGAAGCGGAGGCGTCTCCCGCCGCCATCGCCGCATGTGCGGCAGCACCGGTGACCTCCTTCGAAGCCCGGTGAGCAGGGGGAGCGCAAATGCGCTGTGCACGGGACCGCGGACCACCATCGACGAAGTCCTGGGCCGCGACCAGCGCCTCGCGTGGACGCAGGTCATGCGGTTGCAGGGACTCGAAGAGGTCGATGACCTCGAGAGCGCATGCCAAGTTGTACGCGGTCACCGCGCGAAGGTCGTCCATGGACAGGTCGATGTCTGGGCTGCGCTGGCCTCGGCCGGCGGCGCCTGGAGTGATGGCCATGCCTGTTGGTCGCATCATTGAGTAGTCGTGATGATTGGGAGAGATGGAAACGAGACGTAGTGCAAGACGCTTCGAATCGCGGTCGCGGCTCGGACCTGCGGGGCCCGAAATTCAGATCTTCTCAGCCAGGGTCGCCCGCCATGGGGGTCAACTGAGTCAGCATGCAACGCCACTGGTTTCCGTCGTCGAGGAGGATGTTCGTTGTCCACTCGTCGGCCCGAACCGGTTCTCCGTTGAACGTGGCCGTGTTGCGTCCGTGCGTGCGGACGATGGCCAGGCGGTCGATACATCTGATGTCGAGGATGTCGTGGTCCATGCTGTGGTGACGTAGCGACCCGTCGCTCACGACCCGGTGGAACGCCTCTCGCGTGATCGCACCCGGCCGGTCGATCAGCACCCAGTCCTCGGTAGTGAAGGCGCCCATCTTCGTGACGTCGTTGCTGACGATCGCTGCAGACCACTCGAGCATGAATTCGGCCAGCTGCTCCTTCGGAGACTGGGTGCGACGGCCACCTTGCCCGCCGATGAACGCGCTCACGCCGGAATCTCCTTCATGAAGGTCCACAGCGCACCCTCGAAGTCACGCGCGCTGTACTCGCGGTAACCGTAGGCCTGGTCGACCGGCGGATAGACGATGTTGCCGCCGTTCTCGACGACCAGCGCGTGGTGCTCGTCGACGTCATCGACCATGACCGCCATGGATCCCGTCGCAGCCTGGACAGACTGCGGCGAGACCAGCTCGTAGTCGCTCGATTCGGGATGCAGCCAGATCACTCCGTCGCCTGCCACCACCTCCGCATGTACGGCGCGCCCATTCACGTCGGCAGAGACCTCGCCTGGAGAAAAGCCGAATACCTCGGTCAGGTAGCGATGGGCCGCAGCCGGATCGCGATACACCATGATTGAGACCTGCTTCCGGGCGAGCTGCGCCAACTTGTTCATTTTTGAAAGCACCTTCAAGAGATCAAGGGACTGGTCGTCGCTGTCGTCGCGGTCGTCGAATCGGAGCAGCGCCGACCTTACGCTGTCTCGGACCGCGACAAGCGCAGACATCTGCCGGTCAACAGAATCGAGATGGCCACGAAGAGCGCCCCGGAGGCTGACCTCGGGGTCATCGAGCGTTCCTTGGATCTGATGCAACGACATGCCCAGACTCCGCAGGCGGGTCACCTGGTAGAGCCGCGTCACCGCGTCACGTCCGTACAGTCGGTGGCCCGCAGGCGTCCGCAGGGTCGGTTGCAGGAGGCCTATTCGCTCATAGTGGTGCAGCGTCCGGACGGTGACGCCAGCCGCCTCGGCCAGATCACCTACACGGACCATCGACTCAGTCGCGAACTCGTTCACGGTCCGAACCTAGGACCTGACGTTAGGTGAGGGGCAAGC
>NZ_JOEE01000022.1 GCF_000720925.1 Phycicoccus jejuensis | reverse complement strand
CCGGCTGCACCTGTCGACCAGCACGGTCCGCAACTACCTCTCCAGCGCGATCGGCAAGACAGGCACCCGAAACAAGACCGAGGCCGCCCATTTGGCCCGAGGGAACGGGGCGGGCCACGAGCCCGCGACCGATCCATCGATCGCTGAGGCCTCGCCGCCCTCAACAGGACGAGGGTCCTGCGGTCGCTCACGCAGGGCTCTGGTGCCACCAACTCGTGACGTGAGGACACCCAGAACCCACCCCGAGGTGCATTCACGACACCGTCCCAGACTCATGACTTCTTCGTGTCGCAGACAACCCAGTTCGAGGCCTCGAGGAAGCGAGGGGAGCGCCGTAGGTAGGGCCGCACCCCAACTGGGGGTCTTACAAGACCAAGGTGAAGAGGCCGGAAGAGTCTGCGTCAAGGCGGATGGTCGGGAGGGCAGGGAGTGAGTTCCCAGGGCGCCGGCCTGGGCCGGAACTACTGGCTGTTGTGGGGAGCCACCTCCGTCTCGGGCTTGGGTTCTGGAATGACTGCGGCGGCAATCCCGCTGTTGGCAGTGCTCTACAGCCAGGACCCGAGATTGATCTCACTTGTGACTGCCGCAACTTTCCTCCCGGCGTTGATCTTCGGGCTGCACAGCGGTGCCATCGTGGATCGAGTGGATCGTCGGATCCTGATGTTGGTCGCCGATGCGTCGCGCATGATCATGGTGAGCGTCCTTGCAGCGCTCGTGGTGCTGGAGCATGGTGCGACGCACTGGATCCTGCTGGCGGCATTCGTCCTCGGGAGCGGGGAGATTCTTTTCGAGAACGCCTCGGCTGCCTTCGTACCCATGGTTGTCAGCCGTGACCGGCTGGGCGCGGCCAACTCGGGCTTGATGGCAACCCAAACAGTGTCCATGCAGTTTCTTGGGCTCCCCCTCGGGGGCGCACTGTTCGCTCTTACTACTTCAGCCCCGTTCATCGTCGATGCAATCAGCTACGCGGTGGCCATTGCGTTGATCGTCACGATGAGCGGCACATACGGCCCTGGTAGGGCGGCGACACCATACGGCTCAGTCCCCACGGTGGCGGCCCACACGAGCGCCCGGACCACGGTGTGGGAGGACGTCCGTCAAGGAGCGACGTGGCTGTGGAGACACCGGCCCCTTCGTGCTCTCGCTCTTGCTACGGCAGGCCTCAATCTGGCCTTTGCCACAGGCGAGTCGACCTTGGTCCTGTACACCTCTCAAGTGCTGCACTTGAGTGAGCGTGGCTACGCCCTCCTCCTCTCGCTGCTCGCGATCGGCGCTGTCGGTGGATCCCTGACCGCACACCGGCTGAGAACCGCTGTCGGCGCCGTGCGCACGCTGGGCGGCTCCGTACTCTTGGTGGGCGCAAGTTTTCTCGTCCCGGCCCTCACGTCGAGCTTGGCGGCGGCGGTTGCGGCCTTGCTGGCCGGCGGCGCGGCGAGCATGATCTGGAACGTCGTCACCGTCACTGTCCGGCAGGAGCTGGTTCCGGACGCACTCTTGGGCCGGGTGACATCGGCGTACCGTGTCGCGGCACTCGGCGTGCTACCTGTAGGTGCAGTTTTCGGGGGTTTCCTCGCCCATGATTACGGGTTGCACGCCCCCTGGATGGCTGCCGCGTCCCTGGTAGCAGGCGTGAGTCTTGCTGCCAGGTCGTCGCGACAGGCAGAAGGCCTCACCATAGCCTTGGCGGATCCAGCAGCCGAAACCCAAGGCGACGCTGTCGGAGGCGAGTGAGCGGTGGCATGCCAAGCGAGGGCGGGGACGTGAGTCGCGCTGTACCCATCATGCCGACACGAGTCGACCTCACGGACGGAAGACCAGATTCATGAGCGCCAGATTCAATTCACGCAAGCGCCTCGTTGAGCGGACCCTGACCAAGGCCCGCGACTGGGCGATCGAATCAGGGGCGGTCAAGGCAGCAATTGTTGTCGGCTCCTACGCTTACGACCGACCCCGCATGGGCAGCGATGTCGACATCGTCCTCATCAGCGAGCAGGCCGAGCGACTCGCCAATGACCTGCCGTTCGTGCCCGCGATCGCGCCCGGAAGCCGACTCATCCGCGCCAAGCAGTGGGGCACGCTTTTCGAACGACGGTTTCGCCACCCAAGCGGCCTCATCATCGAGTGCGGGCTCGTAACGCCCCAATGGTGTGCGATCCCGCTGGATGCTGGCACACGTAGGGTCCTCAGCGACGGTTGCCGCGTCCTCACCGATGACGGATGCATGGACGAGGCGTTGAACGCCTTGCGAACCAGCCAGGCGCCAGCTTGAACCCGCGCGCAGTGTGGGCGCCCGGTGCGAGCTGTGTCGCCGACGTGGCCGAAGAGCCGATGCGATTCCGGACAGGCATCGGCTGAGAGTCCTGTCCTTGAAGGCGGTTCCTCGCCATGCCGGGACGGCGACCCGGTGAGATGTGCCCTCCCGGGACCGCGTAGCCCTCGACCTGCCTTTGGCTCCAGGTCAGCGAGGCAACCGGTCGGTGCTGGGCACCGCGCCGGCTCGCCAGTCAGTCACGCGCAGGTTCGACCGGAAGTGGTCTCTCGGGAGCGATGATTTTCCGTCTCCTCGATCGTCAGTAGGGTCATGATGAACGATAGGGAATTGCCCGAGCACCTCGATGGCGCAGCCACGGCGCGGCAGCAGATCCGTGCCTTGCACGAAGCGTGGTTCGTCGCGAGCCACGAGAAGGACCTCGACGCCTCTATGGCACCGTTTCACACCTCCGTTGTGACGTACGAGCACTCATCTCCTTTGAGGTACACAGACATCGAGGCAATCCGCGAGGAGTGTCGACGCGGCTTCGACATGCAGTCGGACGACTTCGCGTGGACCGTGCCTGACCTCGTGGTGGAGACCGACGGGGACCTCGCAGTCGCTTGGGGACTCAATCGCATGGCGAACCGCCGTGAGGATGGGACCGAGCAGGTGATGTGGTCGCGGGGGACCCGTGTGTTCAAGCGGTTCGCGCAGGGCTGGAAAATGATCCACCAACACGTGTCCTTTCCCTTCGACCCGGCCACGGGTGCGGCCGCTACGGACCTCGAGCCGTGACGGAGGAGGCGACTGCCGAGTGCCGGGCACTCCTGATCCGCTGGCTGGATGCCGTCCGGAACGGCAACGTGGCAAAGATTCTGGCCGACCACGCCCCGGATTGCGTAATGTTCGATGTCTCGCCTCCCGAGG
>NZ_JOEE01000021.1 GCF_000720925.1 Phycicoccus jejuensis | reverse complement strand
CACGGAACTCGGGAGGGTATGGACGAGGCACTGTCGGAGCCTTCCAGTTGGGCCCTCGACTCACCACCACCACTGGAAACCAAACCGGGGGGCAGGTCAAAGTGTCAACCAGACCTTCAGCAGTCCCCGTTGACTTCGCTCAGGAGAGTGGCCAGCGAGGTCAGTGTCGCCGCCCGGTCTGGACCTTGCAGGTAGCGATCTCCCGGATGAGTCGGAACGGGGTGTCGGTCGCGAACGTGTGGATGTGTTGGGCGGGGCAGAAGTACGAGCCGCCCTTGGAGATGTCCACGGTCCGGATCCGCCCGGCACATGGGTAGACGTCACGGAAGAGGGCCTCGTGGAAGTGGCATGGGTGCTCAAGGTCGTACTGTCCCGGCAACGGCCGGTGTGGCGATCTTGATGTCGCGCACCATCGAGATTCGAGTCTCGGTCTCTTCAAGGCGCGCCGGGTCTGTGATGCCGAAGCTGTTGAGAAGGGTGCCGGTGGCAGGGTCGCAGTACGGGTCGTGCGTCGTCACCGTCGCGTAGGGATCGCTCACCCGCTCGGTGTGTAGTGCGCAATCAGCGACGCAGCGACCTCGTCCGCGTCGCGCCGGCCCAAGGCGAAGTCCTCGAGAGTGGACTCAGAACCGTGGCCGCCCGACTGCCCCTCAAGGGCGGCGTTGGCACGCGCGTGCTTGACCGCGTCCGCCGGCGCAAGGACCTGCCCTCCGTAGTAGGAGGCCATCGACTCGACCGTGATGGGCTCGCGACCACGCTGTTGGGCGCCCAGGCCCCGACGTGCAGCCACCCAAGGAGCTTTGATATACGTGATCGCCGACAGCTCATCGCCAGTGAGGCGCCCGTAGGCCCGCACGACCCTGTCGATCACGGCCCACGACTCACTGCCTAATCCGGAGGGGTCCCCCACGCTCCACCAGGTCAGGTTGCGTCGGCCCCGGTGGTGCTCGTACAGCCGGTAGACCACACGGCCATCCCGCCACGCCTCGACCTCGTCGGCAAACAGCTGCTTTCCGGTGGTTGCCGTCCACGCCTGCGCGTAGCACACGAGCTTCTGCAGCTTCATGGCGTCCATACCGCCCAGCCGTGACAGGAACGCAGCGGCGACGTCGTCAACTGACTCCGCACCCGCTTCTTCCCTCACCGGTCGATACGTCAGTTTACGTGCCGGCACCCCCATCGAGGGTGCTGCCTCGCCGCCGGCATCGACCGCAAGACCGCGCTTGAGGGTGACTGTGCGGGCCACGCACGCGCCGTCACGCATCGCCGGCGGCCTGCCCATCCTCTGGTCAGCGCACGGATTAGTCCTCTCGCCAGTTGATGGACAGGCGGCCGAGGTCGAACCCCCGCCCTGCCTTACCCGAGTCCACCCGGACGCTCTCGATCAGCAGCTTGTAGACCTTCAACCGCTGAGACTTCGGCAGCGACTGTAGAGCGGCGCGCACGCTGCCCAACGTCTCCGCCGCGTCGAGGAACGTCTCCGGCAGGGTGGACGGGGGGCGGGACTGACGCACGAGCGTCGCGGCCTCCCCCATCAGCTCCTGCTTCAGCCTCGAATACCGCTGCGCACCCCCAGGGTCACTGAAGCCTCCACCGGGACGGAAGTGCTCTCGGTCGAGGTTCTCCAAAGCCTCGTTCACGGCTGCCAACCGCCGCTCAGCGGCCTGCCTTCGCACGTAGTCCTCCTGCACCTCGTTCGCCTGGTGGCGCGCGAGGCTGACCGGGTCGCTCAGCAGTCGTGCCACCGCCTCGAACACAGCGTCCTCGACGCGGTCGGCGACAACCTTGCACCGGCGCGTACAGGCGGTCGACATCGACGGGGTGCAGCGGTAGGAGCGCACCTGCGACCGGTCGCGAGGACCGCCGTCAGCCTGAACCATCGTCTTTCCGCACGAACCACACCGAAGCAGACCGCGCAGGGCCGAGTCCGTGGCGGCTCCGGAGCGGGGCGCGTAGGTCTGTTTCGCGTCTCGGATCCGGAAGAACACGGCCGGCTCAACAACCGGGGTGTAGGGGGCAATGGGCCGGCCGTCGCTGTCGTGCACGATCTGCTTCGAGATCGTGGAGAACCCCGCGTAACGGGGGTTGTGCAGCATGCGGTGCAGCCGGCCGGTGGTCCACTCCTGATCGCTGTCGTTGAGCCACCCCTTTTCGTTCCAAGCGTTCGCGATCCCCATCAGGGTCTCGCCCGCCACCGCGCGCTCGAAGAGCTCCCGCACCAGGTCCGCTCTCGAGCGCATCCCATACCTCTTGCGCGGCTTGTCATCCGGCACCAGGCGCCGGATCGGCTTCTTGCGCTCGGGGAAGGGTGAGGGCGCCTTCTTCTTCTTCATCCCGAACGGCGCCTTGCTCGTGACCGCCCCGTGCGCCGCCATCTGCGCCTGCCACCCGCTCGTGCGCAGGCTGGTCTTGTGCACCTCCTGCGCCGCCGTATCGGCGGCCATCTCCACACCGATCGACATCGGCCCATGCACGTGCAGGTGCTTCTCAACGCAGAAGTACAGCTCCACGCCCGCGCTTTCCAGCACGTTCATGATGAGACGGTTCTCGGCCTTGTTGCGCACCCAGCGCGTCACGTCCCACACGACAACCCCGTCATACCTGCCGGCCAGCAGGTTCTTCAGAAGCTCCTCCATCTCCGGCCTGAAAGCACCGCCCTTGGCCGAGATGTCGTCGTCGATGTAGACGTCTCGACTCTCGTCCCACACTCCCCCAAGCTCGCGCCCGCGCACGAACATGGTCTCGATCTGGCGCGAGAGCGAGACGCCTTCTTCAACGCGACGCGAACGACGCCCGTAGAACGCCAAACGGGGAGTGACCCGGCACGGCTCGACGCGCACGCTGGGCACGCGAAGCAGGATGCTGTCTTCCTTGGCGACCGCGCCGCGCGACCATGCCTCAGGTCGGGTCCGTGACTGCTGCTGGCTGATGTCTGTGGTCATGACCTGACCGGTCCGGGCCTGTCCGTGCGCGGCAATCAGCCACGCCTACCGTCGCGCAGGCCGACGACGGCTCAACTGAACGTACGCCGTTCTAAACCGTGGGGCGAGCAAGGACTGGGCTTCATCCACGCGATAGCTCGGCACGATGACTCGCCCTGCGGCTGCCGCCCGCTCCGCCCATGCTGCCAACGCATCCATGCCCCACTATTTCACCTTTGGCGAAGTATGGGAAGGGCGCTTGACACTACCGGCCCTTCCCGAGGCCAACGGCCACTCCCCTCTAATCGCGACAAGGTCAAAACCACGCAGGCCACCAACGCGACCACGAAGAGTGAGGCTCGAACGACCGCCGGCCAGCCCTGGCGCTCCTCGACGAGCTGAACCGCCCCGGGGTTGATGGAGGGTCTGATTCCGCGAAGGATGATGACCATGCCAGCACCGAGGAAGTATCCGCAGGAGCTGCGGGAGCGAGCGATCAGGCTCGTGGTGGAGGCGCGTGAGCAGGACCCTGAGCTGTCGGTGAACGCGGCGGTGGTGCGGATCGGATCTCGTACCGGCGTCAACGCGGACACGTTGCGCGGGTGGGTCAAGCAGGCCGATATCGATGCCGGCCGTCGGGCGGGCACCACCACCGATGACGCCAAGAAGATCAAGGACCTCGAGGCCGAGGTCAAGGAGCTGAAGCGGGCCAACGAGATCCTGTTGGCGGCCTCCTCGTTCTTCGCGCGGGAGCTCGACCCGCGACTTCCGTGGTGATCGCGTTCATCGCCGAGCACCGCGACCGGTTCGGGGTCGAGCCGATCTGTCGCGTGCTGAGCGAGCACGGCGTGAAGATCGCCCCGTCCGCCTACTACGCGGCGATCGGCCGCCCACCGTCGGCTCGGGCGGTTCGTGACGCGAGGCTGCTCGAACTGATCGCCGCCGTGCACGCTGACCGCAGCAAGGGCCGGGGCGTGGCCGGGTATCGCAAGGTGTGGCACTTGCTGCGCCGCGACGGGCACGAGGTGGCCCGCTGCACCGTGGAACGCCTGATGCGCCGGGCCGGGTTGCGCGGGGCCAGCCGTGGCCGTACCTGGAAGACGACCGTGCCCGACCCCGCGGCCGCCCGGCCGGCGGACCTGGTCCAGCGTGACTTCACCGCGCCGGCCCCGAACCGGCTGTGGGTGGTCGACTTCACCTACGTGCCGACGTGGGCCGGGGTGTGCTTCACCGCGTTCGTCACCGACGTCTACTCCCGCCGCATCGTGGGCTGGCGCACCGCGAACCGGATGCCCACCGAGCTGCCCCTGGACGCCCTGGAGATGGCGCTGTGGGTGCGCTCCCGTGCCGGGCACGACGTCACCGGAGTGGTCCACCACTCCGACGCCGGGTCGCAGACCGGACTCAACCGGTGGTCGCAACACCGACTGAATGATGTTGGGACAGTAGCTCGTCGAGGGCTTCGGCGGGTGTCTTCCATCCGAGGGTCTTGC
>NZ_JOEE01000020.1 GCF_000720925.1 Phycicoccus jejuensis | reverse complement strand
GAGAAAGGGCCCACCAAGTGTGTTGGTGGGCCCTTTCTGGAATGGTTGTCCGGCTGCGTCCTACTCTCCCACACCGTCACCAGTGCAGTACCATCGGCGCTGAAGGGCTTAGCTTCCGGGTTCGGAATGGAGCCGGGCGTTTCCCCTTCGCTATGACAGCCGAAACTCTATGGAGATCTCAATCGGGTTCCCGACCGTATCTCGGGAACTGCACAGTGGACGCGAACACGCAAAGAATCTTTGGGTGTGTATCAAGTTGTCGGCTTATTAGTACCAGTCAGCTGCATGCATTGCTGCACTTCCACATCTGGCCTATCAACCCGGTCGTCTAGCCGGGAGCCTCTCGGGAACAAGTCCCATGGAAACCTCATCTTGAAGCGTGCTTCCCGCTTAGATGCTTTCAGCGGTTATCACTTCCGAACGTAGCTAATCAGCGGTGCCCTTGGCAGGACAACTGACACACCAGAGGTTCGTCCATCCCGGTCCTCTCGTACTAGGGACAGCCCTTCTCAAGTTTCCTACGCGCACAGAGGATAGGGACCGAACTGTCTCACGACGTTCTAAACCCAGCTCGCGTACCGCTTTAATGGGCGAACAGCCCAACCCTTGGGAGCAACTCCACCCCCAGGATGCGACGAGCCGACATCGAGGTGCCAAACCATGCCGTCGATATGGACTCTTGGGCAAGATCAGCCTGTTATCCCCGGGGTACCTTTTATCCGTTGAGCGACGGCGCTTCCACAAGCCACCGCCGGGTCACTAGTTCCGACTTTCGTCCCTGCTCGACCTGTCAGTCTCGCAGTCAAGCTCCCTTGTGTACTTACACTCGACACCTGATTGCCAACCAGGCTGAGGGAACCTTTGAGCGCCTCCGTTACATTTTAGGAGGCAACCGCCCCAGTTAAACTACCCACCAGGCACTGTCCCTGATCCGGATCACGGACCGAGGTTAGATATCCAGAACGACCAGAGTGGTATTTCAACGTTGACTCCACACACACTGGCGTGCATGCTTCACAGTCTCCCACCTATCCTACACAAGCCGTACCGAACACCAATACCAAGCTATAGTAAAGGTCCCGGGGTCTTTCCGTCCTTCTGCGCGTAACGAGCATCTTTACTCGTAGTGCAATTTCGCCGAGTTCGCGGTTGAGACAGTGGAGAAGTCGTTACGCCATTCGTGCAGGTCGGAACTTACCCGACAAGGAATTTCGCTACCTTAGGATGGTTATAGTTACCACCGCCGTTTACTGGGGCTTAAATTCTGAGCTTCGACCCTCAAGGGATCTAACCCGTCCTCTTAACCTTCCAGCACCGGGCAGGCGTCAGTCCGTATACATCGTCTTGCGACTTCGCACGGACCTGTGTTTTTAGTAAACAGTCGCTTCTCCCTGGTCTCTGCGGCCCTTCACCCTAGGAGGCAAGCTCCTTCAGGGTCCGGGCCCCCCTTCTCCCGAAGTTACGGGGGCATTTTGCCGAATTCCTTAACCACGATTCACTCGATCGCCTTGGTATTCTCTACCTAACCACCTGAGTCGGTTTGGGGTACGGGCGGCTCGAACCTCGCTAGAAGATTTTCTTGGCAGCATAGGATCACCCTGCTTCCCGCATTCGCGGTCACTATCAGGTCTCAGGATATGTGTGACACGGATTTGCCTATGTCACTCCCTACACCCTTGGACGTGGACTACCATCGCCACGCGGAGGCTACCTTCCTGCGTCTCTCCATCGCTTGACTACTACAACCTCGGGTCACGCGTTCCGCCGGCCGACCACCCATCCGAAGACGGGCGGCAGTGGCCGGTTTCAGGCGTTTAGCATCAGAAGGTTCGTCATGGGCGGTTCTTCGCCGGTTCCGGAATATCAACCGGATGTCCATCGACTACGCCTGTCGGCCTCGCCTTAGGTCCCGACTTACCCAGGGCAGATTAGCTTGACCCTGGAACCCTTGGTTATTCGGCGGACGGGTTTCTCACCCGTCATTCGCTACTCATGCCTGCATTCTCACTCGTGTGGCCTCCACGGCTGGATCACTCCGCCGCTTCCCTGGCCACACGACGCTCCCCTACCCATCGACACGCTTGGACCACCAACCCGCAGGCGTGGTGGCCGGGCAAAGTGTCAATGCCACAGCTTCGGTGGTGTGCTTGAGCCCCGCTACATTGTCGGCGCGGAATCACTTGACCAGTGAGCTATTACGCACTCTTTAAAGGGTGGCTGCTTCTAAGCCAACCTCCTGGTTGTCAATGCAACTCCACATCCTTTCCCACTTAGCACACGCTTAGGGACCTTAGCTGGTGATCTGGGCTGTTTCCCTCTCGACTACGGAGCTTATCCCCCGCAGTCTCACTGCCACGCTCTCACTTACCGGCATTCGGAGTTTGGCTAACGTCAGTAACCTGGTGAGGCCCATCGGCTATCCAGTAGCTCTACCTCCGGTAAGAAACACGTGACGCTGCACCTAAATGCATTTCGGGGAGAACCAGCTATCACGGAGTTTGATTGGCCTTTCACCCCTACCCACAGCTCATCCCCTCAGTTTTCAACCTAAGTGGGTTCGGTCCTCCACGACGTCTTACCGTCGCTTCAACCTGGCCATGGGTAGATCACTCCGCTTCGGGTCTAGACCCAGCGACTCAATCGCCCTGTTCGGACTCGCTTTCGCTACGGCTTCCCCACACGGGTTAACCTCGCCACTGAGCACTAACTCGCAGGCTCATTCTTCAAAAGGCACGCCGTCACCCCACAAGGAGGCTCCGACGGATTGTAGGCACACGGTTTCAGGATCTATTTCACTCCCCTCCCGGGGTACTTTTCACCTTTCCCTCACGGTACTTGTCCGCTATCGGTCACCAGGGAATATTTAGGCTTAGCGGGTGGTCCCGCCAGATTCACACGGGATTTCTCGGGCCCCGTGCTACTTGGGATACTTCTCTGGAGATCATGACATTTCGTCTACGGGGGTCGCACCCTCTGTGCCGGACCTTTCAATGTCCTTCGACTATGACACGATTTTCTGACTCCATGACAAGGTGTCAGCCTCGTCCGAAAAGTCCCACGACCCCGTACCTGCAACGCCTGACAGCTCTCACACAGATACGGTTTAGCCTCTTCCGCTTTCGCTCGCCACTACTCACGGAATCGCGGTTGCTTTCTCTTCCTGTGGGTACTGAGATGTTTCACTTCCCCACGTTCCCTCTACCCGCCCTATATATTCAGGCGGGAGTGACTGGACTTGCCTCCAGCCGGGTTTCCCCATTCGGAAATCCTCGGATCACAGTCTGGTTATCGACTCCCCGAGGCTTATCGCAGATTCCTACGTCCTTCTTCGGTTCCTGGTGCCAAGGCATCCACCGTGTGCCCTTAAAAACTTGATGCACAAAGATTTTAAGATGCTCGCGTCCACTGTGTAGTTCTCAACATACGGGCGGGCCCTCGCCGTACCCGGCGCCTACCAAGCAGCTGCTCGGCGGTTCGACCGCGACGAAGGTCCGACAGCCCCACCCCACCGCAACGGCAGGAGTGACGGCCCGAGGGGGAACACCACCAGCATCAAGCCGGCGGGCCCGAACCCTCAGGACCCAACAACGTGTCAGGCACCGCGCCCCATGATGCCCCCCCGCGTTCCACACCCACCCCGAAGAGCGAGCCGTACTAGCGAGGACCACCAGGTCCACGGTGCCAGAATCGATGTTCCACCCAGAGCACCCGCTGCCCCACACTCGGGGACAGACCGGGCGTTACATGGACCAGACACCCAGGGGGCATCCGGCCAGTGCTCCTTAGAAAGGAGGTGATCCAGCCGCACCTTCCGGTACGGCTACCTTGTTACGACTTAGTCCCAATCGCCAGTCCCACCTTCGACAGCTCCCTCCACAAGGGTTGGGCCACCGGCTTCGGGTGTTACCGACTTTCGTGACTTGACGGGCGGTGTGTACAAGGCCCGGGAACGTATTCACCGCAGCGTTGCTGATCTGCGATTACTAGCGACTCCGACTTCATGGGGTCGAGTTGCAGACCCCAATCCGAACTGAGACCGGTTTTTTGGGATTCGCTCCACCTCGCGGTTTCGCAGCCCTTTGTACCGGCCATTGTAGCATGTGTGAAGCCCAAGACATAAGGGGCATGATGATTTGACGTCGTCCCCACCTTCCTCCGAGTTGACCCCGGCAGTCTCCCATGAGTCCCCGCCATTACGCGCTGGCAACATGGAACGAGGGTTGCGCTCGTTGCGGGACTTAACCCAACATCTCACGACACGAGCTGACGACAACCATGCACCACCTGTATACGAGTGTCCAAAGAGAACGACATCTCTGCCGCGTTCTCGCATATGTCAAGCCTTGGTAAGGTTCTTCGCGTTGCATCGAATTAATCCACATGCTCCGCCGCTTGTGCGGGCCCCCGTCAATTCCTTTGAGTTTTAGCCTTGCGGCCGTACTCCCCAGGCGGGGAACTTAATGCGTTAGCTGCGGCACGGATCTCGTGGAATGAGACCCACACCTAGTTCCCAACGTTTACGGCGTGGACTACCAGGGTATCTAATCCTGTTCGCTCCCCACGCTTTCGCTTCTCAGCGTCAGTTATGGCCCAGAGACCTGCCTTCGCCATCGGTGTTCCTCCTGATATCTGCGCATTTCACCGCTACACCAGGAATTCCAGTCTCCCCTACCACACTCTAGTCTGCCCGTACCCACCGCAAGTCCGGGGTTGAGCCCCGGATTTTCACGGCAGACGCGACAAACCGCCTACAAGCTCTTTACGCCCAATAATTCCGGACAACGCTCGCACCCTACGTATTACCGCGGCTGCTGGCACGTAGTTAGCCGGTGCTTCTTCTGCAGGTACCGTCACTTGCGCTTCTTCCCTGCTGAAAGAGGTTTACAACCCGAAGGCCGTCATCCCTCACGCGGCGTCGCTGCATCAGGCTTTCGCCCATTGTGCAATATTCCCCACTGCTGCCTCCCGTAGGAGTCTGGGCCGTGTCTCAGTCCCAGTGTGGCCGGTCGCCCTCTCAGGCCGGCTACCCGTCGTCGCCTTGGTGAGCCACTACCTCACCAACAAGCTGATAGGCCGCGAGCCCATCCCAGACCGAAAAACTTTCCACACCATGACCATGCGGCCTGATGTCGTATCCGGTATTAGCTCCGGTTTCCCGGGGTTATTCCAGAGTCTGGGGCAGGTTACTCACGTGTTACTCACCCGTTCGCCACTGATCACCAAGGTGCAAGCACCTCAGGTCACCGTTCGACTTGCATGTGTTAAGCACGCCGCCAGCGTTCGTCCTGAGCCAGGATCAAACTCTCCGTTGATGAATACACATCCACCAAGCCCCGCAAGGGCACCCAGTGGACAACTCATACACACGAGATCGTGTGAAACCCGGCTGAGCACGAACAACCAGCAAAAGCTGTTTGTTCGTCATCAACCAAAGGAAAAACTCGGCACCACTCCCACCCCC
>NZ_JOEE01000019.1 GCF_000720925.1 Phycicoccus jejuensis | reverse complement strand
CCGCCCACCCCTGGCGACGGACCCGGTCCACCAGAAGACGACGACCATGAACATTCAGACGAGCGTTAGCGTGGGCCACGAGAACCTCCGGGCGGTGTATGACCTAGACAATCCACACCTCACCCGGAGGTTCTCCTCCTCGTCAACGCCTACGCGTCACCAACGTCCCGGCCGAGTACACCTAGAAGGCCCGCTCCAGCGGCGCCGCGCGAGCGGGGTGGAGCATTGAGGACCAACCCCGCACAGAGAGCATCCTTCGAGCCGGCTTGCGGAGCAGCACGCCGCCTTGGCCCCTGCTGGGCTGCCCCGGCGACGACGCCGGGGCAGCCTTCTAGGCACGTCCGCTCAGGAGGCGACCCACCGGACCGTGCAGTTGGCAGTGCCGCGCTGCTGAGTAGCCGCACGCCAGACCCAGTCGCACACCGTGATCTCGATCTGGTGCCCGTCGGGGATGCCCGAGATGGTCTCGCAGCCGTTGAACACGGTCCTTTGAGGAATCCACCCTCCGAGCTCCACGACGACCTGACCCCAGGTGCCATCGCCATCGTTGCTCGCCAGGTCGCAAGTCACGAACTGGTCGTTGCCATCGTCGTACCAGCCGTACGACTTTCCGCTCGAGGAGAAGACCTTCTGATCGGCCGCACTCGCTGGCGCCGCCACCATCACGGCCGATGCAGAGACCGCCACAGCCACCGCCGCAGCGGAAGCGACCTTCTTCATGTTCATCGTTAAAGCTCCTGTCGTCGTTGGCCCAAGACACCCCTGGGCGCATGCGGGAGGGAAGGGCGCGCACGTCGTGGCCCCCACGGCGGAACCTAACGGTCTTCGACATCACGAAAAGTTGGACACGCGGGCCAGCCCTTGTTGCAGCAAGCTGCACCTCTGCCGCAGGTGGGTGCTCACGTCCCCTGCCACGACTACGTGACGCCGGTGCACCCCCGCCCACATCGTGCGCGAACAACTGCGATCCAAATCCTCTGCCTCGCAACGATTCTGTGCCGATGTCCACTCTTGACAGAGAGCGGCGACTGCTTCTGCCGGTCGGGCACGGATGGCCGGGTCCTGGCCAGTAGAGGACGTGGCCGTTTCTCCGGTTGCGAACGAGCTGGGCCAAGAGCAGGCTGCACCCGGCCGCCAGCTCACGAGCGGCTACGTGGGGGAATCATGCCGAGCTCGAGGGTTCCTCACCACGGTCAAGCCTGACGTAGGGAGAGTCGAATGAGAAACCAGCACAAGGTCATCGCAGGGATCGGAACGCTCGCCGCGGCTGCAAGCATCGTTGCGGCAGCACCCGCCGCCAGCGCCTCGGGGACGCAGAACTACTGTCCGACGGACAGGGTGTGCCTGTGGTTCAACAGCGGCTACTCCGGGGCGCGCGCCGACTTCAGGGTCAGTGACGCGAACCTGTCCAACGAGCTGTTCAACGACGGACCGGTGGGAGCCTCCGGATGGCTCGTCCAGGTCGAGGACAACGCTGCCTCCTTCCACAACCGCAGCGGCAACACGGTGATCTTCTTCAATTTCCGAAACTGCGACGTCGACGGCGCTTACCGGGTCGTGGCTGATGGCGCGAAAGACAACTTCGGTGACGCACTGAAGAACAAGGTGTCCTCGTTCATCATCAGCAACGAGGGCGTGTGCACCAACGTCGACCAGAGCAACGCATGAGCAGGCCGGTCGCGACGCGCCGCCGCACCCGAGGCGTCTTGGCCGGGGCCGTAGCTGTCCTTGCCGGAGTCGCCTTCGCCGTGCCGGCTCAGGCCAGCGACCAGTCCTGGTCGGTCAGCGACGGCGGGGCACTCAGAGCCCGGGCCAGTTTCGATGACGCCGCCAACCGGGTATACGTGACGGAGTCGCGGGTCAATGACGGTGTCGACCAGTACAACCGCGGCGCGGTCATTGATGTCTGGCGTGCGGGCAACAAGGGCGGTACCCACGTGAAGTGCTACTCCTCCAACGGTGGCAGTGACCAGTGCGCCTTGATCTGGGTCGAGGACACTCCCCTCGAGGGCGAGCTGTGCTGGATCGAGGCGTACTTCTCCTACAAGTGCTCTCCCATCAAGGACTTCTACAGCTGAGTGGCAGGTGCGCTCGGCACGCCCCGTCGGGCGTGCCGAGCGCAGCACTTGGTTGCGCGATCCCGAATCTCTTTCGGCGGTAGTCCGTATTGCCACTTGCCGCTTTCTCGACACCGCTGGCGCGGTCGGCGACCGAGGGACCCTCGCAACGTTGGCCTAGATGCGCTGATCCCACCCCTGCTGGAGGTCCTGCCACCCGCACACGTCGCACTCCAGGACGTTGACGAGGTACACCTCGGCGGTGACCACCCCCTCGTCGAACACGAGAAGGCCGTGCTGGTCACGCCCGATCACGCCGTAGCGGGTCACGCGCTCGGTCTCCTGGACGTTGCTGAGCGCTTCGGACTCTCCGCACCCGGGGCAGCAGAGGGTCTGGGTCACGATGGCGCGCTGCGCTGTTGCTGTCATGACGTGCACGGTGCGAGTTCGTTTTGCCGTGTCAATCAGCCATGGAAGACCTAAATCGGCGATGCCGCTCGTGCAAACAGATGGCCGCGCTCAACGTCCGCGCTCCGCTCGTGCCGGGACGCCGGCGAGGTCGGCAGGTGGCGCGGGCCAAACAGCGCCTTGAGACGACGACAGGTCGCGCACGTCCATCCTGCGCGTGACCGCCTACGACTCGAGCTCGGCGATCACCCATGGCCACCGCTGCTGCAGCGCTCGCCGCGCTGGTAGCGTCTCTTGGTCACACTCCGAACGAGAGGACCATCGGTGGCACGTGAAGTTCGCACTTGGCTGGTCGATGACACCGACGGCGTGTCGGACGCTGAGGAGACGCTCACCTTCGGCCTCGACGGCGTGAGCTACGCCATTGACCTGACCCACACCAATGCGGCGAGGATGCGTACCGACCTGGCACCTTGGGTCGCTGCGGCGCGGCGTACCGGCGGTCGGCGACGTTCGTCGTCGGCGCCGAACTAACCGTTGGACGTTGCGCCCTCGCTACGCCGCGAGGCGGAGCTGACCCGAGCAAGCGCGATTCGAGCTCGAGAACTGCTGCGTCACGCGCTTCTCAGCCATATCCGCCCTGTGTCGTCTGAGCCGCGTCCGTCGTCGAGCGACACCCCTTGCGGTCGCATCTCATCCCTCGTGCAGGTTCGCGCCAAGTCCCAGCCGGTGCTCTTGAGGACCACTCGCCCCAGGGCGCTGCTGTCCGTTACGAGCCCCCCCCCCCCGTCTTTCGCGCTTGGCCGTGGTGCCCCTCGTGAATTTCGGGCGAACCTCGATGAGGAGGTCACGAGTAGCCCGCCGCTAGAGCGGCGCAGAGGCGCTCACGATCCCTGCCGCGAGTTCATCCTGAATCCGTCTGCGCCGCAAACTGCCTCCGCTCCTCTTGAAGCTGACGAAGTACGCTCACGGCCAGCAGGACAGACCAGATCGCGTTGGCGGGCGAGTACTGCTGCGGATCGACAGCGTGAGAGACGTTGTGTCGGTTCGGAGTAGATGGGACGGAGTCCCCCGGGTTCCACCGGGTGAGTGCCCGCTGGAGGCACAGAACGCTCAAAGCGGTTGCGAGACGCTCGACTTGGCGCGCGTCTGTGATGTCGGCCAAGTCCTCGAGGTAGCGGTAGAGGTCACCGACGCCGCGCGCGTTGACCGCCTCGATTCCGGCGACGGTCGCGACCTGCAACGAGAGCGCCTGAGCCGGGGCCGGCGCCGTTTGCACGCAACGGACGGCTTGGCGCATCACATCTGCGTACGCCACCAGGTCACCATGTGTGACTTGGGAGAGCACGTCGTCAGCGTGCTGCAGGACCCGCGAAGCATTGTCGATGAGGACCTGTGTGCGCTGCGCAGGTGGTGCATCCAGCATCTGCCCCAGAGTGGCACTGTCGGGGACCCACATGATCGGGTAGCCCTCACGCGCCAGTTGAGCCAGTCGGGGGTAGTCCCAGACCGAGCGCCAGTTCTCCGGACGAGCCCGCTCGACGTGTGCCACGTACTCCACCAGCGGACTGACGCTTTCGGCGGCCAGGCGCGCGGCACGGCCGAACTGGACTAGCGCGGGCGCGATGGCTCGCGCGGCTCGTCTCGCCAGCTCGGACTGCGCCTCCCAAGCCGGCCGCAGCGCGTCGACGATCGCCGGCATGGCAGCGACGAGACCCCGCACCTGCTCCTGGGTGAGTCCGTGCGGCAACGGTCCATCCCAAGCATCGACGGTCGTCTCCCCTGAGGCTCCCTCCTCGGGCGTGGCGTCCTCGAACAGGTCCCTCGAGCTCATGGGCGGCACGCTACACACGCGATCGTGCCCACGTACCGGGTCTGCGCTTTCAGCTGGCGGGGCCCCCCGGGACCCACCCCCGCCGGACCGCCTCCACGCCGAAAGCGAAGCGCGAGTCGACTCCCAACCGGGCAACCAGCTCGGAGGTCATGCGCCGCACGGTGCGCACCGATACCCCGAGCTGACGCGCGATCGCATCGTCCTTGGAGCCCCGAGCCATCATCGCGACGATCTCTGCCTGCGCCGGTGTCAGTTCGGAGCTGGACGTGGCAGGTGCAGCGCCTCGATCGCTGGCGTAGGAGTACCCGCTCTCCCAGTAGCGCTCAAACAGCGCCCCGAGCGCCCGCACGATGCCGTGCCCTCGCAGGATCAGCGCACCCTGTGACGGGTCTTCACCATCGGCCGCCACCACCGCGACCCGTTCGTCCTGGAGGATCATTCGTAGCGGGAGCGTGGGTACCAGCCGGATCTCGGCCCCCTGCGACGTGTACCACAGCATGTATTCCAGATGAGCACGATCGTTCAACAGCGACTCCAGGCACAGCAGCCGCACCCGGATCCCGCGTCGAAGCAGGTCCAGGTCCGAGGCCTTCGCCTGCTCCAGGGCCTCAGCCTGTTGACGGTTGGTCACGAAGATGCGCAGCTCACGATCTCCGTGTGCGTACAGCTCCTCGAGGCGGGCGACGATCTCGGCTGGCTCCGTGAGGTGCTCGAGCACCGTGACCGCTCGCCGCTCCCGGTCGGCTTGGAACTCGTTGACCAAGGTGGTCGCCATCACCCGCAGCTGCTCAACCTCACGCTCGTGGTCGCGCAGTCCTCTCTCTCGCGCGGCGACCATCTCCGCCAACCTCACCACGGGGTTGGTCGCTCGCAGACGCACGGAGGAGTCGCCCACGTCTGCCGCCACCTCCACCAAACCGTGGTCGATGAGCGCATCGACGGCTCGCTGCACGCGCTCCTCCCCCCCGGCGGCCTCCTGGCCGGCCAGCGGTCCCCGCACCCGCCCGCTCAGGACCTGTCGGTAGACGGCGAGCAGGTCATTTGTCAGCGCGAGCGGCTCGGGGATGTCTCCTTGGCGTGCCGTGTGTGACGTCGGTCCTGGTGCGGCCATGGCTACATGTTGACACCGCGAGGCTCTTCCGTCCGATGCGCAGCGCGGAAAACCATGGTGCTACGCCACGAATCGCGCTGTGCAAGCGCACCTTTCGTCGGTCTTACTCTCGCTGCCCGAAAGGTTCTATCGTCATGCCCGCACGTCGACTTCTCATCGCGGTGGTCGCCTTGGCACTCGCCTGCGCCGCCCCCGTCGCCGCTCAGGCCGACCCCAAGCCCACGGGAGGCCAAGGAGCGGTGTGCGCCACCTGTTGGTAGCCCCGGGGACACCCGCCCGGACCGCGGGAAGGGGGCGGCCCGGGCAGAGGAATCCTCACCCACTACCCACCTCACTGGAGCGCCTGCCGTGGCCACCAAGCTCATCTGCTACGACCTGAACCGACCTCACCAGGAGTACGACGAGCTGATCGACGCCATCAAGGGGCTTGGCCCGTGGTGGCGGCACCTCGACTCGACCTGGGTGGTTCGCACGAGCCTGAGCACCTCCCAGATCCGCGATCAGCTGGCCTCTCTCATGGACGGCGACGACGAGCTGCTGGTCGTGGACGTCACGAGCCGGCCACGAGCCTGGCGCGGCTTCAGCGCTCGCGCCGCACGATGGCTGAGGGACACCTGGGACTGAAGGGTTGGGCGTGACCGCTGCGTCCAACGGTGCTCACAGGGGCGCAGTTCCGGGCACGGGTTTCCGGCAAATGCTCGCCGCACGTACCTCTCGCATACCGGCGTAAGGAGGGCACGGTGACCTATCACCCGGCCGTGGCTGTGGTTGTGGTCAGCGCGGCGATGACAGCGTGGACGGTCACCAGCCGGCGATTGGTGTTCTGGGCCTCGTTCTCGCCGCTCGCGGCGGCTGTCGGCCTTCTCCTCACCTTCACGCTCCTCTGCTTTGTCTGCGCTGCCGGGGTGAGTTCGTCGGGCCTCCTGAGCCAGGGCGCACAGCATGAGCTCACACGGGACCTCGCGGCAGCCGGGGTCGCCGCGGCAGCGCTGCGGCGGGCAAAGGAAGGTGAGCGAGGCGCAACGCTCGCGCTCGGCTTCCTACCCGAAGTGCACTCATGGGTGGACGCGGCGGTCGAGCGCCGCATCGAGTTCGAGGCACGGCGGTTGAGCGACGCAGCACTCATCGACGCCGCCGCTGCGCTGGATGACCCGACCCGCGGTTACGGGCCGGGCTCCACCGCCGAGCAGCGCGCCGACTGGCGAAGACAGCAGGCGCTGCTGCTCGCCTCCCCCGACACTGCCACCGGCAGGCAAGCCCGCCAAGACATCATCTCGTTGGTGGGGACTGCTGAAGGTTCGGTTGACACCATGACCTGCCCTACAGCCTGGTTTCCAGATTCGGTGGTGAGTCTCAGGCGGGTTGGGGTGTCTTCTCGGAGAGTAGTTCGTGCTCGATCGGGGTGCGGTA
>NZ_JOEE01000018.1 GCF_000720925.1 Phycicoccus jejuensis | reverse complement strand
GCCTTGATGCACTTGATGGCGAACGGAACGTCGGTCTTCAGCGCGGGGTCGGGACGCGGCAAGTTCTGCAACTGCACGCCACGCGCGGCCCATCGGCCGGTCTGTGTCGCGCCGTGGTATTGCAGCGAGCCCTTGATCTTGCCGTCCTTGCAGACGCGCTCCGTGAAGGCCTTCAGCTTGGCGATGGACGCCTTACCGGCTTCTAGCCTGATCTCGACCGCACGGCGCGCATCGTCCGGCAGGTCGTCCCGGCCGAGCAGCTTTTCGAGCGTTTCCTTCGAGCAGTTCTCAATCTGATGGTCTGACAGCTCATCGGCCAGACGGGCGTTGACGAACTCTTTGAGCTGCTTGACCGCGCCGAGCGTCGAGACGCGCAGTTCGGTGACCTGGCGCAGCTCGAACTCAAGGGCTTCCTTTTCCTCGTTGCAGATTTTCTCGGCCTTGGCGACCAAGTCCATGTCGACCATGATGCCACGGTCGTTGATGATCTGATCGAGGAACCAAAGCTCCTGCTCGCGCGAGATGAGCTTGGTGACGCGATGCCCGATGCCCTGCTCGACGCGAACGTCTTGCAGACAGTAGTCGTAGATGATCTTGAACTTGTCCGGCGCGTTCTCCGGGGTGAAGCGCGTTTCCGGGTTCTTCTTCGACGGCTTACGCGGCTTGCAGAGCTGCTTGATGACGCGCGAGCCGACATCGTCCTTGCGGATCGGCAGGCCGAAAGCCGGAGCGGCGTGCTCCAACTTCGCGGGCATGTTCATCGCCATCGCGCGGACCATGATGCAACGGTACTGGCGCAGGTCAGGGACCGGCCAGCCGTACTTCGGGCCTGCGACGTACAGCCAGATCAGCCGTTCGAAGTTGGCGTTCCAGGCGTGGACTTCGCCGCCAGCCTTGACGTGGTCGACGATGTCCTGGGGGCAGGGCTCGTCAGGAAACCAGAGCTGCGGTTCATCGTCGCCGAACGCATAGGCGGCGCAAAGAATCTCCGTGCTCTTGTGCTCGGCGTACTTGTGCGCGCCGACATCGGGCAGGTCGATCTCGCTGTACGTTTCCCAATCGAGATGCAGTTCGGCAGGCTTGTGGATCGCCGTGCGACGAGTGACGGGGCCATAGCCGAAGCGCTCGCGCAGAGAGGGGGGAACGTCGATCCCCATCTCGCGCATCATATCGGCGGCGCTGTCGTAGCCGAGCACTTCCCAATCGGCGAATTTGTCTAGGGCTTCATGCCGCATCGTAGCGCCCCGGATGTTTCTCGGTGCTGGTGAGCGGTTGGAAGCCACGGATCGGCGGCAGAAGCGTCGTCCAGATGTACCAGCTACAGTTCATGGTCGGACGGCCTTCGCCGGTCACGTCGAGCCGCCAGGTGAGCGGCAGGATCAACGAGGGCTTGTGCATCGCGAACAGCTCGACGCGGTTCTTGGCGTGGTACAGGCCGCTCGGCAGGAGCATCGCAATGTGGTCGATCCCCAGGATGGTCTGCGCGTGAACGAGGAACTCGTCCGACAGCGAGAAGGGAGGGTTGGTGATGATCGACGGAGCGAGCGGGCGATCCTGCGACAGGAAGTTCACGCCGATCCGGCCGTAGCCACGATCCGTCAGGTTAGACGAGAAGACGTTGAAGCCCGCAGCCAAGAGCTGCTTCGAGATATGACCGGCTCCGCAGGCGTTCTCCCACACGTCGTTCGGCCAGCCGATCTCGCGCAGGGTGGGGATCAAGGCGCGCGTCGTCCCCTCCGCAGTCGGAAAGAACTCATCGCCCTTCTCGCGCTTGCCGTTGCCGCCGTTCATAGCTGCGCCGATATTCTTCACTGTGTCTCCATTGTCGGTGATGCGAAAACGGGCGGGGTACTATCCCCCGCCCGCTGCGCTTCTTAGGCGCTTCGCATGCGGCCCTCCTGCGTTGGTGGAACATCGCTGTCCATTAGTGCAGTGGTCGAAATGTAAGCTGACGCACCTTACACGTCAACTAAATTCCCTAGCCGAGGGGGTCGTCCTCAGCCAGCTCCGAAGTCGCGGTGTTGAAGCCAAACAGTTGCTCATAGAGCGACATGTTGGTGTCGTGCGCCGCCTGCTCGTCGAGAGCTGCCGCTTCGTTCATGCGGATTTTCACCAGGGCGGCGACCTGCTTGAAGTCGACGCCGGTCTCGTCCGAACGACCCTTGATCTCGGTCTTCAGGTCGGCCTTCGAGTCGGTGTATTCCGCCTTCACGTCAGCGAAGCCCTGCTCGATGTTGAAGAGCCGCTCGACGTAGCTCTTCATGACATCGGTGTCGACGTTGTCGGCGTTGTTGGGTTCGTCACTCACGGTGTGTAGCCTCGCGCATGATGGCGATTGCGAAGTCGACCGCCTCGTCCCGATCCATGCCGATAACGTCCCCGTCGTTGACGCTGAACGTGAGCCAGTAGTGCTCACGCGCATTCACTGCGGGGTCCACCGAAGCGATGAGGGTGTCGCCACCCCCATCCTTGAACTTCAGCGTGCGCAGATCGGGGATGCCCCGGTCGTTCTTGAACTTGATCTTCGCCATCAGTCCAGCGCGTCCTCGTCTTCGTCCTCGTCGTCGACCGCGCTGAAGGCTTCGCCCTTCGAACCGCCGCCCTTCGAGATCGAGTCGTCGTTGCCGAGCAACTGAACGGCGTCGACGTAGAACTTGACGCCCTTGTTGTCGTCGCGGTTGTACGCCTTCGGCTGAAGCATCAGGCGACCCCAACGGCCGCTGTACGCCTCGGTCTGGATGTCGTCGAGATCGAGAACCTCACCGGCGCTGTTGCGCACGACCGGACGCTTCGAATAGGCGTTCGGGCGAATGAGCTTCCAGCCTTCCAGATCGACCGGCTCACCCTTCGACGTGATGTCGGCCAGGTTGATGTCGGCGTCGAGGAACGGGAAGTTCAGCTTGTGGTCGGACCACTTGGTGAAGTCGGACAGGACCGACGACTCGATGATCTTGCCCTTCTTGTTCTTGAACTTCTCGGCCACCGCCAGGTCGAGGATGACCTTCTCGATGGGCGCGTGGTTCACATGGGGCGCGAAGATCATCGACGCGGCGAACTGGCCTTCGTCATCCGGCTTGGCATCGCGGGCACGGAATTTCTTCGCGAGCGCCACGAACACCAGGCGTCCCTTCGGAGACATCCAGCGGTCTTCGCTCTCGATGTAGTGCCACTTCTTCAGGTCGGTAGTCATAGAAAGGTTACCCTCCTAGGTCTCAGGTCGTCAGGTGACAGACCTTACTCGTCACGCAAACGTCGCCGCTTTCCCCCACTCAAGGGGCGGGTGCAGGCGAAACCCAATTCAACTATGCCTCGGCGCGTTCAATTTTTGCGCGAGACAGATCGGCGTAGTATTTGAAGAGACTATGCGGCTGTCGGGAGGCTTCTACCTGTTGCCACAATATGCAGTGAGAGACCTCAACACGTCGGCTGTTGCCGGTGCGCCAGCACTTCAAGTGGATGCCGATATCGGTCAACTGGAAGTCGGTATAAATCCCGACGCCAAGCAACGCGCGGAAACTGTCGAATAGGGTCTCACTCATCGTCGTCCTCCACCGCACCGAACGCGTCGCCTGTGCTCAGCTTCGCCTGCTCGCGTGCGTCCTCAATGGGCGCGAGCACGTAGCCGCTCGATTCCTTCTTCCAGAACTTGTCGGGGCTGTCCGCCTTGCCGAACAGCTCGGCGAACTTCTTCTTGCCGACAGCCTTTTCGAGCTGCGTGAGCGTGAGCAGTTTGGGGTCCTTCAGGTAGTCGTCTTCGGTGAACCCTTCGAGATCGAGGATCGCGATGATCTCATCGTCGCCGATGGTGAACTTGCGATACGCTCGCTTGTCGACCAGCTTGTTGCCATCGGGGATGCGGCCGTCGAGCGCCTCGGCGTGGGCGTGCTGAAGCACGCGACGGATGTACCCTTCGTACACCCTGGCTTCGCGAACGATGCGCCCGAGCTGCGCAGACGTTAGGTCTTTCAGTGAGGGCAAGTGCTTCTCCGTGACTTCTTCGCCAGGCTTCAGCTTCTTCACGCCGAGGCCGTCGCGAACGAAGTCGCGGAGCGCCTCGCAGCCGTGAGCGGCCGGGCAGAATTTGCAGTGCTCGCCCGCGACGAGCGGGGCATTGGGGTCGTCCGTTGCCTGGGCGGCGACAGCCAGCTCAGACTCGAACTCGTAGAGGTCGAACAGATCAATCGTCTCTTCGCGAACCGCTCCGTCCTTGTGGTAGGCGCGCGGCTGGATGATGACGCTGGTGATCTTCTCGACGCCTTCCTTCTCGAACATCCGCGCTGCGCCGACCGCGTAGGTGCGGACCTGCGGGTTGTTCTTGACCTCGACGACGTGACCGCTGCCATACTTGTAGTCGAGCACGATCAGGTGCTTCGTTCGGCGCTTGTAGATCAGGATGTCGCCGGTCCCGAAGAGCTTCGGGTGTATCCAGCTCATGTCGAGCTTCGTTTCCAGCAACAGCTCGTCGCCGTCGACGCGGCTCAGATACTTCTCAATGGTCTCGATGGTCAGCTCGCAGCCCTCGACCATCTCTTCGTCGATCTCGAAGTAGCGCTCGCGGTCGATCTCGACGTTGTCCCCACTGCGCAGGAACTTCAGCTCGTCGCCAGTGGCCTGGAGGTCGACCAGGCCGCCGATCCAATCGCGCGGATCGTGGCCGTTGGTGATGATGAACTCGTTGAACTCATGCGCGGCCGTCCCTTCGAGGGCGAACACCGTGCTCTTGTTCTCCTGGCCCTCGGACATGCCGACAGAGCCCACGCAGACCATCCAACGGGATGCTGCGGAAGGTCCGAGCTTGCTATGTGCTCTGCCGGAATGCTGTTTCAACTCAGTGCCTCTTCGTCTTCCGCGCTAAGCGCGGGGTCGTGCCATTGCTGGTCGGACTTGCCTGGGAAGATAAAACCGCAGGGGCATATCTCCGGCCGCTTAGGTTGGTGGAGTGCGGGCCAGCCGCACGCGAGCGTCTGGGCCTCGCGCTCGTAGAACTCGCGTGCGGTGATCTCTTCGACGAGCGGGCCATCGGGCAGATCACCTTCAGTGAACCCCCTGCGACCCGACTCGCCGTCTTCCCAAAAGCGTCGGACGCCGTTGCTCACGGCTCGATGACGTTGGGCTTGCAGCTCTCGGCGTAGGGCTGCGTCTCCACGTTGCGAGACGAACGGAACGTGCTCTCGCCGTTGCGGATGCGCCGGACGATCTCCTGGCGGATGTAGGCCGCCGCGACGACGAGGTTCGCAACGTCCGATCCGTAGTCGCGGAAGCCGCCCCAATCCTTGGGGAAGACGGCCTGCTCGGCGAGCTTCAGCGCTTCCTCGCGCGTCCAGATATGCCCCTGGCGCGTCGCCAGATAGATGAAGTCGAGCTGCGCGACACCGGCCTGCAAGAGCTGGCCTTGCGAGATGTCGGCGCGGTCGTTCGTGTCGCCCCACATGCGGTCCTGGCGGCCGATCTCGGCGGCGATCAGGTTGTCCGCCTGCATCTGCGGCGTGGTGGTGATCGCGTCGTCCATGTTGATCCCGTACATCAGGCGGCCTTCACGTAGACGGCGGTCTTGCGGCCGTGGCTCTTCTTGGAGACCATCGCCGTGTACTCGCCGGTCGGCTTGATGAAGCCCTCGCTCACCGCCTTGCTCACCAGGCCGCCCCACGCGTTGGGGTGGCTCGGCTCTTCGTCGACGAGCGCGCGGATGTCCTCGCCCGTGCCGCGCCAGTCGGCGGGCAGGTTCTTGACGACGTACAGCGCGCCTTCCTTCCAGGCGGCGTTGTTATCGAGGGTGCGGTTGATGCCCTCGTTCTTCAGTTCTTGAGCGTTCATGCTCTCGGCTCCGTGGGTGGTGGGGATCAGGCGGCGCGCACGGCGGGCATCTGCCGCCGCAGATCGCGGATGATGCGGTTCACGACGCGCGAGCGCGGCGCGGGGACGCGGCTGTAGAAGTCGAGCATCGCGGCGGTTGCGACGGTCGGCTGCGCCAGGACGCCAGCGGCGACGAGCGCCCTGGCGGCTTCCTCGCGTGCCGAGTTCGCCATGACAGCGCGCTCGTTGAGCTTGGCCTTGTCATTGGCGGCGACGGCAAACATGCCGTTGCGCCACTTCTTCAGCCAGCCTTCACGGCGGGCGTTGTTGCGGCGAGCGCCGCGATAGCTATCTGCGTTACGCATGGGGGGGGGGGCTCCGTGAAGGTGAGGGGACGCCCCGCCCTGTGAAGAAGGGCCGGGGCGTCATGGTGAAGGGATCAGGCCAGCAGCTTGCGGCAGGCGGCGGCGATGGCGGGCAGGAGGGCCTCGTCGACATCGCTGAGCTTCTTCGCCTTGCCGTGCTCGGCGACGAGCTTCGACACGATGGTCGCGTCCTGCGGGTGCTTGCCGCGCACTTCGACGAGCAGCTTCTTCACGTCGTCGTGCGTGAGCGCTTCGGCTTCGTCACCGTCGCTGCCTTCGTCGAGCGGATCGGTCTCGTCGGTCTCGGCCTTGGCGGCTTCCTCGGCGGCCTTCGCGGCAGCTTCTTCCTCGGCCTTCTTCTTCGCAGCGGCCTTCTCGGCGGCCTTCTTCTCGGCTGCGGTCGGGGCCTTGGTCTCGGTCTTGTCCTTCTCGCCAGCGGGCGGAACGACGACGGCGTCGCTGCGGAGGCGGGCCTGCTCAGCTCCGCTCAGCACCGCCTTGGTGCTGGTGGTGCCGAGCCAGGCGGCGACGTTGGCTTTCAGCTCGTCGGGGGTAGCGCCGCCGAAGGTCATCTGGAACGGGAACGGCATGTAGTCGTAGTCTCCTGTGGGGGTTGATAGGTGACGCGCCTTACACTGAGGTCAAGCGCGCTTGGGGTAATCGTCGTCTTCACCGCAGCCCTGTCCGCCGCGACCCACTGAGACGAATTGCTTCCAGTGGATCAAGCCGCGCTTGCAGGCGAAGTGCCAGGACTTGGCGAACTTCGGACCAGTGATGAAGATCGTGATGGTGCGGTTGCCCGCTACTTCGAGGCGGTGAAACATGTCGGCGCTGCGCCAGACGATGCCGCCTCGGCGAACCGTCCGGGCTTTGTGCAGCTCCGGACGGTTCGCACCTTCCGACGTGCGCGTGTAGAACTCGCGCAACGCGCCGGAGACCAGGATCGAGACAGACCACCACGGGTGCGAATGCAGGATGCGGTCGTCGTCGTGGTGGTAGAGATGCAGGTAGACGTTGAAGAACCTGTTGCGCTTGATCGCGTGCCAGCGCTCCATGTAGGGAATGCCGCGCTCGTCGCGCCCGATCTGAACGTCGGGCTTGCGCCGCTGCATGACGCTCCACACTTTGGCGCAGAGAATGTCAGTGATGAAACCGGGAAGCCGCATCGGTGTCTCCGTGTTGGTGTCTGTGTAATCTCACAGACCTTACAAGTTCGTCAATTAAATAGCCGTCGCGTATCGGACAGTTTGCGTTCGCACGCTGCGATGATCTGCTCGTCGAGCGATCCCACCAGCACAACGAAGCGCGTGAACTTCGGCTCGGGCGAGTTCATGTTGAAGATACGCGAGCGCGCTTGCTCGTTCTCGTCCCCCACCCATGACTGCTCCACGAACATCACGTCGTCGGCCGCGCTGAAGTCGAGACCGACACCCATAGCCGTGAGCTGACCGACGACCACCCGGCACTCCGGATCGGTCTGGAAGCGCTGCTTGATGCGTTGCTTCCGCGCGTCCGTGGTGCGGCCGTCGAACGCCTCCACGCCGAACTCTTTCAAGCCCTGGCGGATCGCGTCGATCACGTCGTGATGGTAGGCGAACAGGACGATCTTCGCCTTGGGATCGCCGCGCAGCTCTTCGGTGACGAGGTCGATCACGCCGGGCACCTTCGCCAGGCCGAACGTTCGGCGCAGACCGGCGACGTGCTTCTCCTGCTTCGCGAGCGCCTTGAGCGGGTTCGCAGACTGCAAGGCTTCGGCGACCAGCCGCCCTTGCTCGGACTGCATCAGCGCGTCGAGTTCTTTCTTTTCCTTCTGGCCTGCGCGCACGAACACCTTGGTAGGCGGGAGCATGTCGCGGCCGAAGACGCTCTGGCGCGTGCGCCGAATCACGAAGCCTGCAAGCTTCTGCTTCAGCTCTTTGTAGTTCTTTGAGCCAGCGATCTTCACGCCGAACGGCGTGTTGACCATGCGGCAGTATTTGTCGCGGAAGGCGGACCAGCTCAGCGGCTTGCCGCGCCCGTTGTCGATCAGCTCCGGGGCGAGCGCGCGGAGCATCGGCCACAGCTCAGTGGGATTGTTCGGCATCGGCGTGCCGGTCAGGCAGAAGACGTTGGTCGCATACTCGGCCAGGCCGCCGATCTTGTCGCACAGCGTGCCGTAGACGGCCTTCGTGCGCTGCGCCGCGCGATCCTTGGCGTAGTGCGATTCGTCGACGATCAGCACGTACTTCTTGCCGCGCACGACCTTCAGGACGTTCGGCGCTTTGTTGTAGCTGACGATGATGGCCCACCACCCCGCCTTGCGAAACTCCAAGATGGCTTCGCGCCAGCTTTCCTTCACGGCGGCCGGACACACGATAACGACCAGCTTGGCCTCAACCAAGTCTGCGCCACGGATCGCGACGTTGGTCTTACCGACGCGAGGCTCATGGCCGATCAGCGTGGCGAAGCGACCCGCCACGTAGTTGCCGTCCTCGATCTGGTATGGACGAAGCTCTCTACCCATTCACCACTTTCCGAGATAGTGCCCGACAGCCAGGACGGCGAGCAGCACGATCCACCCGCTCGGCACCGCCAGGTAGCCGAGCGCTACAATGTTCTCGCGGATGCTCACGCTCTGCCTTCGCAATAATAGTCGTGCATCGGCACGGGGCTGTGGCCGCTGCCCATACCGTGGTGCTCGACAAGGTCGCCACAACAGCAAGTCGTGCGGCAGTCGGCGTCGGCCGGGCAGTCCAATAGTGACACGTCGAAGTACAGCTCGAACGCTCCGGCGATGGTCAACGCAGGGCCTCGCTTCCAACAGACGAAGCCGCGACGCTTGAGCGCCGCGAACTGTCCGCCGATCTGATGACCACCAGGGGCCAACATCTCGTAGTATTGAGCGCCGTGTTGACCGACGCGCTCGACCACGCGTATCCCTCCGCGCGCCACGGCGAGAAGAGCGATGCGTTGCTTTTCGGTCAGCGGTCGGGCTACCAGCTTGCTCTCAGTCATTGTGCAGCACGATCTTTGTGCCGAACCCACCCGAGGCCGGACGCCAACCCATGTAGAACTCGACCGCGCCGTTGTAGGAGATGAAGGGCAGGGGTCCTGCGAACTTCAACATCGCCCACACCCACGGGATGTAGAACACGGGGTGGAAGGACGTGAGCACGATCCACAGCATCGCCATGAGCAACGCGGGCCAGCTAATCTGCGGCCATAGCAGCGCCCACTTCCAGCCGGTCTTCGGCGGCGTAGCGTCGCGCCAGGTGGTGAGCAGGACGGGGGCGGTGCCCTCGACGCGGTAGTTGTTGTCCTCGACGCCGAGGACGTAGCCGACGAAGTTCATCAGCGGGTTGCGACAGATGAACCAGTAGAAGCGGCGGAGCCAGATGTTCGTCACTTCCGGCAGGTACGGCTCGCCGTTGTTCACGTCGGGGACGTTCCAGCCATCGGGACCGACCAGCCACCAGAGCGGGTTGATCTTCTTCCAGAACGAGACCGGCGTGCGGTCAGTCATCACAATGGTTTCGGTAGTCACAGCTTAGTCTCCAATCCGCATTTGAGGATCGCGATGGCATCGGCCTCGTCGTCGCTCTGGGGGTTGTGGCCCCAACGCTTGACGGCCTCGATCATCTTGTCCTTGGTGGCCTGGGGTCCGCCGCCCTTGCCGGTGGCGAACTTCTTGATCTCCTGAACGCTGAGGCCGATGTACGGAACGCCGTATTCGTCGCAGACCTCATGCAGCTTGTTCAGGAATGCGCCGTAGACGTGGGCCGCTGTCGTGCCCTTGTGGCGCAGAATCTTTTCGTAGAAGACCATGTTGAGCCCGAGCACGCAGTGCTCGCGCAGCTTCACTTCGAACTTCTGGTAGCGGACGGGCGGCGCATCAAACCGGGTGATGTCGAAGTCCCATGCGCCTGATAAGAAGACCCCTCCGCTCCCAGGGAACAGGTCGGTGCGCGCCCACCCCATGTACGTGCCGAGGTCGAGCCCAAGATAAGCTTTCATATTTCCCCACTGCTTTGACGATTGGACCGATCCATATGGTCGGCGTGTTAGTTCTGTCAACTTTTTCTCCTACCAAAAATAACTTCGTGAGGGGATTGCGTTTGCTAGAATCGTCAGGTAGAACTCCTACCAAGCTCCTGACACACACACAGCGGGAGCCCCAACGCAACCGAAAGGACTAAACGCCATGAATACCGTTGTTTCTCTCGCTCAGACTGTCGACGCTCAGCCGATCAACGCGGGCCGCGTCGACGTTTCCAAGGGCACCACCATCATGGACGCCTCCATGAACTGGATGCGTCGCCCGGCCGACGAGCGCTTCCTGTCTCTCCGTGATATGTGGAGGCACGCGAGGTCTCAGTCCCTTGTTTCCCGCGAGAAGGTCGTAGCGGTCAAGAACGTCGAGCTGCTTACGCCCGAAGTGCAGACTCGTGACGACTTCAACAAGCTCCGCGTCGGTTTGAACGTCGGCGATGGCTTCGAGAGCTTCAACTTCTCGCACTGGTCGTTCGGCCAGCTCTCGCAGCTCGCGGGTGCTCCGCCGTCCTATCTGCGCACGCTTCCGTCGCCCATCGTCGCCGACGCCGTGATGTACGGCCTCCGCAACAACCGCTCCAATCCCGAGGCTAAGTTCTACACGTCGGACAAGCAGTTATTAGCGGCTACCGGCCCCGACTATGGCCGTATCCCGAACCACGAAGTGATCGAAGCCGTGGGCAAGATCGCCGGTGACGGCGTCTCGAACGACGCGGCCTGGCGCGTGCCCGGCATGATGTCATGGTCGACCATGATGTACGACCCCTTCCACCCGGTCACCACGGACACGACCACGCTCTTCATGAGCGACCGCGACATGTTCATCTTCCTCACCGATCCGCATCGCCCCATCGTCGTCGGCAAGACGAAGGACGGCATGGACGACGTGATGTATCGCGGCTTCATCATCTCGCAGTCCGAGGTCGGCAAGTCGTCGCTCTGGCTCAAGGCCTTCCTCTTCCGTGGCGTGTGCTGCAACCGCATCATCTGGGGCGCGGACAACATCGAAACCGTCCGCATCTCGCATACCAAGGGCGCACCGGAGCGATGGATTCGCCAAGTCGAGCCCGCCCTGATCGAGTACGCCAAGGCGTCAGACGCGAAGATTGTACAGACCGTACAGAACGCCAAGGCCGCGCAGATCGCGCAGGACGACGACGAGATGGTAGACTGGCTCAACAATCGCGGCCTCTCGCGCAGCCGTGCTCGCTCCGTCCTCGAAGCCGTAGAGAGGGAAGAGGGCCGCAAGGCGCGCACGATCTGGGACGTGACCCAAGGCGTCACCGCCATCGCTCGGGAGCTTCCCAATACTGATGACCGCGTCGAACTCGAAACCCTCGGTGGCAAGCTTTTCGGCCTCGCCGCCTAGCACCTTGACGCTGATCTTGTGAGTCGAAATACCTAACTCGACTCACAGGACTCACAATCGACTCACAAAGCGAAAGTCACGCCGATGCCCAATGTCAAAGCCATCCTGATCGACCCCTTCGCCTGTAAGATCGAACACGTCGAGGTCGACGGGGACGATATCAACACCTACTACCGCGTGCTGTCGCATGAGAGCATGCCGGTCACCACGTTCACCACGGCCTACGCGGGCGTCCTCAAGGGGCGCGATGCGATCTTCGTCGACGACGAGGGCATCATGAAGAACGCGGAGCGCTGGTTTCACATGGCGACAGGCCACCAGCCGTTCGCTGGCAAAGGCCTGATCGTCGGCGCAGATCGTCGCGGCAACGCGGCCGATGCGGAGAGCGACATCGACACCATCCGCGCAGTCACCGTCTTCGCGCAGCCCTTCCAGAGCCGGTTGTTCGTCACGACCATGCCCTGGCAGCCGCCGAAGCCGCAGCCGTAACGTCTATCGGCCGTCAGAGAACGGGGCGCTCTGACGGCTGCCATTCCCTCACGCCACCAAAAGGACGGACTACTATGCTCGAAGCCAATACCATTCTCGGAAACAACGCCATCATTCTGACCGCGCTGAAGAAGACGCTGTTGGCGGCTGGCGAGCCCCTCTGTGCCGCGCTCGTCGCAGTCGGGGCGCGGAGCGATACCGAGGTCAAACAGCTCAGTGACGCCAATGTCGAGAGCGACATCGTGAAAGCGATGCTCTTCGACCAGGCATTCATCATCGCCGCCCTGGCTATGTTCGCCGACAACGAGACCGACAGCACGTTGCTCAGGCTCATCGGGCAGTCGACCAAGGGCATCGCGAACGAGATCGGCAAGTCTGCCAAGACCACCGACACCGCCGAAGCCGCGTAACATGGGGATCATCGACTTCCTCGACGCCCACTTCATCGGCCTCAGCGTGGTCTTCTTGACCGCGTGGACGATCACCTGGGTCGGCCGAACTGTGGTGGCGAGCACCACGACCACGACGATCTCTCGCGTAATCAGCACCAACTGATTCAACAACTACCGCACGGGTGATCCCATCTCCCGTCACCCGTGCGCCCGCGCTGTAACCTCCGTCACCTTACAA
>NZ_JOEE01000017.1 GCF_000720925.1 Phycicoccus jejuensis | reverse complement strand
GCTGCACACCGCTGGCGCGTATGACGACAACGGAAACTACAGTGAGTGGGGGCACGCGTTCGTGTGGACGGTGACTGTCGACCTGGCGGCCTCGCAAGCGGCGCAAGCCGCGCAAGCAGCCGCAGCGCCGAACACCGATCCGGGCAGTCAGGCCGGTTGTCTGATGGCGGGCAACATCACCTTCCCGAATGCCGATGGTGAGATCGGCGGAACACCCATCTGCAACGATAACACGGTCGGCGACACGCCGACGTTCGTGCTGTGCTTTCTCAACCGCATCAAGCCCGCACACACCGTGTTGAACGTGGAAATTCTTCAGCCATGAGTCTTTTCGGACCTCAGAACGCCAACGCTGCGACTGCATTGCCTGATGGCACGCAGCGCCAGCGCTACGGCGCGCAACAGACGTATGTGAAGGACGCGTCAGCGCCCGGTATGTCAGACGGTACGGTGCTCGATGCGGCTTTCTACAACCGCATCATCTCCAATCTTGAGTACGTCGTATCCCAGGGTGGCGCAGCGGGCTTGCCTCCTGGCAGCGTGAACGCCCTGCACCAAGGCATTCTCGGCGTAATCGGGGAGGGTGCGCCAGGAAACCTTCAGACGGTCGCGCAGCTCGCGGCTGCCATCAACGACGATCCCCAGGTGTGGACGACGCTTACCGGCCAGATCAATGCTTGCGTCCGGTTCGACAAGAATCAGACGTTGTCTCCCTCGCAGGTTTTGCAGTTCCAGCAGAACGTAAAGCTGATGAACGTGGCGTTCACTGGCAACTATGCCGACCTGAACGGCAAGCCAGCGTTGGGTTCGGCCGCGTTCCTGAATGTCGGTACTGGTGCCAACCAGATCGTGCAGCTTGGCTCGGATAGCAAACTCCCTGCTATCGACGGGTCTAAGCTGACTGGCATCGCATCGACGCAAGTCTCGGGGCTCGGAACGGCTGCGACGAAGAACGTAGGCGTGGCGGCTGGCAACGTCGTTCAGCTCGACGCCACGACTGGTAAGCTGCCCGCTGTCGACGGTTCGCAGCTCACCAACATCAGCGTGGCGGGAGTCGTGCAGCCGGTGCTCGGGCAGTGCCGTCTCTCGCTCAACGGCGGCAATCTCTCGCTCAACCGTTTTCGAGGCAAGTATCTGACGGTAGCGGGCACACCCTGCATCATTCCGTCAGCGGGTGTCACGCTCGCGGCGACCGGGCTGACCGCTGGAACGCTTTACTACATCTACGCCACGCAAAGCGGCGGCACAGTCAACGCTCTCGTAGCGTCGACGAACGGACACTCTACCGACACCACAGCCGGTAACGAGGGCGTTGAGATCATGACCGGCGACAACACGAAGACCCTTGTCGGCATGGCCCGCCCCATCGCTGGTCCTGCGTGGACGGACACTAGCTCCCAACGTTTTGTTCGGTCGTGGTTCAATCGACCGCCGCTGCGGATGACGGGGGCGCAGACAGGCAGCAGTGTGGGGCTCAACGCTACGCCGCAAGAGCTGGCTGGGCCGTCGCGCTGTGAGTTTTTGGCGTGGGCAGATGAGGGCGGAGATTTCAGCGTATCGGGGGGCTACTACTCGTCGACCGCTGGTTTGATCGCTTCGCTGCTTGTGTTTCTCGACAACTCGCAGACCGGCTACGCGTCAACGGCTAACACAGACGGCAGCGGCCGTGTGCTGCCTCTTTCGACGCGCGTAGCGCTGAGTCCGTTCACGGAAGGATACCACTACGTCACGCCAGCGGGTTCGGTCAGCTCGGGCTCGGCGTTCGCCTACAACGTTTGGGTAGCGGGCTCGGTTCATTAAGACCGCGCCTCCCCAAAACAATTCCCCAGGAGACACCATCACATGACTGGTACAGCGTTTGGGCCGCAAGGCCCGAACTATTCGACCGCGCGCCCGCCTGCCGACCCGAAGGCCAGTGCGGGCACTGATACGTGGTTCAAGAACTGTTCGGCCGCTGGCGCGAAGGACGGCACGTTCGCGACGGCCGACTTCTTCAACGTCTTCATCGGCAACCTCCGCTACCTTGTGCGCCAAGCAGGCGTCACGCTCGACGACGCCACGGACACGATGGTCTATCAGGCCGTGCTGTCCATGATCCAAGCGAACATGGGCGGCGGTGGAGGCGGCACGCCGACTGTTGGCACGGTGCCGTATGGCAACCCGACGCTTTACGTTCGGACGGACGGCAACGACGCAACGGCTGACGGCTCCGCGAATACGTCCGCCAAGGCGTTCGCTACGATCCAGGCCGCGCTCAATTACGCGCAGAACATCTGGTCGCTCGGCGGCAAAATCCTGAATATTCAGCTCGGCAACCCCGGAACGTATGTCGGGTTTGTCACCGTCGTCGCCCCGATGACCGGCGTCAACATCGTTGGTGATCCGGCGAACCAGTCGGCCTACGTCATCCAGGCCCCGCCGACGCTCACCGGCTACTCCGCGCTCGTTTACGCGGGTGGTGCTGCTCTGAACTTGCGTGGTCTCACCGTCTATACCACGCGCACCGACATGCAGTTGATCCAGGCTGCGTACACCGGCACGATCTCGATGAGCAACGTGACGGCGCAGTTCGGTGCTACCTCGCCGAACTATCATATCAACGGCGTCAGCGGCGGCTCGGTCAATATCAACGGCAACGTCAACATTCAGGGCAACAGTGCCTCGGCGCTCTCGGCGCAGGTTGGCGGAAGCGTTTCGGTGCAGACAAGTTGCACGGTGACGTTGGTCGGCACCCCGGCGTTCTCGGTCGGCACCATATACGCCGGAGCGGTTGGCTCGGTCTATCTGGTCGGCGGCTTCAGCGGAACGGCGACCGGCCCTGCCTACTACGGTTATCAGAGCGGTGCGTTCCTCACGGGCGGCAAGACAATCCCCGGCAGCACCGCTGGCGTTCTCGCTTCAGGAGCTACCTTCTCATGACCTTGTTTTCTACCCCTTTCAACCCGATGAACTGGTACTTCCTGTCGGAAGACGGTCGCATCTACAGCACCGCTACGATGTCACTCGTCGCGGCGAGCGACGCCGCCTTCCAGGCGTGGCAGTCGATGGGGCTGGTGCCGTCGCCCTGGCCGGGTAACGGCGCGGCCAACCAGACGGAGGACACGATCCGCGCGCAGCTCGTCCCGTACGGCTGGCCCTGCGGCGACATCTCGCTCCGTCAGTTCTTCCAACAGCTCGCCATCGCGGGGATCATCACGCAGGACGAAGCGCTCGCGGTCTATGACAACCGGCGCACGCTGCCCGCGAAGATCGAGACGGTGGTTGCGGCGATGTCGGCGAACGACGCGTTCGATGCCCGCATGCACCTGCTCGGCGGACAGACCGTGGAGCGCAATCATCCGATGGTGAAGATTTTCTGCACGTCACAGAACATGACGCCGCTGGATATCGACGCGTTCTTCCGGGCCGCAGGGGCGCTGCACTAACAGCCTCTCAGCTCTATCAGTCGCAGAAACGGCCGTCCCTCGGGGCGGCCGTTCTGCATTCAAGGATCACCCATGTTCAAGCAAATAGAAGCTCGGCTCGTCGCCGACTGGCGATGGGTGGTGAAGCGCTCTTGGTCTGTGCGCTTCCTCGGCCTGTCGTGTCTGTTCGAAGGCGCGAACGCAGTGCTGCCGAGATACGAGACCTTCTTCAACTACAACCTTTTCTCGGTGCTCACGCTCGTCTGCACGGTGGGCGCACTCGCATCGAGATTCATCGCCCAAGAAAAGGAAGACTGACATGGCACCCACAAAGCGCCAACTCGTCGGGGGCATGTCGGTCGCCGCACTGATCGCCGCCGCTATCCCCATCGCCATCCCGAGCGTGCAGAAGCACGAAGGCGTCTGGTACACCGCGAAGATCGACCAGATCGGAACGGGCAAGCCGGTCACCTGGTGCTACGGCGAGACTGAAGGCCCCGTGAAAGTGGGGCAGCGTTTCACTCCGCGAGAGTGTACGCAGATGCTCTCGAAGAAGCTCGTCCGCTATGCCAATAGCGCCGTGTCGTGCATCTACGTGCCGATCTCGGCCAAGATGCTCGCCTCGTTCATCGACTTCAACTACAACGTCGGCGAATATCGGTTCTGCCATTCGAGCACCGTCGAGCTTCTGAACAAGCGCGAGTACGAGGCTGCCTGCGAAGGCATGCGTAAGTACACCCTCTCTGGGGGCCGCTTCCGTCAAGGCCTGCTCAACCGGCGCATCGACGAGATCGCGCTGTGCAGTGACGGCATTCCCGCAGCGAAGGCCGGGAGGATCGAATGATCCCGGCCTGGCTGACCTGGCAAGCCATCAGCCTGATCGGCGGTAAGCTCTGGAAGGGCTTCTGCGACTTCATCTCCACGCCAGTAGGCGCGGCGCTCGTCGCCGGGTTCTGCCTGTTCTGGATCGGCGTCTGGCATGAACACGGCAATCTCGTCGAGGCCGTGAAGGCGAAGGACGCCGCGTGGCAAAGGAAGTGGGACGACGCCGAGAAGCAAGCTGAGCTGGATCGCCAGAAGCGCGACGCGCTCATCCAAGCTGACATGCAGGCGAAAGCCGACAAGAGCTTGTCCGAGGTCAGCTCCCGCAAAGATCAACTCGAACAGATGGTCAAGGACTATGAGGACCAACAGCTTCTACAGGCCGCGACGGGCAAGCCTGCCTGTCCTCCTGAGTACACTGACGACTCTGACGCTCGGTGGCTGCGTGACATCGAGCGACACAAGGACGCTAAGTCCAAAGCAGGCAGTCGACCTGCCCTCCGAATGCGAACGATTGATCGTTGACGTTCCGATCCCTGGTGTCGTCGACGCACACGGCAAGCCGATCATGAGGCGCGTCGTTCTGAGGCGAACTCAAGCCGCGATGGTCGAGCAGCACGAATACAACGCTGCGGCCCGTGAGTGCTTCGCCGATCAGCGTAACGCCTATCAGTCGAAGTGATCCGGCGCAGACGGGATACCTGCCGGAGACCCCGAGGCGGCCCGCAGTCCTGACCGGCTGCGGGCCTCTTTTCGTGTGGACTGCCATTTAATTGACGGAACCGATAGGTCTGTGAGATAGCAGACCTTACAGTCCCGAACCCATGAGGACCACCCCCTTTGACCGTTAACCTGAAACGGCGGAACGAGATTTTCGCCAAGTACGTCGAGCTGAAGGACTTGCAGGCAACAGCCGACGCGATGGGTCTGACGCGCGATCACGTCCGCAAGATGCTCAAGGCCGCAGGCGTCGTCACCAAGGCCGTGTCAGCCGCCGAGGCTGTCCCTGTCGACTCCTTGCTGCCGCTCACGCCCCCGCCTGCGCCCGAGCCCGTCCGGCTCGACCTGGCGGAGAAGCACCGTTTCGAGCAGAACGAGAAGGCCCTGAAGCGCCAGCTCAAAGACCTGACTGCCCGTCTGGTCGCCGCTGAGGATCACCGCGCCTCGATCCTCGGCTTATCGTTCGAGCCGGTCGAGCCGATATGCAAGCCCTGGGTCTTCCAGCAAGGCGAGCGTGGCCGACAGGCTGCCATCCTGCATCTGTCCGACACCCATGACGGCGAGGTCGTGAACCTCGAAGAGATGATGGGCGTCAACATGTTCGACCGTGACATCGCGCGGAAGCGCTTCGGCCGGTTGTTCGAGACGGCCTCGATCCTGACGACCTCATCCTGGCCGCGCTCAGACGGAGCGCCTTTCAGAATCTATCTGTTGCTCGGCGGCGATCTCATCAGCGGCCACGGTCTGCATCCCGAGCTGGCGGAGACCGACTACGGCACCGCGTACGAACAGTGCAAAGCGGCCTCGCAGAACATCGCGAGCGGCGCGCTCCGTTGGTCGCTCGAACTGAAAGAGCATTGGGGCCACGATGTCGAGATCATCGTCATCGGCGTGCCCGGCAATCACGGCCGCTCGACGCCTGGCAAGCCGCGCGCAAAGCTCGCAGCCCTTCAGTCGTATGACACGCTCGTCTTCGACTTCGTCGAGATGTCGCTGAAGAACTATCCGAACTTCAAGTTCTATTCGACCAGGGCGTTCGACGCGTACTTCGACATCGTCGGGTGGCCGACGCTGCTCACGCACGGCGACCGCATGAGCGCAGGCGGGGGCACCGGCTTCATCGGCCCCGCAGCGAACATCGTGAAGGGCCACAAGAAGGTGATGCTGACCGAGGCGCAACAGCGCAGGCCGGTCAAGTTCATCTTCAGCGGACACTTCCACACGCGGCTCGTTACGCCGTGGGGCTTTGCGAACGGATCGCTGATCGGCTTCAGCGAGTTCGCCAAGAGCATTCGCGCCGACGCGGAGCCCGCGTCTCAGAACTTCGTCGTTCTGCATGAGCGCCTCGGGCTGCTCCGTGAACAGCCCATCATCGTGGGTCGGCCCGAAGAGGGCTCGATCTACTCACCCACAGGCGGCCTGATCCTTCCGTCGCCTGATCTCTGACCCAGGAGACGTTATGCGCAAGCTGATCGGCGCGGCGCTTGCCGCGCTGTGCCTCTTCGCGACTTCCGCCGAAGCGCGACCCCATCACAGGAGCCATCATGCTCGACATCATACCGTTGCTCGCCACGACGTACGTGTCGCCCGTTCAACCGATTCCATTTTCAGTCTATTTGGTCACGGCGGCAGTTCGCTCGTTGCTGAAGCTCGCAGCCAGGTAGGCAACGGCGCGATCTACGGCCGGGCCAATCTCTGGTGCGCTCGCTTCGTCAACTACGTGCTGAGGGCCACCGGCCACACCGGCACGAACTCCGACCTGGCGTTCTCGTTCGCACGCTACGGCCGCCGCGTATCTGGGCCGCAACCCGGCGCAATCGCCGTGATGGCCCGTAGGGGTGGCGGCCACGTTGGGATCGTCTCGGGCGTAGACCAGGCAGGCAACCCGATCCTCGTCTCTGGGAACAACCAGGGCAGGGTCCGCGAGACGGTCTACCCGGCAAGACGCATCGCAATGTACGTGGTTCCAGACTGACAGCCTCAACGGCTCCCAGGCGGTAACCCAAAAGTCTATTAGGCCCTCCCGAGCAGTCGGGAGGGCCTTTTTCCGTATTTGTTCTACTCCCGCCTAGCTCGGAAACCGTGTTAGGTTTCGGTCGTGTTTGACACCTAACAGGCCTCCGTAGTATTACGGCCCCTGTGAGAACTTGCATTTCGAGAATAAACAAAGCGCCGCATTTAGGCGAAGAGACAGGAGACGTATTGTGCGTAGAGGTATGACGGCCGCAGACAAAGAGCGGATAGCGCAGTTCGGCAAGAAGGTCGAACGGCTGATGTTGGGCAAGGGGTGGAGCGGCGCTGACCTGGCGCGCGAGATGGAGCGGCATGCCCCGAAGGGCGTGACCATCGGCAGGCATATTCCCACGGCCTATATCCGTGGTGAGAACGAGCCGACCCAACGCAACCTGATGCTGATCGCCAAGGCGCTCGGCGTGAAGCCTGAAGAGCTGATCGCCCCTGCGCCTGGTGAGGGCGGATCGGTCCCGCAGTTCGCGCAGGCTACCAGCACGCTCGACGGGAAGACGCGCATCGTTGTCGACGCCGAGGTCGACGCCGAGACGGGGTTGCAAATCCTTCAGCTCGTACGCAAAGCGCAACAACAGTCGTCGACGAAGCGCTCTGCGTCGTGAAGGGTATTCTAATATTGATGGGGGTTGTGCTGCTCACGGCGTTCGTGGGGATGAACGTTGTTGCGGCTGCGGGATGGCTTAGCGGGTGGTTGTTTGGATCGTAGCGCCCATTGATTGATGCACGACGGCAACACGCGGCGGCTTTGAGCCGCCGTTTCTTTTTCCTGTTAACTACCCGTAATTGTTCTGTGTTGCGAAACATCCGACAAGCTGATTTACATTTCGTCACTTTAGGAGGCGCGCAAATGCACCGACCGGAGTTCCAAAAACAAGAATCCTAGTGTGGAAAACAGAGTGATGGCCGAAGTAGTTCTTTTCCCTCTCAACGCCAATGATCCCAACGTCGATCCTTCGCTGATCGACCCACCCTCTTTGCTCGCGGAATCTTCCAAAGCACGCGAGATCATCCTTGAATTAGAACATGAACTGAACGACGCGAAGTGCGTAATTGCGGATCAGGCCATCGCACTCACCAAGAACAGCTCCCGACGAAGAGGCGCGAAGCTTCTTCTGGCAGCCATCGCCGCGTTCTTGATCGGGTGGGTTATCGACCCGCCCGCGCCGATCCACAGGCTGATATATGGCGACAAAGCCATAGCGACGGAACTAAGCTATCGGTTCCCGCACGCCTGCACCTTTACCTGCTCCATCCCTCCCAAGACCGACGCCCGAGACATCTAAAAGAACGCGCTGTCGTCGTAGCTGTGGGTCACCACGGCTTGATGCTCATCGCCTTCAGCGAATACGACCGTGTCGCCCGGCATGACCTCCGCGACGGCACGGTGATCCCAGAACCGATGGACGAAGTCCGGTCGGCCGAACGTCTTAACGGCGTTCAGATATCGGTCGTCCTTGAAGCGCACGAAGTGCAGCATCGGCTTCTTCCCTGCAAGATGACCCGCGTGCGTGCCCCAGGCTGATCCAGCCGCCGCAGTGCTGGCATCTGTCCCTAGAGCTGCCAGGGCAAGGCCAGCGAGGCTCGCTCGAAGGCGACAGGATGGCCTGCGTGATGTTCTCGACCATTTTCATCGTCCACCCCCGTAGCGCTCCAACCATTCCTCGTAGGACATCTCGCGTATGTCCATGATCTGCCGCAGCGCCAGCTCGGCGAACGCCTCGTAGATGCGCTGCTTGGCTTCACGCCCGGCGCGCTCGTAGGCTTCCAGCTCTTCGAGCTTCCGGATCACGGGGTTGGTCACTTCCACTCCGGCCCCTCCGGCCTCGGCATATCCTCGATCTCGTATAGGGCCGCCAGCTCGCGCTCAGTGAAGCGGTGCTTGGCGCTCGGCCGCGCAACGTACGTCACGCTCTCTTCGACCCCTACGTGGTTCAGGTACTTCCACAGGAGCGTCTTGTAGTCGACGGCACCCAGGGCCGCCTCGATCTTCCCGGCGAGCGACAGGCAGGCGTTGGCCGACAGGTAGGGCATACCGCGCTCTTGCTTCCAACGCTCGACGATCTCGACCGCAACGGCGCGCAGCGCGGGGTCTGAGCTACGTTCCGCCTCAGTCTTGCCGTCGCCGGGCCAACGGTATGCGGCGGCGTGCAGGACACGCTTGCGCAAGGTCTCATCGGTCTCGCCGGGCCTGCGCGGCATCGTGCCGACGTGCAAGGCCCACTGGTCGAGGTCCAGCCCGGTAGCAATATTCGCATCTACTTTCGGTCGTTCCATCTGTCATTCCCCTCGACTCAGCTATATGCCGCTCAGCGGCCGGTAGACGCTCGTCACCTATCATACCTTACAGGCCGAGCAAAGCGTTTTCTTTGATTTCCGATCCTAAGCCATTGGTGGAATTGTGGTGGGGTCCTCGGGGTCTTTGAGACCAACCCCATTGAAAACATTGAATAAGCTTCGGACTCTTAATCAGCGGGTCCCAGGTTCGAGCCCTGGTGCGCCCACCAATCAAATCAATAGGTTGGCAGCCCTTCGCGAGATCAAAACTAGAACCTGTCAGCGGGTCTTTGAACAGTCTTTGACGTAAACGAGCCCGGTTCGTTCCCCTCGACCTTACAAGCTCCTGACGCAAACATGCCAGCGAGCTTCGCCATCGCGCTCTCCGCCAGGCGCAGATCGCGCCCGAGGTAGTGCCGGTCCAGAATGTGCTCCACGTCCTTCAGGCTGTGGCCGGTGAACGTGGCGATCTCCGGCACTGTGCATTCGGCGAGCGCCAGGCGCACCACCGCTGAGCCGCGCAGATCGTGGAACGTCAAGTCCTCGTTGATCCCCACGTCGATCAGGGCGTCGCCCCAGGACGACCGGAAGCCGTCCTCTGTCCACGGCTTGGCCCGAGAGTTGGTCAGCACCAGCGGCCCGACCCGCTTCATGGAGTCGAGGTAGGTCTTGAGCACGGGGCTGACAGGGATGGTGACCCGCTTGGCCTTGGCGACCTTGCCGTGGCGTATGGTCTTGCGCTGCGTGAGCCTGATGTAGGTTCCGTCGTAATCCGACCAGCGCAGGCGGATCAGATCGCCCTCCCGCTGGCCGGTCCAGATCGCGAGCATGAGCGCGTCGACGATCCGCTCCGGGGCTTTCTCGATCATGAGCCCGAGCTGCGCTTCGGACCATATCTTGTCGAGGCGATCCCCGCCCTCGTAGAGACGGCCGCCGCGCTCGCAGGGATTGACGCTGATGCGTCCGCGATCCTTGGCGACGGAGAAGATGCGGGCGAGCACGGTCCACGCATAGTCGGCCTTGCGAGGCTTGTCTGCGAACCCATCGCGCCAGGTCTTGAAGACGCCACGCGCGCCCTTCTGTTCGACGGCCGCAATCGGCATCGTGCCGAACTCTTGCTCGATGAGGGCGATGTAACGGAGGTAGTCTTTCTTCGTCTTGTCGCTGAGCACTCGGTACTCGGACGACGCTTTGAACTCGACGATGAGCGCGAAGACCGTGGCGTCTGACACGGTCTTCTTGCTCGCTATGTGCTCGTTGAACTCGGTGATGAATGCGGGCGTGCCGTACTTCGCCTTGATGCGGGGGCCGCCCTTCCACGCGTAGTAGTACCGACGCTTCTTGCCGCCGCCGATCTTGGCGTCGGACCAGAACAGGCCGAACAGGTCTACGCGCATCACGCTCTCCTAGCTGACAGCCCTCCGCCTGGAAGCCTGCCAGTCTGCGAGGGGATCGCCCGAGACGGTCTTTTCGGTAGGCAGACCGGAAGCCCGGTCCAGATACCAATCAATCGCCTTGCGGTCCCACCGCTGCGTGCCGGGGATCGCCCCCGGCACAATACCCCTCTTGACCCAGGTGTCGAAGGCGTCGGTGCTGCACCCGCAATAGGCTGCCGCGTGTTCCTTCGTCAGGCCGCGAGGGGCGATCTGGTCGGCGGGTAATATCACAGACCTTACAGTCTGTCCACAGGGATCGACGCCACGAACGACTTGGCCCGGCCGTAGAAGTATGCCCGTTGCTTGCACCGTTCGATATGCGAGTCCCGAGAGGGCGACGGCGGTTCGTTCAGCATATTGTCGACCGCCCTGCCTGCGATGTCCTCGGCGCTCGCCAGCGCGTCGTAGGCGTCGTCGAGAGCCTTCCGGCGCACCGCCACCAGGCGCAGGCGGCGCTTGGCGTGAAGGTCCCAGGCCACGATGCAGAGCAGGGCGGCCACGCTACCGTAGGTCAGGATGAGAGCCTGATCGTAGAAGTTCATGCCGCCAGCCTTTCCTGCTCGACCGTACCGGCCCCGCTGCGCGGATTGTTGTCGGGGGTGGGGTAGGCCTTCGCCAGGACGTTGACGCCTCGCACCCATGCGGCGTTGAGCTGCTTCATGGTCTCGGTGCTCGGGCACTTCACCAGCTCGACGATCAGGCCGCCGATCTCGTCGGCGATGTCCTTCAACATCTTGCGGATCAGGATGTCGGGACAGGCCTTCGAGGCTTCCCGCAGTTCGAAGAGAAACGACTTCATTGACCAAACCCAATAAGGTTAGCGACGACGATGAGAATCTTGACCGCGATCATCAGGCCGCATCCGAGGGAGACACCGCCTACGATGCCAATGGCGGTCCCCTTCAGGATCGCCACGGCGCATTGCTTGAAGCTCCGCATCAGTCTGTCTCCACGCGTTTGAAGTAGACGCGGTAGACCGAGAAGCGGGTCTTGACGATCACGTCGCCGTGTTGGTCGAAGAACATCTCTTCGATGCGGCTTGTGGTGATCGGCTCGCCGTCGATGAAGCGACCCTTGGTGTCGCCGTAGACAGGGCCTTTGACGCAAGGCGCATGCGTCGGATCGCTGGCCGTATCGTTGTAGAAGACCGCTTCCTTGATAGTGCCGTGGACCTGCATAGGTTCCTTTCCGAGAGGCTTGCGATTCTCCGCCCACACGAACTTGTTCTCCGTGGGGCTGAGCGACTTCGAGTTCTGATCGCCAAGCGTCTCGGCGACGAGAGCCCACATGGGGTGATGGTGGGAGCCCGCGCCGAGCCTCCACTGCGTCGTGTTCTGATTGACGAACTCGCGGAAGAGGCGCAGCGCGGTTGTCGGGTCGATGGCGGCCATCAGAACTTCTTCCCGTTGGCAGCCAGGCGCTTCCGGCTTGTGGTCCGCGCGATGCTTGTTGTACTCGCGCTTCTCGGCGACAGCGGTCCACAGGTCGTAGCCGTGCTGCTTCGCGTACCCTTCGATCAACGCGATGGCGTGGATCAGCCGCAACGCGCGATCGCGATTCGACATTGCCCGGTTGACGTTCGTCACCATGCGGCTGATGCGGAGCAACGCCTGACCCTTGTTGGCCGGGAGATCGTCGACAGGGGTCTTGAAGTTGAACGACGACGAGAGCGGAATGCTACCGAGGATGTCCCCGATGCGAATGACAGCGTCGGCCAACTCGACTTCCGCCATCTTCCGCTTCGGCAGATGGTCGTCCATCAAGTTCTTGCGCTCACCTTCCATACACTCCGCCAGCTCGGACACGACGAGCATGAGCATCTCGCCCATGTTGCGGTTGAGCTTTTCGCCGGTCGCCGGATCGTGCCACCAGTGCGCGTTGGCCGCATGGACTTCCTGCGCCCATGCGTTCAGGCTTGCAGGACGGCCCTGCTCGAAGCGACGAAAGTCCCATCCCCCGCTCTCGCCCTTGTTGTAGTCGTCGTTTTCGAGAACAGCGTATCCGTTGTGGAAGCCGACGATGTTGTACGTCTTGCCGACCGTTAGACGACGGTTACCCTCGATGCAGCGAGCGGGGCCAAGCTTCAGCGCGCCCTTCTTCCGATTCCACACGTCAAGCGCCTTCTCGGCCTGTGCGCGCGTCACGAACATCGACGCCGAGGGCGGAACGTCGCCAGCCGTGAACAGGTCATCGTCCTCGTTGACACGCGGGTCGATGTACGGCGTGCCGATCCACGGACGCTGCTCCTGCATGCGGGGCAGGGCGCGCGACGACGGACGCATCTGTTCGCCGTACAGTTCGCGCGGCGCGAGCGGCTTGGCGTCTGCGGGCAGAACGTCCTCGTTGAAGGACGCCTCGCGGTCGCGCAGCGCGTTCGCGACCTCGGACGGTTCGAGGCGTTGCGGCAACTCGGCCAGTTTCTTGCGGGCGAACTCCGCGACGGCCGGGAGGTCTTCCGGCTTCACGTCGGTCAGCCGGTTGGCCTTTCCGTGGACCCTGACGGCCGTGACAACGTGGAGCCTGTCGGGGTACGCGTCGCGCAGCTTCACCAAGAGCGCCTTGACCTCAGAGTGCGTCAAGGTGGGAGGCGCAGGCGGAGCGCCGGTCTTCGCAAAGGCGATCAGATCGGCACGGAGCCCCTTTGGCCTTGTCTTCAGGTGACATCGTAGGCTCCCTTGTACGGATAGAGGATCGCGAGTTCGGAGACGGTGAGCTTCCCGATCTTCTCGGTCAGCTCATGTTCTTGCAGCGGCACAGGCGGCCTGCCTGCGGCGCTGAACGGCTTTTCGTGCCAGACCTGGGGCTCCGGTCCTTTCAGGCCTTGCACATAGACGAACGTAGACATGGGGGTCCTCCTGTTTGAAGTTCACAACGCTCCGGCGAGCGCTTCACGGGCGCGATGGACGCGAGACTTGACCGTCCCCATCGCGACGCCGGTTATCTCCTGCATCTCCTGATACGTGCAGCCGATCCCTGCGAGCACAACGGCATCCGCCTGCGCGTCGGGGAGATCGAGCAAAGCATCCCACGCCTCGGCCAGGATCATCGCGCGCTCCGGGTTCTCCGGCGCAACGATATGGTCCGCGTAATCCAGCTCGCCCGTATAGGTCAGCCGTTGCAGGCGCGGGCCACCGCCCTTCTGCTTGCGGTAGCCCTTGTTGAACCGATCACGGATCAGGTTCTTCAGGATCGTCATCAACCAGCCTTCCAGATTGCGGCCGTCGAAGCGCTTCCGGTTGGCGAGCGCGTTGACCATCGTCTGCGAGACCAGATCGTCCGCGTCGTCGGCATGGCCGATGTTTTTGAGCGCGTAGTTCTTGAGCAAGCGCCGCGATGCCCACACGCCCTGTTCGAATTGATCCATGCCGTCATTCCTTCTTGTAGCGATCATCGGACCAACCGCTGGCCGCGATGGGGAGCCCGAGCCGGTTGCCTTTCGGCAGAGCCCACACAGGCGGGGTGGTGAAGATTTCGTGGAACTCGTCCTCGCTGCCGAAGTCCTCGTCGGTCTCGGCAACGCCTTCGTCGTGGACGCTCAGCACGTTCTCGTAGCCTGCGGCTTCGGTGTTCATGATCGCGTTCGCCATCACGTCGCGAGCTGCGGCCTGCGTGACGTTCTCCGCGCCGAGCCCGCCGTAGTAGTGCTGGTCGGACCACTTGCGGGTGAAGCTGTCGTTCGCCTTGAAGATCAGCGTGCGCTTCGACTTGCCCCACGGGGTCGGCTTCCACTCGACACGCGGATACGGATAGAAGATCGAACGGCCACTCGGCAGCTTGCAGCGGAGGAACGAGCCGGTCATGTTGAACGTGATGAACTCGCCCGCCTTGAACTTCTGGCCGGGGTTCTCCACCGCGTTGATCGCCGCCTCTTCGAGGTCGTACCAGAACTGCACGATCTCCGGATTGTTCTCGCGCCAGGTGAGCTTGACCATCTCGGCCGCGAGCCAGGCCTTCTTCTTGATGCCCGACTTCCGGCCGCGATCCTTCCAGCCTTCGAGCGCGCGATCCCGGTTGTCCGGCGACGTGACGGCCCACACCGTGTCGAAGATGAGCGCCAGGTCGACGCGGTAGACCTTCGCCATGTTGGCGAACGCCGACGCGCCACCGCCGAAGCCGAGCGCGAGCACGGCGACCTTGCCGACCTGGCGCTGATCCTTGCTGACCTCTGCGACCGGGATGTTGTAAATCTGCGAGGCCGCGACCTTGTAGTTGTCGGGGCCGTTACCCTTATCGAACTCGAAGAACGCCGCGATAGCTTCGTGCGCGCCAGCCAGCCAGGGCAGGGTGCGGGCCTCGATGCCGGTCAAGTCACGCGAGCGCAGCACCCGGCCCTCGGGGGCCATGAGCATGCCGCGCAGACAGTCGGCGACCACCGAGATCGGCGGCCCGAAGATCGCAGCAATGTCCTGCCGGGACCAACCGGCCTTGATGCACTTGATGGCGAACGGAACGT
>NZ_JOEE01000016.1 GCF_000720925.1 Phycicoccus jejuensis | reverse complement strand
CGCCGATGGTACTGCACTGGTGACGGTGTGGGAGAGTAGGACGCAGCCGGACAACCATTCCAGAAAGGGCCCACCAACACACTTGGTGGGCCCTTTCTCGGTTTTCCGGAGTCCTGTCGGTTTCACGACAGAAAATCGGGTGCCCGTTCCCGCCCCGCTTGGGAGCATGGAGGGGTGGGACACCTCGACATCGCCGGCGTCGGCTACGCGCTCCCGGACGGACGACCCCTCCTGCGGGAGGTCAGCCTGCGGGTGGGGGAGGGCGCCAAGGTCGCGCTCGTCGGGCCCAACGGCACCGGCAAGACGACGCTGCTGCGCATCCTCGCCGGTGACCTCGTCGCGCAGGACGGTGTCGTCACCCGCAGCGGGGGCCTCGGGGTGATGCGGCAGTTCATCGGCAAGGTCCGCGACGGCTCGAGCGTCAAGGACCTCCTCGTCTCGGTCGCGCCGGACGCCATCCGCGCGGCGGCCGCCGAGGTGGAGCGCACGGAGCTCGCGATGATGGAGCGCGAGAGTGAGCAGGACCAGCTCGACTACGCCCAGGCGCTCGTCGACTGGGGCGACGTCGGCGGCTACGAGTGGGAGACGCTCTGGGACGTCTGCACCGTCTCGGCGCTCGGGGTCCCCTACGAGCGGGCCCAGTGGCGGCCGGTCTCGACCCTCTCCGGCGGCGAGCAGAAGCGACTCGTCCTCGAGGCCCTGCTCCGCGGCCCGGAGGAGGTCCTCGTCCTCGACGAGCCGGACAACTACCTCGACGTGCCGGCCAAGCGCTGGCTGGAGGAGCAGCTCGTCGCCTCCCCGAAGACCGTCCTGTTCGTCAGCCACGACCGCGAGCTGCTCGACCGGGTCGCGACCCGCATCGTCACCCTCGAACCGGGCCGCGGCGGCAACACCGCCTGGGTGCATCCCGGGCGGTTCGGGACCTACGACGTCGCCCGCGAGGAGCGCAACGCGCGGCTCGACGAGCTGCGGCGTCGGTGGGACGAGGAGCACGCGAAGCTCAAGGCCCTGGTCGTCATGTACCGGCAGAAGGCCGCCTACAACTCCGACATGGCCGCGCGCCTCCAGGCCGCCGAGACCCGTCTGCGCCGGTTCGAGGAGGCCGGTCCGCCCGAGGCCGTCCCCCTGCGCCAGAAGGTGTCGATGCGCCTGGCCGGTGGCCGCACCGCGAAGCGGGCCGTCGTCGCGACGGGGCTCGAGCTGCGGGTCGGCGGTGAGCGGCTCGTCGAGCCCTTCGACACCGAGCTCTGGTTCGGGGAGCGGGTGGGTGTGCTCGGGAGCAACGGCTCCGGCAAGTCGCACTTCCTGCGCCTGCTGGCGGCGGGCGGCACCGACCCCGAGCGCGAGCACGAGCCCGTCGGGGACATCCGGCCGGCGCCCGTCGAGCACGCCGGCCGCGTCGTCCTGGGCAGCCGGGTGCGACCCGGCTGGTTCGCACAGACCCACGACCACGTGACGCTCCACGGGCGCACGCTGCTGGAGATCCTCCACCGCGGTGACGAGCACCGGGCGGGGATGCCCCGGGACCTCGCCGCCCGCGCGCTCGACCGCTACGGGCTCGCCGCCGCGGCCGAGCAGACGTTCGACGCTCTCTCGGGCGGCCAGCAGGCGCGCCTGCAGATCCTCCTCCTCGAGCTGTCCGGCGCGACGTTGCTCCTGCTCGACGAGCCGACGGACAACCTCGACCTGCACTCCGCCGAGGCGCTCGAGGACGCCCTGGCGGCCTTCGAGGGCACCGTCGTCGTCGTGACGCACGACCGCTGGTTCGCCCGCGGCCTCGACCGGTTCCTCGTCTTCCGCCAGGACGGTCGCGTCGTCGAGGCCGACGAGCCGGTCTGGGACGAGGGCCGGGTACAGCGGCAGCGCTGAGTCGGGAGCCCTCGGGGCGAAGGGTAAAGACTTGGTCAGGACGGTCCCGCCCCCTTCATGTAAAGCGTTTACGCATCTAGGTTCACTGGTCGGAGAGCCCGCGCCGGACGGGACCACCGTCCGCCACCCGAGGAGCAACGATGTCCCGAGCCCATCGCCGCCTGTCCACCGTCGTCGCGACGGCCCTGGTCCTGGGGACACCGGGCCTGCTGGCCGCCGTCCCGGCCTCCGCCGCCGACCGCTCCGTCGCCCTCGTCGGCGACCTTCAGAGCGAGCTCGGCTGCGCGGAGGACTGGGCGCCCGCCTGCGACGCCACCGAGCTGACCCGGGAGGGGAGCACCGACCTCTGGAGCGCCACCTTCCGCGTGCCGGCCGGCACCTACCAGTGGAAGGTCGCCGTCGACGACGGCTGGGACGAGAACTACGGCGCCGGCGGGGTGAGCAACGGGCCCAACGTGCCGCTCGTCCTCGAGGGCGACGCCCGCCTCCGCTTCACCTACGACGACGCCACCCACGCGATCTCGATGACCCCCGTCGACCTCGCGGGCACCGCGACCCGTGAGGACCGGCGCCGGGCCGGCGACTCGCTGCGCTCGAGCCTGACGCGCGAGCGGTTCTACTTCGTCATGGCAGACCGTTTCGCCAACGGCTCGACCCGCAACGACCGCGGTGGCCTGACCGGTGGCCCGCTGACCACCGGTTTCGACCCGACGAACAAGGGCTTCTACCACGGTGGCGACCTCAAGGGCCTGACCCAGAAGCTCGACTACATCAAGGGCATGGGCACGACGGCGATCTGGCTGACGCCGAGCTTCACGAACAAGCCGGTCCAGGGCAAGCCCGGCGAGGAGAGCGCCGGCTACCACGGCTACTGGATCACCGACTTCACGAAGATCGACCCGCACCTCGGCACCAACGCCGAGATGAAGAAGCTCATCGACGCGGCGCACAAGAAGGGGATGAAGGTCTTCTTCGACATCATCACCAACCACACCGCCGACGTCATCGACTACCGCGAGGGCCAGTACACCTACCGCACGAAGAAGGCCTTCCCGTACAAGACCGCGGACGGGACCGCCTTCGACGACCGCGAGTACGTCAACCAGGCCTTCCCGACGCTCGACCCGCAGGTCTCCTTCCCGTACACCCCGTTCCTGCACCCGGGTGACGAGAAGGCCAAGACCCCGGCGTGGCTCAACGACGTGACGATGTACCACAACCGCGGCGACTCGACCTTCGCCGGCGAGTCCTCCACCTACGGCGACTTCATCGGCCTGGACGACCTGTTCACCGAGCGACCCGAGGTCGTCGACGGGATGGGCGACATCTACAAGCAGTGGGTCGACTTCGGCATCGACGGCTTCCGCATCGACACCGTCAAGCACGTGAACCTCGAGTTCTGGCAGAAGTTCATCCCGGACATCCTCGGTGAGGCCCAGCGCATCCGGAACAAGGACTTCTTCGCCTTCGGCGAGGTCTACGACGGCAACCCCGCCGTGATGTCCGAGTACACGACCGCCGGCAAGCTGCAGGCGACGCTCGACTTCGGCTTCCAGCAGCAGGGCGTCGACTTCGCCAAGGGCAACCCGGCGAACGTCCTCGCCGACTTCTTCGCCAAGGACGACTACTACACCGACGCCGACAGCAACGCCTACCAGCTGCCGACCTTCCTCGGGAACCACGACATGGGCCGCGTCGCCATGTTCCTCAAGGGCGCGGCGAAGGACGACGCGGAGCTGCTGAAGCGCGTCCTGTTCGCCGACTCGCTCATGTACACGATGCGCGGCAACCCGGTCACCTACTACGGCGACGAGCAGGGCTTCATCGGGACCGGCGGTGACCAGCTGGCGCGCCAGGACATGTTCGCGAGCAAGACGCAGGTCTACAACGACGAGGCCGTCCTCGCCGGCAAGCCCGGCTCGCGCGACCGCTACTCCACGAAGCACCCCATCTACCGCCACCTCTCCGACCTCGCCCGCCTGCGGGCCAAGCACCCGGTCCTCGCCGACGGCGCGCAGGTGCAGCGCTACGCCGACGAGGGCGCCGGCCTCTTCGCGGTCTCGCGCGTCGGGTCGGGCGACGGGCGGGACGACCACGGGAAGCGCGACGACAAGCGGCACGACGACAGGCGGCACGGCGACAAGGCGCCGCGCGAGTACCTCGTCGTCGCCAACAACGGCACGACCGCCAAGTCGGCGACGTTCGACACCTGGACCAGCCGCAGCCGCTTCCAGCCGCTGTACGGCACGAAGAGCACGCTGCGCTCGAGTGCCGACGGCTCGGTCACGGTGACCGTCCCGCCGCTCACCGTCGCCGTGTGGCGGGCCGCGTCCCCGGTCGACACCCGGGTCGCCGCCCCGAAGGTCACGGTCGGTCTCGACGGGACCGGCGTCAGCGGGCGCACCGAGGTCGCCGCTGACGTGGAGTCCGGCACCTTCAGCCAGGTGACGTTCTCGTACCGGCCCGTCGGCACCCGCGACTGGACGCTCCTCGGGACCGACGACAACGCGCCGTTCCGCGTCTTCCACGACGTCAGCGCGATGCCCGTCGGCACCCCGCTCGAGTACCGCGCCGTCGTCAAGGACGCGGCCGGTCGCGTGGCGGCCGACAGCGGGTGGGCCGTGACGGCGCAGCCGCCGTCGGCGACGGTGCCGCAGAACGGCGACCGTCCCGCGACCCAGCCGGGCACCGTGGCGTTCGCCGGCACGCTCAACAGCGAGATGGGCTGTGTGGCGGACTGGCTGCCCGACTGCGACCAGGCGCAGGCGAGCCTCGACACCACGGACGGGATCTGGAAGAAGACGGTCGACCTGCCCGTCGGTCCGTACTCGTACAAGGCCGCGCTCGACAAGGCGTGGACCGAGAACTACGGCGCCGGCGGCGTCCGCGACGGGGCGAACATCGACGTCGAGACGACGGACGGGAAGGTCACGTTCTACTACGACCCGGCGACGCACTGGGCGACGTCCGACGAGCAGGGTCCGATCGTCGTGGCCGGTGGCTCGTTCCAGTCCGAGCTCGGCTGCGCCGGGGACTGGGCGGCCGACTGCCTGCGGCCCTGGCTCCAGGACCCGGACGGGGACGGCGTGTACGCGCTGACGCTCACTGGGATCCCCGCCGGGACCTACGAGTTCAAGATCGCGCACGACCTCACGTGGGGCACCAACTACGGTGACGGCGGCGTGCCGGGCGGCGCGAACATGTCACTCACCGTGCCGGTCGACGGCGCCCGGACGACGTTCCTCTACGACGTCCGCACGCACGAGACGACGGTGACCTCCGAGGCGCCCTGACCGGGCGCGTCAGCCGGAACCGACGACGACGGGTCCGCCACCTCCCGCGCGGGAGGCGGCGGACCCGTCTGCGCGTGGAGGGTGCGGCCCCGCGGGGCCACCCGGTCAGCGCCCGAGCGCGACGTCGCGGCCGTCCAGCCGGACGGCGAACCCGGCGCCGCCGACCCCGACCTCGCGCAGGACCAACCCGTCGGGCAGGCCCGCCACCGGCGTCCGGATCGTCACGAGGCGGCGCGCCGCCGCTCCGAGGGCCGCGTCCACGGGGCCGGGGGCGCCGACGTCGACGGTCTCGGGCTCGAGGACGAGCAGCCCGCCCTCGGCCCGCACGGCGCCGGTGGCGCGCACCAGCAGGTCGCGGCCGAGGACCGTGACCTGCCGCTCGACCCCGGCCCGCCCGCCGCCGGCGGCGTACAGCCGGGTCCCGTCACCCACCTGGTCGGCGACGGTCCCGAACGGCACGGTGGCCCGCACCGCGAGCGTCGCGGCCCGCAACCCGTCGGGGCCGAACCGCACACCGGTGCCGGTGGCGTCGACGTCGACGAGGTCGCCCTCCGCCGCGACGACCTCGCGGCTGTCGAGCTGCACCGCCCCGAGCCAGGTCTCGTCGGGGCTGAGGTCGCCCGGGGGCGGCACCCGGACCCCCGACGGCGGCGGGGACGGCAGGGCGACCGGGGTGGCCCCCGAGCCGAGCGAGAGCCCGAGGGCGAGCACACCGAGGGCGAGGACGACGAGGGTCGTCAGGACACCGAGGAGGAACTGCTTCACCCGGTCAGCGTGGCACCTCGGTGGCGCCGAGCGTGCGGGTGAACCCCTCCGGGACGAGGATGTCGTCGCGGCTCAGCTCCTGGACGGAGCTGCGGCCGAGCCCGAGCAGGGCGGAGGAGACCCCGCCCGAGAGGATGTCGAGGACGTTCTCGACCCCGGCCTGCCCGTTCGCGGCGAGGCCCCACAGGTAGGCGCGCCCGATCATCACGGCCTTCGCGCCGAGGGCCAGGGCCTTGACGACGTCGCCGCCGCGCCGGATGCCGGAGTCGAAGACGACCTCGACCTGGTCGCCGACCGCGTCGGCGATGCCGGGGAGCATCCGGATCGCGCCCGGGATGCCGTCGAGGTTGTTGCCGCCGTGGGTCGAGACCGAGATGGCCGTGGCCCCGGCGTCGACGGCGCGCCGGGCGTCGTCGACCCGGCAGATGCCCTTGACCATGAAGGGGCCGCCCCACGTCTCGCGCAGCCACGCGATGTCCTCCCACGAGGGCGGCGGCGTCGTCATCCACTCGCCGTAGGCACCGAAGAACGTCGGCCCCTTCTGCCCGCGCGGCGCCATGTTCGGGGTCGTGAGGTCGGGCAGGGCGCCGGAGCGGACGAAGTCGAGCAGCCAGCGCGGCTTGCGGACGACCTCGGGGGCGAAGGACAGCATGGCCCTCGGGGTGAGCGCCTCGGGGATGGTGGGGCTGCCCCAGTCGCGGCCGTGCGAGAAGGTCCAGTCCAGCGTCGCGATGACACCCTTGGCGCCGGCCGAGCGAGCCCGCTCGAGCCGCTCGGCCATCGTGTCGCGGCCGCCCGACCAGTAGATCTGGAACAGCGTGCGGTCGTTGGCGGCGACGACCTCCTCGATCGGGCTCGAACCGAAGGAGCTGAGGCCGACCGCGGTGCCGCGCGCCGCGGCCGCCCGGGCGACGGCGACCTCGCCCTCCGGGTGGACGGCCTGGACCCCGGTGGGGGAGATGATGACCGGCAGCGCGAGGTCCATCCCCATGACGTGGGTGCCGAGGGACCGCTCGGCGCTGCCCCCCGCGATGTGCGGGGCGAAGCCGAGCTCGGAGAAGGCGGCGATGTTGTCCTCGTAGGTGAGGCCGCGCTCGGACCCGGCGAGCAGGGCCTTGTAGACCGAGCGCGGCAGGCGCTTCTCGGCGCGCCGCTGGGCCTCGGCGACGGTCTCGAACCATCCGTTGCTGCTCATGACTGTGACCTCTCGGAGGGGATGGGGGTGCGGGCCGGCCGGTGCCGGAGGACGGGGAGGAGGGCTCGGGGGGAGCGTGCGCGCAGGCAGCCGGCCCACAGGCCCGCGCCGTAGGCGAGGTCCTCGGCGCGGCGGAGCGCGGTGTAGCGCGCGACGTCGAGGTCGGGGCGCACCCGACGGTGGTCGAGCACGCCGTCGACGACGGCCGCGGCCAGGGCCACGCGGCGGGCGCGCCGCGAGAACGGCAGGAGGGCCGCCGTCAGCGGCCAGTGGTGGCGCACGACGAGGGCGGTGGTCTGGGTCAGCGTGGCGTGCAGGGCGACCCCGAGCACCGCGACGGCGGCCCGGTGCGGGTGGTCGCTGCCCCGCAGGCGGCGGGCGAGGGTCACCTCGGCCACGGCGCTCGCCGCGACGGCGACCGGGATGCTCCACCGCTGCTGCGCGAGGAGGGCCGCGACGGCGACCGCCGACCAGGGCGCGAGGACCGCCGGAGAGACGGCCTCCCCGTGGCGGGCGGCGAGCAGCGCGGCCCCGGTGCCGTAGAAGGCCTTGCGCGACAGCCAGGCCCGTGTGGTCGTGCGGTGCTCGTGGCGGACGACGACGGACGGGTCGTAGCGGACGTCGTGGTCGCGGGCGACCCGCCACACGAGGTCGACGTCCTCCGCGACCTCCAGGGACTCGTCGAAGCCGGCGCCGAGCGCGTCCCGCCGGGCGAGGAGCACGGCGCTCGGGACGTAGGACACCCGCCCGTGCGGGTGGACGCGCGCCGGTGACGCACCGAGGTCGAGCGAGGAGCGCGCGGCCTCGTAGCGCGCGAGGACCCCGCGGCCGTCGTCCAGCCCGAGGACCCGGGGGGCCACGAGAGCGACCCCCGGGTCCTCGAGATGGCGTCGGAGGGCGGCAAGAGACCGGACGTCGAGCACGACGTCGGAGTCGACGAAGGCGACGACGGGGCTCGTCGCGGTGCGCAGCCCCGTGTTGCGGGCGGCGGCGGGGCCCCGGCGCTCCGGGTGGCGGACGTAGCGGGCGGCGTGCCGGCGGCAGACCTCGACGATCGACGCCGGGTCGGTGGAGCCGTCGTCGACGACGACGACGGTGGTGCCCGGCAGGCCGCCGAGCAGCCGGTCGAGGGCGTCCGGGCGGTCGAGCACCGGGACGACGACCGTGACGTCGCCGCACGTCGCCGGGCGGCTGCCGTTCCACCACGGGTGGGCGAGACCGCGGTCCAGCAGCATCCGCGCGACCCTCGCCGAGGTCGGGTCCTCGACGGCGAGGACGCCGGCGTCGTCGATGCGGCGCAGGGCGGCGGGGCGCAGGTGGACGAGCCGGCCGGAGGAGCCCCCGAAGAGCGTGCGGCCGTCGTCGCACCGGTGCGCGTCGTCGGCGAGCCGCACCCGGAACCCCCGAGGGAGGTCAGCCACGGCCGAACCCCCCGTCGGCGTCGAGCACGGCGCCGTGGAGCACGGTGCCGGCGCTGGAGGCGAGCTCGACGACGGCGGCGACCTCGTCGGGGTCGAGCGGGCGGCGCGCCGCCTGGTGCTCGGCGAGCGGCTGCACGTCGTCCATCCCGTAGAGGCGGGCCGTGGCGGCGAGCATCGGGGAGTCCGTGGCCCCGGGGGCCACGCCGACGGCGGTGACACCGGTGCCGACGAGGTCCGCGGCGAGGGCCCGCACGACACCGGTGGCGGCGTGCTTGGCGACGACGTAGGCCGACAGCCCGTAGAGGCCGTGGGCCCCGGCGGCGGAGGTGAGGACGACGACCGTGGGCCGGGCCCCGGCGGGCCGGCGCAGGAGGTGGGGGACCGCTGCGCTCGCGAGGTTCCAGGCGGTGGCGGCGTCGGCGGCGAGCAGCCCGTCCCGGACGGCGATGTCGGTCTCCCACAACGGCGTCCCGCCGGCGATGACCGAGGCACAGGCCACCGCGACGTCGAGGCCGTCGTGCTCGGCGGCGACGGCGTCGACGGCCGCGCGCGTGGCGTCGAGGTCGCGCAGGTCGACCTCCCGGCAGGGGATGCCGTCGTCGGTCAGGGCCGTGCGGTCCGACGAGGTCGCGTGCCGGTAGCCGAGGGTCTCTCCGTCGAAGGCGTCGAGGACGGTGACCGGTCCGGCGGCGCGCAGCCGGCGCGCGACCGCCGCGCCGATGCCCCGGCCGCCCCCCGCGACCACCGCGACGCGGCCCGTCATCCCGGCACCCCCGCGGTCTCGGGCCGGACGAGGCGGCCGTGCTCGTCGACGTCGCCCGCGAGCACCTGCGCAGTGACCCGTGCGGCGAGGGCGGCGAGGTGCTCCCGGCCCTCGTCGGCGCTCGCGCCGCGCGGGTCGCCGAGGACCCCGGTGGGGGTGACCGCCGCGACCCCGCCCGCGCGCAGCCGGGGGAGCAGCTCCGGCAGGGGGTCGAGGGCCCCTGCGACGGCCCGGTCGGGGCGCACCGAGCCCGGGGCGACGGCGAGGGCCAGCGAGGTCTCGGCCCGTCCCGCGTGGGCGTCCCAGCCGGGCTCGGCGCACGAGGTCCAGGCGACGTCGTGCCCCTCCCAGCGCAGCCGCCGGGTCGCGCTCGCGACGGCCTCGGCGTTGCCGCCGTGCCCGGTGACGAGGACGACGGGGCCGCACCACCGCCGGACCGACCGGACGAGCTCGACGAGGACGAGGCGCAACGCCTCGGTGCCGATCGAGACCGTCCCCGCGAAGCCCTCGTGCTCGCCGCTCGCCCCGTACTCCAGCGTGGGGGCGACGACCACGCGCCGCTTCCCTCCGCGGTCCGCCAGCCGGAGCGCGACCTGCGCGCAGACGGCCCGCGCGACGACCGAGTCGGTGGCCAGGCCGAGATGCGCTCCGTGCTGCTCGCAGGCCCCGAGCGGCACGAGCACGGTCGCGCCGACGAGGTGCTCGCCGGTGGCGGCGGTCCCGAGGTCCACCGACGTCAGCCCGCGGGGAGCGCGTCCCGGGCGGGACCCAGCGGGCTCTCGTCGCACGGCGAGGCCGGGGGCCGGCGGGCGATGGTCACCGGGACCGGTGCGTTGCGGACCGGGCCCCGGTGGCTGTGGTCCTGGCTCGGCGCGGGGCGCACCCCGTCGGCGACCGCGGCGAGGGAGGCCTCGGCGTTGCCCTTGACGCACTCCGGGTCCGGGCCGTCGAGCGGCAGGCCGGTGAAGAACTTGGCCGCCATGCACCCGCCGCGGCAGGCGTCGTACGCCGAGCAGCGGGTGCACGCCCCGCCGGTCTGGGGCGAGCGGAGGTCGGCGAACAGCGGGGCGTCGCGCCACACGCTGCCGAACCCGGCGTCGCGGACGTTGCCGGCGAGGAAGCGGTCGTGGATCGCGAAGGGGCAGGCGTACACGTCGCCCACGGGGTCCACGAGGCAGACCACTCGCCCGGCGCCGCAGAGGTTGAGCCCGGGCAGGGCGTCGCCGAAGGCGGCGAGGTGAAAGAACGAGTCACCGGTGAGGACGCCGTCGCCGTGGGCGACGAGCCAGTCGTAGAGGACGCGCTGCTGCTCGGCGAGCGGGTGCAGGTCGTTCCAGACGTCGGCCCCGCGGCCGGCCGGCCGCAGGCGGGTCAGCCGCAGGACGGCGCCGTGCTCGTCCGCGATCTCCTTGAACCGGTCGAGCTGCGGGATGTTCTCGCGGGTGCAGACGACCGACAGCTTCGTGTCGGTCATCCCGGCGTCGCGCAGGTTGCGCAGCGCGCGCAGCGCCGCGTCGTAGGTGCCGGCGCCGCGGACGGCGTCGTTGACCTCGGGCGTGGCGCCGTCGAGCGACACCTGCACGTCGACGTAGTCGGTGGCCGCGAGGCGCGCGGCGCGCTCGGGGGTGATGCGGAAACCGTTGGTGGAGAACTTGACCCCGACGTCGTGGGCCACGGCGTGGTCGACGATCTCCCAGAAGTCGGGGCGCACGGTCGGCTCGCCGCCGCCGATGTTGACGTAGAAGACCTTCATCCGCTGGAACTCCTCGACGAGCGAGAAGCACTCCTGCGTCGTCAGCTCGCGCGGGTCGCGGCGGCCCGACGACGAGAGGCAGTGGACGCAGGCGAGGTTGCAGGCGTAGGTCAGCTCCCAGGTGAGGCAGATGGGGGCGTCGAGGCCGTGCTCGAAGTGCTCGACGAGCCGGGTCCCGGGGGCGGGGGTCGTGGCGGGGCGCTCGGGGGCGAGGGTCATCCGGTCCTCCTGGTGATCATCCGCTGGTCGGCGAGGCGGCGCAGCGCCGCGTCGAAGCCGGGGCGGTCGGCGGCGGGGACGCCGGCGCGGTCGAGGGCGTCGGCCACGGTGGGGGCGGCCTGCAGCCCCTCCACGACGGCGACGAGCCGCGGGTCCTTGAGGAAGGTGAGCCGGCGGCTGGTGAAGTCGTAGAGCAGGGCGCCGAACGGCTCGGGGCGGATCGCCACCGAGCCGTTCAGCTCCCAGGACTGCTCGAGCACGTCGCCGGCCTCAGTAGACGCCGCACATGCCGTCGATGGACACGTCCTCGACGAGGGTGTCGGCGAGCAGCTCGTCGCGCTCGTCCTCCGTGGTCTCCTGTGCCATCTCCTCGGGGGTCATGGCGACTCCTCTCCAGCATCGTCGGTGGTCACGACCCGCGGCACGGGACGTGCCCACCACGCTAGGAACGCGCCGTCGGGGCGCCCACCCCTCGCCCGGTCGGTGCCCTCCTGCCGGACCGGGTAGGGGGGTCCCGGGCAGGGCGGGCGGTTTCCGCGACCTCGTCTATGCACGCCGTCGCCGCGCTCCTAGCGTCGAGGCCGCTGACCCCCAGTGCCTCAACGAGGAGGATGTCCGATGCAGGTCGACGAGCTGCTCAAACCGTTCCCCATCAAGGAGTTCCACCCCTTCCCGCGGGCCCTCATGGGTCCCGGGGCGCACGAGATGATCGGTCCGGAGGCCCTCAAGCTGGGTTTCCGCAAGACCCTCGTGATGACGTCGGGCCTGCGCGGCACGAACGTCGTCCACAAGATCGTGGAGTCGATGAAGTACCACGGCCTCGAGGTCGTCGTGTACGACAAGGTCGAGTCCAACCCCAAGGACTACAACGTCATGGACGCGGTCTCGCTCTACCAGGACAACGAGTGCGACTCGTTCGTGTCCATCGGTGGCGGCAGCTCGCACGACGCCTGCAAGGGGGCGCGCATCGCGGTCGCCCACGACGGCCGCAACGTCAACGAGTTCGAGGGCTTCAACAAGTCCGAGAACCCGAAGAACCCGCCGCACATCGCGGTGTCGACGACGGCCGGCACCGGCTCGGAGACGTCGTGGGCGTACGTCATCACCGACACGACGACCGACCCGGACAACCCCCACAAGTACGTCGCCTTCGACGACGCGTCGGTGACGACGCTGGCCATCGACGACCCGGTGCTCTACTACGACTGCCCGGTCGACTACACGGCGCAATGCGGGTTCGACGTCCTCGCCCACGCGAGCGAGCCCTACGTCTCGCGGCTCAACTTCGAGCCCTCGCTCGGCAACGCGCTGCGGGCCATCAAGCTGACCGCCGAGAACCTGCGCCAGGCCGTCTGGAACGGGCAGGACCTCGCCGGCCGCCAGGGGATGATGTACGCGCAGTACATCGCCGCGCAGGCGTTCAACTCCGGCGGGCTCGGCATCATCCACTCGATCAGCCACGCGGTGTCGGCGTTCTACGACACCCACCACGGGCTGAACAACGCGATCGCGCTGCCGCGGGTCTGGGCCTTCAACATGCCGACCCAGTACAAGCGGTTCGCTGACATGGCCGAGGCGATGGGCGTCGACACCTACGGGATGACCGACGTGCAGGCCGCGGACGCCGCGCTCGAGGCGGCCATCCGCCTCCTGCGCGACGTGGGCATCACCGAGAAGTTCACCGACGTCACGGCCGACAGCTACTCGAAGAACCGTCTCGGACAGGGTCCGACGAAGTTCTACGAGAACGCGAAGGTCATCACCGGTGACGACGCGGACGTCGACCGCATCACCAACCACGTCCTCGGTGACGCCTGCACCCCGGGCAACGCCAAGGAGTGCACCTTCGAGACGGTGCGCCCGGTCGTCGACCACTGCATGAACGGCGACCTGGACGACCTCATCTCGTGACCCACGCCCCGGCGCCACCCGACCGCGCTCGCTGCGGACGGGTGGCGCCGGCCCCACGGCACGACCCGGCACGGCCCACCACCGACGACGTTGGAGGACACCACCCGTGAGCACCGACCCCGCCCCCACCCCGACGACCTTCGCGAGCGTCGAGGACGCGCGCGAGCGGCTGCGCGACGTCGGCTACCTCACCGACGACCGGCTGGCGACGACCGCCTTCCTCCAGTCGGCGCTCGGCAAGCCGCTCCTGCTCGAGGGGCCGGCGGGGGTCGGCAAGACCCAGCTGGCGCAGAGCGTGGCCGCCGCGACCGGACGGCGGCTGCTGCGCTTGCAGTGCTACGAGGGGCAGGACGAGACCAAGGCCCTCTACGAGTGGGACTACGGCAAGCAGCTGCTCTACACGCAGATGCTCCGCGACAAGATCGGGCAGGTCGTCGAGGACGCCCCCGACATCTCCGCGGCGGTGGACCGGATCGCTGCCCAGGACAGCGTGTTCTTCTCCGAGCGCTTCCTCGTGGCGCGCCCGCTGCTCGAGGCGATCACGTCGCCGGACCCGGTCGTCCTCCTCATCGACGAGGTGGACCGGGCCGACGAGGCGCTCGAGGCGGTCTTCCTCGAGCTGCTCGCCGAGTTCCAGGTCTCGGTGCCCGAGGTCGGCACGTTCGTCGCGGAGCAGACGCCCATCGTCGTCCTCACCTCGAACAACACCCGTGACCTCTCGGCGGCCCTCAAGCGGCGCTGCCTCCACCTGTTCCTCGACTACCCCAGCGCGGAGCGCGAGCTCGAGATCATCCGCTCCAAGGACACCGGCCTCGCGGACGCGCTCGCCGAGCAGCTCGTCGGGGTCGTGCGCGGCCTGCGCGAGCTGGAGCTGCGCAAGGCACCGAGCATCTCGGAGACGATCGACTGGGCCCGCACCCTCGCCGTCCTCGGGGTGACCGAGCTGTCGGCGCCGGTGCTCGCCGAGACGCTCAACGTCGTGACGAAGTACGAGCGCGACCTCGGGCTCGCGACCCGCGAGCTGCCGCGGCTCGTCGACCCGAACCAGACCGTGCCGGCCGATCGCGGTCACGGCCACGGGCACGGTCATGGCCACGGGCACGCGCACGACGACCCCGGGGGCGCCGACGGACCCGACGGCCGCGAGGTGCGGGCCGGCAAGGACCAGCCCGGCCGGCACGACGAGGCGTACTACGGCTCGCCGAGCGCCGCTCCCGCCGAGCCGCGCAAGGTCTCGAGCAGCCAGGGCCAGCGCTCGTTCCGCACCGGCGGCGCCCGGCGGCGACCGGTCTAGCGGGGCGTCGTGGAGAGCTCGCTGCACCGGTTCATCCGCTTCCTGCGCCTGCACGGGATGCGGGTGAGCGTCGCGGAGGCGGTCGACGCGCTCGAGGCGGCGGCGCAGCCGGGCATCATGGCCGACCGCGAGGTGCTGCGCTCGGCGCTGCGCGTGACCCTCGTCAAGGACCGGCGCGACCTCGAGGTGTTCGACGCCGTCTTCGACCGGTTCTTCCGGCTGCGGGCCGTCGTCACCGAGGCCGAGGGGCACGGGCACGCGCACGACGACCTGTCGGACGAGGGCGAGCTGACCGGGCTGACCATCTCGGACGAGCTCTCCGACACTCCGCAGCAGGGGCACAGCCACGGTGCGCCGCAGGACATCCGGGAGTTCTTCCGGCCCGAGGACCTCGCACAGCAGTACAACCTCCACCAGGAGGCGAACAAGATCGACATGGCGTCGATGACCGACGAGGTCGTGCTGTCCAAGGACGGCGTGACGCCGCAGGGCGAGGCCGCGCGCGTGCAGGTCTCGACCTCCCGGCTGCACAACCCGGGGACCCCCGGGCGGTTGACGCAGGCGCGCGGCGCCGAGCTCGACGTCGAGCTCACGGTCGCCGAGGAGCTGGCGCTGCTCAGCTGGCTCGGCGAGCCGGACGACGAGCTCGAGGCGCTGCTGGACGATCCCGACGTCGCGCGGCTGCGCGAGCAGCTGGCACCCCTGCTCGCGTCGCTGCCGGAACGGATCAAGCAGCACCTCGAGCACCTCATGGCGACGCAGGCCGAGGTCGAGGAGCGCGAGCTGGACGTGGCGCGCGCCGAGGTCCTCGCGGAGTCGGACCGGCTCGCGTTCGAGGAGGCCGTGCGCCGGCTCCTGCGCGCGCTGCGGGGGGCGCCCCGTCCCCGGCGGCACGTCGCGGGGCGCGGGGTCATCGACAGCAGGCGGACCATGCGCTCGAACATGCGCTACGACGGCGTCCCGTTCCGGCCGGTCCTCGTGAGCAAGCGGGAGGACCGGCCGCAGCTGCTCGTCCTCTGCGACGTCTCGCTGTCGGTGCGCGCCGCGTCGGGGTTCGCCCTGCACCTCGTCCACGGGCTGCAGTCGGTGGCGTCGAAGGTCCGCTCGTTCGCGTTCGTCGACGAGGTCGCCGAGATCACCGACCTCTTCGACGACCACCACGTCCAGCAGGCGCTCGCGATGGTCATGGCCGGTCGCGCGGACGGCGGGGTCGTCGACGTCGACGCCGACAGCGACTACGGCAGCGTGCTGCGCCAGTTCCTCGACGAGTACGGCTCGGCCATCACCCGGCGCACGACCGTCGTCGTCATCGGCGACGGGCGCGGCAACGGCAAGGACCCCGCGGTCGGCGCGTTCGAGGAGATCGCCCGTCGGGCGCGGCACGTGGTGTGGCTGACCCCCGAGCCGCGCTACTCGTGGGCGCTCGGCCGGTGCGACCTGCCGCTGTACGAGCCGTCGTGCGACCACATCGAGGTGGTGCGCAACCTTGGTGCGCTGGAGTCGTTCTCGCACCGGATGGCGGAGGTGCTGGTGTGACCCTCGCACCCATCGACGCCCTCGCCCCGGTGGTCGGGTCCTGCTACCGCGACGGGGTGGTGACGGTGCGCCGGCGTCGTCCGGACAGCCGGATGCGGCTGGGCGCGGTGCGCACCCCGCACTTCGACCTCGTCCACGACGGGACGGACCTCGTGGTCGAGCACGGGCTCGGCCTGGGCGAGGTCGACGACGACCTCGCCGGGTTGCTGTCGGACGAGCTCTTCGAGCCGGGGTGGCTGCGCGGGTCCGAGCTCTTCGAGCGGGTGTTCACCGGTGTCGTGCTGACGTGCGCCGACGAGCCCGAGGTGGCGTGGGAGGCGTTCTACGCCAACACCCTCGCGGCCGTCGGGGCGGCGGCCCGGGCCGAGCCTCGACCGAACTCGAACGCCGCGCCGGCCGGGCACGGCTGCATCCGTGACTACGCCCCGGTCTACGCGCGGGCCGAGTCCCTGGTGAGCGGGCGGTCCGTGCTCGAGTTGGGAAGCTGCTTCGGCTTCCTCGCGCTGCGCGTGGCGGCCGACGGGCGGGTGGTGACCGCCTCCGACGTCTCCGGCGGCACGATGCGGCTGCTCGCTGCGATGGCGCCCCGCTTCGGGGTCGACGTCGCGACGCTGACCTGCGACGCGGCCCACGTCCCACTGCCCGACGACAGCGCCGACACGGTCCTCGCCGTGCACCTGCTCGAGCACCTCGAGCCGGACCACGCGGCCCAGGTGCTGCGCGAGGCGTGCCGGCTGGCCCGGTCGCGGGTGGTGGTCGGGGTCCCGCTCGAGGACTCGCCGAGCGAGCAGTACGGGCACCTGTGGGCCGTCACGTTGCGGGTGCTGCGGGAGTGGGGTGCGGCCGCCGAGGGGTGGCGCGCCGAGGTCACCGAGCACCACGGAGGATGGCTCGTCCTCGACCGCGGGTGAGGTGTACGGGCTCTCCGTCAGGGGGAGGCGTCCGGGCCGGTCGCCGCCGTGTCGCTCGGTGACAGGTCGGGCAGAGTCGGCCAGCGCTCGCTCGCCCAGCCGTGCCAGGTCGCGTGCCCGTCAGGCGGGGCGGGCAGCGGGCCGCCGGCGAGCTCGTCGTCGGGGAGCCGGACCGCCGCGGGGAAGCGGTCGTGGTCGGCCTCGGTCATCTCGAACGTCGTCTCGGGGTGGTCGAGCCAGCGCTGCCGCGCCCGTCGCCGCCGTTCCTCCTCGCTCGCCCGGACGACCTCGAGGGCAAAACGCCCACCGGCCGACTCGGCGATCGCGCGGATGGCGTAGCGCTCCTCGGGCGACCAGCAGCCGAAGTCGAGCACCACCCCGGCGCCGCTGCGCAGCACCGGGTTCAGGCTGCCGTGCCGGTCAGGTCGTCGGGTGGGTGGCGGAGGGTGGCGAGGTGTCGGTCGTAGGAGCCGGGGGTGAGGTCCCAGGCGACGTGGCTGCCGTGCTGGTCGGGGTGTGCTCGGACGATGGCCCAGAGGCGTCGGTGGTGGACGTGGGTGTGGTGGCGGGGGCAGAGGAGGGCGGCGTTGGTGGTGTCGGTGGGTCCGCCGTCGGCCCAGTGCAGGACGTGGTGGGCGCGGGTCCAGGCGGCGGGGGCGGTGCAGCCGGGGTAGGTGCAGCCGCGGTCGCGCAGGAGCAGGTGGCGGCGTTGGCCGCGGGTGTAGAGGCGCAGGACGCGGGTGAGGGTGAGGGGTTCGCCGCGAGCGCCCAGCAGGTGGATCAGGAGGCCGGCGTCGCAGCCGAGGCGGCGGACGGTCTCGGGGGGCAGGAGGGTGCCGTCGGCGGTGGTGGCCAGCACGGTCCCGGCGCCCCGGGCTGTGCCGGCCAGGGCGGTGAGGGTGGTGGTCGCGCTGTTGGTGCTGGTGTCGTCGGTGGTGGTGAGGTCGGTCAGGGGGATGGTGAGGTGGAGGGTGGTGTCGGGGCCGCGGTCGGTGTCGTGGGTGCCGGTGTGCAGGGTGGTGGCGGTGGCACACACG
>NZ_JOEE01000015.1 GCF_000720925.1 Phycicoccus jejuensis | reverse complement strand
GATGACGCCATCGGACGGAACGTCGGTGCGCGGGCACTCGAAGTCGAAGCGCAGCGCCTCGTCCTGGCAGTACGTGCTGGACGGTGCGACGTTGTCGGGCGGGTTGAAATCGTAGTAGCCGCAGATGAAGCAACACGACTCGTCAGTGTCCGGCCCCTGGCCGAGATTGCTACCAGGCACCAGGCACGACGCCCCGTTGGTGTAGCCGTTCTCCCACTTATCCGGATCGGGATGGTGGACGACTTCGCCGTAATCGCAGGGCTGCCGCTGACCGTATCCGATCATGCTGCCATAACCGGCATACGTCGGCGTGGGACCGAGAGGCGTGCATCCGACCTCGAAGCATCCGGCGATGGGCTCGGGGATATCCGTCGTGTCTTCGCAGGTGATCGACCAGCCCGAGAGCTGCGCCATCTGCACGAAATAATCGCACGTAGCGCCGCCTTGCGCCGCGACCTTGATGCACAGGTTATGGCCGTACGGATCGCACTCGTCGTCTAACCCGTACTCTGCGATCCACTGATCGAGCGACTCGTTGACCGTCTTGCAGAAGAACTCGTCGACGTACTTGCAGAGCCGTTGGTAGGTGTAGGAGAGCACGTTAGCGTATGCTCTCCAATAGGAGTTCTGGACCGTACCCTCAACCGCCGCGCCATCCCAGGCCGGACCAGGCGGCATGAGACCAAGCACGGCGGGCAAGGCGTCGTCGGTGTTCTGCGGACACCAATGCGGGTCCTGTGGCCCCTGCGGGCATGAAAGCACAGGCATGGTGTATCCTAGCTGCTAGTGTTGCTGCTCTTGGTGAAGGTCACGCTCCGCAGGCACGGCATGATGCCGGGGCCGAACGTGATGTCAGTCGACGGGGCGAACACCGTGTTGCTACGCTCGCCGGTCGCATTGCTGACCGCCTGTTCGATCCACGACCGCGAGAGCGTGAAGAGATCGCCAGGGATGCTCGGCACCGTCTCGCGCCGGAACATCGTTTGTAGTTCGGCGGCCACCGCTTCGCGAACGGCCTGCGTGTCGGGCTTCAGGTCTTGGATGACGATGTCGATGCAGTCCGCGACCGGCGCTTGAACGATAGGGATCGCCGTGGTCGGCTTCAGCCCGTCGATATGCGCCTGCACGGCCGCAACGTCCGCCGCCTGCGGAATGCCAGCAACGTACGTGTCGTCCATCAAGAACCAAATGCCGACCGTGCCACGGCCGAAGGCATTGGCCTTCACGAACGCCCGCGTAACGCCTGGCAGTTCCTTCGCCCACGCGATGTAATCGAAGTCGGCCCCACCATGCGGAGGGTATCGCTTGCGCGCCAGGATGCGCTCGCGGAGCTGATCGTCCGTCTCCTGATCCGCGCCCTGGCCGAGACCGACATCGTCAACGTTGACGGCCGTGAGATGCGCGATGTTCGTCGAGAGCGGTGCGCCGTAAGTTGTGTTGCCTGACTTACCTGCCACGTTGCACACGACTGGAATGGTCGCGCTCAGCGAATATTTTCCGATGTCTTTCGCGAGCGTCGACGTGAACTGAACGCCATCGCTGCGCGTGAAGACTGTCCCCTGTGCGACTGTCAGCGGCCAGGTGTCAGCCACCACGACCACATTGCCCTGCGAGTACGATGCGGGCTTGCGTGAGATGCCATAATCGGCACCATGACGTTCCAGCTCGTCGCCCGTGGCGGTCATGGCGAACCGTTGCCGGTCCATCCATTTGAGGCGGCCGAACACTTCCCACACCGCGCCGCCGATTACCTTGGCGCTGACGTAGATGTTGTTCGGCCAGATGAAGGCGTCAGTGCCGGGCGTCTCCGCCCTGAACGCGTTGCGAGCGCGCACCACCATCGCCTTGATGTCGGGCATGTAGAATGCCATTACGGAAACTCCTGCCGCCAGATGCGGTCGAACTTCTGGTCGTAGATGAGCTGGCCGCTTTGGCTGTAGGCTTTCACGTCCAAGACGAGATGGCCGGGCACGACATCGACAGTCGCGCTACAGACGAACTTCGCAACAGCCCCTTGGTCGATCAGCGGTTGCAACGCTTCGTAAGCGTAGTCCTCTGCCTTCCTGGCCGTTTCGGTGTTGAGCGGCGAGCGGTACAGCAACCAGAGGCGCGAACCGAGCTTCGTTTCGTTCTCGTCGAGATCAATGTTGTCGCCCCACCAGCCCTTCGGATCGGTGCCCGAGGGGAGCTGGTCGTAGACTTCGGCTCGACGCCAGGTGAAAAGGGAAATCAGGATCGCCGTGTTGAGCGCATGATCGGCAGCCAGCCCGTAGGCATTGAGCGGGGCGTTCGGCCCTGCCAGCTTCCAGTCCGCGTACCACGTACTGAGATCGTCTGAGTTCCAATAGGTGTCCCACAGAAGGAACGGCTGATCGCCGTAGCCCTCTGTTTCTCTCATGCGGATGTCCATGTGTGGCCTATCCGATCTTGGCGTACACGTTGATCGACGGGCCGCTCTCGGTCATGACCTTTGCGTACGAGCCATCCGAGCCGTCGCCGCCGAGGAAGACCTTCTGGCCGTCACCAGGCTTGACCGTGATCTTGTTGTCCTGGGAGCGAATCTCCACCGTGCCGGTCTTCGCATTGACGGACAGACCGTCCTTGCCCTTCGACCAGACTACGTTGCCCTTGTCGTCGTAGAGGACCGCGTTGCCTGTCGGCAGTTTGCGCGGCCGGTACTTCGGGTGCTCGCCGCCCAACGCAACAAGAAGATCGCGCCGACCACCAAGGCCAAGAGCGAGCATGTGAGATTCTTCAGGCGAGTTCGAGCTGAAGCCATGTGGATACACCCGCATGATCTTGGTGTGCTGTTCGTCGGCCAGGCCATCCGCGTCGATGAGCTGAATGTCGCCCTCGTCGTCGACCTTCCGGATCAGATACCGATGACCGGAGTTGCGGTGAGTGTAGTAGTCTTCCATGTCAGAGGTCCGTAGGTTGCGCGAAGTCTTTCCACGGGGATTGCGCGCCGGAGCCTGCGCCGCCTCCGCCCATGCCGGTGCCCTCGCCGTCGAACGCCTGCGGCAGAACGAGCGAGAGGGTCGCGAACGATCCGCTCTCATCTTGCGTGAGCGAGACGCTCTTGATGAGCATCTGTTGGCTGAGCTTCAGGACGCGTGACTGAACGTAGACAAGGCCGTTTGCCTTCCAGAGTTGACCGCCGAGATCGAACCACGACTGCGACTTGATCTGCGCCGTGACGCTCTCGCCTTGCTGGCGGTTCTTGTGATGGCGGGCGCGATCCTTCGCGGTCTGCTCGTCGATGTCAGACTCTTGGTGAATGTGCTTGGGGAGATGGCGCTTGACAGACGGGTCCTTCTCCGTGGCAACGATCTGAAGCGACTTCTTGTCGGTCCCGTAGACGCGCTGCCCCTTGACCTTGTATTCGCTGTGCTGGTCGCCATCGTCGAATGCGGCGCTGCCAGCCAGGATGTTGATGCCCTCCATCAGCGGAGAGTTCGATCCGGCCGAGCCGCCCTTCGTCATCTTGATCGAGCCGTCCGGCATGCCTTGAAGAAGCATCGGCTGGCGGCGCGTCATGCGCTCTACGGCCTCGAAGACCGTTTCGTTCGGGTGCAAGCGCGCATACTCGAAGGGCTTCTGTTGGATATCGGAAGTGAACCCCACTCCCTGCTTATCCAGCTCTTGCGCGATCTGAAGCGGCGTCTTGTTGCGCCACTCGCCTTTATCGTGCTCGGCCGCGCTCTTGACGCTGTCGCGGCCCTTGGACGTGCCCGAAATCTCGACGGTGTGGTTGTTCGCGTCGAAGCTCGGCACCATCCGGTTGATGTAGCCAGTCACTAGGAGCTGACCGTTGGCGAGCACGGTTACGGGCGTGCCCGGCATGAAATTCCACTGCTCGTCCATCGCGTCCGTGGCGTCGGTCACCGTGAAGGCGAAGGCGCGCACGGCCTGGTTGGCGGAGTAGGACACGGCTGCCCGCGTGAACGCGGAGTAGCGCGCCCCGCCCGCAATGAGCGTGACTGTCGTTTTTTCGTCGGACATGTACGGGCTGATCCTCTGGCGAGGACGCCCGCACGGTTACCGCGCGAGCGCCTCGAATGTGCCAGGCATGAAGGCTGGTGACGCGACCTCGTTACGGTCGGCCAGCTCTTCGGCTCGGTAGACATCTTCGTAGAGACGCGCCGCCCAATAGAGCGACGGCCGGGACTGCGGGGCCGTGATCGTGATGACCGGCACGATGGTCGCCATCTTCTGCGTAATCGACCGCACGGCGTAGTCGCGAGCGGTGAGCATGATGTTGACGATCTCGTCTTCCGCGAACTGCTCGATCTGCGCGTTGAACAGCTCGACGACGGTGGCGCGTGCCTGGATGGCTTCCTTCCGCGTCAAGAACGTCTTGGCGCAGATCGCCTGCGCGAGCTTCATCAAGGCGAACGACCGGACCACACCACAGAACACGGTGCTATTGACGGCGTCGGCCGTGTCAGACGCGCTGATCGGCGCGGCGGTCGGCGTATCTAACGCGTCGACCTGCGCCTGCAAGTCTGCCAGGCTGACCTCGTTGACGCTCCACGTCGCGAAGCTCGTCAAGGTCGGAATGACCACGTCGCTCGTCAGTGCGTTCCCGATGCCGTTGATCGTGTAGGCGATCATTGGAACGATGGCAGCCGCGCCGGTCTGGATCGTGACGCCGCTGTCGCCGATCTTCGTAACGCCCGTATCGTTCGCTATGGCCGCGATGGTCTGCGCAGGTATCGTCTGTTGAGCGAGCACAGCACCACTATCAGTGCCGGGCTGCGCATAGGTCGCGGCGTTCTGGAAGATGCTGACACCCGCCTGGACCACGTCGGTAGCCAGCGTCGGGTTGTTCGTCGGCATGCCCTCGATAGCCGAGACCACGTCGGAGCTGTACTGCGAGATGCGATCCGTCATGTTCTCGGACACGAAGTTCAGCGTGTTGCGCGGAACGTACGTGTTGTCGAAGAACGTCGTGAACGTCGGGATCGCAGCGCTGAAGATGCTGCCGATCAGGCTCTCGAACTCGGCTGCTATAGCGCCAGGCGCGGAGAAGCTCGCGACGACGAACTGGAACTTCAGAGCGTAGTAGCCGCACTCGTCTTTCGTGCGCGAGACCGACAGGTTTTGGCACGCAACCATCGTGGCTCCCTCGGTCGGGAGCTGTAGGATCGCCGGGCCGCGCGCAGTGCAGGCGGCAACGATTGCGTCCTTCTTCGACACCCAATCGTCGCCGAACAGGTAGCCGTTGACGGTGAACTTGCGCGCCTTCTCCCCGAGGTCTTCGAAGTACGGGTTGTCGCGGTTCGGGTACTCATGGACCGGGCCGCGCCGCCCGTATTCGCCCTGGTCGGACGCCACGAAGAAACCTACGCCCCGAAACGAGGCGGGGCGCAGGTCGTCAATGCAGAGACAGGTCATTTACTTCGTCCCGGTAAGAGCGTTTGCCGCTGCGGGTTTGGTGCCGTTGTCGCCGGGGCCTTGCATGCTGGTACCGAGCGATCCGTTGAGCGACATCGTCGCTACGCTCTCGGCTCGCTTGATGAGGCCCTCGAAGTATTGCGACGGCCTTACTTCGATCTGCATCATGTTGTGCAGCTCGGCCGCGCCGGTCACGGTGCCCTGGACGTTGACATCCTTGAAGCCATCAGACTTCGGCACGGCGTGGATCGAATCCGTCCACCCGGCCCCATCACCGCGACCTCGGCCGCCGTACTGGTTCGGCTGGTTGCCGCCGCTGCGCAGGAAGTCCTCTGTGCCGTCCTTGCGACGCCAGAGCGCCAGGTCGTCGAGGTATTCGTTGCCGCCGTACGCGCTGGCCCCGAATCCATCGGTGATCGAGATCGGGCCTCGGTCGCCGAGGCGACTTCCGATCCGACCCATATTCACGATGTTCGGCGACGGGTTCTTGGTCTGCGCGTCGACGTTCTTCTGGTTGTTCTCGGTCAACCATTGGAGATAGCTGTAGGCCGCCTCGCCGACGATGGGCGCGTAGGTCAGGAACTTGAACGCCTTCGACGCCTTGTCGCCCGGTGCGCCCGGTGCTCCCGGTGCGCCGGGCAAGCCCTGCACGCCGTTCTTGGCCGCTATGGCGTTGAGCGTCGATTGCGCCAACTGGAACGCCCTCACGACGCCAGCGGTCGCGCCGACGAGCGTGATGAAGCCCGCTTCCAGCGTGAGGCGCTGCTTCTTGCCCTCTTCAAGGCTATCGAGGAACTGAAGTATCTTCGAGCCGCCGTTTGCTGCGGCTGCCAGCCATCCTTCGTTCGCCTTGACGAAACTGTTGGAGGTCTGCTCGAACGATGCTTTCAGCTTGTCGACGGCGAAGGCCAGGCCTTCCATACGCTGTTTGGCGACTTCTTCGGCGCGGCCGACTTCGACGCCGTGCTCGACGGCCTTCTTGTTCTCTTCGTACGTGTTGATGTCGCCCGTCAGCACCATGCCGCGAGCGCCCTGCTTCACGCCAAGATATTGCAGAAGACCGAGCAAGCCACTCTTCTTGATGAGCGCATCGACCAACGCGTCGCCGTTGACGCCCTCGCGCTTGTACTGCCAGTAGTCACCGGCAGCCTTCGCCAGACGTTCGCGGTCGCGAGGCTTCGTGATGTCCATCTCTTTTTCGAGCTTGTTCGTGATGAACTCGACGAACTTGCCCTTGTTGCCCGCGATGTCGCTGTCCTCGTTGGTCAGCTCATCGTTGATCGCCTTCTGCGTCGCACCCTTGATGGTCTTGCCGAACCGTTCGCGCACCAGGCCGCTCAGGCCCTCGGCGTCGAGATGGCCGTGCGTGCTGAACGAGTCGATGTCGATACCGTTCGCGATAGCCGACTGGCGGCCTTCTCGCGTCGGCGACAGAACACGCGACGCCAACTGCCGAACCATCGTACCGGACTCTTGGCCCGGCATGTTCGCGCGTTTCAACGCCATACCGATGGCGGCGACCGTGGTGTCCGAGATGCCTGCCGCGCTCGCGCCCGAGTAGGCATACTTGCCGAACTGCGTGATGTCCTCGGCAGTCATCGCGCCGGACTTAGACATGACGGCGGCGATGTCGGCATACCGCTTGGCGATGGCTTTGGCCTTCGACGGATCGCCCTCTAATTCGTGCGAGTGACCCTTCGCGAAGATCGAGCCTTCGAGGATCACCGCCGCGTCTTTGACCGACGTGCCGAGCGCCTTCGACAGGATGAGCGCTTGGTCGGTCATGATCTGCGAGGTACGCGCCGAGATTTGCCGCTGCGCGAACGCCATCTGCGCGTGAGCTACGTCAATCGGGCTTTCGCCGTAATCGAACGCGCCGCGCCGCTGTTGCGCGAGCAGGCCAGCCATCTCAGACTGGCTATACCCGTAGCCGCTGATCTTCCCGTTCTCGTCGCGCTGGACGCCGACCGCTCGCATGTAGCGATTCTCGCGTTCGAGCGGGATGTAATTCTTGACGGCGTCCGCCGCCTTGTGCAGCGCGTAGCTCGACGCGACCCCCGCAACGATGCCGCCGACCTCACGCCACGCCGCCTTGATGGAGTGGAGATGCGAAAGGTGCTGCCTCGCCTGGGAGTTCGCGTCGACTAGTCCGCGATTGTACTGGTTCAGGCCGGAAGCGTCGAGCTTCATCAGCTCTATTTGCTTCGCGGCCTGCTTCGCCTGGTTGGATAACTGCTTCAGAGGCCCCGACATATTGTCGATCAGGCCGACCACGGCGGCGGTCTGGAAAGTCTGCATGTCGGCTTACCTCGTTTCAGCCATCAACTTCTCGTTCCGCTTCGTTATGTCGTACCAATAGCGGAGTTCTGCGGGGGTCATGGTCATGATGTTCGTCGGAGTATCGACGCGCATCACGACCAGATAGTTGGCACGACCGGCTATTCCCCCAGGCCGTTCCAGACCTCGCCGACGACGTTGCAGGCGCTCTGGAAATCGGTGCCGGACAGATCACCGAGGATGAGATCGTCGACGCCGGAAAGCAGCGACAGATACGCCATCATTTTGTCGTAGCGAATTTCCAGCTCGACGGTGCCGTCGTCTTTGCGCTGAATGACCTTGTATGGAGACTCGCGCATCGTTGCGATGTCGCGAGCGGTGAGATCACGAAGCTTCAACTCCATGACTTCGCCGTCGTGGGTCTTCAGCGGCTTGCTGAGCTTGATGTTGCGGGCCATCGGTCAGTCCTCAGAACTTGGTCTGTGTCACGTTGCCGGACGTGATGGTCAGGCCGGAGATCGCGCCGGTCTCGGTGTCGATCTTCGGTCGCCCCACAACGACGGCTTTGGTGAACATGTAGCGGCGTCGAACCTGGGTCAGTTCGATGGTGACATCGAGCGGGCACGACATGACCGCGTCGAGGTCCATGTCGCAGCTATCCGACAGCACGATCTCCGCGCTCGCGGGCACGGGCTTCGTGGTCGTATAGATGGTGCCATCCTGATTGGATGCGACCGTGCGCTCGAAGTTGGTCGGCTCGACAGTGACCGACGACCGCGCCGACCATTGCGCGCCGTTGGCGGTGATGCGGACGAGACCGCCCGCCGCGTAGCAGCAATCAACCATAGTGTGGTTCCTTTGACGCAAAGCGAAACGCCGCCCCGAAGGACGGCGTTTTCGCGGATTGCGATGAGTGTGAGCTTACAGACCTGACCGCTTAGGCAGTCGGGAACTGCGGGTACGACGTGGCGTTCACCGCCAGGACGCGCAACTGGTTGACGTGATCCAGCGGCAGGAACGTGTCCACGCGATCCGGATTGTCGGCGTTGCGCTCGACGATGAGCAACTGCGCGAACAGGTCCGAGTTCTCGAACACACCGTCGTCTTCGAGCAGCTTGTACGCATGGATGAACGCGTTCTTCAGGTCGTCCGCCGTGGCGAAGCCCTGAAGGTTGTTCGGGTTCTTGTCGACCAGCGCCGCACGCGGATACGTCTGCGTCATGTAGGCCATGATGTAGCGCAGGCCGTACGTGAGCTGAGCGATGGTGTTGACGTTGAGCCACGACTGGTCGGGCGAACCCCAGGCGTTGCGCTGGTAGGTGGTGATGAGCCGGTCGATCTGGACCGCACCGTCCTGCACGCGATAACCCGACGCGCCGCTGAAGTAGAAGCTCTGGCGCTGCAACGTGCTCCACTGATCGCCGATGGACTTCGGCGGGAGGATGCCGATGAGTTCGACGGTCTGAAGCGGACGCGACAGCTCGGGCGGAGCCTGGAAGTGCTGCGCGGTCTGCGCACCCACAGCGGCGGCCCACAGATAGGTCGGCTGCGGCGCATTGTAGACCGGCATGATCGACGTGTGCCAGGAGTTGCGCGCCGACGTGAACGTCTGCACGGTGCCAGCGGTGCCGGACATCGACGTGATCTGGTGACCGTACATCTGCGACATCGGACCCCAACGCGCATCCAGCCAGGCCTCCATCTGCGTCAGCGTCGCGCCGATGCAGTAGGGCATCACGATCCAATCCCACTGCTCGTCGCCCATGTTGGCGATAGCGTTGGTGATATCGGGATCGCCGTTGCCGCCCGTGAGCTGGACAATCGTGGTCAGAACGTCAGCGGCGTTGCCGTCGCCAGCATTCAGATTGGTCTCGATGCGAATGCCGTTGCCGAGACTGCCCTTGTTCAGAGCGGTGATGTTCACCTTCGACGCGGTGGTGCCGTCGACCGCAGCGGACACGACGATACCGGGGCACGCGTTGATCGCCGCAGCGATTGCGGTGGCACAGTTCGCCGAGGTCATCAGCGCGTTGACCGGCACGGAGATGCGGTAACCGCCGATGTAGAGCACGATGCTGACCGAAGAAGTCGGGGCGGTCGAGACCGTCACGCTACCAGTCGCGGCGGTCGCGCCGCCCGTGGCGTCTGCCAGCGGGATCGCCCAAATCTCCTGAAGCGGAGCATTCGCGCGGGCGATCTTATACATCGCCGCCAGCATCGAGCCGGTACCGAAGAACGCGTCTTCGTTCTGGGTGACGAGCAGCGGTTCGTCGGCGACGGCGGAGCCCGCAGCGGTCTTCTGACCGATCAGCACAAGGCGCTGGATCGAAGAGTACGGAGCCTGCCCCGCGTTCACTTCGAAGCGAACGAAGGGGACCCGGATGTTGCCGGGGATTTGGTTGAACTGGATAGGCATCTAGCCCCTCAATTAGTTCGGTTTAAACGGCGGGGACCGGCGTCGCGGCCGGAGCATCCGGCACGACTTCGAGATCGCCCTGCTTGATTGCACGCGCATAGAACGCGTTGCGCTCGACCAGCACGCCCTCAGCGGGCACGGGCTGGAAATCCCTTTCGGGCATCAAGATCAAACGCCCCTGAACGGGGCGCACAGTCACAGCTTGCGTCATGGAAGCTCCAATGTGTTGTCGACCTCGATGCGCCCATCGGGGCCATGCTTCTTGCCCTGCGCAGCCAGAAGATTCGGGTCTGCTTCGGGGCCAATGGCGTCGACCTTGATCCCGATCTGGCGGAGCAGCGGGAGGTAGACAGTCGGGTTCTTGTTGCCACCGAGCACGTTGAGCACGTTCTGCATGCTCGGCGAGCTGCACATGGCTTGCAGCATCGGCACGATCCACGGTGCCGGGAATTTCGAGAGATCGTCACAGAACGGGATCAGCTCGGGGATTTTCTCGTTCGGCATCAGCCCGTAGGCTGTTGGCGGGCAGTCGTCCGGTATCTCGCACTTGAAGTGGATACGGCGCGACGCGAACTTGTTGTTGGCCTCATCGCGCGTTGCGTGCGATTGGATGCTCTCGATGCGAACCACGAAGGCTCGCAGAGCATCCGAGTAGGATCGCCCCGGCAGTTGCCACAGCGCCCACTTCACCTGCGCCTCGAAGAGGTCCAACTGCGCTTCGAGTTCGGCATCGGTCATCGGCGTGTCGAAGACAACGTTCTGGACGTTGTCGATGATCTCCGTGTCGAAGCTACCGATCACGATCTCGACGCGCAGATCGACCCATCGCCGGTAGGGTCCGGAGCCGCTGCCTCGATTGATGAGATCGCCCGTGTCGTCGTCCGTGTAGACGATGATGCCGGGCATCGGCTTGCTGTAGTCCTTGAAGACGAACGGGTCGATCCGGCTGTCGAACACACGGTCTTCTGCCATCGTCGGCGCGACGGCGTCGCTCGGTTGCTTCTGCAAGGCGACGCACGCCAGGGCGCGCAGCATCAAGCGCGACAGGCTCATAGCTTTGCTCTCCCTAGTTGGACGACGTGAATCTCGACGCCGCTCAGCCCATCCGGCTTTACGTCGGTGACCTCGAACAGCTCACCATTGAGAGCGCGGAGCACTCGATCACCTTGGACGAGGCCCGGCACGTCGCAGACAAGCGCCGTAAGACACGGCGAGCGCGTGGAGACCTTCACTTCCTCCATGCCGAGGCTGACCTCTCGCGGGGTCTGCTCAAAGACCGCCATGAAGTCGTAACCCTGGCGCGAGAGGTCGATCACGCGCGGGAAGTTCACGCCGCCCGATTTGTACGGTTGCAGCGTGAACTTCTCTCCGTGCTCTTCGATGATGCCCCTGGTGCTTTCCGCTTCGTCGTCGAAGAAACTAACCGCTGGCCACGACGACATGGATGCGCCGTACGATGGTGCGTGCAGGGATGGCGACATCGGCCGCGCTCGCAGCCACGACGGCCGCAACGGTCGCGGTCACGTCGAGCCAGTAAGCGTCGCCGACCTTGGCATTGTCGGCGGCCTTCAAAACGACGACCGTCTTACCGGCCGGGCTGAAGGATTGGCCTGTGATGCTCGGCGTCGACGGGCTGTTCGACGCCGCTGCAAAGTTCGCCGCGTTGAGCTGCGCGTTGCCGTTGGCCTGAAGCCACTGCGAGAAGTCGACCTTGTAGTCGATGGTGTCGCGGAGCCGGAGCTGGAAACAGGCGAGCGCCGGAATGTCGGCACCCTGCTCCGCATTTACGTCCGGCTCGCAGGCCGGAACGACCACAGACCGGCAATCCGGCTGTACCTGTGTAGAATAGACGAGCATGGCTTACTTCCCGAACTTGATGGACCCGAGGCCAACCAGCGTTGCCGCGAGCCCCATGACGGCGAGCACAACAGCCGTTCCGACTTTGTTGACCGAGCTTTCCCACATGGAATGAACCCGACGCAGGAAGTCGAAATCGCTCTGCGTCTTCACGCGTTGCTCGGCAGTTGTCGCCAGAATACCGACTGCGCTCAGTTCTTCGCGAATGACATCGCGAAGGGTCGTCTTGAGATCGTCAACCGTCATTGATGCAATCGTGTTAGACATGGTGTCCTACCGAGCTAGACGGGGACCGAAGCCCCGCGCGTTAAGCGAGGGGGTCGGCCTGTGCCTGGGTCTCGGTCTGCTTGATCGGATCGACCACGTCATCGAGAGCGACATCCGGCACGCGTGCCAGTTTGCGCGCGATCAGATCGGCGGCAAATTCCTTGTCGACCTCGATCACCGTGCCAGCCAAGTGACGTTGGTGGTCGACAAGCGGAGCTTCGATCTCACGCTTGTTGTACTTGAGCTTGGTCATCTGCGGCTTGCCCTTAGCGTCAAGCACAGGGGTCGTGAAGGTCACGCTCTTGGTGGTGACAACCTTAACCATCGGAGTTCTCCTAGCGGGGGATAAAAGGAACGCCTCGCCCTCAAACGAGAGCGAGGCGTAAGGCGAGTGAGCTGCCTGACCTTACTTGACGGTCAGCACGAACATCGCGTTGGGACGCCGAGGCGCGAGCAGCGGACCCGACTGCGTGACCAGTTCGAGACCGGACGGGTTGAACAGCACCTTCGACTTGCTGAAGGACCGACGCGCCTGAATCTCGGCGTCGAGATCGAGGATCGCGCCGTAATACTGCGTGCCTTCCAGCGCGCCGGTCGCGATGCCGATCACGGTGTTCGCCGGGATGTAGGGCTGCGAAGCGCCGTTGTCGTCGAGGTAGTACGAGTCGTACACCCACATGTCGATCCGGCCCTGAAGCGTGCCGACGTAAACCGGCTCGTTCAGGTTCGTGCGCGGGCCACCGTCGATGGAGGTAGCGCCGTTCAGGTCGCGCCGGAAGCGGATGTCGATCAGGTCGGTGATCTCCTGATTGCGCTTCAGAAGATTCCACGCGGAGCCGCTCATGACCAGATCGGTCACGATTGCGCCCTTGCTGATCTGGCGAACGTTCAGCGACGCGTTCTCGATGTCTTCGAGCGGGGCCGAGGTCGACTGGTCCCAGGTTGCCCCACCCGTGAGGGTGACGTGCAGCGACGGATCGCGGCCGAAATCGACGGTGACGGTCGGATACGACTCGCCCGAGATGGTGATCGCGCCGTTGACGAGAGTCTGCGCGGCCATCCACTCCAAGCGGTTGTCGATCATGTCCTCATGCAGCGCGAGGTACTCCGCGACGATCTTGTCGAAACGCTGCTTCGGCGTCATCACGCCGCCGTAAGCGCCCTCGCCCGGCAGGCGGGTGAACGCTTCGCCGGGACGAACCAGCGCAGTCGGCTTGATGTAGGCCGGGGTGAGCGTGCGGGTCCGGTAGCCCTCGCGGACCATCGGCTTGCCCGCAACGGTGGGCGCGACGAACGGAGCCATGCGGCGACCGCGATCAACGATGTCGAACTCGATCTGCTTGGTGTCGAAGAACTTCGAACGGCCGAAGAACGTGCGGAGCAGCCACGGATTGGGGCGCTCCAACTGCTCGACCATTGCGTCGAGTTCCCACGTTTCGTAGCGCGAGAGTTGGATAGTCATGTGGTAGTCCCTTTGGGAGCTGGAAAGCAAAACGGCCGCCCCGAGGGACGGCCGCGTCTGCTTAGGATGACGAACGAAAAGGCGATTAGCCGGAGAAGCCCGGCGTCCGGAACGCGAAGCCGCGACCGTTCAGCGCGGCTTGCGCGACGGCGAGAGTGGTGCCCACACCGAGAACGAGCGCGTTCGGGTTCAGGACAGCTCCGCTCACCATCACGTCGAACGTGACATCGCCCGCCGTGGCGTCGACATCGGTGTTCAGGACGGCGATGGGGTTCTGCGATCCGTCGCCAGCCGCAGCGGCCGCAAGCTTGAGCTTGCTGTTCGCCGCCACCTGGCCGAGCACGGAGCCCTTGGCGTAGACCTGACCAGCGGTCAGGGTGAAGTTCTGAAACTTCGGACGCGAGCCCGGCATTTCAAGGTTGACGTGCGTCGCGACGCTGTCAGCGTCGCCCGTCCGCACGGGATACGGAAGATTCCAGTTGTCGACAGCCATGCTGTCCTCCTATCGGTGAAGGGGTTGGTTACTTGGCCTTGAAGCCGCGCGAGGCGTTGAACGCCTTCATCGAGCCGCTGATCTCGGCCAAGCGCGCGGCCTTCGGATCGGCGTTCGCTTCGCTGTCACCGTCGTCCGACACGTTCGGCGCATGACGCTGCATCAGCCGGTCAGCGTCGACCTGCGTGGCCGTCTTCGTCTCGGCAGCCGGAGCCGCCTTCGGCGCTTCGATCTTCGCGGCGAACTTCGAGGCGGTCGCCGGGGCGACGCCGTCGTTCAGCGCTTCGACGAACACCGCGACCTTCGGGCTGTCGCCAGCGACCTCGGCGAATGCCGCGAGCAGCGCCTTGCGTTCGTTGGCGGCGTCGGCGAGCTGCTTCTGAAGGGACTCGATAGCGGAAGCGCTCTCGGCCTTGCCGGTCGCAACACCTGCCGCCTGCGCGCGATCAAGCGCGGCCTGATCGTAGATCAGTTCTTTGGACATGGAATCTCCATGAGGGGTGTAGCCCACTGAGGGGCGGTTAAGGTGATCGGTGAAAGCAGCTAGAACACTGCCCAAGCCACCAACACCGTCGACAAGTCCAAGCTCGTAGGCTTCCTCGGGTCCGTAGACCCTCGCCTGCGTCGCTCGAACCGCTTTCTCGTCTAGGTCGCGATTGCTCGCCACGGCGCTGACGAACTCGCCGTAAAGTCTGTCCACGCTCGTTTGGATCGAAGCGCGTACCTCGTCGGACAACGCCGCGAACGGGTTGCCGTCAATCTTGTGGTCGCCTGCATAGATGAACGAGACGACGACGCCTTTCTTCTCCACCTGCTTCGACACGTCGACGTGTTGCACGTAGACGCCTACTGAGCCGATCCGCGATGCGGTCGGCGCAGCGAAGAGGCGATCCGTAGCGGAGGCAAGCCAGTATGCCGCGCTGCCCGCCGTGGTGTTCGCGATGCCCCACACTGGCTTGCCAGCTTGCTTCGAGGCTTTCGGCAGCCAGCTCACCAGCTCGGATAGACCGGCCGCTTCACCGCCGCCGCTGTCGATGTCGAGCAGGATGCCGCGAACCTTGTCGTCCTCGAAGAGCGTTTCGAGCTGGTTGTGCAAGCGCGTGTACGACATCATGTCGCCGCCGCTGCTCGATGCCTCCATGTCGCCGCGATGGATGAGCCCACCCACCACGGGGAACGTCACGATGCCGGAGCGTCGGTTCATCACCGCCCGGCTCTTGGGCCGCACGTAACTCTGCACGACCTCGTCGGCAGCGAACGGCACCACGCCGACGCGATCCGACAGCACGCTCGTCACGACGCTGGCGTACTCAGGGGTGAGCAGTAGCGGCGTGTTGAACAGGCGCGTCGCGATATGCGCGAGATGCGTCACTATGCTTCTCCTGTTCCTCCGCCTTCTTGACCTGCGTTTTCGCCCTTTGCGGCGTTCGCTTTGATCTTGTTGGCGTTCAGTTCGGGGTTGATGTCTTCGGGCTTCAGCCCGAGCTTGTTCAGAAGTGCCTTCTCTGCGGCGCGCTGCACCAGCACCTTGCGGTAGTCACGGCCATCGGCCGCGCAGATGCTCTTGAGATCGAGCGCGCCCATGTCGTAGAGCACCTGATCCGCCTGGTTTTCCTTCAGCGGGTCAAGGCGCGGCTTCGACCACGTCTCGAACGTGCAACGGCAGATCGCGTCACGCACTTCGTAGAACGACTTCTTGCCGAGCATCGGGATCGTGCCGCGAAGCGCGATCTGCTCTTCCAGCCAGGCCCCGAAGAACGGCACCGGGACGGCGTCGATGAACGCCGAGCGCCGCACTTCGTAGGACCGCCACACGTCGAACAACGCCGCGCGAGCGCCGCTGTAGTTCGTCGATGAGAAGTCCTTCGTCAGCGTTGCGTAGTCGACACCGAGCGCCGAAGCGAGCGTGTAGAGGTTGACGGAGTTGAAGTCCTTCAGCGCCGAGACCGACTGATTACCCTGCACCATGTGCAGTTTCTCATTCGGTAGCAGGTGAGCGACTTTGCTCTTGCCGAACTTGAACTCCTGGCCTTTGTAGAAGTCGGCCTTGTCCGCCATCATGCGGAGCGTGAAGTCGAGGACGGGGTTTTCCTCGATAGCCTTCCGGTGCTCGGCACCGATGACCTTCATCGCGTCTTCGTACTTCAGATCGCTTTCAATCACCGCCGCATAGGTCGCGCGGATCGCCGCGCTTTCCAGTTCGGTGATGTTGTAGTCCTGAAGCAGCCGCATCGGCAGCAACGCGGTCGTGAACGAGGTCATGCCTCGCGTCATGTCCGGCGCGTCGTGCTCGAAGAAGTGGATGACGTTCAGCCGTCCCCACGGCGTGTAGCGAGGCACCTTGCGCCAGGCGAACTGTGAGCCCGCAGGCCCCCAGATCGCCACGTCGCTTATCGTGCATTCGCGGATGTTGTAGGCTGTCGGCGCACCGTGCTTGTCGCGGTCGACGCCCATCCGGCGCTTGCCGGTGTAGTCGATAGCGCCTCGCGGGTCAGACAGCCGTTGCGGGTCGAGCAGATGCAGACAGGTGCGGTCGCCGTTGAACGCCTCTTTCCACTCTATGGTGGCAAGCACTTCGCCGTCGATGTAGTAGCCAGCGTAGGCCGTCCGCATCAGGCCGGAGAAGGTCTGCATGCGCTGCGCGTCGAGATGGAACAGCGATGAGTTGGCCGCTACATCCCACATGTTCTCGACCATGTCGGCGTATTCGAGGGCCTCTTCCTCGCTCACGCCGAGCAGCTCGGCGTTCGGCATGTACTGAAGCTTGAAATTCAGACCGACGACGCTGTCGACGGTCGCCCGCTTTGCGCTCGCGCCATACGGGTTAGTACGCGACGCATCGCGCGCTGCGGCAGCCGTTCGGTCTTTGCTGCGCCAGGCGACCACGTCGGCCGAAGTGAGGCTCGGCGAGTAGCTGAAGCCGAAGCCGGGGCGCAGATGTTCGTGGTCTAGGCGACCACCGTCTTCTAGCACCAGTTCTACCATCGGATATGTCCCCTCGCCGGTCGTCCGCGCTGAACTCGAAGGTTCGGGTTGAGGTCCGGCAGCCCGGCTGCTTGCGCGCCAGGGCATTGTGCGTAGAGTGTCTGATAGAGCATGAGCAGCGCAGGCGCGTCGGGCCTTGCGTACTCAGTCCATCGGTCGTTGAAGCGCACGACGACGCGGCTCTTTCCGGCCACGACAGCGACGTACGCCTGATAGATCGCGGAGACCTGCGCCACGCAGTCGGGTAGGTCCGCGTTGAAGCTCTGCGCCTGCCCCGGAGGGCAGGCACCCGGTGTGTTAGCCATGTCTGCCCTCCGAGGGAGCTATTTGAACAGCTTGCCGATGTCGGCAGCGTTGAGCTGCTTCGGCTGTTGTTCTTTGGGGGTGTTGAGCCGCTTGATCCAATGATCCATGTCGATGTTCACCGAACACCGAACCGCGTAGTTGTAGACCATGAGATCGAGCATCTCGTTTCGACGATGCCGAGGCTTCGTCCACGTTCGAACGGGGAAACCATCTTTGTAGTCCGTCTCCGCGCGCTCAGCGGTCATCTGGTCGATCTTGTCGTCCGAGATGCCCTCATGGATATGCACGTAGCCAGGCCCCACCTTCGCGTTTGCGTATCGCGTGTAGATGGTCGCCTTCGCGTCGTAGGTGCCGACGAGAAACAGCTTCGTCTTGTCCTTGAAGCGCTGCTCCGACTTAATCCAGACTGGCTTCTTGTCGCCGGGCACGCCCTTGTGCGCGTACCAGCGTCGTCCGACCAACAGCCATTTGTTGCTGAAGTCGTAGACCTTCTGCGTGTGCGCGCCCGAGCCCGAGTCGATAGTGGCGGAGAAGATGCCGAGCGTCTCCCCTGCCGCGCCTTCGTGCTTGAAGCCGCTTTCGAGGAACTTCGCGAGTTCGTCCCACGCTTCGTCCGTGTTCGGGCCGAGCTGGATGACGTGATGCTTCAGAAGCCAGCACTCATCGCCCTTGCCCCAGGCCACGACCAGCACTTCGAGGCGGTCGTCCTGCACGTCGACGGCCGCTGTGAGCAGCGCCGCGCGCTTCGGCACGATCTCAGGATCATACTTCTCACGCCTCGACTTCAAGTTCTCAGGGTCCGCGAAGCTCGAAATGTCGCCGCGATACGGAAGACCGAGACGCGTGTTGTAGAAGGTCTGTTCTTTCTCGGGGTTGCCCTCCGAGTCTGACCAGGCCTTCGCGATCTCTCGCATCGAGACCCACGGCGAATACAGCTCGTTGATCCAGAAACCGATCTTCTCGCGCGCAGGCGTCACGCCAGCGTCTACCTTGAAGCATTTGAACGGGGTCGCCAGTCGGATCGGCGTGCCATCCTTCTGCGTGCCGATCACGGTGCCGACTTGATGCCATTCGCCCTCGCGAACGAGACGGCGCTTTGTCATCTCGGTCCACAGCGCACCGCAGTCGTCGCAGTGATAGAGCGCGTCTTCCTCCTGCCCCTTCTTGTAGACGATGTTGTCCCACTTCAGCACTTGCTTGGCGGAGCAATCGGGGCAGGTAACGAGGAAGTAGTGTTGCCGCGTCTCTTTGAAGAGCTGGACGATGACGCTGGTGTCTTCGTGAACCGGCGTCGACACCCACAGGCCTTTGCGGTTGTGGTATGTCGTGCGTCGCTTCTTGGCGAGTTCGACCGGCGAACCTTCCTTCGACGAGCTGAGGGGCCATCGGTCGATCTCGTCGCCCGTAACGACACGGATGGGCCGCATCGCGAGCTTGTTCGGCGTGTTCGCGCCGACGAAATTGATCTGGCCGCCCTTATATTCGGTGCTGCCAGTCATCGCCGCTCTCCACTTCGGCGAATCTCTCACCGTGGTATCGAACGACTCTTCTTGGTACTTGTCGGCCAGGTCTTGCGTAGGCCACGCCGAGAGCTGCGCGCACGGCTCCGCCTCGCAGTAGTAGCCTTGCGCCGCGACAAGGATGGTCGTCTTGCCGACCTGGGACGACGTGATGAAGACGATGTCCTCATTGTCGGGATCGGTGATCGCGTCCATCATGCCGCGTTGGAAGACCGCGTCGCCGATGCGATATGGGCCGGGGCTCGCGGATCGTTCAGGCGGCAGCACTAGGTTCGCTTCCGCCCACTCAGACAGCTTCAGCCGAGGCTTCGGCTTCAATCCTTCGGCCAGCCCTGCGAATAATGGGTCAGCCAGCATCATCTTCTCCGTAGTCGCGCATTGACGTGTAGAGCGTGTGCTGCGCCTGATCGACGCGCGTTTGCACCTTCAGCCGGACCTCGGCTTTCTTGTCGGGGTCCGCAAAGATCGAAGCGATCTCGGCAGGCAAGTTCTGAAGGATCGCCGCGATCCGCGCTCCGGCCTCAATGAACGACGATTGCACCTTCGCTCTTTCGACCAGCTCGCCCCGTTCTCTCTTGGCCCGCGTCTCGATACGCTCGATCTCGGCCTTGATCTTCTGCTCGCGCAGCTCCGTGATGCGGCTTGCCGCCACGAAGTGACTGTTTGGCGACGGCGCGATCTGCTCATTGGGCTCGATACCGAGTGCCTCGCGATCCTCGGGGGAGAGAACCACGTCGGCATTCATCGGCGTCACCTTCGGCGGCGCGATCTTGCCGGTGCCGTTGCCGTATGTTTGTGCGACGACGCGTACGCCGTGCTCGCTCATCTGGAAACCGCGCAACTGCTTGGCCTCTTGCACGTCGTAGAGGTTCGCGCTGTCGGGGTTTAGCTTCCCTTTGCGCTTGAGCTGCGAGATTCGTTGTTCACTCACACCAAACAGTATCGCGAGCTGCTTTGCGGGGAGCTTTCGCGGGTACTGTTCAGCCATGAAGCCACCGCCTCATCCAGACGAGCAGCTTCGGATTGTCGCGGAACAGCGAGACCAGGCCCGCCTCGAAGCCGAGAACGATCTGCTCTTCACGATCCTCTTTATCCCGCTTCAGTCTGCCGAGCCCGTGGTTGTCGAATATGACGTGCAGGCATTCATGCAGCACTATTCCGACGCCGTGACCGGGGCTCGTTAGGTTTCTCGGCCAGATGTTGATCTGGCTGTACTCGAAATCGGCTTGACCGTACTTGTCGTCCGCTCCATCTCGGATGCAGATCGTCCAATCGTAGGCACCGATCTTGATGGTCTTCGGTAGTTCGTTGACGCAAGCGTCAACACCGCCCCGGCGACGAGGCGAATGCGACGTGTTTGCCATGTTCGGGGGCTCCAAAGGGGGTGTTAGGTGACGTTTCTCACGCGTGAGGCGCATAGCTCGCGGGGGCGACCCGTGCGATCAAGAGTGAGCAAATTCGCTAAAACGTTGCCGACTTTCGGGGGCGGCGACTGCCCCCGGTGGGAGGGGGTGTGGCGACAGGGACCCACACCCCAGGGGGTGGGTCGGCGCGGCCGAGATCACGGTTTGTTACAAACGCGAGCAAGTCTCTGATATCGCGGTGTTTCTTGCTCATCACGCTCTATTACAGCGCGATAGCGCGGAGCGTGGCACGCGGCTTGCTTTGCATGCGCGCATTGCATGCCTCGTAAGGCGCGACGCTGGCGCGCGTGGCATGTCGGAGCGCGCTAAGCGAGCGCGCAACACGCAAGAAAGCCAACGAATACAGGCATTAGGGGCGAACTAGACGCTTGCTGTATGCGTTAGGTGTGCTACCTTACACACCTGCCACCGCACACGCGGGGGCGACACGCTCGAAAGGACAAACGCCAATGACCGAATTGAATTTTCGCCCAATGCCAACGCCACCGCGTCGCAAGGCCTATGACATTCGCTTTCGTTGCACGCTCAATGGGTGCGATTGGATCGCCCGCCTTTGGCTACGCGACCCTAGCGAAGCTTTCGACGCAATGTATCGTCGCCTCGCCTTTTCTTCGGTGCGCGGAAATGATCGCCCGCGCTACAGCCGAGACTTCTACCGCGTCGTTTCGTGCAATGTTTCCGCCGACCAATCCCGTCCGGTAGCGTGAACACCATGAACGCAATCAATTTCAGCACAAAACGAGTCGGCGGCTTGCGGTTTATCCGCATTGGCCGGTTTTGCTTTTCGTTCTGCATCGCGAGGGCACGCTAATGGTCCGCGCATACCTTGCAGCACTGCGCGACGCGGTTTGCGTCGCAGTTTCAATCGGTATCGTTATCGCCTTTGCCGCTATCGGTTGTGAAATGAACCGACGCGACTCCTACACTTCGCACAACGTGAAAGGCTTTCGCACGCCTAGCGTGTCGTATGTGTCACCTGACAAATAGGACGAAACCGCGCCTAGCGCGGTCTGGCCGTCACGCGGCCACTGATGAGTCCAAGTCGAAAGGAAACAACGCCATGACTACGCTTTTCCGCACTGAATCGCATGATCCAAAGACCAACGCGCAACGCAACCTTTGCGGTCGCACACATTACGTGGATGACGATAATTTGCGATTCCACAAGTCGCGCGTCATCTCCGCGCGAGTCGTCGACAACGGTTTGCTTTTCGCAATCGTCACAAGCGATGCACTCGACTTTGAGAATCGCAAGCGAGGCTTTCGCTACGTCATATTTGACGTGTTCGGAACTGTGGTTTCGCGTTGCGATCTAGAACACGCGCGCCGCACATCAGAGCAAGCCACTAAAGATATGTGGGATTGCTTGAACACGCTTGATGCTAAGGCGATCACTCGCGCGGCAATCGAGCGCGCAGAACGTAACCACGCAAACGAAATGGCCGACCTTCGCGCCAAGTTGGAAGGTTGAGCCAATGCCTGAATTTGTCTTGAACGATACCCCCGCGCCGCGTGCTTACGACAAGCTTTCAACGTTCGCGAAGGCATACGTAGAAGCCGTGTTTTTCACCAATGGCGACACGGGCGACGACAACGAGTCGCGGTTGAATGATTTGGGAGTCGAGAGACTCACGCGCGAAGCAATCCGCGACATTGCGAGCGATTGCGACTCGTTTCTCGGTTTCATCATGCCGGATGGCTGTTTCGTCCGGCAATGGCTCGACCGCTTGGCCGAGTCGCATGGCTACTCCGAAGAGCAGGCGGGCCATGACTTTTGGTTTTCGCGTCAAGGCCACGGCGTTGGCTATTGGGACCGTGGTTTAGGCGACGCGGGCGACGCGCTCCACAAGGCCGCTAAGACGTTCAGCGAAGCTTACTGCGAAGTCTATCGCGGTTGGATTTACCACCGCTAACCCTAGAAAGGAAAACACGCCAATGCCTGCACTCAATTGGAATCACAGCAATGTGCGCGAGGTCGCAGACCTCTTGACTCGTCTCAATCCTAGCTTCGCTTTCACTGTTGATAGAGGCGTGGAGGTAATCAAGCGTCACGTTGAAAGTAACATGACTGCTCCGGGCTATCTCTCAATCTACGGATACTGCGCAACGGTTTGGGCTGATGACGATTACAGCCTCCACGTCAAAGTGACGGTTGAACCGTACACCATAGCGAAATTCTTGGAATCGCAACGCTAGGACGAAACCGCGCCTAGCGCGGTCTGGCCGTTACGCGGCCACTGATGAGTCCAACGAAAGGTACTAACGCCAATGCTAACGCCAGAACAAGCCGCCGACATCCGCGCCAGGGATGAGGCTTTGCACGCGTGGATGAAAGCACGCAAAACGAATAGCTATCATCCCTCCGAACTGCCGCCCCATATCAACCCGCCGACCAATGACGAGCGCGGCCAGGTCGAGCTATTCGAGTTTATGCGGGACATACCGGAACGGTATTTCCTCTATATCAACGCAAAGACCAATACCGCCACAACGTGGAACGGGGAAAGGCTTGGCTCCGCGTCGTTTGGTCGAGAGTACCGCGACAACTTTGGCGGAAAGCGTGTCCCGGTAACCGTTCGCGCGATCAACGGCGCAACCTATCACGGCACATACTTTAAGAGCGCGGGCGACTATGCGCGCGTCAAGAAAGCGAAGGGTTGAGCCAATGGCAACCTTCGACACTGTCACGGGGACCGCGCCTAGCTATTGGGCGTCGTATTTCATCAATGGCGACGCTTCCGGAATGGAAGATTCCGAAATTGCACAAGCGGACAAGTTCGCCGCGTGGTTAGGCGGTTCAATCGTTAGCTGCGACGACGCGGGATTCATGCGCTGGCATGACGCGGCGCAGTTCGGCGTTCTCGCGAGCGATTGCCGAACCTATACCGCGCTAATCGAGAGGGATTGACCAATGCAAAAGTATCGCGCCGACAAATCGGAACATATGCCCGATGGATCAACCGCGTGGTTTGCGGTGTGGATGGGTGGCCCCACATTGGCGAAGGTCGAGAACTGCCGACTCGATAACATGGCGGGCGACATGCGCCGCACTGTTTACGTCACGGGGGAGCCCGACACGTATTTTTCCATTCCGGCTGTCTGTAGCGTCGCGGGTTGTCGCGTTAGAGGCTATCTCACGGGCGACGACAACGGGAATTACGTTTTCCGCCATTGCTACTACTAGGACGAAACCGCGCGCCAGGTAGCGCGGTCTGGCCGTTACGCGGCCACTGATGAGTCCAAGTCGAAAGGTACTAACGCCATGAATCCCACTGTTTACATTGATGGCCGATTGGCCGACCATATCGGCGCAATCGGTTTGCGCGAGATTGCCAATCGTGTTTCAACGCTCGCGCTACAGCCGGTTGACGTTATGACGCATGGCGAGTCGCGATATCACTCTGACAAGCGCATTACTGGCGCGGTAGAAGCGAAGAAGGCCTAACGAGATGACAAACCGCGATTTTGCTATGACGTGCTTTGCCCTCGCTTGCTTGCCATGCGCCGATAACGGCGCGGGCGATTCGTGCGACGAACCGCCATAGCTTTGCCCTAGCGTTGCGACGCTAGGGTTTAAGCCGAAAACGCCGCTAGGGAGTTGATCCTTAGCGGCGTTTTTTTTCGTCCAATTCCGCGCCGCTCATTCGCTCAACCCGCCCCAATGGTACGAAATACCGGGCGACGGATTGAGCGCATGGGCGCGCGCCTAATGCGATCCTAGAGGCATGTTGCACTTTTATCGAAATGCCACACCGCGTTTTCGGCCGAGTGGCCGCGCATACCTCGGCGATTGTGGCTTTTGAGCACTGACGAGATCGCACTGTCATCAATCCGCCCAACTGCGATTTTGGCGATCTCCAAAACCAACATGCTCTCGAAAAAAAATTTTTCCGCGCGTGCGTGCGCGTGCTCGCGCGAGCGGACGGGTTGCGACCCGCGACGGGGTATTCGACACGTCGCTCCCGCCAGCGCCGTATCTACTCATCGTCGCGGGTCGCACAGAGCCAGGAGAGCATGACCCCCGTCTGCTCGTATCCTGGCGAGCCAATCGCTTGGCTCCACGCGCCTCAACGCGTGCTGTTTGGGTGAGCGGCATGGATCGTGAAGCGCATCGTTCATAACGGTGATGCACAGCTCGTTTGGGGTATGAGCTGATGATCCCTGTGAGCGCAGTTCTCTCGCCCTTGATCCATGCCACTCAGCTCGTTTCGCAGAACGTGAATTTTTGGTTTTTCGTTCTGCGAATTTTCGTTTTCTCGTTCTGAGAAAAGTCGTTCAGAGGGGGTATCGAATTGCACGGGGATGGCGAGGCCGCACCGACCTTCATATGGCGGGTGCCCTCACCTTGCCTGCTATTCCCCGAATAGCGCCCATCCGCGACACGGCGCTGACCTAGCGCATAGTGGATGGCCCTGAACACACGTGACGCACGCGGCCGTGGTCTACGGCAACGCCTTTATGGTCAGAGGCATGAGGGGCTCTTGTCTGTGTATCAGGCCAGGTTGTTGAGCTGCGCAGCGTCGAACTGCGCGAACACGTCCTTCAACCAGCTTCGCGTGTAGCCGCGCAGCACGAAGGACGCCTGGCTTCCGATGAAGTCGTGGAACGGTTGCGCGACCGCGTCGACGGCCTTCGCCGCTTCCCCATCCAGCCGGGGAATGTTGAGCGCGCCAGCCGGTACATCGTACGCGGTGTCGTCGATATGGTTCGCGAGCACAACGTGCTTCGATCCTGCGAGCGCTGCCATCACGGGCTTGATCTCGTCGAGCGATTGCGTCGCAGGACCGACGACATGCAGCACAGTGATGCGCAGCTTGTTCTGCTTCGCCGCGTCGAAGAAGCCGACAACGTCGAGCGTCTTCAGCGTGGGCGACAACAGACCGGCGCACACGTCGACGACGGTCACCTGGGTCGATGCCAGGTCGTCGAACACCTTGACCTGATCGGTCGACTTGGTGATGTCCACGATCTGCGCGCGGCCAGGAAAGAAACGTTGCAGGCCGCCGCTCGGGGATTGCGTGTCGAACGCGCGGAAGTCGATGCCGTTGGCACCGTAGTAGCCGAGCAGTGCGCGGCTCAGCATGGTCTTGCCGACGCCACCTTTGTCAGCGCCGACGAATACCAGATGCGGGATGTTCATGGGGGTCTCCGGTTATGTGCCGCTCGCCGCTTTCGCGCGGATCACGGCTTGTTCGAGTTCGTGCATGAGCACCGGCCCCAACTGCGTCGGGATCGCCGAAGCAATGTGGTACGTGCTCGGGTTGCCGGGCCGGATCATTTCCTTCGGGATGATCGGACCCCACAATGTTCTGATCTTGCCGCTCTTGTTGTGCTTCCCGATACGCTTGACGATCTCGGTGGCACCGTTCTTGAAGCGGATAACGAACGCACCCTTGAAGCGCTGCGAGCGATTCCAAGGCTTGGCGCTCGGGTTCTTCTTGCCTGGCGTCAGCGACCGCGCGAAGTCGCTCACCTTCATCGCCTTGTCGCTCGCAACGATGCGATAGAACAGGCGATTGGGATGCGCGCGATCTGCGTGAACCGCTTTCATCACGCGTCCGTACTTCGCACCCGTCGTTTGGACGAGGTCGCGACGAACAGCCGTGAGCAGCTTGTCGCCGAGCTTGTTGATCGCGTTGTAGAGCGCGCGGTGTTTGACCTCGTCGCCGTACACGTTGAACGCCACGGTGAGGCGCTTCATCGCGTCGGTCAAGTCGACATAGATCACGCCGCCATGTGACTGCGTGTATGCCGACGCGGGCATCGGCCCCTGTGACGCGCGGTATATCTTCGTGGGGCCGGTGTAGTTCGTTTGCGTACCGGCCATCATCTCACCTTGAAGGCGGGCGCTTCATCAGCGTCGAGCGCCCCACGCTGCGCGCGATGTTGCGCGCGTCGAGCTGCAACGTCTTCACGAAGCGTTGCGCGTTCTGACGAGCGGCGTCGAAGTTGCCGGTGCGAACGTTCTTGATCGCCTGCGCCGTGAGATCGCGGCGCTTTCCGCAGTTGCATCCCATGACGGGCTCCTAGTGGAAACGCGAAACCCCGACGCACTGAAGCGCCGGGGTTCGGAATGTCGGCCAAGGCCGGGGTCGGTTCAGACTAGGCGATGCCGGGTAACTCTCGTTCCGGCCCCTCGCCCATTTGTCCGTATGGGGAAAATAGGCAGTTGACATCCCAACGTCAACTTTTTCCCCTCACAAACTTCCCTCGGCCGGCTTGTCAGGTCACGCTGCTGACAATCCCTTTTGGATCAAGGACTTGGTCCGCAATCCGTGCATCAGCGAGGCCAGGTTCCGCTTGAGATCGGCCTGGGTGCCGTTGTTGTCGACCACGTAATCGCACATCCAGGGCTCGATTGTGAGGGACGTGCGGGGCTCGCGGTATTCGAGGCGCTCGCACGCGTCGATCCAAATCGAGATGTCGAACACGCTGGCGTTCCGCAGGGCGTGAAACTCGCGGGCGTTCCTGTTGCCGACGTAGAGATCGTACTTCGCGAAGATCGCGCGACCCAACTTCGTGAGATCGGCCGCATTGCTCTCGGCGATCAGATTGAACCACGTCGAGCGCTCGTTCGCGCGGTCATCGTAGCACTCTTGCGCCGAGGCATACTTGCCGGGGTACTTCTCGCAGAAGTACGGAAACACGACACGCTCTGCCATGAACCAGCTCGACGAGACGAACGTCGCGCCATAGTGATCGCGCAGAATTTCAGCGGCAGTGTCTTTGCCGTGTCGGCCATGACCGACCACCATCATGCGGTACGGGAAAAGCATGGATCAGAATCCGAACATGCGGTAGAGGTCGTATCCGCGACCCTGCTTGCAGACCTGGGTCCGCAGATAGCCTGCTCGAGTCTTGATGTTCGTGTCGACAAAGGGGATCGACATGATCGTGCAGAACAGCTCGTCGAGTGTCTTCAATGGTGGTCTCCGGGTTAGTGGATGAAGCAGAGGGCGAAGAGCAGGACTTGAAGAACGATCAGTCCTGCGGCGAACGCGACCGTTTTGACAAAGCGCTGCGTGGCGACCATGTCGTCGAGATCGCGGGCGTATCCAGACCAGCGCATCAGCGTCGGCGTCCCTTGCGGTTGGCGCGGCCTTCGTTCTTGCGTTCGCGCTCTTGCCGCAGATACAGCGCGAAGTCGGGGTTGATGTTCTCGTACACGTCGACCAGGCGATGCAGCGCGTAGCGGACCATGATGCCAGCCTGCTCGGGCGACCATCGCCATCGCTGCGCAATGGTGCCGACCGTGTGTTCGCGGATGAGCAGATCGCGGAGCAGCTCGCGTTGGACGCGGTCGAGTTGATCGTCGACACGCTTCAGCGCGAACGCCGCGTTCAGCATGCGGTCGCTCGGGTCCTTCGGCGCTCCGCCGCAATCGCCCTTCGAGTGCATGCGTCCGCCGTTGATGCCCTCTTGGTCGAGCATGCGGCGATCCTCCGGCGAGAGAGGCACGGCCATCATCAGGTGATTGATCGTCGCCATCGTGTTCGAGCCGACCGGCGAGATCGCGAAGTAGTCGCCAGCGTAGTATTCGGCCGCCATGAACTGCGCGTCGCTGATCTTGTCCTTCACGCGATAGCGCAGATAGTCGATGGGACGGCCGTAGTCCTTGCGGGTCGCCAGGGCGACGCCCTCGGCGGTGCGGACGCGGACCAGCACGGAGTCGGGATCGGTGCCGTCGAGCACGGCGCGCATCGGATCGGTCATCAGAGGCGATTGTCCGTGTCTGCCGGGGGCTCGGCGGCGTCCACGACCGCCTCGTACTGCTTCAGCTCTTCGGACGCGTTCGCCAGGGCGGGGCAGCGGTCGCAGTATTCCGAGTTGAGGCGCGCAACGCGTGCGTGCTCTTCGAGCGCCGCTTCGATCACGTCCGCGCTGCCGCTCACGAAGACGACCTCACGGTTCTCGAAGGTGATGGCGGTGTTCTGCCGCATCTCGCCGGTCTCGCGATCTGACCGCTCGTAGCCGACCATAGACACGATCAGCTCGGGTCGCCGGATCACGACCGGGTTCCCTTTCGGTGTGGTGAATTGGATGGACAAACGGATTGCCTCGATGTTGGGGGTACGGTAGGTCTGTAACCTCCCATTCCTCACACCGTCAATTAAATCTCCCTCCCTGGCTGAACGACTGACCGACTGAGAGGCCGAACGCCTGACCGCCTCACAGCCACCCGCTGAGAGCCTGACCGCCTGACCGGCCTCCCAGGACCACCAGCCGCCCCGGCTCAACGCCTGGCCTCGGCATCAGGGCTCCACGGCCCCACAGCAACGGAGAGCACGATCAGATCGGGGAGACCCTCCGCCGCTCAGACGGTCAGACCCTCCATCAAACCTACCCTCCGCCCTCCCCCTAAAGGGGGAAGGGCCGGAAGGTCGGAAGGTTTGAAGGTTTCAGATCGGAAGGTACGGAAGGTTTAAAGTCGGAAGGTCATCGACCGATTATGCTTTCAGATCAATACGTTGCCGCGATTGTAAACCTTCCGCTCGCGCCGATTTTGACCTTCCGATATCGGTAACCTTCCAAACCTTCCACCGGAAGGCCGGAAGGTCAAAGTGCTTTTTTTGTTGTTTATCAATACGTTAAACGAAATGACGACCTTCCGACCTTCCACTAAACCTTCCGGATTGGAGGGTCTAATGGAAGGTCATCGGAAGGTCGTTCAGGCCTTGGCGAGCTGGATGAAGCACCAGATCGCGAGCGCGCCAGGGATGGCGAGGCCGAGGGCGAAGAGAGCCAGGAGCGCCATCGGTCAGGCCTTGTCGGCGGTCAGGCGCTCGGCCCAAGCCACCTTGTGGCGCTTGCCGCTCAGCGTGACGTGGGTGGTTCGGGCGGTGGGCTTGTGGACCTGCCACCACATCCAATGACCGATCCGGTCTGTGCAGGCCTCATCGCGGTACGCGACGACGTTGTTGCCTTCGCTGCCAGGCTCCCGGCGCAGGTAGACAGTGGTCTCCATGTTGTCCTCCCTCAAGAGCGCGTGGCGTCGACCCACAGGGCCACGGAGACCCGCGTGAGCACGTAGATGAGCATGGGGATCGAGAGCCCCAGGATGCAGGCCGAGGCGATCACCGGCCAGCCGGTCGCGACGCTGGCGAACGCGTAGGCGTTCATGCAGGCGGACACGATGAGGGTGCCGATGATAGTGGGGCCTGCCCACGTCATGATCGCCTTGCGGAGCGATTCGGTCGTCGTGCAGAGCTGGCCGAGTTCGAGCGCGATGAAGCCGAGGTCGATGCCGACGGCCATAGCCCAGGCGTGCGCAGGATCGCTGTGGGTGAGCGCGCCGATCCCGGCCGCAAGATGGGAGAGCGAGAGTCCCATCAGCACCAGGGCGACGCCTGCGGTGCCATAGGACGTGTAGCGCTGGCGGGTGAGCTTGCGCTTCCAGGCGGCGCTGCGGACGGGAGGGGTGGAAGGCGCAGGCTTGTCGGCCTTCGGCCGTCTGGCGGGCTTCGGGAGCGCGGTGACGGTGGCGTTCATTGGTGTCTCCCTTAATCGAAGATTATCATGGAGGGGCGGCTTTCGACGCCGTCCATCTTGGCCTGAATGTCCGGATCGGTGAACTTCAGGGTTTTGATGTCGAGATGACCGAAGTCGGAGAGCACCTTTACGGGAAACTCTTCGATCTGCCACGCGTGAAGATCGGCGAGGCGCTTTCCGTTCTCCAAATAGCAGCGGGGGTGAGCGTAGTGGCGCGTCCCGTATTTAACCATCGGGCCTTTCCACTTTTCGCAGAAGCGGCATGTCGTCATTGGCGTTTGTCCTTTCGGGTTGGCAATGTCAGATGACATACCTTACCGCCTCACACCCGTCAAGGGGTTACGCCTCTTGACACGTCGGGCAACTCACGGGTTCAATATCACCATCGCGAGACGCATACGAAAAAGCCGCCCCGAAGGGCGGCTATCGTTTTAGTATTTGTCCCAACACTCACAGTTCGCCGCGCGAGTGCCAGGCGGCCCGTTGCACTTCCAATACGGCGGACAAACCACTTCAGGCGGCGGCCGTTTGTCGTCCTTGGTGCAGAACGCTATCAAGGGCTCCGCAGTCAGAACGATGACCGCGATCACCGCGTAGAATATCCAGAACACCCGGAGGACCGGATCGTTGAGCGCGGCGTTGAGCGAGTTGCGCGGCAGGCTGACGATATCCTGCTTCAGTCGACGTTGATATTCGTTCACGGTGGTCTCCTATGATCGGGGTTTGAACACAAGCATGCTCGGCTTGCCTCGTTGCGTCACGTAATGCAGCGATCCGTTCGCCTCGGGCACGAAGCGCTTGACCTCGTCGCCGCCGAACACACGGCGCTTGAACGCCCTGGCGTAGTTGTCCGGCCCGGCCTCGTCGTAGATGTCCTGCATCGCCTTCACTTCGAGGCGCACCATCTCGGCGTCGGCGTGGACCTCTTTGCCGACGAGCTTGCCGATCTTCTGCACGGCCTTGATGATCTTCGCGCAGAGCTTCAAGCGGCTGTTGTCGTCGGAGCGATTCACTTCGGGCGTCAACTCGTCCTTGGTTGTGGGGGCCTCTTCGTCGACGACGCCGAACGCGGAGCCCTCGGACGGCTTGTCCTCGACCTCGACCACGACCATTGATGTAACGGGGTTGCCCCACTTGTTCTTGCCTAGCTCGACCTCTTCAAGCTTGAACTCGAAGCGGCCTGACTTCCCCGAGTCGCGCATCTTCGGCATGATGATCGCCGAGTGGCTCTTATGCTTGAGCGAGAGCCCGTGCTTCTTCTTGGCCTGGTCGGCGTTGACGATCTCAAGGTTGAAGTCGACATCGGCGAAGATCGCCGAGCTGCCGCGCGCACCGAGCGACGTGTCCTTGCCGGAGTGGTGAACGATGATGATGCAGATGTCTAACTCGACGGCCAGCTCGCGGAGCATATCGAGGATCGGCTGCATCTCGCGCGCCGAGCTTTCCTCGGCACCCGCTACGGCCTTCGCGAACGTGTCGAGGAACAACAGACCGACTGAAAGCCCCTCGCCTTCAAGCATCGCGTTCGCTTCCTTGACGGCCTTGCGCAACGCCCTACGCGCGCCCTTCGGATCGAGCGCGAAGTTCGGAACGCCGTCGCGGAAGATGAGCGCATCGTGCTTGGGCTTGTAGCGGTTCGACCAGGCGAGCGCGCGGCGATTGATGCCGCCGTGGCCTTCGCCGACGCAGTAGAGAACGCCGCACTGTTCGACGTTGCGGCCGAACCACTCCCACCCTTCGGAGAGCTTGCCGCCCATGTGGAATGCACTGAACGTCTTACCGGCATTCGACGGAGCATGAAGCATGCCGACCATACCGCGCGTGCAGATATTCTCGACCATCCAGTTCGGATCGGCGTAGATCGCGACACCAGACATGCGGCGCAGCGTGCCCTTCGGCTTGGCGGCCTTCTCGGCTTCCTTCTCTGCGGCGACCTCGCGCTCGTACTCGGAGTCTTCGTCATCGTCGACGACAGCGCCGAACGCCTCGCCGGTCGACGCCTTGCTGAGACCCTGGTTCTTCAGCCACTCGCGAGCGGTCTGCCGGTTGTCGTATTCGCCGGAGCGCGGCTTGCTGTCGACGAACTCGCCAGCACCCTCGAAGGCCAGGAAGAACGACGCCAGGTGTTCGGGCGGCATCTGCGGCCACTCGCGCATGACGTGGCGCGCAGCCTTGAAGCGGTTGTCGGAGCAGTCGTCGCCGGGCTCGTTGTAGAGCGACTTGAACTCGCTGTTCTCGGCTTGCAGCTTGTCGAAGTCATACTCGCCGAGCGGCGCGCACAGCTCTTCCCATTCGGGAATGTCCGCCTCGTCGATCTGCTTGATGATCTCGCGCTCTTTGGAGATGGGGATATCTTCCCCCACTTCCGCCGAGGACGTGCCGATCAGCTCGACGATGTAATCAGGGAGCGGCGGGATCGTGCCGTTGGTGTAGGCTTCGATGAACGCCTTGAGCGCGGCCTGGTCTCCGTAGCGCTTGCCGTCCTCACGGAGCGAGCCAGGCGCAACGAACTGACCGCCGCGCCCTCGCACGTCGCAGCCGTACTGCTTCTTGAGCGCGCCAGCGCTATTCGTGAAGGCGTTGTCGGGATCGCTGAAGATGTAGTGGCGGCCACCCGATTGTGTCGTGATGATCTGCGTGCCTTCGGGCACGCCGCCGTGCTCGTCGAAGAGCTTGCCGATCAGCTCGGGACCGTTGAACTTGGTGTCGGCGTCGATCACGACCAGGCGCGCAGGCCCGCACGCTACGGACGGAACCGCATCTTGGTTCGGGTGACGCCACATGCGCTTGACGATGTCGGGATCGGTCGTCGCGCCGACGAAGACTGTGAGCTGCTTGTTCCCTTCCTCGCGTGCCTGCTCGATAGCGGCTTCGCGATCCTCGGGTTTTATCTCGGTGTCTCTGCGATTGTAGAGCTTGACCAGCGGCACCTTTCCACTGGACGGGAACACGGGGATGCCGTTGCGCGCGAGCAACATCGCGTTGTGCTTGTTCTGTACGCGGCGCGCATCGTCCTGATTTACCATTAGCCTTCCCGTGACGCGGATGTTATTGAGTCGCCGACCGCATTGCTGATTGGCGTTGGCAGCGGTCCCTTTCGGCAGATCGGCCGTATCTGGGTTGGTTCCTAGATACGGCCGATCAGTTAGATTGGGGGTCGTAAGGTGCATGTCATCTCACGCGCCTTACAAGCCTGTCAATTAAATAGCCCCGCTTAGACGTGAGCCGCCGCCCGTCCCCTCTCGTTGGTCGGCTTCTCTCTATATCTTGCCACCGCTGCGAGCGCGTTGTGCTTCGCCCACAGGAACTT
>NZ_JOEE01000014.1 GCF_000720925.1 Phycicoccus jejuensis | reverse complement strand
AGCACGTTCTCCTGCGCGAAGTAGGCCGAGGCCCGTTTGAGGATCTCGATCTCCATCGCCTGACGGCGGTTCTCTCTTCGCAGCCGGACCAGCTCCTCGTGCTCGCTCGAGGTCAGGCCCTCACGGCGGCCGGCGTCGACGTCGTCCTTGACCATCCAACGGCGCAGGCAAGACTCGCTGATCCCCAGGTCCTTGGCGATCGTCGCGACCGACGCACCCGGCACCCGGGTCAGCTCGACTGCTCGACGCCGGAACTCCGGTGGTTTGGCAGCAGGCATCCCAGACTCCTCTCCGAGACGATCATCGCCTCAGCTCAGGTGTCCGGAAAAGCGGGTCAGGCTCCGGCCATGTGCCCTGCGTTCGCCAGAGTGGCTGAGGTCGTCGTGGGCGGGCCGCCTTCGACCATCTGCCCGTCCTGACGCGGCTCACAGGGTGGCGAGGACGCTGAGCGCGAGCTTCCTCACTCGCGCCCACTCAGGGGACATACGAAGGGCCTCCAGTCGCCAGAACTCTTCGTTCGCAGGACCTCCACGCGACGACAGCAGAGCGTCAATCTCATTGATTTTCTGACACGCTTCCGGCGTGAGCCACCCTGCATCCACGAACTGCCCACCGAGCCGAGCACCGTCACCCAGTTCCTGCGCAAGCTCGTCAGTGAACTCAGGACGGCCCAAGCCCAACGAGGAAAGCCATGACACTTGGTCTTCATACGGAAGGGCAAGCACAGCCACGCTGCGTACGAGTTTCGCCAACAGGGCGGGATGCATCTCGGTCATTGCGCGAACCTGACTGTGCCTAGTTCACCACTGGAAACTTTCCAATAGGGCTCGCCATTGAAGTGACGCGGCGACCCGGGACTCCACTGAATGTACCGTCCCGTCCAGTCGGTCCCCTGCGAGTTCCGCTCGCGGAACGTCCAACCCGACCCCGCACTACGGCCACGCTCAAGAGTCCCCACCTCCCAGCCAGGACTCCCGCGCAGGATGCTCTCAACTTGGGCAGGATGCTTTCCCGCCAAGAGACTCGGATTTGCTATTACGTCTTCCACAGACTCCAGCACCTGACCAACTGGCCGTACCGCAGCGCCGGGCGTTGCTTTGGCGGCCGCCCGAAGAGTGACGTATGCGGTCATACCGCCACCTACACCAGCTCCGCCCAACAGGGAGCCGCCTGCAGCGAAGTCGGCGGCACCGGCGTAGGCGGCAGCAAGGCAGTCAACTACTCCAGTCGCTACGCAACCCGCGACTGCAAACGGCGCAATGAAGATCCCCAACGCAACGAGTGCGTCGTACTTCCCCTCCGGCTGGTAGGGCCTGTTGCTCCCAAGTCCTCCGATGTACGGGTTGTAGCCCTTCCGCTCGTGAGCCGCCCGTTCCTCAGCGCGTTGACGCGCCAAAAGCACGTTCAACCAAGCCTTTGCGTCGTTCTGACTTGGCACATCGGCGCATCTAGAGCATGCTCCCCCAGCACCAGGAGTCCTGGCACCAGGACCGCCCCGGGCACCGTCGCCGGGCCGGTTCCTGACCCTGCCACTAGAGGGGTCTTGGTACTGACCCTGACCGTAGGTATCTCCCGCAATCTGGATCTCACCCGTCGGGTCTGAGAATGACACCGGGTTGTTGCTCCCGTAGCTGTACCCGTTGGCCTGAAGGGGGTTGCCCGGGTCAAGGACAGGGTCGACCGAAAGGAAGCGGCCCAGGGTCGGATCGTACTCGCGCGCACCGATGTCGACGATGCCAGCGGGGTTGGACTGCTTGTCCAAGAACCCGCGCTGGTTCGGCCAGGTGCCGCTCGGGGTGCCGAGTGCGTTGCCGTAGGGATCGGTGAAACGACGGGTGACCGTCTGAGCACTGGCCTTGAACGCGACACCGGCAGTGTCGTGGTGGTCGCGCATGAGGTAGGTCAGGCCCTCGAGGTTGGTCCGCATGGCGACGGTGACGCCGCCGTGCGAGTAGTACCGAGTCGTGTCGGCCTTGTTGGTGGAAGCGGTGTACTTGACCTCGGTGCCACCCATAAACAGTGTGGTCACGCCTCCCGGGTCGCGCCGCAGGAGCTGATCACCATCGGCGTCGTTGAGGAAGGAGATGGTTCCGGCGGCGGTGCTGATGCTGCTGGTGCGCTGGTCAGCGCCGTAGGCGATGGTGTTGGTGACGCCGTTAACGGTTCGAGAGATGGTCGCGCCATTGGCGTCGTATCCGTAGCTGGTGCTACCAGTCGTGGCGCCGCTGGTGCTGGTGCTGGTGCTGGTGGAAGTGAGCGCGCGCGGCTTGCTGACCGTCCCGTTCGTGTACCCGAGGTACTTGTAGTCGGTGACGGATGTGGCGGGACCGCTGGGCACTGCATTCTTCGTTTGCTTGTCCCGGCGCCCGGTGGCCGCGTCCAAGGTCCACGAGTACCAGAACTTCTGCGGGCCACCGACCTTGGTGTTGTTGGTCGTGGTGGGGGTGGTCGCGCAGGCGTCGGTGGCGGACCAAGCTTCGGTCAACTGCTGCAGCGTGTCGTACTTGTAGCAGGTGGTCTGCGTGGCTGCGCCGGCGCCGCCTTGGATGTCGACGGTCTTGGTGATGTTGCCGGCGTTGTCGTAGGTGCGGGTGATGTCGGCGATCTGCGGGTCGGCCATGAGGCCGGAGAAGTCGACGTGGTTGACGCGGTGGGTGTTGACGTCCCGGTCGTAGGTGAGCGTGGCCCGCAGGGTGTTGATGCCGAGGACGTGCTGGGAGACCTCGCCCCATGGGGAGTAGATGGTGTCGGCGACGTAGGCGTTCTTGCCGCCGGTGCCGGTCAGCTGTCCGATCGCGTTGTAGAAGTGGGTCAGCGTCTCTACGGAGACCCCGCCGCGGGTTCCGTCGGTCGTCACGGGCATGGTCTCCGTGGCGAGCTGCCCGGTGCTGGTGTAGGTGTAGCTGCGGGTGTAGCTGGGAAGGAACCCTGTCTCGTCCAGCGTCAGGCTGGTCCCGGTGGGCCGGCCGGTGACGCTGTCGTAGCCGGTGATCGCCTTGACGTATGCCTTGCCGCCGGCGAAGCGGGTGCTGGAGGTGGGCTGCCCGGCAAGGAGCGTGTCGTAGGTCCACCCGGCGAGCTGGGTGCCGGTGGTCGTGGCGCCGGAGTACTGACCGGTCTTGCGGCCGAGCTTGTCGTAGGCGTAGGTCAAGGACTGGTTCTTGGCGTCGGTGGTTGTGATGGTTTCGCCGAGGTCGTTGTACTTGGTGGACCGAGCACCGGAGTCGGGGTCCGTGGCTGCCGTGACGCGGCCGGCGAGGTCGTAGGTGTTGCCCCAGGTCGAGGCGGCCGAAGTGTTGTAGGCGGTCGTGTGCGCCTTGAGACGGTCGAGCGCGTCCAGGGTGTAGACGGTGCGGACGGCGGTCCCGCCGGAGAGCGTGTTGCCGCTGATGGTTGGGGCGACGGTCCAGGTGTTGAGTTCCTTGGTCTTTCCTCGCCCGTTGATGATGCTGGTCGTGGTGACGCCGCCGGTGGGCGGGATGGTGGTGGTGCGGTCGCCGGAGTACACGGTCTTGGTGGAGTACTTGGCCGTAGTGCCTTGGTAGGCGGTCTGCTGGGTGGCGCGACCTGTCGCGTCGTAGACGGTGAAGGTGCGGCTGTCGATACCGGTGGCGGCGGTGGAAGCCACGGTGGTGCTCGGTGCGCCGGTGGTGGGCCAGCCGTTCTCCGTGCGGATGACCCAACCGTGGGAGTCGACGAACGACTCTGTGATGAGGCGACCGGATGCCGTCTGGGTCTGCGTCTGACGTGTGTCGCCGAACGCGTTGAGGATCTGCGTGGAGGTCGCGTAGCCGACGGCTGCCTCGTTACCGGGGTCGACGAGCGTCTTGGTGGTGACCGAGGGTGGCGCGGTCTGGGTGAGACTGTAGGTGTAGGTCGTGTTGGCGTTGCCGGCGCGGGACTGTCCCGGGTTCCACACTGCGACAACGCGCCCGAGAGCGTCGACCTTGGCGTCTGTAACCAGCCCCCCAACGTCGGTGCTCTGCACCGGCACTCCGCGACTCGGGTCGAGCTTCGTGGTCGCGCTTTGGTTGAGGGCGTTGGTGATGGTGACCTGGGTGGTCGGTGCACTGGTAGCTGGCAGATAGGTGGTGAGGGTGCTTCGCGCGGTGGAGCTGTCAGCGGCGTTCGCGTAGGCGGTTGCCGTCTTGGCGCGCCCATACGTGTCGTAGCTGGTGGTCGCCTTCGCCCAACGGGTGGTGCCCCCCACGGCGTCGAGGGCCGTCTGGGTCATGGTCGGGTTGCCGGCGCTCGGGGCCGCCCCGAGCGTGGTGCTGTTGTCGTAGTAGACCCGGCCTTGGGATAGGACGGCGCTCGTGGTCTGCGCGGTGCCAACGGCTGGGCAGGTCTCGGCAGAGACGATGTTCTCTGCCGGCCGGTCACGGATCCAGGCCGTCTCGTTGTCGGCGTAGGTCAAGCCGGTGCAGCGCGTTGCCGCGCTACTTCCGGACTCGTTGACCCGGACGGGCCGGCCGAGGGAGTCGTAGGTGGTCGTCGTGGTGGCGTTGAGCAGGGTGGTCCCGCCGGCGGGCACGTTGGTGAGCTCGGTGACCTTCTCGGCTCGCACGATGGTTGCCTTGAGCGGGTTGACGTCAGGGCGAGCGTGCGTAGCTGAGGTGGCGACGACGCTCATGTTCGTGATCGTTGAGCCGACTCGGCTGGTGCCGGCGAACGTCTGCACCTCTCGTGGGTTGTCGGCGAAACCGTCGGCGTCTGCGACCACGGAGTTGTCTGTCGCCCCGAGGTCCACGCGGCGAGAGCCGCTCGGGAGTCGGTCGCCGTCCATGCCGCGGTAGTAGCTGGTCTTGGTCAGGGTCCATGCGTCGGCGACGCCGTTGCTGAAAGAGTTGGGGTTTCCGGTACGGACTTCGACGGTGCCGTACCCGCGGAACTGCCCGTAGGTCCGGCGGGCGGCGGGCACCAGTTCGTTGTTGTCGAAGTGCCACGCCGGGTCACCGAGGTAGGTGTAGGTGCTGATGCGCGTCGGGGCGGAGGTTGCGACGGTGTTGATGTCGCTGACGGAGACCTGGGTGACGACGTACTTGTGGAAGTAGTCCAGGACCGGCTTGGCGGCGAACGGGGGCGTCCATGAGACGGGGTAGCAGCTGGTCGCGTTCGTCGACGGGTCGGACGGGATGGTGGTCGAGGTGCACACCGGCTTGGCGCGCCCGTTCTGCCCTGCGTCGGCGTTGTAGGACACGACGATGGCCTGGCCGGTCTCGGTGCGGATCTGGTTGAGCCGGGACATGACCATGGGGCTGAGGAGCTGGTTGACGCCGGTGACGCGGTTGTCCCAGTCCGCGTACTGCAAGGTCACCTGCGGCATGGTGATGCTCGAGCCGTCGGTGCCGTAGCCGGTACGGGTGATGCCGCCCAGGTTGAGGGTCGGCAGGCCGTTGGCGGCGTAGAACTGGCTCAGGGCGACAGAGTCCACGGTGGTGTAGGTGCCTGAAACGGTTCGGTACTGGGTGTCGATCGAGGCAAGACGCTTGCGGGTCCAGAACGAGGGGCTGTGCTGCTGGCAGGCCGTGCCGGAGGTGCACTCGAGGTCGATCGGGGTGTCAGGCCATACAGTCGGGTCGGTGCTCGAGGAGCACCCGGTACCGGTGCACCGGTCGGCCGTGTTGAAGAGGACCTTGTAGGAGGCGGGGGTGGTGAAGACGCTGCCCGCGTCGTTGTGCATGCCGTACTGAATCGAGGTGAGGTAGCCGGCCCGGTCATACGCGACCCCGCTCGTTCCGGAGTTGGGACCGTACCGGTTCACCTCCTTGGCGTAGGAGTAGACCGCGGCATTGCCATTGGGGTCCTCGACGTAGTCCAGATTCCACCGATAGGCCTGCGCACACCGGGACGCCGAGAACCCGGTGTCCGAGTAGCACGGGTCGGCAGGCTTGGCGCCGTAGACCGGCACCGTCAGCACCGAGTTGGTCTCCTGCGCCGCACTGGCGCCAGGCGGCCGGTTGAGGCCGAAGTAGTACTGCACGCCGCTGGTGTCGGTGACGCGCCAGTACTCCCCTCCTTGAGCGCCGTTGGGCGCCTTGTCGAGGTGCTCGACCCGGGCGCCGTTGTCCTGCTCCACACGCCAGACGTCGAGTGTGTCGTCCTTGACCAGCCGGCCCGAACCGCCACCGGCGAACTGCAGAGTCAGTACCTCACCCGCCCAACACAGGTCGCTGGTCTGCGATGCAGAGGGCAGGCTCTCGTCGTCCTTGCAGGTGCGGTAGGAGCGCTCAATGAAGCCGGGCTGGTAGTCCCAACCCAGCCCCACCCACGAGGACTGGTTGTTGCTGGTGGCCACCTTGCCGTCCACCGAGGCTGAGCTGTAGTCGAGCGAGACACTCGGAGCGACCGTTGAACCAGTCGCTGGTGACGGTGTCGGGACAGGGTAGGACCAGTTGAACCCGCCGCCGGCACCAGAGACTGACCAAGTGCTAGAAGGTGCGAGTGACGTCGCTGCGAAGGATCCGGTATCTCCAGATGCCCCCGAGGTCAGCGCGTAGGTGGTCGTCGTGCTGGTCGGCTTTGCTCCCGACACAGCCGGGGGCACCGTTGCGGTGATGGTGTTCGCGCTCTGTGCGCTAGCGACTTGCGTGGCGACGTTGCACTTGCTGCTGTTGGCGTTGCCACCGGCGCAGGCAGGAAGGCGCACCAGCCGCAGCCGCTGTGCGTACCCAGCCGAACCGGCCTGGGCCCACTTGGAGAAGTCGACACTCGGAGTGACGCTGGGATCTTCGGAAGTGACCTGGAACGCCAGCCCGTTGACGCCGAGGGCTTTGGTCTGACCGGGCGTCAGCAAGGTCACGTTGGCCTGCCCGGCTGAGGCCGCTTGGCGAGACAGGCTAATGCCGGTCGCCGAAGCCGACGCGCGCCGCTGCCCAGCGGCAAACTTCACCGAAAGGGACTGTGGGAAAGGCTTATCCGTCTTTCGCCCTGCCGCCACGTACTCGTGACGGCGAACCGTCTCCTTCTTCGCCGCGCTCACCATGTCCTGGTGGGGCAGGTTCTTGAACACCTGCGGCTTAGGAAGGCGTGAGTAGTCGATGCGCTCAGGAGCGGCCGATGAGGCAGCGGGCGCGGCGACGGTGACCACCATCGCCGTTGCGAGCACACCAACAAGGGCGACGATCGGGCGAGGTGCACGGCGTGGCGACATTCGATCCCCTTCGCTGGCCGAGTCCCCCCGGCGCAAGTTTCCTGCCGGAACGTAGCGGACAACGACCGGCTTGCGCGAGTGATCGAGCAAACCAGCAGGGACCGCACCGCAACATTTCGTGAACCTCTAGTTGTCGCGCGCGTTGAACGCTACTGTCCGCTGCGACGAGCCACACGCATCCGCACCAGGGGGACCTTCGAATGGATAGCCGTCTTGCACGCCGAATTGCCGCCATCGCCGTTGCAGCTTTGGCGACTAGTGCGACGTGCGTGGCATCGCCTGCGACGGCACAGGCTCAAAGCAAAACCGCCGCCCTCTCCTCGCAGACCGATGATGCTCTCGGCGTCGCGATGGCGGAAGCAACGGACGAAGCTGTTGCGAGCGGGCAGGCCGTTCCAGTCGACGACTTGACGACCGAGACCAGCCAAGTGCTCGCCCAGCCCGACGGCAGATATGAGCTGACAAGCAGCCGACTCCCCGTCCGTGTCGAGAAGAACGACCAGTGGGTTCCGGTCGATGACACACTCGCCCGCAACGGCAATGGCACGTTCTCGCCGAACGCGGCAACCGTTGGCTTGACCTTCTCTGGCGGCGGCACCGGGCCCTTGGTCACCATGGGCGACGAGCAGGGCACCGTCAGCTTGACCTGGCCCCGCCCGCTACCTGCCCCCGTCGTCAGCGGCGACACAGCCACCTACGTCGACGTACTTCCGGGTGTCGACCTCAACCTCATCGCCGCGCCAACCGGGTACAAGCAGCTGATCACGGTCAAGACGGCAGAAGCTGCCGCCAATCCCGAGCTCGAGCAGCTGACCTTGACCGCCCGGGCTGACGGCGTCAAGCTCAGCACACAGTCTGACGGGGCGCTCACCGTCGTTGACGACGCGGGTCAGCCCGTCATGGCCGGTCCTCAGCCCTACCAGTGGGACGCAACCCATTCCGCGGACGCGCCCACGGACGAGAACACCGGAACCGGTCAGGCGACGCGCGTTGACGTCGACTCGGGAACCGCGGACGGAAGGAACCAGCCCGCCACGACTCAGGTGGTTATCCGGCCCGACGTGGACGAGCTGCGCGACCCCGAGACGACCTTCCCGGTCAGGATCGACCCGAGCCTCAGCAAGATCGACTCGCACTACCTGACCTTGTACAGCAACGGCTGGAAGGACTACGACGACACGGCCGAGCCGATGCGAGTCGGCAAGTGCTACAACGCCCAGGGCTACTGCGGCGCCTCCACGTTCGTCACCCGCTCCTACTTCTCCTTCGACGTCTCCGCCCTGACTGGGCAGTCAACCACTGCCCAGATCTACAGCGCCAGCGTCATCGTGAGCCAGGTCCACAACGCCAGCTGCTCCGCGACACCCGTGACGCTCTGGAGCGCTGGCGCGTTCACCTCCAGCACCGCATGGAACGGCACCGAGAGCGCGGCCATCGAGACGAAATCATCCTCAGGTGGCGCCTGCTCCAACGGCTCCCCCGCCGACATCGCCTTCTCCAGCTCCGCAGTGGTGCAACGCTTCACCAACGCCGCGAAGGGCGACATCCCGACCCTCTACTTCGCCCTGATCTCTCCAGACGAGACCAACTGGGACTACTGGAAGAAGTTCAACAACAACCCAGAGATCAAGGTCGTGTACGACTTCGGCGTATCGGCTCCGTACGGGCTGGACGTCAGCAACAAGGTCATGTGCGGCTCGAGCCCTTTCACCAACGTCCCCCAGCCCACGTTCTACGCAAGAGCGGACAACCTCAACCCGACGATCCACACCGTTGACCTCACGTTCTGGATCTACGCCAACCCCAACTCCGGCTCCGCCCTCAAGACCAGCGGCGAAATCAGACACGTCGCGGAGAAGAGTAGCTATGGCTGGCAGGTACCAACGGAACTACCCGACGGCAACTACTACCTCGTCGTCGCAGCGCAATCCGACTCGCCAGAGAACCCCGACCGGACAGCTACCAGCGCCAAGTTGTACTTCAGCGTCGACTCCGCCGCCCCAGCCACCCCGACAATTGCCAGCTTCGACTACCCGGAGAAGGCCTGGGGTGCGCCCGCCGACCGCCGAGGGTCATTCCAGCTGTCCACCAACCGCCCCGACGTCGTCGGATTCTCCTACGGCATCGACACGACGCCGCCGACGGTGGAAGCGGCAACCTGCAACTACGACCAGGGCACAGGAACGACCGGCTATGTCGAGGCCTCAGCGGGCGATGCCACCTTCACCCCCGCGCCGACGCTGTCAGTCGGGTACCACACGCTGACAGTGCGAGCGTTCACAGGCGCGCACCACTCCAGCTTGAATAGCGAGACGTACGTCTTCTACGTGGCTCAAGCCGCCCCCTCAGGTTCGTCATCCGGCAACGTCTACAAGATCGAGGGCGAGTCCGCTTTCCCCATCCAGCAGCCTGCGGGTCAGGGAGACTCCCGATACAACAACGGAGCAGGCCTGCCCGTCTACAAGGAAGCCAGTAACGACGCGCAAGGCTTGGGGTTCTCAGGCGGGTACGACGTGCACATGGTCTTCCCATCGCCGGGCGACGGATCGAAGTTCGGGATCAAGTTCTCCGTCCCGACAACGGGCTACTACGCGCTGGGCGCCCGGATGCACGCATACACCCACTTCGCGAAGGCACAGTTCACGCTTGACAACGATGCCGCCCCGATCAACAGAGGGGACGCCGCCAAGACCCCGCTTGTGTTGGACACGTACAGTCCCACCCGGGCACTGAAGTTCATCGCGCTCGGTGGACGCACACTGACCGCTGGAACGCACACACTGTGGATCACTGCACCGTCGACCAACAGCGCAGCGGCTGCGTACACCTTCAACCGGACCTACGGGACCGGAATCACTGCGACGATCGCGAACCTGCCTGCGTACTCGTTGGGCTTGGATCACATCAGCGCCTCGCTCATCGGCGGCGTCCAGTACCCCAGCCTCCAAGCGGCCTACAACAACAACGGCATCACCGCACCGGGCGACAGCGGCGACATCGACGTCGTCGGCGGGAAGCGCTCGATCGCCAGCGCCGACTTCCCCATGACCGTGACCGCAGGCTCTCTCACCTTCACTCGAGGGGCAGAGAACGCCGGTAACGACAACGTCGTTGCACTGGGACAAGCAATCGCTGTCAACCAAAAGGCCACGGCCGTGCACCTGCTCGTGGCGAGCACGTGCTTCCCGACGCCGCTCACGCTGAACAACCAGCTGAGCATGAAATTCAGCGAGCAGGAGGACCCCGCCGATGTGCCCACACCCCGCACCGTTCCGGCGTGGCTGGCAACCGCTGATGCCAGCATGAGCCGCGTGGTCCTCAACGGCGTCAAAACCGACGCCAACACGGTTGACACCACCAAGAGGCCGGTTCTGTATGCACTGACCTACCCCGTGCCCGACCCGTCACTGACTCTGGCGAGCGTGACCCTGCCGGTCACGGGCGCCAGTGGCACGCCGACCCCGGAGTGCGTCAACCCTGCGCTCCACGTTTTCGCCATGAAGGTCGACGCGGCACCCTAGCTTCGTCTTCAGCGGCATCACGTCCGTGTGCTTCAGGCACGCTGCGCATCCGCTTGGCTGGTTGATCCCCGTTCGAGGAGAGTAGCGACGCTCAACGACGGCCAGGGACGGGCAAGTAGTTGGGCTCACCACGGCGGGGGCCCACACGACGCCTCGGCCACGCGGTGGCGCCGCCGAGGCTGTCTGGTGTCTTCGAGGTCGGCCCACCCTCGGCAGCGGCCTAGTGGGACGGCAGGTGGATGAGGAACTAAAGACGTCGATAGCTTGGACGCCTCGCGCGTGCGAAGCACCAGCGGCGGCTTAAGAGCGCGCGCCCCCTGACGAGAGGTGGTTGGCCCATCGCACCGTGAGATTCGTTCACTGCCGACGTGGAATTGTGGCCGTGGTCGGAGCCGTGCGGGCTACGGATGGTGTGGCCGATGACCGGCTTCCTGGCCCGCAACCTCAGGCATGCAGAACCATGGCCACCGGTTTCGTCGGGGACTTCCGACCCAGGCTGACCTGGGGCATCACACAAAGAGCTCGCCCAGCGCAGCTCGTCAGCGCTCCGACGCCTCGCTGATGCATCTGGTTCGACCTGGGTCATCGGCGACTCGTGAGAGGCAACGAACCAACAATCAGAATTGTTGACCGTAGACCTCGTCCCACATTTGGTGTCTACGCAGAAGACCCCCACAAGATGTGGGGGTCTTCTGACTCGTCCGTAACGAGTCCAGTAGCGGGGGCAGGATTTGAACCTGCGACCTCCGGGTTATGAGCCCGGCGAGCTACCGAGCTGCTCCACCCCGCGTCGTGGTGAGTCGCACCCCGGGGGGCGCGCTCGGTATGTCTCGAGGTTAGACGATGGACTCCGCCGGGACCAAATCGGCCCCGGCGGAGCCCTGCGTCATCCGGCGCTGGCGGTCGTCGACGCCGACGGCGCCGGGGACGGCGAGGCCGACGGGGACGCCGAGGGCGTCGGGGTCGGCGCCGTCGTCCCGAGCTGGCGGGCGAGCTCGTCGGCCCTGGCGATCGCCGCGGACAGCTTCTCCTGCGCCTCGCCGTAGGCGGTGAAGTCGCTCTTGCTCAGCGCCTCCTGGCCGGCCTGGTAGGCCGCCTGGATCTCGGCGATGGCCGCGCTCAGCTGCTGCGGCAGACCCGTGCCGGGGTCGGTCGGCGTGCCGCCGCCGCCCCCGCCGTCGCTGCCGCCGCCGTCGTTGCCGCCCGTGTCGCCCTGGCCCTCGCCGAAGAGGCCGGTGATGGCCTGGTCGAGGGTGTCGCCCCAGGCGACGTTCGAGCCGTACACGGCGACGGTGATCTTGTTCTGCGGGAACGAGCCCGAGCCCTCCGAGGCCTGCACGTAGACCGGCTGCACGTAGAAGGTGCGGCCCTGCAGGGGGAAGGTCAGCAGGTTGCCGAAGGTCAGCTTCTTGCCGCCGCTGGAGTTGTTGGTGATGTACTGCGCGAGGCCCAGCTGCTCCGCGGGGTTCTGCGAGCGCACGTTGGAGTTCTGGATCTGGTTGCGCACCTGGCCCGGTCCGGACGGCGCCTGGTTCGAGGAGTACTCGACGAGCCGGAGCTTGCCGAAGTTCTCGGCCCGCTCCCCCGCGGTCGACCCGGCGTCGGCGTCGACGGCGAGCAGGCCACGGAGGATCTCCCGGCCGCCCTCGGCGTTGCTCGCCGGCACGAACGGCGAGGTGATCGAGAACGAGGCGCGGTCCTCGCCCGGCAGCGCGATCGACTGGAACACCACGGGGATGTCCTGGGTCGACAGCGAGGGGTCGCGCGGCACCCGCCAGCGGTCGTTGCCGGTGTAGAAGTCGTCCGGGTTGGTGATGTGGTACTCGTTGAGCAGGTCGCGCTGGATCTTGATGAGGTCCTGCGGGTAGCGGATGTGCGACATCAGGTCGCCGGAGATCTCGGAGATCGGGCGCACCGTGTTGCCGAAGGCCTGGCTCCACGCCTTGAGGATCGGGTCGCTCGTGTCCCAGCCGTAGAGCTTGACCGAGCCGTCGTACGCGTCGACGGTCGCCTTGACGGCGTTGCGCACGTAGTTGGCCTCGCCGGTGCGGACCTGCACGACGTTGCTGCGCTGGGCGACCGAGTCCGACGTCGCGTTCGCGAGGTCGACGAGGCGGCTGTTCGGGTAGGCCGACGAGGTCGTGAAGCCGTCGACGATCCACTGCACCCGCCCGTCGACGACCGCCGGGTAGACGTTGCCGTCGAGGGTCAGCCAGGGCGCGACGCGCTCGACGCGCTCCTGCGGGGTGCGGTGGTCGAGGATGCGCGAGCTGTCGTTGACCGCGTTGGAGAGGAAGAAGTTCGCCTCGCGGTACTTGATCGCGTACGCGAGCTTGCGGAACGTCGAGCCGATCGAGACGCCGCCTCCACCGCTGTAGGTGTTGTTGACCGACGACCCCTCCGAGGAGCCCGGACGGTCGTACTCCTTGGCCTGCGCCCCGGCGGGGGCACCGACGACCGAGTACGACGGCGACAGCTCGCCGAAGTAGATCCGCGGCTCGTACTCACCAAGGTTGTTGCGGGTGCCGCCCTCGAAGAAGACCGGGTCGCCCTCGGCGGTGCGCTGGTTGCCGTACGCCGCGTAGAAGCCGTAGCCGTGGGTGAAGACCGTGTGGTCGTTGATCCAGTTGCGCTGGCTGTCCGGCAGGCCCGAGAGGTTCATCTCGCGCACGGCGACGACGGCGTCGTTGACCCGGCCGTCGATCGTGTAGCGGTCGACGTCGAGGGTGTCGGGGAAGGCGTAGAAGTCGCGCTCGCCCTCGAGCTGGCGGAAGGTCGGTGCGACGACGTTGGGGTCGATGACGCGCACGCCGGGGATGGCCTCGGCGTTGGAGCGCAGCGTGTTCTCGGACGGCGCCTGCGCCGGCACCGTGTTCTCGATCCGCTCGACGCGGTCCAGCCCGAAGGCCGCGCTCGTGGCCTTGATGTTGCGGTCGATGTAGGTCGCCTCGAGCGAACGCTCGGAGGGCCGCACCCGCAGCGACTGGATGAGCGCCGGGTAGATCGTGCCCGCGACGACGGCGGTGACGACGAGCAGCCCGACCCCGATGATCGGCAGCCGCCAGCTGCGGCTCCAGATCGCGGCGAGGAAGAAGATCGCGCACATGATCGCCGCGACCGCGAGGATGGCCTTGGTCGGCAGGACCGCGTTGGCGTCGGTGTACGTGATGCCCGTGAGCAGCGACCCCTTCTGCGTCGAGAGCGAGTAGCGGTCGAGCCAGTACGACCCGGCGCGGGTCAGCGCGATGAGCGCGCCGACGACGCCGAGGTGCACGTAGGCGGCCCGCGTCGACGGCCCGCGGCCCGGCAGCTGGAGGCCGCCGTAGACGTAGTGGGTGAACGCGCCGGCGAGGAAGGTCAGCACGAGCACGACGGTCAGGAAGCTCACGAGGAAGCGCAGCCACGGCAGCGTGAAGACGAAGAAGCCGACGTCGAGGCCGAACTGCGGGTCGGTGACACCGAAGGGCTGCCGGTTGGCCCAGAGCAGGTACGTGCGCCAGGCCCCCATCGACCCCGAGCCCGCGAGCAGGCCGAGGACGCCCGGGATCGCGAACAGCGCGATCCGGCGCAGCGGCTCGATGGCCTGGCGGTACTGCTCGAGCACCTGCTGGGCCGGCGTCACCGGGACGTAGATCGGCCGGGTGCGGAAGGCGACGACGAGCGAGGCCGCGACCGCACCCGCCGTCAGCACGAACGCGAGGACGAAGATGACCGCCTTGGTGGCGAGCTCGGTCGTGAAGACGCTGCGGTAGCCGACCGACTCGTACCACCAGACGTCGGTCAGGAGGTCGGCGGCGATGCCGCCGACCACGGCCAGGCCGATGAGGACGAGCAGGGTGGGCAGCAGCGGGCCCCTCCGGCGCGGCCGCGCGGGGCGGCCTCCCTCGGCGGCGCGCCCGGACCCGTCACCGGGTCCGTCCGGGCGGTCGCGTCCGTCGAACCAGTCCGAGCGACTCACAGCTCTCCTCGTCCCGTGTGCCGGGGTCGTCGTGCGATGGGTGAGGTCAACCTATCTCGCACACCCGAACGCGCGGAGGGCGGGAAAGGTTGCGTCGGGCACCATGGAGCCCGTGAGCCCCGACCGACGCCCCGTCACCGACCCCCTGACCCTCGCCGCGCTCGACACCGAGCGGCACGTCGCCCGCTCCGGGTGGGACCAGCCGGTCCGGCTCTTCGCGCTGGTCCACACCGCCGAGCTCGTCGAGCGCGAGCCGCAGCTGGCGCAGGGTCTGGCCACCCACGACGCGGTGGCCGGCGCCCTCTCGGCCATCGAGCAGGACGAGCTCCCCGAGGCCACCGGGCTCGAGGAGCTGCTCGGCCGGATCGCCTGGCCGGCGGAGGTCGCCGGCTGCGCGGTCGCCGTGGAGCGGGTCGTCCTCCCGCCGGCCGCCGAGCGCGACCTGCCCGAGGATCCCGAGGAGGCGGTGCGCGCCGTCGCCGCGCACCCCGACCGCGCCGACGTGCGCCTGCTCGTGGCCGTCACGCGCGACGGCGCCGCGCGCTGCCTGCTGCGCCAGCGGGCGCACGACAGCGACGACGAGGTCGCCCTCGGCGAGGACCTCGCGCCGGGCATCGTCCACGCCCTGCGCGCGACCCTGGACTGACGCGCCCGGGCCGGCGAGCCCGCCTCAGCCGCAGCGCGGCAGGCCGGCGGTGTCGCCCTTCGCGATGCCCTCGACCGCGGTCCTCGCGTCGTCGAACGTCGTCACCTTGAGCAGGGTCATCCCGTCCGGCACGTGGCCGACGGCGTCCGCGCAGTCCTGCTCGGGCGAGAGGAACCAGCGGGCTCCGGCCTCGTGGGCGCCGACCATCTTCTGCCGGATGCCACTGATGGGGCCGACCGCTCCGCCGTCGGCGATCGTCCCGGTGCCGGCGATGCGCTGGCCACCGGTCAGCGACCCCGGCGTCAGGGCGTCGTAGATCGCGAGGGTGAACATCAGGCCCGCGGAGGGCCCGCCGACCTGGCCGGTGTTGAGGGTGACGGAGACGGGCAGGTCGTAGTCGGTGCGCAGGAGCACGCCGATGACCGGCTGGCCCTGCACGTCGCCGGTGGTCACGGACAGGCGCTTCTCGAGGCCGTCCCGCTCGACGACGAGCGCGACCTTCTCCCCCGGCCGGTGCTCGCGGACCGCGCCGCGCACCGCATCCGGGTCGGACGCGTCGATCCCGTCGACGCTCCGGAGCACGTCGCCCTTCTCGAGCACCCCGGCCGCCGGGCTGCCGTCCGGGACGTCGGCGATGGCGACGTGCGTCGTCACCTGCTTCCCGAGGGCCCGCAGGGCGGTCGCGGCCGCGACGACCTGCGACTCGTTCATCAGCTCGACGTTCTGCTCCTGGACCTCGTCGGCGGTCGTGTCGTCGGGGAAGTAGTCGCTCTCGGGGGCGGTGTCGCTGTCTCCGCGCCACCACGCCTCCGCGAGGTCGTAGATCGTCACCGTGCGTCCGGGACCGCCCTCGAAGGCGACGGTCGTGAAGTCGAGCGCGCCCTGCGTCGGGTACGTCTGCGCCCCCTGGACCGACAGCACCGGCTTGCCGTCGACCTGGCCGAGGACGTTGGTGGCCGGGCCGGGCGACAGGATGACGTAGGGCAGGCCGACGAACGTCATCCCGGCGGCGAGGACGACGAGCACGAAGAGCGAGGTGAGGAGGGTCGCGGCGAGCCGGCCGCCACGCGCGGAGGGCGGGGGGACGCCCAGGCTCACGGCAGCCCCACCCACTCGGTCGAGCCGTCACCGAGGGACTGGTGCTTCCAGATGGGCGTGCGCGCCTTGAGGGTGTCGATGACGGCCCGACAGGCGTCGAAGGCCTGGCCGCGGTGCGGCGCCGACGCCGCGACGACGACCGCGAGGTCGCCGATGGCGAGGGTCCCGGTGCGGTGGACCGCGGCCACCCGGACGGCGTCCGAGGAGGCCAGGACGTGCTCGCACACCTCCTGCATCGTCGCGAGGGCGCTCGGGTGCGCCGAGTACTCCAGCCCGGTCACGGCGTCGCCGTGGTCGTGGTCGCGCACGAGCCCGACGAAGAGCGCGACGCCACCGCACGCGGGGTGGCGCACGGCGTCCAGCGCCTCGTCGACGGACAGCGGCTCGTCGCGGACCGCGACGAGCGCGACCGCGGAGTCATCGGTGGCCATGGGGCTCCTCGGGGGACGGCCGCCGGAACGATTCGCGCGCGGCCGTGGTTGGGTACGACAGACGCCCATCCTCTCATCCGACCTGCAGGAGACCGGCCGTGACCGACCACGCCGACGACGACGAGACCCCCGACCTCCCCCCGGAGCTGGAGCAGATGCTGCGCGGCCTCACCGGCGGCGCCGAGCTCGACCCGCAGATGGTCGCGATGATGCGGAACATGGGCCTGGACCGGATCGACCCGCAGATGCTCCAGATGGTCATGTCCCAGGTGCAGGCGATGTTCGCGGCCCCGCCCGGTGACAGCACGCTGGACCCGGCGCTGGCCACCGACACCGCGCGCAAGACCGTCGCGGCCGCCGGGGACGCCCTCGCGGCCGAGGCCGACCGCCGGGCCGCCGCCGAGGCCGTGCACGTCGCGAACCTCTGGCTCGACGCCGTCACCGACCTCACCGCCCCCGCGCTGCGCGGCACCGCGTGGAGCCGTGCGGAGTGGGTCGAGGCGACGATGCCCGTCTGGACCGACCTCGTCGAGCCGGTGGCCGAGGGCGTGACCGACGCCGTCACCGCGGCGATGACCCGCCAGCTCTCCGACCTGCCCGAGGACGCCCTGCCCGCGGGGATGTCCGGGATGCTCGACCAGGCCGGCCCGATGCTGCGCCGCATGCACGGCTCGATGTTCGCCCTCCAGCTCGGCCAAGGCGTCGGGACCCTCGCCGGGGAGGTCGTCACCGGCTGCGAGGTCTCGCTCCCGCTCGTGCCCGCCCCGGACGTCGTCCTCATGCCGCAGGCCCTGCGCGAGCTCGCCGACGGCCTCGAGGTCGACGAGCCGCAGGCCCGCCTGTACCTCGCGGTGCGCGAGGTCGCCCGGGTGCGCCTGTTCGCCGACGTGCCGTGGCTCTCGGCCGGCCTGCGCGCGGCCGTGCGCGACTACGCCGGCGACATCACCATCGACACCGACGGCATCGAGGAGGCGGTCCGCTCGATCGACCCCTCCGACCCCCAGGCGGTCCAGGAGGCGCTGCAGGGGCGGCTGTTCAACCCGCAGCACTCCCCCGCGCAGCAGGCCGCCCTCGGCCGGCTCGAGACGCTGCTCGCCCTCGTCGAGGGCTGGGTCGACGTCGTGACCGAGCGCGCGGTCGCCGGTCACCTGCCGGCCGCCGACGCCCTCGGCGAGGCCGTGCGCCGGCGCCGCGCGAGCGGCGGCCCGGCCGAGAAGGCCTTCGGCTCGCTCGTCGGGCTCGAGCTGCGTCCGCGCCGGCTGCGCGACGCCGCCAACCTCTTCCGGGCGCTGGAGGACCGGGCCGGTGCCGAGGGCCGCGACGCCGCGTGGCGCCACCCGGACCTCGCGCCGTCCTCGGCCGACCTCGACGACCCGCTGGGCTACGCCGAGCGGTCGACCACGCCGGCCACCGACGACCTCGACGCCGAGCTCGACGCGCTGCTGCGCGGCGAGGGCGACCGGTGACCGACCCCGTCGACCCCGCCCGCGAGTACGCCCACCTGCACGCCGACGCCACTGCCGTCCTCGACCGCTGGTCGGCGCCGGACGCGGAGCAGGAGGAGCTGCGCCGCGGTTACCTGACCCACCTCGCGGCGCACCCGGACGGCGTGGCCAAGGCCGGGCCGCCCGCGCACCTCACCGGGTCCTGCCTCGTCGTCGACGCCACCGGCGAGCACGTCCTGCTCACCCACCACCGGCGGGCCGGGCAGTGGTTCCAGCTGGGCGGCCACCTCGAGCCGGGCGACGCGACGCTTTATGACGCCGCGCGCCGCGAGGCCCGCGAGGAGTCCGGCATCCCCGACCTCGAGCCGCTGCCCGCGCCGGTGCAGCTGGACCGGCACACCCTCGAGGGCGACTTCGGGCGCTGCCGCGAGCACCTCGACGTCCGCTACGTCGCCCGGGCCGCCGCGGACGCCGTACCGCGGGTCAGCGCGGAGTCGCACGACGTGCGCTGGTGGCCGGTCGACGCGCTGCCCGAGGGCACCCGCGCCGAGCTCTCACCCCTCGTCGAGGCCGGCCGCCGGGCCCTCGGGCTCCTCTGAGGTCGGCATCCCCGAGGCGTGCGCGAGCCCGTCGAGGAACCCGCGGGCGCGCTCCAGGCGCGGGTAGGAGCCCAGCAGCCGCCAGAAGGCCGGGCCGTGGCCGGCGACGAGCAGGTGCGCGAGCTCGTGGAGCAGCACGTAGTCGAGGACGTGTGTCGGGACGTCGCGCAGCCGGTCGGAGACCCGGATCGTCCCGTCCGTCGGGGTGCACGAGGCCCAGCGCTTCTCCATCGTCGACACCCACCGGACGCTGCTCGGCCGCGCGTGCCCGCCGAGGTAGCGCTCGGACAGGCGGGCGGCTCGAGCGGCGAGCGCGTCGTCGCCGAGGGCGCTGCGGGTGTCGCCGCGCTCGAGCCGTGTGAGCATCCGCTCCACCCAGCGGGCCTCCTCGGCGGCCGAGAACGAGGCGGGGATGAGCACGACCGTGCGTCCGCCGTCCCGGTAGGCGCTCACGGTGCGGCGGCGTCTCCGGCTGCGGCGGACCTCGACGTCCCGCGTGGCCACCCCCCGACTCTACGCACTGCGGTGACCGTGGGGCCGGTGGGACGCGCGTGACCAGCGAGGACGCCGCGGCCCGCCCCGGCCGCGCGTCACGTGGGCAGCGACCCCCCGCGTGGCTACTGTGGGACGGTCCAGGCCGCCCCCGGGGGGCGGTACACCACTCCGGACGGGTTCCCGGCCGGTGACAAGGAGTACGTCGATGGCTGACGAGACCTACAAGGGCGAGTTCTACTGCGTGAAGTGCAAGGAGAAGCGCGAGGCGGAGGGGAAGGTCGTCGTCTCCGAGAACGGCCGGCGGATGGCCAAGGGGCAGTGCCCGGTGTGCGGGACGAACCTCAACCGCATCCTCGGGAAGGCCTGAGCGGCCGACCCTCGACGACGGCTCCGGACCACGACGGTCCGGGGCCGTCGCCGTGCCCGGGGCCTGTGGACGACGCCCGCGGTGGAGGCGCCCGGCCGGGCAGGATGCCGCCAGGGGTCCGGGCAGGAGGCAGCGATGGAGCGGGTGCGGGTCGTCGTCGACGGGTGGGGCGTGCTCGCGTCCGAGACCGCGGGCCGGCTGCGCCGCTGCGGGGTGCCGGTGCGCGCCGGGGCGCACGAGGCCGACGCCACCGAGCTCGCGCTCGTCGCCGGCCTGCCCGGGCCCGACCTCGTCGTGCTCGTCGCCGAGCACGGGCCGCCCGAGTGGTGGAGCGCGCCGTGGCTCGGGGCGCCGTGGCAGGCGCACGACGTCGCCCTGCTGCCCGTCGTCCGACACACCGCGGGGGTCGACGTCGGTCCGCTCGTGCTCCCCGGCCGCACGCCGTGCCTCGTCTGCGTCACCCCGCCCCCACGGCCGACCGGTGCGGCGGCGGCGCTCGGGGCCGGGGCCGTCGTGCTCGCCGCCGCGGTGGCCACGGTCACCGCCCTCGCGACCCTCGCCGGGGACGCCGCGCTCGGCGGCGTCTCGACCGAGATCGGCCCGCAAGGCACGACCGTCGTGCACCGGGTCTGGACCTCCCGGCCCGGGTGCGGCTGTGCGTCGGTGAGAATGGCGGGGTGAGCGAACGCGACCGGGAGATCCCCGGCTCCTCCATCGCCCGGGCCGCTCGGCTCGCGGGCCTGCCCCTCGGCCACGCCGGGCGGGCCGCCCTCGGCATGGGCAAGCGGGTCGGCGGCAAGCCGGCCGAGGCCGTCGCCGCCGAGCTCCAGGCCCGCACCGCCGAGCAGATGTTCGCGGTGCTCGGCCAGCTCAAGGGCGGCGCGATGAAGTTCGGCCAGGCGCTGTCGGTCATGGAGGCCGCGATGCCCGAGGAGGTGCTCGGCCCCTACCGCGCCACGCTGACCAAGCTCCAGGAGTCGGGGCCGCCGATGGGCGCCGAGCGCGTGCACGGCATCCTCGCCCAGGAGCTCGGGCCGCGCTGGGCCACGACCAAGCTCGTCGAGTTCGACGACGTCCCGGCCGCCGCCGCCTCCATCGGCCAGGTGCACCGCGGCGTGTGGCGCGACGGCCGCGAGGTCGCCGTCAAGATCCAGTACCCCGGGGCGGGCAAGGCGCTGCTCTCCGACCTCAACCAGCTCTCGCGGATGGCCCGGATGGCCGGCTCGTGGGTCCCCGGCATCGACGTCAAGCCGATCATGGAGGAGCTGCGGGCGCGGATGAGCGAGGAGCTCGACTACTCGCTCGAGGCCCGCCACCAGCGGCACTTCGCCCGCGCCTTCCGGGACGACGAGGACGTGCTCGTCCCCGACGTCCTCGTGGAGTCGCCGCAGGTCCTCGTCACCGAGTGGGTCGAGGGCACGCCGCTCGCCCGCGTCATCGCCGACGGGACGCCGGAGGAGCGCGACGAGGCCGCCTCGCTCTACCTCGAGTTCCAGCTGCGCGCCCCCACCCGGGCCCGCCTCCTGCACGCCGACCCGCACCCGGGCAACTTCCGGATCACGCCCGACGGGCGCCTCGGTGTCCTCGACTTCGGCGCGGTCAACCGCCTCCCCCAGGGCATGCCGCCCGAGATGGGCGAGATCCTCACGGCGAGCCTCGCCGGCGACGGCGAGGGGCTCGTCGCGGTCCTGCGCCGCGCCGGCTTCATCCGCCCCGGCATCCAGATCGACCCCGACGGCCTCGTCGAGTACCTCCAGCCGCTCGTCGAGCCGATCCTCCACGAGCAGTTCACGCCCACCCGCGAGTGGCTGCGGGGCGCGGCTGCCCAGATCCAGGACCCGCGCCGGCCGCAGTTCCTCATCGGCCTCAAGCTCAACCTGCCGCCCGACTACCTCCTCATCCACCGGGTGTGGCTCGGGGGCATCGGGGTGCTCAGCCAGATCGGCGGCACGGTGCCCCTGCGCGAGATGGTGTGCGCCTACCTGCCCGGCGTCGACGAGTCCCGCTTCCCCCCGGACCCCGACGCCGCCTGACCCCTCACCACCAGGCGGAGTCGAGCTTGCCCTCGATGCTGCGCAGGTGCCGGCGGCTGCACGCCGCGCAGGTCCAGACCTCGCGACCGCTCTCGGTGCCGCGGCTCCACGTGAGCCGGGCGAGGGCGGCGGCCTCGGAGTCCGCCGGCGTGCTGCCGCACGTCGCGCAGACCGGTCGCTCCTCCCCCGCCGCGTCGCTCACGCTCAGCCCTTGGTCTTCGCCGCGGCCTTGGCCGCCTTCTTGAAGTCGCGGACCTTCTGGAGGGAGTCGGGGTCGACCACGTCGGCCACCGAGCGGAAGGAGCCCGTCTCGGCGTAGGCGCCGCACGCCTCCTGCCAGCCGTCGGGGCGCACCCCCAGCTGCTTGCCGAGCAGGGCCGCGAAGATGCGCGCCTTCTGGTCGCCGAAGCCGGGCAGGGCCTTGAGGCGCGTGACGAGCTCGCGGCCGGTCGAGGCGGTGGTCCACAGGCGCGAGGCGTCGCCGTCGTACTCGTCGCGGACGACCACCGCGAGGTCCTGGATGCGCCCGGCCATCGACCGGCCGTAGCGGTGGACGGCCGGCGGCGTGGCGCAGAGGTCGGCGAAGGCCTCGGGGTCGGCCGCGGCCAGGGCCGCGGGGTCGAGGGTGCCGAAGCGCTCGAGGACCTTGGCCGGACCGGCGAAGGCACGCTCCATCGGGAACTGCTGGTCCAGGAGCATCCCGGTGAGGAGCGCGAAGGGGTCCTCGGAGAGGACGCGGTCGGCGGCGGGGTCCTGGGCGATCGTCAGCGCGGCCATGGGGCCAGCGTAGCCAGCACGTCGGCGACCACGGCGCGCCAGAAGTCCCGCCCGCGCAGGGGTGGGACGGGCACCGCCCCCGGCGTGGTGCCGGGGGCGGTGCGGTCCGCGGTGTGCACGCCGGCCCTCATCGGACGATGGCGTGGACGACCGCCTGCATCTGCTCGCGGTTGGCCGCCTCGCGCTCGACCCGCTGCGCCTCGTGGGCGCGGCGCTCGTGCACGACGCGACGGATCCGCTGCATCCGTCGGTGGTACATGTCGTTCTCCTGTCGGAAGTGCTTGTGTGCGTTGGTGGTCGGGGCCGCGGTCAGGCCGCGACCTCGGTCTTGCGCGGGCGGCCCCGGGGCCGCTTGCGCGCCACGGTGACGCCCTGGACGAAGTACTCGCCACCCCAGACGCCCCACGGCTCGCGCCGCTCGAGCGCGCCGGCGAGGCAGCTGCGGCGCACCGGGCAGGTGCGGCACAGGGCCTTGGCGAACTCGACCCCCTCCGGGGTGTCGGCGAACCAGAGCTCGGCGTCGTTCTCGCGGCAGGGGATGCCCTCGCCGTCGATGACGTCCGGGTCCTGCAGGTCGAGGAGATCGGTCAGCTGCATCGGGGGGTCACCTCCGTTCGTCGAGCGCCGGGTGTGGCGCGGGGTGGTACTGGGCGGGCGGTCGGTGTCGGTCCGGTCGCTCACTGCGGTCATGGCTGCTGGTCCTCGCGTGCTGTGGTGGTCGGTGGAGCGGCGCCCGGGCCGTGCGGGCAAAGAGAAAGGCCGCGGATCCCTGGGGGGATCCGCGGCCTCGAGGTGGCCCTGTCTGGTGGTCAGACGGGGGGTGCCTCGAGGCGTGGGTACACGGATCCCGTGGACGGGACGGCGATGCCGAAGCCGGTGGCCTCACCGGCGACGGCGCGGTCGCGCATGCCGAGGTCGGCAGCGGACACAGTGCGCCCCTGGACCTGACGGAGATCGACCGCGTGGGCGGTGTTGGAGCCGTACCAGACGGTCGTGCCGGTCTCGCGGGCAGCAGCCATCGCCGTGCCGTTCGTCGTCATCGTCTTCTCCATCGGTCCAACCCTCCTTCGCGGTCTCGGTCGTGTCGGTGCCCGGGCGGGCACGCGAGGTGTTGCGAGCAACTGTAGGGGGGCCCGCGGAACCTCGGCAACGGATTAAAACGGGTCGCCCGTGACTTTTCTCCGCACAGCGATCCGAAACCGTTGTGCCTCAGGCGTTCTGGGCCTCGGAAAAAGTTCTGACGAGATCGAGCACGGCCTCGCCGAAGCGCTCCAGCTTGGCCGGGCCGACCCCCGCGATGCGCGAGAGCTCGGCCGCGTCGGCCGGCTCGCGCTCGGCGATCGCCGTGAGCGTGGCGTCCGTGAAGACGACGAACGCCGGCACGTCGAGCTCCTTGGCGGTGGCGAGGCGCCAGGCCCGCAGCTCCTCGAAGAGCTGCTCGTCCATCGTCGGCGGGCAGGCCGTGCACCGGCCGATCGTGCGCTCCTTGGCGGTGGCGAGGCCTCCCCCGCACACGCGGCACGTCGTCGGGAGGGCGGCCCGCTCGCGCCCGCGGGCCTTCTTCGCCGACTGCTTCGGCCGGCTGCGGGCCGCCTCGCCGAGCACGGACTCGGTGCCGTCGAGGAAGCGCGAGGGCCGGCGGGTGCCCTTGGCACCGGGCGTGCGGGCGCGGGCGTAGGACAGGACGAGCCGGTCGCGGGCGCGGGTGACGCCGACGTAGAGGAGCCGGCGCTCCTCCTCGATCTCGTCGGGGGTCTCGGCCATCGTGATCGGCATCAGCCCGTCGGAGCAGCCGACGAGGAAGACCGTGCCCCACTCCAGGCCCTTGGCGGCGTGCAGCGACGCGAGGGTGACGCCCTGGACGGTCGGGGCGTGCTGGGCGGCCGCGCGCTCGTCGAGCTCGCGGACGAGGGCGGGCATCCGGGCCTCGGGGTCGGTGGCGGCGAAGGAGTCCGCGAGAGCGGCGAGCGCCGAGAGCGACTCCCACCGCTCGCGCGCGGCTCCGCCGGAGGTCGGCGGCTCGCGGGTCCAGCCGACCCCGAGCAGGACGTCGCGGACGAGGTCGGGCAGCGCCACCTCGCCGTCATCGCTGCGGGCCGCGCCGCGCAGCAGGACGATCGCCTCGCGCACCTCGCGGCGGGAGAAGAAGCGCTCGCCCCCGCGCACGAGGTAGGGGATGCCGCGCTCGGCCAGCGCCGACTCGTGCATCTCGCTCTGCCCGTTGGTGCGGAAGAGCACGGCGATCTCGGAGGCCGGGTGGCCCGCGTCGAGCAGCCCCCGGATCCGCTCGGCGACCTGGTCGGCCTCGTGCGGGTCGTCGTCGGCGACGAGGAGCTCGGGGACGACGCCGTCCTCGCGCTGGGCGCGCAGCTCGACGGAGCCGGAGCGGCGCCCGCCCCCGGGGCTGCGCAGGACGAGGTTGGCCAGCCCGACGACCTGCGGGGTCGAGCGGTAGTTGCGGACGAGCTCGACGACCCGGGCCTGCGGGTGGCGCGAGCGGAAGCCGAGGAGGTGCGCCGGGGAGGCCCCGGTGAAGGAGTAGATCGTCTGCGCGGGGTCGCCGACGACGCACACGTCCTCGCGCTCGCCGAGCCACAGCTCGAGGAGGGTCTGCTGGAGGCGGTTGACGTCCTGGTACTCGTCGACGACGAAGTGCCGGTACTGCGCCCGCACGGCCCGCGCGACCTGCTCGTGCTCGCCGAGGATGCCGGCGGTCAGGAGCAGGACGTCCTCGAAGTCGATGACGCCGCGCTCGGTCTTGACGCTCTCGTACCCCTCGATGACCCGGGCCATCGCCGTGGCGTCGAGGCCGGCCGGGGGCTCGCGCCGGGCCCGCGTCGCGGCGGCGGCATAGGTGTCGGAGGTGAGCATCGAGACCTTGGCCCACTCGATCTCGGCGGCGACGTCGCGGACGCCGGCCGAGTTGAGGCCGAGGCGCAGGCGGCCGCCGGTCTCGGCGACGGCGCTCGCCTTGTGCGGCATCACCTCGGGGGCGGCGCCGCCGATGGCCTGCGGCCAGAAGTAGTGCAGCTGCCGCAGCGCCGCGGCGTGGAAGGTGCGCGCCTGGACCCCGCCGACCCCGAGGTCGCGCAGCCGGGTGCGCATCTCTCCGGCGGCGCGGGCGGTGAAGGTGACCGCCAGGACGCGCTGCGGCTGGTAGGCCCCGGACAGCACGCCGTACGCGATGCGGTGGGTGATGGCGCGCGTCTTGCCGGTGCCCGCGCCGGCGAGCACCGCCATCGGCCCGAGGGGGTGCGAGGCGACCTCGCGCTGCTCGGGGTCGAGCGCGTCGAGGACGTCGTCGGCGCCGGGGTGCACGGGGAGGATCGTCATCGGGGTCGATCCTAGGTCTCGCCCCCGACGCTCCCCCGGGCCGGGCGACGCCCGCGTCGGGAAGGACCCGGGGGCCCCCGCTGTTGACGTGGCCATGAGCGCTCCCGCGAACCCGGCCCCCGGCACCGTCACGATGTTCACGACCACCTGGTGCGGCTACTGCCGCCGCCTGAAGTCCCAGATGGAGCGCGAGGGCATCGAGTTCACCGAGGTCGACATCGAGCGCAAGCCCGACGCCGCGGACTTCGTCATGCTCGTCAACGGGGGCAACCAGACCGTGCCGACGGTCCTCTTCCCCGACGGCACCGCCGCCACCAACCCCTCGCTCGCCGAGGTCCGCAGCCGCCTCGGCTGAGCGGACGCCGGCGGCTCAGCGCATCGAGGTGACCTCCGGCGCCTCGATCGGGCCGCCGTACCAGTGCTCGACGATGCGCCGGGCGATGGACACCCGGCCCGGCACCGCGACCGAGCCGTCGGCCACCGCCGCCGCGAGCTCCTCGCGGGTGAACCAGCGGGCCGCGGCGATCTCGTCCTCCTGCAGGCGCAGGTCGGTGCCCCGTGCGTGGGCGGTGAAGCCGACCATGAGCGAGGACGGGAAGGGCCACGGCTGGTCCCCGAGGTAGCGCACGTCGTCGACCTCCACGCCGACCTCCTCCGCCACCTCGCGGGCGACGGCGCCGGCCAGGGTCTCCCCCGGCTCGACGAACCCGGCGAGCACCGACATCCCGCGGGTGCGGAAGCCGCGCCCGCGGGCCAGGAGCAGCCGGTCGTCGTCGTCGACGACGGCCATGATGACCGCGGCGTCGGTGCGCGGGTAGTGCTCGCTGCCGTCGGCGACGCAGCGCCGCACCCAGCCGGCCTGCACGGGACGGGTGCGCGACCCGCAGCGCGGGCAGAAGCCGTGCACCCGGTGCCAGTTGGCGAGGGCGAGGGTGGAGGCGAACAGGGCCGCCCCGAGGTCGTCGACGTGTGCGCCGACCTCGCGCAGCGTCGCCGTGCCCGGGTCCGGCTCGACCTCGTCCGCGGCGTCCGGCCCGTCCTCGACCACGCCGACGTACTGCGCCCCCTCGTGCTCGCCGAGGTAGACCACGAGGTGCCCGGCGTCGGACGCGACCGGGGGCCGGGTCACGACGCGGACGACGCCGTCGTCGTCGGTCGTCACCGGGACCCGGTCACCGCACAGGTGCACGACGCGCGTCGCCGGGTCCGCGAGCAGGCGGGGCGTCAGGTCGGGGTCGCCGCGTCGCTCCGCGTGCCGGTCGAGGGTGCGCCGGGTGAGGGCGACGTCGGGAAGAGTTCGCTCGGCACGGGCCACCCTCCCAGCCTAGGTGGCGGGCACGGCCTACCGTGGGGCACGTGGACCGCAGCCCCGTACAGCTCGCCGCCCTGGCCAGTGCCGCCGTCCCGGGCCTGGACCCGGTGAGCGTCGAGGCACTCCCCTCCCTCCCCGGGCAGGCCTTCGACGTCGCCTTCGTCGAGGACCAGGAGCACCGCCGCTGGGTGGTGCGCGTCCCCCGCACCGAGGTCGCGGGCGCCGAGATGGACCGCTCCGTCGCGCTGCTCGGCCTGCTCGCGCGCCGTCTGCCGTTCGCCGTGCCCGCGCCGCGTGGCTTCGTCGACCTCGGCACCGGCGGACGGGCGGCCGTCTACCCCTACCTGCCGGGGCACGCGCTCGACCTCTCCGCCCTGCCGCACGGGCCGGGGCTGGCGGCCGAGCTCGGCCGCGCGATCGGCGCGCTGCACAACACCGACCCCGCGCTCTTCGAGGAGGCCGGGCTGCCGGCCTACGACGCCGACGCCTACCGCACCCGCCGCCTCGCGGAGCTCGACCGGGCCGCCGAGACCGGCCGGGTCCCGACGACCCTCCTGACCCGCTGGGAGGAGGCCCTCGAGGACGTCGCCCTGTGGCGCTTCGCCGCGACCCCCACCCACGGCGACCTCGGTGGCGAGGAGGTCCTCGCCGTCTTCGACGACCCGCACGACGCGGCCTCCGGGCGGGTCAAGGCGATGACCGGCTGGGAGGACGCCCAGGTCGCCGACCCGGCCGACGACTTCGCCGCGCTCGTCGCCGAGGCCTCGCCGGAGGCCGTCGACACCGTGCTCGAGGCCTACGCCCACGTGCGGGTCGAGCGACCCGACGTCAACCTGCTCGTGCGGGCCCGGCTCGGCGCCGAGCTGCGGATGCTCGGCCGCCTCATGGGCGCGCTCGCCCGCAAGGACGTGCCCGCGGTCGAGGTGCTCTCGACGCAGCTACGCCGGCTCGACGACGCCGTCCACGTGGCGATGGAGCGCGGCGAGGACGACTACCGCCGCACCTCCCTCGCCCCCGTGACCCCGCGCTCGCGCCCCGCTCCCCCGCCGGCGCTCGTCGTCGACGACGACGAGGAGGACGACCTGCCGGAGGTCACCGCGGAGGCCGACGAGGTCACGGACGACGCCGACCAGGTCACGGACGACGCCGACCAGGTCACGGACGACGCCGACCAGGTCACGGACGACGCCGACGAGGTCAGCGAGCCGCGGCGAGAGCTCGGCTGAGCTCGGCCTCGTCCGGCAGGTCGGGCCACACGGTCTCGCCGGTCGCCGCGTGGAAGAAGGCGCCGCGCACCCGCTGCGGGTCGACCCCGCGCAGCCGCGACCACGCGAGGCGGTAGGCGCCGAGCTGCACCGCGCGGGCCCGGGCCCGCGCGCCGGTGGCCGGCTGCCCGGTCTTCCAGTCGACGACCGTCCACTCGGGCTCGCCGTCGGCGCCCCGCCCGGCGAAGACAGCGTCGATGCGCCCGCGCACGGCGATGCCGTCGATGACCGTCTCGACGCTCGTCTCGACCTCGAGCGGGGTGCGCCCGGCCCACTCGGACGCGAGGAAGGCCTCCCGGAGCGCGTCGAGGTCCTCGCTGGCGCCGTCGTCGTCGGCGAACCCCGGCAGCATGTCGACGTCGACGATGGCCGCCCGCGCGTAGTGCTCCTCGACCCACGCGTGGAAGGCCGTGCCCCGGCGCGCCGCGAGCGCCGGCGGCTGCGGCATCGGGCGGCGCAGCCGGCTCGTGTAGGCCTCGGCGTCCTCGGCGAGGGAGACCAGGGCCGAGGTCGAGAGGTGGGCCGGCAGGACGACGTCGACGTCGGCACCGTCCCGGCGGCGTCCGCGCTCGTCGAGGAGCATCCGGACCTCGGCGTCCCACGGGCCGGCGCCGGTGGCGGGCTCGGGATCGGCGGCGGCCGCGACCACCTCGCGGGCCGGGCCGAGCAGCAGGTCGCGGCGGGCGACGTGGTCGGGGGTCGGCCAGAGCACGCTCACCGCCTGCGCCGTGCGCGGGTTCTGCGGCTTGGGGTCGTCGGTGGGCGGCAGCTCCGCCCACGGCCCCGGGGCGACCCCCTCGAGGACCCGCACCTCCTCGAGGAAGCGCGAGGTGACGCGCGGGGACGCGGCCGAGCCCCAGACGTGGGCGGTGAGCAGGAGGTCGAGGCGGGCGCGGGTCGTCGCGACGTACGCGAGGCGGCGCTCCTCGGCGATGCCGTGGTCGGCCGAGGCGGCCGTGAAGCGGGCGAGGGCCTCGGCGGCGCTCTCCCAGTCGTGGCCGTCGGCCCAGCCGAAGCGGGGCAGGCCGTCGCGGTCACCCCGCAGGTCGTGCGGCAGCGCGGCGAGGCCGACGAGCCACGCCTTGTCGTTCGGGTCGCCGTGGCCCCACGCGTCGCCGACCGGTCGGCTCTGGGTGGCCGAGTGCGCCGGGAACGAGGACTCGACGAGGCCGGGCACGGCGACGACGTCCCACTCCAGCCCCTTGGCCGCGTGGACGGTCATGACCTGGACGGCGTCCGGCCGGGCCTCGACCCAGCCGAGGTCGAGGCCGCGCTCCTCGTCGACGGCCGCCTCGAGCCAGGCGAGGAAGCCGCCGAGCCCCGGCCGGTCGGCGCTCGCGGCGAAGGTGGCCGCGACGTCGGCGAAGGCGTCGAGGTGCGCCCGGGCCGCACCGGTCGAGTACCCCGGCCGGGCGAGGACCTCGATGTCGAGGCCGAGCGCGACCTCGGCCTCCGCGACGAGCTCGGGCAGGCCGAGGCCGGTCAGGCCGCGCAGCCGGCGCACGCACGCGCCGAGGCCGGTCAGCCGGGCCAGCGCGGCGGGGCCGAGGCGCTGCCCCTCCTCCCCCACCCAGTCGGGCGGCGGCAGCGCGTCGAGCGCCTCGACGATGCTCGCCTCGTCGGCGGCGTCGGGGGCGAGGTCGGCGCCGCGCTCGGGACGGTGGCGTCCCTGGCGGACGCGGGCCCACTCGCCGAGCCCGTCAAGGTCGGCCGCGCCGAGCCGGCACGAGGGGCCGGTGAGCAGGCGCATCAGCCGGTCGCCGCGGGTGGGGTCGGCGACGACGTGGAGGAGCGCGACGAGGTCGGCGACCTCGGGCGTGTGCAGCAGCCCGCCGAGGCCCACGACCTCGTGGGGCACCCCGGCCTCCTCGAGCGCCTCGACGACCGGGTCGAACTGGGATCGCTTGCGGCACAGGATGGCTGCGGTGCGGCGTCCGGGCCGGGACATCCGCGCGCGCAGCCAGCCGACGACGTGGGCGGCCTCGTCCTCGAGCGTGCCGAGGCGGGCGACGGCGACGTGGCCGGGCCCGGCGCCGGGGCGCTCGACGAGCCGCTGGACGGGCACGCGGGTGGTCGACGCGAGGGGGGCGGCGACGACGTTGGCGGCGGCGAGCACGGCCCGGTCGTTGCGCCAGCTCGTCGAGAGGTGCAGGACCTCGGCGGGGGCCGGGTCGCGGAAGTCGGAGCGGAAGCGGTCGAGGGTCGTCGAGGAGGCGCCGCGCCATCCGTAGATCGACTGGTGGGGGTCGCCGACGGCGGTGACGGGGACCGGCTCGCCGGGGGCGACGAACAGCGCCCGCAGCAGCTGCAGCTGGGCCTCCGAGGTGTCCTGGAACTCGTCGAGGAGGACGGCCCGGAAGCGCTGCCGCTCGGCGGCGCCCACCTCGGGCACGGTGAGGGCGAGCCGGGCGGCGAGCGCCACCTGGTCGGAGAAGTCCATCGCGTCCCGGGAGCGCTTGAGCGCGTGGTAGGCCTCGACGAGCGGGACGACGGCGGCCCGCGCGCGCAGGACGTCGACGGTGTCGCGCATCGGGTTGGTGCGCCTGCGCGAGCCGTCCGGCTTGGTCAGCGTGTCGAGGATGTCGACGACCTCCGCGAGGTGCTCGGCGACCTGCCGGGGCTCGACGAGGTGCTCGGCCATCTCGCCGGCGAGGTCGACGACGGCGGTCGTGACGGTGGACTCCGCCTTGTCGACGGCGTCCATCGGCCCGTCCCAGGCGACGACGGCCTCGTGCGCGAACTGCCACGCCGCGGCCTCGGTGAGCAGCCGGCTCTCGGGCTCGACCCCGAGGCGCAGGCCGTGCTCGCGGACGATGCGCCCGGCGTACGCGTGGTAGGTCGAGACGGTCGGGGTGTCGTCGAGGACCGCGGCGCCGGCCTCCGGCGCGGGGGTCCAGAGCCCGGCCTCGCGCAGCGTCGTCAGGCGCGCCGCGAGCCGCTCGGACAGCTCGCCGGCGGCCTTGCGGGTGAAGGTCAGCCCGAGGACCTCGTCGGGCTGCACGAGCCCGTTGGCGACGAGCCACACGACGCGGGCGGCCATCGTCTCGGTCTTGCCCGAGCCGGCGCCGGCGACGACGAGCAGCGGCCGCAGCGGCGCCTCGATGACCGCCGCCTGCTCGGGGGTCGGGGCGTAGGACTGGCCGAGCGCCTCGGCCAGCGCGACGGCGCTCCAGCGCGGGGGCGCCTGTGCCGCAGCAAGGTCGGTGGTCGTCACAGGCGCCTCCCCTCCGGCTGTGCCGGGCAGGAGTCCTTGACCTGGCAGGTGCCGCACACGTCGCGCGAGGGGGTCGCGACGACGGTGGAGGCGGCCATCCCGTCGGCGGTGCGCAGGACGAGGTCACGGGCCCACGTCGGCTCGGGGTCGGCGCTCAACGGTGCCTGCACCTGGAGCGTCGTCGAGCGGTTCGCGGCCCGCCCGAGCTGGAGCAGGGCCGCGCCGCCGGACCCCGTGCCGTGCGCGGCGAAGGCGCCCTCCTCGACGGCGAGCTGGTAGGCCCCGAGCTGGCCGTTGCGGGCCAGCTCGTCCTTGGTCGGCTTGCGCGACCCGGTCTTGAGGTCGATGACGCGCACGGCTCCCCCGGGCCCGATCTCGATGCGGTCGACGGTGCCGGCGACGACCGCCCGGCCGAGCGCGACCCGCATCCGCTCCTCGGACGCGGCCCGGCGCCAGCCCTCGGCGCTCGCCTCGCGGTGGTAGGTGGCCAGCCGCGCGGTCATCTCGCGGGCCCGGCCGAGGTCGCGGCGCGAGAGCCATCCGGGCGGCAGGCCGAGCCGCCCCCAGCGCGCCTCGAGCTCGGCGGCGTAGGTCGCGGCGTCGACGTCGCCGAGGTCGTGGGCGACCTCGTGGACGAGGGTGCCGATGTCCTGGGCGCCCATCGAGGGGCCGTCGCCGCCGCTCGTACGCAGCAGCCACTGGAGGCCGCACTGCCCGAACCGGTCGATCGTCGACGGCGAGACCCGGACCGGGGCGTCGTCGGTGCGGCGGGGGCGGTCGTCGGTGGTGGCGCGCAGGGCCCACCACTGGGCGGGGTCGGCGCCGGGGACACCGGCGCGGGCGAGCCGGCCGAGCGTCGTGACGGCGGCGCCGCGCAGGGCGGGGTCGGGGTCGACGAGCGCGCGCCGCAGCTCGGCGACGAGGCCGGGGAGGGTGAGGGGACGCGGGACGTCGGTGAGGGGGCGGGCGTCGGGGCGGGGGTCGACGACGTCGAGGTAGGGCGAGGGCTGCTCGTCCTCGCTGCGGACGGCGGTGACGACGAGGCGGTGACGCGCCCGGGTGGCGGCGACGTGGAACAGGCGCGTCTCGTCGTGGGCGACCTGGGTGCGCGCGGCGCGGGGCGAGGGGTCGCGGCCGGTGACGACGTCGACGAGGTCGGTGGAGCGCAGCATCGAGCCGCGCAGCCGGAGGTCGGGCCAGGCCCCCTCCTGCACCCCGGCGACGACGACGAGGTCCCACTCGAGCCCGGCGGCCGCGGCGGGGGTGAGCAGCGCGACGGCCTCACCGGTGGCGGCCCGCGCCGCGAGGGTGTCGCCGGCGACCTCCTGCCCGCGCAGGTGCTCGAGGAAGTCCGCGGGCCGGGCGCCCGGGAGCCGGTCGACGTAGCGGGCGGCGGCGTCGAAGAGCCCGATGAGCGCGTCGAGGTCGCGGTCGGCGCGCTGCCCGGCCGGCCCCCCGGCCAGCGCCGCCTCACGCCACGCGTCCGCGAGGCCGGCCGCCGACCACATCGCCCAGAGGACCTCCTCGACCCCGAGGCCGTCGCGCAGCGCCGCGACCCCGGCGGCGAGGACGCGGTGCACGCGACGGGCCGGGCGCGCCTCGGGGCCGACGTGGTCGAGAGCGGCCGGCGTGAGCACCGCCTCGGCGAGGAGCACGTCGCTCGTCCGCCCGCCCCCGCTGTCGAGCTCGAGCCGGCGCAGCGACCGCCGCAGGCGGCGCAGGCCCACGGCGTCGGCCCCGCCGAGGGGGGAGGAGAGCACGTCGACGACGGTGTCGGGGTCGAGCTCGTCGGCGCCGGCCACCACCTCGAGGGCGCAGGCGAGCAGGGTGAGCAGCGGCCGGACGGCCACCTCGTCGCGGACGGGGAGCTCGGCCGTCGCGGTGTCGACGGGGACCCCGGAGGAACGCAGGACGCGTCGCAGCGAGGCCGTCCGGGAGCCGCCGCGCACGACGACGGCCATCCGGGACCACGGCACGCCGTGCAGCAGGTGGGCCTCGCGCAGCAGCCCCGCGACGAAGGCGGACTCCTGGGCACCGGTGCGCAGCAGGTGCGCCTCGACCGCGCCGTCGCCGGCCACGGGCTCGGGCGCCCGGTGGGCGGCCCCGCCGACGACGCCGACGTGCGCGACGACCCGCCCGGCGGCGCGGGCCACCGGCGCGGTGCAGCGGTGACCCGTCCGCAGGACGTGCGTCGCGGCGTCCGGCCAGGCCGTGACGAAGAGACGGGGGTCGGCGCCGCGGAAGGTCTGGGTCCCGGCGTCGGGGTCGCCGGTGAGGACCACCGGGACGCCGCTGTCGCGGGTGAGCACGGTGACCAGCCGGACCGCGGCCGGTGTCAGCTCCTGGGCGTCGTCGACGACGACGAGGCGCAGGCGGGAGCGCATCCGCCTCAGCGCCTCGCTGTCCTCCTCGAGGAGGTCGGCGGCGGCGGTGAGGACGGTCGCGGGGTCCCATGCCCCGGGGGCGGACAGCGCGGTGACGTCCTCGTACTCGGCGAGGACGGCGGCGCCGGCGACCCACTCGGGGACGCCGTGCTCGCGGCCGAGGCGCTCGAGGTCGGGCGGGGTGAGGCCGAGCTCGAGGGCACGCATCAGCAGGTCGCGCAGCTCGGCCCGGAAGCCGCGGGTGGCCAGCGCGGGGAGCACCGACCTCGGCCACGGCGGGGTGGGGGCCGAGCCGGTGGCGTGTCCGGCGAGGAGCTCGCGGAGGATGACGTCCTGCTCGGGGCCGCTCAGCAGGCGGGGCGCCGGGTCCCCGGCCAGGGCGGCCGCCTCGCGCAGGACGCCGAAGCCGAAGGACTGATGGGTGCGCGCGAGCGGGGTCGACGTGGTGCCGCCGAGCCGGGCCGTGACGACGTCGCGCAGGCGGGCGGCCGCGAGGCGGGTCGGGGCGAGCAGCAGGCAGGAGTCGGCGGGGGCCCCCTCGCGGACGGCGCGCACCACGCGCTCGACCGCGACCGTGCTCGTCCCCGTGCCCGGCGCCCCGAGGACGCGGACCACGAGGTCGTCGGCGTCGACCGCCGCCTGCTGCTGCGGGTCGAGCGCCGGCGCGGCCACCCAGGCGGTGGCGGGGCGGCGGAGGACGAGCACGTCGCGATTCCACCACGTCCGACCGACACCGGCTCGGCCGGGCGTCCTGCGGGAAACCATGTTGCCGGTGGCCGCCGACGGACCTGGCGTCGGGGCGTCACCGACGACGGGGAGGATCCCGGATGACCGTGCAGCTCGAGGCCCTGGTCGTCGACGCGGCGGACCCGGTGGCCCTCGCCCGGTTCTGGGCCGGAGTCCTCGGTTGGACGACCGCCGAGGACCGCCCCGGTGCGGTCACCGTGGTCCCGTCCGACCCGGGGTGCGTCGCCCTCCGGTTCCGCAGCGCGGCCGCGCCGTCCGGGGCGAGCCGTCACCACCTCCACGTGACGAGCACCTCGACCGACGACATGGCCGCGACGGTCGAGCGGGTCCTCGCGCTCGGCGGCCGGCACCTCGACGTGGGGCAGCAGCCGGACGAGGAGCACGTCGTCCTCGCGGACCCCGAGGGCAACGCGCTGTGCGTCATCCCGCCGTGGAACCGCTTCCTCGCGGGCACCGGGCTGCTCGGCGAGGTCGCCGGGGACGGTGGTCGGGCGACCGGCGTGTTCTGGAGCGAGGCGCTGGGCTGGCCTCTGGTGTGGGACGAGGACGACGAGACGGCGGTCCAGTTGCCGGCCGGCGGCACGAAGGTCGCGTGGGGTGGCGGCCCGGTGGCTCCGAAGGACGGGGTGAGCCGCACCCGGATGGAGGTCGTCGCTGCGGCGGGCACCGACCTCGCCGATGCCGTCGCCGAGCTCGAACGTCTGGGCGCTGTCCGTGTGGATACCGTTCTCGCTGAGGGCGACTCGGTCACCCTGGTCGACCCGTCCGGCACCGAGCTCGTCGTCCTGTCGCCCCGCTGACGCCCCGGGCTCAGCCGGTCGTGCGGTGCTGGGGGTTCGGTGGTGCGGTTGGCGCCGTCGGGGCCGTGCCAGGTGACGGTGCCGTCGGGGGCGAGGTGGGGTCGCCACCGGCTCTGTTG
>NZ_JOEE01000013.1 GCF_000720925.1 Phycicoccus jejuensis | reverse complement strand
AGCACGTTCTCCTGCGCGAAGTAGGCCGAGGCCCGTTTGAGGATCTCGATCTCCATCGCCTGACGGCGGTTCTCTCTTCGCAGCCGGACCAGCTCCTCGCGCTCGCTCGAGGTCAGGCCCTCGCGGCGGCCGGCGTCGACGTCGTCCTTGGCCATCCAACGGCGCAGGCACGACTCGGTGATCCCCAAGTCCTTGGCGATCGTCGCGACCGACGCGCCCGGCACCCGGGTCAGCTCCACCGCTCGACGACGGAACTCCGGTGGCTTGGCAGCAGGCATCCCAGACTCCTCTCCGAGACGATCATCGCCTCAGCTCAGGTGTCCGGAAAAGCGGGTCAGGCTCCGCATCACGGACCGCACCCTCGGCCACGGCACCTACCCATCGTCCACTCGTCCACCCAGCGTCATCACCAGCCGCCTCGCTCTCGCCACCACCACGGTCGGCGGCACCATCAAGCAGAACGACCGCTTCACACGAATCGGCGTCGGCACCCTCAGCGGGCCGAGCAGGAACGGTCGCCGCGTTGCCTAACTCGACGACCACTTCGTAGACCGCTCTTCTACATGCCTTACGTGACTTCAGCCGACCTCAACGCCCTGTGAGGGACGGCGAAATCCGCGCGCGGGTCTCTGCCTGGCAGAGCGAGACGCAAGCGGCGGTGCGCGGGTAGAACGTGACCCATGCCTCGACACCGAGAACCAGAATGTCCCCTCTGCGGCAGGCTCCTCAATGACTGGCGCGATCTCCGCACGCTGCCCCGACATCAGCCAGGCAAGCCCAGCAGCGACGTCCTTCAGATCTGCCTCATGGGCACCTGCCGGGCCGAAGCCCGACGGCGCGGCTACCTGTGACGCCGCCCCATACTGCCGGGCCCTGCCGCAATTCGGCCCATCCGAGCCGGCAGCGGCACCCTCTTCGTCGGCTCGGCGTCAACAGCTCAGATGGATACGCACGAGAACCTCCGTGCGAGAGTTCCTCGCGCCATGGCCCATACCCTCAGGTGGCGCTGGCGACGGTTCGCATCTCGTCGTCCACTGGGTACTTCGTTGCGCAAAAGGCTGTCATCAGGGAGGACACCTGGCCTGCAAGCAGCGCGCCACTCGGCGACTCTGCAATCCGACTCCCCTTTGAGCAGCAGTTCGTCATCGTGCGCGCTGATGGGAACTCCGCGGACAAGCTCGCGAACGCGGACGACGGGTATCTGAAGGGCCTCGCCGAGGGCTGCACGATTCTGGAGACGAGGTTTGTTCGCGCGGTTCGCCCGTGAGGTGGCCGCCTCCCTCGGCCAAGGCGCGCGAAGCCCACAAGAACGACTCTGCGGACCTGGTACCTGATGGCGGGCCATGATGGGCGTCCGGCGAAGGCGGCCGTTTAGTCAGGGCTCGGGATGGGCCCAAGCACGGCCACGCCCTGCTTGCCCGTTCCTCGACTCCGGCTAGCGCGACGCGAACCTCGGTGCCCCTTCTGCGTGGTCTGCAGGTGAGAAGCCCAGTGTTAACAAGGGTTTCTAATGGGGTGACAGGCGGACATATAGATGGCAATGTGCTGTCAGCGCACCCTATTGCCCCCCTCGACACCAAAGCGGTCCGCCGAAGGGGTCGCATGTTCAGCTCGCGCTACGCCTCCTTGCGTTGCGAGTCTCCTCGGAGCGCCAGCGACGCGGGGTAACCTCCAAACCATGAGAGGGGTCCGCTGTCCGACCAAGCGCGCGGCGATCGAGACTCGATCAGAGGCCGCGGGAATCGCAGCGGGCGTAGCGAAGGGAGCGGAAGCCGTTCAGTGCCCCTACTGCGGGTGGTGGCACGTCGTCGGATTCGGCTCCCCACTGGAGCGGCCATCGAAGCCGCGCAAGCGGCGGTAGCGGCGGTAAGGGAACGCTGGGATCCCTCGTACTAGCGGAGCCGCCGAACAGTTAGACGGATTCCACGTCTGCCTGATCGATCCAACGTGCGAGAAGACTGAACGCGGCCAATTGCTCAAGTGCGAGTTGCTCCGCGCCGCCGTCGTGAGGCACATGCATACCCGGGTTGCGAATGGCCGCGTACAAGCCCTCAGCGAAGGACCGCGCTCCTCGGTGGAGGCTGTGGTAGGTCTTGCTTCCGTCGTCCTTGATTAGCCGAAAGCGCGCCATTCCGGTCTTCGGTGGATCGAGAGAGAAAGCTTGGTTGAACAGATCCGTCTCAGAGACGTCGACGCGCGCGAGCTTCGCTTGGGCTTCCGCGTTGATGCGGAGAGCTGCCTGCATCACCGCTTGGTGATGGAAGCCATTATTCCAGTAGCTCTTGCCGTTCTCCCATGCCCACGGATGAAGGTTGGAAGCATCCATGTCGGGAGCGTTGTCACCGAGCTTGTCGGCAACTTCGGCCTCGCGTACCAGCGCCGATGCGCCCAAGGGCCAGCAAGTCTCCTCAGTGACGAGTCGCGGCATGAGCGCTTGTTAATTCACGACCGCTGAGACGCTTTTAGCGTGGAGAAGCGAACCCAGTACGTGCTCAGCCTCGAGGGACTTGCCGATGCCGTGTTGATCGAGGCTGCTCGCACGGCCCTGACGCTGGTGGCCTCAGAGATGGCATCGGCCGAGACGGACATCCCTTGGGGGGAACGAGGTGGTTGGCCTGCCGATGTGGTGGAGGCGGCGCAGCGACTAAGCGACCGGTTCGGTCAGGGACGCGACGACACGAACGTGCAGACGGGGGTAAGGGCCGCCACCGACAGCCAGGTGCGGGAAGACTTCATCACCTTCGCGCCGCACGCCTATGACGCGACATTTTGGCGAGAGGACTATGCAACAGTCGCCAGCCTCTCGGACGCGGGCACCTCCTTCGTCATCTGGTTGACGGAGCAGCAAAGGGCCAACCTGACTGAGGTTGTCCATGCCGAGCGGGTGATCAGCATGCGCGACTGGCGGCTGGCCCATTCATCGAGGTGGTGGACTGGGCTGTTCCGCTTGTCGTCAGCGAAGCGGTAGGCAAGGCGGTGGCGGTCTTGGCGCGTAAGGGCTCACAAGCGAGACGGCGCGCTCAGCAGCCTTAACAGCTGCTGGCGCGAGTGGCGAGCCGAGGTCCGTGTTTCTTTGCCACCCGAGGAGCATGTCATCCGGACGAGGACGCACGGGCGAACCAAGTGCATCGCGGCATGAGCGGAAGGTTCAGCAGGACTCTTCGATGACGATGAGGACATCGTGGTCATTGCTCCGGAAGTCGGCTACGACGAAATCAGCGAAGGGCTGGGCCCGACCGTCGTAGAACACCTGAAGCGCGTCCAGCACTTCGGATGCTTCCTTCGCTGGGAGCTCGACCGGCTCGGTCCCATACACGTGAAGCACCCGAACGTCGGGTCTCCGCAACAACCGCCGAACCTCTCGTTCGCCGATAGGGCCGCCCCGCATCCGCCACTCCGTGCCGTCGTCGCTCACCCACGAGCGATCGGCGACCGGGGACGGCCACGGCTCACTCCAGTCGGGCCCGACGGACACGTTCCTCACCACGCGGCCAGTATCACCGCCGTCGCCAGATGGCGTTCGCGATTGGCGGCATGTGCGCATGTTCGGCGTAGCGCCGATGGATGATCGATTCATGCCCGATAAGACATGGTTCGCCGTGCGGACCTGCGTGGCCAACCACGAACCGAAGCCCTGGGGGCCTCACGACCTGGAGCCTGGCCAGGTCGACTACGAAGAGCGCATCACGATCTGGCGAGCGATCGACTTCGACGCAGCAATCGCGATGGCGGAAGCAGAGGCCGAGCGCTACGTCGAGGACCTCGGCGGTGAGGTCCTACCTCTCACGCAGGCGTACGCGCTTGCCATGAAGCCAGCTAACGGCGTCGAAGTCTTCTCGCTCATTCGACGGAGCGGACTAACGACCGAGGACTACCTCGACCGGCACTTCGCCATGGGAACCGAACGACAGCATCGCGCGGATGTATGACCCGTTCGCGGCATGAGCGGTCAACTCGGACCAGGGGGCCTTGTTGCTACTAGGGACTACCGGCCGAGCTTCTGTGTCGTACGGCTCGAAAGGAATCCCACGCGAGATCGATCGCCGTGATCGCTCCAACGGCCGCGCCCATGGCTGACGCCAGCCTGACGGCCTCGGAGTCCGACACTGCCGATAGGAAAGCCAATGCCAAAGAGGATCCCGCCAAGGACACCGTCAGCAGCGTGAGCCGGCGGGACCGCCTTGGCGCGCGGTCAATGTGCCGGCTCGTGAGCGCAAAACCGATCCCAAGGAAGGCAATCGCAAACGCGATCACCCACGGCTCCCCTTGGTTGTGAGCGGCAAGCGTGAAGCCAAGAACGATCAGAATCGTCGCGCTTAGGCGTACCGGCCACCGGTCAAGAAGCCGTCGATCGATGACCCACCAGACCTGCCGCCCGCGCTGCTCCCCGGTGGACGCCACGAGCGCCAGCATTCCATGCCCCGCCTCGGGGCACCTGGGCTTCGGCAAAGGTCGCGCCGCTCCGCGGCATGAGCGTGCGTTTCACTCCAACGGCACCGGCAGGGCTTCAGCGATTCGTTCGACCAAATCCAGCAAGGAGCTAGCGCCGCCTGAGGCGAGCCGCTCCAGCTCTCCGCGTGCTTGATCCAAGGCGTCGGCCGCCAGCATGCCGCCAAGGTCCTCGCCGGCCCGCCAACAATCAAGTTCCGGGGCAACGGCGAGGCAGCGTGCGAGTGTCGCTGCTCGCTCGGAAGCCTCGATGAGCGCGCGATTCGCCGCATCCCACTCGACGTCGTCCATTGCGCCAGCGTACGGACGTCACGTGTCCAGCTCGCGGCATGAGCGATAGATGGTCTGCGACGGAGGCACCGCTGTGACCGGGCCCTGGCTTCGTATGCTGCCGCCATGCAGCCGTTCTTCGACGTCTCGGTGTCGCGTCCCTGGCACTGGGGAATTGCGATCTTGTCCGCACCGAAGGCTGCGGTTCCGGAGCAGCTCGATGACGGCTTGGTGACTGCGACGAAGGACTGCCTGGTGCTGCGTGTGCGCCATGCACAGGACATCGACGCGGAGCGCTTCGAAGCTGACTGGGACTGGGCAACCGCGACGATTCGGGTGCGCAGTCTTGCGAGCTTCGAAGCGGACGCTGAGGAGCCGGTCCTGGTTGGGCAGCTGTACCTACCAAACGGGCTGTTGGCTATCGGCGATGCTGACAGCGAGGTCCTGCTCAACCACCTCGACGAGCGCACCCACGTCCGCGTCTACGCAAACGTCGACACCGCAGGGGCCACGGCCGTCCGCGTGGACCTTGCCGGGGCGATGTAGCAGGTACGCAACGCAGTCCGCCTGACCGCGGCATGAGCGGTCATGTTCCTCAACTTCGGCGAGGCGCGACGCCGTACTTCTCGATCATGAACCGCCAGAAGAGCGGTACCGCCTCAGTGACCGGTCGCTCGATCTCGTCGTTGTGCCCGGTGACAGACATGTGCTCAATGAGGACAAGCCCGGCTGATGGGGGGCGAAGCGAACTTGGCGAGCGCACGGCCACCACGCCGTACGGAGGGTCGGGGACCGGCGTCCCTACGACAATGAGGTCATGCATCGTCGTGTGCGCGGCCAGTCGGTCGGCCGCATCGGACTCAAGCACGCTCCGCGCGATTGCCTCCATGTGCCGGAACTCTGGGTGGGCCGTCGCGATCTCGTCCATGAAGCGATGAATGACACTCCAGTCCCGGGTGTGGAACGGAAATGTCTGCCCATGCGTGCGCACGCGGGCAAGGATGCCGGAGGTCGAGGCAGCGTCCGCTCATCAGCCCGATGAATCGATCTGTCCGCGGCATAATCGGGCGGCCTCTGTCTACGGGTTGTTGGTGCCGGCCGAGCGCCAGCGAAGCATCGACTCCGCCACGTCGCGACGCCAATCGATCAGCCCGCCGCTGTCCTCAGCCGTCTCGACGAGTTCGGCCAGCCTCTGAAAGATGTCGCTCGCGCTGACCTGCCATCGCTCGGGATGGTCGTAGGCGTCGTCACGAAGGTCCCAGAAAGCGTCCGCAAGTCGTGGTTCGTACTCCGGCATCTCCGGAGGCTATGTCGTCGATGCCCCGACGTGATGCCGCATCGCGGCATAAGCGCACGAATGAGACCGGTGAGCTTCTAGGCCGGATCGTCCGGCGCCCAGTAGACGGTTGCCCGCCACCAGGCGCCGTGCTGATTGACCTCGTCGGCGCAGAAGGTGACATCGAGCAATTCCTCTGACCCGATGCCGGCTTCCTCGATGGCGTCGGCGACGCGGCGCAGGAGGAGTGGCAGATCAGGGCCGGCGGGCCCTTCGGGGTTGCTCACGCTGAAATGCCGGCTCGCGAAGTGGTCGACCACATGGCGAGTCTTGCAGAGCGACTTTCGCGATACGGCGGGTCAGGTAGCCGGATACGAGTTGGGGGAAGATCACCCCATGGGTATGAAGCGAATTGCAGTGGAGTTCGAGGGTGGGGCCGTGGACGCGCGTGCGTTGGCGCGGGCTGTGCAGTTCGTCTTTGAGGCGAGCCGCGTTGGACACGGTTCCGTGTTCGTCGAGGGCTTCTCGCTGAACCCCTCCGATAGGTGGCAGAAGGGCGACCCCCGCATCACTATCACCGAGAAGTAGGTCAACGCCTGAAGCGCAACGCGGCATGAGCGCACGGACGGTGGACCCCGTCAGGGAACGGTGGTGGAGGGGCGCTGCAAGTTTCGCGTGCGGATCAGACGCACAGCAGTCGTCACAAAGCCCACCAGCATGACGAAGGCCGCCAAGGCCCAGAGGAACCCGCTAATGCCCACGCTTTCGAGGGCGTTGACGCTGGCGATGACGAAGCCACCCGCCGACCAGTAAAGGTCTGCCGTCCTCGCCCGCATGGGTCGATTGTGAGGTATGAGCGCCGGACGAGGCAGCCCTTTCAGGGCTTGTCCCCAGATCGAACTTCCCCCGTCGCGGCATGAGCGCAAACTTCGCCCGCACGATCCGTTCGGGCTGGTCAGACGAGGCGCGACGAGGGAGAGGTCTTCGCTCGACGTGGTGGAGCAGACTGTTGGGGCTTGGGCGGAGGAGCTGAAGCCCTGTCGGCCGCTTAGTGCGAAGGCGGGGCACTGGTGACGTCACCACGGTCAATGCGGTCCGTGGCTTCGCCAGTGGCGAGCTCTCGACGCAAGGACGGGTGAGTGCGGTAGAACTCGATCACGTCGGCGACGCGGTGGGGATCGGCGCGTAGGGAATGTCCGTCGATCACGCCACCACCTGCGGCGAGCATCGCCTCCAACCGCGGGCCGCCGTTGGGCGGAGCGTCGGCGAGCTGCCCCCAAGGGATCTCGACCACCCCGCGGGAGGTCTGCACGCTGACCAGCGCTGGGTCGAGGCTGATCTGGGTTCGTCGCCAGCGGGCCTGCCAGAACACCCCGGCCACACCCAGTGGCACGGCCAGCCAGAGCCAGAAGCGGATCTGCGTGGGGACCTGCTCGCCGATGCGGGCGGCGTCCCAGTGCACCAAGAGCGGTGCGGCCAGGAAGAGGAGCGCCATGACGGCGTAGCTCCACCGGTCGGCGGCCGGGGCGTCGAAGACCAGGGCCCGGCCGGACTGGACGGGGGCGGCGCTACGACGCTGGCGGGTCAGGTCGGGCCACACCTGCGGCAGCGCGAGCAACGGCAACGGTAGGCACGCCAACGCGATGGCCACCAGCGGCGCTCTGGTTCCGGCGGTCACGGCGACGACGCACCACACCAGCAGCGGCACAGCGAACATCCCGAGCACGATGCCGCGCTTGCGGGGGTGGGGGTGCGGCGTACTCGTGCCGCCTCGCGGGGCCGCGGGCTGGTCGGAGGTCACCCGAACACGCTATTCCACGCCCCGGAGACCGCGTCGGTGGCGCCGTCCCAGGCGTCCGAGGCGGTGTCGGTGGTCCAGTCCCATGCCGCCCGCGCCCCGTCGTCGATGGACTCGCGCACATCCTCGGGCACCCACGTCTCCCACGCCTTGGTGGCGCCCCATGCCACGACGCCGCCGATGACCACGACTGCGCCGGCAGTCACCCACACCGGGGCGGTGACCACGCCGGCGGCCACGACGGCGCCGGTCGCGACGCCGGCGGCCAGACCGGCGACCAACCCGACGCCCACCGAGCTCGGTGACTCACCGTTGGCCAGGGCGATACCAGAGCTGACCACACCCAGGACCGGGCCACCGAACTTGAGGACCTTGCCCCACCGGGCCACCTCGCCGGCTTCGGCGATCAGGTTGGCCGCCTTCGTGCCGGGCTTGGCCGCGTTGGCCAGCCCTCTCGCGCTGGGCGGAACCCGGCCGGATCGGACGGCCGGGTTGCGGGAGCGGCTGGCGGCCAGGGCGGTGGCGGCGCGGTCGGCGGCCTTGCGCAAGTCCCTCTCGCGCACCGTGAACGCGGTCCCGCCGAAGTCGATCGCGTTGCCGGTGCGCTCGGCGGCGGCCTTGGCCTTGGCTAGCAGGGCCTTCAGGCCGGAGTCGGACGCGGCCTCCTCCTGGGCCGGAGCCAAGGTAGCGGTGACACAGGCGTCGAGGCGGTCGTAGGTGGCGCGCACGTCGATGCGCAGCTGCTCGTAGAGCTCGTTCTGCTCCAGCCGGCCCGTGAACGCATCCTGGTCGTTGTCGTACTGGCGCTGCTGGGCGGGGGTGGCCATCAGCAGCGGCGGCCCGGGGTCGAACGCGGCCGGTGGGGCTTCGATGGTGGTGCCGACCACGGCCAGGCCGCCGGCGGCGGCGCGCGCGCGATGGGCGGCCATCTCGGCCTGGCACGCCTGCAGCTCCCAGGCGTAGGTGTCCACGGCATGGGCGCAGCGCCGCACGACTCCGACGCGGGCGTCGCCGGCGGTGATGACCTCGCTCACGTGCGCGGTGTAGGCGGCGTGGCTGGCCCCGTCCCAGTCGGCGGCAGCGGCCGAGCGGGCGGCCACGGCGTCGTCGCCGGCGCCGTCCATCGCGTCGGCCAGGTCGGCAAGCCAGCTCGAGGCGGCCTGCAGCGAGGCGAACGATCCGGGCAGGTCGGTGTCGATCATGACGCCGGGGTGCAGATCGGGGCCGCGGACTGGCGCAGCACGGCGGCGGCCTCGGCGTCGGTGGCTTCGGTGTCGGCGGCCACGGTGCGCAGGGCGGAGGCGGTGCCGGTGTTGAGCTGGGCCAAGGCGTCGGCATCGGCGCCGAGGTCGGCCAGCATGAGCAGCACGTGCGGGCCGCCCTCGCCGCCGTCGACACCGGCCGGCTGGGCCGGTGCGGTGCCGGCGACCTCGCTCGCGGCGTCGGCGTGGGTGCCGGCCATCGAGGTCAGCCGGGCCGGGGAGATGTCGAAGTCGCTCACGAGGTTCTCCGTCCCGGACCGGCTGGGTCCCCGACCTCGCGCACCGCCGGCGCCGGGTCGGCCGGTTCGGTCTCGGTGTGGCGCAGCTCGTCGGGGATGGTCATGTCGAAGTAGACGACGTCGTAGGGCTGCTCCGCCTTGAGCCGGTCCAAGTTCGCGGTCGGCACGAGCGCGTACGGCTGGTGCGGACCGCAGCAGTCCAGCAACCGGTCAAAGGCCGAGTACGCCAGCAGCGCCAACCTGCCGTCAGTCGTGGTATGCATCTCGATCTCGAGCGGCTCGTCCACGCCTGTGGCACGGGCCACCGGCAGGTACAGCACCGGTGGGATGGAGGCCCGGTAGCGGGCCTGGAACTCCTCGAACGTCTCGCCGTCGCGAGGTCGGGCAAACGTCTGCGGTGTGCTCATCTGCGGCCACCCCCTGGGTCGCGGTTCGCCGGTCCGCTCCCTCGAGCCCGGCTACTGATCGGTACTAGTCGGTTCGACCGTACGACGACCCCGGCGCGGCGTGCCACTCAAACGGCTTGCGAGTAGTCGCAAATCTGCTCCCCCGGTGTGGTCAAGCATCGAGCGCAACGCGGCATGAGCGGTTGGCTCGTCGTCACGGCCCGATGGCGTACCGAGATGTCATGTGAGTGCGGGTGTCCCACGTCGGCGTCGTCCCGCTACGAACGCCCACGCGAGAGGAAGGCTCGGACCTCCCTGTTCGTCATGGGGCGGGTTAACCCTGCTTGTGTGTCCAGGAGGTGGCCCCGGGCCCTCCTGCGCGTCAGCCCAGCTCGCCAAAGCAACACGATCCGTGCTGGATAGCGGACCTGAAAGCGCAACTCACCGTCACCGTCACGCAGAACGTGCGCTTGGTTGCTTCCCCGGGCCATGAAGGTTGCTCGGTCATATGGAATCGCCAAGACATGCCAAGCCTCCCCTGTGCCTCGCCACTGGACCTTCACCGTGGCGTCCCATCCGCGCGTGGAGGGTGGCTCATGGCTCGCCACGAGCGCGCCCCGTTCGCGGCGGTGATCCCAGACGGTGCGAAGCAGGGCCATGACGCCTGCCGCGAGCACTGTTGTGACCACACCGGGAGCGAGAGTTGACCAATCCACACGAGCATCCTGACGCGAGCCTGTGACACCACGTCCACGGCATGTCCATGGGGCGCGGTCGGCTCTCAGGTGCGATCTACTTCTGCTCCTAACTAGCGCTCGCTAGGAGGGTGCGGAAGCGAGTGGGCCGTCCTTTAGTGGCCTCCTTTGCTTAGTTCAATCCGTCACTGAATCGCTCGAGAGTCGGCTCCATGCGCAGCAGATGCGCGTCATCGACGCACAGGGGCAGGTCCACGGACATCGGATCATCTGGGCTGCCGAGAGCTCCGACCAAAGGGTTCAGACGAAGAACGGCGTTCCCGATCACGTCCGCTACCCGCGAGCAGTCAGATCGGGCGCACATCGTGCCATCAAGATCAGCATTGAGGGAGTCAGGCATGAGTCTCACCGTACGGGGCTCGATCTCCGTGGAATCACCCACTCCCGAGCGCCGTTGCGGACTCCGCCCTCGACTCGTGCGCGGCGCGGCATGAGGGGACACCACCAGGTCAGACGACGAGCAGCCGATCGCCGAGGTTGATCTGATAGCTCTCCTAGTGAGGCTCGGAGTCCAGCACCTCGGCGATCGCCCCACTTTCGAAGCGAAGTCTTGCTGTCCCGTCGGTAGGAACCATGGCCACCTCGACTGATTGCCCCAGCAGCGGCAATAACGCGGCTGCACCATCCGCGGCCTCGCTGAAAGTAGTGACCTGGCCACCCGGGGGCATCACGACGTAGTCGCCCTCGATGGAGATGTGGCAATCTGTGTCGCCTGAAAAGGCCAGCTGAACTTGGAACTGGCCGAATCCAACGAACGTCAGCACGCAACCGCTTAGAGGGCTTAGATCGGTGTTGGGATCCAGTCCATAGATGGGGACATGTTGTCAGGCCGGGTGACCACCCAACCGCACCTCAACAACACATCCGCACGCCGGCAGATCGGCAGGACCGAACGCGCTGTCCGCGGCATGAGCGGTTGTCAGCCGCCGGCGCCAGATGCCGGTCGCTTCTTGGCGGCACGATGGCGAAGGCGGCGGCGGAACTGCGATCTGAAGCGTCGCTGCTCGGTCTCATTGCGAACGAACTGCGGGTCGGCAGCGGCTTCGTAGTATTCGACCTCAGCGGAGTCCCGGGCGCCGTCGGACTCAACGAGCGCAGCGAAGTCCTTCTTCGAAGGCGGGCCATCGGCAAGCTCGCCCACCCACTCCGACTTTGGCGACTCCCCTTGCTTCACACCCTGCATAGTGACGCATGCATTCCCCCGTCGCGGCATGAGCGGACTATTCGCCGTGCTTACACCCTGCGGTCGTCATCGGCCATGTCCCGGGAAACCTGCTCCTGTGCCGCGTTGAGTTCTGCGTCGGTGTACCCGAGTCCGCGCGCCCACTCAATAGAGGTGGAGAGGTCGCGGAGCGCTTGCTTCTGCGATGGGTGCGTGTACGGCAGCGAGCTCTCATCCGTCGTCAGAAGCCAGTCGATCAGGACGAGGGCGGACTGGTCTCATAGGCGCAGGTCAACGAACTCGGGCTCTGGCTCGGACATGCCAGCGATGCTCGCACAGACCTACGCTCATCGGCAGGGTGATTCACTCTGCCCGCGGTATGAGCGGACGGTCACGTCAGCGTGGCCTTCTCCCCGGCACTTTATGCGGAAGGCGCCCTGTCGGCGAAGGACAGCAACGAGAGCGACTGCTGCCGTTGTCTCTCGAGTCGTCGATCGCGTTGCGCGATGACGATCGCGGCCAGGCCCGCGGTCAGGGGCACGGCGTAGGCGGCAAGCACCTCGAAGGAGTTCTCAAGACGCCAGTCGTCCAGTCCGAAGGCAACGGACATGGTCACCAGGACGAGGCCCAACCCTCCGAGGACGAGCTGAACGAGCCGAGGCCGCCCCCACTGCGAAGTGGCTAGCGCGGCAGCCGACGCGATCCCGGGCGCGGCCCACGTCCACGCCGTGTTTTTATCCTCCGGGTCCAGTGCAAGAACAGTTGCGACCAGCATCATCGCTGCCACGCAGCCAGCCATGAGCGCGAGTGCGAGCAGATAGGCACGGGCCAGACCCCACTTGCGGCGGGCCGCGCTGAGGCCGCTTGTGGGACTTGGAAAACTCTGCACCTATCGATTATGTCGCAGGCGGCGGCTCCAACGGCCCGAATCGAGAGTGTTCGGACGGCTCTTCAACGGGGGCGCTTCGCGGCATGAGCGTGCGATCTTCTTGCCGCTCGGCGTAGTCTCCGGGTCGTGATTTACCCGGACGGCGAGCACCCCTGCCCCGTCTGTGGTGCGGACTGGAAGGTGCCTCACGTCTGGCCACGAAGGCCGGGCCGGCAGAAGCCCCGTCGCGACCGGAGCCGATGGTTCGTACCTGAGGATTCCGGATGGTGCTCAGATCTGGAGTGCCGCATCACGGACGAGCAGCGTGACGAGTACCGGGCGTTCCGCCGCATGATGGGTTGGGACCCGACAGAGGATTCGATCGCCCGGCCACCCGAGTAGCGAATCGCGGCATGTGAGTGCGATCAGACGAACTGGTGCAGACACGCCGCGTGGCACCATTCGCACATGGCAGACGTAGCAGTCGACGCTGAAGTCGACGCCGACGGCCGCACCGTCGCGTGCGCCAAGATCAGCAGCGGCGAATGGGAAGTCAACGTTAGGGCAACGCCGCTTGAGTTCGCCTCATTGGACTCAATCCGCAGCGCCGCCTGGGCGTCTCGCAACTCGGTCGCGGTCGGCAGGTCCGCGGGAGCCCCCGTGTTCTGGTCATGCGACGGATCTATCGTTTCGATCCTGATCGGCTCCGACGATGAGACCTGGGATGTCGCTCTCTCAGCCCCTATCGACGTCGTCGATCGCGTCGTCCAACTCGTGGCAGCCCTCTGAGGCGGAGCGGCTCATCGGCATCACAATCACCCTATCCGCGGCATGAGCGGTCAGGCTTTCCGACCTCGGCTTCGTCCTCATCTAAGCGCTGGTGGCCCGGTGGATGGGTGCAAGCTGCAGCCCGGGCTGGCCGACTTCGAGGGGCGCTGCTCGCGAATGGCGCGCGCCCGAGCCTCCTCTCTTGACGTGACGACCGCGGCCCCCCTGTTTGATGCAAGCGCCTGCATTCATCGAATCAACTCGGCATCATCACTGCTCGTGTGGGTTCTGGATCCGACAAACAGCAGTGAGTTGCTCGATCGGCTGCGTGCGCACTCCGGCTATCCCGACTTCAAGGTCGTCTGGTGCGGTGAAGGGTGGAGGGAGCTCGTGGGCGCCTGCCACGACGAGCTCGCGGCCACCTTTCCTGACTATCGGTTCTATGCGATCAAAGAGAAGTGGGGTGTGCTCGCGTTCCAAGCCCGCCCGAGAGCTGGAGAGGCGGCGGCGGAGGAAGCCGATCGGCTGAACGAGATCACGGAGAAGTACCGCGCCGCGTCGGAAGTCGTCTGTGAGTGGTGCGGCAGGTGCGGATCACTTCGAATGGACGCACGTGTGGAGAGGACGCTGTGCGATGCCTGCGCCAACGACATGACGACGATGAGGTTTCCAAAACAGACACCGATCGTCTGACCAGATCATCGGCTGGCTCGATCGCTCGGTCTGCGGCATGAGCGGATGTCCGGGGCGCTAGTGACGTGAGGAACCCAATCGGTCGACTCTGGCGACAGCGAATGCGGTGAGCCCCGTTGGGCTGGGATCAACCTCCAGCACAAGCAGTGGATCGCCAGCGAAGACGGTCAGGTGCCCATGGCAGCACATCTGCGGCCGCGAGGCTGGGCAGGACGACCACGGATTCGTCGTACAGGCGCCAGTCGTCACGGGAGTAAGCCTCAGCTGCGATGAGAAGGGTCGACTCGTGGTCACCGTGCAGCAGAACCTCGCTCACCACGCCGGGGGTACGCCCACCCTCCGCGAGGACGTCATAGGCGACCTCGACGTGGTTCACCTGGCCACGGAGGATTGGTGGGTCGTTGCGGGGACGGAGACCTCCGTCCGCGGCTGGCGGGAGCCGTCGCGTGGATTCGGACCTGAAAAGGAGCCCGAACAGTCCGTCATCTTGGTACGTCGACACTTGCCGACTGCCCTGACCGGTGCTAGCGACAAGCCAGTTGAACGGCACCCGCTGATCAGCGGGGACCGCCCATTCAGCGGACTCGCCGGCGTCTGGGTCGTTCAGCGCCCACTCTTCGCCTTCCCAGGAAAGGAGCGGTTCACGCACGAGGCACAGAGCGGTGCTGATGTTCTGGGTCGTCCAACCCACCGCGTCGGCATGTCCCCCTGCGTCGAGGAGATCAGCGACCGCCTCCTCAGTCATCGACCGCGCGTCCTCTGCGGATGGCAGCTCGGCATCACCACGGGACGAGATGAAAACCGGGAAGGGGCCACCGTCCTCGCGGAAGATGGCCCAAGCCACTTCGCCACCAACTCGCGGGGTGAACTCCCAGCCGATGCCGTCCCGGCCGGATACGTCACTGGCAACCACCGCCTGCCATCGATCACGCCAACCGGCCATGAATGGAGGCTAGCGACCAGCAGACGCCGCCCTGTCTTTCACGCCAGCGACATCGACTACGCCATGCGGCATGAGCGGTCAACTCGGACCGGGGGGGCCTTGTTTGCTACTGGTGACTACCGGGCGAGCTTCTGTCGTGTCGTACGGCTCGAAAGGAATCCCACAGGAGATCGATCGTCGTCATCGCTCCAACGGCCGCGCCCATGGCTGACACCAGCCTGACACCGTCGGACTCCGACACTGCCGATAGGAAACCCAATGCCAAAAAGGATCCCGCTGAGACCACCGTCAGGAGTGTGAGCCGGCGGGACCGCCCTGGCGCGCGGTCGACGCCCCGGCTCGTCAGCGCAGAGCCGATGCAAAGGAAGGCAATCGCAAATGCGATAACCCACGGCTCACCTAGGTTGTGAGAGGCAAGCGTGAAGCCAAGAACGACCAAGAACGCCGCGCTGAGGCGTACCGGCCACCGGTCAAGGAACCGCCGATCGATGACCCACCAGACCTGCCGGCGGCGCTGCTCCCCGGTGGACGTCACGAGCGGAAGTGTTCCATGCCCCGCCCCTGGGCACCTGGCATCGACAAGGTCGCACCGCTCCGCGGCATGAGCGGTCGTTTCCGCTACCGTTCCTGCATCCGACAACAGGTTCCCAGGGGAGCCCGAGGCGAAGAGCCGAAGCGGCAGACGTCAAGGGCGGCAGGCGGGGAGGCCCGCGCGTCGAGGTCAGCGATCGTGACCCCAGGTAGTCCCTGCCGCACCCTGACCCCCTTACCGCGGCGATAAGGCCGTACGAGACGCGGTATGAGCGCAGCTTTTCTCAGTCGCCTTCGACAGTGACGAAGCCTTCCCAGCTAGGTCGTCGAAGTCGGATCGTCATGAAATCGGTCAGCACCTGGGCGGTTTCATGGACCAGCGGGTCGTTGAGTTGATCGGTGAGAAACTCCAGTTCGTCGACCATGGAGGCCAACATCGGCCTGCCCAGGGTCACCGGGTCCGAGCCGCCGAGCATCGGAAGGGTGTGCAGTTCGTATGCCTCGGCCACTCGAGTCACCCGACGGAAGAGGCGTTCCGAGATCCAGAGGGCGTCGTCATCGGACGGCTGGAACTCGTAGACGCCCACCAGGCCGTCGTCGCCCCGATAGGTCTCGGCTTCAAGACGATCAGCGAACTCCTTGGCGGTCACGGTTCAGATCCTGTCACTCAGGAGAGTCGTGGCCGGTCCCTTGGGGAATCGCATCGCGGCAGATGAGGACATCAGGTTCGGCTCTGCGGGTGACGGGGCAACCATGAAAGAAGGTCGGCACCGAGAGACTCGGTGAGGCTGCGTCCCCAGAGTGTGATGGTTCGTTGCCAGGGGTGCCCGAAGGTTCCCCACGCAGCGTCGGGTCCGAGATGGATGTAGTAGTCCCCGTTAGGAAAGACCGGGACGGGCCACGCCTCGATGTTGGCCAACGCGTGCTTCGCGGGGGAGTACCGGTAGGGGGTGTGCTGCCAGTCGAGGGCTGTCATCTCGAGGTCCCCCGCGAGCGACACGAACGCACGTAGGGCCGAGGCGTTGATCGCGGCTTCTCCGGCGGCGAACATCGCACCCTCGTCGGTAAAGACCGGGGCCAGGTCTACGACCAGGGCGTCCTCCGGAAGTGCAATCGCCGGTTGCTCGGTCTCGTAGTAGTTCGCCTCGAAGTGGAATCCCTCAAAGGGTGCCCAAGCGACGTCGTGGTCCAAGGGGATCCAGATGCCCTCCGCGGCAAACGGGCTGATCATGCCTCGAAAGGTACCCACGCGGGAAGCGTCCCCGCATGGTGACTTGCAGTCTCAACGCGGCATGAGCGGATGGTGGGCTCAGGCGAGAAAGTCCTCAACGTTTCGGGCCACGGCAGCGTATGCACCGCTGACGTCGTGGAACTCGGCGTAGAGGTCCCAAACCTCACCGTCCAGCAGCATGCCAATGTCAGCCCAGCCGCCAGTCCACACGACGAACTCCGCTTCGTCCTCTCCACGCCGCAGGACGACGCCGACCGACTCTGGGACGGCAACCGCACAGCGTTCGTGCACGATCGGCTGCGGCCAAGGGGCTTGTTCGTCGCGCCATGTCAGAGGACCCACGCGCGCCGTCCGCTCCCACTCAGCCCGCGCCCGTTCCAGTCGCGTCGCAAGTTCGTCGAGGTCAACTTTGTGATCCACGCAGCACATCATCCTCGTTCGTCCGCTCATCGGCATGAGAGCTGAAGTCGGCGTGCGTCACTTTGCCGCCAGCCGTCGCATCTAGGGACGCCTTCCGTGAGGCGGGCTACCCCCCACGATCGCTGGATGCGCACCGCGGTGGCGTTGGCTCGCGGTTCGTCGCCCGCCTTAGTGCATCATTGACACGCATCACTCAGTGCGGCACAATGTCGAACATGGCTACGCGCATGCAGGGCAAGGTCATCCGCCGCCCCTCACTTCCGCTGACAGCGCAGGATGAGATCGACCTCGGCCTGATCCGCACATCCCCCAGCCACCAACGGGCCCTGGAGCAACTGGGAGCAGACATCCATGACGACGCCGCCAGCATGAGCGAGAGCGCCCTGCTTCACGCGGTGTTCGAGGCGGGCCTTGGAGCGGTGCGCGCGGCTGCTGCCGAGGCCGGTTACGCCGAGCTTGCGCAGCAACTGGAGGCCGACAGCCTCGAGCGTCGCGACATCAGCCGTCGCCGCCGCCCCCGGTGGGCTGACGAAGAGTGACTTTCCAAGGGCCGTTCATTCGTGGGCGGGTGTACGGAGCAACGCTGCCGAACATCGGCGCGGAGAAATACTTCCTCGTGGTGTCGAACAATCAACGCAACCGAGCCCTGCGAACTGCACTTGTTGTTCGGCTCACAACCAGCCGCAAGCCCTCCCTCCCCAGCATCGTGGCACTCGGCCACGGGGAGCGCTTTGTTGGCTGGGTAGTGTGCGACGACATCATGGAACTGTATGAGGACGAAGTCTCGCGCGACCTCGGCGCACTCAGTGGTCCGATGATGACGAGCGTGAGCAGAGGGCTGAAAGCGGCGCTCGACCTTCCATGACCGCGTCAGCGAACTCGGACCAGCGACGTCGACCACCTACGGAAGCACCGCCCACAGGAGCCCGCACAAACCAAGACGGCAGTGCGCCTGGCGCGCGCGGCACTCGCGCTCGACCTACGCAACCGAACAGGGCGAGTTCCGAAGCGAGGTTCACAACTGGCCTCATGTGCCATAAGACATTGGGCGCGAGGCTGGCACCCGCTCTTCAGGTCTGCCGGCCGTCAACGGAGCGTGACAGGAAGCGGCGGTACCGCCCTTCACCTCTCTCACTCACCCGCGGGTGCGTGGCCGGGCCTATCGCGAGGATTGACCGTGGCGGTAGCCGAGGTGGAACGTCAGCGACACCGGCCTCGCTCCGCACACGTCGCAGCGCGTCAGGGCTCCGCTGTCGAGCCAACAGTCGATCGTTGACGAGAGCCACACAGGCCGCCCCTTCGCTGTGACCCAATCCGGTTCGGGCAGGTGCCGCCACTTGCGCACAGCCGAGTCGCTCACTCCCGCTCGGCGGGCAATCGACTCGCGCGTCTCGATCCCGTCCGGCACCTGGGCGGGTCGGGGGAATGGACCATGGGGCGTCGTGAAGCGCTTCACAGTCGCAGGCAGGACACCGAACTCCAGCGCGATCGTTCCCATTGAACGACCACGCTGGCGGGCCTCCACCCATGCCTCTACGGTCTCCCGGGCCGGGTAGGGGCCCCACCCGCTGGTTACGCGAGTGACGCTCTGGTGCGGGATCTTGTCGCGCTCAGCGATTTCCTTCACGCGGACCCCACGGCGTCGGTCCGCGATCCAGCGTTGGCGCCGCTCTTCGAGCAGGAAGGTAGTGAGGTACGTCCTGCCCAGCTGCTGGTCTGCCTTCGGGAAGGGACCGAACCGTTTGGTCGCCTTAGTCACTTCCCACGCAGACACGCCCGATCGCTGTGCGATCAACCGAACCGACTCACCGGCGCGGCGTCGCGCGAGCCAATCGAGTTCCGGATGGCCTACAGGCATGCCTGACGGTATGCGACGAGCCGTCGGCCTTCCAGTACCTCACTGCAGTGAACGAATGCTCTGCGCTTGTCGTGCTCAGAAGCTGAAGAGGCCCCGTGCCGGAGCCAGTCCACCAGCGTGTCGGAACGTGTCAAGTCGGATGAGACAGTCGGGGTTTACGCGCTTTGTATGAGCGCCTCTCGTGAGGGTTGGTTGATCCAGGCCTCGGTCGGAATCTTCGGTGGCTGGGGTCGGCGGTGGCCGAACCGTTCCGGATGGGCCGCGTAGGCGGCGTTGAGGGTCTGCTGGCGCAGCGCTCGGATTCGGTGGTGGGTGCCGTGGTGGACCGAGGCCGGGGTGTGCAACCCGATCCCGGCGTGGCGGTGCTCGTGGTTGTAGTAGCCGAAGAATGCCTCGCCGAAGGTGCGAGCGTCAGCCAGGGACCCGAACCGGTCGGGGAAGACCGGGGCGTACTTCATCGTCTTGAACTGCGACTCGCTGTACGGGTTGTCGTTGCTGACGTGGGGCCGGGAGTGGGACCGGGTCACGCCCAGGTCCACCAGCAGCTGCGCCACGGGTTTGGAGGTCATCGAGGTGCCCCGGTCGGCGTGGACCACCTGGGGCACACCGTGCATGCCCATGGCCTGCTCGAGCAGCTCCTTGGCGAGCTGGGAGTCCTCGCGGGCGGCGACGGTCCAGCCGACGACGTACCGGGAGAAGATGTCGAGCACGACGTACAGGTCGAAGTAGACCCCGCGCTGTGGGCCGCGCAGCTTGGTGATGTCCCAGGACCACACCTGCCCCGGCCGGGTGGCCAGCAGCTCCGGGACGGTTGGGGCGGCGTGTGTTGCCTGCGAGCGGCGTTCTCCGGCAGCGTGGTTGGCTCGCAGGATCCGGTGCATGCTCGACATCGAGCACAGGTATGTCCCCTCATCCAGCAGGGTGGCCCAGGCTTGGGCGACGGACTTGTCGACGAACCGGTCGCTGGTCAGCACCGTCAGCACCTGGGCCCGCTCGGTGTCGGTGAGCGCGTTGGCTGCCGCCGGCCGGCGCGGTTTCGGGCCCAGCATCGGTGGCCGCTTCGCCCGGTAGTGGCTCGCTCGGGGTCGGCCCAGCAGGGTGCACGCGGCCGCGGTCCCGACCAGCTGTGCCAGGGTGTCCACGGCCGGGTTGATCACTGCCTCGACCGCTTCTCGGTGGCCGCGCTCTCGGAGAGCGTCTCCAAGAGCGCGTGTGCTTTTCCCATCAGGTCCAGCGCCGCCCGCGACCGGCCAGCTCCGCCTCGGCCTTCTCCGCCCGCACCCGCAGCGCCTCGAGCTCCCGATCACGCTTGTCCCGCCCGGGGCGGCCCCGCGCGCCCGAGGCCAACGCGGCCCGGGCGCTGGCGTCCGCGGCCTTGCGCCACTCGGCGATGTGCGAGGTGTACAACCCCTCACGGCGCAAGATCGCACCCCGTTCCTCACGGTCAGCGGCGTCGTACTCGGCCAGCACCTGCGCCTTGAACTCCGCCGTGAAAGTCCGCCGCTTGGGGCGGTCGGCTCGAGGTCCCATGACCCCATCATCGGTGGCGAAGTCCGCCGTCGTCATCGTCATTCTGATCAACCAATCTCGCCCCGTGCGGGAGGGAAGAACTACATCACCGCTGTCTCACCCGATCCTGACGCACAGGGGGGCGCCGGGCCGAAGTGCCAACGAGAGCGCTGGACGCGCTGACCCTGCCCAGAAGTCACGAGATTGCGAGCAACGAGCGCCGACGCGCGTTGCTGTGAGGCAGCATTGGGTCAGCAGGTCTCTGAGCATCGAAGTCGATCTGTCTAGGCAACCGCGGACACAAGTCCGAGACCTGCCCTCCCCGCGGTCCTCGCTCAGCTGTGTTGTCGGGCGCAGAGCGCTAGGTCCCCGATGATGCGGGTGGTCCACTGCTCGTCTAGCTGCATTGAACTTTGCGCACGCCCTGCGTCGAGTTCGAGGTTGGTTACGACCAGCATGCCGTCGGTCGCCACCCGGGCACCGAGCGCGGTCAAGACGTCGGGCGGTGGCTCGTAGCCGTCGAAGAACACCAGATCGTAGGTCCGCGAAAGTGCCAGGTTCACCGCCGCGAAGTCGCCTTCGTGTACTCGCACACGCCCCCGTGGCGCGGCTCTGTCGATGTGCGTCCGCGCCAGCTCAACGTGGGTGTGGTCGCTCTCGATGGTGTCGACCTCGGCGCCTTGGCTCGCCCACCAACAGGCCGTGTAGCCCAGGGCGGTTCCGAGCTCGAGCACCAGTCGCGGCATGAGAGCCGAGACGAGGGCGCCGAGCACGGTGCCGTCGTCATAGGGGTAGGCCCAGCACCGGTGTCGGCGTCGGTGTGCGTTGGTCTCCTCGCGCAACCACCGGAGCGGGTCTGTGCGGTCACGCTGTTCGATGAGGTCGACAAGCCCGTGTAGGCGCTCGTCGACGTTCCTCGTGGGGCGACCATCATCAGTGCTGCCGTTTGTCATGAGTGGTCACGGAACCAGTCTGCTGCGAGGCCGGTCGCGTGGTCGAGGACGACCGGGTCCTCGTAGTACTGGAAGTGGTTGTTCTCGCCCTGCCATACGAGGTGCTTGTCGGTGCCGGGCACGGCGGCGAAGTGCCGGCGCGCCGACTCGGGTCCGTCGCTGAGGTCGGCATGCACCATCAATAAGGGAGTCTGCAGTTGCTCGGCGGCGGTCAGGGACTCGAACTCGAAGTAGGGCACGTCGCTCATCACGGCGTAGCGGTTCTCCCAGAGCCCCCGGTCGGCCCAGCCGTGATACCAGTCCCAGATCATGCGCCATGGGAGTGCGACGTCGTGACGATCGGGGTCGACGATCTCGTTGTAGCTCACCTCGCCGGTCGTCTCGAACAGGTTGAGCGCTTCCGCTCCGCGCGCACGGCGGGCCTCCAGTCGGTCCTGGACCTGCGACCGGCCGATTTCGCCGGCGGCGTACGCCTCGCCACCGGCAAGGGCCAAGTCATTGTCGGCGTCGCGGTAGTGCCCACTGACCGCCGCTACGGCCTTCACGCGGGGATCGTCGACCGCCACCCGGAGCATCTCTGATGCTCCTTCGCACACTCCAAGCGCGCTAAGCCGGTCCTCATCAACTTCGGGCCGCGCCGCTAGATAGTCCAGTGCCGCGCGCACGTCGGCCACCTTGGTCATCGGGTTCTCCAAGCGGCGAGGTTCGCCGGCACTCGCGCCGTGGTGGCTGGCGTCGAAGGCGAGCGCGACAAACCCCTCGCGGGCGAGCCGGGTGGCGTACTGAATTGGCGCTTGCTCTTTGACGAAGCAGTACGGCCCAAGGATCGGCACCGCTGCCACCGTATTGTCGATGTCGAGAGGGATGAGCAGGTCGCCGCTCAGCTGCCGTCCATGGCTGACAAAGCTGACCTTTTCAGCGCGATAGTCGTTTCGTGAGCTCGTCATCCGTCCATGCAACGACAGAGCTGGACGGGGTGTCCAAGTCACAATGTCGATATGCGTTGCCTATCGATGCGGGTCGCGCGTGAGTTCGTTGCACCCCGACTCAATCCAGGCCACCCTCAACGGCTTCGGGGTACCCTGTGGCCGCTCGTGGCAGCGAGCTCGGCGACGGTGTCCACCAGCTCGCGCTGCTCGCCAGATAGATCTCCGTTATGAATGGCCAGGAGATCGAGGTGCTCGTCGCCCTGCATGGTCATCGCCTTCACGCCGTCGGGAACTAGCACCCATGGTGAGGTGAAGGTGCCTCCGATCCCGGCGCTCACCAGCGCCAGCTGGGAGGCAAGCGTGGTTGCCTCGGCTACGACCGTGACATCGACTCGGTGGCGCTCGAACCTGCCCAACATGTCCTCGCGGTACTGCCTACTCGCCGAGGGCATGATCCAGCTACACCCCTCGAGGCTTGACCAGGATATCGGCCCTGCGTCCCCACCGCCAACGCCATCGGGCAACGCGACCGTAACGGGTTGTCGGTCCAAGACACGCACTCTCAGTCCGTCGAAGGTGCCCATGTCACGGGTCGAGTAGCAGAATCCCAGATCGAGCAACCCATCACGCACACCCTGGATCAGGGCGGGCAGACCACTCTCGCGTAGGTCAGTATCGGACGATTGCCTGATCTGCGCGGCTGCACGGGGCAGTAAGTGCATTGCTAGCGAAGAGAGCGTGCCCACGCGAAGTACTGATCTGCGCGCGTGCCGGCGCCCGAACCCGTCGAGGACCTCGTCGAGATGACGCAGCACGGGTCCGACGCCTCGGGCAAGCTCTTCACCCGCGCCAGTCAGACGCACGCCATCGCGACCGCGCAGGAACAGTTGCGTCCCCAACTGTCGCTCGAGCCGCGCCACGTGCTGACTCACCGAAGGCTGCGCCACGTTCAGCTCCTTAGCTGCGCGACCGAAATGGAGCTCGTCGGCCACAGCGAGGAACGCCCGCAACTGAAGAAAGTTTGTTTCCACCCGTAACAGCATGCCTCGACTCGAAGTTGGTTGTGTACGGATCACGCGCGCGAAGCCAGCAGCAGGTGCCAACTGGCTCGGATAGGTTCTGCTGATCGACAACAGGTATTGGCTCGGATCGCTGCCTTATGAGTGAGTGGTCCCATGACCTTCGCCCCGCGGACGCCACAATCCAGGACATCGGCTCTTCACGGTCGTACGGTCCGTCTGGTCAGACCGCGAGGCCTGTGATGTCAGTTCGACGGAGGGCCTACACGGTCACCGGCGCCGCATGCGTCGAGGCGCCTGTGGGTCGGGTGTACGCGGCGTTACTCAATCCCGACGAGCAACTGCGGTGGAACAGCCTGTACCTACAGGCAGAGATGTCCACGCCCGAACCAATTGCGACAGGTAGCGTGATGACAGGTCGATTCAAGCAGTCGGGTCGATCCGTCATCACCTTCGACGCCGTCGTGCCGAACGAGACGTTCACCCACAAAGTCATGATGAAAGCCGGGCCCATCGCGCTCGGGAGCTTCGCGCACACCTATCGCGTACAGGCCGTGCCGACCGGCACTGAAGTCACCCAGCACGTCCGGTTCGAACCCACGGGGCTGGGTCGCCTGCTCGCGCCGTTGATCATGAAGGCATTCGAGGCCCGCCTGCCAGTCAGCTTCCATGAACTTGAGCAGTACCTTTCGTGAGCTGCGGCACAGGGTGTCGGCGCACCTGAGCAGTCGGCTAGCAAGCATCTGTGATCGCAAGACGGGGCCTGTGGCTGCACCCGATCCCTCATCGGCCTCCGCGGGCCACGTCTATGACTGGGGGCCCGCCTAGACGTGGCGGGGCCTCACAGACCTGGTCGTGTCAGCTGTCGAGCGCCATCACGGACCGAAGGAGCGCGATCATCTCCGCCCGCTCGCGTGCGAGGGCTTCGGCTGCCCGCAGCCGCTCCTGAGTTCGAGCCAGCTCAACGCGCAGGGCGTGCATCTCCTTGGGCTCCCGGCTGAGCTGGATGACCACCTGCGCGGCGGCAACCTCCGGGGCACTGACATCACCGGCCTCGACCAACGACGAGAACGGCACTCGCCAAGCCCGTCGCCCAGAGGCGTCCTGAACCGCGCCGGCCCAGCGTCCCTCGCGCAGCCACCGCTTGACAGTGCTGATGTCTCTGCCGATGAGCTCAGCGACCAAGGACAACGCGAGCAGACCATGCTCGTCGGGACTAGCCTGCGCGGGCGTCTCTGCATCCATGACGCAGACGGTGATCCGAGCCCTCTTTGCGGCAATCAACCAGCCAGAGTCGGCCTTTGCGCGGTTCGATACGTCGTCGCCTCACCATCGGAGGCCAGTCCCAGAAGCCGCTCCGGGCACTCGCGAGCCGCGAAGAGGGCAACGCTCGAAGCGGTCACTGTCACGAGACGGCCGCTACCCCGCTCGAGCCTTCCAGCACGAATCAGGTCGTGGACGGTTCGAGCGGCAACGCCGAGCGTGGAGGCGGCTTGCTGCACGCTCAGGCAGCGCTGCGCCGGCGAGCTGCACTGGACGTGAAGTTGCTCCACGCTCACGCGTGTCACCATGCGTCTGCCGTCCGTGCTGCGCTGATCCTCGACCAGACGACCGGCTGCGATGTGCGCGCTCACCTGCGCCGGTGACTGCCGCAGGTAGGCAGCGCTTTCCGACAAGGGCATTGCCCGCTTCCACAGCTGAGCCTGAGCGTCGAAGTGAGCTCGGGCATCCTCCCGGTCCTGCTCGCTCAGGGTCAGCGCCCCTCCCCCTCGGCCGTGCGACGCATCGTGTTCGCGCAGCCACCTGTAGAGCTGGTGGTACGGGACGCCCAGCTCGGCGGCCAGCATGGGAACCGCTGCTCCCCGGGCTTTCGACTCAACGTCAGCGTCGGATACCACGGTGCGTGTGCGCCCGGCGCTGTCGCGTCGGGTCGCTGTGCGGACCTGCCCTTGGCGCGCCCACCGCCGTACCGTAGACGCGGCGAGGCCGTGTCGGGTGGCGGCGGCCACGGGCTCCAGCATGAGTTCTCCTGCCGCGTCCTGGTCGAGTGCAACCAGCCACCCTCGCTCCATCAGCTCGGTGTCGAGCTGGTGAGCGCACGCGGCCAGCGCTGGTTGTTTGCCGGTGGTGCAGCGGATCGTCGTCGGGATCATCAGCCCGTGTGGCAGCTGGCTCTCCAGCTCGGCCTGGACGGCGTCGGCTGCTTCGCGTGCTGGGCGTAGCGCCGGGTCGTCGAGCAGGTAGTGCCGCGCAAGGACGGTGCCGTCGCTGCGGTGCCCGGCCACGCGCTGGACGCGGCGGCGTTGCAGGCCCTTGCGATCTAGGTCGGACAGCAGGGCGCGGCGCATGTCGTGTGGGGTCAGCGAGAACTGGTCGGCGACGTCGCCGCTGACGTTGATCTTTTCCGCCTTGGCTGCGGCGGTGAGCGCAGCGCGAAAGGAGGATTGTCCCCCGGAGTCTGCGTGGCGCAGCCCAGGGATGAGGCGGGCGTCCATTCGCAGTGTGCCGTCGGGGTTGGTGTGGAAGGTGGCGATGATGGCTTCGATGAGGTCGGCCAGCATCGGCGGTGCGACTAGCACGCGGTATGACTGTTCGTTCTTGAGCAGGGATGGTCCGGTGGCGGTGTGGATCTTGCCGCTGTCGTCGCGTCGGCGGAAGGTTCGTCCGTCTTGGGCTTGGATGGTCAGTGCGCAGCCCGCGCCGGGACCAAGGGGTAGCACGTCCCGTACGCGAGGTCCGTAGGCCTCCCCCAGGCGCAGGCCGAGGACGCGGGTGAGCCAGAGCGTGGCTTGGTGGACCACGTGAAGGCGTGCCGCGACCCGGACGCACGTGGACAGCTCAACAGGGATGCGTATTGACGGTGCCGTGCGCTGGGGTCGGACCATGCGCAGTCCGGTGCGGTCGTTGGGGACGAGGACTCCGCAGTCGGCGGCGTAGGTGCACACCTGCTCGAAGACCCACATGACGTCTCGGGCGACTTCGGTTGTGAGTCGGCCGTCGGTGCGTGGGCCGCGTCGCAGGGGCTGCCCGACGGCCACTCCTGCCGCCCGGTAGAGGTCTTCTACCAAGAACAGGTCGGCGCCTGCGGCGCGGGTTGCAGGAATGAGCTCACCGTCAGCCAGGCGGCGCTTGAGCGTGGAGCGTGAGGCCATTCCGGGCAAGGCGCATGCTTGGGACATGGTCACGTGCGCTCGGGGATCCAGCCCTTCGGGCACAGCGCCGGAGCGTGGCTGCTGCGGTGAGACCAGGTGCATTTGCAACGCCTTGACGTGCTCACGGGTCATCGTCTCCATGACGAGGTTGCGCTGGTCCATGAAGGACCCGATGCGCTGGATGCTCCGGCGCACCGCCAGCTCCCGGTCGGCTTCGCCGCGCTGGAGCTCTGTGTAGTACTCATCTGCCCAGCGTCCGGCGATGGGTCCGAAGCGGTGCCGGCCGCGCGACTTGTTGGAGGGGTCGGCGTCCGCGAGCGTGCCGGTCGCCTCAAGCTGCGCCAGAGCGCGCTCCAGCCATGCCTGCGCCTGCGGGAGGGAGGCGAAGGTCTTCGATCGCCGTTTGGAGGAACCGCGTGCAACGGGCAGGCTCGCTCTCCACCCCTCCCCGTGAGCCTTCAGCGATCCCGTGAGCGGGCGACTCATCGGGGGCTCCCGGGTCCAGCGGCGATCTGGGCGCGTCGTGGCGTCATGGCCCGGGAAGGTGCGCGGTCAAGGGCTCGGCGCACTCACCTTGAGCGCAGACGAATCGGAGGCGGCAGGCCACACCACTATATTACGCCATGGGGAAAGTATGTGGTCGACCCGCAACCCGCCCCTTTACAGCTCCCACGGCACGCACCGGAGGCACTGAGCCAGAGGCGCGCTGACCCGCGTTTGTGGTCGTCGGCGTCGTCAGACTCTGGTCAATGCCTGCCGTGGCCGCCCCCTGACACCGCAGGGCCCTCCTCCAGCCGGCCCCCAGCCGCCACGATGACGCGAAGCGAACCGCAACTCTCGCCGGTTCGCACAAGGTGGAGGCCACGATGCCCGCGTACTGCGTCAACAAGAACGCACAGAGCAACGGCGATCACGAGGTTCACGACCTCTCCGCCGGGTGCGCCTACGAGCCGGCTCAGGCCAACCGGTTGGCCCTGGGCTTCCACGGCAACTGTCTGTCAGCGGTGCGGGCGGCCTCCAACTACCACCAGCAGGTCAACGGCTGCTACTACTGCGCCCGAGCCTGCCACACAGGATAGGCAGCCACGCTCGGGCCCTAGCCCCAGCCCGCTGGACCTCGTCCAGGTTAGTGGCGTCTCTCCACGGCTCGACAGCGCCACATCGATGTCCGGCGCCCTGTCTCCAGTCCTGAACGGGGACGGCCACGCAGCCACACGCAGGTACTCGCCAGCGCGCAACGAGGCGCCAACCCATTGATTGACTCATCCGGGGAGCAGACATGTTCGAATCGGCCCTGTGGGCGCTGCTCGCCATCGGGTTCGTCAGCGCGCTTCTGGCTGCCGCTCGCCGGGCCCGAGGCGTCGGTCTCCTTGGCGCACTGGCCGTGCTCACTCTTCGGCTCGTGCTGGTCTTTCAGGGGTACGTGTTCTCCCTCTACCCGGTACGGCTGCTCGACGTCCTGGTCGGCGTGGCGGCGCTGGCCGCTCTATGGGCGTGGCGAGAGCGATACACGTCAGCTGGCCACTCAGACGGCCAGCCGCGGCCAGTCTCACGCGCGAACGCCATCGGAGCCTTCATCGCGGTGCCGGTCGCGGCCGTGACCGCTGTCGGGCTGGTCGCGCCCCCCGTTCCCCGCCAGCTGGACCTGGCCGGCTGCGACGGGGTACCCGTCCCAGCTGGACCTGGCCGGCTGCGACGGGGTACCCGTCAACGGCGCTGCCATGACGGCTCGCACCGGCAGTCAGGGCTTGAACGCTAGAGAGGGACCCGGGACCGTGTACCCGCTGACGGGACGGTTCGCTGACGAGTGCGCCGTGGGCGTGGACGGCTTCTGCATCGGTGAGCCGGTCCAGGACAGCCAGATCCCGCTGCCTGATGTCCGCTGGTACCGCTTGCGGCACCGCGACGACTACGTAGCGGCCGCCAAGCTGTTCGCGCTCTCGCCGGAGAGGGAGCTCGGGGCCAAGCCCGAGGACAGCTGTCCCGCATTCGCCCGCACCGCTAAGCTGGCGCGTGCGCCAGTCACAAAGCGGCTCAAGGACGGCACGCTCGGAATTGAGGCCGCACCGCAAGGCACGCCCATGGTCGGCTTCGCACTCGCGCCGGTGCCGAACCCGCCCGGTGAGCCACCGGTGGAGCAGCTGGGACGGTCCCCTCGCACGGCCGAGAACGGCACGGTCCGCATCCGACTCAACCCCAAGGTCGGCCTCAGCCGGGGTCTCGAGGCGGAGCTCGTCGCCGTGGTGGCCTGTCTCGCCCCCTCGGCGCCAAGTCGGCAAGGCTCTGTCGTCCTTCGTGTGGACCTCAGCAGCGGGCAGGTCACTCCCGCCAGCCCGTCCTCCGATCTTCTCCAACGTCTGCAGTTCGCCGCCTGCCGGGTGGACCCGAACCTGCCGAACGACCAACTTCAGGCGGCCGCGGCACACCGTAGCTTCTGATGCGCCGCACGTCGACGATGCCGGCGCCGAAGGCGAAGTGGGGCGCGACCCCCCGCATGGCACTCGGTGCCGGTGGTCGCGCAAGTGGCGTCTGTGTCCCCGACCTTGCTGATGAGCTGGCCGCCATGGAGTGCGTCGACAGCGCGAGGGCGGGTTGGCGCCGCAGCGGTCCCAGTTGCGGGGGCGATCCCGGGAGCCCCGGTCCATGGTTGGTGGCCACAGCCGCCTGCCCCTCGGACGGGCCCGGGCAGCGGGTGACGCTTGGTGCGCACCAACGGAGTCGCTGGGTCCGCGACGCCGCGAACTGCCCTCCATCCGCTCGACATCTGCCAAGTCTGGGTCTGCCGCCCTCACCAAGGATCCGTAGTGCCGGTGAGGCGCCGGACGACGCGGGCCAGCAGGCCGAACTCAGCAGTGATTCGTTGCGAGACAGCTGCAATGGTGCACGGCCTCAATCTACGCGGCGAAAATTCCCTTTGCGGGACACGGGTCCCAGCCTTGTCGGGCCCGTGTGGCGCCGTGGTGCAAGACCTGGTCGCGTTCACCGATACCCTCACCCGGGCACCACGACCGCGGTCCTTAACCCACCTCGCCCGTCGCTCTTCCAAGAGGACCGATACCCATCAATGGGGGCAACCCAGCTGTCTGGCGGTCGGCGGAAAGGTGAGAAGCGGCTCGTGGCCTTGACGACCCTCCCCCCAAAGGGGTGCGCGCTCGGTGCGCGGTGAGCGCGACGGACTCTCGGCCCAGTGCCGGGCGAGCCGTTCGAGCTCGGTGTGGTTCCGGGCACCCAGACGAGCCGTTCGAGCTCGGTGTGGTTCCGGGCACCCAGACGAGCCCATTTCGGTGCACCCGGGGTCGGGGCGCACGCGCAACGGGCCGCGCCTGAAGGATTATCGTCAGTGGCTCTTGGCGGGGATACGGGCCAGCCGCAAGGTCGGTGACGGAGCTTGGAGACGATGCCCTTCTTGCTGTGGCCTCGGCAAGCCGCCGCTCGCTGGCTTGCACCTGGCGATGGAGGCACGACTCCGCCCGGGGGCCTAAAGGCGCTCAGCCCAGTCGCTCCCCCGGTCCTGCCAGCCGCACTGCTCGCACTCGAGGTAGTTGTCGAGGTACACCTCGGCAGTGACGACCTCGTCATCGAAGACGAGCAGTCCGTCGTGGTCGCGCCCCAGGATGCCGTAGCGGCTGACGCGCTCGGTCTCCTGCACGTTGGTCAGGTACTCGGCTTCGCCGCATCGCGGGCAGTCGGGGGTCATGGACGGGTCGGCGCGGTGCGCGTGTGTTGTCATGGGCTGAACGGTGCCGTGCGGGAACGTCGCGTCAATCAGCCACAGGTCGTGTGCCTCGAGTGCGCAGTCGGCCCGTCAGTCGCAGTCCCCGACACGCGGGCTTGCGGGCATGGGCGAGCGTGGGGACGCTGCGCGAGGATGGCGGCATGTCGACGACCGAGCCGATCTTGGTTGCCCTCTCCGGGATCGCTGTTGCCGTGGTGTCCTCATGGGTTGCCTCCCGTCACGTGGCCGCTCGTCACGACGCCACGAAGCGTGCACTCGAGGTTCTGCAGATGTTGGACGGAACCCAGCGCGAACGGTGGCTGACGGTCGTCGAGCGGCACGTGGAGCGGGAGGCCTTGAAGGCCAGGGAACCAGATCTGCACTCGATGGTCCTAGCTCTTGCAGCGCTGGGCTTGGGTGCTCTTTCGCTCGCGCCGTACGTGGGGGGTGTCTCCTCGCTCTCCCTGTCCGGGGTACGGGTCGTGTCGGCGTTGGTCCTCCTTGTGTGCGGGGTGGGTCTGGTCGGCATCGCACTCGTGGCTGAGGGTGCTTGGTGCTTTCAGTCCGTGCGCCGGTGGTGGCTCGCTCGCTCCGCAAGGAGGAGCGAGAAGGCGGAGGCGACCCAGGCTGACTGACGCGACGCGCGTCCGCCCGGCCCCGCAGCTGGCGTCGACAACGAGATCGGCTGACTCGGCTGGCGCGATGCCGGGCTCCTCCCCGCCTACAGCGAGCACGTGCCGTGGTCCCGCCCGAAGGGGTCGCCGCACCCAGGCGCGAGCCGAACGCGGTATCGACCGAGCATGCGGGACCCCCGAGGCTGCCTCGAGCGCGAACACACATAAACCACGCCCCAAGAAGCCCTCTCGGTCCGTCTCGACGCGCCAGCACCTTCACACTTCGCTGTTGGCGTAATATAGCGGTGTGAGCACGTTCAAGCCCCACCATGAGGACACAGCACCTCCCAGGCACTGTGAGAGCTGGGACCACCACCTCGTGCCCGCCGCTGCGGTCGGGATCTTCCTCGGTGATGGCGGACCCGCCGAAGCCGACGTCGCCTACTGCGTCGACTGCACCTTGGAGCTGATCGTCGGCGGCTCGTTCCGCATCACCGCACTCCTGCGCCCTCAGGACTTCACTGGGGCGGCGTGCTCAACCTGCGACGGCACAGGCGTCTACCCAGTGCCTGAGCCGACGGCGTGGGAGCAGGCGACGGCACCGACCCGCACCGACCGTTTCCACGACGGCCGCCGCGCGACGGCTTTCCGCGCCTGGGCCCTGCTCGGAGCCCTGGTGGAGTCCGAACTGGCAGCACGCAACGCCGCCGCAGAGGCGGACGACCTCGTGCGACAGGCTCGAGTCGCAGGGATGCCGCCTGAAGTTCTCAAAGGCGTGATGACGCTGCTCGAGATGCCCTCCACAGCAGCCACACCGGCTGCCGCGTGGAGGACAAGCGACAACCGAGGTCGGGAGGGAACGGGTGGCTGAGGCGACAAGACGCGGCATCTGGGCGGTCCTGACCGACCCAGCCCTGTACTTGCTCGACCTCGAGCAGCAGCAAGCGGTGCGGCTTCCCGCGCTGGACCGTCGGGGGCGGCCGGTAACCGGCTCAGCGGCACCAGAGCTGGACGGCATCGTCCTGCGGCTGCTCGAGCACGGGCCGATGACGCCCGGTAGGGAGCTCTCCTTATTGCTGGGGTGTGGCGATGCCCATCGGGAGCACATCACCGCTCGCGTGCGGCGTCTCACGCGGGTGGAGCCTGAGGTGTTCCAGGAGTCGCCGCTCGCCCGCAGCGCAGGCGGAGCGTGGGCTGTCCGGACGCTGACCTCGACCCACCTCTGGGACCTTGACGCCAACACCTACACCCGGCTGCCGGGACCATCCGCGACAGCCATGGCCTACGACGGCAGGCCCCTACAGATCCATCAGGTGCTGCGCTGGCCACGCGTCGGCCGGGTCAGCTACCTCACCTGCCACGACCCCCTTGACGAGTCGACCGAGCAGTGGCGCCAGAGCGCAACCATCATCGCGATCCAGCAGGTCAGCTAGCACCATGCAGCCTCCCCCGCCCCCCAAGCCCGAACGTCTGCGCCTCATGCCGATGGCCGGTCGCTGGCTGGTACAAACCCAGAGCGCCGTCTACCAGCTGGACCTGGATGCACTGACCGTCACGCGTTCACGACGCACGGAGCCGGGCCTTGCATGGCCGGCCGCCCACTTACGACGAGACGACGAGGTGCTGCCACTGCAGGCGTGGGGCCCGATCGGCATCGGAGAGTCGCTTTCATTGGTTCTCGTCGTCCGCGCAGACGGGACCAGCACCGTCCGAACCACCACGCCGGTGGACCACCTCGAGCGGCTCTCACCACTCCCCCAGAGCTCACCTGGCGGCCCGGCACCGGTCAGCCATCTGACCCCCGGGATGACAGGCAGCTGGGCCATCCGAGATGCAAGCTCGCTGCACATCCTCAACCTGGATGCCCGCACATACCTCCGGACCGCTCTCTCTCAAGCAATCACAGAACCCTCGCAGGCGCATTGGCGAGTCGAGGAGGTTCTGCTGTGGCCCTGTCTGGACGGGACTGCCAGCTTCGTATGTCGCGCAGTGGGGCGACCAGAGCTGACTGTTGTCGTCGACACGCGAGCGGCCCTGTCCATTCGACCCTGGGCGACCGGCTCGGGTCCGACCTCCCCACCAGAGCCGCCCCTGCCAGTTCGCCCGATCACGGGTGAGTCGGACACATGATCCTCTGGCTCCGGCTCGTGAGCTGAACCGGCCCACTCATCGTCCGCGCGGGTCCCTCACCAGTTGCGCGACGCGGCCTTTCGACAGGCCCGTCTCCCGCGCGATCCGGTCATAGGACCAGCCCATGGCTCGCAGCTCGCGCACCGCCTGGAGCCGCACTATCGCCACCGCCTCCAGCTCGCCGTCCAAGGCAGCGAAGAAGTCACCGACGGCTTTCGCCTGTCGCAGTGGGTCGCTCATGTCGTCCAGGCGCCTGGTCTCGGCGCGCAACGCCTGGCGCACCTCACGCGAGAGCACCCCGCGCCGGGCTCCGGCACGTCGCGGCGGGGAGGACATGCGCCCATGCCACAGCGTGCAGTCCTCTATACACACGGACCCGAGAGGGCGCGCCCCTGAACGCCGCAGCCATGGGGACGGTGATGCACGGCTGTAATACTACGCAAGGGGCGAATAATGCGCGCTGCGCTCGAGACTCCGTCGGCTGGGCTCTCTGCAAAGCTGGAACTGCTCGAGGGGCGACGCCGTGCGCCTGCCGGTCCGTAGGCGATTGCGCGGCCACGGCATGTTGCGACGGTGCGGCTGCATGATGATGCTGCCGCTACCCACGCTGTACCCCGAGGCTTTCGTGGAGGTGCTGGGCCAGCACTTCCCCGTGACCATCAGCCTCAGCCGCGTGCTCGTCTTGCGCGTCGGTGGCGACATCTCGGTCGGCCGTTCGAGCTACCTCTTCTCCGTGGACCACCCCCTTGAGGCCGATGGTGAGTGGAGCCGCCGCATCAACCTCCATCTGGGCGAGCGCCAGCGGCAGCAGATCGCAGATTCGACGTACGTGAGCCACCACAGTGAAGTCCTACGATGCGCGCGGCAGAGCCTGCGCACCTTGTGGACTGATCCGTCCTGGCATGCCGCGGTCGTCTCGCTGTGCGCATGGCAGGAGGTTGGCGACGCCTTGGGTCGCACGGCGAGCCTGCAGCGACGAGTGCAGCAGTCAGCCAGCTGGAATCGAGTATTGACGGCCCATGACCGCCGAAGGTTCGCGGAGGATCAGCGCCTCACTCGGCTGGCCGAAGCCGGGGTCGCGTTTCCAGGGCACGCACTCCCCCTGGCCCACACTCTCCTCGCGGCCGACCAGTCCCGCACGGTGCACGACATCGCGCCGGCCGTGCACGCGGTCTTCGCCGACCTCGATAAGCCGTGTCCCCACGGACGTGACGCCACACGGGCGTACGGCGCCTTGACCGGCTGCCTGGACTGCGCCCGCCACCTCGGCGGAATTCCCGTTGAGCCCGACGAAGACTGAGAAACCGTCCCTTAACCGTCCGCCTCCCGCCCCTCACCGAAGCTCTGGCGTCGGGAGTGGCGGGTGAAGCAGGCTCGCCTACGCCGCGGGGCTAGATGCTGCCCTGCTGCCAGCGGGCGATACGACCGTCTAGGGGCGGCTCCACAACCTTCGGTTCGCGCACATCGTCGAACGGGTAGACGCCCGTGAGCAGTTCGACCACCGTCAGCTCCAGCGCCCCGGCGAAGACGACGAGCGATTCCAGCGAAAGCGTCTTGCGGCCGCGTTCGACCTCGGAGATAAAGCTCATCGACATCCCGGTCCGTTCCACCATGTCACTCAGGCCCCAGCCAAGCTCCAACCGACGTGCACGCAGCGCCCCTCCAAGCAGCATCTGCCCAACTGCCATCTTGCGATCGCCTGTCATGCGCACAGACTAGACGGATAGCCGTCTACACAATCACTCCCTGAGCGAAGTAGCCAAAGAGCTCTGGCTCGGCTGACATGTCCTCAGATGCGCCTGCAAGCGCTTTGCGACGCTCTGAATCACCCGGGGCGCCATCCTCGGTGATCAACGCTACCCACGCCGCGCAGGGGTGCGCGGAGGCCGAACCTTCGATGCGAGAGTTGGCGAAGGCGTTGGACACCGATGCTGCTCGGGCCCTCGCCGCCTGAGAGAGACCCCGATCAGAATCGACGCTGCTGACCTTCGGGCCGAAGGCCATCAACCAGCTCCTCGACCATGGTTGACAACTCCCATACAAGCTCGATGACCTCGTCACCCACCTTCCCCCCGCGCCGTTGGGTATCGGCGATCAGCCACGCCAGACGCGAGACGACATCCTCGACCTGGCCCGCCACAAGGTGGACGTTGAGTATGCCCCCCTCGCGTGCGACAGAGACCGTCGCCATCGCCGCCAGCATTTTTGCGCTCTCGGCCAAGCCCACAGAAGGCGCACGCCCCTGCCGAGCGAGCAGGCTCAGATCCTCTGCAAGCGCCCTGGCTAGGACCACCACCTCCCCCCCTTGCGCCGCGGGGCGCACCTTTCGCCACCACATCACGAGACCCGCCCATCCACGCCAGAACACCCCAGCGTGAGTCGAAGCCTTGAGTGTAGCCCTCTATACGCCGGCGTGCCGTCGACACGGGCGGGTCTCGACGACTGGGGTCCGCCGGTCGCCGCCCGCGCTTCGCTCTGAGTTCTCACCATGAGAGCAGACACTACGCCGTTGGCGAAATGAAGTGGAAGAGCAAGCTGCGCGCGGGGGTTGGCGTCCAGCAACGCCTCGCGGGCAAGCACCCGACATGACCTCTGGATTGACCAACGAGTCCGAGATCGACGGCACGACCGCCTCCGGGGGACAGCTGCACCGATTGGTGAGCGTTTGGGTCAGGCGGCCTGATCAGGAGGCTCCTTCCTGGCGCCTGTTCGCCAGCATGCTCGTGGCTGCCGCTGCCTACGAATGGACGTGCGCTCATCAGCGGGAGGAAATTGGCGCCATGGGCTGGGCGGGTCCCCATGTACTGGTGGTCGGTCCCTGCACAGCGGAAATCGAGGTGCGCTCGCAAGCCGCGCGGTCGGTGCGATCATGCAGTGTGGATCGCTTCCCCCACCGCGCAACCAGCTCGAAACTATCCTGCTGCAACGGATCTCCAACGCCCTTAGCACCCTTTACAAGGAGCGGGCCCGATCGTGGCCACCACCGAACGTGGCGTCGTGGCACGACTGCACTCGCATCTTGTGCGGCTCTTCGAGAGACCGCGACGCGCCCCCAGCGCTCAATGCCCACACGTGGGACGTGGAGTACAGCCGGGCAGGGGCCATGGCGAAGTCTCGAAGGGTCATCAAGCCCTACATCGCCCCGCCGGGCCCTAAGCCGGCAAATGACGAGCCGACAGCAACCCCGACATAGCGCTTGTTCATCCCCGATCTGGTATTCCACGAGCGCCTAGTCAGCGCCGACCCCCCAAGAAGTGAGACGCCCAACCTAATCGTCGTCGAAGTGAAGCTGAGCGCCCAACCGGCTCGCCGCCGATCCGACTTCGCCAAACTCGCGCTCCTAACGCGCCCCGGAGCCTGACCCGGTTTCCCGGACAGTTTCGGTGTGGTGATCATGCCGCGGTGATGGCGGCGGTGTGAAGGGCTTCGTACTCGTGCGGGGACAGGTACCCCAGGGTGGAGTGCCGCCGGCGGGGGTTGTACCAGCCTTCGATCCATTCGAAGATCGCCGCGGCCAGCTCCACGCGTGAGGTCCAGGGGCGGCGGTCGAGCAGCTCGCGCTGCATGGTGGACCAGAACGACTCGATGAGGGCGTTGTCCACTGACGAGGCGACCCGGCCCATCGAGCCGAGCAGGCCGGCGTCGCGCAGGCGGTGACCGAAGACCCACGAGGTGTACTGACCGGACTCAACCGGTGGTCGCAACACCGACTGAATGATGTTGGGACAGTAGCTCGTCGAGGGCTTCGGCGGGTGTCTTCCATCCGAGGGTCTTGCGG
>NZ_JOEE01000012.1 GCF_000720925.1 Phycicoccus jejuensis | reverse complement strand
GCCCCGTCGCGAGCGACATCCGCGTCGAGGCCATCGCGTCGACGAACCCCACCGGGTGCACCCGCTCCCACGAGCCCGAGCGCACCGTCGTCTCCACCCTGGCGCCCCACGCCCCCGCCACCGCCGTGGCCCCCTCGGCCGCGTTCACGACACCCTGCAGCTCCCCCGCGAGCGCGAACGCCTCCTCCGACGACAGGACGTGACCACCCTCGACCAGCTCGGCCCCCAGCCGCGCGCACTCCTCGCGCAGCGCCGCGATGCGGCGGGAGAGGGTCTCGGTGTCCATGTCTCAGTGTACCGAACACGTGTTCGACAGACAAGGGTCCCAAGAGCATTGTGGACAACCAATCGAGCTCGCGCACAGCAGGATCCCGCACCGAGCAACTCGTGCTCACACCGCCCGGCTCAGAGGAGGCGCAGCGTCTCGGGGTCCTCGGTGCCGCCGAAGTACTGCTCGAGCGCCGCCCGGAAGGGCGTGTCCTCTCCCGGACCGGAAGCCACCGCAAACAGGGTCATCGAGGAGCGCAGCTTGACGGCGTCGATGCCGCCGAGGACCGCCTCGGCGTCCGACCCCGGCAGCGCGAGCAGGGCCTCGACGCACTCGTGCAGCCGCGGCCCCAGCACCGGGTGGGCGAGGTACTCCCGAGCCTCCCCCACGCCGCGCACGCCGTAGTGCTGCGCCGTCGCGCTGCGTCCGAGCCCGGCCACCTGGGGCAGGACGAACCACATCCAGTGCGAGCGCTTCCGGCCGGCGCGCAGCTCGGCCAGCGCCGCGGAGTACGTCCCACCCGAGTCCTGCGCCTCGACGAACCGTTCCAGGTCGCCCGCACCGTCGTCGGCCACCGTCAGTACCCCGGCACCGACGGGTCGACGTCGCGCGACCACGCGAGGATGCCGCCGGGCACGTCCCACGCGTCGACGCCGCGAGCCCGCAGCAGGTCGACGGCCTCCGCCGAGCGCCCACCGGCCTTGCAGTGCACGACGACCCGGCGCCCGTCGCCCCCGGGCACGGACGCCCCGGCACGCACCTCACCGACCGGCAGCAGCACCGAGCCCGGGATGGCCGCGACGTCGCGCTCCCCCGGCTCGCGGACGTCGAGCAGGACGAAGTCGGCCCGCCCCGCGTCACGCTCGGCGAGCAGGCGGGCGAGCTCCTCGACCCCGACCTCGGGACGACCCAGCGAGCCATCGTCCGCCAGATCACCTGCAGCACAGGCATCCTCACGCTGCGTCGCCCACCCGAGCGGACGCGTCGCGTCGGCCGAGGCGCCGCACACCGCGCAGCCCGGGTCGCGCCGGACCGGCACCGCGTCCCACGTCTGGCGCAGCGCGTCGTGGACGAGCAGCCGGCCGACGAGCACCTCCCCCGACCCCGTGACGAGCTTGACGGCCTCGGTCGCCATGACGGACCCCACCGACGCGCACACCGCGCCGAGCACCCCGCCGACCGCGCACGAGGGCACGGCGTCCGGCGGCGGTTGCTGCGGGAAGACGCAGGCGTAGCAGGGGCCCTCGCCGGCCCACCACACCGACACCTGCCCGTCGAACCGGTAGACCGACCCCCAGACGTGCGGGATGCCGAGCCGGGCGCACGCGTCGCCGACGAGGTAGCGCGTCGGGAAGTTGTCGGCGCCGTCGAGGACGAGGTCGTAGTCCGCGAGCACCTCCATCGCCGTCACGGCGTCGAGCCGCTCGCGGTGCCGCACGACGACCGTGTCGGGCGAGATCGCCGCCACGGCGTCCGCGGCGGAGTCGACCTTGGCGCGACCGACGTCGTCCACACCGTGCACCACCTGGCGCTGGAGGTTGGTCGACTCGACGACGTCGTCGTCGACGACCCCGATCGTGCCGACCCCCGCCGCGGCGAGGTAGAGCAGCGCGGGCGACCCCAGCCCCCCGGCACCGACGACGAGGACGCGCGCGGCGCGCAGGCGGCGCTGGCCGTCGAGCCCGAGGTCGGGCAGGAGGAGGTGGCGGGCGAAGCGGGTCCGCTCTGCGGCGGTGAGCTCGGGCCCGGGCGGCACCAGCGGGGGACGCGCCATACGGCGAACCTAACACCGGCGCGGGGCACAGCCCCCGGCCACGACCTACCCGTCCGTAGGATGACGCGCGACGCCACGACCGGAGGACCCCATGACCAGCACCACGACCCCTCGCAGCTCGCGGATGCCGCGCAGCGAGCGCCGCGCCCAGCTGCTCGAGGCCGCCCAGGCCGTGTTCGTCCAGTCCGGCTACCACGCGGCCGCGATGGACGAGATCGCCGACCGCGCCGGCGTCTCCAAGCCCGTCCTCTACCAGCACTTCCCCGGCAAGCTCGACCTCTACCTGGCCCTCCTCGACACCCACTGCGACACCCTCGAGCAGCTCGTGCGCCGGGCGCTCGGGACCGACGCCGGCGACAACGAGGCCCGCGTCCGGGCGACGGTCGCCGCCTACTTCGACTTCGTGACGCGCGAGGACGCCGCCTTCCGCATGGTCTTCGAGTCCGACCTCACGAGCGTCCCGCAGGTCCGCGCGCGGCTCGACGCCGTCGAGCTCGCCTGTGCCGAGGCCATCGCCGAGGTCATCGCCGAGGACACCGGTGCGGACGACGAGCGGGCGCTCCTCCTCGGCTCCGCCCTCGCCGGGATGGCCCAGGTGGCGGCCCGGCACTGGCTGGCCCAGGACGGCGACATCCCCGAGGCCGAGGCCGCCGCCACGATCAGCACGCTCGCCTGGCGCGGGCTCGGCTCCTTCCCGAAGGTCGGGTCCTGACGACCGCTGCGCTGCGCCCTCGGCGAACACGCCCGAGCACCGGAACAGCCCCGACGCGTCGCGGGTTAGCCTGAGCGCGAGTACCCATCCGAGCGGGCCCCGGCCCGCGAGACCGACGAAAGGTGCGTGCCCCGTGGAGGTCACCATCGGTGTCCAGAACGTCGCCCGCGAGCTCAGCCTCGAGACGAACGCCGACGCGGACGAGGTCGCCGCGGCCGTCGACGCCGCCCTCGCCACCCCGGAGGGGATCCTGCGCCTCACCGACACCAAGGGCCGCACGGTCCTCGTGCCGGGTCGCTCGGTCGGCTGGATCCAGGTCGGCGAGACCGACAAGGGCAAGGTCGGCTTCGGCATCTGACGCACACCGGCGCTGACCTGCGCCGATCCTTCGTTCCGACCCATCCTGTCGAAGGTTTGACGAATCTTCGTCGAAGGTCTAGCGTCGCGTCGTGCCCGAGATCCGGGCACGTGTGACGGGGCCCTCGGGCCCGGAACGGGAGAACCGCATGACCGAGCTCCTTCCCATGGCCGCCAGCTGCGCCCCGTCGGGCGTCGGCGGATGGATCGGCACCATCATCTTCGGCGCCGTCATCGGCGTCCTCGCCCGCCTCGTCCTCCCCGGCCGGCAGGCGATCAGCATGGTCGTCACCGTCGTCATCGGCATCGTCGGCGCCCTCATCGGCTACTGGCTCTCCGCCCAGATCGGCGTCTGCACCACCGGTGGCATCGACTGGCTGCGCTGGGTCATCTCCGTCATCGTCGCGGCCGTCCTCGTCGTGATCTACGAGCGCGTCATGGCCTCCCGCGGCGGCGCTCCCCGCACCCGCGCCTGACCGACACCCGCACGACGACGGCCCCCGCCACGTGGCGGGGGCCGTCGTCGTGCGCAGGAGGGGCCGCTCAGGCCTCCAGACCCATCCGGGCCATCCGCTTCTGGTGGTTCTCGGTGAGCCGGGTGAACATCCGACCGACCTCGCCGAGGTCGAGCCCTCCCCCGACGAGCAGCGCCGCCATCGCGTCGCGCTCGACGGCCACGGCCTGGGCCTGCGAGAGCGCCTCGCCGAGCAGCCGTCGCCCCCACAGGGCGAGTCGGCCCGCGGCCGTGCGGTCGGTGCGGATGCTGTCGCGGACGATCTGGACGACGAACTCCGCGTGCCCGCCGTCGTCGAGGGCGTCCTGCATCACGCCGCGCGTCTCCTCGTCGACGAACGCCGACATCTCGCGGTAGAAGTCCTTGGCGATGCCCTCGCCGACGTACGCCTTGACGAGGCCCTCGAGCCACCCCCGCGGGCGGGTGCGCTCGTGGAAGGCGGAGAACGGCGCGACGAAGGGCGCCATCGCCGCCTCCGGGTCGACGCCCAGGCCCGCGAGGTGCGCGCTGAGGCGCTCGTAGTGCTGGAAGTCGGTCGTCGCGAGGCGTCCCATCCGGGACTTCAGCGAGAGCGTCGGGGCGAGGTCGCAGTCGGCCGCCATCCGCATGAAGGCGGTCAGCTCGCCGTAGGCCAGCACCCCGAGGAGGTCGACGACGGCGGCGTCGTAGCCGTGCTCCTGGGCCCCGTCCGCGTCCATGCGTCGGAGCCTAACGGTAGAGTGGCGGCGACCACGGTGCCCGGTCGGCTCGCACCCGTGTAGTGACCTTGATGGGCGGACGCCCGGTGTCCCCGGACGCCGCGACCGCCCCCGATGACCTCCGATCGGCCCGCAGCCTCTGCGCTGGTGCGCCCCGCGCGCCCGCCGACCGAAGAAGAGAGTCCATGACCGACGTCACCGACGCCCAGGCCGAACCGCAGGCCGCCCCGACCGAGCCGACCCCGAGCTTCTCGGACTTCCCGATCCACCCCGACATCGTCGCGGCGCTGGTCGGGCACGGCATCACGAGCCCCTTCCCCATCCAGGCGATGACGCTGCCGGTCGCGCTCGGCGGCCACGACATCATCGGCCAGGCCAAGACCGGCACGGGCAAGACCCTCGGTTTCGGCATCCCGATCCTCAACCGCGTCGTCGCCCCCGGTGACGACGCGTTCGCCGGCCTCCCGGCCGCGGGCAAGCCGCAGGCCCTCGCCGTCGCCCCGACCCGCGAGCTCGCCGTCCAGGTGGCCGGCGACCTCGAGCGCGCCGGCGCGAAGCGCGGCATCCGCGTCCTCACCGTCTACGGCGGCCGGGCCTACGAGCCCCAGGTCGAGGCGCTCAAGCGGGGCGTCGAGGTCGTCGTCGGCACCCCGGGCCGCCTCATCGACCTCGCCCAGCAGGGCCACCTCGACCTCGGCCACGCGCGCATCGTCGTCCTCGACGAGGCCGACGAGATGCTCGACCTCGGCTTCCTCCCCGATGTCGAGAAGATCCTCGCGATGACGCCGGCCGGCCGCCAGACGATGCTCTTCTCGGCGACCATGCCGGGCGCCGTCGTCACCCTGGCCCGCCGCTACATGAACCAGCCGACGCACATCCGCGCGATGGGCGACGACCAGGAGAACGCGCACACGGTCAAGGCCGTCGAGCAGCACGTGTACCGCGCGCACGCGATGGACAAGGTCGAGATGCTCGCGCGCATGCTGCAGGCCGAGGGCCGGGGTCTGACCATCGTCTTCAGCCGCACCAAGCGCACCGCCGCCAAGGTCGCCGACGAGCTCGTCGAGCGCGGCTTCGCGGCCGCGTCCATCCACGGTGACCTCGGCCAGGGCGCGCGCGAGCAGGCGCTGCGCGCGTTCCGCAACGGCAAGGTCGACATCCTCGTCGCCACCGACGTCGCGGCCCGTGGCATCGACGTCGAGAACGTCACGCACGTCATCAACTACCAGTGCCCCGAGGACGAGAAGACCTACCTGCACCGCATCGGGCGCACCGCCCGCGCCGGCAACACCGGCACCGCGGTCACCTTCGTCGACTGGGACGACCTGCACCGCTGGGGGATGATCAACCGCGTGCTCGACCTCGGCATCCCCGAGCCGGTCGAGACCTACTCCTCCTCGCCGCACCTCTACACCGACCTCGCGATCCCCGAGGGGACCAAGGGCCGCCTGCCGCGCGCGAAGCGCACCCGCGAGGGCCTGGACGCCGAGGTGCTCGAGGACCTCGGCGAGACCGGCAAGTCCGGTGGTCGTGGTGGCCGCGGCGGTCGCGACGGTGGTCGCGCAGGCCGTGACGGCGGGCGTGACGGCGGGCGTGACTCCGGCCGTGGCGGGCGTGACGGCGGCCGCGGTGAGGGTCGCTCGTCCGACCGCCCGACCGAGGGCGGCGAGCGCCCCCGGCGCAGCCGCAACCGCCGCCGCACCCAGGGCGGCAAGCCGGCCGGCGAGGGCGCGCAGGGCTGAGCCCGCACCTCCCCACGCACGACGAGAGGGGCCGCATCCCGGGTGGGATGCGGCCCCTCTCGCGCGGGGTGGGCCGGGTCAGTCCTGCGGGGTGATGGTGCTCGTGTCAATGACGGCGCGGTAGCGGACGTCACCGTCGACGACGCGGTCCCAGACGGCGTCGACGTCGGCGGCGTCGACGACCTCGATCGTCGCGGCGATGCCGTGCTCGGCGCAGAAGTCGAGCATCTCCTGGGTCTCGGCGATGCCACCGATCTGCGAGCCGGCCACCGCGCGGTTGCCACCGATGAGGGCGCCCGGCGGGATCTCGTAGGGGGCCGGCGGGAGGCCGACGTTGACGACGACACCGGCCGGCTTGAGCAGCGCGACGTAGTCGGCGATCGGGATGTCGGCGCTCACCGTGTTGAGGATGATGTCGAAGGTGCCCTTGGCGGCCTCCATCGCCTCCTCGTCCTTCGAGGCGATGTGCGCGGTCGCGCCGAGGCCGATGGCGTCCGCGGCCTTCGCGTCGCTGCGCGAGATGGTCGTGACGGTCGCGCCCATCGCCGCGGCGATCTTGACGCCCATGTGGCCGAGGCCGCCGACACCGACGATGGCGACCTGCTTGCCCGTGCCGGCGCCCCAGCGGTGCAGCGGCGAGTAGGTCGTGATGCCGGCGCAGAGCAGCGGGGCGGCGACGTCGAGCTCGATGCCGTCGGGGATGCGCAGGACGAAGCGCTCCGAGACGACGACCTCCTGGGCGTAGCCGCCCATCGTCCACTCGCCGTCGTAGCCCTGGGCGTTGTACGTGCCGACGGAGGGCTTGACGCAGAACTGCTCCATGCCGTCCTTGCACTGCTCGCACTCGCCGCACGAGTCGACGAGGCAGCCGACGCCGACGCGGTCACCGACCGAGTGGCGGGTGACGTCGGAACCGACCTCGACGACCGTCCCGGCGATCTCGTGGCCGACGGTCAGGGGGAAGTGGGCGGGGCCCCACTCCTCACGGGCGGTGTGGATGTCGGAGTGGCAGATGCCGGCGAAGGCGATGGCGATGCGGATGTCGTCCGGTCGCAGGTCGCGCCGCTCGATGGTGCCCTGGCGGAAGCCGGAGGTCGCGGAGTCGGCGATGAGTGCAGGGGTGGTTGTCGTCATCCCAGCAGGCTAGGACGCCTCCCCCACCCGCGGTCAAACTCTGGACAAACATTCGACGATGAGCGATCTCACCGCCGCTCGGGGAATACGGTCAGAGTGTCTCGAGCAGCCCCGCCGCGACCTCGCGGTAGGCCGTGGCGCCCTTGCTCGAGCGCGCCGTCGAGAGGATCGAGCGGCCGACGGCCGGGGCCTCGGCGAAGCGCACGGTCTTGGGGATCGGGGGGCTGAGCACCGGCAGGCCGTAGCGCTGGCCGACGTCCTCGAGGACCTCGCGCGCGTGGGTGCTGCGACCGTCGTACAGCGTCGGGAGGATGCCGATGACGCGCAGCTTCTTGTTGAGGATCTTCTTGACGTCGGCGACGGTGTCGAGCAGCTGGCCGACGCCGCGGTGGCTGAGCATCTCGCAGGGCATGGGCACGACGAGGCCCTGCGCGGCGGTCAGCGCGTTGAGGGTGAGCACGCCGAGGCTCGGCGAGCAGTCGAGCAGGATGACGTCGTAGTCCTTGCGGACGGTGTCGAGGGCGCCCTGGAGCACGTACTCACGCGCCGGCCGGCCGAGGAGGACGGCCTCCGCGCCGGCGAGCTCGATCGAGCTGGGGACGAGGTCGACACCGTCGGCGCAGGTCTGGACGACGTCGGCGAGCTCGGCGGCGCCGAGGAGGACGTCGTGGACGGAGGACTCGACGGTGTCCGGGTCCACGCCGAGGCTGAAGGTCAGGCAGGCCTGGGGGTCGAGGTCGACGAGCAGCACCCGCTTGCCGGCCTCGGCGAACGCGGCGCCGAGCGAGGCGACGGACGTCGTCTTGGCGACCCCGCCCTTCTGGTTGGCGAGGGCGATGATCGTGGCCTTGCGCTTCGGCGCCATGGGGCGGCCCTTTCGGATCGTCGTCGGGGACGGCCCGATCCTCTCATCCGGCGCGGCGGCGCCCGGACGCGAGGACGAAGCGGCGGAACGCCTCGGCCGACGGCAGGAGGGGGCGGCCGTCGACCCACGCGAGCCCGACCTCGCGGTGCGCGCCGACGTCGGTCAGGGGCAGGAGCCGGGTGCGAGCGAAGGTCGCCGGCACGGAGAGGCCCTGCGCGGGGACGACGGAGACCCCGAGACCGGCCGCGACGAAGCCGCGGATGGTCGGCAGGTCCTCGGCCTCCATCGCGACGGCCGGGATGAAGCCGGCGGCCCGGCAGAGGTCGAGCGTCTGCTGGCGCATCCCCGACGGTGGGGCGCGCAGGACGAACGGCTCCCTGGCGACCTCGGCGAGGGCGACCTCGGAGCGGCCGGCGAGCGGGTGGTCGGTGGAGACGGCGAGGACGAAGGGCTCGTCGAGGACGTGCTGCCACACGACGCCCTGGCCGGCGACGCGGGCTGCGGTCAGCTCGAGGTCGGCGCGGCGGGTCGCGAGCTGGGTGGAGATGCGCCCGTCCTCGCCGACCGCGGTGCGCTCGATGACGACCCGGACCCGGGGGTGCTGCTCGCGGAAGGCCCCGACGAGGCCGGGGACGAGCCAGCTGCCGAGGCTCAGCGGGTAGGCGAGGGTGACGACGCCGCTCTCGGGGTCGACGATCTCGCCGACCGCGGCGAGGCCGTCGTCGAGGTTGTTGACGAGGGCGTCGACGTGGCGCTTGAACGCCGAGCCGGCGTAGGTCATCCGCAGGACCCGGCCCTGCCGGTGCAGGAGCGGGGTGCCGACCTCGTCCTCGAGCCGGGCCAGCGCGCGCGAGACCCCCGACTGGCTGACGCCGAAGACGTCGCTCACCTCGGTGACCGTGTAGCCGTCGGCGACGAGCTGGAACCAGCGCAGCGACTCGGTGTCCATCCCATGACGATACGTCATGTGACGGTTGCGTCGTTTTCATTGGACGCATGGATGGCGTCGCTCGCACACTGGATGCATGACGAACACCACCGCACTCTGGACCACCGTCAAGGACGATCTCCGTGAGCGCCGCGAGCAGCGCGCCGCGGTCCGCCGGCTGCGCGAGGACCTCTCGCACTACCGGACCCCCCACGAGATCGAGGACCTCCTCGTCGCCGTGGACACCCAGGAGGCGCAGGGCATCGCGACCGAGGAGGCCCCGCTCATCCGCTCCATCCTCCAGGAGAACCTGCAGGCGTACTACGGCACCCAGTCGCCGGTCCGCCGCGCCGCCGGTCTCTGACCGCCCCTCAGCCCGGGACGACGGGCTCCGTGCCCGGGACGACCCGGCGGCCGATCGGGCCCGGGTTCCAGGCGACCTCCCAGCGCACGCCGTCGGGGTCGGCGAAGTAGCCGGAGTAGCCACCCCACTCCCGCTCGACCCCCGTCCCCACCGTCGCCCCGGCCGCCGCGGCGAGCGCCAGCACCTCGTCGACGAGGGCCGGCGTCTCGACGTTGTGCGACAGCGTGAGCGGCAACAGGCCGGGCCCACTCACCGTGACGCCGCCGACCTCGGCCTCGAAGTGCGCCCGGTCCCAGAGCGAGAGCACGAGCCGCTCCCCCGCCGGGAACATCACGACCTCGCCGTCGACCTCCAGCTCGGGCACCCACCCGAGCCCGTCGACGTAGAAGCGCCGCGAGGTCGCGAGGTCGGCGACGGCCAGGGTGACGAACGAGATCCGCTGCTCCATCCCGGCAGCCTGCCACCACCACCCGACACGGCTCTGGCGCCCGAGGCACCCCCGCCCCTACGCTGGCTCCCGTTGGTGCGTATGACGAGACGGGTTGCACGATGAGCAACGAACTCCCCACCGTGGCCCTCGCCCACCTCCTCGAGGGGGCGCGCTACGAGGTGATGCCCACTCCCTCGATCACCGAGGCCGTTCTCGAGCACGTGCCCCCCACCCTCACCGTCACCGTGACCGCCGCCCCGAGCAAGGGCCTGGCCGCCACCCTCGACACCTCCGTCGCCCTCGCGACCGCCGGCTACCGGGTCGTCCCGCACCTCGCCGCGCGCATGGTCACCGGCCGCGCCGAGCTCGAGGACGTCGTCTCCCGGCTGGCCGAGGCCGGGGTGACCGCGGTGTTCGTCCCCGGCGGCGACGCCGACCCCCCGGCCGGCGACTACACCTCCGCCCTCGACCTCCTCCAGGACCTCGCCGCGCTCGAGCACCCCTTCACCCACGTCGGCATCACCGGTTACCCCGAGTCGCACCCGAGCATCGACGACGACGTCACCGTCCAGTCGATGTGGGACAAGCGCCGCTACGCCACCCACGTCGTGTCCAACATGACCTTCGACGCCGAGCACCTCGGCACCTGGACCGAGCGCGTCCGCCGCCGCGGGGTCACCCTGCCGATCCTCGTCGGGGTCCCCGGGCCGGTCGACCGCACCAAGCTGCTCGGCATGGCGACGAAGATCGGCGTCGGCGAGTCGCTGCGCTTCCTGCGCAAGCAGAAGTCGGTCTTCGCCCGCATCGCCTCCCCCGGCTTCTCGACCGACCGCTTCGTCAGCCGGGTCGCCGCGCTCGCCGCCAACCCCGCGCTCGACATCGAGGGCCTGCACGTCTTCACCTTCAACCAGGTGGCGGTCATCGAGTCGTGGCGACGGCGGATGCTCGACGAGGCCGTGTCCGCCCGGGTCAGACCGCCGGGATGACCGCCGCACAGTCGCTACCGTGGTCGACGTGACCAACCGACTCACCACCCTCCTCGCCGGGCGCCCGGCCATCGCCGACGGCGGCTACGGCTGGCTGCTCCAGGAGCGGGGGCTGCCGATGGGCGAGTGCGCCGAGTCGTGGAACCTCACGAACCCCGACGCGGTCGCCGCCCTTCACGAGGAGTACGCGGTGGCCGGCGCCCGCCTGCTCACGACGAACACCTTCGGCGCCACCGAGCCGCGGCTGGCCCAGCACGGCCTCGCCGGGCAGGCCGAGGAGGTCAACCGCGCCGCGGCCGCCCTGTGCGCCACCGTCGCCCGCCGCCACGACGCCCTCGTCGCCGGCGACATCGGCCCCACCGGCGAGCTCCTCGAGCCGCTCGGCGCCCTGACCCCCGAGGCCGCCCGCGAGCTCTTCGCCGAGCAGGTCCGCGGCCTGCGCGACGGCGGCGCCGACCTGCTCCTCGTCGAGACGATGAGCGACCTCGAGGAGGCACGCGCCGCCGTCGCCGCCGCCCGCGCCGAGGCCCCCGAGCTGCCCCTCGTCGTCACGCTGTCGTTCGACACCAACCTGCGCACGATGATGGGCGTGACCCCGGCCGCCGCCGTGGCCGCCCTCGCCGCGGACGGCGTCGACGCGGTCGGCGCCAACTGCGGCCGCGGCCCGGACGAGATGCGCACCATCGCCGAGCAGCTCGTGGCCGCGCGGCCGGACGGGGTGCTGCTCGTCGCCCAGTCCAACGCCGGGCTGCCGGAGCTCGACGGCGACCGCTTCGTCTACACCGTCGGGCCCGAGGCGATGGCGGACCACGCGCGAGAGCTGCGCGACCTCGGCATCGACGTCGTCGGCGCGTGCTGCGGCTCCTCGCCCGCGCACCTGCGGGCGATGGCCGCCGCGCTCACCGCGGGCTGACCAGCGCGGCCAGGGCGGCCTCGAGCCCGCCGGACCCGGTGTGCCGCACCGTGAGCGGCAGGCCGATGGACTCCGCGGCCTCCTGGGCGAGCCCGCGCAGCTCCGCCTGCTCCGCGGGGTCCCGCGTCTGCACGAGCCAGACGACGCGCGCGTAGTGGCGGAAGTAGTCGTCGCGCAGCTCGGGATGGCGGTCGAGCCCCAGCTCGCGCACGACCGTCCGCGCGAAGGACCGCACGAGGAAGTCGGTGAGCAGGTAGGTGCCGGGCTCCTCCGCGGACAGCGCCTCCACGGTCGCCGGTCCCGCGAACAGGTCGTAGCAGTGCAGCCCCGGGAGCCGCTCCACCCCGAGCTCGCGACAGGCCGCGTCGAGCGCCCCGTAGGTGCCGCAGTCGGCGTACCCGACGACGACGCGGTCGTACCTCGACCCCAGGTCCGCGACGGCCTCGGCCACCGCCGGCGCGATGCGCTCGGGCCGGTTGTGCAACAACGGCGGCAAGGGGTGGACGTCGAGCGGCCACCCGTGACGGGCCGCCGCCTCGGCCGCCGGCTGCGCGATGGCCCCGCAGGCCACGAGGGCGACGCGCCCCGGGTCGCGCGCCTCAGACGGGGAAGGCGAGCTGGTCGACGAAGCGGTCGTTGAAGTCGGGGCGGTCCGAGAGCTCGACATAGCGCACCTCCTCGAGCAGCGCGTCGGCACCGGCCCGCTCCCGGGCCGACAGCAGCACCATCTTCGCGCCCTCCCCCGCGACGTTGCCGGCCGAGACGATGCGCAGCACCGACAGCTTCGGCACGAGCCCGATGCGGACCGCGGACGACGGCGAGAGGTAGGACCCGAACGAGCCGGCGAGCAGCACCTGCTGCACCTCGGACGCCTCGAGCCCGAGCTCCTCGAGCAGCAGCGACCAGCCGGTCGAGATGGCCGCCTTCGCGAACTGCAGCTCGCGGACGTCCCTCTGCGAGAGGTAGACCGACTCCTCGACGGGCGCGTCGGCGGAGTGCCGGTGCAGGACGAAGACCCGCTCCCCCTCGCGCACCGTCGCCATCCGGTCGGCGAGCACCGGCGCGAGCTCGGCAGCGCGCTCGTCGGTGACGAACCGGCCCGAGGAGTCGAGCAGGCCGACGCGGGCGAGCTCGGCGACCGCGTCGACGAGCCCCGACCCGCACACCCCGCGGGCCTCGACGTCGCCGATGACCCCGAGCGCGACCGCGAGCGAGGGGTCCTCGGCGTCGGGGTCGAGCCGGACGACCTCCACCGCCCCGTCGGCCGCGCGCATCCCGCAGCGGATGGCGCCGCCCTCGAACGCCGGCCCGGCGGGTGCGGCGGTCGTGACGATGCGCTCCCCGTCGGTCAGCGCGATCTCGCAGTTCGTGCCGACGTCGACGAACAGCCGGACCCGCTTGTCGCGGTCGAGGCCGCTGGCGAGCATCCCGGCGACGATGTCGCCGCCGACGTAGGCACCGAGGGCCGGGAAGACGACGGCGCGCGCGCCCGGGTGCAGCGTGAGCCCGAGGTCGGACGCGAGCAGCACCGGCCAGTCGGCGGTCGCCTGGACGAAGGGCGCGACGCCCAGCGGCTCGGGGTCGACGCCGAGCAGGAGCGCGGTCATCGTCGCGTTGCCGGCGAGGGCCACCTCGTAGACGCCGGCCGGGTCGACGCCGCCCTCCTCGCACACCTCGGCGGCGAGCCCGGCGAGGGTCTCGCGGGCGAGCGCGGTGAGGCGGGGCAGCGCCTGCGGATCCATCATCGTCGCGCTGATCCGGGTGATGACGTCGCCGCCGAACGGCTGCTGCCGGTTGAGCACCGACGACACCGCGACCGGCGTCCCCGTCTCGAGGTCGAGCAGCGTCGCGACGACCGTCGTCGTGCCGAGGTCGTAGGCGATGGCGTGCCGCCGCCCCGTCGTGTCACCGGGCTCGACGTCGACCAGCGTCTCGTCGACGACGACCGCCGTCACCTTGAAGTCGTTCTGCCGCAGCACGACCGGCAGCCGGCGCAGCGCGTAGAGGTCGGGGTTCAGGGTGAGGTCGTCGACGGCGTCGCGCAGCCGCGCGAGGTCGGTGCGCTGGTCGGCGAGCGTCGGCTCGGTCAGCTCGACGTAGCGCTTCTGCACCGACGGCCGCAGGATGACCTGCCGGCCGACGCCGACGGTCGAGGCCTTGGGCCGGGTGACGAGCGGCGGCACCTCGACGTCGAGGTCGTGCGTCGCGCGGACGAGGCACGCGAGGCGCCAGCCGTCGTGGATCTGGTCGGCCGTGAAGGTCCGCACGTCGTGCCGGGTCACCGGCGCCGTGCCGCGGGTGAGCCGGACCCGGCACTTGCGGCAGGTCCCGTGCCCGCCGCAGGTCGAGTCCACGGCGATGCCGTTCCACGACGCCGCGTCGAACACCGACACCCCCGGCGGCACACGGACGACGCGCTCGGCCGGGCTGAAGGACAACGTGACCCGGCCGGCTCCGGCGAGCTCGGTGTCGTCGACGTCGGAGGTCAGCGGCGCGGGCGGCTCGAGGAGCCCCTCGCGTCGCAGGTCCTCGACGACGTCCTCGAAGGGCTGGTCCGGCCCGCGCTCGCCCGTCACGCCGTCCCGGCGGCCGCCGCCTCCGCCGCCTGCCGGGCCCGGTGCGCGCCGATCCACGACATGCCCCACTCGTCGTTGCCGAGGAGGAGGTCCGAGGCCCGCACCGCGTCGACGACGTGCGGCGTGCGCGCGTCCATGATCGCGCTCGTCATCCCCGCCGACATCGCGAGCGGCAGCCAGGCCGCGTTGATGGCGTGCCGGCCCGGCATCCCGAAGCTGACGTTCGAGGCGCCGCACGTCGTGTTGAGGCCCCACCGCTCGCGGATGCCGCGGATCACCTCGAGCGTCGTCCGACCGACCGTCGAGTCGGCGCCGATCGGCATGGCGAGCGGGTCGATGACGATGTCCTCGATCGCGATGCCGTACTCCTGCGTCGCGACCCGGACGATCTTCTCGGTGAGGGCGAGGCGCTTCTCGGCCTCCATCGGGATCTCGTCCTCGTCGTTCGGCAGCGCGACGATGGCGGCGTCGTACTTCTTGACGAGCGGCAGGATGGCGGCCATCCGGTCGTCCTCGGCGGTGATCGAGTTGACGAGCGCGCGGCCCTGGTAGACCGACAGGCCGGCCTCGAGCGCCTCGACCACCGAGGAGTCGATGCACACCGGCAGGTCGGTCAGCGACTGCACGAGCTGGATCGCCTTGGTCAGCAGCTCCGCCTCGTCGGTGAGCGGCACGCCCATGTTGATGTCGAGCACGTCGGCCCCGCCCGCGACCTGTGCCGCCACGTCCTTGGCGATGATCGACAGGTCGCCCTCGCGCAGCGCGGCCTGGAAGACCGGCCGGCCGGTCGGGTTGATCCGCTCGCCGATGACGCAGAACGGCTTGTCCGCACCGATGACGACCTCCTTGGTCGCCGACCGGAGGACGGTGTGCCGCAGCGGGGCGCTCACGCGGGCACCTGCGAACGACGCGCGGCGAGAAGGGCCTTGGCGCGCTTGACGGTGGCCGAGGCGTCCGCGGCGTAGCCGTCGGCTCCGACCGCGTCGGCGTACTCCTGGGTGACCGGCGCGCCGCCGACCATGACGATGACCGAGTCGCGCATCCCCGCCTTCTCCAGGGCGTTGATGTTCGCCTTGAACATCGGCATCGTCGTCGTGAGGAACGCCGAGAAGCCGACGATGTCCGGCTGGTGCTCGTCGATGGCGGCGACGAACTTCTCGGGGGCGACCTGCACCCCGAGGTCGACCACCTCGAAGCCGGCGCCCTCGAGCATGATGTTGACGAGATTCTTGCCGATGTCGTGGACGTCGCCCTTGACCGTGCCCATGAGGAACTTGCCGATCGTCTCGACGCCGGTGTCGGCGAGCAGCGGGCGCAGCACCTCCATCGAGCCGGCCATCGCCCGGCCGGCGATGAGCATCTCGGGCACGAAGAAGTCGCCGCGCTCGAAGCGCGCGCCGACCTCCTCGAGCGCCGGGATGAGCGCGTCGAAGAGCAGCGTGCCGGGGGCCATCTGCATCCCGAGTGCCTGGTGGGTGAGGTCGAGCACCGCCGGGCCGTTGCCGACGAGCGTCTCGTCGTAGAGGCCCCTGAGGATGTCGTCGGGTGTCATGCCGCTCCTTCGTGTGGGTGGTGCTCGAGCCGGGCGGACAGGGCCGCGGCGTGGGTGGCGACGAGGGCGCCGGTCGACGCGAGGTCGCCGACGAGGCGGGACGTCGGTCCCGAGATGCCGAGGGCGGCGACGACCGACCCGCGGTGGCGCACCGGCGCCGCGACACCGGTGAGCCCGGGCTCGAGCTCGTCGACGGTCGTCGCGTAGCCGGCGCGGCGGATGCCGGGCAGCTGCGCGGCGAGCTCGGCGCCGCTGGTCACGGCGTCCGGGGCCGGCGGGTCGAGGGGGCCGGAGGGCACGGGCAGCGCGCCGTGGGCGTAGAGGATCTTGCCGAGCGCGGAGGCGTGGGCGGGCACGTCGGTGCCGACCCAGTCGCGCGAGCCGAGGTAGTACGAGGAGTCGACCTGCGCCACCTGCACGACCGTGCCCCGGCGCGGCACGCCGAGGTTCACCGTCTCGCCGGTGATCTCGCCGAGCTCGCGCATCGTCGGGCCGGCGACCTCCGCGAGCACCTCGTCGCCGGTGCGCCGGGTCGCGTAGAGGTCGAACAGCGGGCCGGGGGCCCACGAGCCGGTGTCGTCCCGCGCGAGCAGGTCGGCCCGCTCCAGCGCGGCGAGCAGCCGCGAGGTGGTCGAGCGCGCGAGCCCCGTCGAGTCCGCGAGCGCCGCGGCCGTCAGCCCCCCGTCGGCGTGGACCACCCGGGCGACGAGGTCGGCGGCCCGGTCGATCGACTGGGTCCCGGTGGTCGGGGGCGGGGTCGGCACGGGTGGTCCTCTCGCAGGGCGGCGGCGACCGTCTGTCGCCGCTCACGATGTGGGCCTTGTGCGCCCACATGATGAGGCTAGGATGTGGCGCGGCTCACCGTCAACGCTCGTCCTGCCCTGTGGAGGCCCACGCGCATGTTCACGAACCGGATGCCGCGCTACGAGATCCTCTCGGCGGACGCGATGGCGCAGCTGGACGCCGGCTGGCGGCGGCTCGTCACCGAGATCGGGGTCGAGTTCATGAGCGAGCGGGCTCTCGAGCTGTTCCGGCAGGCCGGCCAGCGGGTCGAGGACAACACCGTCTTCCTCGACCCCGAGTTCGTCCTCGAGCAGGTGGCGAAGGCGCCGCGCGAGTTCGACGTCCAGGCGCGCAACGCCGAGCGGAGCATCCACATCGGCGGTGACTCGATGGCGTTCGGCGCCGTGTACGGGCCGCCGTTCGTCCGCGAGGGCGAGACGCGCCGCGACGGCACGCTCGAGGACTACCGCAACTTCGCCCGTCTCTCGCAGTCGTTCTCGGTGCTCGACTCCGCGGGCGGCGTGGTCTGCGAGCCCAACGACGCGCCGCTCGACTCGCGCCACCTCGACATGACCTACGCCCTGATGACCATCACCGACAAGGTGTTCATGGGCAACGTCGTCTCCGGCGAGAACGCCCGCGACGTCATCGCGATGTCCGAGATCCTCTTCGGCGGGCGCGAGGCCATCGAGCGGACGCCGGTCAGCATCAGCCTCGTCAACTGCAACAGCCCGCTGCGCTGGGACGACCGGATGCTCGACGCGCTCTTCGAGTACGCCGCGGCCGCGCAGCCCGTCGTCCTCACGCCGTTCATCCTCATGGGGGCGATGTCGCCGGTCACCATCCCGGCGGCGCTCGTCCAGCAGATCGCCGAGGCGCTGTCGGGCATCGCCCTCGCGCAGCTGATCCGCCCGGGCTGCCCGGTCATCTTCGGCTCGTTCCTCTCGAACATCGACATGCAGTCGGGCTCACCGACGTTCGGCACGCCCGAGTCGGGCATCGGCCTGCTGTGCACCGGCCAGATCGCCCGCCACTTCAACCTGCCGTTCCGCACCGGTGGCGGCCTCACGTCCTCGCAGGTACCGGACGCACAGGCCGGCTACGAGGCCCTGATGACGCTGCTCCCGACCTTCCTCGCGGGCACGAACTGGGTGATGCACAGCGCCGGCTGGCTCGAGGGCGGCCTCGTCGCGGGCTTCGAGAAGTTCGTCATCGACTGCCAGATCGTCGAGATGCTCCAGCACGAGTTCACGCCCCTCGAGATCGACGAGGGCTCGCTCGGCTTCGACGCCCACCAGGAGGTCGGGCACGGCGGGCACTTCCTCGGCTCGATGCACACGATGGAGCGCTTCCGGACCTGCTTCTACCGGCCGTTCCTCAACTCCTCGGAGAACTACGAGCGCTGGATGCGCAACGGGGCGCAGGACACGGCGACGCGCGCGCAGGCGATCTGGCGCAAGCGCCTCGAGGAGTACGAGCAGCCGGCGCTCGACGAGGCCGTGCGCGCCGAGCTCGAGGAGTACGTCGTGCGGCGCCGGCGCGAGCTCGGCGACTGACCCGGGGGCCGTCGGCGAGGGTTGCGCCCTTCGCTACCGTTGCGCCATGCGCACCACCTCGCGGGACGCCGGCTCGACCGTCCAGTCCGTCGACCGGGCCGTCACCATCCTCGAGCTGCTGGCCCTGCACGGCGAGGCCGGGACGACGCAGCTGGCCCGCGAGCTCGGGGTGCACAAGTCGACGGCCAGCCGGCTCGTCGCCGCGCTCGAGCGGCGACGGCTCGTCGAGCAGGTCGAGGAGCGGGGCCGCTACCGGCTCGGCGTCGGGGTGCTCAAGCTCGCCGGGGCCACCAACGCCCGGCTCGACCTCGCGAAGGAGGCCCGCCCGGTCGTGCGGCGCCTGGCCTCCGAGACCGGCGAGACGGTCAACCTCGCCGTGCTCTCGGGCGGCGCCGCGCTCTACGTCGACCAGGTGTCCGGCTCCTCGACCCTCTCGTCGTACAACTGGGTCGGCCAGCACATCCCGATCCACGCGACGAGCAACGGCAAGGTCCTCGTCAGCGAGCAGCACGACCCCGAGCTGACCCGCACCCTCGGCGAGCTCACGCCGTACACGCCCTCGACCGTCACCGACCGCGCGGTGCTCGACGCGCAGCTCGCGGAGGTCCGCGAGCGCGGGTGGGCCCTCGCGACCGACGAGCTCGACGTCGGCCTCACCGCCCTGGCCGCGCCCGTCCGCGACGTCCACGGCGACGTCGTCGCGTCGATCAGCGTCTCCGGGCCGACCTTCCGCTTCGGCGCCGACCGGGTCGACGAGCTCGTCCCGCTGCTCCTCGCCGCGACCGAGGAGGCGTCGGCCCGGATCGCCCACCAGCCCGTGGAGCGCTGAGCGAACCTGAGGACGCCGGGGACCACCCGCAGGAATGGTCCTTGACCGCGGCGACCCCGGAGCGCCATCCTGTTGCGCAGAACACGCGGTGTTGCACATCGCGCAACTCTGCGGAGGTGGAGCGTGACGGACCTGGCCGTGAGCAGCAGGACGACATCCGCGACGGACGCGACCTCGGCCGCCCTCTCCGTCCGGGGCCTGTGGAAGGTCTTCGGACCGAACGCCGACAAGCTCCTCGGCACCCCCGACCTCGAGCTGTCCCGGCAGGAGCTGCAGGCCAAGAGCGGGCACGTCATCGGGGTGCGCGACGTCTCGTTCGACGTCGCCCCCGGCGAGGTGTTCGTCGTCATGGGGCTGTCCGGCTCGGGCAAGTCGACGCTGGTCCGGCTCCTCACCCGCCTCATCGAGCCGACGGCCGGCACGGTCGTCCTCGACGGCGAGGACCTCACGGGGATGGGCGAGGACCAGCTGCGCGAGATCCGCCGCCGCAAGGTGTCGATGGTCTTCCAGCACTTCGGCCTGCTCCCCCACCGCAAGGTCATCGACAACATCGCCTTCGGCCTCGAGATCCGCGGCGAGGAGAAGTCGGGCCGCCGCTCGCGCGCCCAGGAGATGGTCGACCTCGTCGGCCTCACCGGCTACGAGCTCAACTACCCCGACCAGCTCTCCGGCGGGATGCAGCAGCGCGTCGGCCTCGCCCGCGCCCTCGCCGGCGACCCGGCGGTGCTGATGTTCGACGAGCCGTTCAGCGCGCTCGACCCGCTGATCCGCCGCGACATGCAGAAGGAGGTCATCCGGCTGCACCACGAGGTCGGCAAGACGATGGTCTTCATCACCCACGACCTCGACGAGGCGCTCAAGCTCGGCGACCGCATCCTCATCATGCGCGACGGCGAGATCGTGCAGGTCGGCGCCCCGGACGAGATCATCGGCGCCCCCGCCGACGACTACGTCCGCGACTTCACCGCCGAGGTGCCGAAGTCGCACGTGCTGACCCTGCGCTGGGTCATGCGCCCGCCGGGCTCGGCCGACGAGGGCGCCGGCGCCCCGGCCCTGCCGGACACGACGGTGGTCCGCGAGGCCGCGCGCGCGGTCCTGGCGGCCGACGGGCCGGTGCGCGTCGTCGACGCGAGCGGCGCGGTCGTCGGGGTCGTCGACGACGAGGACATCCTCCGGGTCGTCGTCGTCGAGCAGCGCGCCCCGGCCGGCGCGCGGTGACCACGACCCTGGAGCCGGCCCGTCCGGCCCCGACGAAGGAGGCGCAGCCCGTCGCCGAGCGCGCGACCTCGCGCCGCACCGGGCGCAAGCTGCTGGCCGTCCTCGCCCTCTGGGTCCTCGCGTGGGCCACCCTGCGCGGCCGGCAGACCCTCGAGCTGGCCAACGCCGACACGACCGGCCTGCACGACTGGTTCAACGACGTCCGCGACCGGGTGCAGCTCCTCGGGCAGGACAACTGGTTCTTCCACGGCGTGCTCGGGACGATCGCGAGCGGGCTCGACACGTTCGTCGGCGTGCTCCAGGAGCACCTCAGCTCGGTGACGCCGGGCGACTGGCTCGGCTGGTTCGGCGTGCTGCTGCTCGCCGCCTGGGTCACCTACGCGCTCGCCGGGCTGCGCTCGACGCTCCTCGTGACCGTCGTCCTGCTCTTCCTCGGTCTCGCCGGCCTCTGGACCGACGGCATCGACACCCTCATCGTCACCATCGTCGCGGTCGTCATCTGCATGGTCGTCGGGCTGCCGCTCGGCATCGCGATGTCGCGTAGCCGGCGCACCTCGGCGGTCGTCACCCCGGTGCTCGACGCGATGCAGACGATGCCGTCGTTCGCCTACCTCACGCCGATCGCGCTGTTCTTCGGGATCGGCCCGGCGTGCGCCATCGTCCTCACGCTCGTCTACGCCCTGCCGCCGCTGGTCCGCATCACGGAGCACGGGCTGAACTCGGTCGCGGAGAACACGGTCGAGGCCGGCCGCTCGCTCGGGGTGACGAAGGGGCAGCTGCTGCGGCAGGTCCAGCTGCCGATGGCCAAGCGCACGATCGTCGTCGGCATCAACCAGTGCACGATGGCGGCGCTGTCGATGGCGACCATCGCGGCGCTCGTCAACGGCCCCGGCCTCGGCAAGCCGGTCATCGCCGCCCTGCAGACCCTCAACGTCGGGGCCGCCGCGGTGGCGGGCCTCGGCATCGTCCTCATCGCGATCATGCTCGACCGCACGACGACCGCAGCGAGCGAGCGCTCCTCCCCCGCGGGCCAGCGGGTCGCGGCCGTCGGCTCCCCCGGCATCTTCGGCGGGCGCACCCTCGTCCTCGAGAAGCTGCCCCGCTGGGCCACCGAGGAGGGCGGGCGCGGCACCGACCGCCGCTTCCTCACCCCGAGCGGCCGGCGGCTCGTCCTCGCCGTGCTCCTGCTGCCCGTCCTCGTCGGGGCCTACTACTCGACCCGCTACCTCCAGCTCTCGCAGTTCCCCGACCTCTCCGGCGTCCCGGTCCTCGGCGAGCTGACCGCGGGCCCCCTCGGCGGGCACATCAACGACCTGACGAACGCCGTCGTCGACGCGATCTCCGGCGTGACCAACGGGTTCAAGGACCTCGTGACGGCCGTGATGCTCAACCCGCTGCAGTCGCTGATGTCCGACCTGCCGTGGTGGGTCATGGCCCTCGTGCTGCTCGCCGTCGCGTTCCTCCTCGGGGGCTGGCGGCCGGCCGTCGTCACCCTCGTCTGCGAGGCCGTCGTCCTCGGCACCGGTCTCTGGTACGACGCGATGGTCACCCTGACGATGACCCTCGTCGCGACGGTCATCGTCATGCTCGTCGCCGTCGTGCTCGGTGTCGCGATGGGTCGGGGCCGGCGGGCGGACACCGTCATCCGGCCCTTCCTCGACGGCTTCCAGACCATCCCCGCGTTCGTCTACCTCGTGCCGGCGCTGGCGCTCTTCGCGGCGACCCGCTTCACGGCGATCATGGCCGCCGTCGCCTACGCGGTGCCGATCGCGACCAAGCTCGTCGCCGACGGCGTGCGCGGCGTCTCGCCGGCCACCGTCGAGGCCGCCCGCTCCACCGGGATCACCCGGTGGCAGATGATCTCCAAGGTCCAGCTGCCGATGGCCCGCGAGGCCCTCGTCCTCGCGACCAACCAGGGCCTGCTCTACGTCCTGTCGATGGTCGTCATCGGCGGGATGGTCGGCGGCGGCAGCCTCGGCTACCTCATCGTCCAGGGCTTCGTCCAGGGCCAGCTCTTCGGCAAGGGCCTGGCCGCCGGCATCGCCATCACCGCGCTCGGGATCATGCTCGACCGCATCGCCCGCCACGCCGCCGCCCGGTTCGGCCGATGAGCCGGGCACCCCACCACGACCCGCGGACGACCGCGGACAGGAGAGAGGTCCAGCCCATGGCACGAGCAACCCACCGGACCGCGCTGGTCGCGGCCACCGCCGCCCTCGCCCTCGGGCTGAGCGCCTGCGGCGGCGGCAACATCGAGCAGCCGAGCGCCTCCGGGTCCGCCGGCGGGGGCGGCAAGGAGTGCGGCGACCTGCGCATCGCCGTCAACCCGTGGACGGGGTACGTGAGCAACGCCCACGTCATCGGCTACGTCGCACAGACCAAGCTCGGCTGCAAGGTCACCTACCCCGACGTCAAGGAGGAGGTCGGCTGGCAGGGCATGGCCTCCGGGTCGATCGACACCATCGTCGAGAACTGGGGCCACGCCGACCTCACGAAGAAGTACGTCGACGAGCAGAAGACCGTCCAGGACGCCGGCCTCACCGGCAACCAGGGGATCATCGGCTGGTACGTGCCGCCGTGGATGGCCGAGAAGTACCCGGACATCACCGACTGGAAGAACCTCAACAAGTACGCGTCGATGTTCAAGACCTCCGAGTCCGGCGGCAAGGGCCAGCTCCTCGACGGCGACCCCTCCTACGTGACCAACGACGAGGCGCTCGTCACGAACCTGAAGCTCGACTACAAGGTCGTGACCGGTGGCTCGGAGGCCGCGCTCATCACGAGCTTCCGGCAGGCCGAGAAGAACAAGACGCCGCTGCTGGCGTACTTCTACGACCCGCAGTGGTTCTTCTCCGAGATGAAGCTCGTCAAGGTCAACCTCCCGGAGTACACCGACGGCTGCGACGCCGACGCCAAGAAGGTCGCCTGCGACTACCCGCCCTACGCGCTCAACAAGCTCATCGCGACGAAGTTCGCCGAGTCCGGTTCTCCCGCAGTGGACCTCATCAAGAAGTTCCAGTGGACCAACGACGACCAGAACGCCGTCTCGGAGATGATCGCCAACCAGAACATGAGTCCTGACGACGCGGCGAAGAAGTGGGTCGAGGCCAACCCCGACAAGGTCGCCGCCTGGCTGTCCTGACCCCCGTCCGACCCCGCCGTGCCGCGGCGCCCACCCGGGCGCCGCGGCACGCGGCCGTTGACGGACGACGTGATCCACCTCACACTGCTGCTGTTGTGCGATGCGCACAGCGTTCCGTCCAGCGCAACCGAGGGGCACGGCCATGGCGACGACGACACCACCCCCGCTGACCACCGAGCAGGCGCCGGAGCCGCCCCGGCGCTCCCCCGTCGACAAGGTCGTCTTCGGGGTCGCGGCGACCCTCTCGCTGCTCTTCCTCGTCTACGGCGCGGTCGACGGCGAGGGCTTCGGCGAGACCGGCGGCAGCATCCTCGGCTGGATCACGACGAACTTCGGCTGGTTCTTCGTCCTGACCAGCGGCGGCTTCGTCGTCTTCAGCGCGTTCCTCGCCGTCAGCCGCTACGGCAACATCAAGCTCGGCCCGGACGACTCGGTGCCCGAGTTCTCGACCTTCTCGTGGGTCTCGATGATGTTCGCGACCGGCATGGGCATCGGGCTGATGTTCTACGGCGTCGCGGAGCCGCTCACCCACCTCAACACGCCACCGCTCGGGCTCGCCGAGCCGGGCAGCGACGAGGCCGCGCACCTCGCGATGGAGTACACGTTCTTCCACTGGGGCGTCCACCCGTGGTCGATGTACGCCGTCATCGGGCTGACCATCGCCTACTTCGCCTACCGCAAGGGCTCGGGCAACCTCATCAGCGCGGCGTTCCGGCCGCTGCTCGGCGACCGCGTCGACGGCGCCGCCGGCAAGGGCATCGACACCCTCGCCGTCCTCGCGACCCTCTTCGGCTCGGCCACCTCGCTCGGCCTCGGGGCGCTGCAGATCACCGGCGGCCTCTCCGACGTCTTCTCGGGCCGGGAGTACGGCACGGCCACCGCGGTCGCCGTCATCGCCGTCCTCACGCTCTGCTTCGTCGTCTCGGCGGTCAGCGGCATCGACCGCGGCATCAAGTGGCTCTCCAACGCCAACGCCGTCGCCGCCGCGCTGCTCGCCCTCTTCCTCTTCGTCGTCGGGCCGACCGTGTTCATCCTCTCGACCTTCACCGAGTCGATCGGCGGCTACCTGACGCACCTGCCGACGATGAGCTTCCGCACCGGCGTCTTCGGCGGCGGCGAGTGGCTCAACGGCTGGACGATCTTCTACTGGGCCTGGTGGGTCTCGTGGACCCCCTTCGTCGGGATGTTCATCGCCCGCATCTCCAAGGGCCGCACCATCCGCCAGTTCGTCGTCTTCGTCATCGCCATCCCCTCGCTCGTCTCGTTCGTCTGGTTCTCGATCCTCGGCGGCGCCGCCTTCGACCTCCAGCTGACCCAGGGCGAGGACATGAAGGCGCTCGTCGACTCCGGACTCGAGACGACGCTCTTCGGCACCCTGCGGGCCTACCCGCTCGCCACGGTCACCGTCGTGCTCGCCGTCTTCCTCATCGCCATCTTCTTCGTCACCGGCGCCGACTCGGCCTCGATCGTCATGGGGATGCTCAGCCAGGGCGGAGACGAGGAGCCCCGGCGCTCGCTCGTCGTCTTGTGGGGCGTCGCGACCGGCGCGGTCGCGACGGTCCTGCTCGTCACCGGCGGCGAGGACGGGCTCGGGGCGCTGCAGACGGGGGTCATCATCATCGGCTTCCCGTTCCTCATGGTGCTCATCGCGCTGTGCGTCTCGCTGTGGAAGGCGCTGCGGCAGGAGACCTTCGAGTCGACCCTCCAGGGGCCGATCCGGCGGCACCTGCGCGAGCACCCGGCGGCGCGCCAGGACGTCTGAGCCGGACGGCGGACGACCGGTTGGCACGGCGTCCGCCGTCTGCCATGCTGTGCGGACGTGTTGCACGATGAGCGCCGGGTTGCGCGATACGCACCACCGGCGTGACGGAAGGACCCCCCCATGGCCGCTCTCCCCGCCTCCGCGCGCTGCGTCGTCATCGGCGCCGGCATCGTCGGGAACTCGCTCGTCCACCACCTCGCCGAGCTCGGGTGGACCGACATCGTCCAGCTCGACAAGGGGCCCCTGCCGAACCCGGGCGGCTCCACGGGCCACGCGAGCAACTTCATCTTCCCCGTCGACCACTCGCGCGAGTTCGCCGACATCACGCTCGACTCGATGCGCCAGTACAAGGAGCTCGGGGTCTTCACCGAGTCCGGCGGGTACGAGGTCGCGCGCACCGAGGAGCGGATGGAGGAGCTGCGCCGCCGGATGGGCAGCGCGAAGGCGTGGGGCATCCCCGCCGAGCTCGTCACCCCCGAGCAGGTCGCCGAGAAGGTGCCCTTCCTCGACAAGGACGTCATCATCGGCGCCGCCTGGTTCCCGACCGTCGGCGTCGTCGACAGCCTTCGCGCCGGCACGATCATGCGCGAGCGCGCCGTCGAGCGCGGCGCCCTGACGACCGTCCCCAACGTCGAGGTGACCGGGATGGAGGTCGTCGACGGCCGCATCCGCGCTGTGGAGACCACCCAGGGCCGCATCGAGGCCGAGACCGTCGTCGTCGCCTGCGGCGTGTGGAGCCCGAAGATCGCCCGGATGGCCGGCGCGCACATCCCGCTGACCCCCGCGGTCCACCAGATGATCTCGGTCGGCCCCTGCGAGGTGCTCGCCGAGAAGCCCGGCGAGATCAGCTACCCGATCGTGCGCGACATGGACACGTTCTGCTACGAACGCCAGCACGGCTCCGACATGGAGGTCGGCTCGTACGCCCACCGGGCGATCCTCTGGGACCCCGAGGACATCCCCTCGATCGAGCAGAGCAAGCTCTCCCCCACCGAGATGCCGTTCACCGAGGACGACTTCGACCCGCAGCTCGAGCAGGCCCTCGAGCTCATGCCCGAGCTGCTCGGCGACGAGCGGGCCGAGATCCGCTACGCCATCAACGGCCTGCTGTCGCTCACGCCGGACGGCTACCCGATCCTCGGCGAGACGCCCGAGGTCAAGGGCCTCTGGTCGTGCGCCGCGGTGTGGATCAAGGAAGGCCCGGGCACCGCCCGCGCGGTCGCTGAGTGGATGACCCACGGCAACCCCGAGATCGACCTGGGGCACAGCGACATCGCGCGCTTCCACCCGCACCAGAAGACGCGGGCGCACGTCAAGGCACGCACGTCCGAGTCGTTCATCAAGACCTACGGCATCGTCCACCCCGCGGAGCAGTACGGCAGCAACCGCGACGTCCGCCTCGCGCCGATGCACGCCTCGCAGAAGGAGCTCGGCGCGGTCTTCCACGAGACCGCCGGCTGGGAGCGGCCGCACTGGTACACCTCGAACGCCGGGCTCGTCGAGAAGTTCGGCCCCGAGCAGACGATGCCGCGCGAGCACGAGTGGGACGCGCGCTGGTGGTCGCCGATCATCAACGCCGAGCACCTGCAGATGCGCGAGGCGGCCGGGCTCGTCGACCTCTCCGCGTTCGCGATCTTCGACGTCGTCGGGCCGAGGGCGCTCGAGGCCGTGCAGCGGATCATCGTGGCGCAGGCCGACGTCCGCATCGGCCGGGTCGTCTACACCCCGGTGCTCGACGAGCGCGGCGGGTTCCGCTCCGACCTCACCGTGATGCGCCTCGCGCACGACCGGTTCCGGGTCGTCACCGGCGGCGCGCACGGCATGGCCGACAAGAAGTGGTTCGCCGACCGGATGCCCGAGGACGGCGGCGCGGTCGTCGTCGACCTCACCTCGAGCTGGACGACGATCGGCCTCTGGGGCCCGAAGGCCCTCGAGATCCTCTCCGGCCTCACCGACGCCGACGTCTCGCCCGGCGGCTTCGCCTTCGGCACCTGCCGCGAGATCGAGGTCGGGACGCTGTCGGTGCTCGCCTCGCGCATCTCGTACGTCGGCGAGTTCGGCTGGGAGCTCTACGTGCCCATCGAGGCGGGAGCCGCCCTGTGGCAGAGGCTCCTCGACGCCGGCACGCCCCTCGGGATGGTGCCCGTCGGCATCGGCGTCTACGGCACGACCGGCCGGATCGAGAAGGGCTACCGGGCCTACGGCTACGAGCTCGACACCGAGCGCACGCTGATGGAGACCGGCATGTCGCGGGCGAAGTGGAAGGAGCAGGACTTCGTCGGCAAGGACGCGGTGGTCGCGCAGGCCGACGAGGCCCCGAAGGCGGTCCTCTGCTCGCTCACCGTCGACGACCACACGTCGGCGTCCGGGGTGAAGCGCTACATGCTCGGCGGCGAGCCGATCCTCACCCGTGAGGGTGGCACGCTGACCGACGGCCACGGCCGCCACCCGTACGTGACGACCGCCGGCTCCGCCCCGAGCCTCGGCAAGCACGTGCTCATGGCCTTCCTCCCGCCGGAGGTCGCCACCGTCGGCACGCAGCTGGCCGTCTCGTACATGGAGGAGCTCTACCCCGTGACGGTCGCCGCGGCCGACGCGACCCCGCTCTTCGACCCCGAGAACCTGCGGATCCGGGGGCGGGCGTGACGAACGTCCTCGTCTGCGTCAAGCGCGTCCCCGACCCCACCGGCGAGGTCGTCCTCACGCCCGACGGGCTGCGCGTCGACGGCCGGTACGCCGGCTACACGACGAGCGCCCACGAGGAGGCCGCCGTCGCGCTGGCCGTCCAGGTCGCCGAGCCCTCGGGCGGCACCGTGACGGTGCTGTCGGTCGGCTCCGAGGACAGCCTCGAGCAGGTGCGCGCCGGCATCGCCGTCGGCGCCACCGACGGCGTGCTCGTCGAGGCCGACGCCGACCTCCTCGGCCCGGCCGACGTCGCCGAGGCCGTCGCGGAGGCCGTCCGGGCCCGGTCGGACGCGGGGACGACGTACGACCTCGTGCTCCTCGGCAACGACGCCGCCGACACCGGCGACTTCCAGGTCGGCGTGCGGCTGGCCTACCTCCTCGACCGTCCCGTCGTCGCGGGCGTGCAGACCGTCGCCGTCGACGGCGACGTCGCCACCCTGCACGCCGAGGGGCCGGAGGGCACCGAGGTCTACGAGGTCGCCCTGCCCGCGGTCGTCACCGTCCTCGAGGGCGGGGTGTCGCCGAAGTACCCGAGCGTCATGGGGCGGATGCGCGCGAAGAAGGCCGAGGTCGAGCGGATGACGTGGTCGGGCACCCCCGGCGGGTCGGGCCGGGAGGCCCTCACCGTGCCCGAGGCCCCGCCGAGCCAGGTCACCGTCCTCGGCGAGGGGCCGACCGCCGCGCCCGCCCTCGTCGCCGTCCTGCGCGAGCTCAAGGTGGTGCACTCGTGAGCGTCGTCGTCCTCGTCGAGGTCGAGGAGGGACGGGCCTCGCTCGTCTCCCGCGAGACCCTCGCCTTCGCCCGCTCCCTCGGCGCCGGCAACCTCCACGCCCTCGTCGTCGGGTCCGCGCCCGAGGCCGTCCTCGCCGACTGCCGCGAGGCCGGGGTCGTGGTCGTCCACGAGGCCGCCGACCCCGCGCTCGAGCGGTACGCCGCCGCGGCCTGGGCCGCGGCGGTCGAGGCGGCCGGCCGGGCCGCCCGCGCGGACCTCGTGGTGGCCCCGGGCACCGGCCGCGGCAACGAGGTCCTCGCCCACGTCGCCGCCCGCCGCGGGCTGCGGATGGCCGCCAACGTCGTCGCCGTCGAGTCGCTCTCGCCGCTCGTCGTCCAGCGCCAGGTCGTCGGCGGCGCCGCCCTCGAGCGGGCGACGGTCCCGAGCCGGGTCCGGCTGCTGTCGATGGCCGGGCACGCCGTCGAGCCGACCCCCGCGGACGCTCCCGGCGAGGCGCGCGTCCAGCCGCTGGCCGTCGCCGTCGACCCCAAGGACCTGCGCGCGCAGGTCGTGCGCGTCGAGCGGCGCGAGCAGGGCGACAGCTCGGGGCTGACCGCGGCCAAGGTCGTCGTCGGCGCGGGACGCGGCGCGGGCGGGCCGGACGGCTTCGCGGCCGTCGACGCCCTCGCCGAGCGCCTCGGCGGGGCCGTCGGTGTCTCGCGCGTCGTCACCTCGCTCGGCTGGCGCCCGCACCACGAGCAGGTGGGCCAGACCGGCTCGCGCATCGCGCCGGACCTCTACCTCGCCTGCGGCATCTCGGGGTCGATCCAGCACTGGGCGGGCTGCGCCTCCAGCCGGACGATCATCGCCGTCAACACCGACGCCGACGCCCCGATGGTGACCAAGGCCGACTACGCGGTGATCGGCGACATGCACGAGGTGCTGCCGGCCGTGCTCGAGGAGCTCGGCTGAGCGGGCACCCGCCCTCAGTCCTCGAGCGCGGCCCAGTCCGCCTTCTCGGGCGCCGCGGCCTGCCCCTCGGGGCAGTGGGCCCGCAGGTCGCACCAGCCGCACAGCGGCCCGGTGACGGCGGGGAACATCGAGGACTCCGCCCCGTGGCGGGCGAAGTCGGCGTCGGCCCGGCGCGCGTCGCGCATGATCGAGCGCGCCCGCTCGACGTGCCGGCCGATCGACTCACCGGTGTGCTCGTGGGCCGCGACCGTGCCCGAGGGCACGTGGTGCAGCTCGACCCGGCGGACCGGGCGGCGGAACATCTTCCAGACGGCCGCGGCGTACAGGGCGAGCGGCAGCGAGGTGCGCGCGTCGTCGTCGGTCGAGACCTGGCGCGAGGTCTTGTAGTCGACGACGACGAGCTCGCCGTCGCGGTCGTCGAGCCGGTCGATGCGGCCCTGCACGCGCAGGTCGTCGCTGACGAACGACACCGTGCGCTCGATGCCGACGGGCCGCTGCTGCGGGCCGGAGCGCTCGAGGTAGGCGACGACCGCGTCCTGCATCCGGGCCCGCCAGCGGGCGGACTGGGCGGCGTCGCGGAAGCCGACGTCGATCCACGCCTTCTCCACGAGGCGCGCGCCGAGCTGCGGGGTGCGCTCGGGCTGGTCCCACCAGTCGCGCAGGGCGTTGTGCACGGCGTTCCCGAGCGAGGTGTGGGCCCGCTGCGCCCGGGCCGGCGGGCGCGGGCGGTCGAGGTAGGCCAGGCGGTAGCGGCGCGGGCAGTCGAGGAAGGTGAGCAGCTTGCTCGGGCTGCCTCCCCACAGGGGCTCGGGCATGCCGGGGAACGCCGCCTGCTGCGGCTGCGCCCGCTCCCCCGTGCCCGTCACGGCACCGACGGTAGCCGGTGCGTCCGACGCGTCCGCAGGGCCGTCCCCAGGTGCTCCCGGCGGATGACACACTGAGCGCCTCATGGCCATCTCCTCCTTCGACCTGTTCTCCGTCGGCATCGGTCCCTCCAGCTCGCACACCGTGGGCCCGATGCGCGCCGCCCACACCTTCGTCACGGCGCTGCGCGAGGACGGCCTGCTGCCCCGCGTCGGCCGGGTCAAGGCCGAGCTCTTCGGCTCGCTCGGCGCCACCGGCCACGGCCACGGCTCGGTCAAGGCCGTGCTCCTCGGCCTCGAGGGCGAGGCGCCCGAGACCACCGACCCGCGCGCCGCCGAGAACCGCGTCGACGAGGTCCGTGCCGCGCGCACGCTGCACCTCGGCGGCAGCCACGACGTCGCCTGCGACCCCGACGTCGACGTCGTCCTCCACCGCCGTGCGACCCTGCCCTTCCACTCCAACGGGATGCGCTTCACCGCGTGGGCCTCGGCCGACCCGGCCGAGGGCGAGGAGCCGCTGCGCACCCGCGAGTACTACTCGGTCGGCGGCGGCTTCGTCCTCGACCAGGACGAGGTCGGGCAGAACGAGATCGTCCCCGACCACACGCCCGTCCGGTACCCGTTCACCACCGGGGCGCAGCTGCTCGAGCGGTGCGCCGAGACCGGCCTGCCGATCAGCGGTGTCATGCTCGCCAACGAGCTCTCGTGGCGCACCGAGGCCGAGGTCCGTGCCGGGCTGCTGCACCTCTGGGAGGTGATGCAGGAGTGCGTCGACAACGGCTGCCGCACCGACGGCGTCCTCCCGGGCGGCCTGCGCGTCCAGCGCCGCGCGCCCCGGCTGGTGCGCCAGCTGCGCCGCGAGCACGCCGGCGACCCGCTCGCCGCGATGGACTGGGTCACCCTCTACGCGCTCGCCGTCAACGAGGAAAACGCCAGCGGCGGGCGCATCGTCACCGCCCCCACCAACGGCGCGGCGGGCATCATCCCGGCGGTCCTGCACTACTACACGCGCTTCGTGCCGGGCGCCGACGACGACGGGGTCGTGCGCTTCCTCCTGACCGCGGCCGCCATCGGCACGCTCTACAAGGAGAACGCCTCGATCTCCGGCGCCGAGGTCGGCTGCCAGGGTGAGGTCGGCTCGGCCTGCTCGATGGCGGCCGGCGCCCTCGCCGAGGTCCTCGGCGGCACCCCCGGCCAGGTCGAGAACGCGGCCGAGATCGGCATCGAGCACAACCTGGGGCTCACCTGCGACCCGGTCGGCGGGCTCGTCCAGATCCCGTGCATCGAGCGCAACGCCGTCGCCTCGGTCAAGGCCATCACCGCCGCCCGGCTCTCGCTGCGCGGCGACGGCCGCTCGGCGGTCGTCTCGCTCGACAAGGCGATCAAGACGATGCGCGACACCGGGCGCGACATGAAGGTCAAGTACAAGGAGACCGCGCGCGGCGGCCTCGCCGTCAACGTCATCGAGTGCTGAGGCCGGGCCACCTCTCCCTCCCCACCCGTCGAGTGAACAGAATACGCCGTCCGGACCGCTTGCCCGACGGCGTGTTCTGTTCGCTCGACGGGGTGCGCGCTCGCCTGACCTGCACTCCTTGACGGTCGGAGCGGTTCTCCGACAGGCTGGTCCATCCGTCCCCACCCCGACAGTCAGGACGACCATGGCCGACCTGTACCTCGACGGCGCCTGGGTCGGCGCCGCTGCCGGCGGTCGCCGGACCATCGTCTGCCCTGCCGACGGCACGACCGTCGGAGAGGTCGACGAGGCCGACGAGACCGACACCCTCGCGGCGATCGACGCCGCCCGCCGCGCGGCCGACGACGGCCGCTGGCGCGACACCCCACCGACCGAGCGGGCCGCCGCCCTCGGGCGCATCGCGGACCTCCTCGAGCGCGACACCGACGAGATCGCGCGCGCCGAGGCCCTCGACACCGGCAAGCGCTTCGAGGAGGCGAAGCTCGACGTCGCCGACGTCGTCAGCGTCTTCCGCTTCTACGCCGGCAAGGGCGAGGACGTCGAGCGCGTCCGCGAGGTCGACCCCGGCCAGCCGCACGTGCGCAGCCGCGTCGTCCGTGAGCCGATCGGCGTCTGCTCGCTCATCACGCCGTGGAACTACCCGCTGCTGCAGGCCAGCTGGAAGGTCGCGCCGTGCCTGCTCGCGGGCAGCACGTTCGTGCTCAAGCCGAGCGAGATCACGCCGCACTCGACGATCCTCATGGTCCGCGCGATCGAGGAGGCCGGCGTGCCGGCCGGCGTCGCCAACCTCGTCCTCGGCACCGGCCCCGGGTGCGCCGGCCCCATGTCCACCGACCCGCGCGTCGACCTCGTGTCGTTCACCGGCAGCCTCGCCGTCGGCAAGCACCTCATGAAGCAGGCCGCCGACACCGTCAAGCGGGTCGCCCTCGAGCTCGGCGGCAAGAACCCCAACATCGTCTTCGCCGACGCCGACCGCGAGGCCGCGATCGACAACGCGATGACGGCGGTCTTCCTCCACTCCGGCCAGGTCTGCTCGGCCGGCGCCCGGCTGCTCGTCGAGGAGTCGGTCGCGGAGGAGGTCGTCGACACGATCGTCGAGCGCGCCAGGGCCATCCGGATGGGCCCGCCGTTCGACGAGGACGCCCAGACCGGGTCGCTGACCAGCGCCGAGCACCTGAAGAAGGTCGAGGACTACGTCGCGACCGGGCTCGCCGAGGGCGCCCGGCTGCGCTGCGGCGGCGCCCGCCCCGACGACGAGCGGCTCGCGAGCGGCTACTACTACCTCCCCACCGTCCTCGACCGGTGCGACGTCGACATGCACGTCGTCCAGGAGGAGTCCTTCGGGCCGGTCCTCACGGTCGAGACCTTCCGCACCGAGGAGGAGGCGGTCCGCCTCGCCAACGCCACCCGCTACGGCCTCGCCGGCGCGGTGTGGACCAGCGACACCGAGCGGGCCCGCCGCGTCGCCCGCGCGCTGCGCCTCGGCACCGTGTGGGTCAACGACTACCACCCGTACGTCGCCCCCGCCGAGTGGGGCGGCCACAAGCAGTCCGGCATCGGCCGCGAGCTCGGCGAGCTCGGCCTCGAGGAGTACCAGGAGACCAAGCACGTGTGGGAGAACACCGAGCCGGCCCCGACGGGGTGGTTCTCGTGAGCGTCCTCGACCGCGTCACCGACACCGCCCGGAGCCTGCGCGACCGGACGACGATGGCCGAGGTCCCCGACCAGGTCGACTACGTCGTCGTCGGCGGGGGCAGCGCCGGGTCCGTCCTCGCCAACCGCCTCTCGGCCGACCCCGGCACGAGCGTGCTCGTCCTCGAGGCCGGCCGCAACGACCTCAAGCTCGACCCGTTCATCCACATGCCGGCCGCGCTGCCCTTCCCCATCGGCAGCCGGTTCTACGACTGGAAGTACGAGTCCGAGCCCGAGCCGCACATGAACGGCCGGCGGATCTACCACGCGCGCGGCAAGGTCCTCGGTGGGTCGAGCTCGATCAACGGGATGATCTTCCAGCGCGGCAACCCCAAGGACTACGAGCGCTGGGGCGCCGACCCGGGGATGTCCGACTGGGACTACGCGCACTGCCTGCCGTACTTCAAGCGGATGGAGACCTGCCTCGCCGGCGCCGACACCTGGCGCGGCGGCGACGGACCCCTCGTCATGGAGCGCGGCCCGGCCACGAACCCGCTGTTCACGGCGTTCTTCGACGCCGCCGAGCAGGCCGGCTACCCGCGCACGAGCGACGTCAACGGCTACCGCCAGGAGGGCTTCGCGCCCTTCGACCGCAACGTCCACCGCGGCCGCCGCCTCTCCGCCGCGCGCGCCTACCTCCACCCGGTCATCGACCGCCCGAACCTCCACGTCCGCACCCTCGCGATGACGACGAAGGTGCTCTTCGAGGGCACCCGCGCGGTCGGGGTCGAGTACCTCGTGTTCGGTCGGAGGCACACGGTGCGCGCCGGCGAGGTCATCCTCTCCGGCGGCGCGATCAACACCCCGCAGCTGCTCCAGCTCTCGGGCGTCGGCGACCCCGAGCTGCTGCGGCCGCTCGGCATCGACGTCGTCTCCGGGCTGCGCGGGGTCGGCGAGCACCTCCAGGACCACCTCGAGGTGTACATCCAGCACGCCTGCACCCAGCCGGTCTCGATCGCGCCGGGGCTCGCCTACAAGAACCGCCCGAAGCTCGCCGCCGAGTGGCTGTTCCTCCGCAAGGGCCTCGGGGCGACGAACCACTTCGAGGGCGGCGGCTTCGTCCGCAGCAACGACGACGTCGACTACCCGAACCTCATGTTCCACTTCCTGCCGATCGCGATCCGCTACGACGGCTCGAGCCCGGTCGAGGGCCACGGCTACCAGGTGCACATCGGCCCGATGTACTCCGACGCCCGCGGCTGGCTGCGCATCCGCAGCACCGACCCGCGGATGAAGCCGGCCATGCAGTTCAACTACCTCTCGACCGACCAGGACCGGCGCGAGTGGGTCGAGGCCATCCGCGTCTCGCGCGAGATCCTCGCCCAGCCGGCCTTCGCCCCCTACGACGGCGGCGAGATCTCGCCCGGGTCGAAGGTCGAGACCGACGAGGAGATCCTCGACTGGGTGCGCGCCGACGCCGAGACGGCCCTGCACCCCAGCTGCACCGCCCGGATGGGCACCGACGACCTGTCGGTGCTCGACCCGACGTCGATGCGCGTCCACGGCACCGAGGGCCTGCGCGTCGTCGACGCCAGCGCGATGCCGTACGTGACCAACGGCAACATCTACGCGCCGGTCGTCATGCTCGCCGAGAAGGCGGCCGACCTCATCACCGGTGCCACCCCGCTCCCGCCGTCGGACGCGCCCTGGTACGACCTGCGGGCCGGGAGCCCGCTCGACCCGCCGACGTCCTGACCGCCCCACCGAGGAGGACCCGATGAGCGCCGCCACCGACACCCCGCCGACCGACACCCCGGAGGCCGGGCCGCCGGACGAGGGCGGCACGACGGGCCTCCTCGGCGGGCCACCGGTCCGGATGCCGGTCTTCGTCGCCTCCCTCACCGGCGTGCTCGTCGTCGCGCTCTGGGCGCTGCTCGCCCCGTCGTCCGCCGAGAGCGCCCTCGGCGCGGTGACCACGTGGGCGACCCAGTGGTTCGGGTGGTTCTACGTCCTGCTCGCCACGGCGGTGCTCGGCTTCGTCGTCTGGCTCGGGCTCTCGCGCTACGGCCACGTGCGCCTCGGCCCCGACCACTCCCGGCCGGAGTTCTCCACCTTCGCGTGGGCCTCGATGCTCTTCGCCGCCGGCATCGGCACGGACGTGATGTTCTACTCCGTCGTCGAGCCGGCGTCCCACTACATGGCGCCGCCCGAGGGCGGCCCGGCTCCCGAGAGCATCGAGGCCGCGCGCGACGCGACGGTCTGGACGCTGTTCCACTACGGCGTCACCGGCTGGGGCATGTACGCGCTGATGGGTCTGGCCCTCGGCTACTTCTGCTACCGCAAGGGCCTACCGCTCGCCGTCCGCTCGGCCCTGGCCCCCGTCCTGGGCAAGCGGATCGACGGCCCGCTCGGCCACGCCGTCGACACCGCCGCGGTGCTCGGGACGATCTTCGGCGTCGCGACCTCCCTCGGCATCGGCGTGGTCTTCCTCAACGTCGGGCTCAACGTCCTCTTCGGCGTCGGCGTCGGCACCGGGGCGCAGATCGCGCTCGCCGCGCTGGCCGTGCTCATGGCGGCGGTGTCGGCGACGAGCGGCGTCGACCGCGGGATCCGGTTCCTGTCGCAGCTCAACGTGCTCCTCGCGCTCGGGCTCGCCGGGTGGGTGCTCGTCACCGGCAACACCGCGCTGCTGCTCAACGGCGCCGTCGCCAACGTCGGCGACTTCCTGCGCACCTTCCCGGCCAAGACGCTCGAGACCTTCCCCTTCGTCGACAACGCGACGTGGATGAGCACGTGGACGCTCTTCTTCTGGGCCTGGTGGGTCGCGTGGGCGTCGTTCGTCGGGCTCTTCCTCGCCCGGATCTCGCGCGGCCGGACCATCCGGCAGTTCGTCCTCGGAACGCTCGTCATCCCGTTCGCGTACATCGTCATGTGGATCTCGGTGTTCGGGAACGCCGCGATCGAGCGGATCCGCGGCGGCGACACCGACTTCGCGCAGGCCGCCCAGGACTTCACCGGCGTCGGCTTCTACGACCTGCTCTCGCAGTACCCGGCCGGCAAGGTCGTCATCGCGCTCGCCTTCTTCGTCGGGCTGCTCTTCTACGTCACCTCCGCCGACTCGGGCGCGCTCGTCATGGCCAACCTCACGAGCCGGCTCGGTGACCTCACCGAGGATGCCGCCGGCTGGCTGCGCATCACGTGGGCGGCCGCGACCGGCCTGCTGACCATCGCGATGCTCCTCGTCGGCGGCATCACCGCGCTGCAGTACGCGACGATCATCTTTGGCCTGCCCTTCGCCGTCGTGCTCGTGCTCGTCATGGTCGGGCTCGTGCGCGCCCTGCGCGTCGAGGGACGCCGGGCCGACAGCCGGACGCAGAGCATGTACGGCCTGCTCTCGGCGCGGGCCGCGACGACCCGCCGCGAGGACCGCGCGACGTCGTGGCGGGCGCGCGTGGCGCGGGCGACGAACTTCGTCGACCGCCGGGACGCCGTCCGGCACCTCGAGGAGGTCGTGGCCCCGGCGCTCGCCGAGGTCGGCGAGGAGCTGTGCCGCCACGAGGTCGAGACGACGTGCGAGGTCGACCTCGGGGGCACGGCCCCGTCGGTCACGCTGCGCACCCCGGCCGCCGAGCCGCCGTTCGTCTACCGCGTCGAGGTCGAGATGGCCCCGGTGCCCACCTACGGGGGTCGGATGGTCCAGAGCCGCGACTCCTACGCCCGCCTCGAGGTGCACCTCGCCGACGGCGGGCAGGGCTACGACGTCATGGGCTGGTCGGCGGCGCAGGTCATCCACGACTGCCTCGACCACTACGAGCGCCACCTCGAGTTCCTGCGGCTCGCGGAGCCGACCACTTCGGCCTGAGCGCCGCGGGCGGCCGGGCGTGACCGGCGGCGAGGAGCAGGGCCACCGCCGCGCCGGCGAGCCACGGCGCGGCGGGGTCCAGCCCGAGGAGCGCACCCCCGAGCAGCGGTGCGACGAGCGTCGCGACCCCCCACGAGAGGCCCTGGACCGTCATGACGGCGGCCTCGGCGCCGGGCATGGCGAGGCGGGACGCGACCGCCTGCTGGGTCCCGACGACCAGCGTCCCGGCGGCGCCCTCGAGCACCGCGCCGGTGACGAGCGCGGGCACGCCACCGACCGCCCACGCCGTGAGCGCCGCGCCGAGCAGCGCGAACCCGGCCGCGAGCACCCGGTGGGCCGGGGCGTCCACCTCGACCCGCGCGAGGACCCGGTGCGTGGCGACCGCCGACAGCGCGCCGGCCACGAGGAGCCAGGCGGTCGTCGACGGCGGGTGGCCGGCCCGCTCGACGGCCAGCGGGAGGACGAGCACGACGACCATGACGACGGTGGCCGAGACGGTGCACAGCCCGGCCCACCCGAGCACCGGCGGACGCAGCGCGGACCGCCAGGCGCGGGGCACCCGCGACGGCCGTGGCAGCGCGGGGAGGAGCAGCGCGACGAGCGCCGCGGCGAGGAGGCTGCTCGCGGCGTCGACGGCGAAGAGGGCACCGACGCCCCAGCGGGTGACGAGGGCGGCGAGCACGCCGGCGACGACCCCGGCCACCGAGAGGCTCGCCCAGAGCAGCGAGAAGCGCGAGGCCCGCCGCCCCGGCTCGACGCCCGAGACGACGGCGGTCTGGGTCGCCGGCTCGACGACCTCGTAGGCCAGGCCGAGGGCGACGACGCCCGCCCCGACGACGAGGAGGTCCTCCCCGGCCGCCACGACCGCCTGGGCCACCCCGGCCGCGGCCAGCCCGGCGACGAGGGCGGCGCGCGGGCCCCATCGGGTCGTCACGACGCCCCCGAGGACCCGCGAGGGGATCGTCGCCGCGCCGAACAGCGCGAGGACGACCGAGGTCGTGCCGAGCGGCACCCCGAGGTCGCGCGTGAGCCGGACGCCGAGGAACCCCATCCCGGCGCCGCCGAGCCGGTTGACGACACGGGCGGCGACAAGGACGCCGATGACTGACGTAGGCTTCTTCAGCAGTGACATGCACGTGAGAGTAGGTACCTTCAGTCATGCGTTTCAACAGTCACGTCGACGCCGTGCTCGACACGACGGTCCGCCTCGTCAACGCGCTGACCCCGGGCACCGACGGCGGCCGCGAGCACCCGGCACCGCCCCGGGCCGCCCTGCGCGGCGCGGTCGTCGAGGCGGTCCGCTACGACGGCTACGACCCGCGCCCGTCGGCCCGGGACCTCGATGACCTGCTGCCGGAGGTCCACGCGGCCCGCGAGGTCGTCGAGCACCTCGACGCGGGGCGCGACGACGACGCCGCCGACCTCGTCAACCGCATGCTGCGCCGGACGCAGGCCCACCCCGAGCTCGACCGCTCCCCCGACGGGCGCTGGGCCATCCACTTCCACGGGCCCGACACCTCCTTCGCGCGCGGGTGGTCCGCGGGCATCGCCGCCGGGCTCGCGATGGCGATCGGTGGCGACCTGGGCTCGCGGCTCGGGGTCTGCCGGGCGCCGGGCTGTGACCGCGTGTGGGTCGACCGCAGCCGCAACACCCACCGACGCTTCTGCTCCACGCGCTGCCAGAACCGGGTCAAGGCCGCCGCGCACCGCCGACGCACCCGGCAGGGTTGAGCCGCGGCCGGTCCCGACCGGCGCTCACGACGCGAGGTCGTCGGCCGCCCGCAGCGGCGCCGGGAAGGGCCGCACCGCCGCCGGGGTGGCGACGAACGCCGCGACGAGCGGGACCCCGAGCCGGCGGCAGACGTCGAGGGCCATCTCGTGCCACGCGCGGTCGGTGTCGGTGAGCAGCACCGAGCCGTCGCGACCGCGGGCGAGCACCACCCCGCCGAGGTCGAGGGGCCGCAGCGCCTCGACGAGGCCGTCGCGCAGCTCCCAGGGGTCGTGCTCGTCCCCGGTGTCGCCGATGACGAGCGGCGTGCGCAGCCGCAGGGTGTCGTCGAGCAGGAGGAACCCGGCGCACCCGTCGACGCGGTCGGCGTGGGACACGACGAGGTCGACGACGTCGGCCGCGAGGAGCGGGTCGTCGAGGGGCAGGTCGGGCCAGGTCTCGGGCAGGTCGTCGAAGCTCATGCCTCGAGCGTGGCCGAAACCCACGCGAGCGCCGCGGGGTTTTCCACAGGGCCGTGCCCGTAGCGTCGGTCCATGGCCCACGACTCCGTCGACGACGCGCACACCCGACCCGCCGGCACGAGCGACGCCACCGTCGCCGCCCTCGGCAAGCTCTCGGAGGCCCTCGAGGTCGTCGAGGAGGCCCGCGGGCACCTCTACGCCTTCCACCGCCGCTGCGGGACGGCCGACCTCACCCTCGGCGAGGCGGTCGACGCGCTGCGCGACGCCGGCCACACCGAGCTCGCCGACCGCGTCGAGACCGACCTCGTGGGCCGGAACGTCCTCGCCGGACGCTGGTCCTTCCAGGTCGTCGAGGAGTACGACGACGGGTACTACGCGACCTTCCGCGAGCACGAGCGGCGCGCCCGCGAGGAGCTGATGGAGGGCCGCCGGCACGTCTTCGAGGCGGAGATGAAGGAGGACCGCCGCACCGCGGGCCGCGCCGGCCACGCCGCCACCCCGGAGGACTCCTCGCGCGGCTGAGGACACGCCCGTATCACCGCGGCCCACCCGGCGCTCTTCACCACATGAGGACCATCACCCCGGGCATCGCCCGCGCCGTCACCCCGTCCGACTGGACCGCCGAGCAGCTCGCCCGCCGCGAGGCCCCGCCCCGGCAGCTGCACCTTCCGCGCATCCCGCGGCCGGCGGCGGCGCACCTGCCGCACCTCGGCGTCGCGCGGCACCGCACGCCCTGAGCCGCAGGGCGGCCCGACAGGTCAGTCGAAGACGACCGTCCGCGTCCCGTTGAGGAGGATGCGCGACTCGCAGTGCCACCGGACGGCCCGCGCGAGCACCCGCGACTCGACCTCCTCGCCGGCCCGGACGAGCGCCTCGGGCGTCATCCGGTGGTCGGCGCGCACGACGTCCTGCTCGATGATCGGCCCCTCGTCGAGGTCCGGCGTCACGTAGTGCGCGGTCGCCCCGACGAGCTTGACCCCCCGCTCGTGCGCCTGGTGGTAGGGCTTCGCGCCCTTGAACGAGGGAAGGAACGAGTGGTGGATGTTGATGACGCGCCCCTCGAGGTCGCGCGCCAGCGAGTCCGAGAGGACCTGCATGTAGCGGGCGAGGACGACGAGGTCGACGTCGTGCTCGGCGACGACCTCGAGCAGCCGCGCCTCGGCCTCGGCCTTGGTGTCGGCGGTCACCGGCACGTGGACGAACGGGATGCCGTAGGAGGTGACGAGCGGCTCGAGGGCGCGGTGGTTGGAGACCACGGCCGGCACGTCGAGGTTGAGCTGCCCGCTGCGCCACCGGAAGAGCAGGTCGTTGAGGCAGTGCCCGAAGCGGCTGACCATGAGCAGCGCACGGGTCGGCGTGTGCGCGTCGCGCAGCGACCACTGCATCGCGAAGCGCTCGGCGACGGGTGCCAGCAGCTCCTGCCAGCGCTCGACGCCGCGGTCCTCCCCCGCCACGGACCACCGGATGCGCAGGAAGAACTGGTCGGTGCGCACGTCGTCGAACTGCTGGCTCTCCTCGATGTTGCCATCGTGCTCGAAGAGCAGGGTCGTGACCGCCGCGACGATGCCGGGTCGGTCGGGGCAGGACAGGAGCAGGACGTACTCGGGCACGGGTCCACCGTACGGAGGTCCGGCCCGGCGGCGCGTGCGCGTCCGCCGGGCCGGGTGCCGGTGCCGGGTGGGGTCCCAGACCGAGCTGGGCCGGATGGCCGGCGCCTTCGACGAGATGCTCGACGCCGTCGAGGGCGCCGAGGGCCGCGCCGTCGCCGCCGAGGCGCGGGTGCGCGACTTCGTGCTCGAGGCCGCGCACGAGCTGCGGACCCCCCTCGCGGGGGTGCAGGCCTCCGCCGAGGCGCTGCTGCTCGGGCGGCCGGAGCGCGAGGAGCAGGAGCGCCTGCTCGCCGGGGTCGTCCGCGAGTCGCAGCGCGCCGGCCGCCTCGCCGACGACCTCCTGCTCATGGCCCGGATCGACCGCGGGGTCGAGCTCGAGCGACGACCGGTCGACCTCCACGACCTCGCCGAGGACGTGGCCGCCTCCGCGGCAGGGCGGCCGGGCGCGGCGGTCACCGTCGGCACCGCGCACGGGCCGGCGCTCGTCGAGGCCGACCCCGACCGCGTCACGCAGGTCCTCACCAACCTCGTCGACAACGCCCGGCGCGCGGCCGGCCCCGACGGCCGCGTGCACCTCGACGTCGGCCCCGGCGGGCGCGTCGTCGTCGCCGACGACGGGCCGGGCGTACCGCGCGCGGACCGCGAGCGCATCTTCGAGCGGCTCGTCCGGCTCGACGAGGCCCGCTCCCGCGACCGCGGCGGCGCGGGCCTCGGGCTGCCGATCGCGCGCGGGCTGGCCCGGGCACACGGCGGGGAGCTGCGCCTGCTCGACACCGGCACCGGCGCGGCCTTCGAGCTGACCCTCCCCTGATGCCGGCCCGCCTCGACGGGCCTCAGTGCGTGGCGCCGGCCCCCTGGACGAAGGCGATGACGGCGTCGGCGACCATCTGCACGGCGATGGCCGAGAGCAGCAGGCCGGCGATGCGGGTGAGCAGGACGATGCCGCTGTCCTTGAGGAGCCGGGCGAGCGGGGTCGCGAACCGGAAGACGACGAAGACCAGCCCGAGCGCGGCGACGAGCGCGACCGCCACGGCCACCACGCCGCCGGTGCCGTCGGCGTTCTGCACGGCGAGCATCGTCGCGACGATGGCGCCGGGGCCCGCGAGCAGCGGGGTGCCGAGCGGCACGAGGGCGACGTTGACCCCGGCGTCGGCGTGCTGCTCGGACTCGGCGCCGGTCAGCAGCTGGAGCGCGACGATGAGGAGCAGCAGCCCGCCGGACGCCTGCAGCGCGGGCAGCGAGATGTGCAGGTAGTCGAGGATCCGCTGGCCGAAGACCGCGAACGACGCGATGACGCCGAGCGCCACGAGGCTCGCGCGGCGGGCCGCCGAGACCTTCTGCTCCTTGGTGAGCGGGCCGGTCAGCGCGAGGAAGATCGGGATGGCGCCGGGTGGGTCGAGGATGACGACGAGGGTGACGAACGTCGTCGTGAAGGCGGAGACGTCGAACCAGCTCACGGCCGGACCACCTCGGCCCCGGTGGCCAGCGCCTCGATCCGCTCGAGCACCTCGGGCGTCGTCGTGCGCTCGCCGAGGCGGTTCTGCTTGCCGTCGCCGTGGTAGTCGCTGGAGCCCGTGACGACGACGTCGAGGGACGCGGCGAGGTCGACGAGGTGGCGCACCGCGTCGGGGTCGTGGTCGCGGTGGTGCGCCTCGATGCCGGCCATCCCGGCGGCGACCATCTCCTCGAGCAGCTCGTCCCCGACCGTGCCGGCCCGGGTGACCGACAGCGGGTGCGCGACCACCGGCACCCCGCCGGCGGCCCGGACGACCTCCACCGCCCGCACGGGGTCCGGGGCGTAGTGGCCGACGTAGTAGGGGCCCCGGTCGGAGAGCAGGTGGGCGAACGCCTCGTCGCGGTGGGCGACGGCGCCGGCCCGGACGAGGGCGTCGGCGATGTGCGGTCGCCCGGGGGTCGCCCCCTCCTCGACCTCGGCGCGCACCGACTCGACCGACACCGGCAGGCCGTCGGCGGCCATCCGGTCGACCATCCGGTCCAGGCGGGTCTCGCGGCTGTCACGCGCCTGCTCGAGCTCGGCGACGAGGGCCGGGTGCGTGCGGTCGGGCAGGTACGCCAGCAGGTGCACGGACCGGCGGCCGCGGGCGCAGGACACCTCGATGCCGGGCACGAGCGCGATGCCCAGGCGGCGGGCGGCCTCGGACGCCTCGGTCCATCCGAGGGTCGTGTCGTGGTCGGTCAGCGCGAGCGTCGTGAGGCCGGCCTCCACCGCGGAGGCCACGACCTGCGCCGGCGGCTGTGTGCCGTCGCTCGCGGTGGAGTGCGTGTGCAGGTCGATCACTCGCAGATGCTATCGGCGAGCGAAGACCCTCCCGACCGGGGCAACCTTTCCCCGGGTGCCGCCGTAGAGAGGGTGACACCGAGCACCAGGAGGATCCATGAGCACACGGGTGAGGGCCGAGCGCGACGCCGCGTTCACGGCCTTCGTCGAGCAGGCCTCGCCGTCGCTGCTGCGCACGGCGTGGCTCCTCACCGGCGACCACCACGCGGCCCACGAGCTCGTGCAGGCCGCCCTCGTCAAGACCTACGTCGCCTGGCCGCGGGTGCGTCCGGAGGGGGCGCTCGCGTACTCGCGCAAGATCCTCGTCAACGAACGGACCGACTCCTGGCGCCGACGCCGCGGCGAGGTCAGCGTCGGCGAGGTGCCCGAAGCGCCCGTGTCCGCATCGACGACGAGCGAGGACCGCGACCTCGTCGTCCGCCTCCTCGCGGGCCTGCCCGACCAGCAGCGACGTGTCGTCGTCCTGCGCTACTACACCGACCTCAGCGAGCAGGCCGTCGCCGACCTGCTCGACATCTCGCTCGGCTCCGTCAAGTCCGCCGCCTCGCGCGGGCTCGCCGCCCTGCGCACCCAGCTCACCACGACCGACGGGAGCACCCGATGAGCCACGACGTCTTCGAGGACGAGCTGCGCACGCTGCTGCGCGGCGCCACCGAGGCCGAGAACCCCGCGTTCCACGACATCGACACCACCGAGGTCCTCGGCAGCGGCCGCCGCGTCGTGCGCCGCCGCCGGATGGCCGCGGCCGGCGCCGCGCTCGCCACCGTCACGGTCGTCGGGATCGGCTCGTGGGCCGCGCTCGACGGGTCGTCGGACCGCGCACTGGAGGTCCCGGCCACGCGCACCAGCGCTCCCTCGGTGCGCCCCGTCACCGCGCTGCTCGAGCCGTTCTCCGACCTCTCGAGCAGCACCGACGGCGAACCGCTCGCGATCCCGGGCCCCCAGCGGGTGGGGGTCCGGATCGCGCCCGGCGGCACGCCGGACCTCGAGTACCTCGCGGTCGGCGCGGACGGCAGCACGTCGATGCTGGGCGGCTCGAGCCTCGACGGCGTCCCCGCCCTCGCGTCGACCTGGGGCACCGCCGGCCCGGACGCGCACGTGCTCGTCGGGGTGCTCCCGGAGCAGGCGAAGGAGTTCCAGCTCGTCACGCCGATGTCCGACGAGGGCGGCCACGCGTCGACCTCGGCGCGGGCGCCCCTGGCCGGCACGGGCCGGCAGGCGTTCGCCGTGCGGTTCGAGGTGGCCGGCGACGCCGACACGGTCCAGCACCTCCTCTGGTGGGACGGTCGCGGGACGGTCCACGACGAGACCGGCGCCGTCGTGCCCGCGGTAACGCTCGATGACGCGGAGCGGACGGTCGTCTTCGTGTCCGAGGACCTCGACCGGATGGGCACCTTCTCAGCTGACGGGGGGCAGTCGATGATGGAGCTCGACGGCTCGCGCAACAGCAGCGGCCGCCCGTTCCTCGGGTCCGGCCGGGGCACGGGAGACCGCATCGACGGCCTGTTCGCGGCGGTCGTGCCGGCCGGGACGACCGCCGGGACCTTCACCCCCGCCGCCGGCACCGTCGTCGAGGACCCGCTGACGATCGCGCCGGTGCCCGGCACCGACCTCGCCGTGCTGTGGACCCGCTACTCCTACCCGGCGGCACCGGGGGGGCCGGGCTACCGGAGCATCACCTGGGACGAGGGAGGCCGCACGGTCACCGAGCGGCCCTGATCCCTCAGGACTGCGGCGTGGCAGCCGGACCGGGCCAGTTCCGGTCCGGCTGCGGCGTCGGGCGGCCGGGCTGCTCGCCGCCGCGGGCGTCGAGGTAGGACTGCTTCGGGACCATGACCTTGCGCCGGAAGATGCAGACGACCGTGCCGTCCTGCTTGTAGCCGATCGTCTCGACGTGGACGACCCCCCGGTCGTCCTTGCTCGTGCTCTCCCACTTGTCGAGCACCGTCGTCTCGCCGTAGAGGGTGTCGCCGTGGAAGGTCGGCGCGACGTGCCGGAGGCTCTCGATCTCGAGGTTGGCGATGGCCTTGCCGCTGACGTCCGGCACCGACATCCCGAGGAGGATCGAGTAGACGTAGTTGCCGACGACGACGTTCTTCCCGAACTGCGTCGTCTCCTCGGCGTAGTGGCTGTCGAGGTGGAGCGGGTGGTGGTTCATCGTCAGCAGGCAGAACAGGTGGTCGTCGTACTCGGTCACCGTCTTGCCGGGCCAGTGCTTGTACGTCGCCCCGACCTCGAACTCCTCGTAGCTGCGCCCGAACTGCACGTCGATCTCCTTCGCTCCGGTGTCCCGGACATCCTCGCGCGAGCCCGCGACCGGCGGCAGCCCGCCGCGACGTGCCCTTCCCCACACCGGCGCAGCGACCCGCCAGCACCCGACGCGGGTGCATCACCGGCCCACCCTGCTTCGTGACGGGGAAACCGGCTCAGGACAGGGTTGTTGCCACGCCCCGTGCCGACAACCCCGCCAGCGCCCGCCGGACCCGCGCGACGACCCGCTCGGGATGCGCCAGGTCGGCCCACGTGACGCGGACGACCGCGTACCCGAGCGCGCGCAGGCGGTCCTCCCGGCGCTTCTCGGCGACCAGCGCCTCACGTCCGTCCGTCCCGCCGTACTTCACGGCCCCGTCGAACTCGACGACGACGCGGTCCTCGACGAGGAGGTCGACCCGACCGACGAGACCGTCGTCGTCCCCGACCGGCACCTGCGCCCGCAGCACGAACCCGGCGTCCACGAGGAACAGCCGGGTCAGCGTCTCGCCCGGGGACTCGGAGAGGGCGCTGCACCGAGCCATCACCGACTCGGCGCGCAGGACCTGCGCCGGGCGCCCGGCCAACCGCCCGAGCGCCTCACCGAGCTGCCCTCGCGAGATGCGCCCGGAGTGCAGCGCGGCGTCGACCGGCACCATCCCCGCGCGCACGCCCGACCGGACGACGACCTGCGCGAGGGCGAACGCGACGGGGACGCACCGGTAGCCGTCGGCGACGACGTGCTCGACGTCCTCCCGGGGGTGGACCCGCAGGCCCCCGGCCGAGCGCGTACGGGTCGACCCGCCGAGGACGTCGACGACGTCGAGCGCAAGGTCGACGAGCGGCAGCCCGTGGAGGGCGAGGGCCGACTGGTGCGAGGCCACGTCCTGCCCCCGGGTCCGGAGCACAGCCCGCGTCCGGAGGGCCAACCGTTGCTCGGGTCCCGCGTCCGTCCAGCACTCGCCGAGCACATAGGCGTCACGGCGCACCCGCACCACGCCGCCCGCGGCCCTGGCTCGGCGCAGCGCCGTCTCCTCCACCCCGAGGCCCGTCGCCTCCGCGCTGGTGAACACCCCACCTCGGGCCAGCGCGAACGCCGTCAGTCGACCGTCCATCCCGAGATCGTGCTGGAACCGGTCGCCACAGCCGCGGACTTGTCCACAGGGTCCGGCGGGGACGGGGTTGTCGGCACGGGGCGGGACAACGACCCCGCCCGGCGCCGACAAGCCCGCCCGGAGCCTCGGTGGTCGAGGGTCGGGGGCTCTAGGGTCGGGTCATGGCGGACTTCATCGGCGCGGTCGACCAGGGCACGACGAGCACCCGGTTCATGGTGTTCGACCACGACGGGCGCGAGGTGGCCCGTCACCAGCTCGAGCACGAGCAGGTCCTCCCCCGCGCCGGATGGGTCGAGCACAACCCGCTTGAGATCTGGGACCGCACCCAGACCGCCATCGGCTCGGCCCTGACGAGCTCCGGTCTCTCGACCGGCGACCTCGCCGCGATCGGCATCACGAACCAGCGCGAGACGGCGATCGTCTGGGACAAGCGCACCGGCCGCCCGTTCCACAACGCGATCGTCTGGCAGGACACCCGCACCGCCGCGATCGCCCGCGCGCTCGACGCCGACGGCCGCGGCGACGTCATCCGCGAGAAGGCCGGGCTGCCGCCCGCCACCTACTTCAGCGCCGGCAAGGTCCAGTGGATGCTCGAGAACGTCGACGGCCTGCGCGCGGCCGCCGAGCGTGGGGACGCGCTCTTCGGCACCCCCGACACCTGGGTCGTCTGGAACCTCACCGGCGGCCCGGACGGCGGCCTGCACGTCACCGACGTGACGAACGCCAGCCGCACGATGCTCATGGACCTCACCACGCTCGACTGGGACGACGAGCTCCTCGGCTTCTTCGATATCCCTCGTGCGATGCTGCCGACCATCAGCGCGAGCAGCCACGCGGAGGCGTTCGGGCGCACGGGCGGCCGGCGCGGCACGAGCGCGGTGCCGATCACCGGGGTGCTCGGTGACCAGCAGGCGGCGACCGTCGGCCAGGTGTGCTTCGCGCCCGGTGAGGCCAAGAACACGTACGGGACGGGCAACTTCCTCCTGCTCAACACCGGCGAGGAGCTCGTGCGCAGCACGAACGGGCTCCTGACGACGGTCGCCTACCAGCTGGGCGACGCCAAGCCGGTGTACGCCCTCGAGGGCTCGATCGCGGTGACGGGCAGCGCGGTCCAGTGGCTGCGCGACCAGCTGGGCATCATCTCGGGAGCCTCCGAGGTCGAACGCCTCGCGGCCCAGGTCGAGGACTCCGGCGGCGTGTACTTCGTGCCGGCGTTCAGCGGACTCTTCGCGCCCTACTGGCGCAGCGACGCCCGCGGCGCGATCGTCGGCCTGTCGCGCTTCAACACCAACGCGCACCTGGCGCGGGCGACGCTCGAGGCCATCTGCTACCAGTCGCGCGACGTCGCCGACGCGATGGTCGCGGACTCCGGTGTCGAGATGACGTGCCTCAAGGTCGACGGCGGCGTCACCGCGAACCGGCTGTGCATGCAGCTCCAGGCCGACGTCCTCGGGGTGCCGGTCAGCAAGCCGGTCGTCGCCGAGACGACCGCGCTCGGCGCTGCGTACGCGGCCGGCCTGGCGGTCGGGTTCTGGGCCGACACCGACGAGCTGCGGGCCAACTGGGCCGAGGACGAGCGGTGGGAGCCCACCTGGTCCGACGAGCAGCGGCGCGACGGCTACGCCGGGTGGCGCAAGGCCGTCGACCGCACCCTCGACTGGGTCGACGACTGAGAGTCGCTCTACGACAACGGCTCCGGGCCGCCGGCCAGCGACCGTCGCACGACCTTGCCGTTGGGCGTGCGCGGCAGCCGCCCGACGACCCGGACGGCGCGCGGGCACTTGTACCGGGCCAGGTGCTCGGCGGCGAAGGCCAGCAGCACCTGCTCGTCCGGGTGCTCGTCCGCCGCCGGGACGACGAACGCCGTGATGATGCGCACGCCGTCGCGTACGGCCACCTCGGTCACCGCGACCTCGCCGACGGAGGGGTGGCGCGCCAGGACGGCCTCGACCTCGTGCGGCGAGACCCGGTACCCCATCGAGGTCATCACGTCGTCCGCCCGGCCGTGGTGGTGGACGTAGCCGTCGGCGTCGACGTGGACGAGGTCGCCGCTGACGAACCAGTCTCCGCGCCAGGCGGACCCGTCCTCGTCCGGACGCTGCCAGGAGCCGAGCATCAGCCCCGGGTCGCTGCGGTGCACCGCCAGCAGCCCCGCCTCGCCGACCGGCAACGGCTCCTCCCCACCGTCGACGGGCAGCACGGCGATGCGCCGACCCGGCTGCGCGCGGCCGGGGCTGCCGGGCCGCACCGGGGTCGACGGTCCCGACGAGACGAACGTCGAGACCTCGCTCATCCCGAGCGCCTCGAACAGCTCGAGCCCGGTCCGTGCTCGCCACTCCTCCAGCAGGACCGGAGCCAGCGCCTCCCCCGCCGTGACGGCGTGCCGCAGCGAGCGCAGCGGACCGTCCGGCGCACCGAGCGGACCACCCGCCCATCGGGCCAGCAGCTGCCGGTAGACGCCCGGGACCGCCGCGAACACCGTTGCCGCGCAGTGCTCCACGAGGCGAGGCCACGCTGCCGGGTCGCGACGTCCGCTGTGGACGACCGCCGTGGCGCCGACCGCCCACGGGTCCGTCAGCCCCACCCCGAGCGTGTAGGTCCACGTGAACGACCCGGCGTGGAGCACGACGTCCCCCGGGCCGATGCCGAGCCACCCGTCGTACATGGGCCGCCGGCCGAGGACCGACCGGTGCGCGTGCAGCACGCCCTTGGGCCGGCCGGTCGTCCCCGACGTGTAGACGAGGAACGCGGGGTCGTCGGCCGCCGTCGACGCCCAGTCCGCCCGAGCGCCACCGGCCCGCCACCGACCGAGGTCCTCCGGCCCCACCACCGGCAGCCCGGTGGACACCTCGAGGCCCGGCGCCACCGCGAGCGCGACCGCGCCGCAGTCGGCCGCGACGAACGCGACCTCCTCGGCGGTCAGCTGGTCCGAGGTCGGCACCGGCACGACACCCGCCGCCACCGCCCCGAAGAACGCGAGCGCGAAGTCGCTCGTGTCGCCGAGCCGCAGGACGAGCCGCTCCCCCGGCCGGATCCCGCTGCCCAGCAGCCCCGCCGCGACGGCGCGCACGGCGTCGGCCAGCTCCCCCCACGTCCACCGCTCCTCGCCCGCCGACGGGTCGTCGAGGTCGTGCGTGACGACGAGCCCGAGCCCGTCGGCCGGCCGGTGCGCCGCCGGGCCGAGGCACGCGCGGGCGAGGTTGACGGGCGGCAGCCGCGGCGTCATCGACGCTCGAGCTGCACCGGGGGCCCGTGGTGGTCGCAGGTGCCGAGGAGGACCCCGTCGAGCTCGATGCGCGGCATCCGCGGCAGGGGCCGTGCGACGGCCGACTCCCAGACCGCCCACGGGGTCTCCATCGACACGTGGGCGAGCGGCATGCGGCCCCGGGCGTCCACCATGGCGGACTCCACCGCCCGGGCCTCCTCGACCGCCCAGTAGACCCGGGTCACCGAGTGCCACACGACCGTCAGCACCCCCTCCGCCGGGGCGGCGGCCAGCTGCTCGGCGAGCCACGCACCGGCCGGCGCGGCGTCGACGGTGACGGGGTGCCGGCGCATCACCTCGAGGGCCCCGTCGAACCGCAGGTGGCGGTCGAGCATCCACGGCCAGACGAAGGAGCGCATGTACGCCTCTCCCTCCTCCGTCGAGACGTCGACCGGTGCGAGGTCGCACCCGCGCCGCTCGACGACCTCGAACGGCTGCGGGTCGAACCCCGCTGCGCCACAGGCGTCGATGACGAGGGGGGCGTCCTCGGGGCCCGCGCTCCAGCCGTCGCCCTCGAACCGGTACCGGTCGACCTGCAGACCCATCCCCGCCGACGCCCCGAGCTCGAGCAGCCGGACGTTGCGCAGACCGGTCCGCCGCACGGCCTCCGAGATGCCGACGAGCAGCGCCACGGCCCGACCGGGCTCGTTGGTCTGCGGCGCGTCGTCGAGACTGTCCCTCAGCTCGACGACGTGCGCGGCGAGCACCGGCCGGACGGCCGCCCACGCCTCCTCGGGGTCGGCGTCACCGCCGAGCACCGGGTAGAACGGCACGAGCTGCGGGGCGTCGCCGCGCAGGACGATGCGGAAGAGCCCGGCGAGCAGGCGCAGCTGGACGAACTGGCGCGCCTCCGAATGCTCCCAGCCCTCGAAGATCTCGCGGGTGACGCCCTCGTCGTCCCAGTCGTCGGCCATCTCGGCGAGGAGCACCCCGTAGAGGTGGTCCCGGTGGCCGAAGTGCTCGCGGAACCGGTCCGCCAGGGTCTTCGGGGCGCCGGCCCCCTGGCCGTGCGCCGCCTGCTCTGCTGTCACCGGCAGAGTGTCGCAACGCGCGCTCCGGCGCCGCAAACGCTGCGCCACGGGTCGGGCGGTCGGACGGCCGTGGCAGCATGGGGTGGGTGAGCGAGGAGCAGAAGCAGGCCGACAACCGCGCCCGGGCGACCACCGACGAGCTGCGGGCGTTCATCCGCGAGGACTGGGCGCCGCGCCGCCCGACCGTCACGGGCCCCTCGCCCGCGGCGGCCCCGGCCGCCGCGCGCCGCGCCGTGCTCAGCGCGGCCTACCCGAAGCAGCGGCTCGTCGTGCCCGCGGGCGGGCTCAAGGTCCGCAGCAACGACACCGACTACGTCTTCCGCCCGCACACCGCCTTCGCCTACCTCACCGGCCTCGGGGCCGACCGCGAGCCGGACGCCGTGCTCGTCCTCGAGCCGCTCGAGGACGGCGGCCACGAGGCGGTCCTGTACTTCCGCCCGCTCGCCGACCGCGACAGCGACGAGTTCTTCGCCGACGCCCGCTACGGCGAGTTCTGGGTCGGCGCCCGGCCGACCCTCGAGGACGTCGAGCTCGAGCTCGGGCTCACCGCGCGGCACGTCGACGGTCTCGTCGACGCCGTCGCCAAGGACGCCGGCGAGGTCACCGTCCGCGTCGTCCGCGACGCCGACCACGAGCTGACCGCCCGCCTCGACGCCGCCCGCGTCGCGAACGGCGCCGCCGAGGAGGGCCTCCAGGAGTCCGACGACGCCCTCGCCCACGAGGTCTCCCTCATGCGCCTGTGCAAGGACGACTACGAGGTCGAGCAGATGCGCGAGGCGGTCGCGGCCACCCACGAGGGCTTCGAGGCGATGATCGCCGCGCTCCCCGACGCCGTCGGCGACCCCCGCGGCGAGCGGTGGCTCGAGGGCACCTTCGGGCTGACCGCCCGCCACCGCGGCAACGGAGTCGGCTACGACTCCATCTGCGCCGCCGGCGACCACGCGAACACGCTGCACTGGATCAAGAACACCGGCGAGGTCACCGCCGGCGAGCTCGTGCTCATCGACGCGGGCGTCGAGGTCGACAGCCTCTACACCGCCGACATCACCCGCACGCTCCCCGTCGACGGCACGTACACCGACGCCCAGCGCGAGGTGTACGACGCCGTGTACGCCGCGCAGCAGGCGGGCATCGCCGCCGTCAAGCCCGGCAACAAGTTCTCCGACGTCCATGCCGCGGCCATCCGCGTCATCGCCGAGCACCTGCACGCCTGGGGCCTGCTCCCCGAGGGCGTCTCGGTCGAGGACAGCCTCGACAAGGAGCACGGGCAGTACCACCGCCGCTGGATGGTGCACGGCACCTCGCACCACCTCGGCCTCGACGTCCACGACTGCGCCCTCGCGACCCGCGAGGAGTACATGGACGCCGAGCTGCGTCCCGGGATGGTCCTCACCGTCGAGCCCGGCCTCTACTTCAAGTCCGACGACCTCAAGGCCCCCGAGCGCTTCCGCGGCATCGGCGTGCGCATCGAGGACGACGTGCTCGTCACCGAGGACGGCTGCGAGAACCTGTCCGACGCGATGCCGCGCAGCTCCGAGGACGTCGAGGCCTGGGTCAGGCGCGTCCAGGGCCGTTGACCCGGTCCCCGGCCCGCATGAGGTCGTCGGTCTCCGCGACGTCGTAGGTCTCGAGGTCGGGGTCGGCCCGCAGGGCGTCGGCGACGTCGTCGTCGCACGCCACGAGGGTGAAGTCCCAGTCGATCTCGGTCGCCACGCACCACGACCGGTCGGCGGGCCAGACGTAGTTCGCGCTCTGGTCCCAGGGGGCGGCGATGCCCGGCCACTCGGTGACCGCCTGGCGCGGGCCGGTGAAGAGGGCGTAGTCGCGCAGGTTGCCGACGAGCAGTGGGTCCGGCGGGTCGACCCATCCGAAGCCGCTCCACACGCCGTGCACGACATCACCCGTTGCGGGACAGTGCCGCAGCACCACCTCCAGCGTCGCGGCCGGGATGCTCCCCTCCTCCGGGTCGATGTCCCCCGACCGCCCGTCGACGACGTGGTCGGCGATGGACCGCCACTGCACCAGCGGGTGCATCGTGCGACCGGTGCGCGCCGCGACCGAGGCCCAGGTTGCGCCGTCCGTCCCGACCGGGTGCAGCACCCGCACGACTCGCGCGAAGCCCGACGGCACGACGGACCCGGCCGTTCCGAACCGGTCCTCCCGACGGTCCAGCCGGTCCACGAGCCAGGAGCCGACCGAGACGTCGGTCAACCGGCGCACGACGGCCACGGCGTCAGCGTCGGTCGATGACGACCTGCGCGGTCCACGCGTGCTCGACGCCGGCCGCCTCTCCCCCGCCGCCGAGGATCATCTGGAGCAGCTCGCGCGGGGACGGGAAGTCGTCGGGCAGCGCCGCGTTGTAGGCCGCGTGCGCCTCGAGCGAGTGCACGGACGCCTCGAAGTGCTCGCCCGACACGTCGACGGCGTGCGTCGGCGAGGGCGACCCCGCGACGGCGACGACCTTCACGCCGGCCCACGGCTCGAGGCCCTCGTCGAGCAGGTCGCGGTGCAGCCACCGGTTGCCGGCGTCGGCCACGGCGTCGAGCGTCGCGAGCCCGACCGCGCGGTGGTCGGCCTGGTTGACCATGTTCGGCCCGAAGAACTCCGCCCAGGTCTGGCCGACGACGAGGTCGGGCCGGTGCCGCCGGATGGCCGCGGCGATCTCACGCCGCAGCGGCACCCCGGCCTCGATGGCGCCGTCGGCCCGGCCGGCGAACTCGACGACGTCGACCCCGACCCGGCGGGCGCTCTCGCGCTCCTCGGCCTCCCGCACCGTACCGGCCTCCTCGGGCGACATCGTGTCGATGCCGGCCTCGCCGCGGGTCAGGAGGAAGTACGCGACGTGCGCCCCCTCGCCCACCCAGCGGTGCACGGCCGCGGCCGTGCCGTACTCGATGTCGTCCGGGTGCGCCACGACGCAGAGGACGGAGCGGAAGGGACCCTCGAGGGGTACGAGGTCGGGACGGTCGTCGGCCATGGGCCGAGGCTACGCGCGCCCGACCCGCCGCGTCAGGCCTGCGGCGGCTGCTGCGGCTGCGCGGGGTGCTCGGTCGCGAGCCGGGCCCGCTCGGCCTCCTGCGCCTGGCGCACCTGCTCCTGCGCGGCCTTCATCGGGTCCATCTGGGCGAGCAGCTCGCGGCCGCGGGTCACGTGGCGGTGCTCGACGAGGACCTCGTACTTGGCGGCGACGACCTGGCTGACCGAGGTGAAGTCGCGCTGGCCACGGGTCAGCCGGTAGCCGAACCAGGCCCACACCATCCCGAAGACGGCACCGAAGAGGACCGTCGAGATGATCGAGACGATGTTGAAGCCGCTCGGGTCGAAGACCGCGAAGATCGTCCCGACGAACAGACCGAGCCACATGCCCGACAGGGCGCCGGCGCCGATGACGCGGCCCTGGGTGAGCCGGCCCGTGACGCGCTCGATCTGCTTGAGGTCGGTGCCGACGATCATCACGTCCTGGACCGGGAACTCGTGGTCGGACAGGTAGTCGACGGCCTTCTGCGCCTCCTCGTAGGTGTCGTGGACCCCGAGGCTCATCGGGTACTCCAGCGACAGGGCGGCGCGCAGGCCCGGGCGCATCGGCTGGGTGCTCATGCCCCCAGTGTGTCACCGCCCGCTGGACGCGGGCTGGACGCCTGCTGGGCGGAACCGCCGGTGCCGAGGGTCAGCGGGCCTTGTAGTCCTCGAGGAGGCGGCGGCCGATGATCATCTTCTGGATCTCGGCCGTGCCCTCGCCGATGAGCAGCATCGGCGCCTCGCGGTAGAGGCGCTCGATCTCGTACTCCTTGGAGTAGCCGTAGCCGCCGTGGATGCGGAAGGACTGCTCGACGACGTCGGCGCAGTTCTCGGCGGCGAGGTACTTGGCCATGCCCGCCTCGAGGTCGTTGCGCTGGCCGGCGTCCTTGAGCCGCGCGGCCTTGACCATCATCTGGTGGCTCGCCTCGACCTTGGTCGCCATGTCGGCGAGGCGGAAGAGGATGCCCTGGTGCTCGGCGATCTTCTTGCCGAACGTCTCGCGCTGCTGGCTGTAGGCGATGCCGAGCTCGAACGCCCGCCGCGAGAGGCCGCAGGCCCGGGCGGCGACGTTGACGCGGCCCACCTCGACGCCGTCCATCATCTGGTAGAAGCCCCGGCCCGGGGCCCCGCCGAGGACCTGCGCGTCGGTCGTGCGGTGGCCCTGGAAGACGAGCTCGGTCGTGTCGACGCCCTTGTAGCCCATCTTGTCGATCTTGCCGGGCACCGTGACGCCCTGCGCGGTCTCGCCGAAGCCGGACTCCTTCTCGACGAGGAAGGTCGTCATGTTCTTGTACGGGCTCGTGGACTCCCCGAGGTCGGTCCTGACGAGCACCGCGACGAGGTTGCTCGAGCCGCCGTTGGTCAGCCACATCTTCTGGCCGTCGATGGTCCAGCCGCCGTCCTCGCCCCGGACCGCCTTGGTGCGGATGGCGGCGACGTCCGAGCCGAGGCCCGGCTCGCTCATCGAGAACGCCCCGCGCACCTCGCCGGTCGCCATCCGCGGCAGGTAGCGCTGCTTCTGCTCCTCGGTGCCGTGCTGGAGCAGCATGTACGCGACGATGAAGTGGGTGTTGATGATGCCGCTGACGCTCATCCAGCCGCGGGCGATCTCCTCGACGACGAGCGCGTAGGTGAGGAGGCTCTCGCCGAGGCCGCCGTACTCCTCGGGGATCATCAGCCCGAAGATCCCCATCTCCTTCATGCCCTCGACGATCTGCGTCGGGTACTCGTCCTTGTGCTCCAGCTCGGTGGCCACGGGGAGGATCTGCTCGTCGACGAACTCGCGGACCAGCTTGATGAGCTCGTGCTGCTCCTCGGTGAGACCGTCGGTGGTCTGGAGTCGGGACATGCGCGGATCGCCGCCTTCGCGTGGGTCGGTGGTGTCGCGGATCAGTGTGCCTGCGGCAGCAGCGCCCCGGAACGCCCGTCGACTGTGAGTCCCCCCACCGTGTGACGCCGCCCACGCCCCGGCCGCCGGGAAAAAGGAGTGGCGCCGTCGGGGACGGCTGCCCCACGCTGGGGTCCGAGCGCGCACCCCGCGTGCTCCCGCACGACGAAGGAGGCCGACATGTCCACGACTGTCCCGGGCCGCACCCCGGCCCCGATCCCCTTCCTCGCACAGGAGCACTCCGTTGGCACACATGCCGTTCCACCTGCCGCAGAAGCAGGCAGCCTTCTCCACCGACACCTCCCCTGACGCCCCGCCCGAGGGCGAGCGCTGGTCCTCCTGGGACGGCGCGGCCCACGGGCCGAAGCCCCGCCCGGGCTGGGTCGTCACCGCGCTCGGCGCCGTCGACGCCGACCTCGGCGTCCTCAAGACCGGCAAGGAGGCCGACGTCCACGTCGTGCGCCGCTGGGTCCCGGGCTCCGGCACCGTCTCGACGATGGCCGCCAAGCGCTATCGCAGCGGCGACCACCGCCTCTTCCACCGCGACGCCGGCTACCTCGAGGGACGCCGGGTCCGCAAGAGCCGCGAGGCGCGCGCGATGGCCCGGCGCACCGACTTCGGCAAGCAGGTGATCGCCGGGCAGTGGGCGGCCGCCGAGTTCGCCGCGCTCGGCTCCCTCTGGGAGCTCGGCCTGCCGGTCCCCTACCCCGTCCAGCTCGACGAGTCCGAGATGCTCATGGAGTTCGTCGGCAGCACCGACGGCCCGACGCCGGTCGCGGCGCCGCGCCTGGTCCAGACGCGTCCGGAGCCGGCACTGCTGCGCGACCTCTACGAGCAGCTGCGGTCGGTGATGCTCACGCTCGCCCACCACGGCTGGACCCACGGCGACCTCAGCCCGTACAACGTCCTCGTCCACGACGAGCGCCTCGTGCTCATCGACTGGCCGCAGGTCGTCGACGTCATCGGCAACCCGCAGGGCTTCGAGTTCCTCGAGCGCGACGCGACGACGATGGTCACGTGGTTCGCCCGGCGCGGGCTCGAGGTCGACGCGGGCGAGCTCGTCGGCGACCTCGTCGCGGAGGCGACGGCGCGGTTCTGACACCTCCCGCGGCTCCCGCCCTAGCCTGACGTCGTGCCCAGCCCGCCCCGCCGCCAGGTCGTGGCCGGGGCCGTGTCGGCCGCGGGGCTCGCGCTGGTGGGCTGCTCGGCCGGTGACGTCGAGGTCCGCCGCGGCACCCTGCGCTCGCGCCACGTGCCGGGACGCGACCTCCCGTGGGTCCTCGCGATGCCGCACGACCGGTCGGTGCTGCGCGCCCCCGTCGTCGTCCTCCACGGCAAGGGCGGCCACGGCGAGCAGGCCCTCGACCTCCTCCACCTCGACGATCACGTCGCCGCCACGGGGCTGGCGGTCGCCGCGGTGGACGGCGGCAACGGGTACTGGCACCGGCGCGACGACGGCACGGACTCCGGCGCGATGGTCACCGACGACTTCCTCCCCCTCGTCGCCGAGGAGTACGGCGCGACCGACCGGGTCGCGTTCCTCGGCTGGTCGATGGGCGGCTACGGCTCGCTGCTCCTCGCCGGCGAGCTCGGGCCGGGGCGCGTCGCGGCCGTCGCGCCGATGAGCGCGGCGCTGTGGACCTCGCCGGGCGCGTCGGCCCCCGGCGCCTTCGACGACCGCGAGGACTTCGAGCAGCACGACGTCTTCGCCGCGACCCGCCGCCGGGTCCTCGAGCGCATCCCCGTGCGCATGGCCTGCGGGCGCGAGGACCCCTTCGCCGCGGCGAACCGGGCCTTCGGGCAGGTCCTCCCGTCGGCGCGCGTGACCATCGACGGCGGCGGGCACACCGGTGACTACTGGCGCGACCACGGCGGTCCGCAGCTGCGCTGGATCCGCTCGGTGCTCGACGGGGGTGCGAGCGCCTAGGGTTCACCCATGCCGTCGCCGCTCTCCCTCGCCCCGCCGACGACCCCCGACCCGCTCGAGGCGCCCCCGCTGCGCTGGGGCGTGATCGGCCCGGGTGGCATCGCCCACGTCTTCGCCGACGCCGTCCGCGAGGGCACCCGCTCGAGCGTCGTGGCCGTCGGGTCCCGGTCGGCCGAGCGGGCGCAGGAGTTCGCGCAGCGGCACGACGTCGCGAGCGCGTACGGCTCGTACGAGGAGCTCGTGGCCGACCCGGCCGTCGAGGCGGTCTACGTCGCGAGCCCGCACAGCGAGCACCACGCCCACGCCCTCCTGGCCCTGCGCGCCGGCAAGCACGTCCTCGTCGAGAAGGCCTTCACCCGCAACCGCGAGGAGACCGACGAGGTGCTCGCCGCCGCGGAGTCGGGCGGACTGCTCGCCGCGGAGGCGATGTGGAGCCGCTACCTGCCCCAGTACGACGTCGTCCGCCGCACCATCGAGGCCGGCACGCTCGGCGAGGTCGTGCTCGTCCAGGCCGACCACGGCCAGCACCTCTGGCCGGACGGTCCGCGTCGGCTCTGGGACCCCGAGCTCGCCGGCGGGTCGCTCCTCGACCTCGGCGTCTACCCGGTCCACTTTGCCGACCACGTCCTCGGCGAGCTCGGCACCGTCGCGGCCCGGGGGACGCTGAGCCCCGAGGGGGTCGACGTCACCGTCGGCATCAGCGCGGTCAAGGGGTCGACGCTCGCCCGGATGACCTCGACCATGGCCGCGGCGACGCCGTGCGCCGCCCTCGTGGCGGGCGCGCCCGGGCGCCTGGAGCTCACCGGCCCCGGCCACTTCTACGGCGCGGCCAGCACCGTGCGGCTGCTCGACCCCGAGGGGACCCTCGTCGACACCTTCGAGCCCGAGCACCCCGACCACGGGTTCCGCTACGAGGCGGCCGAGGTCGCGCGCGCCGTGGCCGCAGGACGCCGCGAGACCTGGTCGGTGCCGTGGGAGGCCACCCGGAGGGCCATGGGGGTCATGGACGAGGTCCGCCACCAGCTCGGCGTCGTCTACCCGGGAGAATGAGCCCCATGTCGTCCCCGCACCTGTGGCTGCGCCACGAGACCCGCTCCACCGAGCGCCGCGCCCCGCTCGTCCCCCACGACGCGGCGCGCCTCGTCGCGGACGGCGTCCGGGTCACCGTCGAGGAGTCGCCGCAGCGCGTCTTCGGCATCGAGGCCTACCGCACCGGTGGCTGCGAGGTCGCGCCGGCCGGGTCGTGGGTCGACGCCCCCGACGACGCGTACGTGCTCGGCATCAAGGAGCTCCCGGACGCCCCGACCGAGCTGCGGCACACCCACATCTTCTTCGGGCACGCCTACAAGGGTCAGGAGGGGGCCGGCGCGCTGCTGCGCCGCTTCACCGCCGGCGGGGGCACGCTGCTCGACCTCGAGTACCTGACCGTCGACGGCAGGCGCGTCATCGCCTTCGGCTACTGGGCGGGCTACGTCGGCGCCTCGCTCGGCGTCCTCGCCGCCCGGGGCCGGCTCGAGCCGCTGCACCCGATGGAGAAGGCCGAGCTCGACGCCCTCGTGCGCTCGGCCGGCGCCGACGGGATGTCGGCGCTCGTCATCGGCGCCCAGGGCCGCAGCGGCATCGGTGCCCTCGACGCGCTCGTGGCCGCCGGCACCGTCCTCGACGGCTGGGACCGCGAGGACACCCGCGAGCTCGACCACCAGGCGATCCTCGAGCACGAGCTGCTCGTCAACTGCGTGCTCTCGACGACGCCGCAGGAGGCGTTCGTCCGCCCCGAGGACCTCGACGCCGACCGCGCGCTGCGCGTCGTCGCCGACGTCACGTGCGACGTCACCTCCGAGCACAACCTCGTCCCGGTCAACACCTCGATCACGTCCTGGGAGGAGCCGGCGCGCCGGGTCGCCGACACCCCGGCGCTCGACGTCATCGCCGTCGACAACCTGCCCTCGCTCCTGCCCCGTGAGGCGAGCGTGGCCTTCTCGGCCGACCTCGTCCCGCTCGTCCCGTCGCTCGCCGGGCGCCGCGGGCCGTGGGCCGCGGCGGCGGCCGCCTACCGCGACGCCCAGACGGTCCGCACCGCCTGAGGCCGGGGTGGCCGCTCGGCGTCAGCGCGAGCGGACGACCTCGTCGACCGCGAGGACGCGCCGGGCGACCTCGACGTGGAGGTTCTCGACCATCCGGCCGCGGTACGTGACGACGCCGCGGCCGGCGCCGGCCTCCCAGGCGTCGAGCAGCCCGCGGGCGTCCTCGACCTCCTCGGCGCTCGGGGCGAACACGGCGTTGCACGGGTCGACCTGCCCGGGGTGGATGAGCGTCTTGCCGTCGAACCCCAGGTCGCGGCCCTGCCGGCACTCGGCCTCGAGGCCCTCGGTGTCCTTGACGTCGTTGTACACACCGTCGAGGACGGCCACGCCCGCGGCGCGGGCCGCCAGGAGGACCGTCGAGAGCGCGGTGAGCAGAGGCGCGCGTCCGGGGACGAACCGGGCCTGGAGCTCCTTGACGAGGTCGTTGGTCCCGAGCACGAGGACGGCGAGCCGGTCGGACGCAGAGGCGATCTCGCGCGCGTCGAGCACGGCGCCGGGGGTCTCGACCATCGCCCAGAGGCGCGTGTGGTCCGGTGCGCCGTGGCGCTCCATCGCGGCGACGAGGTCGCGGACCTCCTGTGCTGAGCCGACCTTCGGCACGACGATGCCGTCCGGGCCTGCGGCACAAGCGGCCTCGAGGTCGGCGTCGTGCCACTCGGTGCCGAGGCCGTTGACGCGGATGGTCACCTCACGGTGTCCGTAGTCGCCGGACGCCGCTGCCGCGCAGGCGTTCTCGCGGGCCTGCGGCTTGTCGTCCGGGCCGACGGCGTCCTCGAGGTCGAGGATCAGGCCGTCGACCGGGAGCGTCTTCGCCTTCTCGAGCGCGCGCTCGTTGCTGCTCGGCATGTAGAGCACGGAGCGGCGCGGGCGGTAGGCCTCGCTCATGCGTCGCTCCCCTCGGCGTAGAGCTCGGCGAGCTCGGGGTCGTTGGCGGACAGGCGGTCCGCGAGCTCGAGGATGACGAGGCACTGCTTGAGGCTCGCGTCGTCCTCCATCTTCCCGTCGAGCATCACCGCGCCCGTGCCGTCACCCATCGCGGCCCGCACCCGGCGCGCGTGCGCGACGTCGTCGGCCGACGGGCTGAAGACCTTCTTGGCGATGGCGATCTGCACCGGGTGCAGGCTCCACGTGCCGACGCAGCCGAGGAGGAAGGCGTTGCGGAACTGGTCCTCGCAGGCGACGACGTCCTTGATGTCCCCGAACGGGCCGTAGTACGGGAAGATCCCGTGCATCGCGCAGGCGTCGACCATCCGCGCGATCGTGTAGTGCCACAGGTCCTGCTGGAAGACCGACCGGGCGCCCTCGACGTCGCCGTCCACCGGGTCCTGGCGCACGAGGTAGCCGGGGTGGCCGCCGCCGACGCGCGTCGTCTTCATCCGGCGGTCGGCGGCGAGGTCGGCCGGGCCGAGGCTGATGCCCTGCATCCGCGGGCTCGCACCGGCGATGGCCTCGACGTTCGCCATGCCGCGGGCCGTCTCGAGGATGGCGTGGACGAGGATCGGGCGCGTGACGCCGGCCTTCGCCTCGAGCTGCGCGAGCAGCCGGTCGACGTAGTGGATGTCCTCGGGGCCCTGGACCTTCGGGACCATGACGACGTCGAGCCGGTCGCCGATCTCGGTGACGAGCGTGATCAGGTCGTCGAGCGCCCACGGGCTGTCGAGGGCGTTGACGCGGGTCCAGAGCTGGGTGTGCTCCCCGAAGTCGGTGGCCTTCGCGATGTCGACGAGCCCCTGCCGGGCGGCCTCCTTGTTCTCGGCCTTGACCGCGTCCTCGAGGTTGCCGAGGAGCACGTCGACGGTGCCGACCATGTCGGGCACCTTCGCGGCCATCTTCGGGTTGCTCGGGTCGAAGAAGTGGATCATCCGGCTGGGCCGGGCGGGCACCTCCCGGAGCGGCATCGGCGCCCCCACGGCGAGGGGGGCGAAGAAGTCCTTGGCGCTGCGCATCGTCGAGCCTTCCGAGGCGGGGTGCACGGTCGCGTCGGACGCTAGCAGCGGGCCGGGCCCCCTCCGCATGAGCCACGTCACGGTGTGACCCACGCCGCGGCGGGACTCCTCGCCCCGCCGGGTGCCACACGGGGCCGGCAGGAAGAGGTCGGGGCGGCAGTCCGAGGACAGTGCGGCCCGGCAGGCGCACCCAGCGACGCCGCTCGTGCCGACATCGAGCCGGACAGGAAGTGACGAAAGCGTCGATTTCTGTACGCCGCACCGTGGGGCGACAGGGTGGGCGTCGGCAGTCCGAGGCGGCGGTCAGCCGGTGGTGCGGTGCTGGGGGTTCGGTGGTGCGGTTGGCGCCGTCGGGGCCGTGCCAGGTGACGGTGCCGTCGGGGGCGAGGTGGGGTCGCCACCGGCTCTGTTG
>NZ_JOEE01000011.1 GCF_000720925.1 Phycicoccus jejuensis | reverse complement strand
GCCCCGTCGCGAGCGACATCCGCGTCGAGGCCATCGCGTCGACGAACCCCACCGGGTGCACCCGCTCCCACGAGCCCGAGCGCACCGTCGTCTCCACCCGAGCGCCCCACGCCCCCGCCACCGCCGTGGCTCCCTCGGCCGCGTTCACGACACCCTGCAGCTCCCCGGCGAGCGCGAACGCCTCCTCCGGCGACAGGCCGTGACCCTGCTCGACCAGCTCACGACCCAGCCGCGCGCACTCCTCGCGCAGACCCGCGATGCGGCGGGAGAGGGTCTCGGTGTCCATGCCTCAGTGTACCGAACACGTGTTCGACGGACAAGGGCCGACGAGGCTCGGTTCGCCCTCAGCAGAACAAAATTCGTCGTCGCGAGAGAAGCAGACCCCCCTCCGGCTCCCCTCCTGCCCGACCCCCTCGCAGCCCCGCCGTCGTGGTCACGCCGTGCCGCCCGGGTCTCGCCGTGCCGGCGTGCCATGAGGCACCGGCCGGGCGAGGTCGCACCGGCAGGGCGAGACGGCACCGGCGGGACGCACCACGACCGCTCGTCCCGAGTGCGTCGCAATGCGAAGCAGCCGGGACGAGCGGGTGCTGTGGGAGAGTGCTGGACATGTCCGACGAGGCGACCACCGACGCCAGCGCCGCCGCCGACGTCACGCCCGCCGCGCCCGCTCCCCCGCGGGTCGACGTGACGAAGCTGCTCAACGAGGCCGCGTCCAAGTCGGGGCTGCTGTGGGTCCGCCTGCCGGACGGTTCGACGTACCCGGTCTGGCACGTGTGGCACGACGACGGCGACGAGCGGGGCACCGGGCCGGCGGCCTACGTCGTCTCCGGCCCCGGTGAGCAGCACCTGCCGTGGCTGCCCGACGAGGTCGAGCTCGTCCTGCGCAGCAAGGACACCGGCGGCCGCCTCCTCACCATCCACGCCACCACCAGCGTCCTCGAGCCGGGCACCGACGCGTGGGAGCAGGCCGCGGCGGTCCTGCGGCCCGAGCGGCTCAACGCCCCGGGCAGCGCCGAGGAGGTCCTCGAGCGCTGGCGGGCGCACAACACCCTCCACGTCCTCACCCCGCACGGCCGACCCGGCGAGCAGCCCGGCCACCACGGCACGAGCAGCGGCGCGGCCCCCGTCCGACCCGCGGCGCCCGCGACCGCGCGGTGGCGCCCCTGGCACTGGCGCGGCCGGGCCGGCGCCCGGCGCAACACCCCGGACGAGCCGTCCACGCCCCCCTCCGACGGCGGATAGCCTGTCGGACGTGAGCACGCCGACCCGGGCCTTCGTCGGCCGCCTGTCCGAGCTGGACGTCTTCGACCCGCTCGGCGACAAGGTGGGCCGCGTTCGCGACGTCGTCGTCACGTTCAGCGCCACGAAGTCCCGTCCGCGGGCCATCGGCCTCGTCGTGGAGGTGCCGGGCCGCCGCCGCGTGTTCGTCCCGATGACCCGGGTCACGTCCGTCGAGGGCGGCCAGGTCATCACGACCGGCCTGGTCAACATGCGCCGCTTCGAGCAGCGCCCGAACGAGACCCTCGTCGTCGCCGAGCTCCTCGAGCGCACCGTCCAGGTCCGCACCGAGGACGGCGACATCGCGACCGCCACGGTCCAGGACGTCGGCATCGAGCAGCTCGGCCAGCGCGGCTGGAACGTCACCCGCGTCGCCGTGCGCCTCGACGCCTCGCGCCCCTCCCGCCTCGGCCGCCTCGGGCGCCGCCGTGGCGAGACCTTCGTCGCGACGATCGAGGACGTCGTCGGCCTGCGCACCGCGAGCGAGGGGCAGGGCGCGGCCAAGCTGCTCGAGACCTACGAGGACCTCAAGCCCGCCGACCTCGCCGAGGTCATCCACGACCTCAGCCCGCGCCGCCGCGCCGAGGTCGCCGCCGCCCTCACCGACGAGCGCCTCGCCGACGTCATCGAGGAGCTGCCCGAGGACGACCAGGTCGAGATCCTCGTCGGCCTCGAGGTCGCCCGCGCCGCCGACGTCCTTGAGGCGATGGAGCCCGACGACGCCGCCGACCTCCTCTCCGAGCTGCCGCCGGAGCGCCAGGAGGAGCTGCTCGAGAAGATGGACGCCGACGAGGCCGCGGACCTGCGCCGCCTCCTCACCTACGACGAGAACACCGCCGGTGGCCTCATGACGACCGAGCCGGTCATCCTCGGCCCGGAGGCGTCGATCGCCGAGGCCCTCGCCGTCGTCCGCCGCCAGGAGCTCTCGACCGCGCTGGCCTGCACCGTGTTCGTCTGCCGCCCGCCGCTGGAGACCCCCACCGGCAAGTTCCTCGGCGTCGTCCACATCCAGCGGCTCCTGCGCGAGGCGCCGCACCAGCCGATCGGCGGCATCCTCGACAAGGACGTCGAGCCGCTGCCGCCCACCGCGAGCCTGGGCCAGGTGACCCGGACGCTCGCCACGTACGACCTCGTCGGCATGCCGGTCGTCGACGAGGAGGGGCACCTGCTCGGCGCGGTCACCGTCGACGACGTGCTCGACCACATCCTTCCCGACGACTGGCGCGAGGAGCGCCACGACGTCGTCCCCCACGAGGAGGTGACCCGTGGCTGAGCGCGAGCGCCGCTCCCGCATCGACACCCCCCGCGAGGCCGGCCGGCGGCGCTTCACGCTGCCCGCCGCGTTCTCCGGGGAGGCCTTCGGCGTCCTGTCCGAGAAGTTCGCCCGGTTCATGGGCACCGCGTACTTCCTCATCGGGATGACGGTCTTCGTCGTCGTCTGGCTCGCCTGGAACACCTTCCTGCCGGCTGTGCTCCAGTTCGACCCCCGCTCGCTCAACTACACGCTGCTCACGCTCATCCTGTCGCTGCAGGCCTCGTACGCCGCCCCGCTCATCCTCCTAGCGCAGAACCGCCAGGCCGACCGCGACCGCGTCGCCCTGGAGCAGGACCGCTCGCGCGACGAGCGCAACCTCGCCGACACCGAGTTCCTCACCCGCGAGGTCGCCGCACTGCGCATCGCCATGCGCGACACCGCGACCCGCGACTTCGTCCGCAGCGAGCTGCGCGACCTGCTCGACGAGATGGAGGAGCGCGGCCTCGTCGTCGTGCAACAGCCCCCCGCTCCGGCCGGGGCCGACGACGGCCGGACCGCGCCGCGGACCTAGACTCGGGGGTATGCCGCAGGTCAGCACCGACGTCCTCCACGCCGCCCTCGAGAAGGTCATCGACCCCGAGATCCGGCGCCCGATCACCGAGCTCGGGATGGTCGGCGACCTCGCGTGCGACGACGACGGCCGCGTGGCCGTCACCGTCCTGCTCACCGTGGCCGCCTGCCCGCTCAAGGACACGCTGACCCGGGACACGACGAACGCCCTGGCGGCGGTCGACGGCGTCACCGACGTCAGCGTCACCCTCGGCGTCATGAGCGACGAGCAGCGCGCCGAGCTCAAGACGAAGCTGCGCGGCGGCACCGCCGAGCGCGAGGTCCCCTTCGCCAAGGCCGGCTCGCTGACCCGCGTCTACGCCGTCGCCTCCGGCAAGGGCGGCGTCGGCAAGAGCTCGGTCACCGCCAACCTCGCGGCCGCCCTCGCCGCGCAGGGCCTGCGCGTCGGGGTCGTCGACGCCGACATCTACGGCTTCTCGATCCCCCGGATGCTCGGCGTCGAGCACAAGCCGACCCAGGTCGACGACATGATCATGCCGCCGGTCAGCCACGACGTGAAGGTCATCTCGATCGGGATGTTCGTGCCCGGCAACCAGCCGGTCGTCTGGCGCGGGCCGATGCTCCACCGGGCGCTGCAGCAGTTCCTCGCCGACGTCTTCTGGGGCGACCTCGACGTCCTCCTCCTCGACCTCCCGCCGGGCACCGGCGACATCGCGATCTCCGTCGCGCAGCTCATCCCGGGCGCCGAGATCCTCGTCGTCACGACGCCGCAGCAGGCGGCCGCCGAGGTCGCCGAGCGCGCCGGCTCCATCGCCCTCCAGACCCACCAGCGGGTCGCCGGCGTCATCGAGAACATGAGCTGGCTCGAGCTGCCCGACGGCTCCCGCGAGGAGATCTTCGGCTCCGGCGGCGGCCGTGAGGTCGCCGAGTCCCTCTCGCGCTCGATCGGCGCCGAGGTCCCGCTGCTCGGCCAGATCCCGCTCGACACGCGCCTGCGCATCGGCGCCGACCAGGGCAGCCCGGTCGTCCTCGGCGAGCCGGACTCCCCCGCCGCGGTCGCGCTGCGGGGTATCGCCTCCGGCCTCGCCACGCGCTCGCGCGGCCTCGCCGGTCGCTCGCTCGGCCTCTCGCCGGTCGGCCGCTGACGACCCTTCCGACGCGGCCGGCCGGGCCGGTCAGGTCGCGTCGGTGTCGAACGGTGTCGGCAGCGCGGGGTCGAACGCCGTCGGCGTCATCCACGGCTGCACGGTGACGTACTCGTCGTCGTAGCCGTCCTCGACGTACCCGTCGCCGAGGTCGGCGTCGGTGTCGGAGGGGGTCGACGCGGCGGCCGACCCGTTCGCCGCCGCAGCGGTCGCCCCGGCCGCGGCCCCGGCCGCTCCGGCGGCGGCCGCGTCACCCGCCGGACGACGCACCCGGGCGGCGTCGCGCACGCTCGAGATCTCGCCGCGCACCGGGGCGACGGCCTCGTCGAGCGGGTCGAGCAGCGCCTCGCGGACGATGCGTCGGGGGTCGTACTGGCGCGGGTCGTACTGACGCCAGTCGATGTCGTCGTACTCCGGGCCGAGCTGGTCGCGCAGCGAGTCCTTGGCGCCCTCGGCCATCACCCGCAGCCGGCGGATGCCGTGCGCGAGCTTGGCCGCGTACTCCGGCAGCTTGTCCGGGCCGAGCACGAACACCGCGATGAGTGCGAGCAGGATGATCTCCCACCCGTTGACGCCGAACACCGCGTCACGCCCCTTCGCTGCGGGGGGTCACTCCGACCCCTGGAGCACCATGGTGACATCCCGCTCCCGACCGTCGCGCACGATGGTCAGCTTGACGGACTCCCCGACCTTGCGCGCGCGGATCTTGACGACGAGCTCGCCGTCGTCCGTCACCGGCCGGCCCTCGAAGGCGGTGATGACGTCGCCGGCCTCGATGCCCGCCTCGTCCGCCGGTCCGCCCGGGTTGACCGCCGGGTCGCCGTCGGGCCCGTCGTCGGCGACGCGCACGCCCTCGCCGTCGTAGGAGCTGTCGAGGTACACGCCGATGATGGGGTGCTCGGCCTTGCCGGTCCTGATGAGCTGGTCGACGGTCGTCGCGACCTGGTCGCTGGGGATGGCGAAGCCGACGCCGATGTTGCCGCTCTGGCCGCCGAGCGAGGTGCCCGGCACCCGGGCGATGGCGGAGTTGACGCCGATGACCCGGCCCTGCATGTCGAGCAGCGGGCCGCCCGAGTTGCCGGGGTTGATCGCGGCGTCGGTCTGGATCGCGTTGATGAACGACTGGTCGTCCTGCTGCCCCGGCGTGACGGGACGGTCGAGCGCACTGACGATGCCGCTCGTCACGGTCGAGTCGAGGCCGAGCGGCGCGCCGACGGCGATGACCTCGTCACCGACGACGACGTCGGCGGAGCTGCCCACCGGCAGCGGCGTGAGGTCGGCGCCCTCGACCCGCACGACGGCGAGGTCGTAGGACCCGTCACGCCCGACCACCTTGCCGGACACCTGCTTCCCGTTCGAGAGGACGACGGTGATGGTGGAGTCGCCGGCGCCGGCGACGACGTGGTTGTTCGTCACCACGTGCCCCTGGTCGTCGTAGACCCAGCCGGAGCCGGTGGCGCCACCGTCCGCCCCCTCGACACGCAGCGTCACGACGCTCGGCAGCGCCGTGGCGGCGATGTTGGCCACCGAGCCGCGCGGCCGGGTCGTCGCACCGGCCCCGGGCTGCGGGGCGGCGACGGCCGTGCCCGACGAGCCCGAGCCGCGGTCGGCCAGCGCACCACCGACGATGCCACCGGTCGTGCCGGCCACGAGGGCTGTCGCGAGGGCCACGCCGACGAGCGCGCCCCACCCCGGGCCGCGCCGGCCGGGACGGGGCTCGGGCTGCGAGACGGGGTGGGCCGCCGAGGCGGAGGGCGGCACGGGCGGGGCGCCCCACGAGCCGCTGATCGGCTGGTACGGCGGCGGGGGCGGGCCGGCCGGGAGCTCGGTGGTCGGCTCCGCGCCGGCGGCGCTCGCCCACTGCGGCTCCGCGGCGGGCACCGGCTCGGTCGCCGGGCCGCTCGGGGGCTCGCGGTCCCACGGCTGCCAGTCGTCGGACCCGCGGTCCCGTTCGCTCATGGCGTCGATTGTGCCTGCTGGCGCGACGACGCGGGCGGGGAGGTGCGCGTCGTGAGGCTGACCTGCGCGAACGCCGTCGTCCCGTGCGGGACGGCGACCCGCGTCGTCGCGGAGGCGGGCCCGGCCGGGGAGCCCGCGGGCCGCACGACGGCGGGGCTGCCGATGACCGTCAGGCTCCAGGCGGCCGCGGCGGAGACGCCCGCCGCGGCGGCCGCCACGACGGTGGCGCGCAGCGCGCTGCGGTGGCAGGGCGGGGCGGACGGGGCGAGCAGCCGGAGGGGGTCCGGTCCGGCGGCCGCCGCCGGCGCGGAGGTGGCCGACGGCTCGAGGTCGCGCGCGAGGGCGAGCAGGGTCACGCGCAGGTCACCGGGCATCGACGGTGCGCCGGCGAGGGCCGCCCGCAGGCGGCGCTCCTGACCGACCGCGTGACGGCACATCTCGCAGGCGACGAGGTGCCGGTCCCAGGCCTGCTCGCGGGACGCGCCGAGACGGCCGGCGGCGTACTCCGAGAGCTCGTCGCCGAGGCACTGCACGCCCGCGCGGGCCGTCATACGACTCCGGCGGCGGGTCGCCGGACGACCGGGCCGCGGCGGGTGGGAGCGGTGACCTCGGGGCGCGGGCGGGGGGCCCGGTGGGCGAGCGCCTCGCGCAGCTGGGCCCGGCCGCGGTGGATGCGCGAGCGCACCGTCCCGAGCTTGATGCCGAGCGTCGCGGCGACCTCCTCGTAGGAGAGGCCCTCGATGTCGCAGAGGACGACCGCGGCGCGGAAGTCCGGCGAGAGCGCGTCGAGCGCGCGCTGGACGTCGTCGTCGAGGTGGGTGTCGGCGAAGGTCTGCTCGGGGCCGAGGTCGCGGCTCGGCAGGCGCGCTGCCGACTCGTCCGAGAGGGCGTCGAAGCGGATGCGCTGCTTGCGGCGCATCTTGTCGAGGAAGACGTTGGTCGTGATCCGGTGCAGCCAGCCCTCGAAGGTGCCGGGCTGGTAGGTGTGCAGCGAGCGGAAGACGCGGACGAAGACGTCCTGCGTGAGGTCCTCGGCGTCGTGGACGTTGCCGGTCAGACGGTAGGCGAGGCGGTAGACGCGGGCCGAGTGCTGCTCGACGACCTCCTCCCACGACGGGGGCACCCACGCGGTCCCCGTGCCCACCGGGGCCGGGTCTGCGGTCGTCGCCATCGGTTCCTCGCTCACCACGCTGCTCATGCCACCCATCGATACGTGCCGGAACCGAGAATTGTTCCCGGGAAGGCTGAACGCCGGCTGGGAACCGGTGGCGCGCCACCCCCTGCCGGGCGCACTAGGGTTGCCGCCATGAGCGGACTGAAGCCGGCCAGCTGGTCCTACGCGGAGGAGTTCGTCCCCGAGCCCGAGGTCGTCGAGGCGGCCCGCCGCCGGGGCGCCGAGCTCGACGCCGCCTCCCCCGTCGGCACCGGGGCGGGCGCCGTGCTGCGCCTGCTCGCGGCGAGCGTGCGGGCCAAGCACGTCCTCGAGGTCGGGACGGGCGCCGGCACCTCCGGGCTCTGGCTGCTCTCGGGGATGCCCGACGACGGCATCCTCACGACGATCGACGTCTCGGCCGAGCACCAGCGGCTCGCGCGCCAGGCGTACGCCGAGGCGGGCTACCCGCACCAGCGCACGCGCGTCATCACCGGCGCCGCCGCCGAGGTCCTGCCGCGGATGGCCGACGGTGGCTACGACATGGTCCACGTCGACGCCGACAAGGACACCTACCCGACCTACGTCGAGCACGCGGTCCGGCTGCTGCGCAGCGGCGGGGTGCTCGTCGTCGACAACATGCTCTGGCACGACAAGGTCGCCGACCCCGCCTCGCGGGACGCCACGACGACGACGCTGCGCGACCTGGGCAAGACCCTGCGCGACCACGACGACCTCGTCGCCGCGCTCCTGCCGGTCAGCGACGGCGTGCTCGTCGCCGTCCGCCGCTGAGGACCGGCGTCAGCTGACCGAGGGCCCCGCGCCCCGGCGGAAGCCGGCCGGGCCCTCGGCGATCGCGACGACCTCCCACTCCTCGATCGTGCTCGGCGCCGACCCGATGATCGCGCTGCCCGGCGCGGTGGCCGCCCCCGGCTCGAACCCCTCGCGGAAGTGCTGCCGCTCCTGCTCGCTGTCGAAGACGTAGGTGCCCTCGAACCACTCGCCCTCGCGCATCCGCCACACCTTGAAGGCCAGGCCGTCGAGGAACATGAAGCGCGCGATCGAGGTGCCGACGACGTACTCGCGCAGCTCGTCGGCCACCCCCGCAGGGGCGTCCTCGAGCGACCAGCGCACCGTCAGTCCGTAGCCGGCGTTCATCCGTGGGTCCTCCTCGGCCGCCGTGTCCCGGCGGGTCGTCGTGTCGTGGCCCTCGACCGTAGGCGGGGGCGGCGCGGCGGCGCCACACCGTCTCACCGCGTACCCCGCACGCTCGCCGCGACACCTCCCCCGGACACGACGGAGCCCCCACCGGATGATCGGTGGGGGCTCCCGTCGGCGGCCTGCCGGTCAGAGACCGTCGCAGTTGTCGATGGCCTCGCCCAGCGCGCGCACCTCGTCGGGGGTCATCTCGACGACGAGCCGCCCACCGCCCTCGAGGGGCATGCGCAGCACGATGCCGCGACCTTCCTTGGTGACCTCGAGCGGGCCGTCGCCCGTCCTCGGCTTCATTGCCGCCATGGCGTGATTCCCTTCTTCGTCGCGGCAGCGTGGGTCGCGCCGCGTCCTGCTCGACGCCGGACCGCCGAGACTCGGAGACCATTATCGCAGCAGGCTTGCGGCGTGGCGAAATCCGAACCCGCACGTCACGGGGGGAAGGAGCCCCACGGGGTGTACGTGAGGAGGCTGCAGGTCCACCAGAGGATGCCGCCGACGAGGACCACGACGACGACGGCCACCCGCCGTTTCCAGTGCGGCACGACCTGCCCGCCGTCGGCCGTGCGCATCGCGACCGACGCCACGAGCGCGGCCAGCGGCATGTCGAGGAGGAGGAAGCGCCACATCGAGGTGATCGGCCGGACGACGGCGAAGAGGAAGAACGGGTAGGCGAGGGCCCACACGCGCATCTCGACGCTCATCCAGCGCCCGTGCCGGCCGAGGACGAGCGCGACGTAGGTGGCGGCGAGGGCGACGAGGACGAGCACGCCGGCCAGGCCCTTGCCGTCCCAGGCCCACTGGAACCACAGGACGAACGGGCCGTCGGCGGGCTTCTGGCCCCACGCGGCCTGCACGTCGAAGAACGCGGTCGGGACGCCGGTGGCGAACCCGGCGACGGCCGGCCACGCGATCGCGCTGACGCCGACCGAGGCGAGCATGACGACGATCCGCGGCCACTGCCCGGCGAGCGGGCGCAGCCCGGCGGCCCGCTCCTCGCGCCAGCGGACCCCGAGGTGGATGAGCACCGCGAGCCCGAGGGCCGGGGCGACGCCGCGCGTGAAGCCGAGGGGCAGGGCGACCGCCGCCACGAGGAGGTAGTGGCGCCGCACGAGGACGAGCAGCGCGGCGGCGACGAGGGCCACGGCGAGCGCCTCGGTGTACGGCTTGAGCATGATCGACGTCGTCGGGTAGAAGCACCAGAGGCACGCGGCGACGAGGGCGAGGCGCTCGCGCTGCGGCTGGCGCGCCGCGTGGTAGGTGCTGCGGAAGAGCGCGTGGATGAGCACGGCCCCGACGGCGCCGAGGACGAGGTTGAGGACGACCCCCGCGACCTCGAAGGACATCCCGGTGAACATCAGCCCCTTCACGAGGTAGGGGTAGAGCGGGTAGAAGGCCCACGCGCTGTAGGTGATCCGCCCGTTGTCGGCGTCGCGCGGCAGCGGGACGGGGTAGCCGTCCTCGACGATGCGGTGGTACCAGACGCCGTCCCAGAGCCCGACGAGGTCGCCGACGGTGGGGTCCTGGTGGCCGACGCCCGCGGGGTTCTGGAACCAGGTCGCGGCGACCCAGAGCGCCGCGAGGGCGACGACCCGCGAGACGGCGTACACGGCGAGGATGGTGAGGACCGGCCGCTGGAGGGCGCGCCCGGCGAGCTCGTGCCGCCCGGCGGAGGTCGCGAGGCGGCGCAGCAGCGGGCCGCGACCGGTGCCGGTCACGGCCTCGGTGGCGGGGGCCAGCTCAGCCTGCGCCATCGGTCAGCCTCCTCACGTCCCAGAGATACACCCCGTCGAGGTGCTGCGGGTCACCGAGGAGCGTCACGAGAGAGTCTCGCAGGGAGCCGGCCGCCGGGCGGTCGTCGGGCAGGACGACGGCGTCGACGCGCCCGTCGCGCAGGTTCTCGACGAAGCCGGCCCGCTCCTGCGCGCTCGCGGGGACGACGACGTCGGTCTGCGCGACCTGAGCCAGCCACACGGTGAGCCCGGTCGGGGTGGCGCCGTACTGGCCGCCCCGGTCGGGGCCCCCGTTCGGGCCGACGAAGTAGCCGGCGACGACGGGGAAGCCCCAGCGGGCGGCGGCCTGCCACTCCAGGGCGCGCGCGTCGGCGACGTTCGGCGGGGGCACCGCGAGGACCGAGCCGCCGTCGTCGACGTGCTCACGCCACGTGCCCTGCGTGAAGAACGCGGGGACGACGGGACGCGGGTCGACGACGAGGGGGGTCGGGACGACGGGCAGCAGGGCGACGACTCCTGCGGCGAGACCGAGCGCGAGCCCGGGCCCGGGCTGGTCGGCGAACCGGTCGACGGCCCGCCGCAGGTGCTCGACGCCGAGGGCGAGGAGCACCCCGAGCACCGGGAGGGCGACGAGGGTGAACCGGGTCGGCAGGACGTTCTGGACGACGGGCACGAGCTCGAGGAGCGCCCACGGCCCGGGTATGCCGAGCGCCGTGCCGTGGAGGGTGACCTCCTCGCCGAGCGAGAGCCAGCAGGTGACGACGACGACCGCCGCCAGCGCCCGGACGACGACGCTGCGCCACAGCGCGACCACGGTGAGCCCGACGGCCACCCAGAGGGCGACGCCGAAGAACGAGTTCTCCTCGGTGCGGTTCATCGAGAGGGCCGCGGACGCCCACGGGTCCGCCCCCACGGTGCGCGTGGCCCTCCCCCACAGCTGGGCGAGGTCGTTGCCGCCGGGCGGGTGCCAGATGGAGGCGTAGCTCTGCGGGCCGAGGAACTGCCACCAGAGGGGGAAGCCCACGAGCACGAGGGCGACGAGGCCGGCCACCCCGCCGCCGGTGAGGAGCGGGCGCCAGCGGACGCGCCCGTGGGCGGCCCACACGACGCCACCGACGAGCAGCCCGACCGCCGTGAGCAGCAGCACCTCCTCGCCGATGAGCACCTGCCACGCGACGAGCAGCCCGAGGACGACCCCGTCGCGCATCGGACGGCGCCCCTCGGCGAGCCGCAGCACCCGGTCGACGATCACCGGCACGAGGGCCTGGACGACGAAGTTGGGGTGCCCGTTGGCGTGGCTGACCATCCCCGGGCCGAACCCCGCGAGCGCCCCCCCGAGGAAGGCGGCGAGCGGGTGCACCGCGAGCCGCCGGCGCACGAGCCAGTACCAGCCGCTCGCCGTCAGGGCCAGGCCGAGGAGCTCGACGAGGACGAAGGTGACCTCCGGCCCGGCGAGGAGGGTGAGCGGGGTCAGCGGCACCCCGAGCCCGAGGACCGCGGCGTTGGCCATGAGGTTGACGCCCGTCGGGAAGTTCTGGAGGTCGCTGAGCAGCGGGTTGGAGAGCGTGGCGAGGTTGTGCGCGGTCGCCCCGAAGTACCACTCGAAGGCCTGCTGGTCCTGCACGCCCTGCGACAGGTAGCCGGTGCGGACCGCGCCGAGCAGGTGCATCGTCACGTAGGCCGCGACGAGGAGGTAGGCCAGCGGGGCGAGGAGGTCGGTGCGGCGCAGCGGCGCGGGGCGTCCGGCAACCGGGTCACGCCCGGGTGCCGGACGTCCTCGAGGGGGCGGCTCGTCCTCCCCCGCCCCCGTCGGGGCGGCGGGCGCCGGCGGCGCCTCGCCGCGCAGCACCCGCAGCTCGGCCTCGCGCTCGGCGATGCGGGCCTCGAGCCGGTCGACGACCTCGTCGACCTGGTCGGTGCGGTAGCCCCGGAAGGCCGTGCGGTAGGTGCCGGCCCGCGGGTCGTCGACGAGCACCTCGTCGTCCGTCCGCTGGCGGCCCAGCCACCACGCCGCGCCGAGGACCGCGCCGACACCGAGGACCGCCGCGAGGACCGACCAGGTCACGAGCCGCCCCGACGGCGCTCGGCGCCGGCCACGAGGCCCTCGACGACCTTGCCGAACAGCAGCGGTCCGAGGCGGTCGCCGACCGGGCGCGTCAGGCGGCGCAGGCCGGGGAGCCAGATCTCCTCGGTCCACGTGACGCGGCTGCCGGCGGGGTCGTCGTCGACGGTGATGTCGGCCCAGCCGCGCAGGAACCAGCCGGTCTTGACCAGCCGCAGCCGGCGCCCGGGCTCGAGCGCGGTGACGAGCATCCGGTCCGAGCCGGCGACCGGCCCGAGGCGGGTGACCGCGTTGACCTCGGCCCCGAGGGCGAGGCCGCCGTCGGGCACCTCGACGTCGGTGAGCGGGACGTGGGCGGTGTGGGCGCGCAGGTCGGTCACGGCGTCCCAGGCGGCCTCGCGGGGCAGGTCGCTCGCGCGGCGGATCGTGAAGGCCATCAGGTCTCCCGGGAGGTGGGGTCGGTCGGGTCGGCGGGGGCCGGCGCCGCGGCGTCGCCCCGCAGCTCGGCGACGTCGCGCTCACGCGCCGCGAGGGTGTCGGCGAGGTCGAGCAGGTGGGCGTCGACCTCGTCCATCCGGTAGCCGCGGGCGGCGGTGTCGAAGCGGACGGAGCGCACGTCGGCGGCCGCCGGCTCGGGCGGCAGGCCGTGGTCGGGCGTGGTCGTCACGGCGTCGGCGAGGGGGTCGACGCGCAGGCGGCCGGTCGCCACGAGGGCCACGACGGCGACGAGCGCCAGCGCGACGAGGGCGAGCAGGACCGGGACCACGAGGGGGATCCTACGATCCGGACCTGCGGCCCGGCCGGGTCCTCGGTGTCACTCGGGCCGGGCCGTCGCGGCCCGCTGCTCGGCGACCGCCCGGTCGGCCTCGACGACGACGCGCACGGCCTCGTCGGGGTCGTCGGTGACGATGAGCAGCGCGAGGTCCTTCTCGCTGATCGTGCCGGCCGCCACGGCGGTCCCGCGCAGCCAGTCGAGCAGGCCGCCCCAGTAGTCGGTGCCGAGCAGGACGATCGGGAAGCTCGTGACCTTCTGCGTCTGCACGAGGGTCACCGCCTCGAAGAGCTCGTCGAGGGTGCCGAAGCCGCCGGGCAGGACGACGAAGCCGCACGCGTACTTGACGAACATCGTCTTGCGGGCGAAGAAGTAGCGGAAGTTGACGCCGAGGTCGACGTAGGGGTTGAGGCCCGCCTCGAAGGGCAGCTCGATGCCCAGGCCGACCGAGGTGCCGTCGGCCTCGAGCGCCCCCTTGTTCGCCGCCTCCATCGCGCCGGGACCGCCCCCGGTGATGACGGCGTAGCCGGCCTCGACGAGGGCCCGGCCGACGCGCTCGCCGAGCGCGTACTCGGGGCTGTCGGGGCGGGTGCGGGCCGAGCCGAAGACGCTGACCGCCGGGCCGAGCTCGGCGAGCGCCCCGAAGCCGGTGACGAACTCCGACGTCACCCGCATGACGCGCCACGGGTCGGAGTGGACCCACTCCGCGGAGCCGCGGCTGTCGAGGAGGCGCTGGTCGGTGGTCGAGCGCGGCACCTTGGACCGGCGCATGACGACCGGGCCCTGGTGGTAGTCGCGCTCCTGCGGCTGCTCGGGGGTCTCCACGGCGTCAGCCTAGGTGGCTCACCCGTCCGACCCGCGCAGCCAGCGCAGGAGGGCGGCCTCGCAGGCGTCGTACTGCGCCACCGGGCACTGCTCGTCGTCCATGTGGGCGAGGTTGGGGTCGCCCGGGCCGAAGTTGACGGCCGGCACGCCCATCGCCGAGAAGCGGGCGACGTCGGTCCAGCCCTGCTTGGCGAGGACCGGCAGGTCGAGGGCCTCGACGAACGCCTTCGCCGCGGGCAGGTGCAGGCCGGGACGCGCGCCACCGGCGTTGTCGCCGACGCTCACCTCGAAGCCGTCGAAGACCTCCCGGACGTGCGCCTCGGCCTCCTCCGGCGACAGCGAGGGCGCATAGCGGTAGTTGACGGTGACGACGCAGCGGTCGGGGATGACGTTGCCGGCGATGCCGCCCTCGACCTTGACGGCGTTGAGCGCCTCGGCGAACTCGAGCCCGTCGACCTCGACCGTCCGCGGCCGGTAGGCGACGAGCCGGGCCAGCACCTCGGCGGCGTCGTGGATGGCGTTGTGGCCCTTCCACGGGCGCGCCGAGTGCGCCGCGATCCCCTTGGTCGACACCTCGGCCCGCAGCGTGCCCTTGCAGCCGCCCTCGACGCGGCCGTCGGTCGGCTCGAGGAGCACGGCGAAGTCGGCGTCCTGGACGAGGTGCGGCGCCTGCTGCTCGACGTGGAGCAGCCCGTTGAACTCGCTGTCGATCTCCTCTCCCTCGTAGAAGACGTACGTGATGTCGCGGTTCGGCTCGGCGACCTCGTGGAGGACGCGGAGCATCACCGCCACCCCTCCCTTCATGTCGACCGTGCCGCGGCCCCACAGGACCTCGCCGTCTGCGCCGGGGACGCGGCGGGTCGGCAGGTTGGCCGGGTCGCTCGTCAGGGGGACGGTGTCGAGGTGGCCGGCGAGGACGACGCGCTCGGCTCGACCGAGCTCGGTGCGTGCGACGACCGTGTTGCCGAGGCGCGTGACCTCGAGGCGGCCGACGGCGCGGACGGCGGCCTCGACGGCGTCCGCGAGGGCCGCCTCGTCGAGGCTGACCGACGGGACGTCGCAGACCTGCGCTGTGAGGCTCGTGACGTCGAGGGAGAGGTCGAGGACGGGCGTGGGACCGGTCATGCCGACACCCTAGTGAGCGCTCGGCGGGGTCGTCCGGGGCGCCCGGGCCGCCCCCGTAGGCTGGAGACCATGACGCGCACCGCCTGGGGCCACGGCCTCCTGACCCGCACGGCCGAGGGCACCGTCCTCGACGCCTGGTTCCCCGCCCCCGCCCTCGGCGAGCCCGGCGGCTCCGAGGCCCCCGAGGAGCTGCGGGCCCTCGCGGTCGCCGACGAGGTGCGCGGCGTGGCCCGCGAGACGGTGACCGTCCGGGTCGACCTCGACGCCGCGCCGGCGTCGACGGAGGACGCCTACCTGCGCCTGCACCTGCTCTCCCACCGCCTCGCCGAGCCCAACTCTCTCAACCTGGACGGGCTCTTCGGGGTGCTCCCCAACGTCGTGTGGACCACCCAGGGGCCCTGCGCCGTCGAGGGCTTCGAGACCGTCCGCGCCCGGATGCAGGCCCGCGGCCCGGTCCAGGTCCTCGCCGTCGACAAGTTCCCGCGGATGGTCGACTACGTCCTGCCCACCGGCGTCCGGATCGGCGACGCCGACCGGGTCCGCCTCGGCGCGCACCTCGCGAGCGGCACCACCGTCATGCACGAGGGCTTCGTCAACTTCAACGCCGGCACGCTCGGGTCCTCGATGATCGAGGGCCGGATCAGCCAGGGCGTGGTCGTCGGCGACGGCTCGGACATCGGCGGCGGCGCCTCGACGATGGGGACCCTCTCCGGCGGCGGCACGGAACGCGTGAGCATCGGCAGGCGTTGCCTGCTCGGAGCCGAGGCCGGGCTCGGGATCGCCCTCGGTGACGACTGCGTCGTGGAGGCCGGGCTCTACCTGACCGCCGGCACCAAGGTGACGCTGCCGGACGGCACGGTCACCAAGGCCCGTGAGCTGTCCGGGCAGTCCAACCTGCTCTTCCTGCGCAACTCGGTGACGGGCACCGTCGAGGCCCGCCCGCGCGACGGGCACGGCATCGTCCTCAACTCGGCCCTGCACGCCAACGACTGACCGACCACCCGCTCCACCGCCAGACCCGTACCCCGGAGGACCGTCCCCCATGCCGCGCACCCGCAAGGGCTCCGTGACCCTCGCCGAGCAGCGCCGGCCCGCCCGCCGCGGCCGCCGGGTCGCGGCCGTGCTCGTGCTCGCCCTCGTCGTCGGGCTCGGTGTCGTCGGCTGGGGCGGCGTGCAGCGCCTCCTCCACGCGGTGTCCGGCGAGCAGTGCCGCGTCACCGCCGCCGGTACCACCCACGAGTGGGCTCCGGACCAGGCGAGCAACGCGGCCGCCATCACCGCGATCGCGGTCAAGCGGGGGCTGCCGCCGCGGGCCGCCTCCATCGCCCTCGCGACGGCGATGCAGGAGTCGAAGGTGCGCAACGTGCGCTACGGCGACCGGGACTCCCTCGGCCTGTTCCAGCAGCGGCCCTCGCAGGGCTGGGGCTCGGCCGAGCAGATCCTCGACCCCGAGTACTCGACGAACAAGTTCTACGACGCGCTCGAGAAGGTCAAGGGCTACACCTCGATGGAGATCGCCGTCGCGGCCCAGGAGGTGCAGCGCTCGGCCGCCGGGTCGGCCTACGCCCAGCACGAGGACAAGGCGCGCACGACGGCGTCGGTGCTCTCCGGCCAGACGGCGCGCGGCATCGGGTGCGCGCTCAAGGCCCCCGAGTCGGCCGGCGACCCCGACGCGCTCGTCGCCCTCGTGAAGAAGGACTTCGGCCTGACCGCCACCCGGCGCGACGGGACGGTGCGGGTGAGCACCGGCTCCTCAAAGGAGGCCTGGGCGGTCGCCTCGTGGGCCGTCGCCCGCGCCACCGACACCGGCGCCACCCAGGTGAGCACCCACGGCCTGCACTGGGACCGCTCGATGGACGACTCGGCGTTCACGTGGACCGACGGGGGCGGCGTCGGCGACCGCGAGGTCGTCATCCGCCTCGCCGCCTGACGGCTCACCCCGGACGCGCGACGGCCCGGCACCCCGTGGGGTGCCGGGCCGTCGGCGGGCGCGGTCGGTCAGCGCTGGTCGAGCGGCACGTAGGAGCGCTCGCCCTCGCCGATGTAGACCTGCCGCGGGCGGCCGATCTTCAGCGCCGGGTCGGCGATCATCTCGCGCCACTGGGCGATCCAGCCCGGGAGGCGGCCGAGGGCGAACAGGACGGTGAACATCCGCGTCGGGAAGCCCATCGACTTGTAGATGAGGCCGGTGTAGAAGTCGACGTTCGGGTAGAGCTTGCGCTCGACGAAGTAGTCGTCGGCCAGCGCGATCTCCTCGAGGCGCATCGCGATGTCGAGGAGCCGGTCGTTGCCGCCGGTCTTCGCGAGGATGCTGTGGGCGGTGTCCTTGATGATGGCCGCGCGCGGGTCGTAGTTCTTGTAGACCCGGTGCCCGAAGCCCATGAGGCGGACGCCGTCCTCCTTGTTCTTCACCTTCTTCATGAACTCCTCGGCGGTGTACTCGGCGCCGTCGATGCGCTCGAGCATCTCGAGGACCGCCTGGTTCGCGCCGCCGTGCAGCGGGCCGAAGAGGGCGTTGATGCCGGCCGAGACCGACGCGAAGAGGTTCGCGTGGGAGGAGCCGACGAGGCGCACGGTCGAGGTCGAGCAGTTCTGCTCGTGGTCGGCGTGCAGGACGAGGAGGAGCTCGACGGCCTTGACGATCTCGGGGTCGAGGTCGTACCGGGTCGCGGGGACGCCGAAGGTCATCCGGAGGAAGTTCTCGACGAGGCTGAGGTCGTTGTCCGGGTACAGGAACGGCTGGCCGATCGACTTCTTGTACGCGTAGGCCGCGATGGTCGGCAGCTTGGCGAGGAGGCGGATCGTCGAGATCTCGACCTGGTCCTCGTCGAACGGGTCGAGGCTGTCCTGGTAGAAGGTCGACAGCGCCGAGACGGCGGAGGACAGGACGGGCATCGGGTGCGCGTCGCGCGGGAAGCCGCGGAAGAACCCCTTGAGGTCCTCGTGGAGCATCGTGTGCTCGCGGATGCGGTCCTCGAAGTCGGTGAGCTCGGTCGGGGTCGGCAGGTTGCCGTAGATGAGCAGGTACGAGGTCTCGAGGAACGTCGAGCTCGTCGCGAGCTCCTCGATCGGGTAGCCGCGGTAGCGGAGGATGCCGGCGTCGCCGTCGATGTAGGTGATGGCGCTGGAGCAGCTGGCGGTGTTCGTGAACCCGGCGTCGAGGGTGACGTTCCCCGTCTCCTTGAGCAGCTTCGAGATGTCGTAGCCGCTGTTGCCCTCCGTCGCGGGGACGAGGGGGAGGTCGAGCTGCGTGCCCGCGGCGTGGAGGGTTGCTCCGTCGGTCATGTCGCGATCCTTGGGGTCGATGGGCGTTGGGCGTCCTTTCGACCCTACCCGCCGGTCACCGGTGGAAAAAACGGGGGCGACGTGACATTCAACGCTCGGGTCGGGCCAGACGACGGGCGGCGGCCTCGATGCGCTCGTCGGTCGCGGTGAGCGCGATGCGCACGTGCTCGCGACCGGCGGGCCCGTAGAAGTCCCCGGGGGCCACGAGCACGCCCCGGTCGGCGAGGCGGTCGAGGGTGGTCCGCGAGCCCTCGCCCGCGGTGGCCCAGAGGTAGAGGCCGGCCTCGGAGTCGTCGACGCGCAGCCCGAAGGCCTCGACGGCCGGCTGCAGGACCGCGCGCCGGGCGGCGTAGCGCGCCTTCTGCTTCTCGACGTGGCCGGCGTCGGACAGGGCCGCCACGAGGGCCCGCTGCACGGGCCAGGGGACGATCATCCCGGCGTGCTTGCGCACCTCGAGGAGCTGCCGCACGACGGCGGGGTCGCCCGCGACGAAGGCGGCCCGGTAGCCGGCGAGGTTGGACTGCTTGGAGAGCGAGTAGACGGCGAGCAGCCCCTCGTGCGAGCCGCCGCAGACGCGCGGGTCGAGGATCGAGGGCGTGGTGGGCGGTTCGGTCGAACCCGCCTCTCGCGGACGCCAGTCCAGCTCGGCGTAGCACTCGTCGGAGGCGACGAGCACGCCGTGCTCGCGGGCCCAGTCGACGACCTTGCGCAGGTGCTCGACACCGAGGACCTTGCCCGTCGGGTTGCCGGGGGTGTTGAGCCACAGCAGCCGCGGCGTGGTGGCGGGGGTGAGCGGACCGAGGGCGGTCAGCGCGTCGACCGCCATCGGCACCGCGCGGGCCAGCCGGGCGCCGACGTCGTAGGTCGGGTAGGCGACGCGCGGGAAGCCGACGACGTCGCCCTCCCCCAGCCCGAGGAGGGTCGGCAGCCACGCGACGAGCTCCTTGGAGCCGACCGTGGGCAGGACACCGGCGGGGTCGAGCCCCGGCACGCCGCGCCGCGCCGCGAACCAGGCGGCCACGGCCTCGCGCAGGTCCGGTGTGCCGTAGGTCTGCGGGTAGCCCGGGGCGTCCGCCGCCTCGGCGAGCGCGCGCTGCACGAGCCCGGGGGTCGGGTCGACGGGGGTGCCGACCGACAGGTCGACGAGCCCGTGCCCCGCGTCCGGCCCGAGGTCGGGGTCGGAAAAGGCGCTCGCCCGCTCCTTGGCCGGAGCGAGCGAGTCCCAGGGGAAGTCGGGGAGGGTCAGCACCCCGTCACTCGTCGTGCTCCTGCGGGGGCAGGTCGGCGATGATCGGGTGGTCCTTGGCGATGACGCCGAGCTTGGCCGCGCCGCCGGGGCTGCCGAGGTCGTCGAAGAACTCGACGTTCGCCTTGTAGTAGTCGGCCCACTGCTCGGGGACGTCGTCCTCGTAGTAGATCGCCTCGACCGGGCAGACCGGCTCGCACGCACCGCAGTCGACGCACTCGTCGGGGTGGATGTAGAGGCTGCGCTCGCCCTCGTAGATGCAGTCGACGGGGCACTCCTCGATGCAGGCCTTGTCCTTCAGGTCCACACAGGGCTGCGCGATCACGTACGTCATGCCGCCCATACTATTCACGCCATGAGCATCCCGGAGGGCGGCCCGCCGCCGCACTCCCCCGACGTCCCGCCCGTCGGGACACGCGTCGTCGTCCGGCACCGGCTCCCGGCGCCCGACCCGTTCTCGGGGGCGACGCTGACCGACGTCGTCGGCGACCTCCTCGCGGTCGATGCCGACCACCTGCTCGTCCGCACCCGCCGCGGCGAGGTCGCCGTCCCCCGGCCGTCGGTGACGGTCGTCAAGGAGCTGCCGCCGCGCCCGTCCCGGCGCGGCGCACCCCACCTCGCCCTCTCGGTCGACGACCTGGAGCGCGTCATGGTCGGCGCGTGGCCGGCGGCCGAGAACGAGCACCTCGGCGACTGGCTGCTGCGTGCGACGTCGGGCTTCACGCACCGCGCCAACTCCGCTCTCACGGTGGGCGACCCGGGCACGACGCTCGAGCGGGCCGCCGAGCTCGTCGAGGCCTGGTACGGCCAGCGAGGGCTGCCGTCGATGCTGACGCTCGCCGGGCCGGTCGGCGTCCGACCGGACGCCGACCCGCTCGGAGCCCTGCTCGTCGCGCGCGGCTACGTCCCCCGGGTCGCCACGAGCGCCCTCACCGCCGCCGTCGACGAGGTGCTGGCCGCCGTGCCGGAGCCGGCCCACGGAGGGCTGCGGGTCACGACCTCGACCACGCTCGAGGACCGCTGGTTCGACGCCTACCGCGGCTACCGCGAGGCGCCCGAGGGACCGGCGCGCGCCGTGCTCACCGGGTCGCCGGAGCAGGTGTTCGCGTCGGTCGAGGACGACGAGGGCGTCCTCGGCGTCGGGCGCCTGGGCGTGGCGTCGACGTGGGGCGGCATCGCCGCGATGTTCGTGGAACCGCGGGCCCGCCGGCGGGGTGTGGCCTCCGCGCTGCTGCGCCGGCTCGCCGGCGCGGCGGCCGACCGGGGTGTGCGGTCCCTGCACCTGCAGACCGACACCGACAACGCGGCCGCGCAGGAGCTCTACCGGAGGGCGGGGTTCGTCGTGCACCACGAGTACACGACGCTCACCCGTCCGAGGACGCCCGCGGGTCGATGAGCAGGGACTCGTCACCCGCCGGCGGTGGCGCGTCGAGCGGGGCGGTGGACGTCGCGTCCGGCGCCACGCGCACGTCGTCGTCGTCGGCGGAGAGCGGCGAGAGGGCCAGGGTGAGGACGAGCTGCGCGGCGAGCTGCGCGGTGTGCTCCTCGCGGCCGACGTAGGTGTACTCGCGGGGGTCGACGTACATCCGGCCGTCTGTCGAGCGGGCCTGCATCTGCACCGCGAGGGACAGGTGGTGGACCGCGGCCGCCCGGGCCCCGGCGCCGCGCGGCCCGTCGGCGAAGCCGAACGCCGCCGCCTGGGTGTCGAGCAGCGCGAAGGGCAGCACCTGCCCCTCCCCCCAGTCGCAGCCCTGGGGGTAGTAGACGCCGTACCCGGACCGGGTCGCGGCGTCGTCGACGTCACCGGCGTCGGCGGGGGGCCGCGGGCGGTACACGCTGCCTCCGGGCGCGGCGTACCCGTCGGCCACGTCGTACTCGGTGTCGACCAGCCCGGCGTACACCGCGGGCAGCCCGACGAACGCCGCCTGGGGCGCGTCGGTCCCCGCCAGCCGGGCCAGGAGCACGGCGTCGACGTTCTGGTAGGCGTTGGTCGCGTAGTCGGGGGCGACGCGGTCGTGGTTGACGACCGACCCGTCGTCCTCGACGTTCCAGCCCAGGAGGAGCGACCTCAGCGGGATCCCGTCGACCGTCGCCGTGCTCGAGAGGTCGGCACGGCGGCTGAACGAGTTCGCGAGCAGGCGCACCTGGGCCGCCCGCCAGACGTCGCGGCGCTCCGCGGTGGGGAGCATCGCCAGGGCGACGGCCGGGGCGAGGGCGAACCACGAGCTCTCCTCGGAGCCGGAGTTGCCCGGGCGCAGGACCACGCCGGACCTCGACACCATGACGTACGGCTCGGCCGTCGTCGCGAAGTCGGCCTCCGAGACCACCATGTCGCGCACGCACTCCCGGGTCCGTGCGGACAGGCCGGTCCACGACAGCCACGCCGCCCGGGCCGCGAGCGAGGACCACATCGTGCTCTGCCAGGAGTGCCCCCACCCGCCGACGCGCGTGGCCCGGTGCCGGCAGGCGACGGTGCCGACGACCCGGTCGACCACGGCGAGCGCCTGCGCCCGCGACATCCCCGCGTCCTGCGCGTCGTAGACGTCGGTGGCGAGCGCCGTCGACACCCCGAGCGCCTCCATGGACAGGCGCCGGACGGCGTCGGTCCGGTCGGCCTGCGCCGCGGCGTCCATCGGGCGGGCGAGCAGCGACGGAGCGGTCTTCGGCCACCAGGTCCTCAGGCCGTGCCGGACCGAGGTCCGCAGCACCGACTCGGCGTCGTCGCGGAGCGGGCCGTCGCGCAGCCCCTCGGCGAGGACGGCCGCGCCCGGTGCGACGACGACCGTCGGCTCCGGGACGGCGCCGACGTAGCCGACGAGGTCGACGACGACGTGCCCCCTGCCCCCGGACCGGACGACGGAGACCCCGCCGTCGACACCGAGGGGCACGAGCACCTGCCGGGCGACCGGGACGTCGTCGCGCGCGTTGACGTCGGACGTCGCGGGGGTGCGCTCCCCGGTCCCGACGAGGACGAGCGTGCCCGCGGCGCCCCGGCCGGGCACCGCGGTGACGGTGAGCAGGGCCGCCGAGGCGCCGGCCGGGACGCCCCCGCGCCCGGCGACCTGCTGGTCGAGCCGGCGGCCCGAGCCGACCGGGGCGCCGCTCGTGCGGGTGTCGACGAGACGCGTCGGCCGCAGCGCCTGGAGCCGCCCGCCCGCCGCGGAGGGACCGACGAGGTAGCCGACGACGTCGACGACGAGGTGCGTGGAGCCGGCCCCCATGGCGAGGGCCAGACGACCGTCCGGTCCGACGCCGACGAGCGCCTGGGTGGCGACGACCTGGTCGCGGACCGTGTTGCCGTTCGACGTGGAGGGGCGGGGGCTGCCGTTCGCCCACGAGAGCAGGGGCAGCCCGCTCGCGCTCGACGAGACCGACGTGAGGTTGGCGACGACGGCGGTGGCGCCGACGGGCACCGCGCCGGTGGTGACCCGCACCGTCGTCGGGACCGTCGAGACCCGACGCCCGGTCCGGCGGGTGTCCAGGACCCGCACGGGCGCGACGGCGTGCACGCCCGGTGTCGTGGGCCGGGGGCTCGCGGCGTACCACCCGACGAGGTCCACGACGACGTCGACGGCCGCGCCGCCGCTGGTGACGACGACCGCGCCGTCGGCCCCCGGTCGCGCGAGGACGGTGTTCGCGACCGCGCGGGCGCGGGGGAAGTTGAGGGACGACGCGGCAGGAGGTGTCGTGCCGGAGGCGTGGACGGTGAGGTGGCTCGTGCCGGAGGCCCCGACGGCGGTGACGTGCAGCTGCACCGCACCCACCCCGGCGGCGGGGAGCCCCCCGCGACCGACGACCGGGACGACGAGCCGCCCACCGGGGCGCAGCCTCTGGCCGGTGGTGCGGGTGTCGGCCAGGCGGGCGGGGAAGACGGCCCGGTAGCTGCCCGCCTCCGGTCGCGCGACGGCCGCCGCGGCGACCCCGCTGCCCGCCGCCGCCGGCGCGGCGACCGCCGTCGCCGGGGGCAGCAGGAGCGCCGCCACCACCGCGAGCGCGGCCCATCCACGCACCTGTCCCCGACCCACGTCCAGCTCCTTCGTCGTCCCCGGCCGGAAACGCTACAAGGCTGGCGCAGAGCCGCTCTCACCCACGACGAGGAGCTGTCCGAAGGGACGACACCGGCATCGGCTCAGCGGCCGGAGGCGGTACAGGTCACGTCGTCCTCGGGCACGTAGGAGGTCGTGAACGAGGCCTTCCGGACGACCTTGCCGCCCTGCTTGAAGATGCGGCCGATGTCGACCTTGAAGCCGGGGACGGGCCCCTGCGGCTTGCAGGTCGGGCTGTCGTCCCGGACGACCTTCGGCTGGACGATGTCGTAGCGGGCACTCTTGGTCGCCTCGACGTCGTACTTCTTCGTGCCCCAGTACGTGACGGTGACCGAGGTGTCCGTCGCGACGACGTCGATGAGGATGCCGCCGTCGAGCGTGTTCGTGAACTTGTTGTGCAGGTCCGGCCACGAGATCGTCGCCTCCCGGCCCTCGGGGTAGCGCGAGATGTAGAACGAGTGGGCCTGCCACGCGTCGAGCTGCACGCCGGCGAAGAACGAGGCGTTGAAGATCGTCGTCGAGACCTGCGAGATGCCGCCGCCGTAGCTGTCGGAGAGGCGGTTGTTGAGGATGATCCCCGCCTTGACGTAGCCCTTGTCGGGGGTCCGCTCGCCGAGGACGCCGTTCATGCTGAACTGCTCGCCCGGGGGCACGTAGGTGCCGTCGAGGTAGCGGGCGGCGTTCTTGATGTTGGTGACGCGCGCCGCGCCCGGCTCGTAGTAGGTGGTGAAGCTGGAGACCTTCTCCCGGGGCAGCGTCTTCTTCGCGACCTCGGTCGTGAACTCCGGCTGCACCTCCTTGGTCGTCACCGTGGCGGTCTTCGACGGGGTGGAGAAGGCCGTCCAGACCGCGGCGCTGATCGAGGCGTCGTCGAGCGCGCTGCCCGGGGCCGACGGGGCGACCTTCGGCTTGCGCCAGTCGTTGCCGGCGAACGTGACGACGGCGTCCTTCGGGGCGACCTCGAGCTTGGCCTTCTTCGCGGCCGCGTGGACGATCGCGCGCAGCTTCTCGTCGTCGGCGCGCGGCGTGATCGTGCCGTCGTCGGCCGGCGTGAGCACGGCCGCCGGGGCGAGCTGCTTCGCGGACAGCTCGAAGGAGGACCCGCCGACCTGCACGGTGACCGGCGCGGACACGGCCACCTCCGCGAACTCGTCGCGGACCCGCTGCAGCTCCTGCGCGGACACCTTCGGGGCCCGAACGTCGCCGACGACGGCGACGGTGTCGCGGCCGGGCCAGGCGCGACGCACCGCGGCAGCCGTCCGCGCGACGTCGGTCTCGACCCCGGCGACCGGCTCCTCGTAGGCCACCTTGCCGCCGGCGACGGAGACGCTGCCCTCCTTCGCCGACGCGTCGAGCTCGTCCCGCACGCCCTCCAGCGCCTCGCCGAACGCGGCCTCGTCGACGGTGACGGCGGCCGGCTGCTCCCCGCCGCCGGCGACCTGGCGCCAGACGTCGGCGGGGGCGAGGCTGAAGCCGACGAGCGGGTCGACGCTGGCCGGGACGTCGACGGCGAGCCCGGCGTCGGCCGGGTCGACGGACGCCTCGCCGGCCGGGGACGTGAGCGTCAGCGGGCGGCCCGAGCCGTCACCGAGCGCGCGCGCGAGCGTCGCGCGGGCCTGCGCCGCGCTCTGGCCGCCGACCTCGACGCCGGCGACGGTGGTGCCACGCGCGACCCGGTCCGCGGCCCAGGCCGCGGTCGCGCCGTAGACGACGGCGAGCAGCACGAGCGCCCCGCCGACGACGTAGGGCCAGCGCCGGCGGCCGGGCGCAGGGTCCTCCCACGCCGGCTCCTCCCAGGTGTCCGGCCCGAGCAGGTCGTCGGTCATGCGAGGCTCCCGTAGCGGCCGCGGTAGTGGACGAGGGCGGGCCCGACGGTGTCGGGGATGTCGACGCCGAGCACCTCGCCGACGACGATGACGTGGTCCCCCGCGGGGTGGACGGCCGTGGTCCGGCACTCGAGCGTCGTCAGGGCGCCGTCGACGAGCGGCACGCCGGTCTGCGGGCCGCGGTGGTGCGGCGCGCGGTCGAGCTGGCCGTGCAGGGGGCGGCCGCGGGTGGCGAACCAGTCCGACAGCGGCCGCTGGTCGACGCCGAGCACGCTGACACCCCAGACGCCGGCGTCGACGACGGCGTCGTGGAAGCGGCTCTCGGTCTCGACGCAGACGAGGACGAGCAGCGGGTCGAGCGAGACCGAGGTGACGGTGTCGGCGGTCATCGCGTGGTCGTGACCGCCCTGGCGCGTCGTGATGATGCTGACGCCCTGGGCCATCCGGCCCATCGCCTGCCGGAAGACGGCCTCGTCGGGGGTGCTCACGACGCCTCCCCCACCGGGCGGCCCGTCGCGAGGTCGAGGCGCGCGTAGCCCTCGCGGCCGGCGAGCCGGAAGACGTGGCGGTTGGACAGGGCGTACCACCCCGGGCCGACGACGACCTGGGTCTCGTGGGCGCGCAGGGCCTGCTCCTGGGCGGGCACGACGGAGGCGTCGACCACGGCCCGGGTGACGACCTCGTCCGGGACGACGTCGCCCGCGTACTCGCTCGTCGCGTCCGGTACGACCCATCCCTCGCCCGCGGGGACGTGGGCGGCGAGCCAGGCGTGGTCCTCGCTCGCCCAGGTCAGCGGGGTGAGGCGGCCGAGCAGCGGCAGGTCGGCCCCCGTGGTGCGCAGGGCCTGCCGGGTCGCCGCATGGGTGCGCACGTGGTCGGGGTGGCCGTAGCCACCCCCCGCGTCGTAGGTGACGACGACGTCCGGGGCGAGGCGCTCGACGACGGCGGCGACCGCGGCGGCCGCGACCTCGGGCGCCACCCCGGCCCAGGCGCGCGGGTCGGCCGCGGCGGCCGAGCCGGCCATCCCCGAGTCGCGGAAGGCGCCGTCGGCGTCCTCGAGCAGGTGGTGGGTGACGCCGAGGACGGCCATCGCCCGCTGCAGCTCGTCGCGGCGGTGCGCGGCGAGCGCGGGGCCGTCGCCCTCGAGGTGCGCGAGCGCCGGCGGGATGACCTCGCCCTCCTCGCCGAGCGTGCACGTGAGGACGTGGACCTCGTCGCCCCGGGCCGCGTGGTGGGCCAGCGCGACCCCGGTCGTCAGCGTCTCGTCGTCCGGGTGGGCGTGGACGAAGAGCATCCGGGACGGCCTGCCCCCGAGGTCGAGGCCGTCGAGCAGGCCCCTCACGGCACGACCGCGATGTCGGCGAGCTCGACGACGCCGCCGAGCACGGTGTTGGCCGAGAGGTTGCGCACGTCGCTGCCCGCGATGTACAGCGCGCGACGCTCCGCGAGCCCGATGTAGGCGCCCTGCTGGAGCAGCCGGCGGTCGACGTCGGCCCAGCCCCGCTCGCGGGCCGTCCGGTCGGCGACGGTCGAGGTCTTGGCCATCTGCTCGTCGAGGCGCTCGTCGCTGAAGTAGCCGTAGTCGCGGCCGGGGCCCGCGTCGGTGATGTTGATCGTGCTGTCGAACAGCGGCGGGAGCACCGTCGAGCCCGAGGGCCACGCGGGTGCCCAGTTGGACCAGAACACGTCGTAGTCCTCGGCGGCGGACTTCTGGACGATCGTCGAGAAGTAGTCCTCGGTGATCGGCTCGACGGTCGGCGCGAAGCCGGCCTGCCGCCAGCCCGCGACGAGGGCCGCGACGGCCTTGTCGGCCGTGGGGTCGGAGCGGTAGGCGAGGGTGAACTCCACCGGGCCCTCGACCTTCGCCTCGGCGAGCAGGGCCTTGGCCCGGGCGGCGTCACCGCGCACCCCGGCCCCCACCGGGTCGTCGTCGTGCGCCGACGGCAGGGCGCTCGGCAGGAGCGACAGCGACGGCTGCGCCGCGGTGGCGCCGCCGATGGCGGTGACGTACGCGTCGCGGTTGGTCGCGGCGGCGAGCGCCAGCCGGACCTTCTCGTCCGCGAAGACGGGGCTCTTGACGTTCGGCACGAGGTAGTCGACCACGCCGGTCAGCGGGTTGACCGACCGGTCACCGAGGCTCTGCACGGCGGTGACCTGCTGCTGGATGGCGGGCGGCACGGACGCGAGGGCCACGGCGGCCCGGCCGGCGGCGTTGTCGGCGCTCACCTGCTGCGCGATCGCCTCCGCGTCCAGGCCCTCCTGGTAGCGGATCTGGTCCGGGTAGGCCTTGCGCACGGGGTCGCTCGCGGCGTCCCAGTGCGGGTTGCGCACGAAGAGGCCGCCGCGGCCGGGCTCCCACGCGCCCCGCAGCATGTACGGGCCGCTGCTGAACACGTCGTAGGTGCCGTCGGCCCGACGGTCGGCGGACTTCTTGACCGGGCCGAACGCGGGCTGCGAGAGCATCTCGGCGAAGTCACCGACCGGGGTGCTCAGGGTGAACGTGATCTGGCGGTCGTCGCACGTCACGGCCTTGTCGAAGACGGCCTGCGCGGCCTTCGCCTTCTCGCCGGAGCCGTACGGACCGGTGTAGGTGCTCGACCCGTCGGCCTCGCGCGGGATGGCGAGCACGGCCAGCGCGTCGGTCGGGCCGCCCGTCACCTCGTCGGTGGCGAAGGTCCGCGAGATGCCGTAGGCGACGTCCGCGCAGGTCAGCTCGCTGCCGTCCTGCCACCGCAGGCCCTCGCGCAGGGTGAAGGACCAGGTCTTGAGGTCCTCGCTCGCGGTGCCGGTGTCGGTCGCGAGGTCGCCGACGAGCCGCGACTGCTGCTGCGGGTCGGTGCTCGGGGCGTAGGCGGTGAGGGTCCGCGCGAACACCCGCCCGGCGAAGGCCATGTCGGCCCGCGACGCGATCCGCTGCGGGTCCCACGAGGGCACCGGACCCAGGGCGAGCGCGCTGAGCGTGCCCCCGCGGGTGTCGACGCGGTCCCCGACCGCCGAGCTCGGCAGCGTGTCGGAGCCGGTGCCGCCGCCGCGCTGACGCGCCACGACCACCCCCGCCCCGACGAGCACCGCGACGACGATGAGGGCCAGCCCCACGACGAGGCGCGTCGGACGGCGCCGGCTCGCCCGCCGCCGCGCGCTGCGCGAGACGGCGGCCTGCTCGGGACTGCGGTCGCTCCTGCTCGTCATGCCCTGCGGTCAGCTCCTCCTGGCGCGGGCCGCGGCGCGGGCGCGCAGAGTCTGGTCGAGCTCCACCTTCCGGATGCGGATCGCCTCGGGGGTCACCTCGACGCACTCGTCCTCGCGGCAGAACTCGAGGGACTGCTCGAGCGAGAGGGCGCGGGGCGGCGCGAGCCGCTCGAGGACGTCGGCACCGGCGGAGCGCACGTTGGTGAGCTTCTTCTCCTTGGTGATGTTGACGTCCATGTCGTCGGCGCGCGAGTTCTCGCCGACGATCATGCCCTCGTACACCTCGGTGGTCGGCGGGATGAAGAGCGTCCCGCGCTCCTGGAGGTTCATCATCGCGTAGGCGGTCGCGGGCCCCGAGCGGTCCGAGACGAGCGAGCCGCTGATGCGGGTCGTGATCTCGCCGAGCCAGGGCTCGTAGCCCTCGAAGACGTGGTTGGCGATGCCGGTGCCGCGGGTGTCGGTGAGGAACTGCGTCCGGAAGCCGATGAGGCCGCGCGAGGGGACGAGGTACTCCATCCGGACCCAGCCGGTGCCGTGGTTGGTCATCTGCTCCATGCGGCCCTTGCGGGCGGCGAGCAGCTGGGTGATGGAGCCGAGGTACTCCTCGGGGGTGTCGATGGTCAGCCGCTCGACCGGCTCCTGCACCTTGCCGTCGACCTCGCGGGTGACGACGACCGGCTTGCCGACGGTCAGCTCGTAGCCCTCGCGGCGCATCTGCTCGACGAGGATGGCCAGGGCGAGCTCACCACGGCCCTGGACCTCCCAGGCGTCGGGGCGCTCGGTCGGCAGGACGCGCATCGAGACGTTGCCGATGAGCTCGCGGTCGAGGCGGTCCTTGACCAGGCGCGCGGTGACCTTGGCGCCCTTGACGCGGCCGGCCATCGGGCTGGTGTTGATGCCGATCGTCATCGAGATGGCCGGCTCGTCGACCGTGATGAGCGGCAGCGGCCGCGGGTCGTCGAGGTCGGCGAGGGTCTCGCCGATGGTGATCTCGGGGATGCCGGCGACGGCGATGATGTCGCCCGGGCCGGCGGACTCCGCGGAGCGGCGCTCGAGCGCCTCGGTCATGAGCAGCTCGGTGATCTTCACCGGGACGGTCGAGCCGTCGCGGCGGCACCAGGCGACCTGCTGGCCCTTGCGGATCGTGCCGTTGTGCACGCGCAGGAGCGCGAGGCGGCCGAGGAAGTTGGACGCGTCCAGGTTGGTGACGTGCGCCTGGAGCGGGGCCTCGTCGTCGTAGGAGGGCGCAGGGATCGTCTCGATGATCGTCCGGAACAGCGCCTCGAGGTCCTCGTCCTCCGGCAGGCCGCCGTCGGCCGGGCGGGTCAGCGAGGCGCGGCCGGCCTTGGCCGAGGCGTAGACGACCGGGAAGTCGAGCTGGTCCTGGTGGTGCTCGGCGTCGACGAGGAGGTCCATGAACAGCTCGTAGACCTCGTCGACGACCTCGGCGATGCGGGCGTCGGGGCGGTCGACCTTGTTGATGCACAGGACGACGGGCATCTGCGCGGCGAGCGCCTTGCGCAGGACGAACCGGGTCTGGGGCAGCGGGCCCTCGGAGGCGTCGACGAGCAGGACGACGCCGTCGACCATCGACAGGCCGCGCTCGACCTCGCCACCGAAGTCGGCGTGGCCCGGGGTGTCGATGATGTTGATGGTCATGCCGTCGGTGATCCCGGCGTCGACCGCGGCCGGGCCGGCGTACCGGACGGCGGTGTTCTTCGCGAGGATGGTGATGCCCTTCTCGCGCTCGAGGTCACCGCTGTCCATGGCGCGCTCGTCGACGTGCTGGTGCTCGCCGAAGGCTCCGGACTGCCACAGCATCTTGTCGACGAGCGTGGTCTTTCCGTGGTCGACGTGCGCGACGATGGCGACGTTACGGAGGTCGTCGCGGCGGGAGGCAGACATGCCCACCAGTCTCTCAGGTCTTGCGCCAGCGACCGAATCGGCGTAGTGGCGCGGCCGCGGAGACGCGCCGAAAGGTCTGCGCCGCGGATTCGGTCTCACTTGGGTAACCACTCGCGTCGGGCCGTTCCCCCCGCGCAATTTGCTGGCTAGGGTCCGTGCAACCGCGAGGGGCCGGGCGACCGGTGCCCGCGCGGGACCTCGTCCGCCCGACCCGGGCGGTCCGAGCGATCGCACACCCAAGCGAGGTTCACACTGATGACACGCAAGCGCACGGCGCCCCTCGTGCTCCTGACGGCCGCCGCCCTGAGCATGACGGCGTGCGCCCAGTCCGAGCGGGACTCCGACGGAGGGACGGGCGCATCCGGTGCCACGAACGTGAAGGACACCTTCACGTTCGGCGCGGCGGGGGCCCCCGACGTCTTCGACCCGCTCTACGCGACCGACGGCGAGACCTTCCGCATCACCCGCCAGATCCACTCGGGCCTGCTCGGCATCAAGCCCGGCACCGCCGACATCCAGCCCGAGCTGGCCGAGAGCTGGACCCCGTCCGAGGACGGCCTGTCCTGGACCTTCAAGCTGCGCCAGGGCGTGAAGTTCTCCGACGGCGAGCCGTTCAACGGCCAGGCGGTCTGCGACAACATGCAGCGCATGTTCGAGCAGAAGGGCGCCGGCCAGACGGCGGCCGAGTACTGGGGCTACTTCTTCGGCTCGTTCAGCGACGACCCGTCGGGCTCGCTCTACAAGTCGTGCGAGGCGCCGGACGAGAACACCGCGGTCATCGACGTCACCCGCACCACCTCGAGCTTCCCGACGATCCTGTCGCTCGACTCCTTCTCGATGCAGTCGCCGAAGGCGCTCAAGGACGGGGACGCCAACAACGTCCAGGCGCAGGGCGAGGGCTTCACCTACCCCGCCTACTCGAAGGCCCCGGTCGGCATCGGCCCGTACAAGCTCTCGAAGTACGACGAGGCGAACAAGACCGTCACCCTCGTCGCCAACGAGAACTACTACGGCGAGCAGCCGAAGACCAAGACCCTCGTCTTCAAGATCATCCCCGACGAGAGCACCCGCCGCCAGGAGCTGCAGGCCGGCTCGATCGACGGCTACGACCTGCCCAACCCGGTCGACTGGAAGGGTCTGGAGGACGCCGGCAACAAGGTCGAGGTCCGCCCCGCCTTCAACATCCTCTACCTGGGCCTGAACCCGGAGCGGAACCCGAAGCTCAAGGACCTCAAGGTGCGCCAGGCCATCGCCTACGCCCTCAACCGGGACCAGATGGTCAAGACCCAGCTGCCCGAGGGCGCCAAGGTGGCCTCGCAGTTCATGCCCGACACCGTCTCCGGCTACAACACCCAGCTCCAGCCGTACGCGTACGACCCGGAGAAGGCCAAGTCGCTCCTCGCCGAGGCCGGCGCCGAGGGCCTGACCCTCAAGTTCGCCTTCCCGACCGAGGTCTCGCGGCCGTACATGCCGGACCCCCAGAAGATCCACGCCGCGTTCACCAAGGACCTCGAGGCCGTCGGCATCAAGGTCGAGCAGGTGAGCAAGCCGTGGAACGGTGGCTACCTCGACGACGTGTCGGCCAACGGCGCGTACGACATGTGGCTGCTCGGCTGGACCGGCGACTACAACGCCGCGGACAACTTCCTCGGCACCTTCTTCAGCAACCTCAAGAGCAACGACTTCCACACGAGCGTGATGCCGTGGGGCAAGACGCTCTCCGAGGACCTCAAGAAGGCCGACGCCATCGTCGACGAGGGTGAGCGCGACGCCGCCTACCAGGACATCAACAAGCGCATCGCCGAGGAGTACCTGCCGGGCATCCCGGTCAGCCACTCCCCGCCGGCGCTCGTCACGAGCGACAAGGTCCAGGGCCTCGTGGCCAGCCCGCTGACGGCGGAGACGTTCGACACCGTCACCGTAGGCAAGTGACCGCGCGGGGTCCCCACCCCGCGAGCACGTCCGTATAGGGTCGGTGGCCGCCCCGAACACAGCCGTTCGGGGCGGCCACCGTCGTCCACCGGGAACACCAGGAGCCTCACGTTGGCGCGTTTCATCATCAGACGACTCCTCCAGATGGTGGGGGTGGTCTTCGTGCTCTCGCTGCTCCTGTTCTTCTGGCTGCGCTCCCTGCCCGGAGGCACGGTCTCCGCGATCCTCGGCGAGCGGGCCACGCCCGAGACCCGGGCCGCGCTGACCAAGGCGCTCGGCCTCGACGAGCCGATCTGGGTCCAGTACTGGAAGTTCCTCACCCGCGCCCTCCGGGGCGAGTTCGGCGTCTCGACCGGCGTCCTGCCCGGGACCGACGCCATGACGATCTTCCTCGACCGGCTGCCGGCCACCATCGAGCTGAGCTTCCTGGCCCTGCTCATCGCCGTCGTCCTCGCGATCCCGCTCGGCTACGTCTCCGCCCGGCGCGCCAACTCGCCGCTCGACAGCGGGCTGGTCGTCGTCTCGCTCGTCGGTGTCGCCGTCCCGGTCTTCTTCCTCGCCTTCCTCCTCAAGTACCAGCTCTCGGTCGAGCACAACTGGTTCCCGGTCTCGGGTCGCCAGGACAACATCGGCTGCACCCGCGTGACGAACTTCTTCGTCCTGGACGGCCTGCTGACCCGGGAGTTCGACTGCTCGGCGAGCGCCCTCAAGCACCTGGTCCTGCCGTCGGTGGCCCTCGCGACGATCCCCTTCGCGGTCATCTACCGCATCACCCGCGCCTCGGTCCTCGACGTGCTCGGTGAGGACTACGTGCGCACCGCCGAGTCCAAGGGCCTCAACGCCCGCGTCATCCGGGGCCGGCACGTCCTGCGCAACGCCCTGCTGCCCGTCGTCACGACGATCGGCCTCCAGACCGGCGGCCTGCTCGCCGGAGCGGTGCTCACCGAGCAGGTCTTCAACTTCGGCGGCATCGGGAACGCGCTGGCGGTGGCCTTCCAGCGGCGCGACTACCCGGTCCTCGAGGTCCTCATCCTCGCGGCCGCCGCGATCTACGTCATCATCAACCTGCTCGTCGACATCGCGTACGCCGTCATCGACCCGAGGGTGAGGACCCGATGAGCCCCACCAACCCCATGAACCGCCGCAAGGACCGCATCGACGACCTCGCCGCGACCTCGGGCGGCACGGCCACCCTCGTCCGCGAGGCCGGGACGGTCGACGAGAAGCCCGGCGTCTCGCTCATCGCCAGCGCGTGGAAGCGCCTGCGCCGCAACCCGGTCTTCCTCATCGGCGCGGGCATCACGCTCCTCTTCGTCGTTCTCGCCCTCGTGTCGCGCGTCATCGCCCCGCACGACCCCGCGGTCGGCTACCTCATCGACCAGGTGCGCCCGCAGTCCAACCCCGTGCCGGGCCCCCAGCCCGGGTTCCCGCTCGGCGCCGACGACGCCGGCCGCGACCTGCTCTCCCGCCTCATCGTCGGCAGCCAGCAGACGCTCATCGTCGGGGTCTTCGCGACGCTGTTCGGACTCGCCGGCGGGATGGTCCTCGGCATCCTCGCCGGCGCGTTCGGCGGGTGGGTCGACGCGCTCGTCATGCGCATCGTCGACGTCCTGCTCTCGATCCCCTCGCTGCTGCTCGCCTTCTCCATCGCCGCGCTGGCCGCTCGCCCGAGCCAGCTGACCGTCATCATCGCCGTGGCGGCCGTCCAGGTGCCGATCTTCGCGCGCCTGCTGCGCGGGTCGATGCTCGCCCAGCGGCACAGCGACCACGTGCTCGCCGCCCGTGCCCTCGGTGTCACCGAGCGGGCCGTCGTCTTCCGGCACATGCTGCCCAACGCGCTCGGCCCGGTCATCGTCCAGTCGACGCTCGTGCTCGCGACGTCGATCATCGACGCCGCCGCCCTGAGCTTCCTCGGGCTCGGCAACCCCAACGACCGCCAGCCCGAGTGGGGCCAGATGCTCGGCAAGGCCCAGACCTACATCTACGACTACCCGCACCTCGCCGTGTACCCGGCGCTGTGCATCATCGTCGTCGCCCTCGGCTTCACCCTCATGGGCGAGTCGCTGCGCGAGGCCCTCGACCCCAAGAGCAGGAGGTGACCCGCCGATGACCGCCACGGCGACCACCCCGTCCACGAACCGTCACGGCGACGAGCCGCTGCTGTCCGTCCGCGACCTGAGGGTCACGTTCACGCGGCAGGGCGAGGAGCCCTTCACCGCCGTCGACGGAGTCTCGTTCGACGTCCGGCCCGGCCAGACCGTCGGCCTCGTCGGCGAGTCCGGCTGCGGCAAGTCCGTCACCTCGCTCGCGATCATGGGGCTGCTCCCCCGGCGCGGCAACCGGGTCGAGGGCACCGCGACCTTCGACGGCACCGACCTGCTGCGCCTCGGCTCCTCCGAGATGCGTGACCGGCGCGGTCGCGACATCGCGATGATCTTCCAGGACCCGCTCTCGTCGCTGAACCCGGTGGTGCCCGTGGGCCTGCAGGTCACCGAGGTCCTCGAGCGCCACCGCAAGATGTCGCGCAAGGCGGCGACGCCCCTGGCCCGCGACCTCCTCAAGCGCGTCGGCATCCCCGACCCCGACCGCCGGCTCAAGGACTACCCGCACCAGATGTCGGGCGGGATGCGCCAGCGCGCGCTCATCGCGATGGCCCTGGCCTGCGCGCCGCGGCTGCTCATCGCCGACGAGCCGACGACCGCGCTCGACGTGACGATCCAGGCGCAGATCCTCAGCCTGCTCAAGGAGCTGGTCCAGGAGACCGGGACGGCCCTGGTCATGATCACGCACGACCTCGGGGTCGTCGCGGGGCTCTGCGACGAGGTCAACGTCCTCTACGGCGGCCGGATCGTCGAGCGCGGCGGCCGGCACGAGCTCTTCGGGCAGCCGCGCCACCCCTACACGAACGGCCTGCTCGCGTCGATCCCCCGGCTCGACGCCGAGCGCGCCCCGCTGACGCCCATCCCCGGCTCGGTGTCGGACAACCTGCCGTGGACGAGCGCCTGCGCCTTCGCCCCCCGCTGCTCGCAGCCGGTCGACGTCTGCACCCAGCGGACGCCGCAGCTCGAGGAGTCCGGCAGCCGCGCGCTGCGCTGCTTCAACCCCGTCGGAGGACCCCGATGACCGCCACCGCCGAGCCCACGCCCGCCGAGACGCCCGTCGACGAGCGCGAGCTGCTCGTCGACGCCCGCGGGGTCAAGGTGCACTTCCCCATCAAGCGCGGCGTCATCCTCGACAAGGTGATCGGCCACGTCTACGCGGTCGACGGGGTCGACCTGCAGATCCGCAAGGGCGAGACCTACGGCCTCGTCGGCGAGTCCGGCTGCGGCAAGTCGACCCTCGGCAAGGCGATCCTCAACCTCGAGCCGCCGACCGAGGGCAGCGTCCTCGTCGACGGCACCGACGTCGCCTCGCTCAAGGGCGCCGCGCTGCGCCGGCGGCGCAAGGACTTCCAGATGGTCTTCCAGGACCCGATGAGCAGCCTCGACCCCCGGCAGTCGGTCGAGTCGCTCCTCGTCGAGGGGATGAAGGCGCACGGCCTCGCGACGGACGCCAAGGCCACGGCGAAGCGGCTGCGCGAGCTGCTCGCGGCCGTCGGCCTGCCCGCGGCGGCCCTCAAGAAGTACCCGCACGAGTTCTCGGGCGGCCAGCGCCAGCGCATCGGCATCGCCCGCGCCCTCGCGGTCGAGCCGAAGCTCATCGTCGCCGACGAGCCGGTCTCGGCGCTCGACGTGTCGGTGCAGGCGCAGGTCATCAACCTGCTCGAGGAGCTGCAGGACGAGTTCGACCTCACCTACCTCGTCGTCGCGCACGACCTCGCGGTCGTCCGGCACATCAGCGACCGGATCGGCGTCATGTACCTCGGCGGGCTCGTCGAGGAGGCGTCGGCCGACGACCTCTACGCGCAGCCGCTGCACCCGTACACGCGGGCGCTGCTCTCGGCCGTGCCGCTGCCCGACCCGGCCGCCGAGGACGCGCGCGAGCAGATCCTCCTCGTCGGCGACCTCCCCTCCCCGTCGCGCCCGCCGTCGGGCTGCCGCTTCCACACCCGCTGCCCGTGGCGGCAGGAGACGCGCTGCGACGACGAGCGCCCGCAGCTGCGGGTCGTCGAGGTCGACGGCGTGCCCGCCTCGCACCGGGTCGCGTGCCACTTCGCCGAGGAGATCGCCCGCGGCGAGATCCAGCGGCACGAGGTGACCGCCACCGCGACCGTGCAGGACTGGCGCGGCGAGGACGAGGGCGACGCCATCGGCCCGGCGTCGGTCGCGGAGGCCGAGGCCGACGCGCGCCGCACGTCGTCCGCGAGCTCGCAGGTGACGCCTCCCGGGCCCTGAGACGCCGGGCACGGTGAGGCTCACCTGAGGTGCCGTCGGCGCCCCGGGTGGCCGATGATGGCGGGATGAGCCGACTCCTCACCGACGACGAGGTCACCCGCCAGCTCGCGGACCTGCCCGGCTGGGCGCGCGAGGGCGACGCCCTCGTGGCCTCGATCGAAGCGCCCGACTTCCTGGCCGCGATCCGGCTGGTGGCCGCCGCGGCCGACGAGGCCGAGCAGATGAACCACCACCCCGACATCGACATCCGCTGGCGCACGACCCGGTGGCTGCTGACGACCCACGACGCCGGCGGGCTCACCCAGCTCGACATCGAGCTGGCCCACCGCATCTCCACCGCTGCGCGCGCCGAGGGGGCGATCTTCCGTGACTGACGTGACCCCCGACCACCAGGCGCCGGACCGCGTCGACGCCGCCGCGCTCGAGGGCCACGACGAGGCCCACGACCGCTCGTTCTCGAGCCGGCTCAACTGGCTGCGCGCCGGGGTGCTCGGCGCGAACGACGGCATCGTCTCGACCGCCGGCCTCGTCATCGGCGTGGCCGCCGCGACGGCCGAGCGCGGGCCGGTGCTGACAGCGGGCCTCGCCGGGCTCGCGGCCGGCGCGATGAGCATGGCGGTCGGCGAGTACGTCTCGGTGAGCACCCAGCGCGACAGCGAGAAGGCCCTCATCGCCAAGGAGATCCGCGAGCTGCGCGAGGAGCCGGAGGCCGAGCTCGCCGAGCTCGCGGCGATCTACGAGGGCAAGGGCCTCTCCCCCGCGCTCGCCGAGCAGGTCGCCGTCGAGCTCACCGCCCACGACGCCCTCGGCGCGCACGCCGAGGCCGAGCTCGGCATCGACCCCGAGGACCTCACCAACCCGTGGCACGCCGCGTGGGCGTCGATGATCGCCTTCACCGTGGGGGCGCTGCTGCCGCTGATCGCCATCCTCCTGCCGCCGACGGAGTGGCGCGTGCCGGTGACGGTGCTCGCCGTCGTCCTCGCGCTCGCCGGGACGGGCCTGGTCAGCGCCCGCCTCGGGGACGCCGACGCGCAGCGGGCGACCGTCCGCGTCGTCGTCGGCGGCCTGCTCGCGATGGCCCTGACCTACGCGATCGGCTCGCTCGTCGGCACCCAGGTCGGCTAGGCCGTGCCGCGGCTCCTCGTCGTCCAGCACGAGCCGGACGCCCCTCCGGCGTGGCTCGGCGAGTGGTGGGCCGCGCTCGGCGTCGGGCTCGACGTCGTCCGCGGGGACCTCGGGGAGCCGGTGCCCGCGCGCCTCGCCGACGGAGGCCACGACGGGCTCGTCGTCCTCGGCGGGGCGATGGGCGCGAACGACGACGCCGAGCACCCGTGGCTCACCCCGACCAAGGCCCTGCTGCGCGACACCGCCCGGGCCGGCGAGCCGGTGCTCGGCGTGTGCCTCGGCCACCAGCTCGCCGCCGTGGCGCTCGGCGGCCGCGCGGGGCCAAACCCGTCCGGGCGGACCATCGGGGTCGCACCGGTCGCGCTGACCCGCGAGGGCGCGGCCGACCCCCTGCTCGGGGGGTCGGCAGGGGCGCCGGCGGTGCACTACAACGACGACGTCGTGCTCGACCTGCCGCCGGGCGCCACGCTCCTCGCCACGATGCCGGACGGTCGGCCGCAGGCGCTGCGGCTCGGGCTGCGGGCGTGGTCGGTGCAGTTCCACCCCGAGACCTCCCCGGAGGTCTTCGCGGACTGGGTGCGCGCCGAGCCCGACTCCGCCTCCGGGGCCGTGGCCCTCGCCGACGTCACCGCCGCCCGCGAGGCGCTGCGCACGGCGTGGCAGCCGCTCACCGGCCGCTTCCTCGCCCAGCTCACCTGACCCCGAGCCACCACCACCCCCGCCGTCGGTTCCTGCGGCGATGGTGGCGTCGGTGGCTGCCTCCGTGGCGTCGCACAGGGGGTGATCGCCCCCGTTCCGACGCCACGAACGGCGCCCCGAGGCCCACCACGGCTGCGCGCGCCCCTCGACGGATGTCGACGCCCGGGTCGTCCACAGGCGTCGACGCCGGACCCGGCCGTCCACAGGTTCGCCCCGGCGTCTCGTGCGTCCACCTGCCGGCGGTCGACGATGACTCCGTGCCAGAGCTCCCACCCCAGGTCCTCGACCTCCTCGCCCGTCAGGACGGCGTCGTCAGCCGCTCCCAGCTGCTCGCGCACGGGGTGAGCGTCGAGGCCTGGCGGTGGAACGCCGGTCGCGGCTGGCGGGTGGTCCTGCCGAGGGTGGTGCTGACGAGCAGAGCGGAGCCGACCGTGCGGCAGCGTCACGTGGCCGCCCTGCTGTGGGCGGGCCCCACGTCCGTCCTGGCCGGCCCGACAGCGGCGCGCCTGCACGGCATCACCTCGGCGGAGGACGACGGCACCGTCCACCTGCTCGTCCCGCGGCCGGGGTCGGACCGGACCGCGGGGTTCGCCGCCGTCCGACGCACCGTGCTGCACGACCCCGACGTCGTCGTCCGCGGACCGCTGCGGATGTCCTCCCGCGCCCGGTCCGCGGTCGACGCGGCCGCCGTCGCCGCGAGCCCCGACACCGCCGTGGCCCTCGTCGTCGAGGCCGTCCAGAAGGGCATCGCCCGTCTCGACGACGTCGCGGAGTGGGCCTACCGCACCAGGGCGGCGTCCGGCGGACAGGTGGACGCCGCCGTCACGGCCGCGGCCAGCGGCGCGTGGTCGCGTCCCGAGCACTCGCTCGCCGTGCTCGTCCGCACCTCCGATGTCCTCCCCGAACCGTGGCTCAACCCCGGCCTCGTCAGCGCCACCGGGTCGCGGCTCGTCAGCCCCGATGCCTGGTTCGACGACGTCGCGATGGCGGTGATGGTGCACTCGCGCCGGTTCCACGGCCAGGGCGATGAGTGGGACGCCACCGTCGAGTCGGACGCGACGTCCACCGCGGCCGGCATCGTCGTCGTCGGCGTGACGCCTCGGAGCATCGACCGGACGCCCGAGGCGGTGCTGGGGCGCCTCGAGGCCGCCTACGCCGTCGCTGCGGCGCGCCCTCGCCCGGCGGTGCGGGCCACCCGCCGCGACCCGTGGATGGGGTGGGTGGCGTGACCGATGGTGCAGGAACGGGGGCGATCACCCCCCTCGCGACGCCACCATCCGAGCCCCGAGCCGCGCCATCGCGGACTCCGGGGTCAAGGGGTGCGCAGGGCGGTGAAGAGGGCCTCGGCGAGGGGTGCCTCGCGGATGTCGTCGAGGTCGACCGGGGTGCCGTCCGGGCCGGCGAGCGGCAGCCGCCAGTTGGGGTACTCGTCGTTGGTCCCCGGCTGGTTGATGGCCCGACGGTCGCCGACGAGGTCGGGCAGCGCGACGGCGAGCATCCGGCTCGGGGTGCGGGCCAGCCAGCGGTGCAGCGCCACGACGGTCTCGTCGACGTCCGCGTCGGCCGCGAGCAGCCCGCGCTCCGCGAGCGCCGCGCGCACCCGCCCGATGGCTGCCTGCTCGACCTCGCGCTCCTCCTCGACCGGCCGGGTCAGCAGCCCGAGCCGCTCGCGCACCGCGACGTGCTCGAGGGTCAGGTACCCCGCGGTCGGCGGCAGGTCGTGCACCGTGACCGTCGAGAGGCACAGGTCGCGGTAGGACTCCGGCGGGCGCACGGTGTCGTCGTCCCACTCGAACCACAGGATGGACGTGCCGAGCAGCCCGCGCTCGAGGAGGACGTCGCGGACGTTGGGCGCGACGACCCCGAGGTCCTCGCCGATGACGACGGCGCCCGCGCGCTGCGCCTCGAGGACGAGGATGCCGAGCAGCGCCTCGTGGTCGTAGTAGACGTAGGTGCCGTCGACGGGCGAGCCGCCGGCCGGGATCCACCAGAGGCGGAACAGCCCGAGGATGTGGTCGACCCGGATGCCGCCGGAGTCGCGCAGCACGGTCCGCACCATGTCGCGGAACGGCGCGTACCCGAGCTCCGCGAGCCGGTCGGGGCGCCACGGCGGCTGGCTCCAGTTCTGGCCGAGCTGGTTGAACGGGTCCGGCGGCGCGCCGACGGTGACGCCGCGGGCCAGCGCGTCCCCGAGGCCCCACGCGTCGGCACCCACCGGGTGCACCCCGACGGCGAGGTCGTGGACGACGCCGAGCGTCATCCCGGCCGCCGTCGCCTCGCGCTGCGCCCCGGCGAGCTGCTCCTCGAGGAGCCACTGCATCCACCGGTGGAAGTCGACGTCGTCGGCGTGGGCGGCGGCGAACGCGCGCACGCCCGGCCCGTCGGGGTCCTGGAGGTCGGCCGACCACTGCGTGAACGGCAGCCCGTGGACGTCGGCGAGGGCGCACCACGTGGCGAAGTGCAGCAGCCCCTCCCCCTCGCGGGCGCAGAACTCCTCGAAGGCGTCCGCCCGCGCACCGGAGCGCCCGGCGTCGAAGACGAGCCGCAGCGCCTCGCGCTTGACCGTCCACGCGGCGTCGCGGTCGATGCGGTCGCCGTCGTTGAGCGCCCGCCCCCGCGCGGCGAGCCCGAGGAAGGACCGGTGCGCGGTCGCGTCGAGCGAGGCGACCTCGGGGACGTCCTCGACGTGGAGGTAGAGCGGGTTGACGAACCGGCGGGTCGTCGGCAGGTAGGGCGAGGCCTCCATCGGCGTCACCGGCTCGGCCGCGTGCAGCGGGTTGACGAGGACGAAGTCGGCGTCGTGCGCGGCGGCGGCCCACGTCGCGAGGCCGGCGAGGTCGCGCAGGTCGCCGACGCCCCATGTCGTCGCCGAGCGCACCTGGTAGAGCTGGGCCATCAGCCCGACGACCCGGCGCGACGCGACCGGCTCCGGCAGCTCGAGCCGTTCCGGCGTCACGACGAGGGTCGCGGTGGCCGACGCGGCCTCGAGCGGCTCGGCATCCCCGACGGCCACGAGCCGGTGCCACCCGAGCGGGAGATCGGCCGGCAGCTCGAAGGTCGCCTCCCCCAGCGGCACCCCGTCGACGACGCGGTCCGGCACCCAGCGGTCGACCTGCGCCGCCTCGACCCGTCCCCCGTCCTCGAGCTCGACGACGAGCCCGACCCCCGACCCGGCGGGCACGTGCACCTGCACCTGCGTGGTGCGCCCGGCGCGGGTGACGACGGTCGGGGGCAGCGTGCGCCGCCACGGCCGGTCGGCGTGGTCGGCGAGCGCGACCTCGACCCCGGCGTCGTCCGAGGCCTCGACCCCGAGCGCCGCGAGCACCGCGACGATCGACGACGTGGGCACGACGACGTGCTGCCCCCGCCAGTCCCAGTACTCGGTGGCGACGCCGTGCGCCTGGGCGAGCTCGACGAGCCGGGGCGACGGGGTGGGCTGCATGCCCCCATCCTGCCAACGGCAGGGGCGGGCGCGGACTCCCGGTCCGCGCCCGCCCCCGTGCCGTCCCGGGTCAGGGGTTCGGCGTCTCCTGGTGCAGCGGCTGGAGCACCTTCTGGACCCGCGGGTCACCGGCGTCGGCGAAGTAGTCGCCGCGGATGGTCTCGTCCTCGCCCTCGGGGGCCTTGGCCGCCCGGAGCACGAACGTGCCGAGCACCGCCACGACGAGGTTGAGCGCGAACGCCGTCACCGCGATGTAGCCCATCTGCCCGATGAAGGGGATCTCCGAGAGCGAGCCACCGAAGTGGTTGATGCCCGCGCGCGGGTTGGCGACCTGCCACGCCTGCCAGGTGCCGTAGACCATCCCGACGGCCCAGCCGGCGGTCAGTGCCCACCGGTGCAGCCAGCGGGTGTAGAGCCCGAGGACGACGGCCGGGAAGGTCTGGAGGATCCAGATGCCGCCGAGCAGCTGGAAGTTGATGGCGTTCTGCTTGTCGAGCGCCAGCACGAAGACGAGCGCGAACGCCTTGACGAGCAGCGACACGAGCTTGGAGACCTTGGCCTCCTGCTGCGGCGTCGCGTCGGGCTTGAGCCACTCCTTGTAGATGTTGCGCGTGAAGGTGTTGGCCGCCGCGATGGACATGATCGCCGCAGGCACGAGCGCCCCGATCGCGATGGCCGCGAAGGCGACCCCCGCGAACCACGACGGGAACGAGTCCTCGAACAGCTGCGGGATGACCAGCTGCGCGTTCGGCTTGCCGTCGAGCCCGATCGGCTTGGTCCCCGCGGCGATGGCGACCCAGCCGAGCAGGGCGAGCAGACCGAGCACGAACGAGTACGCCGGCAGGATGGACGCGTTGCGGCGGATCGTGTTGCGGTCCTTGGCCGACAGGCTGGCCGTCACCGAGTGCGGGTACATGAAGAGCGCGAGCGCCGACCCGAGCCCCAGCGTCGCGTAGGCCCAGTGCGCCTGCGCCCCGGGCACGAACGCACCGGTCGGCTTGCCGTCGGTCGGGTTGGGCGTGGCCATCTTCTGCTCGGCCGCCGAGAAGATCGCGTCCCAGCCACCGAACTTCGAGGGCAGGTAGACGATCGCCACGATGATGACGAGGTAGATGAGGAAGTCCTTGACGAACGCGATGACGGCCGGCGCACGCAGGCCGCTCGAGTAGGTGTAGGCCGCGAGCAGCGCGAAGGCGATGAACAGCGGCGCGTCCTTGGCGATGATGTTGCTGCCGCCGCCGAGGCCGACGACCTCGAGCACGGCCTGGATGCCGACGAGCTGCAGCGCGATGTACGGCATCGTCGCGAGGAAGCCGGTGACGGCCACGGCGAGCGAGAGCCCGCGCGAGCCGAAGCGTCCGCGCACGAAGTCGGCCGTCGTCACGTACCCGTGCCGGTGGCTGACCGACCACAGGCGCGCCATGAAGACGAAGATGATCGGGTAGAGGACGATCGTGTAGGGCACCGCGAAGAAGCCCGACACCGCCCCTGCGGCGAACATCGCCGCCGGCACCGCGACGAAGGTGTACGCGGTGTAGAGGTCGCCGCCGAGCAGGAACCACGTGATCCACGTGCCGAACGAGCGTCCGCCGAGACCCCACTCGTCGAGGGACTCCATCGACGTCGGTCGCCGCCAGCGGGTCGCGAGGAAGCCCATGACGGTGACGAGGAGGAAGAGGACGGTGAGGACGGCCAGCGCGACGCCGTCGACCCCGCTCACGCCTGCTCCCCCGTCCGGTCGCCGGCGCTGGGGCCGGTCATCGCGCGGTGCGGGCGGGCGCGCAGCACGATCCGGTAGGCCGTGTACGTCAGCGCCGAGCAGAGGAACACCCAGAGGAACTGGTACCAGATGAAGAAGGGGAAGCCCCACAGCCGCGGCTCGACGCGGCTGTAGCTGCCGACCCAGAGCAGCGCGACGACGGGCAGCGCGAGGAGCACGCCGGCGACGGCGAGCAGCTTCTTGTTCGCGGGCGGCACGGTGTCGTGGTCGACGGCGCCGGCGCCGCCCTCCCCGTCGTGCCCGGTGTGGACGTTGCTCATGGACCCTCCTGGGACCCCCGGTGGAGGTCCGGCGGCGACCGGACCACCCGACACCGTAGGGACTGGTGAGGCGTGTAGGGAGTTTCCGCGCCGGTCGGTGTCCGACGACGTCGGTGGGCCTCGGCATGATGGGCGGCGTGTCGACCATCGTCTTCCTCCACGCCCACCCCGACGACGAGGCCTCGCAGACCTCCGGCACGATGGCCCGCGCCGTCGACGAGGGGCACCGCGTCGTCCTCGTCGTCGCGACCAACGGCGACCACGGCACCGCGCCCGACGACCTCGCCGAGGGCGAGACGGTCGTCGAACGGCGCCGGGCGGAGCTCGCCGCGTCCGCCGCGGCCATCGGCCTGCACCGCGTGGTGTGGCTCGGCTACGCCGACTCCGGGATGACCGGGTGGGAGCAGAACGCCCACGAGGGTGCGTTCACCGGCGCCGACCTCGACGAGGCCGCGCGCCGGTTCGCGGACGTCCTCGACGAGGAGGACGCCGACGTCGCCGTCGGCTACGACTGGCACGGGGGCTACGGCCACCCCGACCACGTCCAGGTCCACCGGGTCCTGCACCGGGGCGTCGAGCTGGCCGCCCGCCGCCCGCGGGTCCTCGAGTCCTCGATGAACCGCGACGCCATGCGCCGGATGTACGAGCTGGCGAAGGCCGCGGGCCGCGACGACGACTGGGACCCCGACCGGCCGATGGACGACGGCAACCCGATGGGCACGCCCGAGGCCGAGCTGCACTGGCGGGTCGACGTCCGCCCACAGCTCGAGCGCAAGCGGACCGCGCTCGGCGCGCACGCCAGCCAGACGAGCGACGTGGGCATGATGCTCGCGATGCCGTCGGAGGTGTTCGAGGCCGTGTTCGGGTTCGAGCACTACCTCGAGCCGGGCCGCGCGGCCGGGCTCGTCGACGGATGGCCCTTCGCCGTGGCCTGAGCCCGACGCCGGGTCGACGCTCCGGTTGCGAGGGGTGCCGACCGGGTCCACGCTGCAGGGGCCCGGGGCGGCGAGCCGCCCGCGACACCGCACGAAGGAGTGCCCGTTGCCCGTTCGTCCCCGCCTGCGCTCGCTCGCCGCCGCCGTCGCGGCCCTGCCCCTCGCCCTGGCCGCCACCGCCCTCCCGTCCGCGGCTGCCGCCGAGCCGGACCAGTACGTCGCGCTCGGCGACTCCTACGCCGCGGGCAACGGCACCGGCTGGCCCGACCTCAGCCTCTCCTGCTACCGCAGCAGCCTCGCGTACGCACCCCTCGTCGCGAAGGCCCGCCCGAACACGAGCCTGACCTTCCGGGCGTGCTCGGGCGCCGAGACCGGTGACGTGACGGGCGGCCAGACCGCGGCCCTGTCGTCCTCGACCGACTTCGTGACGGTGAGCATCGGCGGCAACGACGTCGGGTTCGTCGACCTCATCCTCAGCTGCGTCAACAGCTGGGACGAGCTGCTCTGCCGCTCGACGGTCGCGAAGGTCGAGGCCCGCATCGACGCCGAGCTGCCTGCGAAGCTCGACGCGACGTACGCCGACATCCGCACCCGCGCCCCCGGCGCGAAGGTCATGGTCGTCGGCTACCCGAAGCCCTTCGGCGGCGCCGTCTCGTGCAGGCAGGCGAGCGGCGTGAACACCCGCGAGGCCGGCCTGCTCGACGGCGTCTCCGCGCACCTCGACCGCGTCCTCGCCACCCGGGCGAAGGCCGCGGGCTTCACCTACCTCGACCCCGCCGCCACCTTCACCGGTCACGAGGTCTGCTCGGCGACGCCGTTCGTCTGGGGGAAGAAGACCGGCCTGCTCGACATCTACCATCCGACGAGGGCCGGGTACCGCGACGGCTTCGCGCCGCTGGTCCGGGCCGCGATGGGCTGAGCGGCCGCGCCGACCGCCGCCCTCAGTGGACGACGGCGACCGGCCGGGTCGTCCGCTGCACCACGGTGCGGCTGACGCTGCCCATGAGGAGCCCGGCGAAGCCGCCCCTGCCCCGCCGCCCGACGACGACGAGGTCGGCGTCGACCTCGTCGGCCACGTCGAGGACGGCGCGGGCCGGCCGGCCGTTGCGGACGACGACGGCCACCTCGACGTCCGGGTGGGCCGCCCCGGCCTCGGCCAGGGCCGCGCGGGTGGCTGCCCCCACGCGCTCCTCGACCCGGGACCAGCGGTCGGTCCCGGGCTCGGTGACGACGACGCCGTCCTCGACCTCGACCGTCCAGGCCGTCACGGCGGTGACGACGCCACCGACGGACGCGGCCTCGTCCACCGCGTGGGCGAGGGCGCGACCCCCGGCGTCGCTGCCGTCGGCCCCGACGACCACCCGGTGCGGTTCCACCGGCGGCAGCGACTCGGGCACGACGACGACCGTCCCGTGCCCGTGGGCCACGACCGCGAGCGCGGTCGACCCGAGGACGAGGCGCTCCAGCCGGTCGTGGGTGGAGGCGCCGACGACCACCGTGGCGCGCTCCGAGAGGTGGACGAGGACACCGGCCGGTGACCCCACGGGGGTGCGGACACCGACCTCGAGGCCCGGGTGGCGCTCACGCAGCCCGGCCGCGAGCCCGTCGAGCCGGGCCCGCTCGGCCACCTCGAGCTGTTCGCCGAACCACGGCGCCTCGGTGGCCAGCACCGAGTACGGCGCGAGCACGGGGCCGACCTCGACGACGTGCACGAGGTCGAGCCGCACCCCCTGCCGCACCGCGCAGGCCGCGGCCCACGCGAGGACGGCCGCCTCGTGGGCGGAGCCGTCGAGCGCGGCGACGAGCGGTGGGCGGGCCGGTCCCTCGGGACCCCGGCCCGACTGCTTCGGGAGCACGTTCTCGGCCATGACCCCAGCGTCCTCCGCCGGCGGCCGGTGACGCAGTCTCGTGGGTCACAGCGGGCGCGTGGAACCGGTCACGGAGACCGTCGGGGGCTGTCGGTGGTGGCGGCGCGGATCTCCCGACAGGTACTCGAGAGGGAGTGGTGACGATGGCACGCGTCGTGTGGTTCGACGTCCCGGTGGCGCCGCGGTGGCGGTCGACCAGGCGTGTCGGCGAGTCGGAGTCACCGACCGGCAGGCCGCTTAGTCGATGGTTCGCGAAGGGACGTGTGTCTCGGGGGGCGGGATGTCTTCGTGTTCTTGGGTGTACGGCGAGACCACGTAAGCGTTGCCTTGGGCCAGCCCTTCGGCCACGGCCTCGATCCAGGGGGCAGGCATACCCATCATCCCGGCGTTTTCCAAGCTTGCCTTCACAGCGGCGGCGACCCGGCGAGGGTCAGAGCCTTTGGCTCCATCGACCAGCCCGTTGATGACGTGCTGGATGGTTTGGTCTACAGCTCGCCGTTCTTCGAGCCGCTGTGCATCGTCGTCACCAGTCATGTCTTCACCTTCGTCGTGGTCGGTGTGAACCGGCGGTGCGGTGGCACCCGCGGTCGCGCGGTCGCCCCTGTTCGATGTCGCTGATGGACGTCGGTGCCGAGCGCGTCGCCGAGTGTGGGGCTCACGGGGTGATTCCGTTGTAGTACTTCAGCTTGCTGTCGGGCGGGAGGATCGGGACGTCGACAAGGTGGCGCCCGCCGGGCGTCAGAGAGATCTCGAGTTGGACCAAGGCCCCGGGAGGCTGAGGGATCGGACCGAGGCTCACCGGTGAGAGGCGGCTCTTGATGCCGTCGCCGCTTCCGGCGGGGAGCGTGACTTGGCCGGGGTTCTGGCCGCCGGCCACGGTGACGCTGACCTGGATCGGCCGGGGGCTGGTGTTCACGGCCTGGCCGACGAGCACCCCGGGCTGGTCTGCGGCTTTGGCGACCACGACGAGGTTCTCGAACTGGAGTGGGAGTGGACAGAGCTAGGCCGTCTGCGGGGACGTACGGCTGGTTGGTCTGGACGGGCGCCCAGAACGAGCAGGCTGAGAGCGCGACCACTGAGATCACGGATAGTGCTAGGGACGTCAGTGCGCCGCGGCGGCGACTGCACCTGATGCCCACCATCGCGTGATCTGCGGGCGCGTTCGTCCCACATTCGTTTCGGCCTCGTCGCCGGGAAACGTCCTGACTCGGACGGGGCTGAGGCGTGCGGCTTAAGCCTGGTCGGTGCGATCTGACGCGGCGTGCCCGCGCGCGGTGTGCATGTCGATTCCTGCTGACTTCTGACGGTGATCTGGTCATTCGATCTTCCTCCTGGTCGGGGGTCACGTGGTGAACGGCGCTGCTCGCTCGACATCGAACGTCATGCCTGATCCCGGGGTGTCGGCAACGTGTAGCCGTCCGGCTCGGGGGGCGGTGGCGCCGGTGAAGTAGGTGTGTTCGATGCGGGCGTGGTCGTGGAAGTACTCCAGGTGGCGCAGGTTGGGGACCGCGGCGAGGACGGGTGCGTGCTGGTACGGGGAGCAGTGCCCGGAGATGTCGAGGTGGTGGGCGGCGGCGACGGCGGCGATGCGCAGCAGCTCGGTGATGCCGCCGCAGCGGGTCACGTCGACCTGCAGGCAGTCCACCGCACCGGCAGCGCACATCCGGTGCGCGGTGTCGAGGCTGTCGATGTACTCCCCCGCGGCGACGTCCAGTCGGGTGGCCTCCCGCACGGTCCGCAGCCCAGGGAGGTCGTCGCTGGTGACGGGCTCCTCGAACCAGGTCACGCCGTAGACGTCCAGGGTGTGCCCGACCCGGACGGCCTGCCCGGTCGTGTAGCCGCCGTTGGCGTCGACGAACACCTGCACATCAGGTCCGACGACGGCGAGGGTCTGCTCGACCCGGTCCAGATCACGGGAGGTGTTGGAGCCGAAGTCCTCGCCGATCTTGATCTTGACCGCGTCCACGCCCAGGTCGAGCCAGCCGCGCAGCTGGTCGGTGAGCTGGTGGTGGTTGTAGGTGGTGAACCCGCCGGACCCGTATACGGGCACGTCGTCACGGACCGCGCCGAGGAGCCGGTGCAGCGGCAGCCGGAGCAGGCGGGCTTTGAGGTCCCACAGGGCGTTGTCGACGGCCGAGAGGGCCATGGCGGTCAGGCCAGGGCGGCCGATGTTGCGCAACCCGCGGACCATGGCCAGCCAGGCACCGGGGATGTCCATGGCAGTGCGGCCGCAGGCGATCGGGGCGAGGGTGTGCTCGACCAAGGGCGCGATCTCGGCCGCCCCGTAGGTCCAGCCGGTGCCGGTGACCCCGTCGGCGGTGGCGTGGACGACGACCAGGGTGGTGGTGTCCCAGGCGATCGTGCCGTCGGCCTCGGGCAGGTCGGTGGGGATGGTGTAGGCGGCCGCGCTGATGTGCTCGAGCCGGCAGCGGCCCGGGCTGGGAAGGTCCTGGGGCATCACGACGACCCCCCGTCGACCACCGCGACGATCCCTCGGGCCGTGCGGCCGGCGGGGGCCGCCAGGCTGGTGCTCCTCATTGCGGGTGTCCGGGCAGGGCTTCGGCGAGCTTGGACTTCACGCCCTCCTTGAACACGTCGAAGCGGTCGCTGTCGCCGCGGATGATGGACTCGGCGGCCTTGGTGATCTGGTCCCACGTGGCGTGCGGCGGGATCGGAGGGACGGCCGGGTCGGTGCGGAACACGACGACGCACGGCCGCTGCTGGGCCCACGCCTCGGCCCAGGCGGCCGGGACCGCATCGGGGTCGTCGACATGGATGGCGTGCAACCCCAAGCTCGCCGCGAAGGCGGCGTAGTCGACGGCGGGCAGCTGCTGGGAGGCCAGGAACTGGGGTGAGCCTTCCATGGCCCGCATCTCCCAGGTGACCTGGTTGAGGTCGTCGTTCTGCAGCACGGCGACGACCAGGCGCGGGTCGGGCCAGTCCTGCCAGTACTTGGCGATGGTGATCAGCTCGGCCAGGCCGTTCATCTGCATCGCCCCGTCCCCGACCATCGCCAGGGCGGGCCGGTCGGGGTGGGCGAACTTGGCGCCGATGGCGTACGGGACCCCGCAGCCCATGGTGGCCAGCGTGCCGGAGAGGGTGCCGCGCATCCCGGGGCGGATCTTGACGTGGCGGGCGTACCAGTTGGTGCCGGAGCCGGAGTCGGCGGACATCATCACGTGCTCGGGCAGCTGGGGGGAGAGCTCGGCGAAGACGTGCTCGGGGTTGACCGGGTCGGCGCTGACCTGACCGCGGGCATCCATGACCTGCCACCACCGGTGCACGTCCTGCTCGACCTTCTCCCGCCAGGACCGGTCGTCCTGGCGGGTCAGCAGCGGCAGCAGCGCGTCCAGGGTGGTGGCGGCGTCGCCGACGAGGTTGACCTCGAAGGGGTAGCGCAGCCCGAGCATGGTCGGGTCGAGGTCGATCTGAACCGCGCGGACGGCGGGCTCGCCGTCCGTGAACGGTGGGAGGAACTGGGTGTAGGGGAAGTTGGACCCGACCACGAGCAGGGTGTCGCAGTCCATCATCAGCTCATACGAGGGGCGGGTGCCGAGCAGCCCGATCGACCCGGTCACCCAGGGCAGGTCATCGGGCAGGACGTCCTTGCCGAGCAGGGCCTTCGCGACGCCGGCACCGAGGGTGTCGGCGACCTGCTCGAGCTGTTCGGCGGCGCCGCGGGCGCCCTGCCCGGCCAGGATGGCGACCTTGCTCCCGCTGTTGAGGACGTCGGCGGCGCGCTGCAGGTCCATCGTCGAGGGGGTCGGCGCGGCGTGGGTCTGGTCCAGGCTGGAGGGGACCATCTTGAACGCGTGCGTCGGTGGGGTGTACTCCAGCTCCTGGACGTCGGAGGGAATGATGACGGCGGTGACGGTACGCCGCGCGGCGGCGATCCGCATCGCCCGGTCCAGGACGTTGGGCAGCTGTTCGGGGACGGTGACCATCTGGCAGTACTGGCCGGCGACGTCCTTGAACAGACCGAGCAGGTCCACCTCCTGCTGGTAGGCCCCGCCCATGGCCGAGCGGGCGGTCTGCCCGACGATCGCGACGACGGGGACGTGGTCGAGCTTGGCGTCGTAGAGGCCGTTGAGCAGGTGGATCGCGCCGGGCCCGCTCGTGGCCACACACACCCCGACCCGGCCGGACATCTTGGCGTATCCGCAGGCCTCGAACGCGGCCATCTCCTCGTGCCGGGCCTGGACGAACTTCGGCCGGTCCTCCGCTCGCCCCCACGCCGAGAGCAGCCCGTTGATGCCGTCGCCGGCGAACCCGAAGACGTGGGTGACGCCCCACTGGCGCAGCCGGGTCAGGACGTGGTCGGCGACGGTGGTGCTGCTCATGAGGTGCTCCTTCGGGTCGGGGCCGCAGGTCGGTCCCGCGGCGGCGGGTCACGATTCGGGTGGTCGGGTTCAGTCGGAAGCCCGTGGCTCGCCCGCCGGTTCGCCCCGGGCGGGCGGGGAGGTCTCGAGGCCGGAGGCGAGCAGCTGGGCCAGGTGGACGGCGGTGCGGCCGGTGTCGCCCTGGGCGATCTGGGTGCGGCAGCTGAACCCGTCCGCGAGGACGGCGGTGGCGGGGTCGACGGCCCGCACGGCAGGCAGCAGCACCCGTTCGCCGGCGGCGCGGGAGACCTCGTAGTGGCCGGCCTCGAAGCCGAAGTTCCCGGCCAGGCCGCAGCAGCCGGAGGCGAGCCGGTCGGCGTCGATGCCGGCCGCGCGCATCAGGTCGGTGTCGGGGTCGGTGCCCAGGACGGCGTGCTGGTGGCAGTGGGTCTGCACGAGCGCGTCGACCTCGACCCGCGGCGGGCGCCAGTGCGGGGCGCGCTTCGTGAGGAGCTCGGCCAGGGTGAAGGTCTGCTTGGACAGCCGGCGCATGTCCTCGTCCCCGGCGAGCAGGTCGGTCCCGTCGGAGCGGAACACGGCCGTGCAGGAGGGCTCGAGCCCGACGACGGGGGTGCCGGCGCGGATCTCGGAGCGCAGCACCCGCAGGGTGCGGCGCAGCACCTTCGCGGCGACGTCGAGCTGTCCGGTGGAGATCCAGGTCAGGCCGCAGCACACCGGCCGGGTCGGGAGGCGCACCTCGAACCCGGCGTCCTCCAGGACCCGCACCGCCGAGACGGCGATGTCGGGGTCGAAGTGGTTGGTGAAGGTGTCGGGCCACAGCAGCACCGGCCCCAGCGGCGCGTGCCGGCCGTCCGGGCGAGACGGGCTCGGCGGGCGGTGCTTCCAGGCGGTGACGAAGCTGCGGGGCGCGAACCGGGGTATGTCGCGTTGCGGGGCGATCCCGCCGGCGGCCTTCAGCAGCGGCGCCAGCGGGGACCCGGTCAGGGCGTTGACCGCTCGTGGGGCGCGGCCGGCGGCCTGGGCCAGCAGCGGCAGCCAGCCCATCGAGTAGTGCGACCGTGGCCTGACCCGGTGCCGGTAGTGGTGGGCGAGGAACTCGGCCTTGTAGGTGGCCATGTCGACCCCGACCGGGCAGTCGGACTTACAACCCTTGCAGGACAGGCACAGGTCGAGCGCGTCCCGGACCGCGGTGGAGCGCCACCCGTCGGTGATGGTGGTGCCGCGCATCATCTCGAACAGCAGGCGGGCCCGGCCGCGAGTGGAGTGCTCCTCCTGCCGGGTGACCATGTAGGAGGGGCACATCACCTGCTCGTCGCTGACCGCGCTGCGGCAGTTGCCGATCCCGACGCAGCGCATGGCCGCTGTGGAGAACCGGCCTTGGTCGTCCGGGTAGGAGAAGTACGTGGCCGGCTCGGGGTGGGTGTAGTCCGGCCCGAGTCGCAGCTGGTTGTCCAGCGGGTGCGGGCGCACGACCTTGCCCGGGTTCATCCGGTTCTGCGGGTCGAAGAGGGTCTTGGTCTGCTCGAACAGGGCGACCACGTCGTCACCGAACATCTTGGGCAGCAGCTCGGCCTTGGACTGGCCGTCGCCGTGCTCCCCGGACAGGGACCCGCCGTAGGAGACGACCAGGTCGGCGCCGGCCTCGACGAACGCGCGGTAGTGCGCGATCCCGGCGACGGTGCGCAGCTCGAACGGGATCCGGGTGTGCACGCACCCTTGCCCGAAGTGCCCGTACAGGCTGGTCTCGTCCTGGGCATACCCGAACTCATTGAGCAGGGCCCGGAAGTCGCGTAGGTAGTCCCCAAGCCGGTCCGGGGGGACGGCGGCGTCCTCCCAGCCCTCCCACGTCTCGTGACGGCCGCGAGGGTGGGCGGTGGCGCCGAGGCCGGCCTCGCGGACCTCGACCAGCTCGGTCTCCTTGGCCGGGTCGTCCAGGAACGTGTAGGTCGGCGGGTGGTCATGGTGTTCGACGTCGTCGAGTAGGTTCTTGGCTTTGGCATCGGCGTCGTCCTGGTCGTCGCCGTCGAAGACGACCATCAGCCACCCGCCGCCGGTGGGCATGTCCTGGCGGGCCTTGCCGGCCAGCTGCGCCTGCTGCTCGAGGGAGAGCAGCACCTGGTCCATGCCCTCGAGCTGCCACGGCTGGTGCGGGAGGATCTGCGGGACGGCGTCACCGGCGGTGGCGATGTCGGGGTAACCGAGGACGACCATCGCCTTGGCCTTGGGGATCGGTACGAGCTGCAGCCGCGCGTGCAGGACGGTGACCAGGGTGCCCTCGGACCCGACCAGAGCGCGGGCGAGGTCGAAGTGGTGCTCGGGCAGCAGCGCGTCCAGGTTGTACCCGGAGACCCGGCGCGGGATGTCTGGGTAGCGGGTCCGCAACAGCTCCAGGTGGGTATCACGCAGCTCCCGCAACCCGGCGTAGATCTGCGCGCGGCGCCCGCCCGCGGCGAGGATGTCGGCGTACTGCTCGTCGCTGGTGGGCCCGACCCACATCCGCAGCCCGTCGGCGGTCAGGACCTCCAGCCCGGTGATGTTGTCGACGGTCTTGCCGTAGGCCTGGGCGGTGGACCCGCACGAGTTGTTCCCGATCATTCCGCCCAGGGTGCAGGAGCGGTGGGTCGAGGGTTTGGGCCCGAACATCAGGTCGTACTCAGCGAGCTGCCGGTTCAGCTCGTCCAAGGCGATGCCGGGCTCAACCACGCAGGTGCGGTTCTCGGGGTCGACCGAGACGAGCCGGTGGCAGTGGGTGCTCCAGTCCAGCACCACCGCCTCGTTGGTGCTCTGCCCGGCCAGGCTGGTCCCGCCACCCCGGGACAGCACCGGCACCCCACGCTCGGCGCACACCGTCAGCGCGGCGACCCCGTCGTCGATGGTCCGCGGGTTCACCACCGCGAGCGGGACCTGGCGGTAGTTCGAGGAGTCGACCGCGTACGCGGCTCGCGCGCCGGCATCGGCGCGGACTTCCCCCACGACGTGACGGCGCAGCTCCTGCGCCATCGACGGCCCGATCACCACATCCGTCGCCCCGGAGCGGGAGACCTCCCGGTCAGTAGGGGTGGTCATGGGGTCAGTAGGGGTGGTCATGCTGCTCCTCGTCCTTGGTCGGTCTGGCCCAGCCGGATGCTGGTCTCCAGCAGCAGGGCGTGGACGAACCCCTGGGGCAGGTTCGCCCGCAGCTGCCGTTGCCGGACGTCGAACTCCTCCGACAGCAGGCCCGCCGGTCCGGCTGCGGCGCGTTGTCGTTCGAACCAGCGGAACGCCTCGACGGTGTCACCGGCGGCCAGCTGAGCCAGGGACATGACGAACCCGCACAGCAGGAACGCCCCTTCGGCCTCCCCGAGGGGCTGGCCGTCCACGGCGTACCGGTAGACGTAGCCGTCCTGGACCAGCTGGTCTGTGACCGCGGCCAGGGTCGCGGCCGCGCGCGGGTCACCGGCCGGGATCGCGCCGCGGACGGTGGCCAGCAGCAGCGCGGCGTCGACCCCGGGCCTGTCCGGTGCTTGGCGCCAGGACCCGTCGGGGTTCAGGCACCGGTGTGAGGTCTCGGCCAGGACCTGATCCGCCAGGGTGAGCAGGCGCGGGGTATCGGTGCCGGCGAGGTGTCCGGCGGCGGCGCGCAGCCCGGCCACGCACGCCAGCCGGGAGTGGGTCCACCAGTCGTCGGCCAGCTCCCACACCCCAGCGTCCGGCTCCTGCCAGCGCTGCTCGACCAGGTCGACCAGGGCCAGCACCGCCTTGACGTCGTCGCTGCCCAGGTGGTCGTGGCGTCCGGCGGTGGCGTACAGCTGCAGCAACTCCCCGCAGGTGTCGAGCTGGAACTGGCCACGCACCCAGTTCCCGACCACGACCCGCCCGCCCGGGTAGCCGGGCAGGTCCAGGGTCTCCTCGTGCGGCGGGAGCCGCCCGTCGAGGCGGTAGGCGGGCGCGAGGCGGGGGCCGTGCTCGAGGATCTTGGCGGTGGTGAACGTGACCGCTTCGTCCATCAGCGGGTCCGGTCCCAGCAGGCCGGCCGCGTGCCCGGCGTAGGCCTGGTCACGCAGCCACACGTACCGGTAGTCGTAGTTGCGGCCCGCCGCGGCCCGCTCCGGCAGCCCGAGCGTGGCCGCGGCGACCATCCCCCCGCCGGGGGCGGTCAGCCCGCGCAGCACGGCGTAGGCGTGCCGGCTGTCCCGGGGTGCGGCGGTGGCCCCGTAGCCCGGGACGGTGCCCCGCCAGGTGTCCTCGGTACCGGCCCACAGGCGCTCGGCCGTCACCGGCTCCGGCAGGGCCCGGTCGCTGACCTCCAGCACCAGGTCGTGGTGGCCGCCCGGCGGCAGGTCCAGCCGCAGCCGCAGCGTCCCGTCCTTCCCGGGGCGGGCCTGCTCGGCGCCGCGCCACCGCACCCGCAGCGGCCCGGCCTGCCCGACCCAGGCGCCCGACTCATCCCGTGTGGCCTCCCACACGTCCTGCCCGAAGTCCGGGGCGAGGGTCAGCACGACCTCGACGCTCGCCGGCTCGGGACCGGTCTCGATCCGGCGCAGCACGGTCACCCGGTGCGGATCCGGGGGCATCGCCAGCGCCTCGCGGCACTCCACCTGGCCGCCCGTGGTGGTCCACCGGCTGCGCCAGATCAGGGTGCCGGGCTCGTAGTACCCGCCCCACACGAACGGCCCCACCGGGGTCACGGCGTACACTCCGCGGCCGCCGACCAGGTCCGCGAACACCGCCCCGGAGTCCCAGCGCGGGGCGCATAGCCAGGCGATCTCCCCCCGCGGCCCGATCAGGGCGCCGCGGTACCCGTCGGCCAGGAACGCGTACTCGCGCAACGCCTGCGGCGGGAACGCCCGCCCCGGAGCGCCGTGGCTCTTCGCCACCGTCGAGGCGGCACCCGCGGGCGCGGTGCTCCCGCGCCGGCCCGTCATGACACCACCGGCCCGCTCGTGTGGCGTCGGATCGTGCGGGTCAGCAGCGTCGCGGCGGTGCCGGTCGCGACCGCCGCGGACAGCAGCGCCGGTCGGCGCCGGCCCGGGTCCACCGTGGCCAACCCGGCCATGGTCGCGGCGTGGACGGTCTCGACCACCGTCAGGGTCCGGGTGAACCGGGACGGTGCGACCAGCTGCACCACGCCCTGCCCCAGATGGCGGGCGCCCAGGGCCCGGATCGCGGCCCTGTCCCCGCGTCCTGCGTCCGTCCCGGTCAGGCCGTGCCAGAGCCGTGGCCCCGCCACCAGCAACGTCAGGCCCCAACCGGTGCCCCAGACCCCGGACGCCGTGGACCACCCGGTCCCGGCGCCCCCGTCGGGCCTTGAGTGCACGGTCATGTCCGGGCTCATCGCGCAAGGCCGTGACGGGACAAGGCAAAGCCGCGGTGCCGGGACCGGCGGACCAGCACCGCGACGCCGAGTCCCGCTGCGGCGGACAGCGCGGCACCGAGCTGGGGGTAGCGGTGCGCAACCCACTGCTGGACGCTCTTGTCGTGGGCGCGGGCGTCGAACGCGCCGTGGGCTCCGAAGTCGCGGCCGCCGGGCCCGTCGGCCGGGTCCCACAGGTTCGCCGGGTCCTGCGGCGACCGGGGGGTGCCGGTCTGCTGCGAGGAGAACCCGGTGCGGGCCAGGTACCGGTCCAGCACCCCGGGCATCACCGCGTTCGCCATCAGGGTGGCCACGGTGCTCGCGCCGACCCAGTACTCCCGCCGGCGCGGATGGTCCGCCGCGAAGACCACCGCGCGGGCGGCGACCTCCGGCTGGTAGATCGGCGGCACCGGCTGCGCCCGCTGCGGCAGCCGGCTGAGCACCCACGAGAACTGTGGCGTGTTCACCGCCGGCATCTGCACCATCGTCACCCGCACCGGGCTGTGCTCGTGCAACAGCTCGCACCGCAACGCCTCGTGGAACCCCTGCAGGGCGTGCTTGGCCCCGCAGTACGCCGTCTGCAGCGGGATCCCCCGGTACGCCAGCGCCGACCCGACATGCACGATCGTGCCCCGACCGCGGCGCTTCATCCGGGGCAGCACCGCCATCGTGGCCCACACGTACCCCAGGTACGCCACCTCCGTGGCCCGCTGGTACTCCTGCGCCGTGATGTCCTCGAACCTCGCGAACACCGAGGAGAACGCCACGTTCACCCACACCTCGATCGGGCCCAGCTCAGCCTCGACCCGCTCCACCGCCGCCTCGACCGCGGCGTGGTCGGCCACATCCGTCGGCACCACCATCACCTCGACCCCCAGCGCCCGGACCTCATCCGCGGCCGCTGCGAGCCCGACATCACCGCGGGCGAGCAGCGCGAGTCGGTCCCCGCGACGGGCGAACTCCACCGCCGTCGAGCGCCCGATCCCGCCGCTGGCGCCGGTCACCACGACCACGCGCGGCCTGTCCGATGTCGTCTCTTCCATTCACTTGGTCTACCCCAATAGTTGTAATAGTGCAACTCTTGCGAGAGGATCAGGGCATGCCCAAGCACGCTGACGACGACTCCTCCCTCGAGGCCCTGCTGCGCGCCTCCCGCGCGTTCTCCGGGGTCGTCGCCGCCTCTCTGGCCCAGGTCGGGGACCAGATCACCCCCCAACAGCTACGCGTCCTGGTCATCGTCGGCACCCGCGATCGGGTCAAGGCCAGCGACATCTCGCACGCCCTCGACATCCACCCCTCAAGTGCCACCCGGCTCTGCGACAAGCTCGTCACCGGCGGCTGGATCGACCGGCGCGTCGACCCCGACGACCGACGCCAGGTTGCCCTCCACCTCACCCGCAACGGATCAGCCCTGCTCGCCACCGTCATGGACCACCGGCGGCGCGACCTCCAACGCGTCCTCGACGCGCTCACTCCCCGCGACCGCGCCAACCTGAACCGCTGCCTCACCCTCATCTCCGACGCGCTTGGCGAACCACACGAAGGCGCTTGGCACCTCGACGAACACCAGCCCTAACCTGCCGCCAGTGTCTCGGATACCCCCGCGGCACAACGGCTCTCACCGATCGACCACGGCCCTTTCCGAAAGAGGAACCCACCTTGTCCATCGCCCTGCAAGCCGGGATCTGGGGACTCGTCGCCGGCGGCGCCCTCGTCCTTGGTGCTCTCATCGCGTGGTTCGTCCACGTCCCGCAGAAGGTGATCGCCGCGATCATGGCCTTCGGTGCCGGCGTGCTGATCTCCGCGCTGGCCTTCGACCTCGTCGACGAAGCAGAGACCACGGGCGGCCTCGCCCCCACGATCATCGGGTTCCTGGCCGGCGCCGGCGTCTACGTCACCGCCAACATCGCCCTCGCCCGCCACGGCGCCCGCCACCGCAAACGCTCCGGCGAGCAGCAACCCTCCGAGGAGGACCAGGACGGCAGCGGCGCCGCCATCGCCATCGGGGCCCTGCTCGACGGCATCCCCGAGTCCGTCGTCCTCGGACTCTCCCTCCTCGCCGGCGGCGGGGTCGGGGTCCCAGTGCTGGCCGCGATCTTCATCTCCAACCTGCCCGAAGGGCTCTCCAGCGCCGCCGGGATGAAAACCAACGGCCGCAGCGCCCGCTACATCTTCAGCGTTTGGGCCGGCATCGCCCTCGCTAGCGGCCTCGCCGGCGTGCTCGGCGTCCTCGCCCTCGACGGCGCCGCCCCGGAAGTCATCGCCGTCATCACCGCCGTCGCCGCCGGCGCCATCCTCGCCATGGTCGCCGACACCATGATTCCCGAAGCGTTCGAACGCACCCACCTCTACGCCGGGTTCATCGCCACCCTCGGGTTCATCCTCGCCTTCGCGATCGAGCGCGCCTGACCGTCTCAGCCCTTGTGCTGAGGGCTTGATCCGACCGCCTGAAGGGGCACCCGACAAGTGCAGGCGTCGCACATACGCGACGCCGGCACCCAACAGGGACCGATTGCGCCGCGACCTGATGCATCGGCCGTCGAACCACGACGCTCGTGTCGAGGTGCCAGGGGTCGTTGATCCACACTTCGCAGGGGTCCCCAAGCCACCGCGTGGCGCAGCAACGCAAAGCGTGGAGACTCCTGACCTCTCGCTCACAGCTTCGCGGGGTGCTACGGGCGCTACCTCGCTGCGAAGGCGGCTCGACTTAAGAGCAACATCGCAGCGGGGTCAACGAGCAAGACCCGGGGCGGGACACCGGCCCTCTCAACGGCTGGATCGCGCCATCATGCAAATCATGTTGCGGACTGTGTGCGGACTCCTAGAGACAACACTCATCCTGACCTGCGTAAACGCCTTGATTCAGACGTTGAAGCGGAACCTCTTTGCCACTTCTTGGGCGTTGCTTGTCTTCGCTAGCCGTGAGCTATACGTGCTTTCTGACCTGCGATGACATCGAGGTGACTGACTTAACGGTGCTGACGACGACTGGTCGCAAGGGATCGATCTGCGGACTTTTGCGGACCGTTTGCGGACCGGCAGGCCCTTTGCGAGGTTGGCTCGAGACTCCGCTCACCGCTGTTGTGCGGCGTGTTAACCGACCACCAGAGCTAGCTCGACTGGCTCTCCATCACGGAACTGGTTCGGGTAAGCAGGCGATTGCACTCGTGCCTCCTGGGATGCGGTTCTTCAAGATAGAGGTCGTGGCGGCGAGGGCCTATCGCGCCCCACTCACCCCTGTGCCCCGCGCTCGTGCGGCGACTGGCCCCCACCGTATCGATGTGATCCGCTCGGAGCAGGTCCACCCGGCTGGCGGATCTACGGGGGTGGCGCAGCTTTTGAGGGTTCGGCCGGATCCGGATGGACCGGGGTCGTTGCTGCCGAGAATCGGGGCGTCGCCGTGTACGAGGCTGCTCGATGTGCCCGAGACTGCGACGTCGATTACGCCGATGTTGAAGACGAGGGCATCGATCCGGCGTCGCCCGAGCACCGCTGCGACTTCGTCAACCTGCCCGCGGTGGTTACCCCCGTCGTCGATGGACCTGCCTCCCCTAGTGCGTGGCAAGCCGTAACAGACTGAGACCTACTGATCGGACTTCCGGGGCCGGGATACGCGGTCTTTGCGTCAACAGGTCGGCGTTCGGTTCATCCCAAGGGTGCAAACCCTTTTGCGGCGAGAAGCCGCGCGATCTCGTCGTTCCCCCGCTGAGATGGGTGGGTGTAGTCCGCCGCGAGCAGGTCGGCTGAAGGCTTGGACCCGTCGGCGCCGTTGAACGCGTGGTAGACGTCGATGCAGGTGAAGCCGCTCGCCTCAGCGGACTCGCACAACATCGTGTTCCAGGCGTCTTGAAGGACCACCGTCTTTACTGCCTGCTCCGGAGTGAGCGTCAGCTGTTCACTGCCGACCCAGTCGTTGTACCGGTTGATCGTCCGCAGGATCGTGGGCTTCCCGGTCCGCCAACCGGCGACAGTGGCGAACAACTCGTCGTACATCGGACGGTACGTCTTCACGGACGCCGTAGCGCACGCTTGGTCGACCTTGGACCAGTCCTTGATCACGCCGGACAACCGGTCGACCGGCGAGCCGCACGGGGTCTCCTCGTTGAGCGGGAAGCTGTTGTGCGCGATGCCCACGATGATGGCGTCCGCGGTCGTCAGCTCGGCCTGCAATCCCGGCAGGTCCGCCAAGAGGTCCGGCACCGTGGCTCCGGTGTGCGTCGACCGGTTCTTGAGGGTGACCTCGCGACCCGTGGCTTTCGCCAGGGCGTCGGCGTACTGAGTGACAAAGCCTCTGCAGCTGGGGCAATCCTGTTGGCTGTTGTACGGGATGGAGTCACCGATCACGACCAGCGACAACGGGGATGATACGGACGCAGGCGCACTCGACGCCGTGGTTGGCGACGTGCCTTGCGGCGAGGAGCAACCCGCGAACACGACGAATGACGCGAGTACGGCCACGATCGCTGGTGTTCGCTTCATCGCCGCTCCCTTGGCCGTCACGTGGTGCCCCAGGATGGGAAGTTGACCCACGAGTCGCTACCGAGCTCCACAGGGCGGACGGCGCCTCCGCCGGCATTGCTGGTGCACAGCCGGTCCCGCTCCAGGCGGGTGTCGAAGCAGCCCATGAGGAGTCGGTGTCCGTCGGGTGACCACGCGATCTTAAAGAAGCGCAGGGTGGACGTCGGTGCCCGCAGCACGTGCAGCGCCTTGCCGTCGGGGCGGACCACGATGAGCGCACCGGAGTCGGGAAGGTCGCGCTCTCCGGGGTTGATGTTGAAGCCCAACCACTTTCCGTCGGGGGACCAGTCGGGGTGCTCGAGACCCGCGCGAGGTGCTACCACCTCGCGTAGTCCGCTTCCATCGACATTGACCACGTGCAGTGAGTTGACCTGAGGCGCGCCCTCGCCGTCGTCGACGATGCGCGCGAACGCAATGTGGGTCCCGTCCGGCGAGAACACCGGCTCGACGTCAAAGCCGCCGGAGGTCACGCGGCGGGCACCCGTGCCATCGGCTCGCATGACCCAGATCGAGGTGCTGAAGTAGGGCAGGCTCGCATCCATGGCGCCGTAGGCAATCCACTGGCCGTCTGGTGACCAGTCCGGTGTCTCCTGGACTCCCTCCTCGGACGTAAGACTCGCGCGTTGCCCGCCGTCGGGGGAGATGGTGCCAATGTGCACACCAGTGTCGTCAGCGAAGTCGAACGCGATCCGCGAGCCGTCCGGAGACCAGTCGGAGAACCAGCTGGGTCCGTCGACCAGCTGGCGCTGGGCCCGCCCGTCAGCGTCGGCGATCCATACGGTGTGTGCGTCGATGGACGGGTCGTAACGCCCGAAGGTGATCTGACCGTTCGCAGGCTTCTGTGCGATGGCCGCAGCCACAGCGCCTGGGACCACGTGAGCGGACGCCGAGGTGGTCGCGCCGAACAGTCCCAAGGCGCCCGCCAAGGTCGCAAGCAGCACGACCGCTGCCCTGGGAGCGCGCGCCAACCGGTGTTCGACTCGGCGCCCCGTGCTCGCGGTGGTGGTTTGAGTGGACATGGCATCCTTCGCTGTCCGTCGGGGCGCGGCTGCCTCGAGTCGCCGCCACCATGGGTTGACGGGGTATCGGTGCGGTATCAGCGCCGAGCGCAACTACCCGGCTCCGCGCGGGAGAGCATGCGCACCCGTTGACCTTGCCGGGCCGCTGGCCGGCATGAGCCTGGACGGGTCTGGTGGTGGTCGTCAGTGGGCCGACGGCCGGTGAGGCGAGGGCTGCCGGAGCGTTACAGTCAGCCGTTGTCCGCGGCGCAGACCTGCTGGACGTCCCGGCCGGGTAGATGGTCGTGCCACTCCTCGTCGGTGAGCTCACGGCCGGCGACCGCGCACGCGGTGCGCACCCACGAGCCGGGGTCGAGATTCCAACGCCGCACCGGGCCGAAGTCCTGCGCCACGAGCAGGGCAGACCCGTCGGGGAGGTAGCTGACCGCCGCCCCGCCATCGACCGTGACCGCCCCGAGGAAGGCCCCGGTGCGACCATCCCAGCGCCCGACGCGCCCGGCTGCGGCCACTGCCCACTCCGAGCCGTCGGGCGTGAAGGCCGGGGCCGCTCCTGCAAAGGGGTAACGCCCGCTCGGCGGGGCGATCCAGCGCGACGCTGCAGCGTCGAAGAGCCCCGCCGCTCCGTCGGCGCGCGTCACGGCCAGTCGGTTGCCGTCCGGGGACCAGGCCGCACCGAGCACATCGACCCCCAGGTCAAGGGGCCGCAGGGTGCCGAGTGCCGTGTCGACGAGAACCTCTCCCACGTCCTGGATGCTGGCGAGCACCTGCGTCGTGCCAGGCCGAACCCGGAGGCTCGACACGACTCCGGGAGGCTCCCCGCCGACCGCCGGAGCGGCAACGACCGGGTCCCGTCGAGGTCGTAGGGTGTGCGCGTCGAGGACGTGCAACCGACCCTCTGACGTTCCCACCAGCAGGGCACCGTCACCAGTGAACGCGGCGTAGACCGCCTGTTCGCCAGCCGGAAGGGGGCGCCGGGCCACCTCGTTGAGGGTTGTGCCGTCCCATACCGTCACCACGTCGTCGGCCGTCTGAACGGTGATGAGCATCCCGTCGGGGCTCCATGCCGCGTCCAGGTAGTTCGCTGTGTCCTGGGTGACGGTGACCGCCGGGCTGTCGGCACCCGTCGCGACGTCACGGACCGCGAAGGTCGCGTCGCGCCCGCCCGCGACAGTGAGCACCCGCGCGCCGTCGGGTGAGAAGATGACGATGCCACCCCCGCCGAGCACGGACTCTGCTCCCGCTGAGGGCAGGAAGCCGCGTCTACCGCTGACGTCCCAAGCCAGCAGCATCCCTTCGAAGGCCGAGGTGTACAGCGTCTCCCCTGCTGCGTCGAACGCCGGCCACCCCCCGCCGTCGTCCTGGGCGAGGAGCTCCACTGGCTCCTCGCCAGCGACGTCCCAGATCATGAGGGTGTCGCCGGCGGACACGAGCTTCGTGCCGTCCGCCGAGAAGCCGATGCGGTCGACTCGGCCGATGACCGGCATCACGTGGCGAACCGTGCCCTCCGCAGCGTCGACAACCACGAGCTGTGACCCCGACGCGAGGACGAGCGTCGCGCCGTAGGGCGAGAGTGCGAAGGGGCCATCGACCTCGCCGAGGCTGAGGTCTCTGCCCGACAAGGTGCGCATCGTACGGCCGGACGGCAGCGCGCTCTCGCGCAGCACCCCACCCCCTGAGGACCACAGGGATCGCCCGCCGGGTGCGACCACGGGGCCTTCGCTCTGGTCGCCGAGGTTAATTAGCGCCACTGGTCGCTCTGGCGCTCTCAGGTCCCACACCCCCGTGACCGGCTGGTCACCGCCGTCGAGGGCCAGCAGCGTCACCGCGAGCCATCGTGAGTCGGTGCTGACGGAGATGTTCTGCTGGGCATGTCGACCGCGAGGGATACCGCCGAGCTGGGTCTTGGCGCGTGAGCCGTCGGCGTCGAGCAGGACCACCGCAGGCACGGCGCCGGCGGCGACCAGCTCGGGCATCGGGGTCACCGCAGCCGTCGCCCCGTCGGCAGCGACCACCACTGCCGCTCCACGCAGTTCGGGGTGCACAGCCACCGCTTCGAGGGACGACGCGCGCCGCACCAGCAACCCCTCGTCCGGCGCCTGGGCGAGCACGAGCCCCGAGCGGGTGTTTAGTGCCTGGCTGACGATCCGTGGGGTGCGGCTCAGCCGCACCAGGGTGGGGGCCCGATCGAGCGTGGCCAGCAGGTTTGCACGGGTGTCGGTCGAGGGGTCTAGCCGCACCCCGGCCACCGACAGGAGCAGGGCGGTGTCGAGCTGGTCGGAGCGCAGCGCTTCGGCACCGAGGCGACGGGCGTCGGACGCCGTTGCCGCGGCATCCGCGCGACGTGAGGCGAGCGAGGCCAAAACGCCCGCGGTTGTCGCGACGATGGCCAGCACGACGGTGGCGATTAAACCGGCGCGCAGCCGACGATTCACGCGCCTCTCGCGGTTCACCTGGTCCTGCGCCGCCTGCTGTTCGTGGGCGGCCAGGGAGGCGGACGCCTCGAGGAAGGCGGTCTCGGTGGGGGTCAGGTCGGGTGCGGGGTCTGCACGCGCCCGCCATTCCGAGGCGCGGGACTGTCGCACCCCGCGGTAGAGCTCGCTCGGCGGACGACCCAGTTGGTCCCAGCTCTCGGCCGAGACCGCGAGGTGGCGCATCGTGCGCAACCCGTCGACATCGTCGTCGAGCCAAGAGCGCAGTCGCGGCCAGACCGCGGTCAACGACTCGTGCGCGATCTCGACGACCTCACCGTCGCTGCTGAGCAGGCGGGACGCGATCAGTCGCTCCAGAAGGGCGTGCCGGTGCTCGCCCTGTTCGATCGTGTGGCGCGGTACCCGGCGCCGCACCGGGGCGCTGTCCTCGCCGGTGCCCACTAGCCGTGTCATGAGCTGGCGCAGCAGCAGCTGGTCGTCGGGGCCGAGATCGTGGAAGAGCGTCTCGGCGGTGCGTGCGACGGCCGCCCGCACGCCGCCTGTGGATCCGTAGCCCGCGACGGTGAGTGTGCGCCCCTCGCGCACCGCCCACGTCTCGCGTAGGACGTGGGAGAGCAACGGGAGGGCCGCCGGCTCACCTTCGACCTCTCGCACCAGGAGGTCGACCAGCCCTGGCTCCACGACGAGGCCGGCCTGCTCGGCCGGCCCGGTGACGGCCCGTCGGAGGTCGTCGGCGCTCAACGGGCCGAGCATGTGCAGCCCGGTCTCCGCGAGCCGCGCAAGACCCGGGTGGGTGGCGAGGGTGCCAACGCGGTCACCGCGCACACCCAGCGCCAGCTCACCGCCGTCGTGCACGAAGCGCGCGAGGTCTTCGGCGAAGGCGGCACCCTCCTCGACATCGGGCTCGAGGGCCTCCTCGAGCTGGTCGACGACGACAACGTCGCCCGGCACTGCGCCAGTGGCCGCGAAGGCGACGCGGGGCCGCCTCCCGGGGGTCATCACGTGCACCCGGCGCCGATCCCGGCGCAGCGCCGCGGCGACGCCGGCCCGCAACAAGGAGGACTTTCCGGAGCCGGAGGGCCCGACGACGACGAGGGCATGCGTGCGGTCGAGCGTACGCAGCGCCGCGGCGACCTCCGCCTCGCGCCCGAAGAACGACTCAGCGTCGCCCACGTCGAAAGGCAGGAGACCGGGATAAGGGCAGTCCGCCGCATCCGGAGGACGAGGGGGAGCTGTCAGGCCCGGGGCCTGGCGCAGCATGGCCGCCTCGAGCTCGATCAGCTCAACGCTCGGGTCGAGCCCGAGCGTCTCGCCAAGGTGCCGACGAGCCAGGCGGATCGTCTCTAGGGCCTCGGCCTGTCGACCGCACCGATACTCAGCCAGGGCCAACATGGCCCATCGCTGCTCGCGGTGCGGCTCCTCGTTGACCAGTCCCCGTAGGTCAGCCAGCACGTCGGCATGGGCGCCAACCGCCAAGGCCGCCTTGCACGCGAGCTCCTGCGCGTCTCGGTACTGGTCGACGAGGTGGCCGCGCCACGCCTGCGCCCCTTGCCAGTTCTCCAGGTCCGGAAGCGGGTCGCCGCGCCACAGTGCGAGCGCGCAGTTGCTGGTGTAACGGGCCCGGTCGGGCTGGCCGCCGGCCAGCAGTTCCCGTGCTCGGGATACCAGGTCGTCGAAGACGGTCGCGTCGACGTCGTCGTAGTGCATACGCAGCCGGTAGCCTGCCGCTGAGACCGTCTCGATGGCGTCCGTCCCAAGCATCCGTCGCAGGCGAACGACGCACCCCTGCACCACCTTCGCGGCCGAGGCGGGCGGGCGCTCCCCCCACAGGGCGTCGACGAGCGTGTCCGTGCGCACAGCCACTCCGATTCGCAGCACGAGCACGCTGAGGACGACGCGGTCCCGCGGGCCGAGCCCGAGTGCGTCGTCACCGACCAGGAGTGGTCCAAGGACCGCGACCCTCACGGGCACACTGTCCCAACCCACCCGATGTAGGTCAACGGCAACGAGCGAGGGAACGGTGGTCCGACTGCGATACGTCCTTCTCGCAGATTGCCAGACGGCATTCGGCCCGGGGACACGTCGCGGGACGAGCGCGCCCCACGCGCTCCCGCGGCGCGCTGTACCAGGCGATTCCTGCGATCTGACTGCATCTGGCTGGGCAGCGCAGATGCTCACACGACTGCCACAAACGAGCAACGACACGTCACGTGGCCCAGTCCCAGCTCCGCAACACCACCGAAGGCCGGGCGTACTACGACCGCAAGGTCGCCGCTGGCAAGACCCCCAACGAAGCCATGCGCGGCCTCAAACGCCGCCTTTCCGACCTGGTCTATCGAGCGCTCCCGGACGACCTCACCCATGACATGGCGACGGGCCCGGGAGGGCAACGGGGCAACGACTCTGACTCCAGCGCGACCGGCTCACAACCCCACACCGGCACTTCGGACAAGCCACTTCCCGGACCCGTCACCAACCAGCCTACGACCGCCGTCCCCAAGGCGTCTTGACACAGAAGGGAGCCACGTGAGCTACATGATCAGCGTTGCGCGTGCGCCGTATCGACCGTCGTAGGGCACCGGGGGCTAGGAGAGACGGCTCAAATTCTTGCGGACTAGATGCGGACCGTCGGGCCTGCGCCGAGTCATGGCAGTTGCTGGACCTGCAGTGACGGCGCTTGTCAGATGTTGAAGCGGAACTCGACGACGTCGCCGTCCTGCATGACGTAGTCCTTGCCCTCCATGCGCGCCTTGCCGGCGGCCTTCGCGGCGGCCATCGAGCCGAGCTCGTCGAGGTCGGAGAACGACACGATCTCGGCCTTGATGAAGCCGCGCTGGAAGTCGGTGTGGATGACCCCGGCGGCCTGCGGCGCGGTCCAGCCCTGGCGGATGGTCCAGGCGCGCGACTCCTTCGGGCCGGCGGTCAGGTAGGTCTGCAGGCCGAGGGTGTGGAAGCCGACCCGCGCGAGCTGGTCCAGGCCGGACTCCTCGGCGCCGAAGGACTCGAGCATCTCCTGGGCGTCCTCGGGGGACATCTCCATGAGGTCCATCTCGAGCTTGGCGTTGAGGAAGACCGCCTCGGCCGGCGCGACGAGGGCCGCGAGCCGGGCGTGGAGGTCGGTGTCGCCGAGCTGGTCCTCGTCGAGGTTGAAGACGTAGATGAACGGCTTGGTCGTCAGCAGCCCGAGGCCGGCGGCCATCCCGAGGTCGACGCCAGCGGCGGCCCCGTGCGCGTAGAGGGTCTTGCCCTCCTCGAGCACCTTCTGGGCCGCCAGCGCGTTCTCGAGGAGCGGCTTGGACTCCTTCTTGATCCGCGCCTCCTTCTCGAGACGGGCGACGGCCTTCTCGAGGGTCTGGAGGTCGGCGAGGACGAGCTCGGTGTGGATGGTCTCCATGTCCGACTCGGGCGAGACCTGGCCGTCGACGTGCACGACGTCGCCGTCCTCGAAGGCGCGGACGACCTGGCAGATGGCGTCCGCCTCGCGGATGTTGGCGAGGAACTTGTTGCCCAGCCCCTCCCCCTCGGACGCGCCGCGGACGATGCCGGCGATGTCGACGAAGGAGACTGTGGCGGGGAGGATCTTCTCGCTGCCGAAGATCTCGGCCAGGCGCTGCAGGCGGGCGTCCGGGAGCGGGACGACGCCGACGTTGGGGTCGATCGTCGCGAACGGGTAGTTCGCCGCCAGAACGTCGTTCTTCGTCAGCGCGTTGAACATCGTCGACTTGCCGACGTTGGGGAGACCGACGATTCCGATGGTGAGTGCCACAGGACGAGGAGTCTACCGAGCCCCGGGCGTCGCCCCGACCGCCAGGGCCCGGCGCCCGGCCGGCGTCATCCGGCCCTGCGCTTCCAGCCGCTCCGCGATGCGGCGGTTGCGCTCGGACGTCGTCCCGCGCCCGCGTCGCGGGGTGAAGCGCTGGAGGTAGGACCGCTCGTCGTACCGGCGGCGGGTGCTCTCGCTCCACCCGAAGGCGATGCCGGCCTCGAGCAGCTCCTCGAAGGTGACGCTGCGCAGGCCCGACCGGGCCCGGGCCAGGCGCACCCAGCCTCCCGGATCGCTCTCGTGGTGGGCGGTGAGCCACGCCCAGAGAGCGTCGCGGTCGGGGAACTCGAGGACCGGCTCGGACGGGGTCATGACCCGACGGTAGGGCGACGCGGTGACAGCCGCCGCTCAGGCGGTGAGGGCGGAGACGAGGATGTAGCCGAGGATGCCGAGGCTCACGAGGACGAGCCCGCCGAGCAGCATCAGGGCGACGCGGTGCTCGCCGTTCACGTCGCTCCCCCGGCCGGCTCGCTGTTCTCGAGGTAGAGCGTCGTGCCGGGGGTCCATCCGGCGACGACCTCGAGCATCCGCGCGGTGTACGGGGCCACGTGCTCGGCCGCGGCCTCGGGCCGGACCCAGTGGGCGCCGGCGATCTCGCGGGGCAGGAAGCGGGCGGGGTCGAGCTCGCCCTCGAAGACGCCGAGGTCGAAGAGGAAGAGGTGGGCGTCGTCCCAGCCGCGCCACGGCGGCAGCCAGTTGACGGCGACGAGACCACCCACGGCGACCTCGAGCCCCAGCTCCTCGTCGACCTCGCGGGCGACGGTGAGGGCGGGCGGCTCCCCCGGGTCGACGACGCCGCCGGGCAGGTCCCACTCCTTCTTGTACGACAGCTCGCACAGGAGGACCTCGCCGGCCGGGTTGCGCAGCAGCCCCTGCGCGATGTTGCGCTTCTTGGGCAGCCGGGCGTTGAGGATGGCGATCCGCCGTAGGCGCTCGGCCTCGGTCTCCTCGCGTCGCGCCATGCCGTGACCCTACGCGAGCGCGGTGACGGCCCGGCCGCCGAGCCGCCGGACGAGCCGCTCGACGACGAAGGCCGCGTTGGCGTCCCGCACCTCTGCCGGGACCGGCGGGAGCAGGTCGTCCCAGACCACCATGAACGACCCGCGCAGCTGCGGCATCCGCGCGGGGCGGGCGACGAACCACACGTGGGCGTGGGCGCCACCGTCCCCGAGCCGCAGCACGTGGCAGCGGCCCACGGAGGGCAGCGCCTCGACGGCGCCGACGAGCGCCACCTGCAGGCGCCCCAGGGCCGCCGCGAGGTCGTCGCTCAGCGCATCGACGTCGAGGTGCTCGAGGGGCTCGGCGACGAGAACCAGCGGCGAGCCCGACGGCGGGGCGACCTTGACCCGCCAGCCCACCCCCTCCCAGACGGCGGCCCAGTCGCCGGTCGCGGCCGGACCCTCCATCGCCGCCTCGCGGCAGTGGCAGCCGCTCGGATCCTCGCCGCGTCGCGGCGGCTCGACGTCGACGAGGACGGGCCCGACCTTGGCCCGGAGGCCGTCGACCTCGAAGGGGAACACGTCCCACCCGAGGACCTCCTGGCCCCCGACCGGCAGGCGACCGTCGCGGTCCTGCGCGGCAACGACGCGGGCGGCGTACTCCTCGGCGCTCTCGGGCATGCCCGCGAGCCTAGGACGGCTCAGGCGGCGAGGGCCTTCTCGGTGGCGCCGCGCAGCTTCTCGGGCTTGGTGCTGGAGCCGAACCGTTTGATCGGCGTGCCGTCGCGCCCGACGAGGAACTTCGTGAAGTTCCACTTGATCTTCTCGCTGCCGAGGGCGCCGCGTGCCTCGTGGCGCAGCCACCGGAAGAGCGGGTGGGCGTCGTCGCCGTTGACCTCGACCTTGTCGAACAGCGGGAAGGTCACGCCGTGGTTGACGCGGCAGAACTCGCCGATGTCCTCGGCGCTGCCCGGCTCCTGGCCGCCGAACTGGTTGCACGGGAAGCCGAGGACGACGAGGCCGCGGTCCTTGTACTCCTGCCAGAGCGCCTCGAGGCCGTCGTACTGGGGCGTGAAGCCGCACTGACACGCGGTGTTGACCGGGTGGAGGTTCGGACTCGCGGCGCGCGGCGGATTGCCGGGCCTGTCGGAGGGCTCTGCCATGGTCCTCGCATGGACGGGATGACGTGGGGCGTGCTCGGGCTGGTCGTCGGCGCGGTCGTGGCGTGGCTGCTCGCGCGGCTCGTGCACCGGGCGGCGGTGGCGGGGGTCGAGACCGAGCGCGACCTGCTGCGCGAGCGGGTGCTCGACCTCGAGACCTCGCTCGCCGAGGACATGGAGACCGCGGCCCTGCTGGCGCCGCTCAAGGACGCCCTGGTGCGCGTCGAGGAGCACGTGGGTGTCCTCGAGCGCGACCGGTCGCAGCAGTACGGCTCGCTGCGGGCGCTGCTCGGCCGGGTCGAGGCCGAGACGCAGGGCCTGGGCCGGGCCACCGCCTCGCTCGCCGGGTCGCTGCGCTCGTCATCGGTGCGCGGCGCGTGGGGAGAGGTCCAGCTGCGCCGCGTCCTCGAGGCCTCGGGCATGCTCTCGCGCTGCGACTTCGAGGAGCAGGTCGGCGTCCTCGGGCCGCACGACCGGCAGGTCCGCCCCGACGTCGTCGTGCGCCTCCCCGGTGGCAAGTCGCTCGTCGTCGACGCCAAGGCGCCGATGACGCACTTCCTCGACGCGCAGGCCGAGGAGCTGACCGACGACGAGCGCACCGCGCTGCTGCGCCGGCACGCCGACGCCGTCGCGGGCCACGTCGCGACCCTGGCCGCCAAGGAGTACTGGGCCGCCTTCCGCGACGGCCCCGAGATGGTCGTCTGCTTCGTCCCGAGCGACGCGATGCTCGCCGCTGCTCTCGCCGCCCAGCCGGCGCTGCACGAGAAGGCGCTGGCTCGCCGGGTCGTGCTCGTCGGCCCGGCCTCGCTCATGGCCCTGCTGCGCACCGTGGCGTTCACGTGGCAGCAGGACGCCCTCTCGCAGAGCGCCCGTGAGCTGCTCGACCTCGGCCGCGAGCTCTACGGCCGGCTCGGCACGCTCGGCGCGCACACGGCCAAGGTCGGCCGCTCGCTCCAGTCGAGCGTCGAGGCGTACAACGCGATGGTCGGGGCGCTCGAGTCGCGCGTGCTCGTCACCGCCCGGCGGATGCGCGACCTCGAGGTCGTCACCGACGAGCTGTCCGTCCTCGAGCCGGTCCGCACCGGTCCGCGGCCGCTCACCGCGCAGGAGCTCATCGACGCCGTCACCGAGCCCGACGCGCGCCCGCAGCTGGTGCTCGACGGGCCGCGCCCCGACGACGGGGAGGGTCAGAGGTCGATCTCGTAGTGGTACGTCGTGGGGCCGCCCGGTCCCTCCGTGGCGTGCAGCCCCTCGCTCTCGTAGAGGGCTCGGGCCGCGACGTCGTCGGCGCTCGTCGCGAGGTCGAGCAGGTCGCACCCGCGGGCGCGGGCCCGGTCGAGGCAGGCCCGCAGCAGGGCCCGCCCGAGGCCGTGGCCGCGGGCGGCCGGCGCCACCCAGAGCTCGGCGAGGTAGGCCTCGTCGCGCGTGCTCCAGAGTGCCGGGCGGTAGCGGACCACCGCCACCCCGTGCTCACCCGTGAGGAGCACGTCGGTGTCGCCGCGGCCGGTCAGCTCCGCGAGCCGTGCGGCGAGGGCGTCCGGGCCGGGCGACGGGTCGTCGTACTCGCTGTTGAACGCGTCGAGCAGCCGCCCGGCGAGGGCCAGCCCGGGGCCCGTCGTCGCGAGCTCGACCCGGGCGTCCACGTGCCGCCGGTCAGCGCAGGGCGCTGGTCTCGGCGAACGAGCCGTCGTGGCGCATCTTGTCCGACATGCCGGCGGCCTTGAGGTCGCGCCGGATCTCGTTCGGCAGCGCGAACATCAGCGACTCCTCGGCGGCGACGACCGGGCGGACGTCCTCGAAGCCCCGCGCCGCGAGGTAGTCGAGCACGCCGCGGACGAGGATCTCGGGCACGGACGCACCGGAGGTCACGCCGACGGTCGAGACGCCGTCGAGCCAGGACTCGTCGATCTCGTCCGCGTAGTCGACGAGGTGGCCGGCCCGCGTGCCGTGCTCGAGCGCGACCTCGACGAGGCGCACCGAGTTGGACGAGTTGCGGGAGCCGACGACGATCATCAGGTCGCAGTCGGCGGCCATCTGCTTGACCGCGAGCTGGCGGTTCTGCGTCGCGTAGCAGATGTCGTCGCTCGGCGGGTCCTGCAGCTTCGGGAAGCGCTCGCGCAGCCGGCGGACGGTCTCCATCGTCTCGTCGACCGAGAGCGTGGTCTGGCTGAGCCAGACGACCTTCTCGGGGTCGCGGACGGTGACGTTGTCGACGTCGTCCGGGCCGTCGACGAGCTGGATGTGCTCGGGCGCCTCGCCCGCGGTGCCGACGACCTCCTCGTGGCCCTCGTGGCCGATGAGGAGGATGTCGAAGTCGCTGTCGGCGAACCGGACGGCCTCACGGTGCACCTTGGTGACGAGCGGGCAGGTGGCGTCGATGGTGCGCAGGCTCAGCGCGCGCGCCTCCTCGTGGACGACCGGGGCCACGCCGTGCGCCGAGAAGACGACGGTCGCGCCCTCGGGCACCTCGTCGGTCTCGTCGACGAAGATCGCGCCACGCTGCTGCAGCGTCGTGACGACGTGCTTGTTGTGGACGATCTCCTTGCGGACGTAGACGGGGGCGCCGTAGAGGTCGAGGGCCTTCTCGACGGTGACGACGGCCCGGTCGACACCGGCGCAGTAGCCGCGGGGGGCCGCGAGGAGCACGCGCTTGGTCGTCTCAGCCATGTGTCCATCGTAGGTGGGGCCTTCGTCCGGGCCCGCATCGCGGGCGGACGGGCTGACGGTGCCGCCGCCTAGGGTGGCCCCCGTGAGCACCCCGGCGCGCGCACCCCTGCCCGAGCGGGCGGTCGACACCACGGCCGAGAACCCGTGGCCGGTCCGCCTGCTCTCGATGAAGATCGGCGAGTACGTCGAGAAGATGTCGGTCCTCTGGGTCGAGGGACAGGTCGTCCAGCTGACCCGGCGGCCCGGCGCGCGCACGGCGTTCCTCACCCTGCGCGACCCCGACGTCGACATGAGCCTCTCGTGCTCGGTCCACGTCAACGCCCTCGACGCGATGCCCGGTCCGCTCAGCGAGGGGGCCCGGGTCGTCCTCCAGGCCAAGCCGTCGTTCTGGAGCCAGCGCGGCTCCCTCGTCATGGACGCCCGCCAGATCCGGCCGGTCGGCGTCGGCGAGCTGCTGGCGCGTCTGGAGTACCTCAAGCGCCACCTCGGGCAGGAGGGCCTGTTCGACCGCGACCGCAAGCGCCCGTTGCCTTTCCTCCCCCGGCGCATCGGCCTCGTCTGCGGCCGGGCCAGCGCCGCCGAGAAGGACGTCGTCGAGAACACGCTGCGCCGCTGGCCGAGCGCACGGTTCGAGATCCGGCAGGTCGCGGTGCAGGGCACCAACGCGGTGGCGGAGGTGACCGCCGCCCTCGCCGAGCTCGACGCCCACCCCGAGGTCGACGTCGTCGTCATCGCCCGCGGGGGCGGGGGCGTCGAGGACCTCCTGCCGTTCTCCAACGAGACGATGCTGCGCGCCGTCGCCGCCGCGACCACCCCGGTCGTCAGCGCGATCGGGCACGACGTCGACACCCCGCTGCTCGACCTCGTCGCCGACCACCGCGCCTCCACCCCGACGGACGCCGCGAAGGCGATCGTCCCGGACGCCGTCGCCGAGCGGCGCGGGCTCGAGGTCGCCCGTGAGCGCGGGCACCGGGCCGTCGGCGGACGGCTGCACCACGAGCGGCGCCGCCTCGCCGAGCTCGCGAGCCGCCCGGTCCTCGCCGACAAGGGGGCGTTCCTGCGCTCACAGCGCGAGGTGGTCGAGGCGCTGCGCTCCCGCGCGCTGCACCGGGTCGAGGCCGGGCTGCACCGGCAGCGCGACCGGGTCGACCACCTCCGCGCGCAGGCCCGGGCGCTCTCACCGCAGTCGACGCTGGACCGCGGGTACGCGGTCGTGCAGCAGGTCGGCGGCGGCCTCGTCACCGACCCCGCCGACCTCGCACCCGACGAGCTGCTGCGGGTCCGTGTCGCCCGTGGGGACTTCGGGGTCCGCGTCCTCGGGTCCTGACCCCGCGGTCGCCGGCAGCTCAGCCCGCGGCGAGCCCGGCGAGGTGGTGCCGGACGACCGCACGCACGCCCCGGAGGTCGGTGACCTCCGGCTGGAGCACGACGTGCAGCGCGAGGCCGTCGAGGAGGGCGTGCAGCCGGGTGGCCTCGGCCTCGTGGCGCGCGGGGTCGGCCGCCGGCAGCAGGGCGGCGACGACCCGGTCGACGAGGGAGCGGATGCCGAGGTGCGCCTGCGTCGAAACCTCGGCGAGCCGCGGGGCGGTGCGGGCCAGGGTGACGAGCTCGAGCCAGACCGCGGCCTCGGCGCGCCGCTCGTCGTCGAGTGGCAGCACCTCCCCGCAGAGGTCGACGAGGTCGTCGAGGTCCGGGGCGTGGGCGGCGTCCCACCCGCCGACGCGGGCCGCCACCCGGGCCCCGACCCGGTCGGCGACGGCGTGCATCGCGAAGGCCACGAGGTCGTCCTGGCTCGCGGCCGTGTGCCGCATCGAGCCGACGGACAGGCCTGCCTGCGCCGCCACGGACCGGACGGACACCGCACCGATCCCGTCCCGGCGCACGACGGCCAGCAGCGCGTCGGCGATGAGCTGCCGGCGCGCCTGCTGGTCGACGACCCTGGGCACGGACCCTGTCTAGCAGCCCGGGGCGGCGGGTCCATCTATTTGGTACGGTCGTACCAACAAATCGGGAGGGACGCACTGTGCTTGTCGCCGTCATCGTCACCTGCGAGGTCATGTTCTGGGTCCTCGTCCTCGCGGGGCTCGCCACGCGCTACCTGCTGCGCCGTCCCCAAGTCGGCGGGTGGCTGCTCGTCGCCGCGCCGCTCGTCGACCTCGTGCTGCTCGTCGCGACCGTGCTCGACCTGCGCGGCGGCGCCACCGCGACGACGGCGCACGCCCTCGCCGCCGTCTACCTCGGGGTCTCGGTGGGCTTCGGGCACTCGATGGTCCGCTGGGCCGACGAACGCTTCGCGCACCGGTTCGCGGGCGGCCCCGCCCCGGCCCCTCGCCCCCGCGCCGGACGGGCGCACGCGGCCCGCGAGCGCCGCGGCTTCCTGCGTCACCTCGTCGCGTACGCGGTGGGGGCGTCGCTCCTCGGGGTCGGCATCCTCGTCATCGGGGACGCGGCCCGGACGGAGGCGCTGCTCGGGACGCTGCGCCTCTGGTCGCTCGTCGTGGCGGTCGACGGGGTCGTCAGCCTCAGCTACTCCGTGCGCCCTCGACCGGCGGGGGTCGGTGGGCGTCGGTAGTCTCGCGGCATGCCGAAGGACGCCCCCGCCCCCGACGCCGGCACCGGCGCGAACGCCGACGTCGCCGAGCTGGGGTACGAGCAGGCGCGGGACGAGCTGGTCGACATCGTCGCCCGGCTGGAGAGCGGGCAGGTCGGCATCGAGGAGAGCATGGTGCTGTGGGAGCGCGGCGAGGCGCTCGCGGCGCACTGCGGCCGCTGGCTCGACCAGGCCGAGCAGCGCGTCGCCGGCCCGCAGGACTGAGGCCCGCGGGCCGGCCCTCTCCGCCTCGGGTGATGCCGGGGACGCGTGTCAGTCGGCGGTGCGCAGACCGTAGGTCGTGACGACGTTGCCGGCCGAGGTCGCGGTGGACTCGAGCAGCTCGAGGCGCGTCACGGGCACGTCGTCCCCGAAGAGCCGCCGCCCGGCACCGACGACCGGGTGCGTGGTGAGCGTCAGCCGGTCGACCACCCCGCCGAGGAACAGCGAGCGGACGGTCTCGACGCCGCCGACGACCGCGATGTCGCCACCGTCGCCCTCGCGCAGGGCGCGGACGTGGTCCAGCGGGTCGCCGTCGATGCGGGTGCTGTTCCAGCCGAGGTCGTCCCCGAGCGTGCTCGAGACGACGTGCTTGCGGACCGGGTTGACGAACGCGGCGAAGGGGTCGCCCTCGGCGGCTGCGGGCCAGAACTCGGACCACTCCTGCCAGAGCTTGCGGCCGATCACGACGTCGGTGACGTTCGCCAGGGTGCGGCCCATCATCTCGCCCTCCTCGGGGCCGAAGTGGCCGAACTGCCACTGGTCGGGGGACTCGACGACGCCGTTGACGGCGTGGAAGAGGTGGGCGGTGACGAGGCGGGTCATGGGGTCCTCCGGTGGTCGTGCGGGTGACGTGGATGCTGTCGCACGGATGGACCACCCCGCCACCGCGAACTCATCGCTCGGGCATGCGGCGACCGCAGGCCTGCCCGGTCGAGGCGGCCGACCCCCGTCAGCACACCCTTCGGACAGTCACTGTCGTTCGCTCCCGATGGCGGAGCAACCGGGACGAACGGTCGCGCCTGACCGCTCATCCTGCATGCGTCAGGGACGGGAGCGAACGACAGCGGCCGGACGTGCACACCAGGCCCGGGCCCTTCCGCCCGCGGGCACCGGCGTGAGCGCGGACCTCGACCCGCGCCGGCTGCGTCAGCGCACCGGCTGGAGCGACTCGATGTACGTCTCCATGTCCTCGAAGGTCGCGGTGCCCGTGATGAGCGTCGCGAGCTCGCCCGACCCGGTCGGCGGGACGTACAGCAGGCTGTTCTGCACCTTGTTGTCGCGGACGAACTTCTCCCACGTGCGCCCCGCCACCTCGACCGTCCCCTCGCGCGGGGCCCGGTTGGTCTGCGCCGAGATCCACCCGCGGCTGGGGTCCTTCGTCTGCTCGACGGCGACGAACGTGCCGGACGGCGTCTGGTAGCCGACGTGCCAGGTCCGGAAGCCGTCGGTCACCGGCACGTACCGGACCGAGGTCGGCGACCAGCCGCTCGGCAGCCCCTCCGGCTCGACGATCGGCCAGCCCGAGGACGTCCGGATCTCCTGCGCCTTCGTCGCGACGTCGACGACAGGCCCCCCGACCCGGTCGACCCGCGGCACCATGAAGACCAGCACGAGCACCATCCCCAGCACCGCGAGCAGCGACAGGACGAGGTTCTTCGTCGACCCCATCGAGTAGCGGCTCTTCGGGGCGGTCGGGGTGCTCACTCCCCCATCGTCGCCGACGGGCGGCGCAGACGCCCAATCGGTGCCGACGATAGGGTTCGACACGCCGCCCTCGACCGTGCCGGCCACGGGCGGGCCCGTCAGCAGCCGCCAGAGAGGTTGGGATGCCGTGAGCGCCTCCGCGCCGCCGGTCGTCGTCGTCGGCGAGCTCCTCGTCGACATCGTCAGCTACCCCGACGGGCGGTCGGCCGAGCACGTCGGCGGCTCGCCCGCGAACGTCGCGGTGGGTCTCGCCCGGCTGGGCCACGACACCCACGTCGCGTGCCTCGTCGGCGAGGACGCCCGCGGCGCCCGCTGCGCCGAGCACGTGGAGGCCAGCGGCGCGCACCTGCTGCCCGGCAGCCGCAGCCCGCACCACCCGACCTCGACCGCTCTCGCGACCATCGACGAGCACGGCGCGGCCTCCTACGTCTTCGACCTGCACTGGGACCTCCCGCCGGTGCAGCTGCCCGACGGCACCGGCCACCTGCACACCGGGTCGATCGCCACGACCCTCACGCCGGGCGACGCCGAGGTCGAGGACGCGATGCGCCGGGCAGGCGCCCAGGGCACCGTCTCGTACGACCCCAACGTGCGCCCCACGATCATGGGCGCCGTCGCCGACGTCCGCCCCCGGGTCGAGCACCTCGTCGGCCTCTCCGACGTCGTCAAGTGCTCCGAGGACGACCTCGAGTGGCTCTACCCGGGCGACTCCCCCTCCGCCGTCATGGCCCGGTGGGCCGACCTCGGCGCGTCGCTGACGGTCGTGACCCTCGGCGGTGACGGCGTCGTCTGGCGCGCCGCGTCCGGCGAGGAGGGCCGCGCGCCGGCCCGCATCAAGGACGTCGTCGACACCGTCGGCGCAGGCGACTCCTTCATGGCCGGCCTCGTGTCCGGTCTCCTCGACACGGGGCTGCTCGGCAGCCCCGACGCCCGCGAGCGCCTCGCCCGCGCCACCCTCGACGACGTCGACCCCGCCGTCGAGCGCGCCCTCGCCACGAGCGGGGTCACCGTCCGCCACGCCGGCGCCTACGCCCCCACCCGGGAGGAGATCCGATGACCGACTTCGCCTACGAGGACCTGCTGCCCGTCGGGGCCGACGAGACCCCGTACCGGCTGCTGACGACCGATGGCGTCGAGACCGTCGACGGCCCGGGCGGCCGGCGCTTCCTCCAGGTCGCCCCCGAGGCGCTGCGCCTGCTGACCGAGACCGCGATGCACGACATCGCCCACTACCTGCGCCCCGCGCACCTGCAGCAGCTGGCGAACATCCTCGACGACCCCGAGGCGAGCAACAACGACAAGTTCGTGGCGCTCGACCTGCTGAAGAACGCGAACATCGCCGCCGGCGGTGTGCTGCCGATGTGTCAGGACACCGGCACGGCCATCGTCATGGGCAAGCGCGGGCAGCACGTGCTCACCGAGGGCACCGACGAGGCCGCCGTGAGCCGCGGTGTCTACGACGCCTACACGCGCCTCAACCTGCGCTACAGCCAGATGGCCCCGGTGACGACCTGGGAGGAGAAGAACACCGGCTCCAACCTGCCGGCCCAGGTCGAGCTCTACGCCGACACCGCGCCCGGCCACGAGACGACGTACAAGTTCCTCTTCATGGCCAAGGGCGGCGGCAGCGCCAACAAGTCCTTCCTCTTCCAGGAGACGAAGGCGATCCTCAACCCGGACGCGATGATGCGCTTCCTCGACGAGAAGCTCCGCGGCCTCGGCACCGCCGCCTGCCCGCCGTACCACCTGGCCATCGTCATCGGCGGTACGAGCGCCGAGTTCGCCCTCAAGACAGCCAAGTACGCCAGCGCGAAGTACCTCGACCAGCTGCCCAAGCAGGGCGACCCCGCCACCGGCCACGGCTTCCGCGACACCGAGCTCGAGGAGCGCGTGCTCGAGCTGACGCGCGAGTTCGGCATCGGCGCGCAGTTCGGCGGCAAGTACTTCTGCCACGACGTCCGCGTCGTCCGGCTCCCCCGCCACGGCGCCAGCCTCCCCGTCGCCATCGCCGTCTCGTGCTCGGCCGACCGCCAGGTCCTCGGCAAGATCACCCCCGAGGGCGTCTTCATCGAGCAGCTCGAGACCGACCCCGCCCGCTTCCTCCCCGACACGACCCACGAGGGCCTCGAGGACGCCGAGGGCGTCAGCGGCACCGGGGCCGGCGCGGTCGTGCCGATCGACCTCAACCGGCCGATGGACGAGATCCTCGCCGAGCTGACGAAGTACCCCGTCAAGACCCGGCTGAGCCTCACCGGCCCGCTCGTCGTCGCCCGCGACATCGCCCACGCGAAGATCAAGGAGCGCCTCGACGCCGGCGAGCCGATGCCGCAGTACCTCAAGGACCACCCCGTCTACTACGCCGGCCCGGCCAAGACCCCCGAGGGGATGCCGTCGGGCTCGTTCGGCCCGACGACCGCCGGCCGGATGGACTCCTACGTCGAGCAGTTCCAGGCCGCGGGCGGCTCGATGGTCATGCTCGCCAAGGGCAACCGCAGCCGGCAGGTGACCGACGCGTGCCAGGCGCACGGCGGCTTCTACCTCGGCTCGATCGGCGGCCCGGCCGCGCGCCTCGCCCAGGACTGCATCCGCAGCGTCGAGGTGCTCGAGTACCCCGAGCTCGGCATGGAGGCCGTCTGGAAGATCGAGGTCGAGGACTTCCCGGCGTTCATCGTCGTCGACGACAAGGGCGAGGACTTCTTCGCCGGCGTCACCAAGCCCGTCGCGTTCACCATCGAGAAGAGGACCGGACTGCTGTGAGCGAGCCCACCACCACGCCCGCCGACTTCGACGACCTGCTCGCCGCCAACGAGCACTTCGCCGAGACCTTCGACCTCGCCGGCTTCGACGGCGTCGCCCACGCGGGCATCGCCATCGTCACGTGCATGGACAGCCGGATCGCGCCGCTCGCGATGCTCGGCCTGCACCCCGGCGACGCGAAGATCTTCCGCAACCCCGGCGGGCGCGTCACGCCGCAGGCCCTCGAGGCGATCGTCCTCGCGGTGCACCTGCTCAACGTCAACCGCGTCCTCGTCGTCCCGCACACCCGTTGCGCCGTCGCCTCGAACACCGAGGAGGAGCTGCAGCGCCGGGTCGGCGAGTCGGCCGGGGTCGACGCGTCGTGGCACGACTTCAACGTCGTCACCGACCAGCAGGCCGCGCTCGAGCACGACGTCCACGTCCTGCGCTCTCACCCCCTCATCGGCGAGCGGGCCCTCATCGGCGGCTTCATGTACGACGTCGACACCGGGCGCATCAGCCGGCAGGCGTGAGCACCCGGCTGGAACGGGTGGCGCTGCACCCGGTCAAGAGCACCGCGGTCCGCGCCGTCCCGGCCGCCACGGTCGAGCCCTGGGGCCTGCGCGACGACCGCCGCTGGATGGTCGTCACGCCCGACGGCGAGTGCCTGACCGCCCGCGAGGAGCACGCCCTCCTCGCCCTGACCGCCGACACCCCGGGCACCGACCCCGGTCTCGGCGCCGCGCTGCGGCTGCGCGCGGACGGCGGCGACGACCTCCTCGTCGAGCCCCCGCACGGCGAGCCGGTCCCCGTGACCGTCCACGGGCGGGCGCTCACCGGTCGCGTGGCCGACGACGCCGCCCACGCCTGGCTGCGGGATGCCCTGCGGCGCACCGACGTCCGGCTCGTGCACGTCGCCGACCCGCGACCGCTCAACCCGACGCACGCCCGCCCCGGCGAGGCGACCGCCTTCGCCGACGGCTACCCGGTCACGCTCGCGTCGGCGGCCTCGCTCCGGCGGCTCGGCGACTGGGTCGCGGAGACCGCGCTCGAGCGCGGCGAGGAGCCGACCACCATCGGCATCGACCGCTTCCGGCCCAACCTCGTCGTCGACGGCGACCTCGAGCCCTTCGAGGAGGACGGCTGGAGCGCGGTCACCGTCGGCGCCGTCACCTTCCGCGTCGTCAAGCCGGTCGACCGCTGCGTCATGACCACCCTCGACCCCGCCACCCGCGAGCGCGGCCACGAGCCGATCCGCACGCTCGCCCGCCACCGGCGCTGGGAGGGCGCGACGTGGTTCGCCGTCCAGCTCGTGCCGGTGTCCACGGGCGAGGTCCGCGTCGGCGACGAGGTCCGGCCCGCCCGGTAGGTTCGTGCGCATGACGACCTCCGAGCTCACCTTCCCCGAGGGCTTCCTCTTCGGCGCCGCCACCGCGAGCTACCAGATCGAGGGCGCGACCAAGGAGGACGGCCGCGGCCAGTCCATCTGGGACACCTTCTCCGCGACCCCGGGCAAGGTCGCGAACGGCGACACCGGCGAGGTCGCGTGCGACCACTACCACCGGGTGCCGGAGGACGTCGCGCTCATGCAGCGGCTCGGGCTCGAGGCCTACCGGTTCTCCGTCGCGTGGCCGCGCATCCAGCCCGACGGCACCGGCCCCGCCAACCCCCTCGGGCTCGCGTTCTACGACCGGCTCGTCGACGAGCTGCTGGGCGCCGGCATCCGCCCGGTCGTCACGCTCTACCACTGGGACCTCCCGCAGGCCCTCGAGGACCGGGCCGGCTGGCGCTCCCGCGACGTCGCCGGCTGGTTCGCCGACTACACCGCCCACGTCGTCGGCGCGCTCGGCGACCGCGTCGTCAACTGGACCACGCTCAACGAGCCGTGGTGCTCCTCGATGCTCAGCCACTCGATCGGGGCCCACGCCCCCGGCCACCGCGACCCGATGGAGGGCCTGCTCACGGCCCACCACCTGATGCTGGCCCACGGCACCGCGGTGCCCGTGATCCGCGAGCACTGCCGCGACGCACAGGTGTCGATCACCCTCAACCCGACCCAGGTCCACGGCCCGGCCGACCCGACGGAGGCCGACCTCGACGCCGTCCGCCGCGCCGACAACGCCCTCAACGGCGTCTTCTTCGGCCCGCTCTTCCACGGCGCCTACCCCGACGGGATGCTCGACGACGTCGCGCACCTCACCGACGGCTCGTTCGTCCACGACGGCGACCTCGCGACGATCGGCGCCCCGCTGGACAACCTCGGCGTCAACAACTACTTCCCCACCCGCGTGCGCGCCACCGCCGACGGCGACGAGCCGGTCGGCAACACCCACCTCCTGCCCGGCTGCGAGCGCGTCTCCGAGATCGACCCCCACCCGCCGGTCACGGCGATGGGCTGGGAGCAGTCGCCGGAGTCGCACCGACTGATCATCGAGCGCTCCGCCCGCGAGTGCGGCCTGCCGGTCTACATCACCGAGAACGGGTCGGCCTGGGACGACACCGTCTCCCCAGACGGCGCCGTCCACGACCCCGAGCGCGTGGCGTACCTGCGCGACCACCTCGGCGCCGTCGCCGACGCGATCGAGGGCGGCACCGACGTCCGCGGCTACTTCGCGTGGAGCCTCCTCGACAACTTCGAGTGGGCCTACGGCTACGACAAGCGCTTCGGCATCGTCCACGTCGACTACGACACCCAGGTGCGGACCATCAAGGACTCCGGCCTCGAGTACGCGCGGGTCATCGCGGAGCACCACGGGCGCGGATGACGCCGGGAGTGGCCGACCGATGAGCCGCCGGGTCGTGGTCGTCGGCGGCGGGATCGTCGGCCTCGCCGTCGCCCACCGGCTCGTCACGGACGACCCCGCGGCTCGGGTCACCGTGCTGGAGAAGGAGTCCGGCTGGGCGAGGCACCAGACCGGGCGCAACAGCGGCGTCGTGCACTCGGGCCTGTACTACCCGCCGGGCAGCGCGAAGGCCCGCTGGTGCCGCAGCGGCGCGGCCGAGCTCCTGGCCTTCGCGCGCGAGCACGGGGTCGCCCACGCCGTCACCGGCAAGCTCGTGGTCGCCACCTCCCCCGACGAGCTGCCCCGCCTGGCCGCGCTCCACGACCGCGGGCTGGCCAACGGTCTCGCCGTGAGCCGCCTCGACGCCGACGGCGCCCGCGCGCACGAGCCGCACGTCGCCGCCCTCGCAGCGCTCCACGTCCCCGAGACCGGGGTCGTCGACTACCCGGGCGTGTGCGCGGCGCTCGTCGACCGCCTCGCAGCCGCCGGCGCCGACCTGCGGCCCGGCACGGAGGTCGTCGGCGGGCACGACGGCCCCCGCGAGGTCGTGGTCGAGACCAACCGCGGGACGGTCACGGCCGACCTCGTCGTCTCCTGCGCCGGCCTGCGGACCGACCTCGTCGCCGAGCGGCTCGGGCACCGGCCGTCGGTGCGCATCGTGCCGTTCCGCGGCGAGTACCGCGAGCTCGCCCCGGAGGCGGCGCGCCTCGTCCGCGGCCTCGTCTACCCCGTCCCCGACCCGGAGCTGCCCTTCCTCGGCGTGCACCTGACGCGCGGCGTCGACGGCCACGTGCACGCGGGCCCGAACGCCGTCCTCGCGCTCGCCCGCGAGGGCTACGGCTGGGGCGTGGTCCGGCCCCGCGAGCTCGCCGGGACGCTCGCGTACCCGGGCCTGTGGCGGCTGGCCCGCCGGCACGCCCGCAGCGGTCTCCACGAGGTCGCGCGCTCGCTCGACGCCCGACGCTTCGGCGACAGCCTGCGCCGGCTCGTCCCCGACCTGCGGGACGAGGACCTGCGCCCGGCCCCCGCCGGCGTCCGCGCCCAGGCGGTACGCCCCGACGGCACGCTCGTCGACGACTTCCTCGTCGAGCGCTCCGGCCGCTGCGTGCACGTCCTCAACGCGCCCTCGCCGGCGGCCACCGCGGCGTTCGCGATCGCCCGACACGTCACCGGCCTCCTCCCGTCGTGACGGGAGGAGGCCGGTGGGGTGGTGCAGGGGGCGTCAGGCGGGCTTGCCGACGACGGTGACGTCGATGTTGCCGCGGGTCGCCTTGCTGTAGGGGCAGAACTCGTGCGCCTTGTCGGCGAGCGCCTGCGCGGTCTCCGCGTCGACACCCGGGATGGTCGTGACGATCTCGACCGCGAGGCCGACACCGGTGGCCGTCTCGCCGAGGGTGACGTCGGCGGTCGTCTCCGCACCGGTGACGTCGATGCCGTCCTGCTGCGCCACGTGCGCGAGCGCGCCGTTGTAGCAGGCGGCGTAGCCGGCCGCGAAGAGCGTCTCCGGGTTGGCGACCGGGTTCGAGGTGCTCGGCTTGCCCAGCTTCACGTCGACGGTGCCGTCGGCGCTCTTGGTGTGGCCGTCACGGCCGCCGGTGGAGGTGGCGGAGATGCTGTAGAACTTCTTGGTCACGGACTCGTGGGGCACGGAGGCTCTCCTTCAACGTCGACAGGTGGTCCCTCGTGCCAACCGAACCCCCGGCGCGGCCATTCCCGTCAGAGGGCCAGTCGCTCCTTGACGACCGCGCAGAGCCGGTCGCAGACCTCGCGGGCGTGCTCCTCGGTCGCGGCCTCGACCATGACGCGCACGACCGGCTCGGTGCCCGACTTGCGCAGCAGCACGCGGCCGGTGCCGGCGAGGGCCTCCTCCTCGGCGCGGACGGCGGCCTGGAGCTCCTCGTCGCTCTCGACGCGCGACTTGTCGACGCCCTTGACGTTGACGAGGACCTGCGGCAGGCGCGACATCACGGTCGCGAGCTCGGCGAGCGGCGTGCCGGTCTCGACGACGCGCGCCGCGAGCATGAGGCCGGTGAGGACCCCGTCGCCGGTCGTGCCGTGCTCGAGCATGATGACGTGCCCGGACTGCTCGCCGCCGAGGGAGTAGCCGGAGCGGCGCATCTCCTCGAGGACGTAGCGGTCGCCGACACCGGTCTGGCGGACCTTGACGCCCTCGCGCTCCATCGCCTGGATCAGGCCGAGGTTGCTCATGACGGTGGCGACGAGGGTGTTCTCGCGCAGCACGCCGCGCTCCTTGAGGGCGACCGCGAGGACGGCCATGATCTGGTCGCCGTCGACCTCGCGGCCGTCGTGGCCCACCGCGAGGCAGCGGTCGGCGTCGCCGTCGTGGGCGATGCCGAGGTCGGCCCCGCGCTCGAGGACGGCCGCCCTGAGCCGGTCGAGGTGCGTCGAGCCGTAGCCGTCGTTGATGTTGAGGCCGTCGGGGTCGGTCCCGATCTCGACGACGTCGGCGCCGGCGAGCCGGAAGACCTCCGGCGAGACCGCGCTCGCGGCGCCGTGCGCGCCGTCGATGACGACGGTCAGGCCGTCGAGGCGGTTCGGCAGCGTGCGCAGCAGGTGCGCGATGTACCGCGCCTGCCCGGCGCGGTTGCTCTGGATGCGGCCGACCTCCGCGCCCTGCGGGCGGTCCCAGTCCTGGCCGATGTGGGCGGCGATCTCGTCCTCGACGGCGTCGGGCAGCTTGTGGCCGCCCTCGGCGAAGAACTTGATGCCGTTGTCGGGCATCGGGTTGTGCGACGCCGAGAGCATCACGCCGAAGGTCGCGCCCATGTCCGCGGTGAGGAAGGCGACCGCCGGGGTCGGCAGGACCCCCACGTCGTGCACGTCGACACCGGCCGAGGCCAGGCCCGCGGTGACCGCGGCGGAGAGGAACTCGCCGCTGGCCCGGGGGTCGCGGCCGACGACCGCGCGGGGGCGGCGGCCCGCCTGCCGGTCGGCGTCACCGAGGACGTGGGCCGCGGCGATGCTCAGGTCGAGCGCGAGCTCGACGGTGATGTCGCGGTTCGCGAGACCACGGACGCCGTCGGTGCCGAAGAGTCGGGACATGCTGGGGGCCTTTCGGTGGTGGGGCAGCGACCGAACCTACCGTGTGGCGGGCCGGGACACGGCGACGGCGGCACCCCCGAGGGGTGCCGCCGTCGGCTCGTCGCGCGGGGCGCGGGTCAGCGCTTGCTGTACTGCGGCGCCTTGCGGGCCTTCTTGAGACCCGCCTTCTTGCGCTCGGGGACGCGGGCGTCACGGGTGAGCAGGCCGGCCTTCTTGAGCGCCGGGCGGTTCAGCTCCTCGTCGACCCCGTTGAGCGAGCGGGCGACACCGAGGCGGACGGCGCCGGCCTGGCCGGAGGGGCCACCGCCGTGCACGCGCACGAGGACGTCGTAGGCGCCGTCGAGCTCGAGGACCTTGAGCGGCTCGTTGACGATCTGCTGGTGGACCTTGTTCGGGAAGTACTGCTCGAGCGAGCGGCCGTTGATCTTCCACTCGCCGCTGCCCGGGACGATCCGGACGCGGGCGACGGCCTGCTTGCGGCGGCCGGTCGCGCCACCGGGCGCCGAGGCGCTCGGGCGGCGGGTCGACTCGGTCGCGACGGTGCCGTCGGACTCGGAGGTGTACTCGGTGACGGGGGCGTCGTTGACGTCCGTCCCGGCGGTCTCGTCGATCTGGGCGTTCTCGGACATCACTGGGCCACCTGGGTGATCTCGAAGGGCTTGGGCTGCTGGGCAGCGTGGGGGTGCTCGGCGCCGCGGTAGACCTTGAGCTTGGTCAGCTGCTGGCGGCCGAGGGAGGTCTTGGGGACCATGCCGCGGATGGCCTTCTCGATCGCCTTCTCCGGGCTCTTGGCGAGCAGCTCGGTGTAGGAGGTCGAGCGCAGACCGCCCGGGAAGCCCGAGTGGCGGTAGGCCTTCTTCTGCTCGGCCTTGGAGCCGGTCAGGGCGACCTTGTCGGCGTTGATGATGATGACGAAGTCACCGGTGTCGACGTGCGGCGCGAAGGTCGGCTTGTGCTTGCCGCGCAGCAGCACGGCCGCCTGGCTCGCGAGCCGGCCGAGCACGACGTCGGTGGCGTCGATGACGTGCCACGCGCGGGTCACGTCGCCCGGCTTCGGGGTGAAGGTACGCATGAGAGTCCTCTTGTTGCGGGTCGGATGGCGTGTGCCGAGTGCTCCCGCGAGGGAGCGACGGCCCTCGTGACAGCGCACGGCACACCAGTCGTCCATGCTACGGACCCGTGCCCCGCTCCCCCAAATCGCCGGCGGATGGTCCCTGACCTGCGGCGATGCCGTCCACATCCTCTCTGCACGACTCTTGTGCAAACAAACTGTGCACAGGTAGTGTGCACACATGGCCTCTTCCGACCCCACCGACGACGGGCACCTGACCGGCCTGCGGCTCGACGCCGCGGCCCTGAAGACCCTCGCCCACCCGCTGCGCAGCCGCCTCCTCTCGGCCCTGCGGGTCGGCGGCCCGGCGACCGCCACCGACCTCGCCGCGGCGCTCGGCACCAACTCCGGGGCGACGTCCTACCACCTGCGCCGCCTCGAGGCGGTCGGCCTCGTCGCCGACACCGGCGACGGCGAGGGCAAGCGCCGGCTGTGGCGCGCCGCCACCGAGAGCCACCAGTGGGAGCCGAGCGACTTCGCCGGCGACGACGACGCCGAGAGCGCGCTCGGCTGGCTCCAGCGCGACTACTCCCGCCACCTCGGCGAGCGCTACGAGCGCTGGCTCGACGTCGAGTCGACGTGGCCGGTCGACTGGCGCGACGCGATGGGGATGGACGACTCGTGGGTCGTCGCCACCCCGGACCAGGCGCGGGCCCTGCGCCAGGAGCTCGACGACGTCGTCGCGCGCTACCGCCGCGTCGGCCAGGGCAACCCCTCGGCCCGCCGGGTCGCCGTCTACGCCGTCATGTACCCGGTCGACCTCGACCGCGCCCCGCGGGGTGGCGAGCAGCGATGAGCACGACGGCGTCGAGCACCGCCCCGCTCACCGCGCGGCAGGCGCTGCGCGTCCTCCTGCTGCTGACCTTCACCCGCTGGTTCCCCGTCGGGCTGGTCATCGGCGTGACCACGCTCCTCGCCCTCGAGCGCGGGATGTCGCTGGCGCAGCTCGGCGTCATCCTCTCGATGCAGGGCTTCGTCGTGCTCGCGCTCGAGCTGCCGACCGGTGGTTTCGCCGACGCCCTCGGTCGCCGCCCGCTGCTCGTGGCCTCCGGCGTCGTCGCGCTCGTGTCCGCGCTCGTCTTCGTCCTCGCGCAGACCTTCGCCGCCTTCTGCGTCGCCCTCCTGCTCCAGGGCGTCTTCCGCGCCCTCGACTCCGGGCCGCTGGAGTCCTGGTACGTCGACACCGCCCAGGCCGACGACCCCGGCGTCCCCGTCGAGCAGGGCCTGGCCCGCGCCGGCACGGTGCTGGGCGTCGCCATCGCGCTCGGTGCCGTCGTCTCCGGCGGGGTCATCGCGTGGCACCCCGTGCGCGCGCTCACCGCGCTCGAGAACGCGTACTGGCTCTCCATCGCCTTCGTCGTCGTCAACCTCGTCGCCACGCTCGTCCTCCTGCGCGAGCCGAGCACGCACGTCGACGCCCGCGGCGTGCGCCGCGCCCTCGACTCCGCGCGCGAGGCGCCCCGTGTCGTCGTGGCCGGCGTCCGGCTGCTCGGCCGCAACGGCGTCCTGCGGGCGCTCGTGCTCGTCGAGGTCTTCTGGAGCGTCGGGATGATCGCCTTCGAGACGTTCATGCCGGTCCGCCTCTCCGAGCTCGTCGGCGGCGAGACCGAGGCCGGCGCGCTCATGGGTCCGGTGTCCGCCGCGGCGTGGGGGCTGTTCGCGGCGGGGTCGGCGGCGGCCGCGCTCGCCGCCCGCCGGGTCGGTGTGACGTGGACGGCCATCGCCTCCCGCGTCCTCCAGGGCGGGTTCGTCGTCGTCATGGCCCTGATGACCGGCCCGGTCGGGCTCGTCACCGCCTTCTTCGTCGTCTACACGCTGCACGGCACCGCGGGCCCGGTCCACAGCACCCTGCTGCACCGCCAGGCCGACGCCGCCAACCGCACCACGGTCCTGTCGGTCAACTCGATGGTGGCCGGCGGCTGCTACAGCCTCGGCCTGCTCGTCCTGGGCCCGCTCGCCGAGGCGACGAGCACCGCGACCGGCATCCTCGTCGCGGGGGCCTTCAGCGTCCTCGGCGCGCTCTGCTACCTCCCCGCGCTGCGCCAGGAGCGCGCCGGAGCGGTGCCCTCGGTCGCCGGCTGAACCGACCGGGCCCCGCCGGCGTACCTCCCCTCGACGGCGGGAGGTACCCGCCGGCCCGAGGAGGACACCGTGGGACCACGCACCGCCCTGACCGTCGCCATCGCGAGCACCGCCGCCGTCGTCGCGGTGGCCGCCGCCTCGCCGAGCCCTGCGGCCGCCGACGGCGACCACGGCCACCGGCAGCGCGGCGCCGAGGTGCGGATCGTCGCCCCCGCCCGCCACGACGTCGTCGGCGTCGCCGGGCGCGCCTGGGCCGTCGACCTGCGCGTGACCGTGCACGGCCCCGACGCGCTGACCCGGTCCGCGTTCACGCCGCAGCTGACCGGCCCCGCCGCGCACGCGAGCACCGCCCCGTTCCCCGGCGCCTTCGCCCCGGGCGCCGACGAGGCGCTGCCCGGGCTCGTCGTCCTCGACTCGACGACCGCGGTCGGCGCCGGGGCGGGCCAGAACCTCGCGGGCCTGTTCAACCTCACCGCGCTCACCGACAACCGGCCCGACCGGGTGTCGGTCATGGACACGTGGATCGTCGGCGCCCCGTCCTTCGGCACGGGCACCCGCTCGACCATCCTCGCCGCGGTCGTCGCCGACCTCGACCACGACGGCCGCTACGACGACGCACCCGCCGTCGTCCCGGACGCGGACGGGGACGGCGACGTCGACGCCCGCGACCTGCGGGCACTCGGGCTGGCGTCCGAGGTCGCCTCGGTGGACTTCGTGGTCACCGGGCCCTGAACGGTCCATCATCTCCCCCATGACCCCACCGGCGGACGAGGCCGCGCTGGCCACGGTGTACGCCGCGCACGCCCCGGCGGTGCGCGCGTACCTGCGGCGCCGCGCGGCCTCCCCGCAGGTGGCCGACGACCTGCTCCAGGAGACGTTCCTGCGGGTGTGGCGGACCATCGGACGGCTCGAGCCCGGGCGCGACGAGCGCGAGGTGCGGGCCTACGTCCTCACCGTCGCCCGCAACGTCGCGACGGACGCGTGGCGCTCCGCGGGCCGCCGGCCCGAGCTCCTCGACGACGGCTCGGTCCTCGAGGCCATGGCCGGGGACGACGGCCTCGAGGAGGCCGTCGACGGCTGGCTCGTGGCGGAGGCGCTGCGGCGGCTGGCGCCGGCCCACCGCGAGGTCGTCCGGCTGCTGTTCCACGAGGGGATGTCGGTGCGCCAGGCCGCCGCGCGGCTCGGGGTGCCAGAGGGCACCGTGAAGTCACGGAGCCACTACGCGGTGCGCGCCCTGCGCGTCGCGTTCGAGGAGATGGGAGTGACCCGGTGACCGAGGACCACGACGAGCTGCGGCACCTGCTCGGGCCCTGGGTCCTCGGCGGGCTCGACGCCGCCGACCGCGCCCGGTTCGGCGCCCACCTCGCCGCCTGCGACGGGTGCCGGGCGGAGGTGGAGGCCGCCACCCCCGTGGCCGGCCTCCTGCGCCGTGTCCCGGAGGACGTGTGGGCCGAGCCCGCCCGGGCGACGACACCCGAGCAGGAGGTGGCCCCGCTCCTCGGCGCCGTGGCCGCGCGGCGCCGCGCCGCTCGCCGACGCGCCGTCGCGCTCGGCGCCCTCGCCGCGGCCGTCGCCCTCCTGGCCGGCGTCGTCCTCGGGGCGCGCCTGGCCGCCGCCGGGTCGCCGCCCCCCTCCACCACGGCCGTGACGCTCGCGTCCACCGTGGGCTCGGGCCCGAGCGGACGGGCCGACCTGGAGCCCCGCCCCTGGGGCACCCAGGTGGCGCTCGAGCTCGCCGACCTCCCCCCGACCGGCCGCTACACCCTCGTCGTCCACGCCACCGACGGCCGCCGGGAGACCGGCGCGACGTGGTCGGCCACCGACCGCGACGTCGTGCGCGTCGTCGGCGCGACATCGCTCCCGGCGGGCCGCATCGCCACCCTCGAGGTCGTGTCGGCGGCGGGCGACACGCTCGCCGAGGGCCACACGACCTGACCGTTCGGAGAGGGGGTGGCCGGTCCCGGCCACGGGCCGGGCGGACGGGTGCGCGTCCCGGCCGAGCGGGCTACCGTTGCTGCCACCCGAGGGGTGCAGGAGGGCCGCGATGACGGCGCTGGGCGGCAACGGAGCCGGGACGACGACCACGACCTGGCCGCTCGACGCCTCGGCGCTCGTCAAGTTCCAGGCCCCCGAGATCGTCTTCGGGATCGGCGCCCTCGCCGAGGCCGGCTACGCCGCCCGCCGGCTCGGGGCGCGCCGGCCGTTCGTCGTCACCGACCCGGGCATCGTCGAGGTCGGGTGGGCCCACGAGCTGCTCGGCCACCTCCGCGAGGTCGGCCTCTCCCCCGTCGTCTGCAGCGACGTCTCGCCCAACCCGCGCGACGTCGAGGTCGCGGCCGCGCACGACCTCTACCGGGCCAACGACTGCGACGTCATCATCGGCCTCGGCGGCGGCTCCGCGATGGACGCCGCCAAGGGGGTCGCGGTGCTCGCCGGCAACGGCGGCTCGATCCTCGACTACCGGGGCGTGGACCAGGTGCACCGCGAGATCCCGCCGCTGCTCATGGTGCCCTCGACCTCCGGCACGGGCGCCGACGTCAGCCAGTTCTGCATCGTCACCGACACCACGCGCCACGTGAAGGTGACGATCATGGGCCGCGCGCTCGTGCCCGACATCTCCATCACCGACCCGCGCCTGCTGACGACGATGCCCGAGTGGCTCAACGCGGCGACCGGCCTCGACGCGCTGACCCACGGCATCGAGGCCTTCGTCTCGCGGGCGCACAACGCACTCGCCGACGTCCACGCGCTCAACGCGGTCGGCCTCGTCAACCAGCACCTCGTCCAGACGATGCGGGCCCCCGACGACCCCGAGGCCCGCACCGGGATGGCCGAGGCGGCGCTCGCCGCCGGTCTCGCCTTCACCAACGCGATCCTCGGCGCGACGCACGCGATGAGCCACCAGGTCGGCGGGCTGCTCGACGCCCCGCACGGCGTCATCAACGGCATCCTCCTGCCACACGTCATCCGCTACAACGCCGAGTCCTCCCCCGACCGCTTCGTGCCGCTCGCGCGCTCCGCCGGGCTGGCCGTCGACGGGATGCCGCCGGCCGAGGCCGCCGAGGCCCTCGCGGTGAAGGTGCGCGTCATGGCCGACGAGGTCGGGGTACCGCTGTCGCTGCGCTCGCTCGGCATCACCGAGGAGCACCTCGTCACGCTGTCGCAGAACTCGCTCGAGGACGCCTGCCTGACGACCAACCCGCGCCCCACGGACGCGGCCGACATCGAGCGCATCTTCCGGGCGGCGCTGTGACCGAGGGCGCGACCGACCTCTCGCGCCTGACCGGGGTGCGGTCCGGCAAGAACTCCTACTACCCGGCGTACGTGCGCTCCACCGAGCGCACCCAGCGCGCGGTGCGCGCGATGGACACGATCTCGCGGGCCGTCGTCCGCACCGTCGAGGGACCGCGGGGGCTGCTCGAGGAGGTGGCGCGGGCGGCGGCCGACCACCTCGACGCCGACTGGGCGGTGCTCGCCCTCGCCGACAGCCACCTCGAGCGCGCCCGGCCCCGCTTCGTCGTCATCGGCCCGGACCGCCGCAGCGTCGGCGACCCCACCGAGGTGCCCGAGGCCGTGCGCCTCGAGCTGTCGGCGGTGCGCTCGGGCTACGCCGGGCCCTCGGCGCGCACCGACGTCTGGGTCCGCGTCCCGATGTACCTCGAGGGGCGCCGCGTCGGCGGGCTCGCCGCACGCCACGGGCTCCACGAGGAGCCGGAGCCGGAGGACCTCGCCGTGCTGCGCATCCTCGCCAACCAGGCGGCGGTCTCGCTGCACACGAGCGAGCAGTACCAGGCCGGGCTGTCGCTGCACCGGCGCGCCCAGCGGCTGCACGAGGAGGCACGGGCGCAGGCGCGCGACCTCGCGACACGCACGGCCGAGCTCGAGGCGGCGGAGCACCGGCTCGCGGTCGCCGAGCAGCGCGAGCTCGTCGACGCCGAGCGGCACCGCATCGCCCGCGAGCTGCACGACAGCGTCACGCAGTACGTGCTCTCGGCGGGGATGGCCGTCGAGGTCGCGCGCGGGGAGGCCGAGGCGCTCGGCGCGCGGCAGGTCGGGGCGCAGCTGCAGACCGCGAAGTCGTTGACGCAGACGGCGGTCGAGCAGCTGCGCACCGCGATCTTCGCCCTGACCCGTCCGCACACCGACTCGGTCGCGTCGCTCGAGGACCTGCTGCGCGAGGTCGTCCACCACCACCGGCCGATGCTCGACATCCAGGTGCGCGTCGCGGGGCGGACGACCGCGCTCGGGCACGACGTGCACCACGAGGTCGCCCGGGTCGTCGGCGAGGCCCTGTTCAACGTCGTCACCCACGCCGGGGCGCGGCGCGCGGTCCTGCGGGTGCGGTGGATGCCGGACGCCCTCGTCGTGTCGGTGTCCGATGACGGCGACGGCGAGCCCGCCGCGCTGCGCCGAATGCTCCAGCTCGAGCGCCGGACGGTGCGAGACGGCCGGCACCAGGGCCTGGCCAACATGGACTCCCGCGTCCGGGGGCTGGGCGGGACGCTGGCCTTCCGTCGCTCGCGGCTGGGCGGCGTCCGGCTCACCTTCCGCGTCCCCCTGCCCGTCGTCCGGGTCCCCGCCGGGCTCGCTCCCCCGACCGCCGAGGAGGCCACGCCGTGCTGAGCACCGCCGACGTCCGAGACACCCCCGCCGACCGCGAGACCATCGGCGTCATGCTCGTCGACGACCACGCGATCGTCCGGCAGGGCCTGCGGTCCGTCCTCGAGCGCGAGCCCGACATCACCGTCGTCGCGGAGGCCTCCTCGCGCGGAGAGGCGCTGGCCGTCCTCGAGCGCGTGACCCCGCGCGTGGTCCTCCTCGACCTCAAGCTGTCGTCGTCGAGCGACACCGAGGGCCTCGAGCTCGCGCAGGCGATCAGCGCCGGGCACCCGAGCGTGGCCGTCCTCGTGCTGACGACGTTCCTCGACGAGCAGCTCGTCCTCGAGGCGGTGCGCGCGGGTGCACGCGGCTACGTCGTCAAGGACGTCGACACCGCGGCGCTCGTGCGCGCCATCCACGACGTGAGCAAGGGCGAGTCGGCGTTCGACGCACGGTCCGCGGCGGCGATGGTGCGCGGGATGCAGGCGCCTCCGCAGCCGGTCACCCCGACCCTGTCGGCGCGCGAGGACGAGGTGCTCCAGCTCCTCGCACGAGGGTTGTCCAACAAGGAGATCGGCAAGCGGCTCTACATCTCGGAGACCACCGCGAAGTTCCACGTCGGCAACATCCTGCGCAAGCTCGAGGTGTCGGGGCGCGCCGAGGCGGTCTACGAGGCGACGAAGCGCGGGCTGCTCTCCTAGCGCCGAGCGACCTCGGTCGCGGCTGCAGGACAACGGTTTTCCACAGTGAGGTAGGACGGCGGCCGTCGTCCACAGGCGCCCGGGCGGGACGGGTGGGCTGTCGGTGGCCGGTGCCAGGATGGTCACATGTCCACGGGGACAGCCGAACTCGAGGAGCGCCGCTCCCGGCTCGAGGCTGCCCGCGATGCCCTGACCGGGCTCGACGAGGCCCTGACCGAAGCGTGCGGGGACGGGTTGGGTGAGCTGATGGAGCTGCTCGACGAGGTCGCCGCGCGGGCCTCTGCTGCCCGGGTCGTGGTCGTGCTGGAGGCCGTGCG
>NZ_JOEE01000010.1 GCF_000720925.1 Phycicoccus jejuensis | reverse complement strand
CTGGCTCGAGCAGTACAACACTCAACGACGCCACACCGCCCTCGGCGGACTCCCACCGACCAGCCGCCTGTCACCAACCTGATGGCCGGGTACATCTAGGCGGCGATGTGGGGCACTTCGCAGCCAGGATCAGGGTTCGCTCCAGACCACGTCCTGGCCATGTGACCCACGTGGTGTTGAGAGTCCCCGCGCTGAGGCGCTGAACCGATCCACCGGATCGGCCCAGTCGTCCCTCGATGGAACGTGGACGGGGTGTCAGTGGCGTGCCGTAGGTTCCTCTTTTGGCGCCACAAGTGTGGTAAGTTTTTGGGAACTTGAACGGAAGGGCTCCTGATGAGCACAGAGAACGCATCCACTGGCTGGGTCGGCACCCGTGTATACGAGGGAGACCGCACCGTGAGGCGGCTTGGAGAGCTTGGACTTGAGTTAGGGCTCCTGCGGGCCGCGGTTGTCGACGGTGATGAGGGGCGGGCCGCGTGCGGGCCGTTCCACCCGATCCAGTCGGCCGGTCAGCGGATGTGGAGTGAAACGACCGCTGGCCTTCGTCAACGGTGCATGAGCCGCAGCCGCGAGTGGAAGTTGGACCGCACCAACAATCTGGAGACCGTTGTGAACACACGTCTCCGAGTCGCGATCGCCGTGATGGGCGGAGACGAGTTCACCGGACATCGTGGCGCTAAGTTGCCGCGCGTGCGCCGTAAGCGCGGCCCGGCAACGCACGCGCGAGTGCGACAGAACCGTGATTGGATGCCGCGGCTCTTTGAGATGCCGGGCGATGGCGACGAGGACTTGGACCTCTCGTCTCTCCCGGTCTGGCTCTTGCTCGTGCGAGCGACTGATGAGGAACTGTACGTCGAGCTTTCGCTGCCGACCGAGGTGAACGCGTCGGGATACGTGACCGGCTGGGGTGAGCGGATCCTCCTGCCCAAGATTCCGACGACGGGTGGGGTTACCCCCATCGAGGAGGGCGACGACGACACCGGGTTTGCGGTCGTGGCGAAGTGATTGAGCTCGAATTCAATCCTGAGATTCTGACTCTCCTCCGGGAACGAAGGGGCTGGACGAAAGAGGAGCTGGCCGAGCGCTGCGGCGTCAGCCGACGCACGGTTACAAAGTGGGAGAACGGCGAGGTTGCCTCTCCTCCGGTTGACGTCCTTGCAGAGGTGTTTGGCGTGGGAGTCGGGCTGTTTGGTGACTCGGCGCTGCCGGAGCTCGGGGTGGACATGGTGAGCTTCCGAGCCCTCTCAAGCCTCGGCGCCAGGAAGGCCAAGCGAGTTGTTGCTGCGGCTCGTTTTGGTCTCGCGTTTAGCAACTGGCTAGACAGTCGATTTCACGCACCGTCAGCAGACGTTCCAGATTTGGACAGTCTCGCCTCACCTCGTGGCGGGAGAGACGTATCGCCCGAGGAAGCCGCGATGCTCCTGCGCGCAGCTTGGGGGCTACGCGATGCGCCGGTGTCGAACGTCCTGGGGCTGCTGGAGCGCCAAGGTGTCCGCGTTTTCAGCATCGACTCTCATGATCGTGAGGTAGACGCCTTCTCATTTTGGGCGCAGGCTCGTCCATACGTGTTCCTTAACCCCGACAAGAGCGGGGAGCGACTTCGGTTCGATCTAGCGCACGAGCTTGCACATCTCGTCCTACATAAAGAACTGACAACCAACCGGGCGAAGCACTTTGAGTATGAGGCCAATGAGTTCGCTTCGGCCTTCTTGATGCCTGCTGGGGGTGTCCTAGGGCAGGTCGCGACTGCAGCCAGGGAACTGCGCATGTCCGATGTGATGACAATGAAGAGGTCTTGGCGCGTCTCTGCCGTCGCCATGGTCCGGCGCCTGCATTTCTTGGGTGTAATTAACGAATGGACCTACCGAAACTGGATGGTGGAGCTGTCGTCGAAGGGCTTCCGTCGGGGTGAGCCAGATGGGATGCATCGCGAGCAGTCACGCTTGCTGGCTAGCGTCTTGTCAGAGAACCGCGGGTCCGGTGGCGCGATCAGGAAGATCTCCTCTGAGAGCAAGGTTCCTGAGGGAGAGCTAGAGGGCTTGATTGTGGGCCTGGCCGTCGTGCCTCTCAGTTCGCACGCGGGACAAACACGGAGGAGCGAGGGCGGACTTAGCAGTCCGGATTTGTTGCGCCTGCACACATAGGGCGCGTGGTCAGGCCGATCACTACCAGACGGCTGTACGCGTCTACGACGTGCTGGGGCAGCCACTATCAGACCATCGACGGATCCTTGAGGCGAGGCCGTCCCGAGGGACACTCAATCAACGACTGGAGTGGCCCTATGTGGGCGGTGTGCAGCGGGTTGCCTCACCGGCCACCGACGAGTCTCTGACGCAGCAGTTTGCGTTCCTGCGCCGCACGGGCAGGGACGGTTACGGCAGCCTCACCCAGGTGCCCTCGGAGACGACGTCGACAGAGTCGCCCACGACGGTGAGGGCTGTTTGGTCGTCGATGACGTAGGCCGGTCCGCCGATCGCGGTGGCCCACTGCTCGGCGTCGGCCATCGTGTTCGTCGGAAAGACGTCGAGGTGTGGGAAGAGGGAGAAGTCGACGAGCCCCAGCGTCCGGTCGTCGGGGGCGTCCGCCCACGCCACGAACTCGGACCCGATGCGCGGGGTCAGCACCATGCTGCCGGCGCTCACACCGACCCAGACCGTGTCCGTCAGCGAGGGCAGCAGGTCGGCGAGCCCGGACGTGCGCATCCAGTGGGCCAGGTACGTCGCGTCGCCGCCGTCGACGAGCAGGACGTCCGCGTCCCGCACCCACAGCACCCAGCGGTCCTCCCCGATGCTCGACAGCGCGGTGAGCTCGAGGACGCCCACCGAGGCCCAGCCCAGCGCGGTGAGACCCACGCCTTGGCGGTCGCCCGTGACGAACCCCCGGACCGAGGCGGGCCCGCACATCGGGTGACCCCACTGCGCAGTGGGGACGGCCAGCGCGCTGCACTCGTCGATCGGCTTGCCCAGCAGTCCGACCAGCGCGTCGCGGATGCTCTCGTTCGTGACGCCTCCGGAGGTGAGGAGCAGTTTCACGGGGTCTCCCGTCGGATGGTGGGCCGGGGTGGGTCGGTGTGCAGACCGGTGCCGGCCACCGGACTCATCGGCGTCGTCGCGGGCTGCGTCACATGCGCTCCTTGACGCCCCGGCGGACCAGCCACCAGGCCATCGGGTACGCCGTGGCGAAGCCGGCGAGCATCGCCAGCTGCATCACGCACCAGAAGACCGGCGAGGACGCCTCCGGCCGCACGCCGAGCAGCGGCTGGAAGACCCCGAACACGAGCAGCGCCATCATCCCGTACATGCCCACGTGCCACGCGGTGAGCGAGAGCGCGTCGGCCTTGAGCGCGGCGAGCAGCCCACGGCCGGGGGAGAGGTCGCGCATCGGCACGATCGCGAAGTACTGGAACGCGATCCCGATGGCGAAGGCCGCGACGAAGTCGAGCCCTCAGACGGCGAACATCCGGTCGGGGAGGAGACCGGGGTACCCGAACGGGACGAGCACGGAGGGCACGAGGAACGCGGTCGTCTCCGCGACCACGTCGCCCAGGGTGCAGCCCGCGCCGCAGTGCAGCGCCCCCTTGCCGACGGAGACCGCCATCGTCGGGTCGTCGCCGACCCCGGCACGCCCGTGGCAGCGGTAGAACCAGAGCGCGGCGACGCTGCCGAACAGCGCCGTCACCGGCCAGACCACGGCCATCACGCGCATGCGGGGCGGCCGGCGGACGACGTCGACGGCGATCCACACGCCGCAGGCCAGTGCCACGGCGAGCGACGCGACGGAGACGGCGGTCAGCCAGGTGGGCACGGGGCTCCTCGGGACGCGGACGGTGGGAAGGCAGCACGACCGTGATACCCCCGCCACCGGGCGTCGGAAGGACTGCGGAACCGTCCGAGCGCATTCGTCACGCAACCGCAAAGAAGCCGTCCGGTCGCTCGCAGCATCTCCTTGCCACTGTGGAGGAGTCAGACCGACCCGCCCACACGGAGCGGGTCCGAGCGAGACAGGGAGTTGACATGACCACCGGTTCCATCGTCCTCGAGACCAGCGACACCATCGACGAGCGCACCTCGCACGCCCTCGCCGCCGCCCAGCTCAAGGGGGAGTCGCGCGCCAAGGGACGCGCGCCGCGGCAGGTGGTCGAGTCCATCGCCCGCGAGATCCGGGGGATCGGGCTGCACCCGAACGTCACCGAGCTCTCGCGGCGCTACCAGGCGGGCGCCCCCCGCCTGCCGGAGTGGATCGAGGACGCGCCGGCCACCCGGGCGGGCTGAGCGCAGCCACCGCTTCCGGGTCAGAGGGGGGGGTCCGGAGCGGAGAGGGCCGGAGGCCGCGACGTGGTTCGTCCACCTCGCGGCCTCCGGCGCGCCGCCCGCGAGGTCAGGACGCCGAGGCAGCCGTCAGAGAGCGGTAGTCGTCGGCGGTGAGGGGGCGGTCGGTCAGGGCTCCACCGGGAAGGGGTGCGGGGACCGAGGCGCCGTCGGAGGTCAGCGTCACCTCGTCCACGCCGGGCACCGAGGTCACCGTCAGCACGAGCTGGCCGACCGCCAGGGTGAGCCGACCGGCCCCCGGGGGCAGGTCCTTGGTGCCGATGTCGACGACCGCCCTGCGCCCGGACAGGGCCACGAGGGAGACGGGCACGTCGGGTCCCAGGGCGGAGGAGCGGCCGGCCGCCCGGTCGTCCTCGGTCGGACCCGCGGTCAGGCGGGCCAGCGTGCGCCGCACGGTGTCCGCGGTGGACGAGCCCGGCGACACCGGCGAGGTCGGCACGAGGGCGTCTTCCCGGACGAGGAACGCGCGCCCTCCGCCGCGGTCCGCCTCGGTCGGCGACGGCTCCGGCGCCTGCGAGGGCGCGAGCAGGTCGTAGGGCACGCTCTCGAGCGTGGTCGCCGGCGAGCTGCGTGGGGCGCCGCAGCCGGCCAGCAGGACGGCAGCGGTGAGGAGGAGCGCCGCGCGGCGCCGGCCCGTCATGCCCCGGGCCCCGACGACGGCGCGAGAGGCAGGCCGAGCACGAAGGTGGCGCCGCCGCCCGATGTCTCCTCGCAGCGGACCCAGCCCTCGTGCGCCCGGGCGATCTCCGCGACGAGGCTGAGCCCCAGCCCCGAGCCGGGTGCCGACCCCCGCGACCCGACCCGTGCGAAGCGCTCGAACACCCGCTCGCGCTCCGCCGGCGGCACACCGGGCCCCCGGTCGACGACGCGCACGAGGACGAGGGAGTCCTCGCGGCGCAGCTCCAGCCGCTCGGCGCCGCCGCCGTGCAGGTCGGCGTTGTCGAGGAGGTTGACGACGGCGCGGTGGAGCTGGGCCTTGCTGCCGAGGACCGGGCCGAGGCCTGCGTCGGCGTCCACCGGCACGTCGGGGCGCGACGTCTCCGCGAGGGTGTGGCGCACCAGCTCCTCGAGGTCGACCGGCTCCGGCTGCCGCTCGAGGACCCCCGCGTCGAGCCGTCCCAGCTCGAGCAGGTGCTCGAGCGAACGGTGGAGGCGACGCACCTCACGGCGGACCAGCTGCGTGGCGGCCCGCCGACGCTCGGCGTCCCCCTCGGGCGCGGCGTCGAGGACGTCGATGCTCGTCATGAGCGTCGTGACCGGGGAGCGCAGCTCGTGCGCGACGTCGGCGGCGAACCGCGCGTCGCGCTGCATGCGTTCGTCGAGCGCCTCGACCATCGTGTTGAACGACCCGACGATGACGGCGAGGTCCGGGTCCGAGGTGCGGGGCAGCCGCGTCGTCATCCGACCGGCGGCGATGGCGGCCGCGGCGGACGCCACGTCGCGCAGCGGCGCCACCACGCGGCGGGACGCGGCGCCACCGAGCAGCGCCCCGGCCGCCGCCGTCACGAGGGCGAAGGAGCCGAGGACGACCGCGAGCGTGCGCAGGGTCGACTCGAGCTCGGTCGTGGGGGACAGCTCGTAGAACTGCACGCCGACGGCCGGGACGGGGACGCCGACCACGACCGCGGGCTCCCCACGCACCACCGTCCACGCGCGGGCGGCCGTGCCGTCGGCGACGAGCCCGCGGACGCGGTCCGGCACGTCGTCGGCGCCGGTCTCGAGCGAGGAGGTGAACCACTGCCCGCCGCGGTTGACGACGACGACGGCCCCCGGGGCCGGCGAGGTCTCGTCGAGGACGTCGCTCACCGAAGCTCCCGCGGTCAGCAGGCCCTCGCGCACGAGCGAGGCGTCGACGAAGGCCTGGCGGGCGGCCGTCGCCTCCCGCTGGCCGACGAGGTAGTGCCGGGCCGTCAGGTAGGTGCCGGCGGCGAGCAGCGCGGACACCGTGAGGGCGAGCAGGGCGAAGGACGCCGCGGAGGTGGCGCGGATGCCGAGGACGGGCAGCGTCGGCCTCACCCGGGGTCCAGCCGGTAGCCGAGGCCGCGCACCGTGACGAGCAGCGTCGGCTCCGACGGGTCGGCCTCGATCTTCGTGCGCAGGCGCCGGACGTGGACGTCGACGATGCGCTCGTCCCCGAAGTAGCCGCGGTCCCAGACCCGGTCGAGCAGGACCTGCCGGCTGAGGACGCGCCCGGCGGACTCGGCGAGCTCGCGCAGCAGGTGGTACTCCGTCACCGTCACGTGGACCTCGTCGTCACCGCGACGGACGCGGCCCGCGAGGGTGTCGAGGACGAGCGGTCCGTGGGCGGCGTCGAGGACCACGACACCACCGGACGGGGAGGCGGGTGCCGGCGCCGCCATCGGGGGCCGTCGCCGCAGGGCCCGCAGCCGCGCCCCGACTTCCTTGATCTCGAAGGGCTTGGTCACGTAGTCGTCGGCACCGGCCTCGAGGGCCGCGACGATGTCGTGCGTGTCGGCCTTGGCGCTGATGACGATGATCGGCACGTCCGAGCGCCGGCGGATCTCGCGGACGAAGCCGAAGCCGTCCATCCCGCCGAGCATGAGGTCGACGAGGAAGACGTCGACCTCGGCGAGCGACGGCTCCTGGAGGGCGTCCTCGGCGCTGGCGTGCGCGACGACGGCGTAGCCCTCGTCCTCGAGCGCCATCGACAGCGACGTGCGGATGCCGTCGTCGTCATCGAGCACCAGGAGCCTCACGGACATCCCGGCAGTCTGCCAGCACGCGACGCCCGGACCGCCTCGTGAGGGCGGTCGGCCGTGAGTCGTCACACGACTGCAAAGAAGCGGGCCGTCCCGTCGTCATCCCGCGCTGGGAGCCTCGCGGGATGACCACGACGAGCGCCGAGACGCTGACCGTCCACCTCGACGGGGCGGTGGCCGGTGGGGACCTGAGGAGGGTGCGCGAGGCGCTCGCCCGGGGGCTGCGGACGGGCCGGCCGGTGCGGGTCGACCTCTCGGGCGTGGAGCGGCCCAGCTCCGAGACCGTCGCGACCATCCTCTGGGCGCGCCGCAGCTGCGCCGGACGCAACGTCACCTTCTCGATCGTCGGGGACCGCGGGCCGACCCGCCGCGTGCTGCGCGGCTGCGGCGTCGTCGTCGAGGACGCGGACGCGTGCTGAGCCACGTGGTCGGACCGGCCCTCGTGCACCGGCACGCGGCCTGCGGCTGGACGGTCACGACGGTCGAGTACCCGGGCGGGGTGGCCGAGATCCGGCCCCGCACCCGCCTGACGCAGGTCGTCGTCAGCGACCGGACGGAGAGCGGCGGCGGCGTCGCCGGGGAGTGCTACGCGGCGGCCGCGTGCACCCACGACGGTGAGCTCGTCGTGGCGGTGCGGGCTGCGCCGCCGGCGATCGTCGTCACCCCCGGTGGCTGCTCGACGGCGCCGGCGGACGGTCGACTGTGGGACAGCCGCTTCCCGGTCGTCGGCGAACGACTCGTCCTCCTGTCGGCCGACGCGCTCGAGGCCGCGCCCGACCTGCTCGCCGAGGGAGTGCGCTCCGGGACCGGTGCGCTCGCGAGCGACGACCCGGAGGCACTGCTCCTCGCGCTCGTCGAGGCCGGGGGGCGGGGCGCCGGAGCCGTCATCGACACGACGCCCTGACCGACCGCGGAACAGCTCACCGTGCGGCGCGGCGCACTACGGTGGGCCGGTGCGAACCCGGGTGGTGGTCGGTGCGGTGCTCGTCGCGCTCGCCTGCCTCCTCTCCGCGGCGGTCCTGTGGGCCGAGCCGGTGGAGTTCGGGTGGTTCGCGTACGCGGGCCCCGTGGATGTCCTCTCGCCGGGGTTCACCGTCGTCACGCCACGGCGCGGGCTTGGCCTCGCCTTGACCGGCCTCGCCCTGGTGCTGCTCGGTGCGGCCGGGGGAGCCCTCCTCGGGCGGCGCCGGGGCTGAGCGGGTCCCGACTCGACGGCGACCGCCGAGCGGGCCTGCGGCTCAGAGGAGCTCGACGCGGTCGGCCTGCGGTCCGCGGTCGCTCTGTCGCACCTGGAAACGCACCCGGTCGCCCTGGTAGAGCGCCTCCGCGCCGCGGATGACGGACACGTGGACGAACAGGTCCGGCCCGCCGGCGTCCGGGGCGATGAAGCCGAAGCCGCGCTCGTCGTCGTACCGGGCGACGACGCCCGTGCCGCCCCGTGCAGGCGGGGCCGAGGACTCCCGGCGGTCGGACCGTCCGCGGTCGGGCCGTCCGCGGTCGGAGCGCCCACGGGCGGACGGTGCGGGCGCGCTCCGGCGAGCCGGGCGGCCGGCGAGGCGCACGTCGCGGGCCTGCGGCCCCTTCTCGCCCATGACGACGTCGTAGGTGACGCGGTCGCCCTCCTCGAGCTCCTGGAGGCCGTCGGCCAGCTCACGGACGTGGACGAACGCGTCGGGCCCACCGTCCTCCGGCGTGATGAACCCGAACCCCTTGTCCCAGTCGTACCAGGACACGGTGCCGTCGGCCCCGTCCGACGCCGGGCCGGACCCGGCGGCCTGTGCGGCGAGGGGGAGGAGGTGGTCGGCCTGCGGCCCCTTCGGCCCGTCGACGACGAGGAAGGCCACGCGCTGTCCTTCGGACACGACGCCACCGCCGACGACGGCGGAGGCGTGGAGGAAGACCTCGGCGTCACCGTCGTCCGGCGTGACGAAGCCGTAGCCCTTGGTGGGCTCGTACCAGGCGACCGTGCCGAGCACGCCGAGCGTCGACTCGTCGCGCTCGGCGACGACGCGGACGCGGCGGGCGATCGGGCCGCGGTCGCCCTCCCCGACCTCGAGCTCGACGACCTGGCCCTCCCGCAGCACTCGCGTCCCGTCACCCCCGACGACGTCGGACGCGTGGACGTAGAGGTCCTCGGCGTCCTCGCCGAGGGCGATGAAGCCGAAGCCCCGGTCGGCGTCGAACCAGCGGACGGTTCCTTCGGTCACGGTGACTCCTCGGCGGTGCGTGGACGGTGCCCGCCCATTGTCGCCGACCGGCGGGGTGCGCGCGTCCACCGGTCCCGCCGGACCGTGACCGTCAGCCGGCCGCGGAGACCTCGTCCGCTGCGGGGGCGTCCGGCACGGCGAGGGTGCCGCGCTCCTCGCGGGCCCGGGCCGCGGCCATGACGGTCGCGAGGTCGGCGCCGAAGGTGTCCACGCCGGCGGCGTAGGTCAGCAGGAGGCGGTCGAGGTCGGCCATCGGGGTGGTGAGCTTGAGCTCGAGGGAGTCGGGGAGCGTGCCGGCGAGGCGGGCGAGCACCCGGGTGTCCGGCCGCGTCCCTCCCACCTCGAGGGAGTCGAGCCCGACGTGGGCGGCGACGGCGACCACGTCGTCGACCCGGTCCTCCGCGAGCCCGACGAGGTGGAGCCGCAGGTCCGCGGTGGCGGCGCGGGTCAGGTCGCGCAGCGTCTCGAGCCGGGACACGACGGTCCGCAGATGCCGGCGGTCGAGGTCGTCGAGGGCGGCGGTCACCCGGACCTGGTCGGCGCCGTCGGCGACGGCGTCCTCGGCCTGCGCGAGGAGCAGCTGGAACGAGCACCAGTCGCGCAGCGGCTCCGTGGACTCCAGGTGGGCGGTGACGCGCTGGGCGTCCGGGAGGAAGGACCGGACCGCCGCCACCCGCTCGGGCACGCAGGTCACGCCGCGCAGGCCGTAGGCGGCAGCCCGTCGCGAGCTCCGTTCCACGTCGAGGAGCGAGCACCAGTCGGGGGAGGTGTCCTCCTCGAGCAGGGCCGCCACCGCGCCCGCGGTGAGCGGGCGCCCGTGGCGGTCCCGGCGGGTCGCCGGGAGGGTGTGACCGGGCATCATGGCTGCTCCTCAGGCCGGGACGACGGCCCGGCGTGCACGGACCTCGCGCAGGGTGTCGATGGTGTGGGCGACGGCCGCCGCGGCGTCGGCGTCGGAGGCCCCGAGGACCTCTGCCGCGGTGTCCTCGGCGGTGGGCAGGACGACGAGGACGGGGACGCCGGCCAGACGGGGGGCCGCGAGGCAGGAGCGGAGCAGCCCGCTGCGGTCGTGCGCGGCGAGCGGCGCGTCGACGACGACGAGGTGGAAGTCGTGGTGGTCGACGACCGCCGACACCTTCGCCGCCCGGGTCACGGTGCGGCACAGGAGGCCCCGGTCGGTGTAGCGCTGGCGCAGCTCCTCGGCGCGGTCGGCGGTGTCGGCGAGGACGAGCGCCCGGCGTGACCCGGCGAGCAGCTCGGCCACCGAGGTCCCCTCGGGCTCGGTCGACGGGGCGGGACCTTCCCCCGCGCGGACGCCGTCCGGGCCGGCGACGAGCACGACGGGCACGTCGGCCAGCTGGCGGTCGGCCTGCAGTCGCTCGACGAGGTCCCAGCGGGGCTCGCCCGGGACGCGGTCGCCGGCCACGACGGCGGTGGGGCGGCGAGCGGCCGCGGCGGCGGCCACCGTCGCGGGGCCGGAGCGGCTCACGACGTCCGCGGGAGCGGCGCCGAGCAGGCCCGCGACCCGGTCGGCGGCGGCGCCGTCCGTGTCGACGACGACGACGCCGGCCGTCGACGGCGGTGCGTCGTCGGAGGCCGGCACGGGCAGCGGCAGCTCGAGCGTGAGGGTGGTCCCGGCGTCCGGCCGCGAGGTGGCCGCGACCCGGCCCCCGTGGGCCTCGACGATCGCCCGGCTGATGCTCAGGCCGAGGTTGGCCCCGTCGCCGCCGCGGCCGGATGCCGGGCCCGACGTGCCCGTCGAGCGGTCGAAGAGGGTCGCCAGCGCGGCGGTGGACACGAGCGGCCCGAGGTCGGTGACGGCGATGACGGCCGTCGTGTCGCGGATCTCCGCGGACACGCGCACCGAGCCGTCGACCGGGCTGTGCCGGACGGCGCTGCCGAGGACGTTGACGAGGGCCTGGACGAGCCGGTCGGCGTCCGCCATGAGGTGCGTGGGTCCGGCCGAGGTCACCCGGATCCGGACGTTGCGGCTGTCGGCCTGGGGTTCGACCTCGTCGACGGCGGCCCGGACCACCTCGTCGAGGTCGACGGGGACGAGGTCGAGGGTGAGCCCGTCCGAACCGGTGCGGGCGCGCTCGAGGTCGAGGACGCCGTTGACGGTGCGGACGAGGCGCTCGGTGCCGCTGAGGGCGACGCTGGCCATCCGGTGGACCGCCGGGCTCGCCGGACCGGCGGCGCCACCGGTGATGAGCCCGAGCGCGCCGCGGATGGAGGTCAGCGGCGTCCGCATCTCGTGGCTGACGACCGAGAGGAACTGGGCCCGCAGCAGCTCGGCGTGCCGCTCCTCGGTCACGTCCTGGAGCGTGCCGCGCAGGATCCCGCCCGGCGCGTCGACGCGCGCTCGGACCCGCACCTCGAGGAGGTCGCCGCGCGGCGCGGAGACCCGGCAGGTGAAGTCGACGGGTTCACCGGTCTCGGTGCTGCGGCGCAGCTCGGGTACGGCGAGGCGGTCGCGGTCGTCCGGGTGCACAGCCTTCAGGACCTGTTGCGTCGTGAGGTGGCCTGTGGTGGAACGGATCCCGAGGATCCGTCGGAACTCCGGGCTGACGGTGACGTCATCGGACGTCGGGTCCCAGGACCACGAGCCGACGTGCGAGAGCGACTGCGCGGCTTCCATCTCGACGGCGGCGGCGCGGGCGGCGCCGGCGGCGGAGCGGAGCCGTCCCGCCTCACGGTCGACGTCGCGCAGCAGCGACCGGCAGGCCAGGAGCGCGACCACGGCCCCGGCGGCCGAGGCGACGACGGCGACGAGGGCGAGCGCGGCCCGTCCGCCCGAGCCGGTGTCGGGCGCCCCGAGCAGGGCGAGGACGGCCCCGAGGGCGAGGACGGACGTCACGAGGGCAACGCCGAGCGAGCGGGTCAGGCGTCGACGGCCCCGGGCCGCCCACGCCTGCGGTGGGTGCCCGAGCTCGTCCGGCGTGGTGGTCGAGGGTGTGGTGCTCATGCGCGGACCAGCACCTCGCGGAGGCGGTCGGGCAGCGTCATCGGGTCGAAGGGCTTCTCGAGGACCGCGAGGACGGAGGTGCCGTCGATGCCGTCCCGCACGGCCTCGCCCTTGGCCGTGAGCACGACGACGGGGAGCGCCGAGGCACCGGGCAGGCCGTTGATGGCCCGCGCCGTCTCGGCGCCGTCCATCCCCGGCATCATCATGTCGAGCAGCACCAGGTCGGGCAGCCGGAGACGGCAGGCCTCGACGGCGTGGGTCCCGTCGACGGCCGTCTCGACGGTGAACCCTCCGACGGCGCGCAGGCTCAGCGACGCGACCTCGAGGACCAGCTCGTCGTCGTCGACGACCAGCACGTGCCAGGGGGAGTCCGTTCCCTCTGAGATGTTCATGGCGGCAGTGTGAAGGACCGGTCAAGGCCGTGTCTGCGGAAACTCTGGGGGACAGCCGTTCGGCCAGTGTCTGCGTGCGCGAGGCATCAGGAGGCGGGGGCGCGACCTACGCTGCCGCCTGACCGGCGAGGTGGTCGTCCGGTGTCAGGAGGGGCCTCGATGCCAACGGAGACGGCGGTCCGCGCGCCGGCGGTCGACCGCGTCCCCGCGCGGCGGGTCATGACCTACCGGTCGGTCCCGGGCGCCCGGGGGCAGTTCGTGTCGGTGGGCGGTGGCGTCCGCGAGATGTTCGGGCTCGACCGCGACGAGCTGCTCGCCGACGTCGACTTCTGGGAGTCGCGCCTGCACCCGGCGGACCGCGACGCGGCGCTGCTGCGGGAGGAGGCGGGGCTCGAGCTCGGGGTCCTCGTCTCCGAGTACCGCTTCGTGCGGCACGACGGCCGGCTGGTGTGGGTGCTCGACGAGGCGACCGTCGTCGAGGACCCCGTCCACGGCCCAGTGTTCGACGGGGTGTTCGTCGACGTGACCTCGTTGCGGCGCTCCGAGCTCAAGGTGGCGGCGCACGGCCGGCTCGTCGACCTCACCAGCGCCGGGAGCACCCTGGGGGAGGCCCTCGAGCCGCTCGTACACACGGCGATGGAGCTGTGCGCGGCCGAGCGCTGCGAGGTGTCCTTCCGCGACGGCCTGCACGTCTCGGTGACGGCGGCGGCGTTCGACGCAGGGGCGGCCGTGCCGGAGGACGTGACCCGGACCGGGTCGCGCGGCGAGTCGGTGCGGCTCGTGGCGATGCCCTCGCCCGAGACCGACGACACGCTGGAGTGGCTCGAGCTGATGACCCTGCGGGCCCAGCGGATGCTCGAGGACCGCGCCCGCTCCCTGGAGTCGGCGGCCCTGCTCAGCGCCACGCTCGAGTCGACGGTCGACGGCATCCTCGTCGTCGACCGGCACGGCCGGCTCGCGGGGTGGAACGAGAAGTGGGCCACGATGTGGCGCGTCCCGCCGGCGCTGCTCGCGGCCGGCGACGACAAGGCGGTCCTCGACGCGGTCGTGGCCCAGGTCGCCGACCCGGTAGCCTTCAAGGCGCGCATCGAGTACCTGTACTCCGCGACCGAGGAGACGAGCTTCGACGAGATCCTCTTCGAGGACGGCCGTGTCTTCCAGCGCTACTCGCGACCCCAGTCCGTCGACGGGGAGGTCGTCGGGCGGGTCTGGAGCTTCCGGGACATCACCGACGGGCGCGCGCTGCAGGAGGCGCTCTCGTCGCAGCAGCAACGGTTCCGGATGCTCGTCGAGCAGGTCAGGGACCACGCGATCGTCCACCTCGACGAGGACGGCGTCGTCACGAGCTGGAACGCGGGCGCCACGCAGGTGTTCGGTTACGAGGCGGCCGAGGTGGTGGGCCGGCACGTGGCCGTCCTGCACCCGGGCGAGGGTGGAGTGGCGTCCGAGGAGATCCTGCGCCGGGCCCGCGCCGAGGGGGTCTCGCGCGACGAGGGCTGGCGGGTGCGACGGGACGGCTCGCTCGGCTGGATGAGCTCGACCGTCACCGCGCTGCGCGACGCCCGGGGCGGGCTGCAGGGCTACGCCGAGGTCGCCCAGGACCTGACCGACCGGCGCGCCGCGGCCGAGGCCCTGCGCGCGCAGCGCCAGGTCCTCGAGCTGCTCGGCACCGTCGCGTCCGCGGCGAACGCCGCGCCGGACGTGGAGTCGGCCGTGCAGCAGACCCTCCGGGCGCTGCTCGACCTCGGGGGGTGGGACCTCGCGCACGCCTGCCTCGCCCCGGACGGCGCGCCGTCCGGCGACGGCCGGTCGGACGGACGCCCCTGCGGTGCGGACCCGACGCACCTGTGGCTCGCCGTCGACGGGCTGTGCACCGAGGGCCTGCGGCGCGAGGTCGAGACCGCCGGCGTCGCCTCCCTCCCGGTCGTCGCCGAGGCGATGCGGCGCGGCGGTCCCGCCTGGGAAGCGGTCGACGCGTCGGACGGCTCGGCCTCCGCGCACGCCGTCCGCGCCCTCGGGCTGCGCACGGCGATGGCGCTGCCGATCACGGTCAGGGACCGGACCGTCGGTGTGGTGCAGGTGTTCTCGCGCGAGGAGACCGAGGTCGAGCCCGGCCTGCTCGACGTGATGGCGCAGGTCGGCGTCCAGCTCGGGCGGAGCGTCGAGAGGCACCATGCCGAGGCCGAGCTCGCGGCCCGGGCGGCCGACCTGCGCGACCTCAGCGACCGCCTCTCGACGGTGCTCGACTCGGTCGAGGAGGGCATCTTCGGCGTCGACGACCACGGCGTCGTCACCTTCGTCAACCGGGCCGGCGCGGACCTGCTGGGGCTGGCGCGGGAGGACGTGCTCGGCAGCCTCGACACCGACGTGCTGAACCGCCCGAGCGCCCCGGACGAGGCGATGTCCGACCCGCGGCTGCCCACGCGCGCCCGCCACGTCCGACCCGACGGCACCTCCTTCGCGGCCGAGTGGATGGTCTCACCGATGCAGACCGGCCGCGGCGCGGTCGTCATCCTGCGCGACGTCGAGGCCGCCCGGGCGGTCGAGCGGATGAAGGACCAGTTCATGGCGATGGCCAGCCACGAGCTGCGCACCCCGCTCACGTCGCTGCGCGGGGCGCTCGGGCTCCTCGGGGGCGGCGCGGTCGGTGAGCTGCCGGCGCCGGCGTCCCGGCTCGTCGACGTCGCGACCGCGAGCGCGGACCGGCTCGTGCGGCTCGTCGGGGACATCCTCGACACCGAGCGGCTGCGGACCGGGCGGATCGTGCTGCGCCACCGTGACGAGGTCGTCGAGGACCTCGTCGCGTCGGCGGTCGCCGACTCCTCGACCGCGCGGGGGGCCACCGACGTGGTCGTGCACGGCGGCGCCGAGCCGACCCCGGTGCACGTCGACCCCGACCGCGTCGTGCAGGTCGTCACCAACCTGCTCGTCAACGCGGCGAAGTTCTCCCCGGCCGGGGCGCCGGTCACGGTGCGGGTCTCGCACGACGCGCGGTGGGTGCGGGTCGAGGTGCAGGACGAGGGGCCGGGCATCCCGGCGGGCATGGAGGAGCGGATCTTCGAGCCGTTCGTCCAGGCCGACGCCAGCGACACCCGCGCGCACAACGGGTCGGGCCTCGGGCTGGCCATCGCCCGCGACATCGCCCGACTCCACGGCGGCGACCTGACCGGCCGCACGCGCGCTCAGGGCGGTGCCTGCTTCACTTTCACGCTGCCCCTGCCGGGGACGGGTCGCACCTCCGGCTGAGCGCGACGACGAGGATGTGCTCGTCGCTTCGGACCCGTCCGTCACGACGAGCTCGGGCCTGTCGCAGTACTGGCGGATCGGCAACGGGGGGCACGGGGTCCTGGCTTCGCGCTGGCCGGGTGAGGCGTCGAGCACGGCCCTCGCGGGCAGCCTCGCCTTCGCGTCCTACTACACGTCCGCGCTGACGCCCACCGACGTCCCGCGGCACCACGCCGCCGGTCGGACCGGACCGCCGACGAGCGGCCGTTGGTCGTTCTCGCGGTCGACGGTCGGCGACAGCACCTCGTACCTGAGGCACTGGGCCTTCCGCCTCTACGTCGACCCCATCTCCATGAGCGACCCCGTCGGCACCTACGACTCCACCTGGACCCTGGAACCGGGGCTCGCGGACGCCCGGTGCGTCTCGTTCCGGTCGACGAACTACCCGGACCGCCTGATCCGGCACACGAGCGAGATGCGGATGGTCATCGAGGTGCCGGACGGGACCTCGGCGTGGAGGCAGTCGGCGACGTTCTGCCCGCACCTGGGCAACAACGGTCAGGGCACCTCGTGGTCGGCGTACGACGCCCCTACCCGCTACTGGCGCTCCTACGGCAACGAGGTGTGGCTGGCCTCGGACGGCGGCCCGAACTGGTTCGACGACCACACGAACTGGGCCGACGAGACGAGCTGGAACACCCGTCCGCCCGTCGTGCCCTGAGACCTCGGTGCCGCCCCATCGCGGGGCGGCACCGAGACGTCAGCGGGCGCTGCTGCTCGTGGCCTCCGCGGTCGGCACCGTGTCCGAGGGCACCGCCGCCGAGCGGGGCGTACCGGCCGAGCGACCGCGCCGGCCGAGCCAGCGTTCCACGCGGCCCGCGAGGACGGTCAGCGCGTAGTTGACGAGCACGAACACCGCCGCCGCGACGATGTACGCCTGCAGCGTGTTGGCGTACGCGGACCCCAGCGTCTTCGCGGCGGTGAGGAGCTCCGGGTAGAGCACGACGGTGCCGAGCGCGGTGTCCTTGAGGACGACGACGAGCTGCCCGACGAGCGCGGGCAGCATCGCGCGCAGCGCCTGCGGCAGCTGGATGCTGCGCAGGGTCTGGCTGGGGGAGAGGCCGATCGAGAGGCCGGCCTCGGCCTGCCCGGCGGGCAGCGAGTGCACGCCCGAGCGCACGAGCTCGGCGATGACCGAGCCGTTGTAGAGCGTCAGGCCGACGACGACGGCGGCCATCGGGGCGTACTGGTTGGGCAGCCACGTCGCGGTCGCGAAGTAGCCGAAGAAGAGGAAGACCATCATGAGGAGGACCGGCACCGAGCGGAAGAACTCCACGACGACACCGCTCACCCAGCGCACCGCGCGCACGTGCGAGAGGCGGCCCATCCCGAAGACCAGGCCGTACACGCCCGCGAGGACGACCGACGCGGCCGCGGCCTTGAGGGTCTCCCAGAAGCCGGGGAGCAGGTACTCGGTCCACACGGCGGGGTCCGTGACGAAGGGGGTCCACAGGGCCGGGTCGAGCTGGCCGGCCTCCGACATCTTGCGGTAGACGATCCACCCACCGGCGACCACGAGGAGGACCCCGATGACCGTGAGGACGCTGTGCCGCAGTCGGGCCCGCGGACCGGGGGCGTCGAAGAGGACGCTGTCGCTGCTCATCGCTTGACCGCCAGACGTCGGGAGAGGGAGGTGACCGCGAGGCCGATCGGCAGCGTGAGGATGACGAAGCCGAGGGCGAAGAGGAAGAACGTCGGCAGGCTCGCGCCCTCGTTCTCGGTGATCTGCGCGAGGAGGCCGGCGGCCTCGGCGGTGCCGAGGATGACCGCGGCCACCGTCGTGTTCTTGATGAGCGCGATGAGGGTCGAGCCGAGCGGCGCGATGGCGCCACGGAACGCCTGCGGCAGCAGCACCTCGCGCATCGACTGGCCGAAGGTCAGCCCGATGGAGCGGGCGGCCTCGGCCTGCCCGGCGGGGATGGTGTTGACGCCGCTGCGGATCGCCTCGCAGACGAAGGCCGCGTGGTAGACCGACAGCATGATGACCGCCCACCAGTAGGAGTCGCGGGCCTGGTCCTGGCTCAGCTGCAGCCCGAGGATGATGCTCATCCCGAGGATGCTGAAGACCATGAGGAGCGTCAGCGGCGTGTTGCGCAGGACGTTGACGTAGAACGCCCCGAGGGCCCGCAGGACGCGGACGGGGGAGACGCGGAAGACCGCGAGCACGGTGCCGATGACGAGCGAGCCCAGCGCGGAGAGCACGGAGAGCTGGATCGTCACCCAGAAGGCACCGAGGATGTCGTAGTTGCCGATGATGTCGCCCATCACCTCACCTTTCGGCCGGGGCGGTGGCCCTCGGGACCGGCACCGCCCGCCCCGAGGGGCGGGCGGTGCGCGGGTCCGGACGGGCTGCGGTCAGGAGCAGGCGTCCGGGGTGGGCGGGTTGCCCGCCGGCGGCTTGTAGCCCGCCGGGCCCAGGTTCGCGTCGACGATCTTCTGCCAGTCGCCGTCGGTGATCATCTTGTTGATGGCGTCGGTGACCTTCTGGCAGGTGGCGGTGTCGCCCTTCTTGAGGCCGATGCCGTAGTTCTCCTGCGAGAACGGCTGGCCGACGACCTTGAGCTTGCCCTTGTACTGGTCCTGCGCGGCGTAGCCGGCGAGGATCGTGTCGTCGGTGGTCAGCGCGTCGACGCCGCCGGAGACGAGCGCGGTGACGCACTCGGAGTAGGTGCCGAACTCGCGGAGGTTGACGCCCGCGACCTCGTCCTTGACCTTCTGCGCCGAGGTCGAGCCGGTGACCGAGCACAGCTTCTTGCCGTCGAGGCTGTCGGGGCCGGTGATGGAGGAGTCGTCGGCCCGCACGAGGAGGTCCTGGCCGGCGACGAAGTACGGTCCGGCGAACCCGACCTTCTCCTTGCGCTCGTCGGTGATCGAGTAGGTCGCGACGATCATGTCGACCTGGCCGGTGCTCAGCAGGTTCTCGCGCTGGGCGCTCGGGGCCTGCACCCACTGGATGTCGCCCTCCTCGTGGCCGAGCTGCTTGGCCACGTACTTCGCGACGTCGACGTCCATGCCGGCGTAGTCGCTGCCCTTCTTCAGGCCGAGACCGGGCTGGTCGAACTTGATGCCGATCTTGATGCCGTCGCCGCCGGAGCCCTCCCCGCCGTCGTCGGAGCCACAGGCGCTCGCCGTGAGCGCGAGGACCGCCGCCGCGGCGACGAGTCCGATCCGGGTGCTCTTCATGTCGGTGTTCCTCCTGGTGTTGGTCGACTCGTGGTCGTCGGGTGGCCCGGTCGGCCGCCCCGGTCAGTGGGTCAGGATCTTCCCGAGGAAGTCCTTGGCGCGGTCGCTGCGGGGGTTGGTGAAGAACTCCTCCGGCGTGTTCTCCTCGACGATCTGCCCGTCGGAGAGGAACACGACGCGGTTGGCGGCCTTGCGGGCGAAGCCCATCTCGTGGGTGACGACGATCATCGTCATGCCGCTCTTGGCGAGCTCGACCATGACGTCGAGGACCTCGGTGATCATCTCGGGGTCGAGCGCGGAGGTCGGCTCGTCGAAGAGCATGACCTTCGGGTCCATCGCGAGCGAGCGGGCGATCGCCACGCGCTGCTGCTGGCCGCCCGACAGCTGCGCGGGGTACTTCTGCGCCTGGTGCGCGACACCGACGCGCTCGAGCAGCTCGGTGGCGCGCTTCTCGGCGTCGGCCTTCTTCATCCCGCGGACCTTGATCGGCCCGAGCGTGACGTTCTCGAGGATCGTCTTGTGGGCGAAGAGGTTGAAGGACTGGAAGACCATCCCGACGTCGGCCCGCAGCGCGGCGAGCTCCTTGCCCTCCTCGGGCAGGGCCTTGCCGTCGATGGTGATCGAGCCGGACTCGAAGGTCTCGAGGCGGTTGATCGTCCGGCAGAGGGTGGACTTCCCGGACCCGGACGGTCCGATGAGGATGACGACCTCGCCGCGGCCGACCTCGAGGGTGATGTCCTTGAGCACGTGGAGGTCACCGAAGTGCTTGTTGACGTCCTTGAGGACGACCAGGGCTTCGCTCATGCACAGGGAACCTACTGATGCCGGTGCGGTTCGTGGCAAGCCGGGGTCGTCCGATGGGGCGGATGGGGCGCATTGTGACCGTTCCGAGACCTCCCCGCACCTCCAGCGCCTGCCGGAGCCCTCAGGCGACCCACACCTTCCGGAGCGGTTCCTCGATGCTCCACACCGTGCGCTCGCCGGCGTGCAGCCGGACGGCCGTCCCCGGGGCCAGGCGGATGCGCTCTCCGTCCTCGAACTCGACTGTGCCCGAACCGGACAGAACGACGAACACCTCGTCCACCTCGGTGTCACGGGCGGTGCCGGCGGACATCTCCCAGACCCCGACCTCGACCCCGCCGACGGCGCCGAGCGTCTGCACGGCGGCCGTCGGGTCGCCGTCGACGACCTCCTCGGCCGGCAGGGCCTCGTGGGCGAGCGGCAGCCGGGTCACGTCGTCGGCGAGGAGGCGCTGGGGCATCCCCGGATGCTGCCACGCGACGGATCGAGAAGCCAGGTGTGCGTGTGACCGTCTCGATCCGGAGGTGTCCTCGTCTTGCGGTGACGGATCCCGTGGACGACCACTCGTCGCCGACGGTGCCGCTCGGGCATGATGCGGGGCATGGCCGTCTCCCCGGGTGCCGCACACGCCTCCCTCGCCGACGCCGTCCCGGACGTGTTCTGGACCGACCGCCCGGCGCTGCGGCCGCCGGCCCGCGCGCCGCTCACCGGGCACGGCCACCGCGCGGACCTCGTCGTCGTCGGCGGTGGGTTCACCGGGCTGTGGGCGGCGGTCCAGGCCAAGGAGGACGACCCGTCGTGCGACGTCGTGCTGGTCGAGCGCGGGCGGTTCGGCGTCGCCGCCTCGGGACGCAACGGCGGGTTCGTCTCGCCGTCGCTGACGCACGGGCTCGGTCAGGGGGTGGCCTGCTGGCCGGACGAGGTGCCCACGCTCGAGCGGCTCGGGGCCGAGAACTTCGCCGCGCTCGCCGCCACCGTCGCGCGGTACGGCATCGACTGCGACCTGCACGTCCCCGGTGAACTGACCCTCGCCCTCGACGAGCGCCAGGTCGAGACCGTCCGCGAGGCGCACGCGCTGCACCGGGCGCACGGGGTGCCGACGGAGCTGCTGACGGCGCGGGAGGCGCGGGCCCGGGTGGACTCGCCGCGCTACCTCGCCGGGATGCACGACCCCACCGTCGGCCTCGTCGACCCGGCGCGGCTGGTGTGGGGCCTGGCCGAGGCCGCCGAGCGGCTCGGGGTGCGCCTGCACGAGGACACCGCGGTCACCCGCCTCGACGAGGACGGCGACGGCGTGCGCGTCGGGACCGAGTGGGGGAGCGTCCACGGGCGCCGGGTCGTGCTCGGCACTGGCGCGTTCAGGGGCGTGCTCAAGCGGCTCGCGCTGTACACGCTGCCCGTCTACGACCACGTGCTCATGACCGAGCCCCTGACGCCGGCGCAGCTCGCGTCGGTCGGCTGGGAGGGGCGCGAGGGCCTGACCGACGCCGGCAACCAGTTCCACTACTACCGGCGCACCCTCGACGACCGCGTGCTCTTCGGCGGCTACGACGCCAACTACCACTTCCCGGGGCGCATCGACCCGCGGCTGGAGCAGTCGGGGTCGCACGACCTGCTCGCCCGCCACTTCCTCGGGATCTTCCCGCAGCTCGAGGGCGTCCGGTTCACGCACCGGTGGGCGGGCGTCATCGACACGACGTCGCGCTTCACCCCGGTCTTCGGGACGGCGATGGGGGGCCGGCTCGCCTACGCCGTCGGGTACACCGGCCTGGGCGTCGCCTCGACGCGCTTCGGCGCGCGGGTGGCGCTCGACCTCGTCCACGGTCGCGACACCGAGGTCACCCGGCTCGGGATGGTGCGCCGCAAGCCGCTGCCGTTCCCGCCGGAGCCGGTGCGCGGCCTCGGGGTGCGCCTGACCCGGGCGAGCCTCGCCGCGGAGGACCGCACCGGGCGCCGCAACCTCTGGCTGCGGGCGATGGACGCCGTCGGTATCGGCTTCGACAGCTAGCCGGCCGGCCCCCGGGCGGTGTGCAGCAATCGTCGAATGTGTCGATTGCTGCACGGTCGGCGGGTTCGGGGTGTGCAGGAGTCGTCGGATGTGTCGGTTGCTGCACGGTCGGGCACTGCGGCGTGGCCGGCCTTCCCCGCCGTCAGGGTGAGGGGGTGAACTGCTCGCGGCGCCCGGCGGCCGAGCGCTCGCGCCAGACGCGCCAGCCGTCGGGGTCGCGCTGGACGACGAGGTGGTACCAGGCGTAGCGCGCCTCGTCCGGCCAGCGGCGCCAGCGCATCCCGGGCTGGCTCGTCAGCCAGCCGAGGTTGCGGTAGGCCACCTTGGCCCGCTCCGGGTCGGCGGGGACGTAGACCGGCACCGACCCGCCGAGCAGCGGCACGACGTCGCGGGTGCCGGACGGGTGCAGCCAGGTCGCGTCGAGGACGGTCGCGAAGGGCAGGCCGCTGCGCACGAGGCGGCGGTGCATCTCGACCTCGTCGCCGCGCACGACGAGCCGGGGGTCCGGCACGCCGATCGCGTCGAGCGCCCGGGTCGACAGGAGCATCCCGTTGACGGGGTTGGCCACTCCGCGGACCACGCCAGTGGTGGGCAGGTCGGAGCGCAGCGACGCACGCCGCGTCCCCCGGCGCAGCCCGAAGGCGAGGCGCTCCGGGGCGTCGACGTCGAGGACCAGCGGGGCGGCGACCTCCAGTCCCTCGGCGTCGGCCGCGGCCAGCAGGGCGGCGAGGGTCGACGGCGTCGCCGGGCGGCCGTCGTCGTCGGCCAGCCAGACCAGGTCGGCACCGAGGGCGCGGGCCGTGAGCACCCCGTAGGCGAAGCCGCCCGCCCCGCCGAGGTTCGTCGAGGACGGCAGGTAGGTGGTCGGGAGGTCGCAGCGCTCGACGACCTCGCGGGTCGCCGGGTCGTCGGCGTTGTCGACGACGACGAGGTGGTCCGGGCGGCGGTCCTGGCCGGCGAGCGCGGCCAGGCCCACGGACAGCAGCTCCGGTCGCCGGTAGGTGACGACGACGGCCACGACGCGGGGTTCGAGTGGTGCCACGTCCCCGACGCTAGGACCGCGCCGCGGCGCCGGCGCGACCCGCAGGTGAACGGCGGGGGAGCGGGACGTGTCGGTCCGTGGCGTCCGTGGGCGGACGGCCGGTCAGCGATCACCTCCCGGTCGTGGCGGGTTCACCGTCCGGACCCCTGCCGTCCCTAGCGTCCACGACGTGAGCGAACCCTTCTCCCTGCTCCTCCCCGTCTACCGCGGGGACCGTCCCGACCACCTGGTCACGGCGTTCCGCAGCACCGTGCACGAGCAGCTGCGGCGACCCGACGAGATCGTCGTCGTGCAGGACGGCCACGTCGGGCCCGACCTCGCCTCCACCCTGGAGTGGCTCGAGTCCGGGTCGCCGGTGCCGGTGCGTCGGCTCCGGCTGTCGCACAACGTCGGTCTGGCGCAGGCCCTCCAGTGCGGTCTGGCGGCCTGCCGCCACGACGTGGTCGCCCGGATGGACGCCGACGACATCTCGCTGCCCCACCGCTTCCTCGTCCAGCTCCCCGTCATCGAGGCGGGGGCCGACCTCGTCGGTGCCGCGGTGCTCGAGGTGGAGGAGACGGACGTGCGGGCCGGCGAGGGCGGTGTGCTGCGCGTCCCGCCCACCACGCCCCGCGAGATCGCCGAGGTCGCGCGCTGGCGCAACCCGTTCAACCACCCGACCGTCGTCTACCGGCGCAGCGCGGTCCTCGCGGCCGGCGGCTACCGCGAGCTCCCGCTCATGGAGGACTACTGGGTCTTCGCCCGGATGATCGCCGACGGCGCACGGGTCGCCAACCTCGCCGAGCCCCTCGTGCGCTACCGCGTCGGAGCGGGCGCCTACGAGCGCAAGGGCGGTCTGGGACAGCTGCGCTCGGAGCTGCGGCTCCAGCGTCGGCTGCACGACGAGGGCTTCACCACCCCCGCGCAGATGGTGCGCAACACCGTCGTCCGCGGGGGCTACCGCCTCGTCCCGACCACGCTGCGCCGCCGGGCCTACCGACACACCTTCACGACCACCGCCGCGACGGCGACGGCGAGCCCGGAGCTCACCCTGCCCGTGGCGACGGACCGGAACCGCCCGCCGACCGGGGGGCGCCCCGTCCCGCCGTCCGCCCGCACGACGGCGGAGGAGCAGGCGTGACGCGCGCGGACCTCGTCGTCGTCGGCTCGGGGCTCTACGGGCTGACCATCGCCGAGCAGGCGGCCCGTCGTGGCCTGGACGTGCTCGTCGTGGAGCGCCGGGACCACGTCGGCGGCAACGCCTGGAGCGAGACCGAGCCGGAGACGGGCATCGAGGTGCACCGGTACGGCGCCCACCTCTTCCACACGAGCAACGCGCGGGTCTGGGAGTACGTCAACCGGTTCACGGCCTTCACCGACTACGTCCACCGCGTCTGGACCGTCCACCGCGGCGAGGTCTACCCGATGCCGATCAACCTCGGCACGCTCAACCAGTTCTTCCGCAGCGCCCACGGGCCGGAGGCGGCCCGGGCCCTCGTCGCGGAGCAGGCCGCCGAGCTGACCGGCGAGCCGCGCAACCTCGAGGAGAAGGCGGTCTCGCTCATCGGCCGGCCGCTCTACGAGGCCTTCGTCCGCGGGTACACGGCCAAGCAGTGGCAGACCGACCCGACGCAGCTGCCCGCCGAGGTCATCAGCCGCCTCCCGGTCCGCTTCACCTACGACAACCGGTACTTCAACGACACCTGGGAGGGCCTGCCGGTCGACGGCTACGCCGCCTGGCTCACCCGGATGCTCGACCACCCGCGCATCGAGGTGCGTCTCGAGACCGACGTCCTCGAGCGCGGTCACGCGCTGCACCGCGACCGGCTCGTGGGGCAGGTGCCCGTCGTCGTCACCGCGCCCGTCGACCGCTGGTTCGACCACGCGCACGGTCGGCTGGGCTGGCGCACACTGGACTTCGAGCAGGAGGTCCTCCCGGTCGGCGACCACCAGGGCACGGCCGTCCTCAACGAGGCCGACGAGTCGGTCCCGTGGACGCGGGTGCTCGAGTTCCGCCACTTCCACCCCGAGCGCACCCACTACCCGAGCGACCGGACCGTCGTCGTGCGCGAGCACTCGCGGTTCGCCGGGCCCGACGACGAGCCGTACTACCCGGTCGCGGCCTCCGCGGACCGGGAGCGGCTCGCCGCCTACCGCGAGCTGGCCGCGACCGAGCGCGCCGTCGGCGTGCACTTCGGCGGGCGCCTCGGCACCTACAAGTACCTCGACATGCACATGGCGATCGCCTCGGCGCTCACCTTCGTCGACAACGAGCTCGACGCTCTCGTCTCGCGCTCCGCGGTGGGGGCCCGGTGAGCGCGCTCGACGTCGTCGCGCGGGTCGTCCTCCCGCTGGACGGCGACCTCGACGTGCTGCCCCTCTACGTCGACGGGCGCCACGTCCAGGAGCCGGTGGCCGCCGACGAGCCGCCGCCCCCGTCCCTGCCGTCCGACCAGCACCCCGACCAGGTGCTGGGCCGACGGTCCTACCGGGTCCCCGCCGGCGGGGGGACGTCGTTCGGCACCTACCTCAACGCCTTCCCGGCCTCGTACTGGCGCCGGTGGACCGGTGTGCGCGAGGTCGTCCTGCGGGTCCGGACGAGCGGCCGCGGGGTGCTCATGGTCTACCGGTCCTCGGCCCGCGGCGCGAGCGCGCGGGTGACCTCCCGCCGGGTCGGGGGCGCCGCGACGCACGAGCTCCGCCTGCCGCTGGACACCTTCGCCGACGGCGGCTGGTACTGGTTCGACCTCGTGGCCGGCGACGAGGACCTCGTCCTCGAGCAGGCCGACTGGGCCGCGCCGGTCGACGGCGACGGGCGGCGGCCCGCGGGCGGCACGACGGTCGGCATCACGACGTTCGACCGACCCTCCTCGTGCGCCGCGCTGCTCGCCCAGCTCGGCGCCGCCCACGAGCTCGCCGACGTCCTCGACCAGGTGCTCGTCGTCGACCAGGGCACCCGCACGGTCGAGGCGGACCCCGGCTTCGAGGAGGCGCAGCGTCTCCTCGGCGACCGGTTGCGCGTCATCCGTCAGCCGAACCTCGGTGGCTCGGGCGGCTTCTCGCGCGCGATGCTCGAGACGCTCGACGCCGGACGCTCCGAGCACGTGCTGCTCCTCGACGACGACGTCGTGTGCGAGCCCGAGGGCATCGCGCGGGCCGTCGCCTTCGCCCGGCACTGCCGCCGCCCGACCGTCGTCGGCGGCCACATGTTCTCGATGCACGAGCGCTCGGTGCTGCACGCCGTCGCCGAGGTCGTGCGCCCGTGGCAGTTCCGGTGGGCGCCGGCCGGGCCGTCGGTGCACGACCACGACCTGGCGCGCCGGACCCTGCGCGGCACCCCCTGGCTGCACCGCCGCCTCCACGCCGACTACACCGGCTGGTGGATGTGCCTCGTTCCCGTCACCGTGCTGCGTGACGTCGGGCTGTCGCTGCCGTTCTTCATCAAGTGGGACGACGCCGAGTTCGGGCTGCGGGCCGGCGCGGCGGGCCATCCGACGGTCTCGCTGCCCGGCGCCGCGGTCTGGCACGTTCCGTGGACGGACAAGGACGACAGCACCGACTGGCAGGCGTACTTCCACGCGCGCAACCGGATCGTCGCCGCGCTGCTGCACTCGCGCTACGACCGCGGCGGGCGGCTGGTCCGCGAGAGCCTGCTCGTGTCGGTCAAGCACGTCCTCGCGATGCAGTACGGCGCGGCCGCGCTGCGCACCCGGGCGCTGCGCGACGTGCTGCGCGGGCCCGAGGCGCTGCACCCCGAGCTCGGCTCCACCCTGGCCGAGGTGCGCCGCCTGCGGGCCGGCCACGACGACGCCCGCGTCCGTCCCGACGCCCACGACTTCGAGCCGGTGACCCCGCGCCAACGACGTCGTCGCGAGCCGGCCACGACCGCGCCGGCCGGCCGGCTGGGGACGGTGCTGGCCGGTGGCGCCGGGCTGGTGCACCAGGCCCGCCCGGTGCCGCCCCGGGCGGTCGAAGCCCCCGAGCACGAGCTCGCCGCCGCGGACGCCAAGTGGTGGTCCCTCGCGCGGATGGACTCAGCCCTCGTCGCGACGGCGGACGGCTCGGGGCTCGCGTGGCTGCGCCGCTCGCGGGGGGAGGCGGCCCGCGCGACCGCCGAGGCCGTGGCCGTGCACCGCGAGCTGCTCCAGCGCTGGCCGGAGCTCGCCTCCCGCTACCGCGGCGCGCTGCCGGAGCTGACCGGCGAGGACGCCTGGCGCCGCACGCTCGGGATGGACCGCCGGTGAGCGAGCTCGTCGTCCAGGGCGTCGGCGGTGGGCTGGCGGAGGTGGCGCGGCGGCGGTATTTGCTCTCGCTCCTCGTCCGCAAGGAGCTGCGCGTCCGCTACCGGGCCTCCGTGCTCGGGCTGGGCTGGTCGTACGTCAAGCCCGCGGTCACCTTCGGCGTCTACTTCGTCGGCCTCGGTCTCGTGCTGCGGCAGAACACGATCGCCGACTACGCCGTCTACCTCTTCGGGGGGCTCGTCGTCGTCACGGCCTTCTCGGAGGCGGTGGGCAACGCCACCCGCTCGGTCGTCACGAACGGCGAGCTGGTGCGCAAGGTCTTCCTGCCGCGCGAGCTGTTCCCCGTCGCCAGCGTGTGCGTCGCGGGCGTCCACCTGCTGCCGCAGGTGCTCGTCCTCGTCGTCGGCGCGCTCGTGTCCGGGTGGCGACCCGACGGCGTGGGCGTCCTGGCGCTGCTCGCCTGCGTGGTGCTCGTCGCGCTCCTGTCGACGGGTCTCGGGCTCGTGCTGTCCGCGGTCGACGTCCTCTTCCGCGACGTCGAGAACGTCGTCGACCTCGTGCTGGCCGTCATCGTGTGGACCTCGCCGGTGCTCTACCCGACGCACCTCGTCGAGAGCCTCCTCGGGCCGGGGTCGTGGGGCTTCGCTCTCTACCAGCACAACCCGCTGACCGTCGCGGTCGATCTCGTGCACCGCGCGACGTGGCCCGCCGCGACCGCGCCGGGTGCGCTGCCCGACGGGCTCGTCGGCCGCACGGTCGTCGCGCTCGCCACGTCGCTCGTGCTGCTCGCGGTCGGGCAGCTCGTCTTCCGCCGCCTCTCCGGGCGCTTCGCGCAGGAGCTCTGAGGTGGCGCACCAGGTCGCGGTCTCGGTCGAGGGTGCCTCGAAGCACTTCCGGCTGCGGCACACGCACTCCCTCAAGGAAGGGCTGGTCTGGGCGGTCCAGGGCCGGCCGCGGCACGAGGACTTCCGGGCCCTCGAGACGCTGGACCTGGACATCCGGGAGGGCGAGTCGGTGGCGCTGCTCGGCCGCAACGGGTCGGGGAAGTCGACGCTCCTCAAGCTCGTCGCCGGGGTCATGTCCCCCGACAGCGGACGGGTGAGGGTGCGCGGCAGGCTCGCCGGGCTGCTCGAGGTGGGGGCAGGCTTCCATCCCGACCTCACCGGCCGCGAGAACGTGCACCTCAACGCCGCGATCCTCGGGATGGACCCGGGCGCCATCCGCGCCCGCTTCGATGACATCGTCGAGTTCGCCGACGTCGGTCCGTTCCTCGACACCCAGGTCCGCTTCTACTCCTCCGGGATGTTCCTCCGGCTCGCCTTCAGCGTGGCGGTGCACACCGACCCCGACGTCTTCCTCGTCGACGAGGTCCTCGCCGTCGGGGACGAGGCGTTCCGGGACAAGTGCATCGCGCGGATCGGGCAGCTGTCGGCCGAGGGGCGCACGCTCGTGGTCGTCAGCCACGACCTGCCGCTCGTCGAGCGGCTCTGCGACCGCGGTGTCGTCCTCGACGCCGGCCGCGTCGTGCACGACGGCCCCGTCGTCGCGGCGGTCGAGCACCTCCGGGCGGTCCTGTGACGTGGTGGGGCACCGCCCCGGCCGTCGGCACCGCGCTCCTCGCGCTGCTCCTGCCCGGGCTGCTGGTGGGCCGGGTCGTGGGGGTCCGGGGCGTGCTCGGCGTGGGCCTGGCGCCGGTGCTGTCCGTAGGCACGCTCGCGGTGACGGCGGTCGCCGCGTCCGTCCTCGGGGTGCCGTGGGGGCCGGTGGTCGCCGGGGTCGGGGCGCTCGTCGTCGTGGCCGCCGCGGCCGGCGCACGACAGCTCGTGCGGACGGTCCGGCCGGATGGGGTGGTGGGCGCCGCGGAGCCTGCGTCCGTCCGGGTCGCGGCCGTCGTCGGCGTGGTGGCCGGGGGCGCGGCGCTCGCGGCCGGGTACGTGCGCGGGGTCGGCGAGCCCTCCCGCTGGCCGCAGACCTTCGACGCGGTCTTCCACCTGTCGGCGTCCTGGCGGGTGCTGACCACCGGCGACGGGTCCTCGCTCGACCTCGGCACGCTCAACGCGCCGGGGCTGACGCACGCCTTCTACCCCGCGGCCTGGCACGACCTCGTCGCGCTCGTGGCCGGCGTCGCCGGCTCGACGGTCGTCGTCTCCTCCACCGCCGTCGCGCTCGTCGTGGTCGCCGTCGTCCACCCGCTCGGGTGCGTCGCCCTCGCCCGCGTCGCCCTCGGGCCCCGTCCGGTCGCCGTCGCGGCCGCCGGGGCGCTCGCCGCCGGCGTCACCGCGTCACCGGTCGTCCTCTCCTCCTACGGCACCCTCTGGCCCAACGCGCTGGGGACGGCCCTGCTGCCCGCGGCGCTCGCCCTGCTCGTCGTGGTCCTGGGGGCGGGACGCGAGGTCGCCGTCGGCGCCCCCACGTCGGTCGTGCTGCTGCCGGTCGCCGCGGCGGGGCTCGTGCTCGCCCATCCCAACACCGCGGTCACGTGGCTCGTCCTCGGGGTCGTCGTCGCCCTCGTGACCCGGTGGCCGGCGGGCGGACGCGGACGGGTCCTCGCGCTCCTCGCGGCCGCCGCCACCGTCTGGCTCGTCGCGTGGTCACCGCTGTTCGCCGCCACGCGGCGCACGTCCTGGCCGGCCCGCGAGACGGTTCCGCAGGCGTTGGGGGAGTGGGCGCTCCTCTCGCCGCAGCGGCTCCCCGTGCCCCTTCTGCTCGCCGGCCTGACCCTCGTCGGGTGCGTCGTGGCCTGGCGGCGGGCCCACCTGCGCTGGCTCCTGGCGGTGCACGTCGTCGGCGGCGGGCTCTTCGCGCTCGTCGCCGGCAGCGACTCCGTCGTCGCGCGGCTCGCGAGCGGACCCTGGTACGACGACGCCTTCCGCCTCGCCGCGCTCGCGGCGGTGGGCGCCGTGCCCCTGGCCGCGCTCGCCGTCGAGGCGGTCGCCGCGCGCCTGGCGGCCCTGCGCCGCGGGGTGTCCCCGGCGGTCGTGGGCGGCGCGCTGCTCGCCGCGGTGGCGGTCGCGACGAGCGGTCTGTCGTGGGCCGACACGGCGTCCGTCGTCGCGCGGTGGTACCGGTCCGAGCCGATGCTCGACCCCGCGGCCGCGGCCCTCCTCGGACGGCTCCCGCGCGAGGTCGGGCCGGACGCCGTCGTCGCGGGCAACCCGTTCGACGGCGCAGCCCTCACCGGGCCGCTCGGCGACCGTCGTGCGCTCTTCCCGCACCTCACCGGTGCCTGGGACCCCGACCGCGTCCTCGTCGGCAGCTCGCTCGACGAGGCCGCCCGGCGCCCCGAGGTCTGCGCCGCCGTCCGTCGGCTCGGGGTCACCCACGTGCTGACGGGAGGCTCGCGCTTCTGGACGGACGACCGTCGCCGCCAGGGCTACGCCGGGCTCGAGGTCGAGGGATCGCCGGGGTTCGAGCGGGTCGACGCGGGCGGTGCCATGGTGCTCTGGCGGGTGACCGCCTGCGGCGCCGGCGCGGACGGCTGACCCGCGTCACCACCGATGGAGCCGGCCCGCAGCTCGTCGACCGTCCGCTGGAGGCGGGCGATCTGCGCCGACAGCGCCTCGACGTCCGAGGCGGTCGCCGACCGCGAGGTCTCCTCGATCTCGGCCACCTGCTCGATGAGCCAGCTGGCGAAGGTCGCCGTCACGACACCGATGAGCGCGATGCCGGCGAGCATGAGGCCGACCGCGACCCACCGACCCTGCGTCGGCACGGGGTAGAGGTCGCCGTACCCGACCGTCGTCACGGTGGTCGCGGCCCACCAGAGCGCGTCGCCGAAGGTCCGGATGAGGGCGCCCGGTGCGCCGCGCTCGGCCTGGAGCTCCGCGAGGCTCGCGACGAGGATGACCATGAGCGCCGCGCCCGCGACGTAGACCGACACCCGGCCGCGCAGCGACCCGCCGGCCTTGCGGTTGAGGACGGCGAGCAGGGTGACGAGCCGCAGGAGCCGCAGCGGCCGGAGCAGCGGCAGCACGACCACCGCGAGGTCGATGAGGTTGTGCCGGACGAACTCGACCCGGTGCGAGGCCAGCCGGAGGCGCACGAGGTAGTCCACGAGGAAGGCCGCCCACGCCGTCCGCGACAGGACCTCGAGGGCCGTCAGCCATCCCCCGGAGAGCGTCGGGTCGAGGATCGGCCACGCGTACGCCACGAGGAAGAAGAGGGCGGCCACGGTCAGCGGCCACTCCGTCGCCCGCTCCCACCGGGCGCGGCGCAGGTCGTCGCTCATGGCGTCATGCTGGCACGCGGTCCGTCGGTGCCGGTGGACGCTCGGGTCAGGCGCCGTTGGCCTGCACCGCGATGACGACGACCCAGACGACGACGCCGAGCACGACGACACCGGCGAGCACCTGCGGGAGCCGCGAGGCCCCACCCGTGCGGCGGCCCCGCGAGGCGAGCACCACGGCGACGACGAGCAGCACGGCGATGACGAGCAGGATCACGGAGGTCCCCAGGGGTCGAGTGACGGTGGTCGGTGCGTGGGCTCGTGACCGGGCGGTCTCCGGGACCATGGCGTGGACGAACCCCGGGGGAAGAGTGCCACGCGAGCGCCGCTGCCGGGGCGTCGGGCACCCACGGCGATTCCGCGGTCGCACGAGGCCGGCGGCGGCCGGTGCGGACGTCAGCGGGGACCGGCCGCCACCCCGAGGGCGGCGCCGACGAGGGCGACGGCCCCGGTGGTCGTGGCGACGGTGCGCCGGGACGGTGACGCGAGGGCCAGGGCGAACATCGTCGCGGCGTGGACCACGTCGACGCCGACCGCGACGCGGCGGCTGGCCCGGGGGGCGAGGAGCTGGACGCCGCCCTGGACGAGGTGGCGGCCGCCCAGCGCCCGGATGGCGAGCTCCTCGACGGAGTCGGGCGAGCGGCCCTCGAGCCGGCGCCACACGTCGTCACCCCGTGCGAGGAGCACCCCGCCCCAGGCGGTCCCCGCGACGCCCGCGAGCCGCAGGAGCGCGGAGCCGCCGCTCACCGACGCCTCCCGGCGACCGCGGCACCGGTGGCCACGAGGACGGCGGCGGCGCCGGCGAGCAGCGGGTAGTGCTGCGCGACCCACTGCTGGGGGCTGTGCGCGTGGGCGCGGTCGTCGAACGCGCCGTGGGCGCCGAAGTCGCGCCCGTCCGGCCCGTCGGCGGGCTCCCAGAGGTTGCTCGGCTGGTCGTCGGGCTTGCGCTCACCGGTCTGCTGCGACCCGAATCCGGTCCGGCCGAGGTAGCGGTCGAGCAGTCCCGGGACGACCGCGTTGGCCGCCAGCGTGCCGACGGTGCTCGCGCCGACCCAGTACTCGCGGCGCCGGGGGTGGTCGGCCGCGAACACGACCGCCCGGGCGGCCACCTCCGGCTGGTAGATCGGGGGCACGGGCTGTGCCTGCTGGGGGAGGCGCGAGAGCACCCAGGAGAACTGCGGCGTGTTGACCGCCGGCATCTGCACCATCGTCACCCGCACGGCGCTGCGCTCGTGCAGCAGCTCGGCGCGGACGGCCTCGTGGAACCCCTGGATGGCGTGCTTCGCGCCGCAGTAGGCGCTCTGGAGGGGGATGCCGCGGTAGGCCAGGGCCGACCCCACGTGGACGATCGTGCCGCGGTCGCGCTCCTTCATCCGGCGCAGGATGCTCATCGTCGCGTAGACGTAGCCGAGGTAGCTGACCTCGGTGACCCGTCGGAACTCCTCGGGGCGGATGTCGTCGACGCGGGCGAACACCGAGGTGAACGCGACGTTGACCCACACGTCGACCGGGCCGAGCTCGCTCTCGATGCGCTCGACGGCGGCCTCGACGGCGTCGGCGTCCGCGACGTCCGTCGGGACGACGAGCGCTCGCGCCCCGAGCCCGCGGACCTCCTCGGCGGCTGCCTCCAGCCCGCGCTCACCGCGGGCGACCAGGGCGAGCGTGTCGCCCCGTCTGGCGAACTCGCGGACGGTGGCTCGCCCGATCCCCCCACTGGCTCCGGTGACGACGACGACTCTGGACACGTCGGTTCCTCTCGCTCGGGTACGGCGCGGATGCGTCATCCCAGTGCTACCCCGACCGGGCCGGGTTGACGCGTGCGGGGGCCGGCAGCAGACTGCCCCGACGGAAGGGACCCGGGGGACCGTGGCCGGGGAGCGACGGGGGTGGAGCGATGACGTCGGACGCGCACGACGCGGTGGAGCGACGACGCCGCCGGTGGGTGTCGCTCGTGCTCATCCAGGTCGGCCTGCTGCTCAGCGCACTGAAGGTCATCGAGGCGACGCACGAGCACCGGGGCCGGTGGGCCGCCGCGGCGGTCGTCGCCGAGCTGCTGGTCGTCGGGGCCGCGGTGGAGGTGGCCCTGCGCAACCGGCGCGAGTCCAGGGCGGAGGCGAGATCGTAGGCGGCGACGACAGGCGGCCGCCTCTCGGCGACCGGGTCCGGGAGGGTGGGGCCGTGGATGACCTGCCGGCCGCGCACGTGGTCTGGCTGCTCGGCCAGGACGAGCAGTGGCTGCGGCCGCGCCACCACGCCGTCGTGACCGCGGCCCGCGCCGCCGCGCTCTGCGACGTCGTGGCGAGCGGTGCGGCCGAGTGGGTCGACGGTCCCGGGGGCGCCGCGGTCCGACCGGGACCCGCGGCCGGCACCGGGGACGGCGGTCTCGTCGCGTCGTGGGGCGCCGCGATGGCGGCGGCCGGCCCCGGCCCGGTGCCGGTCGTGCAGGCGCTCGACGCGATCGGCCCGGACCTGTGGGACCGGCTGGGGAATGATGTCGTCCGGCGCGGGGCAGCGCTGGCCGTGCCGCGCAGGGTGCGCCGATGGAGGCCGCCGCGCTGCCGCCCGCGACGTGAGGTCGTCGAGCCGCTCCGTCATCACCTCCTCGCCGTCGTCGCCGGCGCGACCCCGGCCGGGGCACGTGACGAGGCGGTGCTCGCGTCGGCGTCGTGCGCCGGTGTGCTCGAGCACGTCCTCAGCGACACCGCGTTCGGCGATCTCGGCGTGGTGGCCCCCGCAGAGGCTCTCCTGCGGGGGAACGAGCTCGTGGCGCGGCTCGAGCCCGCCGTCTCCTCCCTCACGAGCCTCGGACCCCTGACCGGCCACCCGCCGCCGTCCGGCTGACGCCCTGCCCGAGGGCCCTCCGCGCCCGGTGTGCGTGTCGTTCCTGCGACGGGAGGCGCGACGGGGCGCGGGCAGCCTATGATCCGCGCGAAGGACCACACGTCTCTGGGGGAATCACCGTGTCGCTGTCTCGCCCGCGCGGGCTCGTGCTCGCCGTCGCCGCCGTCCTCGTGACGGCCCTCGCTCCGACGGGCGCGGCCGCCGCACCGCCCGCACCCGTCGACGCCGTGCGGTCGTCGAGCGCCGCCGTGGGGACGGTGCAGGGTCCGGCGGCGGGCGTGGTGGGCTTCGGCGACCAGAGCAGCTTGCGCCGGGTGGGCTCGGTCATCTACGACTCGCGGAGGAGCGCCGAGCTGCGCCCGCAGGAGACGAGGACGCTCGACGTCCTCGGGTCGACCGGTCCGGTCCCGGCCGACGCGACCGCGGTGATCCTCACCGTCACGGCCGTCGACATGACCGCCGACGGGTGGCTGACGGTCTGGGGCGACGGGGGGAGCCGTCCTGCCGCCTCCACGGTGAACTACGTACCGGGCGCCCCGGTGCCCAACACGGCGGTGGTCACGCTCGGGTCCTCCCGCACCCTCAAGGTGACGAACGGGTCGCGCGGCAGCACCCACGTCCTGCTCTCCTTCCAGGGGTACGTCCTCGCCGGCGGCACCACGGTCCGGCCGGGGTCCCTGCGCCCGCTGCGCGGCACGCGCGTCCTCGACACGCGCACGTCGGCCGTCGCCGTCCCGGCCAACGGCTACCGCGACGTCACCCTCCCCGCCGGGTCGATCCCGCGGGGGGCCGCGGCCGCCGTCCTCGACGTCGTGGCCGTCAAGCCGACCCGCGCCGGCTACCTCGTCGCCCACCCCTCCGGGACGAGCCGACCGTCGACGACGTCGCTGACCTACCGGGTCGGGAAGGACCGGGCGGCCCTGACCGTCGTCGGCGTGTCGCCCACCGGGGGAGTGCGGCTGTGGAACATGTCCAGCCGACCGGTGCACGTGGTGGCCGACGCCTTCGGATGGGTCGCCGGCGGCGGAGAGGTGGTGCCGGCCGGCGTCGAGGTGCGCACTCCCGCGCGGATCCTCGACACCCGCACCACCTCCGCGGGTCCGCTGACGGGCACGACCGACCGCCAGCTGCCCGCCACACCCGGTGCCTCGTCGGGGACGCTGCTCAGCGTGACGGTCACCGGTGGCACCCGCAGCGGGTACCTGCGCTACGGAGCCGAACGCGACGCCGTCACCGAGAGCGGCCAGGACCCGTTCCTCTGGAGCGGCAGCTTCCTCAACTACGCGGCCGGCGAGACCGTCACGGCGACCGTGTTCGTGCCCACCCCGCCGCGTGGCGGCCGGCTCTGGATCAGGGCGGTCACCCCCGGCTCGGTCCACGTGGTCGTCGACCGGCTCGCCGTCGTCGCCCCGCGAGCCGTGATCTCGGGCACCGTGAGGGATGCCGACACCGGTCGTGCGGTGAGCAGTCCCCTCGTCTCGGCCGACGGGCGGGTGGGGTACGGCGCGGGCCGGGCGGACGGCACGTTCGACCTCGTCCCCGTCGCCCCTGATGCGGTGCAGGTGTGCGCCGGCACCGGCACCTGGGACGGCCGCGAGCTCACGACGGACGGCCGGTACGTCGCCGCGTGCCAGGGCGGGACCGGACCGTCCGACCCGCGGGTGTCGCTGCCCCTGGGCGCGCGTCTGGTCCGCTCGGACGTGGCCCTCGCCCCGAGCGGTCTCCTCACCGGTCAGGTCCTCGGTCCCACGGGAGGGCACGACGTCTCCGGTTTCGTCATGGTCGAGCGGGTCGACGCGCCCATGAAGCCGATGCAGATCTCGTTCGGCGTCAACGAGGTGAAGGACACCTCGTGGCGCGCGGTCGTGCCGCCGGGTGGGACGTACGTCGTCTGGACGGAGAGGGGCTGGCAGACCGGGGGCGACGGGTCGCCGCTCGCCAACGAGGTCGCCACGGGGCTGACCCGCATCCCCCGCCAGGTCGAGGAACCCGACGCCGTGGCCCAGCTCGTCGCCGCCGGGGCGCGGACCTTCGTCGTCGCCCCGACGACGACCGTGCGCGTCCCGGACCTCACGCTGCTCCGACCCGGTCGCATCGACCCCACGATCGTCGACCCGGACGGCGACCTGTCCGACGTCAGCATCGACTACGTCCACGTCCCGTCGGGCCTGCGCGTCTGGGGCTACGGCACCGGGAAGGCGAACGCGGTCGGCAGCTCCATCCCGCTGCGGCCCGGGCGCTACGTCGTCTGCGTCACCGAGGGGTCGACCCGGATCTGCAACGACGGCAGCGACGCGCCCTCGACGGCGACACCGGTGCAGGTCGTCTCGGGCGTCACCGTCGAGCCCAGGTTCGTCCTGCCCTGACGCGGTCGGACCCGGTGCGTGGTCCTGAGGCCGCGTCCGGGTGTTTCCGGCCGGCTCGACCCCGATCCCGCGGGGTGCCGACGATGCGGGCTGCGGTGGTGGTGCACGTGGCGCCGGAGGTGGGGTCATCGCCCCACGTCTCGCGCCACGGGGCGCGCCACGACGGGGTCAGGCCGGCGCGGCCGGTGCATCCGCGCGGCGTGGTGGGGCGTGTCGGGCTTGAACCGACGACCGACGGATTATGAGAACGACGCCGAGCCGATCCGGCTGCTCGACCTGGCGAGCGCTCGACCAGCCCGAACGGCCGGAATCGGCTGTAATACAGCAGGTTTGACACCCCGGCTCTACCAACGCCGGGCAACCCCGGCCAACCTTCACCGACGCAGCACCGGAGCCCTTTCGGAGCCCTTGCAGTTGGTAAGCGATTGTGCGGGTTGCCGAACGTCCGGATCTGCCGATGGTGAGTGGTCGACTCTGCCGATGAGCGGACGTTCTGCCGAGCGTCCGGGACGGTCGACCAGACCTGGCGCGCGTGCGCCAATATGCAGGCATGAATATGCCTGGCTCTGACGATGAAGACGACCGCGAGGCGCGGCTCTATCGCGACAACGTGGACCCGTGGGTGCTTGAAGTGATCGCGGCGGAGGATCCATGGATGTCCTACGAGGCGGCAATGGACGCAGCGGGCGCGGTTGTGGATGACATGACCTGGCTGCCGCACGGCGGTGCGGTCTACACACAGTGGATGGGACTCAGCGACCTGTTTGATGCTCCGAAACTCGATCACGTGGCCCCCGAAGACGCCCAGCGCGTCCTTCGAGTGGCTGCAGAGCGCTGGCTAGCCGGAGGGGACGAGCGAGCAAGCAGCCACTGGGCTCGGTGGTGCGACACGGACTTCTGGAGCGAGACGTGGCCGGACCGTCCTCTACATCTTGACTGACCTCCGGAAATGCCGCGGGTGGTGTGGCTTCGACCTAGGGTCTAATCGTGACCAACCGCGAGCAGACGTACGGCGCAAGCCTGCTTCCGGGCTTTGCACTGCTGGTCTTGGGCATCGCCGGGTTGGTGTTAGCCACTTCTTGGGCACCTACCGCAAGGTGAGCAAGAAGAACGACCTGCTGTATCTGAATGACAAGAACTTCCTGCTCCTCTGCGAGGACGCCGGTGTCTTCAACAAGAACGCGCGACTGCTGCTGACAGAGAAGTTGGACACACGGAACCGCTGCGGACATCCGACGGGCTACGTGATCGGGCGCGAGGAGGCCGTCGTCGTCATCGAAAGCCTCATCAACAACATCATCAGCGACGCGATGATGGACTGGACGTAGCCCTGACCGGAGCCCTCTGGGAGCCCTTCAACGGCCACCGGATGCAGTGAGGGCACCCGAGCAGGGCCGCGACCAGCGGATATGTGGTGGGGCGTGTCGGGCTTGAACCGACGACCGACGGATTATGAGTCCGCTGCTCTGACCGACTGAGCTAACGCCCCGGGCCGTGACGCTTCGGCCACGGGTGCGCCGAGCCTAGCGGTGGCACGACGTCGTCCGGACGGCGGTGGGCGGCCGTGAGGACACAGGGCAGGGACGTTGCGGCGACAGGTGCGGCACAGCCCGGCCCGTGACCGTGGGTGCAGATGGTCCCCACGACGAAGGAGCACCCCATGGACCGACAGACCAGGACCCTCGCGATCGGCGGGGTCGGTATCGCCGCCGCCGTCGCGCTCGGCCTCACCGGCGCCTCGCTCGCCGGGGCGGCCGACACGACGACGAGCACCGCCGCGCCGTCGGCGTCGGCGTCGGCCTCGCCCGGCACCGGCGCCGATGCCAACGGCGGGGGCTCGTCGAGCGGCACCCTGCCCGACGGGGGTCAGGCCGGCGCCGACGGGATGCCCGGCGGTGGGCGCGGCGGGATGATGGACGAGGGCGGCACGCTCACGGCCGAGGCCGCGAGCAAGGCCGTCGCGGCGGCGCAGGGAGCCGTCGACGGCGGGACGGTCAGCGGCGTCCGCGCCCTGTCCGACGGCAGCTACGAGGTGACCGTCACCTCCGACGCCGGCCGTGTCGACGTGCTGGTCTCGGCGCAGTTCGCCGTCACCGGGACCGAGGAGCACGGCGGCCCGGGCGGGATGCCCGGCGGCGGGCAGGGCACCGGCGGCGGGCAGGGCACCGGCTCGAGCGACCCGAGCGACGCCAACGGCACGAGCAGCACGAGGACCTCGGGCGCGACGACGATTTGACGGGCCACCGCGGCCGGGGCACCCGCACCACGAATCCGTGTGATCTCTGGTGCGGGTGCGTCGTGTGGGGCAGACTGTGCGCAGACAACCGGCACGCGTGGCGTGCCCGCAGACGCGAGACACGGCACGAACCGGCCCACGGCTCGAGCGGCGACGTTGGGGAAGACGTCCACCGCACGACAAGGAGACCGGGATGTCCGCGATGCAGCGCGCCACCACGCGTGGAGTGGTCTACGTCCACTCCACGCCCAAGGCGCTGTGCCCTCACGTGATCTGGGCGATCGAGGGAGTCCTCGGCGTCCGCGTCAGCGTGGACTGGACCGCCCAGCCGGCCGCCCCCGGGATGGTCCGTGGCGAGCTCAGCTGGGCCGGCGAGGCCGGCAGCGGCGCCCGCATCGCGTCGGCGCTGCGCGGCTGGGAGCACCTGCGCTACGAGGTGACCGAGGAGCCGAGCCCCGGCTCCGACGGCTCGCGCTGGTCGCACACCCCCCGCCTCGGCATCCACCACACGTGGACCTCGGCCAACGGCGACGCGGTCGTCAACGAGGACCGGCTGCGCGAGGTCGTCGTCCTCGCCCAGGGCAGCCCCGAGGCGATGCAGGAGATGATCGAGGAGCTGCTCGGGCTCGAGTGGGACGAGGAGCTCGAGCCGTTCCGCTACGCCGGCGAGGGTGCGCCGGTCCGCTGGCTGCACAAGGTGGGCTGACGCTCATCGCGTGCTACACCGCAGTAAGTGTCGTTCCAGCGACACGTACTGCGGTGTAGCTCGCAACCAGAGCGCGACGAACGCCCCCGGACCTGGTCGGTCCGGGGGCGTTTCGGCTGCGGCTCAGATGCTCTTGACGACGAGCGCGACGTTGTGGCCGCCGAACCCGAAGGAGTTGTTGAGCGCCGCGATGTCACCGTCGGGCAGCGTGCGGTGCTCGCCGCGGATGACGTCGAGGTCGATCTGCGGGTCGAGGTCCTCGATGTTGATGGCCGCCGGCGCCGTGCGGTGGTGCACCGCGAGGACGGTCAGCAGCCCCTCGAGCGCGCCGGCCGCGCCGAGCAGGTGCCCGGTCATCGACTTCGTCGCGCTGACCGGCATCGCGTCGGCCGCGGACCCGAAGGCGCGGCGGATGGCGTTGGCCTCGGCCACGTCGCCGACCGGGGTCGAGGTCGCGTGCGCGTTGATGTGCACGATGTCGCTGTCGGTCAGCCCGGCCCGCTCGACGGCGGCCCGCATCGCGCGGGAGGCGCCGGCGCCCTCGGGCTCCGGGGCGGTGATGTGGTGGGCGTCGGCGGACATCCCGATCGAGGCGAACTCGGCGTAGATGCGCGCGCCGCGGGCCTTCGCGTGCTCGTACTCCTCGAGCACCATGACGGCCGCGCCCTCGCCCATGACGAAGCCGTCGCGGCCGGTGTCGTAGGGGCGCGAGGCGCCGGCGGGGTCGTCGTTGCGGGTCGAGAGGGCCTGCATCTGGGCGAAGCCCGCGAAGCAGATGGGGTGCGTCGCGGCCTCCGTGCCACCGGCGACGACGACGTCGGCGCGGCCGTCACGGATCATGTCGTAGGCGGTGCCCATCGACTCCGCACCCGACGCGCAGGCCGAGACGGTCGTGTGGGCACCAGCGCGCGCGCCGAGCAGCAGCGACACGTTGCCGGAGGAGGTGTTGGGCATGAGCATCGGCACCGCGAGCGGGAAGACGCGGCGGACGCCCTTCTCGCGCAGGTTGTCCCACTGGTCGAGCAGCGTCCACACGCCACCGATGCCGGTGCCGATCGCGACGCCGAGGCGCTCCGGGTCGACCTCCGGCGAGCCGGCGTCCTCCATGGCGGCCTGCGAGGCGATCACGGCGTACTGCGCGCTCGGGTCCATCCGGCGGACCTGCACCTTCGTGAGGACCTCGAGCGGGTCCTGCGCGATGGTGCACGCGAAGTGGACCGGCATCTCGTACCGGTCGAGCATCTCCTGGGGCAGGGGCTTGGCCCCGGACCGTCCGGCGAGGATGCCCTCCCACGTCTCGGCGATCGTGCCGCCGAGGGGCGTGGTGGCACCGAGTCCGGTGACGACGACGCGACGCTCGCTCATGGGTGCTGCAGCTCCTTGTGGGTGCGGGTGGGGACCGGCGCGGCCTCCCGGTCGGGGAGGCCGCGCCCGGTGGGGTCAGCCCTGGTTGGACTGGATGAACGTGACCGCGTCGCCGACCGTCGTGAGGTTCTTGACCTCGTCGTCGGGGATGCGGACGCCGAACTTCTCCTCGGCGTTAACGACGATCGTCATCATCGACAGCGAGTCGATGTCGAGGTCGTCGGTGAAGGACTTGTCCATCTGGACCTCGGCCGGGTCGAGGCCGGTCTCCTCGTTGACGATCTCGGCGAGGCCGCTGAGGATCTCCTGCTGGTCAGCCATGTGCTGTCTCCTTCGGTGTGGGTGGGGTGGTGCTTCGGCCCGGGTGACCCGTGGGCCCACGGGAGTCAGGGGATGACGACGACCTGCGCCGCGTAGGACAGGCCCGCGCCGAACCCGATCTGCAGCGCGAGGCCGCCGCTCGGGATCTCGCCGTGGCGGACCATCCGCTCCATCGCCAGCGGCACGGAGGCCGCGGAGGTGTTGCCGGTGTACGCGATGTCGCGGGCGATCGGGAGGTCCGCGGGCAGCCCGAGCTTCTTGGCCATCGCGTCGATGATGCGGACGTTGGCCTGGTGGGGGATGAACGCGTCGAGCTGGTCGGCGGTGATGCCGGCGGCGTCGAGCGCCTGCTGGGCCACGGGGGCCATGCCCCAGACCGCCCAGCGAAAGACGGTCTGTCCGGCCATCCCGATGTGCGGCCAGCCGAGCTGCTTCTCGTGGACGTCGATCCAGGACTCGGTCTGCGAGATGGCCTCCCACTGCGCGCCGTCCGAGCCCCACACGGTCGGGCCGATGCCGACGGTGTCGGACCGGCTGACGACGGCGGCGCCGGCGCCGTCCGCGAAGATGAAGGCGGTGCCGCGGTCGTCGAGGGAGGTGAAGTCGGAGAGGCGCTCGACGCCGACGACGAGCACGTGCTCGGCCTGGCCGGTGCGGACCATGTCCGAGGCGAGCGAGATGCCGTGGCAGTACCCGGCGCACGCGGCCGAGATGTCGAACGCCGCGGCCGTGGACCCGAGGCGCTCGGCGACCAGCGGTGCGGCGGCGGGGGTCTGGTAGGGCCAGCTGACCGTCGCGACGATGACCGCACCGAGGTCGGCGCCGGTGATGCCGGCCATCTCGAGCGCGGGGGCGGCGGCGAGCACGGACATGTCGATGACCGACTCGCCCTCGCCGGCGAAGCGGCGCTCGATGATGCCCGAGCGCTCGCGGATCCACTCGTCGGAGGAGTCGATGCGCTCGACGAGCTCGCTGTTCGGGACGACCCGGCGCGGCCGGTACCCGCCGATGCCGGCGATCCGGGAGTGCGTGACCGGGCCGGCGGTGAGGTGGCCGGTGCCCTTGGGGGTGGGGCTCATGCGGAGTGCTCCTCGATGAGGGTGCGAGCGGCGTCGAGGTCCTCGGGTCCCTTGACCGCGAGCAGCTCGACCCCCTTGAGGGCGCGCTTGGCGAGCCCGACGAGCGTGCCCGCCGGGGGCAGCTCGATGATCGCGGTGACGCCGAGCGCGGCGAACCGGTCGGAGCAGAGGTCCCAGCGGACCGGGTTGGAGACCTGGGCGACGATCCGGTCGAGGACCTCGCGGCCGTCGGTGACGACCTCGCCGTCGCGGTTGGAGACCAGCGGCACGGCGGCGTCGGCGGGGGACAGGTCGCCGGCCGCGCTGGCCAGGGCGTCGACCGCGGGCTGCATGAACGAGGTGTGGAAGGCGCCGGCGACCTTGAGCGGGATGACCCGGGCGCGCGTGGGCGGCTCGGCGGCGAGGGCCGCCAGGGCGTCGAGCTCGCCGGCGGCCACGACCTGGCCGGCGGCGTTGACGTTGGCCGGCGTGAGGCCGTGCGACTCGATGGCCGCGAGGACCTCGGTCGGGTCCCCGCCGACGACCGCGCTCATCCCCGTGGGGGTCGCGGCGCTGGCCTGCGCCATCTCGCGCCCGCGCAGGGCGACGAGGCGCATCGCGTCGTCCTCGGCGAGGACCCCGGCCGCGGCGGCCGCGGTGATCTCGCCGACGGAGTGGCCGGCGAGCGCGCCGACGCGGCTGGTTCCGCCGAGGGCGCGCACGGCGAGGAGGCCGGCACCGACGAGGAGGGGCTGGGCGACCGCGGTGTCCTTGATCGTGTCCTCGTCCGAGGTCGTGCCGTGGGCGACGAGGTCGACACCGGCGGCATCCGACAGGGCGGTGAGGTGCTCGCGGGCACCGGGCAGCTCGAGCCACGGGGCGAGGAAGCCCGGGGTCTGGGAGCCCTGACCGGGGCAGACGATGATGATCACGTGCCCCAGCCTGCTATCCGGCGGGGTCGCGGCCCGGGACGGGCGGGGACGAACCTGTCGGGCGCCTTTTGTGGGATCCCCACAATCTCTGTCAGCGGGGCCTCAGGGACGCGGGGCGGTGCGGGCGGCCGGGCCGAGGCGGTGGAAGGCCAGGGCGAGCCGCACCGTCTGGGCGTCGTGGGCGTCGGTCAGGTCGTAGCCGGTGGCCTTGGCGATGCCCTGGAGCCGGTAGCGCACGGTGTTCGGGTGGACGATGAGCGCCCGCGCGGTGCCCTCGACCCCGACGCCCCCGTCGAGCCACGCCTGCGCGGTCTCGAGCAGCGAGCCACCGCTCGCCTCGAGCAGCGGGCGCACGATCCGGGCGGTGAGGGCGTTGCGGGCCGGGAGGTCGCCGAGGAGGGCGCGCTCGCCGAGGAGGTCGTCGGCGAGGACCGGACGGGGCGCGGCCGGCCACGCGGGCGCGGCGGTGTGGCCGGAGATCGCCGCCCGGGCCGAGCGCCCGGCGGCGAAGAGGTGGGGGACCGTCGGGCCCACGACGAGGGGGCCGTCGCCGAGGTGCGGGTCGAGGGTCTCGGCGAGGGCGACGGGGTCGACGACGCCGCCGCCGATGCAGACCACCCGCGGGCCGTGGATGGCCACGAGCAGCTCGACCCCGCGGCGGCGGGCCGTGCGGTGCAGCTCGCCGAGCACCGGTCCGGTCGCGCCCGACGGTGTCGAGCCGACGACGACCGCGACGCCGCTCACCGCGCCCCAGCCGAGCGCCGCGGCCCGCGACTGCATCGACTCGTCCGCCTCGCCACGGATCACGGCGTCGACGACGAGGGACTCCAGCCGGGCGTCCCACGCGCCGCGCGCCTCGGCAGCCTCGGCGTAGACCTCGGCCGCGGCGAAGGCGACCTCGCGGCTGTAGCGCAGGACGGCCTCGCGGGCGAGGTCGCCCTCGCCGGGGGCGGCGATACCGGCGATCTCGCGCTCCACGACGCCGATGCTCGTCCGGAGGAGGTCGAGGGTCTGCGCGAGGCTGATCGAGCGGGTCAGCTCGCGCGGGGCGGTGCCGAAGACGTCGGCCGTGGCCGGCGCGCGCTCCTGGTCGCCGCCGAACCAGTCGATGAAGCTCGTGATGCCCGCCTGCGCCACGAGCCCGACCCACGAGCGGTTCTCGGCGCTCAGGGCGCGGAACCACTCGTGGTCGGTCTCCATCTGCCGGACCGCGGCCGCCCCGAGGTCACCGGCGGCGCGGCTGACCCGGGTGCGGGTGTCCTGCGAGGCGGTGGGCGGCACGCGGTGAGTCTATTTGTGCGGCCCGGACAAGGAGCGGCGGGCGACGTCCCGGGGCGCGGCCGGTGGACACCGACGGCCCGAGACCCCGGAACGTCCGCGAGACCCCGGAACGGATCCGGGGTCTCGTGGACATTTCGGGGTGACCCCGAAATGTCGAGGCGGGTGGGGCGTCAGTCGGTGCCGGACTCCAGCGCCGCGTGGTCGAGCGCCTGCTCGGCGTCGCCCGAGGCCTGCGGGTTGTCGGTGATGCGGTCGTAGCCGCCGGCGGGCAGCTCGCCGAACAGGGTGCCGTTCTCGACGAGCAGCTGGCCCTGGTCGTTCGGCTGCTCGGCGTAGAGCTCGAGCTTGGCGCGGCTGTCGGCGATGTCGAGGTTGCGCATCGTCAGCTGCCCGATCCGGTCCTGCGGGCCGAAGGCGGCGTTCTCGACGCGCTCCATCGACAGCTTGTCCGGGTGGTAGCTGAAGTTCTCACCGCGGGTGTCGACGATGGAGTAGTCCTCGCCGCGCCGCAGCCGCAGGGTGACCTGGCCGGTGACGACGGAGGCGATCCAGCGCTGGATGGCCTCGCGGAGCATGAGGCTCTGCGGGTCGAGCCAGCGGCCCTCGTACAGCAGCCGGCCGAGGCGGCGACCCTCGTTGTGGTAGTTCGCGATCGTGTCCTCGTTGTGCACGGCGTTGAGCAGCCGCTCGTAGGCGATGTGCAGCAGCGCCATGCCGGGGGCCTCGTAGATGCCGCGCGACTTCGCCTCGATGATGCGGTTCTCGATCTGGTCCGACATCCCGATGCCGTGCCGGCCGCCGATGGTGTTGGCCTCGTGCACGAGCGCGACGGGGTCGAGCGCCTTGCCGTTGATCGCGACCGGGCGGCCCTCGACGAACGCGATGGTCACGTCCTCGCTCTCGATGGCGACGGCGGGGTCCCAGAAGCGGACGCCCATGATCGGCTCGACGACCTCCATCGACTCCTCGAGGTGCTCGAGCGTCTTCGCCTCGTGGGTCGCTCCCCAGATGTTGGCGTCCGTCGAGTACGCCTTCTCCTGGCTCTGCCGGTAGGGCAGGTCGCGCTCGGTCAGCCAGGCGCTCATCTCGTGCCGCCCGCCGAGCTCGTGGACGAAGTCGGCGTCGAGCCACGGCTTGTAGACCCGCAGGTTGGGGTTGGCGAGCAGCCCGTAGCGGTAGAAGCGCTCGATGTCGTTGCCCTTGAAGGTCGACCCGTCGCCCCAGATCTCGACGTCGTCGGCCTGCATCGCGCGCACGAGCAGCGTGCCGGTCACGGCCCGGCCGAGCGGCGTCGTGTTGAAGTACGTGCGCCCGCCGGTGCGGATGTGGAACGCGCCGCAGGCGATGGCCGACAGGCCCTCCTCGACGAGCGCGGCCCGGCAGTCGACGAGGCGCGCGACCTCGGCGCCGTACTGGCCGGCGCGGTCGGGGACGGTGTCGATCTCGGGCTCGTCGTACTGGCCGAGGTCGGCGGTGTAGGTGCAGGGCACCGCCCCCTTCTCGCGCATCCACGCGACCGCGACGGAGGTGTCGAGACCCCCGGAGAAGGCGATGCCGACGCGCTCGCCGACGGGGAGGGAGGTGAGGACCTTGGACATGGTGCAAGGATATACAGGGTTCTGCATACATCCAAACTCGTATCACGGAGCCCGGTCCGGTGCTCCTCCCGTCGTGGCCACCCCTCACCGACCCCCAGCGGTCCACGTCAACGGCGTCCCCGTCGAGGTCCCCGACGGCGCCCGGCGGCGCGGGAGCGGCCCGCGCGTCGTGGCCCGCTTCAGCGGACCCGTGCTGGGGCACTGGGTCCCGGCGCTGCGGCGGGCCGGCGCCGAGGTCGCCTTCTGGTGCCCGCCGCGGGGGGCCTGCCTCACGGTCCGGCGCGACCGGACCGCCGAGGCCGTCGGCCGCCTGCCGTTCGTCAGCGGGTTCGTCCCGTACGACGAGGCGCTGTGCCGCAGGCCACTCACCCCGCCGGACGACGGACCCGGGCGGACCTGGCTCGACGTCGTGTGCTTCTCGCACTCCGTGCGCCCCCTCGTCGTGGCCCGGCTGCGCGAGCTGGGGGCGACGGTCCTCGACCAGGGACGCAGCAAGGTGCGCATCGAGTGGCCGGGGGACCCCGCGCCGGTGCGGGCCCTCGTCGGCGTCAAGCTCGTCGAGCGGCCCCGCCTGCCGCGCACCGCCACCGCCGGCCTCGCCCCCGACCTCGGGTGGGCCGCGGCCGGCGGATGGCGTGACGACCTCGACGGTGACGGCGAGGTCGTGGCGGTGTGCGACACCGGGTTCGACACGGGCGACCCCCGTACGGCGGTCGCCGACCTGCGCGGGCGGCTGCGCCACCTGCGCTCCTGGCCCCTCGGCCCCTCGTGGACGCCGTACGTCACCAACCCCGGCGCGGACGACGGCCCCGCCGACGTCGCGAGCGGCCACGGCACGTTCGTCACGGGCGTCGTGGCCGGCGACGGCGCGCAGAGCGGCGGACGCAACCGCGGCGTCGCCCCCGGGGTCGAGGTCGTCGTCGAGGCGATCGAGCAGTTCGTCGCCGTCGCGCCGGGGCACCCCGAGGTCGGCCCGTCACGGCACGCCCTCGCCGGGCGTCCGACCGACCTGCGCGAGCTCTTCGACGACGGACGCAGGCGCGGCGCGCGCATCCACGTCGCCGCCTGGGGGACACCCGCCGGGGGCGCCTACGACAACGACGCCTACGAGGCCGACCTCTTCCTCCACGAGCACCCCGACACCGTGCTCCTCGTCGCGGCGGGCAACGGCGGGTCCGACCGGGGCGGCGACCGGGTCGCGGACCCCGGGTCCGTCGAGTCGCCGGCCTGCGCCAAGAACGTCCTCGCCGTAGGGGCCACCGAGGGGTCGACGCCGAACGGGTTCCCCGGCACGTGGGACCGGCTGCAGACCGAGGGCCGGCGCTTCGCCGACCCCCGCGACCGCGCCGACGCCACGAGCGGGCAGCCCGACCGGATGGCCCCGCTGTCCGCCGCCGGGCCGACGCGGGACGGCCGGCGCAAACCCGACCTCTGTGCACCGGGCACCAACCTCGTCGGACCCCGCTCGACCGTCGCCACCGGCCGCGGCTGGGGGCTGGCTTCTCCCGCACCGCACTACGTCGTCGACGGCGGGACGAGCGCCGCCGTGGCCGCCGCCGCGGGCGCCGTCGCCCTCGTGCGCCAGGGCTGGCGCCGGGAGCGGGGCGGCCACGCACCGGCGGGGGCGACGCTCAAGGCGCTGCTCGTCGTCGGGGCGACGACCGTCCGCAGCCGCGACGGCTCCCGCCCCGAGGACCCGCGCTGGTGCGGCTTCGGCCGCGTCGACGTCGACGGGTCGCTGCCCCGGCCGGCCGACGGCAGCGAGGTGCGCATCCTCGAGAACGCCACCGCCTCCAAGGCCCTGCGGACCGGCGGGACGCGTGGCTTCAGGGTGCGCGTCCCCGACGGGGGCCGGCTCCGGGCCGCCCTGTGCTGGTACGACCTCCCGGGGGAGCGCCTCGTCTGCGACCTCGACCTCTCGCTCACCGGACCCCTCCCTGCGTCGCCGCCGGTCCACGGCAACCACGAGCCCGGCCGACCCGACCGGCCCGGCGTCCCCGACCGCGTGAACACGGTCGAGGTCGTCGACGTCGACGGGCTGGCCGGCGGCACCTGGGTGCTCGCCGTCCACGGCGCGAACATCCCCCAGGGGCCGCAGCCCTACGCCCTCGTCGTCAGGACGTGGCCCGCGGGCTGACCGCACCCCACCCACCGCAAGGAGAGCCACCATGGCCAGCACCACCCGCCGCCGTCCGGCGAAGACGGCCGCCCGGGCCCGCACGCCCGAGCGCGAACCCACGACCACCGTCCCGGTGACCCCGGCGCCGCGCACCGCGGCGCCCGTCGTCCCGGCCCCCGCCGCGGCCCTCGCCGGCCTCGGCGCACCCGCCGGCCTCGGGGCCGGGGTCGCGGCCGCCGACGTCAGCGGTCAGCTCCGGGCCGTCGCGCCCACCTTCGGCGACGTCCTGAAGTCCATCGGCATCGGCGTCGCCGACTCGCAGGCCGCGCTCGACCAGGGCGTCATCGACACCGTCAACGAGCTCGCCGACACGAACATCACCGTCGTCACCGACGTCATCCAGCACCTCGACGACGACGGCCTCCCCGTCGCCGCCGACACCGAGCTCGTGAGCACCGACCTCTCGGTCCTCAACTTCTTCATGCCGACCGTCCACGAGTGGAAGCGCGTCGCCCTCTCGATGGACCTCTCGTGCGGGGCGTTCAACGAGAGCGACGGGCTGACGTTCAGCGCCAAGCAGTCCGGCGGCGGGATCGGGGGAGCGGGCCTGTTCTGGGGCTTCCTCGGGGTGAACTACGAGTACGGGTACGAGAACACCCAGGACGTGCGGACCTCGCACGAGCAGGAGGCCAGCTGGTCCTCCGGCGAGGTGCGGCTGGATGCCATCCTCGGCCCACGCACGACCGGCAAGCTGCCGGTGCCCAGCCAGGTCGCCATCGGCCCGCAGATCGTCTTCTCGCAGGGGCCGGTCAAGGAGACCGCCGTCGCCGGCGCGGGCGTCAACCGCTCGGTCGACGTCGTCGTCACGGTGCGCAAGGCCGGTGGCGACGTCAACCCCGGTGTGCCGCTGCGGATCGAGGCCGGGGGGCTGCGCACCAGCTTCTCGACCACCGCGCCGTTCACCGGCAACAGCACGAACGCGGAGGGCCAAGTGCTCGTCACCGTCACCCGCAACGTCCCGAACGCCGGCGCCGCCGGCGCCCGCGTCACCCTCGTCGCCCGGCTCGGCGCGATGAGCCAGAGCTACGCGCTCACGATCTGAGAGAAGGAGAGTCCCATGGCAGACACCGACGTGAGCGGTCAGCTCAACACCGCCGGCATGGCCTTCGGCGACCTCGTCCGGCTCACCGGGCAGGCCGTCGCCAGCACGCAGCAGGAGCTGAACAAGACCGCGGCGGACACCACGTCCGCGCTGTCGCAGACGCTCGTCGACGTCATCGCGGTCCAGGAGGTCGAGTACGACGACGCCGGCACCGTGACGGGCGCGCAGACCTTCACGCAGAAGCTGCCGCTCATCGACGTCGTCGACCCCGTCCTCTACGAGTGGAAGCAGGTGCGCCTCCAGGGCCGCTTCTCGGCGTCGCAGTTCGCGACGACGCAGTCGAGCGACAGCTACGTGCACAGCAACACCGACTCGCACGGACAGGCCGGCATCGGCCTGATCTTCGGGGGCGGCTACAACAACTTCCAGTACGACTCCTCGCAGGCGCACGTCGACACGCGCTACCGCTCCGAGAGCTCGGTCGGCCTCCTGCGGATGAACGCCATCCTCGAGCCGCGCCACGACATCGGGGTGCCGCGCCCGCGCCAGGCGGTCGTCGGGCCGTCGATCAGCATCGACGCCGGCCCGATCACCGACGTGGGCGGGCCGCCGGCGGAGTCGAGGACGATGGAGGTCGTCATCACCTACGAGAACGTCGACGGAGACCCCATCCCGGGCAAGACGCTCGCGGTCGACTCGGCGGGTGTGGCGTGGGAGTACGTCGGTGGCGTCGACCAGACCGACGGGGACGGACAGCTGACGATCCTCCTGACCCGGACCTTCGTCGACGAGACCGCCGACCGCACCCCGGTCGACGTCGTCGTCAGCGTCCGCAAGGGCATCGTGTCCGAGTCCACGACCGTCACGTTCTGACCGTGGCCACCGGCGACCCCTCGCCGACCGCGGGGAGCGGCACCCGGCAGACCGAGCTGGGTGCCCTCCTCGCGGGCACGGTCACCGCCGTCGTCGAGGCGCAGGACCTCCTCGACGAGCACGCCCGCGCCCGGGCCGCGGAGTACGCGGCCGCCGCTCCGGGCAGCCTCACCCTCCCGCCGCTCTGGTACGCGTTCGACGAGGCGTCGGTCGACCTCGAGCTCTCGACCGAGGCCGTCCGCGTCGCGTCGGACGACGGTGGCCCGGCCCGCACGCGCCTGCTGTGCCGGACGGTCAACCCCGTGACCGTGGGCGTCTACGGCTACCGCTCCGCCGCCGGCACCCGCGTCCGGCTCACCCTGACCCCCCAGCGCGTCGCCCCGACCCCGCTCCCGGCGACCGAGGAAGGACCCCCGTCGCCATGACCCCACCCCAGGTCCGCACGACGCTCGACCCCGGCCGGCTCGCCGCGCTCGAGCGCATCGGCGTCGACCGCCTCGTGACGGTCGACGGCATCACCGGTGTCTTCACGCCGGTCACGGGCGCCGACCCCGCCGCGTCCGGGGAGAACCTCGAGAAGATCGTCGACGCCCTCCGCGGCGAGCTGGCCTCGGCCCGCGCCGAGAACGCCGCGCTCGAGGCGAAGCTGGCCGCGCTCGCCGACCCGCCCCGCTCGTCCGACGACCTCGCCGACGGGTTGCAGCACGCGCTCGACGGCATCGCCGAGCGCCTCGGGACGATGGGCAACGGTACGTCGAACTTCGCCGTGCGCGAGTTCACCCTGGAGTCCAAGGTGCACGTCGACGTCACCGCCGTCGGGACCATCGGCTTCCAGTTCGTGCGCCCCGGCGACCAGGTCAACGCGGCCGCGCTCTCGACCGTCTCGATGACCGTCGTCCCGGTCCCCAAGCCGCCACCGGACGAGGTCGTGGCCGCGCCGGTCGTCGAGCGTCCGGTCGAGGACATCGACGGGCTGACCGACGCCCAGGTGGCGACGCTGCGCGGGGCGCACGTGACGACGACGAGCGGGTTCGCCCGGCTCGCGACCCGCGCGACCGCCTCGGCGAGCCTCGTCAGCCTGCTCGGCGTCGACCGCGAGGAGCTCGGCCGGTTCACGGTGCTCGCCGGGCTGCTCGGCGTCCCCGGGGTCGACCGGACGAACGCCGCGGTGCTGCACGACGCCGGCGTCACCGACGTCGCGACCTTGGCGGCCGCCGACCCGGCGGACCTCGTCGAGCGCTACCGGGTGGCCGCGAAGCCCCGGCGGGCGCTCGGCACGACGCCGAGCCTCGCCGAGGCCACCCGCTGGGTCGAGGCGGCCGCCGCGCTGACCACCACCCCGGCCTGAGCGGCGTCCGCTCGGGCGGGACCAGCGGTGGGGCTCAGCCCTCGCCGAGCACCTCGTCGATGCGCTGCACCTTGGAGGTGAGCATCCCCGTGTGCCCGGGTCGGATGTCGGCCTTGACGACGAGCGAGACGCGCGGGTGGCGCGCGGTCATCGCCTCGGTGCACTGCTTGAGGACGCCGAACACCTCGTCCCACTCGCCCTCGAGGTTGGTGAACATCGCGTTCGTCTCGTGGGGGAGGCCGGAGGCGCGGACGATGCCGACCGCCTCCGCGACGGCCTCGGCGTAGGAGCCGGTGTCGTCCGGGCGCGCGGGGGCGATGCTGAAGGCGACGATCATCGGGCTGCTCCTGGGGTGCTCACCCGTCGAGAGTAGAGAACACGCCGCCCGCGACGGTGCGCGGGCGGCGTGTCCTGTTCACTCGACGGGGTGGGCGGTCAGCTGTCGCCGCCCTCGTTGCCGGACGCGCCGGCGGTCACGTCGTGCAGCCGGTAGCGCTTGGCCGCCTCGGCCGGCACCGACGCCTCGACCTCGCCGCGCTCGGCGAGCACCTGCAGGGCGCGCACCGCCATCGACGGGCCGTCGATGTGGAAGTAGCGACGCGCCGCGGGGCGGGTGTCGGAGAAGCCGAAGCCGTCGGCGCCGAGCGACGAGAAGTCACCGGGCACCCACTGCGCGATCTGGTCCTGGACGGCCCGCATGTAGTCGGACACCGCGAGGACCGGGCCCTGGCGACCGGACAGCTGCGAGGTCACCCACGGGGTGGGCGCCTCCTGCTCCGGGTGCAGGAACTTCGCCTCGTCGCACCGGAGCCCGTCACGACGCAGCTCGTTCCACGACGTCACCGACCAGACGTCGGCGGCGACGTGCCAGTCGTTGCGGAGCAGCTCCTGGGCCTCGAGCGCCCACGGCATCCCGACACCCGACGCGAGCAGCTGCACGCGCGGGGCGTCGTCGCCGATGCCCTCGGTCGAGCCCTCGGCGTAGAGGTACATGCCCTTGAGCAGGCCCTCGCGGTCGAGGTTCTCGGGCTCGGCCGGCTGCGCCATCGGCTCGTTGTAGACCGTCAGGTAGTAGATGACGTTGCGCTGGTCGTCGGTCAGCGACTCGTCCGTGCCGTACATCCGGTGCAGACCGTCCTGGACGATGTGCGCGATCTCGTACGCGAACGCCGGGTCGTAGTGCACGACGGCGGGGTTCGTCGCCGCGAGCAGCGGGCTGTGGCCGTCGGCGTGCTGGAGGCCCTCGCCGGTCAGCGTCGTGCGGCCGGCGGTGGCCCCGATGAGGAAGCCGCGCGTCATCTGGTCGGCCGCGGCCCACACCGAGTCACCGGTGCGCTGGAAGCCGAACATCGAGTAGAAGACGTAGATCGGGATCATCGGCTCGCCGTGCGTCGCGTACGACGTGCCGGAGGCCGTGAACGCCGCCATCGAGCCACCCTCGTTGATGCCGAGGTGGAGGATCTGGCCGTTCTTGGCCTCGCGGTAGGCGAGCATCAGCTCCGCGTCGACCGGCGTGTAGCGCTGGCCGTGCGGGTTGTAGATCTTGATCGTCGAGAAGAAGCTGTCCATCCCGAAGGTGCGCGCCTCGTCGGGGATGATCGGCACGATCCGCTTGCCGAACTCCTTGTCGCGCATGAGGTCCTTGAGCAACCGGACGAAGGCCATCGTCGTCGCGACCTGCTGCTTGCCGGAGCCCTTCTTGACCTGGCCGTAGGCCGAGTCGTCGGGCAGGTGGATCGGGACGTGCGTCGAACGACGCTCCGGCACACCGCCACCGAGCTTGGCGCGGCGCTCCATCGCGTACTGGATGACCTCGTCGTCGGCGCCCGGGTGGAAGTACGGCGCGTTGTACGGGTCCTTCTCGAGCTGCTCGTCGCTGACCGGGATGTTCAGCGAGTCACGCAGGTTCTTGAGGTCGTCGAGCGTGAACTTCTTCATCTGGTGCGTCGCGTTGCGGCCGGCGAACGAGGTGCCGAGGCCGTAGCCCTTGATCGTCTTCGCGAGGATGACTGTCGGCTGGCCGGTGTGCTCGACCGCGGCCTTGTAGGCGGCGTACACCTTGCGGTAGTCGTGGCCGCCGCGCTTGAGCTTCCACCAGATGTCCTCGTCGGACCAGTCGGCGACCATCTTGCGAGTGCGCGGGTCGCGCGCGAAGAAGTGGTCGCGGACGTACTTGCCGTCGTTGGCGCGGAAGGTCTGGTAGTCACCGTCCGACGTCGAGTTCATGAGGTGGACGAGGGCGCCGTCGCCGTCGGCGGCGAGCAGCGGGTCCCAGCCGCGGCCCCACACGACCTTGATGACGTTCCAGCCGGCGCCGCGGAAGAACGCCTCGAGCTCCTGGACGATCTTGCCGTTGCCGCGCACCGGGCCGTCGAGCCGCTGGAGGTTGCAGTTGACGACGAAGGTGAGGTTGTCGAGCTCCTCCTGCGCCGCGATCTGCAGGGCGCCCCGCGACTCGGGCTCGTCCATCTCGCCGTCGCCGAGGAAGGCCCACGTGTGCTGCTGGCTCGTGTCCTTGATGCCGCGGTTGTGCAGGTACTTGTCGAACTGCGCCTGGTAGATGGCGTTCATCGGGCCCAGGCCCATCGACACCGTCGGGAACTCCCAGAAGTCCGACATCAGGCGCGGGTGCGGGTAGCTGGGCAGCGCGAGCGGCGAGCCGTCGACGACGTGGCTGTGCTCCTGGCGGAACCCGTCGAGGCGGTCGGCGCTGATCCGGCCCTCGAGGAAGGCGCGGGCGTACATGCCGGGGGAGGCGTGGCCCTGGAAGAAGACGTGGTCGCCGCCGCCCGGGTGGTCCTTGCCGCGGAAGAAGTGGTTCATGCCCACCTCGTAGAGCGTCGCGGCCGACGCGTACGTCGAGATGTGGCCGCCGACGCCGATGCCCGGCTTCTGGGCGCGGTGCACGACCATCGCGGCGTTCCAGCGCAGGAGGGCGCGGAAGCGGCGCTCGGTGTCCTCGTCGCCGGGGAACCACGGCTCCTGCTCCGGGCCGATCGTGTTGACGTAGTCGGTCGTCGTCAGTGACGGGACGCCGACCTGCATCGACCGGGCCCGCTCGAGCAGGCGGAGCATGAGGTAGCGGGCGCGCATCCGTCCCGGGCCGTCGATGACGGCGTCGAGGCTGGCGAGCCACTCGTCGGTTTCGCTCGGGTCGATGTCCGGCAGGTGCGTCGGGATGCCGTTGAGGATGGGGCCGACGTCTTCGTGGAGGGCCACGCGCACGTCCTTTCAGCGGTCGCGGTCCGTGCCCCGGTCGGGGGCCGGACCACCCATCCTTCACCCTCGCGCGGCCCGCGTCACAATCCGGGTCCGTGCTACTGGACGGTACGTCGAGCCGCAGGTCACGCCGGGGGGTCGGGCACCCGGTCCGGGCGGGAGTACAGCGAGATGCGCCCCTCGCGGACGAAGGCGGCGAGCGTGATGCCCGCGTCGGCCGCGAGCTCGACGGCCAGCGAGGTGGCCGCGCCCACCGCGACGACGACGGGGATGCCCGCGACCGCCGCCTTCTGGACGATCTCGAAGCTCGCCCGGGCGCTGACGACGAGGACGGTGCCGGACAGCGGCAGCTCGCGCTCGCGGGCCAGCCCGCCGATCACCTTGTCGACGGCGTTGTGCCGGCCGACGTCCTCGCGGACGGCGAGCAGCGTGCCGTCGGCGTCGGCGACGCCCGCCGCGTGCACGCCGCCGGTGCGCTCGAAGGTCGCCTGGTGGGTGCGCAGCGCGTCGGGCAGGCCGGCGAGGACGGAGGCCTCGACCCGCACCGCGTCGGCGGCGACGTCGAAGCGGCTCGCGGTGCGCACGGCGTCGAGGGACGCCGAGCCGCACACGCCGCAGGCGCTCGTCATCGACTCCGTGCGCTCGCGGGCCGGGCGCAGGAGGGAGACGCCGGGGGAGAGGGCCGCCTCGACGACGTTGAAGGTCGGCGAACCGTCGGGCCCGACGTCGGTGCAGTGCATCATCGTCGCGACGTCGTGGGCCGAGGCGACCATCCCCTCGGTGAGCAGGTGACCGAGGGCGAGGTCGAAGTCGTCGCCGGGGGTGCGCATCGTCGTCGTCACGGAGCTGCCGTCGACCCGGACCTCGAGGGGCTCCTCGACGGCCACGGTGTCGGGGCGCCGGTCGACGACCGCGCGGCCGAGGTCCATCCGCGTCCGCGGCACCCGTGTCGTCACCCGTCCCACGGCCCCATTCGAGCACACCGGGCCGCCGGTGTTGCGCGGAGCGGAACGGCGGGTGCCGACCGGCCGGCCGCGTCCTCGCGTCGAGCGGGTGAGCGCGACGGAGACCACGACCCCGCCGGAGGTCGGCCTGCGGGTCGACGTCGACGGCATCGGCACCAACGACCACCGGGCGGTCACCGGCTTCCTCTCCGCGCCCTGACGGCCCGGGCACCCCACCGCCGTCGGGGCGCTGGGGCAGACTGGGCGCGTGCCCGAGACCCCGCCTCCCGCCGTGACCGCCGACCCCGGTGCGCCCTCCGGGCCCGTCACCCTGCGCGGCGGCGACCTGCCCTGGCGCACGGTCGCCCCGCAGCTCGCGACGGTGCGGCTCATCACCCTCGCGGTCGTCCTCGCGGTGCCGCTGCTCGCGACCGTCGTCGTCGCGCTGCTCGTCACGCCGTGGGTGTGGCTCGGCACCCTCGGGCTCGTCCTGCTCGGCGCCTGGGGGGCCTGGCTGATCTCGCGCCAGGTGAGCGCCATCTCGTGGGTCGAGCTCGACGAGGAGCTCGTCATCCGCAAGGGACGCCTCTTCCGCAGCCTCGTCAGCGTCCCCTACGGGCGGCTGCAGTACGTCGACATCCAGTCCGGGCCGCTGGCCCGGGCGTTCGGCATCGCCTCGTGCGAGATCCACACCGCCTCCCCCGAGAGCGGCGGCTCGCTGCCGGGGCTGCCCACCGAGGAGGCCGAGGCCCTGCGGGCGCGGCTCGCGGCCCGCGGCGAGACCCAGCGGGCGGGTCTGTGACCACACCGGGGGGAGCGCCCGACGGGATCGGGACCGTGCAGGACTCCGAGGACGTGGACGGCTGGCAGCGGCTGCACCCGCTCTCGCCGCTGCTGCGCGGCGGCGTCGTGCTCATCGCGGTGCTCGGCTACGCCGTCAGCCGCCTCGTCGACTCCGTGCTCTCCTCGCTCGACCCCACCGCCGAACCCGACACCGGCGCCGACTACGAGCTCGCGTGGACGAGCCACCCGCTCCTCGCCCTCGGCGCGCTCGTCGTCGTCATCGCCGCCGTCGCGGCCGTCGGCTGGGTCAGCTGGCGGTTCTCGCGCTTCCGCGTGGCCGCGGGGCAGGTCGAGCTGCGCACCGGTGTCCTCTTCCGCCAGCACCGACAGGTGCGGCTCGAGCGGGTCCAGGCCGTGGAGACGACGCGCCCGCTGCTCGCGCGCCTCGTCGGGCTGAGCCAGGTCGTCGTCCAGTCCGCCGGCGGCTCCGACTCGCACCTGACCCTCGCCTTCCTCGGCGCCGACCGCGCGGAGGAGGTGCGCGCGCACCTGCTCGAGCTGGCCGGCCGCTCCGACGAGGCCGCCCGGCCGGGGATGCCTCCTGCCGCCGAGCACGACCCCGGGGTCCCGGTCGGTGCCACGCCCCGGGCCCCGGCGGTCGAGCCGCCCCCGCTCGTCGTCGTGCCCAACGGGCGCCTGTTCGTCGCGACGATCCTCCACGGTTCGACGATCGTCCTCGGGGTCATCCTGCTCGGCGCCGCCGTCACGGTGGGGGTCGCCGAGGCCGGCCTCGCCGTCCTGGCCGGGGCGCCGGCCCTGCTGCCCGTCGTCTTCGGCCTCGGCGTCAGCCGGGTCAAGGAGCTCCTCGTCCACGGCAACTTCTCCATCGCCCGCACCGGCACGGCCCTGCGCGTCCGCCACGGCCTGACGGACCTGCGCGTCTCGACCGTGCCGGTGCACCGCGTCCAGGCGGTCGAGGTGCTCCAGCCCCTCTGGTGGCGGCCGTGGGGATGGTGGCGCGTGCGCGTCAACGTCGCCGGCGTCCACGGCGGCGACAACGACGACGACGAGACCGTGATGCTGCCCGTCGGCACCGCCGACGAGGCGCTCACCGTCCTCGCCGCGCTCGGCGCCCACCCCGAGGACCCTGTCCTGCTCGAGGCCCTGCACGGCGCCGGCGGGGAGCACGGATGGGTCGGACCTCCGCGCGTCGCGCGCTGGCTCGACCCGTGGAGCTGGCGGCGGACCGGCTACGCCCTCGCAGAGCACGCCGTCTACCTGCGCACCGGGCGGTTCACCCGGCGCACCGTCGTCGTGCCGCACGCGCGCATCCAGTCCCTCGGCCTGGCCCAGGGTCCGCTCCAGCAGCGACTCGGCCTCGCCAGCGCCCGCCTCGTCTCCACGCCCGGCCCGGTCGGCCCGGACGTCCCGCACCTCGCGCAGGCGGACGCCGAGGAGCTGCTCGAGCTCGTCGGTCGCCGCGCCCGCGAGGCGCGGCGACTCGCCGGCCACCCCCTTGCACCCGGCCACGCGCCGTTGGTGGACTTTCCCCAGAACGATCCCCGAACGTGAGAGGTTGACACCGTGAACACCCCGACGCCGCCCCCGGTCGACCCCGGGTCCAGCGCCCCCGGAGCCGTCGAGCGACTCGGCTTCGCCCCCGAGCAGGTCGTCCAGGAGTTCGGCTGGGACGCCGACGTCGACGAGGCGCTGCGCGTCGCCGTCGAGGAGGCCTGTGGCGGTGAGCTCGAGGACGACGAGTACACCGGCGCCGCCGACGCCGTGCTCCTGTGGTTCCGCGAGGAGGACGGTGACCTCGGCGACGCGCTCGTCGACATGGTCGGCGTCCTCGAGGAGGGCGGGTTCGTCGTGCTCCTCACGCCGCGCGAGGGGGGCGAGGTCGACCCGACCGAGATCGACGAGGCTGCGGTGACCGCCGGCCTGCACCTCGCGGGGACGTACAACGCGTCGGGGGAGTGGCGGGCGCACAAGCTCGTGGCCCCGAAGGGCAACGGCCGCCGCTGACCGGGGTTGCACACCGTGGGGGGTACTCGTCACCGGTCGGCCGCGACCACTCCCCAACTGGCAGGATGGACGCATGACCCCCGCTCCGAGCCCCCTCGCCGTCGGCGACGTCGCCCCGGACTTCACGCTGCGCGACCAGAACGGCGCCGACGTGACCCTCTCGGAGCTGACGGCCGAGAAGAACGTGGTGGTCGTCTTCTACCCGTGGGCGTTCTCGGGCATCTGCACCGGGGAGCTCGACGAGATCCGCGACCACCTCGAGCGGTACGTCACCGACGACCTCCAGGTGCTCTGCGTCTCGTGCGACGCCGTGTTCAGCAACCGCGCGTGGGCCGACATCCAGGGCTACTTCTTCCCGCTGCTGTCGGACGCCTGGCCGCACGGCGAGGTCGCCCGCGCCTACGGCGTGCTCAACGAGGCCAACGGGGCCTCGCTGCGGGGCACCTTCCTCGTCGGCCGCGACGGCCGGGTCGCGTGGACGCTCGTCAACGGCCCGGGGGAGCCGCGCGACTTCTCGGCCATCCCCTCGGCCGTCGCCGCGCTGGCGGTCTGAGCCCGGGTGGACCGACCGGTCCGCACCCGGACCTGCCATGATGTCGGCGGTCGGTGGCGCCGCGCACGGCGGGCCACCGCCCGGGGCCTGTAGCTCAGCTGGTAGAGCGCCGCGTTTACACCGCGTCGGTCGTCGGTTCGATCCCGGCCGGGCCCACATGAGCGACGACGCCCTGACCCTCCGCGAGGTGCTCGAGGTGCTCGAGCGCCTCTACCCGCCGGCCACCGCGCAGTCGTGGGACCGGGTCGGTCTTGTGACCGGCGACCCCGACCAGCCCGTTCGCCGCGTCCTCCTCGCGGTCGACCCGACGCTCGAGGTCGTCGAGGAGGCCCGCTCGCTCGGGGCCGACCTGCTGCTCACCCACCACCCGCTGCTGCTGCGCGGCGTCCACTCCGTGGCCACGACCTCGGCCAAGGGCGCGACGGTGACCGGCCTCGTCGTCGGGGACGTCGCGCTGTACGTCGCCCACACGAACGCCGACGTCGCCGACGAGGGCGTCTGCGAGGCGCTCGCCGACGCGTGCGGGCTGGCCGCGACCGAGCCGCTGGCCGTCGTCGAGGGCCAGGCGCTCGGCCGCGTCGGCGACCTGCCGTCGGCGCTGCCGCTGCGCGCGTTCGTCGAGGGGCTGGCGCGGCACCTGCCGCCGACCGCCGGCGGGGTCCGGGTCTCCGGTCCGCCGGACGCCCCGGTGCGCCGCGTGGCGCTGCTCGGCGGGGCGGGGGACGACCTGTTCGACGAGGTCCGGGCCAGCGGCGCCGACGTGTACGTGACGGCCGACCTGCGCCACCACCCGGCGCTCGAGGCCCGCGAGGAGGCGCGCGGCGGCACCCCGTACCTCGTCGACGCCGGGCACTGGGCGAGCGAGTGGCTGTGGCTGGCCCGTGCGCAGCAGGCGCTGGGTGCGGCCCTCGGCGACGACGTGACTAGGGTGGAGACCCACATCAGCACAGTGCGCACCGACCCGTGGACCTTCCTCGTCGGTGCCGACCTTGGAGGTACCCCGTGAGAGCCGACTCGTCCCGTCAGCAGCGGCTGCTCGACCTCCAGGCCATCGACACGCGGCTGGACCAGCTGGCGCACGCCCGCCGGACCCTGCCGCAGCTCGCGGAGCTCGAGGACCTCGCCGGCAAGGCACGCCTCCTCGAGGACCAGCTCGTCCGCTCGCGCACCGAGCTCGGCGACGTCCAGCGCGAGGTCGCCAAGGCCGAGGCCGACGTCCAGCTGGTCCGCGACCGCGCGGCGCGCGACCAGGCCCGGCTCGACTCGGGCACCGGCACGGCCAAGGACCTCCAGGCGCTGCAGCACGAGATCGTCTCGCTCGCGCGTCGCCAGGGCGAGCTCGAGGAGGTCGAGCTCGAGGTGATGGAGCGCGCCGAGGCCGCCGAGCACGACGTCGCCGAGCTCGAGCGCGGGATGGGCGAGCTGACCGCCCGCATCACCGCGCTCGAGACCGCCCGCGACCGTGAGACCGCGCGCCTCGACGACGAGGCCGGCCACGTGGCCGCCCCGCGCGACACCGTCGCCGCCGAGGTCGGGGAGGACCTCGTCGCGCTCTACGAGAAGATCCGCAAGAGCTCCGGCGGGACCGGCGCGGCAGCGCTGCACCAGCGCCGTTGCGGCGGCTGCCGGCTCGAGCTCAACCCCGTCGAGATCCAGCGCCTGCGCTCGGCCGACGAGGACGAGGTGCTGCGCTGCGAGGAGTGCAACCGGATCCTCGTGCGCACGCCCGAGTCCGGGCTGTGAGCCGCCGGCTCACCGTCGAGGCCGACGGCGGGTCGCGCGGCAACCCGGGCGTCGCCGGGTACGGGGCGCTGGTGCGCGACACCGAGACCGGCGCGCTGCTCGCCGAGCGTGCGGAGCCGCTGGGCAAGGCGTCGAACAACGTCGCCGAGTACCGCGGCCTCATCGCGGGGCTCACCGCGGCGCACGCGATCGACCCCGGGGCGGTCGTGCTCGTCCGGATGGACTCCAAGCTCGTCGTCGAGCAGATGGCCGGGCGCTGGAAGATCAAGCACGAGGACATGCGCCGGCTGGCGCTCGAGGCCCGCGACGTCGTCGAGGCCATCAGGGCCGCGGGCGGGGCGGTGCGCTACGAGTGGATCCCACGCGCCGAGAACAAGGACGCCGACGCCCTCTCGAACGACGGCATGGACGGCCTCACCGTCCATCGCGACCACGGGGGTGGGGCGTCGTCGGGTGAGGCCGACGCTGCCGGTGGTGACGACGAGGCGTCGGGCGGCGCGGCGTGCGCGCCGGTCCCGCGTCGCGACGGCACGCCGGTGCGGGTCGTGCTCGTGACCGAGGCGGAGGGGAGCGCGGCGCAGCAGGCCGCGCGGTCCGTCGAGCGCCTGCTGGGCGGCGCGCCCCGGTGCCTGCTCGAGGCGGGCACCGAGGCCTCGACCGAGACGGCCGCCGAGGTCGGTGACGCGCTCGGCGTCGACGCGGTCGTCGACGCGGCCTGGGCCTCGGCCGCCGCTGCTCCGACGGCCTGGGAGCGGGTCGTCTCCCGTGGCGGCACGACGGTCGTCGTCTGCCCGGCCGCCGTCGTGCAGGCGGCCCTGGGGCACGTCCTCGGGATGCCGGCCGAGCGCCACGACCGGCTCGCGGCGGCGCCGGGGTCGCTCACCGGGGTCGAGGTCTGGACCGACGGCGACGTCTCGGTGGCCTTCACCAACCGCACCTGAGGAGTCGCCGGCCGGTGCGGTCGATGACGTGCGGGGTGGGGCCTCAGCCCAGCGCGTCGGGGTCCCAGGGCACGGCGTCGCGTGGGAGCGCCTCGGCCGTGCGGCGGGCCAGGTCGAGGGCGGCCGGCGGTGGGGTGGCGTCGAGGTCGAGGTCGACGAGGTGGACGACGTCCTCGACGGCCCAGGACGCGAGCAGGTCGCCGCTGGTCAGCACGTGGCCCTGGAAGCCGTGGTGCCCGTCGGGCAGGGCGCCCGACGCGGCGAGCACGCGGTCGGCGACGTCGAGGAGCCGGGCGACGGCTGCCGCGGGCCGGCGGTGGGCGTCGGTCCACCGCCGCTGGTCCATGAGCACGAGCACGGGGTCGTCGCCCGAGCCGGCCTCGGCGTAGGCCGCCCAGTAGCTCGCGGCATCGACGGTGGCGGGGCCCGCCGTCCGCCGGGCGAGACCGCCGAGCAGCTCCTCCCATCCGGCGAGCACGTGGGCCACGACGTCGAACCGGGTCCATCCCGCGCAGCGCGAGGGCTCGAAGAGCGCGGGCTCCGGGAGGTCGCGGACGGCGTCGGCGACGGCGGCGACGGACGCACGGAACGCGGCGAGACCTTCGGCGTGGTCGACGGTCAGCGGGGGCACCCGACCACCCTCGCACCGGCCGGGCCGGTGCGGGCGGGTACGGTCGCGCCGATGCCGCTGACCCGACCGCTGACCCCGGACGACCTCGACGCCCTGCTGCCGCTCCAGGAGGCGGGGGCGGTCGCCGCGCTCGGTCACATCTTCCCGCAGGAGACCCACCCCTTCCCGGCGGCCGAGGTGCGCTCGCGCTGGGTGCACGAGCTGGCGGACCCGGGCATCCGGTCCTTCGCGGCGGTCGAGGACGGCGAGCTCGTCGGGTTCGCGGCGGTGCGCGGGGCGGAGCTGTTCCACCTCGGGACGGCGCGCCCGACGTGGGGGAGCGGGCTCGCGGCCCGGCTGCATGACGAGGTCGTCGCGGCGATCGCCCGCGACGGGCACGCGGTGGCGTGGCTGCGGGTGTTCGAGGAGAACCGGCGCGCCATCCGGTTCTACGAGCGGCGGGGATGGGTGGCGACCGACGAGGTGTCGTGGTCGCTCTTCCCGCCGCACCCCGTCCTGCGGCGTTTCGAGCTGCCGCTGCGGTGAGCCCCCGCCCGGGCGGACGGCGCCTCAGCCGCCGAGGATCGCCATGAGGTGCACGTCGACCCACCCGTCGTCGAAGCGCAGGGCGTCGCGGCCGGTCCCCTCGTGGACGAAGCCGACCTTCTCGTAGACGTGGCGGGCGCGCGGGTTGAAGGCGTACACCTCGAGCGTGATGCGGTGCAGGCCCATCGTGCGCAGGCCGTGCTCGACGACGAGCCGCGTGGCCTCGGTGCCGAGGCCACGCCCGCGTCCGGCGCGACCGACGAAGGTCCGGAAGCCGCACGAGCGGTTGGCGGGGTCCCAGTCGTTGAGGACGACCTCGCCGACGACGGCGGCCGTGGTGTTGTCGACGACGGCGAGGACGAGCCGGTCGTCGGCGACGGCCCAGGACTCGTAGATCGCGCGGAGCCGGGCGGGGTCGATCGGCGGCGGCGAGTCGCCCGTGCGGTGGACGGAGCCGGTGAGCTCGGCGACCTCCGGGTCGTCGCGGACGACGGCGTCGAGGAGAGCGGCGTCATCCCCCGTGACCGGCCGGAGCGTCACGAGCTCGCCGCGGAGGGTGGGCTTCTCGCTGAACGGCGTCGCAGGGGCCATGCCCGTCAGCCTCCCCGCCGGACGGTCGGGCGATCAAGCGGGTTCTCGGCGCCGTGCGACGCCCGGGTCCCTGCCGCGCCGGCCCGAGGACGCAGAGGAGCGCGACCCGCTGTTGTTCGCGTCACCCCCTGACGCAGTCATGATGAGCGGTCGGACCGCTCGTCCCGGTTGCTTCGAGGGGTGGAGCAACCGGCAGCGGCCGCAGGACCCCCGTGCTGCCGGGGGAGTCGGCGGGTCGAGGTGATGTTCGACCCCCTGGGGTGGTCGGGTTTCACCTCGACCCGGCGGGGCTGAGACGTCGTGCGGGCCCGGCAGCGACCGTCCTACCCTCGTGGGCATGACGTACGCAGGAGACGTGACCCCGCCCGAGGCCTACGCCGCCGTGACGGGCCCCGACGACGCCGTGCTCGTCGACGTCCGCACGAGCGCCGAGTGGTCCTTCGTCGGTGTCCCGGATCTCGCCGGCGCCGGCAAGGACGTCGTCTTCGTCGAGTGGAGCCGCTTCCCCGGCGGCGCCGTCAACGACTCCTTCGTGGACGACCTGCGCGCCGCCGGCGTCACGCCCGGTCGCCCCGTCTACTTCCTCTGCCGCTCGGGCGTCCGCTCGGTCGCCGCGGCGAACGCCGCCACCGCCGCCGGCCTCGGCCCCGCCTACAACGTCCTGGAGGGCTTCGAGGGCCCGGTCGACCACGCCGGCCACCGCCACGTCTCGGGCTGGAAGGTCGACGGACTGCCGTGGAGCCAGCAGTGACGGCTCCCGACCCGCAGACCGACCCCCACCCCGAGCCGACGCTGCGCCCGCGGACCCTGGCGGTCCGGGGCGGTCTGCAGCGCAGCGGTTTCGACGAGACCGCGGAGGCGCTGTACCTCACCTCCGGCTTCGTCTACGAGTCCGCGGCGCAGGCCGAGGCGGCCTTCAAGGACGAGGTCGAGCACTACGTCTACAGCCGGTACGGCAACCCCACCGTCTCGACCTTCGAGGAGCGGATGCGCCTCCTCGAGGGCGCCGAGGCCTGCTTCGCCACCGCCTCGGGGATGTCGGCCGTCTTCACGGCGATGGCCGCCCTCTGCGGGGCCGGTGACCGCGTCGTCGCCTCGCGCGCGCTCTTCGGGTCCTGCTTCGTCATCGTCGACGAGATCCTCCCGCGCTGGGGGGTCGAGACCGTCTTCGTCGACGGCACCGACCTCGACCAGTGGCGCGAGGCGCTCGCCGTCCCCACCACCGCCGTCTTCTTCGAGACCCCCAGCAACCCCATGCAGGAGCTCGTCGACGTCGCCGCCGTCTCCGAGCTGGCCCACGCCGCCGGGGCCACCGTCGTCGTCGACAACGTCTTCGGCACACCGGTGTTCAGCCACCCGCTGGCCCATGGCGCCGACGTCGTCGTGTACTCGGCCACCAAGCACATCGACGGCCAGGGCCGCGCGCTCGGCGGGGCGATCCTCGGGCCGAGGGAGTTCATCGAGGGCCCGGTCAAGAACCTCATGCGGCACACCGGCCCGTCGCTGTCGCCGTTCAACGCCTGGGTGATGACCAAGGGCCTCGAGACCCTCGACCTGCGGGTCCGCGCGATGGCGGCCACGGCGCTGCGCGTCGCCGAGACCCTCGAGCAGTGGCGGGAGGAGGGGCGCGGCCTCGTCCGGGTCGTCTACCCGCACCTGCCGAGCCACCCCCAGCACGAGCTCGCCCTGCGCCAGCTCGAGGGCGGCGCCGGCACCGTCGTGACCTTCGAGGTCGAGGGGGGCAAGGACGCGGCGTTCGCGCTGCTCGACGCGCTGCGGCTGGTCGACATCAGCAACAACCTCGGCGACGCCAAGTCCCTGACGACGCACCCCGCCACGACGACCCACCGCCGCCTCTCGCCCGAGGACCGTGCGGCCGTCGGGATCACCGACGGCACCGTCCGCGTCTCCCTCGGGCTGGAGGACCCGGACGACCTCGTCGAGGACCTCGACCGGGCCCTGGCCGCCGCGGAGGCGACCCACCGCCGGTGACCCACAGGCTGTTAGCGTCGCGCGCATGACCTCCCGCGACGTCGTCTCCGTGCAGCGACTCATCCCGTCCGACCCCGAGCCGATCTTCGCGCTGCTCGACGACCCGGCCGGCCACGCGCGCATCGACGGCGGCGGCTCCGTGCAGGGTGCCCGCAGCGGCGGCCGGCGGCTCGCCCTCGGCGACCGCTTCGGGATGGACATGAAGATCGGGCTCGCGTACTCGACCCTCAACACCATCATCGAGCTCGAGGAGAACCGGCGCATCGCGTGGCAGACGACCGCCTCCGGTCCCGTCGGCAAGGTCGTCGGCGGCCGCATCTGGCGCTACGACCTCGAGCCGGTCGAGGGCGGCACCCTCGTCACCGAGTCCTGGGACATCTCCGAGGAGGCGGCGGTGAGCAAGCCGTTCGTCCGCCGGATGGAGGGGATGACCCGCAAGAACATGGCGGCCACCCTCGAGCGCATCGAGGCGCTCGTCACGACGACGGGCTGAGCCCCTCCACCTGTCGCTCCTCGGCGACGCCGGCCATCGCCCACCGCACCGCCTTGGTGCCGACGAGGCCGAGCACGCCGGCGGCCCCGCGCACCGGCCCGTGCACCGGCAGCCGCAGCTCGCGCCGCGCCCAGTCCGGCAGGATGGCGACCCCGCCCGAGGCCAGCAGCCCGTAACCGGCGCGCTGCGTCCAGGGCAGCGGGGGGTCGAGGAGCAGGAACCGGGCGGCGTCGCGCGCGGCGTCCGTGGCGCGCAGGACCGGCCGGTACGCCTCGAGCGCGGCGTGCAGCGCCGCGACGTCGGTCGGCACGGCGTCGGCGCCCAGCAGGCGTGCGACGACGGCCGACTGCTCGACGTAGGCGTCGGCCTCGTCGGGGTCGAGCGGCGTCGACGCGTACCGCTGGTAGGCCGTCAGGAAGCTCCACGCCTCGGCGACGTGCACCCACGACAGCAGGTCCGGGTCGGAGGCACGGTAGGGCACGCCGTCCTCGTCCTTGCCGCGCACGCGCTCGTGGATGGACCGGACGCGGGCGATCGCCTCGTCGGCGTCCTCGACCGTCCCGAACGTCGTCGTCGCGAGGAAGTGGGAGGTGCGCTGCAGGCGCCCCCACGGGTCGCTGCGGTAGCCGCTGTGCCCCGCGACGCCGGCCATCGCCGACGGGTGCAGGGACTGCAGGAGCAGGGCCCCCACGCCGCCGGGGAACATCGCGGCGTCCGCGTGAACACGCCACACCGGGTCGTCCGGGGTGAAGCGGCGCTCTCCGACACGCCCCCAGATGACGGCCGCGCGCTCCGACGCGTCGTCACCGGCCACGCGGGCCCGCAGGGCGTTGCCGAGGCGGCGCTGCGCCTGCCTGCCGATGTCGTCGACGACGCTCATCGTCCTCCGTCCGTCAGGGGCGACACGTCGCCCGGGGCTTCCTTCCTACCCACCCAACGGGCGACGGCACCCTCCGGCTTCCGGCTGTCGAAGGTCGGACCGGTGGGCGGTCGGCTCAGACGAGGGTGAGCGACAGGGTCGCGCTGACGACGACGAGCAGCGCGCAGGCCAGCCCGGCGGGCACGAGCCACCGCCACGGGATGACCACGTCGCGCGCCCGGCAGCGCTGGATCCACAGCAGGGTGGCGAGCGAGGCCCACGGCGTGACGAGCGGGCCGGCGTTCGTCCCGACGAGCAGGGCGACGAGCCGCTCGACCGACCCGGCCGCGGCCGGCTCCAGCGCGAGGTAGGCCGGCAGGTTGTTGACGACGTTCGACAGCCCGGCCCCGGCGCCGGCGAGGGCGAGCAGCGCCCCGGCCCCGGTCCCCGCCGGGAGCGCCCCCGTCACGAGGTCGGAGAGGCCCCGCTGCTGGAGGATCTCGACGACGACCGAGATGGCGACGAAGCCGGCGGCCATCAGCCACGGCACCGGCAGGCCCCGCAGGAGGGACCGTCCGCGCCACCAGGTCGTGGCGAGCAGCACCGCGGCGGCGACGAGCGACACGAGCCACGGCGGGGCCCCGAGGGCGAACAGCGGCCCGAGGACGACGCAGACGACCGCGGCGACGCGCAGGAGCACGACGTCGTGCGGCTCCGCCGGGGGAGCGACGTCGTAGGAGCCGCGCAGGCTGCGCCGGTGCAGCAGCGCGATGAGGAGGAGCGTCACGACCACGGCGACGATCGCCGGTGCCCACGACGCCTTGACGAAGTCGGTGTGCCCCAGCCCGGCCCGGCCGAGGGTGTGCAGCGCCAGAAGGTTGGTGAGGTTCGAGACGGGCAGGAGGAGCGACCCGGTGTTGGCGATCCAGAGGGTCGTCACGGCGAGCAGCCGCGGGTCGAGGCCGACCTGTGCGGCGATGGCGAGCCCGACCGGGGTCAGCAGGACGGCCGTCGTGTCGAGCGAGAGGACGATCGTCGCGCCGACGGCGAAGACCGAGAAGAGGACCCAGAGCACCCAGCGTCGGCCCCCGCCCATCCGCGCCACGGCGTGGCCGGCGACGTCGAAGACGCCGGCCCGCTCGGCGAGCTCGGCGGTGACGGTGATCGCGAGGAGGAAGACGACGACCGGGCCGAGGCGGCCGGCGAGGTCGAGCGCCTCTGCGCCGGTCACGGGGCGACGACGTCGAGCACCCAGGGCGCACCGCGCCGGGCCGGCTCGTGCAGCTGGGTGTCGAAGGCCCGCGCCACGACCTCGGCGACCGCCGGCACGGAGCGGGCCGCGACGCCCTCGACGCACAGGTGGCGTGCGACGAGCCCTCGGGTGTGCTTGGCCATGTGGCTGGCCCCCGGGACGCGCACCTGCACCCAGCGCTCGGCGACCCCGGGGCCGGGACGCCACGCGGCGGCGTACGCGGCCGAGCGGCAGTCGACGACCGCGCCGCGTCCGGCGGCCTCGGTCAGCGGCCCGTCGAGCGCCGGCCGCCAGTGCGACGCCAGCGCACCGACCTCGGGCAGCGTCACGCCCATCGAGAGGCGGTAGGCGGTGATCCGGTCGGTCGGGCGGACGGCTCCGTGCAGCGCCGAGACGACGACGAGCCAGCGGTTGGCCCGCCGGCGCGCCGCGGTGTCGAGCGAGGCGAGGTCGAGGGCGTCGTAGAGCACGCCCGTGTAGACCTGTGCGGCCGGGGTCGCGGGCAGCCGGTCGAGCGCGAGGTTGCGGGCGACCTCGTCGAGCAGGCCCTCCGAGACGCCGAGCGCCGCCGCCGCGTCGGGCGAGGCGCTCACCGCGGCGAGGTCGCGGGCGACGGCGGCGCGGGCCGGGGCGAGGTCGGGGAAGGACCAGGTGCCGGGGTCGGCCGGGCCACCGCGGGGACGGTTCCACTTCGACTCCGACGGCGGGAGCAGGATGAGCACCGGCACAGCCTACGGAGGTTAGGTTGGCTGCCATGCCGCATCCCAGGGTCGCGCTGCGGCCGACCGACGCCGACACCCCGCGCACCGTCGAGCAGGCCCTCCGGGACCGGTTCGCCGCCGTCCGCGCCGAGCTCGGCCTCGACGCGCCCTACCCCCCCGACGCCCTCGCGGAGGCCGAGCGCGTGGCCGCCGAGCAGCCCCGCGACGGGCACCCCGACGAGACCGACGTGCCCTACGTGACGCTCGACCCGCCCGGGTCGATGGACCTCGACCAGGCGCTGCACATCGAGCGCGACGGCGCGGGGCACCGGGTGCGCTACGCCATCGCCGACGTCCCGCTCTTCGTCCGCCCGGGCGGCGCCCTGGACCGGGTGACGCGCGAGCGGGGCCAGACCGTCTACTGCCCCGACGAGCGCGTGCCACTGCACCCGCCGGTGCTGTCCGAGGCGGCCGCCAGCCTGCTGCCCGGCGAGACCCGCCCGGCCTTCGTCTGGGACCTGCGCCTCGACGGCGAGGGCGTGCTGACGGACGCCGAGGTGCACCGGGCGACGGTCCGCAGCCGCGCCCGCCTCGACTACGCCGGCGTGCAGGCCGACGTCGACGCCGGCACCGCCGACGAGGTGCTCGTCCTCCTGCGGGAGGTGGGGGAGCGGCGCATCGCCCAGGAGCAGGCGCGCGGGGGCGCCAGCCTCCCGATGCCCGAGCAGCAGGTGAGCGAGCGACCCGACGGCGGCTTCACGCTCGAGTTCCGGCCGCCGGTCGCCTCCGAGGAGTGGAACGCCCAGCTGAGCCTCCTGACCGGCATGGCCGCCGCCTCGATGATGCTCGAGGGTGGCGTGGGCGTCCTGCGGACCATGCCGGCGCCGACCGAGGACGCGGTGGCCCGCTTCCGCCGCGCCGCCCGCGCGCTGCGGGTCGAGTGGCCGGAGGGGATGCCCTACGGCGACCTCGTGCGCGGTCTGGACCGCACCGACCCGCACCACCTCGCGCTCATCCACGAGGCGACCTCGCTCTTCCGCGGGGCGTCGTACACCGCCTTCGACGGCGAGCCCCCGGCCGAGCGCGAGCACGCCGCCGTCGCCGCGCCGTACGCGCACGTCACGGCGCCGCTGCGCCGGCTCGTCGACCGCTTCGGGCTCGTCGTGTGCGAGGCCCTCTGCCGCGGCGCCGAGGTGCCGGCGGAGATCCGGGCGGCCCTGCCGGAGGTCCCGGGCCTGATGACCGCCTCCGACCGCACCGCGCGGGCGGCCGAGCGCGCCTGCGCCGACGCCACCGAGGCCGCCGTGCTCGCCGGCCGGGTCGGCGAGCGGTTCGACGCCGTCGTCGTCGACCACCTCGAGAAGGGGATGGAGGTGCAGCTCGTCGACCTTCCCGTCCTCGCGAAGGTCACCGGTGACCGCGCCGCCCTCGGGTCGACCGTGCCGGTGCGGCTCGAGGCGGCCGACGTCGCGGCGGGGCGCGTCACCTTCGTCCACGACCGCTAGACTCCACCGCGGACGAGCCGGGCGGACGGTCGCGTCGGTGGGGAGACCCACCGCCGAGGAAGGTCCGGGCTCCGAAGGGCAGGATGGTGGCCAACAGCCACCCGGGGTGACCCGCGGGACAGTGCCACAGAGAACAGACCGCCCCGGTCGCGCGAGCGAGCGGGGCAAGGGTGAAACGGTGGTGTAAGAGACCACCAGCGGCCTGGGTGACCAGGTCGGCTCGGTAAACCCCATCCGGAGCAAGCCCAGACAGGATGCGTTCGAGGGCGGCCCGCCCGAGCATCCGGGTAGGGCGCTGGAGGTGGTCGGCAACGGCCACCCGAGATGGATGACCGTCACCGTGCGGCCGGCGACGGCGCACGGCACAGAACCCGGCCTACAGCCCGGCTCGTCCCCCGGCGCACCCGTGACCAGCGCGTTTTCCCCGACCCGCGATGCAAGATCGGCGCTTGTCTAAGGTTAGGCTCTTCGGGTTCCCGACAGAAAGCAGGCGTTCCGGTGCCCGGTGACCCGGCGATCGACCTCGGTCTCGCGCGTGAGCGCGTCATGGCCGCCACCCGCGAGCTCGACGGCGGGGCGGTCCGCGACGTGCTCCTCGACGCGCTGCTCGTCTCGGGGGTCGACGACACGGTGACCGGCGTCATCATGCCGGTGCTCAAGGAGGTCGGCGACGACTGGGAGGCCGGACGCCTCGGGGTCGTCCACGAGCACTTCGTCTCCAGCGCGTTCCGCGGCGTCCTCGGCGAGCTGCGGCTGCCGGTCTCGGGCCCGCAGGCGCGCACCGTCGTCCTGGCCTGCCCCCCGCGCGAGCTGCACGACCTGCCGCTCGAGCTGTTCGGCGCGATGCTGCACGCCCGCTGGTGGCGCGTCGTGAGCCTCGGTGCCAACTCCCCGATGACCGCGATCGGCGAGGCCGCGCGCTTCCTGCGCGCCGACGCCGTCGTCCTCGCCGGGGTGCGGCGCACCGCCTTCGACGCCCGGATGCCCTCGCTCGTGCGCCTCGGGCGCTCGCTGCCGCTCTTCGTCGCCGGCGAGGGCGCCAAGGCGCTCACCAGCTGCCCGCCCGAGCTCACCGTGCTGCCCGACGACCTCGTCGCGGCGGCCGACGTCGTCGACGCCCGCGTCCCGCGCCACGACGCCGCGGAGGTCGCCGACCCCGCCGTGGCGAACGGCTCCCGACGCGACGACGACGCGGAGCCCGCGCTGGGCTGAGGCGGCCTAGCGTGGGGTCCATGCGGATCACCCACCTCGGTCACGCCTGCCTCCTCGTCGAGTGCGCGGGCACCCGTCTGCTCATCGACCCCGGGACCTTCGCCGACGACCTCACCGGCGTCCGCGACCTCGACGCGGTGCTCGTCACCCACCAGCACCCGGACCACCTCGACCTCGACCGCGTCCCCGCCCTCCTCGCGGCCAGCCCCGGCGCGCTCGTCGTCGCCGACCCCGGCAGCCTCGAGGTCCTCGTGCAGGCCGGCATCGAGGCACGGGGGCACGACGGCCCGACGCGGGTCGGCGAGGTGACCGTCACGCCCGTCGGCGAGGTGCACGCCCTCATCCACGACGAGATCCCGCGCATCCCCAACGTCGGCGTGCGCCTCGACGCGGACGGCGAGCCCTCGTTCTTCCACCCCGGCGACGCGCTCGACGCCGACCCCGGCCCGGTCGACGTCCTCGCCTTCCCGCTCCAGGCGCCGTGGGCGCGCAGCCGTGAGATGACCGCGTTCCTGCGCCGGCACGCGGCTGCCCACGCGGTGCCCGTCCACGACGGGCTGCTCCGGGCCCGCGGCCGCGCCCTCTACCTCGGGCAGGCCGAGCAGCTCGGCAGCCCCGACACCCGCATCCACGACCTCGCCGGCGCCGGCCCGACCGAGTTCCGCGAGGGCGAGTAGCCCCGCCTCAGGCCGGGACGGCGGCCATGGCGAGCAGCAGCGCCGACAGCAGCCCGAGCCCGGCCCGCGCGTGGTTGGCGCGGGTCCACGGGCCGGCGTAGGCGGGCCACGCCCGGGCCCCGTCCGACGGGTCCGTCGCGGCCAGCCGGTCGTTGAGCGGCACGTTGACGACACCGGTCACGGCGAACGCCACCACGGCCAGGAACGCACCGGCGACGGCCGGGACGACGCGGCCTCCCGTGACCACCGCCCCGACCGCCCCCGCGACCGCGAGCAGCGTCGAGCCGACGAGCAGCGCCATGAACGCCGGCGACGGGGCGCGCCGGTTGACCGCCTGCATCGCCCGGACGGCGTCCGCCGGCGGCAGGTCGCCGAGGGCGCGCATGACGAACGTCGAGAAGGCGACGAACACCCCGGCGGTCGCCGCGACCGCGACCGACGCGACGACGAGGAGCCAGGTCGCGCCGCCCACGGTGTCAGCCGGTGTGGCGGCCGTGCCGCTGCTGGCTCGCGGTGGCGAGCACGGCGGCGCCGATGATGCCGGCCTTGTTGCGCAGCACCGCCGGGACGATCGGGGTGCGGATGTCGAGGAGCGGCAGGAACTCGTCGGAGTCCTTGGAGACGCCGCCACCGACGACGATGAGGTCGGGCCAGATGAGGTCCTCGAGGACGCGGTAGTAGCGCTGGAGACGTTCGGCCCACTCGGGGTAGCTGAGGTCCTCGCGCGTCTTGGCCGAGCTGGCCGCCCGCGTCTCGGCGTCGTGCCCGTCGATCTCGAGGTGCCCGAGCTCCGAGTTCGGCACCAGCACCCCTTCGTTGAAGATCGCCGTGCCGATGCCGGTGCCGAGGGTCGTGAGGACGACGAGGCCGTCGTGCCCCTTGGCCGCGCCGTAGTTGAGCTCGCCCACGCCCGCGGCGTCCGCGTCGTTGACGACGACGACGTCGTGCTGGAGGCGGTCCTCGAGCAGCTTCTCGATCTCGCAGCCGATCCACGACTTGTCGATGTTCGCCGCGGTCTTGACGACGCCGTGCTGGACGACGCCGGGGATCGTCACGCCGATGGGGGAGTCGCTGCGCACCTCGTCGAAGTGGTCGACGACCTGGGCGATGACGTCACAGACGGCCTCGGGGGTCGAGACCGCCGGGGTGTCGATCCGCAGCCGCTTCTGGGCGAAGGTGCCCTCCGCGAGGTCGACGGGCGCCCCCTTGATGCCGCTGCCGCCGACGTCGATGCCGAGGGGGTGTCCGGTGCTCATGCTGCGTCTCCCAGGGTGAGGATCTCGGGACCGTCCTCGGTGACCAGGACGGTGTGCTCGAACTGTGCCGAACGTCGGCGGTCCTTCGTGACGACCGTCCACCCGTCGTCCCACATCTCCCACTCGTGGGTGCCGAGGTTGAGCATCGGCTCGACCGTGAAGGTCATGCCGGGCTCGATGACGGTGTCGTAGGAGGGCGCGGCGTCGTAGTGGGGGACGATGAGCCCGCTGTGGAACGCGGTGCCGATGCCGTGCCCGGTGAAGTCGCGGACCACGCCGTAGCCGAAGCGCTTCGCGTAGGACTCGATGACCCGGCCGATGACGTTGATCTCGCGCCCCGGGCGGGCGGCGCGGATGCCCCGCATCATCGCCTCGTGGGTGCGCTCGACGAGCAGGCGTGACTCCTCGTCGACCTCCCCGACGAGGTAGGTGGCGTCGGTGTCGCCGTGGACGCCGCCGACGAACGCGGTGATGTCGATGTTGACGATGTCGCCGTCCTCGAGCCGGCGGTCGTCCGGGATGCCGTGGCAGACGACCTCGTTGACCGAGGTGCACAGCGACTTGGGGAAGCCGCGGTAGCCCAGGGTCGATGGGTAGGCGCCGTGGTCGAGGAGGTACTCGTGCCCGACCCGGTCGATCTCGTCGGTCGTCACGCCGGGGGCGATGACGGCGGCGGCCGCGGCCATGGCGTCGGCGGCGATGCGGCCCGCGACGCGCATCCGCTCGATCGTCTCGGCGTCCTTGACCTCCGGCCCGGTGTACGGCTGGGGGGCAGGGCGGTCGACGTACTCGGGCCGGGGGATGCCGGCCGGCACGTCGCGACGCGGGGACACCGCACCGGGCGCCACGCTGGCGTGGGTCAGGGGCATAGGTTGGAGTCTAGGCAGAGCGCCCCGGCGAAGGAGAACCCGAGATGTCCTACTGGTACAACGTCGACACCGGCCAGGTCGAGACCGACGCGGACCGCAGCCAGGACGCGAACGTCCTCGGCCCGTACGACTCGCGGGAGGCGGCCGAGGGGGCCCTGCAGAAGGCGCGCGAGAACTCCGAGCGCTGGGACGCCGAGGACAAGGAGTGGGACGAGCGCGGGAGCACCTCGTCCTGAGCGGAGGGCTCAGCCGCCGAGGCGGCGGTGCACCGACAGCGAGTAGTCGCTGTCGGGGGTGAACCGGGTGCGGTCCCACCCGGCGAAGCGTCCGATGAACGAGAGCCCGGCCGCGCGGGCCCACCGGTCGTAGTCGGCGGGCGCGACCGCCGCGGCGCCGTCGGGCAGCGACCCCGCGAGCGAGAAGCCCGCGACGAGGTGCCCGCCGGGCGCCAGGTGCGCGGTCAGCCGCTCGAGCACCGCCGGAAGCGTGCCGTCCGCGAGGAAGGGCACGACGTTGCCCGCCATGACGACGACGTGGAACTCCTGCTCCGTGCGCAGGTCGAGCGTCGCGAGGTCGGCGACGACGAACCGGGTCCGGTGGTCCTCTTCGGCGAGGGCCACGAGGTCGGGGTCGGCGTCGACCCCGACGGTGTAGTGGCCGAGCCGGGTCAGCTCGCTCGCGACCCGTCCGTAGCCGCACCCGGCGTCGAGGACCCGGGAGGGGGGCGGCGCGAGCTCGGTGACGAACCGGGCCTCGCCGTGCAGGTCGCGGCCGGACGCCGCGAGGTCGAGGAAGCGCTGGCGGTAGGCGCGGGCGGCCTCCGGGCCGTGCTGGTGGGCCGACCAGCGGGTCGGCGGCCCCGGGCGGGGCGGGGGCGGGGTCGGGCTCCACATGGCGCTGGGACGCTCGCTGCCGGTGGCCGGGTTCCCGGTCACGACTCGAAGGAGTGCTCGGCGGCGGGGAAGGTGCCGCCGGCGACGTCGTCGGCGTAGGCACGCGCGGCGCCGAGCAGCTCGCCGCGCAGGTCGGCGTACTTCTTGACGAAGCGGGGCGCCCGCCCGCCGCGCAGCCCGGCCATGTCCTGCCAGACGAGGACCTGCGCGTCGCACTCCGGCCCGGCGCCGATGCCGATCGTCGGGATGTGCAGGGCCTTCGTGACCTCGGCCGCGGCCGGCGCCGGGACCATCTCCATGACGACGGCGAAGCAGCCGGCCGCCTCGAGGGCGAGGGCGTCGGCGAGGAGCTTCTCGGCCCCCGCCCCGCGCCCCTGCACCTTGTAGCCGCCGAGCACGTGCTCGCTCTGCGGGGTGAAGCCGATGTGCCCCATGACCGGGATCCCGGCGCGGACGAGCAGCTCGACCTCGGGCACCATCGCGGCGCCGCCCTCGAGCTTGACGGCGTGCGCCATCCCCTCCTTCATGAAGCGGGTCGCCGTCGCCAGGGCCTGCTGCGGGCTCGCCTGGTAGCTGCCGAAGGGCAGGTCGGCGACGACCATCGCGCGGCGGGCGGCGCTCGTGACGGCGCGCACGAGCGGGACGAGGTGGTCGACGGTGACCGGCACGGTCGTCTCGAAGCCGTAGACGTTGTTGCCGGCCGAGTCGCCGACGAGCAGGACGGGGATGCCGGCCTCGTCGAAGATCTCGGCGGTGTACATGTCGTAGGCGGTGAGCATCGCCCAGCGCTCGCCGCGCTCCTTCATCGCGAGCAGGTGCGGGACCCGGACGCGACGCTGCGGCGCGGCCTGGGCCCCGGTGCCGTAGGGGGCGGTGGACTCGGGTGCGGGGGAGCCCGCGGCCTGCTCGCTCATGGGCCCGATCGTAGGCCGACACGCGTCGAGCGCCTTGGTAAAGAATTTACCTTTGCGGGGTGAAGTGCAGACTTTTTGCGCAATTCCGGTGCGGGCGAACGAATTCGACCATCTCGACGATACCCCCGCCGGTGACTTTCGGTCCCGTCCGGACGACCGTTCGCCGAAAAACCCACCGGTCAACCCTCGATCTGCCGCCGATCCTGTGGTTACGTCCACGGTGCCTTGCGCTGACAGGACGCGGGGCATCCACCCATGGAGGAGATCTCGTGAAGAGACGACACGTGAACGTGGTGTCGGGTGTGGCGGTGGCAGCCCTCGCGCTGACGCTGGCCCCGACCACGGCACAGGCGGTCCCCGCCGGTCCGGACACCCCGGAGAAGGGCACTGCGAAGAAGCTCGACAACCTGCCCAACCCCCTCGCCGAGGCGCAGGCCGAGCTGCGCGAGGACGCCGTCAAGCAGCTCGTCAACGGCACGGCGAAGACGACCACGATCAACGGCAACCGCGTGATCGAGGTCAAGAGCAAGAAGGGCGACGCCAACCGCAAGGGCAGGACGGCGGGCAAGACCAAGTACGTCAACTACCCGGTCGACCGCGAGGAGGACATCTTCACCGTCCTCGTCGACTTCGGTGACAAGGTCAACGCGGCGACCGGCGGCACCGCCGGCCCCGTGCACAACCAGATCCCGAAGCCGGACCGCAAGAACGACAACTCGACGTACTGGCTCGCGGACTTCAACCGGCAGCACTACCTCGACATGATGTTCGGCAACGGCGAGTCCTTCAAGGACTTCTACCTCAAGCAGTCCAACGGCCGCTTCCTCGCCAAGGGCGACGTCTCCGACTGGGTCAAGGTGCCCTACAACGAGGCGCGCTACGGCTCGAACAAGTACTCGGACGCGACCACCTACTGGCCGTTCGTCAAGGACACCGCCCAGGCCTGGTACGACGACCAGAAGGCCCAGGGCAAGACCGACAAGCAGATCAAGAAGTACCTCGCCCAGTTCGACAAGGTCGACCGCTACGACTACGACGGCGACGGCAACTTCAACGAGCCCGACGGCTACATCGACCACTTCCAGGCCATCCACGCCGGTGAGGGCGAGGAGGCCGGTGGCGGCGCGCAGGGCGAGGACGCCATCTGGTCCCACCGCTGGTACGCCTACTCCACCGACCAGGGCAAGACCGGCCCCGCGGGCAACAAGCTCGGCGGTGTGCCGCTGGGTGACTCCGGCATGTGGATCGGTGACTACACGACCGAGCCCGAGAACGGCGGCCTCGGCGTCTTCACCCACGAGTTCGGCCACGACCTCGGTCTGCCGGACCTCTACGACACCGCGGGTGGCGACAACGGCACCGGCTTCTGGACCCTCATGTCCGGCGGCTCGTGGCTGAACCACGGCAAGGACTCCATCGGCACCACGCCCGGCTACATGGGCCCGTGGGAGAAGCTCCAGCTCGGCTGGCTCGACCCGGTGGTCGTGCCCTACGGCCAGGACACCACGGTCAAGCTCGGCTCCGCCGACAAGGTGACCAACAGCGAGGCGCAGGCGATCATCGTGCCGCTGCCCAAGCGCACGGTCGTCACCGAGAAGAACACGCCGCACTCCGGCAAGGGCGAGTGGTGGAGCGGGCTCGGCAACGACCTGTCCTCCACGCTGACCAAGGACGTCGACCTCACGGGGGCGACCTCCGGCTCGGTCGAGGCGTTCGTCTCGGGCAACATCGAGGTCGACTACGACTACCTCTACGGTGAGGTCTCCGCCGACGGCGGCGCCACCTGGACCCCGGTCGGCGACGGCATCGACGGCTCGCTCGACGGTGACACCGACAGCGCCCTCGCCTGGACCAAGGCCAGCTGGGACCTCTCCGACTGGGCCGGCAAGAAGGTCCAGTTCCGCTTCCGGATGTCCACCGACGGCGGTGTCGCCTCCGAGGCCTTCGTCGACGACATCACCACCAAGGTCGGCACGATGACGACCACCGACGACGTCGAGTCCGGCGCCGGCGCGTGGACCGCCAAGGGCGGCTTCGAGATCATCAACGGCACGACCGAGCGCCAGGTGCAGGACACCTACTTCGCCGAGAACCGCACCTACAGCGGGTACGACAAGACCCTCAAGACGGGTCCGTACAACTTCGGCTGGAGCAACACGCGTCCCGACTGGGTCGAGCGCTTCCCGTACCAGAACGGCATGCTCGTCTGGTTCGCCAACGGTGAGTACGGCGACAACAACACCAGCGCCCACCCGGGCGGTGGCCAGGTCCTCCCGGTCGACGCGCGTCCGAACCCGGTGGCCTTCGCCGACGGCTCGCTCCTCGGCAACCGTCGCCAGCCGTTCGACGCCACCTTCGGCCTCGAGCGCACCGACCGCGTGACGTTCCACAAGAACGGGTCCGCCTCGACGGTGCCGTCCTCGAAGGGCATCGCGACCTTCGACGACAGCAACCCGACGAAGTACTGGTCCTCGATCAACCCCTGGAACTCGACCAAGGTCGCGGGCTCGGGCACGACGATGACCGTCAAGAAGTCGAAGAACGGTGGTCGGACGCTCATGGTCAAGGTCGCCTTCAAGTGACCTGACGAGCACCCCGCTCACACACGGAGGGGGCCCGGGCGAGACGCCCGGGCCCCCTTCGGCGTCCCGTCGCCCCCGTGACGCACGGATGCGGCAGGATGCTGCGCATGGACCGTCAGCAGGAGTTCGTCCTCCGCACCATCGAAGAGCGCGACATCCGGTTCGTCCGGCTCTGGTTCACCGACGTCCTCGGCACCCTCAAGTCGGTGGCCGTCGCCCCGGCCGAGCTCGAAGGGGCCTTCGCCGAGGGCATCGGGTTCGACGGCTCGGTCATCGAGGGCTTCGCCCGCGTCTACGAGTCGGACATGCTCGCCAAGCCGGACCCGTCCACGTTCCAGGTGCTGCCCTGGCGCGGCGAGAGCAACGGCACCGCCCGGATGTTCTGCGACATCACGCTGCCCGACGGCACGCCGAGCATGGCCGACCCGCGGCACGTGCTCCAGCGGGCCCTCGCGAAGGCCGCCGACATGGGCTTCACCTTCTACACCCACCCCGAGATCGAGTTCTTCCTCCTCAAGCAGGGCTGGGTGCCGGGGCAGAGCCCCGCGCCGATCGACACCTCGGGGTACTTCGACCACACGCCGCACGGCTCGAGCGCCGACTTCCGCCGGGCGGCGATCACGATGCTCGAGGAGATGGGGATCTCGGTCGAGTTCAGCCATCACGAGGCCGCCCCGGGCCAGAACGAGATCGACCTGCGCTACGCCGACGCGCTGACGACGGCCGACAACATCATGACCTTCCGGACGGTCGTCAAGGAGGTCGCGCTCGAGCAGGGCATCTACGCCTCGTTCATGCCGAAGCCGTTCGCCGAGCACCCCGGCTCGGGGATGCACACGCACATGTCGCTCTTCGAGGGCGACACCAACGCCTTCCACGAGCCCGGCGCGCCCTACCAGCTCTCGAAGGTCGGGCGGCAGTTCATCGCCGGCCTGCTGCACCACGGCGCCGAGACCGCGGCGGTCACCAACCAGTGGGTCAACAGCTACAAGCGCCTCTGGGGCGGCGGCGAGGCGCCCGCGCACCTCACGTGGGGCCACAACAACCGCTCGGCCCTCGTCCGGGTCCCGATGTACAAGCCGGACAAGGGGCAGAGCACCCGCGTCGAGGTGCGCAGCATCGACACCGCGTGCAACCCCTACCTCACCTTCGCGGTGCTGCTCGCCGCCGGGCTCAAGGGCATCGAGGAGGGCTACGACCTCCCGCCCGAGACCGAGGACGACGTGTGGAGCCTCACCGACTCCGAGCGCCGCGCGATGGGCATCCAGCCGCTGCCGGCGAGCCTGTCCGAGGCGATCGAGGTGATGGAGTCGAGCGAGCTCGTGGCCGAGACCCTCGGCGAGCACACCTTCGACTTCTTCCTGCGCAACAAGCGGGCCGAGTGGGCCGACTACCGCAACCAGGTGACCGCCTTCGAGCTCGAGCGCTACCTGCCCGCGCTCTGAGCGTCGGACCGTGAGCTCCCGAGCGCCCGAGTCCGTCCCGGCGGGGATCGCCCGCCTCGGCTTCGCCGACCCCCGCCGCGCCAACGCCCTGCTCGACGACCCCGCCGTCGCCGAGCTCGCCGGGGACCCCGCGCGGATCGAGACCGGCGGGCTCAGCCAGTCGCTGGCCCGCACGGCCGACCCCGACGCGGCGCTGCTCGGGCTGGTCCGGTTCATGGAGGCCGTCGCCGTCGACCGCGCGCGACGGGCCGAGGTGGTGCGGGTCGTCGGGTCCGACCCCGTCGCCCGGCACCGCCTGCTCGCCGTCCTCGGCGCCTCGACCGCGCTGGCCGACCACCTCGTCGCCCATCCGGAGCAGTGGACCGCGGCGACGCAGGCCGCCCCCGTGCCGGCGGCGGAGCGGGTCCGCCGGCTCGTCGGGCAGGTGGCCGAGCCGGGGGAGCTGACCGGCGCCGACGCGCTGCGCGTCGGCTACCGCGAGCAGCTCATCGGCATCGCCGCCCTCGACCTCACCGCCGACGACCCGCTCGAGGTGCTCCCGTCCACCGCGGAGGCGCTCGCCGACCTCGCCGCCGCCGCCCTCGAGGCCGCCCTGCACCTGGCCCGGCAGGAGGTCGGCCCGGACGCCGCGCGCACCCGTCTCGCGGTGGTCGCGATGGGCAAGACCGGTGGGCGCGAGCTGAACTACATCTCCGACGTCGACGTCATCTTCGCGGCGGAGCCCGCGGACGGCGTGCCGGAGGAGGAGGCCGTGGCGGTGGCCACCGACCTCGCGACCCGGCTCATGCGGCTGTGCTCGGCCTCGACCGGTGCGGGGTCGCTCTGGCAGGTCGACCCGGCGCTGCGGCCCGAGGGCAAGAACGGCCCGCTCGTGCGCACCGTCGCGAGCCACCTCGCCTACTACGAGCGCTGGGCCAAGACGTGGGAGTTCCAGGCGCTGCTCAAGGCGCGCCCGGTCGCCGGCGACGTCGAGGTCGGGGCCGCCTACTGCGACGCGGTGCAGCCGATGGTCTGGCAGGCCTCGACCCGCGAGCACTTCGTCGACGACGTCCAGGCGATGCGTCGCCGCGTGGAGGAGCACATCCCCAAGGCCGAGGCCGACCGCCAGATCAAGCTCGGTGCCGGCGGCCTGCGCGACGTCGAGTTCTCCGTCCAGCTGCTCCAGCTCGTCCACGGCCGCGCCGACGAGTCGCTGCGGACGGCGACCACCCTCGAGGGTCTGGCGGCGCTCTCGGCCGGCGGCTACGTGGGCCGCGAGGACGCCGCCGTGCTCGAGAACGCCTACCGCTACCTGCGCGCGCTCGAGCACCGCATCCAGCTGTACCGGCTGCGCCGCACGCACCTCATGCCGACCGGCGAGGACGACCTGCGCCGCCTCGGGCGGTCGATGGGGCACCGGAGCGCCCCCGGCGAGACGGTCATGGAGCAGTGGCGGGCCCGGCGGCGCGAGGTGCGCCGGCTCCACGAGCGCATCTTCTACCGGCCGCTGCTCTCGGCCGTGGCGCGCCTGTCCGACCAGGACGTGCGCCTGACCCCAGAGGCGGCCCGGGAGCGCTTCTCCGCGCTGGGCTTCCGCGACCCGGCGAACGCGCTGCGCCACCTCGAGGCCCTGACCGGCGGGGTGAGCCGCCGCTCGGCCATCCAGCGCCAGCTCCTGCCCGTCATGCTCGGCTGGTTCGCCGACGAGGCCGACCCCGACGCGGGGCTGCTCGCGTTCCGCCGGATCAGCGAGGAGCTGGGCTCGACCCACTGGTACCTGCGGCTCCTGCGCGACGAGGGGTCCGCGGCGGAACGCCTCGCGCACACCCTCGCCCGCAGCCGGTACGCGGCGTCGCTGCTCGAGCAGGCGCCCGAGTGCGTGCAGTTCCTCGGCGACTCCAGCGGCCTCACGCCGCGATCGCGCGACGACGTGCTGCGGCGGATGCGCTCGGCGGCCGGGCGCAAGGACGACGCCGAGTCGGCGGTCCTCGCCGCCCGCGTCATCCGGCGCTCCGAGCTGTTCCGCATCGCCGTCGCCGACCTCGCGGGCACGCTCGGGCCGCTCGACCTCGGCGCCGCGATGACCGATCTCACCTCGGCGCTGCTCGAGCTGACCCTCGAGATGTGCCTGCGCGAGGTCGTGGGGGAGGGCGAGCCGCTGACCCGGCTGCTCGTCGTCGGGATGGGCCGGCTCGGCGGGCGCGAGCAGGGCTACGGCTCCGACGCCGACGTCCTCTTCGTCCACGACCCGCTGCCGGGTGCCGACGAGGTCGCGGCGCAGGCCCAGGCGATGGAGGTCGTGCGCCGGCTCGTCACGCTGCTCGGACGCCCCGGGCCCGACCCGGTCCTCGACGTCGACGCCGGCCTGCGACCCGAGGGCAAGCAGGGCCCGCTCGTGCGCTCGCTCGCCTCGTACCGCGAGTACTACGCCCGCTGGTCGCTGGTCTGGGAAGCGCAGGCGCTGCTGCGCGCCACCCCCGTCGCGGGCGACCCCGACCTCGCGCAGCGCTTCGTCGACCTCGTCGCCCCCATCCGGTGGCCCGAGGGCGGTCTGGACGCCGGGCAGGTGCGCGAGATCCGCACGCTCAAGGCCCGGATGGAGTCCGAGCGGCTGCCGCGCGGCGCCGACCGCAAGACGCACTTCAAGCTCGGCCACGGCGGCCTGTCGGACGTCGAGTGGGTCGTCCAGCTCGTCCAGCTGCGCCACGCGCACGCGCACCCCGGGCTGCGCACGCCGTCCACCCTCGCGGCCCTCGAGGCGGCGGCGGAGCTGGGGCTCGTCGACGCCGACCACGCGTCGGCGCTGGCCGGCGCGTGGCGGCTGGCGTCCGCGATGCGCAACGCCGGGGTCCTCTTCCGGGGCAAGGGGGTCGACTCGGTCCCCACCTACGACCGCGACGCCGACGGCGTGGCCCGCATCCTCGGGATGGAGTCCGGGACCGCCCAGGACCTCGCCGAGCGCTACCGGCGGGTGGCGCGCCGGGCGCGGGCGGCCTTCGAGGCCGAGTTCTACGACGCCTGACCCCCATCCTTCGACACCGCGGTGCGGGGCGTCGCGGGCCCGTGGCATGCTTCCGGCGTGGCATCGACTCCTGGTGTCCCTGCAGGTCAGGGCGGCGCGGTCTTCGCGGAGGCGACGTTCGACATCGCGTCCGCGCGCTGGACGTGGTCACCGGAGATGTACGTCCTCATCGGCGTCCGCGACACCGGTCGGGACCCCTCGGTCCTCGTCTTCGAGCGGATGCACCCCTCCGACCGGCCGGTGGTCGCGGAGGTCCTCGAGCAGGCCGTCCGCGAGCCCGGACCGTTCGCCGGGCAGTACCGGCTGCGCGACGACGAGGAGCGCGAGCGGGTCATCGCCTTCGTCGGTGACGTCATCCGCGACGCCGCGGGGGAGCCGACCGCCCTGCGGGGCATCGCCTTCGACGTGTCGCGGGCCAGCCGCCAGGTGTCGGCCGAGGCGGTGGCCGCCGCCACGGCCGACCGCGCGGCCATCGAGCAGGTCAAGGGCGCGGTGATGTTCGCCTACGGGCTCGACGCCGACGCCGCCTTCGGGCTGCTCTCGCGCTACTCGCAGCGGGGCAACGTCAAGCTCGCGACGATCGCGAGCCGGGTGACGGACCTGCTGGCGTCGCAGCCGGAGCCCGGCACCGAGCGCTCGCTGCTCCAGGTGCTGGAGCAGGCGCTGCGTCCCCCGCGCCGAGCGGCGGGCCGGGACGACGACGAGGCCGAGACCGGCTGAGCCGGACGGACGCCGGCTGTCGAACGTCGGCGCGGGGCGCTCACGCACCGAACCTAGACTGGACGCCATGCCCGACCGCACGACGACCGTTGTCCCCCGCCTCGACCTGCGCGGACGCCGCCCCGGCCTGCGCGAGCTGCGGGCCGCGCTGCCGCGCGCCGAGTTCGACGTCGAGGCCGCCCTCGCGGCGGTCCGCCCCATCGTCGAGGACGTCCGTGACCGCGGGGCCGCCGCGCTCTACGAGGCCGCCGAGCGCTTCGACGGCGTCCGCCCGCCGGCGCTGCGCGTCCCCGCCGACGTCATCGCCCGCGCCGTCGAGACCCTGGACCCGGTCGTGCGCGCCGCGCTGGAGGAGTCCATCCGCCGCGCCCGCCTCGTCCACGCCGACCAGCGCCGCCGCGACACGACCACGCAGGTCGCCGACGGCGGCACCGTCACCGAGCGCTGGGTGCCGGTCGACCGGGTCGGCCTCTACGTCCCCGGCGGTCTCGCGGTGTACCCGAGCAGCGTCGTGATGAACGTCGTGCCCGCCCAGCTCGCCGGCGTGCCGGGGCTCGCGGTCGCCAGCCCGCCGCAGCGCGACCACGGCGGGTGGCCGCACCCGACCATCCTCGCGGCCTGCCACCTGCTCGGCGTCGACGAGGTGTGGGCGATGGGGGGCGCGCAGGCCGTGGCCGCGTTCGCGTACGGGGTCGAGGACGGCGACGACGTCTGCGACCCGGTCTCGCTCGTCACCGGCCCCGGCAACATCTACGTCGCCGCGGCGAAGCGGCTGCTCAAGGGGCTCATCGGCATCGACGCCGAGGCCGGCCCGACCGAGATCGCCGTCCTCGCCGACGCCACCGCGGACGCCGACCACGTCGCGTCCGACCTCGTCTCGCAGGCCGAGCACGACCCGCTGGCCGCGGCCGTGCTCGTCACCGACAGCCCGGAGCTCGCCAAGGCCGTCGAGGAGGCGCTCGAGCGTCGGGTCGCGGCGACGAAGCACACCGAGCGCGTGGCCACGGCGCTCGCCGGCCGCCAGTCGGCGATCGTCCTCGTCGACGACGTCGAGGTGGGGCTGGACGTCGTCAACGCCTACGCCGCCGAGCACCTCGAGGTCATCACGGCCGACGCCGCCGCGGTCGCCGCCCGGGTCACGAGCGCCGGCGCCGTGTTCGTCGGCGCGTGGTCGCCGGTCAGCCTCGGCGACTACTGCGCCGGGTCCAACCACGTCCTGCCGACCGGCGGGTGCGCGGCGCACAGCAGCGGCCTGTCGGTGCAGTCCTTCCTGCGCGGCATCCACGTCGTCGAGTACACGCAGGACGCCTTGCGCGAGGTCGGGGCGCACGTCGTCTCGCTCGCCCGCGCCGAGGACCTCCCCGGCCACGGCGAGGCCGTCCTGGCCCGCGTCCCCGAGGTCGAGCCCGGCGCCTGACGCCCGCCTCTGGTCCGGTTCGCCGGATGGCGGCGACATCTGGCCGCCACCCCGCGAACCGAACCAGAGCCCACGGATACCCCGCACGTGCGGGCTTTTCGTGGTCGCGCCGGTTCGGCGAGCGCGATGTCCCCGCACGTGCGGGCTTTTCGTGGTCGCGCCGGTTCGGCGAGCGCGATGTCCCCGCACGTGCGGGGTTTCCGTCGTCGAGCGGGCATCCGCTCGCTCCTCCGTGCGACCTGCGCGGCTGCGTGTGCGACCGCACCGGGACCTGCGCAGGTCGCCGGGAGAAGGGAACGGTCCGAGCCCGCGTGGTGAGGAGCAGCGCCCCGGACGACGGCGACACGCCACGACATGTGGGTGCGACGTGTTGTCGGTGACCCCACATATGGTGTGTCTCGCAGCTGGTCCTCGATCCACCCCCGGGTGGGAAGAGGGGCAAGAGGGAACCCGGTGAGAGTCCGGGACTGCCCCGCAGCGGTGAGTGGGAACGACCCCCGTCAGAGCACTGGGCCGAGAGGCCTGGGAAGCGACGGGCAGTAGGCGGCGCGAGCCGGGCCCGCGAGTCCGAAGACCTGCCAGTCGCGCCGTCCCCACCCGGGGGCGGCACCTTTCGCGGTCTCGTGGGACGGCCGACGGAGGGCAGGTGGGTTGTCCGGGGGACGGTGCGCGACGCCGCCCACCCGGCGCTCCCGACGCTCCTCGTCACCCCTCGCGCGGCTCGCGGCAGGCTCATCGAGCTCGCGAGGAGAGAGCATGACCACCACCGCCCAGGGCCCCGCCCCGGCGACCACGACCCCCGACCAGCCGGCACCGGGGACCCACCGCACCGCGATGCGCGTGCGCAAGCGCGACGGGGACACCGAGCCCGTCGACGTGACGAAGATCGTCCGCGCGGTCGAGCGCGTCAGCGACGGCCTCGACGAGGTCGACCCGCTGCGCGTCGCGACCCGCACCATCAGCGGCCTCTACGACGGCGCGACGACCGCCGAGCTGGACCGGCTCTCGATCCAGACCGCCGCCGAGCTCATCGGCGAGGAGCCGGAGTACAGCCGCCTGGCAGCACGGCTGCTCGCCGGCTACGTCGACAAGGAGGTGCGTGGCCACGGGGTCGCGTCCTTCAGCCAGTCGGTCGCGCTCGGGCACGCCGAGGGCCTCATCGGCGACGCGACGGCGGAGTTCGTCGCGGCCAACGCCGTCAAGCTCGACCGCGCCGTCGACCCGGCCAACGACCGGCTCTTCGAGTACTTCGGGCTGCGGACCGTCTGCGACCGCTACCTGCTGCGCCACCCGACGACCCGGCTGGTCCTCGAGACGCCGCAGTACTTCCTCCTACGCGTCGCCTGCGGGCTCGCGACGAGCACCCGTGAGGCGCTCGAGCTCTACCGGCTGATGGCGCGCCTGGACTACCTGCCGAGCAGCCCGACCCTGTTCAACTCCGGCACCCGCCACACGCAGATGAGCTCCTGCTACCTCGTCGACAGCCCGCGCGACGAGCTGGACTCCATCTACGAGCGCTACCAGCAGGTGGCGCGCCTGTCGAAGTTCGCCGGCGGCATCGGCATCGCCTTCTCGAGGGTCCGCGGGCGCGGCGCGCTGATCCGCGGCACGAACGGCACGAGCAACGGCATCGTCCCGTGGCTGCGCACCCTCGACGCGAGCGTCGCCGCCGTCAACCAGGGCGGCCGGCGCAAGGGCGCCGCGTGCGTCTACCTCGAGCCGTGGCACCCCGACGTCGAGGAGTTCCTGGAGCTGCGCGACAACACCGGCGAGGACGCCCGCCGCACCCACAACCTCAACCTCGCCAACTGGCTGCCCGATGAGTTCCTGCGCCGGGTCGAGGCCGACGAGCCGTGGAGCCTCGTCGACCCGAGCGAGGTGCCCGGGCTGACCGACCTCTGGGGCGAGGAGTTCGACGAGGCCTACCGCGCCGCCGAGCGCGAGGGCCGGGTCGTGCGCCAGGTGCCCGCGCGCGAGCTGTGGGGACGGATGATGCGCACGCTCGCCCAGACCGGCAACGGCTGGATGACGTTCAAGGACGCCGCGAACCGCGCGTGCAACCAGACCGCCGAGCCCGGCCAGGTCGTGCACCTCTCGAACCTCTGCACCGAGATCCTCGAGGTGAGCAGCGACGAGGAGACCGCCGTCTGCAACCTCGGCTCGGTCAACCTCTCGCGGCACCTGACGGCCGACCGCACCGACGTCGACTGGGCCAAGCTGCGCGCGACCGTCCGGACGGCCGTGACCTTCCTCGACCGCGTCGTCGACGTCAACTACTACCCGAGCGAGCAGGCGGCGGCGTCCAACCCGCGCTGGCGCCCGATCGGGCTGGGCTACATGGGCCTGCAGGACGTCCTCTTCGCGCTGCGGCTGCCCTTCGACTCCGAGGAGGCCCTCGCCCTCTCGACGCGGATCGCGGAGGAGGTCCTGCTGACGGCGCTCGAGCGTTCCAGCGAGCTCGCCGCGGCGCACGGCCCGCACCCGGCGTTCCGGCGCACCCGGGCGGCCCGCGGGGTCCTCCACCCGGACCACTTCGACGTCACGCCGACGCAGCCCGAGCGCTGGGACCGGTTGCGCGAGAACGTGGCCGAGCACGGACTGCGCAACAGCCTCGTCGTCGCCATCGCCCCGACCGCGACGATCGCCTCGATCGCGGGCTGCGGCGAGTGCATCGAGCCGCAGGTCTCGAACCTCTTCAAGCGCGAGACGCTGTCGGGCGAGTTCCTCCAGGTCAACGGCCACCTCGTGCGCGAGCTCAAGGCCCGCGGCCTGTGGACCGCCGCCACGCGGGACGCCGTCAAGCGCGCCGAGGGGTCGGTGCAGGGTCTGACCGACCTGCCCGAAGACGTCCGCACGCTCTACCGCACGGCGTGGGAGCTGCCGCAGCGGGCGCTCATCGCGATGGCCGCCGCCCGCCAGCCGTACGTCGACCAGAGCCAGTCGCTCAACCTCTTCATGGCCAGCCCGACGATCGGGAAGCTGTCGTCGATGTACCTCCACGCGTGGAAGTCCGGCCTCAAGACGACGTACTACCTGCGCTCGCGGCCGGCGACGCGCATCCAGCAGGCGACGGTGTCCGAGACCCGCTCCGCCGCACCGCTGCCCACGACGACCACCCCGACCGACGAGGAGGCCCTCGCCTGCTCGCTCGAGAACCCCGAGAGCTGCGAGGCCTGCCAGTGACCACCCCCGCCACCACGCCCACCACCGCCTCGACCTCCGGCCAGGACGCGCGGCTGCTCGACCCCGGCATGAGCCTCACGCTCCGGCCGATGCGCTACCCGCACTTCTACGACCGGTTCCGCGACGCCATCAAGAACACGTGGACGGTCGAGGAGGTCGACCTGCACTCCGACCTCGCGGACCTCCGGAGGCTCAGCGCGGCCGAGCAGCACCTCGTCAAGCGCCTCGTCGCGTTCTTCGCGACGGGCGACACGATCGTCGCGAACAACCTCGTGCTCAACCTCTACGAGCACGTCAACGCCCCCGAGGCGCGCCTCTACCTCTCGCGCCAGCTCTTCGAGGAGGCGGTGCACGTGCAGTTCTACCTGACGCTGCTCGACACCTACGTCCCCGACGAGCGCGAGCGGTTCGAGGCGTTCGCGGCCGTCGAGAACATCCCGTCGATCAAGGCCAAGGCCGACTTCTGCTTCCGGTGGATCGACTCCCTGGCCGACCTGCGGACCCTCGAGACCCGTGAGGACCGGCGGGCGTTCCTGCTCAACCTCGTGTGCTTCGCGGCGTGCATCGAGGGGCTGTTCTTCTACGGCGCCTTCGCGTACGTGTACTTCCTGCGCTCGCGCGGCCTGCTCAACGGCCTCGCCTCCGGCACGAACTGGGTCTTCCGCGACGAGTCGATGCACATGGCGTTCGCCTTCGACGTCTTCGACACCGCCCGCGCCGAGGAGCCGGACCTCGTCGACGACGCATTCGCCGACGACGTGCGCCGGATGCTCGCGGAGGCCGTCGACGCCGAGGCGCAGTTCGCGCAGGACCTGCTCGGGGGAGGGGTGGCGGGGCTGTCGACCGCCGACATGCGCTCCTACCTCGAGCACGTCGCGGACCGGCGGCTGGAGCGGCTCGGCATCACGCCCCTGTACGGCTCCCCGAACCCGCTGGCGTTCATGGAGCTGCAGGACGTCCAGGAGCTCTCGAACTTCTTCGAGCGCCGCGTCTCGGCCTACCAGGTCGGGGTCGGCGGCTCGGTGACGTTCGACGACGACTTCTGACCGGGACGGGCCGCGACGGGGCGGCGCGGCGGGCCGCAGGGTGGTCCGCCGCGCAGCCCCTCCCGGCAGCCCTCCTAGACTCCACGGCATGGACCCCCGCACGACGATCGAGGCGATGCTCCGGCCGGACCTGCGGGGCCGGACCGCCTACGGGGCACCCCAGCTCGAGGTGCCGGTGGCCCTCAACACCAACGAGAACTCCTACCCGGTGCCGGCGGTCGTCGCCGAGGCGATGACGCGCGCGGTGGCCGAGGTCGCCACCGGGCTCAACCGCTACCCGGACCGCGAGTTCACGGCCCTGCGCACCGACCTCGCCGCCTACCTCTCGCGCGGCGCCACCGCCGTCACGGCCGAGCAGGTCTGGGCCGGCAACGGCTCGAACGAGGTGCTCCTGCACCTGCTCCAGGCCTTCGGCGGCCCGGGCCGGGTGGCGCTCGGGTTCACCCCGGCCTACTCGATGCACCCGATCATCACGACGACGACCGGCACGACGTGGGTCGACGGGATGCGGGGCGTCGCGGGTGCCGGGGCCTTCGACCTCGACGCCGCGTCCGCGGTCGCCCAGGTGCGTGAGCACCGCCCGGACGTCGTCTTCCTCTGCTCGCCGAACAACCCGACCGGCACGGCGCTCGACCTCGCGACGGTCGAGGCGGTGCACGACGCCACCGACGGCCTCGTCGTCGTCGACGAGGCGTACGCCGAGTTCGCGCGGCCCGGCACGCCGTCGGCCCTCACCCTCCTCGAGGGGCGCCCGCGGCTCGTCGTCACGCGGACGATGAGCAAGGCGTTCGCCCTCGCCGGGGGCCGCCTGGGCTACCTCGCGGCCGACCCGGTCCTCGTCGACGCCCTCCGGCTGGTCCGGATGCCCTACCACCTGTCCTCGCCGACGCAGGCCGTCGCCCGCGCCGCGCTCGCCCACGCCGACCTCATGCTCGAGACCGTCGGCGTCGTCAAGGACCAGCGCGACCGCATCGTCACCGAGCTCGCCGCGCTCGGGCTCGACCCGGTGGCCAGCGACGCCAACTTCGTCCTCTTCGGCGGCCTGCGCGACAGCCACGCGACGTGGCAGGCGCTGCTGGAGTGGGGTGTCCTCGTCCGGGACGTCGGCATCCCGCACTATCTTCGTGTCACCGCCGGGACGCCCGAGGAGACCACGGCCTTCCTCGACGCCCTGACCGCCCTCGTCCCCACCCACGCTGGAGCAGCCCCGTGAGCACCGCCGAGACCCACCGCACCGCCACGGTGCGCCGGGCCACGTCCGAGAGCACCGTCGAGGTGACCGTCGACCTCGACGGCACCGGCCGCGGCGAGGTGAGCACCGGCGTCCCCTTCTACGACCACATGCTCCTCTCGCTCGCCAAGCACTCGCTGATCGACCTCACGGTGCGCGCCGACGGCGACACCCACGTCGACGCCCACCACACCGTCGAGGACGTCGCGATCGTCCTCGGGCAGGCCGTCCGCGAGGCGCTCGGCGACAAGTCCGGCATCTCGCGCTTCGGCGACGCCACCGTCCCGCTCGACGAGGCGCTCGTCCTCGCCGTCGTCGACGTCGCCGGCCGCCCCTACTGCGTCCACGAGGGCGAGCCGGCCGGCCAGGAGCACGTCGTCATCGGCGGCCACTACGTCGGCTCGCTGACGCGCCACGTGCTCGAGTCCTTCGCCTTCCACGCCCAGGTCGCCCTCCACGTCCGCGTCCTCGCGGGCCGCGACCCGCACCACGTCGTCGAGGCCCAGTTCAAGGCGCTCGCGCGCGCCCTGCGCGCCGCCGTCGCCCGCGACCCGCGGGTCGAGGGCGTCCCGAGCGCGAAGGGTGCGCTCTAACGCCGTGGCCGCCGACGCGCGCCCGAGCGCGGGGCACGGGCTGCTCCTCGTGCGCCGGCCACCCGCCGCGGTCGGCCGGTGGCTGCGCCGTGGGCTCGTCGCGGCGACGGTCGTGCCGTACGGGCGCTGGACGGCGGTGACGGTCGCCGAGGACGCGGCCCGCAGCGCCGCCCCCTTCGACGTCGCCCTCGAGGTGCTGGCCGCCCGGCCGGTGCCCCGCTCGGCGTGCCCGGCCATCGGGATGTTCGCCCTGGGCGGTCACGCGGTGGTCACCCTCCAGCCCGGGGGCGTCCGGCGCGCCCAGCACTGGCTCGTCTGGCAGCCCCGGACCGGGGTGGTCGAGACGCCGTCCCTGCCACGGCTCGCCCTCGGTGAGCTGGTCGGGGCCGCCGGTGGCGGCGCCCGCGTCCAGGACGTGGCCGGCGTGCTGCGCGCCGGGGACGGCGAGCCGCTCGACGTCCTCGTCACCGTGCTGCGCCTGCTCGGGCTGCCCGGCGAGGAGCTGCTCGTGCGCGGCCACCCCGCCGGCGCTGCCGACGTCGAGCCCGGCGCCCGCGGCGTCCTCGCCTTCGACCGCCTCGTCGCCGACGAGGCACAGCACCGCGCCGAGTGGGAGGCCGCCCGCGGCGAGCCCTCCGTCGGCCGGGAGCGGGAGGTCCGATGAGCCCCGACGTCGTCGTGCTCGACTACGGCAGCGGCAACGTCCGCTCGGCCGTGCGCGCGCTCGAGCACGTGGGCGCCCGCGTCACGCTGACCGGCGACCCGGAGGCGGCGCTGGCCGCCGACGGCCTCTTCGTGCCCGGCGTCGGCAACTTCCACGCCTGCATGGCGGGGCTCGCCGCCGCCCGCGGCCCGCTCATCATCGGCCGACGCCTCGCCGGGGGCCGCCCGGTCCTCGGGGTGTGCGTCGGGATGCAGGTGCTCTTCGACGGCTCGGCCGAGCCGAGCGGCGCCCCGGTGCCCGGGGTGGGTGAGTGGCCCGGCACCGTCACCCGGCTGCACGCGCCGGTGGTGCCGCACATGGGCTGGTCCGAGGTCGAGGTCCCCTCCGGGAGCTCCCTGTTCGCCGGGGTGGAGTCCGAGCGCTTCTACTTCGTCCACTCCTACGCGGTCCACGACTGGGAGCTCGCGCCCCCGGACGACACCTTCGCGGCCGTCGCCCCGAAGGTCACGTGGGCCACGCACGGCGAGCGGTTCGTCGCCGCGGTCGAGAACGGTCCGCTCGCGGCGACGCAGTTCCACCCCGAGAAGTCCGGCGAGGCGGGGCTCACCCTCCTCGCCAACTGGGTCCGCTCGCTCTGACCGCGCCATCAGCGGGACACCAGGTCCCCGGGCCGATCCCCCACGTCACGCGCGTATCGGGTCACCCGATACGACCGCGCTGTACCCGGGAACGGTTGTCGGGTGAAGCGCAGCGGTATCGGGTCACCCGATACGCGTGAGGTCCGAGGGTGGGTGTGAGGTCGGGTGGACCGGTCGGTGGCGGCCGGTGGGCGACCGGCAGACTGGACCCATGAGCGACCAGCCCCGCCTCGAGCTCCTGCCCGCCGTCGACGTGGTCGAGGGCCGCGCCGTCCAGCTGGTCCAGGGCGTCGCCGGCAGCGGCGGCGAGTTCGGCGACCCGATCGAGGCCGCCCTGCGCTGGCAGGAGCAGGGCAGCGAGTGGCTGCACCTCGTCGACCTCGACGCCGCCTTCGGGCGCGGCTCGAACGCCGACCTGCTCGCCGAGATCGTCGGCCGCCTCGACATCCACGTCGAGATGAGCGGGGGCATCCGCGACGAGGACTCGCTGACCCGGGCCCTCGCCACGGGCTGCCGGCGCGTCAACATCGGCACCGCCGCCCTCGAGGACCCCGCGTGGACGGCCCGCGCCATCGCCGAGCACGGCGACCGCGTCGCCATCGGCCTCGACGTCCGGGGCACCACGCTGGCCGCCCGCGGCTGGACGAGCGAGGGCGGCGACCTGTGGGAGACCCTCGAGCGGCTCGACCGCGAGGGCTGCGCCCGCTACGTCGTGACCGACGTCGCCAAGGACGGGATGATGAAGGGCCCGAACGTCGGACTGCTGCGCGAGGTCTGCGCCCGCACCGACCGGCCCGTCGTCGCGTCGGGCGGCATCTCGACCCTCGAGGACATCGCCGCGGTCCGCGGGCTCGTCGCCGACGGCGTCGAGGGCGCCATCGTCGGGTCGGCGCTCTACCGCGGGGCGTTCACCCTCCCCGAGGCCCTCGAGGTCGCCGGCCGCCCCTGAGGCACGCGCCCTCCGTTTTCGCCGGTGTCGGCGGTGGGTGCGACCATCGGCGGGTGACCACCCGCTACCGCCGCGTCCTCGCGGTGCCCGCCCTGCGCCGTGCCCTCCTCCTCGGGGTGCTCGTGCGGATGCCGATCTTCGCCGGCGGGGTCGTCATCACGCTCCACGTCGTCTCGGCGCTGGGTCGCTCCTACGGCGAGGCGGGTGTCGTCGCCGCGGCGGCGACCCTCGCGATCGCCGTCTCCGGGCCGTGGCGCGGGCGCCTGCTCGACCGTCGGGGGCTGCGCCGCGTCGTCGCGCCGTCGGTGCTCGTCACGGCGGCGTGCTGGTCGGTGGCGCCGTTCCTCGGCTACTGGTGGCTGCTCGGGCTCGCGACCCTCGCCGGGCTGTTCGTCGTCCCGTCCTTCAGCATCATCCGGCAGGCGGTCATCGCGGCCGTCCCCGAGGAGGACCGGCGCACCGCCATCTCGCTCGACGCGGTCGCGGTCGAGCTCTCGTTCATGGTGGGGCCGGCGCTCGGCGTCTGGGCCGCGGCCGCGTGGCGCACCGACCTCGTCCTGCTCGCGGTCCAGGGCGCCGGCGTCCTCGCCGGGGTCCTGCTCTGGGTCGCGAACCCGGTCCTGCGCGAGGACGTCGACCCCGACGAGCCGGCGCGGGCTGCCGTCCCTCGCTCGGCCTGGCTGCGCCCGGGCTTCCTCGTCGTCTGCCTCGGAGCCGCGACGAGCACCGTCGTCCTCTCCGGCACCGACCTCGGCGTCGTCGCCGCGCTGCGCGACCTCGGCGCGCCGGGCGCCATCGGCCCGGTCCTCGCGGTCTGGGCCCTCGGCTCGCTCGTCGGCGGCCTCGTCTACGGCGGGATGCACCGCTCGGTCAGCGCCTTCTGGCTGCTCGGCGGCCTCGCCGTCACCACCGCTCCGCTGGCGCTCGCCGGCGGCCCCTGGACCCTCGGGGTCCTCGCGCTCGTCTCCGGCCTGTTCTGCGCCCCGACCATCACCGCGACGATCGACCAGGTGAGCCGGGCGGTCCCGGCGTCGGCCCGCGGCGAGGCGATGGGCTGGCACGGCTCCTCGATGACCGCCGGCACCGCGCTCGGTGCGCCCCTCACCGGGTTCGTCATCGACCACACCGGCTGGGGCGCGGGCTTCCTCGTCGTCGCGGCGGCGGGCGTCCTCGTCGCGCTGCTCGGGAGCCTCGTCACCTCCGGTGCCGCCCGGGGACGCCGGGCCGCCCGCGCGGCCGCACGGGTGGCGCCGCCTCCCGCCCGCGAGCCCGTCGCCTGAGGCCGCTCGGTACCGTGGCGGACGTGCCTGACGACCATCCCGAGACCAGCGGCGCCGCGAGCGACTCCGCGGGCACCCCGTGGCAGCGGCGCGAGCTGAGCCCGTCCGGCTTCGAGTCCGACACCGGCGAGGCCGACCCGGCGCTGCGGGCGCTCCTCGCGGCCCCGGGCGACGACCTCGCGCTCATGCGCGCGCTCGAGGACGGCCGCCTCCTCGTGCCGGTCGTCGCCGAGCCGACCGAGGTCGACGCCACCGGCCCGCTCGCCGTCGAGAAGGGCGTCGACATGGCCGCGGTCACCCTCGTCGCCCCCGACGGCTCGCGCGCCCTGCCCGTCTTCACCGGCGCCGACTCGCTCGCCGCGTGGGACGCCGCCGCCCGACCCGTGCCGGTCACGCCGGCGCGCGCCGCCCAGGCGGCGGTCTCCGAGGGCTGCGACGTCCTCGTCGTCGACGTCGCCGGCCCCGCGACGAGGGTGCTGCGGCCCTCGATGCTCTGGGCGCTGGCGCAGGAGCGGGCGTGGGAGCCGGCCCACACGGACCCCTTCGTCGCCCGGGCGGTCGCCACCGCCCTCGCCGACGAGCCCGCCGTCGCCGGCCACGAGGTCGAGGAGGGCGCCCCGCACGGCGCCGGCGTGCTCGGCATCGTGCTCCACCTGCGGGCCGGGCTGGACGCGGACGAGGTGCGGGCGGTCGCCACCCGGGTGGGGGAGCGGCTCGCCACCGACGGCGAGCTGCGGGCCCGCGTCGACGGCCTCGCCTTCCGCATCGTCTGAGCGATTTCGGCCCGAGGGCCGCTGCTGGTAGCCTTGACCGCTGACCGACCGCCTCGTCACGGGGCGGTGTGCAAGAGAAGCCCCGCTTCCACCCGCGTCGACCCCAGGGTCGCCGGGTTCCCGGTCCGCGACGAGACGTCGTGCGCACCCGCAGAGGGTGTGCCGCGGCATCCCGTGGTGGGCCGGTCGGAAACGACAGGCTCCTCGCACCCGGCGCGAGGAGCCTTTCTCGTGCCGGCGGGCACCGATTCGCAGGACGTGACGAAGGAGAAGCACATCAGCGAGCCACGCATCAACGACCGCATCCGGGTTCCCGAGGTGCGGTTGGTCGGCCCCAACGGCGAGCAGGTCGGCATCGTCCGCGTCGAGGACGCGCTCCGTCTCGCGGCGGAGGCGGACCTCGACCTCGTCGAGGTCGCGCCGATGGCCAAGCCCCCGGTCGCCAAGCTCATGGACTTCGGCAAGTACAAGTACGAAGCCGCCATGAAGGCCCGTGAGGCACGCAAGAACCAGGTCAACACGGTCATCAAGGAGATCAAGCTCCGCCCGAAGATCGACCCGCACGACTACGGCACCAAGAAGGGCCACGTCGTCCGGTTCCTCGGGGGCGGCGACAAGGTCAAGGTGACGATCATGTTCCGCGGTCGCGAGCAGTCGCGCCCCGAGCTCGGCTTCCGCCTCCTCCAGCGCCTCGCGCAGGACGTCGCGGAGCTCGGCATCGTCGAGTCCCAGCCGAAGCAGGACGGCCGCAACATGGTCATGGTCCTCGCGCCGACGAAGAAGAAGGCGCAGGCGATGGCCGAGCAGCGCAAGAAGCGCGACGAGGCCAAGGCCGGTCACGCCGCCGCCGACGAGCCGCTCGACGAGACCACGACGAGCGACGAGGCGACCGTCTCCGAGGACACCGCGGCCGAGCCGGCCGCGACGGCCGACGAGACCACCACCGCGGGCTGACGCCCGCCCCCCGACAGACACACCCCCGACGCACCACCGACGCAAGGAGAGATCGGCACCATGCCGAAGAACAAGACCCACAGCGGCACGAAGAAGCGCTTCCGGATCACCGGCTCGGGCAAGGTCATGCGCGAGCAGGCCGGCCACGTGCACAAGTTCCACGAGAAGACGCCGCAGAAGGCCCGTCGCCTCTCCAAGGACGTCCTCGTCTCGCCGGCCGACGCCCCGAAGATCAAGAAGCTCCTCGGCAAGTGAGCCGACCCACCCCCACCTACTGACGAAGCAGAGCAAGGAGAACTCACGTGGCACGCGTGAAGCGGGCGGTCAACGCCCAGAAGAAGCGCCGGGTCGTCCTCGAGCGGGCCAGCGGCTACCGCGGGCAGCGCTCGCGCCTGTACCGCAAGGCCAAGGAGCAGGTCCAGCACAGCCTCGGCTACGCCTACCGCGACCGCCGGGCCCGCAAGGGTGACTTCCGTCGCCTCTGGATCCAGCGGATCAACGCCGCGGCCCGCGCCAACGGCATGACCTACAACCGCTTCATCCAGGGCCTCAAGGCCGCCGAGGTCGAGGTCGACCGCCGCATGCTCGCCGAGCTCGCGGTCAACGACGAGGCCGCGTTCGCCGCGCTCGTCGAGCTCTCGAAGGCCAACCAGCCGGCCCGCGAGCCCGCCAAGGCCTCCGCCTGAGCGACCCCCGAGTGCTGACCAACCCCCGGTCCGACCGGGTCAAGGCGGTCCGCTCGTTGCAGAAGCGGTCGGTGCGACAGCGCACCGGCCGCTTCTGCGTCGAAGGACCACAGGGCGTGCGCGAGGCCGTCCGGTACGCCGCCGGCCGGGTCCGCGACCTCTACCTCACCCCCGAGGCCGCGGCCAGGTACGCCGACGACATCGTCGCGCCGGCCCGGGCCGCGCAGCTGTGGCTGCACGAGGTGAGCGCCGAGGTCCTCGCCGGGATGGCCGAGTCCGAGGCGCCGCAGGGCGTGCTCGCGGTCGTCGACGACGAGCCGCTCACCCTCGGCGCGGTCCTCGACGCCGGCCCCCGCCTGCTCGTCCTGCTGACCAACGTCCGCGACCCGGGCAACGCCGGCACGGTGATCCGCGGCGCCGACGCGGCGGGCGCCGACGCCGTCCTCGTCAGCGACTCCTCGGTCGACATCCTCTCGCCGAAGGTCGTCCGCTCCACGGCCGGCTCCCTCTTCCACCTGCCCGTCGTCACCGGGCTCGAGGTGGAGGGGGCCCTCGCGGCCCTGCGGGAGCGGGGCGTGCGGACCCTCGCGGCCGACGGCACGGGCCGCACCGCGCTGCCCGACGCCGACCTCACCGGCCCGCACTGCTGGGTCATGGGCAACGAGGCGTGGGGGCTGCCGGAGGAGACCCGCACCCTCTGCGACGAGGTCGTCAGCGTCCCGATCCACGGTCGGGCCGAGTCGCTCAACCTCGCGATGGCGGCGACGATCTGCCTCTACGCCTCGGCGGGTGTGCTGCGGTCCGGCGGGTCCGGGAGGTAGCGTGCGACCCATGACGGAGCGGTTCATGGTCCCCGACGACCTGGCCGCCAACGGGCTGGAGTTCATCCCCGACGGGCTCGTCGCCGCCGTCGGCCCGAAGCGGATCGTGCGCTTCATGAACAGCCGGGCCGAGCGCATCACCGGCCTGCGCGCCGCCGACGTCGTCGGCCGCGACGTCGTCGAGGCGCTGCCCCTGCAGGACCTCGGGGGCGACTCCTGGTGGGAGCTGTCCTCGCCCTGGGAGGGCCTCGAGACCCGCACCGGGCACCGCGAGCGGCTCCTCGTGCTGCCGAGCGGCCGCGAGCTCCTCGTCACGGCGAAGTACGTCCGCGAGTGGCGCTGCGGCCCGGTCCGCTCGGTCGTCATCGGCATCCGCGACGCCGAGGGCCGGCGCCGCGCCGAGAAGGAGTCCGCCGCGCTCCTCACCTCCGTCGCCCACGAGCTGCGCTCGCCGCTGACCGGGGTCAAGGGCTTCTCGAGCACGCTGCTGCGCAACTGGGACCGGTTCACCGACGACCAGAAGCGCCTCATGCTCGAGACGATCGAGGCCGACGCCGACCGCGTGACGCGCCTGATCACCGAGCTGCTCGACACCTCGCGGATCGGCACCGGCCGGCTCACCGTCCACCCGCAGCCCCTCGACCTGCGCACCCGGTTCGAGGGCCAGGTCGAGCGTCGGGTGGCCGCCGGGATGGACCGCGAGCAGCTCCAGGTCGAGGTCGAGGAGGGGCTCGACGTGGTGTGGGCCGACCCGGACCGCCTCGAGCAGGTGATGACCAACCTCGTCGACAACGCGCTGCGCCACGGCAAGGGGACCGTGCGGCTGTCCGCCGAGCGCTCGCACTGGGACGGGCCGGCCGCGGTCGACGTCACGGTGAGCGACGACGGTGACGGCATCGCGCCGCAGCACCGCGAGCTCGTGTTCTCCCGGTTCTGGCAGGCGGGCGCCAAGCACGGCACCGGCCTCGGGCTCTACCTCGTGCGCGGGCTCGTCGAGGCCCACGGTGGTGAGGTCGTCGTCGAGGACGCGCCCGGAGGCGGTGCACGCCTCCGGGCCACGTTCCCCGACGTCGGCTAGCGGGTCAGCGGGCCGCGCTCTCGTGCAGCGGTCGCTCGACGACCGCCTTGTCCTCGTCCGGGGCGCCCGGGATGGGGTCGCCCTCGCCGGATCGCACCTTCTCCTCGATGCGCTTGCCGGTCTCGGCGTCGACGTTCTTCCAGTAGGCGAACGCCCGCTCGAGCACGTCCTCCCGGACGCCGCCGAGCGCGCCGGCGACGGTGTCGACGAAGCGGTTGCGCTGGTCGTCGTCGAAGACGTCGCGCACGAGCATCCCGGCCTGGGTCCAGTCGTCGTCCTCGGCGTGGAGGACGTACGCCTGCCGGACCATCTCGCCGTCGGCCTCCCAGCCCTCGGCGACCGGCCCCTGGAACGTGGAGTGCCCGCGCCCCATGCTGTTCGGGATGTACGTGGGGCCGCCCTTGACCTCGTAGGTCATCGCGCCGTCGAAGACGAGGTGGTTGGCCTTCTCCTCGACCTCCGGCAGGGGCCGGTTGACCGGGAGCTGGTGGGCGTTGGTGCCCACCCGGGCCCGGTGCGCGTCGGCGTACGAGAAGACCCGCGCGAGGAGCATCTTGTCGGGCGAGAAGCCGATGCCCGGGACGATGTTGCTCGGCGCGAACGCGGCCTGCTCGATCTGCGCGAAGTGGTTGACCGGGTTCTCGCTCAGCTCGAAGGTGCCCACCTCGATGAGCGGGTAGTCCGAGTGCGGCCAGACCTTGGTCAGGTCGAACGGGTTGTAGCGGTAGTCCTTCGCGTCCGCGTACGGCATCGCCTGGATGAACATCGTCCACCGGGGGTTGTCGCCGCGGTCGATCGCCTCGAACAGGTCGCGGCGGTGGTAGTCGGAGTCCGCCCCGGAGATCCGTTCGGCCTCCTCGTTCGTGAGGTTCTCGACCCCCTGCTGGGTGTGGAAGTGGAACTTCACCCAGTGCTTCTCGCCGGCCTCGTTGCTCATGAGGTAGGTGTGCGAGCCGTAGCCGTTCATGAACCGCCACGAGCGGGGCAGCCCGCGGTCGCCCATGAGGTAGGTGACCTGGTGGGCCGACTCGGGGGAGTTGGTCCAGAAGTCCCACTGCATCGTGCCGTCGCGCAGGCCGGAGTCGGCCAGGCGCTTCTGGCTGCGGATGAAGTGGGGGAACTTCATGGGGTCGCGCAGGAAGAAGACCGGGGTGTTGTTGCCGACGAGGTCCCAGTTGCCCTCCTCGGTGTAGAAGCGCACCGAGAACCCGCGCACGTCGCGCCAGGTGTCGGGGGAGCCGAGCTCACCCGCGACGGTCGAGAACCGGGCGAGCGTGCGAGAGGTCGCCCCCGGGCGGAAGACCGCGGCCTTCGTGTACTTCGTGATGTCGTGGGTGACGGTGAAGGTGCCGAACGCGCCGGAGCCCTTGGCGTGCGGCTTGCGCTCGGGGATGTTCTCGCGGTTGAAGTGCGCGAGCGTGTCGAGCAGGTGCACGTCGTGCAGCATCAGCGGCCCGTTGGGGGACAGGCTGAGGCTGTGCTCGTCGCTCTCGGTGGGCGCGCCGTTCGACATGGTGGAGCCGGTGGGCGTGCCGAGCTGGTCGGGGTTCTCGTACGGGTCGTTCGTCATCGGGTTCCTCTCGAGGTCGGATCCTCCATCGCCATCATCACCCCGCCGACCTGCTGCGACGGCCGTGAGCGACAGGGCATCTCGGGGCCGGTCCGGGCAGTTCCCCGGATGGCGAGCGGGCCGCGGCGGTGACAGAGTGTGCGGGTGACGACGGTGACCCTGGCGCCCTACCGGCGCGTCCTCTCCAGACCGTCGCTGCGGCGCACCCTGCTCCTCGGCGTCTTCTCGCGCCTGGCCCTGTTCGCGACCCCGGTCCTGCTGACCGTCCACGTCGTCACGACCCTCGGTCGCAGCTACACGCAGGCCGGGCTCGTCGGTGGTCTGGTGACCGTCGCCATCGCCCTCGGCAGCCCCTGGCGCGGGAAGCTGCTCGACCGCCGCGGTCTGCGGGCGCTCGTCGGCCCCTCGGTCCTCGTCTCCGGCGCGTGCTGGCTGGCGGCGCCCTTCGTCGGCTACTGGGTCCTGCTCGTGCTCGCGACGATCGGTGGGCTCTTCCTCGTCCCGGTCACCTCGATCATCCGGCAGGCGGTCATCGCCGTCGTGCCCGAGCAGGACCGGCGCACGGCCATCTCGCTGGACTCCGCCGCCCTCGAGCTCGTCTTCATGACCGCTCCCGCCGTCGGGGTGTGGGCGGTCACGCAGTACGGCAGCACGTGGGTGCTCTTCTGGGTCCAGGTGCTCGGCGTGCTCGCCGGGGCGGTCCTGTGGCTCGTCGACCCGCCCCTGCGCGGCGAGGCCGAGCGCGAGAGCCACGACACCAGCGTGCGCCGCCGGACCTGGCTCTTCGGGCCGTTCCTGCCGGTGCTGCTCAGCGTCCTCGCGACCGCCGTCGTCCTCTCCGGCTCCGACCTCGGCTTCGTCGCCGCCGTCCGGGAGCTCGGCGAGGTCTCGGCGCTCGGGCTCGTCATCGTGCTCTGGGGCCTGGGGTCGCTCGTCGGCGGCCTCGTCTACGGGGCGCTCTCGCGCGAGGTGCCCTCGCGGTGGCTGCTGCTCACGCTCGTCGTCGTCACGGCCCCGATGGCCCTCGCGCAGACGCCGCTGCAGCTCGGCGTCCTCGCCCTCGTCGCCGGCCTGCTCTGCGCGCCGACCATCACCGCGACCGTCGACGAGGCGGTCCGGGCGGTCCCGGTGCGGGTGCGCGGCGAGGCGATGGGCTGGCACGGCTCGGCCCTCACCGGGGGCGGCGCCGTCGGCGCCCCGCTCGCCGGCTTCGCGGCGGACCACTACGGCGCCCCGAGCGCCTTCCTCGCCGTCGCGGCGGTGGGGCTGCTCGTCGTCGTGGTCGTCTCGGCCTGGCCCGCGCGCCCCTCGGGCGCCGCGCCCGTGCCCGCGCCCGCGGCGGAGCGCTCGGCGCACTGAGCGCCCCTGCGGCTAGGGTGGGCGCGTGACCACCGCTCCGCAGCGATTTATCAGGCCCTCGGGCCCGCTGTCGCGCGCGTCCTGAGCGCCGCACCCCGCAGCCGGTCCCTGCGACCGGCTCCCGCGCCCGGGGGCACGACCCCGTCCAGCCACCGGCGCGCCGCTCCCTAGACTCGGTGCCGCCGACCCCGACCGACGTGGAAGCAGACAGATGTCCGGACCCAACACCAGCTACGACCCCGTCGAGGTCGCCGCCCTCGACCCCACCACGATCGACGCCGCCGTCGAGGCCGCGCTCGCCGCCGCCGCCGGCGCGACGACCCTCGAGGAGCTCAAGGCCGTCCGCGGCGCCCACCAGGGCGACAAGAGCCCGCTCGCCCTCGCCAACCGCGAGATCGGCGCCCTGCCGCCGAGCGCCAAGGCCGAGGCCGGCAAGCGCGTCGGGCAGGCGCGCGGCCGCGTCGGGCAGGCCTTCACCGCGCGGCAGGCCGAGCTCGAGGCCGAGCGCGACGAGCGCATCCTCGTCGAGGAGGCGCTCGACGTCACCCTGCCGGGCGGCCGCCGCCCGCTGGGCCGCCGCCACCCCATCGAGCTGATGTCGCAGCGCATCGCCGACCTCTTCGTCGGCCTGGGCTGGGAGGTCGTCGAGGGCCCGGAGATCGAGGCGGAGTGGTTCAACTTCGACGCCCTCAACTTCGACGCCGACCACCCGGCCCGCCAGATGCAGGACACCTTCTACGTCGACCCCCCGCAGGACGGGCTGATCCTGCGCACGCACACCTCGCCGGTGCAGGCGCGCACCCTGCTCGAGCGCGGGGTGCCGGTCTACGTCGCGGCCATCGGCCGGGTCTTCCGCACCGACGAGCTCGACGCCACGCACATGCCGGCCTTCCACCAGGTCGAGGGCCTCGCCGTCGACGAGGGCATCACGATGGCCCACCTCAAGGGCACCCTCGACCGGCTGGCCGCCGAGCTGTTCGGCGCGGACATCACCACGCGCCTGCGCCCCTCCTTCTTCCCGTTCACCGAGCCCAGCGCCGAGATGGACCTGCGCTGCTTCGTCTGCCGCGGCGAGGACCCCGACTGCCGCACGTGCAAGGGCACCGGCTGGATCGAGTGGGGTGGCTGCGGGATGGTCAACCGCAACGTGCTGCTGGCCTGCGGGGTCGACCCGGACCGCTACACCGGGTTCGCGTTCGGGATGGGTATCGACCGCGCGCTGATGTTCCGCACGGGGGTCAGCGACATGCGCGACATGATCGAGGGTGACGTGCGCTTCGACGCGCAGTTCGGGATGGAGATCTGATGCGGGTTCCGGTCGACTGGCTGCGCGAGTACGTCGCGGTGCCGCAGGAGGCCACGGGTCTCGACATCGCGGCCTCCCTCGTCGCCGTCGGGCTCGAGGAGGAGGGGCTGCACGGTGGCGGGGTCACCGGCCCCCTCGTCGTCGGGCGGGTGCTGACGCTGGAGAAGGAGCCGCAGAAGAACGGCAAGACGATCAACTGGTGCTCGGTCGACGTCGGGTCGGCCAACGGCACCGGCGAGCCCCAGGGCATCGTCTGCGGCGCGCACAACTTCGAGGCGGGCGACCTCGTCGTCGTCATCCTCCCGGGCGGCGTGCTGCCGACCCCGCAGGGTCCGCTCGAGGTCTCGGCGCGCAAGACCTACGGCCACGTCTCGGCCGGGATGATCTGCTCCGAGCGCGAGCTCGGGCTCGGCGAGGACCACGACGGCATCATCGTCCTGACCCGTCGCTACGCCGACGACCCCGCGATGCTCGAGCGCTGCGTGCCCGGTGCGGACGCCATCGCCCTGCTCGGGCTGGACCGCGAGACCGTCGAGGTCAACGTGACGCCCGACCGCGGGTACTGCTTCTCGGTGCGCGGCGTGGCCCGCGAGTACGGCCACGCCACCGGCGCGGCGTTCTCGGACCCCGTCGCCGACCTCGCGCGGCGCGTCCCGCCGGCGAGCCCGAGCGGCTACCCCGTCGAGCTCGCCGACGACGCGCCCATCCGCGGCCGTGCGGGCTGCGACCGGTTCGGGGCGCGGGTCGTCCGCGGCCTCGACGTCGCGGCGCCGACGCCGGGGTGGATGCGCACCCGGCTCACCGAGGCCGGCATGCGCCCCATCTCGCTCGCCGTCGACGTGACGAACTACGTGATGCTCGGGCTCGGCCAGCCGCTGCACGCCTACGACCTGGCGACCCTCGGCGAGAAGATCGTCGTGCGCCGCGCCCGGCCGGGGGAGCGGCTGACGACGCTCGACGACGTCGACCGGGCCCTCGACCCGGAGGACCTGCTCATCACCGACGGCGGCGGGACGCCGATCGGGCTCGCCGGCGTCATGGGCGGTGCGAGCACCGAGGTGTCCGGCTCGACGACCGACGTCCTCCTCGAGGCGGCGCACTTCGACCCGGTGACCATCGCGCGCAGCGCCCGCCGGCACCGGCTGCCGTCGGAAGCCTCGCGCCGCTTCGAGCGCGGCGTCGACCCCGAGCTCGCGCCGGCGGCGCTCCAGCTCGCGGTCGAGCTGCTCGTCGAGTACGGCGGCGGCACGGCCGGCAACGAGGTCACCGACGCCGGGTCGGTCGAGCCGCCGGCGGCCATCCCGATGTCGGTGGGCTTCCCGTCGCGCATCGTCGGCGTGGAGTACGACGCCGCGACCGTCGTGGGCGTCCTCGAGCAGATCGGCTGCACGGTCGCGGCCGACGGCGACCTGCTCACGGTCCTCCCGCCGACGTGGCGCCCCGACCTCACGACCGCCGAGGACCTCGTCGAGGAGGTCGCCCGCATCCACGGGTACGACCGCATCCCGTCGGTCCTGCCGACGCCACCGGGTGGATCGGGGCTCACGCACGCGCAGCGGGTGCGGCGCACCGTCGCCGACCTGCTCGCCGCGCAGGGCCTCTCCGAGGTGTGGGGAGCGCCGTTCGTCGGCGAGGACCGCTGGGTCGCGCTCGGGCTCGACGTCGCCGCCGAGTCGGCGCGCACCGTGCGCATCGCCAACCCGCTCTCGGACGAGCAGCCGTGGATGCGCACCTCGCTCGTGTCGACGATGGTCGACGCGCTGCGCCGCAACGTCTCCCGGGGCGCCAAGGACGTCGCGCTCTTCGAGCTCGGGCTCGTCACGGCCCTCACCGGCCCGCGGCAGGCGGCCCCGACCGAGGACGTCGGCGTCCACCCGTCCGACGCGACGCTCGCGGCCATCCGCGACGCCGTGCCCCCGCAGCCGCGCCACCTCGCGGTGCTCCTCGCGGGCGACCGCGACCGCGCCGGCTGGTGGGGCGCCGGGCGCCGGGCCGAGGTCGTCGACGTCCTCGAGCTCGTGCAGGCGCTCGCCGAGGCGCTGGCCGTCGAGGTCGTCGTGACCTCCGACGCCGTGATGCCCTGGCACCCCGGCCGGTGCGCACGGGTCTCGCTGGCCGACGGCACGGTGCTCGGCCACGTCGGCGAGCTCCACCCCAAGGTCGTCGCGGCCCTCGGGCTGCCCGCCCGCACGGTCGGCGGCGAGCTGGACCTCGATGCCCTCACGGTCGCGGCCGACCGGCCGGTCACGGCCTCGACGCTCGCGACGTACCCGATGGCGCAGAGCGACGTCGCGCTCGTCGTCGACGCGTCGGTGCCCGCCGCGCAGGTCCACGAGGCGCTCGTCGCCGGGGGCGGCGACCTCCTCGAGGAGGTGCGGCTCTTCGACGTGTACGAGGGCGACCAGGTCGGGGAGGGCCGGCGCTCGCTGGCCTACCGGCTGACCTTCCGCAGCCCCGAGCGCACGATGACGACCGACGAGGTCTCCGCCCTGCGTGACGCGGCGGTGGCCGAGGCGGCGCGCGTCCACGGGGCGGTGCAGCGGGCGTGACCGACGTCCTCGACGAGCCGGTCGACGACGACGGCGACGTGACCCCGGAGCCGGACACCGAGGAGGAGGCCGGCCGCGGCGGGCACCTCGTCGCCGTCGTCACCGGTGCCTCGCGGGGCATCGGCCGGGCCGTCGCGGACGCGCTCGAGGACGCCGGCTGGGTCGTCGAGCGCGGCTCGTCCGCCGTCGCGCCGGTCACCGACCGGGCTGCGGTGCAGGAGTGGGTCGCCGACGTCGTCGAGCGGCAGGGTCGCATCGACCTCCTCGTCAACAACGCGGGGGTCATCGACACCGAGGTCGACCTCTTCGCCTCCGACCCCGACGAGTGGTGGCGCACCGTCGAGGTCAACGTCCTCGGCGCCTACCTCGTGACGTGGGCCGTCGCCCCGCAGCTGCTCGCCGCGGGCAGCGGTCGGGTCGTCAACCTCAACTCCGGGGCCGGCCGGCGGGCCGGCGCGGAGGCGAGCGCCTACAACGTGAGCAAGACGGCGCTGGCGCGCATCACGGGGTCGACGCACCTCGCGGGGTGGGATCGCGGCATCCGGGCCTTCGACCTCATGCCGGGTGTCGTCCGCACCGACATGACCGAGTCGATGGAGGCGCACGCCGGGCGCACCGAGTGGACCTCCCCCGAGGAGGTCACCGCGCTCGTGCTGGCCCTCGCGTCGGGCGAGCTCGACGCGTTCTCCGGCCGTTTCGTCCGCGCCGGCGTCGACACCCCGGCGTCGCTGCGGGCGATGGCCGAGCGCGGGCTGGAGCCGGGGGAGCGAATGCTCTACCTCGTCCTGCGTCCGGACGACCCCCTGGCCTGACCCACCGCGTCCCGGGTCCCGGGTCACGCTCCCCAGGCGCGTGCACGGACCGACGAAAGTGTCGAATCCTGCACGCCTCCCCGGCCGCAGCCGTCGACAACCCGGCACGTGCGGGCTTTCCGTGGTCGACGTGCCGATCGGACAGCGATGACCCCGCACGTGCGGGCTTTCCGTGGTCGGCGTGCCGATCGGACAGCCATAACCCCGCACGTGCGGGCTTTTCGTGGTCGGAGGGCTGATCGGACAGCGATAACCCCGCACGTGCGGGGTCGGCGCCCGGACCGCATGTGCATGGATGTACCGAGTCCTGTATGGTCATGCACATGACGCAGCGTGTCGCCGTCGCCGGAGCGAGCGGGTACGCCGGGGGAGAGGTCCTCCGGCTCCTCCTCGCGCACCCCGGGCTCGAGGTCGGGGCGGTCACCGCCGCGGGCAACGCGGGCCAGAGCCTCGGGGGCATCCACCCCCACCTCACGCCGCTGGCCGACCGGGTGCTCGAGCAGACGACGGTCGAGGTCCTCACCGGGCACGACGCGGTCGTCCTCGCCCTGCCGCACGGCCACTCCGCGGCCCTCGCCGCCGAGCTGCCGGACGACGTCGTCGTCGTCGACTGCGGCGCCGACTTCCGGCTGCGCGACGCCGCGGCCTGGACCGCCTTCTACGACACCCCGCACGCCGGCTCGTGGCCCTACGGGATGCCCGAGCTGCCGACCGCGGACGGTCCGCAGCGCGACGCCCTCACCGGGGCCACGCGGATCTCCGTCCCCGGCTGCTACCCGACCGCGGTGTCGCTGGCCCTCGCCCCCGGCCTCGTCGCCGGCGTCGTCGAGCCGGGCGACATCACCGTCGTCGCGGCCTCGGGCACCTCGGGCGCCGGCAAGGTCCTCAAGCCGCACCTGCTCGGCGCCGAGGTGATGGGCGCGATGTCGCCCTACGGCGTCGGCGGCGTGCACCGGCACACCCCGGAGATCGAGCAGAACCTCGGCGCCTGCGGTGCGGGCGAGGTGACGGTCTCGTTCACCCCCACGCTGGCCCCGATGCCGCGCGGCATCCTCGCGACCGCCACGGCCCGGGTGACGCCCGGCACGAGCGCGGCGGCCGTCCGCGCGGCGTGGGAGGCCGCCTACGCCGACGAGCCCTTCGTGCACCTCCTCCCGGAGGGGCGCTGGCCCAGCACGGGGAGCGTCCTCGGCAGCAACTGCGTGCACCTCCAGGTCGTCCTCGACGAGCGGGTCGGACGGGTCGTCGTCGTCGCGGCGGTCGACAACCTCGCCAAGGGCACGGCCGGCGCGGCCGTCCAGTGCCTCAACCTCGCACTCGGCCTCCCCGAGACCACCGGCCTGCCGGTTGCGGGGGTGGCCCCGTGAGCGCGATGCCCCTGCACCTCATGGAGCACCCCGAGGACGTCTCGGTGGTCCGCCTGCCCAGCGGGGAGGAGCCGGCGTTCGACTGGAGCACCGGCCCCCTCGCGTCCCTGACCCGCACGGCCGACGAGACCTCCGTCGTCTGCGCCAGCGCCTCGGTGCCGGCCGGCGCGCGCACCGAGGGCCCGTTCCGCGCGGTCGAGGTCGCCGGCCCGCTCGACTTCTCCGCGGTCGGTGTCTTCGCCGACATCCTCGCCCCGCTCGTCGACGCGCAGATCAGCGTGCTCGGCATCTCGACGTTCGACACCGACTGGGTGCTCGTCCCGTCCGAGCGCACGGCCGACGCGTCGGCCGCGTGGCGCAAGGCCGGCTTCGTCGTCACGCCCAGCTCGCTCTCGGGAGGTCTGCGCTGATGTCCGTCACCACGCCGAAGGGCTTCCGCGCCAGCGGGGTCACGGCCGGGCTCAAGGCCTCCGGCCGCCCGGATCTCGCGCTCGTCGTCAACGACGGCCCCGACCACCACGTCGCCGCCGTCTTCACGAGCAACCGGGTCGAGGCAGCACCCGTCACCTGGTCGCGCGTGGTCGTCGCCGACGGCCGGGCCGACGCCGTCGTCCTCAACAGCGGCGGCGCCAACGCCTGCACGGGGGCGCCCGGCTTCCAGGACACCCACCGCACCGCCGAGCACGTCGGCGCCGCCCTCGGGGTCGCCCCCGGCGACGTCGTCGTCTGCTCGACCGGCCTCATCGGCGAGCGGCTGCCGATGGACCTCCTGCTGCCCGGCGTGGATGCCGCCGCGGCCGGCCTCGCCGACGACGGGGGAGCGGCCGCGGCCGAGGCCATCATGACCACCGACACCGTCGCGAAGACCGCCGTCGAGGTGCACCCCGACGGCTGGGCGGTCGGCGGCATGGCCAAGGGCGCGGGGATGCTCGCGCCCGCCCTCGCGACGATGCTCGTCGTCGTGACCACGGACGCCGTCGTCGACCCGGCCGCCCTCGACGGCGTGCTGCGCGCGTCCACTCGCGAGACGTTCGACCGGGTCGACTCCGACGGGTGCATGTCGACCAACGACACCGTCGTCCTCCTGGCATCGGGGGCCTCCGGTGTCGAGGCCGAGCCCGCCGCCCTCACCGAGGCCGTCACCGCGGTGTGCGCCGACCTCGCCCGGCAGCTCGTCGCCGACGCCGAGGGCGCCCACCACGACATCGCCGTCGAGGTGCGCTCGGCCGCCACCGAGGACGACGCGCTGGAGGTCGCCCGGGCGGTGGCGCGCAACAACCTCTTCAAGTGCGCGGTCTTCGGCAACGACCCGAACTGGGGCCGGGTGCTCGCGGCCGTCGGCACGACCGCCGCCGCGTTCGACCCCGCGACGCTCGACGTCGCGATGAACGGCGTGCAGGTGTGCCGCTCCGGCGGTGTGGGAGAGGACCGTTCCCTCGTCGACCTCACGGCCCGCGAGGTGCGCGTCGTCGTCGAGCTGCACGCGGGCGACGCCACGGCCACCGTCTGGACCAACGACCTCACGCACGACTACGTCCACGAGAACTCCGCCTACTCCACCTGATCGGAGCGGACCGATGACCCCACCCGAGCAGCAGTCGCTCCGCGGCGCGATCGACGCCGCGGCCCTGCGCGTCGCGCAGTCCAAGGCGACCACCCTCGTCGAGGCGCTGCCCTGGCTCGAGCGCTTCCGCGGGGCGCTCGTCGTCGTCAAGTACGGCGGCAACGCGATGACCGACGACGCGCTCAAGGCGGCGTTCGCGCAGGACATCGTCTTCCTGCGCTACGCCGGGCTGCGACCCGTCGTGGTCCACGGCGGCGGCCCCCAGATCAAGGGGATGCTCGACCGGCTGGGCCTCGAGTCCGAGTTCCGCGGCGGCCTGCGCGTCACCACCCCCGAGGTGATGGACGTCGTCCGGATGGTGCTGACCGGGCAGGTCGGGCGCGAGCTCGTCGGCCTGCTCAACCAGCACGGGCCGGTCGCGGTCGGGCTCTCCGGCGAGGACGCCGGTCTCTTCGGTGCCCGGCGTCGCGGCGTGACCATCGACGGCGAGGAGCAGGACATCGGCCTCGTCGGCGACGTCGTCGAGGTCGACCCGGGCGCGGTGCTCGACCTGCTCGACGCCGGGCGCATCCCCGTCGTCTCGACGATCGCCCCGGACCTCGAGGTCGACGGCCAGGTGCTCAACGTCAACGCCGACACCGCCGCCGCCGCCCTCGCGGTCGCGCTCGGCGCGCGCAAGCTCGTCGTCCTCACCGACGTCGAGGGCGTCTACGCCGACTGGCCGGACCGCGGCTCGCTGCTGTCGCAGCTGCGGGCGGGCGCCGCGCGCGAGCTGCTCACCCGCGTCGACGCCGGGATGATCCCGAAGCTCGAGGCGTGCATCCGCGCGGTCGAGAACGGCGTCCCGCAGGCGCACGTCGTCGACGGCCGCCAGCCGCACAGCATCCTCCTCGAGGTGTTCACCTCCGAGGGCATCGGCACGATGGTCCTGCCGGACCGGGAGGAGGGCGAGGATGCCTGAGGCACAGCCCGCCCCGCACACCGAGGAGCTCCTCGGCCGCTACGAGTCCGCCCTCGTCCAGGTCTTCGGCCGCCCCCAGCTCGTCCTCGAGCACGGTGACGGCGCGTGGGTCTGGGACGTCGACGGCCGTCGCTACCTCGACCTCGTCGGCGGCCTCGCCGTCAACGCGCTCGGGCACAACCACCCGGCGCTCGTCGCCGCCGTCTCGAAGCAGGCCGGCCAGCTGGTCCACGTCTCGAACTTCTACACCTCGGTCCCGCAGGTCGAGCTCGCCGAGCGCATCCTCCAGGTGGCAGACGCACCTGCGGGGTCGGCGGTCTTCTTCTGCAACAGCGGCACCGAGGCCATCGAGGCCGCGGTCAAGCTCGCACGGCGCACCGGGCGCACCGGCATCGTCGCCGCCGAGGGCGCCTTCCACGGCCGCACGACGGGTGCGCTGGCGCTCACCCACAAGCCCGCCTACCGCGAGCCCTTCGAGCCGCTCATCCCCGGCGTCGTCCACGTGCCGTGGGGCGACGTCGCGGCGCTCGAGGCCGCCGTCGACGAGCACACCTCCGCCGTCGTCCTCGAGCCGATCAAGGGCGAGGGCGGCGTCGTGCCGGCCTCGCCGGAGTTCCTCCGCGCGGCCCGCCGGGTCACGACCGAGGCCGGCGCGCTGCTCGTCCTCGACGAGATCCAGACCGGCGTCGGCCGCACCGGCTCCTGGTTCGCCTGGCAGCAGGCCGGGGTCGTGCCCGACGCGATGACCCTCGCCAAGGGCCTCGGCGGCGGCGTGCCGATCGGTGCGCTCGTCACCTTCGGGCCCGAGGTGTCCGGGATGCTCACCGCCGGCCAGCACGGCTCGACCTTCGGCGGCAACCCCCTGTCGTGCGCGGCCGGGCTCGCGGTCCTCGACACGATCGAGTCCGAGGGGCTCGTCGACCACGCGCGGGCGATGGGCGAGCACCTCGAGCAGCGCATCGCGGCCCTCGCCGACCCGCGGGTCACCGGCGTGCGCGGCGCGGGCCTGCTGCGCGCCGTCACGCTCGCCGGCGACTGGGCGCCGGCCGTCGCCGCGCACGCCCGCGAGGCCGGTCTCATCCTCAACCCGGTGGCGCCCGACGCCATCCGCCTCGCCCCGCCGCTGGTCGTCACCGCCGGCCAGCTCGACCTGTTCGTCGACTCCCTGCCCGGGCTGCTCGACCTCGCCACGGAGGAGACCCGATGACCCTGCGCCACTTCCTGCGCGACGACGACCTCTCGCCCGCCGAGCAGGCCGCCGTGCTCGACCGCGCCCTCGCGCTCAAGGCCGAGCCGTTCTCGGACCGCCGGCTCGAGGGACCGCGCACCGTCTCGATCCTCTTCGACAAGCCGACGCTGCGCACGCAGGTGTCGTTCGTCGGCGCCGTGTCGGGCCTCGGCGGCTTCCCGATGGTCGTCGACGGGCGCCTGGCCGGTGTCGGGGTGCGCGAGTCGGTCGCCGACGTGGCCCGCATCCTCGGGCCGCAGTCCGCGGCCGTGGTGTGGCGCACCTTCGCGCAGTCCGACCTCGCCGAGATGGCGGCGTACGCCGGTGTGCCGGTGGTCAACGCGCTGACCGACGACTTCCACCCGTGCCAGGTCCTCGCCGACCTGCTGACCCTGCGCGAGGCGCTCGGCGACCTGCCGGGCCGCACCCTGGCCTACGTCGGCGACGGCGCAAACAACATGGCGCACTCCTACCTGCTGGGCGGCGTCACCGCCGGCCTGCACGTGCGCATCGGCACCCCCGCGAGCCACCCGCCGGCCGCCGACGTCGTCGAGCGCGCCCGCGAGCTGGCCGCCACCACCGGCGGCTCGGTCCATGTCACCGACGACCCCGTCGAGGCGATCACCGGCGCCGACGCGGTGGCGACCGACACCTGGGTCTCGATGGGCCAGGAGGCCCAAGCCGACGACCGCAAGGGCGAGGGCAGCCCGTTCACGACGTACGCCGTCGACGACGCGCTGATGGCGCACGCGGCCGCAGGCGCGGTCTTCCTCCACTGCCTGCCCGCGTACCGCGGCTACGAGGTGAGCGCCGAGGTCATCGACGGGCCGCGCTCGGTCGTCTGGCAGGAGGCCGAGAACCGGCTGCACGCCCAGAAGGCGCTGCTGTCCTGGCTGGTCGAGCAGGCCGGGGCGAGCGCGTGACCGTCTCGACCTCGCGCGCCGCCCGCCAGCAGCGGATCACCGAGATCCTCCAGTCCACGCCGGTCCGCAGCCAGACCGAGCTGCTCGACCTGCTCGCGGCCGACGGCATCGAGGTGACGCAGGCGACCCTGTCGCGCGACCTCGTCGACGTCGGCGCCGAGCGCGTCCGGGTCGGCAAGTCGCTCGTCTACGCCGTGCCGGGGGAGGGCGGCGACCGGACCGTGCGCCCGGCACCGGACGAGGACGAGCGCACCACACGCCTCGCATCCCGGTGCCAGGAGCTGCTCGTGGCCGCCGAGCACTCGGGCAACCTCGTCGTCCTGCGGACTCCGCCGGGCGCTGCGAACTTCCTCGCGTCGGCCATCGACCACACCTCGGTCGAGGGGGTGCTCGGCACGATCGCCGGCGACGACACCATCATGGTCATCACGTCCGGCCCCGCCCGCAGCCGCGAGGTGGTCGACCGGCTCCTGTCGTACACCCGGAAGGACACCCCGTGACCCCGCCCGACGCCGACCCCGCCGCCTCCGTGAGCCTCTGGGGCGGACGGTTCTCCGGCGGGCCGGCCGACGCCCTCGCCGCGCTCTCGAAGTCGACGCACTTCGACTGGCGGCTCGCGCCGCACGACCTCGCCGGCTCCCGCGCGCACGCCCGCGTCCTCCACGCCGCGGGTCTGCTCGACGACGCCACGCTCGACGCGATGCTCGACGGCCTCGAGCGGCTGCGCGCCGACGTCGAGTCGGGCGCGTTCGTCCCCGCCGAGTCCGACGAGGACGTGCACACCGCCCTCGAGCGCGGGCTCATCGAGCGCGCCGGGGCCGACGTCGGGGGCCGCATCCGGGCCGGCCGCTCGCGCAACGACCAGGTGGCCACGCTCTTCCGGATGTACCTGCGCGAACACGCCCGCGTCGTCGCCGGGCTCGTGCTCGACGTCGTCGAGGCCCTCGTCGGGCAGGCCCGCACCCACCTCGGGGTGCCGATGCCGGGGCGCACCCACCTCCAGCACGCGCAGCCCGTGCTGCTCTCGCACCACCTGCTCGCGCACGCCTGGCCGCTGCTGCGCGACGTCGACCGCCTGCGTGACTGGGACGCGCGGACCTCGCTGTCCCCGTACGGTTCCGGCGCGCTCGCCGGGTCCTCGCTCGGCCTGGACCCCGAGGCCGTCGCGAGCGACCTGGGCTTCGCCGGCGCGGTCGAGAACTCCATCGACGGCACTGCCTCGCGCGACTTCGTCGCCGAGTTCTCGTTCGTCTGCGCGATGACCGCCGTCGACGTCTCGAGGCTCGCGGAGGAGGTCATCCTCTGGGCGACCAAGGAGTTCTCCTTCGTCACGCTCGACGACGCGTACTCGACCGGGTCGAGCATCATGCCGCAGAAGAAGAACCCCGACGTCGCCGAGCTGGCCCGCGGCAAGGCCGGCCGGCTCGTCGGCGACCTCGCCGGGCTGCTGACGACCCTCAAGGCGCTTCCGCTGGCCTACAACCGCGACCTCCAGGAGGACAAGGAGCCGGTGTTCGACGCCGTCGACACCCTCGAGGTCCTCCTGCCGGCGTTCTCCGGCATGGTCGCCACCCTGACCTTCCACACGGAGCGGATGGCCTCGCTCGCGCCGGAGGGCTTCTCGCTGGCCACCGACGTCGCCGAGTGGCTCGTGCGCCAGGGCGTCCCCTTCCGCGTGGCGCACGAGGTCGCGGGCGAGTCGGTGCGCGCGTGCGAGGAGCGTGGCATCGAGCTGTGGGACCTCGACGACGACGACCTCGCGGCCATCTCGCCCCACCTGACGCCCGGGGTCCGCGACGTGCTGAGCGTCGAGGGGTCGATGGCCTCGCGGTCCGCGCTGGGCGGGACCGCACCGGCCCGGGTGGCCGAGCAGCTCGAGCGTGTCGAGGCGCTGGTCGCGGCTGCCCGTGACTGGTCGCGGGACCTGCCGCGGGCCCGCTGACCCCGTGCCCGGCGTGGCCGAGGTGCTGCGGGGCGACGTCCTCGACGTCGCCCCGCGCCTCCTCGGCGCGCACCTGACCCACGCGGGGGTGACGCTGCGGATCACCGAGGTCGAGGCCTACGCCGGGTCGGTGGACCCGGGGTCGCACGCCTTCCGAGGCCGCACCCCGCGCACCGAGGTGATGTTCGGCCGGGCCGGGCTGCTCTACGTGTACTTCACCTACGGGATGCACTTCTGCGCCAACGTCGTCACCGGCCCCGAGGGCAGCGCGTCGGCGGTCCTGCTGCGGGCCGGGGAGGTCGTGGACGGCCACGCGACCGCCGCCGAGCGGCGCCCCGGCGTGCGGGCGCGCGACCTCGCCCGCGGACCCGCGCGGCTCACGCGCACGCTCGCGCTCGGACGCGAGCAGAACGGGCTCGACCTCCTCGACCCCGCCACGGACGGCCGGCTCGTGCTGGCCGACCCCCCGGACCCGGCCGTTGTCGCGACCGGGCCGCGAGTGGGCGTGAGCGGCGCCGGCGGCGACGGGGCGGCGTTCCCCTGGCGGTTCTGGCTCGCGGGCGAGCCGACGGTCAGCCCCTACCGGGCGGCCGTCGCCCGCCGCCGCCCGGCGTCAGGCCGGGGCTGACGCCGCGTAGGCGCGGATCTCGTCGCAGAGGGCCGTGCGCACGGCGTCCGGCGCGAAGGAGGCGTCGACCGCTGCCAGCGCGAGGTCGGCGACCCCGGCGGCGTCGAGATCGAGCAGCGCAGCGGCGACCTCGTACTCGCGGTTCAGGGTCGTCCCGAACATCGGCGGGTCGTCGCTGTTGACCGTCACCACGACGCCGGCCTCGACCATGGCGCGAATCGGGTGCTCCTCGAGGCGCTCCACGACCCGGGTCGCGACGTTGCTCGTGGGGCAGACCTCGAGCGGGATGCGGTGCTCGACGAGGTGCGCGAGCAGCGCGGGGTCCTGCACGGACGACGTGCCGTGGCCGATGCGCTCGGCACCGAGCAGGAGGAGGGCGTCCCACACCGACTGCGGACCGGTCGACTCGCCCGAGTGGGGCACCGAGTGCAGGCCCGCCGCCCGCGCCGCGGCGAAGTGGGGCTCGAACTGCGGCCGGGGGACGCCGATCTCGGGCCCTCCGAGGCCGAAGCCGACGAGCGCGCCGGGACCGTGGTCGAGGGCGTGCGAGAGCGTCGCGTCGGCGGCGGGCCGCCCCGACTCGCCGGGGATGTCGTAGACCCATCGCAGGACGACGCCGAGGTCGCGATCGGCGGCCACCCGGGCGTCCTCGATCGCGGCGGTGTAGGCCTCGATGGGGATGCCGCGCACGACCGAGGTGTACGGGGTCATCGTCAGCTCGGCGTAGCGCACGTTCTGGCCGGCCAGCTCCCGCGCGACCTCGTAGGTGAGCATCCGGACGTCGTCGTCGGTGCGGACGAGGTCGACGGTCGCGAGGTAGAGGTCGACGAAGTGCGCGAAGTCCGTGAACGTGAAGAACCGCGCCAGCTCCTCGGGATCGGTCGGGACCGGGCTGGAGGGATGGCGGGCCGCGAGCTCGGCGACGATGCGCGGCGAGGCGGAGCCGACGTGGTGCACGTGCAGCTCGGCCTTGGGCAGGCCGGCGACGAAGTCCGTGAGGTCGGGGCGGGGCGAGGGGGTGGGGGCGGTCACGAGCCGCAAGCATGACGCACCGCCGGACCCCGGGGCGGCGTCGGCGCCCCGCGTGGCAGGCTTGGCCGGGCCGGCGCACCGCCGGCACCCGACGACCCCAGGAGCGCGCACCGTGACCGACATCCTCGACGAGCTGCAGTGGCGGGGGCTGGTGGCGCAGTCCACCGACGAGTCCGCGCTGCGCACCGCACTCGCCGACGGGCCGATCACGGCGTACTGCGGGTTCGACCCGACGGCGCCGTCGCTGCACTTCGGCAACCTCGTCCAGCTCGTGCTGCTGCGCCACCTCCAGCGGGCGGGGCACCGCGTCATCTGCCTCGTGGGCGGGTCGACCGGGCTGATCGGCGACCCGCGGCCCACCGCCGAGCGGGTGCTCAAGACCAAGGAGCAGACGGCCGAGTGGGTGGCGAACATCCGCCGCCAGGTCGAGCCGTTCCTCGGGGGCGACGAGGCCAACCCGGCGGTCTTCGTCAACAACCTCGACTGGACGGCGCCGATGTCGGCACTGGACTTCCTCCGGGACGTCGGCAAGCACTTCCGGGTCAACCAGATGGTCAAGAAGGACGCCATCGCGGCGCGCCTCAACAGCGACGAGGGCATCTCGTACACGGAGTTCAGCTACCAGCTGCTCCAGGGGCTGGACTACCTCCAGCTCTACCGCGACTTCGGCTGCACGCTGCAGACCGGCGGCAACGACCAGTGGGGCAACCTCACCGCCGGCTCCGACCTCATCCACCGCGTCGAGGGCGCCTCGGTCCACCTGCTGACGACCCCGCTGCTCACGGACTCCTCGGGCGAGAAGTTCGGCAAGAGCGCGGGCAACGCCATCTGGCTCGACCCGTCGATGACCAGCCCCTACGCCTTCTTCCAGTACTGGCTCAACGTCGAGGACGCCTCGGTCGTCACCCTCCTCAAGGTCTTCACCGACCGGGGGAGCGAGGAGATCGAGGACCTCGGGCGCCAGGTGCAGGCGGAGCCGTGGAAGCGGGCGGCCCAGCGGGCGCTCGCCGAGGACGTCACCGCGCTGGTGCACGGGCAGGCCGCGACCGACGCCGCGCGGGCCGCGGCCGAGGCGCTCTTCGGGAAGGGTGACCTGCGGGCGCTCGACGGCCCGACCCTGCGCGACGCCGCGGCCGAGCTGCCCTCGGGTGCCGTGACCGTCGGGATGCCCCTCGTCGACGCGCTCGTCGCGGTCGGCCTCGCCGACTCCCGCAACGCCGCGCGACGGACGCTGGGGGAGGGCGGGGCCTCGGTCAACGGGGCCAAGGTCTCCGACCCGGACGCCGTGCTGGGCGCCGACGACGTGCTCGCGGGCGGCGTCGTCGTGCTGCGGCGAGGGCGCAAGAACCTCGCGGCGGGGCTCGTCGAGGCGTCGCCAAGCGCCTGAGCTGACGATCTGACGACGAACCCCGCTGTGCTGCAGCGGGGTTCGTCGCGTTCTGGGCAAAGGCGGCGTGCGGCGGGGCAGCGGATTTGTGTTCTGCGCGAGGAGTCATCTACTGTTCTCGACGTCAGCCCGAGAGGGCGAACCGGACACCAAGCGGCAGGGCCGTCCAGCCCCGCACCAAGTAGGCCGGACCACCGAGCTGACATCCCCCACGCAGGACCCGAGCACCACGGTGCACGGAGAGCGCGTGGCCGGCCCCACCGGACAGCGAGCCCCGCACGGAGCGAGTTTGACCGGGACGGAACGGAGAGGGTAACTTGGAGTGGTTGCCGCGGAGCGAGAGCGCCGCAGACAGCAACTCCCACGGAACAGCCCCGGCGATCACCTCGATGAGGTGCTCGTGGGTGCGCGTCCGGACCTTGAGAACTCAACAGCGTGTCAAGAATCGATGCCAATTTTTACCTCGTCGCATCGCTTCGTTCCTTGCCCGTTCGGGTGGGGGGTGGGAGTGGTGCCGAGTTTTTCCTTTGGTTGATGACGAACAAACAGCTTTTGCTGGTTGTTCGTGCTCAGCCGGGTTTCACACGATCTCGTGTG
>NZ_JOEE01000009.1 GCF_000720925.1 Phycicoccus jejuensis | reverse complement strand
GAGAACCTCCGGGCGGTGTAGGACCTAGACAATCCACACCTCACCCGGAGGTTCTCCTCCTCGTCAACGCCTACGCGTCACCAACGTCCCGGCCGAGTAAACCTAGAGCGCGCAGCTAGCGGGCCGGCATCGGCTTGCGATTCGCGCGATGCCGCAAGAGGGCAACGGGACCAACCGGGGTGAGGGCAAGCGCGACAAGGCATCCAGCTGCACCCACGCCAGGAAACCGCATTGGGTCGACAGGAACCGCGAGCAGCGCAAGCCCGAGCACCCACAGGAACCACCCGCCTACCAAGCCCCGGCGCCAAGCCAGCACCCCAAGACCGTTCAGAAGTACGGCCACCCCGACAAGTGCTGCGATCTCAGACTCGGACATCCCCATGGCCGAGTGTCCCAAGTCGCCAGCGCGATTGGAAGGGCCTCTTTTGGCCTGCGGCATTCCGCCGCAAGCCGACGTAGTTCAGCGCATGAAGATGCTGCTTCGGTCGGTTACAGGACTCTGGGGCAGATGAGATTGCGGCGAATTCGCGGTTGATGACGAGGGCGGCGAAGACGCTGAGATCCGCTTGGTCAGGTTGCCGAGCTCGTCATCATCGGCGCGGAAGGTGACGCACGTCCCTGTTCGGCCACGATCGACAGTCGAGGTGCGCCAATCGACAGGGATGCGTAAGCGGTCCGCCTGGGTCCAGCAGGAGCCGTCCCCGGTGGTCATCATGGATGAGCACCTCGCTCAACACCACGACTGTCGACATGCCGCGGAGAGGACGTTGCTACTCGGACATGAGTTTTTGCGCATGTGCATTACACGCTGAGGGCGAACCCTGAAAGTCGAACGTAAACAGAGGCAGGGAAACCAATTCCGCCCACGCCTGAGCCTGAGGAGTGTAGCCAGCTAACGAGAAGAAGACTCCTTGCGCCCGTTCTGCCGTGGCAACTCCAAACATAGCTTGGACCGCAGGGCGACCGACGGGGACGCTCTCCATCTTCACTTGCGCCACCACGCCGGTGCCGCGCGCATCGACTCCACCGTCGGTTCCAACAGGAGTTACCGAAGCGTCGGTGAAGCCCATCCACCGAAGCAGCATCGCTGCGTTCTCCTCGGCGTCGCGTGCCGTTCGGACCAGGCCGAAGTTCGGGAGAGGGCCCTTCGAGGTCTTTGTGTGCGGGGCCGGTAACCGAAATTGGGGATCAAGCGCTCGAAGTTCGCTTAGCACCGACTCCATGCCGAGAGGCAAGGGGTGCGCCCTCTCGCCAGACAGCTTGACAGTTCCCATCAGCGCGCAGTCTGTTGTCAACAGGGACGTCACAGCGATAGCTGCCGCCTTCTCAGGCGTATCTGCATGTTGCTCCATCATGCGCTTACCGCCCTCACCTCCGGGCATGTAGTAACCAATCGGATTCCCAGAGCGAATGAGGCCCAGCGTGAGCGATGACATCACCGAAAACTTGCTTTCGCTTTCAAATTTGTTGTGCGAGATAGCGCAACGAGCGGGCCATCGCTCCTTATCGGTCACATGCGGGCGCTCGAACCAATCGAAATGCAGCGCTCGCCGTCCTGCTAGTGCGGCGATCCTTGCGACTGCCTCATCAACCTCGGCCTTGAGCCGAGTTATTTCCTGCGCTCCATTCAAGTCTGTCAGCTTGAGGCGAGAGCTTGATAGTTGGCTCGCGACTCGAACCGAATGGCGAAGGTCTGGCTCGTCCAAACCCTTCAGCGGCTTAGCGGTTGACAGCGGAAGGCGCACCGAGTAGCCCGGTGGCCCTGTCACTACATCGGAGAGAGATATATCTTGTACGAGCTTCTTGCCTGACAGGATTAAGACTCTCTGCGACGTGATCGCGACTTGACGAGGGGCCCAGGCGCCGCTGGTTGCAGGTTGAGTGGCCACGAGCTCCTCTCCTTCCCTGAGATGGAGCGCAACCGAGGCCTCCGCTCGCTCGATCGCGTCGATCTTCTGGCGAGCGGGGGGCAATGGCAGCATGCAGACATTTTGCCAGCGACGCCTACGAACACTGCGAAGCATGATCGCGATTCGCACTGGCACATGGCTCAGAGCGGTAGCGCCTCGCTGCCTCGGACCATCCTGCGGCCGAGATCGACCGCCGAGATTGCAAACTCGTTCTCCCGGTGGGAATCAGGCTGTTCAATCGATTGGTGGGATGGCTAGCCGTCGAAGCGGAGATCGCCCTCGGTCGGTGCAGCATCGGAGCTCCAGATGCGGGCGTAGGCGTGCTCAACAAGGGGCCAGAGCAGCTTGTTTCCGTCATCCACCGACGTGATGCTGGCGGCGAGACCGCCAAGGGCAACGAACTCGTGCGGGATGACGCGGCCGGCCGTGTCGCGGCGTCCCAGCGGGTCCGGGAATCGGACAGCCGTGAGCTCACTCACCTGTCGCCACACAACAGGCTTGTCGAGGTCCCGCGCGAAGGCTCGCTCGTAGTCCGACAGGGGATCATCCCTACCCGCGTCGAGCAGGAACCGAAAGCCCCACGTGTGGCCGCGCGTGGCCCAGATCAAGTGCGCCGGGCGTTCTGGATCTGTCATCACTTCTGGGCCCGAAGCACCTTGTCGCGCACGCCCTGGTCGAGGTCGAGCTTGAACTGGGTCAACATTGCTCGCAAGTGATCGTTGTGGGCGCGGGCTTCCTCGTTCATCGTCTTGAGCTTGGGTCCAGCCATCTCGACTGCTTGGGCGAGTCTCGGCAAAACCTTGACGACGAAGTCGGCTCGCCTGTCGGTCTTGGCGAACTTCTTGATGACCTCATCGAACTTGGCGTACTTCGCGCCGGTCAGAGCGGCGGCAATGACCTCGGCGCCGTCCGCGAGCGAATCCACCACCTTGCGGGGAATCGTCATGCGCTGCTCCCACAGGACTCGGCGCTCCAGGGGCAAGAGGGATGCGATGGGAAGGACGAGGTCGAGCCCGACGCGCTGCTTGACGTCGATGTCGACAGGCTGCGGGTCACCTGGCTTGAGCTGGAACTTCGCGGAGGACAGCAGGATGAAATCTTCGCCGATCGAGAGCGCCTCCGGCGTTTCGATCAGCTCCGCGACAGCGCTGCGGAGCCGCTCGACGTCCTCCGAGGCCTTCAAGATAACGAGATCGCGGAAGGTGCTCACATCCCAGTCAGGGAACATGTCCGCCTTGGACAGAGCCAGAATCCAAATTCTTGGGAACTCGACCAACCGTCCGTCCTCTGCGAGGAGGTCGTCCTTGAGGCGCATCAGATTCTGACGGAAGTTGCCGAGCAAAGACTTCAGGTAGCGCTCCTCTTCGCCCGCGTAGTCGAGCAACTTCTGACCGTCAACCAGCAGGAGCGCAACATCCGAGCGGAGCAGAGATCGAAACGTGTCGGAACGCCGGTTTCGCTCTTCGGCGCTGCTCGGGTCTTCCGTGAACCACTCGCCGGGGTAGTCGTGCCAAGCGAGACGCAACTCATCGAACGGCCGCTTCGGTCCCCCGTGCTCATCGCCGGCCTTGAGTTTGACGGAGAACTCGTAGGTCGTATTGGCGAACCGCGTCTGCATCGGGACCGTCGCACTGTCCCGCATGCCAAGGAAGTTCTGGTAGAGCCGATGCCCTTGCCCGGTCTGACGGGCCACCAGGTCCCACAGGTCGTTGACGTAGGACCCCTCCTGCGTAGGGCCGTAGAACGAGGAGACCAACACCGTCTTACCGGATCCGGCTTCACCGAAGACTGCGATGTTTTGTTCACGTACGCGGGGATACTTCGCCATGCGGCGAACCTATCCCGCGTCCGGCCGCTTTCGATCACGCGCTGGCCGATTGGACGAGGGAACCCGGCGAAGCCATGACTGTGACGCTGGGTGGAGCAGCTGGTAGGTGGCCCACTTCGCCGCCATTCGTGCATGCAGGGAACTGATCGGTTAGGCGGAAGCCTTGCCGTTCTCGACTGTCGGCGGAAGCTCAATGGTGTCGGACTCGTCCTGCCAGTTGTAGAGCCACCGCTTCTCGACGTAGACGTGGCTAGCCCATGGAAAAACATGAGGGAGCAGGGACGTCACGCCTCCGATGAGCGAGCTGAAAGCCTCTTGGACCCGGGAGTCGCGAATGTTGCCTGGAGCGTTGTCGCCGACCTGAATCACGAATCGCAACTCCAGTGCTCGAGGCGTCTTTTGCGCGGGGGGTTTGCTGGCCACGATTGCGTCCCCTCTCCTTGCCTGATGTACTCCGACCTCACGAGAGTACCACTATTTCGTGAGATGGCCGCATTCTCACGAGAGATCGCCTGTCTCACGAGTTGACTGAGCTCGAGCAGGCTGTACACGCCACGATTGAAGTTCGGACCCGACGCCCCCCGCACCTGCGTCTCTTCGCCGCAAGCCGACGTCCTGCAGTGGCGCGCTGCAAGATGTGTTCCTAGGGTTCTTACGTGGACGCTCCAACCGCAGCCCTGATCGGGTCATCGATCGGAGCCGCGGGAGCGGTCCTTGCGCAACTGGTAACCGCCCACTTCACTGCGCGGCGGGAAACGAGAAGACTTACCTGGGATCAGGACATGGCTGCGGAGCGACGCGCTACTGAGCAGGCGCGTCTTCACATGGACACGAAGCTGCGTTGCCTGACCGACTTCTCCGTTCAAGCGGTCGCACGGCTTGAACTGCTGCAGCAGGCTGGTCAAGTGCGCACCGATGAAGAGAGGAACGCGCTTGCAGCGCTGCAGGTCAAGGACGACGAATGGCGGGCGTCCTTCAACGCCAACTTGATGCAGATGAAGCTGCTGACGCCCGGTGTCTGGCCAAGAGCCGTCACCGTTCGCCGCTTCCTATTCGAATGGCAGCGAGTTCTGGAGGCAGGACCCGAGAACCTGGACCTGGCCTACGCCACCACTGCATTCGCAGAAGCTATGGAAGCCGCTGAGGAGACGATGCGCGCAGAGTTGAGCGTCCAGGCCTGACACGACGCCCTCACTGCCGGACGGCGGGTGGCGTACTCCAAGGCGGGTTTTACGCCGCGTGGCGACCGCGCATTCGGGGCCGAATCGGACCTCAGCCGAGGCCCTGAAGGTTGTACTCGTGTTCGCTCCAGCTGGCCCGCACAGAGTCCAGTGGCGGGTACTCATCGATGTGAGGTGCGTGTGAGGAGCACTTCTGTCCGAAGTAGTCCGGACGAGCTGCTTTGCTGCACCGCGCGCCGTTCTTCTTCGTCGCCGTGCACTGGAGTTTCGGGATGGCGCTCTTCATCAGGAGCCGGCGTTGCTGCTCGGTCTCGAGCCAGAGCCCCCTTCCACGCTGGCGCTTCTCCTCCTCGGGGATCTGGAATGCTCGGATCGCCCGAAGGTCCCGCCCGTAGTTCACGTGCAGTAGGCGGAAGTTCTCCCACCACTCTGGCGGCGGCAACGGCTTCCTTGTCACACTGCGGACCTTACGGCGAGAGCGGCCAGGGCAGGTGCGAATCACCGCTCCTAGGCAGGGCGAGGACTCGGATCTACCTCCACGTTGGGCGGCCGGGTGTCGGTGACCCTTGCGACCATTGCGCCATGGAACTGGGGACGTCGTCGAAGTGCTGTTCCGGCTGTCGCCGCGGCGGGTCGTCCGGGCGGTCGCACTGACCGGAGTGGTCGTGCTCGCCACCGTGCCAGCGGTCCGGCAGCCAGTGATCCAGTGGTGGGTGGACTACAAGACCCATCAATAAACGTCACAGTTAGATCCCCTCTACATCCCGACCCCCACGCACACCCGGTAACCCCGAGGGTCAGGGACCTAGATCAGCAGCGGCGTTGAAGTAGCCCACTTCGCCGCGAGCGGACAACACGCTGTGGCGCTCGCGAGTATGCGGATGAGCGCTCGCGAGCGGCAGTGACATGCTCGTCGGGTGATGACTGAAGACCTGATCGCTCGCCACCCCCGGGTCTTCCACGTTGCCTCTGCCGCGTCTTGGTCATCCATCAAGGTGTACGGACTGCTCTCCACAACAGCTCTTCTCGACTTACACCGAGTTGGGGCCCAGGAGCGAGACCGCCTGCTGCGCCGCAGGAGAACAGAGTCGACGCAGCTGCAGACACCGGGTGTTGGGCTGGCGGTGATCCGCGACCAGAAGCCCCTCAAGTTCATCGATCAGAAGATTGAGCCCACCTCGTGCCTGGAGCTCTTCCTTGAGGCACTGAGCTCTCGGGTCTTCTTCGCACCAACTCGCGAAAGGCTGGAGCGCCTCCTGAACGCACGTGAGTATCAGGGCTCACCGCAGATCGTTCTCACCGTGGACACACGCACGTTGGTGTCGCGATACGAGCAAATGATTCGTCTCTGCCGCTTCAACAGCGGTGCCTGCACGCAGGTCAACCACCCACCTAGGGGGCACGAGTCCTGGCAGCCAATCTCGAGCTACCCATATGAGGAGTACCGGCGACGGTACAAAGGGGTAGCCCTGGTCGAGGTCACCGTCCTCCAAGGTGTGCCAGACATCTTGGAGATGACGACGGACGTCGAGGAACTCGTCCCGTAGGCCGCCCCTCCTGCGAGAGCGTGACGGTTGCGTCTCAGCGCCCCCAGCCGAGCGCCGGTGGATGCTGTTGCTCAAGCGGGGGGGACGCGGCCGGTGTCGTGCTGAAGAGATCCGGACATTGTTAGTTGCACTCGCTCGCAAGTCACGTTCTGGCCCACTGATCTGCGCAAATGCTTGATGAATCGGTTGTGCGTGATGCACGATTCGGCTCAGGGGGAACCGCTCGGCGCGCACAGCAAGACCGGCTGCTGCCGCTGACCGGAATCTGCGCGGTTCAGACCGGGCAGCACCGCAAGGTACCCCTGCACTGCTGACTCAGCCAGGGGGATCGCATATGTCACTTCGTTCCAACACCGCGTTCATCGCTGCAACGGCCTCGATCGCCATCATCGCTTCCGGCTGCTCGGATGGCGCAAGTCCAGCAGCACGCTCTACGCCCAGCTCGGCTGCCGCGTCGACCTACGACGCATCCAGCGCCAGCGATGCCGAGAAGTGGAGCGAGTACCAGCGCCTCCTTGAAGTGAGGGCGGTCCCGGCCGACAAGTTCGGGACGTCGCGCGAAGAGGCGCCCGGCGTCGCGGCCAACCTGTGTGACAACTCCGCTGAGGACATGGCGACGTACGTGCAGATGCGCGAGGCCCTGCATGACGACTCCAGCGACTTCCGCGTCAGCAAGCTCGAAGCAACCGCGTTCACCAAGGCCTACTGCCCGCAGGCCAGCTCCTTACTGGAATCGGCGTACCTTGCGGCTGAAAACGCGGCCGACGAGCCCGTCGTCGCAGACCTCGAGCCGGCCGACTTCAAGTTGGGCGTCAAGATCAAGCGTCGTAAGTGCTTCGGGTCCGCCGGATGCAACGTCACCTACGTGATCGAGCCGGAGTACGTCGGCTTCGCAGACGTGAGTACGGGCAGCTACGACATCACCTACGAGGTCTCAGGGGTCGAGGACGGGCCCGCCGTGAACACCATGACCCTCGAGGACGGCACCATGTCGTTCGACTCCGAGGAATCGGCGTCCACCGCCTCCAGCAAGGCCAAGCTGAAGGCGAAGGTCACCGACGTCTCCCCCACCCAATGACATGCGCCAGCGGCGGCCCGGCATACCCCCGGAGGCCGCGGCGGTCGCCGTTCCACGGCGCGCACGCCGGTGATATCGCGGCGATTCGCTGCCTACCCTCGCTGGAGGGGTAGGCGGCAATGAGCAATCTGTTGATAACTCCGTGAGAGGGATGGATCGGTGCTTGGGTGTGGGGCTATGAGGTTTGGGGCGGGGCTTGAGTCAGTAAGGACTGTGTCATCGCGCGGTTGGCCAAGTCCAGAGGCGTCGGCATGAGCGAGCATGGGCGGAGCCTGCGGTTCGCCGTTGCACTGTCAGGTCCGGCGCTGCTGTTGCTGGGCTGCAGCGTCCAAGGGGCTTCCTCCGGAGCCCCGTCGACGGTTTTGCAAACGGTGACGGCCACGCCAACGCCGAGCGGCAATCAGTCTCAAGCCGCGCCCGGCCCCGTGCCCTCACGCTCGGCATCCCGACCGCCAGGGGTGGAAGAGTTTGACTTCGCGAACGCCGAGTGGTTTGACGCTCGGGACGGGCGGAAAGTACGCCTGAAGGATGGGCGAGCGATGGTGAAGGCCACGTCATACAGCGTCAACGCCAAAGAGCCCGTCTTCGCGGATGTCAACGGCGACGGACAGAGCGACGCTTTGGTCTCCCTCCTTGCCGAGGGCGACGGCAGCTTCAGCGAATTCACCTACCTTTGGCTCTGGGACGCCAAGAAGCGTTCCCCTCAGCAGTTAAGGCAACCCGTCACGGACGACGTCCGATGCGGCAACGTCACCACGTCGATACGCGTCGGCAAGAGCGAGCTAACGGTGAGATTCCTTGATCGGCGCAAGTTCACCGGGACGTGCGCTGAGAAGCCAGCACGCACCTCCACCAAACAGGTCGTGCTGAGGAAGGGGTTCCTGTATCAAGCGAAGCCACAGGTCTCGGCCCTTACACCCTGCGGGCCCGCACCCGGTTCCGAAGGGTTCACACCAAATGACCTGTCCGGAGGTGTTTTCCAGGCGGCTCCGGACTCAGACGCGCCGGTCATCGTGAGGGCTGAGGGGGTAAAGCTCTGGAACGCAGCCACCGACCAGTCGGGGGTGCCGAAAGGCTGGGTAAAAGCCATGTACGTACCTCGGAGCGGAAGCTACGACTACGCTGACCCGCCATGCGGATTCATCAAGACACAGTACTGATCAGGCACGGTTGGTCCTGTGCCCGCGATGTGTTAAGGGCGGGTTGCTCGGTAACCGCCACCAGTGCACGGTGTGTTTGATTCAATAGGTCGATCTTAACTTCTGGGTGGGGGTTTCAATGGGCCGTGCACGTGCGGGCATTGTCGGAATGGGCATGGCGCTGGCGCTGGCGCTTGCGGGCTGCGCCGGAGGGGACGCTGCCCCATTGGTGACCCAGACGGTGACACAAACCGCGCCCGCCGAGGAGTCGACCGTCGTCGCCACTCCCTCTGCTGAGGCGCCTGCGTCGCCGACAGCAAGAGCGACAAATGATGACACAGCCGACCCATTCGCGGATTTTAAGAAGGACCCTGACTCGGTCTACACGACTTCTCAACAGAGGTACCTGTATGCGCTCGAGCGTGGAATCGACGAAGAGACAGTCTCAAACTCAGAGATCCAGCTCATCGTGGTGGGCGAGGCCGTGTGCTCTGGGCTAGACGACGCCGCGGACGATAAGGACAGCTGGCAGGCCTTCTACGAGGGGTTACAGGAAGGCGACTACGTTCCACCGGACATCCCTGCCGCCTACATCGCCATCGCCGCAGGCGGAGCTCTCTGCCCCGCGCACAAGAAGTTTGTTCTCGACTACTTCAACGGACAATTCGACTGATGAGTCCAGTCCAGCGCCTTCGAGCACCGTCTCGTACGGCCGCGGCCGTCTTGACGCTGACTTTGACGGGATGCGGCGGCGCGGCGCGGCCAACTCCCGCGACCATCACCGAGACTGTGCGCGCAGCGCCCAGTTCCGCGACCTCTGAGCTTGGCGTCGTCGACGAGTTACGCGCCTCGGGTGCCAACGAAGCATCCGTGCGGGCTCTCGCCGTTGTTGCCCAGAGATCCGGATACATATGGAGATCGCGACCGTTCACGTCAGACGAAGCTAATTCTTTCGCCTACATGGCCCTTCTAGAATGCCGCGAGATCGCCAGCGGCGAGAAGTCGTGGGAAGACAGTTTAGATCAGGCGTCCCAAGACGGCGCATCTGCCGCTGACGCCGTTCGGATGACTGCGTACTTGCGGAGCACCTTCTGTCCCATGGTCGCAGGGACTGATCCTTAAAACCGCCAGCGCCTGGCGCAGCAGGTGAAGTTGATACGAGCACTAATCCGCGTCATATCACCGCCTGCTGACCGCACGGCTGGGCCTGCGTCCACTACTTGTGCTCGTCGCAGGCATTTCTCCTTGGGGTGATTACCCGCGGGCCCAGCGCGCGAGCTCCTCGATGGCGCCACGCAGAGCGAGGCCCCGGTCGGTCAAGGCGTAAGCCCTGGTGTTGTGGTGCAGCGGCAGTCGGCGCAGCACGCCGGCTGCCTCGAGCTCGCGCAGGCGCGTGGCGAGCATGTTCGTCGGGACTCCGAGGTCACGCTGCAGGTCGCCGTAGCGCTGCGGACCCTCGAGCAACCTCTCCACGATGAGCAGGGCCCATCGGCTTCCGACGACGTCCAGGGCCGCGGCGAGGTCGCTCACTCGGCGGGGTCGGCGAGCGGCTTCATCCAGAACGGTGAGTAGTGGTAGCCGTCGAGGTCGTCGAACTGCCGCTGGTACATGAAGGGATAGTCGTCCGTGTCACCCACCCGACCGCCCGCCGCGACGGCCCGCTCGACCAGGTTGTCGACCGCCTCGCGGCTGACGAGGTCGAAGGAGACGGTGACCTTCGAGGGCGTGCCCGGGCCGCCGATCAGCTCTTCGACGCCACCGACCTGCGCGTACATCTCACGGCTGCCCAGCATGACGTACTGCTCGGGCGCGATCGCGAAGCACGAGACGTTGTGGTCCGACATCTCGGCATTGAAGGTCCAGCCGAGCGCGGTGTAGAAGGCGGAGGCGCGTGCGACATCCTCCACAGGACACGTGATGAAGAGGCTCATGGCAAGACACTTGCAAAATGCAAGTGCCTTGTCAATGGCACGTCGTGAGCGAGTGGACCGAGCTCACGTCTGGAGAGCTCCGAGCCACTCGCTATCCGCGTTCGAACAACCCCGAGGTGCGCCACCTCGCCGCTGTCCGCGCACTTGGACAGGGTCCGGCAGTGCTCGTCACCGGGGCCGGCATGACGCGGTGGCCGCGTGTGGTGCCGGCTACCAGTTGCCGACGATCAAGCCGACGACCAACGCCCAGATTCCGTCCTCGACCGCGGCTCGCTTCAGGCCCTTGATGGGCGGGAGACGGTACGCCAGCGGGGGTTCTTCTCCCCGTGCCTCAGCGGCTGCCACCAAGACGGCGCGGGCAGCGAGGTCCGCCCTGCTCGCTGTAGTGCGACGGTGCGACCAGGCAGTGTTCCCCAGGGCCCCGAACGACTCCGTGCTCCCGTCGTCCAGGACGAACGTGAGGCCCTCTCGTGGGACGACCTCTGCCTCGACGATCCTGCGGAGCTCGATGCGCCGCACGCGCAGGAACACCAAGGACACGACATCTGAGCCCAGCACCATCCGCCAGCGGAACAACAGAACAGGCGAGAGCGAGATGAAGGCGAAGTCAGTACAGGCGAAGAGGAGCCCATCCTTGGTCGACAGCGGACCACTCATCGCGAGCGACGTCGTACCCACGAGGAAGACCGTCACGAGGAGGACCCAGCTCAGCCTGGCTCGCACGCTTGGGCGCCAGACGTTCTCGCCGTGTCGCCGGACCTCGCTCACCCGCAGAACACTAGGACTGGCCGCGGCGCCGTCGGTGGCGAATCAGTTCGAATGGAGTCCGACTTCGAGGTGAGGCCCAACGGCGGGGCTTCGTGACGACAGGCCCACTCCGCCGCCAGCTGTGCGCCCTCGTGGTCGCGTAGCCGGGTCAGTCCCCCTCACGCCGATGGCTCGGCGGGAGCCTCCGGCGGCGTGAACACTGGCCAGCCCGTGACGCGGCGTAGCGAAGCTCGTCCGGTGGAGGTGCGCCTAGGTGCGCGGCCTCCAGGGCAGGTGCTCGTGCGAGAGCCACACCGCGTCGGGGCGCAACGTCGTGATGAGCTTCTGACCCTCGGTCGCGGGTTCGTCGAGCTCACCGAACCACACTGCGGTGTCGCCGGCGATGACGAGGCGCTGTTCGCCATCGTCCACGACGACGATCTGCGACCCATCGGTGTGTCCCGGTGCGGGAAGGAGCCTGATGCCGGGCACGATCTCGGTCTCGCCGTCGACCGCGGAGTAGTCGACGCCCGGTGCCTCCACCCACTCGCGCAGCGTGTAGTCCTCCAGCGAGAGCGCATCGTCGAGCTCTCGGCGCTGGACGTAGATCGGGCGGGACACGAACAGGTGGTTCCCGCCGCAGTGGTCGGCGTGCAGATGGGTGTTGACCACGATGTCGATGCTGGACAGGTCGACCTCTTCGGTCCACCCGAGCAGCCGGGGGTCCATGTCCGACAGGGCCGGATGCTGATCCTTGATGCCGGTGTCGACGAGGATGCGCGTGCCCTCGTGGTCGATCACGTGCACGTAGACGGGCATCCGCCCGCCGCTGCCGGCCTCGACCCCGAAGTCGGCCGTCAGCACTGGCGTCACGGTGGTCCGCTCAGTCATCCGCCCTCCCAGCTCGTTTCGTCCCGTGTCGGTGCGCACAGAAGTCGTGCGAACCTCGTTGACTCATACGACGACTATGACCTCCGCCGAGCAGCAGACTCATCGGTCCGCGACACCCTCCCTGGTCACGGTCCCGTCCCGACACGTGGCGCCGGCGGAACTCAGCCCCGCACACCACCCACCTGGTCCTCGGACTCGACGTGGCCGTCAGGAGCCAACCGCCATGCGGGGGCGGCGGACGAACGCATCCGGGACGCACTGCCACCTCGACGGCGGCACACCGCGTCGCCCCCGGGCAGGCAGGAGGTGTCAGTGACAGGCGTCCGCCCGTCGGCACGGGGGACGCCTCTGTCGTCACGGCGGCCTGCTGCAACCGCGGCCAAGCGTCCGTAGCAGCCGCACCTCCGCTGCGGCTGCCACGCGAAAGGCCCCCGACCGGCGTCTTCGCTGGTCAGGGGCCCTTCGATGGTGCTCCCCCGGTTGGACTCGAACGAACGATTGGCCCTGTTGGACCCACGTGGACTCTCAGGGTCAGGAACAGCCTCCGACCTGTACGTTTGCTTGATCGAAGGGCTGATCCAACTGTCCATCGAGGGGTCGAAAAGGGACAGGAATGGCCCTACGATCCGATGCATGAACGATGCAAAACGGGGGCGTCACCGATTCGGGCAAGTGTCCCGGATGCGGTCGGGGCGCTGGCAGGCGCGCTACAGCGTGCCTACCAATCACCCTTCGGGTCGGGGCGGACAGCTCATCGCCGCGCCCCACACGTTCGAGCCGACCACGTATGGGCGAGAGGCGGCGCGGGACTGGCTTCGCGACGAAGAGCGCCGCCTGATCGCGGAGGGAGCGCAGTGGACCACCTTGGCTGAACGAGCGGAGGTGCAGAGGCGGAAAGCCGAACGTGAGGCCGTCGTCACCTTCGCGGAGTACTCGGCCACATGGCTGCGGACGCGCCGAACGCGGAACGGCCCCCTTCAGGAGTCCACGCGCCGGTCATACGGTCTTTGGCTCAGGAAGTACCTCTTGCCCTCCCTGGGTCCACTCTCTCTCGACGAAATCACACCGACGGTCGTCCTTCGCTGGTACGAGCAGAGCCTCCCCCACGACAAACCCAAAACCACTCGGGAGTGCTACGCGTTGGGCTCAGCCATCATGCGAAGCGCAACCGCAGCCGACGGTGTCCTTCCGGGGGCCATCAACCCCTTCAAGATCGACGGAGCCGGCTCCATTGGCCGCCGGTCAGAGTCCCGGACCGAAGTGATCGACGACGACGACCTGCGCCTCATCCTTGCCACCATCCGCCCCGAGTGGCGAGCCATGGTCGCGCTCGCTCTCGGCTGTGGCCTCCGCTTCGGAGAGATCATCGCGCTGCGCCGCTCGGACATCGAGCTGAAGGCCAAGGTCCCCGTCGTCCGAGTGACGCGAGCCATCGGTACCGGGCCCAATGGACGTCGCTACGAGAAGGGCCCCAAGAGCCAAGCGGGCAGGCGAGACCAGCGGATTCCCGTACCCGTGCTCGAGGTGTTGACGCATCACATGGACACCTGGATCGTCGGGCGAAACGGACTGCTCTTCCCCGCCGATGACGGTGGGTGGCTCTCTGAGACCACCTTTCGCAAGGGCAGAGGCGGGTGGGCCGCCGTGCGCGACGCGGTCGGCAGGCCGATCAACTTCCATGACCTGCGCGCAACAGGAGCGACCCGCATGGCTCAGCGGGGAGCGCATGTCGCAGAGGTCAAACTGTCCCTTGGGGACAGTTCGACCCAAGCAGCCGAGCGATACGTCCGAGCCACCCAAAGTCGCATGGACGAACTCACCACCGCCGCGTTCTCCGACATCCACTTCCGCAGCACAACGACTGCGTGAGCGGCCGCCGCTGGTCGATCAGCCGACCCCTGAAGAGGCGTGCACTGCCACAGGTGGAGTTCTGCCCGGGGGTCACTGTCAATCATTATCTGTGAGCTGCACGCATATCACTCGAGAACCCGGCGCGTGCCCACTCGGCTCGCTCCGCCTGGAAGGCCGCCCGGCTCTCACGGTGCGCCACACCCCCATGATCGCGTCCAAGAGACCTCGAGTCCCCGCGACGACAGCTGACCCCGCGACGGCCCGATCTAGGCCAACTCGACATCCCAGCACCGTGACTGCGCGAACGGGGCCCCACCGTCGCGGTGGGGCCCCGTTCGCACGGGCTGGGTCAGCCGAGAAGGTCCTGCATGGTGGTGATCTCCTGCTGCTGTGCCTCGATGATGGCCTCGGCAAGGGTGCGAACCTCGGCGTCCTTAGTGCTGCTGAGGACGTCCTGGGCCATGGTGATGGCGCCTTCGTGGTGGGCGATCATCATGGTCAGCCACTGACGGTCGAAGTCGGTGCCGGTGGCGTCCTTGAGCGAGGCCATCTCGGTCTCGCCCATCATGCCGGGCATGCCGTGGTCCATGCCGGCGCTGGCGGGGGCGCCCCAGGAGCTGAGCCAGCCCTGCATGGTCTGGATCTCGGGGTCCTGGGCGGCCTTGACGTCGGTGGCGAGGGCGCGCACCTGCTCGGAGGCCCCGGCCTTGGCGTCGAGGGCGAGGTCGGCCATCTCGACGGCCTGCTGGTGGTGCGGGATCATCATCTGCGCGAACATCACGTCGCCGGGCGCGCCCTGGGCCGAGGAACCGCCGGCCGTGGCGGACGCGCTGGAGCTGGACATCCCGGTCATGCCCGGCATGTCGGAGTGGTCGGTGTCGGAGCCGCAGGCGGCGAGCAGGGTCGCGGCGGTGAGGGCGACGGCGCCGAGGGCGAGACGACGGGTGGTGGAGGGCACGGGTGTCCTTCGGTGGTGGAGAACGGGAACGTTCCCACCGTCTCGCGGGCGTGCGGTCGTTCCCCGAAGGCTTCATGAAGGTTCGGTGAAGAAGCTCGACCGCAGCCCGGTCAGGTGACGTAGCCGAGCGTGGTCATCATGCCGGTCTCGGCGTGGTAGGCGTTGTGGCAGTGGGCGGCCCACTGGCCGGGGTTGTCGGCGTCGAGGTCCAGCACGAGACGCTGCATCGGTCGCAGCAGGACCGTGTCCTTGCGGACCCCGCTGCCGCGCACGGAGAAGGTGTGCCCGTGCAGGTGGAAGGGGTGGACCATCATCGACATGTTGCTCACGGCCAGCGAGACCCGCTCGCTCGAGCGGACCTCGAGGGGGTCGGTGTCGGGGAAGCTGCGGCCGTTGATGGTCCAGCGGTAGGGGTTCATCGATCCGGAGAGCGCCAGGTCGTGCGTGCGGTCACTCTCGCGGGCGGCGATCGTGGTCCCCGCCAGCGGGCGCAGGCTCTCCAGCGACAGGACGCTTCCGGACGTGGCGGTCGCCGCTGCGGTGGTCCGCGGCGTGCCGCCCGCGGTCCGGACGAGGGCCAGGGCCTGTCCGTCCTTGCCCTCGGGGGTCGCCGTCAGCGGGAAGGCGCCGTCGCCGAGGGTGACGAGCAGGTCGTAGCGCTCCCCCATGGCGAGGAGGAGCATGTCGCCCTCGACGGGCTCCACGGGCCAGCCGTCGCTGTGGGTGACCGTCAGGCGGTGACCGGCGAGGGAGAGCCGAAAGACGGTGTCCGAGGCGGCGTTGACGACGCGCAGGCGGATGCGGTCGCCGGGTCGGGCGCGCAGGACGTCCGGGTCGTCCGGGACGCGTCCGTTGACGAGGTAGTGGGGGTAGACGACGTCGCCGCCGCCGCCGGACATCCCACCCATCCCACCGGAGCCCATGCCCCCCATGCCGCTCGTCGAGCCACCCATCATGCCGCCCATGCCGTGCCCCCCGGAGGCGTCGGCGGTGCCCGAGCCGGCGGTCAGCCCGGCCAGCACGTCGTCCGGGGTGCGCCCGGTGCCGTCGACCCAATCGTCGAGGACGAGGACCCACTCGTCGTCGTAGCGGCCGGGCTCGTGCGGGTCCTCGACGACGAGGACGCCGTACAGGCCACGGTCGAGCTGGACGCCGACGTGGGGGTGGAAGAAGTAGGTACCGGGGTCCGGCACGGTGAACTCGTACCGAAAGGCCCCACCCGGGCGGATCGCGTCCTGCGTCATCATCGGCACGCCGTCCATGTCGTTGCGCAGCCGGATGCCGTGCCAGTGCACCGAGGTGTCGGCGGGCAGGTCGTTGCGCACGTCGACCCGCAGCACCTGGCCTCCGTCGACGCGCAGTGTCGGCCCGGGCACCGTGTCCCCGAAGGCCCAGGTGTCGACGACGACGCCGCCGAGGTCGACGGTGGCCGGGGCGGCGCGCAGCGAGGCGGTGACCAGTCCCCGGGCGTGGCGGGCAGCCTCGGTCGAGGCTACCGCGGCCGAGCGGGGCCCGACCGGCCGGGCGCCGCCCCCGCACGCGCTCAGCGCGCCCAGGCCCAGCAGGCCGAGCCCACCGGTGAGCACGCTGCGGCGGGTGGCGCTCATCGACGCGCCACCGTGTTTTGCGAGGCGGTCTCGTCGACTGCGGCCCGCGCGCCGGGGCGCACCAGCGCCACGACGGCGAGGACCACCAGGACCCACAGTGCGGCGACCACGCCACCCATCACCAGCCACATCCCCCAGCCGGCGCCCACGAACCCGTTCATCATCGGGACCATCTCCTTCGTCTCCTCACCGAGGGTCCGCGCCGAGCCCGACGGTCGTGTCGAGGTGGCGTGAAGGTTCGATGAAGATGCCCGCGGGGGTACCGGCGCCCGGGCGCACGGGCGGTGGCCGCGTGACACGATCAGCACCATGCAGAGCGTCCCGACCTCGCCGACCACGCCGGGAGTGCGCGCGCTCGTGGTCGAGGACGAGGTCCACATGGCGCGCCTGATCGGCAGCTACCTGGAGCGAGCAGGGATGGAGGCGCACGTCGTCCACGACGGCCCCTCCGGCCTCGAGGCGGCCCGCGAGGTCGACCCCGACGTCGTCGTGCTCGACCTCGGCCTGCCCGGCATGGACGGCATCGAGGTCTGCCGGCAGCTGCGGACCTTCTCCGACGCCTACGTCGTGATGGTCACCGCGCGCGACGACGAGGTGGACACCCTCATCGGCCTGTCCGTGGGAGCCGACGACTACCTGACCAAGCCGTTCTCCCCCCGCGAGCTCGTCGCCCGCATCCAGGTGATGTTCCGGCGTCCCCGACGCCCCACCCATCCCGAGCCCACCGACCACGCCGTGAACGTCGGCCGGCTCGCCGTCGACCCCGTCGGCCGCGAGGTGTGGCTCGACCAGGAACCGGTGCACCTGACGCGCACCGAGTTCGACGTCCTGGCCGCCCTCGCCGGCAACCCGCGGATGGCCTTCTCCCGGCGCCAGCTCATCGACGCCGTGTGGGGGCCGGAGTGGGTCGGCGACGAGCACCTCGTCGACGTCCACGTGGGGCACCTGCGGCGCAAGCTCGGCGACGACGCCACCGACCCGGTCTTCGTGCGGACCGTGCGCGGGGTCGGCTACCGGATGGGCCCCGGCGCGTGAGCCGCACGCGGCCTCGAGCGGCGCGCGGCTTCGGCGCGCGGCTTCTCCTCGCCCAGGCGCTCCTGCTCATCGCGGGCGCCGTCACCGCCTACCTCGTCGCCTCCCTCGTGGGCCCGGGGCTCTTCCACCAGCACCTCCTCGAGGCCGGCACCGACCCGAGCAGCTCGGAGACCTACCACCTCGAGATGGCCTTCCGCGACGCGCTCCTGGTCGCGATGGGCGTCGCCCTGCTCGTCTCCGTCGGTGCCGCGCTCGCCGTCAGCGTGTGGTTCACCCGCCGGGTCCAGCGCTCCACCCGCCGCGTCGTCGACGCCGCCGCCGACGTCGCGGCCGGGCGCTACGACGTGCGCGTCCCCGCCTCCGGCCTCGGGGTCGAGCTGGACCGGATGTCGAGCACGATCAACGAGCTCGGTGCCCGCCTGGAGCAGGTCGAGGGCACCCGCCGCCGGATGCTCAGCGACCTCGGCCACGAGCTGCGCACCCCGCTGGCCACCGTCGAGGCCCACCTCGAGGCGCTCGAGGACGGCGTCGTCGCCGCGGACGCCGCCACCTTCGCGGTGCTGCGCTCGAGCACCCACCGGCTGCGCCGCCTCGCCGACGACCTCGGGGCCGTCAGCCGCGCCCAGGAAGGCCGCCTCGAGCTGCACCCCGCCCGGGTCGACCTCGACGCGCTCGTCGACGACGTCCTGGCCACCGAGGCAGCGGCCTTCGAGGCTCGCGGGGTCACCCTGCGGACCGACACCTCGGCTGCGACGCTCGCGGTCGACGCCGACCCCGAGCGCATCGGTCAGGTTCTGACCAACCTCCTGCGCAACGCCCTGCGGCACACGCCGGCCGGGGGCACCGTCACCGTGCGCACCGCACAGGACGGAGCCCACGCGGTCCTGCACGTGGTGGACGACGGCGAGGGCATCACCGCCGAGCACCTGCCCCACGTCTTCGAGCGCTTCTACCGCGCCGACACCTCCCGCACCGCCGCCGACGGAGGCGGCTCGGGCATCGGCTTGACGATCAGCCGCGCCATCGCCGAGGCCCACGGCGGCACCCTGACCGCCCGCAGCCACGGCGCCGGCACCGGAGCCACCTTCGCGCTCCGACTGCCTCGCACCTGACCGCGGTCAGCCGGAGGCGACGGGACGGAACACCTCCCGTACGACCGGACGACCGCGCAGCCATCCCGTGAGCGCGGTCAGCGTCCGGCGCAGCAGCAGCCACCCGGCCCCTGCCACGAGCCCGCCGAGCAGGAGGCCGGCGAGGACGTCCTGCGGGTAGTGGGCGCCGACGTAGACGCGCGTGAACGCCATCGCGACCGCCGCCACGACAGCCCAGCGGCCCAGACGCGGCGCCGCGATGAGGAGGCCCACGGCGACGGCGCCGGCCATCGTGGCGTGGTCCGACGGGAAGGACACGTCGGTGGTCCGCTGGACGAGCAGCAGCGCACCAGGGTGGGTCGCGTACGGGCGCGCCTCGCCGAACAGCGCGGCGACGGGCTGGTTGACCGTCACGGCCACGAGCGTGCCGAGCGCAACCCATCCGGCGGCGGCGAGGTGACGGTCGGTGGAGCCTCGGGCCCGCAGCAGCGCCCACAGGGCCAGGCCGGCGAAGAGCACGACGCCGTAGGTCGCGAAGAGCACGGCCGGCCCGTGCAGCCAGGGCGTCGAGCGGGCGAACGACTGGACCGCGGCGAAGAGCCGCTCGTCGAGCGAGGACGTGGGCATGCAGGTGCGGCCTTTCTCCACAGGGACACCGCAGTGTGCCGCTCCCACCTGTGCCGAACCTGTGGGACACCAGCCTCTTGCGGAATACCCCCCTGGGGCATACGTTGAACCGTACAGGTACCCGGTAGGGGTATCCCGACGAGAGGTAGACACCATGAGCACCACCGAGTTCCGAGTCACCGGCATGACCTGCGGGCACTGCGAGATGTCGGTCCGTGAAGAGGTCGGCGAGCTCCCGGGCGTCCAGGTCCTCGAGGTCGACGCCTCGTCCGGGCGGCTCGTGGTCGGCGGAGACCAGGTCGACGAGGCGCAGGTGCTGGCCGCCGTGGAGGAAGCCGGGTACACCGCCGAGCCCGTCCGATGAGCGCCGTCACCCGGCTGGCGCTCTTCGGGGCCGCCCTGGCCCTGGTCTTCGTCGCCTCCTTCACCGCCGCCGGCGCGCTTGTGCCGCAGGCCGTGGTGACTCGCTGGGAGCACCAGGGCCAGACCCCCCACTCACCCGCCTCCACCACATCGCACCAGCACGGAGGGTCCGAGCGATGAGCACCACCACACCCGGGACGGGCCAGTCCATCGAGCTGCAGATCGGCGGCATGACGTGCGCCTCCTGCGCCAACCGCATCGAGCGCAAGCTGAACAAGCTCGACGGCGTCCAGGCCAGCGTCAACTACGCCACCGAGAAGGCCACGGTCACCACCCCCGCGGGCTACGACCCCGCCGCACTGGTCGCCGAGATCGAGAAGACCGGCTACACCGCGGCCCTGCCGGCGCCGGCCGCCACCCCAGGCGCGCCGAGGGAGGACGCACCAGACCCCGAGCTGACCGGGCTGCGCCACAGGCTGATCGGCGCCGCAGCCCTGTCGGTCCCTGTCATCGCGATGTCGATGGTCCCCGCGCTGCAGTTCACGTACTGGCAGTGGGCCAGCCTCACCCTCGCGGCCCCGGTCATCCTCTGGGCCGCGTGGCCCTTCCACCGCGCAGCATGGGCCAACCTGCGCCACGGCAGCGCCACCATGGACACCCTGATCTCCATGGGGACCCTCGCCGCGTTCCTGTGGTCCCTCTACGCCCTCTTCCTCGGCACCGCCGGCACACCGGGCATGACCCACCCGTTCGAGCTGACCATCGCCCCCTCGGACGGCGCCGCCAACATCTACCTCGAGGTCGGCACCGGGGTGACCCTGTTCATCCTCGCCGGGCGCTACTTCGAGAAGCGCTCGAAGCGCCAGGCCGGCGCCGCCCTTCGCGCACTGCTGGAGATGGGCGCCAAGGAGGTCTCCCTCCTGCGCGACGGCGTCGAGACCAAGATCCCGGTCGAGCAGCTCACAGCAGGCCAGGAGTTCGTCGTGCGGCCCGGCGAGAAGATCGCCACCGACGGCGTCGTCGTCGCCGGGACCTCCGCCGTCGACGCCTCCATGCTCACCGGCGAGTCGGTCCCGGTCGAGGTCGCCGCCGGGGACGCCGTCGCGGGCGCCACCGTCAACGCCGGCGGCCGCCTCGTCGTGCGCGCCACCCGGGTCGGCGCCGACACCCAGCTGGCCCAGATGGCCCGGCTGGTCGAACAGGCCCAGACCGGGAAGGCCGCCGTGCAGCGCCTGGCCGACCGCATCTCGGGCGTCTTCGTCCCCGTCGTCATCGCCCTCGCCGTCGCGACCCTCGGCGCCTGGCTCGGAGCGGGCCTACCCGCCTCCGCGGCTTTCACGGCCGCCGTCGCGGTCCTGGTCATCGCCTGCCCGTGCGCCCTCGGCCTGGCCACCCCCACGGCCCTGCTGGTGGGCACCGGTCGCGGAGCCCAGCTCGGCATCCTCATCAAAGGCCCCGAGGTGCTGGAGTCGACCCGCACGATCGACACCGTCGTGCTGGACAAGACCGGCACCGTCACCACCGGCCGGATGACCCTGACCGAGGTCGTCACCGAACCGGGCCAGGACCGGCGCGAATCGCTCCGGCTGGCCGGAGCGCTCGAGGCCGCCTCCGAGCACCCCATCGCCCAGGCCGTCGCCCGCGCCGCCGCCGACGAGACCGGGCCGCTGCCGACGCCCGAGGACTTCACCAACCTCGAAGGCCGCGGCGTCCACGGCGTCATCGACGGTCACGCCGTCGTCGTCGGACGCCCCTCCCTGCTCGCCGACTGGTCCCAGCACCTCTCCCCCGCGCTCCTGCAGGCCAAGGCGCGCGCCGAGTCCGAGGGCAAGACCGTCGTCGCCGTCGGGTGGGACGGGCAAGCCCGGGCGCTGCTCGTCGTCGCGGACACCGTCAAACCCACCAGCGATCTGGCCGTGCGCGAGCTGCAGGCCATGGGCCTGACACCGGTCCTGCTCACCGGCGACAACGAGGCCGCCGCCCGGCACATCGCCGCCCAGGTCGGCATCGAGCAGGTCATCGCCGAGGTGCTCCCCCGAGACAAGGCCCAGGTCGTCTCCCGCCTCCAGGCCGAGGGCAAGACGGTCGCGATGGTCGGCGACGGCGTCAACGACGCCCCTGCCCTCGCCGTGGCCGACCTCGGCCTGGCCATGGGTACCGGCACCGACGTCGCCATCGAGGCCTCCGACATCACCCTCGTGCGCGGGGACCTGCGTTCCGCCGTCGATGCCATCCGCCTCTCCCGCGCCACCCTGCGCACCATCAAGACCAACCTCTTCTGGGCGTTCGCCTACAACGTCGCCGCCCTCCCCCTGGCCGCGCTCGGCCTGCTCAACCCCATGCTCGCCGGCGCCGCCATGGCTTTCTCCAGCGCCTTCGTCGTCGGCAACAGCCTGCGCCTGCGCACCTTCACCGGCACCACCACCCAGCCCACCGACACCCCCGAGGACCCCCATGCCTGAGCCCAGCAGCCCCGAGCACCACCACGGCTACATCAGCGAGAAGGACGGCTACCTCAACCGGATGCGCCGCATCGAGGGCCAGGCCCGCGGCATCGCCCGGATGATCGAGCAGGAGCAGTACTGCATCGACATCCTCACCCAGATCAGCGCCCTCAACCGGGCCCTCGAAGGCGTCGCCCTCGGCCTCATGGACGACCACCTCGCCCACTGCGTCCTGGACGCCGCCCGCGCCGGCGAGGACCAAGGCGCCGCCAAGCTCAAGGAAGCCTCCGACGCCATCCGCCGCCTCGTGCGCTCGTGACCACGCCCGACCCCACGCGTGCCGACGCACTCGCGCCGGTACGCCCCCACCACTCATCCCCGGGAGGACCCATGACCAGCCACGCAGAGCACGCGCCCACCCACACCGGCCACGACCACCACGGCGGTCACGCCACCGGCGGCGTGGCCCGCATGGCCCTCAGCGCCACCCTGCACTGCCTGACCGGGTGCGCCATCGGCGAGATCGCCGGCCTCATCATCGGCACCGCCGCCGGGCTCGGGAACGCGAGCACCATCGTCATCTCCATCGCCCTGGCCTTCTTCTTCGGCTACACCCTCTCCACCCTCCCCCTGCTCAAGGCCGGGCTCGCCGTCGGCACCGCCCTGCGCGTCGTGCTCGCCGCCGACACCGTCTCCATCGCGACGATGGAGGTCACCGACAACGTCGTCATGGCCCTCATCCCCGGCGCCATGAACGCCGGCCTGGTCAACATCGTCTTCTGGGTCGGCATGGCGATCTCGCTCACCGTCGCCTTCGTCGCCGCCTACCCCGTCAACGCCTACCTGCTCTCGCGCGGGAAGGGCCACGCCCTCACCCACGAGTACCACGACGCCGCACCCGCCCACGGAGCACGACGCCTCATCCCCACGTTCAGCACCGGCGCCCTCATCGCCACCCTGACCGCGTTCATGCTCGGCGGCCTCGTGGTCTCCATCGCCGACAGCATCAGCTCTTAGCCTGAGCGAGGCCAGCAGGGTGGAGTCCTACCGGGGGCGCATCTCAAGGTGGCGTCTGACCTGCAAGGGCACCGGATCGTCGAACAGTGCGTGCCTTAACCGTGCCCCAACAGTTGGCCTCGCAACCGAGTCGCTCATGCGGGACTGCTGCACTGACAGATGACAGGTGACAGGTCGTCACCCATCGGTGCTGCAGTCCCTACAGCTGTTCAAGTGCGTCAACAGGCCGCACGGGACCCACCACGGGGCCGCCCCGGAGGAGGCCCGGCTGCGTCTCGAGCAAGCCTGGTCGCCCGGGTCACCACGAGCCGCCCCACAGGGCCACGGCGACGCCCGCGAACAAGGCTGACCCGCCTGCACAAGTAGAGGCTCCTCACTAGCTCGAGCGCTCGGACAAGCTCGCCAGCGCTGCTTGGAGGCGCTCTCCGGCCTCCGAGGCGACTGGGGCCATCGCGTCGTTGTGCGTCAGGCCGACCATGATGCCGGGGTCCAGGGCCTCCACCAACGTCGTCGAGTCGTCGAGCGCGCGCACGACGACGTTGCACGGCAGCAGCAAACCGATCGACGGCTCCGCCAGGACGGCCGCGTGCGCTAGGGGCGGCCGGCACGCACCGAGGATGACCTGGGGCGGGATGTCGGCGCCGATCTTCTCCTCGAGCGTGCGCGCCAGGTCGATCTCGGTCAGCACCCCGAAGCCCTGGTCGGCCAGCGCGACGCGGGTCGCCTCCACGGTCTGCGCGTACGGGGCGTGGACCGTCATGCTCAGTGCGTAGCTCATCTCTTTCCTCCTGGTCGGCGAGCGGTGCCTGTCTTCACGCGGGCACCGCGCACGCCGATCGTCACACGACCGACGGCGGCACGAGTTCTCCGGAGCGGCTTGACAAAGATACCCCTAGGGGTATTAACTCAGCCCAGCGTCCTAGGGGACATCTTTGGCTGCACGAAAGACGACAGAGCAAAACCGTGGACGGCGGGCCTACCCGACCGTGGCCGGTGTCCCGTCGCCGGCGGCCCCCCGGCCCCACGCCGTCCCAGACGCTGCCGCGCCACCCGTCGCGTCCGCCTCACCGTCGAAGGAGCTCCCGTGAGCCGCATCCAGCCCCACGTGCCCGTTATCGTCCCGATCGACACCCCCAGCCTGGGCGACCGCTCCTACCTGACCCACGACGGCCGGGTGGCGGTCGTGGTCGACCCGCAGCGCGACATCGACCGCGTCCTGGACCTCGCCGCTGCCGCCGGGGTGCGGATCACGCACGTCTTCGAGACCCACGTCCACAACGACTACGTCACCGGCGGCCTCGCGCTCGCCCGCCTGACCGGCGCGGCCTACTACGTCAACGCCGCGGACGAAGTGGCCTTCGAGCACACCCCCGTCGCGGACGGCGACGTCGTCGAGGTTTCCCCGAGCATGCGGGTGCGCGTCATCGCGACCCCAGGGCACACCCTGACCCACCTCGCCTACGCGCTCGAGACCTCCGGCGAGGACGGCGACACCGTCGGCGTCTTCACCGGTGGCTCGCTGCTCTTCGGGGCGACCGGCCGGCCCGACCTGCTCGGCGACGAACACACCGACGCGCTCGTCCATCACCAGTTCGCCTCCGCGCACCGGCTTGCCGACGACCTGCCGGACCACACCCACGTCCTGCCCACGCACGGCTTCGGGTCGTTCTGCTCGGCCGGCTCCACCGGCGGGAGCACGTCGTCAACGATCGGCGCCGAGAAGCGACAGAACTCGGCGCTGACCGACGACGAAGCCACCTGGGTAGCCGCCACCCTCGCCGGGCTGGACGCCTACCCCGCCTACTACGTCCACATGGCTCCGGCCAACAGCGCCGGGCCCGACGCCCCGGACCTCAACGCCCCGCAGGAGGCCGACAAGTCCACGCTGGTCGCGCGCCTCGCCGCTGGCGAGTGGGTCGTCGACCTGCGCACCCGGACGGCCTTCGCCGCCGGCCACGTCCCCCGCACCCTCAACATCGGCCTGGACGGTCAGTTCGCCACCTACCTCGGCTGGCTCATCCCGTGGGGCACTCCCCTCACCCTCCTCGGGGAGGACGCCCAGCAGGTCGCCGACGCCCAGCGCGAGCTCGTCCGCATCGGGATCGACCACCTCGCCGGAGCAGCCACCGGCTCCCCCACCGACTGGACCGACGAGCCGCTGGCCGCCTTCCCCCGCGCCGTCTTCGCCGACCTCGCCCAGGTCCGCCACCACCGCCGGATCGGCGTGCTGGACGTCCGCCGCGCTTCCGAGTTCGCCGAGCAGCACATCGACGGCGCAACCAACATCCCGCTCCACGAGCTCCTCACCCGCCTGGACGAGATCCCCGCCGGCGAGGTGTGGGTCCACTGCGCAGGCGGCTACCGTGCCTCGATCGCCGCCTCGCTCCTCGCCGCGCACGGCCACCGGGTCGTCGCCGTCGACGACAGCTTCGCCGAGCAGGCCGCCCGCTCCGGCCTGCCCCTCGTCACCGCCGCCTGACCCCCACCCTTTACCGACCGAAGGAGACCTCCGTGTGCCGCCCCGCCACCTGTCCCACCTGCGGCCTCACCACCTGGGCCGGCTGCGGCCAGCACGCCGACCAGGTGATGGCCAGCGTCCCCGCCGGTTCCCGCTGCATCTGCCACGTCCCGACAGAGCCGGCCCCTCCGGCCACGGGCCGCTAGCCGCCCCAGCCCACCGAACCGGGCGCCCGGACCCCCTCCCGACGGCGCCCACTGTGGCCACCACGCCGCCCCGCGGCACGGTCGCCACGACCGCCGGGGGCAGGAGCCTCATCTCACCCGGAGGCCCTGCCCCCGGCACCTCGACCAAAGGAGCCCCACCGTGTCCGCCCTCGTCCTGCCCGTCGGACTGCTCATCGGCCTGTCCCTCGGCGCCCTCGGCGGCGGCGGCTCGATCCTCACCGTCCCGGCCCTGGTCTATCTCCTGGGTCAGGACCCCCACCACGCCACGACCAGCTCCCTGCTCATCGTCGGCGCCACCTCGCTCATCGCTCTGGTCCCGCACGCCCGCCGCGGGAACGTCCGCTTCGGGCAGGGCCTGACCTTCGGCGCGCTGGGGACGGCCGGGTCCCTCGCCGGGACCGCCGCCGGCGCCCACGTCCCCGCCGCCGTCCTCCTTGCGTCGTTCGCCGCGCTCATGCTTTTCGTCGCCGGCCTCATGCTGCGCCGCTCCCTCCGGTCCAACCCCGCCGAGGGCGACCCCTCCGTCGGGCCCCATGACCCTATGCTCACCCTGCGCCCGCTGCGGTGCGCCTGCCCCCGGGTGGTCAAGCTCGTCGTCACCGCCACCGTCGTCGGTCTGCTCACCGGGTTCTTCGGGGTCGGCGGCGGGTTCGCCCTCGTCCCCGCGCTCATCCTTGTGCTCCAGCTCCCCATGCCCGTGGCCGTCGGCACCAGCCTCCTCGTCATCGTCGTCAACAGCGCCACCGCTCTCGCCGCCCGCGTCACGACAACGACCGCCGAGCAGGACTGGCCCCTCATCGCCACCTTCACCGCCGTCGCCGTCCTCGGCAGCCTCGTCGGCGGACGGATCAGCACGCTCGTCACCCCCCGCCACCTCACCCGCGCCTTCGCCCTCCTCCTGACGGCCGTCGCCCTCTACACCGGAGCACGCAGCGCCCTGCAGCTCTCCTGACCGGAACGTTTGCTCGCCCTCGCCATCTCCAAGGGTGGCAATCTGAAACCACCGACTCGACTCCAAGACAGAACAATTCGGCCTTGAGTGGGTTGGCCGCAAGTCCCATCGGTAACGGCCAGAGCCACCAGCCGAGAGGGAAATCTCGCTCGTGGCATGAAGGACATCGCTGAGCCAGTTCACGCGAACCCGCGGCGCCCCATGAGCGGATGGAAGAGCTGCCGGTAGACCCGGACGCACCGCAGACGGGCCGCCGACAGGAACGTCCCCACAACCTTCAGCGCGAACCGCAGGCAGCCCTGCTTATCGGCAGGCGAGAGTTTCATCGCGCTGGCCACCTGGCGTTCGAAACTCGCGCGGACCGAGCGGCGCGCCTGCACTTCCCTCGATGCCGCCGCATCACACGAAATGCGGCAGCGCCCCGCCCGACGTGGTGGTCGGACGGGGCGCCGTGGTGTCGGTTCGGCGGCTGTGGAGTCAGCTCCCCCTGCGGAGCTGGCCAGGCCACCTGGCCGTGAGTCCGGTCCACCGCGAGCCCCTGCGCCCTTGGTGCTTCGTCCGTCCTCACCGGTTCCGCCCTGCACGGAGTGGGTGAGTACCGACCCGAACTGCTGGATTCACTTGTCGTCCCGAAGACTTCTCGGGTGGCTTCCCTGCCAAGCCCTACGGGCTGTCGCAGACCGGATTTCGTCGGGCCCTTGCGACCCTCTGTCCTACCCTTCCGCTGACGATGACTTTACCCGGCCTTTAACCTCCGCGCAGGGCTTTCGCAACGAAACCTCGGAACGCGACGAGCGAAGAGGTCGGCCAGTGCGTCGATCTCTACGGGACTCGGGGGCATCCCGGTCCGAGCGACGCGGAAACCGCAGCCTCTGGGCAAGGCTGTCGCCCACCGAGGGCCGCTCAAGGCAAGCGGACATGGCGCTGGCGGCGAGCCGGTACCGGTCGGTCGCAACCACCCGCACCCGTCCGGCCTCGCTGTCAAGGTAGACCCCGTGCAGCCGCTCCTCCGTCGGTTCGTGGCTGACCGCGTACCTCACCTCACGCAGGGCCTGGACTAGGGCGATGGCGGGCAGGGTGCAGTGGTACATGGGAGTCTCCGTGTTCTTGAGCAGGTCATGGACGATGGAGATCTCCCTGCGTGCGTCGGCCAGGCCCGCTTCTAGCCGGTCCAGGTGGGCCGCCAGGACCGGTCCCGCGTGCGTCGGCTCGGCCACCACTGTCCGGATCCCGTCCAGTGGATGGCGACGCGCCGCAGGTGCGCCACCAGACGTGCCTGGCGAACCTGGTCCGGCCGGTAGTAGCGATACCCCGACGACGGGTCCACCAGCGCCGGCGGCAGCACATCGGCCCCGTCATAGAAACGCAGTGCGCTGACGGGCAAGCCGCTCAGAGCTGACACCTTGCCGATGCCGAGCAGTTCGTTCTCCACGACTGCAACCTCCCGTCTCGACCTGCTTGAGGGTCAAGGCCGACATCGTGCCCCACCGCGTGCCCGCCCGGCCGCCTCCCATCCGGACCGTCGCGGTGAGCCGAACAAAAGGCCGGCCCCTACCCGGACCATTGCACCCGTGCCGAGGCCAGCACCTCGCTGTAGGGGCACCCATAGGCGGCTACACATTCGCCGCGGATCGCCACTTTTCGCCGCTACAGCGGCGTGGCCCAGAGACGCCTACTCCGTTGGGCTCGAACGGCTAATCCATCGGAACGCGGTTGTTGCCCGTTCGACCTGAAGTACCCCTTCCACGTGGTCGCGTTTACTCGTCTCACGAGTCTCCCCAGGTCTGCTTAACCGACCGTTAGGACGACGCGCCGAGCCGGTATCGCACCACTCTCCGGCGCAGGGTGGGCGACGCCTCGACCTCATAGCCTGCGTCGAGGAAGACCTGAAGCAGCCCGACCGACGCCTCGTCCCAGATCACGGTCTTCCCTGGTAGTGGCTCGGTGGGGTAGCCCTCGAGGACGAGAGCACCGACCTGCCTGCCGTATTCGACTGTGGCGGCTGCGAGCTCGTACATCAGCCCCTTTCGACGGAAGCCCTTGCGCACGACGAAGCAAGTCACCGACCAGACGCCCTCAAGGTCGGGATCCATCCGCATCCACGACTTCTGCCGGGCCCAGATTCTCGGGTAGTTCTTCCTCGGCTCTACCGCTACCCATCCCGCCGGCTCGTCGTCGATGTATCCAACGAGGCCGGACGTGGGGCCGGCCGTGCCGCAGCCGGCCTGCACCAAGAGCGCGGCATCGCGCTCATCCTGGGTCGTGTCGCGCCAGATCCAGCCCGGGGCCTTGAGCGCCTGACAGCGGCACTTGCTGGCGCCGCCGGCGTCGAACACGGCCTCGACGTCCTCGCTCGTCGCGTCGTTGGCCGGTCGCCAGCTGAACTCGGGCATACCGCGAGACTAATTGCGGGGCCTGTGCCCGCTGCGACGCCGTAACAGTCGATCCGTGACTTCGGCGCTGCGTCCCGCCTCCAACGAGGCGGCGTAGGCGGGTCCGATTTGCCTCCCGAACCCGCCGCATCAACTCCGGCGGCAATCGAGGGCTGCCCGCGAAACGCGGCACAACCTCGCTAGGCGGATGAGCGACGCGCCGCACTCCGACGAGCAGCCGCGCCCTCTCCCACTGCGCGGAGCGTTGGTATCGGGACGAACAAAGCATCTACGTCACCTGCCACGACCCGGATGAGCCGACCGCTTCGATACGCAGACAGCTCCCCCGCCGCGATCCGTCGCCGCAGCGTCTTGACGCTCCCGCCCGTTCTGCGCGCCGCTGTGGCCAACGACTCCAGGTGTCGCTCAGCAGTGACCGGCATACGACCACCTCCTTGCTCCCCTAATCGTTGCGCGAGGGTCCCAGTGGACCCGCATGTCCTCCCGACGATGGCTCCGGTGACGCGCGAAGGACACGCGTTGTCAGCGCGCACGCGCCTCGCCAAACTCCAGCGGAGCCCGCGAACAGGAGGCGCTGGGCATCCCACCAGGCTTCTTGCACAGGCGTGCAAACGATGCATATCCGATGCAGGGAGTAAGCGAAGGGGCCTCTGACCGGCGTTTCCGCTGGTCAGAGGCCCTATGCGTGCGCTCCCCCGGTTGGACTCGAACCAACAACCTGCCGATTAACAGTCGGCTGCTCTGCCAATTGAGCTACAGGGGAAAGTGCTGCCGCAGGGTCGCCGCAGCAGCGCCGCAACGATAGCAACACCTGGGCCGCCCGCCGAAATCGGGGTCAGTCCAGCCCGACCTGCTCGCGGACGCGGTCGATGCCGGCCTGCACGTCGTCGGCCACGCCTGGGTCGGAGATGCGGACGCCGCGCCCCAGGACGGCCTGGTTGAGCAGCGCATTCGTCGCGAGGTCACGCCGCACGACGACCTTGGCGGTGCCCTTGCGACCCACCTCGATGGTCTCGGCGAGGACCACCGACGCCTGCACCCGCTCGCGCAGCGTCTCGGGGAACATCCCCGGCTCGGTGAGGGCGACGCGCAGCGGCGGTTCGTCGTCGACCCACGTGATGCGCAAAACGCCGTCCTCGCTCCACAGGCCGGCGTCGACGAGGTGCCAGGGGCGGGCGCTCCGCAGGACGGGCGCGGCCCCCTCCCCCTCGCCGGCACCGACGACGTACAGGCGGTGGCGCCCGGCGACGAGCGTCGTGCCGAGACCGTCCGTGGCCCAGGCGAGCAGCTTCTCGCCACCGGAGGTGTCGACGGCGGCGGCCACGTCGGCGGGGACGGCGGGGGCGCGCAGGCCCGTCCAGCGCAGCCTCACGACGACACCCCCTGCCGCAGGCGGACCCGTTCGAGCTCGAGGGCGTGGAGGGCGGTCGTGCGCTCGCGCAGCGCGTCGGCGTCGACGTCGGGGTCGTTCTGCACCCGCCGCAGCGACGCCATGGCGTCGGCGATGCGCCGGGTCAGGTGAGCGTCCCGGACCCCCGTCGCGAGGCTGTCGAGGTAGCGCTGCGGGGGCATCCCGGTGGAGGCGTCGTAGCGGACCGGCAGCGGCGCCACGGACAGCTCGGCCACGAGCGGACGCACCGGCGCCGCGACGGCCTCGCCGACCGCGGCGACCCAGCCGGCCGTCGAGCCGGTGCGGTGGCCGGCGGCCGCGGCGATGCGCACGCCGTCGAGCACCGCCCGGTGCGCGGGCGCGGTGAGCGCCTCGGTGGGCAGCCCGTCGAGCACGGACTCGGGGTACTGCGACGGGTACTGGAGCATCGTCTGGAGCAGCTGCCGCTCGGCGGCCACCACCGGGTCGCGCAGGTCGGGCATCGGCATCGCCGGGCCGCCCTCTCCCGGACCGGGTTCGGCGACCTCGTCGGTGCCCGTCTGCCGGCGCTCCGGCCCGTCGTCGGGGACGGCGAGCTTGCCAGCGCGGCGCACGGCGTCGGCCACCTGCTCGACCTCGACGCCGAGCCAGCCCGAGACCGTCCGGACGTACTCGGGACGCAGGCTGGTGTCGCGGATCGAGCCGATGATCGGCGCGACGGCCTTCATCGCCTGGACGCGCCCCTCGGCGGTCTCGAGGTCGAAGCGGCGGATCGTCGTGCGGACGGCGAACTCGAACATCGGCACGGCGTCGTCGACGAGGGCGCGCACCTCGGCGTCGCCACGCGCGAGGCGGAGCTCGCAGGGGTCCATCCCCTCCGGCGCGACGGCCACGAACGACTGCGCGGCCCAGCGCTGGTCCTCGCCGAACGCCTTCATCGCGGCCTTCTGCCCGGCGGCGTCGCCGTCGAAGGTGAAGACGACGCGGGCCGGGGCGTGGTCGGCCTCGTCGCGCATGATGCGGCGCAGCAGCTTGACGTGGTCGACGCCGAACGCGGTGCCGCACGTGGCCACGGCTCCCCCGACGCCGGCCAGGTGCGCCGCCATCACGTCGGTGTAGCCCTCGACGACGACGGCGCGCCGGTCGGTGGCGATGGCCTTCTTCGCGAGGTCCAGCCCGTAGAGCACGGTCGCCTTCTTGTAGATGGGGGTCTCGGAGGTGTTGAGGTACTTGGCGGCGATGCGGTCCTCGTCGAAGAGGCGGCGGGCCCCGAAGCCCACCGTGTCGCCGGTTGTGTCGCGGATCGGCCAGACGAGCCGGCCCCGGAAGCGGTCGTAGAGGCCCCGACTGCCGCGCCCGCTCAGGCCGGCCGTCGTCACCTCGTCGTCGGTGAAGCCCTTCTGCAGGAGGTGCCGCGTCAGGGCGTCGCCGTCCATCGGCGCGAACCCGACCCCGAAGGTCTCGACGGCCGTGGAGTCGAAGCCCCGCTCGCGCAGGAAGTCGCGCCCGACCCGGGCGTCGGAGCGAGCCCGGTCGAGCAGCATCCCGGTGTAGTACTCCTCGGCGACACGATGGGCCTCGACGAGCCGCGAGCGCTTGCCGAGCGAGACGCCGCCCTCGCGGGGGCCACCACCCTCCTCGTAGCGCAGCTCCATGCCGACCTTGGCGGCGAGGCGCTCGACGGCCTCGGAGAAGGTGAGGTGCTCGACCTTCTGGACGAAGCTGATGACGTCGCCGCCCTCGCCGCAGCCGAAGCAGTGGTAGCTGCCGACCGCCGGGCGCACCGTGAAGCTCGGCGTCTTCTCGTCGTGGAAGGGGCACAGGCCCTTGAGGGAACCCACGCCGGCACCGCGCAGCGTGACGTGGTCGCGCACGACGTCCTCGATCGAGGACCGCTCCTTGACCGCGGCGATGTCCTCCGCCTTGATGAGACCCGGCACCCGACCTCCCTTCGTCCGCTGCCGAGTCTAGGTCGTGCCGGCGTCAGGCCGTCGGGCGGCGGCACCACGCCCGGTGCAGCGCGAGCGCGCGGACGTCGGTCAGCGACGCCACCTGGTCGACGACGACCCGCAGGGCGGCCGCGTCGTCGGTCGCGGCGTCGTGGTCGGCGCGCAGGTCGGCGTCGAGCCGGGCGGGGTCGGTGCGGTAGGCGTCGACGAGCGCGGCGACGACCTCGCGCTGCATCTCGTAGACGGCGACCCGCTCGGCGGCGAGCATCACGTAGTGCGCGGCGACGGCCTTGAGCACCGCGCACTCGGCCCGGGCCTCGGCGGGGACGACGAGGGTCGCGCCGTGCCGGGCGAGGGCGTCGTCGCCGTGGGCGGCCCGGGTCGCGACCTCGACGGCGACGGCGAACCGGCCGATGAGCCGCGAGGTCATGTCCTTGAGCGCGGCGAGAGCGGCCCGCGAGCCGTCGTGGACCTCGGGCACCGCCCCGGTCGCGAGGACGCGCTCGAGCGCGGCGCCCAGGGCGTCGGCGCCCAGGCCCGGCTCGTAGACGCGGCCGGCGACCTCGAGCACGGCGTCGACGTCGGCGCCGTCGCGCAGCCGACGCGGGTCGAGCCAGCCCGACGCGATGGCGTCCTCGACGTCGTGCACCGAGTACGCGACGTCGTCGGCCCAGTCCATCACCTCGGCCTCGAAGGCCCGGCGGCCCGCGGGGGCGTCGGCGCGGAACCAGGTGAAGACGTCGAGGTCGTCGTCGTAGACACCGAACTTGGTCGTCGGCGTCGGGCCGCCGCCGCGCCGCCAGGGGTACTTCGTCGCCGCGTCGAGGCTGGCCCGCGTGAGGTTGAGCCCGGCCGGACGGCCGTCGGCGTGCGAGCGCTTGGCCTCGAGCCGGGTCAGGAGCCGCAGGGTCTGGGCGTTGCCCTCGAACCCGCCGACGCCGGCCGCCACGGCGTCGAGCGCCGACTCGCCGTTGTGCCCGAACGGCGGGTGGCCGAGGTCGTGCGCGAGGCAGGCGGTGTCGACGACGTCGGGGTTGCAGCCGAGCGCGGCGCCGATCTCGCGGCCGATCTGCGCGACCTCGAGCGAGTGGGTGAGCCGGTTGCGCACGAAGTCGTCGGACGACGGCGCGACGACCTGCGTCTTGGCCGACAGCCGACGCAGCGCCGAGGAGTGCAGGAGGCGGGCCCGGTCGCGGGCGAAGTCGTCGCGGTCCGAGAGCTTCTGCGCCGGGTCCTCGGCGACCCAGCGCTCACGGTCGTGCGCGGAGTAGGTCACCCGCCGGAGCCTACGACCCGCGCGCCGCCTCGGCGGCGGCAGCGGCCCGGGCCACCCAGGACGGCGGCGTGCCGTAACGCTGGAACTTGACGAGCCGGCCTGCGGCGCAGTCCTCGACGAGCTCGGCGAGGCGCTTGTCGCGGGTGGCCTGCTGCTTGGCGTCCTGCAGCCAGTGCGTGACGATCTTGCGGTAGCCGGGGGTCGCGACGGCCCAGAACGCGGCGGCCGCGGGGTCGGCGGCGAGGGCGGCCTCCTGCTCGGGCGTGAGGGCGGCCGCGGGCTGCTCGAAGGAGTAGGTGCCGGTGCGGTCCTCGCGGCGCAGGGCGAAGGCGGCGAGGCCGCTCGGCTGCATCCGGCCCTGCGCCGTCAGCTCCTCGACGGCGCGGACGTTGACGGCGCTCCAGGTGCTGCCCTTGCGGCGCGGGGTCCACCGCTGGCGGCGTGCCTCGTCGTCGATGCGCTCGGCGCGGCTGTCGATCCACCCCCAGCAGAGGGCCTCGCGCACGGCCTCGGCCCACGTGATGCCCCCGCGGCCGGAGTCCTTCTTCCACAGCCCCATCCAGAGCTCGGGCGCGGTATCGTGGTGCGCGGCGAGCCAGCGCCCGAACTCGGCGGCGTCGGCGAAGAACAGCGCCGGCCGCTCGGCCGTGCCACCAGGGGTCCCCGTCGACTCGCTCACGCGGGCCATCCTGCCGCGCCCCACCGACACCGCGCAGCCCCGAGCCGGCACGCAGGACCTCCCACGCCACCGCGAGGCTGCTGCGTGCCGCGGGAGCTTCCGGGTGTGGCGCCCAGCGGTCGGGTGGTGGACCCGGCGGTGGACCCGCCGGTCCACCTCCCGGTGGACCCGGCCGCGACGGGGCCGCCCGTAGGGTCGAAGGCATGAACCGCCGCTACCTCTCGTTCGCCGCCCTCGCCATCACGCTGCTCTACGGCGCGAGCTTCGCGCTCTTCGACGGCGGCGCCCCCAAGGGCTACGCCGCGATCGGCGGGGTCGTCGTGGCCCTGGCCTGGATCGCCGTCGGCGTGTTCGGGCGCGACACCGACCACGCCTGACGCGGACGGAACGGCGCGTCAGCCCCCGGAGACCGACAGCTCGGCCTGGGCGACCTGCGCGCGCTGGGCGTCGTCGAGCTCGCGCGAGAGCAGCCAGTTCTCCGGCAGCGCGACGACCCGGGGCGAGCCGGCCCGGCCGCGCGGCCCCTCGGCCGGCTCCCCGGGCCAGGGCGCGTCGAGGTCCATCGTCTCGATGAGGTCGTCGAGCGCGGCGAGCGAGTCGACGAGCGCCAGCTGGTTGCGCACCGTCGAGCCCGCCGGGAAGCCCTTGAGGTACCAGGCGATGTGCTTGCGGATGTCGCGGCAGCCGCGCAGCTCGTCGCCGTCGTAGAAGTCGACGAGGTACTCGGCGTGCCGGCGCAGCACCGACGTCACCTCGCGCAGGCCCGGCTCGACCCGGTAGTCCGACCCGGCGAACGCCGCGGCGAGGTCGGTGAACAGCCACGGCCGCCCGAGGCAGCCGCGCCCGACGACCACCCCGTCGCAGCCGGTGCGCCGGACCATCTCGAGCGCGTCCTCGGCCGACCAGATGTCGCCGTTGCCGAGCACCGGCACCGTCGTCACGGCCTCCTTGAGGCGCGCGATCGCCTCCCAGTCGGCCGTGCCGGAGTACGACTGCGCGGCGGTGCGCCCGTGCAGCGCGACGGCCGAGACGCCCTCGGCCTCGGCGATGCGCCCGGCGTCGAGGTAGGTGACGTGGTCGGCGTCGATGCCGATGCGCATCTTGACCGTCACCGGCACGTCGTACGGCGCGGCCTCGCGGACGACCGCGCGGACGATGCCGCGGAACAGGTCGGTCTTCCACGGCAGGGCCGAGCCACCGCCCTTGCGCGTCACCTTGGGCACCGGGCAGCCGAAGTTGAGGTCGATGTGGTCGGCGCGGTCCTCGGTGACGAGCATCCGCGCGGCGAGCCCGGCGGTCGCGGGGTCGACCGAGTACAGCTGCACCGACCGCGGCTGCTCCTGCGGGTCGTGCGAGATGAGGCGCATCGTCTCGGGGGTGCGCTCGACGAGCGCGCGCGAGGTGACCATCTCGGCGACGTAGAGGCTCGTCGCACCGGACGCCCCACCGGCCTCGAGCCCGGCCGCGCCGTACTCGCGGCACAGCCGCCGGAAGGCGCGGTTGGTGATGCCGGCCATCGGCGCGAGGACGACGGGCGACTCGACGACGTGCTTGCCGATGCGCAGCGGCGGCAGCACGGGAGCGGGCGTGGTGGGGGCGGTGGTGGCGGTCATGGCGCCGTCCATTGTCACCGAGGGAGGGCGGGATGCGTGAATCGGCGGCTACGGTGACGCGATGGCGCACCCGCCGATGTTCGACGAGGACGACCCGCTGCTGCACCGCCTGCGCGCGGTGGCGCTCGCGCTGCCGGACGCCGCCGAGAAGGTCAGCCACGGGCACCCGGCGTTCTTCACGACCAAGGTCTTCGCGTACTTCGGGGGCTCGCGGCGCGTCGACGGCGCCTGGGAGAGCCACGAGCAGGCGCTGCTCGTCCTCCCCGACCCCGCCGAGCGCGAGGCGCTCCTCCACGACCCGCGCGTGTGGGTCCCGGCCTACCTCGGGCCGTCGGGATGGCTCGGGCTCGACCTGGACGCCGGCAGTGACTGGGACGAGGTCGCCGAGCTCGTCGAGACCTCGTACCGGCGCACGGCCGGCGTGCGCCGAGTCAGGGCGCTGGACGCTCGCTGACCTCGTCGCCCACGGGCCCACGCCGGGCCCAGGAGACGAGCTCCCAGAGGGCGGCGACCGTCTCGGCCGGGTGCGTCAGGGGGAAGACGTGCAGCCCGCGCGGCACCGTCACGACGTGGACCCACGGGGCCGAGCGCGCGGCGCGGCGGAAACGCCCGGCGTCGACGCGCAGCTGGTCGAGCTGCCCGTTGACGAGCAGCACCGGCGCGGTGACCTCGGCGAGCATCGAGGGCCGGCACTCCCCCATCACGCCGGCCCACGCGGCGGGGATGCCGTCGAACCCGTAGCCGGCCTCCTTGAGCAGCGCGGCGAACGCCGGCGGCAGCATCGTGTCGAACTGGCGGTCGAGCGCGCGCGACATCCGGTCGGCGCCCAGCCGCTGCTCGACCCCGGCGATCGCCCGGTAGAGCGCAGCCCCCGGGCCGGCCGGCACCGCCGACGCCCCGAGGAGCGCCAGCCCGGCGAGCCGGTCGGGATGCCGTGCGGCCCACGCCATCACGAGGTAGCCGCCGAGACTGTGACCGGCGAGGACGACGGGCACGTCGGGGTCACCGGCCTCGACGGCCTCCCCGACGACCGCGAGCGCGCCGTCCCAGGTGAACGGCTCGCCGCGGCGGGCCCCGTGCGCCGGCAGGTCCGGCAGGACGAGCTCGACGTCCGGGCCGAGGAGCGCCTCGTAGCGGGCCCACATCGCGTGGCTCAGCTGCGAGCCGTGGACGAGGACGAGCCGGACGGAGCGGGGCACGAGGTCATCCTCGCGCACCCGCCCGACGCCGCGGACCGGTGGTTGGATGGCCGGGTGAGCGCCCTCATCACCGCCGACGACCTCGCGACGGCGCTGGCCCGCGGCGAGGTCCGCGTCCTCGACGTCCAGTACGCGCTGACCGGGACGCCCGGGCGCGAGCTGTACGCCGCCGGCCACGTGCCGGGGGCGCCCTTCCTCGACCTCGACACCGCGCTCGCCGGCCCGCCCGGCGCGCAGGGGCGCCATCCCCTGCCCGACCCCGACGTGCTCCAGGCCGCGCTGCGGGCGTGCGGGGTCGGCGACGACGACGCCGTGGTCGTCTACGACCAGCGCACGTCGCTCTCGGCGGCGCGCGCGTGGTGGATTCTGCGCTGGGCGGGGCACCCGCAGGTGCGCGTCCTCGACGGCGGCCTCGCGGCCTGGCAGCGCGCCGGGCAGCCCGTCACGACCGACGTGCCGTCGCCGGAGCCGGGCGACCTCGTCGTCCGCGCCGGGTCCGTCCCCGTGCTCGACGCCGACGGCGCCGCTGCGATGGCTCGCCACGGGGTGCTCCTCGACGTGCGCGCCCCCGAGCGCTACCGCGGCGAGGTCGAGCCGATCGACCCCGAGGCCGGCCACGTGCCGGGGGCCGTCAACCTGCCGATGGCCGAGATGCTCGCCGCGGACGGGACGTTCCTGCCGCCGGCGCGCATCCGCGAGGTCGCCGCAGCGGCCGGCGTGCACCGCGACACCCCCGTCGGCACGTCGTGCGGGTCTGGCGTGACCGCGGCGCAGATGGCCCTCGCGCTGCACGAGGTCCGCATCGACGCCGTGCCCTACGTCGGGTCGTGGAGCGGCTGGATCGCGGACCCGTCGCGCCCACGGGCGACCGGCCCGACCCCCTGAGCCCCCGGGCGCGTCAGAGCGCCCAGGCGCCCGTGAAGGGTTGTGTGTCAGGCGAGTAGCGCGCGACGGCGTCGAGCTCGGCGACCCGGTACATCCGTCCCTCGATGACGTCCCACGCCAGCAGCCGGCGCACCGGCCCGTCCCGGCCGACCGAGCGCGACTCGAGCAGCACGGTGTCGCGCGGCCCCCACCCGAGCGGCCGGTAGGCGAAGAGCGGCGCGTCGTTCGGGGCCGCGAGGATGCGCGGCTGCGGGCGCACGTCCGACTGCGCCGCCATCAGCCCCTGCATCCGGCCGAGGGTGGCGTTGGAGGCGCCGAAGAACGTCGCACGGCAGGCCCATCCCTCGATGTTGGAGATCGGCTCGCCGTACGCGTCGATCTCCGGGCCGTCGAGCGAGCGCAGCGACAGCAGGCGACCGGCGCCGGAGAAGGTGCGGATCATCGGCCGGCCACCCGAGACCCCGATGTCCGCCCAGCCCGGCACGACCTCGCCCCCCGCCCGCACCACCGTGCCGCGCCGGGTGTCGACGAGCCAGCGACCGGTGCTGCTCGTCGCGACGACGGTGTGCCCGTCCGGGGCCCAGCCGGCGGTCACGAGGTTCTCGTCGCGCACCGGGATGCGGAAGGTCCGGGCGCTGCGCACCTCGAGGATGACGACCGCACCCGGCTGCGCGAAGACCAGCCGGTGCCGGTCGGTGTCGATGGTGCGCGGCCCGAGCGGGACCCCGCGGGCGCCGGCCGTGTCGGCCGTGGGACGCAACGGCGCCATCGGCACGAGGAGGCCGTCGGGGGTCTGCCGCGGGAGGAAGAGGACCGGCTGGTAGCGGGCCGGCTCGACCTGGACGAGGAACGCGGCGCGCACCGACGCCCTCGAGCCCGCCGCCGAGAGGAGCTCGAGCGGGCGGTCGGTACCGGGTCCGAGCCGCCCCGGCAGGGCCAGCTCCGGCGCGTCGGGGTATGGCTGCAGCAGCTCCTCGTCGACCGGGGCGAGGTAGACGCCGATGCCCGCGACCTCGAGGCGGGTCAGGCGTCCGTCGCCCTCGCTCGTCGTCGGGCTCGGGCGGGGCGCCGGCGGCTCGGGGTCGCCGCTGAGTCTGACGGCAGCCGCCACGCCGGCGACGAGCACCGCTCCGCCGAGCAGCGCGCCGCGCCGTCGCACCCGCCGGCTCCGCGCCGCGGTCTCCTCCGCGGCCGCCGCGAGCGGCGGCTCCTCGACCCCGTCGGCGACGAGCGCGAGCAGCGCCCAGGGATGGGCGTCGTCGCCGGTCGCCCCGGTGGATGCGGCGCGCAGGGCGTCCTCGGCGGTGTCGAGGTCGGCGTGCACGTCCTCGAGGGGGCGGCCGACGACGGTCGCGACGTCGCCGGGGTGCCGGTCCTCGAGCCAGGTGAGCACCGCGACCGAGCGCTGCCGCGGGGTGAGCGCGGCGAGCGCCCGTCGGACGGAGGTGCGTCGGGCCTCGACGGCGTCCCCGGCGTCGTCCGGCACCGGGACCGGCTCGAGGTCCCCGTCACGGGGCGGGCGGTGCTCGGCGGCCGCGACGGCCCGGCGGTGCAGCTCCCGCCGCAGGGCGGCCTCGGGCCCCTCCTCGCGGGCGACGGCCCAGTCGCGCGCGACGGCGGTCAGCGCCTCCAGCGCGACCCGCTCGCCCGTCCGCGCGTCGCCGCAGACGAGCACCGCCGACCGGACCGCAAGCCCCTCGTGGGCGGAGGCGAACTCCGCGAACCCGGCTCGCGCCGCCGCCCGCCCGGCCTCCTCGCCCGACATCCGCCACCTCCTCGCGACATCGTCGCACCGATCTGGTTCCATCGAGCCCATGGCGCAGGCATCGCAGGTCCGCTCCGGCCCCGACCGCGCGGAGGTCGACCGGGCGCGCGCGACCGCCCTCGACGCCGAGGCCGCGGCCCGCGCCGGCGACCTCGACGCCGCCGTCGCGGGCTGGCGCGAGGCGTGGCCGGTGCTCTCCGCGACACCGGACGACGGCGTCGGCCTCGCCGCGTGCCTGCGCACCGTCGTCCTCATGGGCAACACCGACCGGGCCCTCGACCTCCTCCTGCCGCGCGTCGACCGCGTCGAGGCGCTGACCGACCCCACCGAGCGCCGATGGCTCGCCGCGTCCGCCGCCTGGACCCTCGGCCACGGCATGCGCCTCGGGATGGTGCCGTCGCGCGTCGCGCACGACGACGTCGAGGCCGCCCGCGCCCGGCTCGACGACCTCGCCCGCGGGCTCTGCGCCGACGACGAGGACCGAGCGGCCCTCGAGCGGGCCCACGACGACCGGGCCGTCTCCCCCGGTCCGGCGCTGCCGCCCACCCGACTGCCGCTGCCCCCGACCGGCGAGGCCGGGCTGCGCGCGGCGGCGAGCGGTGCCGAGGTCGTCGCCCTCGCCGAGCGCGCCCGGGCGTGGCGACGCACGCTCGACCCTGCGCTCGAGCGCCTGCTCCACGGCTGGCTGGAGACCCGCGAGCAGACACTGCCGCTGCTCACCGAGCCGGCGCACCGGGCGGCTGCGGCCCTGCTCGACCGCAGCTCCGTGCACCTGCTGCGCGACCCGGTGCGCGAGCGCCTGCGTCTCGACGAGGCGCTCGCCGCGGCCGGGCGCGGGCTCGACGACGAGGGCGTCGCGCACGCGCGCTGCGAGCTGCTCGTCCTCGACGCGCGCGAGGCCGCCGCCTCCTTCGGCGCCGGCGCTCCCGAGGTGGAGCGGGCGCGACGCCGCGTCCTCGACGCCGTCGACGCGCTCGAGGCCCGCGGATGGACCGAGACCGCCGCGGCGAGCCGTCGCTGGTACGCGCTGTCGGCCCGCCCGGACGACGCCGCCGACCACCTGCTGCGCGCCGCCGACGCGTACGCACGCCTCGGCCAGCCGGCCCGCCGGGCCCTCTGCCTCTTCGACGCCGCTCCCCTCGTCCTCGCCCGTGATCTCCCGGCCGGGCACCGGTTGCTCGACGCCGCCGAGGAGCTCGCGGCGGGGCATCCCGTGCTCGCGGTCCAGGCGCTCGACCTGCGCGCCCGGGTGGCCCGCGCCGCCGGCGACCTCGACACCGCCGACCGTCTCTACGAGCGCGCGGCCGCCGCCCCGGGGGTCCCGGACGGCACGCGCACGTCGGTGCTCTTCGCGTGGTGCGACCTGCTCGTCGACCGCGCCGACTGGGAGGGCCTGGAGCCGCGCGCCGCGGACGCTCTCGCCCTCGCGGTGCGGCTGCGCGACCCGCTCTCGCTCGCGGTCGCCCAGCGCCACCTCGGCCTCTCGTGGGTGGAGCAGGGGCGGCCTGCCGAGGCGGTGGAGCTGCTCGCCGCGGCCCTGCCGGTGGTCCGGCGGGACGCGCCGGAGCTCGTCGGCCCGACCGCCTGGGCGCTCGGCAACGCCTCCCTCGCCCTCGGTGCCTGGGAGCCGGCGCGCGGGGCGTTCGTCGTCGCGGGCGACGCGTTCGAGCAGGGCGGCCGGATCGAGGAGGCGAGCCACGCGCGCTACCGCGCCGGCACCGCGGCCTGGGACGGCGGCCACCTCGACGTCGCCGCGACCGACCTCGACGCGGCCGTCGCGCTGGCCCGCCGCAGTGAGACCCTGCCGGTGCTCCTCGAGGCGCTGCGCTCACGCGCGGCGGTGCGCGCCGAGTCCGGTGACGTCGACGGCGGCCTCGCCGCGCTCGACGCCGTGCTCGCCGACGTCGCGGTGCTTGCCGCCCGGCTGCCCGAGGAGCGGCACGGCGAGGAGCCCTTCGATGCCGAGGTCCTCGAGCCGGACGTCCTGCGCGAGGGTGCGCACGTCCTCGCCGGCGCCGGCCGGTTCGACGAGGCGCTGGCCCGGCTCGACGCCGCGGTGGCGCTCGTCGGCGGCGACTTCGCCCTCGTCCTGCACGCCGAGCGGGGCGTCCTCCTCGCCGAGGCCGGCCGGCTCGCGGACGCCGAGCCCGTGCTCCGCGGGTCGCTCGACGCCCTCGGCGAGGCCGGGATGCGCGAGGAGCAGGTCGAGGTCGCGGCGGCCCTGGCCCGGGCCCTCGACCGCGCCGGGCGCATCGAGGAGGCCGAGTCGGTCTGGGCCACCTGGGGCGACGAGGACTGAGCCCACTCTCCGCGAACGTGTGTGAAACCGCCGGGCTCCACCGGCGGTTTCACACGCGTTCGCGGGAGGAGGGGGCGCGGACGGTCAGGTGGGGCGCAGCAGGCGGACCCGGCCGATGCGGTGGCCGTCGACGTCGAGCACCTCGATGACCCTGTCCTGCACCGGGACCCGGTCCCCCGCGACCGCGACCCGTCCGAGCTGCGCGAGGACGAAGCCGCCGACCGTCTCGTAGGCGCCGGTGTCGGGCAGCTCGACCCCCGTGCGCTCGGCGAACTCCTCGAGCGTCGAGCGGGCGTCGAGCACCTCTCCGTCCGGGTCGACGGCCTCGCGCGGCACGACGTCGCGCTCGTCCCAGATCTCGCCGACGAGCTCCTCGACGAGATCCTCGAGCGTGACGATGCCGTCGGTGCCGCCGTACTCGTCGACGACGACGGCGATGTGCGCCCGCTCGTGCCGCAGCGTGGTGAGCGAGGGCAGCAGCCGGTTGGTGCCGGGCAGCGCAACGATGGGCCGCGTCACGTCGCGCACCGTCCGCGCGTCGCCGCCGGACGCCTCGTGCAGGTCGCGGACGTGGACGAAGCCGAGCACGTCGTCGAAGTCGCTGCCGATGACGGGGTAGCGCGAGTGCGGCCGGCCCGCGACCTCGGCGACGGCCTCCGCGAGCCCGAGGTCGGCGTCGAGGAAGGCGACCTCGTGACGCGGCGTCATCACCTCGGTCATCGTGTGCTGGGCCGCGCTGAAGACCTCGGCGAGCACCGCGCGCCGGTCGGCGGGTATCGCGTCGGTCGAGGTGACGAGGTGCTGGAGCTCCTCCTCCGAGATCTCCTCGCCGGAGGCCTTGGGATCCAGGCCGAGCAGGCGCACGACGCCGTCGGTCGAGACCGACAGCAGCCGGATGACGGGCCGCATCAGCGCGGCGAAGCGGTCGACCGCCGGCGCGACGAGCAGCGCGACCGCGGTCGAGCGCTGGAGGGCGATCCGCTTGGGCACGAGCTCGCCGAGCACGAGCGAGACGTAGGCGATGGCCACGGTCAGCCCGACGAGCGAGACCGTCGCGGCCGCGCCCTCGGGCAGGCCCCAGCCCTCGAGCACGGGCGTGAGGTACGGCGAGATCGTCGAGGCGCCGAACGCCGCCGAGAGGAACCCAGCGAACGTGACGCCGATCTGGACGGCCGCGAGGAAGCGGTTGGGGTTGCGGGCGACGCTGGCGACCTTCGCGCCCCGGCCGCCCTGCCGCTCGAGCTGGACGAGCTGGCTCTCGCGCAGCGACACGAGCGCCAGCTCGGTGCCGGCGAACACACCGCCGACGAGGACGAACACCACGACGAGCGCGATGTCGCCCAGCACGGCCGGCACGATCGGTCAGCCCCTCTCGACCCGCGTCAGCAGCCGACGAGGCGCTGCGCGAGCCAGCCCTCGACCTGGTCCAGGGCCACCCGCTCCTGCGTCATCGTGTCGCGCTCGCGGATGGTCACGGCGTGGTCCTCGAGGGTGTCGAAGTCGACGGTGATGCAGAACGGGGTGCCGATCTCGTCCTGGCGGCGGTAGCGGCGGCCGATCGCGCCGGCGTCGTCGAAGTCGATGTTCCAGTTCCGACGCAGCGTCGCGGCGAGGTCGCGGGCCTTCGGCGAGAGGTCGGCGTTGCGCGAGAGCGGCAGCACGGCGGCCTTGACCGGCGCGAGGCGCTTGTCGAGCCTGAGCACGACCCGCTTGTCGACCCCGCCCTTGGTGTTCGGCGCCTCGTCCTCGGTGTATGCGTCGACGAGGAAGGTCATGAGCGAGCGCGAGAGGCCGGCCGCCGGCTCGATGACGTACGGCGTGTAGCGCTCGCCGCTCGCTTGGTCGAAGTAGACGAGGTCGGTGCCCGAGTGCTTGCTGTGGGTCGTGAGGTCGAAGTCGGTGCGGTTGGCGATGCCCTCCAGCTCGCCCCACTCGCTGCCGGCGAAGCGGAAGCGGTACTCGATGTCGACGGTGCGCTTGGAGTAGTGGCTCAGCTTCTCCTGCGCGTGCTCGTAGTGGCGCAGGTTGTCCGGGTCGATGCCGAGGTCGACGTACCAGCGGGTGCGCTCGTCGATCCAGTACTGGTGCCACTCCTCGTCCTCGCCGGGCTTGACGAAGAACTCCATCTCCATCTGCTCGAACTCGCGGGTGCGGAAGATGAAGTTGCCCGGCGTGATCTCGTTGCGGAAGCTCTTGCCGGTCTGGGCGATGCCGAACGGCGGCTTGCGGCGCGAGGACTGCATGACGTTGAGGAAGTTGAGGAAGATGCCCTGCGCGGTCTCGGGGCGCAGGTAGTGCAGGCCGGACTCGTCCTCGACGACGCCGAGGTAGGTCTTGAGCAGGCCGGAGAACTGGCGCGGCTCGGTCCACTGGCCGCGGGTGCCGCAGTTCGTGCAGGCGACGTCGGCGAGCTGCACGTCGTCGGGGTTCTCGATGCCCTTCTTCTCGGCGACGGCCTCCTGGAGGTGGTCGGCCCGGAAGCGCTTGTGGCACGAGAGGCACTCGACGAGCGGGTCGGAGAACGTCGCGACGTGGCCGGAGGCCTCCCACGTCTGGCGCGGGAGGATGACCGAGGAGTCGAGGCCGACGACGTCGTCGCGGCTGGTCACGGTGCTCTTCCACCACTGCCGCTTGATGTTCTCCTTGAGCTCGACGCCCAGCGGCCCGTAGTCCCAGGCCGACCGCGTCCCGCCGTAGATCTCGCCGCACGGGAAGACGAAGCCCCGGCGCTTGCAGAGGGAGACGACGGTGTCGACGACGGAGGTGGGGGCAGCCATGGCGCCAAGGCTATACAGGGGTGGCGGGGCGCTCCGAACCGGTTTGCCGCGGGCCCGTAGGCTGGTCCACCGTGTCGACCCTCCGCGAGTCCTTCGAGCGGGCCAGCCTGCCCGCGCTGCGCCGGCTGGACGCCCTCCCCCGGGCGCTCCCCTTCCTCCTCGTGCTCGTGCTCGTCGTCGCCGGCATCCTCCTGCCCTCGCCCGGCTGGCTGCTCATCGGCGTCGTCGTCCTGCTCCTCGGATGGATCCTCGCGCTCGCGTGGCCGCGCCTGTCGACGGCCGAGCGCCTCATGCGACTCGCGGTCGTCGTCCTCATGGTCGCGATCCTCCTGACCCAGGCCTTCCCCCGCACCTGACGGGACGGTCGCCCCGAGCGATTTGACAACGGTTCTCATCCCGAATGAGAATCGTTGTCATGAAGCGCGCTCTCGCCACCCTCGCCGCCGCCCCCCTCCTCGTCCTCGCGGGCTGCGGGAGCAGCGACCCCGGCTCCAGTAGCTCCGGCGACAAGGCCCTCGAGGTGTCGGCCGCGTTCTACCCGCTCCAGTGGGTCTCGCAGCAGGTCGGCGGCGACCTCGTCGACGTCCGCGCGCTGACCAAGCCGGGCGCCGAGCCGCACGACCTCGAGCTGACCCCGAAGGACGTGGGCGAGCTCGCGCAGTCCGACGTCGTCCTGTACCTCAAGGGCTTCCAGCCGGCCGTCGACGACGCCGTCGCGAGCCAGGCGAAGGACGCCGCCTTCGACGTCTCGGCCGACGCCGACCTCAGCCTCACCGCCACCGAGGAGGGCCACGACCACGCCGGCGAGAGCGCGCAGGAGCACGCCGACCACGCCCACGAGGGGAGCCAGGACCCGCACTTCTGGCTCGACCCGGTGCGCTTCGAGAAGGTCGCCACCGCCGTCGGCGAGCGCTTCGCGACGGCCGACCCCGAGCACGCCGCCACCTACCGGGCGAACGCCTCGACGGTCGTCGGCGAGCTGAAGGCCCTCGACGCCGAGTTCCGCACCGGCCTCGCGCAGTGCGAGAGCAAGGAGCTCGTGACCGGGCACGCCGCCTTCGCCTACCTCGCCCAGCGCTACGGCCTCTCGCAGGAGGGCATCGCGGGCATCTCCCCCGACGCCGAGCCGGACGCCGCGACCCTGCGCGACCTCGCGGCCCACATCGAGGAGCACGGCGTGAAGACCGTCTACAGCGAGACCCTCGTCTCCCCCGCCCTCGCCGAGACCCTCGCCCGCGAGACCGGGGCCACCGTGCAGGTCCTCGACCCCATCGAGGGGATCACCGACTCCTCGGCGGGCACGGACTACCTTGAGGTGATGCGCAGCAACCTCGCGACGCTCGAGAAGGGCCAGCAGTGCCGGTGAGCGACGCCCCCCTCATCGACCTGCGGTCGGCGGCCTTCGGGTACGCCGACCGCACGGTCGTCTCCGGCGTCGACCTCACGGTCCGTGCCGGCGAGGTCGTGGCCCTGCTCGGCCCCAACGGCTCCGGCAAGTCGACGCTCGTCCGCGGCCTCCTCGGCCTGACCGAGCAGCAGGGCGGCGAGGTCCGGCTGCTCGGGGTGCCGCGCGCGGAGCTGCACGACCACACGCGCATCGGCTACGTGCCGCAGCGCCACTCGCTGTCGGCGACGGTGCGCGCCACCGTCGCCGAGATCGTCGCCGTCGGCCGCCTGCCGCACCGCCCGTGGTGGAAGCCCGCCGGGCGCACCGACCGCGACGTCGTCGCCGCCTCGATCGCCGCCGTCGGCCTCGCCGACCGCGCGGACGAGGAGGTCGCCTCACTCTCCGGCGGGCAGCAGCGCCGGGTGCTCATCGCCCGCGCCCTCGCCGGGCACCCCGACCTGCTCGTGATGGACGAGCCGACCGCCGGCGTCGACCGCGCGAGCCAGGACGCCCTCGCCGCGACCCTCCGTGACCTGGCCGCCGACGGCACGTCGATGCTCATCGTCACCCACGAGCTCGACGCCCTGCGCGACGTCGTCTCCCGCATCGTCTGCATGGACGACGGCCACCTCGACTTCGACGGTACGCCGCCGCAGTACGCAGCCCACCTCGCGGCGCACGCCCCCGGCGCCGGTCACCACCACGACGACCACCACCACCCGACCCGCCCCGCGCCGGTCGGCGGCCCCTTCGACGCGCCCCGGGAGGTGCACCCGTGAGCGAGATGCTCGCCCTGGACTTCATGCGCCAGGCGTTCGTCGCCGCGCTCCTCGCCGGGATCGCCGCGCCGCTGGTCGGCACCTTCCTCGTCCAGCGGCGGATGTCGCTCATCGGCGACGGGATGGGCCACGTCGCCCTCGCCGGCGTCGCGGTCGGCATCCTCACCGGGTCGCAGCCCGTGCTCACCGCCCTCGTCGCAGCGGTGCTCGCCGGGGTCGCCATCGAGCTGATCCGCGCCAGCGGCCGCACGAGCGGAGACGTCGCGCTCGCCGTGATGTTCTACGGCGGCATCGCGCTCGGCGTCGTGCTCATCGCGCGCTCGTCGGCGAGCAACCCCTCGAACCTCACCGCCTACCTCTTCGGGGCGATCCTCACGACGAGCGGCGGCGACCTCGCCCTGCTCGCCGCGCTCACCGTCGTCGTGCTCGTCGTGACGACCGTGCTGCGGCAGCGGTTCTTCGCGGTCGCCAACGACGAGGAGTACGCGCGCTCGGCGGGCCTGCCGGTCCTCGCCTACAACCTCGTGCTCGCCGTGCTCACGGCGGTGACGGTCGTCGTGTCGATGCGGATCGTCGGGCTGCTGCTCATCAGCGCGCTGATGATCGTCCCCAACGCCACGGCGCAGCTGCTGGCCCGCAGCTTCGGGGCGAGCGTCCGCTGGGCGGTGCTCGTCGGCGTCGTCTCGAGCGTCGGCGGGGTGGCGGTGTCGTACGAGGCGGGCACGCCGTCCGGCGGCACGATCGTCCTCATCGCCATCGGCCTCTTCCTCACGGTCACCGTCGTCACCGGGCTCGTCGGCCGCGCCCGGCGGGCCGCGCACCGCCGCGCCGAGCGGCACGACCACGAGCACGGCCCCCGGTGCGGCCACGACGCCGTCGAGCACGACGACCACGTCGACTACCTCCACGACGGCCACCGCCACGCCGCCCACGAGGGGCACTACGACGAGCACGGCCACCACCACGCACCCGAGCACGACCGGCCGCAGGAGGCAGGGACCCGATGACCGAGCAGACGCAGGCCGCCCGCCGGCCCACCCGCCAGCGGGCCGCGATCGCGCAGGCGCTCACCGGCACCGTCGAGTTCCGCTCCGCCCAGGAGATCCACTCGTCGATGGCCGGCGACGGCACCCGCGTCGGGCTGGCCACGGTCTACCGCAACCTCCAGGCGATGGCCGCCGACGGCGAGGTCGACGTCATCCGCACCGCGGACGGCGAGGCGGTCTACCGCTCGTGCGCGACCGACGACCACCACCACCACGTCGTGTGCCGCTCCTGCGGCCTCGCGGTCGAGGTCACCGGCGACGCCGTCGAGCGGTGGGCCGAGGCCGTGGCCGCCGAGCACGGCTTCACGCAGGTGCGCCACACCGTCGAGATCGACGGCCTCTGCGCGGAGTGCGCGGCACGCCGCTGACGCCCGTCGGGCGGGGTCAGCCGGCCGGGGCCTCCGGCACGCCGGGTGCGTCGACGGCGCCGCCGTACCGCCGCTCGCGGTCCACGTAGGACTCGACCGCGGCCCAGAGGTCGCGGCGGTCGTAGTCGGGCCAGAGCCGGTCCTGGAAGACCATCTCGGCGTAGGCGCTCTGCCACAGGAGGAAGTTGCTCGTGCGCTGCTCACCGGAGCTGCGGACGAAGAGGTCGACGTCCGGCATGTCCGGCTCCGGCAGGTAGCGGGCCACGGTGCGCTCGTCGACGCTGCGCGGCTTGAGCCGGCCCGCGGCGACGTCCTGCGCGAGGCGCTGCACGGCGTCGCCGATCTCGGCGCGGCCGCCGTAGTTGACGCAGAAGTACAGCGTCAGGCCGGTGTTGTGCCGCGTCATCTCCTGGGCCGTCTCGAGCTCCTTGATGACCGAGCCCCACAGGCGTGGCCGCCGGCCGACCCAGCGCATCCGCACGCCCCACGCGTGCAGCTGGTCGCGGCGGCGCCGGATGACGTCGCGGTTGAAGCCCATGAGGAAGCGGACCTCGTCAGGGCTGCGCTTCCAGTTCTCGGTGCTGAAGGCGTACGCCGACAGGTGCGTGACGCCGACCTCGATGGCGCCCGCGACGACGTCGAGGAGCGCGGCCTCGCCGGCCTCGTGGCCCTTGGTACGGGCGAGCCCGCGCTGGTTGGCCCAGCGACCGTTGCCGTCCATGACGACGGCGACGTGGCGCGGCATCCGCGACGCCTCGATGACCGGGGCCTGCGCGCCGCTGGGGTGCGGGAAGGGGCGCTCGTAGGGGGTGGGGCCGCTCACCGCTCCACCATACGGAGGCTGCGGATACCGCGTTCGAGGTGCCACTGGAGGAAGGCCGCGGTGAGGCCGCTGCCCTCGCGGCGCTGCCGCTGGTCGGCGTCGTCGGCGAGCGCCCAGTCCCCGGCGAGGAGCGCGGCGAGCAGGCGCAGCGTGTCGGGGTGCGGGGCGGTCGAGCCGGGCGCGCGGCACACCGGGCAGACCGCGCCGCCGGCCGCGACGTGGAAAGCGCGGTGCGGGCCGGGCGCACCGCACTTGGCGCAGTCGTGGAAGCTCGGGGCGTACCCGCCGATGGCCATCGCCCGCAGGAGGTAGGCGTCGAGGACGAGGCCGGGGTCGTGCTCGCGGTGGGCCAGGCTGCGGAGCGCGCCGGCGAGCAGGAGGTACTGCTGGAGGGCGGGCTCGCGCTCCTCGGTCAGCCGGTCGCAGGTCTCGAGCACCGCCGTGGCCGCCGTCCACGCGGGGTAGTCGCGGGCGATCGCCTCGCCCCAGGGGTCCATCGTCTCGACCTGGGTGACGGTGTCGAGGGTGCGGCCCTCGTAGCACTGGAGGTCGATGTGCATCCCCGGCTCGAGCCGCGCCCCGAACCGGGAGCGGGTGCGGCGCACGCCCTTGCCGACGACCCGGAGCTTGCCGAGGCGCCGGGACAGGACGGTGACGATGCGGTCGGCCTCACCCAGCTTGTGGGTGCGCAGGACGATCGCCTCGTCGCGGTAGAGGGGCACCGCACCATCATCCGCCCCCGCACCGACATCCCCGGCGCCGCCCCGCCGACGACCCCGCCCCGGACATCCCCGCACGTGCGGGGTCATCCCTGTCCGGCGCCCTCCCAGCGCACGTAAAGCCCGCACGTGCGGGGTTGTCGCTGTCCGACCCCCTCCCGGCGCACGACAAGCGCGCACGTGCGGGGTTATCGCGGTCCGAGCCCCACCCCAGCGCACGTCAAGCCCGCACGTGCGGGGTCATCGCTGTCCGGCGCCCTCCCGGCGCACGACAAGCCCGCACGTGCGGGGTCGTCACGACCCGTTGACGACCTGCACGCGACCGTGGCGCGGGACATGGGGTGATCGCCCCCGCTCTGGCACCACGAAGGACGCCAGCATCCCCGCCCCGGCGTCCGCCGGTGTCAGCGGGGGTCGAGGGCGTGATGGGTCCACAGGTGCACGACGGCGAGGCTGCGGTGCGGCGCCCATGCCTCGGCCAGCCGGGCCGCCTCACGCGCCGGCACGCCGCCGAGCGCCTTGCGCAGGACGAGGTCTCCGGGCAGGAAGACGTCGGGGTCGCGCAGGCAGCGCATCATCACGAGGTCAGCGGTCCACGGGCCGACCCCCGGCAGCGCGAGGAGCTCGGCCCGCCGCGCGGTCCGCAGCGCCGGGTCGGGCTCGGCCTCGAGCGACAGCCCCCCGCCCACCGCGGCGCCGAGGGCCACGAGCGTGCGGGCGCGGGCGCCGGTGACGCCCACCGCTCGTTGCAGCTCGTCGGGGTCGGCGGCCGCGAGCGCCGCCGGCTCGACGGGCAGCAGCGCCGCCAGCCGGGTCGCGAACACCCGGCCGGCCGCGAGCGACACGTGCTGCCCGAGGACGACGTTGACCGCGGCGGCGAACGGGTCCGGCGCACCGGGCACTCGCACGTGCGGCCGCGCCCGCACCAGCACCCCGAGGACGGGGTCGTCGGCGAGCGCCGCCACCCCCGGTGCCGGGTCGAGGTCGAGCCCGAGCCACCGCCGCCCCGCCATTAGGGCGCCCGCCGCCCCCGGTCCCCCCGAGCGCAGCACCGGCGCACCGGACCCCGGCAGCACGACCTCGAGCCACCCGTCCCCGACCGACCGCCGGTGGATGCTCCCGCCGGGCTCCACCGTCGTCGTCTCGACGCCGTCGACGGCGTGCGCGACGAGCCAGGCCCGCAGCGCCGGCACGTCGACCGGCGCGGACACGACCTCCTCGGTCAGCGGCGGGACGGGCACGCGCCCATCCAACCCCACCCCGGCGACACCGCTGCGCCCTACGCTGCCGGGATGACGCAGCAGCCGTTCTTCGACCCGTGGCCGGAGCCGGAGGAGCTCGAGCCCGACCAGCCCGAGTACGACATTCCGTGGATGCCGCCGCGGCACGTCGTGGGGGTGACCGTCCCCCTCGACGTCGCGATCTTCACCGGCCCCGACGTCGTCGTCCGGGCGACCCGGGCGCGTGCGTTCTCGCGCGGCCTCGAGATCGAGGTCGAGGCGTGGGTCCGGCCCGGCGCCACCCGACCGGTCGACGACGTCGCGCACGTCTGGGAGCAGCAGGAGCCGCGCTTCGGCGTCCGGCTCGCCGACGGGACGCGCCTCGGCCACCGCCCCCCGCACGGTCCTCCGGACGAGGACGCAGGCCCCTCGACCCTCGCGCAGACCGGCGGCCAGGGCGACGCGCTGCGCTCGAGCCGCTCGTGGTGGCTCCATCCGTTCCCCGACGGCGACGGGCTCGAGCTCGTCGTGCGCTGGGACCACCTCGGCGTCCCCGAGAGCGCGGCCGCCCTCCCCCTGGCGCCGCTGCGCGAGGCCGCCACGCGCGAGCACGTCCTCTGGGACCCGCCTCCGCCGCCCGGCGAGGACGGGCTCGGCTGGTTCGCCTACGCGCCGATGTCGGGCGCCGCGTACGGCTCCTCGCTGGCGATCACGTGGGACGACGACGAGGGCGAGGACGCCGGGGAGAGCTCGGACGAGGAGGAGTAGGCCCGCCACCCCACGACCGGGCTCAGGCGAAGTCGCCGGATGCCACCTCGGCCGTGCGCTGCTCGATCGCGTCGAGCACGACCTGCGCAACCTGCTGGGGCTCGAGCCCCTGCGGGAGCGACGGCGCCGTCCCGGCCAGCGGGCGCGTCGCGAGCCCGGTCTCGGTGTGCGGGGGCCGCAGGTCGATGACCTGCACGCCGCTGCGGCGGGCCTCGCGGGCCAGCGCGCGGTCGGCGGCGGTCAGGGCCGCCTTGGCCGCGGCGTAGGCGACCATCCCGGGCAGCGGTGCCTCGGCGACGACGGCGCTGAGGTTCGCGAGGTAGCCCTTGGTCTCCCCCAGGGCGGGCAGCACCCGGCGCGCGAGGAAGAGCGGACCGATGACGTCGGTGAGGAAGAGCTCCTCGATGACGGCGTCGTCGGTGTCGACGAGCGTCCCGAAGGCGACGACGCCCGCCGCGTTGACGACCCCGTCGAGCCGGCCGTGCTCCTGGCGGCAGTGCGCGACGAGCCGGTCCCCCAGCGCGGCGTCCCCGATCTCGCCGACCACCTGGGTCGCCCCCGGGACGGCCTCGCCCAGCCGACCCGCGTCCCGTCCGACCGCGACGACGGTGGCCCCCCGCTCCTGCAGCCCCCGCGCGACCAGCCCGCCGAGCACCCCCGAGGCACCGACGACGGCCACGACCTGTGCGTTCTCCTCGCTCATGGCGCCACTCTCGCAGCGGGCGCCGCGTGCCCGCGGGCACGGACCCGGCGCCTCCGGCGCGCGTCGAACGTGCGGCGAGATCGTGGACACGTGTTCGATTCCGGGCTACGCTCACGGCATGGCAGTGCTCCAGGGCTCGCTCCTCGATCTCGCCGACGGCATCGAGGTCCGGCCGCTCGGCGACTCGGTGCGGCGCACGGTGCTCGACCACGGCGCGTGGGTCGACGAGCGCACCGGATGGGTCGGTGGCGCCGACGAGCTCTACGAGGCGCTGCGCCGTGACGTCCCGTGGTTCGCCGAGCGGCGGCAGATGTACGACTCGGTCGTCGACACCCCGCGCCTGCTGTCCTTCTACGGGGAGGGCGACCCGCTCCCCCACCTCGCGCTCGAGGAGGCCCGCGACGCCCTCTCGGCGCACTACGCCGCCGAGCTCGGGGAGCCGTTCGTCACCGCCGGCCTGTGCCTCTACCGTGACGGGCACGACTCGGTCGCGTGGCACGGCGACCGAGTCGGGCGCAGCCGCAACCAGGACACGATGGTGGCGATCCTGTCCGTCGGCGCCCCGCGCGACCTCCTGCTCCGCCCGCGCGAGGGCGGCGCCTCCCGCCGGTTCGCCGCCGGGCACGGCGACCTCCTCGTGATGGGCGGCTCCTGCCAGCGCACCTGGGACCACGCCGTCCCGAAGACCGCGCGCCCCGTCGGTCCGCGCATCAGCATCCAGTTCCGGGTGCGGGGAGTGCGCTGACGCGCGAGGACCCGTTCAGCCGCGGATGCTCGCGACGCGGAACTCGACGACCCTCCGGACGAGCCCGAGCGGCAGCGGCCGGTCCAACGGCAGCTGCACCGAGCCCTTCCCCTGCCGGTAGGCGGCGAACTCCTCCGCGAAGGCCTCGTGCCCGTTCGGGGTCGCGTAGAAGCCGACGTGCCGCTCGAACCCGGCGAAGTAGACTAACGGCTTCTTGTCCAGCTTGTACGCGGGCATCCCGTAGGCCATCGACTCGACCGCGTCGGGCGCCACCTCGCGGACGACCCGGCGCATCGCGTCGAGCCGCTCGCGCACCTCGCCCTCGAAGCCGGCCAGGTACTCGTCGACGGTGTCGGCCATGGGGGCTCCTCGGGGGCGGTCAGTCGGTGAGGACGACGCGGTTGCCGTCGGGGTCGGCGAGCCGCAGGATGCGCACGCTGCTCGCCTGCTCGACGCCCTCGTGGGCGACGCCGGCCGCGGTCAACCGCGCGGCGACGGCGTCGAGGTCGGAGACGGTGACGGTGCAGCCGGAGCGACCCGCCGCGTCGGGCTCGCGCCAGACCTGCAGGCCCGCACCGGGGCCGAGGCGCCACTCGAGCAGGCCGTCCATCGGGCGCTCGTCGGGCCCCCGCCCGAGCAGCGCCGTGTACCAGCGCTCGGCGGCGTCGAGGTCGGAGACGCGGAGGTTGGGCATCACGAGGGTTGCTTCCATGTCAGGGCAGACCCGTCCCGGGGCAGGAACTCATCGCTGCCGCGCCCAGCCGAGGGCGCCCGGGTGGGCCACCGAGCGCGAGGCGACCTCCACCGCGCGGGCCAGGGCTGCGGGCAGGTCGCCGGCTCCCCCGCGGCCGAGCTCGGCGAGGAGCGCTCCGTGCAGGACGTCACCGGCCCCGAGGGTGTCGACGACGTCGACGACCGGCACGGGCACCTCGCCGTGCAGACCGCCCGCCCAGCGCCAGCGCACCGGCCCGGCGCCGTCGGACACCGCCGCCCACGACGGCCCCGCCGTCAGGACGGCCTGGAGCGCCCCGGCCGACCCCGGGTCGCCCGGCACCGTGAACGCGGACGACAGCACGGCGAGGTCGGTCTCGGCCAGCAGCTCCTCGAGCCCCGGCTTCCACGAGCCCCCGTCCAGGAGCACCGGCACGCCCCGCCGCCGGGCCGCCCGCGCGACCGCCACGGCGACCGGCAGGTGGTGCCCGTCGACGAGCACCGCCGCCACCCCGTCGAGCAGGGCGTCGAGCGCCGAGTCCGACGGCGCCCCGAGATCCCCCACCCCGACGGCGTTGCGCGACACCACGGCCCGCTCCCCGGTCGCCTGCGTCACCAGCACGGTCGACAGGGGCGGCTCGAAGGCCGGGGGCGCGAGGTCGGTCACCGCGACACCCCCGGAGGCGAGCTCGCGCAGCACCACCGCCGACAGCGGCCCGCTGCCCACCGCCCCGACGAACCGGGTCGGCACACCGAGCGCGGCGGCGGTCAGGGCCGCGTTGCACGCCGGGCCGCCCGCGGTCACGTCGGCCGCGAGCGCCACGACCTTCTCGTCCGGGCCCGGCACGGCCTCGACGACCTGGACGACGTCGACCGTCGCCAGCCCGCACGCGAGGACCGTGCCGGACACCGGCGCTCAGCCCTCGGCGGGAGCGCGCTCGGCGCGGTTGACCGCGGAGAGGATGGCCCGCAGCGACGCCTTGACGATCGACTCGTGGAGCCCGACGCCCCAGAGGACGCGGTCGCCGACGGCGCACTCGACGTAGGCGGCCGCGCGGGCGTCGCCACCGGCCGACAGCGCGTGCTCGTGGTAGTCGAGGACGCGGACGTCGACGTCGAGGGTCGCGAGCGCCGCGGTGAAGGCGTCGATGGGTCCGTTGCCGCGGCCGTGGACCGGGGTGTCGACCCCGTCGACCCGGATGACGGCGTCGATGACGTCGGTGCCGTCGTCGGAGCCGGCGATCGTCGAGCGGACCGGGCTGAACCGTCCCCACCGGTGGTCGGGCGACTCGGCGTGCAGGTACTCGTCGGCGAACATCGCCCAGATCTCGGCGCCCGAGAGCTCGCCGCCCTCGGTGTCGGTGCGGCGCTGGACGACGTGGCTGAACTCGACCTGGAGGCGGCGCGGCAGGTCCAGCCCGTGCTCGGCCTTGAGCAGGTACGAGACCCCGCCCTTGCCGGACTGGCTGTTGACGCGGACGACGGCCTCGTAGGAGCGCCCGATGTCGTGCGGGTCGATCGGCAGGTACGGCACGCCCCAGTCGAGGTCGTCGATGCTCGTGCCCTTGTCCTTCGCCCGGCGCTCCATGTCCTCGAGGCCCTTCTTGATGGCGTCCTGGTGGGAGCCGGAGAAGGCCGTGTAGACGAGGTCCCCGCCCCACGGGTGCCGCTCGTGGACGGGCAGCTGGGTGCAGTACTCGACGGTGCGCCGGACCTCGGCCATGTCGGAGAAGTCGATCTCGGGGTCGATGCCCTGGCTGAAGAGGTTCATCCCGAGGGTGACGAGGCAGACGTTGCCGGTGCGCTCGCCGTTGCCGAAGAGGCAGCCCTCGATGCGGTCGGCGCCGGCGAGGTAGCCGAGCTCGGCGGCGGCCACGCCCTCCCCGCGGTCGTTGTGCGGGTGCAGGCTGACGACGACGGACTCGCGCCGGTCGAGGTGGCGGATCATCCACTCGATGCTGTCGGCGTAGACGTTGGGCGTCGCCATCTCGACCGTCGCGGGCAGGTTGATGATCATCTTGTGGTCCGGGGTCGGGTCGATGACGTCGATGACCTCGTTGCATATGCGCACGGCGAACTCGAGCTCGGTGCCGGTGTACGACTCCGGCGAGTACTCGTAGTAGACGTCGGTCTCGGGCACCGTCTCCTCGAGCTTGCGACACAGGCGCGCGGCCTGGAGCGCGATGTCGACGATGCCGTCCTCGCTCATCCCGAAGACGACGCGGCGCTGGAGGACCGAGGTCGAGTTGTAGAAGTGGACGATCGCCTGCTTGCTGCCGCGGATCGCGTCGAAGGTCCGCTCGATCAGGTGGTCTCGGCTCTGCGTGAGGACCTGGATCGTCACGTCGTCGGGGATGTGCCCGCCCTCGATGAGCTCGCGGCAGAAGTCGAAGTCGGTCTGGCTGGCGCTCGGGAAGCCGACCTCGATCTCCTTGTAGCCCATCCGCACGAGGAGCTTGAACATCCGCATCTTGCGCTCGGAGTCCATCGGGTCGATGAGCGCCTGGTTGCCGTCGCGCAGGTCGACGGCGCACCAGCGCGGCGCCTTCGTCATCGTGCGGTCGGGCCAGGTGCGGTCGGGGAGGTGGACCTCGATCTGGTCCTGGAACGGCACGTACTTCGCCGTCGGCATCCCGGAGGTCTGCTGGGGGTGGATCATCTCTGCGCTACGCCTTCGTCTCGTCTGCGGGGGGCCGGCCGGGTGCAGCAGGAGCTCCGCGACGAGGGGCGGCCGATGTCAGGCCCCGCCGCGGCAGCGAAGGAGGAGGCGCGAGGAACGCACACGTCGAGCATGCCACAGGGGTCGCGGGGTGGCGAGCGATGTGTCCACGACTCGGGCCGTCGGGCTCACCCGTCGCGCCGGAGCACGACGACGTCGACCTGCCGCCGGACGGTGAAGCCCAGGCGCTGGTAGAGCCGGTCGGCGCCGTCGTTGCCGAGCCGGGTGTGGAGCATCGCCCGGTCACCGCGCTCCTCGATGGCACCGGCGGCGGCGCGGGTCACGAGCGCCCCGAGTCCCGCGCCCCTCGCCTCGGCGGCCACGCAGACCCCCGAGACCTCGCCCCACCCGGGCGGCCGGATGCGCTCGCCGGCCATCGCGACCAGGCGTCCCTCGCGGCGCACCCCGAACCAGCGACCGGCGAGGTGGCTCGTCGGGCCGAAGGGGCCGGGCTCGGTCTCGGCCGCGAGCCGGACCATCTCGGGCGAGTCGGCGTCACCCAGCTCGACCACCCCGTCCTCCCCGCTGCGACCGACGGGTCGCTCCGCGACGAGCTGCGTCGCCGGCTCGCGCACGAGCTCGGTCCAGCCGGCCGGCGTGGGCGGCACCTCGCCGCGCAGGAACACCGCCGTGTTCCCGGGTCCGACGAGCTCGGCGAGGGCGTCCCACCCCTCGGCGTCGAGCACGCCGACGCCGCAGAACGGGGCGATGCCGTCGCGGTAGCCGAGGGCGCGGCCCCCCGCGGCCGCACGTGCCAGACCGGTCTGCGGGCCGGTGAGCGCGGACCAGGCGACGTCGTCGAGCGGGTGCCCGCCGGTCACGGCCAGAGGGAGTGGTACGCGTTGAGCGCCTGCTGGCCGCCGAGGTGGGCGTAGAGCACGGTGGAGTCCTTCGGGATGTCGCCGGACCGGACGAGGTCGACGAGCCCGGCGAGCGACTTCCCCTCGTACACGGGGTCGGTGATCATCGCCTCGTACTGGGCGCCGAGGCGCATGGCCTCCATCGTCGAGTCGACGGGGATGCCGTAGAGGTCGCCGGCCCAGTCCGGCAGCAGGGTGAGCTCGTCGTCGCGCAGGTCGCGGCCGAGCTCGATGACCTCGGCGGTGTGGCGGGCGATGCGCTCCAGCTGCGCCCGCGTCTTCTCGAGCGTGGCGCTGGCGTCGATGCCGATGATGCGACGGCGAACGCCCGTCAGGTCTTCCAGGGCCGCGAAGCCGGCGACCATCCCGGCGTGCGTCGAGCACGTGACCGTGCAGACGACGACCGTGTCGAAGATGACGCCGAGCGCCTTCTCCTGCTCGGCGACCTCGAAGGCCCAGTTCGCGAACCCGACGCCGCCGAGCGGGTGCTCGCTCGCCCCCGCGGGGATCGGGTAGGGCGTCCCGCCGGCCTCCTCGACCTCGCGCAGCGCGTCCTTCCACGAGTCGCGGATGCCGATGTCGAAGCCCGCCGGGTCCAGCCGCGCGTCCGCGCCCATCATCCGCGAGAGGAGGATGTTGCCGACGCGGTCGTTGACCGGGTCGTCCCACGGCACCCACTTCTCCTGCACGAGACGGCACTTCAGGCCGAGGTGCGCGGCGACGGCGGCGACCTGGCGGGTGTGGTTGCTCTGGTACCCGCCGATGGAGACCAGGGTGTCGGCGCCGCTGGCCAGCACGTCCGGGACGATGTACTCGAGCTTGCGGACCTTGTTGCCGCCGTAGGCCAGCCCGCTGCTGACGTCCTCGCGCTTGGCCCACACCTGCGCCCCGCCGAGGTGCTCGCTCAGCCGGCGCAGGTGGTGCACCGGGCTCGGGCCGAAGGTCAGCGGGTACCGCGGGATCTCGTGCAGGCGCATCCCGCAGGTCTACCACCGCGGGGGGCCCGCGCGTCAGCCCCGTTCGCGGAGCAGGCGCGCGATCTCGGTGCGGCCGAGGCGCTCGGCGTGCTCGAGCGCGGTCACCCCCTCGGCGTCGGCGACGGACGGGTCGGCACCGGCCTCGAGGAGGATGCGGACGATCTCCTGGTGGCGCGCTCCCCCGTCCCCGAGGATGACCGCCTCGAGGAGCGCGGTCCAGCCCAGCCGGTTGACGTGGTCGACGTCGATGCCGGTGGTCACCACCCGGCGCACGTAGTCGACGTGGCCGCGCTCGCTGGCCGGGATGACCGAGACGCCCCCGTAGCGGTTGACCTCGGTGAGGTCGGGGTCGGCGGGCAGCAGCACCTCGAGCATCGCGACGCTCCCGGTCACGCCGGTGACGAGCCACGGGGTGTCGTGACGGTCGTCGAGGGCGTCCGGGTCGGCGCCGGCGGCGACCAGGACCCGGGCGGCCTCGACGTGGTCGGCGGCGGCCGCGAGGAGGAGCGGCGTGCGGTCGTGCTCGTCGCGGGCCTCGGTGTCGGCCCCGGCGTCGAGGGCGGCCCGGACGGCGTCGGCGTCCCCCGTCGACGCGGCGGCGAGGAGGTCGGTGTCGGCGGTGGTCACGGACCCCAGTGTGCGACACCGCCGGAAACGCGGGTGCGGGGCGCGCGGCCCGTCGGACATCCTGTCCCGGTGACGCACTCCCCCGATCTGCCCACCCTCCCGGCCGGCTGCTCCGAGCGTGCGCTGACCGCCGACGACCTCGACGCCGTGTACTTCGTGTACTCGAGCGCGCAGCTCGAGGACAGCGGCGTCGTCGCCCTCGAGCGGGCCGACATCGAGGCCGACTGGTCACGCCCCAGCATGGACCTGGCCACGGACACCCGCGGCGTCCTCCGCGCCGGGCGGCTCGTGGGCGCGGTGGAGGTGGCCCGGCGCGGGAGCCGGGCCGAGGGCGCCGTCCACCCGCACGCGCGCGGGCACGGGGTCGGGACGTGGCTCGCCGCGTGGGCCGAGGCGCGCTCACGCGCCACCGGGGCGGCGTCGGTGGGGCAGACGGTGCCGCGCGGGTCCGCCGGGCACCGGCTGCTGGAGGCGCGCGGCTACCGCGACGGCTGGACCTCGTGGGTGCTCGAGCTGCCGGCCGGGGCGCGGGTGCCCGAGCGTCCGCTCCCCCGGGGGTACGAGCTGCGCACCGCGACGAGCGACGCCGACCGGCACGCGGCGCACGAGGTCATCGAGACCGCGTTCGGGGAGTGGTCGGACCGCACCGGCGAGACCTACGACGAGTGGGCGGCCGGTACCGTCCGGCGGCCCGGCTTCGAGCCGTGGAACCTGCGGGTCGCGGCGCTCGGCGACGAGGTCGTCGGCGCCTGCTTCACCGTCGTCGACGAGCGGCGGTGCGGGTTCGTCGACCAGGTCGCCGTCGCGCGCGAGCACCGCGGGCGGGGTCTGGCGCAGGCGCTCCTCGCCGACGGCTTCGGCCACGCCGCCGCCCACGGCGCGGTGCGCAGCGAGCTGTCGACCGACAGCCGCACCGGGGCCCTCGACCTCTACCGGCGCGTCGGGATGCGGGTCGCCGCGACGTGGGTCCACCTCGTCCGCGACCACGACGGCGTCAGCTGCTGAGGCCCCGCACGACCTCGACGTACTCGGTGCGGGCGGCCTCGGCGTCCGTCCCGCGGGCCGCGGCCCAGGCGTCGTACTTGGCGCGGCCGACGAAGTCCATCATCCCCGGGCGCTTGCCGCCGACGTCGCCCTCGGTGGCCTGCTTGTAGAGCGCGTAGAGGCGCAGCTTGATGTCGTTGCCCGGGTCCTTCGTCAGCCCGGACACCGCCTCGACGGCGGCGCGGAACTCGTCCTCGGTGGCCATGGCGGCGACTCTAGGCGTCGGCCCGCCCGGGGGCCAGCGCTCGTCCGGCGGCCGTCGACGCCCGCCGTGGCGCCTCGACACCCCGGTTCGTCCACGAGACCCCGGCTCGGAGCCGGGGTCTCGTGGACATTTCGGGGTGACCCCGAAAAGTTGAGGCGCGGACGGGGGCAGCGCTCAGCGGCGCTTGACGAGCTCCTCGGCGACCTGGACCGCGTTGAGGGCCGCACCCTTGCGCAGGTTGTCGCCGACGACGAACAGCGCCAGCCCCTTGCCCTCGGGCGCCGCCTGGTCGGCGCGGACGCGGCCGACGAACACCTCGTCGCGCCCGGTCGCCTGGAGCGGGTTGGGCACGTCGGTGACGACGACACCGGCGGAGCGGCCGAGCACCTCGAGCGCCTGCTCGGGGCTGATGTCGCGCTCGAACTCGGCGTGGATCGCGAGGCTGTGCCCGCTGAAGACCGGGACGCGCACGCAGGTGCCCGCCACGCGCAGGCCGGGGATGTGGAGGATCTTGCGCGACTCGTTGCGCAGCTTCTGCTCCTCGTCGGTCTCGAGGCTGCCGTCGTCGACGAGCGAGCCCGCGAGCGGGACGACGTTGAAGCCGACCGGCACGGCGTAGACCTGCGGGTCGGGCAGGGTGAGCGCGGAGCCGTCGAGCGCGAGGTCCTTGGGGTCGCCGGCGGCGTACCCGCCACGTAGCTGACCGTCGAGCTCGGTGAGGCCGACGCCGCCGGAGCCGGACACCGCCTGGTAGCTGGAGACGTGGAGCCGGACGAGCCCGGCGAGGTCGTGCAGCGGCTTGAGGACCGGCATCGCGGCCATCGTCGTGCAGTTCGGGTTGGCGACGATGCCCTTCGGGATGTCGTCGAGGTCGTCGGGGTTGACCTCGGAGACGACGAGCGGGACCTCGGGGTCCTTGCGCCAGGCGCTGGAGTTGTCGACGACGACGGCCCCGGCAGCGGCCACGCGGGGCGCCCACTCACGCGAGGTCGCGCCCCCCGCGGAGAAGAGCGCGAGGTCCAGGCCCGAGAAGTCGGCCGTGGCCGTGTCCTCGACGGTCACGTCGCGGCCGTCCCACGGCAGCGTCGAGCCGGCGGACCGCGCCGACGCGAAGTAGCGAATCTCCTCGACCGGGAAGTTCCGCTCGTGCAGGAGGGTACGCATGACGTTGCCGACCTGACCGGTCGCACCGAAGACTCCGACTCGCATGCCGGCCAGTCTAGGGAGGGCGGCGTCCGCCGGCCGTCGACGGCTCGGCATCCGGTCACCGCCCGGGCGAGGAGCCCGAGCCGGTGGCGTGGCCGGGGCACCCCCACCCCTGGAACGGTGCACCCGGCCACGCCTGCTCTCCGCCCCGGAGGACCGCGTGGCGCGACGACCTCCGTCGGCGGTGGCCGTCGCGGCACTACTGTGACCCGAAGAGCCCCGAGGGGGGAAGCGTGATTGCGAGATCTCGCAACCGTGGGAGGGAGCAGGATCCGTGGGGACCCAGGACGGTGCCGGGGGGCGCGCGTACGACGTGGGCGAGTTCTTCCGGTGGGTGCAGGCGCTCGCCGTCCGGGGCGACCCGCGGATGGAGCCGCTCGGTGACCTCGCGCCGGCCTTCGAGTCCGGCATCGCCGCGCTCGCGGGGTCGGTCCGCCGCAGCATCTGGCACATGACGTTCCGCCCCACGTGGTCGGAGGTCCGGATGGCGCGCCCGCTCGCCGACGCCTCGCGGCGGACCGGCATCGACGGCCGGTACGTCACCGACCGCGTCACCTCGGCCCGCCTGCCGGTGCTCGCCAGCCACCACCACCCGTACTTCCGGCACCACCCGGTGCACGCGCCGCTGCTCGTCGTCGACGCCCGGCGCGTCTACGTCGGTGCGCCGCCCGGCCACGAGCTCGCCGGCTCGGTGTGGACGAGCACGGCGCCCCAGGTCGTCGGCGGCGCCGTGCGCGCCTTCGACGCCGTGTGGCGGGCCGCCGTCGACCCCCACCCGGGCGACACGGCACCGTTCACCCGGCGCATGGTCGAGATCGCCTTCCACCTGACCGACGGTGCCAGCGACCGGGAGATCGCGCGGGCCATCGGGGTCTCGGAGCGGACCGTCTCGGCCGAGGTCGCCGAGGTCATCCGTCGCCTCGGCGCGCGCAACCGGTCGCACGCCATCGCCCTCATCGGCGACGCCGGCCCCTGACCTGCTGCGGGTCCGCGCCACCCCCTCTAGGCTGGGCCCCACCAGCCCCAGGAGACACCCCCGTGCCCCAGCCGCCCGCGACGGAGCTGCCCGGCCGCGTCGCGGAGGCGATCGACCAGCAGGACCCCGTGCTCACCCCGCTGCCGACGCCCGCCGAGGTGACGCAGGTGCTCGTCGGGCTGGCGGCGCAGACGGCAGCCCGCGTGTGGAGCATGCAGTGGGGAGCGAGGCTCTCCTCGTTGCGACGGACGCTGGGCCTGGACGGGCCGGCGCGTGACCGGGCGGTCGACGAGCGGACGGTGTACTCGCCCCGCGCGGCGGCTTCGTTCCCCCTCCTGACGACGCTGGAGCCGGAGGTCCGGATCGGGGATGTCCCGCTCCCTGCGCTCGTGGTCGACGAGCGGGCGGCGCTCCTCGCGTCGCCGAGGCCCCTGGACCGTGAGGTGCACGCCTTCCTCACCGAGGACCCGGACCTCGTGGCCCTCGCTGCCCGGGCGATCGCGGACGCGTGGGCGCACGGGCGTGGCTGGCAGGACGCCGGGCTGCGCCCCCCGCTGGACCCCCGCCGGTTCCACGTCGCGCTCGGGATGGCCGACGGGCTGTCGGACCGACAGATCGCCGAGACCCTGGGGGTCAGCGCGCGCACCGTCGCCGTCGAGGTGCGGGCGGTGCTGGACTGGCTCGGTGCCCGCAACCGGGGCCACGGCATCGCGATGCTCGTGGGGGCGGCGTGAGCGTCGGAGGGAGCGCGACCCGGCGACTCGCCACGCAGGTCGAGACCCTGCTGCGGGCGAACGACCCCGTCCTCCGGCCGCTCGGCGAGGGCTGGGCGCTCGTCCGGGCGTTCGAGGAGCTCGAGGCGCGCACGAGGCGCTCGGTGTGGCTGGCCGCGCAGCGCCACATCCGGATGACCGCCCGGGGCATGCACGAGCTCGACGACCGCTCGCGCGCCCGGGGGATCGAGGAACGCTCGATCTACTCGACGCCCCATGCCCGCTCCTCGCCCCTCCTCACGTCCTTCGAGCCGCAGGCCCGGATCGGTCCGGTCCCCCTCAAGGTCCTCGTCGGCCACCGCGTGCGGCACCGACGACCCGGACCTGGTCCGGCTCGGCATCGAGGCGTTCGAGGAGATGTGGTCCCGCTCCGCCCCCTGGCAGGAGGTCGGGCTGCGTCCACCCCTGCCGCAGAGGCGTTTCCAGGTCGCTCTGCTGCTCCTCAAGGGCTACTCGGACCGCGAGGTCGCCGACGAGCTGCAGGTCGGCGGGCGCACCGTGTCGCAGGAGGTCCGCGAGGTCGTCGCCTGGCTGGGTGCGCGCAACCGGGCACACGCCATCGCTGTACTGGCGGGGGCTGCATGACGAGGGCGTTCGCCGACACCCGACGGCTGGCCGAGCGGGTCCGTGCCCTGCTGTCCTCCGGGGACCCGGTCCTGCGCCCGCTCGGGGAGGGCCGCGAGCTGGCCCGCGCGTTCGGCGAGCTCGAGGCCGCGACCGAACGCTCGTTCTGGCGGGTCGCCGACCGTCACGTCCCGTCCATCGCCCGGGCCATGGACCACCTCAACCACCGGACCCGGTCGAGGGGCCTCCACGAGAGGGTCGTCTTCTCCACCCGTCACGCGCACGAGTCGCCCCTGCTCACGTCCTTCGACTCGGGCTGCCGGATCGGGCCGGTCCACCTCAAGATGATCGTCCTCGACGAGCGGTACCTCGTGGTCCCCGGTCCCGACGGCGTGGCCGTGTCGGGGTCCGCCTACGGCTCGGACGACCCCGACCTCGTGGCCCTCGCGTGTGCCGCCTTCGAGGAGGCGTGAGAGGCCGCCGTGCCGTGGCAAGAACTAGGGCTGCGTACCCCGTTGCCGGAGAGACCTTTTCGTGTGGCGCTCTTCCTGCTCGACGGCCACTCGGACCGGGAGATCGCCACCGCGCTCGGCGTCGGTGCGCGCACCGTGTCGCACGAGGTCCGCGAGGTCGTCGCGTGGCTGGGCGCCCGCAACCGCTCGCACGCCGTCGCGATGCTCGTCGCCGCCGGCACCCGCTGACCGGGAGCGGTCAGAACCCGAGGCGCTGCATCTGCTTGGGGTCGCGCTGCCAGTCCTTGGCCACCTTGACGTGGAGGTCGAGGTGCACCCGCTGCCCGAGCAGCGCCTCGATGCCCTGCCGGGCGTTCGTGCCGACCTCGCGCAGCCGCGAGCCGCCGCGGCCGATGACGATCGCCTTCTGGCTGTCGCGCTCGACGAACACGTGGACGCGCACGTCGAGGAGCGGGTCGTCCGCCGGCCGGTCCTCGCGCTGGACCATCTCCTCGACGACGACCGCGAGGCTGTGCGGCAGCTCGTCGCGCACCCCCTCGAGGGCCGCCTCACGGACGAGCTCGGCGACCATGACGGCCTCCGGCTCGTCGGTCAGCTGGCCGTCGGGGTAGAGCGGCCCGGGCGAGGGCGGCAGGTAGCCGGACAGCACCTCCGCCACGTCGTCGACCTGGTCGCCGCGGGTCGCCGAGCACGGCACGATGGCATCCCAGTCCCCCAGCCGGTCGACGGCGATGAGGTGCTCGGCGAGCCGCTGGCGGTCGACGGAGTCGGACTTGGTCGCGATGGCGACGACCGGCACGCGGCGGCCGCGGCGCAGCTCGGCGAGCTCGTTGGCGATGAACTGGTCGCCCGGGCCGACGCGCTGGTCCGAGGGCAGGCAGAAGCCGATGACGTCGACCTCGAGCAGCGTCTCGCGGACGAGGTCGTTGAGCCGCTCCCCGAGGAGGGTCCGCGGCCGGTGCAGGCCCGGCGTATCGACGAGCACGAGCTGGCTCGCGTCCGTCGTGACGATGCCGCGGATGGTGTGTCGCGTCGTCTGCGGCTTGCTCGAGGTGATGGCGACCTTCTGCCCGACGAGCGCGTTGGTCAAGGTCGACTTGCCCGCGTTGGGACGGCCGACGAAGCAGGCGAACCCGGCGACGTAGCCCTCGCGCGGGGCGATGGGGGTGCTGTCGGTCATCCGACGCTCTCCTCGAGCTCGGCGTCGGCGGGCAGCTCGGGGGCGACCCGCTCGACGAGGACGGTGGCGACGCGGTGGCGCCGCCCGGACATGCGCTCGGCCGTGAGCCGCAGCCCCGCCACCTCGCACGAGGAACCGAGGATGGGCACGAGCCCGGTCGTCTTGCCGATGAGCCCGCCCACGGTGTCGACCTCGTCCTCGTCGAGGTCGACGTCGAAGAGCTCGGCGAGGTCGTCGACGTGCATCGTCGCGGCGACGCGGGTGCGGCCGTCGGGCAGGTCCTCGACCTCGAAGGCCTCGCGGTCGTACTCGTCGGTGATCTCGCCGACGATCTCCTCGAGGATGTCCTCGATCGTCACGATGCCAGCGGTGCCGCCGTACTCGTCGACGACGACGGCGAGGTGGGTCTGCTCGAGCTGGAGCTCGCGCATGAGGGCGTCGACCGGCTTGCTCTCGGGGACGAAGCGGGCCGGGCGCATCAGCTCGGTGACCGGCAGGGTGACGGCCGCCGGGTCGGCGTTCATCCGCCGCACGACGTCCTTGAGGTAGAGGATGCCGACGACGTCGTCGACGCTCTCGCCGACGACGGGGATCCTCGAGAACCCCGAGCGGAGGAAGAGCTTCATCGCCTGGCGGCAGACCCGGTCGTCGTCGACCGCGACCATGTCGGTGCGCGGGACCATCACCTCGCGGGTCAGGGTGTCGCCGAGCTCGAAGACGGAGTGGAGCATCTCGCGCTCGTCGGAGTCGATGAGCCGGTTCTCGCGGGCGACGTCGACGAGGTCGCGCAGCTCGGACTCGCTCTCGAACGGCCCGTCGCGGAAGCCCTTGCCCGGCGTCACGGCGTTGGTCAGCGCGATGAGCAGCCGGGAGAACGGGCCGAGCACCCGGCGCAGCCAGATGGCCACCGGCGCCGCGAGCAGGGCGACCCGGACGCTGTGCTGGCGGCCGAGGGTGCCCGGCGAGACACCGACGATGGCGAAGCTGATGAGCGCCATGACGCCGATCGCCACGAGGAACGGCTGCCACGTGCCCTCGACGAGCGCGACCGCGGCGAGGGTGACCATCACGGCGGCGGTCGACTCGGCGATGACCCGGAGGAACGACAGCACGGAGAGGTAGGCGGCGGTGTCGCCGACGACCCGGACGAGCGCGGCGGCGCCGGGGCGGCCCTCGTCGACCAGCTCCTCGGCGCGCACCCGCGACATCCGCTGGAAGGCCGACTCGGCCATCGAGATGAGGAACGCGACGATGGTCGCGAGGACGGCTGCGACGACGAGCCGGGTCATGGGGTCCTCCGGCTCAGGTGCTCGGTCGGCCGCGCGTGGCGAGGAAGGTGAGGAGGAGCTGGCGCTGCAGCTCGAACATCTCCTTCTCCTCCTCGGGCTCGGCGTGGTCGAAGCCGAGGAGGTGGAGGATGCCGTGCGTCGTGAGCAGGAGCAGCTCCTCCTCGGTGGCGTGGCCGGCCTCGCGGGCCTGCTTCGCAGCGACGGTCGGGCAGAGCACGATGTCGCCGAGGACACCTTCCTGCGGCGGCACGCCGTCGCGCCCGGGACGCAGCTCGTCCATCGGGAAGCTCATGACGTCGGTCGGGCCGGGCAGGTCCATCCACTGCACGTGGAGGGTCTCCATCGCGGACTCGTCGACGAGACGCAGGCAGAGGTCCGCCTGCGGGTGGACGCGCATCTCCTGGAGGACGTAGCGCGCGCAGGCGACGAGCTCGAGCTCGTCGAGCGCGACCTCGGTCTCGTTGAGGACGTCGATGCTCATGCGCCCGGGCCGTCCTGCGGGGAGGGGCGGCGGGCCGGCGCGCGGCGCGGACCCTTCTGCTGGCCGGCGTCCCAGCGGTCGTAGGCGTCGACGATGTGCCCGACGAGCCGGTGGCGCACGACGTCGGCGGCCGTCAGCTCGGAGAAGTGGACGTCCTCGATGTCGCCGAGGATGTCGCGCACGATCCGCAGGCCGCTCGTCGTGCCGCCGGGCAGGTCGACCTGCGTGACGTCACCGGTGACGACCATCTTCGAGCCGAAGCCGAGGCGGGTGAGGAACATCTTCATCTGCTCGCCCGAGGTGTTCTGCGCCTCGTCGAGGATGATGAACGCATCGTTAAGCGTCCTACCCCGCATATATGCCAGGGGCGCGACCTCGACGGTGCCGGACGCCATGAGCTTCGGGATCGACTCCGGGTCGACCATGTCGTGCAGCGCGTCGTAGAGCGGCCGCAGGTAGGGGTCGATCTTGTCGTTGAGCGTGCCGGGCAGGAAGCCCAGCCGCTCCCCCGCCTCGACGGCCGGACGCGTGAGGATGATCCGGTTGACCTGCTTGGCCTGGAGGGCCGCGACCGCCTTGGCCATCGCGAGGTAGGTCTTGCCGGTGCCGGCGGGCCCGATGCCGAAGACGACGGTGTTCGCGTCGATCGCCTCGACGTAGCGCTTCTGGTTGAGCGTCTTCGGCCGGATGGTGCGCCCGCGGTTGCTGACGATGTTCATCGTCAGGACGTCGGCGGGGCGCTCGACGGTCTGCGCGCGGAGCATCTGGATGGAGCGCTCGACGGCGTCGCGGTTGAGCGGCTGACCACCGTCGATGACGTCGAGGAGCTCGTCGATGAGCCGCTCGATGAGGGCGACCTCGGCGCTCGGGCCGGCGAGGTGGAACTCGTTGCCGCGCACGTGCACCTGCACCTGCGGGAACTGGCGCTCCATCGTCCGCAGCATCTCGTCGCGGGGACCGAGCAGCGTCACCATCTGGACGTCGGCCGGGATCGTGACCGTGTGCAGCGGCACGTGCGGTTGGCTGGGGCTGGAGCCGGCGTCGGGGGCCGGGCCGTCTTTCTGCGCGTCTGACATCGTCGGGCCAGTCTAGAGGCCCGCACCGACGGTCATCACGCGGGAATGCGCGCCGGTCAGCCGGGGGGCCAGGTCAGCTCGCGCCCGCCGAGGACGTGCAGGTGGCAGTGGAAGACCGTCTGCTGCGCGGCCGCGCCCGTGTTGGCGACGAGCCGGAACCCCTCGAGACCCTCGTCGTCGGCGACGCGGGCCGCGAGCGCGACGGCGTCGGCGAGCTCCTCGGGTGCCTCGGCGGCGAGCGTCCCGATGTCGGGGACGTGGCGGCGCGGGATGACGAGGACGTGCGTCGGCGCCTGGGGGCCGATGTCGCGGAAGGCCAGCGAGTGGTCGGTCTCGGCGACGACGTCGGCCGGGACCTCACCCGCGAGGATGCGGCAGAACAGGCACTCGGAGGTCTCGCTCATGCGCCGACCCTAGACGAGCGCGGGGTGTCGGCGCGGCGTGCTGCACTGGAGCCCTCGACGAGCAGGAGGTGCGGCATGACGGTGCGCTGGACGGTGACCGTGGACTGCGCGGAGCCGCGGGCGGTCGCGGCGTTCTGGCGCGAGGCGCTCGGCTACGTCGACGCGCCGCCACCGGAGGGCTTCGGCTCGTGGGAGGAGTGGAACCGCACCTTCGGGGTCCCGGAGGAGGAGTGGGACGACGGCGCCTTCCTCGTCGACCCCGACGGCGCGCTCCCCCGGCTCTCGTTCCTCCGGGTGCCGGAGCGCAAGGTGGCGAAGAACCGGCTGCACCTCGACCTCCAGGTGAGCAGTGGCCGGCACCGGCCGGCGGACGAGCGTCGGGCCGCGCTCGACGCCACCGTGCGCCGGCTGCTGGCGGCGGGGGGCTCGGTCCTCGCCGAGCACCACCACGACGGCGCGCTCGACCACGTCGTCGTCGCCGACCCCGAGGGCAACGAGCTCTGCGTCGTGTGAGCGGCGGCGCCCGTCAGACGTCGAGCGAGACCGACACCGTCACGACGTCACCCAGCTCGACGCCCTCGCGGCGGCGCACCGCGAGCTTGAGCGGCAGCAGGTAGCCGCCGTCCTTCGGGAAGAGCGAGGTCGTGAAGTCGCTGCCCCCGAGCCGGCCCGCCACCGGGATGCAGCCCCAGCCGTAGGTCGCCAGCCGTGCGACCTCGTGGACGCGGGCCGCCTCGGCCTCGGGCAGCGCGACGAAGTGGTGCGGCGCCGGGCCGCGCCACTCGACGACCTCCCCCGTGAACTCCAGGTCCATCGCGCCAGCGTAGGACCGTCCCCGACTGCCGCGCCCATCGCGAACGCGTGTGAAACCGCCGGGCTCCCCCGGCGGTTTCACACGCGTTCGGGCAGAGGGAAGGGCGGCGGAGAGGTCGGGTCAGCGCCAGCGGGAGGAGGCGCTGAGCACCGCCAGCGCGGCCGGACCGGCGCTCGACGCCCGCAGCACGGTCGAGCCCAGCCGCACCGTCCGCGCCCCGGCCGCCTCGAGGGCCGCGACCTCCTCCGGGGCGATGCCGCCCTCGGGCCCGACGACGACGAGCACGTCCCCGTCGCCCGGCAGGGCCACCCCGGCCAGCGGGGCCTCGGCGTCCTCGTGCAGCACGAGGACGAGGGCCGCGGCGTCCCGGGCGCGCTCGACGAGCCCCGCGGTGGTCACGGTCGGGCCGAGCACCGGCCGGCGGGTGCGCCGTGACTGCTTGGTGGCCGCGACGAGCACGGCGTCCCACTTGCGGCGGGCCTTCTCGCCGCGCTCCCCGCGCCACTGGACGATGCTGCGCGCGGCCTGCCACGGCACGACCTCGTCGACCCCGCACTCGGTCGCGGACTCGATCGCCTGGTCGTCACGCTCCCCCTTGGCCAGGGCCTGGACGAGGACGAAGCGCGGCGCGGGCTCGGGCTCGTCGCGGACCTCGTCGACGCGCAGGTCGAGGGCGTCGCGCTCGACCCCCACGACCTCCCCCTCGACGGCTCGTCCCGCCCCGTCGGCGAGCACCAGCCGTTCACCGACCCGGGTGCGCCGCACCGCCACCGCGTGCCGGCCCTCGGGTCCGTCGAGCCGCACGGCCGAGCCGGGGCCCACGGCGTCGAGGGTCCCGGCGGGGACGAGGTGGACGGGCAGCGTCATCGGGCTGGGTGCGTCGGACGAGCCGGGGTCAGCGGGCCTTGAAGGCGTCGCGCAGCTTGCCGAACAGGCCGCCGTCCGCGGGGTTGGCCATCTTCCCCTGCGGACGCTCCTCGCCGCGCAGGGCCGCGAGCCGCCGCAGCAGCTCCTCCTGCTCGCCGTCGAGCCTCGTCGGGGTCTGCACGCTCGTGTGGACGATGACGTCGCCGCGCCCACCGCCGCGCAGGTGCGTGACACCGAGGCCGCGCAGGGTCAGGGTGTCGCCGGACTGCGTGCCGCGCTTGATGTCGAGCTCCTGCGCCCCGTCGAAGGTGTCCATCGAGAGCGAGGCCCCGAGCGCCGCGGCCGTCATCGGCAGCTCGACGCTCGCGTGGAGGTCGTCGCCGCGACGCTGGAAGACCGGGTGCTTGCGGACCGCGACCTCGACGTAGAGGTCACCGGCCGGGCCGTTGCCGGGGCCGACCTCGCCCTCGCCGGCGAGCTGGATGCGGGTGCCGGTGTCGACACCGGCGGGGACGCGCAGGGTGAGCGTGCGGCGGGTGCGGACGCGGCCGTCGCCGCTGCACTCGTAGCAGGGGTCGGTGATGATCTGGCCGAAGCCCTGGCAGGTCATGCACGGACGGGTGGTCATCACCTGGCCGAGGAAGCTGCGCTGGACCTGGCGGATCTCGCCGCGGCCCTCGCAGACGTCGCAGGTGCGCGTGCCGGTGCCGGGCTGGCGGCCGTCGCCGTGGCAGGTGCCGCAGCCGACCGCGGTGTCGATGGTCAGCTCCTTCTCGCCACCGAACACGGCGTCGCCGAGGTCGATGTCGAGGCGGACGAGGGCGTCCTGACCGCGCGCGGTGCGCGAGCGGGGGCCGGCGTTCGGCCCGGCCGCCTGCCCGCCGAAGAAGGCGTCCATGATGTCGCTGAACGAGAAGCCCTGGCCGAAGCCGGCGGCGCCCCCCGAGTAGGGGTCGGCGCCCATGTCGTACTGGCGGCGCTTGTCGGCGTCGGACAGCACGTCGTAGGCCTGCGACACCTTCTTGAACTGCTCCTCGGCCTCGGGGCCGGGGTTGACGTCCGGGTGCAGCCGGCGCGCGGCCTTGCGGTAGGCGCGCTTGATGTCCTCGGGGCTCGCGTCGCGGGCGACGCCGAGGTCGGCGTAGTAGTCGTTCACGGGTGGGGGGTCCTCCGTGGGTCGGTGTGGTGGCGGGGCCCGCGCGGGTCAGTCCGCGAGGATCCGGGAGACGTAGGTGGCGACGGCGCGGACGGCGGCCATCGTCGAGGGGTAGTCCATGCGCGTGGGGCCGACGACGCCGAGCCCGGCGACGAGGTCGGCGCCCGACCCGTACCCGGTGCTCACCATCGACGTCGACTGCAGCCCGGCGTAGGGGTTCTCGTGCCCGATGCGCACCGCGAGGCTGCCGCCCTCCTCGGCGACCGTGCCGAGCAGGCGCAGGAGGACGACGTGCTCCTCGAGCGCCTCGAGCACCGGGCCGATGCTCGACGTGAAGTCGCCGCCGGCGCGGGCGAGGTTGGCCGTCCCGGCGAGCACCAGCCGCTCCTCACGCTCCTCGACGAGGGAGTCCTCGAGCGCGCCGACGACCGCCCGCACGACCGGTCGCGCCCCGTCCTCGAAGCGCTCGGGGACGCCCGCGAGCTCGGAGGAGGCGTCGGCGAGGGTGCGGCCGGCCGTCGCCGTGTTGAGCTCGGTGCGCAGCGCCGACAGCACGCGCTCGCCGTCGTCGGTCGTCAGGTCGGCCGGGACCTCGATGACCCGCTGCTCGACCCGGCCGGTCGTCGTGATGAGGACGACGAGGAGCCGCCCGGGGCCGATCGGGACGAGTTCGACGTGGCGCACCGAGGAGCGCGACAGGGACGGGTACTGCACGACCGCGACCTGCCGGGTCAGCGACGCCAGCAGCCGGACCGTGCGGTCGACGACGTCGTCGAGGTCGACGGCCCCCTCGAGGAAGTGCGCGATCGCGCGCTGCTCGGCGGTCGACATCGGCTTGATCTGCGAGAGCCGGTCGACGAAGAGCCGGTAGCCGGCGTCGGTGGGCACCCGGCCGGCGCTGGTGTGCGGCGCGGCGATGAGGCCGTCCTCCTCGAGCGCGGCCATGTCGTTGCGCACGGTGGCCGCGGAGACGCCGAGGTGGTGGCGTTCGAGCAGCGCCTTGGAGCCGACCGGCTCGGAGGTGTGCACGTAGTCCTGGACGATGGCCCGGAGCACGCGCAGGCGGCGGTCCTCGCTCATCGGGGCTCCTCCTCGGGCGGCTCGTCGGGTCGGGCGGCACGGCGGGCTCTGGCACTCTCGCCGTCCGAGTGCCAATGCTACGTCGTCGCACCGTCACGCGCGAAAGCCGAGGGGCGCTCCCGCGTGCCGCTCCCGGCGACCGTCGCCGCTCGCGGCTAGCCTCGCGGCCGTGGTGGACAGGTACGGATCCGACGTGCTCTCGGGCGACTGGCGCGCTCCCCGGCGGGGGCGCTCGGTCGAGCTGCCGGCCGAGCCCGGCACGGTCGTCGAGGACGTCGAGACCGGATGGGTCGGCGCGGTCGTGCGCGTCGAGAATGCCGGCGGCGTCCACGTCGTCCACCTCGAGGACCGGCGGGGCCGGACCAAGGGCTTCCGGCTCGGGCCGGGCTTCCTCGTCGACGGCTCCCCCGTCACCCTCGTCGCGCCGCGGGCCGCCGAGGCGCAGCGCCTCGCCGCCGCGAAGGCCGCGGGGGCCCGGACGGCCAGCGGCTCGGTCGCGGTGCACGGTCAGCGCGCCCGCGTCGCGAGCGGCTCGCGCATCTTCGTCGAGGGCAAGCACGACGCCGAGCTCGTCGAGAAGGTGTGGGGGCACGACCTGCGCGTCGAGGGCGTCGTCGTCGAGATGCTCGACGGCGTCGACGACCTCGCGGGCGCCATCCGCGACTTCGCCCCCGGACCCGGCCGCCGGATGGGGGTGCTCGTCGACCACCTCGTGCCCGGTAGCAAGGAGTCGCGCGTCGTCGACGAGGCGCGGGCGCTGCGGCCCTGGGCGCAGCACGTCCTCGTCGTCGGCCACCCCTACGTCGACGTCTGGCAGTCGGTGAAGCCCGGCCGCCTCGGGATGGACGCGTGGCCGGTCATCCCGCGGGGGACGTCGTGGAAGCACGGCATCGCCGCGCACCTCGGCTGGCCGCACGCGACCCAGGCCGACATGGCGCACGCGTGGCGGCGCATCCTCGCGTCCGTCGACTCGTGGACCGACCTCGAGCCCGAGCTGCTCGGTCGCGTCGAGGAGCTCATCGACTTCGTGACGGCGCCCGAGTAGGCGTCAGCGGGCGGCCCGGGCAGCGGCGACGCCGACCTCGAGCCAGCCCGCCAGCGCGTCGTCGTCCTCGAGGACCGACGCGTGGACGTCGACCCACCCGCGGCTGGCCCGCCCCTTCATGACCATCGGCTCGACGGTGGGGCGGGCGACGAGCTCGTCGAAGCGCTCCGGGCCGGTCCGCACGAGGAGGCCCCGGGACCCGACCGAGCACGCGAGCGCGCCGTCGACCATGAAGGCGACGCCCCCGAACATCCGCTTCTCCTCCGCGGGCGGCAGTGCCGCCCGGACCCGCTCGAGCAGCTCCACGGGCCCAGTGTGGCCCCGGTGCCCGCGCCGGCGGTAGGGGTCGGCCCTGAGCGCACCCCGACCCGGACCCCGACATGCCCCCGGAACCCCTTGGGCCGGGCGGCCGTCGGGTGTTCGATGGTCCCAGACCCACTCCAGGAGGAAGAGATGAGCGAGAACACCCCTCGCGACGACGCCCCGCGCGACGAGCCCACGCAGATCGTGCCGCCGCCGCCCGCCGAGCCCCCGGCGCCCCCCGCCGCCCCCGCGCCGACGCCCGGCTGGGAGACCCCGGCCGCCGGCGAGGTGCCCCCGCCCCCGCCGCAGCCCCAGTACGCGCAGCAGCAGTACGCGCAGCAGCCCTACGGCCAGCCCCAGTACGCGGGCGCAGCCCCTCTCTCCCCGCAGGAGGAGAAGACGTGGTCGATGCTCAGCCACGTCATCGGCCTTGCGGCGATGATCCTGTCCGCCGGCTTCCTCGGCTTCGTCGGCAGCCTCGTCATCTACCTCGTCTACAAGGATCGCGGGCCGTTCGTGCGGGCGCACGCGGCGAACTCCCTGAATGTGCAGATCACCGCGGCGATCGCGGCCGTCGTCGGATGGCTCCTCATCATCACGCTGATCGGCGCCATCATCGGGATCCCGCTGCTCATCGCCGCCTTCATCTACGCCGTCGTCGTCCACATCCTGGGCGCCATCAAGGCGAACAACGGCGAGTGGTGGAACCCGCCGTTCACGCCGCGCTTCGTCAAGTGACCCGCGGCTGACCCGGTCCGTGCGCCGGCCGCTCCCCCGTCAGGGACCGAGCAGCCGGCGCACGACCGTGTCGGCGAGCAGGCGGCCGCGGAGGGTGAGGACGGCCCGCCGGTCGCGGACGGCGGCGGGTCCCTCGAGCAGCCCGTCGGCGACGAGCCCGGCCACGGCCGTGCGGCCCGCGTCGTCGAGCCGGCCGAGGTCGAGCCCTTCGCGCAGTCGCACCCCGAGGAGCACCTCCTCGTCGTGGCGCTGCTCGGCGGTGAGGACCTCGCGGGCCGCCGCCGGGGACTCGCCCGCCGCCAGCCGGGCCGCGTACGCGCGCGGGTGCTTGACGTTCCACCAGCGCACGCCGCCGACGTGCCCGTGCGCCCCGGGACCGACGCCCCACCAGGCGTCGCCCCGCCAGTAGCCCTCGTTGTGACGGCACCGGTCGGCCGGCGTGCGTGCCCAGTTGCTCACCTCGTACCAGCCGTAACCCGCTTGTGCCAGAACCGTGTCGGCGAGCTCGTACTTGTCCGCCTCGTCGTCGCCCTCGGGCTCGGGCAGCTCTCCGCGGGCCACCTGCCGGGCCATCCGCGTGCCCTCCTCGACGACGAGGGCGTACGCCGAGACGTGGTCGGGCTCGAGCGCCAGGGCGGCCTCGAGGCTCGTGCGCCAGTCGTCGAGCGACTCCCCGGGGGTGCCGTAGATGAGGTCGAGGCTCGTCGCCAGGCCGGCGGCGCGCGCGGCGGCGACGGACTGCCCGACCCGCGCCGGGTCGTGCGTGCGGTCGAGGGTGGCGAGGACGCTCGGGACGGCGCTCTGCATCCCGAGGCTCACCCGCGTGAACCCTCCCGCCGCGAGGGTCTCGAGGCCCTGCGGCGTCACCGAGTCGGGGTTGGCCTCGGTCGTCACCTCGGCGCCGTCGGCGAGCCCGAACCGCTCGCGCACGCCGTCGAGGAGCCGCACGAGGTCGTGCGCCGGCAGGAGGGTCGGCGTCCCGCCGCCGACGAACACGGTGTCGACGACCGGCGCGGCGGCGCCGAGCACCCGGGCGGCGAGGTCGAGCTCGGCCAGCGCGGTGCCGGCGAAGTCCTCGGTCGACGCGCCGGGACCCAGCTCGGTCAGCGTGTAGGTGTTGAAGTCGCAGTAGCCGCAGCGCACCGCACAGAAGGGCACGTGGAGGTAGAGGCCGAACCGCCCGTCGGCGAGGCGGGCGAGCGCGTCGGCGGGCAGCTCGCCGGAGGCCGGCGCGGGGTCGCCGTCGGGCAGTCGGGGCACGCCCTCATCGTGTCACCCGGTGCCGGGCGGACCGACCGCACCTCCCGGGCGCACCAGCCCGCTCTCGTACGCCCGCACCACGAGCTGGGTGCGGTCCCGGAGCCCGTTGGCGGTGAGGACGTCGCTCACGTACCCCTTGACCGTGGCGGTCGACAGGGACAGCCGCTCGGCCACCTCGGCGTTCGTCAGCCCGGCGGCCACGAGGCGCGCGACGTCACGCTGCCGATCGGTGAGACGCATCCCGGGCGACCGCCGCGCGCCGCCCACCGCGAGCCGCTCGTCGACGAGTCGCCGCAGGATGGACGGCGCGAGGACGAAGTCACCGACAGCGACGGCCCGGACGGAGGCGTGGAGCCGCTCGCGGCTGGAGCTCTTGAGGAGGAAGCCCGAGGCCCCGGCGCGCAGGGCCGCTGTGACCGCCTCGTCCGTCTCCATCGTCGTGAGCACGAGCACGGTCGACGGGACCCGGGCCGCGACGATGCGACGGGTCGCCTCGACGCCGTCGACCTGCGGGAGGCGCAGGTCCATGAGGACGACGTCCGGGCGCTCGCGGAGCGTCACGGCCACGGCCGCGGCACCGTCCGCCGCGGTGCCGACGACGACGAGGTCGGGGGCCGCGCCGAGCACGGCCACGAGCCCGTCGCGCACGAGCTCCTCGTCGTCGACGACGACGACCGTGGTCACGACGCCACCGCCCGGGCGCGGGCGGGGAGGTCTGCCCGGACGACGAAGCGGTCGTCGACCGGGCCCGCTGAGAACCGGCCGCCGAGCGCCTCCACCCGGGCGCGCAGGCCGACGAGACCCCGACCCGAGCCGCCGTACGACGACAGACGGGGACGGACGCCGCGGCTCGTCACGCTCACGTGGGCCGTCCCAGCGTGGTGCCGGACCACGACGTCCACCACCGGCTGGTCGGCGTGCCGCAGCGCGTTCGTCACCGCCTCCTGCACGAGCCGCAGGGCGCAGCGGTCCACCTCCGGGTCGAGGACCGGCACGGTCCCCTCCGTGGTGACTCTGACCTCGAGCCCGGCCGCCCGTGCCCCCTCGACGAGCCCCGGCAGGCCGGCGAGCCCGACGGCGGCCGCCGGGACGTCGTCGAGGAGCCCGAGCAGGCGGTGCAGCTCGGCGAGCGCCTCGCGGCTCGCGGCCGCGATGGCCTCCAGCGACCGGGCCGCACCCTCCGTGTCGCGTGGCAGCCGGGCGCTCCCTGCCTCGGCCTGGACGGCGATGAGCGTCACCGCGTGCGCCACGACGTCGTGCAGGTCCCGGGCGATGCGTGCGCGCTCCTCGGCGGCCACCGCGCCGAGCTCGCGGGTCAGCGCCTCGCGCTGCACCTCGAGCACGTCGATGGTGCGCGCCCGGCGGCGGACCGACCATCCGAGGGCTGCGGGGACGACGACGAAGAAGACGAGGGTGGCGGGCAGGTTGGACAGCGAGTCGGAGGGGTCGACGGCGACCGACACCGAGGCCGCGGCGGCCACGACGGCGGCGCCGCGCCCCGCCCGTCGGGCCGGGGCGTGGGCGTAGGCCGAGTACGAGAGCACGACGAGGGCGACGAGCACCGCGACCTCGTCGGGCGACTCGAGGAGCAGCGACTCCGCCAGGAGGACGCAGGCGGCCCAGGTGCAGGCGGCGATCGGGTGCCGGACGCGCACGAGGAGAGCCAGGACGACGAGGGTGGCGAGGACGGCCCGCGCCCCGGGGTGCGGGGCCGACGTGCGGAGGGTGTCGAGCCCGGCGGCCGTGGCCAGTCCGACCGCGAGCGCCGCGTCCCACGGCGAGACCGTGTCGCGCACCCACCCCCGCACCCGCTCCATGGGCGAACGCTAGACCCGCGGGGCGGTGGGCGACACCCTCTCGCGGAGGGGGAGCAGCGCCTCTCGAGGCGGGTCCGTCCGGTCCCGGGACCGTGGTGCGCGACGCCGGGTCGGGACGACGGTGATGGCCTCGACCCACCGGACCCAGGAGCCCGCCATGACCCTTTCCGCCCTCACCCGTCACCGCGGCGAGCGCACCGACGACCGCGTTCCCCGCCGCCGGCCCTCCGCCACCGTGCTGGCCGGGCCCGTGCTCGTCCTCGTCTCCGAGCTCGTCGCCCCGCGCTTCCCGGACGGTCTCGACGCCACCGGGGAGGCCGCCTTCCTCCTCGCCCACACGGGCCGGTTCACGGCGAGCGGGCTGCTCGGGGCCCTCGCCGGGATGCTCCTCGTCGCCGGCTTCACGCTCGTCGGCGCCGGGGCGCACGGACGGGGGCGACGCACGCTGCGGACCGCCTCGGTCCTCGGGGCCCTCGGCGGCCTGGGACTGGTCATGCACCACACGCTGACGCTCACGCTCACGGAGGTGCTCTCTGGCGGGGTCCCCGCCACCGCGCTCGAGCGGCTGGAGGAGGGCCCGACGGCGGCGGTGTCCATCCTCGCGCTGCTCCTCGGCGTCTCGCTCGCAGTGCTCCTGCTCGCCGCCGGCGTCGCACGCGCCGGGCGTGCCGGCCGCGCCGGGTGGTGGCTCGTCGCGCCGGCCGTGCTCGCCGTCGCGGCGGACTTCTCCCCCAGCGCGTGGAACACCGTCGGCTGGGCGGTGCTCGCCATGCCGGTGTTCGCGGCGGCGGCCCGACCCGCTCCGGACACCCTGATCCGTGGCTGAGCGACGGCCGGGCCCGAACGCGTCCGGGTGTCGACCTACGATGACGAGGTGACAGACCGCTGGATCCACCTCGACGGACTCGTCAACATGCGCGACCTCGGTGGGCTGCCGACCCGCGACGGCCGCACGACCGCGCCGGGGCGGCTCATCCGCTCCGACAACCTCCAGGACCTCAGCGACGCCGACGTCGACCGGCTGGTGCGCGAGCTCGGCGTCAGCGACGTCGTCGACCTGCGCACGGAGGCCGAGGTGCACGTCGAGGGTCCGGGGCCGCTGCACGCCGTGGGGTCGCTGACCCACCACCACCACTCGCTCATCCCGGAGCGCCGCCCGAGCGAGAGCCTGCGCGGCACCGCCGAGCGGGCGCTGCCGTGGAGCGAGGACGAGCCCGAGCGCGACGCCGCCTTCTGGGCCAAGCACTACCTCGGGTACCTCGCCAAGCGGCCGGAGGCCGTGGCGGCCGCGCTCGACGTCGTCTCCCGCGCGAGCGGCGCCGCGGTCGTGCACTGCGCGGCCGGCAAGGACCGCACCGGCACGGTCGTCGCGATGGCCCTGTCGGTGGCCGGCGTCCCGCGCGAGGAGATCGTCGCCGACTACGTCCTGACCGCCGAGCGGCTCGAGCAGATCGTCGGCCGGCTCAGACCGCGGCCGGTGTACGGCGAGGCGCTGGCGCGCCAGAGCCTCGAGGACCAGCGGCCCCGCGCGGAGTCGATGGAGGCCATCCTCGACGCCGTCGACGAGGGCTGGGGCGGGGCGGCCGACTGGCTGCGCGCCCAGGGCTGGTCGGACGCCGACGTCGAGCGCCTGCGCGACCGCCTCACCCTCGACTGAGACCGGTCGCGTTCAGCGCGAGGGACGTTCGCTGACGTAGATGGTGATGACACCCTCGACCACCACCGTGCCGTCGGTGCGCAGGGCCCGCACGCGCACCGGGACGTCACCCGACGCGCCGACATCCCACTCGGCCGGCGAGGTCTCGGCCACGCAGAGCAGGTCGGTCGTCGACTTCGCGAGGTAGCGCACCTCCATCCCCCGCGGGATCCAGCGGTGGGTGGTCGGAGTGGTCGCCTCGGCGAGCAGGCCCATCGCCGCCTCGAGACCGTTGCACACGGCGATGGCGTGCACGGTGCCGAGGTGGTTCTGGACGCCCCAGCGCTTGGCCACGACGAGCTCGGCGTGGTGAGGACGCACCTCGCGCACCCGGGGACGCACGGTGCGGAAGTAGGGCGCCTTGAGCGCGAAGAGCACCGAGAAGGCCTCCCGTCCGAGGGGTCGGGCGGCGAGGCGACGGTAGAGCGCGTGGGTGTCGGTCACCCCGCTGATGTTACCCGCGGGTAGCGACGGGGCCCTCGGTAGCGTGGCGCCGGTGACCTCTCCCCTGCCCGGGCAGCCCGGCTTCGTCGCTCCCGCCCCGTCGGACCGTCCTCGCTTCACCCGCCGGGCCGTGCGTGTGCTCCTGCTCGACGAGGACGACCGCGTGCTGCTCATCGAGGACTCCGACCTCGGGCTCGATCCCGTCGCGCACTGGTGGAACACGCCCGGCGGCGGAGTCGACCCCGGCGAGAGCGACGCCGAGGCGGTCGTGCGCGAGCTGCACGAGGAGACCGGCCTGCGGGTCACGGAGGCCGACCTCGAGGGACCGCTGCTGGAGCGACGCGTCCTGCACGGGTGGAGCGACAAGGTCGTCGACCAGGAGGAGACCTTCTGGGCGGTGCGCGTCCCGGCATTCGAGGTCGACACCTCCGGCCACACCGAGGAGGAGCGGATGACGGTCGTCGGCCTGACGTGGTGGGACCTCGACGCGCTCGAGGCCACCGGCGACCTCGTCTGGCCCGTCGGCCTGCGCGCCCTCGTCGCCCTGGCCTCCGACCGCGACCGGTGGCGCGACGCGGCCGTCGACGGCGGGCGGGTGGAGGAGTCGACGGTCCCCGTCGACCCCCACGCCGGCTGACCGTCCCTCCGGCGTCCTCCCCCTCCCGCGCGCCCGCACGATGGCGTCGTCCTCGCCTGCCCGCGGGCGGGCGCGGACGCTCGCTCGCCCGCAGCCCGTCGCCCCTGTGCGCCACAGGCTTTCCCCAAGGTGACGCTGGGTCAATGACCGTGTCCATCGCGACCCGCGGACCCGAGGAGCACGGTCATGACCGCGACCACCATCCACCCTGACCGTCCAGCCGCCGCACCCCGCCGTGGGCTGACGACGGCCCTCGTCGCGCTGCTGGCGGTGGCGCTAGGCCTCGTCGCGCTGCCCGCGCGGGACGCCCTCGCGGCCGGCGGGCAGCCCGCCGTGTCGCCCGTCCTCGACGCGGCGCACGGCTTCCCGACGTGGTTCGAGGACTCCGGCGGGACCCGGCTGGCGCCGTGCCTCGACCCGACCGACACCCGCTGCGTGGTCCTCGCCGACGCCGGCTACGACCCGGCCCGGCCGCAGGTCTTCCCGACCAACTTCCCCTCGGAGTTCTTCTACCTCGTCGCCGACTCCCAACGGCTGACGACCCTTGGCTGCTCGGGCACCAAGCGCGGCACCGCCTCGATCCGCCTGGCCCTCGAGGGCGCGTTCGCCAACGGCGCGCCGGTCCCCGGTGAGCAGATGGTCTTCGGGCGGGTCCGGCTCTCGGTCAGCAGTGGCCTGTGCGCCAACGGCACCTACACCGCGACGACCCCGTTCGGTGCGATCTCCTTCCGGACCGACGCCGCGGGCGCGCTCGCCCGCAACCAGGGGACGACCGACATCGGGTGCGTCCCGGTCGCTCCGGCCACGTGCGACTGGCGCCTGGCCCTCTCGAGCCCCGTGGCCCGCAACTTCCTCCGCTGGGACCCGGCCGTCGCCCCCTCGGCGCCCGCCGGCTACCTCGGCGACGCCGTCACCGCGCACCGCATCGTCGGCGCCACCTACACCGCTCCGGGCGAGGCGTCCCCGGCCAACTACTTCAGCATCGCCGGCACGAAGCTGGCGACCCCGCTGCGCACCGACCTGTTCACGGTCGCCGGCAAGGTCGCCGGTCCCCTCGAGGTCTCCCCCGCGGCGGTCACCGTCGGCTCGACCGAGGTCGGCCAGTCGTCCTCGGTGCGAGAAGTCACGGTTCGCAACGTCGCGGCGGGGACCACCACGCCGAACAGCGTCACGGTCACCGGAGCCGCCGCGGGCGACTTCCGGGTCGTCGACTCGACCTGTCCCGCAACGGCTCTGGTCCGCGACGCCACATGCCTCATCCGGGTCCAGTTCTCCCCCACCGCACTCGGTGCCCGGGCCGCGACGCTGACCGTAGCCCACGACGGCCTGCGCTCCCCCACCACCGTCCCGCTGACCGGCGAGGGCACGGCACCGCACCAGGCGCCGCACGCCACCGCCGCCCCCTCCTCCCTCGGCTTCGGCCAGGAACGGCTGCGCGTCCCCTCGTCCGCGCGGACGGTCACGGTCGGCAACACGGGCACGGCCCCTCTCACGCTCGGCACGCTCGAGCTGGCCGGCTCGGACCGGGCCCACTTCGAGAAGGGCTTCGACACCTGCACCGGAGCGGTCGTGCCGGTGGGCGGCACCTGCCGCGTCGACGTCTCCTTCCTCCCGCAGGCCGTCGGCGAGCACTCCGCGACGCTGCGCATCCCGTCGGACGACCCCGCCGGGACGCTCGACGTCGCCCTCCAGGGCACCGGGTTCGGCGGTGTCGCGAAGTCCTCTCCGGCCATCGACCCGGCCACCGGGTTCCCCACCTGGTACCAGGACGAGCGCGGTGTGCGCCTCGCGCAGTGCATCGACGCCACCGACCCCAACTGCATCGTCCTCGCCGGTGGCACCTACCCCGGCAGCGGGCCCGTCGCGTTCCCGACGACCTTCCCCGACGAGTTCTTCTACAGCGTCGTCGACAGCGACCTCATCATCACGCCCGGCTGCGGTGACAGCCCGCCCGGGAAGATGATGGTCCGGATGGCCCTCGAGGCCGCCTTCGTCAACGGTGAGCCGGTGAGCGGCGAGCAGATGACCTTCGGGCGCATCCGCGTCAACGCGACGAGCGGCCTGTGCGCCGGCCAGGAGTACTCCGTCGTCCACCCGTACGGCACGTACACCTTCGTGGCCGACGACGCCGGTGGGCTCAAGCGGACGACCGGGACGAGCGACGTCGGCTGCCTCGCGGCGACGGCCGACGCCCCCTGCGCCTGGGACCAGGCCATCTCCAGCCCCGTCCTCGCCGGCTTCCTGCGCTGGGACCCGGCCCGTGGCGCCGCCGCCCCGGCCGGCTACCTCGGGGACGCGACGACCCTGCACCGGGTCGTCGGCTCCTCCTATGTCCCCGTCGGCGAGACGGCTCCGGCCAACTACGTCCGGCTCGTCAGCGCAGGGGCGACCGTCGCGCAGACCGACCTGTTCACGGTCATGGGCAAGCTCGCCGGTCCGCTCGTCGCCGACCCCGAGGTCGTCGACGCCGGCGCCGTCGAGGAGGGCAGCTCCGGCCCGGCCCGGGTGACCCTGCGCAACGAGGGCATCGAGACGCTCGGCGTCACCTCGCTCTCCGTCGCGGGCAACGACGCCGCCGACTTCGCGGTAGGCAGCGACGCCTGCTCCGGTCGCGACCTCGCCCCGGGTGCCGCCTGCCAGGTCGACCTGACGTTCACCCCCGGTGCCGTCGGTGACCGCAGCGCGCTCCTGCGGGTGCGGCACACCGGGCTCAACGACCCGTTCGAGGTACGCCTGCGCGGCGTCGGGTCGGTCGCGCAAGGGATCGCAGCCCTGTCCACCTCCGGGCCTCTCGCCTTCGAGCAGCGCCACGTCGGCCGCGCCGCCGCCGTCCAGTCCGTGACGGTCTCCAACCGGGGCGGCACCGCGCCGCTCGTCCTCGACGCCCCCACCCTCGTGGGCGGCGACACGGCGGACTTCTCGGTCGTCGGCACGACCTGCGACACCGAGGTCCCCGTCGACGGGACGTGCACCGTGACCGTCGGGTTCACCCCCTCGGCCGCCGGCACCCGGACGACGGCTCTGCGCCTCACCGCACCGGGCGCACGCCCCTCGCAGGTCGACGTCGGGCTCTCCGGCCGCGGCAGCACCTCGGACCCGGCGGTCTCGGCCGGGCGTCGGGCCGACGGGTTCCCGCTCTGGTACCAGGACGCCGACGGTCTGCGGCTGGACCTCTGCGACGACCCGACCGACCCCGGCTGCATCGTCCTCGCCGGTGACGGCTACGACCCGACGCAGCCGATCTCGTTCCCGGACAACTACCCGCCGGAGCTGTTCTACGCGGTCGCCGACAGCGAGCCGATGCCCACACCGGGCTGCGACACCGTCGCTCCGGGCACCGCCGCCCTGCGCGTGGCGCTCGAGGGCGCGTTCACCGGGCCGACGGCCGAGGCCGGCCAGCAGCTCGTCTTCGGACGCACCCGCTTCCACGCCACCGGCCTCTGCCCGGACACCGACTACACCGTGACGACCCCGTACGGACCGCTCTCGGTCCACACGGACGCCTCCGGGTCGGTGGCCCGCAACGCCGCGACGCAGAACGTCGGGTGCGGGGCGGCGCCCTGCGACATGGCCGAGGCGCTCGCCTCCCCGGTCGTCGGGAGCTTCCTGCGCTGGGCCCCGGGCGTGGGACGTGCCGCGCCGGCCGGGCACCTCGGTGACGCCGTGACCTTCCACGAGGTGGTCGGCGGCACCTGGGCCCCGGACGGCGTCCCGGTCGAGCACGTCGCGGTCACCGGACCCGAGGGCGAGGTCGCGCGCACCGACCTCTTCGCGGTCGCCGGTCGCTACGCCACCGGCCTCACCGGGGACGCGAGCCTGGCCTTCGGTGACCACGACCTCGGCACGACGACGGACCTCACGGCCACGCTGCAGAACGTGGGCACCGGCGCGCTCCCCCTCGGGACGGTCCGCGTCACCGGTCCGCAGGCCGCCGCTTTCACGCTCGGTGCGGGCACCTGCGCCGGGGCCACGCTCCCCGGTGACGGGACGTGCACGCAGACGGTCCGCTGGGCCCCGACCACCGCCGGGGACGCCACGGCGACGCTCGAGGTGCTCGGTGCGGACGGGAGCGTGCTGTCGCGCACGGCGCTGACCGGTCACGGCATCGAGCCGCCGACCCCGGCGCGCGCCACGGTCACCCCGACGACCCTGACCTTCGCGGGTCAGCGCGTGACGACCACGTCGGCCGTGCAGCTCGTCGGCGTCCGCAACTCCGGCGGCGCCCCACTGACCGTCACCTCGGTGGCGCTCTCGGGCACGGCGGCAGGCGACTACACCGCGACCGCCGACCCGGCGTGCGCCTCCGTCGTGGCCGGCGCCTCGTGCTCGGTCCGGGTCACGTTCTCCCCGAGGGCGACCGGGACACGCGCCGCGACGCTGTCGATCCGCAGCAACGACCCCGGCGCGGCCCCGGCCGTGGCGCTCACCGGCACCGGGACGAGCTCCGTCCTCACCCCGAAGTCGACGTCGGTGTCGCTCGGCACGGTGAAGATCGGGCGCTCGGCCTCCTCGAGCGTGACGATCACCAACACCGGGACGGCGTCGCTGTCGATCACCGGTACGACGTCGACGAGCACGGCCTACAGCGTCGCCCTCGGCACCTGCGCCGTGGCGGTCGCCCCCGGCCGGAGCTGCGCGATCACCGTGACGCTCAACGCCCAGGCGGTCGCGGGGTCCTACCCGGCGACGATCGGGTTCGTCAGCGACGCGGCCAACCGCGCGACGGTGTCGTTCACCGCCACCGTCCGCTGACCCCAGGGCCGACGGGACCCGACGGAGTCCGTACCCCACAAATGAGGGGTACGGACTCCGTCGTCTGCATCTGCCCGCTCGAGTGGCGGAATCCGATACTGGGTGGTAGGACGCCCTCTGCAGGGGAGGGCGACCGGAGCCGCAGGGGGTTCCACCATGCACGAGAGCACGTCCACCACCACCACCCACGAGATCACGTTGTTCGGCACGACGACCGTCACCGTCGACGGCCGCACGGTCAGCGGGCCGGCGCTCGGCGGGGCCAAGCCCCGGCAGGTGCTCGAGCTCCTCGCCGTCGCGGACGGCGCACCGGTCACCAAGGACCGGCTCGTCGAGCTGCTCTGGGGCGACGAGGCCCCCGCGTCGGCCGTCGCCACGCTCGAGAGCTACGTCTGCGTCGTCCGGCGGGCCATCGGTACCCCGGGCGCCGGGCGCGACTCGGTCGTCCGGACCACGTCGGCCGGGTACCACCTCGACACCTCGCGCGTCGTCGTGGACCGCTCGGAGTGCCTCTCGCTCCTCGCCCGGTCGGCCGGGTCCACGACGCCGGACGCCGTCCGGTTGGTCCGGGAGGCCCTCGCCCTCGCGCGGTCCCCGCTCCTGGCCTCCGAGACCCGGTCGGCGTGGGCCGACCGGGAGCGGGACGTCGTGACGACGCGCCTCGCCGAGGCCTGCGCCGTCGTGGCGGGGCGTGCCCTCGACGGCGGCGACGTCGCGGCCGCGACCGAGCTCTCGGCGCGGGCCGCCGACCTGGCGCCGTTCGACGAGCGCGCCGCCACGGTGCGGATGGCCGCTCTCGAGGCCGCCGGCCGCCGGGCGGAGGCCCTGCGCTGCTACCTCGACCTGCGGCGTCGCCTCGTCGACGAGCTGGGGGTGGAGCCCGGTGCCGAGGCGCGGGCGGGCTACCTGCGCCTCCTCGCCGGCTCCGACGACGCGGTCACCGAGACCCCGTCGCGGACGGAGATCGCCGCGCTGCTCGAGCTCCTGCGCGAGACGCTCGGGCGCGTGCCGGGACTCGACCCCGCACCGGTCGACCGGGCCCTCGGGCGGGTCGCGACCAGTGCACTCGCCCTACTGTGAGATCAGCCGACCGGATGTCGCCACCCGAGGAACTACAGACAGCGCGCCGCCGACGGTCCACACTGTTCGCGTGAGCAGCAGGGGGCCCATGGACGGGCCGTCACGGGCGGACGCCCCGGCGGTGCGGCGCGTCCTCGTCGTCGACGACCACCGCACCTTCACCGACCTCCTCGGTCGGGCCATCGACGCCGAGCCCGACCTCGAGTGGCTCGGTGCGGCGCACACCGTCGACGACGCCGTCGCGCGCACTCGGGCGCTCGCCCCGGACGCGGTCGTCATGGACGTGCAGATCGGCGAGGGCGACGGTCTCGAGGCCACGGCCGCGCTCCTTGCCCTGTTCCCTGACCTGCGCGTCGTCGTGCTCACCGCCTTCGCCACGCAGTCCCTCCTCCAGCGCGCCATGGCCGCCGGCGCCCGCGCGCTGCTGCCGAAGGACGGGCGGCTCGAGGACCTGCTGGAGGCGCTGCGCGACACCGCCGACAGCGGGTTCCGCGTGCACCCCGCGCTCCTGCGACGGCTCCTCGAGCTGCAGGGCTCCCTCGCGCGTCCCGCGGAGACCGTGCGGCTGACCGCCCGGGAGGACGAGGTGCTCCACCTCCTCGCCGACGGCCTCGACCCGGCGTCGATCGCCCGCCGGCTCGGCATCTCGCGCCACACCTCCCGGGGCTACGTCGCCGCCCTCCTCGGCAAGCTCGACGCCCACTCACAGCTCGAGGCCGTGGCCGTGGCCCGACGCCGCGGGATGATCCGTGACCGCGCCTGACCCCGGGACCGCTCCGCCGCCGAGCCGCGCGATCGTCCGCACCGCGGTCCGGCGCTTCGTCGTCCTCAGCGTCGTCACGCTGCTCGTGCTCGGCGCTGGCGCCGTGTGGGTGTGCCACCGCATCGCCGAGGACTCGGCGCTCGCCGAGGCCCAGCTGCGCGGGGCGACCCTGGCCGGCACCGTCGCGGCTCCCCTCGTCGACGAGCGGGTGCGCGAGCAGGATCCCGGAGCGATGGCCAGCCTCGGCGCGGTGCTGCGGCGGAGCATGGAGGTCGGGTCGATCCGGCACGTCAAGCTCTGGACGCCCGAGGGTCGAATCCTCTGGTCCGACGAGACACCGCTCATCGGGCGGACCTACGACCTCGAGCCCACGGTCGGCAACCTCGTCGGGACCGACCACACGGTGGCCGAGCTGTCGGCCCTCGACAAGGCCGAGAACGTCTCCGAGCGCGCCGAGCGCGAGCTGCTCGAGGTGTACGCGGGAGCGCAGGACGCCGACGGCAACGACCTCGTCTTCGAGGCGTACTACTCGACCGGCGAGATGCGGGCCCGCGAGCAGGAGATCCTCCGCGCGATCCTGCCGGTCGCGCTCGGCGGCCTGCTGCTCTTCCAGGTCGCCGTCATGCCGCTCGCGATCTCCCTCGCCCGTCGGGTGGAACGCGCTGAGCTGCAACGCATCCGCCTGCTGCGGCAGACCGTGCTGACGACGCACCGCGAGCGCCTGCGGATCGCCCGCGACCTCCACGACGGCGTCGTCCAGGACCTCGCCGGGCTGCGCTACGCCCTGCCCGTCGTCGCCGCCCACGTGTCCGACGCCCCGGAGGCGGCGGGGGCCCGGGACACCCTCGAGCAGGCGCGCGAGATCCTCGGGCGCGACGTCGAGGCCCTGCGCTCCCTGCTCGTCGACATCCACCCGCCGGGCCTCGAGGGGACGGCCTTCCGGGACGCGGTCGAGGACCTCGCCGAGCGGACCCGCCGTGCGGGGCCGGAGGTCTGGCTCGACATGCCCGAGCGCGCGGAGTGGTCGGTCGACGTCGCCCGCGTCTGCTACCGGGTGGTGCAGGAGGCGCTGCGCAACGTCGCGACGCACGCGCACGCCGCCAACGCGTGGGTCGACGTGACGACGGTGGACCGGCAGGTGCGGGTCACCGTCGCCGACGACGGTCGCGGCCTCCCCGAGGGTGTCGCGCAGGACGGGCACGTCGGCCTGCGCCTGCTCGCGACCCACCTCGAGGACCTCGGCGGGTCGCTCGAGGTGGCACCTCGTCCGGGCGGCGGTACCCTCCTGAGAGCGCTCGTCCCCGCCGACCTGCCGGCCGGCGCCTGAGCCACAGGGTTTCCCCAAGCGACCTGCCGCAGACTGCGTTCCGTCACACCGTCCCCCACCCTGTCCGGGAGGACCGATGATCCGCTTGGTCCTCGCCGACGACCACGAGGGCATCCGCCTGGGCGTGCGCGCGCTGGTCGACGCCGAGCCGGACCTCGAGCTCGTCGGGATGGCGACGACGGGCGAGGACGCCGTCCTGCTCGCCGGCCACGAGCATCCCGACGTCGTGCTCATGGACCTGTCGATGCCCGGCCGCGGAGGGCTCTGGGCCCTCGCCGAGATCCGCCGGGTGCGACCGGCCACCCGGCTCGTCGTGCTGACGAGCGACGGACGGGCCGCGACCCACCGCGCGGCCGTGGCCGCGGGGGCCGACCGCTGCGTCGGCAAGGACGAGGAGGTCGAGGAGCTGCTCCTCGCCGTCCGGGGGGCTGCGCCGACCCCAAGGTGACCCCAAGGCGCCTCGCCCATCCTCGACCTGGGGCCGTCCGGCCCCGTCAGGATCCGTGGGCAAGGCAAGGAACTTTCCATGGGAATCACCCGTCGTGATGCACTCAAGCTCGGCGTCGTCGGAGGAGCCCTCGCGGCCCTCCCGCTGGAACGGATGGCGTTCGCCGGCACCATCGTCAACCGGATGCCGACGAGCAAGATGGTGAAGCCGTTCACCCTCCCGTTCGTCGTGCCGCCGGTCCTCTCGCCGACCGAGTCGCAGGAGGTCGCGTGCTCGGACGGGCAGATGCGCGCCTACGACCGCTACGACATCGCCCAGACCTTCTCGGTCGCGTCGATCATGCCCGGCTTCAAGACGCCGTTCTTCGGCTACAACGGCGTCACCCCGGGCCCGACCATCGTCAACCGGCGCGGGCGCCCGATCGTCGTGCACCAGACGAACCTGCTGCACCAGCCGCCCGCGAGCGCCCCGAACGCGGCCGTGCCGTCCCGGTACTCCAGCGACCCCATGGACCGGTGGACCTCGACTCACCTGCACGGGTCGGCCTCGCTGCCGCAGTACGACGGCTACGCCTCGGACGTCACGCTGCCCGGCCGGACCAAGCGCTACGTCTACCCGAACTGCCAGGAGGCGCGCACCCTCTGGTACCACGACCACGGCGTGCACCACACCTCGCAGAACGCGTACAACGGCCTCGCCGGGATGTACGTGCTCCACGACGACGTCGAGCTGTCGCTCGGCATCCCGCAGGGCCGCTACGACGTCCCGATGATCGTCAAGGACGTCATGCTCGACACCAAGGGCGGCCTGATCTACGAGGACAACAGCGAGTCGGGCGCCTTCGGCGACATCGTCCTCGTCAACGGCGTGCCCTGGCCGGCGATGCAGGTCGAGCCGCGCAAGTACCGCTTCCGCATCCTCAACGCGTCGGTGTCGCGCTCGTACGAGTGGCAGCTGCACGACGGCAAGAGCGCCGTGCCGATGACGGTCATCGGCACCGACGCCGGGCTGATGCCCCAGCCGCAGGTCGTCTCGTCGCTGCGGCACGGGATGGCCGAGCGCTACGAGGTGGTCATCGACTTCGCGCCCTACGCGCAGAAGCCCGGACAGGCGCCCGTGAAGCTGACGCTGAAGAACCTCGGGCCGAAGAACAACGTCGCCGAGGCCACGGCCCTGTACGCGATGCAGTTCGTCGTCGGCCCCGAGACGTCGGTGCAGAGCACGGAGAACAACGCCGTGCCGACGCTCTGGAACTCGGCCGTCCCCCCGCAGGAGTGCATGACGTGGACCGAGGCCGGGCTGCTGGCCCGGGGGGTCACCCAGCGGCGCTTCGCCTTCGTCCGCACGAACGGCCACTGGACGATCAACGGCGAGACGTGGCAGGACGTCGTCGACAGCGACTACACGCACTGCATGGCCGAGCCGGAGCAGGGCGCGGTGGAGATCTGGGAGCTGGCGAACACCTCCGGCGGGTGGTTCCACCCGGTGCACATCCACCTCGTCGACTTCCAGGTGCTCTCGCGCAACGGCCAGGCGAGCCTCGTGCGGCCCCACGAGAAGGGCGGCAAGGACGTCGTGTACGTCGGCGAGAACGAGACGGTGCGGGTCGCCATGCGCTTCGCCGGGCCGTCCGCCGGGGACGGGTGGCAGGAGCCGAAGGGCCGCTACATGATGCACTGCCACAACCTGGTCCACGAGGACCACGACATGATGATGCAGTTCAGCGTCGGCGACCCGGACCACGACCCCGAGTGCGACCCGATCACGGCCGACCCGGCGTGGTGAGCACCGTGACCGCGGCGGCCCCGCCGGCGCGGCCGGCCCCCACACCGGCCCCGGTCCGGCGGCGCGGCCGGGTCGTGGACCTCGCCCTCGTGCTGGCCCTCGTCGTCCTCGTCGGGCGGCTCGCGCTCGAGCCGGTGCTCGTGCCGACGGCCAGCATGGAGCCGACGCTGCACGCCGGCTCGCACGTCCTCGTCGACCACGTCGGTCCGCTGCTGCGCGGCTACCACCGCGGCGACGTCGTCCTCCTCGACGCGCCGGACGGCAGCGGCCTGCTCGTCAAGCGGGTCGCCGCCGTCGCCGGCGAGGACGTCGCGATCCTCGACGGCGTTCTGGCCGTCGACGGGGTCCCGGTCGAGGAGCCGTGGGTCGACCCCGGTGACGTCGACTCGGTGTACGCCGAGCTCGGGCGGGTGCCGGCCGACCACGTCGTCGTGCTCGCCGACCACCGACCGGACGCCCGGGACTCGCGCACCTTCGGCCCGGTCGCCGTCGCCGCCCTGCACGGGCGGGTCGTCGCGACCGTCTGGCCGCTCGGCTCCCTCGGAGGCACCCCGTGACGCCGCGGGCGCCCGGCCGGCGTCGCGTGCCGCGCCTGCTGGCCGTGGTGCTGCTCCTGCTCGGGCTCGCCGTGGTCACGGCGACGCCGGCGGCCGCGCACACCGGCCTGGAGAGCAGCACCCCGGCCGACGGCAGCACCCTCCGCCGGTCGCCGATCACCCTCGTCCTCCGCTTCGCCGACCCCGTCGTCCCCGGTACCGCCGTGGGCGCCCTCAGCGGCCCGGGGGGCCGCACCTCCCTGCGGGCGCCCACGGTCCGGGGGACGACGGTGCGGATAGCTCTCGCCGAGCCCGCCGCAGCCGGCCGCTACCGGCTCGCGTGGCGCGTCGTGGCCGACGACGGGCACCCCGTCTCCGGGACGCTGCGGTTCGAGGTCGCTGCGGCCCCGGCGGCGAGCCCGTCCCCGGAGCCCATCTCCTCGGACGCCGTCGCCGCGCCGAAGTCTCCGCCGTCGGACACCGCCCCCTCGGCGCCCGCGGGCTCCGCGGTGGACGCGCTGGCGGCGGTCGAGGGAGCCGGCGGGCCGGACGCCACCACCACACCGACCACCGGCGGCCCGCTGCTGGCGTGGGCGTTGCTCGCCGCGCTCGTGGCGCTCGGCGCCGCCGGGCCCGCCGTCCTGCGCCGCCGGGCCTCCGCACGAAGGCCGTCGTGACCGCCCCCGGCCTCCCCCTGCGGGTCGTCTCCCCCGGCCGCGCGGTCGTGGCGGCCGCGGTGCTCGGCGCCGCGACAGCCCTCGTCGTCCTCACCCTCACGACCCCGGTGGCGGCTCCCGCCTCGGCGCTGCCCGACGCCGGACCGGGCGTGCCGCTCCTCGCGACCGGCGTCCGGCTCACGGCGCGAGTCTGCGCGGTCGTCGTCGTCGGCGGGCTCCTCGTCCCCGCCTGGCTGCTGCGCGCCGCCCCTGCCCCGGTGCGGGTGCTGCGCGCGGTCCGGATCGCCGCGTGGGCGTGGGTCGTGGCCTGCCTCCTCGGGATGCTCGCCGCGGCCGCCGAGGCGCTCGCCGTCCCGCTGCCCGGGGCGTTCACGGCCGCACGGGTCTGGGCCTTCGTGCCGAGCCTCGAGGGCGGCCGCGCCCTCATGGTCACGGCGGCCCTCGCCGCCGTCGTCGCCGGCGGCAGCCGGCTCGTCCGCTCCCCCGCCGAGACGCTCACCCTCCTCGGCGTCGCCGTCCTCGCGGTCCTCCCGACCTCGCTGACCGGCCACGTCGCGACCTCCGAGCTGCACGTCCCCGTCAGCGTCGGCACCGCCGTGCACGTCGTCGCCGCCGTGCTGTGGGTCGGTGGGCTGGTGGGCCTGGGTCTGGTCGGACGTGCGCCCGCGCTCGCCGACGCCGTCGGCCGGTTCTCGGGGCTCGCGCTCGTCGCCGCCGTCCTCGTGACGGTGAGCGGTCTGCTCTCGGCGTGGTGGCGCCTCGGGGCCGTCGCCGAGGCGTGGCGGACCACCTACGGCGCCCTGGTCCTGGCGAAGGTCGCGCTGCTCGTCGTCCTCCTCGCGCTCGGCGCGACCCACCGCCGCGCGAGCATCCCGGCCCTGCGTCGTGGGTCGAGCCGGGTGTGGTGGCGGCTCGCCGGCGTCGAGACCGCCCTGATGGGCGCCGCCCTCGGGGCCGCGGTCGCGCTGGGGCGCACTCCGACCCCGACCCGACCCGATGTCGTGGCCCTCCCGCACGGCGGCGTCACGACCGTCGACCGGGCGCTGCCCGCCCCGACCCCGTGGCGCCTGCTGCTCGAGCCCCGCGCGTCCGCGACCGGAGTCGTCGCGGTGGCCCTGCTCGTCCTCGTCGTCGTGCTCGCCGCCAGCCGGCCGGGCGTCGACCCGCGGGCGGCCGTGCGCGGCCTCGCTGCGGGCCTGGCCGCCTCGGGCGTCCTGGCGTGGCTGCTGCTCGGCGGTCCGGGCGCCTACGGCAGCGCGCTGCTCACCGTGCACGGCCTCCGGCTCGTCGCCGCCGCGCTCCTCGCCCCACCGCTCCTCGTCCGCGCGGCCCACCACCTGCTCCCCGGGGCCCTCCCACGCGGCACGCGCAGCCCCGTCGACGCCGTGCTCCCGGTCGTCCTCCTCGTCGGGGTCGTGCTCGGCAGCCCGCTGCTCGGGGTCTCGCTGGCCCGGGAGTCCGTCGGCACGGCCCTCGTCGCGGGCGCGGCCCTGGCCGGCCTGCCCGCGGCGCTGCTGCGGGAGCGTGGCGACCGGCGCTGGGCCGCGGGCCTGCTCGTCGTGCTCGGCGTCGTGCTGCTTTTGGTCCTCCTGACCCGACCCGACGCGTTCGCGCCCCAGTGGTTCGCCGACCTCCCCCTCGACTGGGCCGACCCCGTGCGGGGCACCGGCATCGGCGAGCGCGCTCCCTGACCCACCCGCCCCTCCCGCCTCGACATTTCGGGGGCACCCCGAAATGTCCACGAGACCCCGGTTCCGAACCGGGGTCTCGTGGACGAACCGGGGTGTCGCGGCCCCGGCACCGGGCTCAGCCGGCGCGACGGGCGGTGGCGGCCCGGGTCAGGCGCGGCGTCACGAGGACCACCATCCCGACGAGGACGAGCAGCCCGCAGCCGAGGAATACCCCGGAGTACCCCAGCGCGCTCGAGCCACCGAGCGCGATGACCGGCCCGGCGACGATGGCCCCGACGCGCGTCGTGTTCATGAAGAGCGACGACGCGAGCCCCGGCCGGCCGACGACGTCCTGGAAGAGCGTCAGCCCCACCCCGGACATCGTCGCGATGAACACCGCGTTGGGCAGCTGGCCGGCGACGAGCACGACCGGCGACGCCGCGAGCGTCATCGCCGCGTAGTAAACGAGCCCGGCCAGGCAGCCGACGGCGACGACGCGCCGCGGGCCGAAGCGCGCCGTGATGCGCCCGAGCAGGACGAGGATCGGGATCTCGAGGGCGGCGCACGTCCCCAGCGCGATGCCGCTCCACTCGACGTCGAGCCCGAGCTCGCCGGTGACGAGGAGCGGCAGCGACGAGACCGCGGCGTTGAGCGCAGCACCGAGCGCGACGAAGGTGCCGAGCAGGACGAGCACCTCGGGCCGCCGCAGCGCGACGCCCATCGGCTCCCCCTGTGGCGGAGCGGCGTTCGCGTGCGGCGACGTGGCGTGCGCGTGCATCATCACCCGCGTCAGCGCGAGGCCGAGGACGCCCAGCGCCGCGACGACCCACAGCACCGAGCGCTGGCCGAGCACACCCATGAGGAACGCGGCGAACGGCGGGCCGCCGACCCACGCGAACGAGAACACCGCGCGCGTGCGCATGATCTGCTGCACGCTCGCGCCGGTGTGCCGCTGGTAGGCGAAGAGCAGGCCGATGGCGATCCCGGCGGGTCCGCCGAGCGCCACGAGGGCGAGCACCGCCAGCGGCAGGGTCGTCGCGAGCGCCAGCGCCGTCGTCAGCGCGATCGTGAAGCCGCCGCACCACAGCAGCGGCTCGAGGTAGTCGCCGCGCCGGTCGGCCCGCGTCGGCACGACGAGCGTCGAGACGAAGCCGCTGACGTTGTAGGCGGCCAGCGCAAGCCCCACCTCCCCCGCCGACGCCCCGTACAGCGAGACGAGGATGATGCCGATCGCCGGGTTGAGGAACGCGAACTGCGTGCCCCACAGCAGCGCCGCGGAGGGGACGAGGAGTGAACGTCGGTGCCCGGCGAGGAAGCCCGAGCGCGCGACGGGCGTCACTTCTTGGTGGCCTGGGCCCCGGCGCCGTCGGACGTCAGCGCGGCGATGAAGGCCTCCGGCGGCACCTCGACCGAGCCGATGTTCTTCATCCGCTTCTTGCCGGCCTTCTGCTTCTCGAGGAGCTTGCGCTTGCGGCTGATGTCACCGCCGTAGCACTTGGCGAGCACGTCCTTGCGGATGGCGCGGATGTTCTCGCGGGCGATGACCCGGGCGCCGATGGCCGCCTGGATCGGCACCTCGAACTGCTGGCGCGGGATGAGGTCCTTGAGCTTGCCGGCCATCATCAGGCCGTACGAGTACGCCTTGTCCTTGTGGACGATCGCCGAGAACGCGTCGACCGTCTCGCCCTGGAGGAGGATGTCGACCTTGACGAGGTCGGCGGCCTGGTCGCCGTCGGGCTCGTAGTCGAGGCTCGCGTAGCCGCGGGTGCGCGACTTCAGCTGGTCGAAGAAGTCGAAGACGACCTCGGCGAGCGGCAGCGTGTAGCGCATCTCGACGCGGTCCTCGGAGAGGTAGTCCATCCCGAGCAGCGTCCCGCGCTTGCCCTGGCAGAGCTCCATGATCGCGCCGATGAACTCGCTCGGTGCGAGGACGGTGGTGCGGACCTTCGGCTCGCGGACCTCGGCGATCTTGCCGCCGGGGAACTCGCTGGGGTTGGTGACGACGACCTCGGTGCCGTCGTCCATCGTCACGTCGTAGACGACGTTGGGCTGGGTCGAGATGAGCTCGAGGTTGAACTCGCGCTCGAGCCGCTCGCGGACGATCTCGAGGTGGAGCAGGCCGAGGAAGCCGCAGCGGAAGCCGAAGCCGAGCGCGACGGAGGTCTCGGGCTCGTAGACGAGCGCGGCGTCGTTGAGCTTGAGCTTGTCGAGGGCGTCGCGCAGGTCGGGGTAGTCCGAGCCGTCGAGCGGGAAGAGGCCCGAGAACACCATCGGCTTGGGGTCGCGGTAGCCGCCGACGGCCTTCGTCGCGGGCTTGGCCGCGTTGGTGACGGTGTCGCCGACCTTGGACTGACGCACGTCCTTGACGCCGGTGATGAGGTAGCCGACCTCGCCGACGCCGAGGCCCTTGCCGGGCACCGGCTCCGGGCTGATGACGCCGATCTCGAGCAGCTCGTGCGTGGCCTTGGTCGACATCATCGCGATGCGCTCGCGCGGGTTGAGGTTGCCGTCGACGACCCGGACGTACGTGACGACGCCGCGGTAGGTGTCGTAGACGGAGTCGAAGATCATCGCGCGGGCGGGCGCGTCGGCGTCACCGGTCGGCGCCGGGATCTGCGCGACGATCGCGTCGAGCAGCGGCTCGACGCCCACGCCGGTCTTGCCCGACACCTGGAAGCAGTCCTCGGGCTCGCAGCCGATGAGGCCGGCGAGCTCCTCGGCGTACTTCTCCGGCTGGGCGGCCGGCAGGTCGATCTTGTTGAGGACCGGGATGATCGTGAGGTCGTTCTCCATCGCGAGGTAGAGGTTCGCGAGGGTCTGCGCCTCGATGCCCTGCGCGGCGTCGACGAGCAGCACGGCCCCTTCGCACGCGGCGAGGCTGCGCGAGACCTCGTAGGTGAAGTCGACGTGGCCCGGGGTGTCGATCATGTTGAGCACGTGGCTCGCGCCGTCGACCTCCCAGGGCATCCGGACGGCCTGGCTCTTGATCGTGATGCCGCGCTCTCGCTCGATGTCCATCCGGTCGAGGTACTGCGCGCGCATCGCCCGGTCGTCGACGACACCGGTGATCTGGAGCATCCGGTCGGCGAGGGTCGACTTGCCGTGGTCGATGTGGGCGATGATGCAGAAGTTGCGGATCGCCTCCGGCGGTGTCGCGTGCGGCGGCAGCACGGTGCGGGCGCGGGGTGACACGGGTGCGCGGTTCCTTGCGGTCGGGGGCGAGCGGGCGGTGCACTCAGTCTCCCACGCCGGGCGGACAGGTCCGAACGCGACGGCGCCCTGCCGCCCCGACGCTGTCCTGCCGCCCCAACCCCGCCTCGCCGCCCTGCTGTGACACCCCGGCAGGACGAGACCACCCCGGCACGACGCGACCACCCCGGCACGGCGCGGGAACCCGGTCGTGCCCGGACCCGGCGCGTGGCACGGTGGGCGGGTGACTCCCCCGGTGCCCGAGGTCGACTACGGCCGCACGAGCCGGCGACCCGCCTTCGACACCCTGCCGGTCGCGGTCTCCGACGCGGTGGCCGCGGTGGCCGGCAGCGCCGTCGCCGGGGCGCACGCCCCGGTGGGCTCGGGGTTCGGCGGCGCCTTCGCCGGCGCCGTCGACCTCGCCGACGGCCGGACGGTGTTCGTCAAGGCGGCCGGCTCCTCGACCCCGCACCTGCTGCGTGCCCTGCGCCGCGAGTCGGAGCTGCTGCCGGGGCTCACCGGGCTCACCTGCGCCCCGCGGATGCTGGGCCTCGCCGACGTCGAGGCCGGCGGCGGCTGGCGGGTCCTCGTCCTCGACCTCGTCGAGGGCACCCGACCGGGCAACCCCTGGACGCCGCAGGACGTGGCGGCGGCGTACGCCGCCTGCCGGGAGATCGCGGCCACGCCCGCGCCCGTCGTGCAGGGTCTCGGGCTGGCGACCGTCCGCGACGAGCTCGCCGGCGCCACCGCGTCGGTCCCCGCGCTGCGCCGCCTCGCGGAGGGCTCGCAGCCCTGGCCGCAGGGCCACGCCGTGCCCGACCGGGCCGCGACCGCCGAGATGGTGCGACTGGCCTCGCGGGTCCTCGACGCCGTCCACGGCGACACGCTGACGCACCTCGACCTGCGCCCGGACAACCTCCTGCGCGAGCCGGACGGCCGGATGCGCGTCATCGACTGGAACCAGGCCGCCGTCGGTCCCGCGTGGTTCGACCTCGTCACGCTCTGGCCGCTCATGCACCACCACGGCATCGACCTGACCGACCTCGAGCGCTCCCCCCTGCTCGAGGACGCCGCCGACGACGACGTCGACGCGGTGCTGGCCTTCCTCGTCGGCTTCATGCTCGAGGACCTCGACGCGCCCCCGCCCCCCGGCTGCACGGAGGCCCTGCGGGCCCACGCACTCTTCTTCTCCGACACCACGACCCGCCTGCTCGCGCACCGTCGTGGCTGGTCCCTGACCGGCTGAGCGGCTCCCGACGCGGGAGGGGTCAGGTGCTGCCTCGCTTGATCGACGACATCTTCTTGCCGCGCGCGACCTCGTCGACGAGCAGGTCGAGGTAGCGGATGCGCTGCATCAGGGGGTCCTCGATCTCCTGGACCCGGTGGCCGCAGATCGTGCCGGTGATGAGCCCGGCGTGCGGCGTGAAGGCCGGAGCCCGGTCGAAGAAGGTCTCGAGGTCGCGCTCGTCCTCGAGCGCCCGGCGCAGCCCGGCCTCGTCGTAGCCGGTCAGCCAGTGGATGACCTCGTCGACCTCGGCGCGCGTGTGTCCCTTGCGCTCGGCCTTGGCGACGTAATGCGGGTAGATGCTCGCGAACGGCGTCCCGAAGATGCGGTGTCCCGTCACGGGTCCTCCTCCACGTCGTGGGCCGGCGCCCCGGCGGCCGCCCTCTGCGGAGCCTAGGAGACCTCGGCCGCCGCGTCACGGTCCGCGGCTAGGGTCGGGCCCATGCAGTGGCAGCGCATCCTCCGCCCGGTCCTCGACGGCGCCCTCCGCGAGCTGCTGCGCGGTGGCTCACGGCGTGCACCCCGCGCGGACGGCCCCACTCCGAGGGAGCGCTCCCCGCGCTCCGGCCCGCCGGCACCGACCCGGCCGACCGGCGGCTACCCGGGCGACTACACGGGCCCGCTCGACCCGGTCTACGCGCCACGCCCCGACGGCCGCCCCGACCCCGGCGAGATCGTCTGGACGTGGGTGCCCTACGAGGAGGACCACACGCAGGGCAAGGACCGCCCGGTCCTCCTCGTCGGCCACGATGCCGACTGGCTGCTCGGCCTCCAGCTGACGAGCAAGGACCACGACCGCGACGTCGAGCAGGAGCGCCGGGCCGGGCGGCGCTGGGTCGACATCGGCACCGGCGCCTGGGACCGGCAGGGCCGTCCGAGCGAGGTGCGCGTCAACCGCGTCCTGCGGGTCGACCCGGCCGCGGTCCGCCGCGAGGGCGCGGTCCTCGACCGCGACCGCTTCCTCGAGGTCGCGGCCGCCGTCCGCGCGAACCGCTGACCCGTCGCGGGCGCAACGTCCCACCCGTTGGCCAGGAGCGGAAGATTTCCACGCTCTTGACCTGATGAGCGGAACTCCTTACCTCCGGCAGACCCGGTCCGGACCCGCACCGTCCTAGCGTCGAGGCGCTCCCCCAGCCCCGACGCAGGAGACCCACCGATGCGACCACACCGCACGACCCGACGCAGCGGCCTCGCGGCCCTCGCCGCCGGGGCCACCGCCCTCGCGGGCCTCGTCGCCGCCCTCCCGGCGCAGGCCGCCCCCGTACCGCACCCGACCGCGCAGGCTCGCGCGGTCGGCATCGACCGGACCGGCGACGCCTTCATGGGGTGGTCTGCCGCCCGCGACACCCGGCGCGTGGCCCCGGACGCAGCGCCGTCCCGCACTGCCGTCACCCAGACCCCCGGCATCGACGTCTCGAAGTGGCAGGGCACCGTCGACTGGGCGTCATGGTGGGCCAAGGGGACGAAGTTCGCCTACGTCAAGGCGACCGAGGGCACGACCTACCGCAGCCCGACCTTCAGCGCGCAGTACACCGGCTCGTACGACGTCGGGATGATCCGGGGCTCGTACCACTTCGCCCTGCCCGACTCCTCCTCCGGTGCGGCGCAGGCCGACTGGTTCGTCGACCACGGCGGCGGCTGGAGCGCCGACGGGCGCACGCTCCCCGGGGTGCTCGACATCGAGTTCAACCCCTACGGCGCGACCTGCTACGGCAAGAGCCAGAGCGGGATGGTGTCGTGGATCCGCGACTTCACGTCCCGGTACAAGGCACGCACGGGCCGCGACGCCGTCATCTACACGGCGACGAGCTGGTGGACCCAGTGCACCGGCGGCAGCACCGCCTTCGCGACGACCAACCCCCTGTGGGTCGCGCGGTACAGCACGAGCGTCGGCACGCTGCCGGCCGGCTGGGGCTACTACACGTTCTGGCAGTGGACCGACAGCCCGCTCGACCAGGACCGCTTCAACGGCGACCTCGCCGGGCTGCGCCGGCTCGCCCTCGGCTGAGCCGACTCCCCCGCGGACGCCCGAGGGCCCGTCACCGGATCGGTGACGGGCCCTCGGGCGTGGGCTGCTCCGCTCAGAGCGAGGCGGCCCGCTTGGCCATCGCGGACTTCTTGTTCGCGGCCTGGTTCTTGTGGATGACGCCCTTGCTCACGGCCTTGTCGAGCTTGGTCGACGCGAACTTGAGCGCCTCGCGCGCCTGCTCGGCGTTGCCGGAGTCGGCCGCCTCGCGGAAGCGACGGATGGCCGTCTTGAACTCGCTCTTGACGGCCTTGTTGCGCTCGGTCGCGAGACGGTTCGTCTTGATGCGCTTGAGCTGGGACTTGATGTTCGCCACTGTGAAATCGTGCCTTCGGTCGAGGAATCGGTTGCCGTTAGAGGGCGGCAGTCGCGGGTCGGGACCGGGCGTGGGGCACCCGTGGTTGACTCGCGCTGGGTGGTGCTCGTGCGCGCGCGACCACACGCGCACGCAGTCGACAAAGGTACCAGCGGCCCGCACCCCCGCCAAAACGGGCGGGCGAGAGGGTGACGCGGGCTCAGCCCTCGCGGTGCCGACCGTGCTGCGCGGTGATGGTCAGCACCGCGCGCTCGACGGCGTAGACGGGGTCGCGGCCGCCGCCCTTGACCTCGGCGTCGGCCGCCGCGAGCGCCTGGAGCGAGGTCGCGAGCCCCTCCGCGGTCCAGCCCGACAGCGTCCGCTTGGCCCGGTCGACCTGCCACGGGGCCATCCCGACGTCGCGGGCGATGTCGGCCGGGCGCCCCCGGCCCGCGGACCCGACCTTGATGAGCTGGCGCACCTGCTGGGCGAGCACCGCGACGATCGGGACGGGGTCGACCCCGACGGCGATCGCGTGGCGCAGCAGCCGCAGCGCCTCGCCGGGGTCGCCCGCGAGCGCGGCGTCGGCGACCCGGAAGCCCGTGGCCTCGACCTTGCCGCCGTGGTAGGTGAGGACGACCTGCTCGTCGATGACGCCGGTCGTGTCGTCGACGAGCTGCTGGCAGGCGGCGGCGAGCTCGCGGACGTCCTTGCCGACGGCCTCGACGAGCGCGTGGACGGCCTCGGGGGTCGCCTTGCGCCGCGCGCGCCGGAACTCGTGCGTCGCGAAGTCGGTCTTGTCGCGGTCGGTCTTGACCGCGGGTGCGTCGAGCACCCGGGCGCCGGCACCGCGCAGCGCGTCGAGCACCTTCTTGCCGCGCTGGCCGCTCTTGTGCATGACGACGAGCGTGAGGTCGGGCTCGGCCGGCCCCGAGAGGACGGCGAGCAGGTCGGACTGGAGCTCGTCCGGGGCCTCGTCGAGGTCGTGGACGACGACGCACTTGGCGCCGCCGAAGAGCGACGGGCTCGTGTGGAGGACGAGCTCACCCGGCTGGTAGGACGCCGCGTACACCCGGATGACCTCGAGGTCCGGGCTCGTGACGCGGAGGTCGTCGAGGGTCTGCGCGACGGCGCGCTCGGCGAGGATGCCCTCGGGCCCCGAGACGAGCACGAAGGGCGGCACGCGGTGCGCGACGGCGACGACGTCCTCGGTCATGCCGCCACTCTGCCACCCGGCGCCGACGCCGCGCGTCCACCCCCGAGTCGTCCTACGATCCCCCGGTGCTCCTCGACGCCCCCTTCGACCCTGCCCGCCACCGCCGGGTGGTCGTCGTCGGTGTGACCGGGTCGGGCAAGTCGACCTTCGCCGCCCGGCTGGCGGCCGCCACAGGGGTCCCCCACGTCGCGACGGACGACCTCATGTGGCGGCCCGGATGGGTGCAGCTCGGCCCGGCCGCGCAGGTCGGTGCCGTGCGCCCCCACGTCGAGGGTCCTGCGTGGGTCATGGACTCCCTGTGGAGCGCGACGCGCGACCTCGTGCTCGAGCGCACGGACCTCGTCGTCGCGCTCGACTACGGGCGCCGGGTCTCGCTGGGCCGCCTGCTCCGGCGCACGGCGCGGCGGCTCGTCGACCGGGAGGAGATCTGCGGCGGCAACGTCGAGTCGTGGCGCCAGACCTTCTCGCGCGACTCGATCGTCGCGTGGCACCACCGCTCGTTCCGGCGCAAGCAGCAGCAGGTCGCCACGATGTGCGCCGCGCCCGACGGCCCGCCGGTGCTCCGGTTCACCGACCCGCGGGGGACGGAGACGTGGCTGTCCGCGCTCGAACCCTCGCCGAGTGACTGACGGTGGTCAGTCGAAGGTGAGGGTCGGGCCCTTCCCGGCCTCGAGGCCCAGGCCGGTCAGCCGCGCCTCGACCGCGGACGGCGGCAGCTCCATCGACTCGGCGAGCTCGCCGAGCGACAAGCCGAGCTCGACGCCGTCACGCAGCTCCTCGTCCTCCTGCGCGGTCCACGCGTGGCCCTCGGTGACGGCGGTGCGCGAGGACGGCGGGGGCGGTGGGGCGTCGGCGACCGGCCGCTCGTCGGCCTCGGTGACCCCGGCGACCGGGGCGGCGGCCGCCATCGACGTGCCGGCGACGGCGCCGGTCAGCCCGCGCCGGGTCGGCTCCAGGACCGGCAGCGGCGGGGGCGCGATCTCGTCGAGGCGCCGCAGCGCCCCGAGGACCATCTCGCGGTCGGCCGTGGGCCAGAAGGGCGGGAGCGAGCGCTGGAGGAAGCCGGCATAGCGCGCGGTCATCATCCGTGAGTCGAGGAAGGCGACCACCCCGCGGTCGTCGCCACGGCGGATGAGCCGGCCCGCGCCCTGCGCGAGCCGCAGCGCGGCGTGCGTGGCGGAGACGGCCATGAACCCGTTGCCGCCCATCCGGGCGATGGCCTGCGAGCGCGCCGAGGCCAGCGGGTCGTCGGGGCGCGGGAAGGGCACGCGGTCGATGATGACGAGCTGGCACGACGAGCCCGGCACGTCGACGCCCTGCCAGAGCGACATCGTGCCGAAGAGGCAGGTGCGCACGTCGCGGGCGAACTCGCGGACCAGGGTCGAGATCTGGTCCTCGCCCTGGCAGAGGATGACGATGTCGGTGTCCTCCAGCCGGTTCCGCATCTCCTCGGTGGCGTCGCGCGCGGCGCGCATCGACGAGAAGAGGCCCAGGGTGCGTCCGTTCGCGGCGCGGACCAGCGCCTCGATCTCGTCGAAGGTCTGCGGCGCCGTGCCGTCGCGCCCCGGGGGCGGCAGGTGCTTCGCGACGTAGGCGATGCCCTGCTTCGGGTAGTCGAACGGACTGCCGACGTCGAGGCCGCGCCAGCGCGGGGCGCCCTCGCCGCGCAGGCCGATGGTGCCGGCGACGGCGTCGAAGGTGCCGCCGAGCTCCAGTGTGGCGGAGGTGATGACGACCGTGCGGTCCTCGAAGACCTTGTCGCGCACCAGCATCGCGACGCTCATCGGTGCCACCCGCAGCACGGGACCTCGGCGGGGGTCCTTGGAGAGCCAGACGACGTCGAGCTCGCGCTCCTCGAGCATCCGGGCGGCGGTCTCGAAGAGGTCCTCGACGGCGGCGCGCGCGACCTGCTTGGCGCCGTCGACCTCCTCGCCCTGCTGCGGCTTGAGCTCGGTCTGCGCTTGGCGGGCGACGTCGCGGATGCGTCCGAGCGCCAGCGCGAGCGAGTCGGGCACCGCGGTGAGCCGCCCCTCGGGCATCGGCTCGAGGACGGACTCGAGGAGCGCGGCGGCGTCGTCGAGCGCCTCGGCGGAGTCGGCCTGACGCCCGGCGCGCTTCGAGGCGGCCCGCACCGACCCGGGGGTCAGCTCGTCGGTGATGGTCGAGGTGACGCGGTCGACGAGCTCGTGGCCCTCGTCGACGACGAGGACGTCGTGCTCGGGCAGCATCTGGCGGCCCTCGAAGGCGTCGATGGCCATGAACGAGTGGTTGGTGACGATGACGTCGACGTCGCGCGCGGCCTCGCGGGATCGCTCGACGAAGCACTCGGCGACCATCGGGCAGCGCGACCCGAGGCACTCCTCGGCGCTGACCGACACCTGCCGCCACGCGCGCTCGGAGACACCGGGCACGAGCTCGTCGCGGTCGCCGGACTCGGTGACCTCGGCCCAGTCGCGCAGGCGCACCACCTCGGCCCCGAGGCGAGAGGCGGCGCGGTCGACGTCGCCGACCGCGAGCAGGCTGTCGGCGTCGTCGTCCGGGAAGCCGCCCTCGAGCTTGTGCAGGCAGACGTAGTTGCGGCGGCCCTTGACGAGCGCGTAGGTCGGGCGGCGGCCGAGGACGGGTGTCAGCGACTCGGCGAGGCGCGGCATGTCCCGGTCGACGATCTGCGCCTGGAGGGCGAGCGTCGCCGTGGCGACGACGGCGGTCTTCCCGGTGGCCATCGCGTGCTGGACGGCGGGCACGAGGTAGGCGAGGGACTTGCCGGTGCCGGTGCCCGCCTGGACGAGCAGGTGCTCGCCGGTCTCGACGGCCCGGGCCACCGCGTGCGCCATCTCGACCTGGCCGGGGCGCTCGGTGCCGCCGACGCCCCCGACGGCGGCGTGGAGGAGGTCGTCGAGGTCGGGCACCCGAGCAGCCTAGGCGGTCGGCCCGACGCGCCCCGGCGGCCGTCCCCCGGTAGCGTCTGCCGGGCGGAAGCCCTCGCTTCGTGTTGCGTATCGCGCGTCGCGTTGCGAAGAGCGCGTCGCTTCCCTTGTCGCGCGGGCCCGGCGGGTGTCACGATGGCGACCGTGACCACGAGTGCGCAGACCCGCCCCGTCCCGCCCGACATCGAGATCGCCGAAGCCGCCGAGCTCACCCCGATCGTCGAACTGGCGCGGGAAAAGCTCGGCATCGACCCCGAGCACCTCGTCCCCTACGGGCACACGAAGGCCAAGGTCTCGCTCGGCTTCGTCAGCTCGCTCGCGGACCGCCCCGAGGGCCGTCTCGTCCTCGTCACGGCGATCTCCCCGACGCCCGCGGGCGAGGGCAAGACGACGACGTCGGTCGGCCTCGCGGACGCCCTCGCCTCGCTCGGCGAGAACGCGATGGTCGCCCTGCGCGAGCCCTCGATGGGACCGGTCTTCGGCATCAAGGGCGGCGCGGCCGGCGGCGGCTACGCCCAGGTCGTCCCGATGACCGACATCAACCTCAACTTCACCGGCGACTTCGCGGCCATCGCCGCCGCGAACAACCTGCTCTCGGCGGTCCTCGACAACCACCTCCACCACGGCAACGCGCTCGGCATCGACCCGCGCACCATCACCTGGAAGCGCGTCGTCGACCTCAACGACCGCGCCCTGCGCGACGTCGTCGTCGGGCTCGGCGGCGTCGCCAACGGCGTGCCGCGCGAGGACGGCTTCGACATCGTCGTCGCGTCCGAGGTGATGGCGATCCTCTGCCTCGCGACCTCCGTCGCCGACCTGCGCGAACGGCTCGGGCGCATCGTCGTCGGCTACACCCGCGACAAGCAGCCAGTGCACGCCCGCGACCTCAAGGTGCACGGCGCGATGACCGTCATCCTGCGGGATGCCTTGGCGCCCAACCTCGTCCAGACGCTCGAGCACACGCCCGCGATGGTCCACGGCGGGCCGTTCGCCAACATCGCGCACGGCTGCAACTCGGTGATGGCGACGCGCACCGCGCTCAGGCTCGCCGACTACGTCGTGACGGAGGCGGGGTTCGGGGCGGACCTCGGCGCCGAGAAGTTCGTCGACATCAAGTGCCGCACCTCGGGCCTGCGCCCGTCGGCGGTCGTCGTCGTCGCCACCGTCCGCGCCCTCAAGTACCACGGCGGCGTCGCCGTCGCCGACCTCGGGCCCGAGTCGGTCGAGGCCGTCACCGCCGGAATGGCCAACCTGCGCCGTCACCTGCGCAACGTCCGCGACGTCTACGGGCTGCCGGCCGTCGTCGCGCTCAACCGCTTCCCGACCGACACCGACGCCGAGGTCGCCGAGGTCCTGCGCCTCGTCGAGGCCGAGGGCTTCCGGGCCTACGAGGCGACGCACTACGCCGAGGGCGCGGCGGGCGCCCAGTCCCTGGCCCGCGGCGTCCTCGAGGTGATCGAGGGCGGGACGGCCGACATGCAGCTGGTCTACCCCGACGACATGCCGCTGGCCGAGAAGGCCCGCGCCGTCGCGACGAAGGTCTACGGCGCGACCGATGTCGTCTTCGAGCCGAAGGCGGCCAAGCGGCTCGCGGCCGTCGAGGCCGAGGGCTACGGCCACCTGCCGATCTGCATGGCGAAGACGCAGAGCTCGTTCTCGACCGACCCGACCCTGCGCGGCGCCCCCGAGGGCCACACGGTCTCGGTCCGCGAGGTGCGGCTGGCCGCCGGCGCGGGCTTCGTCGTCCTCGTCACCGGCGAGATCATGACGATGCCGGGGCTGCCGAAGGTGCCGGCGAGCGAGCACATCGACGTCGACGACGACGGGCGGATCGTCGGCCTCAGCTGAGCCGGCGCCCGTCGAGCCGGCGCGCCATCCACACGTCGTCGCGGTCGTCGCCCGGCGCCACCCGGATGCCCCCGGGCAGCCGGCCCACCTCCTCGTACCCCAGGCCCGCGTAGAACGCGTCGACGCCCGTGCCGCCGCGGACCCCCAGCTCGACGACCTCGGCGCCGTCCGCGCGGGCCACCCGGTGCAGCGCGGCCACGAGCAGTCGGCCGAGGTTGCGGCCGCGCCGCTCCGGGTGCGACATCACGCGGTAGGCCGTCCGCCGGTGCGCGAGCAGCGGGTTCGGGCCCTCCACCCACCAGCCGAGCGCGACGAGGGCCCCGACCGGGTCCCTCAGCAGCACCGCCACGGCACGGCCGTCGGCCACCGAGTCCTCGTGCGCCGCGAGCGCCTCGGCCACCCGTCCGCGGGCCGCGCCGGGCAGGAAGCCCACCGCGCCGCCGGCGTCGTTGACGGCGCACCAGAGGTCGAGCACCTCGGCGCGGACCCCGGGGTCGAAGGGTGCCCGGTGGACGTGGACGGACGGCGCGACGAGCACGACCGGCGCGGGCACGTCGGCCGGGTCGGCGGCCCGGGCGCGCGCGACGACCTCCGGCGGCACCCCCGCCAGAAGAGCGCCCTCGTCGGCGGCGCCGACGTGCGTCAGGCCGGCCCGTTCGGCGGTGCGGGTGGACGCGAGGTGCTCCGGCCGGGCGGTGGCGACGAGCGGCAGGGCGGGGCCGTGCTCGAGCGCGTCCGCCACCACGGCCCGCGCCGCCTCGGGTCCGAGCCCGCGCCCGTGGTGCGGACGGTCGAAGCGGTAGTAGAGGTTGAGGTGGCGCCGCTCGCGGCCGTGGATGACCCCCGCGACGCCCAGCGCCTCCCCAGAGCCCCGGTCCTCGACGACGCCGTACCCGAAGCCGTGCCCGACCCAGTGCGCGAGGGCGAGGTCGAGCTTCTCCGAAGCCTCGTCGGTGGTGCGGGCCACGGCCCACGGCGCGAACGGGTACTGCTCGGGGTCGGTGTGCAGCCGCACCCAGAGGTCGCGGTCGTCCGGCGTGAGCGGTCGCAGCCGCAGGCGGTCGGTGAGCAGGGTGCGGGCGGTCGTCACCCGGGCACCCTATTGCAAACTGTTCGCAACAGCAGCGTCAGGGGGCAGCGCAGGACGAGGCCGCTCGAACAACCGCGTCGCCACTGTGACGACGCGGTTGTTTTCTCGTGACGGGGATGCATCCCCGTCCACGGCCGGCTTCCGCGTCGTCACTGTGACGACGCGGAAGCTCGTGCCGGAACCCGGTCCCGCCCGGCGCTCGACGCGCCGCAGATCACCAGGTCAGACCGTGTAGGCGGAGAGGTCCTCGGCGAGCTCGGGGTCGACGCGGGCGGTGAGGCGCGTGCCGTCGGCGACGTGCTCGCTCTCGAGCACCTCCCCCGTCTCGTGGACCCGGCTGACGAGGTCGCCGCGCTCGTACGGGACGAGCACGTCGACGTCGACGTCCGGCCGCGGGAGCTCCTCGGCGACGAGCGCGCGCAGCTCGTCCATCCCCTGGCCGGTGCGGGCGGAGACGATGATCGAGTGCTTCTCGTGGCGGCGCAGCCGGTCGAGCACCTCGGGGTCGGCGAGGTCGGCCTTGTTGATGACGATGACCTCCTTGACGTCGGTCGCGTCGACGTCGGCGAGCACGGCGCGGACCGCGGAGATCTGCCCCTCGGGGTCGGGGTGCGAGCCGTCGACGACGTGCAGCAGCAGGTCGGCGTCGGCCACCTCCTCGAGCGTGGAGCGGAAGGCCTCGACGAGCTGGTGCGGCAGCTGACGGACGAACCCGACCGTGTCGGCGAGCGTGTAGAGACGCCCGTCGGGGGTCTCGGCGCGACGCACGGTGGGGTCGAGGGTCGCGAAGAGCTGGTTCTCGACGAGCACCCCGGCCCCGGTCAGCCGGTTGAGCAGGCTCGACTTGCCGGCGTTGGTGTACCCGGCGATCGCGACGCCCGGCACGCGGTTGGCCCGGCGGCCCCCGCGCTTGGTGTCGCGGGTCGTCTTCATGTCCTTGATCTCGCGGCGCAGCTTGGCGATCCGGCTGTTGATGCGCCGGCGGTCGAGCTCGATCTTCGTCTCACCCGGGCCGCGCGAGCCCATCCCCTGGCCGCCGGCGGCCTGGCCACCGGCCTGCCGTGACATCGACTCGCCCCAGCCGCGCAGGCGGGGCAGGAGGTACTGGAGCTGGGCGAGCTCGACCTGCGCCTTGCCCTCCCGGCTCTTCGCGTGCTGCGCGAAGATGTCGAGGATCAGGGCGGTGCGGTCGATGACCTTGACCTTGACGACGTCCTCGAGGGCGCGGCGCTGGCTCGGCGCGAGCTCGGTGTCGCAGATGACGGTGTCGGCACCCTCGGCGATGACGACGTCGCGCAGCTCGGCGGCCTTGCCCTTGCCGAGGTAGGTCGCGGGGTCGGGGTTGGTGCGGCGCTGGATGACGCCGGCGAGCACCTCGGAGCCGGCCGTCTCGGCGAGCGCGGACAGCTCGCGCAGGGAGTTCTCGGCGTCGACGAGCGTGCCGTCGCACCACACGGCGGCGAGCACGACGCGCTCGAGCCGCAGCTGGCGGTACTCGACCTCGGTGACGTCCTCGAGCTCGGTCGAGAGCCCGGAGACGCGGCGCAGCGCGGCCCGCTCCTCGCGGTCGTACTGGTCGCCGTCGTAGTCGAAGGCCTCGTCGTCGAGCACGAACCCGGCGTCGTCGAGGCGGGTGGAGTCGGCGAGCGCCGCGGCCCGCCCGGTGATGGTGTGTCGTCCAGTCATGTTCTCCCTAGGGTCTCACCGTCCAACGCCCGGAGGCGACCGCATTCTTCCGGTTCACGCCCGCGAGGGCGTCGCCGCTAGCCTCTCGACCCGATGAGCGAGCACGAGCACTACTTCACCGCGCAGCCCGCGAGCGACGCCGAGCGACGCCCCCTGCGGGTCCGCCTCGCCGGGCGGTCGGTCGAGGTCGAGGTCGCCCGCGGCATCTTCTCGCCCGGTGGTCTGGACAAGGGCACAGCCGTGCTCCTCGACGAGGTCGCCGCTCCCCCGCCCGCCGGGACGTTCCTCGACCTCGGCTGCGGCTGGGGGCCGGTCGCCCTCACCCTGGCGCTGCGCTCGCCGGCCGCGACGGTCTGGGCGGTCGACGTCAACGAGCGCGCCCTCGACCTCACCCGCCGCAACGCCGCCGCCCTCGGCCTCGACGGCGTGCGCGCCGGCACCGCCGACGCCGTCCCCGCCGACGTGCGCTTCGACGTCATCTGGTCCAACCCGCCGATCCGCGTCGGCAAGGCGGTGCTCCACGACCTCCTGGGCACCTGGCTCCCCCGCCTCGCGCCCGACGGTGTCGCCTCGCTCGTGGTCCAGAAGAACCTCGGCTCCGACAGCCTCCAGCGCTGGGTGCAGGACGAGCTCGGGATGCCCTGCACCCGGCGCACCTCGGTCAAGGGGTTCCGTGTGCTCGAGGTCCGTCAGGGCTGACGCCCCTGCGGCCGCACGACCATGGCCGAGCCTCCACCCCGGCGCACCTTCTCGGCGACGGCCGTGTAGCGCCCGTCGCGCATCACGCTGATGGCGGTCGCCGCCCCGATCTCCGACGTCTGCGACAGCCGGTGTCCGAGCGCGGTCAGGCCGGCCCCGGCCGGGCCGCCGGCGATCGCCGGCTCCGCCTGCTCGCTCGTCCCGTTGCGGCTCGACAGCCGCGGCGCCTGGAGCGCCTGGTTCACCGTCAGGCCACGCTCGTAGTGCCCCAAGAGCACCTGGGCCACCGTCGTGATGATCGTCGCGCCGCCGGGGCTGCCGGCCACGAGCTCGAGCCGGCCGTCGTGCAGGACGATGGTCGGCGCCATCGACGAGCGCGGCCGCTTCGAGGGGCCGGGCAGGTTGGGGTCCGGGACGCCGGGGGTGACCGGCACGAAGTCGAAGTCGGTCAGCTCGTTGTTGAGCAGGAAGCCCCAGCCCGGCACCGTGATGCCGGAGCCGCCGGTCTGCTCGATCGTCGAGGTGTAGGACACGGCGTTGCCCCAGCGGTCGACGACCGAGAGGTGGGTCGTCGACATCCCGTCGTGCGGCAGCACCCCGGAGGCCGAGCCGTCGTCGCACCCGGCGTAGTCCCCGTCGGGGCTGCCGAAGGGCACCGGGCGGGCCATCGCCGCGGTGCCCGAGAAGAGGCAGGCCCGCTCGTCGGCGAAGGCCTGCGAGACGAGCTGACGGGCCGGGACGCCGCGCACGTCGCCGACGTACCGGTTGCGGTCGGCGAAGGCCGTGGCGGAGGCCTCGGAGAAGCGGTGGAGGTACTGCACCTCGTCGACGCGCGAGGTCGGGGTACCGGTCCGGGCGTCGTACGCCTCGATGAGGTTGAGGATCTCGGCGACGGCGATGCCGCCGCTGCTCGGCACCGGCATCCCGTAGACGTCCCGCCCGTCGTAGCGGGAGTGGACGGGGTCCTTGTCGAGCGCCCGGTAGCGGCGCAGGTCGGCGCGGGTCAGCTCGCCCCCGGCGACGCTCGTCCCCGGCACGGTGGCCGGACGACGCGAGGCGGCCAGCACGGCGTCGCCCAGGCGCCCGCGGTAGAGGCTGTCGACGCCGTGCGTGCGCAGCTCGCGGTAGGCGCGGGCGAGGTCGGGGTTGCGGAAGACCGACCCGACGGCCGGCGCCGCGCCGCCCGGCAGGAACACGCGCGCCGTCGCGGGGAAGACCGAGAACCGCTCGGCGTTGTCGGCGGTCTGGTCGTGGAAGGTCTGGTCGACGACGAAGCCGCGACGGGCGATCTCCTCCGCCGGCTTCAGGAGCGTGCCGAGCTTCCGTGTGCCCCACCGGTCCACGGCCCGCTGCCAGGTCGCGGGCGTGCCGGGCACCCCGACCGACTGGCCGGAGCCGACGACCGTGGCGAAGTCGAGGGCGGTGCCGTCGGGCGCCCGGAACTGGTTCGCGTCGTACGTGGCGGGCGCGGCCTCGCGGCCGTCGATGGTCTGGACCCGGTGCCGGCGCGCGTCGTAGTGGACGAAGAAGCCACCGCCGCCGATGCCGGTCGAGTACGGCTCGGTCACCCCGAGCGCGGCCGCCGTGGCGACGGCGGCGTCGGTCGCGTTGCCGCCGGCCCGCAGGACGTCGATGCCGACCTGGCTGGCCACCGGGTCGACGCTGGCGACCGCCCCGCCCGAGCCGGTCATCACCGCGACCTTGGGCAGCTCGTGCCCGACCGGGGGCGGTCCCCCGTGCCCCGGGTGCCCGGGTCCGCCGTGGGCCTGCGCCGACGGCGCACCGGCGGCGAGCGCCGCCGCGAGGCCGAGGGCGAGGCCGGCGGCCGCGAGGCGGCGTGGGCGGACGGGTGCGACGGCGGATGTGGTCCCCATCACAGCACCGTAGACCGGGGTCCGCGGCCTGTCGCGGCGAGAGCGGCGCGGCCCGGGCTCAGGCCGGGAGGAGGCCCAGCGGCACGGAGCCGTCGGCGACGAGCACCGCGGGCCCGGCGAGCTCGACCCCGCCGCCGTCCGAGAGGCGCACCGCGAGCCGGCCGCCCGGGACGTCGACGACCCACGACGCGCCGGTGTCGAGGGACCCGGCCCAGAAGCTCGTCGCGATGGCCGCCGCGCAGGCCCCGGTGCCGCACGAGCGCGTCTCGCCGACCCCGCGCTCGTGGACGCGCAGGACGACGTGGCCCGGCCCGACGGGGCGGACGAGCTCGACGTTGGTGCCGTGCGGCGGCTCGGGGCGCACGACCGGCGCGCGGGTCAGGTCGAGCGCGTCGAGGTCGACGCCCTCGGGCAGGGCGACGACGGTGTGGGGGTTGCCGAGGTCGACCGAGAGCGCCGAGTACGGGTCGCCCTCGCCGACGTGCACGAGCGCGTCGAACCCGTCGCGCTCCGCCGCGACCGGGTCGGCGAGCCGCCACGGGCCGAGGCCGACGGCCCAGTGGTCGCCGTCGCGGCGGACGACCTTGGCCCCGGCCCGGGTCGCGATGACGAACTCGTCGGCGGTCTCGAGCCCCTCACGGCGCAGATACTCGGCGAAGACGCGGGTGCCGTTGCCGCACATCTCGGCGGCGGAGCCGTCGGCGTTGCGGTAGTCCATGAACCACCGTGCGTCGGAGGCCTGCTCGCGCACCGACGGCTCGTCCGCGGCCTCCGTCGGCACGACCCGGATGACGCCGTCGCCGCCGAGGCCGGCGCGCCGGTCGGCGAGCCACGCCGCCCGGCCCGCGCTCAGCCCGAGGGCACCGTCGAGGTCGGGGACGAGGACGAAGTCGTTCTCGGTCCCGTGCCCCTTCGTGAACGCCAACCGGTCAGCCATGCGGCCCATCGTCGCATCCCGCCCGGCGCCGGGCGTCCTGCGCCTGCTCGACGAGCGCGAGCGCCTCGTCGAGCAGCCGGGGTCCGGTGGCGTCGAGCCAGCGGATGCGCGGGTCCGCGCCGAACCACGACTCCTGGCGGCGCACGAGGCGCCGGGTGCGCAGCGCGGTGTCGTCGACCGCCTCCTCGAGCGTCGCGGTGCCGTCGAGGACCGCGAGCGCCTGGGCGTAGCCGACGGCCCGGCTCGCGGTGCGGCCCTCGCGCAGCCCGTGCTCCACGAGGCCGCGCACCTCCTCGACGAGGCCGGCGTCGAACATCGCCCGGGTGCGGCGGGCGATGCGGGCGTCGAGCTCGTCGCGGGGCACCCGCAGGCCGACGACCACGGTGGGCCGGAGCAGCTCGCGGGTGGGCATCGTCGCGCTGAACGGACGGCCGGTCAGCCGGACGACCTCGAGCGCGCGCACGACCCGCCGGGTGTTGTTCGGCTCGATGGCGGCCGCGGCCGCGGGGTCGAGCGCGGCCAGCTCGTCGTACAGCGCCGGCGTGCCCTCGGCGTCGGCGCGGGCCTGCAGCGCCGCGCGGACCTCCGGGTCGGTCGGCGGGATCTCGAGCCGGTCGAGCGCCGCCCGGACGTAGAGGCCCGAGCCGCCGACGAGGAGGGGCACGTGCCCCCGGCCGAGCACCGCCTCCAGGTCGGCGCGCGCCTCCCGCTGGTAGGCCGCGAGGCTCGCCTCCTCCACGACGTCGAGGACGTCGAGCTGGTGGTGCGGCACGCCCTCGCGCTCGGCGAGGGTCAGCTTGGCCGTGCCGACGTCCATCCCGCGGTAGAGCTGGGAGGCGTCGGCCGAGACGACCTCACCGCCGAGCCGGTGCGCGAGCGCGACCCCGAGGCCGGACTTGCCGGTGGCCGTGGCCCCGACGACGGCGACGACGGGCGGCGCCGGGTTCAGCGCGCCCCGTCCCCGTGGTCGTGGCCGCCGCCCTCGGCGTCGAGGCCGTCGTCGTCGACGTCGTCGTGGCCGAACGGGTCACGGTCCTCACCGGGCATCCACGACAGGCCGGGCACGCCCCAGCCGTTGGCCTTGACCGCCTTCTTCGCGCGGCGGGCCCACTTGCCCTGCAGCCGGTCGACGTAGAGGAAGCCGTTGAGGTGGTCGTACTCGTGCTGGAGCATCCGGGCGAACCACCCGGTGGCCTCGTAGCGCAGCTCGGAGCCGTCGAGGTCCTGGCCGGTGAGCACGGCGCTCTCGCCGCGGCGCAGCGGGTAGGCCTCGCCGGGCACCGACAGGCAACCCTCGGACTCGTCGTGCGGGTCGGGGTCGCCGGGCACCGCCTTGGCGGGGACGAGGTAGGGGTTGATGACGACGCCACGGGCCGGGATGCCGTCCTCGTTGCCGAGCTGCCAGGTGAAGATCCGCAGGCCGACGCCGATCTGGGGGGCCGCGAGGCCGACGCCGCGCGCGGCGTCCATCGTCTCGTACATGTCGGCGACGAGCTCGCGGATGCCGTCGTCGATGACCTCGACGGGCTCGGCGCGTCGGTGGAGCACGGGGTCGCCGCAGATGACGACGGGTCGGATGGCCATGCGCGCGATTCTTCCAGAGTGCGCCGACCGAGCCGCACCGCACCCGGCACGGAAAAGGCTGGCGCGGCGGGCACCCCCGGGTGTCCACTGGAGGGGCGCCCCGTCGCGGGCGCGCCCTGTCCCCGAAACGGAAGGAGGTCGCCGATGGGATTCCTCGACAGTGCCAAGGAGAAGCTCACCGAGCTGGCCGAGCAGCACCCGGACCAGGTCGAGTCGCTGAGCGACCAGGCCATCGAGCGCGGCGGCGACGCCGTCGACTCGCTGACCGGCGGCAGGTACGCCGACCAGGTCGACAGCGCACAGACTCGGGCCGACGAGGCGATCGGCGGACGCTGAGCAGAACCGCGGCCGCGAGGCCCCCGACCGAACGACCGGTCGGGGGTCTCGTCCGTTCGGTCACGGTCTTCTCGGGGTTCGGTCAAGACCCGTGTCGCGGGCCCGGATCCGGCGCGAACGACCCGCTGCGGGCCCTATGGTCGACAGGCCGCTCCCCCATCACGACGAGAGGATCCTCCGTGTCGCACTGGCACTCCGGTCTGCCGAAGCTCGACATCGAGCCCTTCGACCCGACGCCGCTGTACGACGCCGTGAGGTCCACGCAGGCCGAGCAGGCCGTCGTGACGCGCCGACGCCGGTCCGCCCTGCGGGTCGTCGGGGGCCTCGCCGCCGTGCTCGCGGTGTGTGCCGGAGCCGGCTGGCTCGTCGTGTCCCTCGTCTGAGCCGGGACGCCCGCTTCCCCACCGCGGTCGAGGTGAAACGCGACCCTCTGGTGGTCGGGTCTCACCTCGGCTCCCCCTCCCTCACCGCGGTCGAGGTGAAAGGCGACGCTCCGGTGGTCTTGTTTCACCTCGACCCAGGGTGGCGTCCGGGGTGAAGCAGGCCCCGAGGCTCAGGCGGAGCAGGCCGGGGCGGCCACGGGGGCCGGGCGACCCACGCCGGGCATCCCGAGCGACACCGCCGGCTTGCCCGGCACGGGCGCGTCCTGGAGCGCCGACCACGCGTCGCCGCCCGCCGTGCGTCGCAGCCGGTAGCTCCCGCCCTGCACGCCGCTGTCGGCCACGAGGTGGTGCGGGGCGCCGTAGGTGACGCCCACGGTCACCATGTCCCCCGGGCGCGGCCGCTCGGCGCCGTCCGGCACGGCGAAGTGGACGAGACGGTTGTCGCGCGCGCGACCGCTCATCCGGGCCGTCTCGCCGTCCTTGCGTCCCTCACCGGGGGCGACGAGCACCTCGACCTCGCGGCCCTCGACGGTCCGGTTCTCCGCCCAGGACACGCGCTCCTGGAGCTCGATGAGCCGGTCGAACCGCTCCTGGACGACGGCCTTCGGGACCTGGTCCTCCATCGTCGCGGCCGGCGTGCCGGGGCGGATGGAGTACTGGAAGGTGAACGCGCTCGAGAAACGCGAGGCCTCGACGACGCGCAGCGTCTCGGCGAAGTCCTCCTCGGTCTCGCCCGGGAAGCCGACGATGAGGTCGGTCGTGATCGCGGCGTCGGGGATGGCCGCGCGCACGCGGTCGATGATCCCGAGGAACTTCTCGCTGCGGTAGCTGCGGCGCATCGCCTTGAGCACGCGGTCGGACCCGGACTGCAGCGGCATGTGCAGGCTCGGCATGACGTTGGGCGTCTGCGCCATCGCGTCGATGACGTCATCGGTGAAGGCCGCCGGGTGCGGGCTCGTGAACCGGACGCGCTCGAGGCCGTCGATCTCGCCGCACGCGCGCAGCAGCTTGCCGAACGCGAGCCGGTCGCCGAACTCGACGCCGTAGGTGTTGACGTTCTGGCCGAGCAGCGTCACCTCGACGACGCCCTGCGCGACGAGGGCCTCGATCTCGGCGAGGACGTCGCCGGGACGGCGGTCCTGCTCCTTGCCGCGCAGGCTCGGGACGATGCAGAACGTGCAGGTGTTGTTGCAGCCCACCGAGATCGACACCCAGCCGGCGAACGCAGAGTCGCGTCGGGTCGGGAGCGTCGAGGGGAAGGTCTCCAACGACTCGAGGATCTCGACCTCGGCGCGCTTGTTGTGCCGCGCGCGGTCGAGCAGGGCCGGCAGGCTGCCGATGTTGTGGGTGCCGAACACGACGTCGACCCACGGGGCGCGCTTGACGATCGTGTCGCGGTCCTTCTGCGCCATGCAGCCGCCGACGGCGATCTGGAGGTCCGGGTTGGCGGTCTTGGCCGGTCGCAGCTGCCCGAGGTTGCCGTACAGCTTGTTGTCGGCGTTCTCGCGCACCGCGCAGGTGTTGAAGACGACGACGTCGGCGACGTCGGGGCGCTCGGCGTCGGGGACGCTCGCGAGGTCGACGTAGCCGGCGGTCTCGAGCAGGCCCGCGAGGCGCTCGGAGTCGTGGACGTTCATCTGGCACCCGTGGGTGCGCACGTCGTAGGTCTTGGCAGCAGTCATGGCCCGTCAAGGGTACGCGGCGCCACGGCGGGCTCGGTCACGCCGGCGTCGGCCGGCGCGGTCGGCGGCCGGACCGCGGAGGCCAGCAGCGCCGCCCACGCCAGCCCCACGCCGAGCCCCAGCACGACATCGCTCGCCGTCGACCAGCCGATGACGAGCCGCGCGCCGACGAGGACGAGGACCACGGCGGCCGCGGCCGTCCACGCCGCCACCCGCCCCGCCCACGGCAGGACCGGGGACGCGAGGACGACCGCGAGCACGAGGGCGGTAAGGACCACCGGCAGCTGGTTGAGGAAGAGGTAGCGGGCCTCCCCCAGCTCGGCCGGCCCGAGGCCGGAGCCGCCGGCTTCGCGCTCGCCTACGAGCCGGCCAAAACCCGCGCGGCGGGGCTGTACCGCTCGCTCGGCTTCGTCGAGACCGGCGAGGTCGACGACGACGAGGTCGTCGCCCGTCGGCCGGCCGGCGCCTGACCCGGACGCCCGCCGGCGCGGCGGTCGGAACGCTCCGGCCACTGCGCCCGTTGCACCCGGTACCGACGAGAGGACACGCGTGCGCACGCTGCTCAACATCATCTGGTTCGTGTTCGGGGGCTTCTGGTTGGCCCTCGGCTACGCCGTGGCCGGGGTCGTGCTCTGCGTCCTCGTCGTGACCTTCCCCCTGGGCGTCGCGTCCTTCCGCATGGCCAGCTACGCCCTGTGGCCGTTCGGCCGCGCGGTGGTCGAGAAGCCCGGCGCCGGGACAGGGTCCGTGCTGCTCAACGTCGTGTGGATCGTGCTCGCCGGCTGGTGGCTGGCGCTGGGCCACCTGATGACCGCCGTCGCGCAGGCGGTGACGATCATCGGCATCCCGCTGGCGATCGCCAACCTCAAGATGCTGCCCGTCTCGCTCGTGCCCTACGGCAAGGAGATCGTGCCGACGGACGCCCTGCCGCCCGGCCGGCGCCCACTGCACTCGCTCTGAGCCCCGGACGGATCAGCGCGGGTCAGTCCCGCCGGTGCTCGGGCGCCTCGCGGACCGCCTCGCGCACGACGCGCATGGTCACCTCGGCGTCGTAGCCCTTGCGCGCGAGCATCCCGGCGAGGCGTCGGGTCTGGACGTGCGGCTCGAGGCCGTGCATCGTGCGCATCTTCTTCGCGACGAGCGCGCGCGCCCGGTCCTCCTCGTCGTGCGGGTCGACCTGGACGAGGGCCGCCGCGGCGGTGTCGTCGTCGACCCCCTTGCGCCGCAGCTCCTGCCGCAGCGCGCGCCGGGCCAGGCCGCGCCCCGCCTGCTGGGAGCGCACGAGCATCCCGGCGTAGGCGTCGTCGTCGACGAGGCCGACCTCCTCCATCCGGTCGAGGACGGCCGCCGCGACGTCGTCGGGGCAGTCCTTGCGCCGCAGCACGTCCTCGAGCTGGTGGCGGCTGCGCGGCGCCGCCGTCAGCTGGCGCAGCACGATCTGCCGGGCCCAGTCGTGCGGGTCCGGCTCGCTGCCCCGCGTCCGCGGGTCGGCCTCGGGGTCGGCGGGCCGGGAGCCGGCCCGGCCCCCGCGCCCCTCGGCCCGGCGACCCCGGGACCGGGCACCGCGCCCGCGCGGCCCACCGCGCACCTCCCCGCTGCTCGCCTCGCGCGCGTCGTCGCCCCCCGGCGCGGTCCGCGCTCCCCTCGAGGACCCCGCGGACCCCGGCGACCCGGTGGTCACCGGGTCGCCGCCGCCCTCGAGGAGCGCGCGGAGGTCGTCGATGGACGGGGACGGCCCCACTGCCCACTCGGGCGGCGGGGCCGATCCGTCGCTGAACGCCATCGGCGTCGACCTCAGAAGTCGACCGGCACGTCCGGCACGGCCTCGAGCTCGGGCTTGACCCCGACCCCGAGCTTCTCCTTGATCTTGCGCTCGAGCTCGTCGGAGAGCTCCGGGTTGTCCTTGAGGAACGCGCGGGCGTTCTCCTTGCCCTGCCCGAGCTGGTCGCCGTCGTACGTGTACCAGGCGCCGGCCTTGCGGACGAAGCCGTGCTCGACGCCCATGTCGATGAGGCCACCCTCGCGGGAGATGCCCTGCCCGTAGAGGATGTCGAACTCGGCCTGCTTGAACGGCGGGCTGACCTTGTTCTTGACGACCTTGCAACGGGTGCGGTTGCCGACCGGGTCGGTGCCGTCCTTGAGGGTCTCGATGCGGCGGACGTCGAGGCGGACCGACGCGTAGAACTTGAGCGCCTTGCCACCGGTCGTCGTCTCGGGCGAGCCGAACATGACGCCGATCTTCTCGCGCAGCTGGTTGATGAAGATCGCCGTCGTGCCGGTGGTGTTGAGCGCACCGGTGATCTTGCGCAGCGCCTGCGACATGAGGCGGGCCTGGAGGCCGACGTGGCTGTCGCCCATCTCGCCCTCGATCTCGGCCCGGGGCACGAGCGCCGCGACGGAGTCGATGACGATGATGTCGAGCGCACCCGAGCGGATGAGCATGTCGGCGATCTCGAGCGCCTGCTCACCGGTGTCGGGCTGGGAGACCAGCAGCGCGTCGGTGTCGACGCCGAGCTTCTTGGCGTACTCGGGGTCGAGCGCGTGCTCGGCGTCGATGAACGCCGCGATGCCGCCGGCCTTCTGCGCGTTGGCGACCGCGTGCAGCGCGACCGTCGTCTTACCGGAGGACTCCGGGCCGTAGATCTCGACCACGCGGCCCCGGGGCAGGCCCCCGATGCCGAGCGCGACGTCGAGCGAGATCGAGCCGGTGGGGATGACGGCGATCGGCGGACGGACGTCGTCGCCGAGGCGCATGACCGCACCCTTGCCGTGCTGCTTCTCGATCTGGGCCATCACCGAGGCGATGGCCTTGTCCTTCTCGTTGCCGTTGGCCGCGGCCACCGGGTTGGGCATCACGCTTCCGCGGGATCCAGCCATGTCACACCAGTCCTTCGTGTCGTCATCGAGCGCGCCTCCCGGCGACCTGGCCCCCGCCGTCGGTCTCGTCGCGAGGTCTGGGTCAGACGCTAGGTGGAGGCACCGACACCGGTCACGGGTCGCCGTGGGACCTGTGGACGAGTGCTGCCGGGGTCACCACCTGTGGACGAGCATAGGCGAACACGTGTTCGACGCCCGCAGGACACGCCCACGACACGCCGGACCGGGCTCCGGCCTCAGCCGGTCGGTGCGGGGACGCCCCACATCGCCGCGACGTGCCGGACGTCGGTGCCGCAGCACCCGCCGAGCACCCGCATCGCCGGGAGCCGACGGCTCACGTGCATCTGGTCCGCCGCGAGCCGGTCCGGGTCACCGTCGTCGAGCTCCTCCGCCTCGTCGAGCTCGGCGTGGCTCATCGTCGAGGCGTTGACCCGGGTGCCGAGCAGCCGCCGCACCCACTCCCCCTCGTCGAGCGCCGGCAGGACGTGCGTCGGGTGGGCGCAGTTGACCATGTAGTGGTCCGGCGCGGCGGCCTCGTCGACCGCCCGCACGGCGTCGGCGAGCGTGCTCCCGTCGGGCAGGCGCCCGTCGGTCTCGACGGTGAAACCGACCGAGACGGGCAGGCCCGCCTCGCGGGCCGCGAGGACCACCCCGATGCCCTCGGCGGGGGTGGTCAGGGTGAGCGCCGAGACGAGGTCGGCGCCCGCTTCGGCGAAGGCCCGGACCTGGGGTGCGTGGTAGGCACGGGCCTCCTCCGGGTCCGGCGCCTCCCCCGCCACGTAGCCGTCGCCCCGGGGGCCCAGCTGGCCCACGACGAGGACGGCCGGCACGTCGTAGCCCGCCGCGAGCCCCCGCAGCAGGTCGATGGCCGCGACGTTGGCGCGCACCATCGCGTCGACGTCGTAGCCGACCCGTGCCGCCCAGTCGGGGTTGGCCCGCCAGGTCGGGGACTCGAGCAGCCCGGCCCCGGCGGCGGCCGCCACGGCGGCGTACCCGTCGTAGTACCGCCCGAGCAGCTCACGTCCGGCCGGGTCCTCGACGAGGGGGAAGGCGGCGAACTCCGGGAGGTCCACGCCGTGGTGGAAGATCAGGTCGGTCTCGAGGCCGCCGTCGGTGACGAAGCCTCGGAGCGCGGGGTCGTGCAGGGCCGCGAGGGACCCGGTGGTGGTCTCCATCCCCCGCAGTGTCCTCCGCCGCGCGCCCTGGGGGAATGGCTCAGGTGAGCAGCAGGGTCGCGATGCGTCGGGCCGTGCCCCAGACCCCGAGGGCCCCGAGGACGACGAGGTAGCCGACGTGCCACAGCAGGCCCCACGACACCTCCCCCAGCATCAGCCCGCGCTCGAGCGCGACCCCGTGGTAGAGCGGGGTCAGCCCGACGAGCCACTGCACGGCGTCCGGGTAGGTCGAGAGCGGGAAGAACGTCGCCGAGAAGAGGAACATCGGCTGCACCGCGAGCGTGACGTAGTCGAAGTGCTGCCACGAGCTCATGAAGGTCGTCGCGAACATCCCGACCGCCCCGAAGGCCAGCCCGACGAGCACCGCGGCCGGGACGGCGAGCAGCGCCCACCACGAGTGCACGAGCCCGGCCACCCACGCGACGACGAGGAACATCGCCGAGTAGAGGGCCCCGCGCGAGAGCGACCAGAGGATCTCGCCGACCGCGATGTCGCGCGGGGAGAGCGGGGTCGCGAGCATCGCGTCGTAGAGCTTCTGGTAGCGCAGCTTGAAGAACACGTTGTACGTGCTGTCGGCGATCGCCCCGTTCATCGCCGACGCCGCGAGCAGCGCGGGCGCGATGAACTCGGCGTAGGGCACGACCGTGCCGGAGTCGGTGGTGACGGTGCGCACCAGCGCCCCGAGGCCGACCCCGATCGAGAACAGGTAGAAGACCGGCTCGACGAACCCGCTGAGCAGCAGCAGCCACGCGCGCCGGAACGCCGTGACGTTGCGCATGAGGACGTACCGCGCCAGGCCGATGCCGGCCGGGGCGGGGACGGCCCGCGCCGCGCGCGCGAGCGTGCCGGCGCTCACGACAGCAGCCTGCGGGTGAAGGAGCGGTGGGCGAGCACGGCGCCGACTCCCACATAGAGGACGAGCACGCCGAGGTGCCCGACGCCGGCCCAGCCGGGCCAGACCCCCTCGGACGCGTCGCGCGAGAGCTCGACCCCGTGCCAGAGCGGCGTGACCCACGCGAGCGGCTGCATCCACCCCGGCAGCTGGTCGACGGGGAAGAAGGTGCCGGAGAACAACATCAACGGGGTCATGACGAAGCGGAAGAGGATGCTGAAGCCGTTGTCGTTCTCGAGCCACGCCGCGAGCGCGAACGTGGGGACGGAGAACGCCATCCCGGTGAGGACCGCGACCGGGACGGCGAGCAGCACCCACCAGGACCCGAACGCCCCGAAGGGCGCGGCGACGAGCAGGAAGATGGCCGTCGCGACGCCGAGCTGGAGCGCGACGACGAGCAGGTGCCCCCAGAGGACCTCCCCGACCCGCAGCGGCGTCGAGAGCATCGCCGAGTACATCCGGTTCCACTTGATGTAGCCCATGACGGCGTAGGTCGAGTCGCCGAACGCGAGCATCATCGCCTGCATCGCGACGATGCCGGGGACGACGTAGCGCAGGTACGGCAGGCCCTCGACCCCGCCGGCGCGGGCGTCGACGAGGGCGCCGAGGCCGAGACCCATCGAGAGCAGGAAGAACAGCGGCGAGACGAAGCGCCCGATGACCGAGCCCTTCCACGTGCGCCGGTAGACGTACAGGTGGTGGGCCATCACCGCGCCGAGCCGCTCGCCGCGGCTCGTGGGGCGGCGCGGGCCCGGGCCGAGGCGCCCGCTCGGGGCGTCGGCGACGGCGGGTCCGGGGACGGTGGGCGCGGACATCAGTCGACCAGCGAGCGACCGGTGAGGTGGAGGAAGACGTCCTCGAGCGTCGAGCGGCGCACGAGCGAGGACAGCGGTCGGACGCCGCGCTCGTGGAGCCGGGCCAGGGTCTCGTCGCCGTCGGCGGTGTAGGCGAGCAGGCGGTCGGGCAGCTCCTCGACCCGTTCGGCCACGGCGCGGGCGGCGTCGACGTGCCGCTCCTGCTCGTCGACCGGGAAGCGCAGCTCGACGACCTCGCGCGTGGAGTAGGTGTCGATGAGCTCGCGCGGGCTGCCCTCGGCGACGATCCGGCCGTGGTCCATGACGACGAGCCGGTCGCACAGCTGCTCGGCCTCGTCCATGTAGTGCGTCGTGATGATGAGCGTGACGCCCTCGCGCTTGAGCCGGTAGAGGCGGTCCCAGAGGACGTGCCGGGCCTGCGGGTCCAGGCCGGTCGTCGGCTCGTCGAGCAGGAGGACCTCGGGGTCGTTGACGAGCGCCCGCGCGATGGTGAGCCGACGCTTCATCCCACCGGACAGCGGCTCGACGCGGTCGTGACGGCGCTCGGTCAGCTGGGCGAAGTCGAGGAGCTCGTCGGTGCGCGCGCGGACCTCCTTGCGGGAGAGGCCGAAGAAGCGCCCGTAGACCCAGAGGTTCTCCTCGACCGAGAGGTCCTCGTCGAGCATGTCCTGCTGGGGGCAGACCCCGAGCCGGGCGCGGATGGCGGCGCCGTCGGCGGCGGGGTCCATCCCGAGGATGCGCAGCTCGCCACCGGAGACCGGCGAGACGCAGCCGACCATCTTCATCGTCGAGGACTTGCCCGCGCCGTTCGGGCCGAGGAACCCGAAGGCCTCCCCGCGCAGCACCTGCACGTCGATGCCGTCGACGGCCGTGAAGTCGCCGAAGCTCTTGGTGAGGCCCCGGGCCCGCAGCAGCACGTCGTCGGTCACGAGGGGTGACGCTAGCCGAGCCCTCCGACGACCGCGCACCGGATTTCGGTCCTCGTCGGCCGGGACGGGGACGGCCGGGCTCCTGACATGGATGGTGTCAGCGCAGGTCAGGGGCCTGACACGGGGTGTCAGACCGTCCGGGGACACCGCCGGCGCGCGGACGCCGCGCCGGACGACCAGCGTGGCGGCACCGCACCACCCCGCCCCGCAGGAGGACCCCGTGCCCCACCGTCCCACCCGCCGCGCCGCCCTGGCCGGCGCGGTCGTCGCCCCGCTCGGTCTCGCCCTCGGCGCCCCGAGCGCCGCGGCCGCCGGAAGCGTCGACATGGAGGCCGTCGTCCTCGCCGCCCAGGTCGACCCGCGCCGTCCGGACAGCGCCCTGACGACCGGCGCCGGTTCGAGCGTGCGGCTCGTCGAGCGCGCCCTCGCCGACCGCGGCCTCCTCGACCCCGCCTACGTCGACGGCCACTTCGGCACCCTGACGGTCTCGGCGTACGCGGCCTGGCAGCGCTCGCTCGGGTACACCGGGCTCGCGGCCAACGGTCTACCCGGGCGCACGTCGCTCACCCGCCTCGGCGACGGCCGGTGGACCGTCGTCCGGCCGCTCACCCCCGGCTCGAAGGTCGCCTTCCGCGGCGTCACGGTGAACACGAGGACCCGCTCGATGCTGCGGGCGGCCGAGGCGCGCGCCGGGCGCACCCTCGTCGTCGAGCAGGGCTCCTACAACCCCGGCGGCGACCCGACGTCGGCCGGCACCCACGACGGCGGCGGCACCCTCGACCTCGACGCCGAGGCCCTCGGCCCGGCCGCCCGCACGAGCGTCGTCCGCGCGCTGCGCGAGGTCGGCTTCGCCGCCTGGCTGCGCTCGCCCGCCCAGGGCGACTGGCCCTGGCACGTGCACGCCGTCGCGATGAGCGACACCGACCTCTCGAGCGCCGCCCAGCACCAGGTCGGCGACTACCACCTCGGCCGCAACGGCCTCGCGAACCGCGGCCCCGACGACGGGCCCCGCGTCACCATCCGCACCTGGGAGGAGTACCAGCGACCGTCGTGACCCCCGGGGGACCCGCTCCCCCGATCCGGGCTGCCGCGACCGCGGCGCCCGTCCACCCCCACGTCAGGAGGACGTGATGAGCACCACCCTCAAGAAGGTCGCGGCGAGCGCCGCGGCCGCCCTCACCGCGACGACGGCGTTCGTCGCCGCGAGCGCCCCCGCCCAGGCCGCGGCCCGGGACGGCGTCTGCGACACCGGCGAGTTCTGCCTCTTCTACAACAGCGACAACGCCGGCGCCGTCAGCGACTTCACCACCTCGATCGCCGACTACGGCACCACCCAGCCCTCCTGCTACGAC
>NZ_JOEE01000008.1 GCF_000720925.1 Phycicoccus jejuensis | reverse complement strand
CCGGCAACGCACCGGCGCCGACCTCGGATCCGTTGCCACCGCCGAGTGGGTCGACTGGTTCAACCATCGCCGCCTGTACGAGTACTGCGGCGACATCCCACCGGCCGAGGCCGAGGACCACTACTACGCTCAAACAGCAGCCCAGCCGCCGGCCGAGCTGTCACGCAACTGAGTCTCCGGACTCGCCGGGGCGGTTCAGGCGTTGTGGAGCGCGGTGTCTGGGCCGGTGTACCGCGCGTGCCACCGGCCGGAGGGCAGCTTGCGGATCTGGCCGAAGCCTCGTCGTGCCATGAGTGTCTCCTCGTGTCGTTTCGTGTCGGTTGCGTGTCGGATGAGAGACCACTTCTGCGCATCCGTGCGTACTCGTGCACCTCTGCCCAGAAACGACGAATGGCCCGTGACCAGCGATTTCTCGCTGATCACGGACCATGCCGTTTGTGTCCGAGGGGGGACTTGAACCCCCATGCCCTATACGGGCACTAGCACCTCAAGCTAGCGCGTCTGCCAATTCCGCCACCCGGACGAGTGGTGTTCTTCGGGCCCGTGGGGAGGCCTTCCGACAGCGCGAAACATTACACGGTCACCGGCCCGGAACCGAAATCGCCCCTGCCGCGCCGAGGCTCCTAGGGTGGGGGACATGACCGACACGCTGCGCCCCGAGGACGAGGTCGTCCGGATCTGCCAGGAGCTGATCCGCATCGACACGAGCAACTACGGCGACGGGAGCGGTCCCGGTGAGGCCGAGGCGGCCGCCTACGTCGTCGAGCAGCTGCGCGAGGTCGGGCTCGACCCGCAGACCTACGAGTCCGAGCCCGGTCGGGTCACCGTGGCGGTCCGCATCCCGGGCGCCGACCGCGAGCGCGGCGCCCTGTGCGTCCACGGCCACCTCGACGTCGTGCCCGCGAACGCCGAGGACTGGTCCGTCGACCCGTTCGCGGGGGAGGAGCGCGACGGCTGCGTCTGGGGCCGCGGCGCCGTCGACATGAAGGACATGGACGCGATGATGCTGGCCTCGGTCCGCGACATCGCTCGCCGCGGCGTCATACCGCCGCGCGACCTCGTCGTCGTCTTCTTCGCCGACGAGGAGGCCGGGGGCGTGCAGGGCTCGCACTTCATGGTCGAGCAGCACCCCGAGGTCTTCGAGGGCGTCACGGAGGCGATCAGCGAGGTGGGCGGCTACAGCGTCACGGTCACCGACCGTGACGGGCAGGAGCGTCGCACGTACCTGCTGCAGACGGCCGAGAAGGGCATCGCCTGGCTGCGGCTCACCGCCACCGGGCGCGCCGGGCACGGGTCGGTGCCCAACGACGAGAACGCGATCGTGCGCCTGGCCGAGGCGATCGCCCGGATCGCGGCGCACAAGTGGCCGCGCGAGTACATCCCGTCGGTGCGCACGCTCCTCGACGGGCTGTCCGAGCTGACGGGCACCGGCTGGTCCGACGAGGACCTCGAGGACCTGCTCGAGCACCTCGGCGGCGCCCAGGGCTTCGTGCGCGGCACCCTCCAGGACACGAGCAACGTGACGATGCTCGACGCCGGGTACAAGCACAACGTCATCCCGCAGCACGCCTCGGCCAACGTCGACTGCCGCTTCCTGCCCGGGCACGAGGACCTGCTCATGGACACCCTGCGCGAGCTGGCCGGGGAGCACGTGCAGGTCGAGGTGCTCCACCGCGACATCGCCCTCGACGCGCCGTTCGACGCGCCGATCGTCGAGCGGATGGTCGACGCGCTGCGCACCGAGGACCCGGACGCCGAGGTGCTGCCGTACTGCCTCTCCGGGGGCACCGACAACAAGGCGCTGTCGCTGCTCGGCATCACCGGCTACGGGTTCGCCCCGCTGCGGCTGCCGGCCGACCTCGACTTCGCCCCGATGTTCCACGGGATCGACGAGCGCGTGCCCACGGACTCGCTGCGCTTCGGCACGCGCGTCCTCGGGCGCCTGCTCGAGACCTGCTGAGCCGCGCCCGCGGCGTCGTCAGACGGCGATGTCGTAGGTGCGGCGCGCGCGGATGATCTTCCGGCGCAGCCAGGTGCGGGTCAGCCCACCCACGTAGGTGCGGGTGGTCGCCAGCTCCCAGTGCCCGTACTCGGCGTGCTCGGTCAGGGCGCGGCGGATGTCGTTGCGCTTCACCTCGCGCCCGAAGCTCAGGACGAGGTACTCGTAGTCGGCCACCGACACATTCTGCGCCAGGACCGGTACGGTTCGGGACATGGCCTCGGACCCGCGCGCCGCGCTCGCCCACCTCGTGTCCGCTCTCGAGCGGCACCTGGAGGCCGCGAGCACCCGGCGCGGTGAGGACGACCCGACCGTCGTCGCCGCCTACGAGGACGTCGCCGACGCCTTCGAGGAGTACGACGGCGCCCTCTACGACGCCTACGGCGAGATGACGCCGCTCGACGTCTACGCCGGGGACGACGACGAGGACCTCGACGACCACGACGACGAGGACGGCGACCGCGCCCGGATCTACTCCGGTCTCGACGACGACGAGTTCGACGACGAGGACGACGACGACGAGAAGGACGACTGAGCCCTCGTCCGCACCGCCCGCGGGCCGCGGATCAGGCGTGCTCGGCCGAGACCTCGTCGAGGGCGTCGACGATCTGCTCCGGCAGGTCGAGGCCCTCGGAGGCCAGGAGCACGCTCAGCTGGCCCGGTGTGCGCGGCCCGACGACGGGCGCGGCGACTCCCGGCCGGTCACGGACCCACGCGAGCGCGACGACGGCCGGCGGGAGGCCGAGGCCGTCCGCCGCGGTGCGCACGGCGTCCACGACACCGCGGGTGTGGTCGCCGACGTGTCGTCCGGCGAACCGCGAGAACTCCTCCGAGGCCAGCCGCGAGTCGGCGCTCACCCCGGCGCGGTAGCGCCCGGTGAGGACCCCGCGGCCGAGCGGCGACCAGGGCAGGAGGCCGAACCCGAGCGAGGCCGCCGCGGCGACGAGCTCGCGCTCGGGACGTCGCTCGACGAGGGAGTACTCGACCGAGTCGACGGCCAGCGGGACGCCGGCGTCCTGGAGGAGCGACATCGTGCGGGCGGCCTGCCAGCCGACGTGGTTGGAGACGCCGACGTAGCGGGCCCGTCCGCTCTGCCAGGCGTGCACGAGGGCGTTGACGGTCTCCTCGAGCGGGGTCTCGTCGTCCCAGGTGTGCGCGAGCCAGACGTCGACGTGGTCGGTGCCCAGGCGGCGCAGCGACAGCTCGAGCTGGTGGAGCATCGTGCGGCGGGAGCAGTCGACGACCCGGTGGCCCGTGGACCGGCTGATGCCGGACTTGGTCACGAGGACGACCTCGTCGCGGTCCGGGCCCCGGAGGAGGTCACCGAGCAGCTCCTCGGCGGCGCCGCCCGCGTAGCCGTGGGCGGTGTCGACGAGGGTGCCGCCGGCCGACCGGAACGCCGTGAGGAGGTCCTTGGCGTCCTCCGCCGACGTGCGGGTGCCCCACGCCATCGTCCCCAGGCCGAGCCGCGAGACGGTGAGTCCGGTGGCTCCGAGGCGGCGCGTCTCCATGGCCGCGACCCTACCCGCGCGCGTCGACCGGCCTGCGCCACACCGAGACGTGGGCCTCGCTGTCCGCGGTGAAGGGGGAGCCCCGCCAGTCGGCGCTGCGCCGCTCGAGCTCCATCCCGGCGAGGCGCGCCATGAGGTCGCACTCGGACGGCCACACGTAGCGGAAGTGGTGCTCGCCGTTCCGGAACGAGCCGTCGGGCTCGCGCGTGTAGTGGTGCGAGGTGGCCTCCTGGGTCGCCGGGTCGTAGGTGTGGAACCCCACGTGGTCGGGCGAGACGTCGAACGGGACGGCCGTCTGGCCCGGGGGCAGCCGGCGCTCGCCATGTCACCGACGGTCACCGGGAGGCCGGGGAGCTTGTGGTGCAGGACGTCCACCATGGGCTCGGAGACCTCGATGCCGTGCACCTCGAGGCCCCGCTCGGCGAGAGGGATGGCCACCCGCCCGGTGCCGACGGCCAGCTCGAGGACGGGTCCGTCCTGCCCGGGTGCCCGCCACCGGGTTTGCCCTCGTGCGGACCGCGGGGCGCGCACCTATGCTCGGCCTCGTGAAGGTGGTCATCCCGGGGGGAACCGGTCAGGTCGGAGGCATCCTGCGCAGGGCGCTCGCGGCGACCGGGCACGAGGTCGTCGTGCTCAGCCGCAGCCCGCAGCAGCTCGAGGGCGGGGTGCGGCACGTCGTCTGGGACGGGCGGACGGTGGGGGAGTGGGCGCGTGAGCTCGACGGCGCCGACGCGGTGGTCAACCTCGCGGGTCGGACCGTCAGCTGTCGCTACACGGAGAAGAACCTGCGGCAGATGATGGACTCGCGCGTCGACTCGACGCGCGCCGTCGGCCGGGCCCTCGAGGCGGCCGCAGCGCCGCCGCCGGTCTGGCTGCAGATGAGCACCGCCACGATCTACGCCGACCGCCGCGACGGTGCGCACGACGAGGCGACCGGGGTCATCGGCGGGCACGAGCGGGGCGTCCCGGGCTACTGGGAGTACAGCGTGCGCATCGCGCGGGCGTGGGAGGCGGCGCAGCAGGAGGCCGACCTGCCGCACACCCGCCGGGTGGCCCTGCGCGCCGCGATGGTCATGAGCCCGGACCGGGGCGGGGTCTTCGACGTCATGTCGTGGATGGCCCGCCTGGGAGTCGGGGGACCGGTGGCCGGGGGAGGGCAGTACGTGTCGTGGATCCACGACGCCGACTTCGTCCGGGCGGTGCTCCTCCTCCTCGAACGTGACGACCTGGCCGGTCCGGTCAACCTCGCGGCCCCCGGCCCGGTGACCCAGCGCGACCTGATGCGCGGCCTGCGCCGGGCGTGGGGCGGGCGCCCGGGGCTGCCGGCCACCGCGTGGATGGCCGAGCTGGGCGCGCTGGCCCTGCGCACCGACACCGAGCTGCTCCTCAAGAGCCGTCGGGTCGTGCCCGGCCGGCTGCTCGAGGCCGGCTTCGAGTTCGAGCACCCGACCTGGGACGAGGCCGCGCGAGACCTGGCCGACCGCCGCCGGATGGTGGGATCGTCGTTGCCGTGGCGTGGGACGAGGGCTACCGCGAAGGCCGGCTGACGACGCCGGACGGGCGATCCGTGGCGTGGACCGAGTGGGGTGCGCCCGGTTCACCTCTGCTCCTGCGCGTGCCGGGGACCCCGGGGTCGCGCTGGAGCGTGCGCGCCGACACCGGACCGTGGCGCGAGCGCGGCCTGCGCGTCGTCACGACCGAGCGCCCCGGCCTGGGGGCCTCGACCCGACTGCCCGGCCGGGGCCTCGCCGAGCACGCCGACGACCTGGCCCGGGTGCTCGACCGGCTCGGCGTGGAGTCGGCGTTCGTCCTCGGGGCGAGCGGCGGGGCGGCGCACGAGCTGGCCTTCTGTGCCCGCCACCCGGACCGCGTCCGGGCGGCGACCGTCGTCAACGGCCTCGCCCCGCTCACGCCCGAGGAGGCGGACGCGACCATCCCGATGAACCGCGAGAGCCATCGCCTCGTGGCGGCCGGGGACCGGACGGGCCTCGAGCAGCTCCTGGGCGCCGCGCGCGACGCGCTCGTCGCCGACCCGCTCGCGGCGTTCACCGCAGTCATGGAGACCGCTCCGGCCGCGGACGTCGCCACCCTCCAGGACCCTGGGTGGAGCGCCGCCTTCACCCGCGCGGTCACCGAGGCGCTCGGCGCCGGCCCCGACGGCTGGGTCGACGAGGTGGTCGCCCTGCTCTCCCCGTGGGACCTCGATCCGGGACAGGTGTCGACGTCGCTCACGTGGTTCCAGGCGGTCGAGGACCGCAACGTCCCGACGGAGGCGGCACGTCGTCTCGTCGCGGTGCTCCCGCACGCGAGGCTCGTGGAGTGGCACGACGCGGGGCACCTCGCCGGGTACCACCGCGAGCCCGAGATGCTGGACGAGCTCCTGGCCAGGGGCTGACCGGTCAGAAGGGCGGCGCTTCGCCGGGGTCGTGACGGCGCTCGGCGACTGTGCGGCGGCAGGTCGACCGGGGGCCACCCCGACGAGTGGTGCAGCTCGACCCGGCAGCCGTCGCGTGGTCGCCCGGCCAGGGCGGCGGACTCGAGCCGGTGCTCGAGCGCCGAGTGCGGGCCGTCGGGGACGGCCAGACGGGGTGCGGCCGTCGAGGATGGCGCCGGAGCCTCCTCTTCGGTCCGCCGCAGGACGAGCCCGGGCGGGTCGGGTGGTCGCGTGGTCCGGGTGCGACCGGCCGGGTCGAGCCACGTGAGCTCGCCGTCGGCCGAGAGCGTCACGCGCCACCCCGGACGCTGCTTGACGCGGTGGTGTCGACGGCAGAGGCAGACGAGGTTGGCGGCGTCGGTGGGACCGGCCGGCCAGGGACGGACGTGGTCGACGTCGCAGAACCGCGCCGAGACGGGGCAGCCGGGGAAGCGGCAGTGCCGGTCCCGGTCCCGGACGAACGCGGCGAGGCGGGCGCCGGGGCGGTAGGCGGCCGTGGCGAGCCATCCGGCCTCGACGAGCACCGGATCGGGGCCGCCGGGGCCGACGACCTCGACGAGCGCGTCGGCCGGGAGGTCCGCGACGGCCGCGGACGCCATGACGACCCGGACCTCGACCGAGGCGTGGGCGACGACGAGGTCGGTCAGCGCCTTGGCCCGGGCCCGGTCGATCGTGGCGCAGGTGCCGTCGGCCACGTAGCGCTGCGCGAGGTCGTCGACGGCGGCCCAGGCCGGGCACGCCTCCTCGGAGGGGAAGGTGCCGAGCCAGGTGTCGACCCCGGGCTCGTCGGCCCAGCGCCGCAGCGAGGAGGCCGCACGCTCGCGGACCGCTCGCTGCCGGAGCAGGTTGGGGGAGAGGCGGGCGAGGACGCGACGGACCCTGCGCCGCAGCCGGCTCGCGTCCTCCCGCTCGAACCACGGTGCGACGGCGTCGACGACCGTGCGGGCGACGTCGGCCGGTGCCTCCTCGAGCTCCCCGCCACGACGTGGGCGCGGTGGGCGTCCAGCGCGCCGGAGGCCATCGCCCTGTGCAACCCGCCCAGCCCGGTGCACGACGGGCTGCCCTCCGGTCCGTCGGCGGCCCGGCGGACGGCGTCACGGACCCGCGACTCGGCGGCCTGCGGCGACAGGTGGAGGACGCCGCTGACCACGGCGGGTGCGTCGAGGGAGACGTGCCCGGGCGCCCGGTGCCTCTCGACGAGCTCGCCGTCGTCGAGCACCATCGGCTCGAGGGCGGCGAGGCGCACGAGCACCTCGTCCTCGCGCGCGGTGGCGACGTCGACGAGCGAGCGCAGGGCGCCGAGCGCCTCCGCCCACTCCGCGCTCGACCCCGACGAGGCGGCGAGCGGACCGACCGCCGTGCGCGTCTCCCTGGCGCTGAGCACGGCATCCAGCATGTCCTGTGGCGCGGCTGTGGTGGGCATCCGGCTCCCCCTCCCCTCGTGCCCCCATCCTACCGGCGGGCACCGACAGGCCCTCTCGTTCTCCACAGCCCGATCGGGGCTCACCGCAGCCTTTTTCGCACCACAGGACCCACCTGACGCAGGGCGTCAGCGCCGTCGGACCCACCGCGCCCGCGCGGGTGGGGCTAGCCTGCGGTCATGCGTCTGGGACTGGCCGGCGGGTACGCCGGGATGGGCATGGGTGAGGACCTCCTCGACCTCGTGCAGGAGGCCGACCGGCTCGGCTACGCGTCCGTGTGGGTGGCCGAGGCCTACGGGTCCGACAGCCCGACGGTCCTCGCGTGGCTCGCCGCCCAGACCGAGCGGATCGGGCTGGGTGCGGGCGTCATGCAGATCCCGGCCCGCACGCCCGCGATGACGGCGATGACCGCGGCGACCCTCGACACCCTCTCCGGGGGGCGTTTCCTCCTCGGCCTCGGGGTGTCCGGGCCGCAGGTGAGCGAGGGCTGGCACGGGGTGCGCTTCGCCGACCCGCTCGGTCGCACCCGCGAGTACGTCTCCATCGTCCGGTCGGCGCTGCGCCGCGAGGCCGTCAGCCACGACGGCGAGCACTTCACGCTGCCGCTGCCCGACGGCGCCGGCAAGGCCCTCCGCCTGACGATCCACCCGCCGCGGCAGGACCTGCCCGTCTACCTCGCCGCCGTCGGCCCCCGGAACCTGCGCCTCGCCGGCGAGGTCGCCGACGGGTGGCTCGCCGTCTTCCTCTCGCCGGAGCACTCGGCCGACCAGTTCGCGGCCGTGCGCGAGGGGCGCGAGAAGGCCGGCCGGGGCACGCCCGAGGACCCGATGGCCGGCTTCGACACCGTCGCGTCCGTCCCCGTCGTCGTCACCGACGACCTCGAGGCCGCCCGCGCCGCCGTCGCCCCGTACACCGCGCTGTACATCGGGGGGATGGGCAGCCGGGAGCAGAACTTCTACAACCGGCTGGCCCGCCGGATGGGGTTCGACGAGGCCGCCGACACCATCCAGGACCTCTACCTCGCCGGCCGTCCCCGCGACGCCGCCGACGCCGTGCCGATGGAGCTCGCCGACGCGACGGCCCTCCTCGGCCCGCCGGAGCGGATCGCGGAGCGCGTCGGCCGGTACGCCGACGCGGGGGTGACGACCCTCTCGGTGGCGCCGTACGCGCGCACCACCGAGGAGCGGCTCGCCGTCCTGCGGCTGATGGCGGACGTCGTCCGCTGAGCGCGGCGTTTGGGCGATGACGGGGCGCGCCCCCTAGTCTCGTCGGGTGCCCGTCGAGCTCTCCTACTTCCAGGCCGTCGTCCTCGGCGTCGTCGAGGGACTCACCGAGTTCCTGCCGATCTCGTCGACCGGACACCTCACGATCGCCGAGCACCTGCTGGGGCTCCCCGTCGACGCCAACGCAGTGACGGCGTACACGGCCATCATCCAGATCGGCGCGATCGCCGCGACGTTCCTCTACTTCGCGCGCAAGATCGGCCGCCTGTTCATGGCGTGGGTGAACGGCCTGCGCGACACCAGAGCCCGCGAGGCGCGCGACTACCGGCTCGCGTGGGTCGTCATCGTCGGGTCGATCCCGGTCGGCCTCGTCGGCTTCGCCCTCAAGGACGTCATCTCGGGACCGCTGCGCAGCCTGTGGGTCGTCGCGGCCGCCCTCGTGCTGTGGAGCGCGGTCATCTGGTGGGCCGAGTCACGCCACGACGCGCTCGAGGCGGCCGGCACCCAGCGCGACGAGACGCAGCTGACGCTCAAGGACGGCCTCGTCATCGGCCTCGTCCAGTGCTTCAGCCTCATCCCCGGCGTCTCCCGCTCGGGCGCGACGATCTCCGCCGGGCTCGCCCGCGGCATCAACCGCGTCACGGCGACCGAGCTGTCGTTCTTCATGGCCATCCCGGCCCTCACCGCCGCCGGCCTCTTCGAGCTCGTCGACGCGTGGGACGACCTCAAGGTCCTCGGCGCCGGCCAGATGCTCGTCGGCATCGTCGTCGCGTTCGTCACCGCCTACGCCTCGATCGCGTGGCTGCTCAAGTTCGTCGCGAGCAACTCGCTGCGCCCGTTCGTCTGGTACCGCGTGGCCCTCGGCCTCGTGCTCGCCGGCGCCCTCGCGGCGGGCCTCATCAGCGCGACCTGACCGGCCCCTCGCGCCCGCGCCGTCACTGGGGTGACGCGGATGTTGGCGCGGGACGCGGATGTATCCGCGTCCTCCGTGAGCTTCCGCGTCGTCACCGTGACGGCGCGGAAGTTCACGCCGATCGCGATGTCCGTTGACACGGCCGGGCGGGGCCTGCGACGGGCGCACGCCCGGGGTCAGAGCCAGCCGGCGCGCTTGAAGAGGCGGAAGAGCGTCGTGCACCCGAGCGCCATGACGCCGAGCACGGCGAAGTAGCCGTAGTGCCAGCGCAGCTCGGGCATGTTGTCGAAGTTCATCCCGTAGATGCCGGCGATCATCGTCGGGAGCGCGGCGATGGCGACCCAGGCCGAGATGCGGCGCATGTCGTCGTTCTGCTGTACCGACACCTGGGCCAGGTGCGCCGAGAGGATGCCCGACAGCAGGTCGTCGTAGGACTCGACGTGGTCGAGCACCGACTGCAGGTGGTCCGAGACGTCGCGCAGCTGCAGGCGCAGCTCGCCCTCGGGCACGGGGCTGCGCGGCGAGTGGTGGAGCATCTTCAAGGGCTCGGCCAGGGGCAGGACCGCGCGCCGGAACTCCAGCACCTCGCGCTTGAGCCGGTAGATGACCGCCGTGTCGGTGCGGGCGTCGGAGAAGACGGCCGTCTCGATCTCGTCGAGGTCGGTCTGCACCTCGGCGTCGATCTCGACGTAGCCGTCGACGACCCGGTCGAGCACGCCGTGCAGCACGGCCAGAGGGCCGGCGCGCAGCAGCTCGGGGTCGGCCTCGAGGTGGGCCCGGATGCCGGTCAGCGGGGTCAGCTCGCCCCGGCGGACGGTGACGACGAAGTAGTCGCCGACGAAGACCATCACCTCGCCGGTCTCGATGTCGGAGGTGCGGTCGATGTAGCGCAGCGGCTTGAGGACGACGAAGACGCTGTCGTCGTAGAGCTCGACCTTCGCGCGCTGGCGCCCCTTGACCGCGTCCTCGACGGCGAGCGGGTGCAGCTGGAGCTCGACGTTGACGTCGTCGAACTCCTCCTGCGTCGGGTCCTTGAGCCCGATCCACAGGAACGAGGTGGGGTCGCCCGAGGCACGCAGGCCCTCGAGCTCGTCGGACAGGTCCCCGCAGGTGCGGCGGTGCCCGTCCTCGTAGATGGCGCGGTCGACGATCACGGTGGCCATTGTGGGTGACGCGTGGGCCGAGCACGGGGTGCGACGCCTACAGTTCACTCTCGTGGCGATCGTCCTCCTCCTGCGGCACGGGCACTCGACGGCGAACGCCGAGGGGGTGCTCGCCGGCTGGACCGAGGGCGTGGGCCTGACCGACACCGGTCGCGGGCAGGCCGCCCGGGTGGCCGAGCGGCTCGCGCCGCTCACCGTCGTGCGGGCCGTCAGCAGCCCCCTCCAGCGGTGCCGCGAGACCGCCGCCGTCGCCGTGCCGGAGCTCGAGGTCGACACGGACGAGCGCCTCGGCGAGTGCCACTACGGCTCGTGGACGGGGCGGAAGCTCGCCGACGCCGCGAAGGACCCGCTGTGGCGCACCATCCAGGACGACCCCGCCGCGGCGACCTTCCCGCCGTCGGAGGAGCACGCGGGGGAGTCGCTCGGACAGATGGCCGAGCGCGTCGTCGGCGCCGTCCGCGCCCTCGACGCCGAGGTCGAGGCCGAGCACGGGAAGGCCGCCGTGTGGCTGGCCGTCAGCCACGGCGACCCCATCAAGGCGGTGCTCGCCGAGGCGGTCGGGGCGGGCATCGGCGGGCTGCAGCGGGTGCGGGTCGACCCCGGCTCGGTCAGCGCCGTCCACGTGACACCGACCCGGATGGTCCTGCTCACGAGCAACACCCACGGTGGCGACCTCGCGGGGCTCGTCGCGATGCCGACCCAGCACGCCGCCGGCGACTCGACGGTGGGCGGGGGAGCGGGCTGACCGGTCGGAGGGGTTCGCGGTCCCGGCGTTGATCGACCGTCACTCCTGCGAATAGTGTGCAGGAGTTGTTGCACACTGTTCGCAACAACAACCGTCGACAGCCGGAGGTCACCATGCACGTCCCCGACGGGTTCCTCGACGCACCGACCTCCGTCGCCACCGGCGTCGTGGCCGCGGGCGTCGTCGGGGCCTCCCTCGTGCGCGCCTCCCGGCGCGAGCTCGACGAGCGCACCGCGCCGTTGGCCGGCCTCGTCGCCGTCTTCGTGTTCGCCGCCCAGATGGTCAACTTCCCGGTCGGGGCCGGCACCTCCGGGCACCTGCTCGGGGCGGCGCTCGCCGCGGTGCTCGTCGGCCCGGCGACCGCGACGCTCTGCCTCGCCGTCGTCCTCGCGGTGCAGGCCTTCCTCTTCGCCGACGGCGGCGTCACGGCGCTCGGCACGAACGTCGTCCTCATGGGCGTCGTCGGCGTCTGGGTCGGCTACGCGGTCGCCCGCGGCGTGCTGGCCCTGCTGCCCAGGCGCCTCGCGAGCATCCCCGTCGCGGCCTCCGCCGGCGCGTTCGTCAGCGTGCCCGTCGCCGCGCTCACCTTCACCGGCCTCTACGCCGTCGGCGGAGCAGCGCCGATCCCGCTCGGCACGCTCGCCGCGACGATGGTCGGCTGGCACGTCCTCATCGGGCTCGGCGAGGCGGCCATCACCTTCCTCGCGGTCACGAGCATCGTCGCCGCCCGTCCCGACCTCGTCCACGTCGCACGCGGGCGGATGCCCGCGCTCGAGCTGCGCACCCCGGAGCCCGTCGCATGAGCACCGCCACCGACACCCCGCGCGTCAGCACCCGTCGTCTCGTCGTCGTCGGGCTGGCCGTCTGCCTCGTCATCGCCGGCGTCGTCTCCTTCTACGCCTCCAGCCACCCGGACGGCCTCGAGCACGTCGCGACCACCCTCGGCTTCGAGGGCGTCGCCCGCGACTCGGCCGCGGCGGGGTCGCCCCTGGCCGACTACGGGGTCAAGGGGGTCGGCGACGCCCGGCTCTCCGGCGGCCTCGCCGGTGTCATCGGCGCGGTCGTCACCGGCCTGGTGATGTTCGGCCTCGTGCTGCTCGTGCGTCGCCGCGGCCACCGGACCCACGACTGACGTGGGGTCCGGCCCCGGCCGGCACTTGCACGTCGAGGGCCGCTCGGTCCTCCACCGGCTGCCCGCCCACGTCAAGCTCGTCGGCCTCGTGGCGTTCGTCCTCGCCGTCGTCGCCGTGCCCTCCGAGGAGCACCCGGCTCTCGGCGCGCTGCTCGCCCTCGCCGTCGTGCTCCTGCTCACGGCGCGGGTCCCGGCCCGCCACGTGCTGCCCCGCCTCGCCGTCGAGACGCCCTTCGCGGTGTTCGCGGTCGTCCTGCCGTTCGTCGCGGTCGGCCCGCAGGTCGCCCTCGGACCGGTCACGGTGTCGCAGACCGGTCTCACCGCCGCCGTGGCGCTGCTCCTCAAGGGGACGACCGGCGTGCTGGCCGCCGTCACCTTCGCCGTCACGACCCCGCCCCGCGACCTCGTGCGGGCGCTGCAGCACCTGCGGGTGCCCGACCCGCTCGTGCTCATCGCCTCGTTCATGGTCCGCTACCTCGACGTCGTCGCCGACCAGCTGCACCGGATGAAGGTCGCCCGCCTCTCCCGGGGGTTCTCGGCCCGCTCGGTCCGCTCGTGGCCGGCGCTGGCCGCCGGCACCGGCGCGCTGTTCATCCGCAGCTACGAGCGCGGCGAGCGCGTGCACCTGGCGATGGTCAGCCGGGGCTGGAGCGGGTCGATGCCCGTCACCGCGCCCCTGACCGCCACCGGCCGCGACTGGGCCGTCGGCCTCGCACCGGCCGCGGTGGCGCTCGTCGTCGCCGTCTCGACGAGGATGGCCGGATGACCACCCCCGTCCTCGACCTCCGCGCCGTCGCGTACGCCTACCCGGGCGGCCACCAGGCGCTCTTCGGCGTCGACCTCCACGTCCACCCGGGGGAGCGGGTCGCGCTCCTCGGCCCCAACGGCGCCGGCAAGACGACCCTCGTCCTGCACCTCAATGGCGTCCTGCTGCCGGGCCACGGCTCCGTGACGGTCTCGGGCCTCCCGGTCGTCGAGGAGAACCTCCTCGAGGTGCGCCGGCGTGTGGGCATCGTGTTCCAGGACCCCGACGACCAGCTCTTCATGCCGACGGTCCGCGACGACGTCGCCTTCGGACCGGCCAACCTCGGCCTGCGCGGCGCCGAGCTCGAGGGCCGGGTCACCGAGGCGCTCGAGGCGGTCGGGGTCGGTGACCTCGCCGACCGCGCCCCGCACCACCTGAGCTTCGGCCAGCGCCGACGCGTCGCCATCGCGACCGTCCTCGCGATGCGCCCCGAGATCCTCGTCCTCGACGAGCCGTCGTCGAACCTCGACCCCGCGTCGCGGCGCGAGCTCGCCGAGATCCTCCACGGCCTCGACGTGACCATCCTCATGGTCACCCACGACCTGCCCTACGCGGTCGAGCTCTGCCCCCGGTCGGTGGTCCTCTCGGAGGGCACGATCGTGGCGGACGGGCCGACCCTCGACCTGCTCCGGGACGAGGACCTCATGGCCCGCCACCGCCTGGAGCTGCCGGCGGGGTTCTCGATCTAGGGTGGGTGCCATGCCTGCCACCGTGTTCGACCCGCCGGAGCGCTTCGTCGCCGGCACCGTGGGCCCCCCGGGCGGCCGTACCTTCTTCCTCCAGGCCCGGGGCGGGGGTCGCACCGTCTCGGTCTCGCTCGAGAAGGTGCAGGTCAACGCACTCGCCGACCGGGTCAACGACCTGCTCGACGCGCACGCCGAGGGCGCGGCCACCGAGCCGCTGGGCGAGGGCGACACCGACCCGCTCGACGCCCCCATCGAGGACGAGTTCCGGGTCGACACCCTCGCCCTCGCGTGGGACCCCGAGCGTCGTGTCCTCGTCATCGAGTGCCACGACCAGGACCCGGAGGAGACCGACGAGGACGGGCTCGAGACCCTGCGCGTCGTCCTCGACCCGGTCGCGGCGCGGGCCTTCGCCCGGCGCTGCGGCAAGGTGCTCTCCGCCGGCCGGCCCGCGTGCCCCTTCTGCGGCCAGCCCCTCGACCCCACCGGCCACATCTGCCCTCGTGCCAACGGGTACCGGCGCTGACCTCGAGGAGCTGCTGACCCACGGCGAGCTGACGCCGGTGGGCCGCATCCAGGGCTCCTCGAACGGCGCGCTCCTCTGCTTCGTCGGCGACCCGGCCGACGAGGTGCTGGCCATCCACAAGCCCGAGATGACCGAGCGCCGGCTCTGGGACTACCCGGACGGCACGCTCGTGGCCCGCGAGCGGGCGGCGTGGCTGGTCAGTGAGGCCGGCGGCTTCGACGTCGTCCCGCCGACCGTGCTGCGCGACGGTCCGCGAGGGCACGGCTCGGTGCAGCTGTGGGTCGGGTCGGTGGGGGAGGACGACACCCCGCCGCTCGTCGACGTCGTCACGCCGGGCGAGGTGCCCGACGGCTGGCTCGTCGTCCTCGAAGGGGAGTCGCCGCTCGGGGAGCCCGTCGTCGTCGCGCACTGCGGTGAACCGGCCCTGCGCACCGTGGCCGTCCTCGACGCCGCGCTCAACAACTCCGACCGCAAGGGCAGCCACGTCCTGCGCGACGGCGCCGCCGTGCGGGGCTGCGACCACGGGGTCAGCCTCGGCGTCGAGCCCAAGCTGCGGACCGTCCTGTGGGGCTGGGCCGGCGAGCCGCTGCCGGACGCCGACCTGGCCCGCCTGGAGCGCCTGGCCACCGCGCTGGGCGCCGACCTGCCCGACGCGCTCGAGCCGCTGCTGACCCCCGCGGAGGTCGACGCGCTGACCCACCGGGTCGCCATGCTGCTGCGCCGCCGGCGTCACCCTCTCCCCGCACCGGGCTGGCCCGCCATCCCGTGGCCGGCGCTCTGACCACGCCCCGTACGCTTGCCCGGTGAAGTCGTGGCCCACCCCCTTCGTCCCTGAGGTCCCCGGAGTCGGAGAGCCGCTCCGGCTGCACGACACCAGCCGAGGCGCCGTCGTCCCCGTCGGGGCCGGCGAGGTCGCCCGCATCTACGTCTGCGGCATCACGCCGTACGACGCGACCCACCTCGGGCACGCGGCCACCTACGTGACGTTCGACCTCGTCCAGCGCGCGCTGCGCGACGCCGGGCACCGGGTCGAGTACGTGCAGAACGTCACCGACGTCGACGACCCGCTGCTCGAGAGGGCGGCGCGCGACGGCCGCGACTGGCGCGAGCTCGCGACGTCCGAGATCGACCTGTTCCGCGAGGACATGACCGCCCTGTCGGTCATCCCGCCGGACGCCTACCGCGGTGTCGTCGAGTCGATGGACGAGATCCGGCTCGCGGTGCGGCGGCTGCTGGACTCCGGTGCGGCGTACCGGGTCCCGCTGCCCGAGGGCGAGGGTGACGGTAACGACGTCTACCTCGACCTCGCCCGGACGCCGGACTTCGGCGACGTCTCGCGGTGGACGCGGGAGCAGATGCTCGACGTCTTCGCCGAGCGCGGTGGCGACCCCGACCGCGAGGGCAAGCGCGACGCGCTCGACCCCCTCCTGTGGCGCGGCGCCCGCGCCGGTGAGCCCTCGTGGGAGGACGAGGTCCTCGGCAGCGGCCGTCCCGGCTGGCACATCGAGTGCACGGCCATCTCGCTCGAGCACCTCGGCCACCCCATCGACATCCAGGGCGGCGGCAGCGACCTCGTCTTCCCGCACCACGAGATGAGCGCCGTCCAGGCCGACGCGCTGACCGGCGACGACGTCTTCGCCCGCCTCTACGTCCACCAGGGCATGGTCGGCTACGAGGGCGAGAAGATGAGCAAGTCCAAGGGCAACCTCGTCCTCGTCTCGAAGCTCCGCGCCGACGGCGTCGACCCGATGGCCATCCGCCTCGTCCTGCTCGCCCAGCACTACCGGACCGACTGGGAGTACACCGACTCCCTGCTGGCGCAGGCCCAGACCCGCCTCGACCGGTGGCGCAGCGCCCTCTCGACGAACGGGGGCGCCGACCCGACGGCGACCATCGCGGCGGTGCGCGCCGCCGTCGCCGACGACCTGTCGACGCCGCGCGCTCTCGAGGCCGTCGACGCGTGGTGCGACGAGACCCTGGCCGGCGCCTCCGGCGAGGACCCCGCCGCGCCCGGGCTGCTGGCCCGGACGCTCGACGCCGTGCTAGGCGTCCGGCTCTGACGGACCCTCAGACGGGGCCGGAGGTGCCGGACTCGTCCGTGCCGCGGCGGCGCAGGTAGCGCTCGAACTCCTTGGCGATGGCGTCGCCGCTCGCCTCGGGGAGCTCGGCGGTGTCCTGCGCCTCCTCGAGGCTCTCGACGTACTCGGCGACCTCGCTGTCGGACTCGGCGAGCTCGTTGATGCCCCGCTCCCAGGCGCGGGCGTCGTCCTCGAGCTCGTCGTGCTCGATCGGGGCGTCGAAGAGCTCCTCGAGGCGCCCGACGAGCGCGAGCGTCGCCTTCGGGCTGGGGGAGTGGCCGGCGTAGTGCGGCACGGCGGCCCAGCACGACACCGACGGGATGCCGACCTGGGTCGCCGCGTCGGAGACGATGCCGACGATGCCGGTGGGCCCCTCGTAGCCGCTCACCTCCAGGCCGTGGCGGTGCCGGGTGTCCTCGTTGTCGGAGGTGGCGGTGACCGGGATCGGGCGGGTGTGGGCGACGTCGGCCATGAGGGCGCCGAGCGTGACGACCATCGAGACGTCGGCGGCCTCGGCGAGCTCCATCAGCTCGACGGCGAAGGCCCGCCAGCGGAACGACGGCTCGACGCCCTGGACGATGATGACGTCGCGGCCGAGCGAGGTGTCGCGGGCCACGAGGATGCGGGTGGTGCGCCAGCTGATGCGGCGCTTGCCGCCCTCGACGACGACCCGCGGCCGGTTGACCTGGAAGTCGTAGTAGTCCTCGGGGTCGAGGGCCGCGACGACCTCGGCGCCCCAGACGTCCGCGAGGTGCTCGAGCACGGAGCTGGCGGCCTCCCCGGCGTCGTTCCAGCCCTCAAACGCGGCGATCATCACGGGGTCGTGCAGATCGCCGATGTCCTCGAGCTCGATCACGGGGGGTCCTCCTCAGGCGGGTCAGGACTCCACCCTACGGCTCGATAGGCTCCTCGTTCATGAGCCTCCCCGCAGCGGTCCTCTGGGACATGGACGGCACCCTCGTCGACACCGAGCCGTACTGGATCGCCGCCGAGCACGCGATCGTCGAGGAGCACGGCGGGACGTGGAACGACGAGTTCGCCCACCAGCTCGTCGGCAACGACCTCATGGTCTCGGCCGAGTTCATCCGGGCCAACTCGCCGATCGACTGGGAGCCCGAGCGGATCGTCGACGAGCTGCTCGTCCGGGTCGTCGCCCAGGTCCGCGAGCACGTGCCGTGGCGGCCGGGGGCGCGCGAGCTGCTCGCCGCCCTGCGGGACGCCGGTGTGCCGAGCGCGCTGGTGACGATGTCGTGGCGCGTGCTCGCCGACGCGGTCGTCGAGGCGCTGCCGGACGGTGCGTTCGCGGTGGTCGTCACCGGCGACGAGGTGTCGCACGGCAAGCCGCACCCGGAGCCCTACCAGGCGGCGGCGCGGATGCTCGGCGTCGACCCGGCCCGCTGCGTGGCCATCGAGGACAGCCCGACGGGCGTCCGCTCGGCCGTGGCGGCCGGGGTGCCGACCCTGGCGGTCCCGCACGTCGTGCCCGTGCCCGAGACGACCGGCGCGGTGCAGGTGAGCGGCCTCGACGGGATGACCCCGCAGGGGCTCGCCGAGGCCGTCGCGTCACTCGTCGTCGGGTGACGCCTCGCCCGAGCGGGCGGGGTCGAGCGCGATGAGCCCCGCGCCCTCGGGCAGCGGCGGCGGCGTGCCGCCGAACTCGGGGCAGTACTCGTGGAAGTCGCACCAGTCGCACAGCCGCGAGGTGCGCGGGCGCCAGTCGCCGGTCTGCGCGGCCCGCACGACGGCGTCCCAGATCGCGCGGACGTTGCGCTCGATGGCGCGCAGGTCGCGCTCGTCCGGGACGTAGCGGACGACCTCGCCGTTGCCGAGGTAGACCAGCTGGAGCATCGTGGGGACCTCGCCGTGGATGCGCCACAGCACGAGGGCGTAGAACTTCATCTGGAAGAGGGCCTTGGCCTCGAAGAGCTCGCCGGGGGAGCGGCCGGTCTTGTAGTCGACGACCCGCATCGCACCGTCGGGGGCGACGTCGAGCCGGTCGACGTAGCCGCGCAGCGTCAGGCCCTCGATCTCGGTCTCGACGTACAGCTCGCGGGCGGCCGGCTCGAGCCGGGTCGGGTCCTCGAGGTCGAACCACTGCTCGACGAGGGTGCGCGCGCCGGCGAACCAGGCCTCCTCGGTCAGCTGCTCGTCGTCCTCGATCATCGCGGCGAGCTCGGGGCGCTCCTCGACGAGGGCGCGCCAGCGGGGCTCGAGCAGGGCGGTGGCGGCCGCGGGGGTGCGCTCGTCGGCCGGCAGCTCGAAGAGGTGCTCGAGCACGGCGTGGACGAGGGTGCCGCGCGCGGCGGCGGGGGAGGGCGGGCCCTGCAGCTTGTCGATCGTGCGGAAGCGGAACAGCAGCGGGCACTGCTTGAAGTCCGCGGCGCGGCTCGGCGAGAGGGCGGGGGTCATGGGGCCCACGGTAGGCGCCGGCCCCGACACCGCCGAGCCGCCACCCCGGCGACCGGGCCTCAGTCCTCCGGGGTGTAGCCGAGGTTCGGGCCGAGCCAGCGCTCGGCGGTGCGCAGGTCCCAGCCCTTGCGGGCCGCGTAGTCCTCGACCTGGTCGCGCCCGAGCCGCCCGACGACGAAGTACTGGCTCTCCGGGTGGGCGAAGTACCAGCCGGACACCGACGCGCCCGGCCACATGGCCATCGACTCCGTCAGCCGCACCCCGGTGCGCTCCTCACCGCCGAGGAGCGCCATGAGGGTCGTCTTCTCCGTGTGGTCGGGGCACGCCGGGTAGCCCGGCGCGGGTCGGATGCCGCGGTACTTCTCCGCGACGAGCGAGGCGTTGTCGAGGCGTTCGTCGGCCGCGTACCCCCAGAGGTCCGTGCGGACCCGCTGGTGCAGCCGCTCCGCGAACGCCTCGGCGAGCCGGTCGGCGAGGGCCTCGAGCATGATCGCCGAGTAGTCGTCGAGCTCGTCCTTGAACGCCTGGAGCCGGTCCTCGAGGCCGAGGCCGGCCGTCACCGAGAACGCGCCGACGTGGTCGCGCAGGCCCGTCTCCTTCGGCGCGACGAAGTCGGAGAGGCACTTGTTGGCGACGCCCTCGCGGTGCCGCCCCTGCTGGCGCAGCCCGTGGAGGGTCGTGAGCACGCTCGTGCGCTCCTCGTCGGCGTACACCTCGAGGTCGTCCCCGACGGAGCTCGCCGGGAACATCCCGACGACGCCGCGCGGGTGCAGCCAGTGCTCCCGCTCGATGCGGTCGAGCATCCGCTGCGCGTCGTCGAAGAGCTTGCGCGCGACCTCGGACGTCGTGGGGTTGTTGAGGACGTCGGGGTAGCGCCCGCGCACCTCCCAGGCGAGGAAGAACGGCGTCCAGTCGATGTACTCGCGCAGGTCCGCGACCGGGTAGTCCTCCCAGACGCGGGTGAACTGGTGCGCGGCGCGCCGCCAGCGGCTGTCCTTCGGCGCCGACCAGCGGTCGCCCTCCTGCTGCGCGAGCAGGTGCGGGCGCATCGGACGGTACGAGGACCAGTCCAGCGCAGGGGCGTTCGCGCGGGCGGTGGCGAGGTCGGCCAGCGGGCGCTCACCGGACTTCGCGGCGTGACGGCGACGCAGCTCGGCGTACTCCTGGGCCACACCGTCGACGAGGGGGCCGCGCTGGGCGTCCGAGAGCAGCTGGCTGACGACGGGCACCGACCGGCTCGCGTCCTTGACCCAGACGACCGGACCGGAGTAGCGCTGGTCGACCTTGACGGCCGTGTGCGCCTTCGAGGTCGTCGCCCCACCGAGCAGCAGCGGCAGGTCGAGGCCCTGGCGCTCCATCTCGGTGGCCACCTGGACCATCTCGTCGAGGCTGGGCGTGATGAGCCCGGACAGGCCGATGACGTCGGCCTTCTCCTCGCGCGCGGTGTCGATGATCTTCTGCAGCGGGACCATGACGCCGAGGTCGACGACGTCGTAGTTGTTGCACTGGAGGACGACACCGACGATGTTCTTGCCGATGTCGTGCACGTCGCCCTTGACCGTGGCCATGACGACCTTGCCCTTGCTCTTCTGTCGGGCGGCCTCGTCCTTCTCGGCCTCGATGTACGGCACGAGGTGCGCGACGGCCTTCTTCATGACGCGGGCGGACTTGACCACTTGGGGGAGGAACATCTTGCCGTCGCCGAAGAGGTCGCCGACGACGTTCATCCCGTCCATGAGCGGGCCCTCGATGACCTCGAGCGGGCGGCCGCCGGCCTCGGCGATCTCGAGGCGCAGCGCCTCGGTGTCGTCGATGACGTGGTCGTCGATGCCCTTGACGAGCGCGTGGGTGATCCGCTCGCGCAGCGGCAGCTCACGCCACTCCTCGGCGGCGGCCTCGGCGGCCTGCCCGTCGGAGCGGAACTCCTCGGCGAGCTCGAGCAGCCGCTCGGTCGCCTCCTGCGGGTCCTCGCGCCGGTTGAGCACGACGTCCTCGATGGCGTCGCGCAGGCGCGGGTCGAGCGTGTCGTAGGGCACGAGGGCGCCGGCGTTGACGATGCCCATATCCATCCCCGCGTGGATCGCGTGGTAGAGGAACACGGCGTGGATGGCCTCGCGGACGGCGTTGTTGCCGCGGAAGCTGAACGAGACGTTCGAGACACCGCCGGAGACGAGGGCGTGGGGGAGGTTCTCGGAGATCCAGCGGGTGGCCTCGATGAAGTCGGTGCCGTAGGCGGCGTGCTCCTCGATGCCGGTGGCGACCGCGAAGACGTTGGGGTCGAAGATGATGTCCTCGGCCGGGAAGCCGACCTCCTCGGTCAGCAGCCGGTAGGCGCGCCCGCAGATCTCCTGGCGGCGCTCGAGGCTGTCGGCCTGGCCTTCCTCGTCGAAGGCCATGACCACGACGGCGGCCCCGTGCTTGCGCGCGAGCCGGGCGTGCGCGAGGAAGGGCTCGACGCCCTCCTTCATCGAGATCGAGTTGATGATCGCCTTGCCCTGGGTGACCTTGAGGCCCGCCTCGATGACGTCCCACTTGCTCGAGTCGACCATGACCGGGACGCGGCAGATGTCCGGCTCGGAGGCGATGAGCTTGAGGAAGCGGTCCATCGCCGCGACGCCGTCGATCATCCCCTCGTCCATGTTGACGTCGATGACCTGCGCGCCGGACTCGACCTGCTGGCGGGCCACCGAGAGCGCGGTCGGGTAGTCCTCCTCGCGGATCAGCCGGCGGAAGCGGGCCGAGCCCGTGATGTTCGTGCGCTCGCCGATGTTGACGAAGAGGCTGTCGTCGGCGACGACGAGGGGCTCCAGGCCCGAGAGCCGCAGCGCCGGCGCGACCTCGGCGGGCTCGCGCGGCGTGCCGTCCGCGGCGGCCGCCGCGATGGCGGCGATGTGCCCGGGCGTCGTGCCGCAGCAGCCGCCGACGATGTTGACCAGGCCGGCGGAGGCGAACTCGCCGACGACCTCGGCCATCGCCTCGGGCCCCTCGTCGTACTCGCCGAAGGCGTTGGGCAGGCCGGCGTTCGGGTGGGCGGAGACGAAGCAGTCGGCGATCCGCGACAGCTCGGCGACGTAGGGCCGCAGGTCGCTCGCGCCGAGCGCGCAGTTGAGGCCGATGGCGAGCGGGCGGGCGTGGCGCACCGAGTACCAGAAGGCCTCGGTGACCTGCCCGGACAGCGTCCGGCCCGAGGCGTCGGTGATCGTCCCCGAGATCATGACCGGCCAGCGGCGGTCGTGCTCCTCGAAGAGGGTCTCGAGGGCGAAGATCGCCGCCTTGGCGTTGAGCGTGTCGAAGATCGTCTCGACGAGCAGCACGTCGGCGCCGCCGTCGACGAGGCCGCGGGCCTGCTCGAGGTAGGCCTCGGCGAGCTCGTCGAAGCTCGTGTTGCGCGCGCCGGGGTCGTTGACGTCGGGCGAGATGGAGGCGGTGCGGTTCGTCGGCCCGAGGGTGCCGAGGACCCAGCGCGGACGGCCGCTGCGCTCCTCGACCGCGTCGCACGCGGCCCGGGCCAGGGTCGCGGCCGCGACGTTCATCTCGTACGCGAGCTCGGACATCCCGTAGTCGGCGAGGGAGATCCGCTGCGCGTTGAAGGTGTTGGTCTCGACGAGGTCGGCGCCGGCGTCGAGGTAGGCCTCGTGGATCTCGCGGATGACGTCCGGCTGGGTCAGCGACAGCAGGTCGTTGTTGCCCCGCAGGTCGCTCGGGTGGTCGGCGAACCGGTCTCCGCGGTAGTCGGACTCGGACAGCTGGCGGGCCTGGATCATCGTGCCCATCGCGCCGTCGAGGACGAGGACCCGCTCACGGAGTGCACTGGTCAGGGCGTCGGTGGCATCGGGTCGGTGCTGGGCGCTCACGGGGCTGCTCGTGGTCCTCTCGGGACGTCGTCGGGGAGGACATCAGTATGCCGTCCGGCTCGCGTAGGGTCGGCGGCATGTCCACCTCGCCCCCGGCCCCGGCGGGATCCGTGCGGCTGGGCCGGGTCGCGACGGTCCCCGTCTACCTCGACCGGACCTGGCTCATCCTCGCCGTCCTCGTGGCGTTCCAGGGCTACCGGGCCGGCTCGGTCAACGGGCCCACCTACGGCGTCGCCTACGCCGCCTGGCTCGTCGTGTCGATCCTCGTCGCCGTCCTCGGGCACGAGGTCGGGCACGCCCTCTCGGCCCGGCGCCTCGGCTTCCACGTGCACCAGGTGGTCGCCACCGTCTGGGGCGGGCACACCTCGTACGACGCCACCGGCGCCACCCCGGGGCGCACCGCCGTCGTCGCGCTCGCCGGGCCCTTCGTCAACGCCGTGCTCGCCGCCGTCGGCCTCGGGGTCGGCTGGTCGCAGGACGGCGACGTCGGCCAGTTCGCGTGGTCCTTCGGCCTGCTCAACGCCCTCCTCGCGGTGTTCAACCTCCTGCCCGGGCTGCCGCTCGACGGTGGCGCCGCCCTCCAGTCGCTCGTCTGGGCGGTGACCGGCCGCCGCGACCTCGGGCTGCTCGTCGCCGGGTGGATCGGACGGCTCGTCGCCGTCGGCATCGTCGTCTGGTTCCTCGTCCTGCCGCTGCTGCGCGGAGACACCCCGCAGCTGTTCGACCTGCTCATCGGCCTGGTCATGGCGTGGGTGCTGTGGAGCGGCGCGACGGCCGGGCTGCACCGCGCCGAGGTCGAGCGGCTCTTCGACACCGTCCGGGTCGGGGACGCCGCGGCGGCCGTCACCGTCCTGCCGCCCGAGACCCCGCTGGCCGTCGCGCGCGAGCACCCCGCCTACGTCCTCGTCGCCGACGACACCGGCCGCCCGACCCTCCTGCTGCGGCGGGTGCCCCTGGACGCGCCTGCGACGACCCCGGTCGGGGCCCTCGTCGAGCGCCTGCCCGACGCCAACGTCCTCGAGGCCGAGCCGGGCGACGAGCTCGGCCGGCCGCTGCGGGCGATGGCCGAGTCGGGGGTCGAGGTCGTCGTCCTCACGCGGGGCGGGGCGCCGTGGGGCCTGCTCGTGCCCGCCGGCATCGACGCCGCTGCCGGACGCACCCGACGCCGCACCTAGACTCCCCGCCATGAGTGCCACCGGAGCCGAGCACCGCCGCGGCCCCTTCGCCGAGGGCGACCGCGTCCAGCTGACCGACCCCCGGGGCCGGCTGCACACGATCACCCTCGCCCCCGGGAAGCAGTTCCACACCCACCGCGGCCACCTGAGCCACGACGACCTCATCGGGGCGCCCGACGGCTCGACGGTGACCAACACCGCCGGCGTCCAGTACCTCGCCCTGCGGCCGCTCCTCGCCGACTGGGTCATGTCGATGCCCCGCGGCGCCGCCGTCGTCTACCCCAAGGACGCCGGCCAGATCGTCATGATGGCCGACGTCTTCCCCGGCGCGACGGTCGTCGAGGCGGGCGTCGGGTCCGGCGCGCTCTCGATGTCGCTGCTGCGCGCGGTGGGGGAGCACGGGCGGCTGCTGTCCTTCGAGCGGCGCGAGGACTTCGCGGACATCGCCCGGGGCAACGCCCGCGAGTTCTTCGGCGGTGACCACCCCGCGTGGACGGTGACCGTCGGCGACCTCGTCGAGTCGCTGCCCGAGGCCGTCGAGCCCGGCACCGTCGACCGCGTCGTCCTGGACATGCTGGCCCCCTGGGAGTGCCTCGACGCCGTCTCCGAGGCGCTGGCGCCCGGCGGCGTCCTCATCTGCTACGTCGCCACTGCGACCCAGCTCTCCAAGGTCGCCGAGGCGATGCGCGACCACGGCACGTACACCGAGCCGCAGGCGTGGGAGTCCCTCGTGCGCGGCTGGCACCTGGAGGGCCTCGCCGTCCGCCCCCAGCACCGGATGCACGGGCACACCGGCTTCCTCGTGACGACCCGCCGCCTCGCCCCCGGCACCACCCCGCCGCTGCGCAAGCGCCGGCCCGGGAAGGGCTACGTCACGAGCGAGGAGGCGACCGAGGCCGACTGGACCCCCGAGAACGTCGGCGAGCGGGTGCCCTCGGACAAGAAGGTTCGCAAGGTGCGGCGTTCGGTGGCCGGAACCTCCGGCTCACCCTGATCCGCCGGGGTTAGGCTCGGGTATGAGCACCGACGAGCCCCGTGGACCCGAGGACACGACCGAGCGCCTGGAGGCCGAGCGCGCGTCCCTCGAGGCCGAGCTCGCGGCGATGCGCCGGTCGGGCGAGGCCAGCCCGGCCCAGCTGCGCTCGCTCGAGCGCGACCTGGCCAAGGTCCGCTCCCAGGCCGCCACCCTCTCGGCGCAGAACGAGCGCCTCGTGCGCACCCTCCGGGACGCCCGCGAGCAGATCGTCACCCTGAAGTCGGAGGTCGACCGGCTCGCGCAGCCGCCCGCCGCGTACGGCACGGTGCTCGAGCTCTTCGACGACGGCACCGCCGACATCCTCACGAGCGGCCGCAAGATGCACGTGGCGGTCAGCCCGTCGATCGACGCCGGCGACCTGCGGCCCGGCCGCGAGGTGATGCTCAACGAGGCGATGAACGTCGTCGCGGCGCACGGCTTCGAGACCGTCGGCGAGGTCGTCCTGTGCAAGGAGGTGCTCGAGGGCGGGCGCGTCCTCGTCGTCGCGCAGGCGGACGAGGAGCGGGTCTGCCGGATGGCGGCCTCCCTCGACGACGTCACGGTCCGGGCCGGCGACGCGCTGCTGCTCGAGTCGCGCTCCGGGTTCGTCTACGAGCGCATCCCCAAGGCCGAGGTCGCCGATCTCGTCCTCGAGGAGGTCCCGGACATCGGCTACCGCGACATCGGCGGGCTCGGCCGGCAGATCGAGGCCATCCGCGACGCCGTGGAGCTGCCCTACCTGCACGCCGACCTCTACACCGAGCACCAGCTCAAGCCGCCGAAGGGCGTCCTGCTCTACGGCCCGCCCGGTTGCGGCAAGACGATGATCGCCAAGGCGGTCGCGGCGAGCCTGGCCCGCAAGGTCGCCGAGAAGGAGGGGCGCGAGCCCGGCAAGTCCTTCTTCCTCAACATCAAGGGCCCCGAGCTGCTCAACAAGTACGTCGGCGAGACCGAGCGGCACATCCGCCTCATCTTCCAGCGGGCGCGCGAGAAGTCGAACGAGGGCTTCCCGGTCGTCGTGTTCTTCGACGAGATGGAGTCGCTCTTCCGCACCCGCGGCTCGGGTGTCTCCTCCGACGTCGAGACGACGATCGTCCCGCAGCTGCTCGCCGAGATCGACGGCGTCGAGGGCCTCGATCACGTCATCGTCATCGGCGCCTCGAACCGTGAGGACATGATCGACCCGGCGATCCTGCGTCCCGGCCGCCTCGACGTGAAGATCAAGATCGAGCGCCCGGACGCCGAGGCCGCCCGCGACATCTTCGCGAAGTACCTGACGGTCGGCCTGCCGCTGCACGCCGACGACGTCGCCCAGAACGGCGGGTCGGACGACGCCACCGTCCAGGCGATGATCGACGCGGTCGTTTTGCGCATGTACTCCGAGGAGGAGGAGAACCGCTTCCTCGAGGTCACCTACGCCGGCGGCGACAAGGAGGTCCTCTACTTCAAGGACTTCAACTCCGGCGCGATGATCCAGAACATCGTCGACCGCGCGAAGAAGATGGCCATCAAGGACCTCCTCGACACCGGCCAGCGCGGCCTGCGGGTCGACCACCTGCTCCAGTCGTGCACCGACGAGTTCCGCGAGAACGAGGACCTGCCGAACACGACGAACCCGGACGACTGGGCGCGCATCTCGGGCAAGAAGGGCGAGCGGATCGTCTACATCCGCACGCTCATCAAGACCAAGGAGGGCACCGAGCCCGGCAAGTCCATCAGCACCGTCGCCAACACCGGCCAGTACCTCTGACCCCACCCGCCTCACCTTTTCGGGGTCACCCCGAAATGTCCACGAGACCCCGGCTCGGAGCCGGGGTCTCGTGGACGAAGTCCTGTGTCGGAGGCCGGTCAGGCCTCCAGCGCCTGCCAGGTGTCGGAGCCGACGACGCCGTCGACGACGAGGCTGCGCGAGGACTGGAAGGACCGCACGGCCGAGTCCGTGCCCGAGCCGAAGACGCCGTCGACCGACGCCGCGAAGCCCTTGGCGGACAGGCACGTCTGCACCGCACGCACGGCGTCCCCGGACGAGCCGGACCGGACGGTGACGACGAGCGCCGTCCACGTGGTGGTGCCGACGATGCCGTCGGCGGTGAGGCCGCGCGATGACTGGAAGGACCGGACGGCCGAGTCCGTGCCGGAGCCGAAGACGCCGTCGACCGACAGCGACTGCCCGCGCGCCCGCAGCAGGTACTGCGCGGTCGTGACGCGGAAGCCGCTGCTGCCGCTGCGCACCGTCGTCCAGCTGATCGGCTCGGGGTCCGGGGTGCCGCCCCCGCCACCGAGGGACGCCGCGAGGGACGAGAGGCGCGAGTCGCCCGGCGGCACGTTGATCTCGAAGTGCATCTCGTCCTTGCGGCCCGAGTAGTCGCCGCCCCACCGGACGACGCCGTTGCAGCGGGTGATGATCGTGCGGATCGCCGAGACCTGCGCCGAGGTGAACGTGCCCGACGCGCCGAGGGGATGGTCCGGGGCGTTGACGTCGATCGCCGTGCCGCTGGAGTGGTTGGACAAGGTCGTGCTGCCGGAGATCTCGCGGTAGCTGTGGCCCCAGCACCCGGGGGAGTAGAGGGCCTCGACGGTCGAGTTCACCTGCTGCGCGACGTAGCGCAGGACGGTGTACACGTCACCGGTCCGCACACCCGCCGGGAAGGTCGCGGCCCCGACGGCGAGGGAGGTCAGCGGCACCTGGCTCGAGGTGCCGGCGGGCCAGCCGTTCTGCGACGTCGCCGCGAACGCGCCCTCGGCGGTGGCGGCCACGGCGCCGCCCGCGACGAGCAGCCCGCCCGCTCCGCGCAGGAGGGCCCGCCGGCCGAGCGGACGGAGTCGGGCGGGGACGGTGACGTCGTGCTGGTCGCACATCGGGGGCTCCTCGTGGGGGTGCGTGGGGGTGGGCACGGACCCGCCGACGCTACGAAAAGGCATGGAGCGGGGCCAGCCGAGGCGCCCGCGGACCACCGCAGGCGCCCCACGCGGGAAGCACGAAACCGCAGGTCAGGGCGCGTGGGTAAAAGTTGCGCCTACGTTCGGCAGGCACCGGTCAAGCTGGGCAGGGGCGCCTCAGGAGGGCAGCAGCCGGGCGACGAGGCGCCAGCCGACGAGGAAGACCGTCAGCACGGTCGTCGCGACGACGACGAACGAGACCGCGACGCCCTGCGCGGCCACGGCCCGCAGGGCCATCCCGACCGCCACGGTCGCGACGACGACGACCGCCCCGAACGCGACGCTGCGCGGGCCGGAGTCCAGGACGATGCTCGCGAGCAGCCAGCCGGCCGCCGTGCCGACGAGGAACGGCAGCGCCGTGCGCGCGATGCCGCCGAGGTCGAGCCCCTCGGCGTGCGAGCGCCGGCCGACGGCGGCGAAGACGACGACGAGCACGACGTCGAGCAGCGCCGGGACGAGCCGGCTCATCCGCGCACCTTGTCGAAGAGCGAGCGCTGGCGCGGCGGGGCGTGCATCGGGTCGACCCCGTCGAAGAGGCTCGAGACCGACTCGCCCTCGTGGATGCGCTTGATGGCCTCCGCGAAGAGGCCGGCGACGGAGCGGACGCGCAGTGCCGGCCAGTCCTGCGGGGCGGGCACGGTGTCGGTGGTCACGACCTCGCGGATCATCGGGTGCGCGGAGAGCCGCTCGACCGCCCGGCCGGCGAACAGCCCGTGGGTGCAGGCGACCGAGGCCTCGGTCACCCCGCGCTCGGCGAGGCGGTCCAGCAGCTCGACGATGCTGCCGCCGGTCGCGATCTCGTCGTCGAGGACGATCGCGCGCTTGCCGACGACGTCGCCGACGATCGAGTCGATGACGACCCGGTCGTCGCCGAGGCGCTTCTTGGACCCCGCCGCGACCGGCAGCCCGAGGAGCCGGGCGAACTGGGTCGCGTCCTTGGCGTTGCCGAGGTCGGGGGAGACGACGACGGTGTCGTCGAGGTCCTGGTCGACGAAGTGGTTTGCCAGCTCGCCGAGCGCGGTGAGGTGGTCGACCGGGACGGAGAAGAAGCCGTGGACCTGCGGGGCGTGGAGGTTCATCGTGATGACCCGGTCGACGCCCGCGGTCGCGATGAGGTCGGCGACGAGCCGGCCGCCGAGCGAGATGCGCGAGGCGTCCTTCTTGTCCGAGCGGGCGTACGCGAAGTGCGGGATGACCGCGGTGACCATCGCCGCGGAGGCACCCCGGGCGGCGTCGACCATGAGGAGGAGCTCCATGAGGGAGTCCTGCGTCGGCGGCACGAGCGGCTGGACGATGTAGACGTCGCGCTGGCGGCAGTTGGCGAGCAGCTGGGCTTGGAGGCAGTCGTTGCTGAACCGCGCCGTCACCGACTCCGAGAGCGGCACCCCGAGCCCGTCGCAGATGCGGTGCGCGAGGTCGCGGTGCGCCGAACCGGAGAAGACGACGATCTCGCGCATGGCGTCAGGCTATCGGCCGCGAGAGCGCACGGGACAGCTCGGTGACGAGCTCGACGCGCTGCATCCGCCCGACCCGCGTCGCCCCGGGGAAGGTGGCGAAACCGTGCGGCACGCCGAGGTAGTTGGTGAGGCGCACCGGCACCCCGGCCTCCTCGAGCGCCGCGGCGTAGCGCGACCCGTCGTCGCGGATGGGGTCGCGGTCGGCGGTCTGGACCAGCGCCGGCGGCAGGCCGGCGAGGCCGCCCCAGAGCGGCGACACGAGCGGGTCCTTCGCGTCGGCGCCGGGCGGGAGGTAGTGGTCGCGGAAGGCGTCGACGGCCGCGCGGTCGAGGACCGGCGCGTTGGCGTTGGTGACGAGCGAGGGGGAGGCCATCGTCAGGTCCGTCGCGGGGTAGAGCAGGGCCTGGTGGCGCAGGTTCGTCATCCCGTGGTCGCGCAGCACCTGGGCGACGACGGCCGCGAGGTTGCCACCGGCCGAGTCGCCGGCGACCGCCATCCGGGAGGTGTCGGCGCGCAGGACGTCGCCGTTGGCCGCGACCCACGTCGTCGCGTCGACGCAGTCGAGGGCCGCCCGCGGGGCCCGGTGCTCCGGCGCCATCCGGTAGTCGACCGAGACGACGACGGCCCCGACCTGCCCCGCGACGAGCGTGCAGAGGGAGTCGTAGTCGACGACGTTGCCCCAGACCCAGCCGCCGCCGTGGAACCACATGACGACCGGCACGTCGTCGCGCGCGTCGGGCAGCGCCCGCGGCCGGTAGATGCGCAGCGGGATCTCGTGCTCGTCGCGGGCCGGAGCCGTCCCGTAGGTGATGCCGACGGCCGGGTCGACCCGTCCGAGGACGCGGTCGACGAGCGCACCGCGCGGCCGGGGCGTGGCCCGCGCCTTCTGGATGGCGGCGAGGTCGGCGGTCGCGATCTGCGAGCGTCCGAGGTCGGCCACCAGCGAGACGAGCGTGGTCAGCGGGGGCATCCCGCGGTAGTCGTGCACGGGCTCAGTATGGTCGGCACATGACCGTGCGCCGGGTGATGGGGATCGAGACCGAGTACGGGATCGTCGTCCCGGGGGACCCGCAGGCCAACCCGATGGTCGCCTCGGGCGACGTCGTGACGGCGTACGCGACCTCGCGCGGCATCCGGCCGGCCCGGGCCAGCTGGGACTACGCCGACGAGGCGCCGCTGCGCGACGCCCGCGGCTTCGACATGGGGCGGGGCACGGCGCACCCGAGCCAGCTGACCGACGTCGAGGACCCGACCCTCGCCAACGTCGTCCTGACCAACGGGGCCCGGCTCTACGTCGACCACGCCCACCCGGAGTACAGCTCGCCGGAGGTGACGACCCCGCGGGCCGCCGTCGCGTGGGACCGGGCCGGCGAGCTCGTGATGCGCGATGCGGTCGAGCGCCTGGCCACGGTCCCGCCCGGGGTCAACCTCTACAAGAACAACACCGACGGCAAGGGCGCCTCGTACGGCACCCACGAGAACTACCTCATGTCGCGCGCCACGCCGTTCGCGTCGGTCGTCACCCACCTCACGCCGTTCTTCGTCGCCCGCCAGGTGATGTGCGGCAGCGGGCGGGTCGGCATCGGGGTCGACTCGCGGACCCCGGGCTACCAGATCGCCCAGCGCAGCGACTTCTTCGAGGTCGAGGTCGGCCTCGAGACCACCCTCAAGCGGCCGATCATCAACACCCGCGACGAGCCGCACGCCGTCGCCGACCGCTACCGCCGCCTCCACGTGATCATCGGCGACGCCAACCACGCCGACGTCGCGAACCTCCTGAAGATGGGGACGACCTCGCTGGTCCTCGCGATGATCGAGGCCGACGCGCTCGTGCCCGACCTCGGTGTGCGCCGCCCGGTCGCGACCCTCCACGAGATCTCGCACGACCCCACGCTGCGCCAGCGCCTCGAGCTGCTCGACGGCCGGAAGATGACCGCGCTCGAGCTGCTCTGGGAGTACCACGACCGCGCCGCCGCCTTCGTGGAGGAGCGCTCCGCGGGCGAGCCGGACGCCGACACCGCCGAGGTCATGCACTGGTGGGGCACCGTCCTCGACAAGCTGGGCCGCGACCCGATGGAGGCGCGCCGCGAGGTCGACTGGGTCGCCAAGCTCGCCGTGCTCGAGGGCTACCGGGAGCGCGACGGCATCGGCTGGGGGGACCCGCGCCTCAAGGCCGTCGACCTCCAGTGGTCCGACGTGCGGGCCGAGCGCGGCCTCGCGCACCGGCTCGTCGCAGGCGGGCGGCTCGAGGTCCTCGTCGACGAGGCCGAGGTCGTCCGCGCCGTCACCGAGCCCCCGGCCGACACGCGCGCGTGGTTCCGCGGCACCTGCCTGCGGCGCTTCCCGGAGTCGGTCGTCGCGGCGTCGTGGGACTCCGTGATCTTCGACGTCGCCGGGCAGCGGATGCTCCAGCGCGTGCCGATGCTCGAGCCGCTGCGGGGCACCGAGGCCGGTGTCGGCGACATCGTCCGCAACGCCCCGGACGCGGCCTCGCTCCTGCGCGCGCTCGCCACCGCCGACGAGCGGGGTGACCGAGGTGCGGACGCCGACGCGCCCTGACGTCGGCGAACCCGGGTCTGCGACTAGGCTCGGGGACACGACCACGACCCGAGGAGGGTGACCATGGCCGGTCAGGAGCAGATCAAGCCGCAGCGTCGCGACGACGGGCCCGACGACGTCGACACCCCGGGGCCCGCAGCCGCCGCCCCCGCCGCGCAGGTGAGCGAGATCGACGACATCCTCGACGAGATCGACGGCGTCCTCGAATCCAACGCGGAGGAGTTCGTCCGCGGCTTCGTCCAGAAGGGCGGCCAGTGAGCGCCGGAGCCGACTCCGGGCGCCTGCCCTCCGCGTACCTCGTCCCGGGGTCCTCCAGTTTCACCGACTTCCTCTCCGCCCACGCCCCGGCCCTGCTGCCCTCGCGCCGGCCGCTGCCCCCGGGCGCGGCGCTCGAGGCGCCGCACGGGACGACCATCGTGTCCGTCACCTACACCGGCGGGGTCGTCATGGCCGGTGACCGTCGCGCGACGATGGGCAACGTCATCGCCAACCGCGACATGGAGAAGGTCTTCGCCACCGACGAGTTCAGCCTCGTCGGCATCGCGGGCACGGCCGGCCTGGCCATCGAGCTGGTCCGCCTCTTCCAGGTCGAGCTCGAGCACTACGAGAAGATCGAGGGCACGCTGATGTCCCTCGAGGGCAAGGCGAACCGCCTCGCGTCGATGATCCGCGGCAACCTCGGGATGGCGATGCAGGGCCTCGCCGTCGTGCCGATGTTCGCCGGCTACGACCTCGAGGAGGGGCGCGGCCGGATCTTCTCCTACGACGTGACCGGCGGGTGCTACGAGGAGCAGGACCACCACAGCGTCGGCTCCGGCTCGCTCTTCGCGCGCGGCGCGCTGAAGAAGCTCTACCGGCGCGACCTCACGGCCGAGCAGGCAGTGCGCGTGGCCGTCGAGACGCTCTACGACGCCGCCGACGACGACTCGGCCACCGGCGGCCCGGACGTCGGCCGGCGCATCTGGCCGACCGTCGGGCTCGTCGACGCCGAGGGCGCGCGGTTCGTGCCGCAGCCGGACCTCGCGCCGGTCGTCGACGCCATCATCACCGAGCGCTCGGAGGAGGCCCGATGACCGCCGGGATGCCGTTCTACGTCTCGCCCGAGCAGCTGATGAAGGACCGGGCCGACTTCGCGCGCAAGGGCATCGCTCGCGGCCGCTCGGTCGTCGTCCTCCAGTTCGACGCCGGCATCGCCTTCGTCGCCGAGAACCCCAGCCGGGCGCTGCACAAGGTCTCCGAGATCTACGACCGGATCGCCTTCGCCGCGGTGGGCAAGTACAACGAGTTCGAGAACCTGCGGGTCGCGGGCGTGCGCTACGCCGACCTGCGCGGGTACTCCTACGACCGCTCCGACGTCACCGCGCGCGGGCTGGCCAACGCCTATGCCCAGACGCTCGGCACGGTGTTCACGCAGGAGTCCAAGCCCTACGAGGTCGAGATCGTCGTCGCCGAGGTGGGGGCCACGCCCGAGGGCGACCAGGTCTATCGCCTCACCTACGACGGCTCGGTCGCCGACGAGCACGGCTTCGTCGCGATGGGCGGGGGAGCGGAGCAGATCGAGACCGGCCTGCGCGAGGCCTGGCAGCCGGGGATGCACCTCGCCGACGCCCTCGCCCTCGCCGTCCGCCTGCTCGGCGCCGACCCGGCCGGCGGCGAGCCGCGCACGCTGGCCCCCGAGCAGCTCGAGGTGGCCGTCCTCGACCGCCATCGGCCGCGCCGGCGCTTCCGCCGCGTGCAGGGCGACCTCCTCGCCCGGCTGCTCAGCTCCGACGACCCCACCGCCGACGTGCCCGCCGGCGACGACGGCGACTCGGCCCGCGGCGCGGCCACCAACCCGCAGACGCAGCGTCCCGAGGCGGCCTCCGAGGGCGGCGAGGACGCGTGAGCACCCGCGGCAACCGGCGGATCTTCGGGATCGAGAACGAGTACGGCATCACCTGCTCCACCGGCGGCCAGCGCACGCTGACCCCGGACGAGGTGGCGCGCTACCTCTTCCGGAAGGTCGTCGCCTGGGGCCGCTCGAGCAACGTCTTCCTCACCAACGGCTCGCGCCTCTACCTCGACGTCGGCTCGCACCCCGAGTACGCGACGGCCGAGTGCGACTCCATCCGGCAGGTGGTCACCCATGACCGGGCGGGGGAGCGGATCGTCGAGGGTCTCGTGGCCGACGCCCAGCAGCGCCTGCGCGAGGACGGCGTCGCCGGCGACATCTACGTCTTCAAGAACAACACCGACTCCGCCGGCAACTCCTACGGATGCCACGAGAACTACCTCGTCACGCGCTCCGGCGAGTTCCAGGCGCTCTCCGAGACGCTGCTGCCGTTCCTCATCAGCCGCCAGCTGACCTGCGGCGCAGGCAAGCTCGTCACGACGAGCAAGGGCGCGTCGTACGCGCTCAGCCAGCGCGCCGACCACATCTGGGAGGGCGTCTCGTCGGCGACCACCCGCAGCCGGCCGATCATCAACACCCGCGACGAGCCGCACGCGGACGCCGAGCACTACCGGCGGCTGCACGTCATCGTCGGCGACTCCAACATGGCCGAGCCGACGACCATGCTCAAGATCGGCTCCGCCGACCTCGTCCTGCGGATGATCGAGAGCGGCGTCGTCATGCGCGACCTCACGCTCGAGAACCCGATCCGGGCGATCCGCGAGATCTCGCACGACATGACCGGCCGGCGCACCGTGCGCCTGGCCAACGGCCGCGAGCTGTCGGCCTTGGATCTCCAGCGCGAGTACCACGCGAAGGCGGCCGAGTTCGTGCAGCGCGAGGGCGCCGCCGACCCGCTCCACGAGCGCGTCCTCGAGCTGTGGGACCGCACGCTGACCGCCGTGGAGACCGGCGACCTCGGGCTCGTCGGCCGTGAGATCGACTGGGTCGTCAAGTACCGGCTCATCGACGAGTACGCCTCACGGCACGGCCTGGACCTCGACCACCCGCGCCTGGCGCAGATCGACCTCGCCTACCACGACATCGACCGCTCGCGCGGTCTCTTCTACCTGCTCCAGCGACGCGGACGCATCGAGCGGGTCGTGTCCGACCCGGAGGTCTTCGAGGCCAAGGTGCGCCCGCCGCAGACGACACGCGCCAAGCTGCGCGGTGACTTCATCCGGGCCGCGCAGGCGCAGCGGCGCGACTTCACCGTCGACTGGGTCCACCTCAAGCTCAACGACCAGGCCCAGCGCACGGTCCTGTGCAAGGACCCGTTCCTCGCCGAGGACACCCGCGTCGATCGGCTCATCGAGGGCCTCACCGCCTGACCCGCGTCCACCGGGCTCTCAGGGAGCGATGCGGGAGTTCCCATCCGCCGCGGTTATCGTGAGGAGACCGGTCGCGTCCCACTCCGCGCGGCGTCCCCGTCCCGAAGGTGTCCCAGACTCGTGCCCCGTCGCCTCACGTCCGTCCTGTCCGTCAGCGCCCTCGCCGGCGCGCTCCTGCTCACCGGCTGCGGTGAGGAGGAGGCCACGACCCCGTCGAGCTCGATCAGCGGCGTCCAGGTCATCGGCGAGGCCCAGAAGGAGCCGAAGGTCACCGTCAAGGCGCCCGTCGCGGTCTCGCGCACCCAGTCGCAGGTCCTCACCGAGGGCGACGGCGCGGCCGTCACCAAGGACGACCTCGTGACCCTCCAGGCCATCCTCGTCAACGGCAAGGACGGCAAGGTCGTCACGAGCACGTGGAAGACCGGCACGGTCGGCCTCGACCTCGACGACCAGAACCTCTTCGCCTCCTTCAAGAGCCAGATCCCGGGCAAGAAGATCGGTACGCGGATGGTCATCGCGTCCACGCCGGCCGACGCCTACGGCGAGACCGGCAACCAGCAGCTCGGCATCACCAAGGACGACCCGGTGATCTTCGTGCTCGACCTCGTCGGCGCCACTAAGGTCCTCGACGAGGCGCAGGGCACCGCCGTCGCGCCGAAGAAGGGCCTGCCGACCGTGACGATGAACGCCGGCAAGCCGGCGACCATCACTCCGGCCAAGGGCGTCAAGGCCCCCACGAACACCGTCGTCCAGCCGCTCGTCGAGGGCACCGGCGCTGCGGTGAAGAAGGGCCAGACCGTCCGGGTCGCCTACACCGGCGCGCTCTACCGCAACGGCGAGGTCTTCGACTCCAGCGCCAACCGTCCCGAGCAGCCCTGGTTCGAGTTCAAGCTCGGCGAGGGCCAGGTCATCAAGGGCTGGGACACCGGCCTCGAGGGCCAGAAGGTCGGCAGCCGCGTGCTCCTCGTCATCCCGCCGAAGGACGGCTACGGCGAGCAGGGCAGCGGCGACAAGATCAAGGGCACCGACACCCTCGTCTTCGCGGTCGACATCCTCGCCGCTTACTGACCCACCACCCCCACCGGCACCCAGAGAGGCATCACCCTGTGACCGAGCTGACCAAGCCCGAGATCGACTTCCCCGGCGACGAGGCCCCGACCGAGCTGGTCGTCGAGGACATCACCGTCGGCGACGGCGCCGAGGCCACCCCCGGCAGCACCGTGTCGGCCCACTACGTCGGGGTCGCGCACTCCACGGGTGAGGAGTTCGACGCCTCGTGGAACCGCGGCGCGCCGCTCGAGTTCCGCCTCGGCGTCGGCATGGTCATCGCCGGCTGGGACGAGGGCATCGCCGGGATGAAGGTCGGCGGCCGCCGCAAGCTGACCATCCCGTCGCACAAGGCCTACGGCGAGCGCGGTGCGGGCGGCGTCATCAAGCCGGGCGAGTCGCTGATCTTCGTCGTCGACCTCATGGACGTGCGCTGACCGACCCCGCGTGGGACCCGGCCGCCGCCGCCACGAGGAACGGCGCCGGGTCCTCCCCGAGGCCGCGGCCCATCGTCGACAGGCCCACCGGGCTCGTCGCGAGGGCCTCGGCCAGCCCGTCCGCGGGCACCTCCACCGGCGTCAGCCGGGCACGCGCCGTCCCGACGAGCCGCGCGAGCTGGTCCCGCACCCGGGCGTCGAGCGCAGGGTCCGGCAGGGTCGTGACCGGCACGTCGGCCGGGGCGTAGAGCGCCCGCCCGTACGCGGTGAGGCTGTGGTGGCTGATGCCGAGGTGCCGGTCGCGCCGGTCGGTGCCCGAGACCCGCAGCGCCGCGACCGGCCGTCCGCCGAGGACGTCGGCGGCGTGCAGCGCCTCCGCGGCCGCCACCCCCGAGTACCCCCAGCGGGTGCCGGTGCCGACGTTGCCCGGGCCCTGCGCCACGACCGCGACGTCGGCGCCGACGACGTGCCGTGCCGCGAGCAGGCCCGTGTGCACCGTGACGGCCTCGTGGTCGCCGCCGTAGGCCTGACCGACCGTGAGGCACGACGCGAGCCAACCGGCCTCTCGCAGCCCGGCGACCGCCCGCGAGAACGCGGCCGGGAGGGCCCCGCCGTCGGTCATCACGTAGGCGACCGTCGCGTCGGGCCGCACCGACCGGATGCCCGCGAGCACCGCGGGCAGCGCGCTGTGCAGGTCCGCGACGACGACGGGCATCCCGCCGAGGTCGTCGGCCCCGGCGAGCACGTCGTGGTGCGGGGACTCCTGCTCGTCGACGGCCAGGAGCATCTGCTGCAGCGGCGTGTAGCGCGCCTTGACGATGTGGCCCGGCCCGGCCGGGGGATCGGCCGGCAGCACGTCGCCCCGGGCGACGACGAAGGCCAGCCCACCGGTGCCGAGGCCGCGCAGCAGCGCCGACGCGTTGAGCAGCACCCGCTCACCGGCCTCGGGCGCGCCGGTCAGGGCCGTGTAGGCCAGCGCGCGCACCCGCTCGCCCGTCCCCTCGAGGTCGACGGCCAGCTCGACGGAGCCCGGCCCACGCCGGACCTCCTCGGCCACGGTCCCGGCGCGCCAGTGCATCACGCGGGGCAGCGTAGCCGTCGGGTAGCGTCTCCCGGGTGAGCAGCCAGAGCGGGGGAGGTGCGCCGAGCGCGGCCCAGGTCAAGACCGAGCGCCTGCTCAACCTCGTCCTCGTGCTGCTGTACGCGCGCCGCCCCCTCGCGAAGGCCCAGATCCGCCGGCTCGTGCCGCAGTACGGCCAGTCGGCCTCCACCGAGGCCTTCGAGCGGATGTTCGAGCGCGACAAGGACGAGCTGCGCGAGCTGGGCATCCCGCTCGTCACCGAGGACATCGACGCCTTCCACGACGACGAGCCGGGCTACCGCATCCACCAGCGCGACTACGCGCTGCCCGACATCGCCTTCGAGCCCGACGAGCTCGCCGTCCTCGGCCTCGCGAGCCGCACCTGGGCGCAGGCGTCGCTCGCCGGCCCGGCGGCGCAGGCCCTGCGCAAGCTGCGGGCCGCGGGGGTCGAGCGCGACACCGAGTCGCTCATCGGCATCGAGCCGCGGCTGCGCACCGCCGAGCCGGCCTTCGACGCCGTCAAGGACGCCGTCGTGCGCCGGGTGCCGCTCACCTTCACCTACCGCCGGCCCGAGGCGGCCGAGGGCGCCGAGCGCCGCGTGCAGCCGTGGTCGCTCGTGTCGTGGCACGGGCGCTGGTACCTCAACGCCTGGGACCTGGACCGCGAGGCGCCCCGGGTCTTCCGCCTCTCGCGCATCAGCGGCACGGTCCGACGCGCAGGCCGCCCCGGCTCCTTCGAGGTCCCGGCCGACCACGAGCCGCGGGTCATGGTCGACAGCATGGCCGGGTCCGCGACGCAGTCCAGCCCTGCCATGCTGCGGGTCCGGGTCGGGGCGGGCCACGCGCTGCGGCTGCGCGCCCGGACGGTCGGCGAGGTCGACGACGAGTGGTCGCTCGTCGACCTCGACTACGGCGACGTCTGGTCCTTCGCCGAGGAGGTCGCCGGTTACGGCGCCGACGTCGTCGTCGAGCAGCCGCCGGAGCTCGTGGACGCCGTCGTCGAGCGCCTGCGCGGCACCCTCGCCGCGCACGGCGGAGGGGGGTCCTGATGCCGCCCGCACCGCAGGAGACCGCCACCGCGCGGCTCGCGCGCCTGCTGACGATGGTCCCCTGGCTGGTCAACCGCCAGGGCATCGACCTCGAGGAGGCAGCCGCCGACCTCGGTGTCTCGACCGAGCAGCTCGAGGCGGACCTGCAGCTGCTCTTCCTCTGCGGCTACGGCCAGATGCCCGACGAGCTCATCGAGGCCGACTGGGAGGGCGGACGCGTCTTCGTCGGCAACGCCGACTCGATCGCCCGGCCGCTGCGCCTCGGCGTCGACGAGACCGTCACCCTCATCGTCGGGCTGCGCGCCCTGCGCGAGGTCCCGGGCCTCGACGAGCGCGACGCCGTCGACCGGGCTCTCGCCAAGCTCGAGGCCGCCGCCGGCGAGGCCGCCGACCCCGCGAGCCGCGTGCTCGCGGAGGTCGCCGACGACACCTCGGCCGACCTGCTGGCCCGCGCCCGCACCGCCCTCGCGACCCGCCGCCGGGTGCACCTGCGCTACCTCGTGCCCGCGCGCGACGAGGCCACCGAGCGCGACGTCGACCCGATGCGCGTCGTCGGCATCGACGGCCGCTGGTACCTCGAGGGCTGGTGCCACCGCGCCGAGGACACCCGTCTGTTCCGGCTCGACCGCGTCGAGGAGCTGAGCGTCCTCGACGTCGACGGCACCCCGCCGCCGCAGGCCGCCGAGCGCGACCTCTCCGAGGGCACGTTCCGCCCGGCGCCGGACGACCTCGTCGTCACCCTGCGCCTGCTGCCCGGTGCCACCTGGGTCTCGGACTACTACCCGGTCGAGTCGCTCGAGGAGGTGCCGGCCACCGAGGGCGGCGGGCAGGTCGTGCGCATCGCGACGGCCGACACCGCGTGGCTGCACCGGCTGCTGCGGCGCCTCGGCGGCCGCGGCTACGTCACCGAGCCGGCCGACGTCGTCGCCGAGGTGCGCGAGGGCGCGGCCGCGGCCCTCGCCGGCTACCCGCGGCGTACCGCCGCAGGGGAGCGCTGACCCGTGCTGCCGTGGTGGGGCTGGGTGCTGCTGTGGGTGGTCCTCGTCGTCGGGGGCGCCGTGCTCGTCGGGCTGCGGGCCCGCGCGACCTGGCGCAGCCTGCGGGCGCTGACCGCCGAGCTCGGGCGGGCCGGGCGGCTCGTCGAGGAGCTGGAGCAGGTGGCCTCGCGGCAGGGCGACCCGGAGCTGCCGGTCACAGCGGTCCTGCAGGATCCTCACAGCCTCCGCGAGGAGCATCGGCGCGAGCGGGCCCGCCAGGCCGACGCGCGGGGAACCCGCAACGCCGAGCGGATGCCTCCTTGGGCCCGCGTAGACTGACGACGACCTCGACCGCGGAAGGCGGTAGTACGTAATGTTCCGGAACTTCGGTGCGCCCGAGATCATCATCATCGCGGTGCTGATCATCCTCGTGTTCGGGTGGAAGCGCCTGCCCGACGCCGCCCGCAGCCTCGGCCGCTCGGCGCGTGTCTTCAAGTCCGAGGTCGACGAGATGAAGAAGGACGGCAAGTCCTCCTCGGCCGCCTCCAGCGAGACCGTGCGCGGCGAGTCGCTCGGCACGAACCGGCCGGTGGACGACGTCGTCACCCCCGACCCTCACGGCAACGCCGTGCACGAGCGCGCCCCGCGGACGGACAACCCGTCCGGCCCGACCGCCTGACACCGGGGGTCCACGCCCTCCATGGCCCGACTGCGCCGCCGCCCTCGCGACCCCGAGGGCCGCATGACGCTGGCGGAGCACTTCAGGGAGTTCCGTCGTCGGCTGTTCATCGCCGCGGCCACGGTGTTCGTCTCCGCCGTCGTCGCCGGTATCTACTACGAGCCGATCTTCGAGTTCCTCAAGGCCCCGTTCCAGCAGTACGCCGACGCGAACCCGCAGAGCGACATCAGCATCAACTTCGCGGAAGCGACGTCGGCGTTCTCGAACCTCATCAGCCTGTCGATCTTCATCGGGGTCATCGCCTCGAGCCCGATCTGGATGTACCAGTTCTGGGCGTTCATCGTCCCGGGGCTGACCCGCAAGGAGAAGCGGATCAGCCTGACGTTCATCGCCTCGACGGTTCCGCTCTTCCTGCTCGGCTGCTGGCTCGGTTACACGATCCTCCCGCAGAGCCTGTCGATCCTCTACGGCCTCTCTCCGGCGGGCACGTCGAACATCCAGGCCGCCTCGATGTACTTCTCGTTCGTCACGCGGTTCATCCTCGTGTTCGGTCTCGGGTTCCTCTTCCCGGTCTTCCTCGTCGGGCTCAACCTCATCGGTGCCCTGCCGGCCAAGCGGCTCATCGCGGGGTGGCGCTTCGCCATCGTCGCGATCTTCGTCTTCGCCGCGGTCGCCACGCCGACGGCCGACCCCTTCACGATGTTCGTCTTCGCCGCCCCGCTCTGCGTCCTCTACTTCGGCGCCTGGGCGGTCTGCCGTGTCCTCGACAAGCGCAAGGCCGCCAACCGGCCGGACTGGCTCGACGTCGACGACACCGAGGCCTCCCCGCTCTGAGCGCCGTGCGCGTCGGCGTCGTCGTCAACCCCACGTCGGGCAAGAACACCGGCGCCCGCGTCGGGGTCGAGGCGCTGACCCTGCTGCGGGCCGCCGGGGCCGAGGTCGTCGACCTCTCCGCCGCGGACGCGGTGGGGGCCCTCGCGCACGGGCGTGCGGCCGTCGCGGAACGATCCGTCGACGCGCTCGTCGTCGCCGGCGGTGACGGGATGGTCCACCTCGGGGCCAACCTCGTCGCCGGCACCGGCATCCCGCTGGGCGTGGTCGCCGCGGGCACCGGCAACGACATCGCCCGCGAGCTCGGCCTGCCGGTGCGCGACGCGGCCGCGGCGGTCGAGCGCATCCTCGCCGGGCGCACGCGCGCCGTCGACGCCGCGCGCCACGTGACGCCCGCGGGGGAGGATCGCTGGTTCCTCGGGGTCCTCGCCGCCGGGTTCGACGCCGTCGTCAACGAGCGCGCCAACCTGTGGCGCTGGCCGAAGGGCCGCATGCGCTACAACCTCGCGATCGTCCGCGAGCTGCCCGTCTTCCGACCCATCCCGTACGCGCTGACCCTCGACGGCGAGCGGCACGAGACCGAGGCGATGCTCGTCGCCGTCGGCAACGGCCCCTCCTACGGCGGCGGGATGCGGGTGACGCCCGACGCACGCTTCGACGACGGGCTGCTCGACGTCCTCGTGCTGCACCGCCTCCCGGTGCCCGAGTTCCTGCGCGTGTTCCCCAAGGTCTTCAGCGGCGGTCACGTCGGCCACCCGGCGGTCGAGGTGCTGCGCGCCCGCCGCGTCACGCTCGAGGCCACCGGCATCGTCGGGTACGCCGACGGCGAGCGGTTCGGGCCGCTGCCGCTCGACGTCGAGGCCGTGCCCGGCGCGGTGTCAGTCCTCGCGTGACCCGCACCGCGCTGCGGTGACGCACCCCTGACGTAGCCTGAGGACATGCCCAGTCCCGCCGAGCGGTACGCCGCGGCGCAGGCGCGGTCCCGCCGGGAGCGGACCGAGCTCGGCCGCTTCACCGCCGCCCTCGACTTCCCGCTCGACGACTTCCAGCTCCGGGCGTGCGAGGCGGTCGAGGAGGGCAAGGGCGTCCTCGTCGCGGCTCCGACGGGGGCCGGCAAGACGATCGTCGGCGAGTTCGCCGTGCACCTGGCGCTGGCCACCGGCCGCAAGGCGTTCTACACCACGCCGATCAAGGCCCTCTCCAACCAGAAGTACCACGACCTCGTGCGCGTGCACGGAGCGCAGAACGTCGGTCTGCTGACCGGCGACAGCTCCGTCAACGGCGAGGCGCCGGTCGTCGTCATGACCACCGAGGTCCTGCGCAACATGATGTACGCCGGCTCCTCGACGCTGACCGGGCTCGGCTTCGTCGTCATGGACGAGGTGCACTACCTCGCCGACCGCTTCCGAGGCGCGGTCTGGGAAGAGGTCATCATCCACCTGCCCGAGTCGGTGCAGGTGGTGTCCCTCTCGGCGACCGTCAGCAACGCCGAGGAGTTCGGGGCGTGGCTGGCCGAGGTCCGCGGCAACCACGAGGTCGTCGTGTCCGAGCACCGGCCGGTGCCGCTCTTCCAGCACATGCTCGTCGGCACGACGATGTTCGACCTCTTCGCGGGCAACCGGGTCAACCCGGACCTGCTCCACGCCATCCGGAACGCCGAGCAGCGCGGCCGGTACACCGAGGACGCGCGCCGGCTCGGCGGCCCCTCAGGCGGCGGCCACCGCGGGGGTCGGGGGCGCCGCGACCACGCCGCCCCGCGCGGTCCCGGCGGGGGAGCAGGAGGTCGGGGCTTCGCGCGCGGCAGCCGCCCGGCCGGGGGCGCCACCCGCGCCGAGGTCGTGCTCGACCTCGAGCGCGAGGGCCTGCTCCCCGCGATCACCTTCATCTTCAGCCGGGTCGGATGCGAGGCCGCGGTCGGCCAGCTGCTGTCGGCCGGGGTGCGGCTCGTCCCCGAGCGGGAGGGCGAGCGCATCCGCCGGCACGTCGAGGAGCGGGTCGAGTCGCTCGCCGACGAGGACCTCGGCGTGCTCGGCTTCTGGGACTTCCTCGAGGGGCTGAGCCGCGGCTTCGCGGCGCACCACGCCGGGATGCTCCCGCTCTTCCGCGAGATCGTCGAGGAGCTGTTCACCGACGGCCGCATCCGGGCCGTGTTCGCCACAGAGACACTGGCGCTCGGCATCAACATGCCGGCCCGCACGGTCGTCCTCGAGAAGCTCGTCAAGTACAACGGCGAGGCGCACGTCGACATCACGCCCGCCGAGTACACCCAGCTGACCGGGCGCGCCGGGCGACGCGGCATCGACGTCGAGGGGCACGCGGTCGTCCAATGGACGCGCGGGATGGACCCGATGGCCGTCGGCGGCCTGGCCTCGACCCGCACCTACCCGCTGCGCTCGAGCTTCCGCCCGACGTACAACATGGCGGTCAACCTCGTCCGGCAGGTCGGCCGCGAGACGACCCGCGAGCTGCTCGAGACCTCGTTCGCGCAGTTCCAGGCCGACCGCGCCGTCGTCGGGCTCGCGACCCAGCTGCGCAAGAACGAGGACGGCCTCGACGGCTACGCCGAGGCGATGCACTGCGACTTCGGCGACTTCCGCGAGTACGCCCGCATCCGCCGCGAGCTCGCCGACGCCGAGAAGGACGGCCGCAAGGCGCGGGCCGCGTCCCGGCGCGCCGAGGCGGCGGTGTCGATGGAGGCGCTGCGCGTCGGCGACGTCATCCGCATCCCCGCCGGACGGCGGGCCGGGTGGGCCGTCGTCGTCCAACCCGCGCGGACGGCCAAGGGCGCCCCGACCGGGCCCGGCGTCGTCACCGAGGACAAGCAGTTCCGCCGCCTGACGCTCGTCGACGTCCCGGAGCCGGTCGAGGCGATGGCCCGGGTCGCGGTGCCGAAGCACTTCAACCCCAAGTCGCCGAAGTCGCGCCGCGACCTCGCGACCGCGCTGCGCGTCGCGACACCGCACGGCCTCGAGGACGCGCCCTCGCGCCGCGGGCGCACCGACGCGACCGCCGACACCGACCTCACCGACCACCTGCGACGGCAGCTGCGCGAGCACCCGTGCCACCAGTGCCCGCGCCGCGAGGAGCACGCGCGGTGGGCCGAGCGGTGGTGGCGGCTCAAGCGCGAGACCACCGGTCTGCAGCGGCGGGTCGAGGGGCGGACCAACACGGTCGCGCGCACCTTCGACCGCATCTGCGACGCCCTCGAGTCCCTCGGCTACCTCGCCGAGCACGGCTCGGTCGTCACCGAGCGCGGCGAGCGGCTGCGGCGCCTCTACACCGAGAAGGACCTGCTCGCCGCCGAGTGCCTCCGGCACGACGTGTGGAAGCGCCTCGACGCGCCGGGGCTCGCGGCGGCCGTCTCGGCCCTCGTCCACGAGCCGCGGCACGAGGAGGCCGACGTCTCGCCGCGGATGCCGACCGACGAGGTCGCCGACGCCGTCCGCGAGATGGAGCGGCTGTGGGCGGGCATCGAGGAGCTGGAGACCGACCACGACCTGCCGACGACGTCGATGCCCGACGGCGGCATGGCGTGGATGGTGCACCGCTGGGCCTCCGGCGGCCGCCTCGACGACGTGCTGCGCGGCCAGGACATGGCCGCCGGCGACTTCGTGCGCCGGTGCAAGCAGCTCGTCGACCTCCTCGACCAGGTCGGGGACGCCGCCACCGACACCACGCTGCGGCGCACGGCGCGGCAGGCCGTCGACGCGGTCATGCGCGGCGTCGTCGCCGCCGACCGGCTCGACTGAGCCGGCCGGCGCGGCGCGTCACCCGGCGAGGACCTCGCCGATCCGGATGTGGTTTCCGAACGGGTCGCGCAGGGCGAAGTCGCGGCCGTAGGGCTGGTCGACGATCTCCTGCGTGATGTCGGCGCCGGCGGACCGGACGCGCGCGAACATCTCCTCGACGTCGTCGGTCGTGAAGGCGAGCCAGCCGCCGCCGGCCCCCTTGGTCACGAGGGCGCGCACCTGCTCGGCCGTCGCCTCGTCGTGCGCGGGGGCGCCGGGCTTCTCGAGGAGGATGGACTTGGGGTCGCCGGGCACGTGGACGGTCAGCCAGCGCATCGGGCCGAAGTCCATGTCCTGCTCGACCTCCAGGCCCAGCACCTCGGTGTAGAAGCGCAGCGCCTCGTCCTGGTCGAGCACGAAGATCGAGGAGATGTTGTTGCGGGTCAGCATGGTGGTCCTTCCGGTTCGGGTGTCGGGGACGACGCTAGGGCGCGGACGCGGAGGCGCGCTTCTCCGAAAGTGCGCCGTGCGCGACGACCCGTCGTACGGTGGCCCGGTGAGCGCCGCCGAGGAGGACCGCAACCGGCGGCTGCTCCGGGCGCGCGACCTCGTCGACCGGCACAGCACCGAGCCGCTCGACGTCGAGGCCCTGGCGCGGGTCGCGCACATGAGCCGAGCGCACTTCATCCGCGAGTTCCGGACGGTGTTCGGCGAGACGCCGCACCGCTACCTGCAGCGGCGGCGCATCGAGCGGGCGATGACCCTGCTGCGCACCACCGGCACTCCCGTGACCGACGTCTGCATGGCCGTCGGGTTCTCCAGCCTCGGCACCTTCAGCCGCACCTTCACCGAGGTGGTCGGCCTGTCTCCCACCGAGTTCCGTCGTCAGGACGACCCGGCGACGGCGTTCGTGCCGACGGCGTTCCGGATGCGCTGGACGCGGCCGGCTGGGGAGCGGGCCGCGGACGGGGTCAGGCCAGCCCGAGGGCGGTGAGCAGCCGGCCCACCGGGTTCTCGATGCCGTGGCGCGCCGCGAGCTCGTCGAGCGCGAGCCGGTCGGCGACCTGCGTGGGCAGCGCGAGGTCGACCTCGGGCACCGGGGCGTCGCGCACGACGCGGACGACGGTCGGGGCGACGTCGAGGTAGGCCGAGGCGGCCTCGAGGTTGGTCCGCCGCGCGCCCTTGATCGCCGGGTCGCCGGAGTCGACGGCCGCGCGCAGGGCCGCGAGGGAGCCGTACTGCTCGATGAGCTGGGCGGCGGTCTTGTCGCCGATGCCCTTGACCCCCGGCAGCCCGTCGCTCGTGTCGCCGCGCAGCACCGACATCTCGAGGTAGGCCTCGCCGGTCGGCACGCCGTACTTCTCGCGGAGCATCGACTCCGTGGCGATGTCCGGCTCCCGCACACCGCCCTTGCCGGTGTAGAGGACGCGGACGGCCTGCGCGTCGTCGACGAGCTGGAGGAGGTCTCGGTCGCCGGTCACGACGTCGACGGGCATGACCCCGTGGTGCCGGGTCGTCAGGGTGCCGATGACGTCGTCGGCCTCGTGGTCGGGCACGCCGATCCGGGCGATGCCCACCGCGGCCAGCGCCTCGCGGATGAGCGGCACCTGCGGGGTGAGGTCGTCCGGGCTCTCCTCGACGGCGTCGGAGCCCTCGGTCAACCGGTGCGTCTTGTACGTGGGCACGAGGTCGACGCGCCACTGGGGGCGCCAGTCGTCATCCCAGCACGCGACGAGGTGCGTCGGCCGGTGCTGCGTCACGAGGGTGGCGATCATGTCGAGGAACCCGCGCAGCGCGTTGGTCGGCGTCTCGGAGGCGTCCTTGCGCTGGTCCGGGACGCCGTAGAACGCCCGGAAGTACAGGGAGGCGGAGTCGAGCAGCAGCAGCTTCGGGAGTCGTCCGTCGTCGAGCGCCATGCCGAGAGCCTACGGGCGGTCGGCGAGTCCGGGTGGTGACGGGGGAGGTCGCACTACGCTGACGCCGTGGAAGACCTCGACCGGCGCATCGTCGACCTGCTCACCGAGGACGGCCGGACCAGCTACACCGACCTCGGCAAGGCCCTCGGCATGTCCACCTCCGCGGTGCACCAGCGGGTCCGCCGGCTCGAGCAGCGCGGGGTCATCAAGGGCTACACCGCCCGGATCGACCACCGCGCCGTCGGACGGCAGCTGACGGCCTTCATGTCCGTGACCCCGCTCGACCCGAGCCAGCCCGACGACATCCCGGAGCGCCTCCAGGGCATCGAGCAGATCGAGGAGTGCCACTCGGTCGCCGGCGACGAGAACTACATCCTCAAGGTGCGTGTCGCGACGCCCGCCGAGCTCGAGGAGCTCATCGCCCGGATCCGTGGCGCCGCGCACGTCTCGACCCGGACCACGGTGGTGCTCTCGACCCCGTGGGAGTGAGCATCCCGCCGGGGCTGCCGAGCGACCTGCACCACTACCTGCAGGACGCCCGGGACGCGATGCTGCGCACGCTCGACGGCCTGTCGGAGTACGACGTCCGGCGGCCCCTGACGCCGACGGGCACCAACCTCCTCGGCCTGGTCAAGCACCTCACCGGGGTCGAGGTCGGGTACTTCCTGCAGTCCCTGGGGCGCCCGGCGCCGACCCTGCCGTGGGACGAGGACGGCTCGGTCTGGGACAACGGCGACCTGTGGGCCCGCGCCGACGAGAGCCGGTCGTGGGTGCTGGACCTCTATCGCGAGGCGTGGGCCCGCTCCGACGCGGCGCTCGCCGAGGTGCCGCTCGACACCCCCGCCGAGCCGCCGTGGTGGCCGGAGGCGACCCGGCGGACGACGTTCGGTCACCTCGTGGTCCGCGTCGTCGCCGAGACCGCGCAGCACGCCGGTCACGCCGAGATCCTCCGCGAAGGGCTCGACGGGCAGGTCGGCCGCGACGCCGCGGCCTTCGGCGAGGACGCCGGCTTCGAGCGCCTCGTCGCCGACGTCCAGCGCGCGGCCGACGCCCACCGCTGACGGCGACGGCGGTCATCCGTCCGCGAGGCGGCGCTCCTGGTCCTCGGTGACCAGCTCGGCGTTGACCATCGCCCCGGTCCGGGTGCCGGCCGCGGCGGCCATGACCACCTGACCCATCGGCTCGGTGACGTTGCCCGCGACCCAGACCCGGGGGACGGACGTCCGCCCGACGGGGTCCGCCGCGACGTGCCGCGCGAGGACCTGCCCCTGCATCTCGAGGTCGACGAGCGCGAGGCCGAGGTCGTCGAGGAGCGCGTCGCGTGCCTCGACCCGCGTCTGCACGGCGACGGCGTCGGCGCGCACGACCCCTCCCGGGGTCTCGAGGCCGACGAGCGCACCGTCGCACTCGACGACACCGGTCGCCGGGCCGTCCACCACCGCGACGCCCAGCCGCACGAGGCGCTCGCGCGCCGCGGCGTCGAGCACGGACGGCTCGTGCACGAGGACGGTGAGGTCGGCGGTCAGCTGCCCGAAGAGGCCGGCCTGGTGCACGGCCTTCGGCGTCGTCGCGAGCACGACGACCCGGCGGTCGCGCACCTCCCAGCCGTGGCAGTAGGGGCAGTGGACGACGGCCGTGCCCCAGTGCCGGTGCAGCCCCGGGACGTCGGGCAGGACGTCGACGGCGCCGCCGGCGAGCACGAGGTGACGCGCCGTCCACGCGGACCCGTCGGACGCCGTGACGACGAGCCGGTCGTCCTCCCGGCGGGCCGATCCGGCCGCGGAGGCGACGACGCGGCCCCCGTACGCCTCGAGCTCCGCACGGCCACGCGCGAGCAGCTCCGGCGGCGGCACGCCGTCGTGGCCGAGGAACGCGTGCACCCCGCCGGCCGGGGCGTTGCGCGGCTCACCGGCGTCGAGGACGACGACGGACCGGCGGGACCGCGCGAGGACGGTGGCGGCGGAGAGACCGGCGGCCCCACCGCCGACCACGAGGACGTCGACGGGCAGGGGAGCGGAGGTGGTGGTCATGGACCGACGATGCGCCCCCGGCGACCGCGCGGGCAAGGTACGTTGCCGGAGTGGCAAACCTCGACCCGACCGCCGTGGGGCAGCGCCTGCGCGAGGTCCGCACCCGACGGCACATGACCCTCGCCGAGGTCTCGGCCGGCACCGGCATCTCGGTCAGCACCCTGTCCCGGCTCGAGTCCGGCTCGCGGCGGGCGACGCTGGAGCTGCTCGTCGGGCTGGCGCGCGTCTACCGGGTGACCCTCGACGAGCTCGTCGACGCGCCCCGCACCGGCGACCCCCGCGTGCACCTGCAGCCGGTGGAGCACCCGTACGCGCAGGTCGTCCCGCTCACCGAGCGGGTCGGCGGCCCACGAGCGTTCAAGATGGTGCTGCGCCCGGACGGGCGCGAGCCCGACCCGCGCAGCCATGAGGGCTACGACTGGATCTACGTCCTCGACGGCCGGCTGCGCCTCGTGCTCGCCGAGCACGACGTCGTCCTCGGCGTCGGCGAGGTCGCCGAGTTCGACACGCGCACCCCGCACTGGTTCGGCTGCGCCGACGACCACCCGGTCGAGCTGCTGAGCATCATGGGGCCGCAGGGGGAGCGGATGCACGTGCGCGCGCGCCCGCGGCGGCGCGACTAGCGCCCGATGTCCGCGAGGGTCGCGCCGGTGACCCGGACGAGGTCGGCCGGCGCGACCCCGAGGTCGAGGCCGCGGCGCCCGCCGGAGACGTAGACGACGTCGAACAGCTCCGCGGACTCGTCGACGACGGTGGGCAGGGCGCGCTTCTGGCCGACCGGCGAGATGCCTCCCACGACGTAGCCGGTCGACCGCTCGGCGTCCGCCGGGTCGGCCATCGTCACGCGCTTGACCCCGAGCGCGCTCGCCATCGCCTTGAGGTCGAGCTGCCCGGCGACCGGGACGACGCCGACGGCGAGCCCGGCTCCGGTGTCGACGAGGAGGGTCTTGAACACCTGCTCGGCGGGCAGCCCGAGGACGTGCGCCGCCTCGAGCCCGTAGGAGGGCGCGGCCGGGTCGTGCGCGTAGGCGTGCTGGGTGAACGCGACGCCCGCCGCCGTGAGGGCCACGGTGGCGGGCGTCCCGGACGGTGCGCGGCGGACCATGCCGCCGAGCCTAGGGCCGGCGGTTCAGACGAGGTCGGCGACCGACGCGGCGCGGGACGCGCCGGCGCCGGCGACGGCCTGCTCGTGCACGGCCTCGACGTCGGTGTTGGCGCGCCACCACTCCTGGCCGGACTCGGGGAGGGTGTAGATCGGGTCGTAGTAGACGTACTCGCGCGAGAGCGCCTCGGCGTCGTCACCCTCGATCGAGGTGCGGTAGTTCTTGCGCCAGAACGACATCCCCTTCTCGGTGTCGTAGCTGTCGACCTGGTGCACCCAGCGCTTGCCGACGAACGGCACGTCGCAGACGATGCGCGGCGTCGCGAACCCGGGCAGGTAGCCCATGATCGAGTGCTGGAGGTGCTGGGCCTCGGCCAGCGAGAGCCGCCAGTGCTCGGCGAACGGGATCATGTCGCACATGTAGAAGTAGTACGGCGTGATGCTCGCCTCGTCCTGGAGGGCGAAGCAGAGGTCGAGGAGCTGCTCGGAGGAGTCGTTGACGCCCCGCATGAGCACGCCCTGGTTGCGCACGTCGCGCACCCCGGCCTCGAGCATCGCCTTCGCGGCCTGCGCGACGAGCGGCGTCACGGACTCGGCGTTGTTGACGTGCGTGTGGATGGCCAGCGAGACACCGCGCGAGCGGGCCTTGGCGCTGACCCGGGCGACACCCTCGACGACGTCGGGCTGGAGCCAGTGCTGCGGCAGGCCCATGAGCGCCTTGGTCGCGAGCCGGATGTCGCGGATGTTCTCGACGTCGAGGAGCTTGTCGAGGAAGCCCTCGAGGTTCTTCCACGGCATGTTCGCGACGTCGCCGCCGGAGACGACGACGTCCCGGACACCGGGGGTGCGCTGGAGGTAGTCGAGCATCGCGGCGTAGCGGTCGACCGGCTTGCCCGCGAGCTTGAGCTTGGTGAACTGCGGGGTGGAGTTGCCGACGAGGTCCATCCGCGTGCAGTGGCCGCAGTACTGCGGGCACGTCGGCAGCATCTCGGCGAGCACCTTGGTCGGGTAGCGGTGGGTCAGGCCCTCGACCGCCCACATGTCGTGCTCGTGGAGGCTGTCGCGCGTCGCGAACGGGTGGCTCGCCCAGTCGGTGCGCCGGTCGGAGAACACCGGCAGCATGTAGCGGCGCACCGGGTCGGCGTAGAACGCCTCGGTGAACGCGGCGCCGGCCGACGGCATCGGGCCGTCGGTCGAGGCGACCATCGTGTTGAGCATCTGCGGCGGGACGAGCATCGACATCGTCGCCCGCTCGGCCTGGTCCCGGTCGACGTCGGCGTAGAAGCGCTCCTCGAGCAGGTCGCCCATGACGGCGCGCAGCTGCCCGACGTTCTTCACACAGTGGGACCGCTGCCACTGCGCGCTCTCCCACTCCTGGCGGGTGACGTCCCGCCAGCCGGGGAGGCGGGTCCAGTCCGGCTCCACCAGCTCGCGTCGCCGGTACGCGTAGGGCTGCTCGATGCTCGTCGCCATGCGTGGCAGGATACGGGACGGATGGCGCCCCTTGCACGCGCTCACCGTAAGAAATGCGGCTGCGTGTCGGATATCGAGGAGATTCTTGTGCGGACGACCCCCAGCTCACCCGTCGGCCTCCACCGCGTGCTCGAACCCGCCGGTGCGTCGCTGCCGCAGGCGGCGCGCGTGCTCGACGCCGGCCCCGAGCTGTGGCCGGACGAGGTGCGCATCGACGTCGAGACGCTCAACCTCGACGCGGCCTCCTTCCGGCAGCTGACCGAGAAGCACGGAGGCGACGGCGAGGCCGTCCGCGCCGAGGTGCTCGCCATCGTCGGGGAGCGCGGCAAGATGCAGAACCCGGTGACGGGGTCCGGCGGGATGCTCGTCGGCACGGTGGCGGAGGTCGGCCCCGAGTCGCCGCTCGGGCTGGCGGTGGGGGACCGGGTCGCGACCCTGGTCTCCCTGTCGCTGACCCCGCTCGTCGTCACCGACGGACTCGAGCGCTGGGACGGCCGCTCCGAGCGCGTGCCCGCGGCCGGGACGGCCGTGCTCTTCGGTCGCTCGATCGCCGCGCGCCTGCCCGAGGACCTCTCGCCCGAGCTCGCCCTCATGGTCATGGACGTCTGTGGCGCCCCGGCGCTCGTCGCCCGGGTCGTCGCGGAGCACCTGGCGCGGGGGAGCGCCCCGACGGTCGCGGTGCTCGGCGCGGGCAAGTCCGGTTCGCTCTCGCTGGCCGCCGCGCGCGACGCCGGCGCCGGCCGTCGCATCGGGGTCGTGCCGACGCAGGCCGAGGCCGAACTGCTGCGGCCGACCGGCCTCGCCGACGAGGTCGTCGTCGCGGACGCCCGCTCCCCGCTGGGGCTCTCGGAGGCCGTCGCCGCCGCCGGGGGACCGGCCGACGTCACCGTGGTCTGCGTCGACGTGCCCGGCTGCGAGCAGCCCGCCGTCCTCGCGACCGCGCAGGGCGGCACGATCATCTACTTCTCGATGGCCACCAGCTTCGCCGCCGCGGCGCTCGGGGCCGAGGGGCTCGCCGCCGACGTGCGGATGCTCGTCGGCAACGGCTACGTCCCGGGACACGCCGACCTCGCCGTCGACATCGTGCGGCGCGACCCGGCGGTGCGCGGCCTGTTCGAGTCGCGCCTGGCCGCGGAGGGCTAGCCGGCGGGCTGCTCGCGCAGCACCGGCATCTCGACGAACCCGTCGACCGACGCCAGGCGCAGCACCACGCGGGCCGGGGCGGGCATCCGCCGCAGGCCCTCGGCCGGGTCGAGGTCGTGCGGCGGACCGAGGGTCAGGACGCTCCGGCCGCGAACGTCACGTGGTCACCGTCGCGGAACGCGTTGACCGGGTTCCGGTCCGTCCGTCCCGACCGCCGCCCGACGTGCTCGACCTCGGCGAAGGAGCCACGACCGACCAGGTGCACCGTCAGCCGGTTGGTCACGTGCTTGTTGACGGACCGGAGGGCGTTCGGGAAGGCACGACACCATCGTGGCCCCGTCCCCGGCCCGGCGCCAGCGTCCGGGATCCTAGAGTGGCGCCGTGCCGACGACCCTGTACCGCAACGCCCGTGTCCGCACCCCCGAGCACCCGGCGTGCACGGCGCTCGTCGTCGGCGACGACGGACGCGTGGCCTGGCTCGGCGACGAGGCCGGGGCTGACCGGCACGCCGACGCGGTGGACGCCGTCGTCGACCTCGGCGGGTCGCTCGTCCTGCCCGGGTTCGTCGACGCGCACGCGCACGTGTCGCACACCGGACTCGGGATGCGCGGGGTGAACCTGTCCGGGACGCGCACCGTCACCGAGGCGCTCGACCTCGTCGCCGCGGCGGCCCGCGAGCTCCCCGGCGCGCCGGTCTTCGCGCACGGCTGGCAGGAGCAGGACTGGACCCGCGAGCGGGCGATGACGGCCCTCGAGCTGGACCGTGCCACCGGGGGAGGGGTGGTGTACGCCTCGCGCATCGACGGCCACTCGGCGGTCGTCTCGACCGCGCTCGTGGCCCTCTCCGGGGCCGACGCCCTCGACGGCTGGTCGGCGAGCGGTTTCGTCGTGCGGGACGCGAAGAACGCCGCCAGGTCCGCCTTCGACGCCTCCCGCAGCCACGCCGACCGGCGCGAGGACATCGAGGTGGCCCTGCGGACGGCGGCATCCCTCGGAATCGTGTCCGTGCACGAGTGCGGCGGACCGCTGCTCACCTCCGCCGAGGACTTCGCCGACGTCCTCGACCTCGGCCGCCGGGCCGACCTGCCCGAGACCGTCGGCTACTGGGCCGAGGCCGTCACCGAGCCGGGCCAGGCCCGTGCGCTGGCCGGGCTGCACGGAGCCGTCGGGCTCGGGGGCGACCTCAACATCGACGGGTCCATCGGGTCGCACACGGCGCTGCTGCGCGACGACTACCTCGACGAGCACGGCTGCCGCGGGACGGCGTACCGCGACGCGGCCGGGGTCCGCGACCACGTGGCGGCGTGCGCCGCCGCCGGGGTGCAGAGCGGTTTCCACGTCATCGGCGACGCCGGTCTCGACCTCGTCCTCGAGGGGTACGTGAAGGCCGCCGAGCTGGTGGGGGAGGAGACCGTACGCGCCTCGCGACCTCGCCTCGAGCACGCCGAGATGGTCGACGCCGACGGCATCGCGACGATGGCCCGGCTGGGGATCGCCGCCAGCGTGCAGCCGGCCTTCGACGCGTACTGGGGTGGGCGCGAGGGGATGTACGCCGCGCGCCTCGGCGCCGAGCGCGGGGTGGCGACCAACCCGTTCGCGTCGTTCGGCCGGGCGGGGGTTCGCCTGGCGTTCGGCGCCGACTCCCCGGTCACGCCCTTCGCCCCGTGGGTCGCCGTCCGGGCCGCGGTCGAGCACCGCGACACCGCCGAGCGCATCGACACGGCGACCGCGCTCGCGGCCCACACCGTCGGCGGCCACGACCTCGCCGGGCGGGAGGGTGGCGTCCTCGCGGTCGGAGCGGCGGCCTCGTTCGCGGTCTTCTCGGTCCCGGCCTACGCCGCTGACGACCTGCCCACGCTCGGTGGCGGTGCGCCGCTGCCGGAGTGCCTGCTCACCGTGCGTGACGGGGTCGTCCTCCACGACGCCTCGGCCTGACCCCCACGTCGGTCGGCGCGTCCGGTCGGTTCCCGTCGCGCGCAGGCTGGCGCCGTGCAACGCTTCGGCCACCGCGTGCGTCCACGGCACGAGGACCACACCACGGCAGCGGGGAGGCAGTCATGAGCGACGGCGGCGCGAGCGGCGGGTTCGACTCCGGGTCGAGCGGGGGAGGCTTCGACTCCGGCTCGTTCGGCGGAGGCGGCTTCGACTCCGGGAGTCCCTCCTTCGACCCCGGTCCCGCCGGGGGCATCGACCACCACGGGATGCACGGGACTCACGGGGTGCACGACCACGGGATCCCGGGGATGCACGGCGCTGAGTCGCCGCTGTGGATGCACGAGCAGCAGATGCGCCACCACCGGGCGCAACGCTCGGGGAGCAGCCTGCCGACGAGCCCGGTCGGCATCGTGCTGTTCGTCGTCATCGCCATCATCGCGCTCGTCGTGTTCTCGAACATCGCCTCCCGCTCTACCGAGGTCCACCCGGGCGTCCCCTCGAGCGAGGTGTTCGACGACGGCTCGGGCGACGTGCCGTTCGACCTCCCCGAGGAGCCCTGACGTCGCCGCTCTCCAGCATCCCTCCGCGCGTCAGCGCTGCACGCGGTGCTGGGGTTCGGTGGTGCGGTTGGCGCCGTCGGGGCCGTGCCAGGTGACGGTGCCGTCAGGGTCGAGGTGGAGTCGCCACCGGCCCTGCTGCTTGAAGCGGTGGTGGCGCCGGCAGAGGTCCTCCAACCCGGTCGGGCTGGTCGCACCAACAGGCCAAGGCCGGACGTGGTCGAGGTCGCAGCTAGCGGCCGGTCGGGTGCAGCCCCACATCCGGCACGTCCCGTCCCTCGTCTTGACGAACTCGCTGATCGCCTTCGGTGGCCTGTACGCGGCAGTCGTGAGCGAGGCCAGGGTGCCGGTCTCGGCCTCGAGCACCGCACGGGCGACCTCGAACGGCAGCAGCTTCAGCAGGTTCGCGAGGGTGGCGGGGTCGACCCAGCCCAGGCCGGGCAGCTGAGTCCCGGACACCGCGTACCCGGGCGACACGACCGCTTGCGTGTAGGCGAGGTCGCCGTCCAGCTCGGCCGGCTCCTCCAGCCACGACAGCGCTTCCCGGCTGGCCGCGTCCAGGTCCCCGTAGCGCGTCTCCAGTCCGGTCACCGCGTCGATGACCGTCTCGTCGTCGTCCCACTCCACCCGGAACCTCGTCCCACACTGCTCCTCGGGCGCCGGCCGGTCGCTCACCACCGGCACCCCGAGCGTGACCTGCGCGCTGACCTTCACGTTGCGCAGCACGAGGTCGGCCAGCGCGTCCGCCCGCGACTCCGGCACCGACAGCGCCTCGTCGCTCTGCCGGTAGTCCCCGGCCAGCTCCTCCACCGCCGCCCACATCGCCGAGGACGTCGCCGTCGGCACGGACGCGAACCAGTCCGTCAGCCCGTCCTCACCCGGGCACAGCTCCACCCGCCGCCCCTTGCGCGTCCGCGCCGCGTGCGCCGCGACCTGGTCGGCCGCCACCCGCGTCGCGACCCGCCGCGCCTCACCCGCGACCCGCGCCGGGTCCATCGATCCCAGCCGGGGCGCCAGCGCCGCCTCCACCTGCCCGCAGGCCTCGGCGTCCAGACCGGCGCACGCGTCGATGACCTTGTGCGCCGACGCCGCCGGGACCTCACCGGCCAGCAGCAGCTCCAGCAGCCGCGGGAAGCACCCACCCAGCGCCGCCCCGAGGGAGACCTTCCGCGAGGCCAGGCCCTCGGTCAGCCCGGTCGCCAGCGCCATCTGCGTCGAGGCCATCTGGTCCATGTACCCCAGCGGGTGGATGCGCTCGGTCCCCAGCAGGGTCAGCTCGAACCGCGCACCCCAGGCCCCCGCCACCGCCGTCGCGCCCTCGGCCGCGTTGACCACACCCTGCAGCTGCCCCGCCAGCTCGAACGCCTCGTCCTCCGACAGCGACTGACCCGACTCCGCCAGCTCACGACCCAGCCGCGCGCACTCCTCGCGCAGCCCCGCGATGCGGCGGGCGAGGGTCTCGGTGTCCATGCCTCAGTGTACCGAACGCGTGTTCGACGGACAAGCGCTAGTAGGCATCTGTGGACAACGAACATCCGCCCACGACAGCCGGTTCCGAGCGGCCCTCAACGACGTTCAGCGCGCTTCTCGTTCCATCCACTCCTCGCGCAGCAGGGCGTAGGTCAGGCCGTCGACCCACCCGAGCTCGGCGTGCCAGGAGTCGCGGACGCCGTGCTGCTCGCGCCGCATCCCCGCCTTCTCCATGACCTTCCACGAACCGATGTTGTCCGCGAAGCAGCCGGCCGTCACCCGCCGCAGCCGCAGGTCCTCGAACGCGATCTCCAGGAGCAGCACCAGCGTGCGGCTCGCGAAGCCGCGCCCGTGCACCGCGGGGTCGAAGAGGTACCCCACCAGCCCCTCGGAGCGCAGGTGCTCGGTGCCGCCGTCCTGGCCCATGCCGTCGAGGACGTCGACGAACGCGGTCCCCACGACGCGCCCCTCGTGCTCGACGGCGAGCGGCAGGGTCCACTCCGGTCGATCCCGGAGGCGCTCGAGCATCTCGGCCTCGGTCATCGTCGTGCGCAGCAGCCACCGGGCGACGTCGGGGTGGTTGCGCCACGCCATGACGGCCGCGACGTCCGCCTCGACGGCCGGGCGGAGCACGAGGTCCCCGTCCCGGCGCGGGCGGACCGGGGGCAGGCCGGGGTCGTCGCTCATCCCTCGATCGAACCAGACGGGGACGCGCGCTTCCATCGAGTTCTCGTGCCCGGGTCGCGCCGCGAGGATCTGCGGCGCGCGGCCGGATCCGCTACAAGTTCTGCGGCCGAATTGCTAGATTGACGCCGTGTCTTCGCGTCGTCCTGCCCTGCTCGACCTCGACCCCGCCGTCGTCCGCAAGGCCCGCAGCCTCGCACGGCGCGCCGGCAAGCCCGTCGTCGACCTCGCCCGAGCCCACACGACCGTCTCCGTCGAGCGCGCCACGCTGCGCCTGGCCGGTCTCTCCGGTGCCGACCACGAGGGCACGCCGTGGGTCAACCACCTCGTCGACGCGGTGCGCGGCGAGGTCGGGCTCGAGCACGGCGTCACCACCCCGGTCTGGGACGCCCTGCGCCGCGGCGAGGCCCCGGACCTGCTGACGCTCGCCCAGAAGGCGAGCAGCGGGGGAGTGTCGTTCCGCCTCCCTGAGGGGCGTGACCTCACCGGCTCGCGCAAGGCCGCCCGCAGCGCCGTCGCGAAGGGCGTCCGCACGGTCGACTCCCAGCGCCGCGCCCGGGAGCGGATGATCGCCAAGGTCGGTGACGCACCGCGCACCCCGTGGGTCTACCTGATCGTGGCGACCGGCGACATCCACGAGGACATCCCGCAGGCGCAGGCCGCCGCCCGCGAGGGCGCCGACATCATCGCGGTCATCCGCTCCACCGGGCAGAGCCTCCTCGACTTCGTCCCCGAGGGCGCGACGCGCGAGGGGTACGCCGGCACCTACGCGACGCAGGAGAACTTCCGCCTGATGCGCGCCGCCCTCGACGAGAGCAGCCGCGAGCTCGGCCGGTACGTCCGCCTGACCAACTACGCCAGCGGCCTCTGCATGCCCGAGATCGCCGCCCTCGCCGGGCTCGAGCGGCTCGACATGATGCTCAACGACTCGATGTACGGGATCCTCTTCCGCGACATCAACCCGATCCGCACCTTCGTCGACCAACGCTTCAGCCGCCAGGTCCACGCGCGCGCCGGCATCATCATCAACACCGGCGAGGACAACTACCTGACGACCGCCGACGCCGTCGAGGCCGCGCACACCGTCACGGTCAGCCAGCTGCTCAACGAGTACTTCGCCAAGGAGGCGGGCCTCGAGGACTGGCAGCTCGGCCTCGGGCACGCGTTCGAGATCAACCCCGACATCCCCGACAGCTTCCGGATGGAGCTGGCCCACGCCCTGCTCGCCCGTCAGCTCTTCCCGGACGCGCCCCTGAAGTGGATGCCGCCGACGAAGCACATGACCGGTGACGTCTTCCGCGGCTACCTCCTCGACGGGTTCTTCAACCTCGTCGGCGCGATGACCGGGCAGGGCATCCTCCTCGTCGGGATGATGACCGAGGCCGTCGTCACGCCGTGGCTCTCCGACCGCGACCTCGCCCTCCAGAACGTCCGCTACGTCATGGACGCGGCCGGCGGCCTCACCGAGGACTTCCACCCGCCGCGCGACGGATTCATCCAGACCCGCGCCCGCCAGGTGCTCTCGGAGGCGGTCGACCTGCTCGACACGATCGTCACCGACACGAGCACCCGCGGCACGCAGTACCCGCAGCCGCTGCTCGCCGCGATCACCGACGGCACGTTCGGGGCGATGAAGCGGCCGCCGACCAAGGGCAAGGGCCTCGACGGCGTCTTCGTCAAGGCCGACGGCTACGACAACCCCGCGACCGCCCTCCTCGAGGAAGGGGCCACCCGATGAGCGCGACCCCCACCCCGGCCACGCCCGGCCCCCTCGTGCGCCCCTACGGCGACACGACCGGCGACGGGATGGTGCAGGTCTCCTTCACCCTGCCGCTGCCGCACGACAAGCGCGCCGAGGGGGCCGCCCTCCAGCTCGCCGCGAAGATGGGCATGAGCCCGGCGCTGCTCGTGCACGCCAAGGCGATGGGACCGCACTTCACGTTCTTCGTCGTCTACGGCTCGGTCACCCACCTCGTCGACCTGCGCGAGGTCCAGGTCGTCGAGCGCGAGTTCCCGCTGCTCGGCTCGTCCGAGGTCAACCAGGCGATCCGGAGCCACCTGGGGCGCAAGCTCGTCGTCGTCGGCGCGTGCATCGGCACCGACGCGCACACGGTCGGCATCGACGCCATCCTCAACATCAAGGGCTTCGCCGGTGAGAAGGGCCTGGAGTACTACCGCGAGATGAAGGTCGTCAACCTCGGCGCGCAGGTCCTCGTGCCGGAGCTCGTGGCGAGCGCCCGCGAGGTCGGCGCCGACGCGGTCCTCGTCTCGCAGGTCGTCACCCAGAAGGACGCCCACATCCACAACACGACGACGATGTCGGCCGCCTTCCGCGAGGCGTTCCCCGCCGGGGAGGTGCCGCTGCTCGTCGTCGGCGGCCCGCGCTTCGAGGAGGGCTCGGCCTCGACGCTCGGTGTCGACCGCGTCTTCGGCCGCGGCACCACCCCCGGCGAGGTGGCGTCCTACCTCGTCCACGAGCTCGTCGCCCCCCGCACGAGCACCGACCCCCGAGGAGAGCAGCGATGACCCGAGCCGAGGTCGGCCGCACCGTCACCCACCGCCGCTACGTCCCGTACTCGCACGCGCACTACGCCGGCAACCTCGTCGACGGCGCGTACAGCCTCGCCGCGTTCGGCGACGTCGCCACCGAGATGTGCATCGTCACCGACGGCGACGAGGGACTCTTCGCCTCCTACTCCGACGTGCAGTTCCGCGCGCCGGTGCGGGCCGGCGACGTCATCGAGATCGAGGCCCGGATCGTCCGGGTCGGCAGCCGCTCGCGCGAGATGGAGTTCGAGGTCCGCGTCGTCGGCCGTGGCGCCCCGGAGCGCGGGGAGTCGGCGGCCGACGTCCTCGACCCGCCGGTGCTCGCCACGACCGCCCGCGGGGTGGTCGTGGTCCCCCCAGCCGGGTGACCTACCGTGGGCCGGTGCCCACCCCGCTCCGGCTGCCGGCCGCCCTCGTCGGTGCCGTCCTCGCCGGCCTCGCGCTCTGGCTCGCCTTCCCCACGCACGACCTGTGGTGGCTCGCCCCGGTCGGCGTGGCGCTGCTCGGGGCCGTCGTCCTCGTGGCCGGCGCCGCGCGCGGGTTCCTCCTCGGCCTCGTCGCCGGCCTGGCGTTCTTCGTCCCGACCCTCTCGTGGTCCGGGGTGTACGTGGGCAGGCTGCCCTGGTTCGCCCTCGCGACCCTCGAGGCGCTCTACCTCGCCATGATGGGCGCCGTCGTCGGGTACGCCGGGCGACGCCTGGTCGCTGCCGGGCACCGACGCGCGGCGCTGCTCCTCGTCCCGCTCGCCTGGGTGGCCCAGGAGTGGGCGCGCTCCACCACTCCGTACGGCGGGTTCCCGTGGGCGCGACTGGCCTTCAGCCAGGCCGACAGCCCGCTGGCGCACGTCGCCCGCTGGCTCGGGGCCCCCGGGGTCACCTTCGCCGTGGCCGTCGTCGGCACCGGCCTCCTGGCCCTCGGGTGGGGCCTCGTCGGACGCCGGCCGGGCCGCGTCGTCGCGGGGCTCCTCGTCGCCGTCGCCCCGCTCGCCGCCGGACTGCTGCCCCTGCCAACCGACGGCCGCCCCGAGACGATCGGCTTCGTCCAGGGCAACGTCCCCACGGCGGGGCTGGAGTTCAACGCCCAGCGGCGGGCCGTGCTCGACAACCACGTCAAGGGCACCTTCGAGCTCGCGAAGAAGGCCCCGGAGGACCTCAGCCTCGTCGTCTGGCCCGAGAACGCCTCGGACATCGACCCGTTCCGCAACGCCGACGCCGACGCCGAGATCCGCGCGTCGCAGGCCGAGGTCGGCGTCCCGCTCATGATCGGCGCCGTGCTCGCCGAGCCGGTCGGGGCCAACTCCAACGTCTCGCTCTTCTACACCGGCTCCGGTCAGCCGCAGCGCTACACGAAGCTGCACCCGGTGCCGTTCGCCGAGTACATCCCGCACCGCGAGTTCTTCGCGATGTTCACCCCGATGGCCAACCTCGCCGGCAACTTCGTCGCCGGCGACACGATCGGCGTCTTCCGGGTGCCGGCGGCGGGCGGCGCGTACGTGGCCCTGCCGACCATCTGCTTCGAGGTCGCCTACGACGGCCTGATGCGCGACAGCGTCGCGGCGGCCGGCACCACGCCCTCGGTGCTCGTCGTCCAGACGAACAACGCGACCTTCGGCTACACCGCCGAGAGCGAGCAGCAGTTCGCGATCTCCCGCATCCGGGCCATCGAGCACGGCCGCAGCGTCGTCCACGTCTCCACGGTCGGCGTGTCCGGGTTCGTCGCACCCGACGGCAGCGTCTCCGCCGAGACCGGGCTCTTCACCGCCGCACAGGCCGCCGAACCCGTCGTCGTGCGGACGGAGACGACGCCGGCCGACCGGGTGGGGGAGGCCCCGGTGCTGCTCGCGAGCGCGCTGCTGGCCCTGCTCGTCCTGTCGTCGGTGCGGGTGGGCCGGCGCGTTAGGGTGACGGCAGAGTCCAGCCCACCCGAGGAACACCCCGTTGCCTGAGAGTCCCCGCCCGCCGATCACGCGTGTCGCCGTGCTCGTCCCCACGTACAACGAGCGCGAGAACCTCCCCACCGCCGTCCACGGCGTCCGGACCGCCGTCCCGACGGCCGACGTCGTCGTCCTCGACGACGCCTCGCCCGACGGCACCGGCCAGGTCGCCGACGAGCTGGCCGCCGCCGACCCGCAGGTGCACGTCCTGCACCGCGCGGGCAAGGAGGGCCTGGGCGCCGCCTACCTCGACGGCTTCCGCTGGGCCCTCGAGCGCGGCTACGACGCCGTCGTCGAGATGGACGCCGACGGCTCCCACCGCCCCGAGCACCTCCCGTCGCTGCTCGCCGCGGCCGCGGACGCCGACGCCGTCATCGGCTCGCGCTGGGTCCCCGGCGGCAAGGTCGTCAACTGGCCGCTGCACCGCAAGGCCCTCTCGGTCGGCGGCAACCTCTACGTCAAGGTCCTCCTCGGGATGCCCGTCAACGACGCGACGGCCGGCTTCCGCGTCTACCGGGCCGACGCCCTGCACGTCATGGGGCTGGACGACGTCGCCTCGCAGGGCTACTGCTTCCAGACCGACCTCACCTGGCGCGCCGTGCGCGCCGGCCTGCGGGTCGTCGAGGTCCCCATCACCTTCGTCGAGCGCGAGGTCGGCGCCTCGAAGATGAGCCGCGACATCATGACGGAGTCGCTGCGGCGGATCACCGGCTGGGGCGTGCGGCACCGGGCCCGCCAGGCCCGGGAACTGGCGCGCCGCCCGGAGCGTTGGCACGAGCTGTGAACCACCCCGGTGCCACCCCCTACGCCGGCCGAGGCCGGCGTGGACGGCTGGTGCGCCGCCTGCTCGTCGTCGTCCTCGTGCTCGTCCCGCTGCTCGAGATCTCGACCGTCGTCCTCGTCGGCGACGCGATCGGCGGCTGGCCCACCGTCCTGCTCCTCCTGCTCACCTCCGTGCTCGGTGCGTGGGTCATCCGCCGGGAGGGCTCCCGCGCCTGGGCGGCCCTGCGCGACGCCCTGCGCAGCGGCCGGATGCCGGCCCGCGAGCTCGCCGACGGCGTGCTCGTGCTCGTCGGGGGCGTCCTGCTGCTCGTCCCGGGCTTCCTCACCGACCTGCTCGGGGCGCTCGTGCTCCTGCCGTGGACGCGTCCGCTGGCCCGGGTGTGGCTCGAGGCGGTGGTCGCCCGGCGGCTGCTCGCGCCCTTCGGCGGTCCGCGGCGCCCGGGGGAGGGCCCGCCCGACGTCGTCCAGGGACAGATCGTCGGCTGACCCGGCGTCCCACGACGTCCGGCGCCACGCACGACGGAGCCCCGGTCACCTGCTCGGTGACCGGGGCTCCGGCGTGGGGTGGACGGCTCAGGCCGTCTTGCGCGAGGTCTTCTCGCCGCGCGACTGGCGCAGCAGCGTCAGGCGCTCCTCGAGCAGCTCCTCGAGCTCGGGGATGGAGCGACGCTCGAGCAGCATGTCCCAGTGGGTGCGCTGCGGCTTGACGGGCTTGGCCTCGGGCTCAGGGCCACCCCCCTGGAGCTTGGCCTCGGCGCCGCACCGGCACTCCCACGTCGGCGGCACGTCGGCCTCGACGGAGAAGGGGAGCTCGATGGTGTGGCCGTTGGGGCACAGGTAGGTCGTGATGTTGCGGTCGGAGGGGACGACGTTCGCGTCCGTCTCCATGCTGAGGGCGCCGAGCCGGCTGCCGCGCAGGCTTCGCTCTGCCATGGGTGTCTCCCGGAGTTCGAATGTCCCGGGCCGGGGTCCTCGCGGCCGGGTCAATGGTTGGAGAACGTGCGGCCGGGGTTCGTTGTTCCGGGGGTCACCGGATGGCAGGCGGGCGTGTGACGCAGATCACCCGAGGGCTCACACGATCCGCGGCAGCTCGTTCCCCGCGTCCATGATGCCCTGTCGGACGTCGACACGCCGAAGGACGAGGTAGCCGAGGACGAAGAAGACGACGAGCGCGACGATCGCCGGGCGGTAGGAGTCGGTGAGCTGGTGGACGACCCCGAAGATCAGCGCCCCGAACCACGAGGTGCCGCGCTCCATCGCCTGGTAGAAGGCGAAGAACTCGGCCTCCCGGGCGCGGGGGACCAGCTGCGAGAAGAGCGAGCGGCTGAGGGCCTGGCTGCCGCCGAGGACGATCCCGATGAAGATCCCGAGGACGAGGAAGGGCAGGAACGCCTTCTCGGGCAGGAAGAACGCGAGGACGACGATCGCCGACCACGCGACCAGGCTGCGCAGGATCGTGCGCCAGGCCCCCCAGCGGGCGGCGAGCCAGCCGAAGAGCAGCGCGCCGCCGAAGGCGACGAACTGCACGAGGAGGATCAGGGCGATGAGCTGGCTCTGCTCGAACTTCAGCTGCTCGGCGCCGTAGAGGCTGCTCGAGGAGATGACCGTCTGGATGCCGTCGTTGAAGAAGAGGTAGGCGAGCAGGAACAGCAACGTGTTCGGGTAGGCGCGCAGGTCACGGAAGGTGTGTCCGAGCTGGCTGAGGCTGCCGCCCACGATGCCCGCCCGCGGCGCGTCCGCGAGCTCGGTGCGCGGGGCTCCGCGCAGGTTCCACATCCCGACGACCGGGATGAGGGTGAACAGCGCCCACCAGAGGCCGGCCGAGAGGAGGCTGATGCGGACCGCGGTGCCGGTCGTGGCACCGACGAGCTCGGGCTTGCTGACGATGACGAGGTTGACCGCGAGGAGCAGGCCGCCACCGAGGTAGCCCAGGGCCCAGCCGCGGCTGGAGACGCGGTCGCGGTCGTCCGGGCGGGCGATGCGGCACAGCAGCGCGTCGTAGACGACGAGCGAGGCTCCGAGGCTGATCGAGGCGATGATCATCATCAGGGCCCCGAAGCGCCAGTTCGTGCCGGACAGGAAGTACAGCAGCACCGCGGCCGCCGAGCCGGTCCAGGCGAAGACGCCCATGAGGCGCGCCGGGCGGGGCGTGCGGTCCGTGACGGCGCCGACGAAGACGAGCAGGACCGCGGAGACGATGGTCGCCAGCGTCACCGTGTACGGCGCGACCGACCCCGGGTCCAGCGGCGCGGTGAGGACGAGGACGACGGTGGCCAGCGCCAGCGGCGGGACGAGGGTCGAGGGACGGTAGGGCAGGCGCGTGTCGCGCGCGTACGCGACGAGCGAGAGGACGAGGCCGACGAGCAGCGCGACGGCCGCGACCATCGCGAGGCCGGGGACCCAGCCCGGCAGGCCTTCGGCCGCGGGGACCACGTACAGGTCGGTCGTGCAGCGGGCGTCCTCGGCGAGCCCGGGGCAGGCCGCCTCGGTCGCGACCTCGGTGAGGTAGGGGCCGAACAGGACGGTGCCCACCGTCGTCACGAAGGCCGAGTTGGCCCAGTCGTACCAGTACCAGGGGCGGTGGTAGCGGGTGGTGTCGGCCCAGGCGTCGGTGGCCTCGGACTGCGTCGTCATGAGCGGCAGCGTTCCACACGCGGGGGCGGCGCCGCCGTAGGTCGCGCTACTCGGTCGGGCGCGTCACCGCTCAGCCCGCGTACTCCCAGTGCCACGGCTCGGGGAGCTGACCGCCGGCCTCCGCCCACGCGGGGTGGAACCAGCCGTAGAGGGGTGCGTTCTGCCGCATCCAGCGGTGGGCCGCCGAGCCGAAGTCGTCGATGCCGCCGCACAGGTCGAGGGCTCGGCCGAGACCGTGCCGGCTCGTGCCGGGGGTGGCGGCGAAGCTGCCGCGGGTGCCCTTGATCGCCACCTGCTCGGGGTAGGAGCGGTAGGAGTCGGTGACGCACAGGGGGCTGCCGGTCTGCGCGGCGTAGGCCTGGCTCATCGCGTTGAAGGCGGCGGCCGCGGCAGGGGAGAGGCGCTCGCCCGGGGCGCTCCACAGCGGGCAGAGCGCGCTGTCCGGGAACTGGCCGTTGGGGTGGTCGCCGCTGTCGTCGGAGCACGGCTTGCCGACGTGGGCGGTCTCGACGACGGCGTTCGAGAGCGCGTCGCGCAGGCGGGCGGCCGCCTTCTTGGCCTCGGGGGTCCTGGCGCCGACGAGGGCGCTGGCGATGGGGCCGGCCTTGTCGACCTCGTTCATCTGCAGCGCCCGCAGCGCGCCGATCTTCTCACGCTGCTCGCGCATCACGCCGTCGAGCTCCTGCTTCGCGGCGGCGACGCGGACGCGGGCGTCGGTGGCGGTCCGCTCGGCCTGCTCGGCGGTCGTCGTCAGGCGGACCTGCTCGGCGGTGAGGACGCGCACCTCCTGGAGGGCGCGCGTGCGCTCGCCCGTCAGGTAGGAGAGGTCGCCGAGGGGGTCGCTCACCTCGTCGTCGCGGGCGTCGAGCGCGTCGAGCATCCCGGTGAGGTCGGAGTTGCCGCCGCCGTTGGAGTAGACGTCGAAGACCCAGTCGCGGACCACGGCCCGGGCCCGGGCCAGCCGGTCCTCGAGGGCGGCCAGGTCGGCGCGGGCGCCCTCGGCCTCCTCGTGGGCGTAGTTCTCGGTGTCGGTCGCCGCGGCGAGCTCCTCGAGGACGGTGTTGGAGCGGGCCGAGAGCTCGTCCATCTTCCGGGTCTGCACGGCGAGCTCGGAGGTGGAGCCCTCGATGACGGCGGAGATGCGGTCGGCCTCGGCGACCTGGGCGGCGACGACCTCGGGGGAGAGGGTGGGGTCGGCGTCGGGCTCGATGTCGCCCTCCGGCGGGTTCCCGGTGACGACCGGCGCGAGAGTCGCTGTGGCAGTGGGGGATACGCTCGGAGACGGCGTGACCGAGGCGGTCGGCGTGGGGGTCGCGACCGGGTCGGCGACGGCGGCGGCCGCAGCCGGGCCGAGCGGCACCGCGGCGGCGACGGCGACCACGAGTGCGCGGCGGAGCACGGCCCCACGGACGACGGAAGAACGCACCACGACTCGTTTCGAATGGTCTCGGGGCGCCGCGGACGACGCCCGGCGCGCAGCCCTGCACCGCGTACCTGCACCCACCATAGGTCGCCGACCCGGCACCTGTCCCGGGTCCGCGGCGAAAGGTCACCCGATCGTCAGGTGCACGTCGGCCGGGCGGCCGGGCCGGGGTCGGCCGGTCGGCCCCCGTCGTCCACAGGCGGGGGAGCGGGCCGCGCCCGTCCACAGGTCGCGCTGCGGTCCTTGCCGCCACCCTCCGTCCGGGGGTGTGCTGGTCCCGGGACCCGGCGACCGGCGCCGGGCCGGGCTCCAGGGGGTCTCATGGCACGAACCAGCGACGTCGACCGCACGACCGTCGACCGGACCGGCGACGTCAACACCGTCCACCTCGTCGGGCGCGTCACCTCGCTCGACCCGCCGCGCACGCTGCCCAGCGGCGACGTCGTCCACGGCGTCCGGGTCACCGTCGGCCGCGACGCGCGGGCCCGCCCGGGTGTCGACGCCCTCGACGTCGCGTGCTGGAGCGCCGTGACCCGCCGGGTCGCGGGCCGGCTCGAGGTGGGCGACCGCGTCGAGGTCGACGGCAGCCTGCGGCGGCGGTTCTTCCGGGCCGGCGGCGCGCCGGCGAGCCGGTACGAGGTGGAGGCCCGGCGGCTCCGGCGGGTCGCGGGGGGCTCGCCCTAGGGTGGGCGGATGGACGGGGCCGACTCGCACGACGTCATCCGGGTCCAGGGGGCCCGCGAGAACAACCTCAAGGACGTCAGCGTCGTCCTGCCCAAGCGCCGGCTCACGGTGTTCACCGGGGTGTCGGGGTCGGGCAAGAGCTCGCTCGTCTTCGGCACGGTCGCCGCGGAGGCCCAGCGCCTGGTCAACGAGACCTACAGCGCGTTCGTCCAGGGCTTCATGCCGAGCCTCGCCCGGCCGGACGTCGACCGGCTCGAGGGGCTGACGACGGCGATCATCGTCGACCAGGAACGGATGGGCGCCAACCCGCGCTCCACGGTCGGGACGGCCACCGACGCGCACGCGATGCTGCGCATCCTCTTCAGCCGCCTCGGCCGTCCGCACGTCGGCCCGCCGACCGCGTTCTCCTTCAACGTGCCGACGCGCACCGCGAGCGGGGTGATGGCGACCGAGAAGGGCGGGCGCGTCGAGAAGAGCGTCGTCAAGGGGGCGGTCTACCTCGGGGGGATGTGCCCCCGGTGCGAGGGAATGGGCCAGGTGACGGACATCGACCTCGGCGCCCTCTACGACGCCGAGCGCTCGCTGGCCGACGGTGCGCTGCTCGTGCCCGGGTACTCGATGGACGGCTGGTACGGGCGGCTGTTCGCCGGGATGGGCCTGCCCATGGACGTCCCCGTCGGTTCGTTCACCGCGAAGCAGCTCGACACGATGCTCCACGCCTCCCCGACGAAGATCCGCGTCGAGGGCGTCAACCTCACGTTCGAGGGGGTCGTGCCCCGCATCCGTCGCTCGATGCTCAGCAAGGACCCGGAGGCGATGCAGCCGCACGTCCGGCGGTTCGTCGAGCGGGCCGTCACCTTCCAGACCTGCCCGGGCTGCCACGGGGCCCGGCTCGGGCCCGAGGTCCTCGCGTCGCGCGTGCACGGGCACAACATCGCCGAGCTGTGCGCGATGCAGGTGAGCGACCTCGCCGCGTGGGTCGCGGATCTCGACGAGCCGTCCGTCGCGCCCCTGCTCGCGGGCCTGCGCCACCTGCTCGACTCCTTCGTCGACATCGGGCTGGGCTACCTCTCGCTCGACCGGCCCGCCGGGACGCTGTCCGGCGGGGAGGCCCAGCGGACGAAGATGATCCGGCACCTGGGGTCGGCCCTGACCGACGTCACCTACGTGTTCGACGAGCCGACGATCGGGCTGCACCCGCACGACATCGGGCGGATGAACGAGCTGCTCCTGCGGCTGCGCGACAAGGGCAACACCGTGCTCGTCGTCGAGCACAAGCCCGAGACCATCGCCGTCGCCGACCACGTCGTCGACCTCGGGCCGGGAGCCGGCGGCGCCGGGGGAGAGGTCTGCTTCGAGGGGAGCGTCGAGGAGCTGCGCAGGAGCGACACCGTCACCGGCCGCCACCTCGCCGACCGGGTCGCGCTCAAGCGCTCGGTCCGCACCGCCATGGGCGTGCTCGAGGTCCGGGGCGCGTCGACGCACAACCTGCGCGAGGTCGACGTCGACCTCCCGCTGGGGGTGCTCTGCGTGCTCACGGGCGTCGCCGGCTCGGGCAAGAGCTCGCTGGTCAGCGGGTCCGTCGAGGGACGCGACGGGGTCGTCGTCGTCGACCAGGGCGCCATCAAGGGCTCTCGCCGCAGCAACGCAGCAACGTACACCGGTCTGCTGGAGCCGGTCCGCAAGGCCTTCGCGAAGGCCAACGGGGTGCCGGCGTCGCTGTTCAGCTCCAACTCCGAGGGCGCGTGCCCGACCTGCGGCGGGGCCGGGGTCGTCGTGACGGAGCTGGGCGTGATGGCGAGCGTCGAGACCCCCTGCGAGGAGTGCGAGGGCCGGCGGTTCCGGGCCGAGGTGCTCGGGTACACCCTCGGCGGCCGCTCGATCGCCGACGTCCTCGCCCTGACCGTCACCGAGGCCGAGGCGTTCTTCGCGGCGGGGGAGGGGCGCGTCCCGGCCGCCCACCGGGTGCTCCGGCGGCTGGCCGACGTGGGCCTGGGGTACCTGACCCTCGGGCAGCCGCTCACCACGTTGTCGGGTGGCGAGCGCCAGCGGCTCAAGCTCGCGACACGGATGGGGGAGTCGGGCACGACCCTGTACGTGCTCGACGAGCCGACCACCGGCCTGCACCTGGCCGACGTCGAGAACCTGCTCGCCCTGCTCGACCGCCTCGTCGACGGCGGAACCTCGGTCCTCGTCGTGGAGCACCACCAGGCCGTCATGGCGCACGCCGACTGGGTCGTCGACCTCGGGCCGGGCGCCGGCCACGACGGCGGGCGCGTCGTCTTCGAGGGCACACCGGCGGACCTCGTCGCCGACGGCTCGACGCTCACCGGGCGCCACCTCGCCGCGTACTGCGCGTCGTGAGCGCACCGTTCGACCAGTCGGACGCTGCGGTCCGGATGGAGTGGGGGCCGGTCGGCGCGGGCGTCGTGCGCGCCGACCTCGCGGTCGTCGTCGACGTGCTCAGCTTCACGACGGCCGTCACCGTCGCCGTGGGCCGGGGGAGCACCGTGCTGCCGTTCGCCTGGCGGGACGAGCGTGCCGCGGCGTACGCGGCCTCTCACGACGCCGTCCTCGCCGTCGGCCGACTCGAGGCCCGGCGCGCCGGGGCCGTCGGGGCGCCGTCGCTGTCGCCGGCCGGGCTGCTCACCGGGCCGGTCGTGCCGCGCCTGGTGCTGCCGTCGCCGAACGGCTCGACGATCAGCGCGTCCCTGCGCGACGCCGGCGCGCACGTCGTCGCCGGGTGCCTGCGCAACGCCTCCGCCGTCGGGCGGTGGCTCGCACCGTCGGTGGCGTCCGGGTCGACCGTGGTCGTCGTGGCCGCGGGTGAGCGCTGGGTCACCGACGGGTCGCTGCGCCCGGCGCTCGAGGACCAGCTCGGCGCAGGAGCCGTCCTGACGGCCCTGAGGGACGCCACGGGCTCGACGTCGGCGTGGAGCCCGGAGGCACTGAGCGCGGCCGAGCTGTTCGACGTCGTCCGGCCGCGGCTGCGCGAACGACTGCACGCGTGCGTCGGCGGGCGCGAGCTCGCCGCCGCCGGCTTCGGGGACGACGTCGACGTCGCGGCCGACCTCGACGCGAGCGAGGTGCTGCCGGTGCTCACCGAGCGGGGTTTCGGGGCTGCCGGCGCCCTCTCGTAGAACGCCGATAATCGACATTATGTCATTACGCGTCAGGAGAGACGACGGTGCGGCGGCCGACCCGCTCCCCGCGTAGGCACGGGCCGTCACCGCGGCGTCGAGGTGTGACCGGTCGGACGTCGACGCCGCGCAGCGCCACCTACAGTGAGCCGGTGCCGGACCTCGACCCGCTCCTGGGCTACGCCAACCGCACCGGCCGTGCGCCGGGACGCGGCGTGCGAGCCCTCGGTGTCGTCCTGCCGGGCGTCCGCCGGGTCCAGGGCACGGCCGCCCCGTGGGCCGACGCCTGGGCCGCGCACAACCGCCGCGCCCTCACGACGCCGGGTCGCCGGTGGGTCGTCCTCGGCGACTCGATGTCGCAGGCGGTCGGCGCCTCGGCCTGGGACACCGGCTGGGTCGACCGGGCCGCCGCGAGCCTCGCCGACGACGGACTCCCCCTCGTCGTCGTCAACCTCTCGGCCACCGGCGCCCGCACCGCCGACGTCGTCGACCAGCAGCTGCCCGTCCTGCGCGCCCTGCCGCCGGCGCTCGGCACCGACGCCCCCGACCTCGTCTCGGTCATGGTCGGGTCCAACGACCTCTTCGCCGGTGGTGCCGTCCGCGACCGCCTCCCCGACGAGTTCGGCCGGATGGTCGCCGCCCTGCCCCGGGGCGCCGTCGTCGCGACGCTCCCCCAGCCGCGCACCGCGGCGCACCGGGCCAACGCCCACCTCGAGCAGGCCGTGGCCCGCGGCGAGCTGCACCTGGTCGACATGCGCGCCGAGGGCCCGAGCAGCTGGCGCGGGCGCCTGGCCGCCGACCTGTTCCACCCCAACGACGCCGGCTACGCCGAGCTGGCCCGCGCCTTCGTGCCGCACCTGCGCGCCGCCCTGCAGGCCTGACCGCCGCACCGCCGTACGCTGTCCCGCGATGCAGTGCGACTACTACGACGCCGGCCGGTGCCGCTCGTGCACCCTCATGGGCACGCCGTACGCCGACCAGCTGGCCGAGAAGGTCCGGCACGTCCGCAGCACGCTCGCGCCGCACGCCGGCGCCACGACCTGGCTCGAGCCGGTGCGCTCCCCCGCGTCGCACTTCCGCAACAAGGCCAAGTTCGTCGTCGGCGGCAGCGCCGGACGCCCGACGCTCGGCATCCTCGACACCGGTGGCCGGGGTGTCGACCTGCGCCGCTGCGGCCTCTACGAGCCGGGCCTGTCGGCGACCTTCGACCCGCTGCACCGCCTCCTCGCCGACCACCGCGTCGTGCCGTACGACGTCCCGGCCCGGAGGGGCGAGCTCAAGCACCTGCTCGTGACCCACTCCCCCGACGGCGAGCACCTCGTGCGCTTCGTCGTCCGGACGCAGGAGGGGCTGCAGGCCGTACGCCGGCTCCTGCCCGACCTGCGCGCGGCGCTCCCGTCGGCCCGCGTCGTCACCGTCAACCTCCACCCGGAGCACAAGGCGGTGCTCGAGGGCGAGACGGAGGTCGTGCTCACCGACGACGCGGTGCTGCCGATGCGCCTGGGCGGGGTCACGCTGCGGCTCGGGCCGCGCGCGTTCTTCCAGACCAACACGACGGTCGCGACCGCCCTCTACGCCCAGGCGGCGGAGTGGGCGGACCGCCTCTCCCCCACCGCCGTCACCGACCTGTACTGCGGCGTCGGCGGCTTCGCGCTGCACCTCGCGGCCCCCGGTCGCCGCGTCACGGGCGTCGAGGTGTCGTCCGAGGCGGTCGCGGCCGCCCGGGCATCGGCCAGCGAGATACGTTCTGCCACAGCGGGTCTCGACATCACCTTCACCGCCGGGGACGCGACCGACGGCGTGCCCGGCGACCCCGACCTCGTCGTCGTCAACCCGCCGCGGCGGGGCATCGGCGCCGACCTCGCCGCTCGGCTCGAGGCCTCGCCCGCCCGCCACGTCGTGTACTCCAGCTGCAACGTCGACACCCTCGCCCGCGACCTCGACGCCATGCCGTCCTTCACCGTCCGCGAGGGGCGCGTCGTCGACATGTTCCCGCAGACCCGACACGTCGAGACCGTCCTGCTCCTCGAGCGCGCCTGACCCGCCTGCGTCCCCGGCGCCGACCTAGGGTCGGGTCATGACCTTCTCCATCGCCGCCCGCGACGGGGACGCCTGGGGCGTCGCCGTGGCCAGCAAGTTCCTCGCCGTCGGATCCGTCGTACCCCGGGTCGTCCCCGGCGTCTGCGCCGTCGCGACCCAGGCGATGGCCCGCGTCGCCTACCTCGACGAGCTCGAGGCCGGGCTGCGGGCCGGCGACGCCACGTCCGCCGTCCTCGCCGCGGCCACGGCGGCCGACCCCGGTCGCGAGGACCGCCAGGTCGGGGTCGTCGGCCCGGACGGCGCCGCGACCTTCACCGGGTCCGGCTGCATGACGTGGGCCGGCGGCGAGGCCGAGGGCGACGGGCGCACCGCCTTCGCCGTGCAGGGCAACATCCTCACCGGGCCCGAAGTGGTCGAGGCGATGGTCACCGCCTGGCGCGCGCAGGCGGACCTGCCGCTGGAGACCCGGCTCATGGCGGTGCTGCTCGCGGGCGACGCGGCCGGCGGCGACTCCCGCGGCCGGCAGAGCGCTGCCCTCCTCGTGCGCGCCCCCGGCGCCGGCTACGACGCGAGCGGCGTCGTCGCGGACCTGCGGGTCGACGACCACCCGGACGCGACGACCGAGCTCGCCCGCCTGCACGGCCTCTCGACGCTGTACTTCGGCACGGCGCAGGACGTGCGGCCGCTGACCGGCGAGCTGCGCGACGAGGTCGGCGCCCGCCTCGCGGCGCTCGGCCACCCCGGCGAGGTCGAGGCCGCGCTCGAGGCGTGGATGGGCGAGGCCAATCTCGAGAACCGGCACGCCGCCGGCGGCATCGACGCGCGCGTCCTCGCCGTCCTGCGCGGCGAGGAGCAGGGCTGAGACCGCCGGCAGACCGGTCCTTGACCGAACTGTTCGCAACCCTGACCGACTCCTGACGCCACGCTGGCCACCGCCTGACCCACCGGCGATAACGTTGTCGGCAGGTGGTCAGCAGGTCCTCCGGCCGCAGGCCCGGCACCGTCGAGGTGCCGCCTGTCCTCCCCCTCCGGCCGCGGCCGGGGACCGACCACCCACCGCCGCCTCGGCGCCGGCCGGCTCACCGGCGCCGAGGCGCACAGACCCGTCGGCGTCGCGCCGCAGGCCGTGGGTACCCCGGTCCGGCGCGACGCCGACAACCACTGCGACGTCGACGACCACTGCCCCGGGCCTCGCTCAGCGTACGGGCCAGGCCCCCGCCCCCTGGCGGACGACCTCGCCCGACGGGTCGGCGCCGGTGAAGTCGACGACCGTCGTGGGCTCGGTGCCGCACTCCCCCGAGTCGATGACCACGTCGACCACGTGGTCGAGCTCCTCCTTGACGCTCCAGCCGTCGGTCATCGGCTCGCTCTCGCCGGGGAGGATGAGCGTCGAGGAGAGCATCGGCTCGCCGAGCGCCGCGAGCAGCGCCCGGACGACCGGGTGCTCGGGGATGCGGACGCCGACCGTGCGCTTCTTCGGGTGCAGCAGCCGCCGGGGCACCTCGTGCGTCGCCGGGAGGATGAACGTGTACGGCCCGGGGGTGGCCGCCTTGACCGCGCGGAAGACGTGGTTGTCGACGTGGACCAGCTGCCCGAGCTGCGCGAAGTCGCGGCAGACGAGCGTGTAGTGGTGGCGGTCGTCGAGCCGGCGGATCGTCCGGATCCGCTCCTTGGCCTGCTGGTCGCCCATCCGGGCCCCGAGCGCGTAGCCGGAGTCGGTGGGGTACGCGACGAGGCCGCCCTCGTCGAGCACGGCCACGGTCTGCGCGATCGAGCGCGGCTGGGGGTCGACCGGGTGGACGTCGAGGTAGCGCGCCATCCCGTCAGCCTAGGCCCGCGTCAGTCCTCGTGGTACGTCACCGGGGCGCCGCGCTGCACGGTGCGCGAGACGGTGCACAGGCGGTCACCACTCTGGGCGATGGCCCGCGGCAGGCGCTGGCGGGCGCGGTCGCCGTCGGCGCCCTCGGGGAAGCGCACGCGGAAGGTGATCTCGATGTCGGAGAGGTGGTTGCCGCCCTCGTCCTTGCTCTTCTCGCCCTCGGACACGACGTCGAAGGAGGTCGGCTCGGCGATCCGGCTCGTGATGAAGTCGACGTCGGTCGCGCTGCAGGCGGCCATCGAGACGAGGAAGAGCTCGACCGGCGTGAAGTCCGGCGAGTCGCCGCCACCGCCGACGAGCATCGTGCCGCCGCGCTCGTTGGTCACCTCGTAGAGGCCCTTGCCGACGCGGGTCATCGACACGCTGCGGTGGCCGAGCCCGGTCCCGCCGGTCACCTCCTGGGGCTGCACCATGCCTGCTCCGTCCTCTCGGGTCCGGGGCCGACGTCCGCCGGCCGCGGGCGCCATCCTGTCACCCGGGGGCTGGAAGGATGCGGGCATGTCCTCACGCGGCCGCCTCGTCCTGCTCCGTCACGGCGAGACCGAGTGGTCCGCCACCGGACGGCACACCGGTCGGACCGACCTGCCGCTGACGTCGGCCGGCGAGCGCGACGCCGCGGCGCTGCGGGGGCCGCTCGGCACCTTCGACGTCGCCCGCGTCGTGTCCTCCCCGCTCCAGCGGGCCCGGCGCACCGCGGAGCTGGCCGGGCTGCGGGTGGACCGGGTCGACCCGGACCTGCACGAGTGGGACTACGGGGGCTACGAGGGGCTGACGACCCCACAGGTGCGCGAACGGCGCGGCGGCGACGCGTGGACCGTGTTCGAGGACGGCGTGGTCCCCGGCGACACCCCCGGTGAGACCGTCGAGGAGGTCGCGGCGCGGGCCTCGCGGGTGCTGCAGCGGGTGGAGCCCGACCTCGCCACGGGCGACGTCGTCCTCGTCGGGCACGGCCACGCCCTGCGCGTCCTCACCGCGACCTACCTGAGGCAGGAGCCGCGGTTCGGGGCCTGCGTCGTCCTCGACGCGGGGGCGCTGTGCGTCCTCGGGCAGGAGCACGGGCGCCCGGCCATCCTCGCCTGGAACGCGCGCGACCGGCCCACCGGCTGACGCCCTACGGCAGCGGCCAGGTGTGCACCGGCTCGTTGGAGTCCATCAGCTCGGAGTAGCGGGCGAGCATCCGGCGCAGCGCGTCGCGCCGGCCGTGCCCCTGCGCCTCGAGGTGCTCGACCGTGCGGGTCTGCCACTCGGCGCCGTTGACGCCCGTCGTCGCCCGCCCCTCGATGATGCCGAGGTAGCGCTCGCGCACGGCGTCCGAGACGCCCCACGACCGCAGCCCCTCGTGGGCCATCGGCAGCAGGTGGCGCAGGACGAGCTCGTCGGCCGAGACCTCGCCGAAGCCCGGCCAGTACAGGCGCGCGTCCATCCCCGAGCGGGCCGCCCGCTCGAAGTTGTCGGCGCAGGCGGCGAAGCTCATCTTCGTCCAGACCGGCCGGTCGGCGGCCGCGAGGTGGCGCACCGCGCCGTAGTAGAAGGCGGCGTTCGCGAGGACGTCGGCGATCGTCGGGCCGGCGGGCAGGACGCGGTTCTCGACCCGTAGGTGCGGGGTCCCGCCGACGATGTCGTAGATCGGACGGTTCCAGCGGTAGACCGTGCCGTTGTGCAGGCGCAGCTCGGCGAGCTCGGGCGCGACCCCGGCCTCGAGCTTGGCCATCGGGTCCTCGTCGGTGATCTCGGCGAGGAGGGTCGGGAAGTAGCGGACGTTCTCCTCGAAGAGGTCGAAGATGGAGGTGATCCAGCGCTCGCCGAAGAAGACGCGCGGGCGCACGCCCTGGTTCTTCAGCTCGATGGGGCGGGTGTCGGTGGCCTGGCTGAACAGCTCGATGCGCGTCTCGGCGTGCAGGCGCTTGCCGAAGAAGTACGGGCTGTTGGCGGCCAGGGCCAGCTGCACCGACGACAGCGCCTGGGCCGCGTTCCAGTGCTGCGCGAACTCGTGCGGCGCGACCTGGAGGTGCAGCTGCACCGACGTGCACGCCGACTCGGGGGCGATCGAGGAGCAGTACGTCGCCACCCGCTCCCCCGTCGGGCCCTCGATGTCGAGGTAGACGTCCTCGCCGCGGGCCAGGACGATCGAGTCGTTGAGGGCGGTGTACCGGTTGTTCGCGCTGATCCAGTCGCCCTCGTAGTGCTCGGGCATGATCGTCGGGAGGATGCCGATCGCGACGATCTTCGAGCCCACCTCCTTGGCCGCCTGGTCGGCGGCGTTGAGGCTCTCGCGCAGGTCGTGCTCGAGCTCGATCGCGGAGTCGCCCGGCAGCGGCCGCGGCGGCACGTTGAGCTCGATGTTGTAGCGCGCCAGCTCGGTCTGGTAGCCGGGGTCCGCGATGGCCTCGAGGACGGCCGCGTTGTGGAAGTGCGGGTCCTGCTGCTCGTCGACGAGGTTGAGCTCGATCTCGAGGCCGGTCATCGGCCGGTCGAACTCGAACGAGCTCGTCGTGAGCATCCGCTCGAAGACGTCGAGGTTCTGACGCACCTTCTCGCGGTACCGCTGACGCTCCTCGCGCGAGTAGCTCTGCGCCGTGACCTCCGCACCCATGACGACAACCAACCACATCCGGTGGGGGCGCGGAAGCCGGAGCCGCGTTTCGGTCCACGGGGCTGTCGGGGGTGTCTCCTAGCGTGGACCCCGTGCGGTTCCTCCACACCTCCGACTGGCACCTGGGACGCTCGTTCCACGGGGTCGGGCTCCTCGCTGCCCAGGCGGCCCACCTCGACCACCTCGTCGAGGTCGTGCGCACCGAGCGGGTCGACGCCGTCCTCGTCAGCGGCGACGTCTACGACCGGGCGATGCCGGCTCCCGACACGGTCGCGCTGCTGTCGCAGACCCTCGAGCGGGTCGTCGACGCGGGTGCGCAGGTCGTCGTCTCCAGCGGCAACCACGACTCGGCGGTGCGGCTCGGGTTCGCCTCGGGCCTGCTCGAGCGCGCCGGCGTGCACATCCGTACCTCCGTGGCCGACGTCGGCCGGCCGGTGCTCGTCGGCGACGTCGCCGTGCACCCCCTCCCCTACCTCGAGCCCGCCCTCGTCGCCGACGCCCTCGGCGCTCCCGAGCGCACCCACGCCGCGGTGCTGCGGGCGGCCCTCGACCGCGTGCGCGCCGACGCGGCGACCCGTGGGGGGCGCACCGTCGTCATGGCCCACGCCTTCGTCTCCGGGGGGTTCTCCAGCGACTCCGAGCGCGACATCGCCGTCGGCGGGGTGGCCGCCGTGCCGCTCGACGTCCTCGACGGGGTCGACTACGCGGCGCTCGGGCACCTGCACGGGCGCCAGCGCGTCTCCGACACCGTGCGCTACAGCGGCTCCCCCGTCGCCATGAGCTTCAGCGAGCACGGCCACACCAAGGGTGCCCTGCTCGTCGACCTCGGCGGGGCGAAGCCGGTCGTCACCGAGGTCGACGCGCCGGTCGAGCGTCCCCTCGCCGTGCTGCGCGGCACCCTCGAGGACCTGCTCGCCGACCCGCGGCACGCACCGGCCGAGCGCGCGTGGTGCCAGGTCACGCTCACCGACGCCGCCCGCCCGATCGGCGCGATGGAACAGGTCCGCCGGCGCTTCCCGCACACCCTCGAGCTGCGCTTCGAGCCCGAGGGCGCCGCCGTGCCGCTGCGCTCCTACGCCTCGCGGGTGCAGGCGGCCTCCGTCGTCGACGTCTGCTGCGACTTCCTCGACCACGTGCGGGGCGGGCGCCCCGTCGACGAGGAGGAGCGGGGCCTGCTCGACGAGGCCGTCACCGCGGCGCGCGTCGCCCGCGGCCTCGCCGACGACGAGGGCGTCGCGTCGAGCCGGGGAGCGGGCGCGGCGTGAGGATCCACCGCCTCGAGGTCCAGGCCTTCGGGCCCTTCGCCGGGCGCGTCGACGTCGACCTCGACGCCGCCGCGTCCGCGGGGCTCTTCCTCGTCCACGGCCCGACCGGCGCCGGCAAGACCAGCCTCCTCGACGCCGTCTGCTTCGCGCTCTACGCCGACGTCCCGGGCAGTCGCTCGCGGCGCTCGCTGCGCTCCGACCACGCCGACGCCGAGACCCCGCCCGAGGTCGTGCTCGAGGTGACGGTCGCCGGCCGGCGCCTGCGCATCACCCGCTCCCCGGAGTGGTACCGCCCCAAGCGCCGCGGCGACGGCACGACCCGCGTGCAGCCCTCGGTCGTCCTCGAGGAGCTGCGGTCCGGGCGCTGGGCGGCGCTGAGCACCCGGCACGACGAGGTCGCCGACGTCGTCAAGGACCTGCTCGGGATGGGCCTGCAGCAGTTCTCCACCGTCGTGCTGCTCCCGCAGGGCGAGTTCGCGCGCTTCCTGCGCGCCGAGCCCGAGGAGCGACGCGCGCTGCTCGAGCGGCTCTTCGACATCGGCGTGTACTCCGACGTCGAGCAGTGGCTGGCCGAGACCCGTCGCACCGGCGCCGCGGAGCTCGACGAGGCCCGCTCGGCGCTGGACGCCGACCTGCTGCGGCTCGCGGACGCCCTCGAGCCGCTCGCGACGGCCGACGCCGACACCGCCCTCGCCGAAGGCCCCCTCGAGCAGCTTCAGGACCGGCTCGGTGCCGTCGCCGCCGACCTCGCCGAGCGCCTCACCGACTCGCTGGCCGCCCTCGACGCGGCCGAGGGCGCCGAGGGCGCCGCCCAGCAGGCGCTCGCCGACGGCCGGGCCGTCGCCGCGGCCCGCGCCCGGGGCGAGGCGGCGCAGGCACGGCTCGACGCGCTGGAGGCCGCCGCCCCCGAGCACGACGCGCGCACCCGCCGGCTCGAGGCCGCAGACCGCGCCGCCGGCCTGCGCGGCCACCTCGCCGCGGTCGAGCGGCTCGGGCGCGAGGTCACCGACCTCGAGCGCGCCGTCGGAGACGGGCGTCGCCGCGTCGCGGACCTCGGGGTCGAGGTCTGCGACGACGCCGACCTCCTCGCCGAGCAGGTCGCCGCCCTCGACGACACCGTCGCCGCCGTCGCCCGGCACACCGAGGCCGCTCGCGACCTCGGGACGGCGCTCGCGGAGGGCACCGCCCGGGCCGAGACCCTCCGCGCCCGGCACGCGCGGCTTCTGCTCGAGCTCCCGGCCGCGCGCACGCTCGCCGCGGACGCCGCCGCCCTCGTCACCCGGCTCAGCGTCGAGGGCGGGCGCACCACCGACCTCGCCGCCGCCGTCGCCGAGGAGGAGCGCCGGCTCGCCCTGCTCGACGAGGTCGAGGCCGACCGGGCCGCGCGGGCGGCCCTCGACCCGGCGCTGCTCGCGGCCCGCGACGCCCTCTCCGAGCGGCTCGCGGACCTCATCGGGCTGCGCCAGCGCCGCCTCGACGAGATGGCCGCCGAGCTCGCGACGGCGCTCGCCGTGGGTGAGCCGTGCCCGGTCTGCGGCGGCACCGAGCACCCGAGGCCCGCCCACGCCACGGACCCCGTCACGCCGCAGCAGCTGGCCGCCGCCGAGGACGAGGCGAGCGCCGCGCGCGCCACGCTCTCCGGGCTCGAGGCCCGCGCCGGCGCCCTCGACGCGGCCGTCCGCACCCGACGCGAGGTCCTCGAGGGCGCCGACCGCAGCACGGTGGTGGCGGCGCGCGACGCGGCCACCGCATCCCTCGCGCAGGCCCGCGCCGCCGAGCACCGTCTCGCCGAGGCCACCGCCGAGCAGGCCCGGGCCGGGGCGGAGGCCGAGCGCCTGTCCACCCTCGTCGAGCAGACCGCGACGACGCTCGGCACGCTCGAGGAGCGGCTCGGCGAGGTCACCGCCGAGGCCGAGTCCGTCCGCGACCGGCTGGCCGAGGACCTCGCCGCGCACGCCGACTGCCCGTGCCGCGGCACCGAGCCGGCGCACCACCGGTCCGTGCACCGGGTGCTCGCCTCCCTCGCCCACGAGCAGGACGCCCTCGTGGCCGCCCACCAGCGGCGGGACGAGGCGGCCGCCGCCCTCGAGGCCGCCCTCGCCGAGGCCGGCTTCGCCGCCGTCGACGAGGTGGCCGCCGCGCTCCTCCCGGTCGCCGAGACGGACCGGCTGCGCGACCTCGTCCTCGCGCACGGCCGCGACCGCGCCGCCGCCCGCGCCGTGCTCGACGACCCGGACGTCGCGGTCGCCCTCGCCTCCCCCGCACCCGACCTCCCGGCCCTGGTCGAGGCCCACGGCGCCGCCCGGCGCGCCGTCCTCGCCGGCAGCGCGGCCCACGACGTCCTCGTGCGCGCCGGCCGGGCCCTGGACCGCCTGCGCCCGGCGCTGGAGGAGCAGGCCGCGCTCGTCGTGCGCCTCGCCGAGCGCCACGCGCGAGTGCGCGACCTCGCCGACACCGTCGCCGGGACCGGCGCGGACAACACCTTCCGGATGCGCCTCAGCGCGTTCGTGCTCGCCGCCCGCCTCGAGAAGGTCGCCGCCCTGGCCAACGAGCGGCTCGCCGTCATGGGCGCCGGCCGCTACCTGCTCGAGCACTCCGACGACCGCGCGGCCCGCGGGGCGCGGTCCGGGCTCGGCCTCAAGGTCCTCGACCAGTGGACCGGCCGCGTCCGCGACACCGCCACGCTGTCCGGCGGCGAGGCGTTCATGGCCTCCCTCGCCCTCGCGCTCGGCCTCGCCGACGCCGTCCGCGAGGAGGTCGGCGGCCTCGACCTCGGCACGCTGTTCGTCGACGAGGGATTCGGCAGCCTCGACGACGACAGCCTCGAGCAGGTCGTGTCGGTGCTCGACGGGCTGCGTGAGGGCGGCCGCGCCGTCGGTGTCGTCAGCCACGTCGCCGACCTGCGCTCGCGCATCACCCACCAGGTCGTCGTGACCAAGGGGGTGTCCGGGAGCGGCGTCGCCGTCCGTGCCGGCGACGCCGCCCCCGCGGCCTAGGGCCTCAGTCCTCGAACGCCTCGGGCGAGGGGCACGAGCAGATGAGGTGCCGGTCGCCGTACGCGCCGTCGATGCGGCGCACCGGCGGCCAGTACTTCGCCGTGGCGTCGACGCCGTCGGGGTAGGCGGCGGTCTTCCGGTCGTACGGGTGGTCCCACTCCCCGACCAGCGAGACGGCCGTGTGCGGCGCGTGGCGCAGCACGCTGTCGGCGACGGCCACCGAGCCCGCGGCGACCTCGTCGATCTCGCGGCGGATGGCGATCATCGCGTCGCAGAAGCGGTCGATCTCCTGGAGGTCCTCGCTCTCGGTCGGCTCGACCATGAGCGTGCCCGCGACGGGGAAGGACATGGTCGGGGCGTGGAAGCCGAAGTCGACGAGGCGCTTGGCGACGTCGTCGACGGTGACGCCGGTCTCCTTCGTGATGCCGCGCAGGTCGAGGATGCACTCGTGGGCGACGAGGCCGTCGGCGCCGGAGTACAGCACCGGGTAGTGGTCGCGCAGCCGCGCGGCGACGTAGTTGGCGTTGAGGACGGCGACCTCCGTGGCGTGCCGCAGGCCCTCACCGCCCATGAGCCGGACGTAGGCCCACGAGATCGGCAGGATGCTCGCCGAGCCGTACGGCGCCGCCGCGACCGGACCGACGCCGGTCTCGGGCCCGGCCGCCGCGTCGAGGGGGTGGTTCGGCAGGTACGGCGCGAGGTGCTCACGGCACGCGACCGGGCCGACCCCGGGGCCACCGCCGCCGTGCGGGATGCAGAAGGTCTTGTGCAGGTTGAGGTGCGAGACGTCCGCGCCGAACCTGCCCGGCCGGGCGAGCCCGACGAGCGCGTTGAGGTTGGCGCCGTCGACGTAGACCTGGCCGCCGGCGTCGTGGACGAGCCCGCAGAGCTCGGTGATCGTGTCCTCGAAGACGCCGTGCGTCGAGGGGTAGGTGACCATGATCGCGGCGAGGGTGTCGCGGTGCTGCTCGATCTTGGCGCGCAGGTCGTCGAGGTCGACGTTGCCCGACACCGGGTCGGTGCCGACGACGACGACCTTCATCCCCGCCATGACCGCGCTCGCCGCGTTCGTGCCGTGGGCGCTGCTCGGGATGAGGCAGACGCGGCGCTCGTCGTCGCCGTTGGCGCGGTGGTAGGCGGCGATGGCCAGCAGGCCGGAGAGCTCGCCCTGGCTGCCCGCGTTCGGCTGCAGCGAGACCGCGTCGTACCCGGTGACCTCGCAGAGCCACTGCGAGAGCTCGTCGACGAGGCCGCGGATGCCGCGGGTCTGCTCGTGCGGTGCGAAGGGGTGCAGGTTCGCGAACTCGGGCCAGGTGACCGCGACCATCTCGGTCGTCGCGTTGAGCTTCATCGTGCAGGAGCCGAGCGGGATCATCCCGCGGTCGAGCGCGAAGTCCCGGTCGGCGAGGCGGCGCAGGTAGCGCAGCATCGCGGTCTCGGAGCGGTGCGCCGAGAAGACCGGGTGGGTGAGGTACTCGGAGGTGCGCACGAGCGCCTCGGGCCACGCCGGGGCCGCGACCTCGACCCGCTCGGGGGCCGTGGCACCGAGCGCGCGGGCGACCTTGCCGAGCACGGTCGTGTCGGTGGTCTCGTCGACGCTCAGCCACACCGTGTCGTCGTCGTGCTGCCAGAGGTTGACCCCCTCGGCGAGGGCGGCGGCCACGACGGTGTCGGCCCGCCCCGGGACGTGCAGGGCGAGGGTGTCGAAGAACGGGACGTCCGCGACCTCCACGCCCGCGGCACGCAGCGCGTCGGCGAGGGCCACGGCGTGCGCGTGCACCCGCAGCGCGATGGCACGCAGGCCGTCGGGGCCGTGGTAGACCGCGTACATGCTCGCCATGACGGCGAGCAGCACCTGCGCGGTGCAGATGTTCGAGGTCGCCTTCTCGCGGCGGATGTGCTGCTCGCGGGTCTGGAGGGCCAGGCGGTAGGCCGGCGCGCCGTCGGCGTCGACGGAGACGCCGACGAGCCGGCCCGGCAGCGTGCGCTCGAGCCCGGCGCGCACGCTCATGTAGCCGGCGTGCGGGCCACCGAAGCCCATCGGCACCCCGAAGCGCTGGGTCGTGCCGACGGCGACGTCGGCGCCCCACTCCCCCGGCGGCGTGGCGAGGGTGAGGGCGAGGAGGTCGGCGGCGGCGGTGACGAGCGCGCCGGCCTCGTGCGCGGCGTCGGCGACGGCGCGCAGGTCGTGGAGGCGGCCGTCCGCGGCCGGGTACTGGAGCAGGACGCCGAAGACGTCGCGGTCGCCGGCGGCGGCGCGCAGCGCCTCGGCCGAGGTGACCTCGGTGAGGTCGGCGACGACGACGTCGAGCCCGAGCGGCACGGCGCGGGTGCGCACGACGGCGAGCGTCTGCGGGAAGACGGCGGCGTCGACGACGAGCACGGCGCCGGCGGCGGCCTTCGACGAGCGGCGCATCAGCGTCATCGCCTCGGCCGCGGCGGTGCCCTCGTCGAGCAGCGAGGCGCCGGCGGTCGGCAGGCCCGTGAGGTCGGCGACGACGGTCTGGAAGTTGAGGAGCGCCTCGAGACGGCCCTGCGAGATCTCGGGCTGGTAGGGCGTGTAGGCCGTGTACCAGGCGGGGTTCTCGAGCACGTTGCGCTGGATCACGGCGGGCGTCAGGGTGCCGTAGTAGCCGAGGCCGATGAGCGAGGGGACGACGCGGTTGCGCGCCGCGACCTCGCGCAGCTCGGCGACGACGGCGGCCTCGGAGCCGGCCGCCTCGACGTCGAGGGCGCCCTCGAAGCGGATGCCGTCCGGCACGGCGGCGGCGAGGAGGTCCTCGAGCGACTCGCGCCCGACGACCTTGAGCATCCCGGCGAGGTCGGACTCGCGGGGGCCGATGTGGCGGGCGGCGAAGGCGGGAAGGGCTGGCGTGCTCACGAAGGTCCTCCGGAGGGCAGACGATGCTGACGTCCTCCCCCTCTGTCGGGTCGGTGGACCCTCCAGAGGTGCCTGTCCCGTGCGGTCCCTTGCGCCTGAGAGGTTCTGGGGAGAATTGCCCCTTCGGCGCCCCGGCCGGCAGTGCCGGGGACTCTCCCGCACGGTGTGAGCGGCGAAGTCAACCTACCACCGGAGGCGCCGGCGGCCGGGGTGGCGGACTCAGGCGAGACGGGCGATGCGGCGGGCGCCGAGCTCGTCGCCGGGCTGGATCGCCTCGGCACCGCCCTCGGAGGCGGCCCGCTCGCTCGGCAGGTCCGAGAGCGTGCCCTCGACCTCGCGCCAGACCTTGCCGACGGCGATGCCGAACACGCCCTGGCCGCCCTGGAGCAGGTCGATGACCTCGTCGTTCGAGGTGCACTCGTAGACCGAGGCGCCGTCGCTCATGAGGGTGATGCCGGCGAGGTCGTCGACCCCGCGGGCGCGCAGCACGGTGATGGCGCCACGGATCTGCTGGAGCGAGACCCCGGTGTCGAGGAGCCGCTTGACGACCTTGAGCACGAGGATGTCGCGGAAGCCGTACAGGCGCTGCGTGCCGGAGCCGCCCGCCGAGCGGACCGAGGGCTCGACGAGCCCGGTGCGCGCCCAGTAGTCGAGCTGGCGGTAGGTGATGCCGGCCGCCTTGCACGCCGTGGGGCCGCGGTAGCCGACCTCGTCGTCGAGCTGGGGCAGGTCGTCGGCGAACAGCACGCCCTGCGCGACGACGGGCGCGGGGGTGCCGCCCTGTCGCGCTTCTCCGGTGGAGCCCACGCCTACCTCCTGATGGTGCCGGCTGCTCCGGACGACGATACGCCCGGGAATGACATCGACGTCACTCTCCCGGCCACTTCTGTGACTGGTGTGACAGTAGGGGCGGCTGTGACGGCGGTCAACGACCGCAGGCCCCGTACGCTCACCGGCGTGTCGCAGTCAGGACCCCGTCTCGGTGTCGAAGTCGTCGGCGGAGACGTCCTCGAGGAAGGCCTTGAACTTCTCGACCTCGTCGTCCTCGCTCTCGGCCATCTCGACCCCGGCCTCGTCGAGGAGCGCCTCCTCGGCGACGATGTCGGCGCCGGCGCGCAGCGCGAGGGCGATGGCGTCCGAGGAGCGGGAGTCGATCGTCGTGCCGCCGGCCTCGCCGCCGCCGTCGATGTCGAGCGCGGCGTGGAACGCGCCGTCCTGGAGCGAGACGATCCGCACCCGGGTCAGCGTGTGCCCGAGGTCGTCGATGACGGTGCGCAGCAGGTCGTGGGTGAGCGGGCGCGGGGGCACGACACCCTGCTGGGCGTACGCGATCGCCGTGGCCTCCGCCGCGCCGATCCAGATCGGCAGGTAGCGGACGCCGTCGCGCTCCCGGAGCAGGACGATCGGCTGGTTGCCCGGCATCTCGACCCGCACGCCGAGGACGTCCATGAGCTTCACCCCGTCACCGTACCCCGCGACCCCGACGCCGTGCCCGGGCGCTCATCCGGAGGTGTCGAGGCCGGCACGCACGAGCGCCGTGTGGAGGGTGAGGACGAGGTGGGTGACCTCGGCGGCGGCGCGGCGCCGGTCCTCGCCGCGCAGGCCGCCGGTCACCTGCTCGACGAGCCCGACCTCGCGGTCGGCCGCGGTCCGCGCCGCGCGCAGGTGCCGGGCCTCGACGCCGAAACGGGCCAGGCCCGCGGCCGCGCGGGCGGCGCGCAGGTCCTCGCGCCCGTGCATCCCGTCGGCGCCCGGCCGCAGCAGGCCGTGGTCGAGGAGGTCGGCGACGAGACCGGCGTCGAGGCCCGCGGCGGTCGCGAGCTCGGCCCGGGTGAGCCGGAGCGGGGTGCCGGACTCGACGAGCTCGGCGACGGCGGGCACGGCGGGGTCCGCCGCAGGGTCGGGCACGACCGGCGGGCGACCCGGGCCGTCCGGTACCAGGCCGCGCTCGAGGGCCTCGAGCGAGTCCTTGATGACCCGCAGCGGCCAGAACAGGTCGCGCTGGGCCCGCAGGACGTAGCGCAGGCGCTCGACGTCCGCCTCGGTGTAGCGCCGGTAGCCCGACCCGGTGCGCTCGGGCGTCACGAGACCCTCGGCCTCGAGGAAGCGCACCTTCGAGACGGTGACGTCCGGGAAGTCCTCGGCGAGGGCCGCGACGACCGCCCCGATGGTCAGGGGTCGCACGGCGGGGGCGTCAGGCCTGGGCCGAGGCGTAGAAGACGAGCCGGAACTTGCCGATCTGCACCTCGTCGCCCGTCGACAGCTCCGCCTCGTCGACGAGGTCGCGGTTGACGTACGTCCCGTTGAGCGAGCCCACGTCGCGCACGACGAAGGTCCCGCCGGAGCGCTGGAAGACCGCGTGCCGGCGCGAGACCGTCACGTCGTCGAGGAAGATGTCGCTGTCGGGGTGACGACCGGAGACGACCTCGTCGTCGTCGAGGAGGAAGCGCGCGCCGGTGTTCGGCCCGCGGAGCACCACGAGGAGGGCCGTGCCCGCCCGCAGCGCCTCGACGGTGGCGAGGTCCGCCTTCGTGAGGACGTGCTCGGCCTCGCTCTGCGGCTCGACCCGGGTCCCCTCGACCGCCTGCAGGCGCATCGTCGTGGGCTCGGGAACGGGCGGCTGCTGCTGCTCGCCGCGCTCGTCGCCAGTCATGTCGTCCTACCACCCTCTCCGTCGGCGGTCGCCGGGACCTGCCACCCTAGATCACGTCGGCGCGGAAGTCCCGGTCCCGGGGGAAACCGGTTGCGCAGGGCAGTGATCAGGAGAGCTGGGCGCGGTAGGCGTCGACGTCGAGCAGCGCGGCGACGGCCGCGGCGTCCGACGGGCGCAGCTCGTACATCCAGCCCTCGCCGTAGGGGTCGGAGTTGACGAGCTCCGGGGTGGCGTCGAGGGCGTCGTTGACCGCCGTGACCTCGCCGGCCACCGGCGCGTAGAGGTCGCTGACCGACTTGGTGGACTCGACCTCGCCGCAGGTGTCGCCCGCGACGACGGAGTCACCGACCGCCGGCAGGCTGACGTACACGACGTCGCCGAGGGCCTCCTGCGCGAAGGCGGTGATGCCGATGCGCACGACCCCGTCCTCCTCGCGGACCCACTCGTGCTCGGCGGTGTAGCGCAGGCCGGCGGGGTACTCGAGGTCGCTCATGGTTCTCCTGTCTCGGACGCGGTCGCGTCAGGGGGTGCTCGTGGGTACGGGGCGAGCGTACTGAGGCGTGGTGACGCTCAGCAACGCGTCGACCTCCACCTCGTCGCGGATGTCGACGGAGGCCTCGGCGCCGGCCCGGCGCGCGGTGGCCGTGACGCCGCCGGGGATCTGCATGGCCCCGGCGAGGGTGTTGGGGTCGCCGATGGCCCGGATGACGTAGGGCGGGGTCACCTCGGACCCGGACACCGAGATGCCGCCGCCGTCGGTGTCGGCGAACCACGTCGAGGCCACCACGCGCACGTCCCCGACCTGGATCGCCTCGGCGCCGGCGGCCCGCAGCTCCTGGACGGCGTCGAGGAGGAGGTTCTGGCGGACCAGGCGCTGCGGGTCCTCGATGCGCAGGAGGATGCCCGGGCCCTTCGCGGGTGCCGTACCCGCGAGGATGCCGAGCGCGTCGAGGCGCTCCTGGGCGGCGCGCTGGGCCTCCTGCTCGCCGGTCGTGCGGCTCTTGAGCAGCTCGAGCGAGGACTGCAGGTCGCGGACCTCGCCGGAGAGCTGGTCGCCGTCCTGGTCGACGTCGGAGAGGATGCGCACGAGCTCGTCCTCGCGGAGGGTCTCCAGCCCCTGGATGGAGGTCTGGCGCACCTGGGCGATGATCGCGAAACCGAGCGCCAGCGCGAGGAGCATCGCGAGGAGGTTGGAGCGGCTCGGGCGCGGCGAGCCGGCGCGACGCAGCCGGGCCCACGCGTGGCGCGCGTCCCGGGGTCCCGTCGGCGTGGAGTCGTGGGGCTCGCTCATGCGTCGAACAGGTGGCGCCGGATGGACGCGACGTTGGAGAAGATCCGGACGCCGAGCACGACGACGACGCCGGTGGAGAGCTGGCTGCCGACCCCCAGCTTGTCGCCGAGGAAGACGATGAACGCGGCGACGACGACGTTCGAGAGGAACGAGACGACGAAGACCTTGTCGCTGAAGATGCCGTCGAGGATGGCGCGCACCGCCCCGAACACCGCGTCGAGGGCCGCGATGACCGCGATCGGCAGGTAGGGCTGGAGCCACACCGGCACGGTCGGCTGGAGGAGCAGGCCGACGAGGACGCCGACGGCGAGGCCGAGGGCAGGGATCACGACGGGCCCTCCTCCTGGTCGCTGCGCTCCCCGCCGCTCGGGGACGCCCCAGTATCCACCGGCGTCGCCTCGCGCAGCGTGAGGCCCCGGCCGGCGGGCACGGTGAGGTCGTCCTGGGAGACGTCGGTGTCGGCGCGGATGCCGAAGGTCGAGTGCAGCGTCGAGAGGTAGCTGCCGCCCACGCCGTCGGCGAACGCGGCGGGCATCGAGCGCGGGTCGCCGATCGCGGTGATCCGGTACGGGCGGGCCAGCGGCCGGAAGTCGACGACGAGCGCCGACCCCGCGAAGCGGATGGCCGAGACCGACGTCATCCGGTTGCCGTTGATGCTCACCGCCTCCGCCCCCGCCTGCCAGAGGGCGTTGACGACGTACTGGAGGTCCTTGGAGAGCACGCGCTGCTCCTCGGTGCCGTCGGTGCCGTCGCCGGTGTCGCCGGCCGGGGCGTCGTCGAGGGTCACGACCATCCCCGGGCCGGTCATCGCGACGGCTCCGACGGCCTGCGCCAGGGTCCGGCCGCGGGCACCGCCCGCGGCCGAGGGACCGAGCTGGGCGGCCTCGAGCGTGGACACCTCGGCCTGGAGGCCCTGCTGCTGCGCCGACAGCTGCTCGACCTGCGTCCGGCGCTCCTCGATCTGGCGCACGAGGTCGGCCCGGGCGGCGGAGCGCGGCGTGTCCGGGGCGGTGAGGTTGGAGGCGGCCACCCCGACGACGAGCCCGAGCGCGAGCGTCGCGGCGAGCAGCCGGGGCGCGCGCAGCGACGTCGAGCCCGGCAGGCCGGCCGCCTCCCGGCGGGCCGCGGCGGCGGCGTACCCCGGGTCGAGCGGGCGCTCCATCATCGTCCGGATGAGCGTCATCGACGCGTCCGGTCGGCGCTCGCCCGCGGCGCTCACGCCGGGACCGCCCGCTCGTGGGCGAGGAGGTGGCGCAGCTGCGCGGCGTAGATGAACGCCGAGAGCCAGTACAGGACGATCCCCCACCACGCGAAGCCCCAGCCCACCGGCTCGGCGACGCGGGCGAGGGTGCCGTCACCGTCGGCCAGCAGGAGCAGCGGGAAGGCGTAGAGGAGGTTGAAGGTGGCGGCCTTGCCGGCGAAGTGCACCGGCAGCCCGACCCAGCCGTGACGCTTGGCCACGAGCACGACGACCGCCATGAACGCCTCGCGGACGAAGAGGACGACGACGACCCACCACGGGAGGATGTCTCGGTAGGCGAGGCCGAGCAGCGTCGAGGCGATGTAGAGCCGGTCGGCGACGGGGTCGAGCAGCTGGCCGAGGCGCGACTCCAGGCCCCAGGCCCGGGCGATCTTGCCGTCGAGGTAGTCGGTGACGCCCGACGCCATGAGGAGCACGAGCGCGAGGACGTCGTGCTCGGTGACGATCGCCCAGAGGAAGACGGGCACCCCGACCAGGCGCAGCGAGCTGAGGACGTTGGGGAGGGTGAGGACCCGGGAGCTGGCCGGTGCCGGGGACCCCTCGTGCGTCATGCGCGCCACTGTATGGGGTGGTGGCCGGTCGGCGCGCCGTCGCCCCGCCGGTCGGGCGCGGGTCCGCGACCTAGGGTGGCGGGATGACGACCACGAGCATCCTGGGGGCCTCCGAGGCGGAGCTGCGGCGCGACCGCACGAGCGTCAAGTGGCTCGCCTACCCGCCCGACGTGCTGCCCCTGTGGGTGGCCGAGATGGACTGCGACCCGTGCCCCGCGGTCGCCGACGCCGTCGCGTCCGCCGTCTCGCGCGGCGACACCGGCTACGGCTGGGCCCCCCGCTACGCCGGCGAGGTCGCGCGCTACGCCGGCGAGACCTGGGGCTGGGACGTCGACCCGTCGTCGATGCTCGTCGTCACCGACGTGATGATCGGCGCGAGCGAGGTCCTGCGGATGCTCACCGACGAGCGCGGCGCGGTCGTCGTCTCGCCGCCGGTCTACGACTCGTTCTTCGGCTTCGTCGACGCCATCGGCCGGCGCCGCGTCGACGCCCCGCTCGGCGCCGACGGGCGGCTGGACCCGGAGGCGCTGCGGTCGGCGTTCCGCGAGGCGACCGCCGGCGGCGGCCGGGTCGGCTACCTCCTGTGCAACCCGCAGAACCCGACCGGGACGGTCCACTCCCCCGACGAGCTCGCGACCCTCGCCGCGCTCGCCCGCGAGTTCGGTGTGCGCGTCGTCGCCGACGAGATCCACGCGCCGCTCGTCCACGACGACGGGCCCGCGTTCACCCCCTACCTGACCGTCCCCGGCGCCGAGGACGCCTTCGCGGTCTTCTCGCCCTCGAAGGGCTGGAACCTCGCCGGCCTCAAGTCCGCGGTCGTCGTCGCCGGCCCGCAGGCGCAGGACGACCTCGCCCGGCTGCCCGAGGTCCACACCCACGGCAGCTCGCACCTCGGCGAGATCGCGCACGTGGCCGCGATGCGCGACGGCCTGGACTGGCACGCCCGGCTGCGGGCCGAGCTGAGGTCCAACCGCGACCTCGTCGGCCGGCTGCTCGCCGAGCACCTGCCCGGCGTGCGCTGGACGGTGCCGCAGGCCACCTACCTGGGCTGGCTCGACTGCCGGGCGCTCGACCTCGGCGACGACCCGGCCGCCGCCTTCCGCGAGCGGGGCCGAGTCGCCCTCGGCTCCGGGCCGCGCTACGGGACGCAGGCCGGCCGCGGCTTCGTCCGGCTCAACTTCGCCACCTCGCCCGCCATCCTCGAGGAGGCCGTCCGGCGGATGGCCACCGTGGTCGGCTGATCCGGGCCGAGCTTCCGGGTCATCACCGTGATGGCTCGGAAGTTCCGCGCGGACGCGGATGCATCCCCGTCCGCGGCGACTTTCCGCGCCGTCACCGTGACGACGCGGAACTTCACGGACGCGCCGGCTCGGGCTGACAGGATGCCGGGAACGAGAGAGCCGCTGCGGTCGACTCCGTCGATCCGCAGCGGCTCTCGTTCTGTCGGGCTGACAGGATTTGAACCTGCGACCCCTTGACCCCCAGTCAAGTGCGCTACCAAGCTGCGCCACAGCCCGTGGCTCGCCCCCTCGCGGGAGCGTCGAAACCTTATCCCACGCGCGCCCGCGCGACCCAATCGGCCTGCCCCGCGGACGCGCGCACCGGGTCAGCGCCGGTCGCGCCGCTTCTCGCGCACCCGGACCGAGATCTCGATCGGGGTGCCCTCGAAGCCGAACTCCTCGCGCAGGCGGCGCTCGACGAAGCGGCGGTAGCCGGCCTCGATGAAGCCCGACGCGAAGAGGACGAAGCGGGGCGGGCGGGTGCCCGCCTGGGTCGCGAAGAGGATGCGCGGCTGCTTGCCGCCGCGCACCGGGTGCGGGTGGGCCGCGACGATCTCGCCGAGGAAGGCGTTGAGGCGCCCGGTCGAGATGCGGGTCTCCCACGAGTCGAGCGCGCGGTCGATCGCCGGGACGAGCTTCTCGAGGTGGCGGCCGGTGCGGGCCGAGACGTTGACCCGCGGCGCCCACGGCACCTGGACGAGGTCGCGCTCGATCTCGCGCTCGAGGAAGTGGCGGCGCTCCTCGTCGGTGAGGTCCCACTTGTTGTAGGCGATGACGAGGGCACGGCCGGAGTCGATGACCTGCTGGATGACGCGGACGTCCTGCTCGGCGATCGTCGCGCTCGAGTCCACGAGGACGACGGCCACCTCGGCCTTCTCCAGGGCGGTCTGCGTGCGCAGCGAGGCGTAGAAGTCCGCGCCCCGGGTCTGGTGCACGCGGCGGCGGATGCCGGCGGTGTCGACGAAGCGCCAGGTGCGCCCACCGAGCTCGACGACCTCGTCGACCGGGTCGCGCGTCGTGCCGGCGACGTCGTCGACGACGACGCGGTCGGTGCCGGTCAGCTTGTTGAGCATCGAGGACTTGCCGACGTTCGGTCGGCCCAGCAGGGCGACGCGGCGGGGCCCGCCCCGGGCGTAGGCGCCGACGGCCGAGACCTCGGGCAGCACCTCGAGCAGGGCGTCGAGGACGTCACCGCTCCCCCGGCCGTGGAGGGCCGAGACCGGCCACGGCTGGCCGAGGCCGAGGTTCCACAGCGCCGCGGCGTCGGCCTCGGTGCGCTGGTCGTCGACCTTGTTGGCGACGAGGACGACCGGCTTGCCGGCGCGGCGGAGCATCCGGACGACGGCCTCGTCGTCGTCGGTGGCGCCGACGGTCGCGTCGACGACGAACATCACGGCGTCCGCGAGCTCGACGGCGATCTCGGCCTGCTCGGCGACGCGCAGGTGGATGCCGGTGGCGTCGACCTCCCAGCCGCCGGTGTCGACGACGGTGAAGCTGTGCCCGGTCCACTCGGCGTCGTAGGCGACGCGGTCGCGGGTGACGCCGGGGACGTCCTCGACGACGGCCTCGCGACGGCCGAGGATGCGGTTGACGAGGGTCGACTTGCCGACGTTCGGGCGGCCGACGATCGCGACGACCGGCGCGGGGCCGCCGCGCTCCTCGTCGGCGTCGGGGTCGCCCTCGGAGTCGAGGAGGGCGCGGTCGTCGTCGTCGAGGTCGAAGTCCTCGAGTCCGGCCCGCAGGGCGCGCTCGACGGCCTCGGGGTCCTGCGTCTGCGTCGGGTCGTCGGTGCTCACGGGTCCATCCTCCCGCACGGGGGCCCGCTCCCCCGAATCGCGCCGGGCGGGGAGGTCAGGCCGGCGGCTCGTCGGCTGCGGCGACGACGTCGAGGACGGCCTCGATGCTCTCGTCGAGGTCGAGGTCCGAGGTGTCGACGAGGACGACGCCCTCCGCGGCCTCGGTGAAGGTCGAGACGGTCGAGTCGTCGCGGTCGCGGCGCACGACCTGGTCGCGCGTCGCCTCGACGGCGGCGGCGTCGGCGGTGCCGTGCAGCTCCTTGCTGCGCCGGCGCAGCCGGGCCTCCTCGGAGGCGGTGAGCAGCACCCGCACGCGGGCGTCCGGCGCGACGACGGTCGTGATGTCGCGGCCCTCGGCCACCACTCCCCCGGTGCGCTCGGCGGCGCTCGCCATGAGGTCGCGCTGGAGCTGCTGGAGGACCGGGCGCACCTCGCGGTTGGTGGCCACCGCGGAGACGGCCGTGCTCACCTCGGAGGTGCGGATCGCCTCGGTGACGTCCGTGCCGTCGACGAGCACCCGCGGCGAGGACGGGTCGGTGCCCAGCTCGAGCGGCAGCTCCCGCGCCGCCGCCGCGACGGCCACGGTGTCGGCGAGGTCGATGCCCCGCTCGACGCACCACCAGGTGAGGGCCCGGTAGGTGGCGCCGGTGTCGACGAACCCGATGCCGAGGCGCCGCGCCACGGCCCGCGCGACGCTGCTCTTGCCGGAGCCGGAGGGACCGTCGATGGCGATGGTGAGCGGCGTGGTCATGGGTGGAGAGCCTACTGACGACGGTCAGCCGTGCAGGCGCCAGCCCCGGTCCGCGAGGGCCTCGGCGAGCCCGGCGGCCGCGCTCGGCACGACGTCGACCTCGGCGAGCCCGAACGGCTGGCCGAGCCCGTGGTCGAGGTGGAACTCCTCGATGTTCGTGCCGATCTCGCCGACGTCTGCGAAGAGCCGGCCGAGCTGGCCCGGCTCGTCGGGGATGAGCACGCGCACGGTCGTGTACGCCGTCGGCGCGGCGCCGTGCTTGCCGGGGATGCGGGCGTGGCCGGCGTTCCCGGCGGCGATGGTGCGCGCCAACGTGCCGCGGGCCCCGACCGGGTCCCCCCCGGCCTCGAGCGCCGCGAGCGAGTCGACGACGGCGGTGAGGTCGTCGGCGAGGTCGGCGAGCACGGCCCGCACCGCGCCGGCGTTGCCCGCGAGGATCTGCGTCCACAGGTGCGGGTCGCTCGCGGCGATGCGCGTGACGTCGCGCAGGCCCTGGCCGGCCAGGGCGACGGCCGGCTCGTCGAGGTCCTCGAGCCGGGCGGCGACGAGGCTCGCGGCCAGCTGCGGCACGTGCGACACGGCGGCCACGGCGCGGTCGTGCGCGTCCGGCGGCAGGCGGCGCACCGCGGCGCCGGCCGCCGTCGCGACGGCGGTCACGAGGTCGAGGACCTCGGGCAGCGTCTCGTCGGTCGGCGTGACGACCCACGCGCGGCCGTCGAAGAGGTCGTGCCGCCCCGACACCGCGCCGGACCGCTCGCGTCCGGCCATCGGGTGCGAGCCGCAGTACCGGCCGAGGTCGGCGCCGGCCGCCCGCAATGACGCGAGCACCGCGCCCTTGACCGACGCGACGTCGGTGACCGCCGCGGACGGCCAGCGGCGCAGGGCGTCGAGGACGCACCCCGCCGTGACGTCCGGCGGTGCCGCGACGACGACGAGGTCGGGCGAGAGCTCCTCGCCGTCCGACGGCAGCCGCCCGGCCCCGAGGTCGCGGGCGAGGGCCGCGTGCGTCGGCACGGCGTCCTCGAGGGTCACGTCGTCTCCGTGCCAGGTCAGGGCGAGCCCCAGCGAGGCGCCGATGAGCCCGGTGCCGACGACGTGGACGCGCATCAGAGCCCTGCGGCCTTGTAGAGGGCGGCGACCTCCGCGCTCGAGAGGGCGCGGAACTTGCCCGGCTTGGTCTCGCCGAGGCGCACCGGCCCGACCTGCGTCCGCACGAGCGAGAGCACGGGGTGGCCGACCTCGGCGAGCATCCGGCGAACGATGTGCTTGCGGCCCTCGTGGAGGACGACCTCGACGATCGCCTTGCCCGGCTGCGAGTCGACGACCCGGAAGGAGTCGACGCGCACCGGTCCGTCCTCGAGCTCGACACCCTCGCGCAGCCGCTTGCCGAGGTCGCGCGGCACCGGCCCGGGGATCTGCGCGAGGTAGGTCTTGAGGACGCCGTAGCGCGGGTGCTGGAGGCGGTGGGCGAGGTCGCCGTCGTTGGTCAGCAGCAGCAGGCCCTCGGTGTCGGCGTCGAGCCGGCCGACGTGGAAGAGCCGCTCCTTGCGGTCGCCGAAGTAGTCGCCGATGTCGACCCGGCCGAGCTCGTCGCTCATCGAGGTGACGACGTTGAGCGGCTTGTTGAAGGCGAGGTAGACGCGCGACTCGTCGAGCTGCACGCGCTCGCCGTCGACGTGCACCGTCTGCGTGGCCTTGATGCGCACGCCGAGCTCGCGCACGACCTGCCCGTCGACCTCGACGCGGCCCTGCGCGATGAGGTCCTCGCAGACGCGCCGCGAGCCGACGCCGGCGGCGGCGAGCAGCTTCTGGAGGCGCACGCCGTCGGGGTCGTGGACGTCGACGACGGGCCGCTGCGGCTCGCGCTTGGTCTGGGTCGGCTGGCTGGCCCGGGTGGTCCCGGTGCCGCGGGCCCGGCCGGAGCCGCCGCCCTGCGGGGGGCGGCCGCCCTGCTGCGGGCGGCCTCCCTGCGGGCGGCCTCCTCGTCCGGCGTTCCCACGGTTCTTCGGCGGCGTCATGCGCGGCCTCCTTCGGCGATCTCGTCGAGCACGTCGACCTCGGGCAGGTAGGGGGCGAGCGCCGGCAGGTCGTCGATCGACTGCAGGCCGAGGCGCTCGAGGAAGTAGCTGGTGGTGCCGTACAGCGTCGCGGTGGACTCCTCGTCCTGGCCCAGCTCCTCGATGAGGCCGCGGGTCAGGAGGGTGCGGATGACGCCGTCGACGTTGACGCCGCGCACCGCCGCGACGCGGGAGCGGGACACCGGCTGGCGGTAGGCGATGACGGCGAGGGTCTCGAGGGAGGCCTGCGTGAGGCGGGCCTGCTGGCCGTCGAGCACGAACTTCTCGACGACCGGGGCGTACTCGTGGCGGCTGTACATCCGCCAGCCGCCGCCGACCTGGCGCAGCGTGAAGCCGCGCAGCTGCTCGGCGTAGCCGGCCTCGAGCTCGGCGAGGGCCTCCTCGACGTCGCCGACCGGCTGCTCGACGGCGGAGGCGAGGGCCATCGTCGTCACCGGCTCGTCGACGACCATGAGCACGGCCTCGAGGGCGCCGCGGATGCCCCCCGGGAAGTCGGCGACGTCGAAGGCCAGCTGGTCCTCGGGCACGGCCTCGGGCACGACCTCAGGGACGACGTCGGGCGCGGGGTCACTCATCGGGGGTCTCCTCGGGGGTGTCGGGCAGGTCGTCGAACTCGTCGGTCACCTGCACCTCGCCGTCGTCGGGTCCGGTCCAGCGGACGGTCAGCTCCCCGAGCGCCTCCGCCTGCTCGAAGCCGATCGCGGCCTCCCGGAACAGCTCGAGGAGGGCGAGGAAGCGGGCGATGACGACCAGGGTGCTGTCGGCGTCCTGGACGAGGCTGCGGAAGGACGCGACCCGGTCGCGGCGCAGCCGCTCGCCGATGACGGCCGCCTGCTCGCGCACGCTGACCTGCGGCGCGTGCAGGTGGGCCAGGCCCACCGTCGGGACCGGCTTCGGGGTCAGCGCCCGCGCGGCGATGATGGCGAGCCGGTCCGGCGAGACCGTCATGACGAGCTCGGGCAGCAGCGCCGCGAGGTGCGGCTCCAGCGCGACGGCGCGGGGGTGGCGCCGGCCGGCGGTGGCCATCCGGTCGGCGAAGGTGCGGGCGATGTCCTTGAACGCGCGGTACTGCAGCAGCCGCGCGAAGAGGATGTCCCGGGCCTCGATGAGGGCGAGGTCCTCCTCGTCCTCCGGCCCGGACTGCGGCAGCAGACGGGCGGCCTTGAGGTCGAGCAGCGTCGAGGCGATGACGAGGAACTCGGTGGCCTGCGAGAGGTCCCACGCGTCGCCCTGCTCGCGCGCCGCGCGGATGAACGCGATGAACTCGTCGGTGACGGTGGCGAGGACGATCTCGGTGACGTCGAGCTTGTGCTTGCTGATCAGCCCGAGGAGCAGGTCGAACGGGCCGGTGAAGTTCTCGAGGTGGACCTCGAAGGGCGTGGCCGCGGCCCGGCGGGTGATGACCCCGCCGGGGACGACCGCCTCGTGCTCCGCGGCCCCGGCGGGCGAGGACATCGGGTCAGGCCGCCCCGCCCCGCGCGATGAGCTCGCGGGCCAGCTGACGGTAGGAGTCGGCGCCCTTGTGGGCCGACTCGTACGTCGTGATGGGCTCGGCCGCGAGCGAGGCGTCGGGGAACTTGACGGTACGCGAGATGACCGTGTGGAAGACCTGGTCGCCGAAGTGCTCGACGACGCTGGCCACGACCTCGCGCGAGTGCAGCGTGCGCCCGTCGTACATCGTCGCGAGGATGCCGTCGATCTGCAGGCGGGGGTTGAGCCGGTCGATGATCTTCTCGATCGTCTCGACGAGGAGGGCGACGCCGCGCATCGCGAAGAACTCGCACTCGAGCGGGATGACGACCCCGTGCGCCGCGGTGAGGGCGTTGACGGTGAGCAGGCCGAGCGAGGGCTGGCAGTCGATGAGGACGACGTCGTAGTCGTCGAGGACCGGGCGCAGCACGCGGGCGAGGATCTGCTCGCGGGCCACCTCGCCGACGAGCTGGACCTCGGCGGCGGAGAGGTCGATGTTGGCGGGGACGACGTCGAGGTTCGCGACCTTGGTGTGCTTGATGACGTCGCGGACGTCGAGGCCGCGCTCGACGAGCAGGTTGTAGATCGTCGTGTCGAGGTCGTGCGTGGGGATGCCGAGGCCGACCGAGAGCGCACCCTGGGGGTCGAAGTCGACGAGCAGCACCTTGCGCCCGAGCTCGGCGAGGGCCGCACCGAGGTTGATGGTCGTCGTCGTCTTGCCGACGCCGCCCTTCTGGTTGCACATCGCGATGATGCGCGCGGGGCCGTGGGAGGCCAGGGGCTCGGGCTGGGGGAACTCCGGCATCGGGCGCCCGGTGGGCCCGACCTGCCCGTCGATGCGGATCTGGAACGCCGCCTCGGTCTCGGCCACCTGTGTACTCCCCGGTCCCTCTCGTGCGTCGGTCAGCCTCTCGCTGATCGGTGTCGACCCTATCAGCGTGCGGCGTCCCCGCCCGGGACCCCTCGGGCGCGCGGGTGGCTCTGGGCGTACACCTCGCGCAGCTGCTGGACGGTGACCCGCGTGTAGATCTGGGTCGTCGTCACCGACGCGTGCCCGAGCAGCTCCTGGACGACCCGGACGTCGGCGCCGCCCTCGAGCAGGTGGGTCGCGAAGGAGTGCCGCAGGGTGTGTGGCGAGAGGTGACCGCGCAGGCCGGCGCGGTCGGCCGCTGCGCGCAGCACCGCCCAGGCGCTCTGCCGCGAGAGCCGGGCGCCGCGGACCCCGAGGAACACCGCCGGCGTCCCCCTCCCCTGCCCCACGAGCGCGGGGCGGCCCCGGACGAGCCAGGCCGAGAGGGCCTCGGCGGCGTACGAGCCGAGCGGGACGATGCGCTCCTTGCCGCCCTTGCCGCGCAGCCGCACCACGCGCTCCTGCGTGTCGAGGTCGTCGACGTCGAGCCCGACGGCCTCCGAGATGCGCGCCCCCGTGCCGTAGAGCACCTCGAGCAGGGCGCGGTCGCGCAGCGCCGCCGGGGTGTCGCCGAGCGAGGCGGCCTCGAGCAGGCGCTCGACGTCGGCGAGCGGGATGGCCTTGGGCAGCCGGTCGGGCGTGCGCGGCGGGGCGACGTCGCGCGAGGGGTCGGCGTCGAGCACGCCCTCGAGCGCGAGAAAGCGGTGCAGGCCGCGGACGGCGACGAGCGTCCGCGCCGCCGACGACGCGGCGAGCGGCCGGTGGTCGTCGTCGCCCTCGCGCAGGCCGGCGAGGAAGTCCGCGACGTGGGCCTGCGTGACGTCCTCGGGCCGCTGCACGCCGCGAGCGGTCAGGTGGGCGCTCCACCGGGCGAGGTCGCGCCGGTAGGCGGCGAGGGTGTTGGCCGACACGCCACGCTCGACGTCGAGGTGGGTCAGCCATGCGTCGACGGCCCGCCCCACGGGGGTGGGGCGGGCCGTCGGCGGCGGGGTGTGATGGGTCAGGAGAGCGCCTCGTCGAGCGAGATGCTGTCCATCCCGAAGGCCTCGGCGACCGCGCCGTAGGTGATGTGGCCGGCGTGCGTGTTGAGGCCGAGGGCCAGCGAGCGGTCCGCGCGCGAGGCCTCGAGCCAGCCGTGGTCGGCGAGCTTCGTGGCGTACGACAGCGTCGCGTTGGTCAGCGCCCACGTCGAGGTGTGGGGCACCGCGCCGGGCATGTTCGCGACGCAGTAGTAGATCGAGTCGTGGACCTCGAAGGTCGGCTCGGCGTGGGTCGTCGGGCGCGAGTTCTCGAAGCAGCCGCCCTGGTCGATGGCGACGTCGACGAGCACGGAGCCCGGCTTCATCTGCGCGACCATCTCGTCGGTGACGAGCTTGGGGGCCTTGGCACCGGGGATGAGGACGGTGCCGATGACCAGGTCGGCCTGGAGCACCTGCTCGCGGACCGACATCGCCGAGGACGCGATCTGCGCGACGCGGTTGTCGTAGCGCCAGAAGCTCATCCGCAGCTTGTCGAGGTCGGTGTCGAGGAGCGTGACGTCGGCGCCCATGCCGAGCGCGATGTTCGCCGCGTTCTGGCCGGCGACGCCCGCGCCGAGGACGACGACCTTGGCGTTCGCGACACCGCCGATGCCGCCCATGAGGACGCCGCGGCCGCCCTGCGCCTTCATCATCGAGTGCGCGCCGACCTGCGGCGCGAGGCAGCCGGCGACCTCGGACATCGGGTAGAGCAGCGGCAGCAGGCCCGAGGGCAGCTGGACCGTCTCGTAGGCGATGGAGGTGACCTTCTTGTCGACGAGCTCCTTCGTGAGCGGCTCGTCGGCGGCGAGGTGGAGGTAGGTGAAGAGCGTGAGGCCCTCGCGCAGGCGGTGGTACTCCTCGGCGACGGGCTCCTTGACCTTCATGACCATCTCCGACGCGCCCCAGAGGTCGTCGGCGGAGTCGATGATCGTCGCGCCCTGCGAGACGTACTCGTCGTCGGTGATCGAGGAGCCGAGCCCCGCGCCCTTCTGGACGAGGACCTCGTGCCCGCGGCGGACGAGCTCGTGGACGCCGACGGGGGTGATCCCGACGCGGAACTCGTTGTTCTTGACCTCGGTGGGGATGCCGACCTTCACGGATACCAGCCCTGTCTCGTGTCGATGACCGCGGGCGACGCTGCCCGTGGTGGTGCCTCCTGCTGGAGTGCGGTGGAAGTCTAGTGCCGAGCCGGACCGGCCCCGACACCGCAGGAGACCACCGTGAAGCTCTACAGCGACCTCCCCGCCCGCCGCACCGTCCAGGTGCTCGCCGACCTCGGGGTGGTCGCGTGGGTGTACCTCTGCGTGCGGGTCGCCCAGCGGGTGCACGACGCGACGCTCGGGCTCGCCGAGCCGGGACGCCGGCTGGAGGCCGCGGGCACCGGGTTCACCGGCCGGATGAACCAGGCGGGCGACTCCGTCGACGACCTGCCGCTGCTCGACGACCGGATCGCCACCCCCTTCCGGTCGGCGGCCGGGGTCGGCGACGACTTCGCCTCCGCCGGGCGCGACCTCGTCGGGGCGGTCGAGCGCTTCGCGACGGTGCTCGGGCTCGTCACGGCGCTGACCCCGATCGTCCTCGTCGTCGGCCTGTGGCTCGTGCTGCGCTGGCGCTTCGTCCGGCGGGCCACGGCGGCGCAGCGGTTCGTCGACGGCGCACCGGACCTCGACCTCTTCGCGCTGCGGGCGATGGCGAACCAGCCGATGACCCGGCTCGCGCGCATCTCCCCCGACCCCGCCGGCGCGTGGCGGCGCGGCGACCCGGAGGTCGTGCGGGCGCTGGCCGTCCTCGAGCTCAAGGAGGTCGGCCTGCGCCCGCCGCCGGTCAGTGCTGCGGGATGACGACGCCCGGGCGCAGGTCGGCCGCGGGGCACTCCCAGCTGGCGGCGTCGGCGTCGACCTGGTCGCCGGAGCGGATGTCCTTGACCTGGTCGCCGCCGTCGTCACCGGCCCCGGGGAACCAGACGAACGGGATGCCGCGACGGTCGGCGTAGCGGATCTGCTTGCCGAACTTCGCGGCGCTGGGCGCGACCTCGCAGGGCACGCCACGCGCCCGGAGGGCCGCCGCGACCGCGACCGAGCGGGCCCGCGTGTCCTCGTCGACGACCGCGACGAGCACCGCGGCCGGGGTCGAGCGGCTCGCCGTCAGCCCGCGCTTGGTCACGAGGAGGTGGACGAGCCGTGAGAGGCCGATGGAGATGCCGACGCCGGGGTAGGTCGTCCGGCCGTCGGAGGCGAGCGAGTCGTAGCGGCCGCCGGAGCAGACCGAGCCCCACTCCTCGTTGCCGACGACCTGGGTCTCGTAGACCGTGCCGGTGTAGTAGTCGAGACCGCGGGCGATCGACAGGTCGGCGACGAGCGTGCCGGGGGCCTGCTCCGTCCCGGCGCGGATGACCGCGGCCAGGGCGTCGAGGCCCTCGTCGAGGACGGGGTGCTCGACCCCGAGGGCGCGCACCTCGTCGACGAACGACAGGTCCTCGCTGCGGATGCCGGCCAGCGCGAGGCACTGCCGCGCCTGCTCGTCGGTGGCACCGGCCTCGACGAGCTGGGCCGCGACCTTCTCGGGGCCGATCTTCGCGAGCTTGTCGACGACGCGGAGCGTGCCGGCGACGTCGGTCAGCCCGATCCCGAGGTAGAAGCCCTCGGGGACCTTGCGGTTGTTGACCTGGATGCGGAACTCCCCCACCGGGAGACGCCGGAAGGCCTCCGCGATGACGAGCGGCATCTCGGCCTCGAAGTGCGGCGCGAGGGTGCCGACGTCGACGACGTCGATGTCGGCCTGCGTGAACTCGCGGAAGCGGCCCTCCTGCGGGCGCTCGCCGCGCCAGACCTTCTGCACCTGGTAGCGACGGAACGGGAAGGAGAGCTTCCCGGCGTTCTCGAGGACGTAGCGCGCGAAGGGCACGGTGAGGTCGAAGTGCAGCCCGAGCTCGGACTCGCGCCCGGTGTCCTCGCCGGCGAGGCGGCGGATGCCGTAGATCTCCTTGTCGGCGTCGCCGCCCTTGCCGAGCAGGCGCTCGACCGGCTCGACGGCCCGGGTCTCGAGCGGCGCGAAGCCGTGGAGCTCGAAGACCTCGCGGACGGTGTCGAGGAAGTGCAGCTCGAGGAGCCGCTCGGCGGGCAGGAGCTCGGGGAAGCCCGAGATGGGCGTCACCTTCTGGGCGGGAGGAGTCACGCGTCCAATCCTCGCAGGTACGGGTTGGTGCCCCGCTCCCGGCGCATCGTCGTGGCCGGGCCGTGGCCGGTGAGGACGAGCGTGGAGTCGGGCAGCGGCAGGACGACGTCGCGCAGCGAGCGCTGCATCGCCGCGCCGTCGCCGCCGGGCAGGTCGGTGCGGCCGATCGAGCCGGCGAAGAGGACGTCGCCGGAGACGACGGTGCGGTCCAGCCCCTCGTCGGCGGGCAGGCCGTCGGGGACGGTGTCGAGGGCGAACATCACCGAGCCCTCGGTGTGGCCCGGCGCGTGGAGGACCTCCAGCGGCAGCCCGGCGACCTCGAGCCGCTGCCGGTCGGTGACCTCGACGACGCGCTCGGGCTCGCGCCAGGTCGCCCGCTGCCCGAACTGCGACTCCATCATCGCGAGCGTGCCGGGGTCGATGGTCGAGAGCGGGTCGGCGAGGCGGTAGCGGTCGTCGGCGTGGACGTAGGCGGCGGTGTCGCCGCCGCACACCGGGGTCACCGAGTAGACGTGGTCGAGGTGGCCGTGCGTGAGCAGGACGGCGGCCGGGCGCAGGCGGTGCTCGGCGAGCACCTCGCGCAGCGTGTCCTCGACACCGATGCCCGGGTCGACGACGAGGCACTCCTCCCCCGGGCCGGTCGCGAGGACGTAGCAGTTGGTGGCGAAGGCGGCGGCGGGGAACGCGACGGCGAGCACGCGGCGAGCCTAACGGCGCCGTGCCTAGACTGGGCGCCGCTGTTCGATCGACGACGACGACGAAGGACCACGGGGTGACCAGGAAGCAGGAGCGGGCCCGCGCCCGCCGCCGCTGGGAGAAGCAGCAGGCGAAGCAGTCGCAGCGGCAGCAGGACCGAGCGCGGCTCCAGCGGCTCTCGGCCGTCGTGGCCGTGGTCGTCGTCGTGCTCGGCGTCGTCGGGGTCCTCGCCGTGACGGTCGGCCGCGGAGGTGGCGACGAGGCCGCGCCCGGGGCGGACAACACGCCCGCGACCGTGGTCGCCGGCTGCCAGCCGCCGCCCAGCCCCCTCGGGACCGCGTCCGAGCTGACCCTGCCGGACAAGGCGACCGCCCAGGGCAAGGTCTTCGACGCCACGATCGCGACCAACTGCGGCGACATCGTCGTGCGCCTCGACGGCGCCAAGGCCCCGCAGGCCGTCGCCTCCTTCCTCCAGCTGGCCCGCGAGAGCTACTGGAAGGACTCCCCCTGCCACCGGCTGACGACCGCCGAGACCCTCAAGGTGCTCCAGTGCGGTGACCCGACCGGCACCGGCCAGGGCGGCCCGGGGTACGGGTTCGGCGTCGAGAACGCGCCGAAGGACGGCAGCTACCCGCGGGGCACGCTCGCGATGGCGCGCACCCAGGACCCGAAGAAGGGCAACGGCGGCCAGTTCTTCATCGTCTACGGCGACTCGAGCCTCCCCGACCCCGACGGGTACACCGTGTTCGGCACGGTCACCTCCGGGTTGGATATCGTCGACCGCGTCGCCGCCGAAGGGGTCGCTCCGAACGCGAGCTCACCGGACGACGGATCGCCTGCCGCACCGATCAGCATCCTCAGCGTTGCTGTCACCGAGGAGAAGTCCTGACCGTGTCCGAGGACCAGCCCACACCCCGTCCCCCCGTGCCCTCGCCGGCCGCGCTCGCCAAGCGGGTCGCCCCGCGCCCCGCGGCGCCGCCTGCCGCGGTGCCCGAGCACTCCGAGTCCGCGCGCTTCGGGCGCGCCGACGACGAGGGCCACGTCTTCGTCACCGTCGGTGACGAGGAGCGCGAGGTCGGCTCCTACCCCGGCGCGACCCCGGACGAGGCCCTGCAGTACTTCGCCCGCAAGTACGACGAGCTCGCGGCGTCCGCCGCCCTGCTCGAGGCCCGCCTGGCCAACCCCGACGTCTCCGCGAAGGAGGTCGCCGACGGGCTGGGCACGCTCAAGGAGCACGTCGAGCAGGCCAACGTCGTCGGCGACCTGCCGGCCCTGCACGCCACCGTCGAGCGGGTCGAGGCCGGCCTCGAGGCCAAGCGCTCGGCCGAGTCCGAGCAGCGCCGCGCCGCCCGCGCGGAGGCCGCGACCCGCCGCGAGGCGATCGTCGCCGAGGCCGAGACCATCGCGGCGCAGCCCCCGGGCAGCACGCAGTGGAAGCAGAGCGGCGAGCGGATGCGGGCCCTCCTCGAGGAGTGGAAGGGCCACCAGCGCAGCGACGTCAAGCTCGACAAGCCCACCGAGACCGCGCTGTGGCAGCGCTTCAGCCACGCCCGCAACGCCTTCGACAAGGCGCGCCGTGCGTGGTTCGCCGAGCTCGAGACGACCCGCGCCGACGCGAAGTCGACCAAGGAGTCGCTCGTCGCCGAGGCCGAGTCGATGTCGACGAGCACCGACTGGGGCCCCACCGCCCGCGCCTACAAGCAGCTGATGGACCGCTGGCGCCAGGCCGGCCGGGCCAGCCGCAGCGACGACGACGCCCTGTGGGAGCGCTTCCGGGCCGCCCAGGACGCGTTCTTCACCGCGAAGGACGCCGCCTCGGCCGCCGAGGACGAGGAGTTCCGCGGCAACCTCGCCGTCAAGGAGGAGCTCCTCGTCGAGGCGGAGGCGCTGTTGCCGGTCACCGACCTCGAGGCCGCCAAGGCGTCCCTGCGGGGCATCCAGGACCGGTGGGAGGCCGCGGGCAAGGTCCCGCGCGCCGACATCGAGCGCGTCGAGAAGCGGATGCGCCGCGTCGAGACCGCCGTGCGGGAGGCCGACGACCAGCGCTGGAAGGCCACCAACCCCGAGCTGTCCGCCCGGGCCCGGAGCATGGCCGAGCAGCTCGAGGCGGCCGTCGCGAAGGCGGAGGCCGACGTCGCGAAGGCCGAGGCCTCCGGCGACGAGCGCAAGGCCGCGGCCGCGCGCGAGCGGCTCGCGTCGCAGCAGCAGTGGCTCGACCAGGCCCGCGCCGGCCTGGACGAGTTCGGCGGCTGACGCCCCGCACCGACGCCCACCCGGCGGGGCGCCGCGGACCTCAGTGGTCCCGGCGCCCGCCGGTGACGCGCGCGGCGTCGAGGACGCCGTCGACGTTCTGCACGGCCCGGATGACGTGACCGAGGTGCCCCGGGTCGCCCATCTCGAAGGTGAAGCGCAGGATCGCGACGCGGTCGCGCGAGGTCTGGACCGACGCCGAGAGGATGTTGACCCCGTGGTCGGAGATGACTCGGGTGACGTCCGACAGCAGCCGTGAGCGGTCGAGCGCCTCGACCTGGAGCTGGACGAGGAACAGGCTCGCCGACGTCGGCGCCCACTCGACCTCGATGATCTTGTCCGACTGCGCGAGCAGCGAGTCGGCGTTGGTGCAGTCGCGCCGGTGGACCGAGACGCCGTTGCCGCGCGTGACGAAGCCGAGGATCTCGTCGCCGGGCACCGGCGTGCAGCAGCGCGCGAGCTTGACCCAGACGTCCGACATCCCCTTGACGACGACGCCCGGGTCGCCCGAGCGGCGCGCCCGTGGGCGGCTGAGCACGGGTGAGGCGACCTCGGCGATGTCCTCGCTGGCCCCCTCCTCGCCGCCGACGGAGGCGACGAGCCGCGAGACGACGTGCTGCGCGCTGACGTGCCCCTCCCCGACCGCGGCGTAGAGCGCCTCGATGCCGGGGTGGCGCAGCTCCTCGGCGACACCGGTGAGGGACTCGACGGAGGTGAGCCGCTGCAGCGGCAGGCCCTGCTTGCGCATCGCCTTCGCGAGGGCCTCCTTGCCCTCCTCGATCATCTCCTCGCGGCGTTCCTTGGTGAACCAGTGCTTGATCTTGTTGCGCGCCCGGGCGGAGCGCACGAACGAGAGCCAGTCGCGCGAGGGGCCGGCCGAGTCGGCCTTGGACGTGAGCACCTCGACGACGTCGCCGTTGTCGAGCCGGCTCTCGAGCGGCACGAGGCGCCCGTTGACCCGGGCACCGATGCAGTGGTGGCCGACCTCGGTGTGCACCGCGTAGGCGAAGTCGACGGGCGTCGCGCCGGCGGGCAGCCCGACGAGCTGGCCCTTCGGGGTGAAGACGTAGACCTCGCTCGCGGTGATCTCGAAGCGCAGCGACTCGAGGAACTCGCCCGGGTCGGCGGTCTCCTTCTGCCAGTCGAGGAGCTGGCGCAGCCAGGCCATGTCGTTGACCGGGCCGGTCTGCCCGTCGCGGGCGTGGGCACCGGGGGCCGGACCGTTGGGGTCCTCCTTGTACTTCCAGTGCGCGGCCACGCCGTACTCCGCCCGGCGGTGCATGTCGTGGGTGCGGATCTGGATCTCGACGGCCTTGCCGCCCGGGCCGATGACCGTCGTGTGCAGCGACTGGTACATGTTGAACTTGGGCATCGCGATGTAGTCCTTGAACCGGCCGGGGACCGGGTTCCACCGCGCGTGGAGGGCGCCGAGCGCCGCGTAGCAGTCGCGCACCGTGTCGACGAGGACGCGGACGGCCACCAGGTCGTAGATCTGGTCGAAGTCGCGGCCGCCGACGATCATCTTCTGGTAGACGGAGTAGTAGTGCTTCGGGCGCCCGGTGACCGTCGCCTTGAGCTTCGCCGAGCGCAGGTCGGACCCGACCTCGTCGCGCACCTGCGCCAGGTACTCCTCGCGGGCCGGGGCGCGCTCGGCGACGAGCCGCACGATCTCGTCGTAGACCTTCGGGTAGAGGGTCTGGAACGAGAGGTCCTCCAGCTCCCACTTGATCGTGTTCATCCCGAGCCGGTGCGCGAGCGGCGCGTAGATCTCGAGGGTCTCCTTGGCCTTGCGCTGGGCGCTCTCCTGCGAGACGTAGCGCCACGTCCGGGCGTTGTGCAGGCGGTCGGCGAGCTTGATGACGAGGACCCGGATGTCGCGGGCCATCGCGACGACCATCTTGCGGACGGTCTCGGCCTGCGCGGCCTGGCCGTAGGTGACCTTGTCGAGCTTGGTCACGCCGTCGACGAGCATCGCGATCTCGTCGCCGAAGTCGCGGCGCAGCGCCTCGAGGCTGTACGCGGTGTCCTCGACGGTGTCGTGCAGGAGCGCGGCCGCGAGGGTCGTCGGGGTCATGCCGAGCTCGGCGAGGATCGTCGTCACCGCGAGCGGGTGGGTGATGTAGTCGTCGCCGCTGCGGCGCTTCTGCCCCTGGTGGGCGCGCTCGGCGACGGCGTACGCGCGCTCGACGAGGGCGATGTCGGCCTTGGGGTGCGTGCTGCGGACGGTCTGGAGGAGCGGCTCGAGCACCGGGTTGCTCGGCGGGCGGTTGCGCCCGACGCGCGCGAGGGCAGCCCGCGCCCTGGCTCGGGACCCCACCCCGGCCGCGCCGTTCCCCGGGGTGGCGGCTGTCGTCTGCTCCGCCATGCCGGGAGTCTAGTCGCGGGTCAGGCGACGACGTGCAGCGCCCGCACCTCGCGGTCGCCGAGCCGGTCGCGCCCACCGAGAAAGGCGAGCTCGACGACGCAGTCGAAGCCGACGACGTGCCCGCCCACGCGCTCGAGCAGCTCCCAGGCGGCGAGGGCGGTGCCGCCGGTGGCGAGCACGTCGTCGACGAGGACGACGCGGGCGCCGGCCGGGACGGCGTCGGCGTGCACCTCGATGGTCGCCGAGCCGTACTCGAGGTCGTAGGACGCGGCCACCGTGTCGCCGGGGAGCTTGCCGGCCTTGCGGACCGGCACGAACCCGACGCCCATCGCGTGCGCCAGCGCGGCGCCCACGACGAAGCCGCGGGCCTCGACGCCGGCCACGAGGTCGACCTCGCCGCGGCGGCCGTCGGCCAGCGCGCCGATGACCTCGCCGAAGGCCACGGGGTCCACGAGCAGCGGGGTGATGTCCTTGAAGACCACCCCGGGGCTCGGGAAGTCCGCGACGTCGCGCAGCGAGCGGGCGACGACCTCGTCGACGCCGTCGTGGGGCAGCGCGGTCACCGCTTGGACTTCGGCGTCCGGCGCGGCTGGTTGCGCGGGCCGGAACGGGCGTACTCGTGGACGGCCCGACCGGTGAGGGTCGCGCCCTCCTCGCGGTCGACCTGGCCGGCCGCGACCGAGGCGGCGGGCACGGAGTCGTCGTCGGCCGCGGGCACCGGCTCGCCGGCCTCCTTGGCCTTCTTCGCCTGGTGGCGGCGCGCGCGCTTCTCGAGGTCGACGACCTTCTCCTCGCGGCGGCGCAGCGTGACGAGCACGGGCGTGGCGATGAAGATCGACGAGTACGCGCCGACGAGGATGCCGACGAACAGCACGAGCGAGAGGTCGACGAGCACACCGGGGCCGAGGAAGACCGTGCCGACGGCGAGCACCGCGGCGATCGGCAGGAGGCCGATGACCGTCGTGTTGATCGAGCGGACCATCGTCTGGTTGACGGCGAGGTTCGCGGCCTGCGCGAAGGTCATCCGGCCGTTGGCGAACGCCTCGTTCGTGTTCTCGCGCACCTTGTCGAAGACGACGACGGTGTCGTAGAGGCTGTAGCCGAGGACGGTGAGGAAGCCGATCATCGTCGCCGGCGAGATCTCGAAGCCGCTGAGGCTGTAGATGCCGACGGTGATGATGAGGTCGTGCACGAGCGCGACGAGCGAGGCGGCCGCCATCTTCCAGTTGCGGAAGTAGATGCTCAGCATGATGACGACGGCGACGAGGAAGATGACGAGCGCGCGCAGCGCCTGGCCGCTGACCGACGCGCCCCACGACGGGCCGATGAAGGTCGCGCTGACGTTCTCCTCGGGGACGTCGAAGGCCTGCGCGAGCTCGCCGCGGACCTGCTGGCTGTCGGTGTCGGACAGCTTCTCGGTCTGGACGCGCACGGTGTTGTTGCCGACGAGGGTGACGTTGACGCCGCTGGCGTCCTCGGCGGCGCCGACGGCGTCGCGGGCGGTCTGCTCGTAGCCGCTCGGCGCCGAGCTCGTCGCGATGCGGAACTCGGAGCCACCCCGGAACTCGAGGCCGAGGTTGAGGCCCTGGAGCGTCAGGCCGAGGACGGCGACGACGATGAGGACGAGCGAGCCGAGGTAGAACGACCGGCGCTTGGCGACGACCGGGATCGAGCGCTTGCCGGTGTAGAGGTCGTTGCCGAAGTCGGCGAAGGAGGTGCTCACGCGCGGCTCCCTTCGGTGGCGGGGGCGGAGGGTTCGACGGGGGTGAACCGCCCGCGACCGGCGTAGGTGCGCTTCTTGGCGCCGAGCCTGCGCGGGTCGAGGCCGGAGAGCCGGTGGCCGTCGCGGAAGAAGGGCACCCGGGTCAGCAGCGTGAGCAGCGGGTGGGTGAACCAGAAGACGACGAGCAGGTCGATGAGCGTCGTGAGGCCGAGGGTGAACGCGAAGCCGCGCACGCTCGAGCTCGCGAGCACGTAGAGGACGATCGCCGCGAGGAAGTTGACGCCGTCGGCGATGAGGACCGTGCGCTTGGCGCGGTTCCACCCGGTCTCGACGGCGCTCGCGAGGGAGCGGCCCTCGCGCAGCTCGTCACGGACCCGCTCGAAGTAGACGATGAAGCTGTCGGCGGTGAAGCCGATGGCGACGATCAGTCCGGTGACGCCGGCCATGTCGAGGCGGTAGTTCTGCGCCCACCCGAGGATCGTGATCGCCAGGTAGGTGAGCAGGCCGGCGACGACGATCGAGCTGATCGTCACGAACCCGAGCACCCGGTACTGGACGAGCGAGTAGACGACGACGAGCAGGAGGCCGATGAGCCCGGCGATGAAGCCGTAGCGCAGCTGCTCGCCACCGAGGGTCGGGCTGATGTCGACGCTCGACTGCTCCGTGAAGGACAGCGGCAGGGCGCCGAACTTCAGCTGGTCGGCGAGCTCCTTGGCCTCGGCGAGGGTGAAGCCGCCGGTGATGCTCGCGCGGCCGTTGGGGATCGCCTCGTTGAACTGCGGCGCGACGATGACGCGCGAGTCCAGGACGGTCGCGAGCTGGTTCTGCGGCGAGGGCAGCGAGACCATCGTGCGGCTGATGTCGGCGTACTGGCGGGCGCCCTCGCTGTTGAAGGTGAGGGCGATCTCGACCGTGCTCGTGACGACACCCTGCGGGTTGGTCTGGTAGCCCGCGGTGGCGTCGGTGATCTTGTCGCCGGAGACGGCGACCGGGCCGAGGATGTACTTGGTCGAGCCGTCGTCGGAGCAGGTCACGAGGGGCTCGGACTCGACGTCGCGGACGTTGTCGAGGGCCTTGGGGTCGGCGCAGTCGAGGTCGTCGTACGCCTGCTGGACCTCGGGCGTGATCCACGCGAGGTCGGTCGGGCCGCTCGGCGCGGCGCTGCCGCTGCTGCTCGGGGACGGGCTCGGGCTCGCGGACTCCGAGGGGCTCGCGGACGGGCTGGGGCTCGCCGCGGTGAGCGCCTCGTTGACGGCGCTGTTCTGCGTCGAGGACGCGCTCGGGGCCGGCGAGGCGGTGGCCGACGCCGAGGCAGAGGGGGACGGGGACGCCGCACCGCTCGCGGAGGCGCTCGGCGACGTGCTCGGGGACCCCGTCGGCACCGGGATGCCGGAGCCGATCGCGAGGACGGGGCGGAACTGCATCTGCGAGGACTGGCTGATCGCGTTGCGGACGGCCTGGGTCGGGATCTCGGGGATGCTGACGACGATGTTGCTGTCGCCCTGGGTCGTCACCTCGGCGCCGGAGACGCCGTTGGAGTCGACGCGCTGGACGATGATGTCGCGCGCTTGCGCGAGGGCCTCGGCCGAGACCGCCTGGCCGCTGCTGACCCGCGGCTCGAGGATGATCTGGGTGCCGCCCTCGAGGTCGAGGCCGAGCTTGGGGGTGGCCTGCCCGTCGCTCCAGAGGATCGACCCGGTGAGGACGCCGCCGAGGGCGACGACGAGGACGGTCAGGCCGATGAGGGCCCGGCGGGCCAGCGTGCGCGGTGCGGTGCTCGCCACGTCAGCGCACCTCTCCCGCGCGCATCCCGATGGCCCGGCGGTCGAACCGCAGCGCGACGCCGCTGCCGACGTCGAGCGTCGCCACCTGGTCGTCGAGCGCGGTGATCGTGCCGTAGAGACCCGACGTCGTCACGACCTCTTCGCCGACCGCGAGGGAGGCCTGGAGGGCCTGCACCTGCTGCCCGCGCTTGCGCTGGGTGAAGAACATCCAGACGAGGAGGAGGAACGGCAGTCCCAGGATCAGGAGGTAGGCGAGGCCGGAGCCGGAGCCGGAAGACATCGGAGTTGGTCCTTCGGAGCGGGGGTCCCCCCGCGCTGTGGTGAACAGTGGGTCGGCCCGGGAGCACCGGGCCGAGGACTCACTGTAGGCGAGACGCGGACGCCCCACCAACGATCCGACACGCCGGCGCGTGCCCGGCCCGCCGCGGCGGCGCGGGTCAGCCGCCGAGCCGGCCGGGGCCGTCGTCGAGCAGCGGCAGGGCGCCCTGCTGCGGGGCGCCGGCCGGCGGGTGCAGCCCGAGGTGGCTCCAGGCCCGGGCGGTCGCGGCCCGCCCGCGCGGGGTGCGCGAGATGAAGCCCTCCCGCACGAGGTAGGGCTCGGCGACCGTCTCGACGGTGTCCGACTCCTCCCCCACGGCGACGGCGAGGGTCGAGAGACCGACCGGCCCGCCGGCGAACCGGCGGCACAGGGCCTCGAGGACGGCGCGGTCGAGGCGGTCCAGGCCGGCGTCGTCGACGTCGAAGAGGGCGAGGGCGGCCCGGGCGGCGGCGTGGTCGACGTGGCCGTCGCCGTGGACCTGCGCCCAGTCGCGCACCCGGCGCAGCAGGCGGTTGGCGATGCGCGGTGTGCCCCGCGAGCGGCCGGCGACCTCGGTGATGCCGTCGGCGTCGGCCTCGACCCCGAGCAGGCCGGCCGAGCGGCGCAGGATGGCCACGAGGTCGGCGGTGTCGTAGTAGTCGAGGTGGCCGGTGAACCCGAACCGGTCACGCAGCGGCGCCGGCAGCAGCCCGGCGCGGGTCGTCGCGCCGACGACGGTGAAGGGCGGCAGCTCGAGCGGGATCGCGGTGGCGCCGGGGCCCTTGCCGACGATGACGTCGACCCGGAAGTCCTCCATCGCGAGGTAGAGCATCTCCTCCGCGGAGCGGCTCATCCGGTGGATCTCGTCGAGGAAGAGGACCTCGCCCTCGTCGAGGCTGGAGAGGACGGCGGCGAGGTCACCCGCGTGCTGGATGGCCGGGCCGCTCGTCACGCGGATCGGGCGCTCGAGCTCGGCGGCGACGATCATCGCCAGCGTCGTCTTGCCCAGGCCCGGCGGGCCGGAGAGCAGGACGTGGTCGGGCGGGCTGCCGCGGCGGCGCGCGGCCTCGAGGACCAGGCCCAGCTGGTCGCGCACGCGAGGCTGGCCGGGGAACTCGGCGAGCCGGCGCGGGCGCAGCGCGGCCTCGACGACCCGCTCGTCGTCCCTGCCCCCGGCGTCGACGACCCGGGCGGTGGCGTCGAAGGAGCCGTCGTCCTCGCGGTCGTCGGCCTCGTGGACCTCGCTCCCCCAGGCCCGCGACGCGCTCACGGCCGCAGCTCCCGCAGGGCCAGGCGCAGCAGCGCGGCGATGTCGGCGTCGGCCGGGGCGCTGCCGGCGACCCGCTCGACGGCGTCGCCCGCCTGCTTGGCGGACCAGCCGAGGCCGACGAGGGCCTCGGCGACCTGGCCGCGCCACGGCTCATCGCCGGGCACGACCGGGGCGGGCGCGTCGGGCCCGGCGCCGGTGCGCACGGCGCCGACCTTGTCGCGCAGCTCGAGGACGAGGCGCTGGGCGGACTTCGCGCCGATGCCGGGGATGGCGGTCAGGGCCTTGGCGTCGCCCGACGACAACGCGGCCGCGAGCTGGTCGGGCCCCATGACCGAGAGCATCGCGAGGGCGAGGCGCGGCCCGACGCCCGAGACCGTCTGGACGGTCTCGAACATGTCGCGCTCGGCCGGGCTGCCGAAGCCGTAGAGGGTCAGGGAGTCCTCGCGGACGACGAGGGTCGTCGCGAGCGCGGCCTCCTGGCCGCGGTGGCAGGCCGCGGCCGTCGCCGGGGTGGTGTGCACCAGCATCCCGACGCCGCCGACCTCGAGGACCACGTGGTCGAGCCCGACGTGGCCGACCGGCCCGCGCAGCGAGGCGATCATCCGCGGGCCGCCTTCGCGAGGGCGTCGAGGCGCGCGGACTGGGCGCCGCGCCAGGCGTGGCAGATGGCGAGGGCCAGGGCGTCGGCGGCGTCCGCCGGCTTCGGCGGGGTCGCGAGGCCGAGGATGCGGGTGACCATCGCGGTCACCTGGGCCTTGTCCGCGCGACCGGAGCCGGTGACGGCCGCCTTGACCTCGGTCGGGGTGTGGAAGACGACGGGCACCTCACGCTTGGTGGCGGCGAGCAGCGCGACGGCGGTGGCGTGCGCGGTGCTCATGACATTGGTGATGTTGGAGTCGGCGAAGACCCGCTCGACGGCGACGACGTCGGGCCGGTAGCGGTCGAGCCAGCCCTCCATCTCGCGCTCGAGGAAGACCAGCCGCTCCCCCGGGTCGCCGTCGCTCGGTGTGCGGACGACGCCGACGGCGACCATCCGGGCACGCCCGAGCCGACCGTCGACGACCCCGAGGCCGCAGCGGGTGAGGCCGGGGTCGACACCGAGGACGCGCACGCGGGCTCCTTAACCGACCGATGGAACAGGTGTTCGACACCCACGCTACGACCCCGCGGGTCGCTCCCCCGGCACCGACACGCGGCGCCGGTCAGTCCTCGGCGTCGAGCTCGGCGAGGACGTCGTCGGGGATGTCGCCGTTGGCGAAGACGTCCTGGACGTCGTCGGAGTCCTCGAGCGCCTCGATGACGCGGATCATCTTCTTCGCGCCGTCGGCGTCGAGCGGGACCTGGAGGTTCGGGACCCACGAGGCCTCGGCCGAGTCGTAGTCGATGCCGGCGTCCTGGAGCGCGGTGCGGACCGCGACGACGTCGGTCGCCTCGGAGACGACCTCCCACGCGTCGCCGTTGTCGTTGACCTCCTCGGCCCCGGCCTCGAGGACGACCTCGAGGATCTCGTCCTCGCCCTTGTCGTCGCTCTTGGGGACGATGACGACGCCCTTGCGGTTGAAGACGTAGGCCACCGAGCCCGGGTCGGCGAGCTGGCCGCCGTTGCGGGTCAGAGCGGTGCGCACCTCGGCCGCCGCGCGGTTGCGGTTGTCGGTGAGGCACTCGATGAGCAGGGCCACGCCGCCGGGCGCGTAGCCCTCGTACGTGATGGTCTGCCAGTCGGCCCCGCCCGCCGTCGCACCGGACCCGCGCTTGACCGCGTTGTCGATGTTGTTGTTGGGGACCGACGACTTCTTGGCCTTCTGGATCGCGTCGTAGAGCGTCGGGTTGCCCGCCGGGTCACCACCGCCGGTGCGGGCCGCGACCTCGATGTTCTTGATGAGCTTGGCGAAGAGCTTGCCGCGCTTGGCGTCGATCGCCGCCTTCTTGTGCTTGGTGGTCGCCCACTTGGAGTGGCCGCTCATGAACGCTCCCTCTGGCTCTGCTTCACGATGTCGACGAACAGGCGGTGGACCCGGTGGTCACCGGTCACCTCCGGGTGGAAGGACGTGACCAGCAGGTCCCCCTGCCGCGCGGCGACGATCCTACCCGCGGCCGGGCCGTGCTCGACCCGCGCGAGGACCTCGACGGCCTCCCCCGCCTCCTCCACCCACGGCGCCCGGATGAACACCGCGCGCACCGGCTCGCCGCCGAGCTCGCGGATGTGCAGGTCCTCCTCGAAGGAGTCGACCTGCCGCCCGAAGGCGTTGCGGCGCACGAGGATGTCCATCCCCCCGAGCGTCTGCTGACCGGCCGCACCGTCCGCGAGGCGGTCGGCGAGGAGGATCATCCCGGCGCAGGAGCCGTAGACCGGCAGGCCGGCCGCGATGCGCTCGCGCAGCGGCGCCTGGAGGTCGAAGGCGCGCACGAGCTTGTCGATGGTCGTCGACTCGCCGCCGGGCAGGACGAGCCCGTCGACGGCCTCGACCTCGGCGGGCCGGCGCACCGTGACGGCGCGGGCGCCGCCGCGCTCGAGGGCGACGAGGTGCTCGCGCACGTCGCCCTGCACGGCGAGCACGCCGACGGTGGGGGTGGTGGTCACGCCGACCGACTCTACGGGCCGCCGCGACCTAGGCTGCACCGGTGCCCGAGCCCACCGTGCGCCCCCGCCGGCCCGCCGACGTCCCTGCCCTCGTCGAGGTGCTCGCGGCCCAGCAGCCGGCCTCGCGCTACCCGGTGCGCTGGCCGCTGCCCTTCCCCGTCGAGGAGTTCGTCGTCCGGCCGGGCGAGCTCGGCGCCTGGGTCGTGACCGTCGACGACGCGGTCGCGGGGCACGTCGCCGTCCTCGAGCCCGGGGAGGGCTGGGAGACCGCGGCGTTCGTCGAGGCGACCGGGCTGCCGGCCGCGCGGCTCGGCACGGTGTCGACGCTCTTCGTCGCCCCCGCGCGCCGCGGCCTCGGGCTCGGCTCCCGGCTGCTCGAGGTGGCCGTCGGGCACGTCCGGTCGCTCGGGCGCACCCCGGTGCTCGACGTCGTCCAGGAGCACTCCGTCGCCGCCGACCTCTACCGGCGCCGCGGCTGGCGGGTCGTCGGCGAGGCGCGCCCGCACTGGCTGCCCGCCGACCGCGAGCCGGTGCTGCTCATGACCCTCGACGCCTGACGGCGCCCCGCGTCAGACCGAGACGCCGTCCCGCCCACGCTCCTTGGCGCGGTAGAGCGCGCGGTCGGCCATGTGGCGCAGGCCGTCGAGGTCGGCGACCTTGCCCACCGCGAGCCCGACGCTCACCGTGACGCGCAGGTCGTCGGCGAGGTCCTCCCAGTGGTCGCTGCGCACGAGCTCGGCGAGGTCGAGGCACCGGTGCAGGGCGGTGTCGAGCCGTTCGGTGTCGAGCAGGAGCAGGAACTCGTCCCCTCCCCAGCGCACGACGAGGTCGGTGCCGCGCACGACCGTCCGCAGGCAGCTCGCGACCCGGACGAGCACCTCGTCGCCCACCTCGTGGCCGTGGGTGTCGTTGACCGACTTGAAGTGGTCGACGTCGACGAGGACGAGCGTCACCTCGTCGCGCACGGTGCCCGGCTCCGCGCCGAGCAGCCCGTCGACGTGGGCCTCGAGCCCGCGCCGGTTGGCGACCCCGGTCAGCGCGTCGACCTCGGCGGCGACCCTCAGCCGGGCGTGCTCGCTCGACAGGTACTCGTTCTGGATGAGCGAGCCGATGGCCTCGAGGGCGGCGATGCGCGCCTCCTGGCGCCGCTGCGCCAGCTCCCGGGCGACCCGCAAGCCGGCCGTCTCGTAGCCCAGCTCCTCGGCCTCGAGCTCGGCGTCACGGGTCAGCGCCAGCAGGTACAGCTCGGGCATCCGGACCCGGTCCCAGGCCTCGATCGCGGCGGCGAGGTGCTCGCGCGCCGTGCGGGGGTCGGGCTCGGTGAAGGAGCGTGCGAGACCGAGGTAGGTCGCGAACTCCGCGTTCTCCTCGTCCGCGGGCGGGCGCGGCGTCCCGGAGGCGGGCGGCGCGATGGCGTCGATGAGGTTCTCGAAGATGTGCAGGTCCACCTGCCAGCTCTCGGGCAGCAGCTGGAGCGGCACCCGCTGCACCGCGCCGCGCGCGAGGATGCCGAGCTCGTGGAGGTCCTCGCTCGGGCCGGTCTGGCGGGTCACGCACAGCCGGCGCAGCTGGATCTCGGCGCGGTTGTACATGGCCGTGGCCATCCGCCAGGCGTCGCGCTCGTCGCTCCCCAGCTGGTCGGCGGCCGACGAGGTGTGCTCGAGGGCGAGGTCCCACATGTCCCGGTCGAGGTAGCCGGTCGCGCACTCGACGTGCGCCGAGCCGAGCATCTCGTGGCCCCGCGGCGCCCCGCGCAGGAGGACGGTCGCGCGGGTCAGGTCGCGGTCCGCGTCGAGCCGCGGCCGGTCGTCCCACATCTCGGCGGTGGCGCCCTGGGCCAGGGCCAGCGCCTCCCAGACGATGTCGCCCTGCGCCCGCGCGCGCTCGCGCAGCCGGACGAGGTGACGGCGCCGCTCGACGGCACCGTCCGCGGCGAGCAGCCGCACGTACTCCAGCACCATGAGGACGTCGACCCAGCCCTCCTGCGCGGCGCGCGAGGCGATCTCCTCGAGCCGGAGACGGTCGAGGGCGTCCGGGGTCTGCGCCGTGAGGATGAGCGCGCGCGACTCCTCGAGCAGCTCCTGGTGCTCCGCGCTGCGCGCCTGTGGACAGTCCGGTGGCTGTGTCGTCGTGGCTCCCCGCATGACGTCGAGTGTGGGACGTCCGTGACTGCACCGCAGGGATGTCCGCAACTCGGAGGCGCAAGTGTGGCCGAACGTCCATCACCTGCGCGAGGTGCTTGCCGGACGGCGCGCGAGGTGCCGAGGGGCGGACCGGATAGCGTCGGGCCATGTCGTCAGTGCTGACCGCCCGCGCCCGGGACCTCGACGCCGACCACGCTGGGACGGACCTGCGCTCCCGCTTCGTGCTGCCGGAGGGGGTCGTCTACCTCGACGGCAACTCGCTCGGCGCGCTGCCCACCGGTGTCGCCGACGCGGTCGCCGACGTGGTGCACCGGCAGTGGGGCGAGCGGCTCATCGCGAGCTGGAACGAGGCCGACTGGTGGGGTGCGCCGACCCGCGTCGGCGACCGCGTCGGGGCGCTCGTGGGCGCCGCCCCCGGGCAGGTCGTCTGCACCGACTCGACGACCGTCAACCTCTTCAAGGTCGTCGTCGCGGCCGCCCGGATGCGCCCGGGGCGGCGCGTCGTCCTCACCGACCCCGCCTCCTTCCCCACCGACCTCTACGTCACGGCCGCCGCCGCCCGCGACACCGGGCTCGTCGTCGAGCACGTCTCCCCCGCCGACGCCCCGGCCCGCATCGCCGAGCTCGGTGACGACCTCGCGCTCGCGTCCTACAGCTCGGTCGACTACCGCACCGGCGAGCTCTGGGACCTGCCGGCGGTCACGCGCGCGGCCCACGCCGTCGGCGCCCTCGTGTGCTGGGACCTCTGCCACTCGGCCGGGGTGCTGCCCGTCGACCTCGACGCCCACGAGGTCGACCTCGCCGTCGGGTGCGGCTACAAGTACCTCAACGGCGGGCCGGGCGCCCCGGCCTACCTCTACGTCGCGCAGCGCCACCAGAACGCCTTCGACCAGCCGCTGTCGGGGTGGAACGGGCACGCGACCCCCTTCGCGATGGCGCCCGAGTTCGCGCCGGCCGCCGGGATCGCGCGCGGCCGCGTCGGCACGCCCCCGCTGCTGTCGATGCTGGCGCTCGAGGCGGCCCTCGCCGCGTACGACGACGTCGACGTGGCGGACCTGCGGGCCCGCTCGCTCTCGCTCACCGGCTACTTCCTCGAGTGCCTCGACACCCTCCTGCCCGACCTCGAGGTCGCGACCCCGAGGGACGACGCCCGGCGCGGCTCGCAGGTGAGCATCCGGCACGAGGGGGCCTACGGGGTCGTCCAGGCGCTCATCGCCCGGGGCGTCGTCGGCGACTTCCGCGAGGCCGACATCGTGCGGCTCGGCTTCAGCCCGATGTACCTCACCCACGCCGACGTCCTGCGCGCCGCCGAGGAGCTCGTCGCGGTCCTCGACGGCGGCGAGCACGAGCGGCCCGAGTTCGCGGAGCGCGCCCAGGTGACCTGAGGCCCGTCGGCTGGTTCGATGGTCCGGTGAGCGCCGCCTCCGTCACCACCGACCGCGGGCTCCCGCTCGCCTCGGCGGGCGGGCGGTGGCTGCTCGTCGCCTCGATCCTCGGCTCGGCGCTCGCCGGCATCGACGCGACGGTGGTCAACGTCGCGCTGCCGGCCGTCGGGGCCTCGCTCGACGCCGACTTCGCGACCCTCCAGTGGGTGGTCTCGGCCTACGCCCTGACGCTGGCGGCCTTCATCCTCCTCGGCGGCGTCCTCGGCGACCGGTTCGGCCGCCGGCGGGTGTTCGTCGTCGGGGTGGTGTGGTTCGCGGTCGCCTCGCTGCTGTGCGGAGCCGCCCCGGACGCCGGGCTCCTCGTCGCGGCCCGGGCCCTCCAGGGGGTCGGCGCGGCGCTGCTCACGCCGGGCAGCCTCGCGATGATCCAGGCGAGCATCGCCCCTGTCGACCGCGGCCGGGCCATCGGCGCGTGGTCGGGCCTCGGCGGCGTGGCCACCGCGGTCGGGCCCTTCCTCGGGGGCTGGCTGGTCCAGTCCTTCTCGTGGCGGTGGGTGTTCCTCGTCAACGTCCCGCTCGCCGCGGTGGTCGTCGTCCTCGCGGTGCGGCACGTCCCCGAGAGCCGCGACCCCGGCGCGAGCGGCCCGGTCGACGTCGCCGGCGCGGTGCTCGGCGCGCTGGCCCTCGGCGGGGCCACCTACGCCCTGATCTCGGCCGGCGAGTCCGGCGCCTCGGCCGCCGTCCTCGTCGCCGGTGTCACCGGGCTGCTCGCCGCCGCCGCCTTCGTCGTCGTCGAGCGGCGGGCCCCCTCCCCGATGCTCCCCTTCGACGCCTTCCGGGGGGCGCAGTTCCGTGCCGCCAACCTCGTGACCTTCCTCGTCTACGCGGGCCTCGGGGCGGTCTTCCTCCTCCTCGTCGTCCAGCTGCAGGTGGTGTCCGGCTTCTCGCCGATCGCGGCCGGGACGGCCCTGCTGCCGGTGACCGGGGTGATGCTCCTGCTCTCCTCGACCTCCGGCGCGCTCGCCGCGCGTCTCGGGCCCCGGCGGCAGATGGCGGCCGGACCGGTCGTCGCCGCGGCCGGGGTGCTCCTCATGCTGCGGCTCGGCCCGGGGGCGTCGTACCTGCTCGACGTCCTGCCGGCGGTGCTCGTCCTGGGCCTCGGCCTCGTGACGATGGTCTCGCCGCTCACCGCCACGGCGCTGGCGGCCGCTCCGGCGGAGCACGCCGGGATGGCCTCGGGCGTCAACAACGCCGTGGCCCGCACCGCCGGCCTGCTGGCCGTCGCCGTCGTCCCCGCCGTGGCCGGGCTGTCCGGGCGCGCCTACGACGACCCGGTCGCCTTCGACGCCGGGTTCGCGGTCGCCCTGTGGGTCAGCGCGGCCGCCCTCGCCGCCGGCGGGGTGCTCGGGTGGCTCACGGTGCGCGACGACGTCCTCGCCCCCGCGGCCGGCGACCGGCAGCTGACGTTCTGCGCCGGGGTGGGCGCGCCACCGCTCGCGACCCGCGTCGACGCCACGGGCCGCCCCGACTGCGAGCCGGTCCGGCTCGTCACCACCACCGAGGAGGACCCGATGCCCTGTACGCACCTGACCGACCCCACGCCCCCGACCCCGAGCGGCGACGGCTGTGTGGAGTGCCTGCGCGACGGCGGCACGTGGGTGCACCTGCGGCTGTGCCAGGAGTGCGGCCACGTCGGCTGCTGCGACTCCTCACCCGGCCGCCACGCGACGGCGCACGCGCACGCCACGGAGCACCCGGTCGTGCGCTCCTTCGAGCCCGGCGAGGAGTGGTTCTACTGCTACGTCGACGACGTGGCGCTCGAGGTGCCCGGCGCCCCACCCGCGCCGAGCCACCCCTGAGCGCCGGCCGTCACCAGCCGCGCTCGGCGAGGCGGTGCGGCTGCGGGATCTCGTCGACGTTGATGCCGACCATCGCCTCGCCGAGGCCGCGCGAGACCTTGGCGATGACGTCGGGGTCGTCGTGGAAGGTCGTCGCCTTGACGATGGCCTCGGCGCGCTGCGCCGGGTTGCCGGACTTGAAGATGCCCGAGCCGACGAAGACGCCCTCGGCGCCGAGCTGCATCATCATCGCGGCGTCGGCCGGGGTGGCGATGCCGCCGGCGGTGAAGAGCACGACGGGCAGCTTGCCGGTCTCGGCGACCTCCTTGACGAGGTCGTACGGGGCCTGGAGCTCCTTGGCGGCGACGTAGAGCTCGTCGGGCTCCATCGAGCGCAGGCGGTTGATCTCCTTGCGCAGGGAGCGCATGTGCGTCGTCGCGTTGGAGACGTCGCCGGTGCCGGCCTCGCCCTTGGAGCGGATCATCGCCGCGCCCTCGGTGATGCGGCGCAGCGCCTCGCCGAGGTTGGTCGCACCGCAGACGAAGGGGACGGTGAACTGCCACTTGTCGATGTGGTTGGCGTAGTCGGCCGGGGTGAGCACCTCGGACTCGTCGATGTAGTCGACCCCGAGGGACTGCAGGACCTGCGCCTCGACGAAGTGGCCGATCCGGGCCTTGGCCATGACGGGGATCGAGACGGCCTCGATGATCGAGTCGATCATGTCCGGGTCGCTCATCCGCGAGACACCGCCCTGGGCGCGGATGTCGGCGGGGACGCGCTCGAGGGCCATGACGGCGACGGCGCCGGAGTCCTCGGCGATCTTCGCCTGCTCGGCGGTGACGACGTCCATGATGACGCCGCCCTTGAGCATCTCGGCCATGCCGCGCTTGACGCGGGTCGTGCCGGTGCCGGTGGTCGTGGGGGCGCTCTGCTGCTCGGTCATGGGCGCGATTCTAGGACGGTCGCGCGGGTGCTCCCGACCACGGTTCGACAGCGCTCAGCGGGCCAGGGCGGAGGGCAGGTCGTCGTCGAACTCGACCCGCTCGGGCAGCGCCGCGTGACCCGCCAGCCGGAAGACGCGCACGACCCACTTCCCGCGCACCCGGCGCACCTCGCGCACCGCGTCGTTGTGGAACCGCCGGGCCATCCGCACCCGCAGGGCGCTGGAGGCGATGCGGTCGAGCGACTCATCGACGAGCTCGTCGCCGTCGGCCCGCAGCCGCGTCACGACGTCGTCGGTGAGGGTGACCGAGAGCACCTCGCTCAGTGCGGACTCGACCTCCTCGCGCCCGCCGAAGTGCTGCCCGTCGAGGAGGTCCTCGGCGAGTGGGTGCTCCGTCGTGCGCTCGACCGACTCGGTCGCGGCGTCCGCGAGCAGCAGGGCGGTGGCCGGGTCGAGCGCGCCGCTGTTGGCCAGCTCGAGGGTGGCCTCGGCGCGGCGGACGAGCTGGGCGTCGAGCGCGCTCATCGCGCCCTCGGCCTTGGCGTGCAGCCGGTCGAGCCGGGCCGCCGCGTACGAGAGGTACCAGGCGGCGACGATGAGGACGATGACGACGAAGGTCGTCACCTGGAGGATGTCGACGTCGCTCACGAGCCCCCCGTCCCCGGGACGCTGCGGACGAACCGGCTCCACAGGCCGCGGGGCGGCTCCGCGAGCTCGGCGTGCGCGCCCTCGAGCACCGTCTCGTAGACGGCCATCACCTGGCCCGAGACGCGCGACCAGTCGAAGGTGCGGGCCCGGTCTCGGCCCTCGCGGGACAGGTGCTCGCGGCGGGCGGGGTCCGCGAGCAGGCCGACGACGGCCTCACCGAGCGCGGCGGCCGAGCCCGCCTCGAAGGTGACGCCGACGCGCCCCCCGTCGAGCACCGCCACGAAGGCCGAGAGGTCGGAGGCCACGACGGGTGCGCCGGCGGCCATCGCCTCGACGAGCACGATGCCGAAGCTCTCGCCGCCGAGGTGCGGCGCGAGGTAGGCGTCGACCGAGCGCAGGAGGCTGGCCTTGTCGGCGTCCGAGACGGCGCCGAGGACGACGGTGGCGGCGGCCACGCGCGGCTCGACCCGCTTGAGCAGGTCGTCGGCCTCCCCCGGTCCGGCGACGAGCAGCCGGGCCCGCGGGTGGACGTCGAGGACCGCCGGCAGGGCCGCGAGGGCGACCCCGAGGCCCTTGCGCGGCTCGTCGACCCGGCCGAGGAACGCGAGCGTCGGCGCGTCCGGGGTGCCGGTCCATCCCGGACGGCGGGGCGCGACGTCGAACGCGTCGACGTGCACGCCGTTGGGGATGATGTAGGTGTCACCGCCGAGGTGCCGGCGCACGGTGCGCGCGGCGTCCTCCGAGACGGCGATGCGGGCGCGGATCTTCTCCAGCGAGGGCCGCAGCAGCGGGTTGGCGGCGTGCATCGCCCGGGAGCGGACGGTCGAGGTGTGGAAGGTCGCGACGACCGGCTCCTCGGCCGCCCAGAGCGCCATGAGCGAGACCGACGGCGTGACCGGCTCGTGCAGGTGCACGACGTCGAAGCCGCCCGTCTCGAGCCAGCGGGTGACCCGCGCGGAGGTCACCGGGCCGAAGGTCAGCCGGGCCACCGAGCCGTTGTAGCGCACCGGCACGGCGCGCCCGCACGAGGTGAGGTACGACGGGAGGTCCGAGTCCTCGTCGGCCGGTGCCAGCACCGAGACGTCGTGGCCCTGCCCGATGAAGACCTCCGCGAGGTCGCGGACGTGGAACTGCACGCCTCCCGGCACGTCCCACGAGTAGGGGCAGACGATCCCGATCCTCACGATGTCACACCCTGCCGCGCCAGGCGGTCCTCGTCGAGGTCCTCGAGGAAGACGCGCTGGAGCATGTGCCAGTCGGCCGTGTGCTCGCGCACCGCGGAGCCCAGCGCGTCCGCGCACTGCTGCACCATCGAGACGACCTTCTCGCGGGTGGCGCCGGTCTCCGGCACGGTGACCGCCGGGTGGAACGTGATGACGATGCCCCAGCCGCGGCCGCGTCGCTCGTGCCGGATCGACACCGGGAAGAGCGGCCGGCGCTCGGCGAGGGCGAGGGCCGCGGGACCGGGCGCCATCCGCGCCGGGTGGCCGCAGAGGTCGACGGTGACGCCCTGGTGGGTGAGGTCGCGGTCGGCGAGCAGCGGGACGAGGCCGGGGCGGCGCGCGGCCTCGCGCAGCGCCGGGAAGACGGCGGGCCCCCCGGTGAGCGGCAGGATGGTCATCCCGAGGCCCTCGCGGAAGGCGAGGAACTCGCGGAAGACCTCCTCGGGCTCGAGCCGCTCGGCGACGGTCGTCACCGGGCCGAGGTGCACCGTGCACCAGGCGCCCGCGAGGTCCCAGTTGCCGAGGTGACCGAGGAAGCAGACGACGCTGCCGCCGGCGTCGAGCACCTCGCGCACCGGGGCGTCGCCCTCGAGCCGGACGCGCGCGGCGAGCTCGTCGGGGCCGAGCTCCGGCAGCCGGAAGGCCTCGCAGTAGTAGCGCAGGTAGGAGCGCATCCCGTCGCGGACGAGGGCGTCGAGCGCGGCGTCGTCGAGCTCGGGGCGCACCCGCGCGTAGTTGGCGCGCATCCGCGCCGCACCGCCCCGGGCGACCGTGAGGTCGGCGACGGCGTCGAAGAGCCGGTAGGCGGCGCGCTCCGGCATCCGCCGGACGGCGGCCCAGCCCAGGCGGTGCCCGGCGAGCACGGCGGCGTCGCCGAGCCGCGCCGGCACTCCCCTCACGCGGCGCCCAGCGCCTGCCGACGCACCTCGAGGATGCGCTGGACGACGGTGACGAGGCTCGCGAGCGCGAGGACGGCGAGGACGACCCCGAGGAAGACGGTGGGGATGGAGAACAGCCCGGTGAGGCCGGTGGCCACGAGGACGGCGACGAGCCGGTCGGCGCGCTCGGCGATGCCGACGTTCGCCGTCATCCCCAGGCCCTCGGCGCGGGCCTTGGCGTAGGAGACGACGCTGCCGAGGATGAGGCAGGCGAGCGCGAGCGCGGCCATGTACGCGTTCCCGCCGTTGCCCGCGTACCAGAGGACGAGGCCCCCGAAGACGGCCGCGTCGCCGACCCGGTCGAGCGTGGAGTCGAGGTAGGCGCCCCAGCTGCTGGAGCGCCCGAGGCGCCGCGCCATGATGCCGTCGACGGTGTCGGAGAAGACGAACGCCGTGATGACGAGGGTGCCGACGAAGAACTCGCCGCGCGGGTAGAACACGAGCGCGCCCGCGGCCACGCCGATGGTCCCGATGACGGTGACGACGTCGGGGCTGATGCCGAGCCGCAGGAGCAGCGAGGCGACCGGGGTGAGGAGCTTCGTGAAGAACGCGCGCGCGTATCGGTTGAGCATGGTCCGGTCAGCGTAGTGGGGGCCCGCGATCCTCTTGTGCAGGGTGCCGGGGAGGAGTTGATTGGGGGCATGAGCGGAACACCGGCCCCGACCGTCACGGACACCACCCGCCTGCGCACCGTCCTCCTCCTCGGACCGAGCGGCGCGGGGACCTCGCGGCTCTTCGACCGCGTCGTCGAGGAGCTCGCCCCGCGGTCGGGGACCCGGTCGAAGGGCTCGGAGCCCTCCGGCCTGCGGGCCGCGACCCTCGCGTGCGGGGAGGTGGTGATGACCCTCCTCGACGCCCCGGGCAACCCCGACTTCGTCGGGCAGGTGAGGGCGGGTCTGCGTGCTGCGGACGCCGCCCTCTTCGTCGTCTCCGCCGCGGACGGCGCCGACGCCCGCTCGCGCCAGCTCTGGCACGAGTGCGCGGTCGTCGGCATGCCACGGGCGGTCGTCGTCACGCAGCTCGACGCCCGCGACGCCGACTTCGTCGCGACGCTCGAGGACTGCCGGGCCCACTTCGGCGCGGGCATCCAGCCGCTCGGGGTCCCGGTGGCGGGCGCCGACGGCGCGGTGACCTCCATCGCCGACCTCCTGCTCGGCGAGATCCACGACTACGCCGGGGGCGCGCGGACGGTGCGGCCCGCCGGCGCGGAGCACGCCGACGCCTTCGACACGCACCGTCCGGGGCTCGTCGAGGGGATCATCGAGGAGTCCGAGGACCCGGAGCTGATGGACCGCTACCTCGCCGGGGAGGACCTGCCGTTCGAGACGCTCGAGCGCGACCTGCTCCAGGCGGTGGCCCACGGCGCGTTCCACCCCGTGCTGCCGGTCTCGGGTGAGACCGGCGCGGGGCTCGACGTGCTGCTGCACCTCGTCGAGGCGGCGTTCCCGCACCCGAGGATGCGTCCGCTGCCGACCGTGACGCCCGTCGGCGGCGGCGACCCGGTGCCGATCACGGCCGACCCGGACGGCCCGCTCGTCGCCGAGGTCGTCCACACCGAGTCCGACGCCTACGTCGGCCACCTCTCGCTGGTGCGCGTCTTCTCCGGGACGCTGCGCGCGGACCGCCCCGTGCACGTCTCGGGCCACCTCGAGCTGCTCGACGGCCCGACCGGCGAGGGGCACGAGGCGCACGACGACGACGTGCGGCCCGGGTCGCTCGGGTCGCCGCTCGACGGTGAGCTGCTCGCGAAGGAGCAGGCCGTGGCCGGGGAGGTCGTGGTCGTGACCAAGCTCGCCGGCGCGCAGACCTCCGACACCCTCTCCGACCCCGCGCACCCGCTCCTCGTCACCCCGTGGGCGCTGCCGGACGCCCTCCTGCCGGCGGCGGTGCGGGCCGCGACGCGCGCCGACGAGGACCGGATGCCCGTCGCGTTCCGCGAGCTGGCGGCCGAGGACCCGTCGCTGCGGATCGAGCACGACCCCGAGACCGGCCAGGTCGTCCTGTGGACCACCGGCCCGGCGCACCTCGACCTCGTCCTGCACCGCCTGCGCGACCGCTTCAACGTCGGGGTCGAGCAGGAGCCGGTGGCCGTGGCGCTCAAGGAGACCGCGGTGACCCGGTCGCAGGCGCAGGGCCGGCACGTCAAGCAGTCCGGCGGCCACGGGCAGTACGCGGTCTGCCACCTCACCCTCGAGCCGCTCCCCCGCGGCTCCGGCGTCGAGTTCGCCGAGGTCGTCGTCGGCGGCGCCGTCCCGCGGCAGTTCATCGGCAGCGTCGAGAAGGGCGTGCACGCGCAGCTGGCCAAGGGCCTGCTCGCCGGGTGGCCGGTCACCGACGTCCGCGTCACCCTGACCGACGGCAAGGCGCACAGCGTCGACTCCTCCGACATGGCCTTCCAGACCGCGGCCGGGCTCGCGCTGCGCGAGCTCGCCTCCCCGCAGTCGCTGTGCCTGCTCGAGCCGATCGACACCGTGACGGTCGAGGTCGACGACGAGCACCTCGGGGCGGTGATGACCGACGTCAGCACCCGACGCGGGCAGATCATCGGCTCCGAGCCGGCCGAGGGCGACACCGGCCGCTCGGTGCTCACGGCGGCGGTGCCGCGCCTGGAGCTGCTCGACTACGCCGTGGCCCTGCGCTCGCTCGCGCACGGCACGGGGACCTTCCGGCGCGAGCCGCGCGGCTACGAGGTGCTGCCGGACCGCCTGGCCCGTGAGCACCTGAGGGCCACGGCCGACTCCGCCTGACGGTGCCTCAGGCGGGCCAGTGCGCGGCGAGCCGGGCGCGCACGTCCTCCAGCAGCATCGGCACGGCCTTGGTGCGCGCGACGATCGGCAGGAAGTTGCTGTCGCCGCCCCAGCGCGGCACGACGTGCTGGTGCAGGTGGGCCGCGACGCCGGCCCCGGCGACCGCGCCCTGGTTCATCCCGAGGTTGAAGCCCATCGGCGCCGACGCCGCCTCGAGCGCACGGACGGCCTGCTTGGTCAGCAGGGTGAACTCGGCCGTCTCCTCGTCGGTGAGGTCGACGTAGAGCGGGACGTGCCGGTAGGGGCAGACGAGGACGTGGCCGGGGTTGTACGGGAAGAGGTTCATCACGACGTAGCAGTGCTCGCCGCGGTGGACGACGAGCCCCTCCTCGTCGCTCTTGCCCGGGGCCGCGCAGAAGGGGCAGCCGTGGCCGGCGTCGGGGTCGGGGCGGTCCCCCTGGATGTAGACCATCCGGTGCGGGGTCCACAGCCGCTCGAAGCCGTCCGGCTCACCAGCGAAGTCGGCGGTGCTCTCGAGGTCGGCCATGCCCCCGATCCTAGGTGCGTCGCCCCGGCGGGCTCAGCGCAGGTACGACGCCCCGTTGAAGTCGAGCACGGCGCCCGAGGCCCACTCGGCCGCCGGCTCGGCGAGGGCGACGACCGCCGCCGCCACCTCCTCCGGCTGCGCGACCCGGTGGAAGGGGCTCTGGGCGCGGGTGGCCTCGGCGGCGGCCGGGTCGGCCATCGCGTAGCCGGCCATCTCGGTCGCGATGAAACCCGGGGCGATGCTCGTGACGGCGATGCCGTGCCGGCCGAGGTGCTGCGCCATCGACTGGCCGAAGGAGTGCAGGCCCGCCTTGGACGCACCGTACGCGGGGATGTCGGGCTCGCCGCGGTACGCGCCGCGGGAGCCGACGTTGACGACGCGGCCGACCGGGACGCCGTCGGCCGGGGCGACCTCGAGCATGTGCCGGGCGACGCACCACGTGAGGTTCGCCGGGCCGAGGAGGTTCGTCGCGATCGTGCGCTGCCACACCGCGACCCAGTCCTCGTACGACGTCGCGTCGAGCGGGTGGTCGCCGCGGCGGCTCGCCGACGAGCCGGGCTCCGCGATCATCGCCGCGTTGTTGACGAGCACGTCGACGCGCCCGAGCGCCACCACGGCGTCCGCGGCGACGGCCTCGACGGCGGCCGGGTCGGCGAGGTCGGCCGCCAGGCGCACGTGCCCCTCCCCGGCCAGCGAGCCCAGCACCTCGTCCGCCCGGTCGGCGCTGCCGGGCCCGCGGTGGTGGACGACGACGCGGTCGCCGCGCTCGGCGAAGGCCCGGGCGACGGCGGCTCCCACCCCTCGGGACGCGCCGGTGACGAGGACTCCGCGGGAGGTGGTGGGCTGCATCCGCCCACCCTAGGTCGGGCGGTCGAGCCTCAGCTCCATGAGGCGCTCGGACGGGGCGCCGAACCCGACCCGCTCGTAGAGCCCGCGCGCCTCCGGCACGGCGTTGAGCTGGATGCGGGTCACGCGGTCGGTCACGGCCCACGCGACGAGGGTGCGCAGCAGGCGTTCTCCCACCCCGGCGCCGCGCGCGTCCGGCGTGACGAAGAGCAGGCTGACGTGGAACCAGGCGTCCGCCGGGCGGCGGGCGCTCGGCAGCTTCTGGACCCGGGTGCCGTGCACGAGCCCGAGCGGCCGGCCGCTGCCGTCCTCCGCGAGCCAGGTGCGGCGGGCGCGGTCGGCCAGCCAGGCGTCGGCGAAGGAGTCGAGGAAGCCCGGCTGCAGCGCGTACCCCTGCTCCCGCTCGTCCTGGATGTGCAGCGCCGCGACCGAGAACGCGTCGGTGGGCAGCGCCTCGCGCACCCGCACGTCCCTCGTCGTCTCCACGTGCCCAGCATGGCCCATCCGGCGCCCTGGTAGGAGGTGGAATGGGTGAGGCCCCGGAACCAGTATGAGTGGTTCCGGGGCCTCGGGTGACGCGTCGTGATGCTCCGCGTCTCGCGGTCCGGCTCCCCGGTCACCACCACCGTCATCACCCGGTGGCTCCTCGCGGCGAGGCCGCGGGGCCTGGTGTCCTTCGTCCGGTCCGTTCCCTCCGCCACCGAAGTGTGGAGTGGTCTGATCTTGCTCCTCGGTCAGCCTGCGCCGCAAGCGTTTCCGACGAGAAATGTCAGACCTGTGAGGCCGGCGGCGTGTCGTCGGCGTGTCGTGTGACGGACGTGACGGGTGGTCAGACCTGCGCCTTCGTGCGGATGGCCTCGAGCACCTCGGCCACGGCGTCGTCGACCGGCACCCCGTTCTTCTGCGACCCGTCGCGGTAGCGGAAGGACACCGCGCCGGCGTCCCGGTCCTCGCCGCCGGCGATGAGGACGTAGGGCACCTTGGACTTGCTCGCGGTGCGGATCTTCTTCGGGAAGCGGTCGTCGGACTCGTCGACCTCGAAGCGGACGCCGTGCTCCGCGAGCTTCGCCCCGACCTCGCGCAGGTACGGCACGAACTCCTCGGCCACCGGCACGCCGAGCACCTGGACCGGCGAGAGCCAGACGGGGAAGGCGCCGGCGTAGTGCTCGACGAGCACCCCGATGAAGCGCTCGATGGAGCCGAACTTCGCCGAGTGGATCATCACCGGCTCCTGGCGCGAGCCGTCGGCGGCCTGGTACTCCAGGCCGAAGCGGTGCGGCTGGTTGAAGTCGTACTGGATGGTCGACATCTGCCAGGTCCGGCCGATGGCGTCGCGTGCCTGGACCGAGATCTTCGGGCCGTAGAACGCGGCGCCGCCCGGGTCGTCGACGAGCTCGACGCCGAAGGTCGAGGCGGTGGAGCGCAGGACCTCGGTCGCCACCTCCCACTGCTCGTCGGAGCCGATGAACTTGTCCTTCTTGTCACCCTCGGTCGCGCGGGTCGAGAGCTCGAAGTAGTAGTCGTCGAGGCCGAAGTCCTTCAGGAGGCCGACCACGAACTTGAGCAGGTGCTCGATCTCGGCCGGGGCCTGCTCGGGCGTGACGTAGGAGTGCGAGTCGTCCTGGGTCATCGCCCGCACGCGGGTCAGGCCGTGGACGACGCCGGACTTCTCGTAGCGGTAGACCGACCCGAACTCGAAGAGGCGCATCGGCAGCTCGCGGTAGGAGCGGCCGCGCGAGCGGAAGATGAGGTTGTGCATCGGGCAGTTCATCGCCTTGAGGCGGTACTCGGCGTGCTCGAGCTCCATCGGCGGGAACATCGTGTCGGCGTAGTACGGCAGGTGGCCCGAGGTGTGGAAGAGGCCGTCCTTGCTGATGTGGGGGGTCCCGACGTACTGGAAGCCCTCCTCGATGTGCCGCCGGCGGACGTAGTCCTCCATCTCGCGCTTGATGACACCGCCGCGCGGGTGGAAGACGACCATCCCGGACCCGATCTCGTCGGGGAAGGAGTACAGGTCGAGCTCGGCGCCGAGCTTGCGGTGGTCCCGCTTCTCGGCCTCGGCGAGCCGGTCGAGGTAGGCCTTGAGCTCGTCCTTGGTCGGCCACGCGGTGCCGTAGACGCGCTGCAGCTGGGGGTTCTTCTCCGAGCCGCGCCAGTAGGCGGCGGCGCTGCGCATCAGCTTGAAGGCGTTGCCGAGGACCTTGGTGGAGGGGACGTGCGGGCCGCGGCACAGGTCGCCCCACGCGACGGTGCCGTCGCGGCGGACGTTGTCGTAGATGGTCAGCTGGGCGCCACCGACCTCCACGCTCGCCCCCTCGGCGGCGTCCTCGGCCGCCCCGCCCTTGAGGCCGATGAGCTCAATCTTGTACGGCTCGTCGGCGAGCTCGACGGCGGCGTCGGCGTCCGACACCTCGCGCCGGCGGAAGGTCTGGCCCTCGTTGACGATGCGCTGCATCACCTTCTCGAGGGACTTGAGGTCCTCCGGGGTGAACGGGGTCTCGACGTCGAAGTCGTAGTAGAAGCCGTCGCGGACCGGCGGGCCGATGCCGAGCTTCGCGGACGGGTGGACCTCCTGCACGGCCTGCGCGAGCACGTGGGCGGCGCTGTGCCGCAGGACGTCGAGGCCGTCCTGCTCGGCGGCGGTCACGGGCTCGACAGCCTCGCCGTCGGCGGCGGCGAGGTGGAGGTCGCGCAGCTCTCCGTCGACGCGGGCGACGAGCACGGTGCGGTCGCCGTCGAAGAGGTCGCCGTAGGTCGTGCCCTCGGCCACCGATCGCTCGCTCCCGGCGACGTGGACGGTGATCTGGGCAGCCATGGTGAGGGTCTCCTCGCGGTGGTGGACGTGCCGGGATCCCGGCACGCCCCGATGCTAGCGAGGCGCGACCGTGCCGGTCGCGGCAGTTCCGGTGGCGGGGGACCCTCAGCTCGTGGCGGCGGTCGTCGCGGCCGTCGCCGCGACGACGCCGGCGACGACCGCGGCGTTGACCTCCTCCACGGCGGCCCGGACGGCCGGAGCGGCCCAGTCCCCGGCGGTCACGGCGTCGGCGCGCCGCTTGGCCTCACGCTTCGGCAGCCCGGTGAGGGCGGCGAGGTGGTCGACCGACGACAGGAGCGCGACGAGGGCGGCCGTCCGGGCGTCGGGCACCGGCGCGCCGTCGGCCAGGGCGGCAGCGACGCGGTGGCGCAGCGCCGGCACGAGCGAGGGGTCGAGCACCGTCCAGCGGGAGCGTGGAAAGAGCCCGAGCACCCTGGTCTCCTCGTGGCGCAGCACGCCGGCGGCCGTCATCCGCTGGAACGACAGGTCGCGCAGCGCTCCCGCGCGGTCCCGCCACGCGCCGGCGCCGCCGAGCTTCGAGACGACGTCCTTGGGCCGCCGGCCCTCCGCGAGGTCGAGCACCTCGCGCAGGCGGGGCTCGGTGGGCACGGCGGTGCCGGTGCGCCGCAGCCGGGCCCGCTTGTCGGTGCCGTCGAGCGCGAGCGCGCCGTCGAGCACGAGACGGGCCACGGTCGCTCCTCCCACGACGGCACGCAGCCGCGTGCTGTCGATCGCGGGTCGTCCGCTCGCGGGGTCGAGGACGAGCAGCAGCAGCTCGTCGGTCAGCGAGAGGGTCATCGTCGCCTCCTCGGGGGTGTCGGATGCCTCCATCGGACCACGGTGGCGGAGCCGGCGCCTCCCCCTGCGGGCGGAGCGCGACGTCGCCCCCGCGAGGGACCTAGCCTGACCCCATGGACCTCGTCGTCGTCAACCTCGCCGAGCGTCCGGACATGGCCCACCACCTGTGGGACCCCGCCCTCGACTGGCCGCGCTTCCTGCAGCAGGACCCGGTCGGTGACCTCTTCTTCGCTCGGGCGGGCACGACGTTCGCCGCCCACACGCTCCTCGCGTTCGACGCCGAGCACCTCGACCGTCCGGTCGCCCGCTCGTGCTCGGTGCCCTTCGCGTTCGGAGGCGACACCGGCCGCGACGAGCTGCCCGACGACGGCTGGGACGGGGTCATCCGGTGGGCCTGGCTCGACGAGGTCGCGGGTCGCCGGCCGACCCACGTGTCGGCGCTCGAGGTGACGATCCGCCCCGACCTGCGCGGCACGGGGCTGGCGTCCGTCCTCCTCGAGCACAAGCGGGCCAACGCCGCCGGGCTGGGGTACCGCGACCTCGTGGCGCCGGTGCGGCCCAGCCGCAAGGCCGACGAGCCGCACACCCCGATGACGGAGTACGCGTCGCGAGTGCGGGCCGACGGCCTCCCCACCGACCCGTGGCTGCGGCTGCACGTGAGGGCGGGCGGGACGATCCGGACGGTGTGCCCACGGGCGATGACGATCTCCGGGTCGCTGGCCGAGTGGCGCTCCTGGACCGGCGAGCCCTTCGACGCCTCGGGTGAGGTGGTGGTCCCCTTCGCGCTGAACCCGGTCCACGTCAGCCTGGAGCACGACCACGCGGTGTACGTCGAGCCGGCGGTCTGGGTGCACCACTCCCTCTGACCGCGGCGAGGCCGTCAGCCCTCGACGTCGAGGCGGAACGTGCCGGTGTCGAACCAGTGGCGAAGCCTCGCCACCGTCGTGACGAGGTAGCCGGCGGCCATGGCGCGCAGCGAGGCCGTGCTCGACCCGAGGAGGTCGTTGGCCAGGAGCAGCTGGCGGGACGCGACGAGCGCCTCGACATCGGCCGGTGCGACGTCGGGCCACGGCAGGACGTCGGTGTACCCGTCGCGCAGCGCCACCTCGGCCGCCTCGTCCCCGCCACGCCGCAGGTAGAAGGTCGTGATGGCGAGGTCGAGGACGGGCAGGCCCAGGCCGGCGTCGTCGAAGTCGAAGACCGCGAGCCGTCCCTCGTGCCACTTGAGGTTGCCGCCGTGCAGGTCCGCGTGCAGCGGCAAGACCTCGGCACCGGCGTAGAGGCGGTCGAAGGCGTCCCGGGCGCGGGCCATCCCCTCGGCGACGACCGCGCGGCCGTCGGCGTCGAGCCCGGGCGCGCTGCTCAGCACGTCCGCGTCGCCGAACAGCGGCTCGGCGAACCGCGGCAGCTCGGCGCCGTCGGGCATCCGCCAGGTGGCGGCGTGCCGGTGCAGCGCGGCCGTGGCGCGGCCGAGAGCGCGCGCCCACTCCGCCCCGGCCCCGTCGCGCGCGTCGTCGCCCTCGAGCCACGACGCGGCGGTCACGAGCACCGGGCGGCCCAGCGCGGCGGGCGTGGTGCGGGCGAACCACTCCCCCGCACGCGTGCGCAGCGGCCGTGGCACGACGACGTCGGTCTCCGTCGCGATGGTCTCCTGCCACGCCTGCTGGGCCAGGACGTTCGCCGGGGTGCTCTTGGAGTTCGTCCCCACGCGCAGCGCCAGGCGCCGGCCGTCGCGGGTGTCGACGCGGAAGGTCGTGTTGTACGCGTGGAGCAGGACCTCCATCCGGTCGACGTCCAGCCCGAACTCGCCGGCGGCGTCGAGCGCGGCGGGGCGCAGCGCCTCGACCTGGCCCTCCTCGTCGAGCTCGTCGTAGGGCCGCGGGGCCGTCCTTGGGTCCGTCATGGCGGTGAGTCTGGCACCGCCATCCACCACGGCGCCCGCATGATGTCCCGGTGCCCCCGCCCTCGCCCGCCGCCGTGCCGCCCTCGCCGAGCCTGGTGACGCGGCTGCTGCGCGACCAGCTGCCGCACCTCGCCGACCTGCCCGTCCGCCCGAGCCCGACGAGTGGCAGCAGCAACGCTGTCTTCCGGCTCGGGGACGACCTCGCCGTGCGGATGCCGCGCGAGGCGCGGTACGTGCCGGACCTCCTCACGGAGGCGCGCTGGCTGCCGCAGCTCGGGCCGTCCCTGCCGACGCCGGTGCCCGAGGTGGTCGCCGTGGGACGTCCGAGCGCCGAGCTCGACCGGCCGTGGTCGGTCGTCACCTGGCTGCCGGGCGAGGTGCCGCTGGCGCTGACGGCCGACGACGAGGAACGCCTCGCGCGCGACCTCGGGACCTTCGTCGACGCGCTGCACGCGCTCCCCGTCGCCGGCGTGCCGGCCGGGCCGGAGCTCTGGGGGTACCGCAGCGGCGAACCGGTGACCGACACGATCGACGCCTGGGCCGACGAGGCGGCGCATGCGCTCGCCGACCTCCTCGACCCGACCGCCGTCCGCGAGGCCTGGCGCCGGCTGCGGGACGTGCCACCGGCGTCCGCTCCCCCGTGCTGGGTGCACACCGACCTCTCGCCCGAGAACGTGCTCTGCGCCGACGACGGCCACCTGACCGGTGTGGTCGACTTCGGCGGGCTCGGCGTCGGCGACCGCTCGGTCGACCTGCTCTACGCCTGGGGCCTGTTCGGGGCCTCCGCCCGGGCGACGTTCCGCTCGGCCGCGGGCGCCGACGACGCGACGTGGGCCCGGGCGCGCGCCTGGTCCTTCGTCGGTCCCGGCATCCTCACCCTCGCCACCTACCGCCGCACGATGCCCGCCCGCGCCGCGCGCCTGACGACGATGGTCGAGGCGGTGGCGGCCGAGGTCGGGGTCCGCCTGCGCTGAGCGCCCCCGGTCGGGGTGGAGCCCGGTCGTCTAGCGGCGAGGGGCGAATTCCGTGCTCCCCTCGAGGCGCGGGTTGACGATCTTGTACCGCCAGTACCCGCTGTGTCCGCGGGCGACGTGTCTGCCGTCCGCCGGTCGGATTCCTTCGATGTCGTCGGTGGTTCCCGTGACGTAACCCGGCGCCGTGCATCCGGTCCTCAGGTTGCGGGACAGCGTGTCGGTGACCATGAGCACCATGGGGTCGTCGGCGGCAAGGCACCCTCGGTCGACCTGTCGGCCGGCACGAGGATGAAGCGACGAGTCCGACTGTGAACGCCACCTCGTGTGACGTCGAGACGGGTGATCGCCCGAACGCTGAGCGACCCCCACGCCGTACGGCCCGGTACCGACGAATGCGTGCACCGACGTCCCCACCCGGGTTCGTTCCGACCAAGACGATCGGCGCACGGCCGACCTCGGACCTGAGGGCGCCCGCTGCCCTTGCCGGGAAGGGGCTCTGTCGGTGGTCGCGTCTAGGTTTGGGTCATGGAGGCGACGGCCCGCAACGCGGCCCTCGACCGGGGGCCGGTCGAGGGGATGGCGGACGTGCGAAAGTCGTTGGCGCACATTGACATCGCGGCGATGAGCGACCATGATCGCCTCGCGCTGGTCGACGAGCTCGAGCGGCTCAAGGGTGCCGCGACCGCGGCACAGGCCCGCGCCGTGCACGCCGTCCGCCGCTCGCGCGAGGCCGCCGCCCCGCAGGACGCGCTGCGCTCGGTGGGCTCCGAGGTCGCCCTCGCCCGGCGGGAGTCGCCGACGCTCGGTGACCGGTTCGTCGGGCTCTCGCGGGCGCTCGTCGAGGAGCTGCCCGCCACGCTGGCCCACCTCACGACGGGCGCGATCGGCGAGCGGCACGCCCTCGAGGTCACGCGCGAGACCGCGACGCTCACCCGCGAGCACCGCGCCGAGGTCGACGCCCGCCTCGCCGCCGTCATGCCGGCGCTGTCCCCGCACGCGCTCGGTCGAGCGGCCCGGCGCGTCGCCGCCGAGCTCGACGCCGCCTCCGTCGTGGCCCGGATGGAGGCCGCCGTCCGCTCGCGCCGGGTGTCGGTCCGCCCGGCCCCCGACGGCATGGCCTGGCTCACCGTGCTCGGGCCGATGCGCGAGGTCATCGGCGCCCACGCGGCCCTGACCGCCCGCGCCCGCGCCGTCGTCGGTGGGCAGTGCCCGGACGAGTCCCCGGAGGGCCGGGGTGCCGGGGCCGCCGACACCGCGCTGCGGCTGCTCGCCGGCCTCCTCCCGGGCCAGGTGCAGCCCGTCGAGGTCCACCTCGTGATGACCGACCGCGCACTCCTCGGTCTCGGCGACCCCGACCGCTCCGTCGACGAGCCGGCCCGAGTCCCCGGCCACGGCTCGGTCCCTGCCCCGGTGGCCCGCGCCTGGGTGCGCGACGCCGGGCCCGCCTCGGTGTGGCTGCGTCGGCTCTTCACGACGCCGGACGGCCGCGACCTCGTCGCGATGGACGCGCGCCGGCGCACCTTCGCCGGTCTCCTGCGCCGGATGGTCGTGCTGCGCGACGACGTCTGCTCCACCCCGTGGTGCGACGCGCCGGTCGTGCACGCCGACCACACCGAGCCCGTGCGCCTCGGCGGACCCACGAGCTACGTCAACGCCGGGGGTCGGTGCGCCCGCTGCAACCAGGTCAAGGAGGCACCCGGCTGGCGGGTCGACCTCGTCCGCGGCCCGCCGCACACCCTGCGCACGACCACCCCGACCGGCCGCACCCACCACGGGACGGCACCGCCGCTGCTCGGGTGGGGCACCGACCCGCCCCGACGCTCGGCCCTCGAGGACCACCTGCTCACACTCCTGCCCGCCTGAGCGCCCCGACGCCTAGGCTCGCCCGATGCGGACCCTCCCCTACGGCACCTGGCCCTCCCCGATCTCCCCCGAGGACCTCACCGGCGGGCAGGTGATGCTGGACGAGGTGCGTACCGACGGCGAGCACACCTACTGGCTCGAGTCGCGCCCGCGCGAGGGTGGGCGCCAGACCCTCGTCCGCCACGACGGCACGACGAGCACCGAGCTCCTCCCCGCGCCCTGGAACGTCCGCACCCGCGTCCACGAGTACGGCGGCGGGGCGTACGCCGTCGTCGACGGCACCGTCGTCTTCTCGCACCTCGGCGACGACCGCGTCCACCGGCTCGACCCCGGCAGCACGGACCCCGTCGCCATCACCCCCGAGGCGAACCGGCGCTACGCGGGGTTCGTGCTCCACGGCGAGCACGTCTTCGCCGTGCGTGAGGACCACACCGGCGACGGCGAGCCCGCGAACGAGCTGGTCCGCCTCGACCTCCACGGCGACAACGCCGACGGCGGGCTCGTGCTGCACACCGGCAGCGACTTCGTCTCCCGGCCGGCGGTCTCCCCCGACGGCACCGACCTCGCCTGGGTCACGTGGGACCACCCCGACATGCCGTGGGACACCACGCGGCTCCTGCGCGCCCGGCTCACCGACGAGGGCGCCGGCGAGCCCCACGTCGTCGCGGGCGGCGACGAGGTCTCGGTCGCCCAGCCGACCTTCGGCCCCGACGGCGCCCTGTGGTTCGTCTCCGACGAGTCCGGCTGGTGGCTGGTCCACCGCGACGCCGGCGACGGTCCGCACCCGGTCCACGCCACCGAGGCCGACCACGCCCAGCCCCAGTGGTCGCTTGGGATGCGCGACCTCGCCGTCCTCGACGCCGACCGCGTCCTCGTCCGCTGGTTCGAGGAGGCCGGCCAGGGCCTGGGGGTCCTCGAGGCGTCGAGCGGCGTGGTCGTCCCGAGCGCCGGTGCGGGCTCCTTCCACGACCACCTCACCGCCGCCGGGGACGAGGTCGCGTTCAAGCGCGGCCGCACCGACGGGCTGCCGCAGGTCGTCCGCGGCCCGGCCGGCGGGCCCTTCCGCGTCCTCGCCTCCTCCGCCCCCACCGACCCCGACCCGGCCTCGGTCTCGCAGCCGGAGCCGTGGTCGTGGACCAACTCCGACGGCGACGCCGTCCACGGCTTCCTCAACCCGCCCTGCCTCCACGGCGTCACCGGGCCGGAGGACGAGCGACCCCCGCTGCTCGTCCTCGCGCACGGCGGACCCACGAGCCGAGCCGAGACCTCGTACCTGTCCTCGACCCAGTTCTGGACGACCAGGGGCTTCGCAGTGCTCACCGTCAACTACTCGGGCAGCACGGGCTACGGCCGCGCCTACCGCAACCGTCTGCGCGGCCGCTGGGGCGTGCTCGACATCGACGACTGTGTGACCGGCGCCCGCTCCGTCGCCGAGGCGGGGCGCGCGGACGCGACCCGGCTCGCGGTCCGTGGCGGGAGCGCCGGCGGGTACGTCGTCCTGCGCGCGATGACGACGAGCGACGTCTTCGCGGCGGGCACGAGTCTTTTCGGGGTCGCCGACCTCGCCGCCCTGGCCCGCGACACGCACAAGTTCGAGTCGCGCTACTGCGACCGCCTCGTCGCGCCGTGGCCCGAGGGCGAGGAGGTCTACCGCGACCGCTCGCCGGTCCACCACGCCGACCGCCTCCACGGCGAGCTGCTCCTGCTCCAAGGCACCGACGACAGGGTCGTCCCGCTGGCGCAGGCCGAGGACATGGCCGCCGCGATGCGCGCCGCCGGCCACGACGTCGAGCTCGCCGTCTACGAGGGCGAGGGTCACGGCTTCCGCCGCCCGGAGACCGTCGTCGACGCCCTCGAGCGCGAGCTCGCCTTCTACACCCGGGTGCTACGCCTCGGGACCTGACGCACGGTCGGCACCATCGCGCCGCCGCAACGCCTCCTGCGCGCGGGCTCCGGCCATCCCGGCGATGCCCTCGGCGAGCGGTGCGCGCAGCGCCCCCGTGTCGGTCGGGACGGACGCCCCGGCGTGGCCGGCGCGGATCTCCTCGACGAGCCGGTGCGCCTCGACGACGAGGCTGCCGTACGCCGGCCAGGCCCGGGGGTCGTCCAGCGGTGTCGAGCGCACCTCGTCCGCGAGCTGCTGAAGGGCCGCAACGGCGGCGTCGAGGTGCCCCTGCACCTCGCGGTCGGACTCGCCGCGGTGCACGCCGAACCGGGCCGCCGCCGCGCCGAGGTGCTCGAGGACCTCGGCGTAGCACCCGAGCCACTCGGGCGACGGCGACGCCTGCCACTGCGACTCGGCCGCCGCGTCGGCGAGGGTGCGGGCGATCCCGGCAACCGGCCACTGGCTGCGCTGCACCGCGTGCACGGCCCCGACGTACCCGTCCCAGTCGATGCGGGCCGGGCGCAGCCGGTGGCGCAGGTTCAGCCGCGTGCTCTCGCGACCGGTCTCGACCGCCTCGAGGACCGCCGGCACGTCGACCCCGACGCTGGTCGCCCGGTCGTGCCAGCCCCGGGCGACGTCGGCGTCCCAGCCCGCGCGCAGCCCCTCGGCCATGTCGTCGAGGAGGCCCCGCAGCCGCTCGGTCAGCTCCAGGACGGCGCGCCGCGGACCGGTCAGGTGCATCGGGGCGAGGACCACCGCGTTGACGACGACGCCGACGACACCGCCGAGCATCGTGTCGAGGATGGTCACCGCGGTGAACGAGACGCTGTCCCACTGGAGGCTGAGCAGCGAGAGCAGGACCATCGTCGGCACCTGGATGCCGTGCGCCCCCAGCCGGTCCCACCGGCCGATGACGAGCGCCAGCAGGAGGACGAGGACCATCGACCACCACGTGACGCCGACGAGGTTGCCGACCCCCCAGGCGACGCTCATCCCGACGACGACGGCGACGAGGCGCTCCACGCTCTGCCACAGCGACCGGACGATCGTGCGGTCGACGACGAGGAGCGCCGCGAGGGGCGCGTAGAACGAGGTGCTGCTGTCGACGACGACGACGGCGAGCTGCCACGCGAGGACGGCGGCCGCCGCCGACTTCACGAGCATCAGGGCGTCGTCGCGCTCGGGCCCCGGGCCACGCAGCACGGCCCGGGCGGTGTCGCCCCACCGCTCGAGGGTCGCGCGGATGCCGCGGCGGGTCGTGGCCTGGGTGGTCATCCTCCCGACCCTAGCCACCGCCGGAGGTCGACGGAACCGCCGGGTCAGGCCTCCAGCGTCAGCACGAGGTGCGTCGTCGGGGGGTCCCGACGCGACCGCAGCGCGGCCGTGGTGGCACCCGGTGCGCGCCCGACGACGAGCTCGACCGTGCTCGGCAGGAACACGGGCTTGGTGAACCACACCCGGCTCGTCGAGGGCCCGAGCGAGGTCCGGCCGAGCGCCGCGAGGGTGCGTGCGTAGGTCCACATCCCGTGGGCGATGTGCCGCCGGAAGCCCATCGCCCGCGCCGCCAGCGGGTGCAGGTGGATGGGGTTGACGTCGCCGGAGACGCCGGCGTACTCACGCCCCAGCCCGTCGGGCAGCCGCCAGACGGCGACGGCCGGCCCGTCCGGGGCCTGCGGCGGGGCGTCGCCGCGCGGAGCGTCCTCGTCGCCGCGACCGCGGGAGAGGTAGACGCTGTCGCACGTCCAGACGAGCTCGTCGTCGACGCGCGCCTCGAGGCGGACGTCGAGCGTGCGCCCCCTCCGGTGCGGACGGAGGTCTCCCGCCGTCACGTCGAACGTCAGCGGCTCCGAGGCGTCGAGGGGGCGATGCGTCGTGACCCGGTTCTCGAGGTGGACCAGCCCCGGCAGGGCGAGCGGGAAGTCCGGTCGCGTCATGAGCGCCGTCTGCAGCGGGAAGGCCAGCACCCACGGGTACGGCTGCGGCACGGTGTCGGACACGTCGTACCCGGTCAGCCGCTGGTAGGCCGCGAGCCGGCCCCGGTCGACGCGCACGTCCTCGACGCGCAGCGTCCGCTGGGGCACCTCGCTCCCCCGGCGGCCACGCGCGGTGACCGCGGCCCGGGCGAGCAGGGGCGCCGTCGCGGGCAGCGTCGCCAGTGTCTCGACGGCCACCGTCAGGCCCCGAGCAGGCTCTGGCCGCACACGCGGACGACGTTGCCGGACACCGCGGCCTGGGCGTCACCGGCGAAGAAGGCGATGGCCTCCGCGACGTCGACCGGCAGCCCGCCCTGCGCGAGGCTGTTGAGCCGGCGCCCCACCTCGCGGGTGCCGAGCGGGATGCGCGCGGTCATCTCGGTCTCGATGAAGCCCGGTGCGACGGCATTGACCGTGATGCCTCGTCGGCGCAGCGCACGGTCGTCCGCGTACCCGTCGACGAGACCGATGACACCGGCCTTGGACGCCGCGTAGTTCGCCTGGCCACGGTTGCCGGCGATACCGGCGATCGACGACACGAGCACGACCCGGCCGCCCTCGCGCACACCGTCCTTCGCGAGGAGCGTCTCGTTCATCGCGAGGATCGAGAGGAGGTTGACGCGGACGACGGAGTCCCAGCGGTCGGCGTCGGTGTTGGCCAGCAGCTTGTCGCGGGTGATGCCCGCGTTGTGCACGACGACGTCGAGGCCACCGTGCCGGGTGCGGGCGTGCTCGAGGATGCGGGCACCCGCGTCGGCCGCGGTGACGTCGAGCTGCAGTGCGGTCCCCCCGACGCCGTTGGCCACCGTGGCCAGCGAGGCGCCCGCGGCGGGCACGTCGACGCAGACGACGGTGGCGCCGTCGCGGTGCAGCGTGCGGGCGATGTCGGCCCCGATGCCGCGCGCAGCCCCGGTGACGACGGCGACCTTGCCGGCCAGTGGGCGCTCGGCGTCCGCGGGTGCGGCCGCCTCCCCCTCGCCGACCCGGAACACCTGACCGTCGACGTACGCCGACCGGCCCGACAGGAGGAACGTCACCGTCCCGAGCGCCGCGGCCTCGGATCCCTCGGTGACGAGCACGAGGTTGGCGGTGGCGCCGGCCCGCAGCTCCTTGCCGACCGAGCGCGTGATGCCCTCGAGCGCCCGCCGCGCGGCCCTCTGGGCCACCGTGGCCGCGGCCTCGGGGTGACGGCCGACGACGACGACGCGGGCGCATCGCCCGAGCCGCTTGAGCGCCGGACCGAGGGTCGCGCGCAGCGACTCGAGGTCCTCGGGCGCACGCGCGGCCGTGAGGTCGACGACGACACCGCCGAGCCGCGCGCCGTCGGGCACGGTGTCGACGAGCTCGGCCCCGGCGGCGGCCAGACCGTCGCGCAGCGCCCCGACCGCGGGGGTGTCGTCGTGGCCGCCCACCAGGACCGGACCCTCGACGAGCGGCGCGCCCGGCGAGTACCGGCGCAGCGGGACCGGCTGCGGCAGCCCGAGCGAGGAGGCGAGCCGCCGGCCGAGGCCGCTGTTGACGAAGGAGGTGTAGCCGTCGGAGCGCGGCATCTCAGGCCGCCTCGAGGATCGCGACGACGCCCTGCCCGCCGGCGGCGCAGATCGAGATGAGCCCCCGTGCGCCGGAGCCCTTCTCGTGCAGCTGCTTGGCCAGCGACGCGACGATGCGCCCACCGGTCGCCGCGAACGGGTGGCCGGCGGCCAGGGAGGAGCCGTTGACGTTGAGCCTCGACCGGTCGATGCTCCCCAGCGGCGCCTCCAGGCCGAGGCGCTCGCGGCAGAACTCGGGGCTCTCCCAGGCGGCGAGCGTCGAGAGCACGGTCGCCGCGAAGGCCTCGTGGATCTCGTAGAGGTCGAAGTCCTGCAGGGTCAGGCCCTGGCGGGCGAGCATCCGCGGGACGGCGTAGGCCGGCGCCATGAGCAGGCCCTCCTCGCCGCCCAGGTGGTCGACCGCGGCGGTCTCGCCGTCGACGAACCACGCGAGCGGCGTCAGCCCGTGGGCGGCGGCCCACTCCTGCGAGCCGAGCAGCACCGCCGAGGCGCCGTCGGACAGCGGCGTCGAGTTGCCGGCCGTCATCGTCGCGTCGGGGCCGGAGCCGAAGGCGGTGCGCAGCGACCCCAGCTTCTCGAGCGTCGTGTCCGGGCGCAGGTTCTGGTCCCGTGTCAGCCCGAGGTACGGCGTCACGAGGTCGTCGAAGAAGCCGCGCTCGTAGGCGGCCGCGAGGTGCTGGTGCGACGCGAGGGCGAGCTCGTCCTGCGCCTCGCGGGTGACCCCCCACCGGGCGGCGGTGATCGCCATGTGCTGGCCCATCGACATGCCGGTGCGCGGCTCGGTGGCCGCCGGCACCTGGATACCGAGGTCGGTGGGGCGCAACGTGATCGCCGCCCGGGCGCGGTCGGCCGGGGTCTTGGCGCGCGAGAGGCGCAGGAGCTTGCGGCGCAGCCGCTCGGGCACGACGATCGGCGCGTCGGAGGCCGAGTCGACCCCGCCCGCGATCGCGGACTCGGCCTGCCCGAGCGCGATCTTGTTGGCCACGAGGATCGTCGCCTCGAGGCCGGTGCCACAGGCCTGCTGGATGTCGTACGCCGGGGTGTCGGGCGCGAGGCTGGAGCCGAGCACCGCCTCGCGGGTGAGGTTGAAGTCGCGGCTGTGCTTGATGACGGCGCCGGCCACGACCTCCCCCACGCGCTCCCCCGCGAGCCCGTGCCGGGCGACGAGACCCTCGAGGGTGGCGGTCAGCATGTCCTGGTTCGAGGCCTCCGCGTAGGGGCCGAACTGGCGGGCGAAGGGGATGCGGTTGCCGCCGAGGACGGCGGCGCGACGGGTGGTGGGCACCGGGTGGCTCCTGGGTCTGCCGGGTCGGCGGGGGTCCCCGCCGCTTGTATCCGATACCGAAGGTAACAGGTACCGCCGGTCCCTGCTACCGTCGGCTCCCGTGACCTCGAGCGCAGCCCCGGACGGCCGCAGCGCGCGCTGGGACGAGCACCGGCTCGCCCGCCGCCGCGAGCTCGTCGAGGCCGCCGTCCGGGCGGTGCGGCGGCACGGGGCCCAGGTCGGGATGGACGAGATCGCGGCCGAGGCCGGCACCTCGAAAACCGTCGTCTACCGCCACCTCACCGACCGCGCCGGCCTCTACGCCGCGGTCGCCGACCGGGTCGACGGCACGATCATCCGCGGCATCACCCGCGCCGCCGGCGAGACCGCCGGGGTCCCCCCGACGCGCGAGCTCGTCCGCGCCGTCATCGGCGCCTACCTGCACCTCGTCGAGGACGACCCGGAGGTCTACCGGTTCATCGTCAACGCGCCGATCCTGCCGCCGGGCGAGCGACCGGCCGGTGACGTCGCCGCCGGCATGACCGGCCGCATCGCCGACCACGTCGCGGGGCTGCTCGGGGCCCACCACCTCTGGGGTGTCGCGCTCGTCGGGATGGTCCGGGCCGCCGCGGACGCATGGCTCGCCGACGGCGCGGCCGCCGGTGGCCGCACCGCCGACGAGCTCTCGGACGACCTCACCGACCTCGTGTGGGACGGGCTGCGCCCGCGGCCCTGAGCCGCGTCAGGCGGACCACCACGGGCGCAGCGGCAGGTCGTGCCGGCCCTCCGCGTCCGTCTTGACGGCCAGCACGTGGTGCAGCTGGATCTCGTTGCGCTCGAACCCGAGTCGTGATCCGGCCATGTACAGGCCCCAGACGCGTGCGGTGCCCTCGCCGACCTCGGCGACGGCCTCGTCCCAGTGCTCGACGAGGTTCGCGCACCAGCCGGCGAGGGTCAGCGCGTAGTGCTCGCGCAGGTTCTCCTCGTGGAGCACCTCCAGGCCGGCGTCCTGCACCTCGCTGACGATCCGCCCCGAGCCGGTCAGCTCGCCGTCGGGGAAGACGTAGCGGTCGATGAAGGCGCCGGTCTCGGTGCGCCGGTTGTGCGGCCGGGTGATGCAGTGGTTGAGCAGGCGCCCGCCGGTCCGCAGCCGGTCGCGGATGAACCCGAAGTACGCCGGGTAGTTGCGCACGCCGATGTGCTCCGTCAGGCCGATCGACGAGACGGCGTCGAAGCCGGTGTCGCGCACGTCGCGGTAGTCCGTGTGCCGGACCTCCGCGAGGTCGGCCAGCCCCTCCTCGGCGATGGCCTTCTGCGCCCAGAGCGCCTGCTCGCGCGAGAGGGTCGCGCCGACGACCGAGACGCCCCGGCGCGCCGCATAGCGGACCATCCCGCCCCAGCCGCACCCGATGTCGAGCAGCCGGTCGCCCGGCTGCAGGCGCAGCTTGTCGAAGACGAGCCGGTACTTGTTCTCCTGCGCCTCCTCGAGCGACGCGTCCGCCGTCGGGTAGCAGGCGCAGGTGTAGGTCATCGAGGGCCCGAGGACCATCTCGTAGAACCGGTTCGAGACGTCGTAGTGGTGGTGGATCGCCTCGGCGTCGCGCACCGTCGAGTGGCGCAGCCCCTCGGCGAGCCGGCGCCAGCGCGGCAGGCTCTCCTGGGGCGGCGGGGGCGGCGGCGTGAAGCCCTTCATCCCGAGCATCCGCGAGAGCTCGAGCACCTGCTCGCGCCCCGGGCGGCGGAACCGGATGCTCGACATCGCGGCGAGCACGTCGTACGGGTCGCCGGGGTGCACGCCGTGCACCGTGAGGTCGCCGGTGACGTAGGCGCGCGCCAGCCCGAGGTCCCCCGGCGCCGTCGCGAGGTAGGACATCCCGCGCCGGTTCTCGATGCGCAGCCGGACGTCGGCGCCGACGGGTCCGACGCTCGACCCGTCGTACGCCTCGACGCGCAGCGGCAGCGGTCCGTCGACGACGGACTCGACGATCTGGGCGATGCTCACTCTTCTCCTCCTGGGTGGTGGTCAGGCACCGCGCACGGCCTTCGCGTAGAGGTCGGGCAGCCGGTGACCGGGGTCATAGCGCTCCTTGAGCGCCGGGTAGTGGTCGCCGCCGTAGTGGCGCCAGAAGGTCTCCTCGTCGTAGAACGCCTCGGAGTACAGGGACTTGTGCCCGCCGAGGGCGCTCACCGCGTCCTCGATGCGGCGGTTCGCCGCGCCGGGCGGCTGCGCCGGGTCGATCGGCACCGTCGACCAGAACCCGACGTTGACGTACCGCTCGCCGGGACGCAGGGGGTAGAGGGTCCACGTCCGCTCGTCACGGAGCTGCAACGGGCACAACCAGATCGGCTCGATCGGGATCTCGCGGAGGAACCAGCGCAGGAACTCGGCCGTGCGCTCGAGCGGGATCTCGACGTCCTGGACGACGCGCTCGCGCGGAGGCCGCCCCTTGCGCGCCTCGAGGCGGTCGGCGACGTCGAACCGGCGGTCCAGGGCGACGAGCCGCCAGTAGGCGCTCGAGCGCAGCCAGCGTCGCGGCCACACCCGGCGCAGCGACGGGTTCTGCGCCCCGAACGCGCGCGAGCACCAGAACCAGTCGGTGTCCCAGCGCCAGAGGTAGTCGAGGGTGCTCAGGGTGTCGCGGGTCGGGCGCGGGTGGTCGTGCTGGATGGACCGGTAGAAGACCCGCTGCCCCGTGTAGTCGCTGGTCGGGCCGGGCTCGTCGCTGCGCCGGCCGAGGACGAGGTAGGACTCGTCCGCGCTGAAGACGACGCCGTCGAGGTAGTCGACCTCCTCGCCCTCGTGGGCGCCGGTGGACATCACCTCGCCGACGGCCGCGAGGAGGGCGTCGAGGTCGTGGAAGCGCACGTGGCGCAGCGACACGGTCCGGCCGACGGGCTCGAGCTCGATGCGCAGCCGGGTCGCGTACCCGAGCGTCCCGTAGGAGTTGGGGAAGCCATGGAAGAGGTCGGGGTGCCGGTCGCCGGCGTCGCAGGTGACGATGTCGCCGCCGCCGGTCAGCACGTCCATCTCGAGAACGGACTCGTGCGGCAGGCCGTTGCGCCACGACGTCGACTCGATGCCGAGGCCGGTCACCGCGCCCCCGAGCGTGATGGTGCGCAGCTGGGGGACGACGAGGGGCGTCAGGCCGTGCGGCAGCGTGGCGTCGACGAGGTCCTCGTACGTGCACATGCCCTGGACGTCGGCCGTCCGCGCGTCGGGGTCGACGGACACGACGCCCCCGAGACCGCTCGTGTCGAGCCCGGGCACGCCCGTCGGGGTGCGGCCCCGGAAGAGGTTGCTCGTGCGCTTGGCCAGGCGGACGGGGGCGCCGTCGGGGATGGCCCGGTGGCTGGCCAGCAGCCGCTCGACGCCCGCGTCGTGCGCGGTGGTGGCGACCGTGCTCACGCCTCGTGCTCCACCCGCTCGACGACGTCACCCACCCGCACCGTGCCGACCCGGCCGACCGCGGCGTAGAGCCCGGGACACGCGTTGCCGGTGCCCTCGACGGCGAGCAACGTGCCCCCGACCCGGACGAGGGTGCCGGCAAGCCCCTCGACGGCCGCCGTCGGCGCGTCGAGCACGAAGTTGGCCCGGGTGTGCGGCGAGTCGTGGCCGACGATCGAGACGGCCGCGCGCTTGCGCCGGTCGCCCTCGAGGCCGTCGGCCTCCACCGCGACGGACTCGTGCGCCACGGCGTCCCCACCGCGCACCGGGAAGGTGTGGATGGCCCGGACGGTCAGGTGCATCCCCCATGCATACACCTCCGCCCCGACGTCGCACCCCTCCGTTTGTCACGCGTCGAGGAGTGGGACGCGTGAGGCCCCGGTCCGCGTCGCGGTCCGGGGCCTGTCGTCGTGCTGGTGGATGTGGAGGGGCTCGAACCCCCGACCTCTCGCGTGTGAAGCGAACGCTCTGACCAACTGAGCTACACATCCGCGCCGTGCGGCCTGCCGAGGATACCCGGCGCCGGGGGCCCGGCGGAAATCGGGGTGGCCGGCGTGGTGCGGCCCCCTCAGAGGGCGAGGTGGCCGTGGATCCAGGCCTCGAGCCCGTCGGGCAGGAACGTGGGGACCCCGGTGAGCCGGAACGTCACCCAGAGCACGGCGAGGACGAACAGGAAGGTGGCGAGGGCCACGAGCGCCTGGACGCCGCGGGACTGCCGGCGCATCCAGTGCTCCCACCGGCGCACCTGCTTCTTGACCCACTCGAGGAGGTCGGACGCCGGCTCGATCTCCGAGGCCCAGACGCCGAGACCGAGGATGACGATGAGCCAGCCGGGGCCGGGCAAGGGCACGAGCGCGAAGCCGCCGAGTACGAGGACCAGCCCGACGACGGCGACGACGAGGCGCAGCGCCAACCGCGTGCCGGGGTTGGCCCGCAGCCGCTGCCGCCACGCCCACTCGTCGTGGTCGTCGGCCGGTCGGAAGAAGGGTCGGCGGGTGGGGGTCTCGGTCACGGGTCGACTCCTTCGGCGGCGGCGTGACGGGCCCAGGCGGCCCGGACGGCGGCGGTCAGCGGTCCGGGCGCCGGCAGCGGCCGCCCGTCGACCGCCGAGACGGGCATGACGTCCTTGACGGACGAGGTGAGGAAGAGCTCGTCGGCCTCGGTGAGCACCGACAGCGGGAGGTCCTCCTCGAGCACCTCGACGCCCTCGGCGCGGCACCACTCGAGGACGAGCTCGCGCGAGATGCCGGCGAGGCACCCGCTGGACAGGGGCGGGGTGCGCACGACCCCGCCGGTGACGACGAAGACGTTGCTGCCCGTGCCCTCGCACAGCTCGCCGCGCGTGTTCGCGAAGAGCGCCTCGACGGCGCCCTGCTCCTGCGCGCGCGCCAGGGCGACGACGTTCTCGGCGTAGGACGTCGTCTTGAGCCCTGCGGTCGCCGACCGCTCGTTGCGCACCCAGGGGACGGTGACGACCGCGCCGGTGGCGGGAGGACGTGCGTGCTCGACGGCGGTGACGATGTAGGTGAGCCCCGCGTCGAGCCGGTCCGAGCCCAGCGGCCCCCGGCCGCCGGTCACCGTCCAGCGCAGCCGCCCGAAGGGGATGGCGGGGCCGTCGAGGACCGCCGCGATGCCCTCGCGGACGCGGTCGTGGTCGGCGGCGGGCAGGCCGAGCCCGGCGAGCGAGCGGTCCATCCGGGCCAGGTGCCGGCTCACGGCGTACGGCACGCCGGCGTCGATCTTCGCGGTCTCGAACGCTCCGTCGCCGACGGTGACGCCGTGGTCGACGGCACTGACGGCCGGGCCGTCCGCCGCCACCCGGGCGCCGTCGACCCACACGCGGATGTCGTTCATGCGCACACTGTCCCAGACGCGACCGGCCGTCCCGCGGCAAGGGCGACGAGACGCGCCGCCTTGAGCTCGGTCTCGGCCCACTCCCCCTCCGGCGAGCTGCCCCACGTGATCCCGGCGCCCGTGCCGAAGCGCAGGACGCGCCGTCCGTCGTCGGTGCGGGCGGCCCAGAAGGTGCGGATGCCGACGGCCAGCTCCGCCTCGCCGCGGTCGGCGTCGACCCAGCCGACCGCGCCGCAGTAGGGGCCGCGCGGCACCGGCTCGAGGTCGGCGATCGCCCGGAGCGCCGTGTGCTTCGGCGCGCCACTGACCGAGCCCGGCGGGAAGGTCGCCGCGAGCACCTCGCGCCACCCCGTGCCCGGGCGCAGGCGGCCTGCGACGTCGGAGGTCAGGTGGACGAGCCCGGGGTGCTCCTCGAGCCGGCAGAGCGCCTCGACCTCCACCGTCCCGGGACGGCTGACGTGGCCCAGGTCGTTGCGGACGAGGTCGACGATCATGACGTTCTCGCTGTAGTCCTTGGGGAGCAGCCCTCCGGCGGTCGGCGCGGTGCCCTTGATGGGTCCGGAGCGGACCAGGTCACCACGCCGCTGGAGGAACAGCTCCGGTGAGGCACAGGCGATCTCGAGTCCGGCCTCCGGGAGGTCGAGGGTCGCCGCGTACGGCGCGGGGTTGCCGCGGGCGAGCACCGCCCCCAGCCCCAGCATCGAGGCGTCGTCGGGCAGGTCGTGCTCGAGCACCCGGCAGACGTTGACCTGGTAGACCGTGCCCACGGCGATGCGCGCCCGTACCTCCTCGACGGCCGCGACGTACCCGTCCCGGTCCAGGCTCGTGCGCCACTCCCCCGCGAGGCCGGCCCAGCCGGCGTCGACGGCCGGCGGCGCCCCGCGGCTGACCTCCCCCATCCGGACGGCGGTCAGCTCGCCCTCGAAGGTGACGACGACGGCCCAGAAGCCGCTGGTCAGCGCGTCGGGGTCGTGGACGACCGCCTCGACGCCCCGGGCCTCGAGCCCCGCGAACCGTGCGACCGCCACGCCGAGCATCGTAGGGGTGGACGCGGGAGGGACCGGGCCCCGAGGGTTCGCACCCACGGGGCCCGGGCCCGTCCGAGGTCGCTCAGGCGCGGACGCTGGCGTCCGCCTCGAGGGCCGCGGCCACGCGCCGGTGGGCCTCCCAGATCTCCTCGGGCAGGTCCGCGAACTGCCGCAGGTGCTCCTCGCGGTGGCCCATCTCCTCGCGCCAGCGCTGCACGTCGACGTCGAGGATGGTGTCGAGGTCGTCCTCGTCGATCTCGAGACCGACGAGGTCGAGCTCGTCCTTGGTCGGGAGGATGCCGACCGCGGTGCGGCGACCGGTCACCTCGCCCTTCTTGAGCTGCACGAGCCAGAGGAGCGCGCGGAGGTTCTCGCGGTAGCCGGGCCAGAGGAAGTGGCCGTCCTCCTCGTCGCGCTGGAACCAGTTGACGTGCGCGAAGATCGGCTGGTCCTTCGCGGCCCCGACGATCTTCAGCCAGTGCGCGGCGTAGGGGCCCTCGGGGTAGGACATGAACGGGCGCATCGACATCGGGTCGTAGCGCAGCTTGCCGTCGACGCCCTCGGCGGCGAAGGTCGCCTCGGCGCCGAGCGTCAGGCCGTCGTAGACGCCCTCGGCGAGGTCGGTGATGGCGCGCACGAGCGGCTCGCGGTCGCGGGTGCGGCCACCGAAGATGATCGCGTCGATCTTGACGCCCTTCGGGTCCTCGAAGTCGGGGGCGACGTTCGGCACGTTGGCGAGGGTCGTCGTGAACCGCGAGTTCGGGTGTGCCCAGGGGTCGTTCGCCTCGTCGGGGTTGCGGTCGGCGATGAGCTCGCCCTTCCAGTCCCGCCAGCCGGTGACGTCGGCGGGGCGCTCGGGCGTCTTGCCCTCCCACCAGACCTCGTGGGTGCTCTCGTTGTAGGCGACGTTCGTGAAGAGCGCCTGCGTGCCCTCGGCGATGGAGTCCAGCGCGGTCGGGTTGGTCTTCTCGTTCGTGTCCTTGGCGACACCGAAGACGCCGTTCTCGGGGTTGAGCCCGTAGAGCTGGCCGTCGCTCGGGTCGACCCAGAGCCACGCGATGTCGTCGCCGTAGAAGCTGACGTGGTACCGGTCGCCGAGCGCGTCCGGGGCGAGCGTCATCGCGAGGTTCGTCTTGCCCGAGGCGCTGGGGAAGCCGCCGCAGACGTGGTGGGTCTCGCCGGTCTCCTTGTCGGTGATGCCGAGGAGCATGAACTGCTCGCCGAGGAACTCGCCCGACGCCCAGCCGTCGTACGCCGCCTGGCGCAGGCCGTGGGCGATCTTGCCGAGCAGCGCGTTGCCGCCGTAGCTGCTGCCGAAGTGGAGGATGGTCCGCTCGTCCGCGACGGTGACGAAGTAGCGCTGGTCGTCGGGCGTGCCCTGGCCGAGGTTCGGCAAATCGCCGGTCACGTGTACGGCGCGGACGAACACGTCCTGCTCCGCGAGCGAGTTGATGTGGTTCACGCCGACGCGCGCCATCCGGATCATGTGGAGGCAGACGGTGCGGTTGTCGGTGATCTCGACGCCCGCGGCGAAGCGCTCGAGGGGGCTGCCGGGCGGGGCCATGAGGTAGGGGATGACGTACATGGTCTTGCCGGCCATGGCGCCCTTCATGTGGCCCTCGACGACCGGCCGGATCTCGTCGCTGTGGCGCCAGTTGTTGTAGACGCCCCGGTCCTCGGGGCGGCTCGTGGCGACGATCGTGCGCTCCTCCGAGCGCGCGGTGTCCTTGGAGTAGCTGCGCGAGTAGTAGAGCCCCTCCCCGGCCGGCTCGATCTCCCCCGCCTCCAGGGCCTCCCGCACGAGGCGGGCGTCGTCGGACGCCGAGACCACCTCGATGCGCTCGGCGCCGAGGAAGTCCGCCCAGTGACGGACGTACTCCCGGACGCTCTCGTTGGTCAGTCCCGCTTCGTCCAGGGACTTCTCCAGGTCGGCCACAATGCTCACCCTTTTCGGTCGTCACGCAGGTCAACCCGAGGGCGGGACCACGACGTCGTGCATCCCGCCCTGCGAGACAGCCATTGCACCGTAGGCGCGGGTGGCCGGTCCACGGTCGAAGCGTTTCGACGCGGGAGTCCTTCGTCACATCCGACATACCGCCAGAGATCCTGCTCACACCTACTGACCGGTTACGTGTGATGTAAACGATTCCGCCTGTGCGACAACGATGTCAACGCTGTCGGGCCCGTCGACGAGCCGCGTGGTCGTCGGCCTCGTCCATCGCGGCCCGGTCCAGCCGCGCGGCGTCAGCCGCGTTCGGAGCCCCGCCACCGCGGGCGGCCGGCCACCACCATGCGGACACCGGGGCCCGCGGCGGGTCCGGGTAGCGGTCGACGAGGCACTCGACGAGCGTCTCGAGGCGGGCGTGCAGCCGGTCGGTCAGCTCCTCGACACCCTCCCCCGGCCGGGGTACCAGCGGCTCGCCGACGACGACGCCGACCCACCGTCCGCGCCGCACCGAGAGCCGGCCCCCGACGGTGAGGACCCGGTGCAGCCCCCAGTGCGCGACGGGGACGAGCGGGGCACCGGTCTCCATGGCGAGCCGGGCCGCACCGGGTCGCAGGTCCGCGCGCTCCTTGAGCAAGAAGGCGTGGCCGATGGTCGCCTCCGGGTACACGCCGACCACCTCGCCGGCGCGCAGGAGCCGCAGCGCCCGGACCGCGGCCGCCGCGCCCGCCCGGCGGTCGACCGGGACGTGCCCCATGGCGCGCATCAGCCACCCGGCGACGGGCGCCCGGAAGACGGCCTCCTTGGCGAGGAAGCGCACGAGCCGACCCCGCTGCACCGCGGGCAGACCGACGACCGCGAAGTCGGCGAAGCTCTGGTGGTTCGCCGCGACGACGACCGGCCCCGTGGCCGGCAGGTGCTCCGCCCCCCGCACCTCGACGCGCAGGCCGAGCACGCGGAACAGGAACCGCGCCGCGGCGACGACGGCACGGTAGGGACGGTCACGACGGGTGGGCACGCCGGGAGTTCGGCCCGCTCCTGCCCACCGGATCGGAGCCGGCCGGGTGGGACACGGGCGCCCGGGGTAGACAGGACCCGTGACCGACGTGCGCAGCCGCCTGGAGCCGACGACCGTGCCCGCCGAGCCGCGGGGCGCCGTCGTCGTCCTGCACGGCGGCGGCAGCCGGACCGGCGGCGTGCCCGTCAGCCCCACCCAGCTGTCCGTGCTGCGGATGGTGCCGGTCGCGGGCCGCCTGGCCACCACCGGACGGCGCCGGCTCGCGGTCTGGCGGCTGCTCAACTCGACCCGCGGCTGGTCCGGCCACCCGAACCCGGTCGACGACGCGCGGTGGGCGCTCGACCGCGTGACGGAGCAGGTCGGCGACGTCCCGGTCGCGCTCGTCGGGCACAGCCTCGGGGGCCGCGCCGCCCTGTTGGCCGCCGGGGACGAGCGGGTGCGGGCCGTCGTCGGCCTCGCGACGTGGCTGGCTCACGGCGACCCCGTCGGGCCGCTGTCCGGCCGCGACGTCCTCCTCGTCCACGGGGACGCCGACCGCGTCGCCCGTCCGGACCTCGCGCGCGACGTCGCCCGGCGTCTCGGGCCGGGCACGCGTGGCGGCATCGTCACCGTGCCCGGCGGGAGCCACTCGATGCTGCGCCACCTCGGCACGTTCGACGGCCTCGCCGCCCGGTGGGTGGCGGCCTCGCTGCTCGGCGACGAGCCCGGCCCGACGCTCGCGCCCCTCCTCGCGGGGCGGGAGCGGGAGGTCAGCGCCTGAGGGCGTCCTCGTCCCTCGCGGCATCCGGGGCCACCGGGTGGATGCTGCGCGACTGGGCGCGCTGGTAGCGCCGCGGCAGCCACTCGCGCGGGTCGACCTTGGGGAGGATCTTCGCGACGGCCAGCGCGACGTACATGACCGTGTTGATGGCGACGAAGACACTGAGCACGGCGAACCACGGGGAGAAGATCGTGCTCTCGGGGAACAGGAGCCCGGTCGGCACGGCGACGGCGGTCATGCGTGCGGCCCGTCCCGGACGACGACCTTGCCGTCGGCCGACCGGGTCACGTGGGACCACTGCGCCTGCCGCCCGACGAGGATGTCGACCACGCCCTTGAGGAAGACGACGTTGAGGAACGTCGCGTAGACGAGCTCCGGGAAGAGCGTGGCCGCGACGAGACGGGCCCGCCATCCCCCACGCCAGGCGGTGACGACGCGCTCGACCATGAAGATCCCACCGACGCCGAGCCAGAAGGGGAACCAGACCCAGTCGTCGAGCGACACCGCCATCGTGAAGATCGCGGCGTAGTAGCTGAGCAGGGCGACCGACCCGTACCCGATGCCGAACTGCTGCACCCAGTACCGCGAGGTCTGCGGGGTCAGGCCGTAGGCCCCGAGGTTCTCGAGCGCCCCACGCTGCCAGCGCAGGCGCTGGTGCCAGATCGCCCGCCAGGTCGGCATGACCTCGGTGACCACCGTGCACTGCGCCGGCGAGGTCATGAGGGCTCCGAGCGACTTGAGGGCGAGCGTCAGCTCGTTGTCCTCGGTGAGCGCGACCGTGTCGTAGACGTCGCCGGGGACGCCCGGGAGCAGCCGGCCGCGCTGGGCCGCGACCTCGCGCAGCGCCGCGGACCGGAAGACCGACGCCGTGCCGGTGAGGACGAACAGCCGCCCGCGCCGGCGCTTGATGTCCCGGCTGTAGCGGATGTACTCGTTGCGCTGGAACTGCCCGATGAGACCGTGACCGTCCTCGCCCATGAAGAGGCCGCCGATCGCCATGAGGGCGCGGTCCTCGGTCATCCGCTGCTTCGCCGTCTCGAGGTACTCGTGGCCGATGACGGTGTCGGCGTCCATGACCATGACGGTGTCGTTCTCGCCGAGCTCCGGCAGCAGGCTCGCGAGGGCCTGGTTGAGGCCGCCGGCCTTCTTGTGCGCGTTGTCGACGGTCGTGAAGACCTCGACCCCCGCCGCCCGGGCCAGCTCCTCGGTCGCGTCGGTGCAGTTGTCGGCGACGACGACGACGCGGTCGGGACGGGTCGTCTGCTCCTGGAGGGAGGCGAGCGTGGCGACGATCCGGTCCTCCTCGTTGTGCGCGGGGATGAGGACCGTCACCGTGACCGGGCCGTGGTAGACCCCGGCGGTGCGCGCCATGACGAGCTTCGGCGCCAGCGGCGTCTCGCCCGAGTTCTCCGAGCGGCGGTAGCGCTTGGTGATGCGGCTCTCGACGAGCGCGACCCCGGCGGCCAGGAGGAGGGCGAGGCCGATCGCGGCGACGAGCAGCTGGGTCGAGGGAGCCTGCGTGTCGTAGAGGACCTGCCAGACCCCGAACACCGCGCCCTCCTTGGCGGGGCGCCGCGCCTCGGGGTCGGTGAGCGTGAGGGCGAACCAGAGCATCCCGGCGGCGGCCGTCGCCATGAGGACGACGAAGATGCCGGTGCCCCGCTGGAGCCGGTTGGTCGTGCTGCTCACGGGACATCCCTCCGCGGGTCGATGACGTGCGGCGTCGTTGCCCGGGCGAGGTCGCGGCGCCGTCCCCCCGGGGCCCCCACCTCATCCCCCAGGTGACGGGCCACGAACTCGTCGAACGGCACCGGCTCCCCCAGGAGGTAGCCCTGAGCGTAGTCGATGCCCAGGTCACGGACGACGTCGAGGGTCTCCCACCGGCCGACGAACTCGGCCACCGTGCGCTTGCCGAGGAAGTGCGCGATGCGGACGATCGACTCGAGGATGGCCCGGTCGGTGTCGCTCTGGTCGGAGTCGGCGACGAACTCGCCGTCGATCTTCACGACGTCGAAGCGCATGTGCTTGAGGTAGGAGAAGGACCCGAACCCGGTGCCGAAGTCGTCGAGGGCGAAGCGGACGCCGAGGGCACCGAGGCGGGCGGCGAAGGCCCGCGCGGCGAGCACGTCGGAGACCGCGGCCGTCTCGGTGACCTCGACGACGAGCGAGCCGGCGTCGATGTCGTGCGGCTCCAGGCCGGCGACGAGCTCGGCCTCGATGCCGGGGTCCCCCATCGAGCTGCCGGAGATGTTGACCGCCAGCGTGAGCCCGGGGGCCAGCGCCTGGAGGCGGCGGAGCATCGCGATCCCGTGCCGCACCACCCAGGCGTCCATGGCCGGGGCCAGACCGGTCCGCTCGGCGATGTACACGAAGCGCCCGGGGGCGACCGGCTCTCCCTCGTCGACGAGCCGGAGCAGGGCCTCCGCGCCGCTGACGCGGTTGGTGCGGACGTCGACGATCGGCTGGAGGTAGAGCTCGAAGAGGTCGTTCTCGATGGCGTTCTCGAGGCGGGAGCGCCAGGCCAGCCGGGCGCCCGAGCGCGGCTCCGGTCGCGCCGAGTCCCCGAGGAGGACGTAGCAGTTGCGGCCGTCGTCCTTCGCGTCGTACATGAGCATGTCGGCGAGGGCGAGGATGTCGGAGTCCTGCTGCTGGGCGTCGGCGAACGTCACGACGCCGACGCTCGCGGTGACCCGCCGGTTGACGCCGTCGAGGGTGGAGGTGTGCGCCCGCACGCGCTCGACGATCTCGGCCGCGACGATCTCCGCGCCGGCGCGGTCCGCGTCCGGCAGGAGCACGGCGAACTCGTCGCCACCCAGCCGCGCGACGAGGTCGGACGGGGGCACCGTCGCCCGCAGGACGTTCGCCGTCGAGACGATCAGCTGGTCGCCGGCCGCGTGGCCGAGCGTGTCGTTGACGTCCTTGAAGTTGTCGAGGTCGAGGAGGATGAGGGCGCCGGTGGGCCCGTACCGCTCGACGCGGCGGTGCTGGCGCTCCAGGTCCTCCTCGAACCGGCGTCGGTTCGGCAGGCCGGTCAGCGCGTCGTGGTCGGCGAGGTGGGTGAGGCGCTGCTCGTAGCGGTGCCGCTCGGAGACGTCGATGACGTTCATGACCACGACGCCGTCGGTCTCGGCCCGCTCCTCCCCCGCCGAGAGCACCCGGCTGGTCAGCGCCACGCGCACGTCGACGCCGTCGGGCCGGGTGAGCGTCCACTCGTCCCGGACGGGGCGGCCGTTCTCGTGGAGCACGCGCTCGAGGTGGCGGGCGACGTCGTCGGGGTGGCGCGGCGAGAGACCGTCGACCGGCAGGCCCTCGAGCTCGTGCAGCGGCCGCCCGGTGACCTCCGCGAGGCTGTCGTTGGCCCGGATGATGCGGCCCTGGCGGTCCAGCACGGCGATCCCGTGGGGCGCGTCGGCGACGAGCCGCTCGGAGCGCTCGCGCGCCGCGTCGAGGTCGGTGACGCGCCGGTGCTCCTCGGTGCTGTCGTGCAGCACGACGAGGGCGCGGTCGGGGCTGCGGGTGTCGAGGTCGCGCAGCGGGACGGCGTGGACGGTCACCATCCGCGTCTCGCCGCTCTCGACGTCCTCGAGGAGGACCAGCTCGTCCTCGACGCGCTCGCCCCGCAGGGCCCGGCCGGGTGCGCTCGTGTCCTCGGCGCGGTCCAGGCTCTCGGCCGAGAGCGCCAGCGGGGGCCGCGCCGCGAAGCCGTCCGGCAACGGCGGTCCGAGCCAGCGGTGGGCGGCGGTGTTGAGCGGACGCATCCGGCCGAGCCGGTCGACGACCGCGAGCGCGTCGGGGATGGTCTGGGTGATGGCGACGAGGTCCGCGGCCTGGATGCGCGCCGAGCGCCGCGACACCGAGAGCGACTCCAGGAGCCGGTCGCGCTCGGTCTGGACGGTCGCGAGGATCACCGCGAGCCCGGAGGCGAGGATCATGTAGGCCTGCAGGACCTGGGCCGCGGAGACCGGGTCGGCGATGGCGCCGAACGGACCACCGTCGGCGAACCGCACGAGGAGGAAGGTCCCGAGCGCGATGAGCGCCCCGTGGGCCGCCGCGAGCGGGACCGGCAGCCGGATGCCGCTCCAGAGGAGCAGCGCGATGGGGAGGAAGGCGAGCGGCAGCGTGTGGCGGGTCCCGAAGACGGACCAGACGACGGGGACCGTGACGACGAGGACGAGGCCGAACTCGGCGAGCTGCGCCCAGGTGGTGCGGGCGCGGGCGTGCCTGGTCGTCAGGCCTGGCGCCGTGAGGACCGCGACCGCCGCGCCGTTGCGCAGGACCCACGCCAGCGCGGTGGCCGGCGTGACCGGCGCGCCGCCGACGGGCCCGAGGGCGACGACGGCGACCAGGGCGCTGGCCGTGGTCGCGACGAACGCGGCGAGCATCAGCCGCCAGAAGTCGGACAGGCTCGCGTAGCGCTCGGCGTCCCAGCGGGGGCGGCCTCCCTGCCGGCGGCTGGTGCGCACCCGGAACTCGCTGTAGACCAGGCGCGTGCCCGCGGCGACGACCGCGTTGGCCACGCCGAGCAGGAGCGCGGTGCCCCAGCCGAACCCGGTCAGCCCGTTGGCGACGGCGGCGACGACGCCGGCCACCGCGGCCACGACCGCGAGCTCGCGGCGTCCGCGCGCCATCAGCCCCCAGAGGGCGCCCACCCCGGCGGCCGGCCAGAAGAGGGCCAGGCCCGTCGCGGGGTCGACGACGGCACGCCCGAGCACGGTGGCCAGGGCGTAGGCGACACCGAAGGACAGGGAACGCACGAGCACGCGGGACCTCGAGGACAGGGAACGAGGGGGTGTGCCCATCATGGACCGGGCGCGCCGAGTCGGCAGGTCGAGACGGTCCACCACGCCCGCCCCATCGGTCGCACGAGTCCCGACCTGAGGGTTTCGGGCCGGGCTCCTGTGCTCGCTCGCCACTTTCTCCGTTTCCTTGCGGCAATTCCTACTAACCCCATAGGGTTCGTGTGGCGGGCAGGGGTCCGCGACACACGCACGAGCCGCAGGAGCACATGATGACGAGCCGACGAACCGCACTGGCTGCCCTCCTCACGGGGGCAACCCTGATGGTGGGCGCCTGCGCCGGGGGCGGGGCCAGCGACAACGTCGACGCCGCCGCCGGCGGGGGGGCCGCAGGCGCCACGACGACGCTCAACCTCTACGGGTACGCCGTCCCGAAGGTGGGTTACGACCTGGTGATCCCCGCCTTCCAGAAGACCGAGGCGGGCAAGGGGGTGCAGTTCCAGCAGTCCTACGGCGCCTCGGGCGACCAGTCGCGCAAGGTCGCCGCCGGCGCCGAGGCCGACATCGTCAGCTTCTCCGTGGAGCCCGACGTCACCCGCCTCGTCGACGCCAAGATGGTCGACCCGGGCTGGAGCTCCGGCGAGCACCGGGGCATCCCCTTCGGGTCGGTCGTGACGATCGTCGTCCGCAAGGGCAACCCCAAGGGCATCAAGGACTGGGACGACCTGCTGAAGCCCGGCGTCGAGGTCGTGACGCCCAACCCGTTCAGCTCGGGCTCGGCGAAGTGGAACCTCCTGGCGCCCTACGCCGTGAAGAGCCAGGGAGGCCAGGACGTGCAGGCCGGCCTCGACTACGTCAACGCCCTCGTGAGCGACCACGTCAAGGTGCAGCCGAAGTCGGGGCGCGAGGCCACCGAGACCTTCCTCCAGGGCAGCGGCGACGCCCTGCTCAGCTACGAGAACGAGGCGCTGTTCATCGAGCGGGAGGGCGACCCGGTGGAGCACGTGACCCCGCCGCAGACCTTCAAGATCGAGAACCCGGTGGCCGTCCTCAGCACCAGCAAAAACGCGGCGAAGGCCAAGGCCTTCGACGAGTTCCTCTACACGCCGCAGGCGCAGAAGCTCTGGGCCCAGGCGGGGTTCCGGCCGGTCGACGAGACCGTCGCGGCCGAGTTCGCCGCGGACTTCCCCGCCCCGGAGAAGCTCTGGACGATCGCCGACCTCGGCGGTTGGAGCACGGTCGACCCGGCCCTCTTCGACAAGGAGAAGGGCTCCGTCGCGAAGATCTACAACGCCGCGACGCAGTGAGCGCAGGCGTGTCCACCACCACCCAGCCGGTCGGGGCTCCCCCGTCCCCGGCTCCCCCGTCGGCCGCCCCGGCGCGCGCCTCCTCACAGGGAGGGAGGCGCCGCCGGGGCGGTCCCGGGGGCCGCGCCCTCGGTCTCGGCGTCGTCGGCCTGTGGCTCAGCCTCATGGTGCTGCTCCCGCTCGCGGCCCTCACCGTCCGCTCGTTCGACGACGGCCTGTCCGGCTTCTGGGCCGCGGTCACCGCGCCGGCCGCCCTCGCGGCCCTCGAGGTCACGCTCGGGGTCTCCGTCGTCGTCGCCCTCGTCAACGCCGTGATGGGGACGCTCGTCGCCTGGGTCCTCGTGCGCGACGAGTTCCCGGGGCAGCGGGTCGTCAACGCCCTCATCGACCTGCCGTTCGCGCTGCCGACGATCGTCGCGAGCATCGTCCTGCTCTCGCTCTACGGCCCGAACAGCCCGATCGGCGTGCACCTCAACGCCACTCGCTGGGGGCTCGGGGTCGCCCTGGCCTTCGTCACGCTGCCGTTCGTCGTCCGGTCCGTGCAACCCGTCCTCATCGAGCTCGACCGCGAGGTCGAGGAGGCCGCGGCCTCGCTCGGCGCGTCGAACACGACGATCTTCCGCCGGGTGGTCCTGCCCTCCCTCGCGCCGGCGGTCATCTCCGGCACGGGGCTCGCCTTCGCCCGGGCGGTCGGCGAGTACGGCTCGGTCGTCCTCATCGGGGGCAACATCCCGCGGGAGACGCAGGTGGTGTCGCAGTACATCCAGCAGCAGATCGAGATCGACAGCCCGGCCGCGGCGGCCGCCGTGTCGGTGGCCCTGCTGTCGGTGTCCTTCCTCACCCTGTTCGTCCTGCGGGTCTGGGCCACGCTCAGCCAGCGGCGGGAGGCGAGCACCGCATGAGGACCTCCCGTCGGGCGACCCTCGCGCTGCGCACGCTCGCCCTCGTCTACCTCGTCGGTCTCCTCGCGGTCCCGATCGTCGTCATCCTCTGGCGCACCTTCGGGGAGGGTCTCGGCCCGTTCCTGGCGTCCGTGCGCACTCCCGCGGCGGTCTCGGCGCTCAACCTCTCGCTGCTCATCGTCGCGATCACCGTGCCGCTCAACGTCGTCTTCGGCGTGGTCACCGCCATCGCGCTCGCCCGGTGGCGGGTGCCGTTCCGCGGGGTGGTCCAGGCCGTCGTCGACCTGCCCTTCGCGGTGTCCCCCATCGTCGTCGGTGTCTCCCTCATCATGCTGTGGGGGGTCGGCGGGTGGTTCGGCGGCCTGGAGCAGAGCACCGGCATCAAGGTGATCTTCGGCCTGCCCGGCATGGTCATCGCGACCGTCTTCGTGACGCTGCCCTTCGTGGTCCGCGAGGTCGAACCGGTGCTCCACGAGATCGGCACCGAGCAGGAGCAGGCGGCCGCCACCCTCGGCGCGTCCGGCTGGCAGACGTTCTGGCGCATCACCCTGCCGGCCATCCGGTGGGGCCTGACCTACGGCGTCGTGCTCACCGTCGCACGGGCCCTCGGCGAGTTCGGGGCGGTGATCATGGTGTCGTCCGGCTTCCCGGGCGTCAGCCAGACCCTCACCCTCCTCGTCCACTCGCGCTACATCGACGACCACAACACCTACGGCGCGTACACCGCGGCGACCCTCCTCATGGGCCTCGCGCTGCTCACGCTCCTCGGCATGACGCTGCTCGACCGGAAGAGGACCCACCGATGATCACCGTGACCGACGCCCGCAAGACCTACGGCGACTTCGTCGCGCTCGACGACGTGAGCCTCGAGATCCCCGCCGGGTCCCTCACGGCGCTGCTCGGCCCGAGCGGCTCCGGCAAGTCGACGCTGCTGCGCTCGATCGCCGGGCTCGAGGACCTCGACGGCGGCAACGTGCGCATCGACGGCGAGGACGTGACGCACCAGCCGCCCCAGCACCGCGGCATCGGCTTCGTCTTCCAGCACTACGCCGCCTTCAAGCACATGACGGTGCGCGACAACGTCGCCTTCGGGCTGACCATCCGCCGCCGCCCGAAGGCGGAGGTCGCCCGCAAGGTCGACGACCTGCTCGAGATCGTCGGGCTGGACGGGTTCCAGCACCGCTACCCGGCGCAGCTCTCCGGTGGGCAGCGGCAGCGGATGGCCCTCGCCCGGGCCCTCGCCGTCGACCCCCAGGTGCTGCTCCTCGACGAGCCGTTCGGTGCCCTCGACGCCAAGGTCCGCGCCGACCTGCGGCGCTGGCTGCGCCGCCTGCACGACGAGGTCCACGTGACGACCGTCCTCGTCACGCACGACCAGGAGGAGGCGCTCGACGTCGCCGACCGAATCGCGGTGCTCAACAAGGGCCGCATCGAGCAGGTGGGCGACCCCGTCAGCCTCTACGAGCGGCCCGAGAACGACTTCGTCATGTCCTTCCTCGGCGCCGTCTCGCGCCTGGGCGACCGGCTGGTGCGTCCGCACGACATCGTCCTCGAGCGCGACCACGCGACGGCCGCGTCGCGCCAGGCCGCCGAGGGGGCGGTCGGCCCGCTCGTCGCCGCCCGTGTCGACCGGGTCGTCCGGCTCGGGTTCGAGGTCCGCATCGAGCTGACCGCGGACGACGGAGAGCGGTTCGTGGCCCAGGTGACCCGGGCCGAGGCGGAGCGCCGCCGGTACACCGCCGGCGAGGACGTCGTCGCGTGGGCCCTGCGCAGCGAGGAGCCGGTCGGCGCCGGGCCCGTGGCATGACGGGCAGGCTGCGCGAGGGGCCGCCCCGACCGGTCCGCCACAGCGCGGTGCTCGGCATCTCGGCCCGCACCGACTACGCCGTCCGGGCGATGCTGGCGCTCGCCGACGCCCGGGCGGCGAGCGCCGAGCACCTCACCTCGGAGCTGCTCGCGCGGCGGCAGTCGCTCCCCCACAAGTTCCTCGAGTCCGTCCTCCTCGAGCTGCGGGTCGCCGGGCTCGTCACGAGCCGGCGCGGGCCGCGGGGTGGCTACGTCCTCGCCCGGCCGGCCGCGGAGATCTCGCTCGGCGACGTGTTCCGGGCGGTCGACGGCCCGCTCGCCGAGGTCCGCGGGCTGCGGCCCCAGGACACCGCCTACGAGGGCGTCGCCGAGCACCTGCCGGCGGTGTGGGTCGCGGTGCGCTCCAGCCTCAGCGAGGTGCTCGACGGCACGAGCCTCCAGGACCTCCTCGACGGGGATCTGCCGCCGCACGTCGCGAGCCTCGTGGACTCCTCCGAGCGGGCGGGCGGCTGACCGCGCGTCAGCGGCCCTCGTCCAGCAGCACCCGGAGCAGGTGCAGGCACTCCACGACGGTCCGCCGACGCACGGCCTCCCGCGAGCCGCCGAGCCGCAGCACCCGGTGCTCGGTCCGGTCGGCGCTGCTGGCGCACACGTGGACGAGGCCGACCGGCTTCTCGGGCGTCCCTCCCCCCGGTCCGGCGACCCCCGTCACCCCCACCCCCCACGTGGTGCCCAGCCGCTCGCGCGCCCCCCGCGCCATCGCCTCGGCGACCTCCGGGCTCACCGCCCCGTGCTCCTCGAGCAGCCGTGGGGGGACGCCGACGAGCGCGGTCTTCGCCTCGTTCGCGTAGGTGACGAAGCCGCCGACGAGGTGGGCCGAGGACCCCGGCAGGTCGGCGACACGGCCGGCGAGCAGCCCGGCGGTGCAGGACTCGGCGGTCGCGAGCGTGGCGCCGGTGCCGGCGAACAGGTCGAAGACGACCTCGTCGACGGTGCGCCCGTCGGTGCTGTAGACGGCGTCCGCGAAGGCCGCGACGAGCGCCGCCTCGAGCCGGTCGTACGCGCCCTGGGCGGCGGGTGCGAACCGGGTGACGACCTCGAGTTCGCCCTCGCGCAGACAGGTCGTGACCTCCAGTCCCTCCAGCCCGCGCTCGGCCTCGTGCGTGCGCAGGACCTCTGCGAGCTCGGCCTCCGGCGGGCCCCAGATGCGCACCGTCCGCTGGCGCAGCTCCTCGCGCCCGGCGAGCGCGGCGAGGACCAGCGTGTCCCGCACCGCGTCCTCCCACATCGGCCGCAGCTCCCCGGGCGGACCGGGCAGGACGAGCACCGCGGGGCCCTGGGCGGAGGGGACCACCAGCCCCGGCGCGGTGCCGACCGGCTCCAGGACGTGCGCCCCCTCGGGCACCATCGCCTGCTTGCGCACCCCGCGGGCCATCGCCTCCGGGGCGGTGGCCCAGCCGCGGGCGGCGGTCAGCGAGGCGACGCGGGCCGCGATGCGGGCCTCGAGGTCGGGGTCGAGGCGCAGGACCGCGCCCTGCACCTCGGCGACGACCTCGGCCGTCAGGTCGTCGGCCGTGGGGCCGAGACCGCCCGTCGTGATGACGAGGTCGTGGCCCCCCGCCAGGTGGCGCAGCGCCGCGGCGAGGTCCTCGCGACGGTCGCCGACGACGACCACCTGGCCCACGTCGACCCCGAGCAGCCGCAGCCGCTCGGCGAGCCACGGACCGTTGCGGTCGGTGACGCGGCCGGTGAGCACCTCGGTGCCCGTGACGACGATGCCCGCACGTGCTGCCATGGACCCGAGCCTAGGTGTTCGCCTGCGCGTCACGTGGTGTCCGACCGGGGGTCACCGCGGGCCGCTCGGATGTCCGGGTGCCCGGTCCGAGCCCGTCCCGCAGGAACGACGTCGAGGGGCTGCGGGCCCTCGCCGTGCTGCTCGTCGTCGCCTACCACGTGTGGTTCGGGCGCGTCAGCGGCGGCGTGGACGTCTTCCTCCTGGTGTCGGCCTTCTTCCTCACCGGTGGGCTCGTGCGCCGGCTCGAGCGGGGTGAGCGGGTCAGCCCGCCCCGGGGGTGGGCGCGGATCTTCTCGCGCCTCGTCCCGACGGCCGCCGTCGTCGTCACGGCGACGGTCGGCGCCGCCCTGCTGCTCCTGCCCGCGCCGCGCTGGCGGTCGGTCCTCGTCGACGGCATCGGCTCGATGACGTACTCCGAGAACTGGGTCCTCGCCCACCGCGCCGTCGACTACTACGCAGCCGATAAGGGGTCGGCCAGCCCGCTGCAGCACATGTGGTCGCTGTCGGTGCAGGGGCAGCTGTTCCTCGTGTGGCCCCTCCTCGTCCTCGCCTGCGCGGCCGTCGCCCGACGCACCCGGAGGGTGGGCGTCCCCGCGGCCGTCGTCGCCGCCCTCGCGGTGGTCACCCTCGCCTCGTTCGCGTGGTCGGTGCACACGACGGCGACCCGGCAGTCCTTCGCCTACTTCGACACCACCGCCCGCCTGTGGGAGCTCGGCCTCGGCGGGCTGCTCGCCGTGCTGGTCGGCGGAGCGTCGACGCGACGTGCTGAGAGGTGGTTCCAGTCGAGCACTAGGTGTATGAGGGCTGGACTTTGGTGACGCCGTCCCGAAGTCGAGATGCTGGCGGCCGTCCACCGGCTCCGCTGTGCGGGCGGTGGTAGTTGAAGTGGATGTTCCAGACGGCGATCGCGGAAGTGCGAGCGTCCTCGCTATCGAACTCGCGGGCGTAGAGCAGTTCCTCGGCGAGGATTCGCTGGTACCGCTCAACCTTGCCGTTGTGGCGCGGGGTGTACGGCTTGGTCTTCTGATGTCGCGTGCGTCGTCCGACGATCCGCGCGAAGTCACCAGAGCGGTAGCAGGCCCCGTTGTCTGTGACGACCCGGTGGATGTGCGTGATGCCGTGCGCCGCGAACCAGACCTTGGCTCGTGCCAGGAACGCTGCAGCGGTGGCTCCCTTTTCGTCGGGCAGCGGCTCGGTGTAGGAGAGCCGGGAAAATCCGTCGACGGCAGAGTGCAGGTAGGTGTAGCCACGCTTCGCACCAGCCGACTTCGCTCGATCGACGGTCTTGGCATGGTCGCTGTCGCGGCCGTGAATGCGCCAACCGCCACCATCGGGGATCCTGCCGACCTTCTTCACGTCCAGATGCACCATGTGTCCGGGCCAGTGCGGGGTGATCTTCCCGGGCTTGCGGTTGTTTGTCGCCGCCAGGATCGATGAACTTTCGCCTGCCCAGTCCGAGCAGCCGGCGGCGTCCCTCGAGGCTGAGTGGGGCGTTGGCGTGGCTCATTCGTCCATCGCGTAGGAACGCTCGATCAGGTCGGTCATCGCCTGCTGGAAGTCATGGCGCTTCTGGTCGCTCCAGTCTTCGGTCAGCCGAAGGAAGATGTCTTCCTGCCAGCGGTGCGCCTGGTCCAGCATCGACCGGCCCGCAGACGTGAGTGATGCTTCGCGTCGTCGGCCATCGGTCGCGGACGCTGCCATGACGAGATACCCGGCTGCCGTGGCACTCTTGATCAACCGTGACGCGCCGCTCTGGTCGATCCCGACCTCCTGTGCGATTGCGTTCACCGTTGCCGAGGTCGCGCGCTGACTCAGCGCATGGACAGCCTCGCAAACGAGCACGAGTCGCCCCTGCTCACCGCCCGCGTCCGCTGCGACAGACCGACGTGACCAGTGCCTGACGAAATGGAACAGGACCTGTCCCGGGCCGGGGTCTATCACTCCGTTGCCGCCATCTCGCGGCAGATGTAGGCCAGCTCGAGAGCGGCCTTCAGGTCCGGCAGCCTGAGCGCAGCCGTGACCTTCCCGCCCGAAGCGCGGAAGACCGTCGCCACCCGCATGGATTCCGTGCTCTCGGGCCAGGTCGCGTCCTCCTCGACCACCATCAGTCGCTCGCTGACAGGGTGCCAGGACCGAGGTATCAACTTGATCCCCGAGCGCTCCACCCACTCGGCGAACTGCGCAGGCGTGATCGGACCCGCGCCCTTCGGGCCAAGCACGACGACCGGATCGCCGACCGCCCGCGCAGATCGCTGCAGCTCGCCGGCATTGACACTGGCGTGCCACTCGTTGATCGCTTCTTCAAGGTTGGGCTCCATAGCCAAAACTCTATGCGATTCGCATACATCTACGCTTGAGCGGGTGCGACATCAACCTCCTGCCCCGCAACAACCAGGACACCGGCTACAGGCCTGGCGATAGGTCAGGAACGGCGTCGCTCCCTACGCAGGAGGGAGCGCAGAGTCTCGGCGTTCGCGTAGCCGACCCGTAGCGCGATCTCGGCGGAGGTAAGGTCCGTGGTTGCTGAGAGGTGCCGAGCTCGTTCGATGCGAAGCCGTTGGACGAAGCCGAGCGGAGTGAGGTTGAGCGCCGCACGGACTCGTCGTTCGAGGGTGCGCCGGCTGGTGCCGAGCGACTGCGCGACGAAGGCGACGTTGAACGGTTCGTCCAGGCGGGCGCGCACGAAGCGTTCGAACTCGACGACGATCGGGTCCTCGTGCCGGAGATGTTCGTAGGCGACGAAGGCCGCCTGCGACGGACGCTCGTCGATGATGAGGAGCTTGGCGACATGTTGGGCCAGGTCGGGGCTGATCGATCGCACGAGTGAGAGCGCGAGGTCGATGTGGGCGAACGCGGCGCCGGCGGTGACGAGGTTCCCGTCGACCACGACCATGGTGTCGAGATCGAGGGCGACGGTCGGATAGCGCTTCAGGAACTCCGGCCCCAGGAACCAGCTGGTCGTCGCCCGCCGACGATGCATCCGTCCGGTCTCGGCGACAGCGAACACGCCGGTGCACGCCGCGGCGATCCGGGTGGTCGCGTCGTCGAGGCGCCCGAGCGAGGCGATAACCGAACGAGCATCTCGGCTCTGGAGGGCGTCGTTGGTAGCGGCGGCCGTGAGGGTTCCAAGCGCAGGGACGACGACCACGTCGAACTCTGCGGACTCCGACAGTGGGTGGTCCACCGACAGGGTCATCGATGCCGTCGTGGTCACTCTCCGTTTCGGTCCGAGGATGGCGAGTTCGATCGGGTCGATCCGCGGGTCGACATCGCCGCGGGCTCCGTCGGCCACCCGCACGATGTCGATGACCGACGCGACAGCCGAACCGAAGCAGCCGTCGATCGCGATCAGTCCGATACGCATGGCGCGAACAATAGCAATACTGCCGTATACGCCACTTCTCACATGCCCTTGGTCGTCATACGCTGAACTCGCTTCACCAAGAAACCTCGACGCCTAGGAGAACCCCTCATGTCCACACCCGCATCACTTCCGTATGCCTTCGTCGCCAAGATCGTCGCGGCCGATGGACAGCACGACGCGCTCGCCGATCTGCTCGCCGGCGCTGTCGCGCTCGCCAACGAGGAAGTAGGAACGATTGTCTGGTTCGCGGTCAGGACCCACGCCGACACCTTCTGGATCTTCGATGCATTCCCCGACGAGGCCGCTCGCGACGCCCACGCCAACGGCGCCATCGTCGCAGCCCTGATGGCCAACCAGCACCTCCTCGGCGCAGCACCCGAGATCCTGGCGGCCGACGTCCTCGCGTCCAAGCTCCCGTAGTCCGCCAACGCACGAGACGTTCGCGCCCCGCCGAGCCGTCGCCAGGTCGCGACGCAACGCCACGCGGACGTGGTGCGCGGGTCGGCCCTGGCCGCACTCGTCATCGAGTCGCACGTGCGTCGGGCCGACAACACCAACCTGCGCGCGGCGCTCGAGAGCAGCCGGACCATCGGGATGGCGGTCGGCATCCTCATGACCACTTTCCGCGCCGACCGGGAGACCGCCTTCGCGCTCCTGCGGTCCACGAGCATGACGCTCAACGCCACGCTGCGCGACGTGGCCGGCGAGGTCGCGGACACCGGAGCGCTGCCCGTCCCGCGGCCGTCGCGCCGGCCCTGACACCGCCGCCGACGGGACGGCGGCGCTCAGCCGGACGTGAAGCCCGCCCCGCGCAGGAGCGGCGAGTCCTCCAAGGGGTCGGTCCACCCGGGTGGGGGTGGAGGGTCCCGCAGCAGCGGGCCCCCGTCGCGGTCCACGTCCGCGTCGTCCACCCGGGGCGGGTCGCCGGACTCCTGCGTGCCGTCGTCCTCACCGGTGCCCATCGTGCGCCTCCTGACGACCGGGGCTCACCGGCCGGAAGGGGTCCTACCCCGCCCCCGGCGGACCAACCCCGCCGGCGGTGCCGTCCTCGGGTGGAGTCATGAGGTGCTCACGGCCGCGGTCGACGACGACCACGCGGTCGCTCAAGCCGGCGGCCGTCGCGGCCTCGAGGAAGTCGTCGAGGGATGAGGTGAAGACGTCGTAGTCCTCGTGGTGCACGGGGACGACCTGTCGCGGGTCGACCATCCGCATCGCCTCGACACCCTGGTCGGCGTCCATCGTCACGAGCACCCCGAGGACGCGCGTGCCGCCGAGATGGAAGAGTGCGACGTCGATGTCGGGGTGCCGCAGCGGGACCTCCCGCAGGTCGTCGATCGCGAGGGTGTCACCGGTGACGTAGAGGCGGCGCCCACGACCGTCCGCCTCCCACTCGAGGACGCTGCCCATGACGTCGGGCAGGACGAGCCCGGCGCCGGGCGGGCCGTGCCGCCCGGGGGTCGAGGTGATCCGCACGCGGCTGTCGCCACGCGTGACGACGACCGCGTCCCAGGTGTCGAGCCCGAGCGCCGCGTGGAAGCCGAGCTCGTGCAGCGCCGAGGCCGACTCCGGGGTGGTGACGACCGGCAGGTCGTGGTCGAGCCGGGCCTGTGCCACCTGGTCGAAGTGGTCGCCGTGGAGGTGCGAGAGGAGGACCAGGTCGATCGGCGGCAGGTCGTCGATGTCCATCGCCGGGTCCAGGAGCCGTCGGGTGCTCAGCCCGTGACCGAGGTCGACCGACTCGTGCCGGTGCACGAAGGTCGGGTCGGTGAGGACGGTGAGACCCCCCACGTGGAGGAGCGTCGTGGCGTTGCCGACGACGACCAGCCCGTCGGGCCGCCCCTCCCCGGGATCCGTTCCCGGGAGGGGCAGCTCGAGGACCCTGCTCATGCGCGGGCACGCTCCCCGTCGGCCGGCGCACGGCGCGTCGTGGCAATCCCGAGGGCGACGAGCACGACCCCGAGGGCGAGGTGCAGCCAGTCGTCGGCGGTGTCGAGGGGCACGAAGTTCGCCTGCGAGGTCTCGTCCACCACGAGGCCGTAGAGCCAGAGCACGAGGTAGACGACCCCGCCGCCGACGAGGTAGGTGCGCGCGGCGCCCGCCGTCCGGGACATGAGCAGACCGGCGACGCCGAAGAGCAGGTGGACGACGTTGTGCAGGACCGAGACCTGGAAGATGCCGAGGAGCATCGCGTGCGACTGGTGGCCCGCGACCTCCAGCTGGTCGTAGTCGGTCGTGATGCCCGGCACGAAGCCGAGGATGCCGACGACGAGGAAGACGACGCCGAAGACCTGCGCGGCGCGGCGGGCGGGGTGCACGCCGGGTCGGTGGGTGTCGGCGCGCTCGGACCTGTGGGGTGACGTGGACATGGGTCCCTCCTTGGAGTAGGTGCTGGCTGGTCTCTACCCCTGCGTCTCAACCTCATTCGTAGACGACCGGGCCGTTGCGCGGGGCGGGGAGGCGCGTCGAACAGTGGACTGGGTGGTGCGTACGTCGCTGAGGACGGGGTATCAGCCCGGGAGCACGCCGGTGTGCACGACCTCCTCGGCGATGTCGCGCAGCTTGCGGTTGGTCGACGTGCTGCGCCGGCGCAGCATCTCGAAGGCCCGCTCGCTCGGGACCCGGTGGCGCGCCATGAGCACCCCGACGGCCATCCCGATGCTGCGGTTGGTGCGCAGCGCGACCTCGAGGTTCTCGGCCCGGGTCTCGGCCTCGTCGACGAGCCTGTTGCGCCGCCGGGCGAGCTCGTGGTGCGTGCGCAGCCGTGCGAGGAGCTCGACGGGGTCGAAGGGCTTCGCGACGTGGTCGTCGGCGCCGGCGGCCAGCCCCTCCGCCGCCTCCCGTGCCCCGGAGCGCGCCGTGAGCAGGACGATCGGCACCGTGCTCCAGCGTCTTTCGGCCCGCAGCACGCGGACGAGGTCGAGCCCACTCGGGCCGGGGAGCATGACGTCGCAGAGCAGGAGGTCCGGGACGACCGGGACGGCGAGCGCGGCCGGGACGTCGGGGACGGCGACCACCCGCCACCCGTCCCCCTCGAGCATCCGCCGGAGGTAGCCGCTCACGTCGTCGTGGTCCTCGACGAGGACGAGGAGCGGGCGGTCGTCGGGCATTCCCTCGTCGACGGCGACCGGCTCGCGACGACCGGCGGTCACCGCCCCGTCGAGCAGCCCGGCGACGAGAGAGGAGTCGCTGACGACGGGTGCGGGCGTGCCGCCACCGCCAGGGTCGCCGACCGGCACCCGGACGCGGGCGAGCGTGCCTCCTCCCGCGCCCGGCTCCAGCGTCAGGGAGCCGCCGTGCGCCCGGACGAGGTCCCGCGCGTGGGCCAGCCCGATGCCCGTCCCCGTGTGGCCGCGGACCGGACGACCGGGGCCGCGGCTGAACCGCTCGAGCACGGCGTCGACCTCGTCGGGCGCGATGCCCCGGCCGGTGTCGGCGACCTCGAGGACGACGTCATCGCCCTCCCGCCGCAGGGCCACGCAGATGCTGCCGTCCGCGGTGAAGCGGTAGGCGTTGGACAGCAGGTTGGCGACGACGGTGCTCCAGGAGTCGGGGTGGGCGAGGGCCACGACGTCCTCGACGTCGGCGTCGAGCACGAGGCCCGCCGCCTCGACGGCGCTGCGGAACATGGCCACCACGTCCCGGGTCAGCCCACCCAGGTCGACCGCCGCACGCTCGACCTCGAGCCGACCCGCCTCGGCCCGGGCGACGTCGAGCAGGGCCCCGACGAGGCGGTCGAGGCGGACCGCGGCCCGCTCCACGGCGTCGAGGTGCTGCTGCGCCTCGTCCGCCGCCAGGTCGAGACCGCGCAGCTCGCGCGCGGCCGCGAGCACGACGGTGAGCGGGGTGCGGAACTCGTGGCTGACGTTGGCGACGACGGCGCTCTTCGCGGCGTCGAGCTCGGCGTAGGCCGCCACCCGGGCCCGCTCGGCCGCCGCCCCGCGGACGTCGCCGAGGAGGGTGGAGATCTGATGCGCGAGGAGGGTCACGAAGCGCTCGTACTCCTCGTCGACGGAGCGGTACGGCGTGAGGCCGAGGGTCAGCACACCCTCGAGGGGACCCTCCGCCGTCCCGAGCGGGACGTGCACCAGACCGGTCGGGCGGTGGCCGGCCAGCGGAGGGGGCTCGACGACGAGGTCCCCCGGGCCGATCCCGACGTGCTGCGCCGAGCGGGTCCGTCCCGACACGGCGAGCGCGTGCGCCCCGGCCTCCTCGACGCGGGCGGGGACGACCTCACCCCCGTCCACGACACCGGTGCTCGCCGCCCGGACGAGGGCGCCGTCGCCGTCGGGCAGGTGCAGGGCCGCGAAGGGTACGGCCCGACGGTCGGCGGCGAGGAGCTCGACGACCCGCGTGGCCGCCTCCTGCGCCGAGCCGACCGCGAGGCTCGGCAGGGCCGCCAGCTCGCGGACGACGGCCGAGCGGTAGCCCTCGACGACGACGGGCGTCACCTCGGTCGTCGCGACGAAGACCCCGAGGACCTCCCCGTCGGCCGCCCGCACCGGGCTGAAGGAGTAGCGCCAGTACGTCTCCTCGACGAAGCCGTGGCGCTGGAGGAGCAGCAGGAGCGCCTCCTCGTGGTCCGGTACGCCCTTCTCGACGACCCGCCGCACGCGGGGTCCGAGCTCCGGCCAGGCCTCGGGCCAGCACTGCGCGGCCGGCTGGCCCATCGAGCGGGGGTGCTTGACGCCGCAGACCGGACGGTAGGCGTCGTTGTAGACCTGGACGAGGTCCTCGCCCCACCACAGGAGCATCGGGATGCTCGCGGGGAGGACCGTTCGGATCGCCGCGGCGAGCTCCGGTCGCCACGTCGAGGGATCGCCGAGCGAGGTCGCCGACCAGTCGGTCGAGCGGGCGAGGGCGGAGGTCTCGTCGCCGCCGGGGAACAGGGAGTCGAGCAAGGCCCGGGGGCTCTCGCGCGGGTCGCGCGCGCGGGCCCGGGGGGACGGGTCGGTCATCGAGGTCCTGGCGTGTCGCACGGAGCGCCGGTCAGCCGTTGGTTGGACCTCCGGCACTCCGTCACTCACCCTAGACGAGCCCGCGGACACCCGTCGCCACGGTGACGCATGGCCCCGGGGCGCAGGGGTATCCGCGCCGCATGAGCGACACGACACCCGACCCGACCGCCACGGTCCCCGGAGCCCCGTCCTCGGAGCCGCCCACGCTGGAGGAGCCCACCGACCCCCGTCCCCCGCCGCCCCCGAAGCCGGAGCAGGGGACCCCCGAGCCCCGCACCCCGACGGGGGTGTCCCTCGAGGCGGACCCCACGGACTTCGCCCAGCAGGGCGAGTACCTGACCACGTCGACCGGCACCCGGCTGCGCGACACCGACCACTCGCTCAAGGCCGGCGAGCGGGGGCCGACGTTGCTGCAGGACCACCACTTCCGCGAGAAGATGACGCACTTCGACCACGAGCGCATCCCCGAGCGGGTGGTGCACGCCCGGGGCACGGGCGCGCACGGCGTCTTCCTCGGCTACGGCACCGCGGGCGACCTCTCCCGCGCGGCGTTCCTCGGCAAGGACGTCCTCACCCCCGTCTTCGTCCGGTTCTCGACCGTCCTCGGCTCCCGCGGCTCGGCGGACACCGTCCGTGACACGCGGGGGTTCGCGACGAAGTTCTACACCTCGGAGGGGGTCTTCGACCTCGTCGGCAACAACATCCCGGTCTTCTTCATCCAGGACGGCATCAAGTTCCCGGACGTCATCCACGCGGGCAAGCCGCACCCCGACCGCGAGATCCCGCAGGCCCAGTCGGCGCACGACACCTTCTGGGACTTCGTGTCGCTGCACACCGAGGCGCAGCACCACACGATGTGGAACATGTCCGACCGCGGCATCCCCCGCTCCTACCGGACGATGGAGGGCTTCGGCGTCCACACCTTCCGGCTCGTCGCCGCGGACGGCTCGAGCTCGCTCGCGAAGTTCCACTGGAAGCCGCGGCTGGGGGTGCACTCCCTCGTCTGGGAGGAGGCGCAGATGCTCGCCGGGTTCGACCCCGACTTCCACCGGCGCGACCTCTACGACGCCATCGAGGCCGGGGCGTTCCCCCAGTGGGAGCTCGGCGTCCAGGTCTTCCCCGACACCCCGGACCAGACCTTCGAGGGCATCGACCTGCTCGACCCCACCAAGCTGGTCCCCGAGGAGCTCGCCCCGGTGCAGCCGATCGGTGAGCTGACGCTCAACGCGACGCCGACGAACTTCTTCGCCGAGACCGAGCAGGTCGCCTTCCACCTCGGGCACCTCGTGCCGGGCATCGACGTCACCGACGACCCGCTGCTCCAGGCGCGGCTCTTCTCCTACGTCGACACCCAGCTGACGCGCCTCGGCGGCCCGAACTTCAACCAGCTGCCGGTCAACCGGACGCACGCCCCGGTCAACGACATGCTGCGCGACGGCATGCACCAGAGCGCGGTCCACGGCGGAGTGGCGCCGTACAAGCCCAACAGCCTCGACGGTGGCTGCCCGTTCACGGTCGGCGCCGGCGAGCCGGCCCTGCAGGACTTCCCGGCGGCCGTCGCGGCCGAGGCGACCAAGGTCCGTCGCAACCCGGCGTCCTTCGAGGACCACTTCAGCCAGACCCGGCAGTTCTGGGTCAGCATGAGCCCGGTCGAGCAGGACCACATCGTCGCCGCGTACGCCTTCGAGCTCGGCAAGTGCTGGGACTCCACGATCCGGACCAGGCAGCTGCTCGCGCTCGCACAGGTGGACGACGGGCTGGCCGCGCGGGTCGCCACCCGACTGGGGATGCCGGCGCCGGCGAGCGTCGACGTCCCCGAGGTGGAGCCGAGCCCGGCGCTCTCGCAGATCGGCCGCGAGTGGCCGGTCGAGGGGCGCCAGGTGGGGGTCGTCGTGTCGGCCGACACCGACCCCGCGGACGTGGAGGCGTTGACCACGGCGCTGCGCGAGGCGCTCGTCACGGTCCTCCTCGTCGCGCCGGTGGGCGGCCCGGTCTGGCCGGACCGGCCGGAGCAGGCACACCGCACACTCCACACGGCCCGGTCGGTGGAGCTCGACGCCGTCGTCCTCGCCGACGCCCCGCCGCCGCTCGGTGACGAGCCGGTCGTCGACGCGACCGTGCCCGCCGTCGACCCGCGGGTCACCACTCTCGTCAGCGAGGCGCTGCGGCACGCGAAGCCGGTGGCCGTCCTCGAGCCCTCGATCGCGGAGCGGCTCGGCGTCGACACCTCGGCGCCGGGGGTGCTGACCGGCGACCTCGACGGCCTCGCGGGCGACCTCGTCCGGGCGCTGTCGACGCACCGGGTCTGGGAGCGCCAGGGCCGCACGAGCTGACAGGGCTGGTCCCGGGACGGCGACGGGCCCACGGCCGCCGAAGCGGTCATGGGCCCGTGCCGGCGGTGGCTCAGCCGCCCGAGGAGGTCTGCTCCTTCGCCTCCTGTGTCACGTCCTGCGCCGCGGACGAGCCCTCGTCCTTGACGCGAGAGACGCTGTCGGACGCGGTGTCCCGCACCGACCGCACGGCCTCCTGGGCGCTCTCCTGCAGGCCGCCGGCGGTCTCCCCGGCGACCGACTTCACCTCGTCCACGAGGGGCTGCGCCTTCTCGGCCGCGCTCGCCGCGAGGCGGCGCTCGGCCGCGCTCGGCGGCAGGAGAGAGCCGACGAGCCAGCCGGCGGCCAACGCGACCGCCCCGGCCGCGAGCGGGTTGCCGCGGGCGGTCTCGCGCACCTGACCGGGCACCTCGCGGACCGCGTCGGTCGCTCCGTGCGCGGTGTCGCCGCCGGCGCCCGCGACGTCGTGGGCCGTGCCCATAACGCGGTCGCGGAGCCCGGCGGCGCGGGAGCCCGCCCGCTGGGTCGTCCGGCGCGCGACGCTCGACGGGCGGACGCTTTCGGCGAGGACGTCGACGTCCTCCGTCAGCCGCCCGCGCGTGCGGTCGATCTCGCGGCGGATCTCGTCGGGGTCCTGCTGGGTCGGGGTCATGACTGTCCTCTCAGGGCGTCGGGGATCTCGGTGGTGGTGTCGACGGTGCGCGGGGCGACGGGGGTGGCCCGGCGCAGGCGGTTGCGGCCGAGGACGGCGGTGACGGCGGCGACGAGCGCCCAGACGAGGGCGACGACGAGCGCCGACCAGTCCCGGCCCATCCACTGGCCGAGCCCCCACCAGGCCGCGACCGACAGGAAGACGAGCACGAGGTGCCCGGCCACCGCGGTGACGGCGAGCATCGAGGCCCCCGCCTTGGCGTGGTCGGCGCTCTGGCGCAGCTCGGCCTTGGCGAGGTCGACCTCCTGCCGCACGAGCGTCGAGAGGTCGGAGGTGACCTCGCCGAGGATCTCGCCGACGGACCGCAGCGACGGCTCGGGCAGGTCGGGCCGGGTGCTCCGCTCGGTCATCGTCCGCTCCGGCCGAGGTCGCCCGGCCCCTCGAGGAGGCCGTCGTCGCCGATCGGCGTCGGGCGTCCGTCGGGGTCGATGGGCTGCGTCTGGCGGTGGACGCCCCGCAGCTCGTCGTCAGGGAGCGTGGCGCCTCCGGCGTCACCCGTGCCGTCGGGCGACCCTGCGCGCGCACCGGACCCGCTGCCCGTCGCGCTCGAGCCGCCGGCTCCGTCCGTCGTGGCGGAGCCGCCGCCGGAGGTGTTCGAGGAACCGCTCGGCTCACCGGCGGCCATGCCGCGGCTCATCCGCCCCGCGAGCACGCCGAGCCCGGCGGCGACCGCGAGGAAGGTCCCCGGGCGGCGCTGCGCGAAACGGCGGGTCTCGTCGAGCAGGGCTCCGGGGTCGCGGTCCTCGAGCCATCCGGCCGCGGTCCCGGCCCGCCGGGCGACGTCGTCGACGAGGTCCCGGGCCGGGCCTCCGTCCTCGGCGTCGCGGGCCATGGCCCCGAGCTGGTCGGCGAGAGCTCGCAGCCCCTCGGCCGCGCGCTGCTGCTGGGTCCCGGCCTGGTCGGTGAGGTCGGAGCGGGCCTGGTCCCACAGCTGTCGGGCCTGGTCCTTGGTCTCGTGGGCGACGTTGCGCGCCTCGTCGGCCGCGGTGCCCGCGACGTCGGCGGTCGCCTGCTTCGCGTGCTCCCCCGTGGCCTGGACGCCCTCGGCGTCCGTCCGGTTCGTCTGGGTGGTCATCTGCGCCCGTCCTCTCCCGCCGTCGACCCTCGACGGCGTGGCCGGGGCGTACCCGGTGGTGGGAGCCGGAAACGTTCTGCCGGAACGGATGCGCACTCCACGTCCGACGATGTGCGCAGCCAGGAGGTCATCCGTCCTCGGCCGTCACCGGGCGCGGACGCAGCAGGACGAGGGCGACGAGGACCATCCCGAGCAGGAGGTGCAGCACGCCGCCGACGTCGTCGACCGGCACGACGTTGGCCGCGGAGGACGGCTCGACGACGAGGCCGTGCACCCACAGTCCGAGGAACACCGCACCGGCCGTCAGCAGGAACGCCCCGGCCGCACGCGCCGACCGGGCGGCCCACACCCCCGCCACCCCGAGCCCCAGGTGCACGAGGTTGTGCACCACCGAGACCTGGAGGATCCCGAGGAGGTGCGCCCCGGACGCGTGGCCGGCGGGGGCGAGCTCGCCGAGCCCGGAGGTGATGCCCGGCAGGAACCCGGCGACGCCGAGCGCAGCGAGCCCGAGGCCGACGAGGCCGGCAGCCCGCCGACGCGCGAGACCGACGGCGTCGACGGGGGCAGGCCGGTGTGGCGGGTGGTGCGTCGGCACGGCCGGTCCGGTCAGAAGACCGGCTTGCCGCCCGTCACACCGAGCACCGTCCCGGACACGTAGCTCGCCTCGTCCGAGGCGAGGAAGACGAAGGCCGCGGCCACCTCGACCGGCTGGCCGACCCGCCCGAGCGGTGTCTGCGTCCCGAAGCCCTCGACCTTGTCGGCGGGCATCGTCGCCGGGATGAGCGGGGTCCAGATCGGTCCGGGGGCGACTGCGTTGACGCGGATCCCCCGCGGGCCGAGCTCCTGGGCGAGGTTGACGACGAGGTTGGTCAGCGCCGCCTTCGTCGCCGCGTAGTCGAGGAGGTGCTCGGCCGGCTGGTAGGCCTGGACCGAGGTCGTGACGACCACCGACCCCTGCGACTCCTCGAGGTCGCGTGCCAGCTCGCGGACCAGCCAGAAGGTCGCGAAGACGTTCGTCGCGAAGGTCCGCTCGACCTGCTCGGGCGGGAAGTCCTCGAGACCGTCGTGCGTCATCTGGAAGGCCGCGTTGCTCACGAGCACGTCGAGCCCGCCGAGCTCGGCGCGCACCCGGTCGACGACCTCGACGACCGCTCCGTGGGTGCGCAGGTCGGCCTCGACCGCGACGGCCCGGCCGCCGGCGGCCTCGACGGCGGCGACCGTCTCGCGGGCGTCCTCGGCCTCCTCCGGCAGGTGGGTGACGACGAGCGTCGCACCCTCGTGGGCGAACGTGACGGCGACCGCCCGACCGATGCCGGAGTCGCCACCGGTCACGAGGACCCGCTTGCCGACGAGGCGGTCACGGCCCACCCACGACGTCTCACCGTGGTCCGGCTGCGGGTCGAGCGCGGCGGTCGTGCCGGGCCACTGCTGCTCCTGGGCGGGGATCTCGGTCATCGGGGTGCTCCTCGGTCTCGGGGCACCGCCGGGTCCGGCGGCACCTCCAGCCCGTACCCGCCGCCGGCGGCGTCACACCCGGGCCGGACGCGCCCGCCCCGCCGCGGGCGGTCCGGGCCCGGGTGGCCTCAGACGAGGATCTCGAGCGGCTCACGCGTCACGAGCTGTTCCCAGGGTCGGGCGCCGGCCGAGGCGGCGACCACCTCCCGCAGACGGACGCGGACCGACGAGGGCAACGAGGCCGGCCTGGGGAGGAGGGTTGCCTCGCAACGGCACTCGCGCATCGAGTCGGCCCAGTAGAGCGAGGGTGAGGCGCGCGGGACCAAGGGCACCTCGGCACGGAGCATCCCCACGAGGCGACCGCACCGGCGGCACGAGGCGGCCCCCACGTCACTGAGCCGGGCGGCGGCGCTCATCCCTGCCTCGCCGTCGTCGCGATGCCGTCGAGGACGAAGCGTTGCGTGAACGCGAAGACGACGATCATCGGGACCGTCGCGACGAGGGTTGCGGCCATGGCGATCTCGCAGTGGTACTCGCCAGACAGGGCGACGGTGTCGACGATCTGCTTCAGTCCCCGGGGCATCGTGAAGTACTCCGGGGTCTGGAGGTAGATCAGGGGTTTCATGAGGTCCGACCAGCTGGCCCGGAGCTCGAAGACGAACACGATGACGAGCGCCGGCCGGGCGAGCGGCAGCGCGATGCGGCGGAACATCGTCAGGTGGCTGGCGCCGTCGACGCGGGCGGCCTCGAACAGCTCCCGCGGGATGCCGAGGAAGAACTGCCGCAGCAGGAAGATGTAGAACGCCGACCCGAAGAGGTTCTGGGCCCACAGCGGCACCTGCGTATTGACGAGACCGGCCTGGTTCCAGATGAGGTAGGTCGGGATCATCGTCACGGCACCGGGCAGCATCATCGTCGCGAGGACGAGGCCGAACAGCGGCCCGCGCCAACGGAACCGGAAGTAGGCGAACCCGAAGGCGACGAATGCGCTCGAGAGCGTGACGGCCGTCGCGGCCATCAGCCCGACCGTCGCCGAGTTGAACACCCAGCGCAGCACCGGGCCGGCCTGCCAGACCTCGACGAAGTTCGACCACTGCACCGTCTCCGGCAGCAGCGAGTTGTCGAACACCTGCGACTTGGGCTTGAGCGACGCGGAGACCAGCCACGCGAGCGGGTAGACGAACAGGGCCGTCGCGCCGAGCAGCACGACGAGGTAGGCGGCCTGCGCCAGCCGGCGGCGCACCGTCGTCGGACCGGCAGCGGGCTTGCGCCGCAGCGGGACCGGTTCGGGGACGGGCCCTGCCGGGGTCGGCTCCGTGTCGGCGACCGGCAGCCGGGCGAGGTCAGGACGGGCGTCCGAGGTGGGCGTGGTCACGAGCGGCTCCCCTCGTAGTGGACGAAGCGGTTGCCGATGCGCACCTGGACGACCGTGACGACGAGGATGATGACGAACAGAAGCCACGCGAGGGCCGACGCGTAGCCCATCCGGAAGTACTGGAACGCGTTCTGGAACAGGTAGACCATGTAGACGAGCGAGGAGTCGGACGCGCTGGCCTTCTGCTGCGGGCCGTAGAACATCGTGTACGCCTGGTCGAACATCTGCAGCGCCGCGATGGTGTGCGTGACGACCCCGAAGAAGATGGCCCCCGAGATCATCGGCACGGTGACGTGCCAGAAGCGCCGCACCGGGCCGGCACCGTCGAGCATCGCCGCCTCGTGGAGAGCGACCGGCACGTTCTTGAGCGCCGCGAGGTAGATGACGACGCTGCCGCCGACCGCCCACAGGCTGACGACGGCGAGCGAGGGCTTCATCCACGTCGGGTCCGTCGTCCAGCTCGGGCCCTGCACCCCGAACCAGCCGAGGACCTCGTTGAGCAGTCCGCGCTGGCCGTTGAGGAGGAGCAGGAACATCGCCCCCGCGGCCACGGCCGGCGTCATGACCGGCAGGTAGAACGCGGTGCGGAAGAAGCCCGCCGCGCGGCCGACCCGGTGGAGAAGCAGCGCGAGCCCGAGCGCCACGACCGTCGCGGCAGGAACGTAGAGCAGCGCGTAGACGACCGTGTTGGTCAGGGCGGTCCGCACCCGCGGGTCCTCGGCCAGCTCGCGGTAGTTCGCCAGCCCCACCCCGTGGGCGGTGTCGACGATCGAGTAGTCGGTGAACGAGAGCACGAGGCTCGCGACCATCGGCCCGGCGGTGAAGAGCAGGAACCCGACGACCCACGGCGAGATGAACCCGAAGGCGGCCCGGGTCTCCTGCCGCTGCAGCCGCCCGCTCATCGCGCGGCCTTCTCGTACGCGGACTCGGCCTCCCCCTGCGCCTGCTGGAGGGCCTGCGCGGCCGGTATGCCCTCGAGCGCGCGAGAGACCGCGCTCTGCCAGGCGGCGTCGATCTCGGCGCCGGCCGGCGAGGGGTTGACCGCGGTGGCCTTGTCGAGGACCGAGTAGTAGTTGTCGATGGCGTGCGCGAAGCCGGGGTCGGGTGCCTGCGTGAGGTACTGCTCGCGGATCTGCTCGTCGGCCTCGGTGTTGGCCGTGAACAGCCCGGTGAAGAACGACTTGTCCTTCTCCACGGTCTGCATGCGGGCCTCGGCGGCCTTCATCCAGGTGTCCGTCGAGGTCATCGTCTTGGCCCACTGGCACGCCGCGACCGGGTTCTTCGCGCCCTTCGGGATCACCCACGCCGAACCGCCGAGCATGCTGACCGGCTGCCCCTGGCGGTCCGTGATGATCTCGGACTCCAGCTCCAGGCCCCTCGGGATGGAGTCGCGCAGCACGTTGACGTACCAGTTCTCCATCGGGAAGGCGGTGATGGTGCCCAGCGTCAGCGGGTTGTCGGCACCGAAGATGTCGAAGCTGTCGCGGAAGGACTTGAACTTCGTCCAGCCGCCCTGGGCCTCGACCAGCCCGACGGTGTACTCGAGCGCCTCGACGGCCTTGGGGTCGTCGAGGTGCGGGGCGCCGTCCTCGCCGACGATGTCGACCCCGTTGATCTTGGCCCACAGCGGGAAGGAGTCGGGCAGCTTGGGGTCGAACCCGATGCGCTGGATGTTCGACCCGTCGGCGCGGTAGAGCTTCGTCGCGGTCGCGGCGAGGGCATCCCAGTCGCGGGTCTGGATCTGCGACGGGTCGACGCCCTCGGCCTCCAACGTCTTCGCGTCGACGAGGTCGGTCTGGACGATGGAGAACTCGGGGATGCCGTAGGGGTGCCCGTCGTAGGTGACCGAGCGCATGGCGGCCGGCCGGTACTGCGAGGCGTCGATGCCCTGTCCGGCGATGCAGTCGTCCAGCGGCTGGATCGCGCCCTTGGCGGCGTAGGAGCCGATGAGCGTGCGGTCCATCGAGACGACGTCGGGCGGGTTGCCGCTCGCGAGCGCCGTGAGGAACTGCTGGGCGTCGAAGCCGCCGGGGTTGACGGTGACGTCGACGTCGGGGTTCGCCGTCTTGAAAGCCTGGACGCGGGACTGGCCCACCTCGTCCTCGCCGCCAAAGCCCATCGTCGTCATCGAGCCGGTGGCGCGTCCCGCCCAGGAGGACTGCGCGTCGTCCTTGGAGGACACCACCTCGTCCCGCCCCCGGTTGCCACCCACGCCGGCGCACCCGGCCAGAGCCACCACGGGGACCACCACGAGCCACCGTCGCCACGTCGTCGCCATCACTCGACCTCCTCGTCTCCGGACCGGCTCCGTGCCGGTGGGCGGCGATCAGGTACCCGGGGCAACAATGGAGAAACGCTTCTCCCCGGAGAAGTGCTCCTCCGCCGGCTCCCCCGCTGCGCGCAGGCGGTGACGACCCTCAGGCGGCGACCACGTCCAGGCTCCCCCGCAGCTGGCGCAGGATGCGCGACAGGATCCGCGAGACCTGCATCTGGCTGACCCCGAGCATCGACCCGATCTCGGACTGCGTCAGCTCCTCCACGAAGCGCAGCCGCACCACCCGGCGGTCCCGCTCCCCCAAGGAGTCCAGGGCCAGCCGCAGGTCGGTGTGCAGCTCGAAGCGGTGGTAGAAGTCCCCGACGCCGGCGAGGCGGTCGCCCTCGGTCCCGCCGGCCAGCACCGGCGCGTCCAGCGATGCCGGGCGGAAACCGCTGCTGCACAGCCGTGCGTAGCGGTCCACGGCGGCGACGAGAGCCGTCCGGGCGACCTGCTCGAGGTCGTCCCGCTCGATGCCCCGCCCGGAGTAGCGATGAGCCAGACCGTCGGCCAAGGGCAGCATCTCCTCGACGACCTGGGCGCGCAGCCGTCGCTGCTCAGCAGGATCCGTCGTGACGGAGACGCGGTCGAGGAGGCCTTCGACGACTTGGTCGCGCTCGCCGGTGACAGTGGAACGAAGGGTCTTGGACATGGCTGTCCTCCATCAGGGAGAAGGAGGGCGCACTGTCTGACCCGTTACGCGGCCGGGTCTGGACCGATACCTCGACGGTGCCACGGATGGGTCCCGCACGGGGGTTTGGTGACGCGAAGTTCTCGCGCGGTCGTGACCGACCGCTCAGGACGGAAGCCGGGCTCACTCGCGGACCACCGCCCGGGCGTCGCGCAGCATGTGGCCGAACCCTGTGCCGGGGGGCACCTCCTCGTCGAGCACGGCGAGGTCGTCACACCCGAGCAGCAGCTGCGCCGCCCGGTCGAGGTCCCCCGCCTCGTGCGTCGTCACGAAGCGTGGCAGGACCTCCCGCTCCGACCTCGTCTCGTGGTGCACCATCCCCGCCGCGAGGAGCCCGAGCTGCACCACGAAGGACGGGCAGTCCGTGCCCAGGTCGTCGAGGCGCTCCGCCCCCTCGACGATCTCGTGCTCCTCGGCGGCGTCCCCGGCCCCGGCCACCCCGTCGGCCGCGAGGGCGACGCGCTCCGCGGCCAGGTGGACCGCGAGGTGGCGCAGAAGCCGGTGGAGCGCCGCGTCCCGGGCCCCCGGTGCTGCGCGCGCCACGTCAGCGACCATCTCGCGCAGCCGCCGGTGCTGGGTGACGACCACGCCGACGAGCGCCGTGTGCGACATGCCTGTTCCTTCCGGGGGTGACGACCAAGGGGCAGCCCTGCCGCCCACCCCCTGGTCGCACGGACCACTACCCCGATGCTCCACCGGCATGCCTGACACGGGGATTCCCGAGACCGGTGTGGCGACATCCGAACCGGGTAGCGCACGGGCATGGACACCACCTCACGGCCGGGACGGACGGGCACCGACGGGAGCGCCGGGGTCGCCCTCGTGGCCGGCGCCTCGCGCGGGCTCGGGCTCGAGATCTCGCGGGTGCTGCTGGAGCGGGGATGGGTCGTGCACGCCACCGGCCGCGACCCGGCCGCGCTGCAGCGTGCGCTCGACCTGCTCGACGCCCCGCCCGGACGCCACCACGTGCACGTCGCCGACTCGCGCGACCCCGCCGCCGTCGACGAGGTGGTCACCACCGTCCTCGAGCAGCACGGCCGGGTCGACGCCGCCGTCCACGTCGCCGGCGTCATCGGGGTGGGCGCGGTCGAGTCGGTGACGCTCGGTCACGTCCACGAGGCCGTCGACACGATGCTCTGGGGTCCGGTGCACCTCGCCCTCGCCGTCCTGCCCTCGATGCGCAGCCGCCGCGAGGGTCGCATCGGGATCGTGTCGTCGGTCGGCGGCCTCGTCGCGGTCCCCCGCCTGGTCCCGTACTCGGTCGCCAAGTTCGGGGCCGTCGGGCTCGCCGAGGGCCTCGCGGCCGAGCTCTCGGGCACCGGGGTCACGGTCACCTCGGTGACCCCCTGGCTGATGCGCACCGGCGGACACGTGCACGCCCGCTTCACGGGTGACGCCGCCGCCGACGACGCGTGGTTCGCGCCGGGCGCGACGTGGCCCGGGGTCAGCCTGCCGGTCGAGCGGGCCGCCCGGCGCATCGTCGACGGCGTGCTCGCGGGGCGGCCGGTCGTCAGCGTCTCGCCGTGGGTGGCCCTCGCCCGCCGGGTGCACGGCCTCGCCCCGGCGACGACGGTCCGGGCCCTCGGGCTGGCCGCCCGCCTCCTGCCGGGTGAGGCTCCCGTCCGGGACTGGCGGCGCACGGACGCACCGGCCGCCGAGGGGCACGCGGTCGCCGCCCGCTCCCGGTGGCTGCGCGCCCTCGCCGCCCCCGGCCGCCGGTCCGCCCACCGCCAGAACCAGACCGGCTCGCGTGGCGGCGCCACGGACCGGTAGTGCCGCCGGCCTGGCCAATCGTTCGCGCACCCACGTCGGTCTCCTCATGCTGCGGCTCGGTCACGGCTTCTCGCCGGAACTGCGGCGCCACCTCGGGGGTGGCCCAGCCTCGACGGTGCAACACCGCCCTCGGTGCCGCGCCGCCTCGTGGTGCTCGCGGTCGCGGTCGCGGCCCACGCCGTCCTCGCCCAGCTGCTCTACGCGGGGTGGCTCGTCGACGTGCCCGGCCCGGCCGCGGACCGGATGGCGGGAGCCCAGCTCATGTACTGGTTCGGCGACCTCGCCGAGGTGGCCCTGGCCCTCGCCGTGCTCAGCCGCTGGCGTCCCGACCCGCGGCCGGCCCCCGTGGCGGCCTGACCCGACGCGTGTCGTCGGCCAGGCGCACCGTCATCCCGGCGGCGTCGAGGTGGGCCAGCAGCGGCAGCACGACCCGACGGGTGGTGCCGAGGGCCACGCGGGCCTGCGCCACGGTGAAGGGCTGCTCCAGCTCGCCGAGCCGGCGGGTGGCCTCCGCCGTCGCCCCGGGGAGGAGGACCACCCCGCGCCCGGCCCGTTCGAGGTGCCCCGCGCGCACCAAGGCGTCGAGCCGCGCCCCGACCAGGCCCAGCTCGCGCAACCGCTCCGCCGTCGGGGCCCCGAACGGCGCCTCGTCGAGGTCGGCCGCGAGGGCGGCGAGCGCCGCTGCGTCCTCCGGTGTCGTACGGCCCTGCTCGTCGAGCACGACCCGTCCGCCCGTCAGCCGGAGAGGCGGTTCCAGCAGGGCCTCCACGAGGAGGGCGTCCCCGAGACCCGCGGCCCGTGCGGCGGCGGCCGGCGCCAGCCCGCCCGCGCCGGCCGCACGCACCGCGGCCAACACGTCCTCCCGCAGGACCTGTGCACGGTGCGGCGCCACCACGACCTCCCCCGCGACGATGCTGCCCTCGGGCACCGGTCCCCCGACACCGAGCCGCCGCAGCAGCCCCCACGTGACCGCGCCACGCCGCTCGACCTCGTCGGCCACGGTGCCGCGCACCGTGGAGAGCTCGCCGGCCCGGGCCGCCGCGGCGCCGCGGCCCCGCAGCGGCGGGGGCGCCGGGTCGAGCACCTCGACCCCCCAGACCCGGCGGTCGCCGGGGTCGCGCAGGACGGCCCGGTCGCCGACCCGCAGGGGCAGCGGGCGGGTCGGCCGCAGGCGCACGACATCACCGGCCAGCGGTCGCACCCGCACCTCGACGTGGTCGGTCCCGACGTGGAGCACCGGTTGCCGCGGTGGGCGGTCGCCGGGTCGCACGCGGACGTCGACCTCGACCGGGGCGAGCACCGAGCCGGGGGCGACGAGCTGCGCCCCCCGGCGCACGCCCGCCGGGGCCCGGCCCCCGAGGTCGAGCGCGACCCGCGCGGGCGCCGACACCTGGGCCCGCGGTGTGCCCAACGCCTCCACACCGCGGACTCGCACGGGCTCGCCGTCCGCCTCGAGCACGTCACCGGGCCGCACCGTGCCGGCGGCGAGCGTGCCGGTGACGACGAGCCCGGTGCCGCGCACGCGGAAGCGCCGGTCGACCCAGAGCCGCACGTCGGCGGCCGGGTCGGGGCGCGGAACGGCCGCCAGCACGCCGACGAGCGCGTCGCGCAGGGCGTCCAGCCCCTGCCCGGTCCGGCCACTCACGACGACGTCCGGGGCGTCCCGCAGTGACGTCCGGGCGACCTCCGCCCGCGCCCGGGCCAGCGCAGGCGCCGGGTCCACGAGGTCGGCCCGCGTCACCACGAGCACCCCGTGCCGCACGTCGAGGGCGTCGAGGGCGGCGAGGTGCTCGGCCGCCTGCGGCATCCACGGGTCGTCGGCCGCCACGACGAGCAGGGCGACCCGCAGGGCCCCCAGCCCGGCCAGCGTCGTCCCGAGAAACCTCTCGTGGCCCGGCACGTCGACGAAGGCGACCTCACCGACCCCCGGCAGGTCGGTCCAGCAGTAGCCGAGCTCGATGGACAGCCCGCGGCGCGCCTCCTCGGCGAGGCGGTCGGGGTCCTGGCCGGTGAGGGCCCGCACGAGGGTCGACTTGCCGTGGTCGACGTGCCCGGCGGTGGCGACGACGTGCACGTCAGCCTCCCGCTTCCGCGCTCGCCCTCGCCCGGTGCACCGCCTCGACGAGCACGTCCTCGTCCGCCTCGTCCACCGTCAGCAGGTCGAGGAGCAGACGACCGCCGTGCACGCGCCCCACCACCGGCGGGTCGCCCGCGCGCAGGACGGGAGCAAGAGCCGACGGGAGCGACACTGCCGCACTCGGCAGGGGCACGCCCGGGGCGCCGCCGCCGCCCACCCGCCCCTCGGTGTCGACGACGGCCACGTCGCCACCGAGCGCGGATGCCACGTGGTCCGCCCTCTCGCGTAGCGACTCTCGTGCCCGACCGAGCGCCTGCACCACCGGGGGCTCGGGTCCGGTCAACGTCGCCTCGAGGGCGGCGAGGGTCAGCTTGCCCACGCGGACGGCCCGCGCCATCGGGTGGCGCCGGACCTGCTGGACGAGGTCGGCACGGCCGAGCACGAGGCCACACTGCGGGCCGCCGAGCAGCTTGTCGCCGGACGCCGTGACGAGGGCGGCCCCGGCGCGGAGGGCGCCGGCCGCGTCCGGCTCGTCCGGGAGCCTCGGGTGGGGACGCAGGAGCCCCGACCCGAGGTCCGCGACGACGGGGACCGGCAGGGTGGCGAGCTCGCCGACCCCCACGGAGGACGTGAACCCCTCGACGCGGAAGTTGCTCGGGTGCACCTTGAGCACGAACGCCGTCCGATCGCCGACGGCCCGCGCGTAGTCCTCCAGGCGTACCCGGTTCGTCGTCCCGACTTCGCGCAGCCGCACCCCCAAGGACTCCACGAGCTCGGGGACGCGGAAGCCGTCGCCGATCTCGACGAGCTCGCCGCGCGCGACGACGACCTCCCGGTCCGCGGCCAGCGCGCGTGACACCAGCGCGACCGCCGCCGCGCCGTTGGTGACGACGTGCACGTCGCCGGCGTCGGGCACGGCGGACCGCAGGGCGTCCAGCGCCCCGGTGCCGCGGGGTCCGCGCCGTCCGGTGGCGAGGTCGAGCTCGACGTCGGTGGCCCCCGCCGCGACGACCACGGCCTCGACCGCGGCCCGGGACAACGGGGCCCGACCGAGGTTGGTGTGCACGACCACGCCGGTCGCGTTGAGCACCGCGCGCAGCGAGGTGCTCGAGCGCGGCAGCCGGGCGAGCACCTCGGCGGGCACGTCCACCGGTGCGAGCCCACCGTCCCGGCAGACCTGCAGGACCTCGACGACGATCGCCTTGACGGCCGCCCGGCCCAGCCGGCCGACCGCCTTCGCGACCCGGGGCTCGGCGAGGACGGCGTCGGTCCGCGGCACGTCACGGCGGCGGTCGTCCACGGGGCTCCTCACGAGGCGAAAGCTGGCGGAGGCGGACGGGAATCGAACCCGCCTGACCGGGTGACCCGGTCACGTCGGTGTTGAAGACCGCGCCCGTCACCAGACAAGAAACGCCTCCGCGACCGACCCTAGACCGCTGCGTACCGACCCGCCGCGAGAGGGGCGCACCGGTTTCCCCGTCCGAGACCGGGGAGGGCTACGGTGCTGGGAGGGCCCCTTCCCGACGTCGAGAGGATCCGCCGTGCCGACACCGCTCGAGTGGCCGTTGCTGCGCCAGCTGCGCGGGCGTGACCGCCTCGGTCGCGGCGCCGCGGTGGAGTCCGCGACCACCCGGTCGATCACCCCTCGCACCCGCACCGCAGACCGCGTCGTCGACTCGGTCTGCCCCTTCTGCGCCGTCGGCTGCGGCCAGAAGGTCTACGTGCAGGACGAGAAGGTCACCCAGATCGAGGGGGACCCGGCGAGCCCGATCTCCCGTGGTCGCCTCTGCCCCAAGGGAAGCGCCAGCACACAGCTCGTCACGTCCGACCACCGAGTGACGAAGGTCCGCTACCGTCGGCCGCACGGGACGGCGTGGGAGGACCTCGACCTCGACACCGCGATGGACATGATCGCCGACCGCGTGGTCGCCACCCGCCGGAAGTACTGGGAGTGGGAGGACGAGCACGGCCGGCGCACCCGCCGCACCCTTGGCATCGCGAGCCTCGGAGGAGCGACCCTCGATAACGAGGAGAACTACCTCATGAAGAAGCTCTACACCGCGATGGGCGCGGTGCAGATCGAGAACCAGGCGCGTATTTGACACTCCTCCACCGTTCCCGGTCTGGGGACGAGCTTCGGCCGGGGAGGGGCCACCACCTTCCAGCAGGACCTGTCCAACAGTGACTGCATCGTCATCCAGGGTTCGAACATGGCCGAGTGCCATCCCGTCGGGTTCCAGTGGGTGATGGAGGCCAAGCGCAAGGGCGCGACGATCATCCACGTCGACCCGCGCTTCACCCGCACCTCGGCGGTCGCCGACCTCCACGTGCCGCTGCGTGCGGGTACCGACATCGCGTTCCTCGGCGGGCTCGTCCACCACGTGCTCGACAACGACCTGGACTTCCGGGAGTACGTCGTGCACTACACGAACGCGGCGGCCCTCGTGTCCGAGGACTTCCGCGACACCGAGGACCTCGACGGCCTGTTCTCCGGCTATGACGCGGAGGAGCAGCAGTACGACCCGACCACCTGGCAGTACGAGAACGCACCCCAGTCCGCGGCGGCGGGGATGCGCGACCCAGGCCAGCCCGGCGGCCCGGCGGCCTCGGAGGAGCACGAGGCCGCACGGTCCGAGCAGGCCGGCTCCGGCGGACCGACCGTGCCGGCCAAGCCGGACCGGGACGAGACGCTGCAACACCCCCGGTGCGTCTTCCAGATCCTCAAGCGGCACTTCGCCCGGTACACCCCCGAGCTCGTCGCCGAGGTGTGCGGGGTCTCCGAGGAGGACTTCCTGAGGGTCGCGAAGGCCCTCACCGAGAACTCTGGGCGCGAGCGCACCAGCGCGTTCTGCTACGCCGTGGGGTGGACCCACCACTCGACCGGGGTGCAGACCATCCGGACGGCCTCGATCCTGCAGACCCTGCTCGGCAACATCGGCCGGCCGGGTGGCGGCATCCTCGCCCTGCGCGGGCACGCGAGCATCCAGGGGTCCACCGACATCCCGACCCTGTTCAACATCCTTCCCGGGTACATCCCGATGCCGCACGCGGCCCAGCACCGCTCGCTCGAGGAGTTCGTCGCCGAGGACGCCGGCTCGACCGGCTTCTGGGGCAACATGGACGCCTACACCGTGAGCCTCCTCAAGGCCTGGTGGGGCGACGCAGCGACGCAGGACAACGACTTCCGCTTCGACTACCTCCCCCGCTTGACCGGCCACCACGGCACCTACGACACGGTCGTCAACCAGATCGAGGGACGCAGCCCGGGTTACTTCGTCGTCGGCGAGAACCCGGCGGTCGGCTCGGCCAACGGCAAGATGCAGCGGCTCGGGCTGGCCAACCTCGAGTGGCTCGTCGTGCGTGACCTGACGATGGTCGAGACCGCCACCTTCTGGAAGGACGGCCCGGAGATCGAGTCCGGCGAGCTGAGCACCGAGGGCATCGGGACCGAGGTGTTCTTCCTCCCGGCGGCCTCGCACGTCGAGAAGAAGGGCAGCTTCACGAACACCCAGCGGATGCTCCAGTGGCGCCACCAGGCGGTGCAGCCGCCCGGGGACGCCCGCAGCGACCTCCAGTTCTACTACGAGCTGGGTCAGCGCATCCGAGCAAGGCTGGCCGGGTCGACCGACGAGATGGACCGGCCGCTGCTCGACCTCACGTGGGACTACCCCACCGAGGGCCCGCTCGGGGAGCCCGACGCCGAGGCGGTGCTGCGCGAGATCAACGGCTGGGACGGCTCCGGCGACGCGCTCTCGTCGTACACCCAGCTCGCCAAGGACGGCTCGACCGCGTGCGGCTGCTGGATCTACTGCGGCGTGTACGCCGACGAGACCAACCAGGCCGCCCGCCGCAAGCCCCACTGGGAGCAGTCACTCGTCGCCCCCGAGTGGGGCTGGGCCTGGCCGGCCAACCGGCGCATCCTGTACAACCGCGCCTCGGCCGACCCCGACGGCAAGCCGTGGAGCGAGCGCAAGAAGTACGTCTGGTGGGACGCAGAGCAGGGGAAGTGGACCGGCGACGACGTGCCCGACTTCGTCGCCGACCGGGCCCCGGACCACGTCCCCGAGGAGGGGGCTCAGGGTCCGGACGCCCTCGGCGGGCGCGACCCCTTCATCATGCAGACCGACGGCAAGGCCTGGCTGTACGTGCCGACCGGCCTGGCCGACGGCCCGCTGCCGACCTTCTACGAGCCGGTCGAGTCGCCCGTGCGCAACGCCGCCCACCGGCCCCAGCGCAACCCGGCGCTCGAGGACGTCGCGGAGCCGGCCAACCCGCTCAACCCGCCCGAGAGCCGGGTCTTCCCCTACGTCTTCACGAGCTACCGCCTGACCGAGCACCACACGGCGGGTGGGATGTCGCGGACGCTGCCCTACCTCAGCGAGCTCCAGCCGGAGATGTTCTGCGAGGTCTCGCCGCGGTTGGCGCGCGAGCGCGGTCTCGATCACGGCGGCTGGGCGACCATCGTCACCTCCCGCTCGGCCATCGAGGCGCGCGTCATGGTGACGGCGCGGATGCGCTCCCTGCGGCTCGGCGAGCGGTGGGTCGAGCACGTGGGGCTCCCCTACCACTGGGGCGCCAACGGCCTGGTGACCGGGGACTCGGTCAACGACCTCGTCGGCATCGCGCTCGACCCCAACGTGCACATCCAGGACAAGGTCGGCACGTGCGACATCCGACCCGGGCGGCGGCCGCGCGGCCCGGCGCTGGTCGACTTCGTCGACGACTACCGGCGCCGCTCGGGCGCCCACCCGGCCGAGGAGGACGACTCATGAGCAACTCGCTGTCCGGACCACTCCATGACGTGGCCGGCGACGCCGGCCACGAGGCCCATCCGCCCCGGATGGGATTCTTCACCGACACCTCGGTGTGCATCGGCTGCAAGGCCTGCGAGGTGGCGTGCAAGGAGTGGAACCTCGTCCCGGAGGACGGGCTATCCCTCACCGGGATGTCCTACGACAACACCGGCGCCCTCGGGGCGAGCACCTGGCGGCACGTGGCGTTCGTCGAGCAGCCGATCGGTCGCGCCTCCCGCAGCACCGACCTCGGGATGCCGGGGATGGGCCCGCCACCCGACGCCACTCCCCCGGCCGGCCCCGGCCAGGAGACCGAGTCGGGCGAGGGCGGTGTGCGCTGGCTGATGTCCTCGGACGTGTGCAAGCACTGCACCCACGCCGCCTGCCTCGACGTCTGCCCCACCGGCTCGCTGTTCCGCACCGAGTTCGGAACGGTCGTCGTCCAGGAGGACATCTGCAACGGGTGCGGCTACTGCGTACCCGCCTGCCCATACGGCGTCATCGACATCCGCCCCGGCGACGGCCGCGCCTTCAAGTGCACGCTCTGCTACGACCGCATCGGCGAGGGGATGACTCCCGCCTGCGCCCAGGCCTGCCCGACCGAGTCGATCCAGTACGGGGAGCTCGACGAGCTGCGCGAGCGGGCCGGCCGCCGCCTCGGCGAGCTGCAGGAGCAGGGCGTCGATGGGGCGCGCCTCTACGGCGCGGACCCCGACGACGGTGTCGGCGGCGACGGGGCGTTCTTCCTCCTCCTCGACGAGCCCGAGGTCTACGGGCTGCCGCCCGACCCGGTCGTCACGACCCGCGACCTCGGCTCGATGTGGCGCCACGTGGGTGCCGCCGCCGGCGCGCTCGTGGGCCTCGGGGTCGCGTCCTTCCTGGGGAGGCGCCGGTGAGGGAGCAGCGGATGGTCCCCGAGGCGAGCCCCGACTCGTACTACGGGCGGCCGATCATCAAGGAGCCGACGTGGAAGACGCCGGACGTGCCGCTCTACCTCTTCCTCGGCGGGCTGGCCGGTGCGTCCGCCGTCCTCGCCGAGGGTGCTGCGGTGACGGACCGGCCGGACCTCGAGCGGGTCGCCCGGGTCGCGGCGGGTGCGGGCGCCGCCCTCGGCACCGTGGCGCTCGTCCACGACCTGCACCGACCGGAGCGCTTCCTCAACATGCTGCGGGTCCTCAAGCCCACCTCACCCCTGTCGGTCGGGTCGTGGATCCTCGCCCCCTTCAGCGGGCTCTCGGCCGCCGCCGCGGCCTCCTCGGTCACCGGCCGTCTGCCGCGGGTGGGCCGGCTGGCAGGGGTCGGCGCCACCGTGCTCGGCCCCCCGCTCGCGACGTACACGGCTGCGCTGCTGGCCAACACGGCGGTCCCGGCCTGGCACGAGGCGCACCGCGAGCTGCCCTTCGTCTTCGCCGGGTCCGGGGCGACGGCCGCGGGCGGGTTCGCCTGCCTGTTCACCCCGCTCGACCAGGCCGGCCCGGCCCGACGGATGTTGGCGGCCGGCGCCCTCGTCGAGCTGGCCGCCGCCGAGCGGCTCACCGGTCGGCTCGGGCTGGTCGGCGAGCCCTACGGCCAGGGTCGTCCCGGACGGCTGATGCGGACGGCCCGCGTGCTGACCGCGGTCGGTGGCACCGCCGCCCTCGTCGCCGGGCGACGCTCGCGCACGGTGTCGGTGCTCGCCGGTGCGGCGTGCGTCGCCGCCTCGGTGCTCACCCGCTTCGGCATCTTCGAGGCCGGGACGGCCTCGGCCCGCGACCCGAAGTACACGGTCGAGCCACAGCGCGAGCGGCTGCGGGCCCGTGCCGCCGAGCGGGCCAGGACACTGGGTCGATGACGGCGGACACCACGACCCAGCGGCTCACCCAGTACGCGTCGGGGGGCGGCTGCGCCTGCAAGGTGCCCCCGGGCGAGCTCGAGCGGGTGCTGGCCGGTCTCACCCCGGCCGGTGGTCCGGACCTGCTCGTCGGCGTCGAGAGCGGTGACGACGCCGCCGTGGTCCGCATCGAGGGCGGTCGCGCGGTCGTGCTGACCACTGACTTCTTCACGCCCGTCGTCGACGACCCCTACGACTGGGGCCGCATCGCCGCGGCCAACGCCCTGTCGGACGTGTACGCCATGGGTGGCGAGCCGCTCGTGGCGGTCAACCTCCTCGCGTGGCCCCGCGACCGAGTGCCGTTCGACCTCGCCGCCGAGGTCCTGCGCGGCGGCGGGGACGTCGCCCGGGCGGCCGGCTGCCACCTCGCCGGGGGCCACAGCATCGACGACCCGGAACCCAAGTACGGGCTGGCCGTCACCGGGCTCGCCGACCCGGAGAGGTTGCTGCGCAACGACTCCGGCGTCGCAGGGGTCCCGCTCACCCTCACCAAGCCGCTGGGTCTCGGCGTCCTCAACAACCGGCACAAGGCGACCGGCGAGGTGTTCCCCGAGGCGGTCGAGGTGATGACGACCCTCAACCGCGACGCCTCCCGCGCCGCGCTCGCGGCCGGCGCCGTCTGCGCCACCGACGTCACCGGCTTCGGCCTGCTGGGGCACCTGTTCAAACTCTGCCGCGCCAGCGGCGTGTCGGCCGTCGTCGACGCCGCCGCCGTCCCCTACGTCACGGGGGCGCGCGAGGCGTTGGCCGACGGCTACGTCCCCGGCGGCAGCCGGCGCAACCTGGACTGGGTGCGGCCGCACCTGGAGTCCGGGGTCGGTGAGGACGAGCTGCTGCTCCTCGCCGACGCCCAGACCAGCGGTGGTCTGCTCGTCGCCGGCGAGGTCCCCGGCCACCCGGTCGTCGGGCAGCTCGTGCCGCGAGGTGGGCCGACCGTCACCGTCCGCTGACGGGGGACAACCCCTCCGGCCGGCGGTGCTCCAGGGCGTCGCTGCGGGCCCTGTCCAACACCGCGCGGCGGTGTGCTCACCCCGGCGGAGCGCCCCGCCCCCGGCAGGTCGCCCGTCATCGGCGCGATCTCCGATACGGACACCCATGACCGGACCCTTATCGGGGCGAGGCCACGGGGCCGACGCTATCGATGACCTCCTGGCCCCGGTGGCCAGGAACAACGCCCGCCTCGACGCGCTCGAGGAGCAGCTTCGGCAGGCCCAGCGGTCGTCACGCAGGATGGTGCGGCCGTGGGCATTGTCATGGGCCGGCGCACCGTCACCAAGAGCGGGCGTTAGATGCCCTGACGCAGGCCAGCACGGACAGCCAGCGCAAAGTCCGGGACCTGGCGGACGAGATCGCCGAGACGGGCATCACCGAGTTCCTACGCACCCGGTGAGCACCTGGGGGATCGCGACCTCCCCTCGCGTCATGACCGGCAACCAGGGCGTGGGGATGCACCGCGCCCTCATCTGGCGCGCTGCGCTGGGTCCGGTTGAAGCCTGGGCTGAGCCTCTCCGCGGTGATGGGTGGGAGCTCGCTCTTGAGGAGGACACACCTCACCACGACGAGGACGGACAAGCTTTGATCGTCACCGGACGTCGCTGGTTCGCGGACCCTGGCAGATACCGCCCCGCTGGGCCGGCGACGCCGCCTTCTGTCAGACGACGCCGCCGGCGGAGGGGTAACCATGGGGTCGACGTCGAAACAACTGGGGCCGGCGGCCGTTCGACCACCCGGCCACGGCCCGCACCGTGGGTGCAACACGTGGCGCGCCGCCGGCCGTCATATGGTGCCGCCCATGGTCGACAGCCACCGTGAGCTCGACTGGCTCGCGCGACGCCGCGCCGGCGAGTCGGTTCGCCTGATCGCGCAGTGCGCTGGCGTCTCGCCGTGGGAGGTGACGAAGGCGACGAAGCGCTTCGGGCCGTTCCCGCCGGCCGATCGGCGGGTTGGCCGGACGTATCTCACTACGTTCCTGCTCGAGGAGCGGCGTCAACGGTGGATCGCGGACCGCCGGCGCGGGGTGCGCGTGAAGGAGATCGCTGAGCGCGACGGCGTCAACCATCAGACCGTGACGCGCGCGACCAGCGGCTGGGGCCCTTACCCCGCCCGGGAGACCGTGGAGGCGTGGGTGGAGGCGCGCCAGCGTCGGCGTTCGCTGGGGGCGATCGCCTTGCAGTTCGGCGTCCGGCCGGCGACGGTGCAGCGCTTCACGACGCCGCACGGCCCGTCCCCCGCCCGGCGCAGGTTCCGGACGGGATCGAGACGCGCGAGTCGATCGCCCGCCGGGCCGGTGTGAGCGACTCGGCCGTGCGGAAGTGGCGGCACCTGCCTGAGCCGGACTGGGTCACGGCGAAGGGGCGACCGGTGTGGTTGTCGTCGACGATCCACCGCTGGCTCGAGAGCGAGGCGCTGCCTCGGTGTGACGCGTGCGGCGCGCACCCCCTCGCTCACCCCAAACGATGCGCATGTCAGGGCCCGGCGAGAACCTCCGGAACAGGGAGGAGGTATCACCCGGGCGGCACCGACGTCGGTGACCCTGCAGGGTCAGCGCGGGTCACAGGACACTCGCGCCCGACTTACGGCCAACCATGAGCGATGAAGGACGGTAGCGCCGTGACGGGGTGGGGCGCTGGGTCTTGTCCAACCCCGTACGGCGGTGTCCCTCCCCCTGCGAAAGGACACCGCCTGCACGCGGGGTGGGTGGCGTGCACCGGCTCATGGCCGCTCGCGACGACCGATCAGCCGCTCCGCACCTCGTGTGCACGTCAGATTATTCACCCGAGATGACCGCTCGTGAAGGTATCCGTGCAGGTCAGAGTGGGCGAACCTGTCGGCGACATGAGCGGGCCGCCGCCCTCCCCGCTCGAAGGCGGCCCGCGCACGCAGGGCGGGCGCGGATCCCGGATCATGGGGGCCAGAGGGGGTGATCGACCAGCCCATCCCCGTCGCGCGTTTTCACGCCCTGCGTGCTGACTTCAGGATGGCATGGCACAGGCACCGTGACTAGCCCCCGCGGGCGTTCAGCGCGTCCCAGAGCACGCAGACTTCCCGTAGGACAAGCGGCGTTGTGTAGCCCTCGAAGCGAACGGAGCGGCGTTGCCCCGCCGCGCGGGGAAGTTCACAATGCTGTCATGACCGGACAGCCCTCAGGGCGCGGCCATGACGCCGACGCCATAGACCAGCTCCTGGCCACCGTGGCCCGGAACAGCGCCCGCTTGGACGCACTCGAGAGCCAGGTCACTGATGGACAGGAGCAGATCGCTGAGCTCCAGGCCCAAGGCCTCGTCAGCACCCGTCACGCCGAACAGCTGAGGCACGCCCTGTGCACGTCTCGCAGGATCGGCGCGGCCGTCGGCATCGTGATGGCACGCACCAATGTCACCGAGGAAGTCGCGTTCGACGCCTTGGCGCAGGCCAGCATGCGTGGCAACTGCAAGCTTCGCGACCTGGCCGAGTACATCGTAGAGACAGGCAGCACCGAAGTACTGCACGTGCCCTGAGCGAGAACAGCCCGCACCCACTCAGGGTGAGTGGGTCCGCGCTTGGCCGCGTGCGGGCAGACGTCATTCATTCGTCCTGAATCGCGCAGGAATATCTCGCGCCGGCCTGCTCGCAGGTGGCTGGGGTCAACCCCTCCCGTCGGCATGGTGGGTCTGATCCAGCTGGCCGCGCTGCCGTGCTAGCCCACCGTCGACGGCCGAGGCCGCCAACCGCGGCGAGACTACGACCAAGGCCAAGACGTGGTGGCGGGCTCAAGGGTTGCGTGTCGAGTGCAGCGACGGCCCGTTCATGCTGACGTGCGGATCGGTCATGGCTCTCTCCATGACTGACGACACCCGGGCCCGGGGGTCCTCTTGAGCGTCGGTGAGCGGCGTCATTGCCACCACGGCATCGGGCAGGCGCCCCCCTGACCCTTGCGCCCGAAGAAGTTGCAGCAATCCCAGTGCCAGGTTCGCTCCCGCCGAGACGCCGACGAGCGCACCTCGTCCGGGGTGACGGGACGACAGGTCGTCCCACACGTGCAGGCATTCATGCAGCGCTTGGGAAACGCGCCTCGGGCGCCAACTGGTAGTCAATCGAGTAGGTTGGCAGCCCGGTTGCGGTAGCCAGTTGCAGGCCGATGGGATCGATGGCCGCACCGAACGCGAACGCTCCGCCATGGATGAACATCATGTAGTCGTCTCGCCCGGCCTGATCCGCGCCGCCGATGGAAACGACCGGCGTGTCCTGGACCTGAACATGCTCGAAGGGTCCGGACATGCGCGAGCGAGCTATCGCAATGGACTCGGCGCTTCTCCGACCCACCAGTCGACGCAGCACGGGGGCCCTCCAGCGGCTCAGCGGGACGGGTATGCGACTCGCCTCGTTCTCTGACAGGAAGCGAGCTGCTTCCTCGCTCAGTCCGGCGACTCGTGCCGCGTCGTCATGACTCACGGGCCAAGGATACGGAGACACAAGCGGGGACTGAGCGATGCTCGCTCAACTGTGAGTACCAACGGTCGGTGGTGGCGTTCTGTGATCGCTTGGTGTCGGCGGTCTGGCTTCATCTCTCGACGGCATTTGACTTCATGTAGAACGTGCCGCGTGACATTCCTGGATTGAATGCGACCTTGGCGGCTGACTGTCCTTCCTCGACGAGACGTACGGCTCTTCGGATTTGATCATCACTGAAGACGAGGGGGCGGCCGCTGAAACTCTTGCCGACATGGCGACGTCGTTCGACCGAGTCGCGGGCGCGTTCGCGCTCCGTTTGGGTCAGCGCCGCAAGGGTCGTGAATAGCATCGAGCCTGCCGCCGTCGAAGTGTTGACGGCGTTCCCGCGAAGGTCCCGGTCACCGTCGGCACCATCAGTTCCACCACTGCCCACCCGTCGTCAGAGATCTCCTGTCGTGTCACCGTTCAAAACTCGCCCACCCGACCATGGAACCACTTGATCAACGCGGCCTAGTGCGAACTCTGAGACGTCGCAGACGACGTCGTGCAGACCGGTGCCGCCCAGCACCCGGACACGCATCAACGACGTCCAGAGTGCCCCGGGCTGCGGCCGACGAGCTCTACAGCATCGACGACGAGCGAGGCAGTACCAGCGTCGCTCAGCATCCGACACGAAGGCGGCGCTTGACTCTTCCCTCCGCTCCGTATGACGTCGCACGCACGATCTGCGGCCAGCCGGCTCACGGGCGGCGCCCTTCCGTGCAGGGGAACGGTAGGGCGCCTCGTCCACGGCACTCGCACTGAAGGCACACGCCTGGCAACTGCCAAGCCGGCGGTCAGGCTTTGCACGAGACCTACCGCGAACGTGTTAGTACGGTAATGCGTCGAAGGGCGGTGGGGAAAGGCTCTGTCAAAGGTTAGGGTCTGGCGTCGTGCGGCCTCTCACGTGAGCGAGCCGCCCTCCCTGCTCGAAGGCGGCTCGCGCACGAAGGGCGGTGCGTCGCCCTGCCTACCGGGGCTGAAGGGGGGTCCAGCTCTCCCGTGCCGGCGCATCGTCTTGGCCTTCCGTGCTGATTTCAGGATGGCACGCCGGTCGCATCAACACCAGAGACGACCGGCGTGTCGTCCCGCACACGTCGCCAGCAGCCCAGGTTGGCGGCCGACGATCGCGACACATCACAGCCCTCCCCGACGTCGTGCCGACCCAGCACATCTGTGTCCGTGACGACAGCCCCACGACCCGGACCTGGCCCGACCCCACCCAGGGTGCGCGAACCGCCGGATGACGAGCAACCACTCGAACCCCTGGTCGGGACGCGAGCTCAGCCATGACGCCCGGCCCCCGACCCATCGTCGATCGCCCATGCACGCTAACGCTCGTCTGAATGTTCATGGTCGTCGTCTTCTGGTGGACCGGGTCCGTCGCCAGGGGTGGGCGGTGGCTCATGCGGCGAAGGCGATGGGGCTGGAGCAGTCCCCTGCGTGAGCTCGACGGGCTCCTTCCTCCCGGCGAGGGAGTCGAGCTCATCTTCCTCCCACCGCCACGCCCGGTCGCGGCGTTCCGCATCGGTCCCGAGAACTCCGGACGCCACGCGTTGGGCACGGTCGGCCCACGGCTCCTCTGCGACGAGCGCGGCCCGCTGGTGCTCACCGCCGGGCACGTCTTCCCGGGCCTCTCTCCGGGCCGGCAGGCGGAGGCACACATCTTCGGTCCGGGACTGATGCGGCGTCGCCGTCGGGCAGCACGGTGCTCGCCTCGGCGCCCTCCCGCCCGATCACGAGCTCGGCACGCAGTGCACCGGCGGTGTCGGTGAGCGAGCGCCAGCCGTCGGTGACCGCGTCGTCAGTGGGGACGGGTGCGTCGTCCAGACCCTTGCCGGCGGCCAGGAGCGCTGCACACCCCTGGGCCTCATCGGACGTCAGACCCACCGCGACCAGGTCGAGGCCCCGGGAGCGGGGCATGGGCCGAGGTCGACGGGCGCCGCTCCTTCGGGCTGACCGTACGAAGGCCGTCGGCAAAGCCCTGGGCGACGGGGCTGGGTGACGCGCGTGACCTCTCCCGCTGAATCCAGTCGCGCATCCCCTCATCGCCAGAGGTCGCACGAACATCGCCCGACCTCAACGATGAACTGCGCCTGACAGGTCGCGAGGCCATCTTTCGGCCCTAGCTGACAGAACGCCGCGCTTCGCTGTGGCACGTCGCTGACGAATGACTGTGGGCGAGACCTCGGTGACCTTTGTCTCCTACCTGACGGCCTCTGACCTCTCGAGATCCGCTGATCAACCGCGGCGCCAAGCCAGCGTTTCACCGTCAACCGGCGCCGTCTGGCGTCGCTCCGTCCGACACGTATCCGACACGCCGCAGACAACGAACGGCCCCTGACTCGCATTTCTGCAGGTCAGGGGCCGTTTCTCGTGGTGGGCGATACTGGGTTTGAACCAGTGACCTCTTCCGTGTCAAGGAAGCGCGCTACCGCTGCGCCAATCGCCCGTGGGGTCCTACTCGAGGTGGAGACGGGATTTGAACCCGTGTACGCGGCTTTGCAGGCCGCTGCCTCGCCTCTCGGCCACTCCACCATTGGGGGCGGCTAACCCTCCGAGCGGATGACCGGGTTCGAACCGGCGACCTCAACCTTGGCAAGGTTGCGCTCTACCAACTGAGCTACATCCGCGCGCGTCGGAAGCGATCCCTTTCGGCATCCCCTCTCGGCGTGCTCCGAAACAGTATCCGACCCGTGCCGCGAACTCCAAACCGGGGCCGCGGGAGGCCCGTCGGGCGCTCAGCGGTCGTTCTCGGAGCCCGCGAGGACCTCGCGCGAAGCGGGCGTCTCGGCGGGCTCGGCGGCGTTGGACAGGGGCGTGATCGGCTGGCTGGCGGCGGTGCGCAGGCTGCGCAGGTCGAGCTCGTCGGTCTCCCCCGTGCGCCGGTAGTCGCCGAAGGGGTCGCGCGGCGCGGCCGGTGCGGCCACCGAGCGGTGACGGATCCGGTCGAGGAGGCGCGTGTGCAGCGCGCGGCGCTCGTCGGCCGGCCACAGCTCGCGGATGGCGCCGTTGAGCGCGGCGCCGATGAGCACCGCGATGGCGAGGGCGTAGAGCCAGATGAGGATGACGATCGGCGCCGAGAGCGGCCCGTAGATGGACGTGCCGCCGAGCGAGGCGGCGATCGAGCCGCGCACGACGAACGAGGCCAGCGCCCAGATCACGAGGGTGAGGACCGCGCCCGGCACGTCCCGGGTCCACGGCGACCGGCGTGGCGTGGACACGTGGTAGAGGCTCGTGAGCCCCCCGACGGTCAGCAGCGTGACGAGCGGCCAGTAGAGCAGGGTCAGCGGGTGCCACGCGGTCGGCAGCAGGTCGCCGAGGAGCGTCGGGCCGAGGAGCACGAGCGGGATCGTGACGATGCCGAGGAGCAGCGCGACGACGTAGAGCGAGAACGACAGCGCCCGCGTCTGGATGATGCCGCGCACCCCCGACTGGCCGTACATGATCGAAATGGTGTCGACGAAGACGTTGACCGCGCGCGAGCCGGACCACAGCGAGAGGACGAAACCGATCGACAGCAGGTCGAAGCGTCCGCCGCGCAGGACGTCGTCGACGGTCGGCCCGAGGACCGAGTTGATGACCTGCGGCGTGAGGAACTGCGTCGCGTACCGCAGGATGGCCACGCGCACCTCGTCGACGGTGTCCGGCCCGAGCGCGCCGCCGAGGTAGCCGAGCCCGCCGAAGAGCCCCAGGACGAGAGGCGGCAGCGAGAGCAGCGCGAAGAACCCCGCCTCGGACGCCAGGCCGGTGACCCGGTAGCGCAGGCAGATCCGCGTGGTCACCACCGTCAGACGAGCGAGCGGCAGCGCCCCCGGGACCCGCGCGAGGGCCCGGCTCACGCGGCGCTTCGCGTCGGTCATGCTGCCCACGGTATCCGCCGTACAGTGCATCGGTGCGCACCCACGACGTGACCAACCAGGTGCCGCCGATGGAGGGGCACGACGTCCTCGCCGCCGACGCGGCCCTGACCGAGGCCGTGGAGCGCTGGGTGCGCCCGGCCGACGGTGGCGCCGCCGACGCGCTCGGGGCCCTCGGCCGGCTCGCCGGGACCCCCGAGGTGCGGACCTGGGCCGACCACGCCGACCGGGTGCCGCCGACGCTCCGGACGCACGCGCCGACGGGCGAGCGCCTCGACGAGGTCGACTACCACCCGCACTACCACCGGCTGCTCGAGGTCGCGGTCGGCGAGGGCCTGACCGCCGAGCCGTGGACGCGACCGGCCGGCAGCGGGGCGCACGCACGCCGGGCGGCGGGCTTCGTGCTCTGGTCCCAGGTCGAGGCCGCGCACCTGTGCCCGGTCTCGATGACCTACTCGGCGGTGCCGGCGCTGCGCCACGCGCCGGAGCTCGCCGACGCCTGGGTGCCGGGGCTCGCGGCGCGCGCCTACGACCCCGTCCTGCGGCCGCGGGCCGACAAGCAGGGCCTCACGCTCGGCATGGGCATGACCGAGAAGCAGGGCGGCTCGGACGTGCGCGCCAACACGACGCGGGCCGTCCTGACTGCCGGCGGTCCACTGCCCGGCGAGACCTACCGGCTGACCGGCCACAAGTGGTTCTGCTCCGCCCCGATGAGCGACGGCTTCCTCGTCCTCGCGCAGGCCGACGGCGGGCTCACCTGCTTCCTCCTCCCCCGCGTCCTCGACGACGGCACCCGCAACGCGCTCCACCTCCAGCGGCTCAAGGACAAGCTCGGCAACCGCGCCAACGCGAGCTCCGAGATCGAGCTCGACGGCGCGTGGGCCTCGCGCGTCGGCGACGAGGGGCGCGGCGTCCGCACCATCATCGAGATGGTGTCCTCGACCCGGCTGGACTGCGTCCTCGGCTCGGCGGCGACGATGCGGGCCGCGCTGACCCGTGCCGTGCACCACGCCCGCCACCGCCGGGCCTTCGGGGCGCCCCTCGTCGACCAGCCGCTCATGCGCAACGTGCTCGCCGACCTCGCGCTGGAGTCCGAGGCGGCCACCGTGCTCGGGATGCGCCTGGCCCACGCGGTCGACGCCGGCGAGCACGACCTCGCGCGGCTCGGCGTCGCCCTCGGCAAGTTCTGGGTGTGCAAGCGCACCGCGCCGATGGTCGCCGAGGCGCTGGAGTGCCTCGGCGGCAACGGGTACGTCGAGGAGAACGGGCTCGCCCGCCTCTACCGCGAGGCGCCGCTCAACTCGCTCTGGGAGGGCTCGGGCAACGTGGGCGCGCTCGACGTGCTGCGCGCGCTGACCCGCGAGCCCGCCTCGCTCGCGGCGCTCGGCAAGGAGCTCGCCCTCGCCCGCGGCCACGACCCCGCCTTGGACGCCGCCATCGACGCGTGCGAGCGCGCAGGGGCCGAGGCGATGGAGCCCGACGCCGCCTGGAACGCGCGCCGCGTCGTCGAGCGGCTCGCCGTCACCCTGCAGGCGGCGCTCCTCGTGCGCCACTCCCCCGGCCCGGTCGCCGACGCCTTCGTCGCGAGCCGCGTCCGCCGCGAGCACGGCGCGGTCTTCGGGACGCTGTCGGACGCCGTCGGGGTCACGACGGCGGGCATCGTGGTCGACCGGGCGCTGCCGCCCGGGGCCGCCGACGGGCCGGTCAGGGGCTGAGCTCGAGCCGCTCGCGCTCGGCCTCGACGTCGAAGTCGGCCGCGGGCCACTGCGGGTCCATCCGCTCGAGCGCCTCGAGCAGGAGGTTGGTCACGGCCAGCCGGGCGTACCACTTGCGGTCGGCCGGGACGACGTGCCACGGCGCGGCGTCCGTCGAGCAGCGCTCCAGCGCAACCTGGTACGCCTCCATGTAGTCCGTCCAGCGGGCCCGCTCGTCGAGGTCGCCGGGGTTGTACTTCCAGTACTTGTCGCCCCGCGAGAGCCGCTCCCCGAGGCGCTCCTTCTGCTCCTCGGGCGAGAGGTGCATCATCACCTTGACGACCGTCGTGCCGTCGGCGACCACCTGCTCCTCGAACCGGTTGATCTGGCCGTACCGGCGCGACCACGTCGTGCGCGGCACGAGGTCGTGGACGCGGACGATGAGCACGTCCTCGTAGTGCGAGCGGTCGAAGACGCCGATGAGCCCCGGCGTCGGCAGCGCCCTGCGGATGCGCCAGAGGAACGGGTGCCGCTTCTCCTCGGCGCTCGGCGCCTTGAAGGAGGTGATGCGCACGCCCTGCGGGTCGACGGCCCCGACGACGTGGCGCATGATGCCGCCCTTGCCGGAGGTGTCCATCCCCTGGATGACGAGGAGCACCGAGCGCGTGCCGCCGCCCTTGGACTCGGCGAAGAGGCGCTCCTGGAGGTCGGACAGCCGCTGCTGGAGCTCGACCATGACCTCCTCGCCGTCGGACTTCTTGCCGTCGAAGCCGGGCGTCGAGCCCGGGTCGACGTCACTGAGCCGGTCACCGGGTCGGAACCGGAGGGCCTCCGACCAGGACGCGGCCTCGACCGCCTCGTCGGCACGCGCCTGCGCGGCCGCCTCGCGCTTCTTGCGCGCCTTCTTCGCCGCCTTGCCCTCGAGGTCGGCCGCCTCGACGGCCCGGCCGGCCTTCGTCCCCTTGCCCTTGCGCTTGCCCATCTCGGCATCCTCGCAGAACCGGGCTGCGAGGATGCCGTCGTGCGCGTGCTCATCGACCCCCGCCGTCCCGCCTCCCCCGGCAGCCGGGTCACGGCCGCCGACCTCGTCGACCTCTACGCGCCTGCACGGCACCGCCGCTGGGTGCGCTCCAACATGGTGACGACGCTCGACGGCTCCGCCACCGGCGCGGACGGGACGAGCGGGTCGGTCAACACCCCGGCCGACCACCGCGTCTTCGCCGTCCTGCGCGACCACGCCGACGCGGTGCTCGTCGGCGCGGGCACCGTGCGCGACGAGGGCTACACCCGCGTCCCGCCCACCCGTCGCTCCCCGGTTCCGGCGGCCCTCGTCGTCGTGACCCGCAGCGGTCGCGTGCCCGAGGGCCTGCGCACGCCGACGGAGGGACGCGGCGCGGGCCTGCTCGTCACCTGCGCGTCCGCCGGCGACGCGGCGCTCTCACGGGCGCGCTCCGTGCTCGGCGAGGAGTCGGTGCTCGTGTGCGGCGACGACGAGGTCGACCTCCCGGAGGCGCTGGACCGCCTGGCCGAGCGCGGGCTGCGGCACGTGCTCGTCGAGGGCGGGCCGTCGCTCCTCGGCACGGCGCTCGCGGCCGGCGTCGTCGACGAGATGGCGCTGACGACGGCCCCGGTGGTGGTCGGCGGCGACTTCCCGCGGATCGTCGGCGGGCCGGCCCTCGCCGTCCCGGACGGCGTCGCGCTCCGGCCCCACCTGCTGCTCGAGGAGTCGGGCACACTGCTCGGCCTCTGGCGCGTCCGCCGCTGACCGGCGCCACCAACTGGGTTCAGCCCGAGGCGAACTCGCGGACGAGCGACTCCCACCGCTCGGGGTCTGTGTTCCACTCCTTGCAGTGCCGCGCCAGCCGCCACTCGTGGAACTGCACGAGGTCCGGGCGCGCCTGGGCGAGCGCCAGCGACGGACCGAAGGGGACGAACTCGTCGTCGGCGGAGTGGATGAGCAGCACGCGGTGGCGCAGCTCGTCGGCGCGCCGCACCCAGTCGGTGAGGGCGAGGTCGACGCCCTCGTGCACCCCCACCAGCCGGTGCCCGAGCCGGTGGCGCATCAGGAGGCGCGCGAGCGAGCCGACCGGCGGCGGGATGTGGTGCTCGTGCGCGTGGTGCGCGAGGACGTCGCCCCAGTCGACGACCGGCCCGTCGAGGACGACCCGGCCGACCGCGTCGGCGTGCACCGACCGGTCGAGGGCCTGGAGCACGATGGCTCCCCCCATCGACCAGCCGGCCAGCAGCAGCTCCTCGGCGCCGCGGCCCAGGGCGTAACCCATCGCGGCGTCGATGTCGCGCCACTCCGACAGGCCGAGGGCGTACCGGCCGTCGGGGCCGGCGGGGACGCCCTCGTCGTTGCGGTAGGTCGGCACGAGACAGGTCCATCCCTCGGCGAGCAGGGGCGCGAGCGCCCGGACCGTCTCCTCGCGCCGGGCACCGCGGCCGTGCACGAGCACCGCCCAGCGCGTGGTCGGCACACCGCCCGGCGTGACGACCCACGCGGGCATCGGGCCGAGCTCGCCGTCGTAGGTGACGTGCTCTGTCGGCAGGTCGAGGCTGTCGTCGGGGGCGCTGCCGTGGAAGTAGGGGTTGAAGCGTGCCGTGCCGGGCGCGAGCACGCCGCGGTCGACCCCGAGCAGCTCGCGGCGGACGCGGCCGGCCGTCGCGTCGAGCTCGAGGACCTCTCCGTAGCGCGCGTGCCCGAGGCCGCCCTCGAGCCACAGCCCGTAGCGACCGGGGACGACCGTCTCGGCGGTCGTGCCGAGGACGACGCTCGTGGCGTCGGCGGAGTGGACGACGACGTCATCGGGTCGGGCCCGCTCGGGGGTGACGACCCTGCGGGCGAAGTAGGCCGCGGCGGCGACGGAGCCCCCACCGGACGCGAGGGCGGCCGTCCCCCCGACGGCAGCGCCGGCGAGGGCGAGGCGACGGGCACGGCCGGCTCGGGCCGGTGCTTGCTCGGTCACGTGGGCTCCCCGGCCAGGACGGCCGAGAGGTCGTACGAGACCGGCTCGTCGAGCTGCTCGTAGGTGCAGTCCGCCGGGTCCTTGTCGGGGCGCCAGCGCACGAACTGGGCGGTGTGCCGGAAGCGCACACCCTCCATGTGGTCGTAGCGCACCTCCACGACGCGCTCGGGCCGCAGCGGCGTGAAGGAGAGGTCCTTCCCGGCGGCCCACCGGCTGCCGGCCGCGTTCTGCGGGGTCCGGTTGCCCTCCTCCTGCTTCGCCCAGGCCCACGGGTGGTCGTCGAAGCCCGTGACGAGCGGCTGGAGCTCCTCGAACAGCTCCTTGCGGCGGGCCATCGGGAACGCGCCGATGACCCCCACGGACACGAGCGTGCCGTCGGCGTCGTGGATGCCGAGGAGCAGGCTGCCGATGACGTCGTCGCCGGACTTGTGGGTGCGGTAGCCGGCGACGACGCAGTCGGCCGTGCGCTCGTGCTTGATCTTGAGCATCGTCCGCTTGTCCGGCTCGTACGCCCCGTCGGCCGGCTTGGCGACGAGCCCGTCGAGGCCCGCCCCCTCGAACTCGGTGAACCACCCGGCGGCGATCCCGGGGTCGCGCGTCGCGGGGGTGAGGTGGACGGGGGCCTGCGCGTCGGCGAGGGCCTCCTCGAGCAGAGCGCGGCGCTCGGCGAAGGGCCGGCCGGTCAGGTCGTCGTCGCCGAGGGCCAGCAGGTCGAACGCCACGAACCGGGCCGGCGTCTCGACGGACAGCTTCGTGACCCGGCTGGCCGCCGGGTGGATGCGCTGGCTGAGCAGCTCGAAGTCGAGCCGGTCCTCCCCCGGCCGGACGACGATGATCTCGCCGTCGACGACGCAGCGCTCGGGCAGGTTGGCCAGCGCCGCCTCGACGACCTCGGGGAAGTAGCGCGTCATCGGCTTCTCGTTGCGGCTGCCGATCTCGACGCGGTCGCCGGAGCGGAAGACGATGGAGCGGAACCCGTCCCACTTCGGCTCGTAGACGACCTCGGTGTCGCGCAGCACCTTCGCGTCGAGGCCCTTGACCGGCTTGGCGAGCATCGGCGCGACCGGGGGCACGACGGGCATCCCCCACTCCTCGCGCAGCGCCGCGTCGCGCTCGGCCTTGGGCGCCATGTACTCGGCGTCGGCCTTGTCCTGGCGGCGCTTGCTCGGCTGCACGCGCGGCGGCTCGCCCGGCATCTTCGGGTAGTCGGGTGGGAAGTTGAGCTCTCCGAGGCCGCGCTCCTCGACATCCCTGTCCCACAGGGCGATCGCCGTGGTGACGTCACCGACGGTGCCGTCGATGCCCTCCCAGGCGTCGCCGCGGTCCTCGAGGACGTCGGGGACGGTCAGCACGGTGAAGTCGCCGGGCGAGACGGTGAGCAGCTCGTCCCAGGTGACCGGCATCGAGACCGGCGCACCGGGCAGCGGGCGCGGGCTGTACGCCGACGCGATGGTGCGGTCGCGGCAGGCCTGGTTGAAGTCGACGAAGACGCGCTCGCCGCGCTCCTCCTTCCACCACGACGCGGTGACGAGGTCGGGCAGGCGGCGCTCGAGCTCGCGGGCGATGGCGATGACGCCGTGGCGCACGTCGAGGAACTCGTGCGTCGGCGCCACGCGCGCGTAGACGTGCACGCCGCGGTTGCCGCTCGTCTTGGCCCAGGCCGTGAGCCCGAGCTCGCCCATCAGCTCGCGCAGGGCGACCGCGGCCTCGACGGCGTCGGAGAACGTGCGCCCGGGCTGCGGGTCGAGGTCGATGCGCAGCTCGTCCGGACGGTCGGTGTCGGCGGTGCGCACCGGCCACGGGTGGAAGGTGACCGTGTTCATCTGCACGGCCCAGACCGCGGTCGCGACCTCGTCGACGACGATCTGCGGGTGGCGCCGGCCGCTCGGGTAGCGGCAGCCGACCGTGCCGACCCAGTCGGGCATCCCCTTCGGGGGGTTCTTCTGGTAGAACTCCTCGCCCTCGATGCCCTCGGGGAAGCGCTGGAGGGTGACCGGCCGGTCGCCGATGTGGCGCACGAGGCAGTCGCCGACCGCCCGGACGTACCCCGCGAGGTCCCCCTTGGTGATCCCCGCGTCGGGCCACATGAGCCGGTCGGGGCTGCTCAGGCGGACCTGCCGGACGCCGTGCGGCCCCTCGACCTCGACGATCTGTGCATCGGCCATGTCCCGGAGCCTAACGACGGGTGCCGACGGGCGGGTGGACGCGGCGGGAACCATCGGGGCGCGCGTGGTGTTGGGACGGACATGACGATGAAGCCCACCGGTCACGAGTACACCGTCCGCAAGACCGACGCCGAGTGGCGCGAGCAGCTCTCGCCCGCCGAGTACCAGGTGCTCCGCGAGGCCGGGACCGAGCGCCCGTGGGTCGGGGAGTACACCGACAGCAAGACCACCGGCGTGTACGCCTGCCGGGCGTGCGGCGCCGAGCTGTTCGAGTCGGACACGAAGTTCGAGTCGCACTGCGGCTGGCCGTCGTTCTGGAGCCCGCTGGCCGGCGACGCCGTCGAGCTGCTCGAGGACCGCTCGATGGGCATGAAGCGCGTCGAGGTCCGCTGCGCCGCGTGCGGCAGCCACCTCGGGCACGTCTTCGAGGGCGAGGGGTTCGACACCCCGACCGACCAGCGCTACTGCATCAACTCGATCAGCATGACGCTGCGCCCGGCCACCGACGCCTGACCCGCCCGCACCGCGCCGCCCCCCACCCCGCTCGTCACACGCGTATCGGGTCACCCGATACGACCGCGCCTCACCCGAGTTCCGTTCTCGGGTGAGGCGCACCGTTGTCCGGGATGGCCGGCCGCGTCAGGCGTCCGGCCGGCGCTCGGCCCTGGCGCGCGCCGCCGTCAGCCGCGGTCCCAGGACCGCCGGCGCATCGAGCTCGGACCAGATGATGCGCTCGAAGAGGTAGCCGGCCCGGCGCCCGCGGTCCTCGCGGCGCTTCTCCTTCCAGAGCGCGTCCGCGTCGCTCGCGTACTTGACCCGCCCGTCGAACTCCAGCACGAGGTTCGTGCCGTCGACCCCGAGGTCCCCGTAGCCGAAGACCCCGGCGGCGTCCCGCAGGGGTAGCTGCGGCGTGACGCGCCAACCCAGGCCCACGACGAACAGGCGCGCCAGCGTCTCGCCGACCGACTCGGAGCGTCCGTCCATGAGGGCGACCGTCGTGCGCACCCGGGCCGACTCGGGCCATCCCTCGACGAGGTCGGCGACCGCCTCGATCTCGGCGCGGGTGACCAATCCGTGGTGCAGGGCGTGGTCGGCCGCCACGACGGCGGCGACGTGGCCGTGGTCGAGAGCGGTCTGCACGATGGCCTCGGCCAGCCCCGGTGCCGTCGACGGGCTCGTCGAGGACCGCAGCGACGGGTGCGGCGGACGGATCCGGCACAGGTCCGTCAGCACCTCGCGATGGACGGGTCGCGCGACGTCGGCCCGGTCGGAGCCGACCCGGTGGACCGGCACGCCGGCCAGCACGAGAGCGGAGGCACCGACCGCGTACGAGTCCGGGTACAGGGCCAGCGCCCCGCGTGTCCGCACGAGGAGGCGGGCATCGACGCGACCGTCCCGCCACGGCGTGGTGCTGGAGACGGAGCGCGCGACGGCGTGCACCTCCTCATCACGCCGCAGCCGCGCCAAGCCACGGTCCCCGACCCCGATGCGCCGGGCCTGCATCGTCGTGAAGACACCGCCCTGGGCGTCGGCCAGCGCTCGGAGTGCGTCATCCATCTGGCCAGCGTCGGGCGGCGCGACGGGTCACGTCATCGGGGTCGACCCGATCTGTGGACGACCGCGCTCGGTGACGCGCCCTGTGGACGACGCCCCCTGAGGCGGACAAGGCCGCGCCTCACCCGACAACGGTTCCCGGGTACAGCGCGGCCGTATCGGGTCACCCGATACGCGTGGTGCGGATGGGGTGAGTCGGGCGGGGCGGCGGAGGGTCAGCGCAGGCGGGCGACGAGGTCGCGCACCTCGACGAGGGGGCCGGTGTAGAAGGGGATCTCCTCGCGGACGTGCAGCCGCGCCTTGGACGCGCGCAGCTCGCGCATGAGGTCGACGATGCGGTGCAGCTCGTCGGCCTCGAAGGCCAGCACCCACTCGTAGTCGCCGAGGGCGAACGCCGCGATGGTGTTGGCTCGCACGTCCGGGTACTCGCGCGCCATCTGCCCGTGCTCGACGAGCATGTCGCGGCGTTCCTTGTCGTCCATGACGTACCACTCGTACGAGCGCACGAACGGGTAGACGCAGACGTACTTCCGCGCCTCCTCGTCGGCCATGAACGCCGGGATGTGGCTCTTGTTGAACTCGGCCGGGCGGTGGAGGGCCGCGACCGACCACACCGGGTCGAGGTGCTGCCCGAGCTCGGTGCGCAGGAGCGCGTGGTAGGCCTGCTGGAGCGCCTCGATGGTCGGAGCGTGCCACCAGACCATGAGGTCGGCGTCGGCGCGCAGGCCGGCGACGTCGTAGACGCCGCGGACCACGACGTCCTCGGCGCCGAAGGACGCGAAGAGCTGCTCGACCTCGTCGGCGAGGGCGGAGCGGTCGGCGTCCCCGAGCGGCTCGGCGAGGGCGAACACCGACCACATGGCGTAGCGGATGGTGTCGTTGATCTCGCGGATGCGGCTCGCGCCGGGCTTGCTCGGGGCGGGGCGGCTGGGGGTGCTCATCGCGACTCTCCTCGGGGTGCTGCGGTGCTCGCCGCGCCTGCCGCGGCGGAGGTCAGGTGCTCGACGACGGCGCGGGCGGCGGTCGTGGCGGAGGCGATGACGGCCGGCACGCCGACGCCGTCGTAGGTGGCGCCGGCGACCTCCACGCCGGCGAGGCCCGCGACGTCGGCGCGCACGCCCGCGACGCGCTCGACGTGGCCGACCGCGTACTGCGGCAGCGCGCCGCCCCAGCGCTGGACGTGGTGGTCGACGACCGGCGTCAGCGGGGCGCCGAGCGCCTCGCCGACCTCGGCCACCGCGAGGGTCACGAGGTCCGCGTCGTCCCGCTGGAGGACGGCCTCCTCCCCGGCCCGGCCGAGCGAGGCACGCAGGTGCACGACGTCGGGCGACAGCGCGCCGACCCACGCCCACTTGTTGGCGCTGAAGGTGCTCGCCTTGATGCTCCGCCCGTCGACCGGCGGCACGAGGAAGCCCGACCCGGGCAGCTCGGGCAGCCCCTCCCGGCGCACCGCGAGGGTGACGACGGCCATCGACGCCGTCTCGACCTCGCCGAGCAGCCGGGACGCGGCCGGCGCCAGGTCGGCCAGCAGGCGTGCGGTGGGGGCGGGCGGCAGGGCGAGGACGACGGCGTCGGCCTCGACCGCGACGGGGTCGGCCGCGGAGCCGACGACGAGTCGCCAGCGCGAGCCGGCGCGCTCGAGGCCGCGGACGACGGCGCCGGTGCGCAGCAGGGCTCCGCGCGCCCGCAGGGCGTCGGCGACCTCGACGGGCAGCCGGCCGATGCCGCCGCGGATGCCCGCGAACGGCTGGCGCGGCGCGGCGGCGGGGGCGTCGGGGCCGGGCGGCCGGACGGGCGGTGCAGCGGTCGGGGCCTCACCGGCCGCCGCACGCTGCCAGAGCGCCGGCATCGTCGCCCGGAGCGAGAGCCGGTCCGCGTGGCCGGCGTAGACCCCGCCGAGCAAGGGCTCGACGAGCCGGTCGACGACGGCGCGACCCATCACGTGCGACACGTACTCGCCGACCGACACGTCGTCGTGGACGGCGCCGCCCGGCCACGGCTGCGGGTCGGCCGCGCGCGCGACCTCGTCGTCCGAGAGCACGCCGCGTGCCGACTCCGGGTCGGTCGGGACGCCCATGAGCGTGCCCTGCGGCAGCGGCCGCAGCACGCCGCGGGACCAGAGCGTGGCGGAGGTCGTCGCCGGCGTGACGAGGTCGTCGTCCCCGAGGCCGACCCGCCGGGCCAGCCCGACGGCCTCGGGCCGGACGGCGAGCAGCGACTCGGCGCCGACGTCGACGAGGAGTCCCGCGACGGCGTCGGTGCGCAGCTTGCCGCCGAAGCGGTCCCCGGCCTCGAGGACGGTGACATCGGCGTCCGGCAGCGCGTCGAGCACCTCGAGGGCCGCGGTGAGCCCGGCGATGCCGCCTCCGACGACGGCGACGTGGGGCCGGGTCGGGGGCGCGTCGGGCATGTCCTCAGGTTCTCACGGGGCATCCGGGAGTTCCCGGGCGGGTGGCGCGCCGGACCGGGGTCCGGCGAGACCCGGCCGATGCCGACCCGTGACCACATCGAGACCGCCGACGGGGAACTCCGACGGACGGTGCGGCGCCCCAGCGGAGACCGAGCCACCGACGAAGGAGTCACCGTGCCCACCACCTCCCTCCCCCCGTCCCGACGCCTCGCCGCCGCCCTGGCCGCCGGCGTCCTGTGCGTCAGTGCCCTCGCCGCGTGCAGCGCGTCCGACTCCGGCGCCTCGTCGTCCGCCGCCGGCGGTGCGGCCGATGCACCGGCCGCGAGCGTCGAGGCGCGCGACCAGGCGGCGACCGCCGTGGACCAGCAGGGCACGGGCAGCAAGGCCGCCGGGGGCGGCGCCTCGGCGGCGGTCGTCCCGGCCGTGGCCGAGCGCAAGCTGGCGCGGCGCGCCGACGTCTCGCTCGAGGTGGGCGACGTCGCGCGGGCCGCCTCGACCCTGCGGGCCGTCGCCACGCGCCAGGGCGGGCTCGTCGTCGCGGAGGAGGTCTCGAGCGACCCTGCCGCGCAGGGCAGCTGGGGCACCATCACCCTTTCGGTGCCCACGGCGAAGCTCGACGCGACGCTCGACGAGGTCGGGAAGGCCGGCAAGGTCCTGTCGCGGCAGACGAGCACCGACGACGTCACCGGTCAGTACGTCGACACCGCCGCCCGCGTCGAGACGATGAAGGCCAGCGTCGAGCGGGTCCGCCTGCTCATGGGCCGCGCGGACAAGCTGGCCGACGTCGTGAGCCTCGAGGCCGAGCTGTCCCGGCGGCAGGCGGACCTGGAGTCGATGGAGCAGCAGCTCGCCGCCCTCGACGACCAGGTGAGCCTCTCCCCCGTCACCGTCCGGCTCGCGACGAAGGCCGGTGCGGCGCCCACGGAGGAGCCGACCGGGTTCGTCGCCGGGCTCGCGGCGGGCTGGACGGCGTTCACCCGGTCCGTGCAGCTCGTCCTGACGCTCCTCGGCGCGGTCCTGCCCTTCGGCGTCGCCGCGGCGCTCGTCCTCGTCCCGCTCGTCGCGTGGCTGCGCCGCCGCCGGCCGGTCACAGTCGCGACGGCGCAGACCCCGCCGGCCGCCCCCTCGGCCTGAGGCTCAGGGGCGCCCGGTCTCCATTGACCACCGGGTCTCGCCGTCGACGACGACGTCCGTCGGCCGCATCCCGAGCGACCGGGCCACCGCCTCCGACGGCGCGTGGCCCGGTCGCACGTGGGCGAGCACCACCTCGGCGCCCCGCCGCCGGGCCTCGGCCAGCACGAGCGCGGCCGCCCGGCGCGCGACGCCCCTGCCCTGCCACGGGGTCCCGACGACCCACGCGAGCTCGGCGCGGGCTCCGTCGCGGGTCAGCGTCGCCTGGACGTAGCCGACGAGAGGGCCGTCGCCGCCGTCGCGCACGACCCAGGTGCACCACTCCTCGCTCGGGTCCGCGGGCCCGCGCAGCTGCCGGGCGTAGCGGGCGCGCAGCTCGTCGGCGCTCGCCGGACGGCCCCCGATCACCGAATGCAAGGCCGGGTCGCCGAGGGCGCTCGCCATCTCCTCGGCGCGCTCCACGCGCAGCGGCTCGAGGGTCAGCCCGTCACCGGTGAGGACACGGTCGGCGGGCACGGGCTCAGGCGTCCCGGGCATCCGCGGCGAGCACCTGCTCGCGGAGGATGTCGGCGTGCCCCGCGTGCTGCGCGAGCTCGCGCAGAAGGTGCAGCTGCACCCAGCGCATCGACAGCGGCCCGCGCCGGTTGCCGTGGACGAGGTCGTCGAGGCCGACGGTCGCCGCGATGGACCGCGCTGTGGCGCAGGCCTTCTCGTGGTCGGCCAGCACGGAGGCGATGGTGTCGGCGTCGTCGAGGACGAACGTCTCGTCGACCGTGGCGGGCAGCCCGATCTCGGTCCGCGGCCGCTGCAGCACGGCCTCCTCCGACCACACCCGCTCGACGAAGGTGACGTGCTTGAGCAGCCCGAGCAGCGTCGTCGCGGACGGCACGAGCCGACGTCGCGCCTGCTCCTCGGTCAACCCGGCGAGCGTCACGCGCAGCCCGGCCCGGTGCTCGTCGAGGAACGCGTCGAGCATGGCGCGCTCGTCGGGTGCCGCCGGGCCGCCGGTCACCGCGCGGAGACCTCGTGGACGAGCTCGACGACGCGGGTGAGCACGTCGGGGTCGGTGTGCGGCAGGACGCCGTGGCCGAGGTTGAAGACGTGCCCGGGAGCGGCCCGACCCTCCTCGACGATCTCGACGACCCGGCGCTCGAGCGCCTCCCACGGCGCGAAGAGCAGCGCCGGGTCGAGGTTGCCCTGGAGCGGCCAGCGTCCGCCCGTGCGCTCGAGCGCGTCGGTCAGCGACACCCGGTAGTCGACCCCGACGACGTCGGCGCCCGCCTCGCCCATGAGGGTGAGGAGCTCGCCGGTGCCCACCCCGAAGTGGATGCGCGGCACGCCGAGGTCCGCGACGGACGCGAGCGCAGCCGCGGAGTGCGGGGCGACGAAGCGCTCGTAGTCGGCGCGGCTGAGGAAGCCGGCCCAGGAGTCGAAGAGCTGGAGCGCCGAGGCACCGGCCTCGCCCTGCACCCGCAGGAAGGCGCCGGAGATGCGGGCGAGCCGGGCGCACAGGTCGTGCCACAGCTCGGGGTCGCCGTGCATGAGGGCCTTGGTGTGCTCGTGGTTCTTCGACGGCCCTCCCTCGACGAGGTAGGACGCGAGGGTGAACGGCGCGCCGGCGAAGCCGATGAGCGGCGTCGCGCCGAGCTCGGCGGTGAGCATCCGGACCGACTCGGTGATGTCGGGGACGTCCTCGGGGACGAGGTCGCGCAGCCGCTCGAGGTCGGCGCGGGTGCGCACCGGCTCGGCGACGACCGGGCCGACACCGGCGACGATGTCGAGGTCGATGCCGACGGCCGCGAGGGGCACGACGATGTCGGAGAAGAAGATCGCCGCGTCGACGCCGTGGCGGCGCACGGGCTGGAGGGTGATCTCGGTGACGAGGTCGGGGCGCCGGCAGGACTCGAGCATCCCGACGCCCTCGCGGACCTTGCGGTACTCGGGCAGCGAGCGCCCGGCCTGGCGCATGAACCAGACCGGGGTGTGCGGCACGGGCAGGCCGCGGGCGGCCCGCACGAGGGCGGAGTCGGAGGCGGGCGCGGCGGCCGGGCTCGGGGAGGTCGTCACGGCTCGACATCCTCCCATCCGCCGGCGGGGGTGGACGCCGCGGTCAGAGGGCGATAAGGACCGCGCCGCCGAGGGCGAGGGCGACGCCGGCCCGCTGCACCCGCCGCAGCCGTTCCTTGATGACGACGCGCGCGAGCACGATCGTCACGACGGGGTAGAGCGAGCCGAGCACGGAGGCGATGCTCACCTCGCCGCGCGAGGACGCGATGCCGAAGAGGAAGTTCGCGCCGAGGTCGCCGCAGCCGATGAGCAGCAGACCGGGCACCTCGCGCGGGGTGACACCGCCGGTCGAGCGCACGAGCAGGGCGACGACGACGAGGATGCTCACCGACGTCAGGCGCATCCCCCAGAGCGTGAGGAGCGCGGACTCGCGGGCGCCGCGGTCGAGGCAGTAGAGGGCGAGACCGAAGCCGAGGGCCGCGACCGAGGCGAGGACGACCGGGCGTGGGGAGACCTCGCCGGTCAGCTCCGGGCCGCTGGCCAGCGTGACGCCGATGATCGCGACGAGCATCCCGACCCAGGCCCACGGCGAGGGGGTGTCGCCACCCGCCACGCCGAGGACGACGGGCACGACGACGCCGAGGGCGGCGATCGGTGCGACGACGCCCATCGTCCCGGCGGACAGGGCGGAGTAGAAGCAGACGAGGCCGGTCATCCCCGCGAGGCCGGCGGCGACCGACCACAGCGGCCAGCCCTCGAAGGTGACGGTGTCGCGACGGACGAGGACGATCGCCGAGACGACCAGGAGGGCCAAGCCCTGCGTCCAGCCGACGACGGCGACCGGTGGGCGGCGCCGCGAGGCGAGGCCGGCGAAGAAGTCCGAGGTGCCCCAGACCGCCGACGAGGCGAGGGCGAGGAGGCTCAGCACAGCCGCAGGCTAGGCGAGGAGGGGCGGGCCGGGCAGCGCCGTCCGGGGGCGGCGTTCGGAGTCGGAGGGGTGGGTCAGGCGGTTTCCACCGACGGGTCGAGGTATTCGGCGACCCCCTCGCGGTGGCCGAATACCTCGACCCACTCGAGCCCGTCCGGGTCGAGGTGAAACTGGACCCCCTCGCGGTCGCGTTTCACCTCGACTCGGCGGAGTCCCGTCGCCCGATGGTGGATGCCCCCGATTTCCTTGCCCGTGCGAGGTTTCCCGTGCGCCATGGAAGGAACACCTTCCGCGGTGGAAGGGAAACCTTGCCGAGTGGAAGGGACGCCTTCCGCGGTGGAAGGGAAATCTTGCCGGGTGCAAGGGGTCGACCGGTCGGCTGCCGTTCGGCGCGCCCTGCCGCGCTGGGGCGGGCGCGCGTCCTACTGTGCTCCACGTGGCGCGCAGCACCGTGACCGGGAGGGAGTCCCCGGACTTCACCCGGGCACTCGACGAGCTGCACCGTGCGCGGCTGCGGCCCGAGGTGCGGCTCACCGAGGTGCCCGCGCCCCAGCGGATCGCCCCGCACGCGGTCGCGCTGACCGCCGACGTCATCGACCCGCACGACCCCGACTCCGAGCTCGCCTCGGGCCGGTTCGTCCTCCTCCACGACCCCTCCGAGCCCGAGCCGTGGGGCGGCGCCTGGCGCGCCGTCACCTTCGCCCGGGCCGAGCTCGAGGAGGAGTTCGCCACCGAGCCGCTGCTCGGCGAGGTCGGCTGGAGCTGGCTGACCGACGCGCTCACGGCGCGCGGTGTGCCGTTCATCGCCGAGGCCGGCACCGTGACGCGTGTCGTGTCCGAGAGCTTCGGCGGCCTCGCCGACCGCCCCGCGAGCGTCGAGATGGAGCTGCGGGCGTCGTGGACGCCGCTCGGCCCCGAGGCCGGCGAGCACCTCCTCGCCTGGTCCGACCTCCTGTGCACGATCGCCGGGCTGCCCCCGCTGCCCGACGGCGTCGTCGCCCTCCCGGGCCCTCGACGGTGACCGCCGGATGAGCCAGGAGACCCCCCACACCGACCCGACCCCGGAGGACGACCACGTGCCCGCCACTCCCGTCGCGGAGCCCGTGCCACTCGAGGAGCCGGCCGAGGGCGTGCCCTCCGTCGTCGAGACCGAACGCGGCCTGGACGAGGCCGCCGCCGCCATCGCCGCGGGCGTCGGCCCGGTCGCGATCGACGCCGAGCGCGCCTCGGGCTACCGCTACGGCCAGCGCGCCTACCTCGTGCAGCTGCGCCGCGAGGGCTCGGGCACCTGGCTCATCGACCCCGTCGCCGTCCCCGACCTCACGCCGGTCAACGACGCGATCGGCGCCGCGGAGTGGATCCTCCACGCCGCCACCCAGGACCTCGCCTGCCTCGCCGAGGTCGGCCTGCGCCCGCGCCAGCTGTTCGACACCGAGCTCGCCGCCCGCATCCTCGGCCTGCCGCGGGTCGGTCTCGCCGCGGTCGTCGAGCATTACCTCGGGCTGCGCCTGGCCAAGGAGCACTCCGCGGTCGACTGGTCCACCCGCCCGCTGCCCGACCCGTGGCTGCGCTACGCGGCGCTCGACGTCGAGGTCCTCGGCGAGCTGCGCAACCTCATGGGCGTCGACCTCGCGGCGCAGGGCAAGGACGAGTGGGCGCGCCAGGAGTTCACCGCGCTGCTCACCTGGGCCCCGACCGAGCGCGTCGACCCGTGGCGGCGCACCTCCGGCATCAACACGCTGCGCTCGCGCCGGGCCGTCGGCGTCATCCGTGAGCTCTGGTACGCCCGCGACACGATCGCCCGCGAGCGCGACACCTCGGTCGGCCGCGTGCTGCCGGACGCCGCGCTCGTCGACATCGCGGCCGCGCTCCCCCGCGACACCGCGGCCCTGCCGTCCGGCCACCGCGCCATCAAGCGCTACGGCCGGCAGTGGGTCGAGGCGGTCGAGCGGGCCGTCGCGCTGCCGGAGGAGAAGCTGCCGCCGCGGACCCTCCCGTCGGACGGCCCCCCGCCGCCGCGCGTGTGGGCCGACAAGAACCCCGCGGCCGCCGCCCGGCTCTCGGCGACGCGCGCCGCCCTCACCGAGTTCGCCGACGAGCACAGCATCCCGGTCGAGAACGTCTGCTCCCCCGACCCGCTGCGCCGCGTCGTCTGGACGCCGCCGGAGCAGCGCGACGTCGAGGGCTTCTCGGCCGCGCTGGCCGCCTACGGCGTGCGCCGCTGGCAGGCCGACGTCGTCGCGCCGATGCTCGTCGCGGCCTTCGAGGCGCACCCCGACTCCTGACGGCAGCCTCACCGGCCGCCCCTGGCGAGGCTGGTCGCCGCCTTCAGAAGTCCTGGCTGCTCTCGGTCGGCCCGCTCCCGCCGTGCCGCTGCCGGTGGCGGCGCAGGTGGATGCGCCGGGACAGCCGGATCGAGGGCCTCAGCATCAGCTGGGCCGAGCCGACGACGAAGAACCAGGTGCCCGCGTACGTCGTCGACTCCCGGAAGAACAGGATGCTCCCGACGAGGAACCAGACCGCGATGAGCAGGTCGTTGACGATGCTCAGCGTCTCGTAGCGATTGCGCAGCACGAGCTCGTCGTCGGTCCAGGGCAGCGTCAGGTCCACGGTCTTCTCCTCCCGGAGGTCAGGGGTCGGTCCCGTCCAGGCTGGCAGACCGCGAGTCCCACACCCTCAGCGGTAGAGGCCCTCGGCGTACGCGGGGCCGTAGTAGGCGTCGAGCTCCTCGAGGCTGCGCCCGTCGGGCTCGACGTCGTGGGCGATGACGGCCCGCCGCGGCACCTCGTCGAAGGGCCGCCAGGTCTCCGGCTCCCAGAGGCCGGCGCGCAGGAACGCCTTGCTGCAGTGGAAGAACACCTGCTCGACGTCGACGACGAGGGCGAGCAGCGGGCGGTGGCCCCGCACCGTCATCTCGTCGAGGAACGGCGCGTCCGACACCAGGCGCGCCCGGCCGTTGACGCGCAGCGTGTCGCCACGCCCGGGCACGAGGAAGAGCAGGCCGACGTGCGGGTTCTCCAGCACGTTGCGGTAGCCGTCGACGCGGCGGTTGCCCGGGCGCTCCGCGACGGCGATCGTGCGGCGGTCGAGGACGTGGACCAGGCGCCCGGCGGGGTCGCCCTTCGGCGAGGCGTCGCACGCGCCGTCGGCGTCCGCGGTGGCCAGGACGCAGAACGGGGCGGCCCGCAGCCACGCGAGGTCGACGTCGAGCAGGTGGTCGCGCTCCTTCTCGACGGCCCGCCGGGCCGGCTCCCCGACGAGGGCCGCGAGCGCCTCGACGTCGTCGACGGTGGTCCACCCGCGCTCGTCCATGCCCCTCAGGCTATGGCGCGTGACCCCGGTCACTCCGGCACCTCTCGATGACTGAGCGCTTGCTTAGTACGATCGCCACAGCCCGGTCCCCGCCGGGCGGTCCCACGTCCCCGACCAGGGAGGCCACCTCGTGCCCCGTGAGCTCCAGGAGGTCGTCTTCGTCGACGGCGTCCGCACCCCCTTCGGCAAGGCCGGCGAGAAGGGCATGTACGCCCAGACCCGCGCCGACGACCTCGTCATCAAGTGCGTCCGCGAGCTGCTGCGGCGCCACCCCGAGCTCCCGGCCGAGCGGGTCGAGGAGGTCGCCATCGCCGCGACGACGCAGATCGGCGACCAGGGCCTGACCCTCGGCCGGATGACGGCGCTCCTGTCCGGGCTGCCGAAGTCGACGCCGGGCTACTCGATCGACCGGATGTGCGCCGGCGCGATGACCGCCGTGACGACCGTGTCGTCGGCCATCGGCGTCGGGGCCATCGACATCGCCGTCGCCGGTGGCGTCGAGCACATGGGCCGTCACCCGATGGGCGAGGGTGTCGACCCCAACCCGCGGATCGTCGCCGAGCGCCTCGTCGACGAGTCCGCCCTCGTCATGGGCAAGACCGCCGAGAACCTCCACGACCGCTTCCCGCAGCTGACCAAGGAGCGCTCCGACGCCTTCGCCGTCGGCAGCCAGCGCAAGCTCGCCGCCGCCTACGAGGCCGGCAAGGTCCAGCCCGACCTCGTCCCCGTCGCGACCCGCCACGTCGAGAAGGGCTGGGGCCTCGCGACCGCCGACGAGCCGCCGCGCCCCGGCACGACGCTCGAGGAGCTCGCCGGCCTCAAGACCCCGTTCCGTCCGCACGGCAACGTCACCGCCGGCAACGCGGCGGGCCTCAACGACGGCGCCACCGCCTGCCTCCTCGCGAGCCAGGCCGCCGCCGACGAGCTCGGCCTGCCGGTCCGGATGCGCCTGGTCTCGCACGCCTTCGTCGGCGTCGAGCCCGAGGTGATGGGCATCGGTCCGGTCCCCGCCACCGAGAAGGCCCTCGCCAAGGCGGGCCTGACCATCGACGACATCGGCCTCTTCGAGCTCAACGAGGCGTTCGCCGTGCAGGTCCTCTCCTTCCTCGACCACTTCGGCATCGCCGACGACGACGAGCGCGTCAACCCGTGGGGCGGCGCCATCGCCACGGGTCACCCGCTCGCGTCCTCCGGCGTGCGCCTCATGACCCAGCTCGCCCGTCACTTCGAGGAGCACCCCGAGGTGCGCTACGGCCTCACCGCGATGTGCATCGGCATCGGGATGGGCGGCTGCGTCATCTGGGAGAACCCGAACCACGCGGACTACCGGAAGGACGCCTGAGCCATGACCACCACCACCCAGGCCCCCGCCCTGCCCGCCGAGGTCGTCACCCGCACCCCCGTGCAGGACGTCACGCTCCCCGGCGGCGCCGGCACCCTGGCCCTCGTCACGCTCGACAACGGCAAGGACCACACCCGCCCGAACACCTTCGGCCCCGAGGGCGTCGCCGGGCTCCAGGCCACGCTCGACACCCTGCGGGCCCGCGCCGAGGCCGGCGAGATCCAGGCCGTCGGCGTCACCGGCAAGCCGTTCGTCTTCGCCGTCGGCGCCGACCTGTCCGGCATCCCGTACGTCACCGACCGCAGCCAGGCCGTCGAGATCGCGCAGGCCGGCCACCGCGCCTTCGCGACCCTCATGGACCTGCCGGTGCCGACGTTCGCGTTCGTCAACGGCGCGGCGATGGGCGGCGGCGTCGAGCTCGCGCTCGCGGCCGACCACCGGACCATCTCGGCCGGCGTGCCCGCCTTCGCCCTCCCCGAGACCTTCCTCGGGCTCGTCCCCGGCTGGGGCGGCTGCTGGATGCTCCCGAACCTCGTCGGTGCCGAGGCGGCCCTCAAGGTCGTCATCGAGAACCCGTTGTCGCAGAACCGGATGCTCGCCGCCAAGGATGTCGCCGCGATGGGCATCGCCGACGTCCTGCTCCCCCCGGCGGACTTCCTCGAGGACTCGCTGCGCTGGGCGGCCGGAGTGCTGAGCGGCGCCGTGACCGTCGAGCGCGCCGAGGTCGACCGGTCCGCCGAGGCGTGGGACGCCGCGTGCGACCGCGCCGGCAAGGTCGTCGTCGCCAAGACCGGCGGGCGGGCCCCCGGCGCGCTGCGGGCGGTCCAGCTCGTCCGGGCCGCGCGGACCGCGTCGCGCGAGGACGCCTTCGCGGCCGAGGACGAGGCGCTCGGCGACCTCATCATGTCCGACGAGCTGCGGGCCGGCCTCTACGCCTTCGACCTCGTCCAGAAGCGGGCCAAGCGGCCGGCCGGCGCCCCCGACAAGGCGCTCGCCCGCCCGGTCACCAAGGTCGGCGTCGTCGGCGCGGGGCTCATGGCGAGCCAGCTCGCGCTCCTCTTCGCGCGCCGCCTCGGGGTGCCGGTCGTCATGACCGACCTCGACGAGGACCGCGTCGCCAAGGGCGTCGGCTACGTGCACCAGGAGGTCGACCAGCTGCTCGCCAAGCGCCGGGTCTCCCCCGACAAGGCGTCCTTCCTCAAGGGCCTGGTCACCGGCTCGACGAGCAAGGACGGCTTCGCCGACGCCGACCTCGTCATCGAGGCCGTCTTCGAGGAGATGTCGGTCAAGCAGCAGGTCTTCGCCGAGGTCGAGGCCGTCGTCTCCGCCGAGTGCGTCCTCGCGACCAACACCTCGTCGCTGTCGATCACCGAGATGGCGAGCGGGCTCACGCACCCCGAGCGGGTCGTCGGCCTGCACTTCTTCAACCCCGTCGCGGTCATGCCGCTGCTCGAGGTCATCCCCGGCGAGCACACCGACGAGGCGACCCTGGCCACCGGCTTCGCGGTGGGCAAGGGCCTGAAGAAGACGTGCATCCGCTCCAAGGACTCGGCGTCGTTCGTCGTCAACCGCCTGCTCGGCCGCTTCATGGGCGAGTACTCGCGGGTCGTCGACGAGGGCACCCCGGTCGCCGTCGCGGACCGCGCCGTCGCCGGCCTCGCGCCGATGCCGCCGTTCGTCCTGCTCGGCCTCGTCGGTCCGGCCATCGCGCTGCACAACAGCGAGACCCTGCACCGCGCGTTCGGTGACCGCTTCTTCGTCTCCCCGACGCTGCGGCGCCTCGTCGAGGCGGGCAAGCGTGGCTACTACGCCACGGACGAGCGCGGCCGCCCGGTGCCCGACCCGGAGGTCGAGGCGATGCGCGAGCAGCCGGCCGAGCCGGTCGAGCTCTCCGTCGACGAGGTCCGGGCCCGCGTGCTCGGCGCCATCGCCGAGGAGGTCGGGCTGATGCTCGCCGAGGGCGTCGTCGAGGCCCCGATGGACATCGACCTGGCGATGATCACCGGCGCCGGCTTCCAGTTCTGGAACGGCGGGATCATCCCCCTGCTCGACCGCGAGGGCGTGACCCAGCGCGTGCTCGGCCGCCGGGTCCTCCCCCACGGCGTCGCGAGCGTGCCCGCCACCGCCTGACCACCCGCGCGACCCGCTCGACGACGGCACGGACCACCCGGTCCGTGCCGTCGTCGCAGGTCACGGGGGTCCCTGAGAGACCCCCCAGGACGCGCGGGCCGCAACGCGGCGATATCTCATATCTGATCTACCATGGTCTGCGTGACGACCACCTCCGACACCTATCTGACCCGGATCGGCACCCTCATCCGGGACGCCCGCCGCCACCAGGGGCTGACCCAGAGCGAGCTCGCCGAGCTCCTCGGGACCAGCCAGAGCGCGGTCGCCCGGATCGAGCAGGGCAAGCAGAACCTCTCGCTCGAGATGCTCGCCCGCGTCGGCGAGAAGCTCGACAGCGAGTTCGTCTCGCTCGGCCACTCCGGTCCCCAGCACCTGCGGATCGTCGGCGGGCGCAAGCTCTCCGGCTCGATCCCCGTCAAGACGAGCAAGAACGCCGCCGTCGCCCTCCTGTGCGCGAGCCTGCTCAACAAGGGCCGCACGACGCTGCGCAACCTTGCGCGGATCGAGGAGGTCAACCGGATCATCGAGGTCCTCACCTCGATCGGCGTCAAGGTGCGCTGGCTGCCCGACAGCAACGACCTCGAGATCGTGCCGCCGGCCCGCCTGGACCTCGACGGCATCGACATCGAGGCCGCCCGCCGCACGCGCACCGTCATCATGTTCCTCGGGCCGCTGCTCGCCGAGTACGACGACTTCCAGCTGCCCTACGCCGGCGGCTGCGACCTCGGCACGCGCACGGTCGAGCCGCACCTGTCGGCGCTGCGCCACTTCGGGCTCGACGTCACGGCGACGCACGGCTTCTACGAAGCCGCCGTCGACCGCAGCCGCCACCCGAAGCGCGCCATCGTCCTCACCGAGCGCGGCGACACCGTGACCGAGAACGTCCTGCTGGCCGCCGCCCGCTACGAGGGCACGACGGTCATCCGCAACGCGTCCCCGAACTACATGGTCCAGGACCTGTGCTTCTTCCTGCGCGGGCTCGGGGTCGAGATCGACGGCATCGGCACGACGACCCTCACCGTCACCGGCGTGGGCCGCGTCGACACGGACATCGAGTACTTCCCCTCCGAGGACCCGATCGAGGCGATGAGCCTCATCGCGGCCGCGGTGGTGACCGGCTCCGAGATCACCATCGAGCGGATGCCGATCGAGTTCCTCGAAATCGAGCTGGCCACCCTCGAGGAGATGGGCCTGAAGTTCGACCTCACCGAGGAGTACCTCGCGAACAACGGGCACACCCGCCTCGTCGACCTGACGATCCACCCCGGCCCGCTCACCGCGCCGGTCGACAAGATCGCCCCGATGCCCTTCCCTGGCCTCAACATCGACAACCTGCCGTTCTTCGCGCTCATCGCCGCGTGCGCCGAGGGCACGACGATGATCCACGACTGGGTCTACGAGAACCGCGCGATCTACCTCACCGAGCTGACGAAGATCGGCGCCCAGGTGCAGCTGCTCGACCCGCACCGGGTGATGATCACCGGCCCGACGCCCAAGTGGCGCGCCGCCGAGGTCATGTGCCCGCCGGCGCTGCGCCCCGGCGTCGTCGTGCTCCTCGCGATGCTGGCCGCGCCCGGCACCTCGGTGCTGCGCAACGTCTACGTCATCAACCGCGGGTACGAGGACCTCGCCGAGCGCCTCAACGCCCTCGGCGCGACGATCGAGACCTTCCGCGACATCTGAGGGTCCTGACGTGCCCGGCGTCGAGCGCCCGCTCACGGGCCAGGTGGTGACGGTCTTCCGCAACCGCCTGCGCCCGGAGCACGAGGGTGCCTACCGGGACGAGCTCGCCGTCGTGGCCGAGCTCGCCCGGTCGATGCCGGGGTTCGTCGAGACGAAGACCTTCGTCGCCGAGGACGGCGAGCGGGCCACGATCGTCACGTTCGCTGACGCCGCGTCGCACCGGGGATGGCGCGACCACCCGCGCCACCGCGAGGCGCAGCGCCACGGCATCGCCGACTACTACAGCGAGTACTCGATCGCCGTCGGCGAGACCTCCTACGCGTCGTCCTTCACGCACCGCCCTGAGGTCTGAGCCCTCTCGCGACCTCTCGACAGGAGGCTCTCCCCCGGCGCACACTGCGGGGATGGAGCGCTCCGTCCCCGGTCGCAGCGCGGTCGTCGCCGACGCCCGCGGCGAGGGGCGTGCGCTGCGCGTGACGTGGCACCCGGAGGCCGGCGTCGTGGTGCTCTCGGTCTGGCGCGACAACGTCTGCGTCGCGACGACCCGCCTCGCGCCGGACGAGGCCGCCGACCTCGTCGAGGTGCTGGCCTCCGGCCTTGCCGACGGCTACGACGCGGTGCGGCAGGCGCGTCCCGAGGCCGGCTGAGCCCCTTCGGCTCGTGCGTCAGGGGAAGCCGGCGCCGGCCTCGAGCCTCAGCCGCAAGAGGACGTCGAGCGCCACCGAGTCGCCGTCGCGCCCTCCGGCGCCGACCTGCAGCGGCGCGTCGCTCGGGTCGAGGTGGATGCCCGTGAGCCGTCCGCGCAGGCTGGGCGCGACGACGAGGACGTACCAGCGCCCGTCCGTGCCGACCGCGGCCCGGTGGTCGCGGCGCACGTACCAGCCCTCGACGTCGGTCCGCAGCGTCCCGCTGCCGCTGTAGGGCCGCGCGCGCAGGCGGGTGGGCTCCACACCGGCCGCGCGCATCGCCTCGGCGAACTCCGCGACCATCGGGGCGGTGCGCCGGGCCTCGGCCTGCGCCGCCCGCTGCGCCGCCGCGTGGTGGTACTCGGCGTTCTCGCGGGCCTGCCGTCGCCGCTGCGCCGCCGCGTCCGTCGGGTCGCCGTCCACGCTCATGGAGCGATCATCGCAGGACGCCGTGACCGCTCCACGGCAGAGGCGTCGCGGTGTCGTCGCGTCGGGTGGGCACGTCATCATCCTCTCCCGGCGCCCGCCCTAGACTTGGGGCCGTGACCACTCCCCCGGCGTACCCCACGATGGAGGACGTCATCGGCGGTACGCCGCTGGTGCGTCTGCAGCGGCTCCCCGGGGTGGAGAACGACCGGCGCGGCAACGTGCTGCTCGCCAAGCTCGAGGGCAACAACCCCGCCGGCTCGGTCAAGGACCGGCCGGCGATCAGCATGATCCGCGGCGCCGAGGCGCGCGGCGAGATCTCCCCCGGCGACACGCTGCTCGAGGCCACCTCCGGCAACACGGGCATCGGCCTCGCGATGGCGGCGGCCATCAGCGGCTACCCGCTGGTCATCGTCATGCCCGAGGACGCCTCCGTCGAGCGGGCGCAGACGATGCGGGCGTTCGGCGCCGAGCTGGTCCTCACGCCCGCGTCCGGCGGGATGGAGGAGGCCCGCGACGTCGTGACCCGGATGGAGCAGGAAGGTCGCGGCCGGGTGCTCGACCAGTTCGGGAACCCCGACAACCCCCGGGCCCACGAGCTCGGGACCGGTCCGGAGCTGTGGGAGCAGACCGGTGGTCGCATCACGCACTTCGTCTCGGCGATGGGCACGACCGGCACGATCACCGGCGTCTCGCGCTACCTCAAGTCCCGCAACCCCGAGGTGCAGATCGTCGGCGCGCAGCCGGCGGAGGGCTCGAAGATCCCCGGCATCCGCGCGTGGCCGCCGGCGTACGTCCCCCGCATCTTCGACCCGTCCGCGGTCGACCGGACCGTCGAGGTCACCCAGGCGGACGCCGAGGAGATGGCCCGGCGGCTGGCCCGCGAGGAGGGCATCTTCGGCGGCCCGTCGGCGGCCGGCGCCTGCTGGACCGCGCTGCAGGTGGCGCAGGAGGTCGAGAACGCGACGATCGTCTTCGTCGTCTGCGACCGCGGCGACCGCTACCTCTCGAGCGGCGTCTTCCCCGCCTGAGGCGCCCTCTGTCGAGCGAGGTTCCGCGTCGTCACGGTGATGACGCGGACGTTCGTGCAGGACGCGCTTGTATCCCCGTCCCGCGCCACTTTCCGCGCCGTCCCTGTGACGAACCGGGCCTCGGCAGGGCCCATCTGCCCCGATCGGATGACGACGCAGTGCGTGACGTGCGACGCTGCCCCGCGTGATCCGCTACCTGCCGGTGCTGCTCGAGCTCGCCCTGACCGTCTACTGCCTCATCGACGCCGTCCAGACCGACGAGCTCGTCATCCGCAACCTGCCGAAGCTCGCGTGGATCTTCATCATCCTGCTGTTCCCGATCGTCGGTGGCGTGGCGTGGCTCGTCGCCGGTCGCCCGACCCGCGACACGTGGTCCGGGCGCACCCAGCAGCAGCGCTGGGAGGACCACCGCCGCGAGCAGGAGTGGCTCCGCGCACAGGAGCGCCGTCGCTCGCAGGGTCCGGACGACGACCCCGACTTCCTCAAGGGTCTCTAGACCGCTGCGCGAGTCGGGCCACGCGCCCTACGATCCGTCCATGACGAGCTCGGTGGAGGGGCAGGAGCGTCGGGACCTCGACGCGGCGGAGACGCGCATCTACGGCGTCGTCTGGCTGGGGCTGCTGGCCGCTGCCGCCGGCGTCGTGGTCGGCGTGGTGACGGCCCTGTCAGAGACGGGCTTCTTCGTGGTCGGTGCTGCCCTGACCACCACCTCCGTGACGCTCGGCGCGCTCGTGTACCTGGTCAGCAAGGTGCTCGACCGGCTGTAGCACCAAGGGGACAGAACGTGGCCGACCTCGACGTGTCGAAGGGGAAGAACGTGCTGGGCCTCGCCACGGGCCTCGGCGGCGGATTCATAGCGCGTCCCCGGACGTCGGCGCCAGCATCCTCGTGGGACAGGTCAGTGCAGCGCGGCGTCCGCGGGAGAGACCTCCCACGAGTGGAAGCGCACGGTGAGCCCGGACCGGGTGGGCGTGCAGACGAAGGGCCCCGCCTCAACGTCCAGGTCGGGGTCGAGCGGCAGGACGCGGATCATCACGAACGGCTCGTCGTCGACCCTGGCCCGGACCGTCACCGCGTCTCCGGATCGGCTGGCGCGCACGGTGACCCGGCGGCCCGCCCACGACGGGACGGGGAAGGCCGACCAGTCCGAGCGGTCCCTCGTCGCGACCACCCCGACGCTGGGCGCGCCGTCGACGTGCTCGACGCCGGCCTTGACCCACTGCGTCGCCGACGCGCGCAGGAACACACCGGCCTGGTCGAACTGGTCGGTGAAGGCCACCGTGAACGTCACCTCGACCGCACCCTCCCGGTCCAGGGGCCGCAGCAGGGCGTGCTCGGAGTCGTGGACGAACCCGTACGAGGTGGTCCGCCAGGCGTCCGAGCCCTCGGCCGCCGTCACGAGGAGGTCCTCCCCGTCGGTCTCGACCTGCACGGGCTCGTGCGTCCACGAACCCTCCGACCACGGGACGCTGACGGCGGACATGGGTCCCAGTCTCCCCCGTCCCACGGGCCCGCGACGTGGGAGGGTCGGCACATGACGAGGAGCGACACATGACCCGGTTCGGCCTGGTGGTCCGGTTCGAGCTGCGGCCCGGGCGGGCCGAGGCGTTCGACGCGATGATGCGCGAGACGGTGGCGGGCATCGCCACCCACGAGCCGCGCACCCTGGCCTATGCGGTGCACGCGCTCGAGGGCGAGCCGGACGTCCGCATCTTCTACGAGCTGTACGACGACGAGGCCGCGCTCGACGAGCACGAGGCCCAGCCCACGACCCGAGCCTTCCTCGACCGGGTCGACGAGTTCGTCACGAGCGTCGACGTCCAGCGGCTGCACCTCGTGACGGCCACCGGCATCGCGGACCCCGCGGGCTGACCGCAGCAGCCGGCACGAGGCTGGGCCGGCGCTACCGGCCGGCGTCGACGACGCAGAAGAGCGTGCCCGTCGGGTCGGCCAGCACGACGAAGTCCGCGTCGTCGGGGTAGTCCCACTCGACGCGCTCGGCCCCGAGCGAGACGAGGCGCTCGACCTCGGCGCGCTGCTCCTCCGCACCGTCCACCCAGAGGTCGAGGTGGGTCCGGTCCGTGCGGTCGAGGTGCAGGCGCGTCGGGCCGTCACCCCGCGGGGCGAGGAAGTCCGGGTTGGGTCCCCGGTCGTAGCCGAGCGCCTCGCTCCAGAACGCGCCGGCGCGCTCGGTGTCGGCGGTGCTGAGGACGATCGCTCCGATGCGGACCATGCCCGCGACGCTAGCCGAGGCGGGCGAGCACGAACGCCTGACCGTGTCGCTCGCGGCCGACCGGCTCGCGCACGAGCCGCGCCTCCTTGACGAACCCGGCGTCGGCCAGGGCGTCGAGCACCTGCTTCGGCCCGCAGTGCCACCGGACGAGCGACACGTCGTGCCCGCCGGGACGCAGCACCCGCACGGCCTCGGCCAGCGCGACCGGCAGCTCGTCATCGGTGAGGTGGACCAGGCTGTACCAGAACACGACTCCGTCGACGGAGACGTCGGCGAGGGGCAGCTCGGTGAGCGCCCCCTCGTGCAGCTCGAGGTCCGGGTGGTCGCGCCGGGCCATCGCCAGCATCCCCGGCGAGAGGTCGACGCCGACCACCGAGAGGCCGCGGTCGACGAGGTACCGGGCGATGCGGCCGGTCCCGCAGCCGGCGTCGAGCACGTGCGCCCCGCCGCCGGCGACGACCCGCCCGACGAAGTGGTCGAGCATCGCGAGGTCGACCGGCAGCTCGGGCTCGGTCGAGGGAAAGGTCGCGGCGTAGTCCTCGACGATGGCGTCGTAGGCGGCGCGCACCTCGTCGCGGCGGCTCTCCACGACGCCGCTCAGGCCAGGCGCTCGCGCAGGGCCGACGCGACGGCGTCCGGCGTCAGCCCGACCGCGTCGAGGACCCGTCCGCGGGAGGCGTGGTCGAGGAAGCGCTTGGGCAGGCCGAAGGTGTCGACGGGCAGCCCGAGACCGGCGTCGCGCAGCGCCTGGACGACCTGCGTCCCGATGCCTCCGACGACGACGTTGTCCTCGACGACGGCCACGCGCCCGGCGGCGCCGGCGAGCGACGCGAGGGCCGCCGGCACGGGCAGCGCCCACACCGGGTCGACGACCCGCACGCGGTGCCCCTCGGCGGCCAGCTTCTCGGCTGCCGCGAGCGCGGTGGCGACCATCGACCCGATGCCGACGAGCAGCAGGTCGACGTCACCGTCGTCCGGCTCGGACAGCACGTCGACGCCGTCGACGGTGCGCACGGCGGTGAGGGGCTCCCCCACCGTGCCCTTGGGGAAGCGGACGACCGACGGCGCGTCGGCGATGTCGACGGCCTCGCGGACCGCGCGGGCCACCTGCTGGCCGTCGCGCGGCGCGGCGAGGTGCAGGCCCGGCACGACGCCGGAGATCGTCATGTCCCACATGCCGTGGTGCGACGCGCCGTCCGGCCCGGTGACGCCCGAGCGGTCGAGGACGACCGTGACGCCGGCCTTGTGCAGCGCGGCGTCCATGAGCAGCTGGTCGAAGGCGCGGTTGAGGAAGGTCGCGTAGACGGCGACGACCGGGTGCAGCCCCGAGAACGCGAGGCCGGCGGCCATCGTCAGGGCGTGCTGCTCGGCGATGCCGACGTCGAAGGTGCGCTCGGGGAAGCGCTCGCAGAACGGCTGGAGCCCGACGGGCATCATCATCGCCGCGGTGAGCGCGACGACGTCGGGGCGCTCCTCGCCGATCTGCACCATCGTGTCGGAGAACTCGTCGGTCCAGGAGCGGCCGGCGATCTCGAGGGGCAGGCCGGTCTCGGGGTTGATGACGCCGACGGCGTGGAACTGGTCGGCCTCGTCGGAGACGGCGGGGTCGTAGCCGCGCCCCTTCTGGGTGATGACGTGGACGAGCACCGGCCCGCCGAAGGCCTTGGCCTTGCGCAGCGCCGCCTCGACGGCCGGCTCGTCGTGGCCGTCGATCGGGCCGACGTACTTGAGGCCGAGGTCCTCGAACATCCCCTGCGGGGCGACGATGTCCTTGATGCCCTTCTTGACGCCGTGCAGCGTCTCGTACATCGCGCCGCCCACGACCGGCGTGCGCGAGACGTTGCGCTTGCCCCAGTCGAGGAAGCGCTCGTAGCCGCGGGTCGTGCGCAGCGTCGAGAGGTGGTCGGCGAGGCCGCCGCGGGTCGGGGCGTAGGAGCGCTCGTTGTCGTTGACGACGATGACGAGCGGCAGGTCCTGCTCGGCCGCGATGTTGTTGATGGCCTCCCACGCCATGCCGCCGGTCAGCGCGCCGTCGCCGATGACCGCGACGGTGTGCCGGTTGCGCTCGCCGCGCACGACGCGACCGGCGGCGATGCCGTGCGCCCACGACAGGGAGGTCGACGCGTGCGAGTTCTCGACGACGTCGTGCGGCGACTCGGCGCGGCTCGGGTAGCCGGACAGGCCACCCTCGGTGCGCAGGCCGGAGAAGTCGTGGCGGCCGGTCAGCAGCTTGTGGACGTAGGACTGGTGCCCGGTGTCGAGGACGACCGCGTCGTGCGGGCTGTCGAAGACCCGGTGGATGGCGATGGTCAGCTCGACGACGCCGAGGTTGGGCCCGAGGTGGCCGCCGGTGCGCGAGACCTGCTCGACGAGGAAGGCGCGGATCTCCGCGGCGAGCTCGGGCAGCCGGTCCGCGGGGAGCGCCTTGAGGTCGCGGGGGCCGGCGATCCGTTCCAGCAGGCTCACGGCGCCTACCTCCTCGTCCTGTCCTCGGGGTCCGGGTAACCCGACGAGTCTAGGTGCTGCGGGTGAGCCTCCCGGCACCCCGGGGCGGGGTGGGAAGGATCTCCACGAGACCTCCACGAACCGGGAACTCACCGGCCCTGCGGGACGCTGGGGATGGTTGAACCGTCCACCACCCGGTGGGCCCGACCCAGGAGGCTCCCTGTGCCCTCGTCGTCCCGCGCCCGCGCCCTCGCCGAGGTGCAGAAGACCCAGCGCGCCAAGGAGCGACGCTCCCGCCTCCTCGTCGTCGGCGGTGTCTCTCTCCTCGTGCTCGCCATCGTCGCGACGGTGGGCGTGACGATCTGGCGCGACACCTCCTCGCGCCCCACCCTCGACGCCGTCAAGAGCTACGACGACGTCAGCGCCAACCACGTGACGACCCCGGTCACCTACGCGCAGACCCCGCCCGTCGGCGGCGACCACAACCCGGTCTGGCTCAACTGCGGCGTCTACCCGCAGCCGGTGCCCAACGAGCTGGCCGTCCACTCCCTCGAGCACGGCGCCGTCTGGGTCACCTACCGCTCGGACCTGCCCGCGGCGCAGGTGCAGACGCTCGTCGACCGCGTGCCGGACACCTACATGGTCGTCTCCCCCGTCGACGGGCTGCGCGCGCCGGTCGTCGCGTCCGCGTGGGGCAAGCAGCTTGACCTGACCGGCGTCGACGACGCCCGCCTCGACGAGTTCATCCGCGAGTACCGCCAGGGCCCGCAGACGCCCGAGCCGGGTGCGGCGTGCACCGGCGGCAGCGACGGCACCCTCCCGCAGACCGGCGCCGGCGACCAGCCGACCTCGTGACGCCCGCGGCCCGTCCCCGCGGGGTCCTCGTCCTCGTCGCGGTCCTCGCCCTGCTCGCCGGTGTCGGCGGCACGGTCGCGGTCGGCCGCCTGGCCTCGACGTCCGAGGTCACCGACTTCGGCGCGGACGCCGGGTTCGCCCGAGACATGCAGACCCACCACCTCCAGGCCGTCGAGATGGCCTTCGCGGTACGCGACGACACCGACGACGAGGCCGTCCGCACGCTCGCCTTCGACATCATCACGAGCCAGCAGCAGCAGGCCGGCCAGATGTACGGCTGGCTCGTCCAGTGGGGCCTGCCGCAGACCGCCTCCCGCGCCCCGATGGCGTGGGTCGGCGGCGAGCACGCCGCCCACGGCGCCTCCGGCGACGGGATGCCGGGGATGGCGACGCCCGCCCAGCTCGACGAGCTGCGGGCCGCCCGCGGGGTCGAGGCCGAGCGGCTCTTCCTCCGGCTGATGATCGCCCACCACGAGGGCGGGGTGCAGATGGCCGACGCCGCGCTCGCCGACGCCCGCACCGACGAGGTGCGCACCCTCGCCGGCGCCATCCGCCGCGCGCAGACCGCCGAGATCACCCTGATGGAGCAGATGCTCGCCGAGCGCAGCTAGCGGAGCGAGCATCCGCGTCGTCGCGGTGATGACGCGGACATCATTCCTGGACGCGGATACATCCGCGTCCCGCGCCAAGTTCCGCGTCACCACAGTGACGACCCGGCTCGTGGTCAGAGGCGGGGGACGAACTCGAGGCCGCGCAGGCCGTCGAGCAGGAGCCCCGCCGCACGCCGGGCGGCGACGAGGCGCACCCCCTCGCACTCGAGGTCGGCGAGCACCTGGGTGACCCCCTCGGGCCCGATGTCGTCGACGAGCGCGACCCGCACCTCGCGGTAGGAGGAGCGCATCGCGTCGAGCTGGGCGTCGAGGTGGCGCACGGCGAGCCAGGCGAGGGCGACCGGGTGGCGCCGCCACGCGGGGTAGAGCCGGTAGTCCGGCGGGCAGTGGTCGAGCAGCCACGCGACCGCCCGCTGCTCCCAGCCGTGGGTGCCCGGCGGTGGGACGCCCTGCGGCCAGCCCGGCGGTCCGCCCGCGCCGGTGGCCCCGGCGCCCGAGCGCTGGCGCACGGGCGCGGCCGGGGTGCCGGCGCGCAGCGGGGGCCCACCACCCGGAGCCGCGTCGTCGAACACGTGTTCGATCATAGCGATGCCGACCACATGGTGGACCCCGGTGGCGGGGATAATGGGGTGTTATACCTTGGACAACGAAACGTGATCGCCCCCTGCGTGAGGACCCCATGACCACCACCGACTCCACCCCGTCGCGCGCCCTGCGCCCGCCCCGCACCGGGCGGTCCAACGGGCAGTGGGCCGTCGACGGCCGCGAGCCGCTCAACGCCAACGAGGTGTGGAAGCAGGAGGAGGGCGGCCTGTCGGTGCGCGAGCGCATCGAGACCGTCTACAGCCGCGACGGCTTCGGCTCCATCCCGCCGGAGGACCTCGCCGGCCGCTTCCGCTGGTGGGGCCTGTACACCCAGCGCCGCCCCGGCATCGACGGCGGCCGGACGGCTCAGCTGTCCGACACCGAGCTCTCCGACGAGTACTTCATGCTCCGGATCCGGCTCGACGGCGGGGCCCTGACCCTGCCCCAGCTGCGCGTCGTCGCCGGCATCTCGCAGGAGTTCGCCCGCGGCACGGCCGACATCAGCGACCGGCAGAACATCCAGTACCACTGGATCCGGGTCGAGGACATGCCCGAGATCTGGCGTCGGCTCGAGGCCGTCGGCCTCCAGACGACCGAGGCGTGCGGCGACACCCCGCGCGTCGTCCTCGGCAGCCCGCTCGCCGGCATCGCCGCGGACGAGGTCATCGACCCGACGCCGGTCATCGACGAGATCGTCTCCCGCTTCGTCGGGGACCCCGACCTCGCCAACCTGCCGCGCAAGTTCAAGTCGGCGGTCACCGGCCACCCGAGCCTCGACGTCGTCCACGAGATCAACGACATCTCCCTCGTCGGGGTCGTCCACCCCGAGCTCGGCGCCGGCTACGACCTCTGGGTCGGCGGCGGGCTCTCGACCGCGCCCCGCCTCGCCGAGCGCCTCGGCGTGTTCGTCACGCAGGAGCAGGCCGCCGACGTGTGGTTCGGCGTCATCCGGATCTTCCGCGACCACGGCTACCGCCGGCTGCGCACCAAGGCGCGCCTGAAGTTCCTCCTCGCCGAGTGGGGCCCGGCCGAGTTCCGCCGCGTCCTCGAGGAGGACTACCTCGGGTACGCCCTCCCGGACGGCCCTCCCCCGCCCACGCCGTCGACGCCGGGTGACCACGTCGGCGTGCACCTCCAGAAGGACGGCAACCACTACGTCGGCGCCGCCCCGGTCGTCGGCCGCGTCAGCGGTGACGTCCTCGCCGGGCTCGCCGACCTCATGGAGGCCGCCGGCACCGACCGTGTCCGCTTCACGCCGCACCAGAAGCTCGTCGTCCTCGACATCGCCCCGGACCGCCTCGACGGCTTCGTCGCGGGCCTCGAGGAGCTCGGGCTCTCGGTGTCCCCCAGCCCGTTCCGCCGCCACACGATGGCCTGCACGGGCATCGAGTACTGCAAGCTCGCGATCGTCGAGACCAAGGCGACGGCGGCCACCACCGTCGCGGCGCTCGAGCAGCGCCTCGCCGACGTCACGGCGTCGCTCGACACCCCCATCACGCTCAACGTCAACGGCTGCCCCAACTCGTGCGCCCGCATCCAGGTCGCGGACATCGGCCTCAAGGGCCAGCTCGTCACCGTCGACGGCGAGCAGCTGCCCGGTTTCCAGGTGCACCTCGGCGGCGGTCTCGCGTCGGCCGACCGCGACGAGGCCGGCCTCGGCCGCACCGTCCGCGGCCTCAAGGTGACCGCCGACGACCTGCCCGGCCTCGTCGAGCGCCTGGTCCGTCGCTTCCTCGCCCAGCGCGAGGGCAGCGAGTCGTTCTCGTCCTGGGTCCACCGGGTCGACGAGGAGGAGCTCCGATGACCGCGACCGCCCGCACCTCCACCCGCCGCGACCCCGGCGCCCTGCGCGCCATCGCCGCCTCGGGCGCGCGCGAGCTCGGCCCCGACGCCGCGGCCGACGACGTCGTCGCCTGGGCCGTCGAGGCGTTCGGCGAGGGCCTGGCCGTCGCGAGCAGCATGCAGGACGCGGTTCTCCCCCACCTCGTCTCGCAGCACCTGCCGGGCGTCGACGTCCTCTTCGGCGACACCGGCTACCACTTCACCGAGACGTACGACACCCGCGACCGCGTCGCGGCCGAGCTGGACGTCACCGTCGTCGACGTCCGCCCGCGGCTGTCCGTCACCCAGCAGGACATCCGCGTCGGCCCGCGCCTGTTCGAGCGCGACCCGGCCGAGTGCTGCCGCCTGCGCAAGGTCGAGCCGCTGCGCGCGGCCCTGGCCGACTACGAGTGCTGGGCCACCGGCGTCCGTCGCGCCGACGGGCCCACGCGGGCCAACACCCCCGTCGTGACCTTCGACGAGACGTTCGGGCTGGTCAAGGTCAACCCGCTGGCCACGTGGACCTCCGACGACGTGACGACCTACGCCTTCGAGCACGGTGTGCCGGTCAACCTGCTCCTCGCGGACGGTTACCCGTCGATCGGCTGCGCCCCGTGCACCCAGCGCGTCGAGGCCGGCGCCGACGAGCGCTCCGGGCGCTGGGTCGGGTTCGGCAAGACCGAGTGCGGGCTGCACCCGGCCTGAGCCGGACCCCGTCCCGCGCGCTCAGGCGAGGAGCATCCCGGCGATCGCCGCGCTCATGAGGTTCGCCAGCGTCGCCGCCGCGATGGAACGCACGCCGTAGGTCGCGATCTCGGATCGGCGGTTCGGGGCCATCCCGCCGAGGCCGCCGAGGAGGATGGCCAGCGAGCCGAGGTTGGCGAAGCCGGTGAGGGCGAACGTGACGATGGCCTTGGTCTTCGCGCTGAACTCGTCGGCGACCGGGCCGAAGTTGCTGAAGGCGACGAACTCGTTGACGACCGTCTTCTGCCCGACGAAGCTGCCGGCGCGCACCGCCTCGTCCCACGGCACACCGACGAGGAACATCACGGGTGCGAAGAGCCAGCCGAGCAGCCGCTCGAAGGTGAGGTCGGGCTGCCCGAACCACCCGCCGACGGCGCCGAGCAGCAGGTTGACCAGGGCGATGAGCGAGATGAACGCCAGGAGCATCGCGCCGATGTTGGCGGCCAGCTTGAGCCCCTGCGCGGCGCCGTCGGCCGCCGCGTCGATGACGTTGACGTGCTCCTCCTCCTCGGGCTCGGGCGCCTCCTCCGGGGCGTCCTCGTCGTCGGCGACCCCGCCGCCCCCGGTCGCGACCCGCACCGGCACGCCGTCGGCGTCGACCTCCTGGCTCTCGGGCACGACGATCTTGGCCATGAGCAGGGCGCCGGGCGCCGCCATGAACGCGGCGGCGATCAGCTGGTCGAGCTCTGCGCCGAGCAGCGCGTACCCGACGAGGACCGACCCCGCGACGGTCGCGAGACCCCCGGTCATCACGGCGAAGAGGCTGGAGGTCGAGATCCGCGGGAGGTAGGGACGGATGACGAGCGGCGCCTCGGTCTGGCCGAGGAAGACGTTCGTCGCGGCGTTGACCGACTCGGCGCGCGAGGTGCCGAGGAGGACGTGCAGCCCCGAGCCGAGCACGCGCACCACCCGCTGGAGGACCTTCCAGTGGTAGAGCACGGACGTCAGGGCCGCGAAGAAGACGATGACCGGCAGCACCTGGAGCGCGAAGACCACCCCGTCCTCGGGCACGAGCGAGCCGAAGAGGAAGGCGATGCCCTCCTTCGAGGAGTCGATGACCGCCTGGACCGCCCGGGTCGCGGCGTCGAGGGCCGCGCGCCCCGGCGGGACGTAGAGGACGAGGACCCCGAAGAGCACCTGCAGGCCGAGGGCGGCGGCCACGGTCCGCGGGCGGATGGCCCGGCGGTCGGTCGAGATGGCCACGGCGGCCAGCAGGAGGGCGGCCATCCCGCCGAGTCCCCAGAGCACGTCGAGCACGGTCGGTCCTTCCGTCGTGCCGGGCAGGACCTGTCCCCCGCCGCGGCCGGACGGTCACGCTAACAAGCGGGCCTGCGCGCCGGTCAGCCCACCTCGACGTCGATGCCGTCGGGCGCACGCACCGCACGCACCTGGCCCTCGGCGTCGACCTCGACGTCCAGGAGACCGTCGCCGAGGCGCAGCCCCCGCACGTCCAGCGCCCCGAACGGGGCGTCCGGGAGGGGCGAGAGGTGGAGCCGGCCGGCCGGCACGTCGGCGCGCAGGCCGAGGACCGTCGTCACGAGCGCGCCGGCGCTCGCCGCCGCCCACGCCTGCGGGCGGCAGCTCGCCGGGTAGGGCGCGGGACGGCCGAGCACGGGGTCCGCGCCGTAGAGCTCCGGCCAGCGGTACCCGCTCGCGGCGGACACGTCGACGAGGGCCCGGGCCACCCGGGCGGCGGTGTCGCGGAACCCGGCTCGCGCGAGGCCCAGGCCGCAGATCGCGGTGTCGTGGGTCCACACCGAGCCGGTGTGGTACCCGATCGGGTTGAAGGCGGGGTTGTCGCGCGCGAGCGTCGAGATGCCGAGCGGGCCGAGCAGCTCGGGGCTCGCGAGAGCCGCCGCGACCCGCGCCTCGCCCACCGCACCGAGCGTGCCGGTACCGAGGACGTGCCCGATGTTGCTGCCGAGCCCGTCGACCGGCGCGCCGTGGCCGTCGAGCGCCATCGCGAGGATGCGGCGCCCCCCGGTGTCGGACCAGAACGACGTCTCGACGCGACCCGCGAGGGCCTCGGCCCAGGCGCGCCAGCGCCCGCCGTCGGCGTCGAGCACCTGCTCGAGCAGGTCGGCCGCGGCGCGGGCCGCCTCGACGGCGTAGGCCTGCGTCTCGACGAGGGCGATCGGACCCTCGGCGATACGCCCGGCGGCGTCGCGCATCGAGTCGCCGGAGTCCTTCCAGCCCTGGTTGGCCAGGCCGGTGCCGGTCTCGTCGAGGTAGCGCAGGAAGCCGTCGGGGCTGCCGTCGGCCGCACGCTCCATCCAGCCGAGCGCCGCGTGCAGCGCGGGCGCGAGCTCGCGGACGACCGCGGCGTCCATGCCCCACCGCCAGGCGTCGTGGAGCAGGCAGACCCAGAGCGGGGTCGCATCGACCGTGCCGTAGTAGGTCGTCGGCAGCACCATGCCTCCCTCGCTGCCGAACGCGGTGCGCCGGATCTCGTGCGGGATCTTGCCGGGCGCCTCGGCGGTGACGGGGTCGTCGTGCCGCCCCTGGCGCCGGGCGAGCGCGCGCAGCGTGCCGCGGGCGAGGTCGGTGCCGAACGGGAGGGAGAGCCGCGCCGCCCACACGGCGTCGCGGCCGAAGAGGGTGAGGTACCACGGGGTGCCGGCCCCGGCGAAGACGTCGTCGGGGGCGAGCGGGTCGCGCATCGCGAGGTGGCGCAGGTCCTCGAGGCCGTCCTGCACGGTGCGCGAGAACCGGGCGTCGTCGGCCTCGACGTGGACGACGTCGAAGCCGAGCGCGTCGGACCCGGCGTCGGCGTCGAAGGCCGTGGTGGCGAGGCGGCGGGCGGCGACCTCCGCGACGACGGTCCGTGCCCCCGCGGGCGGGACCTCGAGCGACCACCGGAGCGACGCGTCGGCTCCGTCGGCCGACACCTGCGCGCCCTCACCGCGGACGGTCACCGCGTGCCGCTCGTCGCACCAGGAGGCGACCTCGTCGGACACGGCGACCGGCAGCGGACGGGGTTGTGCCACACCGTGCTTGATGTCGTGCAGGTCGGCGCCGTCGCCGGCGACCAGGAGCTCGACGACGCAGCGCACGGGCTCGGCCGAACGGTTGCGGACCTCGACGGTCTCGGTGAGGCCGTCGTCCGTCAGCACCCGGTGCCGGGCGACCTCGACGGTGGGGTCGGGCCCCGGGTCGCCGAGGTGGCGGGCGACGGCGAGGGTCTCGGACGAGCCGCCGCGGCTCGCCGCGACGACCGGGGTCGGGGCGAGCCCGTCGACCCGGAGGACGAGCCGGTGCACCACACGACGGTCGTCGACGAGCAGGCCGGTGGCCTCGCCCCCCTCGCACCCGGCGTCGACGTCGCCGCTGCGCGCAGCCAGGCAGGTCACCGGTCCCCGGACCGCCACCTCGAGCTCGTGGAGCCACGGCTGGCGCGAGCGCTCGGGGTCGACGGCGGCCTCTTGACTTCCGGTGTCAGGTCGATGCACAGTGACGACCCTATCCATTTGATCGTTCAAATCAACCGTCGTCACGATCGTTTGAACGTTCACAGGCGCAGGACCCTCGACGAGGAGGACCGATGACCCCGCAGCCCGGCGACGCCGACCGCGTGACCATCCACGATGTCGCCCGCGCCGCCGGCGTGTCGCGCCAGACCGTGAGCAACGCGGTCAACAACCCCGAGCGGGTCCGCCCCGACACCCTCGAGCGGGTGCGGGCCGCCATCGACGAGCTCGGCTACCGCGCCTCCAGCTCCGCCCAGTCGCTGCGCAGCCGTCGCGCCGGTGCCGTCGGCATCGAGCTGCACACGCTCGGCGCCCACAACGCGACCACCGCCCCCGTGCTCACCGCCCTGAGCATCGGCGCCGCCCGCCACGGCTGCCACATCGTGCCCTTCGGCTCGCAGTCCGGGCACCCGATGCTCGAGGGCTACCGCTCGATGTGGGCCGGTCGGCTCGTCGACGCCTTCGTCCTCGCCGAGACCCACCACGGGGACCCGCGCCCGCCGTGGCTCGAGGAGCAGGGCATCCCCTACGCCACCTTCGGCCGAGTCTGGGACGACCCGACGTTCACCCGCTGGGTCGACGTCGACGGCGGCGCCGGCACCGAGGACGCCGTCCGACACTGCCGCGACCAGGGTTACGAGCGCGTGGCGTTCCTCGGCTGGCCGGCGGGCTCGGTCGTCGGTGACGACCGGCGCAGCGGCTGGGCCCGGGCCTGCGCCGACGCCGGCGGTGTCGCCGGCCCCGCCGCGGTCGCCGAGCAGGACCTCGACGACGCCACGGCCACGGCCACCGCGCTGCTCGAGCACCTCTCCCCCGGCGACGCCGTCGTCTGCGCCTCCGACGTCCTCGCCCTCGGCGTCCACCACGCCCTGGTCCGCCGCGGTCTCGAGCCCGGTCGCGACGTCGGCGTCGTCGGCTTCGACGGCTCCGAGACGGCGACGATGCACCACCTCACCTCGGTCGCGCAGCCCTTCGAGGCCATCGCCGAGACCTGCCTCGACCTCGTGAGCGCCGCTCTCGAGGGCTCTCCACCGCCGGAGCACGGCTCGCTGCTCCGGCCGACCCTGACCACCGCCCGCAGCACCCGGGCCTGACCCGGCCACCCCCGCGCACCACCCCGACGAAGGAGTCACGATGACGCGCACGACCCGTACCACCGCCCTGGTCCTGGCCCTCACCGGCGCCTTGGCCCTGTCCGCCTGCGGCGGAGGAGGATTCGAGGAAGAGGGCGCATCCAGCGCACCGGCGTCGGCCAGCGGCCCGGCCAACCTGACGATGCTCATCGCGTCCTCCGGCGACGCCGAGACCAACGCCGTCAAGGCCGCGGCGGACGCCTGGGCGCAGAAGTCCGGCAACAAGGTCACCGTCACCGTCGCGAGCGACATGAACCAGCAGCTCGCCCAGGGCTTCGCCAGCGGCAAGCCCGCCGACGTCTTCTACATGGACGCCTCGCGCTTCGCGGACTACGCGAAGAACGGCAGCCTCTACCCGTACGCGGACCAGCTCTCCGACAACAGCGACTTCTACGAGCCGCTGCGCCAGACCTTCACGTACGAGGGCAAGCAGTACTGCGCCCCCAAGGACTTCTCGACCCTCGCCCTCGAGATCAACACCGACTCGTGGGAGAAGGCCGGCCTGACCGACGCCGACGTCCCGACGACGTGGGACCAGCTCGAGGCCGTCTCGAAGAAGCTGACCACGAAGGACCAGGTCGGCCTCGGCATCGGGGTCGGCATCGACCGCCTCGGCGCGTTCGTCGTCCAGAACGGCGGCTGGTGGCTGTCCGACGACGGCAAGAGCGCGTCGGCCGACACCCCGGCGGTCACCGACGCCCTCGAGTACGTCCAGCGCAACGTCAAGGCGGGCAACTTCAAGATGTCCAACCAGCTCGACTCCGGCTGGGGCGGTGAGGCGTTCGGCACCGGCAAAGCCGCGATGACTATCGAGGGCAACTGGATCAAGGGCGCCGTCAAGAACGACTACCCGGACCTCAAGTACAAGACCGTCGAGCTGCCGGCCGGCCCGGCGGGCAAGGGCACGCTGCAGTTCACCCAGTGCTGGGGTGTCGCGTCCGACTCCAAGGCCCAGGCCCAGGCCGTCGACCTCGTGAAGTCGCTGACCACCGTCGACCAGCAGATGGCCTTCGCCGACGCGTTCGGGGTCATGCCGAGCCGCCAGTCGGCCGCCGACCAGTACAAGAGCAAGTTCCCCGAGGACGCCCCGTTCATCGCCGGTGGTGAGTACGGCCACGGCCCGATCAACGCGCCCGGGATGGAGCAGGTCGTCGCCGACCTCAACTCCAAGCTCGAGAGCTTCGGCAACGCCAACCTGCCGCAGGTCCTCGAGGGCTTCGACACCAACGCCGGCTCCGCGCTCGGCCAGTGAGCACCGCCGACACCGTCGCCGAGCGCGGCACCACCGCGGGGACCGGCTCCGGCCGGGCCCCGCGGCGCCGCCGCCGCGGGGACGGGCAGCGTCAGTCCACCGCCGGGTGGCTGTTCGTCACCCCCACGCTCGTGGTCCTCGGGCTCTTCCTCGTCATCCCGATCCTCATGGCGATCTGGGTGTCCTTCACGGACTGGACGGGGCGCGGGAGCCCGTTCTCGTCCCGCGTCGGCTTCGTCGGCACCGAGAACTACCAGGCGCTCCTCACCGAGCAGGGGCTCTCGCGGCAAGACTTCATGATCTCGCTGCGCAACACCTTCTACTACGTCGTCGGGGTCGTCCCGCTCCAGACGGTGCTCGCGCTCGGGCTGGCGGTCATCGTCAACCAGCGCTTCCTCAAGGGCCGCACGTTCTTCCGGACGGCCTTCTACTTCCCCTCGGTCGTGTCGTCGGTCGCGATCTCGCTGGTCTTCCTCTTCCTCTTCACCGGGACGGGCGCCGTCAACCAGTTCCTCGGGATCTTCGGCATCGACGGCCCGACGTGGTTCTCGGACCCGCGCGGCCTCATCCACCTCGCCGGCCAGGGTCTCGGGCTGTGGAGCATCGACGCGCCACCCGGGGCCCTCGCCGACCACCAGGTGATGAGCCTGTCGCTGTGGGACTGGTTCAGCGGGCCCTCGGTGGCCTTGTCGGCGATCATGCTCCAGGTCGTCTGGACCACGGCCGGCACCTTCATGCTCATGTTCCTCGCGGCCCTCCAGGACCTGCCGACGGAGGTCGAGGAGGCCGCGCTCGTCGACGGCGCCAACCGGTGGCAGCGTTTCCGGGCCGTCACCGTCCCGCACCTGCGGCCGACCATCCTCCTCGTCGTGACGCTCGGCGTCATCGGCACGTGGCAGGTGTTCGACCAGATGTACGTCATGACGCAGGGCGGCCCCGCGAAGACGACGCTCACGCCGGCCTACCTGTCGTACACCGCCGCCTTCGGGCAGCAGCAGTGGGGCCAGGGCGCCGCGATGGCGTTCCTGCTCTTCGTCCTCATCTTCGTGCTCACGACGTTCCAGCGGTTCGTCCTGCGCGACAAGGACGAGGCGGCCGCGAAGAAGGCCCGGCGCGCCCAGCAGCGCGCGGCGAAGAAGAAGGAGGCGACGGCATGAGCGACCTCGGACCCGCGGACGTCGTGACCCCTCAGGTGCGAGCCGAGGCGACCGCCACGATGGGGACGCGCCTGCCGCCCGCTGCCGGTGGATCCTCTCGTGTCCACCGGAGCGGTCGCGGCAAGAAGCTCGCGGTCTACCTCGCGCTCGTCGCGTTCTCTGTCGTCTACATCTACCCCTTCGTCGTCCAGGTCTCGACCTCGCTCAAGACCAACGGCGACGCCGTCGCGAACCCCCTCGGGATCGTCCCGGACCCCCTGACCACCGCGGCGTTCCAGCGGCTCGCCGAGACCGACTTCCCGCTGTGGTTCACCAACTCGGTCATCGTCACGGTGTGCGTGACGATCGGTCGGGTGTTCTTCAACTCGCTCGCCGGGTACGCCCTCGCGCGACTGAAGTTCCGCGGCCGGGACGCCGTGTTCACGGCGATCCTCGCCGTGCTCGCGGTGCCGGGCATCGTGCTGCTCATCCCGAAGTTCCTCGTGCTCAACTACCTCGGGATCTACAACACCTACCCGGCGCTCATCGTCCCGCTGCTCGTCGACGCCGCCGGCGTGTTCATCATGAAGCAGTTCTTCGAGTCGATCCCGCCGTCCGTCGAGGAGGCGGCCCGCATCGACGGTGCGAGCACCTTCCGCATCTTCTGGTCGGTCGTCCTCCCGATGGCCCGCCCGGCGGTCATCACCCTGACGATCCTGTCCTTCCAGGGGTCGTGGAACGAGCTGGCGCACTTCATCATCGCGACCAACGACCCGAACCTCTTCACCCTCACCCGCGGCGTCGGCCAGCTGACCTCGGGCGGCCTGGGCTCGGGCAACCAGTACCCCATCTCGATGGCGGCCGCGCTGCTCATGACGATCCCCTCGGCGATCATCTTCGCCGTGTTCCAGCGCTACTTCACGCAGGGCGCGAACGCGGGCGCCGAGAAGGGCTGAGACCCCTCGCGGCGACCCCGCGAGGAGACGAGCGCGCCGCCCCGGTCGGTGAGGTCCGGGGCGGCGCGTTCGGGTGTCGCGGGCGTCAGCGCACGAGGCTCCGCAGCACGTACTGGAGGATGCCACCGTTGCGGTAGTAGTCCGCCTCACCGGGGGTGTCGATGCGGACGACCGCGTCGAACGAGGTCTCCGTGCCGTCCTCGGCCGTCGCGACGACCGACACCGTGCGCGGCGTCGTACCGTCGTTGAGCGCCTCGATCCCGGTGACCGAGAACGTCTCCGTGCCCGTGAGACCGAGCGACTCGGCGTTCTCGCCCTGCGGGTACTGCAGCGGCAGGACGCCCATCCCGATGAGGTTCGAGCGGTGGATGCGCTCGTACGACTCGGCGACGACGGCCTTGACGCCCAGCAGCGCGGTGCCCTTGGCGGCCCAGTCGCGCGAGGACCCGGAGCCGTACTCCTTGCCCGCGAGGACGACGAGCGGCACCCCGGCCTCCTGGTAGGCGGCCGACGCGTCGTAGATCGACGTCTGCTCGCCGCCGGCGAGGAAGTTGCGGGTGAAGCCGCCCTCGACGCCGTCGAGCAGCTGGTTGCGCAGGCGGATGTTCGCGAAGGTGCCACGGATCATCACCTCGTGGTTGCCACGTCGCGAGCCGTAGGAGTTGAAGTCCTTGCGCTCGATGCCGTGCTCGGCGAGGTAGCGACCCGCGGGGCTGTCGCCCTTGATGGAGCCGGCCGGGCTGATGTGGTCGGTCGTCACGGAGTCGCCGAGCTTGGCGAGCACGCGCGCCCCGGTGATGTCGGTGACCGGCGACGGCTCCATCTGCATGCCCTCGAAGTACGGGGGCTTGCGGACGTAGGTCGAGTCGGCGTCCCAGGCGAAGGTGTCACCCTCGGGCGTCGGCAGCGACCGCCAGCGCTCGTCGCCGGCGAAGACGTCGGCGTAGTCCTGCTCGAACAGGTCGCGGGTGATGGCGCCGCGGATGGTCTCCTCGACGTCGGCCGGGGCGGGCCACAGGTCGCGCAGGAAGACGTCGGTGCCGTCGGTGTCCTGGCCGAGGGCGTCGGACTCGAAGTCGAAGTCCATCGTCCCGGCGAGGGCGTAGGCGATGACGAGCGGCGGGCTCGCGAGGTAGTTCATCTTGACGTCCGGGTTGATCCGGCCCTCGAAGTTGCGGTTGCCCGAGAGCACCGCCGTGACGGCGAGGTCGTTCTCCTGGATGGCCGCCGAGATCTCCTCGGCGAGCGGGCCGGAGTTGCCGATGCACGTCGCGCAGCCGTAGCCGACGAGGTGGAAGCCGAGCTTCTCGAGGTAGGGCCAGAGGCCCGCGGCCTCGTAGTAGCCGGTGACCACCTTGGAGCCGGGCGCCATCGAGGTCTTGACCCACGGCTTCGCGGTGAGCCCGCGCTCGACCGCGTTCTTCGCGAGGAGCGCGGCGGCGATCATCACCGACGGGTTCGAGGTGTTCGTGCACGAGGTGATCGAGGCGATCGAGACGATGCCGTGGTCGATCTCGAAGCTCGTGCCGTCCGAGAGCGTGACCGGCACGCGACGGCTCGGGCGTCCGGAGGCCGAGCCCTCGTGGGCCGGGGCCTCGCCGCCGTTCTGCCCGTCGGGGCTGCCCTGCGGGGTCGGGTCGGACGCCGGGAAGGACGAGGCCTCGCCGTCGGAGCCCTCCTCGTGTGCGACGTAGGTCGGCAGCACCTCGCGGAAGGCGCTCTTGGCCTGGGTCAGCTCGATGCGGTCCTGGGGGCGCTTCGGGCCGGCGATCGAGGGGACGACCGTCGTGAGGTCGAGCTCGAGCTTCTCGGAGAAGCGCGGCTCGGCGGCCGGGTCGAGCCAGAGACCCTGCTCCTTGGCGTACGCCTCGACGAGGGCGACGTCGTCCTCGGCGCGGCCGGTGAGGCGCAGGTACTCGAGCGTGACGTCGTCGATCGGGAAGATCGCGCAGGTGGAGCCGAACTCGGGGCTCATGTTGCCGATCGTCGCGCGGTTGGCGAGCGGGAGGGCCGTGACGCCGGCGCCGTAGAACTCGACGAACTTCCCGACGACGCCGTGCTTGCGCAGCAGATCGGTGATCGTGAGGACGACGTCGGTGGCGGTGACGCCGGGGTTCATCTCACCGGTCAGCTTGAAGCCGACGACGCGCGGGATGAGCATCGAGACGGGCTGGCCGAGCATCGCGGCCTCGGCCTCGATGCCGCCGACGCCCCAGCCGAGCACGCCGAGGCCGTTGACCATCGTCGTGTGGCTGTCGGTGCCGACGCAGGTGTCGGGGTAGGCGACGCCGTCGCGCACCATGACCGTGCGGGCCAGGTGCTCGATGTTGACCTGGTGGACGATGCCGGTGCCCGGGGGGACGACCTTGAAGTCGTCGAACGCGGTCTGGCCCCAGCGGAGGAACTTGTAGCGCTCGCCGTTGCGCTGGTACTCGATCTCGACGTTGCGCTCGAAGGCGTCCGCGCGGCCGAAGACGTCGATCTGGACGGAGTGGTCGATGACGAGCTCGGCCGGGGCGAGCGGGTTGATCTTCGAGGCGTCGCCGCCGAGGTCCTTCATCGCCTCGCGCATCGTCGCGAGGTCGACGACGCAGGGCACCCCGGTGAAGTCCTGCATGATGACGCGGGCCGGGGTGAACTGAATCTCGGTGTCGGGCTGGGCGTTCTCGTCCCAGCCGCCGAGCGCGCGGATGTGGTCCGCGGTGATGTTGGCGCCGTCCTCGGTCCGCAGGAGGTTCTCGAGGAGGACCTTGAGGCTGTACGGGAGGGACTCGCTGCCCTCGACCGTCGACAGCCGGTAGATGTCGTAGGACCTCTCGCCCACCTCGAGCGTGCCGTGGGCGTCGAAGCTGTTCGTGCTGGCCACCGGGTCTCCTTCCGGGTCGTTGCGTCGTCGCACGGACCCGCTATTTATCTTGACGTCAAGATATCTAACCACACCGGGTCGGTGGCGTCGAGCCTATGCCCGCCCCCCGGGTGTCGCGCGGCCGCGCGCGGGAGACATGCGGCTGCTCAGAGGCCGTCGAGCACGGCCACCGTGCGGGCCCACGCGTCCGAGCCGGTGTCGACCTGGTCGAGGTGGTCGCCGGGCACCTCGATGAGCGTCGCCGCTCCCCCGGCCGCGAGCGCCGCCCGGACGTACGCCTGCGACTGGGCGATCGGGACCGTGCCGTCGTCCGGGCCGTGGACGCACCAGACCGGCGCCTCGACCGGCGCGAGCGCGACGGGGTCGGCCCAGGCGTAGGCCTCCGGCCGCTCCTGCGGCGTGCCGCCGAGGAACCCCGGCACCGCTCCCCCGCCGAGGTCCTCGTCGGCGGCGGTCCGCAGGTCGAGGACGCCGGCCTGCGACACGACGTGCGTCGGGACGACCTGCGCCCCGCGCCAGCGCTCGAGCCGCGTCCGGGCGGCCGCCCAGACGGCGAGCTGACCGCCCGCGGAGTGGCCGAGCGTGACGACCGGGCCGTCGGCGAGGTCCCGGTCGGCGAGCAGGTCGAGCGCCGTGGAGACGTCGTCGAGGGTCGCGGGCACGCCGCCGCCGTCGCCGACCCGGCGGTACTCGACCGCGAGCGCCATCCAGCCCCGCCGCACGAGGTCGGCGGCGAGGGGGCGGGCGAGCGAGACGTCGTACTCGGCCAGCCAGAACCCGCCGTGGAGCACGACGACGACACCGCGCGAGGCACCGGTCGGCCGCGTGAGCTCGGCGTACTGGGCCTCGTGCGGTCCGTAGGCGATGCGCTCGGGCGCCGGGCCCTGCGGAGCGTCGTCGCCGCCGGTCGTCGACGTCGAGCAGCCCGTCGCGAGGAACGGCACCCCGAGCGCCGCCGTGACGACGGCGCGCCGGCCCGGCCGCCCCGTCACGCCGTCGCGGGCTCGAAGATCGCGACGCACTCGACGTGGTGGGTCATCGGGAAGGCGTCGAAGGCCCGCAGCGAGACGAGCCGGTAGCCGCGGGCGAGCAGGGCCGCGGTGTCGCGGGCGAGCGCCGCGGGGTCGCACGCGACGTAGGCGACGGCCCGCGGCGCGAGGTCGGCGACGGCCCCGACGACGGCCGGGCCGGCCCCGGTGCGCGGCGGGTCGAGGACGACGACGTCGGCGCGCTGCGGCAGCAGGGGCGAGCGCGCCGGACGACGGCCGCGGCCGCGCGCCGCACCCCGCCGGCGGTCGGTCCGCGCGAGCCCGAAGGCGTCGTCGACCCGCGCACCGACCACGGCGACGTTGCCCGCGGCCCCGAGCCCCTCGGTCGCCCGGGCGACGGCGTCGCGGTCGGCCTCGACCGCGACGACCTGCCCGTCCGGGCCGACCGCCTCGGACAGCGCGGCGGCGAACAGCCCGACACCGCAGTACAGGTCGAGCGCCCGCTCCCCCGGGCGCACCCGCAGCCCGTCGAGGACCGCGGTGAGGAACGTCGCGGGGGCGCCGGGGTGCACCTGCCAGAAGCCACGGGCCGAGACGGAGAAGTCGTGCACGAACCCCGGGCGGCCGTCGGCGGCCGGCACCTCGACCCGCTCCAGGACGTCCGGCACCGGCCCGCCGGGCACCTCGACGGCCACGGGCGCCCCGACCGAGGGCGCCACGACGTCGACGAGCTCGGCGCCCGGCCAGGTGCGCTCCGTGACGCGCAGGGCGTCGACCCCGGGGGCGGCGATGCGGCAGTGGTCGACCGGCACGACCTCGTGCGAGCGGTGCCGGCGCAGGCCCGCCCGGCCCTCGGCGTCGACGGCGAACTCGACGCGGGTGCGCCAGTCCAGCCCGCCGTCGTCACCGGGCACCGGCTCGACGTCGACGTCGACCTCGAGCCCGGCGAGGCGGCTCATCTGCTCGCGGACGACACCGGCCTTGAGCCGCCGCTGCGCCTCGAGCGCGACGTGCTGGAGGTCGCAGCCACCGCACCGGCCGGGACCGCTCCACGGGCACGGCGGCACGACGCGGTCCGGGGAGGCGTCGAGCACCTCGACCGCGTCGGCGCGCACGAAGCGACCGCCGGACCCGGTCTCGGTCACCCGCGCCCGCACCCGCTCACCGGGCAGCGTGTGGCGGACGAAGAGGACCTGGCCGTCGGCGCGCGCGATCGAGTGCCCGCCGTGGGCGAAGGCCGTGACGTCGACCTCGACCTCGTCGCCGACCGCGAGCCCCTCCGGGTGCTCCGCCATCACTCGCCGCGGCGGACGTCGCCCGCCACCGGGCCGTCCATCCGCTCCTCGGCGCCCTCGGACGACGCGAGCTGCCACGGCACCGACGACACCATGACCCCGGGCGTGAAGAGCAGCCGGGTGCGCAGCCGCAGGGCGCTCTGGTTGTGGAGGATCTGCTCCCACCAGTGCCCGACGACGTACTGCGGGATGTAGACGACGACGATGTCGCGCGGATTGTCGGTGCGGATCGACTTGACGTAGTCGAGCACCGGACGGGTGATCTCGCGGTACGGGCTGTCGAGGGCCTTGAGCGGCACCGGGATGTCGCGCCGGTCCCACTCCTGCTGCAGGCCCTTGGTCTCGTCGGGGTCGACCGAGACGGTGATCGCCTCGAGCACGGACGGGCGGGTCGCCCGCGCGTACGCCAGCGCGCGCAGCGTCGGCTTGTGGATCTTCGCGACGAGGACGATGGCGTGCACGCGCGAGGGCAGCATCTGCGCCTTGGTGTCGCGCTCCTCGACGCTCAGCTCGTCGCGGACGTGGTCGTAGTGCTTTCGGATCGCGAGCATGAGGAAGAACAGGACCGCCATCGCCGCGATCGCGTAGCCGGCGCCGTGCGTGAACTTCGTGAGGAGCACGACGACGAGCACGGTGCCGGACATCGCCGCGCCGACGCCGTTGATGACGCGGCTGCGCATCATCCGGGCCCGGGACGCGGGGTCCTTCTCGACGCGCAGGTACCGGTTCCAGTGCCGCACCATCCCGATCTGCGACAGCGTGAACGACACGAACACGCCGACGATGTAGAGCTGGATGAGCCGGGTGACGTCGGCGTTGAAGACGACGACGAGGGCCGCCGCCGCGCCGGCGAGGATGAGGATGCCGTTGGAGAACGCGAGGCGGTCGCCGCGGGTGTGCAGCTGGCGCGGCAGGAAGCCGTCACGGGCGAGGATCGAGCCGAGCACCGGGAAGCCGTTGAAGGCCGTGTTCGCGGCGAGCACGAGGATGAGGCCGGTGACGATCGAGACGACGACCACGCCGAGGTGGAAGTCGGAGAAGACGGCCTTGGACACCTGGCCCATGACGGTGTCCTGGACGTAGTCGTCACCGACCGGCACGCCGTCGCGCAGCAGCTGGTTGGCCTCGTCGTCGGCGTAGTGGACGCCGGTCCACGAGGCCAGCGTGATCATCGACATGAGCATCGTCACCGAGACGACGCCCATGAGCAGGAGGGTCGTCGCGGCGTTGCGGCTCTTGGGCTTCTTGAAGGCGGGCACGCCGTTCGAGATGGCCTCGACCCCGGTCAGCGCCGCACAGCCGGACGAGAACGCGCGCAGCAGGAGGAAGGCCATCGCGACGGTGCCGAGCTCCTCGAAACCGCTCTCGGCACGCAGCGTCAGCGACGCGCTCTCGGCCAGCGGCAGGTCGCCGGAGACCTTGCGGAAGAAACCGAACGCGGCCATGCCGAGCACGCTGGCCATGAAGAGGTAGGTGGGGATGGCGAACGCCGTCCCGGACTCGCGCACACCCCGGAGGTTCATCGCGGTGAGCGCGACGATGATGAGCACCGCGACGACCGCCTCGTGCCCGCGGACGAAGCCGAAGGCCGCTGCGGCGTTCTGGACGCCCGACGAGACCGACACCGCCACGGTCAGCACGTAGTCGACGAGCAGCGCGCTCGCCACCGTCAGGCCGGCCCGCGGCCCGAGGTTGACGCTCGCCACCTCGTAGTCGCCGCCGCCGCTGGGGTAGGCGTGGACGTTCTGCCGGTAGCTCATGATGACGATCGCCATGACGAAGACGACGACGAGCGCGATCTTCCACGACTGGGTCAGCGCGAGCGTGCCGCCCGCGAGCCCGAGGGTGAGCAGGATCTCGTCGGGGGCGTAGGCCACCGACGACAGTGCGTCGCTCGCGAAGACCGGCAGAGCGAGCTTCTTCGGCAGGAGCGTCTCGCCGAGACGGTCACTGCGCATCGCCCGCCCGAGGATGACGCGCTTGACGAGACGTCCGGGTGTTGACACGAGGACAACTGTAGGCAGAAGCGCGCACGGCGCGTGCACGTCCCGGACTGCGGTCCGTCCGCTGCGGGCGCGTAGTAGCGTCCCTGTCGTGCACTTCGTGATCATGGGCTGCGGCCGTGTCGGCGCCTCCCTCGCCCGGGCCCTCGAACGCGCCGGCCACGAGGTCGCCGTCGTCGACCAGGACGAGAGCGCCTTCCGGCGCCTCGGGACCTCCTTCGAGGGGCGCACGGTCACCGGCGTCGGCTTCGACCGCGACACCCTGCGGGCCGCCGGCATCGACAACGCCTACGCGTTCGCCGCGGTCTCCAGCGGTGACAACTCGAACATCCTCGCCGCGCGCGTGGCCCGCGAGAAGTTCGGCGTCGAGAACGTCGTCGCCCGCATCTACGACCCCGGTCGCGCCGAGATCTACCAGCGCCTGGGCATCCCCACCGTCGCCACCGTCAAGTGGACGAGCGACCAGATGCTCCGCCGCCTGCTCCCCCAGGGTCACGTCCCCGAGTTCACCGACCCGTCGGGGCACGTCGTCATCGCCGAGATCCCGGTGGCGGCGTCGTGGATCGGCCGCCGCTACACCGAGGTCGAGACGGCCACCGAGGGCCGGCTGGCCTACGTGACCCGGCTCGGCGACGGGTTCATCCCCGGCGCCGACACCGTGTACCAGGAGGGCGACCTCGTGCACCTCGCCCTGCTGCGCGAGCACCTCGCGACCGCCGAGCGCGTCCTCGACGCGCCGCCCCCCTCCCACTGACCCCGAAAGGCTCCTCCATGCGCGTCGTCATCGCCGGGGCGGGCTCCGTCGGGCGGTCCATCGCCCGCGAGCTCATCCGCAACGGACACTCGGTGCTCCTCGTCGACCGTGAGGCCGACGGCGAGCGGGTGTCCAAGGTCCCGGACGCCAGCTGGCTGCAGGCCGACGCCTGCGAGATCGACACCCTCTCCGAGGCCGGCCTCGCCGAGTGCGACGTCGTCGTCGCCGCGACCGGTGACGACAAGGTCAACCTCGTGCTGTCGCTGCTCGCCAAGTCCGAGTTCGGCGTCCCCCGCACCGTCGCCCGCGTCAACAACCCGAAGAACGAGTGGATGTTCGACGAGGCCTGGGGCGTCGACGTCGCCGTCTCCACCCCGCGCCTGATGACCGCGCTCGTCGAGGAGGCCGTGAGCGTCGGCGACCTCGTGCGCATCTTCGAGTTCCAGCAGGGCCGCGCGATGATGGTCGAGATGACCCTGCCGCTCGGCAGCCCCTACGCCGGCGCCCGGGTCGGCGACGTGCCCTTCCCCGCCGACACCGTCCTCACCGGCATCATCCGCGACGGGCACCCCATCGCCCCGAGCCGCGACGACGCCCTCGAGCCGCTCGACGAGCTCCTCTTCGTCACGACCCCGGAGGCCGAGTCCGACCTCGAGTCGCTGCTCTCCCCCGGCCGTCGCCAGAAGCGCGAGGACGACGAGGAGGGCTGAGCCGCAAGCCGGTTCGGGCGACGCGACGTCAGGCGTCGCGGCCGGTCAGCGGCTCGTCCGCGTCGTCGCTCGCGTCGGCGTCGTCGGCGGCGGGCCCGCGGCCGGGCTCGAGCGGGGTGTGGCCGGAGACGAGCAGCCAGCCCATCACGGCGATGCCGGCCACCCAGAGCGGCCAGCCGAGCGCGACCTTGGCGACGCCGAGCAGCGTGACCCGCTCGTCGAGGTAGAGCGGCACCATGACGGCGACCCGGACGACGTACATCGCGACGAGCACCCACGTGAGCCGGATGCAGACGCGGACCATCCCGGCGTCGCGGCGCCAGCCGAACGGGTCCTCGGCGGCCCGCGGGTCGCCGGCGCCGACGATGAAGCCGACCGCGGGCCAGCGGGTGACGATGGAGACCAGCGTCGCGACGAGGAAGCCGACGCTCGTGAGGATGCCGGGCAGGAACGCGTCCTGCGCCTCCCCGGAGCGCAGCGCGAAGAACGCGGCGATCGCCGTGGCGAACACCGCCCCGCCGACGTGCTGCAGGGACGAGCGCTGGACGAGCCGGAGCACCGCGAGCACGAGGGCCACCGCGACGGCGGCGACGGCCGCGACCGTGACGTCGTGGTCGCTCACCGACCACGCGACGACGAAGACGAGGGTCGGCAGCGCCGTCTCGACCGACCCGCGCCACCCGCCGAGCGCCACCGAGAGGCGGTGGCGGATCAGCGCCTCGACGGTCTCGGCCGCGGGCGCCGGGTGGGCCGCGCTCACTGCTTCGGGAGGATCTCGTAGGCGGGGTTGAAGATCGTCTGCACCCCGCGGACCGTCGTGACCCGACCGCGGGCCCGCACGAACGTCCCGGGCTCGATGCCGCCGATGGAGCGCCGGCCCACCCACACGAGGTTGACCGCGCCCTTGCCGTCCCACACCTCGGCGACGAGGGCGGGCACGCTGCGGCGCGGGGGCAGCGTCACGGCGCGGACCGAGCCGCACACGCACGCGGAGAAGCGGGGGGCCAGGGCCGACAGGTCGTCGCCGCCCTCGGAGGCCGACTGCTGCTGCAGCTCGTCGGCGTCCTGCTCCAGCGGCGTGCGCGAGAGGTCGCGCAGGCGCTCACGAAGGGTCATCAGCGCACCTCGGTGATCTCGGGCCCGCGCTCGAAGGGGTCGAGCGTCGCGGGCGCGTCGTCGTCGGTCTCGTCGGCGGCCGCCGCCTGCTCGTCCTGCGGCAGGCGCAGGGGCAGCAGCTCGCGCGGGGCCATCGGGTCGGTGCCACGGACGACGACGAGCTCGCGGAGCACCTCGAGCAGCGGCTCGGCCGCCTCGTCGTCGATGGCCGCGCGCCCGGAGAGGACGCCGCGCAGGAACCAGCGGGGGCCGTCGACGCCGACGAAGGTCGCCGGCGCGAAGACGGTGCGCCCGTCCGGGCCGGCCGAGGGCAGCCGCGTCCGCAGCCGCGTGCCGAGCTCGCTCGGGACCTCCTCGACGGTGCCGCCCTGCCGCTCGACGGACATCGCGATCTCGCGGCGGATGTCGGCCCACAGGCCCTCGGTGCGCGGCGCCGCGAAGGCCTGGACCTGGAGGGCGGACTCGCCGAACACCGCGGTCGCCGCGTTGACGACCTGCGTCTCCTGGTCGACCTCGAGGCGCAGCTCCATCCCGGGGACGCCGCGCACCCAGAGGGCGCCGAGGTCGAGGCGACCGTCGCGCCCGTCGACCTCGCTGACGTCGTAGGGGCCGCTCGTGCGGTCGGCCGCGTCGTCCTCCGGCGCGGCCTCGGTGCCCTCGTCCTCGACGGCGGTGGCGTCCTCGACCTCCGGCGCGGACGCCGGCTCGGTCTCGGTGCGCTTGCTCCTGCGGAAGATGCTCACGGCGGTGGTCCTCGAAACGTGTGGTGGTCGGTGGGTCAGGGGGTGTCGGTGGAGCCGAAGCCCCCGGTGGACCCGTGTCCAGTCTCTCCCCGGGCGCTGCCGGGAAGCGAATCGGTGGCCGAGAAGTCGGCGTGGAGGTACTCCTGGACGACGAGCTGGGCGATCCGGTCGCCGACCCGCACCGTGAAGCTCTCGGTCGGGTCGAGGTTGACCAGGTTGACCAGCACCTCGCCGCGGTAGCCGGAGTCGACGGTGCCCGGGGCGTTGACGATGCTCACGCCGTGCCGGGCCGCGAGGCCCGAGCGGGGGTGCACCAGCCCCACGGTCCCCGGCGGCAGCGCGAGCGCGATCCCGGTCGGGACCAGCGCCCGCTCCCCGGGTGCCAGGGTCACCTCGGCGACGCTGCTGAGGTCGGCCCCGGCATCCCCGTCGGTGCTGTAGCGCGGGAGGACGGCGTCCTCGTGCAGCCGCCGGACGGCGACGGGCACGCGGGTCGGGCCTCCCACGGGTGCGGCGGTGCTCAGGCCGCGCAGTCGCGGCAGACGAGGACGCCCTTCGCGTCGCTCGCAAGCTGGCTGCGGTGGTGGACGAGGAAGCACTGCGAGCAGGTGAACTCGTCCGCCTGGCGCGGGAGGACCCGCACCGAGAGCTCCTCGCCGGAGAGGTCGGCGCCGGGCAGCTCGAAGCCCTCGGCCTGCTCGGTCTCGTCGACGTCCACGCTCGAGGACCGGGAGTCGACGCGCCGGTTCTTCAGCTCTTCGATCGAGTCCTCGGAGACGTCCTCCTCGGTCTTGCGAGGTGCGTCGTAGTCGGTTGCCATGCTGGTGTTCCACCCTTCGTCGTGCCGATCGGCCCGGACAACGCACGGAGAGGCGTCTTTGTGCCCGGTGGGACGATCGTGCGCGCCAGATTGTGCACCATCGCCGGATACCCCCGCCACGCGGGTCCATCCCCCGGTGCAGGGTCGTCCCTGCGCCCGGTCAGCCGGGCTGCCCGAGGCTCCCGACGTGCTCGGTCGTGAGGGGCCGGACGAGGGCCGCGAGGGCGTCCGCGAGGCCCGGCGCCGCGGCCCACGTGAGGTCGCGCGAGGCGACGTCGTCGACGCTCCCGCCGACGACCGCGCCGGCCTCGCGGGCGACGAGCTCGCCGGCGGCGCGGTCCCAGGCGTTGAGCCCGCTCTCGTAGTAGCCGTCGAGCCGACCGGTCGCGACGGCGCACAGGTCGAGGGCCGCGCTGCCGTGCCGGCGGACGTCGCGCACCCGCGGGAGGACCTCGGCCAGGACGGCCGCCTGCCGGGCGCGCACGGCGGCGTCGTACCCGAAGCCGGTGCCGACGAGCGCGAGCGCGAGGTCGGTCGTGCCACGGGCGCGCAGGCGGCGGGTGCCGGCGGCCGTCGTCAGCCAGGCGCCGCCACCGAGGCGGGCGTGGTGCAGCTCGGCGCGCTCGGGGTCGAGCACCGCGCCCGCGACGCTGCGCCAGTGCCCGGGCCGGGTCGGGTCGCCGACGACGGCCGCGACCGACACCGCGTACGCCGGCACCCCGTAGAGGTAGTTCGTCGTCCCGTCGATGGGGTCGACGACCCACGTGACCCCGCTCGTCCCCTCGCGGCCGCCCTCCTCCTCGCCGAGCACGGCGTCGTCCGGGCGCAGCGCGCCGAGCCGGTGCAGCAACAGCTCCTGGCTGCGCTGGTCCATCTCGGTCACGACGTCGGTGCCCGTCGACTTCGTGCTGAAGCCGAGGTCGTCGGGGCGCTCGTCGCGCACGAGCCGCCCGGCCTCGCGGGCCACGCGGCAGGCGACGTCCTCGAGCTGCGCGAGGTCGAGCCCGGCGGGGACGTCGGGGAGCATCAGTCGCTGCCGCACAGGGCCGGCTTGGCCATCCGCAGGTTCGGGCAGCAGCCGGGCGCGCACGTCGACGGCCGGACGTCACCGGGCAGCCAGGACTCGGGGACGACGACCTCGCCGCGCGCCTCGGCCGCGCGCTCGAGGAGGAGGTCGACGAGGCCCTCGACGAACTCGTCGTCGGCGTGCGGCGTGGGCACCCGCACGAAGGGCACCCCAACTCGCTCGGCGGTCTCGGCGGCCTCGGTGTCGAGGTCGTGGACGACCTCCATGTGGTCGGAGACGAAGCCGATGGGGACGCAGACGACCGGGGCGCTCGACTCGGCGGCGAGCTCCTCGATGCGGTCGTTGACGTCGGGCTCGAGCCACGGCTGGCTCGGCGGCCCGGAGCGCGAGCAGAAGACGAGCTCGCCACGCAGCTCCACGCCGAGCTCGGCGCCGACGACCTCGTCGAGGCGCCGGCCGAGGCGCAGGTGCTGGTCGGTGTAGAGGTTGCCCTCGCCGTCGCCCGGCCCGGAGGTGTCGTCCATCGCGAGCGGGATCGAGTGCGTCACGTAGAGGATGCGCGCGGCGGACGGGTCGTCGAGGCCGCGCAGCGCCGTGGCGAGCGCCCGCGCCCACGCGGCGCCGAGCCGCGGGTGGTGGACGTACTGGCGCACCTTGTCGACGGCGAGCCCGTCACCGGCCGGGCCGACCTGCTCCATCGCGCTCGCGAGGTCCTCGCGGTACTGCCGGCACGAGGAGTAGCAGGAGTAGGCGCTCGTGAAGAGCGAGACGACCCGGGTCGCGCCGCCGTCGAGGGCCTCGTGGAGGGCGTCGGCGAAGAACGGCTCGGAGTTGCGGTTGCCCCAGACGACGGGGACGTCGAGGCCGCGGCGCTCGAGCTCGGCGCGCAGCCGGGCGAGGAGGTCGCGGTTGAGGTCGTTGATCGGGCTGCGGCCGCCCCGCGCGTAGTAGTGCTCGCCGACGGCGACGAGGCGCTCGTCGGGGATGTTGCGGCCGGCGGTCACCCGGCGGAGGAACGGCATCACCTCGTCCTCGGACTCGGGGCCGCCGAAGGAGCCCAGCAGGACGACGTCGTAGGGGGCGAGGTCGCCGGTCGCAGCGGTCATGGCACGAGGTTATCGGGGCAATCGACGGACACCCGGCGTGGGCTCCACCCTCGACATGCGCGAGGGTGGCATCGTCATCCTGACGACCAGCGACCCGGGAGTACGGACATGCAGGACCTTCGCCTCATCGGCGTCCACGAGGACGGTCAGCACCTCCTGCTCGCGGACGCCGACGGTGGTCGCTACCGGCTGCCGCTCGACGAGCCGCTGCGTGCCGCCGCCCGGCGCGACCGGCCCCGGCTCGGGCAGCTCCAGATCGAGATGTCCGGCGGGATGCGCCCGCGCGAGGTGCAGGCGCTCATCCGGCGCGGCCTGTCCGCCGAGGAGGTCGCCGAGCGCTCGGGCTGGCCGGTCGAGAAGGTGCACCGCTTCGAGGGCCCGATCCTCGCCGAGCGCGAGCACGTCGCCCGCGTCGCCCGCCGCTGCGCCGTCGGCACCCGTGGCCCGGCCCCGGTGACCCTCGAGGAGCGCGTCGCCGAGCGCCTGCGCGACCGCGACGTCGACCGCGACGACGTCGAGTGGGACTCCGCCCGTGACGACGAGGGCGTCTGGCAGGTCTCGATGGTCTTCGCCGCCGGTGGGCGCCGCCGCACCGCCACCTGGCTGTACGAGCCGCTCGGCGGCTCCGTCACCCCGACCAACGACGAGGCGCGCTGGCTGAGCGAGGACACGACGTCCGGCCTGCTGCCCGCCCCTCACCGCGCGCCCACCCCGGGCGACCTCGATGTCTACGACGTCGACGCCGACGGCGGCATCGAGCGCGCGGGCGGGTCATCCGCACCGCGGGCCCGCGAGCCGCACGAGCCGATCGACCTCATGGCCGCGATGCGCGAGCACAGCGCGCGGGGCCGGCGCTCGAAGCGGCGCACCTCCCCGACGCACACGCCCGGCGAGGACGACGGCCGCCCCGACGCGCTGCCCATCGAGGAGCTGACCCAGGACCCGGTCCTCGCGCCGCCGCCGCCCGCCGCCCGCGCCCGCAAGCCGGTCCAGGAGCACCTCGAGGAGCCGACGACGTCGACCGCGCTCGTCGGCGGCTGGCCCGAGGACGACGCCCGCGAGGAGGCCGAGGCCGAGCGCGCCGTCCGCGAGGCACCGGTCTCCCCCGCTCCCGAGCCCGCGACGCCGCAGCCCGATCCCGCGGAGTCGCCGGCCGCCTCGGCGCGTCCGTCGGCCGGCCGCAAGGGCCGTCCGAGCGTCCCGAGCTGGGACGACATCGTCTTCGGCACGAAGGGCTCCGGCCCCTCCTGACCCCGGCGGTTCGAGGTGAAAGAGGACCCTCTCGCGGTCGGGTTTCACCTCGACCCAGCACGGCTCCCGGCGGTTCGAGGTGAAACCGGACCCTCTCGCGGTCGCGTTTCACCTCGATGCAACGACGCTCCAACGGTTCGAGGTATCCGGCCGCTCTCCAGCATCAACGGAATACCTCCACCCAGCTGGACCACTTGACCTCGCTCTGTCGCCCCTGCCTCGCCTCGCCGACCCGCCATGACACCCCGGCACCGCGAGACCACGCCGACACGGCAAGTCCACCTCGGCATTGCGAGACCTACCCGGCACGGCGAGACCCCGGTTCGTCCGCGAGACCCCGGCTCCGAGCTCGTGTCTCGTGGACATTTCGGGGTGACCCCGAAATGTTGAGGCGCGAGGGGCAGGTGGGGCCGGCGCGGTCAGGCGGGTGGCGGGACCGGGCAGGCGTCGAGGTCGAACGGGAGCGTGTCGGGGGTGGGCGACGCCTGCCGGGCCGCGTGGCTGTTCATCCGGCGCATGTGGTGGCGGCGGCACAGCACCTCGTACTCGACGAGCCCCTCGCTCGCGGCCGCGGTGTCGCCGACGACGACCTGCGCGCCCTCGACGACCATGACGCCGTCGACGATGCGCGCGTTGTGCGTGGCCCGGCGCCCGCACCAGCAGAGCGCCTCGACCTGGAGCACCTCGACCCGGTCCGCGAGCTCGATGAAGCGGCGCGAGCCCGGGAAGAGCTCGGTCCGGAAGTCGGCGGTGATGCCGAACGCCGTCACCGCGATCCCGAGCTCGTCGACGAGCCGGGCCAGCTGCTCGACCTGGCGCGGGGTGTAGAACTGCGCCTCGTCGCAGATGACGTAGTCGACCCGCCCACCGGCCGTCAGCCGCTCGACGACGACGTCCCAGAAGTCGAGGTCGTCACCGACCTCGACGGCGCTCGTCTCGAGCCCGAGGCGCGAGGACAGCACCGACTCCCCCGCCCGGTCCAGCTTCGTGAAGATGATGCCCTGCCGGTCGCGGGCGCGCTGGTTGTGGTCGATCTGCAGGGCAAGCGTCGACTTGCCGCAGTCCATCGTCCCCGAGAAGAACACCAGATCCGCCACGGGCGAACACCCTAGGCGACGCGGGCCGGCGCGTGGACCACCGGCACGTCGAGCTCCTCGGCGGTCAGCGCCCCGTGCATCCCCGCGAGCGCGAGCAGCTGCGGGCGCATCCGCGCGGAGTCGACGAGGCAGAAGTCGTCGTGCGCGACGACGACGAGGTCGCCGATGCGGGGCAGGTGCGCCGGGTCGACCGTCCCGAACCACCCCGCGGCCACGGCGTCAGCGCGGTGGACGACGCTCGCGCGCTCCCCCAGCCACGCCGACCACGCGGCGGCGACGTCGACGGCGGCCCCGGGGCGGCAGTAGACGTGGGTCGCGCGCGGCTCCCCGCCCAGCAGGTGCACGCCGTCGAGCATCCCGGGCTCGCGGGCGACGTCGAGGCGGGTCTCCTGCGGGCAGAGGACCATCCCGTGGTCCGCGGTGACGGTGAGGGAGGTGTCGTCGGGCAGCCGGGCCGCGAGGCGCGAGAGCTCGCGGTCGACGGCCTCGAGCTCGGTCGTCCACTCGAAGGACTCGGGCCCGTGGACGTGGCCGAGCTTGTCGACCTCGCCCCAGTAGAGGTAGACGAGCGAGCGGGGTGCCGAGCGCACGGCGGCCAGGGCGGCGTCGACCCGGGCAGGGAGCGCGTCGGCGGCCCGGAACCGGCCGCCGCGCAGCGCGGCCTGCGTGAGGCCCGAGCCGTCGAAGAACGCCGGGCCGATGCGGGTCACCGCGACCCCGTCGGCCTCGGCCCGCTCGAACCACGTGGGCAGGCTCTGCCAGCGCTCCGGTACCGGGCCGTCCTCCCACGACAGCTCGTTGAAGACGCGGTCCTCCCCCGGCACCATCACCTCGTACCCGAGCATCCCGTGCGCGCCCGACGTCGCGCCGGTGCCGAACGTGCCCATCGAGGTCGCGGTGGTCGACGGGAAGCCGGCCGGCACCCGCCGCGTCGAGCCCGCGAGCGACCGGAACCACGGGGCGTGCCCGAGCCGCCGCGCGAGCTGCGCCGCCCCGAGCCCGTCGACGAGGACGACGACGGCCCGCCGCGCCGGGGCCAGCCCCAGCCCGCCGACCGCTCCCGGCACGCCGAGCGACGCGCACACGCTCGGGAGGACGTCGGCGAGGCTGCCGGAGGCGTAGTCGGGCGCGGCGGGGAGCAGCACGCTCAGCGCTGCCCGATGGCGCCGGACAGGTCGCGGGCGAAGGCCAGCGCCCGCTGCAGCTTGTCGTCGCCGTCGGCCGCGGCCGAGATGCGCAGCGCGATGTCGTCGCCGGTGATGGTCCCCTCGTAGCCGTGGTCGGCGTCGCAGTCGGGGTCGCTGCACGCGGCCGGCACCATGTCGATGCGGGCCACGGTGCCCCAGCCGAGGGTCAGCGTCACCTCGCGGCCGAGCGTGCCGGGCACGTACGACTCGGGCTTCTCGACGACGTGGGTGAGCATGACGCCCTTGACCGCCGACAGCGGGATGGACTCCGTCGTGGCCGTCGCGACCTCCTGCGGCGCCGGCGGCTCGTCGGCGTGGTCGTCGGCGTGCGCGATGAGCAGCCGGGTCGGCGTGAGGACCAGCACCGTGATGTGCCGCCGGACGACGTCGCGGTCGAACGTCGTCTCGAGGTGCACGAGGTGGTTGTCGATGCGCTCGCTCCCGAGGGCCGCGGAGACGACGTCCGCGACGAGGGCCGGGAAGTAGCCGGCCCGGTCGATGGAGGCGATGAGGTCCGCCGGGAGGGCGGGAGCGTGGTGGGCGCTGGTCATGGCGCCCATTGTGCCGTGACGTGCGGCGCAGGCGACGCCGCTCGGCCCACCCGTCCGTCCGGGGGGTGACAGGCACCCCGCCGACGGGCACACTCTCATCCACCGTCGGCCGGGCCGGCGGGTCCAGGGGTGGGAGGTGTGACCATGGGGCTCCGACAGGGTGCTCGTCGCGGTCCGGCGGTGCTCGGCGTGCTCGTCGCGCTCCTGGCCTCGTTCCTCGTCCCCGGGCGGGCGGAGGCCGCCACCGGCGTGACGTTCGTCGGCGCGTCGCACTCGGCGCCGCAGGCCCAGCGCGCCAAGGAGGTCGTCGTCCCCGCGGGCACCCGGGCCGGCGACACGATGCTGCTCGTCCTCACGCGGGCCACGAGCGTCCGGTGGACGGGGCCGACGGGGCTCTCGGGCTGGACGACCGTCGCGACGACCGGCACCGCCTCCGTCACGTCCACGGTCTACCGGCGCACGGCGGGGGGCGGCGAGGCCGGGGCCCGGGTGCGGTTCGACACCACGACCTACGCCAAGGCGGTCCTCACCCTCGGCGTCTGGCGCGGCGTCGCTGCGGACGGGACGGTCACCGCGGTCGGCTCCGTCGAGACCTCGGCGTCACCCTCGCACCCCGCACCCTCGGTGCAGGCCGGCGGCGGCGAGACGGCCGTCTCGTACTGGGCCGACCGGTCCTCGACGACGACGGGGTGGGACGGACCGGCCTCGGCGACGACCCGGGACACGGCCATCGGGACCGGCAGCGGGCGCTTCTCGGCGCTGCTGGTCGACCGCGCGGACGTGCCGAGCGGGCCGCTGGCCGGTGCGTCGGCCACCTCGACGCCCGCCACGACCGCCTTGGCATGGACCCTGCTGCTGCTGCCGGGCGACGGCGGGCCGGGCGACGGCCCGCCCACCGACCGCCTGCTCCTCGGCGCCGCCTCGAGCAGCTGGCCGTGGTTCGACGCGGCCGTCGGGCCGGTCGACATGTACCGCGAGTTCGACTCCGGCTTCGGCTACGCGCGCTGGCAGGACACCCCGGCCCACCGGGCCCATCCGGGGGCGCGGTTCGAGTACTCGTTCCGGGTCCTCCCCCAGCGGCTCTCGACACCCTCCGACCCCGTGGTCGAGCAGGTCCGCTCGTTCGTGGCGACGACCCCGAAGGACATCGTCCTCACCGTCTACCACGAGCCCGAGAACTACGGCGCCGGTCTCTTCGACGCCGCGCAGTACCGCGCCGGCCTGCTCGCCCTCAAGCGGATCGTCGACGAGCAGGACGCCGCCGACGGCGGGCAGCGGATGGTCGCCCTCGTCCTCATGAACATCACGTTCAAGGGGATGTGGAGCAGCACCCCGGACGACTGGTGGCCCACGGACGCCCGCGACGGCGGCCACGTCGACCTCGTCTCGGCCGACGTGTACGCCCTCCCGCACGCGACGCAGACCGCGTGCTGCCCAGCGGGCTACACAGACGGCGTCGACTGGCGGCGCCCCGAGTACCTCATGTCGTTCGTCCGCGACTTCGCCGCCCGCCACGGCACGCCCTGGTCGGTCAGCGAGCTCGGCTACCTCGAGGACGTCCGGGACCCCGCGCGGAAGTCGCGAGCGCTCCGCGACGCCGTCGCCTACGCCGCGGCCAACGGTGCGCACCACGTCAACGTCTTCGACTCCAAGGGGGACCGGGCCGACTGGCGGCTGCGCTGGGGGTCGCCGGTGGGCACCGCGTCGAGCACGAGCACGGCCACGCTCACCTGGCGCGACCTCGTCGCGCAGGCCCGCGCGGGCTGACGCGCCTCAGGTCAGCGAGCGGCGACCCGGGTCGATGCGGCGCGGCGCCGGCGCGACGGAGATCTCGGCCCCCAGCACCTCGACCCCGCCGGGGTGGGCGTTGACCGGGTTGAGGACGAGCGAGGCGATCTCGGGCATGTCGTCGGCGAGGACGGAGATGCGGGCGATGAGGTCCGCGAGCGCTGCGCGGTGGACGGGGGTCTGCCCGCGGTAGCCGTGGAGCACCGGCGCGGCCTTCACCGACGAGATGAGCTCGGAGACGGTCACGTCGGTGAGCGGCGGGATGCGGTACGCGACGTCGCCGAGCAGCTCGGTCGGCAGGCCGGCCACCGAGAAGCCGATGACCGGGCCGAAGAGCGGGTCCTCGTCGGAGGAGACGACGCACGCGACGCCCTGGCTGGCCATCCGCTGGACGACGAAGCGGTCGGCCTGGAGCGGGGCGAGCCGCTCGCTGAGCGAGGCCCAGGCGGCGCGCAGCGAGCGCTCGCCGTCGAGGTCGACGCGCACGCCGCCCGAGCCGCCCTGGTGGCGCACCATCGGGGCGACGGACTTGAGGACGACCGGGTAGCCCACGCGTTCGGCGGCGGCGACGGCGTCCTCGACGGTCGCGACCTCCTGCTGCCCCCAGAGGTCGACCCCGTACGCCGACAGCAGGGCGGTGGCCTCGTCGTGGGTCAGGCGTCGGCCGTTCGGGTGCACCGACAGGACCGTCTCGACGACGTCCTCCGCGACGCGTCGGTTGATGCCGACCGGCGCGACCGGGGTGCCGTGGTCGCGGGCCCGCCACTGCCCGTACCGGGTCGCGGCGGCGAGCGCGCGCACGGCGTCCTCCGGCATCGCGTAGACCGGAATGGCCCGCACCTCACCGCCGGTGCCCGTCACCGAGCCGCGGTCGTCGACGCCGCGCAGGCCGAGGAAGGTGGCGACGCACGGCTTGTCGGAGTCGGCAGCCGCCGCGCGCACGGCCGCGGCGACGTCGGCGTCACCGGTCGCAAGCGGCGGGATGAAGCACGAGACGACCGAGTCGACCCCGGGGTCCTCGAAGGCGCGGCGCAGGGCGGCGTGGAAGTCCTCGGCCGAGGCCTCACTCGGCAGGCTGACCGGCCCGTGCGCCACGGTCAGCCCCCAGCTGGCGCAGGCGTCGCCGGTCAGCGCCCCGAGGGCGGCGGAGTTGCCGACGACGGCCACGCGGTCGCCCGCCGGCAGCGGCTGGTGCACGACGAGCTGCCCGACGTCGAAGAGCTGGTGGACGTTCTCGACGCGGATGACGCCGGCCTGGTTGAGCATCGCCCGGAAGACCTCGGGGCGCGCCTTGGTCTCGCGCACCTCGTGCCCCGGCGGCACCCCGAAGCGTGAGACGCCGGACTTGACGACGATGACCGGCTTGATGAGCGCGAGCTTGCGCGCGATCCGCGAGAACTTGCGCGGGTTGCCCATCGACTCCAGGTACAGGCCGACCGCGTCGGTGGACGCGTCGTCGATCCAGTACTGCATGAAGTCGTTGCCGGACACGTCGGCCCGGTTGCCGGCCGAGCCGAAGGTCGAGATGCCGAGGTTGCGCCGGGCGGCCGACGCGAGCACGGCGATCCCGAGCGCCCCCGACTGCGCGAAGAGCCCCAGCCGACCCGGTGGCGGCAGCGTCGGCGCGAGGGTGGCGTTGAGCCGGACCTCGGGGTCGTTGTTGATGATGCCGAAGGAGTTCGGGCCGATGACGCGCATCCCGGCGCCGCGGGCGCGCCGCACGAGCTCGGCCTGCCGCGCGGCCCCCTCGGGGCCGTCCTCGGCGAAGCCCGCGGACACGACGAGCAGCGCCTTGACGCCCACCTCCGCGCAGTCGTCGACGACGTCGAGCACCGCCTCGGCGGGCACCGCGACGATGGCGAGGTCGACCGTCCCGGGCACGTCGCGCACGGTCGGGTAGCAGGTCAGCCGGCGCACCTTCTTCGAGCTCGGGTTGACCGGCACGACGCGCCCGGCGAACCCCGACTCCAGGAGACGGTCGAGCAGCTGCCCGCCGAAGGTGTCGGTGCGCCGGCTCGCGCCGACGACGGCGATGGTGTCCGGGGTGAGCACCGAGTGCAGGCTCTGCGCCTCCGCCCGGTGCTCGCGGCTCATCTCGACGGCGCGCGAGCGGTCGGTGGGCTCGATGTCGAAGCCGACCTCGACGACGCCGTCCTCGACCCGACGCGCCACCTCGTAGCCGGCGTCGGAGAAGACGGCGAGCATCTTGCGGTTCTGCGGCAGCACCTCGGCGGTGAACCGGGCGATGCCGACGTCGCGGGCGATGGCCGCGAGGTGCTCGAGCAGCACCGACCCGATGCCCTTGCCCTGGTAGTGGTCGCTGATGTTGAACGCGACCTCGGCGCTGCGGGCGTCGAGCCGGTCGAAGCGCCCGACGCCGATGATCTCCTCGCGCATCGTCACGACGAGCGCGACGCGGTCGGTGTAGTCGACGTGCGTGAAGCGGTGGACGTCGGCGTCCGAGAGGCGGCGCAGCGGCGCGAAGAAGCGCAGGTAGATCGACTCGTCGGACTGCGCGTTGTGGAACCGCCGCAGGGCGTCGCCGTCGGCGGGGCGGATCGGCCGGACGCTGGCCACCGTGCCGTCGCGGAGCACCACGTCGGCCTCCCACGCGATGGGGTAGCCCGGGGGGAGCGTCGCCTCCGCCATGCCTCCATCCTGCCACCCGCGGACGGCCCGCGCGTGACGGGCACACTGTCCGGGTGGAGCTCGACGAGGCCGTCCGACGGCGGCGCATGGTCCGACGGTTCGACCCCGACGCGCCGGTGCCGGAGGCGGTGGTCCGCGACCTCGTGGCGCTCGCCGTCCGGGCGCCGAGCGCGGGCTTCAGCCAGGGATGGGACTTCGTCGCGCTGACCGACGCGGCCGACCGCGAGCGCTACTGGGCCGCGGCGTCCGGCCCGGGCGCGCCCGACGCCTGGCTGAGAGGCGTCTCGGCCGCGCCGGTCCTGCTGCTGTGCCTGTCCGATCCCGACGCCTACCTCGACCGCTACGCCGAGCCCGACAAGGGGTGGACCGACCGCGACCCGGCTCGCTGGCCCGTCCCCTACTGGGACACCGACACGGCGATGGCGGTGATGCTCGTGCTGCTCGGCGCGGTCGACCGCGGGCTCGGGGCGCTGTTCTTCGGCGTGCCCGCCGAGCGCCACGACGAGGTCCTGGCGGCCTTCGACGTGCCCGCCGGGCGCCGGCTCGTCGGGGTCGTCGCCCTGGGCCACGAGGCCGAGCGGGTGTCCGGGTCGGCCCGCACGCGCCGCCGCCGCGGGGTCGACGAGGTGCTGCACCGGGGCCGGTTCGGAGTGTCGTGACGACCCCGCCGGGGGCGTTTGTGAGGATGGGGTCGCCCCCTGCCGGGTCCTGACCCCGGCGCACCGCACGAGCACGAGGACGGCCGCCACCCCATGGCCAAGCGCACGACTCCCCCGCCTCCCCCCGAGGACTCCCTCGGCACCGTCGTCGACATCGACGTCGAGGAGGAGATGCGCACCGCGTTCCTCGAGTACTCCTACAGCGTCATCTACTCCCGCGCGCTGCCCGACGCCCGCGACGGGCTCAAGCCGGTCCAGCGGCGCATCCTCTACGGGATGTCCGAGCTCGGCCTGCGCCCGGAGCGCCCGCACGTCAAGTCCTCCCGTGTCGTCGGCGAGGTCATGGGCAAGTACCACCCCCACGGCGACCAGGCGATCTACGACGCCCTCGTGCGCCAGGCCCAGCCGTGGACGATGCGGCTGCCGCTCGTCGACGGCCACGGCAACTTCGGCTCCCTCGACGACGGCCCGGCCGCCTCCCGGTACACCGAGGCCCGGATGGCCCCCGCCGCGCGGCTCATGGTCACCGGCCTCGACGAGCAGACCGTCGACTTCGTCCCCAACTACGACGACTCCCTCGAGCAGCCCGGCGTCCTGCCCGCGGCCTACCCGAACCTCCTCGTCAACGGCACCAGCGGCATCGCCGTCGGCATGGCGACGAACATGGCGCCGCACAACCTCGTCGAGGTCATCGGCGCCGCGCGCCACCTCCTGGACCACCCCGACTGCTCGCTCGACGACCTCATGAAGTTCGTCCCCGGCCCCGACCTGCCCGGCGGCGGCCGGATCGTCGGCCTCGACGGCATCCGCGACGCCTACCTCACCGGCCGCGGCAAGTTCCTCACTCGCGCCACCGCCCGCGTCGAGAAGCTCACCCCCCGCCGGATGGGCATCGTCGTCACCGAGCTGCCCTACCTCGTCGGCCCCGAGAAGGTCATCGAGCGGGTCAAGGTCCTCGTCCAGGCCAAGAAGCTCCAGGGCATCTCCGACGTCAAGGACCTCACCGACCGCAAGAACGGCCTGAGGCTGGTCTTCGAGGTCAAGAACGGCTTCAACCCCGAGGCCGTCCTCGAGCAGCTCTACAAGCACACGCCGATGGAGGACTCCTTCGGCATCAACAACGTCGCGCTCGTCGACGGCCAGCCGCAGACCCTCGGGCTCAAGGAGCTGCTGCGCGTCTACGTGCAGTTCCGCACCGACGTCGTGCGCCGGCGCACCGAGTTCCGGCTCGGCAAGCGCAAGGACCGGCTCCACCTCGTCGAGGGCCTGCTCGTGGCGATCCTCGACATCGACGAGGTCATCCAGCTGATCCGCGGCAGCGACGACGCCGCCGCCGCGCGCACCCGCCTCATCGACGTCTTCGACCTCTCCGAGGTGCAGGCCGAGTACATCCTCGAGCTCCAGCTGCGCCGGCTCACGAAGTTCTCGCGCATCGAGCTCGAGGCCGAGCGCGACGAGCTCAAGCGCCTCATCGAGGAGCTCGAGGCCATCCTCGCCGACGAGAAGCTGTTGCGCCGCACCGTCTCCGGCGAGCTCGCCGACGTCGCCAAGGCCCACGGCACACCCCGCCGCACCGTGCTCTTGGAGTCGGCCGGCACGCCGCTCACGCAGACCACGCCGCTCGAGGTGAGCGACGACCCGTGCTGGGTCCTCCTCTCCTCCACCGGCCTGCTCGCCCGCACCTCCTCCGCCGAGCCGATCCCGGCGGACGGTCCGCGCGCCAAGCACGACGCGATCATCGGGGCCGTGCGCACCACCGCGAGAGGCGAGTTCGCACTCGTCACCTCCCGTGGCCGGATGGTGCGGATGTCCGCGCTCGAGCTGCCGGCGCTGCCGCCGCTCGGCGGCTCCCCCAGCCTCTCCGGGGGTGCGCCGCTCGCCGTGTACGTCGACCTGCCGCGCGGCGAGGAGCCGCTGACCATCGTCTCGCTCGACCCCGACGGCCCGGGCCTCGCGCTCGGCACGGCGCAGGGCGTCGTCAAGCGCGTCGTGCCCGAGTACCCGAAGAGCCCCGACTGGGAGGTCGTCTCCCTCAAGGACGGCGACGCGGTCGTCGGCGCGGTCGAGCTGCGCGACGGCGCCGAGGACCTCGTGTTCGTCTCGAGCGACGCGCAGCTGCTGCGCTTCCCCGCCTCGTCCGTCCGGCCGCAGGGTCGCGCCGCCGGAGGCATGGCAGGGATCCGCCTCTCCCCCAAGGCGTCCGCGGTCTTCTTCGGCGCGGTCGACCCGGCCGCCGAGAACGTCGTCGTCACCTCGTCCGGCTCCTCGGACGCGCTGCCGGGCACCCAGCCGGGCTCGCTCAAGGTCGCGCCGTACACCGAGTACCCGGCCAAGGGTCGGGCGACCGGCGGCGTGCGCGCGCACCGGTTCCTGCGCGGCGAGGACACGCTCGTGCTCGCCTGGGTCGGCGCGCTGCCGGCCCGCGCGTCGGGTGCCGGCGGCGTCGCGCTCGAGCTGCCCGCCGCGAGCGGGAAGCGCGACGGCTCCGGCGCGCCGCACCCGACGGTCGTCGCGGGCATCGGCGCACCCGTCCGCTGAGGCATCCGGGCCCCGCGCCGGCCCGACACAAGGCTTCGTCCGCGGGACCCCGGCTCGGTTCCCTTGTCCCGTGGACATTTCGGGGTGACCCCGAAATGCAGGGGCTGGTGGGACCGCGGGGGCGGCCGGATGGCCACCCGGGCGACGGCCGTGTTACGTAATCGTTACCGCACACGCTCGACAGGGCGTTGACCCGCATGTGTAAACGCTTTTACGTTACTCCCGGTTCCCCTCACCGCCGAGGCATCCCGCCTCGGTGCGACCCAGTGAAATGGAGGCGGGCAATGGCCCTCATCTCGACGCGCCGCGCCCTGGCGTTCTCCGGAGTCCTGGCGGTGGCCCTCAGCGCCACGGCCTGCGGCTCCGGCAGCGACGGTGGTTCCGGCGACACCGCGAGCAGCGGTGGCACCAGCAGCATCGACTGCGCGCCCTACACGGCGTTCGGCGACCTCAAGGGCAAGACGGTCACCGTCTACACCTCGATCACCGCGCCCGAGGATGGGCCGCACATCGCCTCCTACAAGCCGTTCGAGGAGTGCACCGGCGTCACCATCAAGTACGAAGGCTCCAAGGAGTTCGAAGCCCAGCTCCCGGTCCGCGTCAAGGGTGGCAACGCCCCCGACATCGCGTACCTGCCGCAGCCCGGTCTGCTCAAGACGATGGTCGCCACCGGCGCCGTCAAGCCGGCCCCGGCCGAGGTCGTCGCCAACGTCGACAAGAACATGCCCGACTTCAAGGAGTACGGCACCGTCGACGGCACGTTCTACGCCGCCGCCCTCGGCGCCAACGTCAAGTCCTTCGTCTGGTACTCCCCGTCGGCCTTCGCCGACAAGGGCTACCAGATCCCGAAGACCTGGGACGAGCTCCTCGCCCTGACCGACAAGATCTCCAAGGACAACCCGGACGCCAAGCCGTGGTGCGCGGGCATCGAGTCCGGCGACGCCACCGGCTGGCCGGCGACGGACTGGGTCGAGGACGTCATGCTCCGCACGGCGGGCCCGGAGACCTACGACAAGTGGGTCAAGCACGAGATCCCCTTCAACGACCCGTCGGTCGCCACGGCCCTCGCCGAGGTCGGCAAGATCCTCAAGAACCCGGCCTACGTCAACGGTGGCTTCGGTGACGTCAAGACGATCGCCTCGACGTCCTTCCAGGACGCGGGCCAGCCGATCCTCGACGGCTCCTGCTACATGCACCGCCAGGCCTCGTTCTACGCGGCCAACTGGCCCGAGGGCACCAAGGTCGCCGAGGACGGCGACGTCTGGGCCTTCTACCTGCCGTCGAAGACCGCGGAGGACCGCCCGGTCCTCGGTGGTGGCGAGTTCGTCGCCGCCTTCGCCGACCGTCCCGAGGTCAAGGCCTTCCAGACCTACCTCTCCTCGGTCGAGTGGGCCAACGAGCGGGCCAAGACCTGCGGCTCCGGTGGCTGTGTCACCGCCAACAAGAACGCCGACGCCTCGCTGCTGAAGAACCCGGTCGACAAGCTGTCGGCCGAGCAGCTGACCGACGCGAACGCCACCTTCCGCTTCGACGGCTCCGACCTCATGCCGGGCGCCGTGGGTGCGGGCACCTTCTGGAAGGGCATGACCGACTGGATCACCGGCAAGGACGACGCGTCCACGCTGGACTACATCGAGCAGTCCTGGCCGAAGTCCTGACCTGACCACAGGTCCACGAGCCGGGGTGGGGTGGGCGTTCCCGCCCCACCCCGGCTCCCCCTTTCCGAGACACCCCGAAAGGCGGTCGTGATGGTGTCCAGCGTGGTGCAGGCCCTCCCGGTCGGTATCCTCCCCGAACCCCTGCTGCGTGCCGAGAGCACCGGCGGCAAGTTCCTCCTCATGGCCTTCGCGGTCCTGCTGTTCGCCGCGATCTTCGGCCTCGTCCTCTTCCTCGCCTCGCTGTTCAAGGGCCGCGAGGGAGAGAAGGTCCAGGGCTTCCTCTTCGCCCTCCCCGCGATCTTCCTCCTGGCCGTCGGCCTGCTCTACCCGGCGATCCTCACGATCATCCAGTCGCTGCGCGGACGCTCCGGCGAGGCCGGCTTCTCGCTCGACAACTACGTGCAGATGTTCACCCAGCCCGAGCTGCTGACGGTGCTGCGCAACACCGCCCTCTGGGTGGTCCTCGTCCCGTTCCTCGCGACGGCGATCGGCCTGCTCTACGCGATCCTCATCGACCGCGCCCGCGGCGAGGCGTTCGCGAAGGCCCTGATCTTCCTGCCGATGGCCATCTCGATGGTCGGCGCCGGCATCATCTGGAAGTTCGTCTACCAGTACAAGCAGACCGAGCGGCCGCAGATCGGACTGCTCAACGGCGTCCTCAAGGCGCTGGGCTTCGAGACCCAGCAGTTCCTCCTCGACGCCCCGCTCAACACCCTCATGCTCATCGTCGTCATGGTCTGGATCCAGGCCGGCTTCGCGATGACCGTGCTCTCGGCCGCGATCAAGGCCATCCCCGACGACATCATCGAGGCCGCCCGCCTCGACGGCGTCTCCGGCTTCCGGATGTTCCGGTTCATCACGCTGCCGAGCATCCGCTCCGCCCTCGTCGTCGTCCTCACGACGATCGGCATCGGCACGCTCAAGGTCTTCGACATCGTCCGGACCATGACGGCCGGCCAGTTCGACACCTCGGTCGTGGCCAACGAGTTCTACAACCAGAGCTTCCGCTACAACGCACCGGGTCTCGGCGCCGCGCTCGCGGTCCTGCTCTTCATCCTCGTCGTCCCGATCGTCACCTACAACATCGTGCAGATGCGGAAGGAGGCCTGAGCCGTGAGCACTCTCCAGCCCGCCGCCACGCCAGAGTCCGTCACCACCGAGAGCGGCGTCACCGTCACCGGCAAGCGCCGCAAGAAGTCCGCCGCCGGCAACGCGGCCAAGGCGATCTCCTCGCCCTGGGCCTCCCTCGTCGCCGTCGTCATCGCGGTCCTGTGGACCCTCCCGACGATCGGCCTGCTCGTCACCTCGTTCCGCCGGCAGATCGACATCCAGCGCACCGGCTGGTGGACGGCCTTCAGCAACCCGGGTGACTTCACGCTCGAGAACTACCGCCAGGCGCTCGCGCCGAGCAGCACCTCGAGCTTCAGCCAGTACTTCATCAACACGATCGTCATCACCGTCCCGGCGGTGCTCCTGCCGATCTTCCTCGCCTCGCTCGCGGCCTACGCCTTCGCGTGGATGCCGTTCCCGGGGCGGGACTGGCTCTTCGTCGCCGTCTTCGCGCTGCAGATCGTGCCGCTGCAGGTCGCGCTCATCCCGCTGCTCGACATCTACGTCAACAAGCTCGGGTTCGGCGCGTCCTACTGGAGCGTCTGGTTGTCGCACACGATCTTCGCGCTACCTCTGGCGACGTTCCTCATCCACAACTTCATGAAGGAGCTGCCCGGCGAGCTCATGGAGGCCGCCCGGGTCGACGGCGCGGGGCACGTGACGATCTTCTTCAAGATCCTCCTGCCGCTCCTCACCCCGGCCCTCGCGGCGTTCGGCATCTTCCAGTTCCTCTGGGTCTGGAACGACCTGCTCGTCTCGCTCGTGTTCCTCGGCGGCACACCGGACGTCGCGCCGGTCACCGTGCGCGTCGCGGAGCTGTCCGGGTCACGCGGCAGCGCCTGGTACATCCTCTCGGCCGGTGCGTTCATCTCGATGGTCGTCCCCGTCGCGGTGTTCCTCGCCCTCCAGCGCTTCTTCGTCCGCGGCCTGCTCGCGGGCGGGCTCAAGGGCTGAGCGCGGCCGGACCACCGGGAAGAGGTCTCGTCATCAGCACCATCACGGACGTCGCGCGGGCGGCCGGGGTCTCCGTGGCCACGGTCTCCCGCGCGCTCCGGGGCCTGGACCGGGTCTCCCCCGAGACCCGGCAGCGGGTCCTCGAGGTCGCCGAGGAGCTGCACTACGTCGCGTCGCCGACGGCGACGTCCCTCGCCTCCGGGCGGACCAGGGTCGTCGCCGTCGTCGCGCCGTTCCTCACCCGCTGGTTCTTCGCGACCCTCGTGAGCGCCATCGAGAAGGAGCTGCGCTCGCACGGTCACCACGCGATCCTCTTCGACCTCGAGGACGACAGCTACGACCAGCGCCTCCCGCTGACCCAGAACATGCTCTGGAAGCGGGTCGACGGCGTCATCACCCTCAACGTGCCGATGGAGCAGGAGGAGGTCGACCTCGTCGACCGGCTCGGCCTCCCCCTCGTCGCCATCGGCTCCGCGGTCCCCGGCCGCGCCTGCGTGCGCATCGACGACGGCGCGACGATGCGCACCGCCGTCGAGCACCTCATCTCCCTCGGGCACCGCCGGATCGGCTACATCGGCGACGTCCCGCGCAACGTCGCGCACGTCCAGACGCCGCAGGACCGCCTGACGGCCTTCCGCGCGACGATGGCCGAGGCCGGCCTCGAGGTCGTCGAGGACTGGATCCTCGGCTCGGACTGGACCGCCGAGGCCGCCGCCCGCGACAGCGCGGTCCTGCTCTCCCGCCCCGAGCGCCCGACCGCCGTCGTCGCCGCCTCGGACGAGATGGCCATCGGTGTGCGCGAGAGCGCCCGCAAGGGCGGCCTGCGTGTCCCGGAGGACCTCTCGGTCATCGGGATCGACGACTACGTGCTCTCCGGCGTCCTCGGCCTGACGACCGTCCGCCAGGACGTCGCCGCCCAGGGCCGCGAGGCCGCGGTCCTGCTCCTGCGTGCGCTGACCGGCGAGGAGCCGGCCCTCGAGCAGGTCGTCATGCCGACCGAGCTCGTCGTGCGCGAGTCGACCGGACCCGTGCCCGTCAGTTGACGGTGCCCTCGGACTCCGCGAGGTCCTCGGGGTCGCGCAGGTAGGTCTTCTTGCCGCGGATGGCCCGGTTGGCGAACCAGGTGACCGCCCAGAGCACGACACCGATCGCGAGCAGCCACCCGGCGATCTGGTACTGCAGCCCGTCGCGGCCGGTCCACGGGCCGACGAAGAACGCGCAGAGCGCCGCGCCGATCACCGGCAGGACGGTCGGCGCGACGAAGTGTTCCCGGTCGATCCGGTCCCGGCGCAGGACGAGCACGCACACGTTGACGATCGTGAAGACGCCGAGCAGCAGCAGCGCCGTGGTGCCGCCGAGCGCCGAGATGACCTGGCCCTCCGCGTTCTGCGTCACGACGACGATGAGCCCGACGGCGATGGCCGTCGTGAAGAGGATGGCCGCCCACGGGGTCTGCCGGCCGCGGTGCACCTTCCCGAGGAACGGCGGCAGGACCTCCTGGCGGGCCATGCCGTAGAGCAGGCGGCTCGCCATGAGCATGTTGATGAGGGCCGAGTTGGCGACGGCGAACATCGAGATGAACGGCAGCAGGGTCGAGATGGGGATGTCCGGTGCCGCGGTCTCGACGACGGTGACCAGCGGGGTGTCACCGCTCGACAGCTCACCGACCGGGACGATCGCGACGGCGAAGAGCGCGACGAGGACGTAGATGGCGCCGGTGATGCCGAGGCCGGTGAGCATCATCTTCGGGAAGTTGCGGACCGGGTCCTTGGTCTCCTCGGCCATGTTGACCGAGTCCTCGAAGCCCACCATCGCGAAGAACGCGAGCGAGGTGGCGGCCGTGACGGCGAGGAAGGCGTTCTTGTCGCCGGGGCTGTCGAAGACGACCGTCCGGCTGAAGTCGGTGCGGCCGGCGACCAGGGCGTAGAAGCCGACCATGATGACGAGCAGGAGGCCGGAGAGCTCCACGCAGGTGAGGACGATGTTCGCCTTGACCGACTCCCCCACGCCGCGGAAGTTGACGAGGGCGACCAGGCCCATGAACAGCAGCGCGATCGCCATGACGAGCGTCGCGTTGCCGCTGTCGAGACCGAAGCCCTTGGCGAAGTTCGCCGCGAAGGCCCGCGAGGCCGTCGACGCGCTCGTGATGCCGGAGCACATGACGGTGAAGGCGACGATGAAGGTGACGAAGTGCAGCCCGAACGCCTTGTGCGTGTACAGGGCGGCGCCCGCGGCCTGCGGGTACTTCGTCACGAGCTCGAGGTAGGAGAACGCGGTGATCGTCGCGATGACGAACGCGACGAGGAAGGGCACCCACGCCGCGCCGCCGACCTCCGCGGCGACCTCGCCGGTCAGCGCGTAGACGCCGGTGCCGAGGATGTCCCCGACGATGAACAGCAGGAGCAGCTTCGGCCCCATCACCCGCTTGAGCTCCGTGGGCTCCTCGCCCGCGACCCGGCCCTGCTCCACCTCGGTGTTCATCGTCGGTCCCCTCTGCGGGACGCCTCCGGTCCGGCGTCGGTCCGCCCACCATGGCCCAGCGTCGGGGCAGCGGCAACAGGGCGCGCGGGAGCGCCGTGGTCGCGTCGAGGGTGGCGCGGGGCGTGGCGACCCCGCTCAGGCGTCGATGCGCTCGCGGTCGAGCGCGCCGGCGCTCTCGATGATGAAGTCCTTGCGCGGCCCGACCTCGCCACCCATGAGCAGCTCGAAGACCTTGCCAGCGGTGTCGAGGTCGCCGAGGGTCACCTTGCGCAGCGTGCGGTGGGCGGGGTCCATCGTCGTCTCCGCGAGCTGGTCGGCGTCCATCTCGCCGAGGCCCTTGTAGCGCTGGAGCGGCTTGGTCTTCCTGCCGCGCTTGGCGAGCGAGGCCATCGTCCGGCGCATCTCGGCCTCGGAGTAGGTGTAGATGACCTCGTTGGCCTTGCTGCCGGGGTTGACGACCTCGATGCGGTGCAGCGGCGGCACCGCGGCGAAGACCCGGCCGGCCTCGACGAGCGGCCGCATGTAGCGGAAGAAGAGGGTGAGCAGGAGGGTCCGGATGTGGGCGCCGTCGACGTCGGCGTCGGTCATGATGATGACCTTGCCGTAGCGCGCCGACTCGAGGTCGAAGGTGCGCCCGGAGCCGGCGCCGATGACCTGGATGATCGAGGCGCACTCGGCGTTGCCGAGCATGTCGGTGACCGAGGCCTTCTGGACGTTGAGGATCTTGCCGCGGATCGGCAGGAGGGCCTGGTGGTCGCTGCTGCGGGCGAGCTTCGCGGTGCCGAGCGCGCTGTCGCCCTCGACGATGAACAGCTCGGTGTGCTCGGGGTCGCTGCTGCGGCAGTCGGCGAGCTTGGCCGGGAGCGAGGACGACTCCAGCGCGGTCTTCCGGCGCTGGGTCTCCTTGTGCATCCGCGCGCTGATCCGCGACTTCATCTCGGCGACGACCTTCTCGAGGAGGGTCGCGGCCTGCTGCTTGGTGGGGCGCTTGGTCTCGGTGAGCAGCGCGGTGAGCTCGCGCTCGACGACGCGCGAGACGATCTGGCGGACCGCGGCCGTGCCGAGGACCTCCTTGGTCTGGCCCTCGAACTGCGGCTCGGCGAGGCGGACGGTGACGACGGCGGTGAGGCCGGCGAGCGCGTCGTCCTTCTCGAGCTTGTCGGTGCCCGCCTTGAGCCGGCGGGCGTTGGCCTCCACCTGCTTGCGCAGCACCTTGAGCAGCGACTGCTCGAAGCCCGCGACGTGGGTGCCGCCCTTCGGCGTGGCGATGATGTTGACGAAGGAGCGCAGCGTCGTGTCGTAGCCGCTGCCCCAGCGCACCGCGACGTCGACGACGCACTCGCGCTCGACGTCGGTCGGGGTCATGTGGCCGGCGGCGTCGAGGACGGGCACGGTCTCGGTGAAGGTGCCGGTGCCCTGGAGGCGCCAGACGTCGGTGACCGGGGCGTCGGCGGCGAGGTACTCGCAGAACTCGGAGATGCCGCCGTCGTGGAGGAAGACCTCCTCCGTCGGCTCCTCGCCCCGCTCGTCGCGGACGACGATGGTCAGGCCGGGGACGAGGAAGGAGGTCTGCCGGGCGCGCCCCAGCAGGCCCTCGAGGTCGAGCCCGGCGTCCTTGAGGAAGATCTGCCGGTCGGCCCAGTAGCGCACCCGCGTGCCGGTGACCCCGCGCTTCGGCTTGCCGACGACCTCGAGGTCGCTCGTGGCGGTGTAGGGGGTGAACCCGTGCTCGGGGTCCTTGCGGCCCTGGGCGCCGGCGACGTCGGAGAAGACACCCGGCTCGCCGCGGCGGAAGCTCATCGCGTAGGTCTTGCCGGCGCGGTCGACCTCGACGTCGAGCCGGGAGGAGAGGGCGTTGACGACGGAGGCGCCGACGCCGTGGAGGCCTCCTGAGGCCGTGTACGAGCCGCCGCCGAACTTGCCGCCCGCGTGCAGGCGCGTGTAGACGAGCTCGACGCCGGTCAGGCCGGTGCGCGGCTCGATGTCGACGGGGACGCCGCGGCCGTTGTCGCGGACCTCGACCGAGCCGTCGCCGTGGAGGATGACCTCGACCCGGTCGCAGAAGCCGCCGAGGGCCTCGTCGACCGCGTTGTCGATGATCTCCCACAGGCAGTGCATGAGGCCGCGGGAGTCGGTGGACCCGATGTACATGCCGGGACGCTTGCGCACCGCCTCGAGGCCCTCGAGGACCTGGAGGTGGTGGGCGGTGTACTCGGTCGCGGACTTGCTCGTCGCGGTCTTCTTGGCAGCGGTCGCAGGCACGTCCGCAGGGTATCCGGCGGCCCCGACGGCCCCCGACAGGCGCACCGCAGGGCCCGGTGCCGACGCGTCCGGGGGGTCGGTCGAAAGGTCACGATCTCGACACCGCCCGGTCAGTTCGACACCCCCTCCGCCCCGGGAAGCAAACGGCGTGCTTGACTGTTGCAACGCCTGCCGATCCACACAGGGTCGGTGGACCGAACACCTAGCACTGACCCGGACGAGCCGAGGAGGCCGACGTGAACGCCGCACTGGCACCCACCCTGACCGCCGCGGACCGGTGCGACCGCTGCGGGGCCCAGGCGTACATCCGCGCCCGCCTCCACGCCGGCGGAGAGCTCCTGTTCTGCGCCCACCACGGCCGTGAGCACGTGCCGGCCCTCGTGGACAAGGCCGACATCATCGACGAGAGCGAGCGGCTGACCGAGCGCCAGCCCGTCGTCGGCGACTGACCCCACCCGCAGCACCCCTCACCGTGGACGCGCCGGTGGATGACATCTGGCTCGTCCTGCCCCCGCTCCTCATCCTGCTCGGGCTCGTCGGGATCGTCGTCCCGGCGCTGCCCGGCACCCTCCTCGTCGTGGCGGGCGTGGCCGTCTGGGCCGTCGTCACGCACACCCCCACCGCATGGGTCCTGCTGACCCTCGCCGTCCTCGTCGCCGTCGCCGGCCGCGTGCTGCAGTACCTCGTCCCCGGGCGGCGGATGAAGGCGCAGGGCGTGCGCACCTCGACCCTGGCGCTGGCCCTCGTCCTCGCGGTCGTCGGGTTCTTCGTCGTCCCGGTCATCGGGGCGCTCATCGGGTTCGTGCTCGGTATCTGGCTCGTCGAGACCGGCCGGGGCGCCTCCCGTGCGGAGGCGTGGACGCGCACGAAGCACGCCGTCGTGGCCGTCGCCCAGAGCATGGGCATCGAGCTCGCGGCGGCGCTCGTCGTCGCCGGGCTCTATGTGCTCGGTCTGCTGCTCACCTGACGGGTCCGCCCACCGCTGCTGCGGCGGGCAGGATTCACCAGTTGCCGCCCTGGCGGCGCTCCCAGCGCTCGTCGAGCCGGTCGATGAGCGAGCTCTTGCGGCGGGGGCGGCCCTTGGCCGGCTGGACGCCGCCCTCGGGGCTGACGACGCCGAGGTGGGCCTTGCGGGGCGGGGTGACGGCATAGGCGACCGAGGCGACCATGAGGGCGAAGCCGATGGCCCCGACCCACATCGTCGTGTTGACCCCGACGAGGACGAGACCGAGCCCCGCGACCAGCCCGAGCACGCCGATGATCCACCGTCGTCGCTGGAGGGACCCGCCGCCCTTCATGCTGGAGGCGAACTTCGGGTCCTCGGCGGCGAGCGCCTGTTCCATCTGCTCGAGCATCTTCTGCTCGTGGTCGGAGAGGGGCACAGATCCTCCCTGGTCGGCCCAAGGCGTCCTCACGACGCCCCCGGGGGTGTAGCTCTGGAATGTCAGGATATGTCGCGTCGTCCTCCCACGGAAGCGGATGGACGAGGTTGCACACCAGACGGACGAGGTTCGACGTCCGCATGGCGGGGACGGACGAGGCTGGCCGGCCGGACCACCCCCGAGCCGAACCGCGCGCGGGCCCGGTCGACCGCCCGGTCGGCGTCCCGCCAGCCGTGCTCGGGCTCGCCGAGCACCCCCTGCAGCGGGGCCTCCGTCGCCGGGACGAGACCGGAGAGCCGGACCCCGACGAGGCGGATCCGGGCGCGCTGGAGGCCGAGGGCGTCGAAGAGGGAGACCGCCGTCGCGTGGAGCGTGCGTCCGCTGTCGGTCGGTTCGCGCAGCGTCCGGGAGCGGGTGATCGTCGTGAAGTCGCTGAACCTCACCTTGAGGGTGACGGTCCGCCCGGTGAGCCCGGCCGCGCGGGCCCGGGCCGCGGTGCGGTCACCGAGCCCGAGGAGGCGCCGGCGGATCTCGGTGGCGTCGTCGATGTCGGCCTCGAAGGTCTCGTCGCTGCCGATGCTCTTCTCGCGCTGCTCGCGCTCGACCGGCCGGGGGTCGCGCCCCCAGGCGAGCTCGTGGAGGTGGCGCCCGGTGGCCGTGCCGAGCGCACGCTCGAGCGTCGCGAGCGGCGTGTGGGCGATGTCGGCGACGGTGTGCAGGCCGAGCCGGGTCAGGGCCTCCTCGGTGCGGTCCCCGACCCCCCACAGCGCCGCGACGGGCAGCTGCTGGACGAACGGCACGACCTCGTCGCGCGGGACGACGACCATCCCGTCCGGCTTGGCCAGCCCGGAGGCGAGCTTCGCGACGAACTTGCTCGGCCCGACCCCGACGGAGCAGGTGATGCCCTGCTCGTCGTGGACGGTGTCGCGGAGCATCTGGGCGATGGCCGCGGGGCTGCCGAGGCGGCGCAGCGCCCCGGAGACGTCGAGGAAGGCCTCGTCGAGCGAGAGCGGCTCCAGGTGCGGCGTCACCGACCGGAAGGTCTCCATCACCCCGGCCGAGATCGTCGCGTAGAGGTCGTGGTCGGGGCGCAGCACGGTGGCCTGCGGGCAGAGGCGACGGGCCCGGGACATCGGCATGGCGGAGGCGACCCCGAACCGGCGCGCCTCGTAGGTCGCCGACAGGACGACGCCGCGGGTGCCGCCGCCGATGATCACCGGGGTGCCGACGAGCTCGGGGTGGGCGAGCAGGCTCGCGGACGCGTAGAAGGCGTCCATGTCGACGTGGAGGACGGTGCAGCCGGTGTCGTCGGGCGGGGTGTCGACGAGCCGCTCGGGCAGCGCGAACTGCCGCCGGCTCACGGGGCGCTCCCCCGGTGCTCAGCCCCGGGTCGCGAGGACGTGCAGAGCGCTGCCGAGGCTGCCGAGCACCGGGTGGGCGGTGTCGGCCGCCGCGGCCTCCTCGAGGGCGGCGAGGGCGGTGCGGTCGGCCTCGGAGTCGAGCAGCGCGGAGGGCACGAGGTCGGCGAAGACCCGCACACCCTGGACGTGGACCGGGGTGAGGCCCTGCGCCTGGACGAGCGCGACGACCGCGGCCTCGTCGAACCGCCGGGGCGCGGGGTCCTCCTCGCCCCAGCGCCCGTCGGGGCGCTCGAGGACCGCGCGGGCCCGGTCGAGCCGGCCGGCGAGGGCGTGGGTGAGGACGGCGTGCAGGCGCTGCGCGACGACGAGGCTGAAGGTGCCCCCGGGGGCGAGGAGGCCGGCGGCCGCCCCGACCGCGGCCGCGGGGTCGTCGACGACCTCGAGGGTGCCGTGGAGGCAGACGAGGTCGAAGGGCTCGTCGGCGCCGACGAGGGAGGCGACGGTGTCGGCGTCGCCCTGCAGCGCCCGGACCCGGGCCTCGACACCGCGCTCGCTCGCGCGCCGGCGCAGCGAGAAGAGGGCGTCCGGGCTGGGGTCGACGACGGTGAGCTCGTGGCCGGCGACGGCGAGGGGCACGGCGGTGCCGCCGGTGCCCCCGCCGAGGTCGAGGACCCGCAGCGGCCGGCCGAGCGCGGTGCGGCGCTGCTCGGCGTGGGCGTCGAGGACGCGCTGGACCGCCGTCGTCCGCGACCCGCTCGCGGGGCCGGGCCGCCGGCCGCGGTCGTCGGACACGGTGAGTCTCCTCCGGGACGGTGGGGCGCTGGTGCGGTGCCCACCCTAGTGTCCCGAGCTGCCGGGGCTCGCGTGCCACAGCTTGCGCGGCGGCAGCGCCGGGGTCGCGGCCGCCGCGGCCGGGACGACCCGCCCCGGGGGCGTGCCCGGGACCGGTCGCGGCATCCCGCCCGGGTGGTCGAGGACCGGGGCCCCACGGCCGGCGCGGGGGTCGGCGCCCGCCGGCTTGATGTCGGCGTACGGCGACTGGCGGAAGCCGGAGGCGTGGACGAGGACCCGGCGCCCGGAGCGCTCGGCGGCCTCGCGGGCGGCGTGCTCGGCGGCCTCGGCGCGGGCGACCGCCTCGGCCTCCCCCGCCGCGACGGCGGCCCGCACGGCCTCGAGCCCGCCGAGCTGCCAGGCGTCCCAGAGCGCCGCGAGCTCCCACGCACCGGTGGCGCGGATGGAGACGCCGCGGTCGCCGGTGCGGCGCAGCACACCGCGGACGAGGAGCAGCCACGAGTGGAAGACGACGCCGGAGTACGGGCCCTGGACGTCCTCGAAGAAGGTGCAGTCCGAGGGGCCGGTGCCGTCGTCGAGGGTGAGGAAGACCACCCGTCGTCCGGAGCGCACCGGCGGGGTCTGGGTCGCGACCTTGACCCCGGCGACCCAGACCTCCGAGCGGCTCCGGGAGCCGACGAGGTCGCGGCTGCGGGTGACCCCGAGGGCCTCGAGCAGCGGCTCGTAGAAACTGACGACGTGGCTCGAGACGTCGAGGCCGAGCACGTCGAGCTCGGCCCGGACCCGTTCGGCCCCGGTCATCTCGGGCAGCCCGGCCCCGGCGACGAGGCGCGGGCGGTCGCCGAGGTCGAGGGTCAGCTGGGTCGGCTGCTCCGCGGCGGGCACGACCTCGCGGGCGGCCCGGCTCTGGGCGGCCGCGCGGAGACGGACGTCGACCCCGCCCGCCTCGACCTCCCGGGCGGCCGAGGTGGGCAGCGCACGGCGGCGGCTCGGGCGGGGGCGCCCGCTCCCCCGGTCCCAGCGGTCGAGCTCGGCGACGTGGAGGAGCAGGTCGCGGCGGGTGACCCGGCCGCGCCGCCCGAGCCCGCCGTCGGCCGTCGTGCCGTGGAGGGAGTCGAAGGCACCGGCGAGGACGAGCCGCTCGACGACCGGGCGGCTGACCCGGGCGCGGGCCCAGAAGTCGCCGAGGTCGGCGTAGGGCTGGCCGGCGACGACGCGGGCGACCTCGGCCTCGCTGATGCCCTTGACGTCGGCGAGCGAGAGCCGGATGCCGTAGGGCTGGGGGTCCTGCTTCCACCCCGGGCGCGGGTCCGGGGCGACCTCCTCGACCGGCTCGATCCGGTAGACCTCGCGCGAGGCGTTGACGTCGAGGCCGAGCACGGGGATGCCGAAGGAGCGGGCGTCGTCGAGGAGCAGCCGCTTGGGGTACATCCCCGGGTCGTGCGTGAGGATGCCGGAGAGGAAGGCCGCCGGGTGGTGGGTCTTCAGCCACGCCGAGTGGTAGGTCGGCAGCGCGAAGGCCGCGGCGTGCGCCTTGCAGAACCCGAAGGACGCGAAGGACTTGAGGACCTCCCAGATCCGGTCGCGGTCCTCGGCCGCGTAGCCGCGGGCCGCGGCCGCCGGGCGCCACCACGCCTCGACCTCCTGCTGGCCGTGCGGGGTGCCCATCGAGCGGCGGACCTCGTCGGCCTGGGCCAGGCTCACCCCGGTCGTCTCGGCGACGATGAGGAGCACCTGCTCGTGGAAGACGACGACGCCCTCGGTCTCCGCGAGCGCGGGGACCAGGCTCGGGTGGAGGAAGCGCGTCTCGCGCCAGCCGTGCCGGGACTCGAGGAACGGCGTGATCATGTCGGACTTGACCGGGCCGGGCCGGAAGAGCGAGATGTCGACGATGAGGTCGTCGAAGGCGGTCGGGCCGAGCTTGCCGACGAGCTCGCGCTGGCCGGGGCTCTCGATCTGGAACATCCCGAGGGTGCGGGTCGTGCGGATCAGCTCGAAGGTGTCGGGGTCGTCGAGCGGCACCTGCGCCTCGTCGTCGAGGTCGATGCGCTCGCCGGTGACCCGCTCGACCTCGGCGACGGCGTGCGCCATCGAGGACTGCATCCGGATGCCGAGGACGTCGAGCTTGAGGAAGCCGAGGGTCTCGACGTCGTCCTTGTCGAGCTGGCTCATCGGGAAGCCGAGCCAGGACGCCTCGACGGGCGTGCGGTCGAGCATCCCGGCGTTGGAGAGCACCACCCCGCACGGGTGGAGGGCGATGTGCCGGGGCAGGCCGTCGAGGGACTCGACGAGGTCGAAGAACTGCGCCATCCGCGGGGAGTCCAGGCCGCGGCTGCGCAGCTCGGGCAGGTCGGCGATGGCGTGCCGGGCGTCCTTGGCGCGCACGTGCGGGAAGGCCTTGGCGATCTCGTCGATCTCGAGCGGAGGCATCCCGAGGGCGGCCCCGACGTCGCGGACGGCGTGGCGGACCTTGTAGGTGTCCATCATCGAGACGCACGTGACGCGCTCGCCGCCGAAGCGCTCGAGGACGGCCTCGTAGATCTCGGTGCGGCGGGCGGACTCGACGTCGACGTCGATGTCCGGCAGCTCGGCGCGCAGCGGGGAGCAGAACCGCTCCATGAGCAGCCGGTGGCGGATCGGGTCGACCCCGCTGATGCCGAGGAGGTGGTTGACGAGGCTGCCGGCGCCCGAGCCGCGGGCCGCGACCCGCACGCCGCGGGCCCTGATGAGGTCGGTGACCTCGGCGACGGTGAGGAAGTAGGTCGGGTAGCCGAGCGAGCGGACGACGGTGAGCTCGGCGTCGAGGCGGTCGAGGACGACCTGCCGCTCGGTGTCGGTGGCGTCCGGGTAGCGCCGGCCGACCGCTGCGCGGCAGCGCTGCGCGAGGACGTCCATCGGGTCGGTGCCGGGCTCGATGCCGAGGATCTCGGGCTCGGGCAGGTGGACCGCGCCGATGCCGAGGTCGTCGCGGGCGTGCTGGACGCACTCGGCGGCCACCCGCGCGGTCATCGCGAGGAGGCGCTGCGCGCGGGCGGTGTCGCCGCCGGTGACGGTGAGGGCCCGGGCGTGCATGTCGGCGGTGCTCGCGAGGTGGCCGGCGTCGGTGACCCGGTCGAGGTGGCGGGAGTCGAGGACGACGAGCCGGCGCGCGGCGTCGAGGACGTCGACGGTGCGCACCTGTCCCGGCTCGGCGTGCCGGACGGCGGCGCTGAGGACGGCCGTCACGCCGGCGGCGTCGGCGAGGGCGAGCATCCGGCCGGCGTGTGACCGGCAGCCGGGGGTGCCCTCCGGGCCGCCGTGGAGGACGACCTCGACGGCGAGGCCGTCACGCGGCAGGAGCGCCCGCCAGCGGGCGAGGAGGTCGCGGGCGTGCTCGCGCTGCCCGGCGAGGACGGCCCGCCCGACGTCGGAGTCGGGGCCGAGGAGGACGACGAGGCGCGCAGGGGCCGCGGCGTCGTCACCGGCCGGGGCGGTCCACCGGGCGAGGAGCGCGGGGGTGGTGACCGGGACGCCGCGCTCGCCGCGCAGGTGGGTCTCGGTGACGAGGCGGCAGAGGGAGGCCCAGCCGGCGCCCGCGGCCGCTCCCCCGCCGCCGCCCCGGCCGAGGACGGTGACCCGGGGCCGACGCGGGTCGACGATCGCACCGCCGCGCACCGGGGTGCGCGCCCGCCGCACGGGCGGGGCGGGCAGGAGGTCCTCGACGGCGAGGTCGACCCCGAGGACGGGGTCGACGCCCGCCGCGCCGCACGCCTGCGCGAAGCGGACCGCGCCGTAGAGGCCGTCGCGGTCGGTCAGCGCGAGCGTGCCCTGGCCGAGGTCGACGGCGCGGGCGACGAGGTCCTCGGGTTGCGAGGCGCCGTAGCGCATCGAGTAGCCGGAGGCGACGTGGAGGTGGGCGAACCCGTCGGCGGTGGGCATGGCGGGCCTCAGGCGGAGCGGACGGGCGCGAGCCGGCGGGCGGCGGGGGCGACGGGGACCCCGAGGCGGGCCGCGACGAGGTCGAGGAGGACCTCGGCGTCGCGCAGGAGGTCGTCGGCCTCGCGGGCGGTGACCCGGACCAGGCCGGTCTCGACCCCGACCCGGTGCCCGGTCACCGCGGCGAAGCGCTCGGCCCACTCGGTGAGCTCGGGCGCGGTGCGGGCGACGAGCGCCCAGACGTCGTGCGGTCCGGCGCCGGGGGCCTCGGGCGCCGGCCGGGAGGCGACGAGCGCGGCGGCGGCGCGCAGCGCGGCGAGCGAGGCCGCGAGGTAGCGGGTGGAGGCCCGGCCCGCGACGCAGGCGTCGGCGAGGGAGGCGCGGGAGCGCTCGAGGAGGTCGAGGGTGGTGGCGGCGTGGGGCATCGGTCTCGTCCGTCTCAGTCGTGGGCCCGCAGGAGGAGCCAGTGGTCGTCGTCACGGCCGAGGTCGAAGACCCCGACCGGCCCGGACGGCGGGCGGGCCTCGACCCGCCACACCCGCCGCTCGGTCGCGGTGGCCGCACCGTCCTCCCCCACCTCGCGCCACCAGGCGCGCCGCTCCTGCCAGGCGTCGAGGACGGCGCACACGGTGTAGCGCCGCCCCCGCCAGACGAAGGAGCGCGGAGTCGGGTCGGCCCCCGCCACCTCGAGCGGGTCGTCGTGACGACGCACCATGAGGCACCTCCGGACGGGCAGGACCGATCGCCCGGCGACCTCGCGGGGCCGGTGGACCGGTGGGGGATGTTCGAACGCGTGTTCGACCTGATGACCACTGTAGACCCCTCCCCCGACACCTCGTCAAGCGGTACGGGACATCCGGGAGGATCGCCGCAGCCCCCGGCGCACCCGGGCCACCAGCGACCCGTCAGGTCCGGACGTGGGGCAGCAACGGCCACCAGTGCCGTTCTCCCAGAACCGATCCCGTCTCCACGAGTGGGAGCCAGCGCCCGGTCCGCAGCTGGTCGCGGGCGGCCACGACGTGCCACACGGCGAAGTGCGCCACCGGGGTGGGCCAGGGGTAGGGAGCCGCGTCGACCGGCACGGTGTTGCGGACCCAGCCGACCAACCGTGTCGGGTCGTGACCGGTGAGCACCTCCCCGGCCAGGCGTCGGACCGTCGCCCCCACGGTGTCGCCCACCACCGCGGTCGGCAGGTCCGGTCCGCGCCCGTCTGCCCGCTCGGTGACGAGCAGGGCCGGCCCGTCGGGCCCCGGGGAGGTCACGGCCAGGCGCACGAGGGCCACAGGGTCGGGAGGCGTCGCCGACCCCGCGAGGACCACCTCCGCCACACCCCCCTCGGGCAGCCAGTGGCACGGGTCGTGACGGACCAGGACCGTGGAGGGCGCGCGCATCGCCGGGACCCTACCGCCGGGCGCCGTCACCCCCGCCGGCGGACGTCCGGCTGCCACTACGCTGCGGTCATGTCGACCGACCCCGCCGGCGTGGCCGCCGCACCCCCTCCGGAGCGCGACCTCACGACCCACCGGCGCGTCGCCGGGGTCCTCGAGACCCTCGCCCTGCACCACGTCCGCCCCGAGCTGCGCCAGCTGCCCGGGGCGGTCCGCACCGCGCAGGCCGCCGCGGACGCGCTCGGGGTCTCCCCCGCCGAGATCGCCAACAGCCTCGTCTTCGTCGCCGTCGGCGCCGACGGCTCTCGCACGCCCCTGCTCGTCCTCGCCTCGGGCGGGCACCGCGTCGACACCGCGAAGGTCGGGAGCCTCCTCGAGGTCGACGCGCTCGAGCGGGCCGACCCCGACTTCGTCCGCGAGCACACCGGGATGGCCATCGGCGGCGTCGCGCCCGTCGGGCACCCGCAGCGGCTGCGGACGGTCGTCGACGTCACCCTCGGGCGCTACGACCGCGTCTGGGCGGCCGCCGGCCACAGCCACGCCGTCTTCGCGACGACCTACGACGAGCTGATCCGCATCACCGGCGGCCAGGCGATGGACGTCGCCTGACCCGGGACCCGACCGGCGCACGGATCGGTTGACAGGTGCCCCATGATGGCGCTGTGGACCAGTGGCCGACGACGGAGGACATCGCGCGGGCGGAGGACGAGGTCGTCCTGCCCGAGCTCACCGAGCAGACCGCCTACGCCCTCGGCTGCCGGGCCGTGGAGGCGGGCCTGGAGCAGGGGCTGCCGATCGCGGTCGGGGTCTGGCGAGGAGAGCGCCAGCTGTTCCACTGCGCGCTCCCCGGCTCGACGCGCGACAACAACGAGTGGCTGCGCCGCAAGGGGCGCGTGGTCATGCGGTTCGAACGCTCCTCGCTGTACGTCGCCCGACTGTGCAAGGACCAAGGGACTACTCTTGCAGACAAGTTCGCGTTGCCCTCGTCGCGGTTCGCCGCCGCCGGCGGCGCCGTCCCGCTGCACGTCCGGGGGGCCGGTGTCGTTGGGTGGATGGGGGTCTCCGGGCTGCCGCAGCTCGAGGACCACCGGTTCGTCATGAGGATCCTGCGCGAGCACCTCGGCGAGCGCTAACGGCCAGCGGCGACGTGACGCAGGGGCGAGTGCCCGCTCCTGCCTCCGGAGCGGGGCCGTCTCGGCCTCTCCGAGGTCACCCGTGTCGCGTGACGTCCTTGGCCGCGGCAAGAAACTTCTCTCGGTCACCGACCATCTCCATGAAGCTGTCCGCAGCGCCGGCGGCGTCCCGGCTGAGCACCGCACCGGCCGCTCGTCGCATCGAACGCTCGAACGCGAGTGCGGCGCTCGCGACGTCATCCGGCCCGACGAGGTCGACCATCACCCTCTGCGTCCGCATGGCCCCGGTGAGCTGCCTCAGCGTCACGGCCTCGTGACTCTGGGGATCCAGCTCGGGGATCGGGTTGGGCGGCACCATCCCGGGGGCCGACTCCGGAACCAGCTCCGCGACTGCGCTGGTCAGCTCCAGCGCGATCTCGTACCTGCTGATCTCCCCCACGTGGATGTACTGGTCGAGGAGGTCGACGAGCTTTTCGGCAGGTGCCATGAACGAGCGGTAGGTCGTCCGCAGGTCGAGGAGCCGAGACTGCTCCCTCTCGAAGGCGTTCTGGCGAGAGACCTGCTCGCGCGACGACCAGTAGGCCACCCCGGCAGCGGCGAGTGCAGCCCCTGCGGCGATCCATGCGGCGACGATCGAAGCGTCCGTGCTCATCTCGGGAGTGTCCTGCACGGTTCCCCTCGAGGGAAGGCTTCGCGTCGCCGCCCCCCTGGGCGACTATCGGTCACCGGGCTCGACGACGCGAGGAGGGAGTCGGCCCGGCGCGTGGCCGACACCGAGGCGAACGGGCTGCGGGCCGAGCTGCGAGCGCTGGCCCGCGCGCAGCGGATGCGGATCCGCACTGCTCGGATCGACGACGTGGTCGTCGTGGCCCGCCTCGACGCCGCTCGTCGGCCCTGCGCGACCTCGACCATCGTCAGGGTCGCACCACCACGCGACCGTCGCCTACCGGCGACGAGACACGGGTCGAGACGGCGCAGTTCCGTCCGCATCTGCCGCTGAGCACCGGTTTCCGCGCCGTCCCAGTGATGACGCGGCGGTTCCGTCGTACGTACCCACCTGCCGCGGTGCGTTCGCCGCATGATGGCCAGTCGTCATCCGTCCAGCCGCCGCCCGAGCTTCCTGGGTGCGCAGAACCGGTAGCTCTCCGTCACCAGCTCGACGACCTCCTGCCAGTCGGTCTCGTCGTCGAGCACCATGCCGACGACGGTGGGCGACCAGGACGGTCGGTAGAAGGGCGGGCCCACGTGTGTCAGTGCCTGCAGCTCTTCCCCGGTCGACCGGAAGGTCAGGACCGTGATGGGTGCGGCCACGCCGGTCACGTCCCGGTAGGACGACGCAAAACCCTCCTGGGAGACCAGGACGTGGGCGAAGGTTCTGCTCCGCACCCGCCACCTCACACCCGTCCAGGCGTCCTCCTCGTACGCGTCGGGGAGCGCCAGAGCCGTGGACGCGACCCGGTCGACGACGTCCCCGGAGGGCTCGATACGCGGTTCCCTGGCCACCCGTCGAGTTTCCCAGCGCCCTCCGACAGCTCCCCGAACCGGTGATGCACCGCGGGGTTCTCCAGCGACCGTGGGGCCAGTCCGACGGACGCATCACCAGGGGCCAGAGCGGCGGCCGTGCAACGCTGCCGTCACGGGCGTGACGCGGAAGTCGGCGCGGGACGCGGATGCATCCGGGTCCTCCATGAGTTTCTGCGCCATCACCGTGACGACGCGAAAGCCGGCCCTGTCACTCCCCCGGCTTCTCGGCCGGCGGGGACACGCGGCGCCGGAGTCAGAGGCCGAGGGCCTCGTGCACCTCGAGCGTGGCGGTCGAGCGGTTCATCGTGATGAAGTGCAGCCCCGGCGCGCCCTCGTCGAGGAGGCGGCGGCCGATCTCGACGGCGATCTCGACGCCGACCGCGCGCACCGCCGCGGGGTCGTCCTTGACGACCTCGAGGCGCTCGACGACGCCGGGCGGCAGGGGCGTGCCCATGAGCTCGCTCATCCGCTGGATCTGCCGGTAGCTCGTGACCGGCATGAGCCCGGGAGTCACCGGCAGGTCGCGGCGGGCGGCGACCCGGTCGCGCAGACGCAGCCACGTGGCGGGGTCGAAGACCATCTGGGTGATGGCGAACTCGGCGCCGGCGTCGGCCTTGCGCACGAGCACCTCGACGTCGTGGTCGAGGTCGGGGCTGTCGGGGTGGACGTCGGGGAAGGCCGCGACGCCGAGCGTGAAGTCGCCGAGCCCGCGGACGAGCCGGACGAGGTCCTCGGCGTGGTCGAGGCCGTCCGGGTGGTTGCGCCACGTGCCGCGGACGTCGCCCGGCGGGTCGCCGCGCAGCGCGAGGACGTTGCGGACGCCGGAGTCGGCGTACTGGCCGACGACCCGGCGCAGGTCGGCGACCGACTGGTCGACGCACGTGAGGTGCGCGAGCGGGGTGAGCGAGGTCTCGTCGGCGATCCGGCCCGTGACCCGGACGGTGCGGTCCTGGCTCGTGCCGCCGGCGCCGTAGGTGACCGACACGAACGCCGGGCGGACCCGCTCCAGACGACGGATCGCGTCCCAGAGGAGCACCTCCGCGGCGTCGTCCTTCGGGGGGAAGAACTCGAAGCTGACGGCCGGGCGGGCATCCCGCAGGCGCGCCGGGATCGACGCGACGAGGTGCTCGGGGCGGCCGCCCCCGCCGAAGTGGGCCATGGCGGCGAGGGTACGCGAGGCGCGACACCGTAGGCTCGGGGGCGCCAGCATCCGACCGTCGCCCGTCCGGCGCCGACCCCGCCCGAACCGCCGAGGAGCCACCGCGTGACCAGCGTGCTCGACACCGCCGACCTGCGCGGACGGGTCCAGCGCGTCCTCGACGACGAGCTGGCCGCGCAGGCGCACGTCCTCGCCGAGCTCGGACCGGACGTCGAGGACCTGCTGCTGGCGATCGGCGACCTCCTGCGGGGCGGCAAGCGGCTGCGCGCCGCCTTCCTCTACTGGGGCGGTCGCGCCGCAGGCCTCCCCGACTCCGAGGCGCTCGTGCGCCTCGCCGCCGCGATGGAGCTGTTCCAGGCCGCGGCGCTCATCCACGACGACGTCATGGACGACTCCGACACCCGCCGCGGGATGCCCGCCGCCCACCGCGCGCTCGCCACCCGGCACGCCGACCGCGGCTGGTCCGGCGACGACGCCCGCTTCGGCCTCGCGGGCGCCGTGCTCGCCGGCAACCTCTGCCTCACGTGGACCGACGAGCTCTACGCGACGTGCGGGCTGCCGGACGCCGACGTCGCCCGCGGCCGCCCCGTCTTCGACCGGATGCGCACCCAGCTGATGGCCGGCCAGTTCCTCGACGTCGTCGAGTCGGTGCGCCCCTGGGCCGGCCTGCCCGACGACGAGCGCGTCGCCCGCGCCGGCCGGGTCATCCGCTACAAGAGCGCCAAGTACACGGTCGAGCACCCCCTCCTCATCGGCGCGACGGTCGGCGGGATGGACGCCGCCGGGCTCGACGCGCTCTCGCGCTACGGCCTCGACGTCGGGCGGGCGTTCCAGCTGCGCGACGACCTGCTCGGCGTCTTCGGCGACCCCGACGAGACCGGCAAGCCCGCCGGCGACGACCTGCGCGAGGGCAAGCGCACCGTCCTCCTCGCGCACGCCCTCGCCGGCAGCGACGCCGGCGGGCGCGCCCGCGTCGAGGAGCTCGTCGGCCGCCCGGACCTCGCGGTCGGCGACGTCGACGAGCTGCGCGGCCTCATCACCGGCTCGGGCGCCGTGGGCGTCCTCGAGGACGAGATCGGGCGGCTCGCGGACTCCGCCCGGGCCGCGCTCGACGCCGCGCCCGCGCTGGACCCGCAGGCCCGCGAGGTGCTCCTCGAGCTCGTCGCGACCGCGACCGCCCGCCGCGCCTGAGGCGAGGGCCTAGAAGGCCTCCTCCATCGCCCGCCGGCGGACCTCGGTCTTGAAGCCGGCGCGGATGGCGTCGAGCGGCGTGCCGGGCACCGGCAGCGTGTCGTCCGGGGTGTGCAGCCAGCGGATGATCTCGGCGTCGTCCATCCCGCCGTCGGCGAGCACGGTGAAGGTGCCACGCAGCGCCGGCAGGGGCCCGTCGTCGTCGACGAAGCCCGCCGGGACCGAGACGACGTTGCGCTCGCCGCGGCGCACCGCGATGAGCTCGCGCTCCTCGAGGAGGGTGCGCACGTCCGAGAGCCGGCGGCCCAGCCGCTCGACGAGGTCGGGGACGGTCAGCCACTCGGGGACGAGGGCCTCGAGGTCGTCGCGGGCGTCGGGGCTCGTCGGGGTCTCGCTCACGCGGGCCAGCGTGCCACAGCCCGGGCCGGCGACGGGAGCAGCCCCGGGGCCGCCGAATCCCTTCCACACCACGCACACCAGCCGTCACTCCGGTACCTTGAGTCCCGGATATCACAGCCGAGACGCCCTCGCGCGCCCGACACCCCCGACGAAGGACCCCTCCGCATGGTCACCGCCGCTCCCCCGCCCGCCGCTCCCGCCGCCACGCTGCACGCCGTCGCCGCCCCGGGCCGGGTCGCCCCGCACGGCTGGACCGCGCACACCGTGCGCCCCGGTGAGACGCTCGACGGCATCGCGCAGCGCTACCGCACGACCGTGCGGGTCCTCGCGGCGCACAACCACCTGAAGAACCCCGGCATGATCCACCCCGGCGACCGGATCTCGGTCCCGCGCACCTCGGGCGGCGCCTCGTCGGCCAAGGCGGCGACCACCAAGAGCACCGTCCACGTCGTGCGCTCCGGCGACACCCTCAGCGGCATCGCGCAGCGCTACGGCGTCTCGCTCGCGTCCCTGCTCAAGGCCAACCACCGCTCCGCGAGCTCGTTCATCCACCCGGGCGACCGCCTGGTCGTCCGGGGCGGGAAGAGCGCGTCGTCGTCGACCTCCAAGGCGGCGGCCCGCTCGACGGCCCCCTCGACCAGGTCCTACACCGTGCGCTCCGGCGACACCCTGAGCGGCATCGCCGCCCGGTACGACACGACGGTCGGCGCGCTCGCCCGCGCCAGCGGCATCTCCACGGGTTCGCTGCTGCGGGTCGGCCAGCGCCTCAAGGTGCCCACGACCGCGGCGCACGCGGTCTCCGACACCTTCAACGGCGTGAAGTACCCCTCCGGCGTCGTCGCGGCCGCCCGCCGCAACCACGACCTCCTCGCGAAGCGCTCGGTCCCGAGCCGCACCGAGACCAAGCGGATCATCACCGAGACCGCCCGCCGGCACGGCGTCGACCCCCGCCTCGCGCTCGCCGTCGGCTACCACGAGTCGGGCTGGAACCAGCGGGCCGTCTCCCCCGCCAACGCCGTCGGCGTCATGCAGGTCATCCCCTCCGGTGGCGAGTGGGCCTCCTCGCTCGTCGGGAGGAAGCTCAACCTGCTGGACGCCCGCGACAACATCACCGCGGGGGTCGTGATGCTGCGCGCGCTCGGCCGCGCGGCCTCCAGCACCGACCAGGCGATCGCCGGGTACTACCAGGGCCTGGCGTCGGTCCAGCGCCACGGGATGTACTCCGACACCAAGGCCTACGTGCGCTCGATCAACCGCCTCCGCGCGACCATGTGACCGGCCGGTCGCGGGACGGGGGCAGGGTCGTGACTACGTACACTCCTACGGTGTCATCCACCGGCGACGCGCTCATCGGGCGCACCCTCGACGGCCGCTACCGCGTGCTGTCGCGCCTCGCCGACGGCGGGATGGCCACCGTCTACCTCGCCCTCGACGAGCGCCTCGAGCGCGAGGTCGCGCTCAAGGTGATGCGACCGCACCTCGTCCACGACGACACCTTCGTCAGCCGCTTCCGGCGCGAGGCCCGCTCGGCCGCCTCGCTCTCGCACCCGAACGTCGTCGCGGTCTTCGACCAGGGCCAGGACGACGGGCACGCCTTCCTCGCGATGGAGTACGTGCCCGGCCAGACCCTCCGGGAGGTGCTGCACGCCGAGGGCTCGCTCTCGCCGCGCGCCGCGCTCGACCTCCTCGAGCCGGTCCTCATGGCGCTCGCCGAGGCCCACGGCAAGGGCCTGATCCACCGCGACGTCAAGCCCGAGAACGTCATCATCAACGACAACGGCACCGTCAAGGTCGCCGACTTCGGCCTGGCCCGCGCGGTCTCGAGCCAGACGATGACCAGCTCGTCCGGCGTCCTGCTCGGCACCGTCGCCTACCTCTCCCCCGAGCAGGTCGAGCGCGGGGTGGCCGACGCCCGCTCCGACGTCTACGCCGCCGGCCTCGTCCTCTTCGAGATGCTAACCGGCACCAAGGCCTTCACCGGCGAGACCCCCATCCACGTGGCCTACCAGCACGTGCACGGCGGCGTGCCGGCTCCGTCCGAGCGCGTCCCCGGCCTGCCCGCGTCGATCGACGAGCTCGTCGCCGAGGCGACCGCCCGCGACCCCGACGAGCGGCCGGCCGACGCCGCCGAGCTGCTCGCGCTGCTGCGCCGCACCCGCTCCGGCCTCAGCGCCGCCGACCTCGACGCGCGCCCCGCCGGGGTCGCCGCGGCCGCCGCTGCCAGCGTGCCGACCTCGACCGCGGCCCTGCCGGTGCGCGACCGCACGGCCCTCGCGCCCGCCTCCGACACCGCCCGCACGACCGCCATCGACGTCGGGGCGCGCCCGCTCGAGGGCGTCGTCGTCGACGACCGGCGCGGCCGGCCGCGCAACTGGTGGCCGGCCGCCGCCGCGTCGGTGCTCCTCGCCGCCGCGACCGCGTGGTTCTTCTTCCTCGGCCCCGGGGCGACCGCCACCGTGCCGTCCGTCGTCGACCGCCCGCAGGCGCAGGCCGTCGCGGCGCTGCGCTCGGCCGAGCTCGACGCCACCGTGCAGCAGGCGTTCTCCGAGGACGTCGCGAGCGGCACCGTCATGGACGTGCGCCCCGGCGTGGGCTCGACCGTCCGGCGTGGCAGCGACGTCGTCCTCACCGTCTCCAAGGGCAAGGAGCGCTACGCCGTGCCCGACCTCGCCGGGTCCTCGCTCGCCGAGGCCCGCCGGCAGCTGGAGTCCGGCACGCTCGCCCTCGGCAAGGTCACCGAGGCGTTCTCCGAGAAGGTGCCTGACGGCCAGGTGGTCTCGACCTCGCCCAAGGCCGGGACGCAGCTCAAGCGGGACGCCGCCGTCGCGCTCGTCGTGTCCAAGGGACGCCAGCCGATCTCGGTGCCGGACGTCACGGGCAAGGACGCCGCGGCGGCCACGAAGACGCTGGAGGACCTCGGCCTCGACGTCGACGCCTCCCGCCAGGAGAACAGCGACACCGTCGCCGCGGGCGACGTCGTCAGCCAGTCGCCGCGCGACGGCACCCTGTACCGCGGCGACCAGGTCACCCTCGTCGTGTCCAAGGGGCCGGTGCTCGTCGACGTGCCGAACGTCATCGGCAAGCAGCTGCCGGAGGCCCGCCGCATCCTCGAGGGCGCCGGCTTCCAGGTCAAGGTCGAGCGGGCCCTCGGCGGCATCTTCGGCACCGTCCGCTTCCAGGACCCCGAGAACGGCAAGGCCCGCAAGGGCTCGACCGTCACGGTCACCATCGTCTGACGACGGTGACCACCTCCCCCCGGCTCGCCCGCGCGGCGACGCTGCTCCTGCTGTTCGTCACGGCCGTCTGGGGCTCGACGTTCTTCCTCATCCGCGACCTCGTCGAGACGGTGCCGCCGAGCGACTTCCTCGCGGTGCGCTTCGCGATCGCGGCCGTCGTGATGTTCGCCGTCTTCCGGCGTCAGACGCTGGCCCTCTCGCGCGCCGACCTGCGCCTCGGGATCGCCCTCGGCGTGCTCTACGGGCTCGCCCAGGTGCTGCAGACCGTCGGGCTCGCGCACACCGATGCCTCGGTGTCGGGGTTCGTCACCGGCACCTACGTCGTGCTCACGCCGGTGCTCGGCGCGCTGCTCCTGCGCGACCGCGTCGACGCCGTCACGTGGGGCGCCGTGGCCCTCACGACCGTCGGCCTCGCCGTGCTGTCGCTGCGCGGGCTGTCGGTCGGGTACGGCGAGGGCGTGACGCTCGCGTCGGCCGTGCTCTACGCCGGGCACATCATCGTCCTCGGCCGGTGGTCGACCCCGTCCGCCGCCGTCGGGCTGGCGACCGTGCAGGCGGGCGTCATCGCGCTCGTCTGCGGGGTGGGGGCGGTCCCGGGCGGACTGACCCTGCCCTCCGGCGGCGGCCAGTGGGCCTCGGTGCTCTACATGGCCCTCGTCGCCGGCGCGGCGGCCCTCTGGGCACAGACCTGGGCGCAGGCGCACCTCACGGCGACACGCGCCGCCATCGTCATGGCGATGGAACCGGTGTTCGCGGCGTTCTTCGCGGTGCTGCTCGGCGGCGAGTCGGCCACGCCCCGGCTGCTGCTCGGCGGCGGGCTCGTCGTGGCGTCGATGTACCTCGTCGAGCTGCGCGGGATGCTCGCGCGCCGCCGCCGCCGGGGAGCCAGCGCCGCGGACGACCCGCCCGTCGAGGCGCTGCACCACGACGTCTGACGCCACCCGGGGGGCGAGGTGTCGCGACGTGCCGACGTACGGTCGTCGCACGGACGACGAGACGGGTGCCGTGGACGACGGTCCGGACCAGTGGAGCCTCGAGGCCAGGCAGGTCCTGCTGGCCCGCGCGGAGGAGGTACGGACCGCGATCAGTCGCTACGTGGACGACCTCGACACTCGCAGGACGCCAGGCCGAGCTCCCCGAGCTGTTCGACGTCTCGGATCGGCTGCGCTCCGTGGTGGGTGCGTTCGACGACGCCGCGTTCGACCTCACCGGCGTGTGCCCGTTGGGGGTCGACGCCTGGGACCCCGGTCAGAGCTGGAAGAGCCGCACGCAGACGGCGTAGCAGCGCGCCACCGACTCCGGGTCGTGGTGCTCCCCCGGAGACTCACCGACGCGCCGCGCGCGCTCGCGCAGCGCCGCTCCCGGGTCGGGCGAGACGAGGTCGAGGCACAGCCCGGTGACGACGAGCCCCGCGTCGTGCTCGTCGAGGTCGTCGATCACCAGCCCGTCGTACAGCAGGGTCGCAGCCTCGCCGAAGACCTCCCGGGCCATCTCCCGGTCGACCCCCGGCCGGGCGTCGGCCACCCACTCGGCGGTCGCGAGGAACTGGTCGTAGGGCGGGTGGGTCGGCACGGGTCGCACGTTGCGAGGGTGGCACCGTGCCAGGCCCGCCGACAACCGGGTTCCTCCGCCGGGTGCGAGGCGTCAGGCCGCGGTGAGCACCTCGCGCGCCGCGGCGATGGCGGCCTCGGTGCCGGCGTCGTCGACGTCGAGGTGCCAGACCAGGCGGACGGCCCGCGGCCCGACCGAGTACGTCCGCACGCCGTGGACGAGCAGCGCCTCGACGAACGCGGCCGAGGTGAGCCCGGCCGCCCCGACGTCGAGGACGACGATGTTGGTCTCGACGGTGGCGGGGTCGATGACCCCGGGCACCGCCTCGGCGCAGGCGTCGGCGAAGCGGCGCGCCCGGGCGTGGTCGTCGGCGAGCCGCTCGACGTGGTGCTCGAGGGCGTGCAGGCCGGCGGCCGCGAGGATGCCCACCTGGCGCATCCCGCCGCCGTAGCGCTTGCGCCAGATGCGCGCCTCGGCCATCGCGTCGACGGACCCGACGAGGACCGAGCCCACGGGGGCGCCGAGGCCCTTGGAGAGGCAGACCGACACGGTGTCGAACTCGCGACCGTAGTCGGTCAGCGCCACCCCGGACGCCACGTGGGCGTTCCAGAGGCGCGCGCCGTCGAGGTGCATCGCCACGCCGAGAGCCGTTGTGGCAGAACGCACCTCGCGGATGGCCGACAGCGGCTGGACGGTGCCGCCGCCGAAGTTGTGCGTGTTCTCGACGACGACGAGCGAGGTCTCGACCTGGTACGGACCGACCCCGGTCGTCACGAGCGACATCGGGCCGGCCGGGTCGAGCAGGCCGCGCTCGCTCGCCCAGGTGCGGCTCGTGATGCCCGAGAACACCGCTGCCGCACCGAGCTCCGCGCGCACGACGTGCGCCTGCTGGTCGGCGACGAGCTCCCGTCCGGGTGCGACGTGCAGCCGCAGCCCGAGCTGGTTGGCCATGGACCCGGTGGGGGTGTACAGCCCCGCCTCGTGGCCGAGCAGGCCGGCGACCTTCTCCTCGAGGGCGCGGACCGTGGGGTCCTCGCCGAAGACGTCGTCGCCGACGTCGGCGCGGGCCATCGCCTCGCGCATGGCGGGGGTCGGTCGGGTCAGGGTGTCGGACAGCAGGTCGGCGCGGATGGCGGCCACCTCTCGGGTCAGTCCTGCGAGAGCATCTCGGCGACGAGGAACGCCAGTTCGAGGCTCTGCTGGTGGTTGAGGCGCGGGTCGCAGACCGACTCGTACCGGGTCCCGAGGTCGGCGTCGAGGATCTTCTCCGACCCGCCGATGCACTCGGTGACGTCGTTGCCGGTCAGCTCGACGTGGATGCCGCCCGGGTGCGTCCCGAGGCCCTGGTGGACCTCGAAGAAGCCGCGCACCTCGTCGACGACGTCGTCGAAGTCGCGGGTCTTGAACCCGGACGCCGACGAGAACGTGTTGCCGTGCATCGGGTCGCAGACCCACGAGACCTGCGCGCCGGACGCCGTGATCTTCTCGACGATGGAGGGCAGCGCCTCGCGGATGCGGCCGGCGCCCATCCGGGTGATGAAGGTCAGCCGGCCGGGCTCGCGCTGCGGGTCGATGACGTCGATCATCCGCAGGAGGTCGTCGACGTCGGCGCCCGCGGACACCTTGACGCCCACCGGGTTGCGGACCTTCGAGACGAAGTCGATGTGCGCGCCGCCGAGGTCGCGGGTGCGCTCGCCGACCCAGATGAAGTGGCCCGAGGTGTCGTAGAGCTCACCGGTGCGCGAGTCGACGCGGGTCATCGGTCGCTCGTAGTCGAGCAGCAGCGCCTCGTGCGCGGAGAAGAACTCGGTCGTGCGCATCGCGTCGAAGTCGGCGCCGCACGCCGACATGAAGCGCATCGCCTTGTCGATGTCCTTGGCGAGGCGCTCGTAGCGGGCGTTGGCCGCGTTGGCGACGAAGCCCTTGTTCCAGTCGTGGACGTGGCGCAGGTCGGCGAAGCCACCGGTCGTGAAGGCGCGCACGAGGTTGAGGGTCGCGCTGCTCGCGTGGTACCCGCGGACCAGACGCATCGGGTCCGGGCGGCGCGACTCGGCGGTGAACTCGTAGTCGTTGACCATGTCGCCGCGGTAGGCCGGCAGGGTCACGCCCTCGCGGGTCTCCTCGTCGCTCGAGCGCGGCTTGGCGTACTGCCCGGCCATCCGCCCGACCTTGACGACCGGCACCGACGCGCCGTAGGTGAGGACGGCGGCCATCTGGAGGATCGTCTTGACCCGGTCGCGGATGTTGTCGGCCGTCGCCGAGGTGAAGGTCTCGGCGCAGTCGCCGCCCTGGAGCACGAACGCCTCGCCGCGCGAGACGGCGCCCATCCGGGCCTTGAGGACGTCGCACTCCCCCGCGAACACGAGCGGCGGATAGGTCGCGAGCGTCCCGACGGCCTCGTCGAGGGCGGCGCGGTCGGGCCAGGTCGGCTGCTGCGCAGCCGGGAGGTCGGCACCGGCGGCGAGCCGCTGGAGGGGCGTGGAGGAGGTGGTCGTGCTCACGAGCGTCAATGGTAGGTGCGCGTCCGGCATCCGGGACACGGGGCCCGGATGCCGGATGGCCCCCGACGCCTCAGGTGGCCGCGGGGTCCTCGTCCTCGAGGCCGTGCGCGAGCGCGAACCGGACGAGCTCGACGCGGTTGTGCAGGTGCAGCTTGCCGAGGGTGTTCTGCACGTGGTTCTGGACCGTCCGGTGCGACAGCACGAGCTGCGCGGCGATCTCCTTGCTCGTCATCCCCGTCGCGACGAGGCGCAGGATCTCGGTCTCGCGGGCGGTCAGCTGCGGGATGGGCCGCTCGGGCGCGGACTCCGCCGGCTCCTCCGCCGCGCCGAGCCGACGGAACTCCCCGAGGACGAGCCCGGCGAGCCCCGGCGTGAAGACCGCCTCGCCGCGGGCCGTCGCGAGCACGGCGTCGAGGATCTCGCCGGGCGAGGCCGACTTCACGAGGTAACCGGTGGCACCGGCCTTGATCGCCGCGAGGACGTCCTGCTGCTCGCCGCTCGCGGAGAGGATGAGCACGCGCGTCGGCAGGTCGCCGAGGGCCCGGCACACCTCGTCGCCGCGCATCCCCGGCAGGTTGAGGTCGAGGACGAGGACGTCGGGGGTCGTCGCGCGGGTGCGCCGCACGGCCGACGGTCCGTCCGCGGCGGTGCCGACGACCTGCACGCCGCGGGCCACGAGGTCGCGCTCGAGCGCGGAGAGCCAGAGCGGGTGGTCGTCGGCGACGAGCACCCGGGGGGCGGTGTCCGTCCCGGTCGTCGGGGCGTCGGTCACGGCTGCTCCTGGGCTCGGCGCGGGACGGTGAGGTGCACGGTGCATCCTGCCCCGGGACGCGTGGTCCACGTGGCGGTTCCGCCGAGGTCCTCGACCCGGCCGCGGATGGACGACGAGACCCCGAGCCGGCCACGGGAGGAGGCGGACACGAGCTCGGCGAGCTCGGCGCCCGCGCCGTCGTCACGGACGGTCAGCTCGACGCCGGTCGCGTCGCCCTCGAGGAGCACCCAGGCGCGGGCCCCGGGACCGGCGTGCCGCTCGACGTTGTCGAGGACCGCCGAGAGCGCGGCGTCCAGCTCGTGGGCGACCTGCGGGTCGACGAGCAGCGGGTCGCCGGGCACGGCCACCCCGACGCCGGGGCGCTCGTGGGCGGTGACGAGCAGGCGCAGGTCGACCTCGGCGCCCTCGACGCCGTGGAGGTCGACGGGCGCCTCGCCCGGTGCGCCCGCCCCCGAGACGAAGCGGCGCAGCGCCCGCTCCTGGTCGGCGGCGAGGTCGGCGAGCTCCTGCGCCGGACCGCCGAGCTCGACGCCCCGGCGGTGGATCCACGCGAGGGACTGCAGCACGCCGTCGTGCACGACGCGGGCGATGCGCTCGCGCTCGCGCAGCCGCTCGCGCTCGAGCAGCACCTGCTCCTCCCGGGCCAGCCCGGAGCGGGCGAGGTCGACGGCGAGGCCGATGAGCCCGCCGAGGAGGACGAGGATGACGATGTTGTGCACGGTCGCCTGCGTCGGACGGCCGGCGATCTCGACGAGGTCGGCGGCGGCGATGACGAGGGCGGACAGCAGCCCGCCCCGGGCCCCGGCGACGACCGCGCCGCCCGCGACCGACCCGGCCGCCCACACGGTCGGCAGCGTGTACTGGCCGGCGCTGACCGCGTCCATCCCGTCCGCGAGCGGCGTCGCGAGGATGGCGAGGACGGCGATGACGACCTCGACCCCGACGACGACCCGGCTGCGCCGCCGGTAGAGCAGCAGCCCGAGCGACCACGCCGCGAGGACGCCGATGACGAGGACGGCGACCCATGGCCGGACCATGTCGTCGCGGCGGGTCCACGCGAGGAAGGCCGCGTAGGCGGTGCCGATCGGGCGGAAGACGTCGAGCCCGCGCAGGAAGGCCTCGACGACGACCGGCTCGCGGCGGCCGGTGCGGGGTGAGCGCGGTCCGAGGACTCCCACGTGCGCCTCAGCTCGCGCGACGCTCCGGACCGGCGTCGCCCTCCAGCCCCTCGGCGTCGAGCGCGGCCTCGAGCTCGGTCGCGGCGCGCCCGGGGGTGGCGGCCTCGGCGGCCTCCTTGGCCTTGTTCTTCTTCTCGCGGGCGATGCGGTCCTTCATCGCCGTCGCGTACATGTCGACGTACTCCTGCCCGGAGAGCTCCATCAGCGCGTACATGATCTCGTCGGTGACCGAGCGCAGGACGAAGCGGTCGCCCTCCATCCCCTCGTAGCGCGAGAAGTCGAGGGGCTCGCCGATCCGGACGCCGATGCGCACGAGCTTGGGGACCTTCGTGCCCGTGGGCTGCGCCTTGTCGGTGTCGATCATCGCGACGGGGATGACCGGGACGCCGGCCTCGAGGGCCATCCGGGCGACGCCGGTGCGGCCCTTGTACAGGCGACCGTCGGGGCTGCGGGTGCCCTCGGGGTAAAGACCGAGGATCTCGCCGCGGTGCAGGACGCGCAGGCCGGAGGTGAGCGCGGCCTCGCTCGCCCGGCCGCCGGAGCGGTCGATCGGCAGCTGGCCGACGCCCTTGAAGAACGCCGCCGTGAGCCGGCCCTTGAGGCCGACGCCGGTGAAGTAGTCGGCCTTGGCGAGGAAGGTCATCCGGCGCGGCACGACGAGCGGCAGGAAGATCGAGTCGCTGAAGGAGAGGTGGTTGCTCGCGAAGATCGCGGCCCCCTCCTCGGGGATGTTCTCCTCGCCCTCGACCCAGGGCCGGAACAGGAGGCGGAGGATCGGCCCCAGGACGACCGTCTTCAGCACCCAGTAGAACACCGATCCACCCTTCCGCGTCTGTGCCGGGAAGCCTAGTGCACCCCCGCGGTGTTGCTCCCCCCGTCACGGACGACGGGCGACCCCTTCGCTCGCACAGGAGGCCGTGCGAAGATCATGCCCTGCCCCGGACCCCCAGGAGTGACCGTGAACGAGCGGCCAGGCGAGATGGACGAGCGCGACGTCGACGAGCGCTTCGCGTCCATCGTGGCGGCGTGGGACGGGGCCCTCCCCTCGGCCGACGACCCCGAGGTCGACGAGACCCCCACGGCCCGGGACACCGCTCCCGCGCAGGACGACCCGGACGAGCCCGCCGCGTCGACGCCGACCCCGCCCGCGACGCGTCCGCCGTGGGTCAACCCGCCGGTCGACGTCGTCGTCCCCGCCTCCGCGTGGCGCGCCGCCGAGCCTGCGCCCGAGCCCGCCGCCGAGGCCGCCGCGGAGGATCCGGACGACGACGAGCACTACGACCCGCCCGCCGTCGAGCTCCCCCCGCAGGAGGACCTGCACTTCTGGGGCGCGGTCGTCGGCCTCGTCGCCGGGCCGCTCTGCCTGCTCTACGTCGCGCTGGCCCGGCCCTTCCACAGCACCCGCTGGTTCGTCGCCGGGCTCGTGCTCTCGCTGGCCGGCTTCGCGCTCCTCGTCCTGCGCCAACCCCGCCACCGCGACGACAGCGACGACGGCGCCCGCGTCTGACGCTCGGGCTCAGCCGACCTCGAGGTCGACCCAGGCGGGGCGGTGGTCGCTCGCCCGCGCCCACACCGCCTCCGGGACCGCGACCTCGCGGAACGGCAGGACCCGCAGCCCGGGAGATGCGAAGAGGACGTCGAGGCGGCTGCGCGGTGACCGCGCCGGGAAGGTCGGGACGTGCGGGCCCGCGACACCGAGCCGGTCCGGCTGCGCGACCCGGCGGAACGCCTCCCCGTCCTCGCCCTCGTTGAGGTCGCCGGCGACGACGAGCGGCTCGACCCCGTCGAGCGCGGCGAGGACCGCCTCGACGTGGCGCACCCGCTCGTCCGCGCGCAGGGACAGGTGCAGCGACACGGCCGTCACCTCGTGCCCGCCCCGCAGGCGGACGGTCGCCCGCGCCCAGCCCCGGGTGCGGTCGGGCCAGCGCACCGGCAGGCGGTGGTGGGACGCGTCGAGCAGCTCGACGTGCGGGGCGGTGAGCACGGTCGTCCCGCCGCTCCCCCGCTGCCGGCCGCTCCAGCGCATCCCGCAGGCGTCGGCGAAGCGCCGCAGCCGCCACGGCGCGAGCAGGCGCCGGGGCACCTCCTGGAGGCAGAGCACGTCGGGGTCGACGGCACGCACGAGCCGGGCGGCGAGCCGGTGGTCGTCGAGGAAGTCGCGCGTGTTGTACGTCGCGACCCGGAACCGCTCGACCGGCACGGCGTCCGGTCAGCCGGCGGGCGGCGCGTCGCCGGCTGCCGGACCGGACGCGTGGTCGGCCGCGTCGGCCCAGGCGAGGTCCGCCGCCCCGACCCGCGCGAGGTCCGCGGCCCCGACGAGGCCCGCCTCGTTGCCGAGCTGCGCGGCGACGATCGTCGCCTCCGGGCGGTAGCCGCGGCCGGTCAGCTGGCGCCGGAAGGCCTCGCGCGCCGGGCCGAGGAGGAGCTCGCCGGCCGCGCTCACGCCGCCGCCGATCACGAAGGTGCCCGGGTCGAGCGCCGCGGCGAGGTCGGCCATCCCGACCCCGAGCCAGCGGCCGATCTCGCCGAGCAGCTCACGGGCCAGCGCGTCGCCGTCGCGCGCAGCCTCGGTGACGAGCGGACCGGTCAGCTCGCTGGGGTCACCGCCCACGCGCTCGAAGAGGTCCGAGACGACCGGGCTGCCGGCCGACATCAGGGCGCGCGCCTCGCGGACCAGCGCGTTGCCGGAGGCGTACTGCTCCCAGCACCCGCGGTTGCCGCACTCGCAGCGGATGCCGTCCGGCACGACCTGCATGTGCCCGAACTCGCCCGCGATGCCGAAGCGGCCGCGCACGACCCGGCCGTCGAGGACGATGCCGCCGCCGATGCCGGTGCCGAGGTTGACCATGACGAGGTGGCTCTCGCCGCGGCCGGCGCCGAAGCGGTGCTCGGCCCACACCGAGGCGTTGGCGTCGTTGTCGACGAAGATCGGCATCGCGAGCCGCTCGCCGAGGGCCGCGCGCAGCGGCTCGTTGCGCCACGAGAGGTGCGGGGCGAAGACGACGGTCGCGCGGTCGGCGGCGACGAAGCCCGCGGCGCCGATGCCGACGGCCACGACCTCCTCGCTGCCCGCGCCGAGCAGCTCCTCGACCGCGGAGACGATGGTGTCCTCGACGACCCGCGGGCTCGTCGAGCGGTGCGGGGTGTCGCGGCGGGTGCGCCGCAGCACGGCGCCGCTGCCGTCGACGAGGCCGGCGGCCACCTTGGTGCCGCCGATGTCGACACCGACCGCGAGGGGTCCTTCAGCCACGGTCGCCTCCCTGCTGGTCGTTGTGGGCCCGCCCGCGGGCGGAGGCGAGGTCGCCGAGGACGGCGGCGGCGAAGCCCGCGAGCTCGGCGAGCGTTCCGAGCGTCTCGGGGCTGAGCTGGCGGACGAAGGCCGAGGCCCGGCACACCGGGCACCACTGGCACACCGGGTCGTCGCACGAGAACGTCTCGGCGGCAGGCGGGTCGGTGCGGGTGTCGTCCGCTCCGGTGTCGCCCGCGGCCGGCGCTCCGGTGGCTCCGGCGTCCGCCGCGGAGTCGCGACCGGCGCGGCGCAGGCTCTCGAGGAGGCGCCCGGCCTCCTCGGCGACGCTCCCGACGTCCTCGTGCCAGCGCTGCGCGGTCATCGTGGCGATCAGCCCTCGACGCGCTTCTTCAGCTCGCTGAGCGCGGCGTCGATGATGAGCTTCTCGGCCTTGCGCTTGAGCATCCCGATCATCGGGATGGTGAGGTCGACCTCGAGGTCGTAGGTGACCCGGGTGCCGGCGCCGACGGCCTCGAGGGTGTAGCTGCCGGTGAGGCCCTTGAGCAGCGAGGCGCGCACGAGGTGCCACGAGATCACGCCGGTGCCGTCCTCGGCGACCGCCCAGTCGTACTCGAGCACGTACTGGTCCTTGATCGCGCCCGCGTCGAGGGTGAACTCGACCTGGTCGGCCCAGCCGTCGCCGTCCTCGGTGAGGACCGAGCACGCCTTGACCTGCTCGGCCCACTCGGGGTAGTCCTCGAACGCCGCGATGACGTCGAGCACCTCGCCCGGGGAGGCGGCGATCTCGGTGGAGGAACGGGTGCGGTCGGCCATGGCACCGCAGGCTACCCGTAGGCCGGGGCCTAGAGTTGGGGGGGCTTCCCCACCCGAGACCGAAGGAGTCCGACGGTGCACGAGACCTTCACGCCCCTCGTCCTGCCCGCGACGAACGAGGGCACGTTGGGAGACCTCCCGGCCCGTCTGGCCGCGGACCGGCCCGGGCGGGTGGCGTTCTCGGTCCGCTCCGGCGCGGGGTGGACCGACGTCACGAGCGCGACGTTCGCCGCGGAGGTCGCGGCGCTCGCCAAGGGGTTCCTCGCCGCCGGCATCGGGGTCGGCGACGTCGTGGGGATCATGAGCCGCACCCGGTACGAGTGGACCCTCGCCGACTTCGCCCTCTGGGCGGCCGGCGCGGTGCCCGTGCCGATCTACGAGACCTCCTCCCCCGACCAGGTCGAGTGGATCCTCGGCGACTCCGGCGCGGTCGGCGTGCTCGTCGAGTCCGAGTCCCACCTCGCCGCGATCGAGCGGGTCCGCGGGCGGCTGCCCGGCCTCGCGCACGTCTGGGTGCTCGACCACGGCGACGTCGACACGCTGAGCCGCGACGGGGCCGACGTCGAGGACCACGAGCTGACCGACCGCCGCGCGGGGATGGACCGCGACTCGCTCGCCACCGTCATCTACACCTCGGGCACGACCGGCCGCCCCAAGGGCGTCGAGCTGACGCACGGCAACTTCCTCACCCTCGCCGAGAACACCGCCGAGCAGATCGCGGCGGTCGTCAAGGCCGACGGCGCCTCGACCCTCCTCTTCCTCCCGCTCGCCCACGTCTTCGCGCGCTTCATCGAGGTGCTCGCGGTGACCGCCGGTGTGCGGATGGGCCACTCGTCGGACCTCAAGACGCTGATGGACGACTTCGCGTCGTTCCGGCCCACCTTCATCCTCGCGGTGCCGCGGGTGTTCGAGAAGGTCTACAACAGCGCCGAGGCCAAGGCGGAGGCCGGCGGCAAGGGCAAGATCTTCGCCGGAGCGGCCGCGACCGCCATCGCCTGGTCCGAGGCGCTCGACACCGGCTCGGTCCCGCTCGGGCTGCGCGTCAAGCACGCCGTCTTCGACAAGCTCGTCTACGCCAAGCTGCGCGACGCGATGGGCGGCCGGGTGCAGTACGCCGTCTCGGGCGGCGCGCCGCTCGGGACGCGGCTGGGGCACTTCTTCCGCGGCATCGGCGTCTCGATCCTCGAGGGCTACGGCCTGACCGAGACCACCGCCCCGGCGTGCGTCAACCTCCCCGACGCGATGCGCATCGGCACGGTCGGTCCGCCGCTGCCGGGCGTCGACCTCAAGATCGCCGACGACGGCGAGATCTGCATCAAGGGGGTCAACGTCTTCCGCACCTACCGCGGGAACGACGACGCGACGAAGGAGTCGGTGCGCGACGGGTGGTTCCACACCGGCGACATCGGCGAGCTCGACGAGAAGGGCTACCTGCGGATCACGGGCCGCAAGAAGGAGATCCTCGTGACGGCCGGCGGCAAGAACGTCGCGCCCGCCGTCCTCGAGGACCGCCTCCGGTCACACCCGCTCGTCAGCCAGTGCATCGTCGTCGGCGACGGCAAGCCGTTCATCGGCGCGCTCGTGACGCTCGACGAGGAGATGTACCCCGCCTGGGCCGCGAACCACGGGCTCGACGACCTGCCGTTCTCGAAGGCGAAGGACGACCCGCGCATCCAGGCCGAGATCCAGCGGGCCGTCGACGACGCGAACACCGCTGTCTCCAAGGCGGAGTCGATCCGCAAGTTCGTCGTCCTCGACGCCGACTTCACGGAGGAGTCGGGCCACCTTACGCCGTCGCTCAAGCTCAAGCGCAACGTGGTGATGCGCGACTTCGGCGACGAGGTCGACGCGCTCTACGGTGGCTGAGCCCGCGGCCGGGCGCCCCGCGCCGGGAGTGCGGGCGGCGGCACCCGCTGTCGTCCTCGCCGTCGCCTGGCTCGCCTGGTTCGGGGTCGCGCAGTGGAGCGTCGTGCGCTTCCGGGTACCGATCCTCCTCGTCCTCACGGCGGGGACGGCACTGCTCGCGTGGTGGCTCGTCCGCCGGGTCGAGGTGCCCCTGCCCCGGTGGCTCGCACCGGTGCTCGTCCTGGGCTCGGTCGTGCTCACGCTCACCGTCCCGCTGTTCTCGTACCTGCGCGGCGGGTGGCTGACGGCGGCGCTCGCCGTCGTCGCGGTGGGCGGCGTGGCGCTCGCCGGCCTGCTCCTCGTCCGCGCGCCGTGGGGTCCGCCCGCGGTGCTGGGCGGGGCCGCCCTGACCCACACCGTGCTCGCCTCGGTCGCGGTGCTCGGGGACCGTGCACCGAAGATCGACGTGTGGGTCATCCTCCAGCAGGGCGCCGACGTCTCGGCCCGCCTCGGCAACGTCTACACGGCGCAGTGGAGCGGCTCCCCCGGTGTGCAGGACCACTTCACGTACCTGCCGTGGATGATGGTCCTCACCGCGCCGGGGCGCTGGGTCGCCGGCGACGTGCGCTGGATGATGCTCGTCTGGACCCTCGTGCTGCTGGCCGGTCTCTGGTACCTCGCCGGCGGCACGCCCTCGGGCCGGGCGCGGGCGGCGGCCGCGGCCGCGGTGCTCGTCGTCGCGCCGGGCACCATCACCCAGGTCGACCAGTCCTGGACCGAGCCCGTGCTCGCCGCCCTCCTCGTCTGGTGGGCCGCGCTCGTCCGCCGCGGGCACGCCTGGTGGGCCGTCGTGCCGCTCGCCCTGGCCTGTGCGAGCAAGCAGCACCTCGCCCTCGTCGCCCCGGTGCTCCTCGTGTGGCAGCCGTTCGGCTGGCGGCGCACTCTCGCCACCGGCGGCCTCGCGGGCGTCCTCCTCCTGCCGTGGCTCGTGGCCGACCCGGCGGCGTTCGTCGACGACACCGTGACGACCCTGCTCACCTTCCACCCGATCCGGTTCGCCAACACCTGGTACCTGTACTTCCTCAACGTCCACGGCGTGGCGCTGCCGTTCGCCGTCACCGGGCTCGCGATGCTCGCCGCGGTCGGCGGCGCGATGTGGGCCGTGTGGCGGCGCCGGCCCCCGGTCGGCGAGGTGCTGCGCTGGGCCGCGCTCGTGCTCGCCGTCGCGAACCTCGTCAACAAGCAGGCGTTCTACAACCAGTTCTGGCTGGTGGCGGCGCTCGTGCTGGCGTCGGTCCTCGTGCCCTCCGGGGCCGACGACGACGCAGCCGGGCGCGGCGACCCGGACGCGCTCAGCGCGCGAGGTCGTCGAGGCGCTGACGCCACAGCCGCGTGAGCGCCTGACGGTCGAGCCCTGCGACCTCCGGCAGGGCGGTGTCGCAGATGCGTTCGGCAGCCTGCTCACCGCCGGTGGAGGCACAGGCCCGCAGCAGCCGGTCCAGGCCGGCCTCGCCCCGCCGGTCGGCGAGGAGCTCGACGGCCTGCCACGCGGCGAGGTAGGTGACCTCGAGCGACCCACCGGCGGCGAAGGCGGCCGCGTCCGGGAGGTCCCGGGGTGCGGCGCCGGCCCGGACGGCGGCGGTCAGCGGCGCGAGCAGGTCCGTGACGGGGACGTCGGCCCCGGCGTACCCGACGTGGTCGGCGTAGCCCTCCGAGAGCCACGTGGGCAGGGCGCCCGGCAGCGTGGCGCGGACGGCGACGTGCGCCAGCTCGTGGGTGAGGACGACGACGCGCCCGGTCCGGGTCAGGCGCGCGTGCGCCGAGGGGTCGAGCACGACGCGGTCGCCCGTGGCCCGACCGTCCTCGCCCGTCGGGCCGTCGGTGCTCGCGCCCACCCCGTCGTCCGCGGCCGCACCGAGGAGCGCCTCGCCCTCGGCCACCGTCGCCGGGGCGAGGACGAGCACTCGGCCCGGGGCGCGTGACCAGCGGCGGGCCAGACCCGGCAGCGCGTCGTCGACCGTCCGGCCGGCGGCGTCGAGGTCGGCGGACGGCAGGGTGCCGGCGACGACGGCGTGCGTCGTGCGGCGGACGGTGAGGCCCGGCATCGCCGTCCACGGCGGCGCCTGGGCCCCCGGCGCGGAGGCCTCGGACGCGACGAGCCAGCGGTCGCCGTCCCGCACGACGCGGTAGCGGGTGCGTGCCGTCCGGTCACCGCGGTCGAGGCCCGCGAGGCGGTAGCGGACGCCGACGTCGACGGCGGAGGGGTCGTCGACGGGTGCGACGACGTCGTGGGCGAGGCGGTCCGGGCGCAGCGCGCGGGCGGCGTCGAAGGCGGCCAGCTGGGCGCGGCCGGCGGCACCGTCGGGGTCGGCGACGGTGGCGCGGAACGCGTCCCGGTCACCGTCGAGGACGGCGGCGTCGCGGCGCGCGAGGAGCTCGTCCAGGGCGGTGGCGGTGGCCGAGGCGGTGTCGACCTCGGGAGAGCCGGTCGGGGTCGCGGTCCGCGGTGCGACCCGGGGTGGCGACGCGTCGCCCCCGCTGCAGCCGGCCAGGAGCACCAGCCCGACGACCGCCGCCGTCAGCGGGCGGGACGGGCGGTGGGCGGGCACCGCGTCATCGTACGGAGAACGGCTCAGCCGACGGCGCGGCTCCCGTGGGCGGCCCCGGGCTCGACCGTGGCCCGCACGGTGGCGGCGGTCTCGGCGTCGACGAGGCCGGCGCGGACGAGCCGGGTCACGACGGCCCGCTCCTCGGCGTCGAGGGCGCCGTCGGTGCGCGTGCCGGTGATGCTCAGGAGCACGGGCACCATGCAGTCGTCGCAGTGCAGCTCGCGCACCGGGCAGGTGCGGCAGTCGATGGTCATCACGTCGTCACGGGTCATGCGTCTCACCTCGTCCTCGTTGTCGTGAACGACGCTAGGGGTGACCACCGACAGGGGTCAGCGCTGCATCTTCACGTGGTTGGACTCGACTCTCCCCGAGGGGCCGTTCGTCAGCACGATCCACAGGTCATACCCGTAGTTCGGGTCGACGGCGCACCATGCCCCCGAGTGCGATGACCCGCTCACCGTGACGGTCCTCGTCCCGGAGGGCGGGTAGAACCGCACCCCGCCCGTCCGGTAGCAGGCGAAGTCGTAGGTGCCGTTCGCGACCCCCGACGGGGTCCAGACCAGGCGGTAGCAGTTCGCGCAGACGCCCCGCTCGGCAGCGCCCTGACGGCTGCTCAGCGAGATCGCCTTGGGATCGGGGATCGTCTCGGCCCGCGGACCGGCCCACGCCGACCACCCGGCGGCCGACTTCGACCGCACCTCGAGCCGGTAGGTGTTCCCCGGCGACCCGGTGTGGCTCACCTGCGTCCGCTTGCCGCCGAAGGTCTGGTCGACGGCGCCGCGGACCTGGACGTCCGTGATCGGCCGGCCGTTCTCCGGCAGGTTCCACGTCCACGTGATGGTGTCGCCGTTGCGCGAGCTGCGCAGGCCGGTGGGGGTCAGGGTGTCGCCGTAGGGGGTCGCGGCCGCGGAGCTGCGGACCGACTCCTGGGCCCCGGAGTTCACCGTCCACACCGTGATCGCGTACTGGCGGGTCGGGTTGGTGTCGAACGGGCCGACGGAGAACGTCTTCTGCGAGCCGGGCGCGCAGCCACAGGCGACCGACCCGCTCTTGCCGCCGCCGGACCACCGGATCGCGCTGAAGGACCCGGCGCGCGGCTGGCCGACCCCGACGGTCAGCTGGATCTGGCGGTTCGCCGACGGCGTCGACGCGGTGACGGTCGGGGTCGACGGCTGTCCGACCGACGTGAACGACGACGCGTTGGACTTGGGCCCCTCGAGGTCGGCACCGTTGGTCAGGGTCGCCGTGTACCGGTACTGGCGCCCGTCGTAGGGGATGACGACGCTCGCGCTGCGGTCACCGGCCCCGGTGCGCGCGGCGACGGTCCACCCGCCGCCGTCGACGGACTGGTAGAGCGTGTAGCCGGTCGTCGGCGGCCCGTTGGGGCTGCCCTGCTCCCACGAGACGGTCAGCGTCGCCGAGTCCTTCGCCGGGCCGGGGCCGCTCGCCGCGATCTTCGGGGCCGGCAGCGCGGGCGGGGTGCCGGCGGACTGCATCGAGACGGCGGGTCCGAACGGACCCGCGCCGAGCTCGTTCCACGCCTGGACCTGGACGTCCTGCTCCGCCATGTTGTCCAGGCCCGTGACGGTGGCCTGCCGCCGCGGCGCGACGACGTTCTGCGTCGTGGTCTGGCCGGTCGAGGAGATCAGGCGGACGACGTACTTGCGCAGGGCGCTGCCCTCGTTGACCGGCTGGTCCCACGCGATGGTGAGGCGACCGTCGCCGCGGTCGACCATCCGCACGCCGGTCACCGCCCGCGGCAGCGTGTCGGGGCGGACCGCGGCGCTCGCTTCGGACGGGTCGCCCTCTCCCACACCGTTGACCGCCGCGACGGTGAACCTGTAGTCCTTGCCGTTGGTCAGTCCCTGGACGGTGCAGGGCGAGGCGGTACACGTCGTGCTGCCGGACGAGCCGCCGGTCCAGCGGACGACGTACGAGGTGATGGTGGCTCCGCCGTCGTAGGTGGGGGGCAGCCACGCGACGCGGGCCTGGCCGCCGGCGTCGCGGTCGGCGACCGCCTGCACGCGACGCGGCGGGTCGGGACGGCCGAGGAGGGTCACCGTGATGCGCCCGCGCGCGCTGCGCTTCGGGCCGTCGCTGAGGGTCACGGCGACCGCGGCCTTCTGCGAGGGCCGGTCGCCGGCGGTCAGCGTGACGGAGCATCCGGAGCGGGCCACGGTCAGGCCGCTCCCCTGCTCGACGGACGCGGCGGTGACGGTGCACTCGGGCTGCGGCAGCGGCGAGTCCAGGTAGGGACGCAGGTCGACGGTGCGGGACTGGCCGGCCTCGAGGCCGTCGACCGTCACCGGTCGCACGCGTGCCGGCGGCAGCGGGTCCTCGGGCGAGGTGCTGTCGGTGCCGTCGGCCCCCGCGGTGTCGGCACGGCCGATGACCCGCACGGCGATCGTCGAGGGCTCGCGCAGACCGGGCGCCGAGACCTCGATGGTGCCGTTGCTGCTGCGGGCGTCCCCGTCCGCGTGGAGCGTCAGGCGGCGGTTGCCCGCACCGTCGACGCGCAGGTCCGCGTCCGGCTCCTCCCGCCAGCGAGCGGAGAACTCGATGTCGTCGAGGGTCATGCCGACCGGGAGCCAGGCGTGGCAGACCGTCGGGATGTCGACCGTGCGGTCCAGGCCGCCCGCGGTGACCGAGACGGCGCCGTCGGGGCAGCGCAGCAGCGGCACCAGCGGCCCGACCTGCACCGGCACCGACACGTACGCCGTGCCGAAGTCCTTCTGGTCCACCGCGCTCTGGTCGGTGACCTCGAGCATCACCGCGGCCGGGCCCACGTACCCGTTGGAGGAGGTCAGCTGCAGGGTCCGGTTGTCGCCCAGGCTGACCGAGAGGTTCTCCGCCGGGGAGGCCGAGACCGTCGAGGCCGTCGTCACCGACACCACCCGACCGCGCGGGGAGCGCACGTGGTCGCCCAGGTTGACGGTCTTGGACGAGTCGGGGTCCATCGTGATGAGCGAGCCGGCCACGACGAACGGCTGCCCGTTGGCGCCGGTCGGGACGTGGATGAGCGCCATCGCCTCCTCGTTGTCCTCGTCGACGATGACGTAGGGCACCGAGTAGGCGTGGTCGAGGATCTTGACGCTGACCCGACCGTCGGGCGTGACCTGCGCGTCCGGGGAGAGGACCTCCTTGACCCGCAGCGTCGCGGGGTCGGAGTCGACGTCGGTGTCGTTGGCCAGCGCGTCGACCACCGTCGAGGTCTCCCCCGGCTTCGGCGCGGCGACGTCGTCGTTGGCCACCGGCGGGTTCTTGTACCCCGCGACGGGCCGGACGAGGATGCTCGCGCGGGACGGGTCGTACAGGCCGTCGCTGATGCCGTACGCCAGCTGGTGCACGCGGGCGGTGTCGTCCGGGACCTTGGTCCGCACCGTGTGGTCCTCGTCGACGCGCCAGGCGCGCAGGGCATCCGCCGGGTTGAGCGACTCGGTGTCGACCTCGACGACGTCGCCGCGGGCGATGAGGTCGTTGACGAGCGGCTTGACGGTGACCGTCTTGCCCGGCGCGGCGAACACCTCGTCGTCGACGGCGACGGGCGGCTGCGGGTCGCCCGGCTGCACCACGCCGACCCTCACGAACGCGCGGCTCGTCGCGCCGAAGCGGTCGCGCACCTCGTACGTGATGACCTCGGTCCCTGCCGCGAGCGGGAAGGACTCGTACCGGATCGTCGTCGGCCCGACCCCCACGACCCGGCCCAGCGCGAGGTCGACCGGGCCGTCGTCGGCGCCCACGACCCCGGTCAGGGTGACGCTGTCGCCGTCGGGGTCGACGCCGAAGGTCGGGATGGTCATCGTCAGCGGGTCGCCCGCCGTCACGGTCGCGGTGAAGCTGCGAGCCACGGGCGACTGGTTGACCTGCTGCTTGGTGGGAAGAGGGTTGACCTGCACGCGCGCTCGTGCGGTCTGCGCCCGACCCTTCGCACCCTCGGCGTACGCGGCGTACTCGATCGTCACGAACTTCGGCGCCCGCAGGCCGCGGGCCTCGGGCACGTAGCGCACGACGTTGCCGGAGGCGAAGGCGCGCTGGGCGTCCCCCTTGCTCACGACCTTCACCGACTCGGGGTCCAGGCGCAGCGGGATGCCGTCGGCCATCGTGTCGTTGTCCAGCACCGGGATGCTCACCGTGTCGCCCTCGCGCACCGTCGCGGTGTCGTCCTCGACGAGCGGGACGGCGTCGTCGGCGGGGGGCTGCTGGAGCACCGACACCTCTCCGCTGGTGCGCTGCGTGCCGTCGCTCACGGTGTAGCGGATGGTGCCGCGACGCCCGGTCCCCGCGTCGAGGGGTGCGGGCTCCGCGGCCTCCAGGCGCAGCCAGCGACCCTGGTAGATGGAGGCGCGCAGCCAGCCGGAGCCGTCCGCGGGCGACGCGGCCGCGGTGACCAGCACGTCCCCACGCCGGCCGGACCTCGGAGCGCAGCCGCAGCGACGCGTCCGGCTCCCCCGGGTCGGCGCCGGCGATGTCGTTGCCCAGCGGCTCGACCTGCAGCGGCTTGCCGACGACACCGCGCACGGCATCCGGCTGCGTGGTGGGGGGCTCGAAGCGCACCTCAGGCCCGGTGCCGAGCACCTGGGCCTCGACGGTGCCCTTCGTGGACCCGCCGCGGCCGTCGGTGACGACGTAGCCGATCGGCTGGCGCCCCTCCTCCACCGGAGCGGTGAGCGTCACCCGCCCCGCGCCGTCGACGACGGCTCCCTCGGCGTCCGCGCGGGCGGCCAGCGTGTCGTTCTCGGGGTCGCGCCAGTCGGCGAGGACCGGCACCGACAGCCGCTTGCCCGCGATGACCGGGTAGCGCCGCTGGGTGAGCTGGGCGCCACCGGGCCGCAGGGTCGGCGCGGAGTTGACCTCGTCGCCGACGACCCGCACG
>NZ_JOEE01000007.1 GCF_000720925.1 Phycicoccus jejuensis | reverse complement strand
TACGAGATAGGAGTCCGTCTCGTGGGCTCGGAGATGTGTATAAGAGACAGGTGTTCCCACGTGGCAGCCAGGACTGGGGCAAGGCCCAGCGAGACCACGGTGGAGATGCTGACCCCGACGAGGAGCACCGACACGAAGTACAGACCCTGGTACATAGCCGTGCCGACCCCCACTGCAGTCGCTAGCCCCGGATGGGTGCGCATCGTCTGTAGGGCCACGCGCGATCGGCCCGTCAGCATCGCGAAGGCAATCAGGGCTGCTGCCCCTAGTGCCATTCGCCAGGCGCTGACCGTCATCGCCCCCAAGCGATCACGGTCGTGCAGGACGGTAACCACGAGACCACCGGTGCCCCACAGCACGCCGGCGGTACAGACCTGGAGCAGCCCCAAGCGTGCGCTCGGCCGGTCGACAACACGCGCTGCGCCCATTGGCACAACCTAGCGAGGGAGGCGCTGGGCGACCTCAGCCTGTCCGCTGCGGAGTAGCCCGCGGCACAGGGCGATGGCGGTACGCGCTCATCGGCATGTGAGTGAAGATCCAGCAGGTCGCCCGGTGTGCCGTGAGAACTTTCCTTACTGGTTCAAGGCGCGCCTCCGGCGCGCGGGCCTACGGCCCGCCGCCGTGCCGGGCATGCGGCCTGCCGGCCGTTCCGGGCGCGGCGGCGAACCGCAGGCCCCGACCATCTACTCGGGAACCAGGCGCGGTCAGCTCGCCAGTCGCCACCAACCCGACGCGTCACTGTCCGCTCGACTCCGGGACGCGTCAAGGGCGCTTCGCGTCACTGCGTGATGGCCTCCGGCCACCCTGGACACGCCCACTGCGTCGAGCGACCTGCTCCGCTATCGGGTCGCTGGCTCGGAGTGGTCATCGAGGGTCCGATTCGTGTACCCCCCGTGTACCCCCGACCTTGCAGCGAAGGCACCCGGACCAGACGAACCACGACCCCGCTGAGCACGTGACCACTGGCGACGAAGACCCCGGAGGCCTTCGCAATGAGAAGGCCAGGGGTTCGAATCCCCTCAGCTCCACTCGAGAGAAGGGCCGGCGCCAGCCGGCCCTTCTCTCGAGTGGAGTGGGGATTCGGGAGCGGCGCGGGGTCCCCTCAGCTCCACCGATGACGAAGGACCCGGCACGCTTGTCCGCCGGGTCCTTCGTCGTTCCCGGGGAATGTGGTTGCCGCTCGTCGCCCGCCCGGGTTGGGTGGGCGGCATGAGCGACATGTGGAGCGACCCCGCGTCCGACCCCCGCCCCGTCGGCACGCCGGTCGAGGAGCTGGCCGTGCTGCGCCACTACCTGACCTTCCACCGCCTCACCCTCCGGCTCAAGTGCGAGGGGCTCGACGCCGAGCGGCTCGCGCGCCGGTCGGTCCCGCCGAGCAGCCTCAGCCTGCTCGGACTCGTCCGGCACCTGGCCGTCGTCGAGCAGTACTGGTTCCGGCACGTGCTGCAGCAGCTCGAGGTGCCCGACCCGCTCTACGCGGACGACGACGACCCGGACTTCGAGCTGACGAGCGCGACGGGCGACCCCGCCATGGTCGAGGACTCGTTCGCCGCCTGGCAGCACGAGATCGAGGCCGCCGACGCGTGGCTCGACACCCTCGCCCCGGAGGACCTCGGCTCGACGGTCACCCGGCGCGACGAGGAGCTGGCGGTGCGCGACGTGCTCGTCCACCTCGTCGAGGAGTACGCCCGGCACAACGGCCACGCCGACCTGCTGCGCGAGTGCATCGACGGGCGCACCGGCGAGTAGGAGGCCGGCCTCGGACGTGCTCAGGCGACCGGCTGCGGCGCCCCCACGGTCCGGGTCGTGACCGCGGCCTCGCACAGGCGGAGGAAGGCTCCGAGCGCGACGAGCTCGTCGGCGCTGCGCGGCGAGAAGTCCGTGAGCACGCGGGAGCGGACGACGAAGGCCGAGTGCTGCCCGCGCGAGACCGCGACGTTGAGCCGGTGCCGGTCGAGGAGGAACCCCATCCCGCGGGAGACGTCGGAGTGCGACGACGCGGCCATCGACAGGATGGCGACGGCGGCCTCCTGCCCCTGGAAGCGGTCGACCGTGCCGACGGCGACGTCGGGCAGGCCGGCGTCGTCGAGGACCCGGCGCAGCAGGGTGACCTGCGCGTTGTACGGCGTGATGACGACGACGTCGTGCTGGGCCAGCGGTCGGGAGCCGACGGGGGTGCCGTCGGCGTCGCGGGCCCCGGGGTCGGTCCACTCCCGGCCGAGGAGGTCGCGGACGAGGTCGACGACGGCGTCGGCCTCCTCGGGCGAGTGCGTCGAGTTGTCGCGGTGCTCGACGAGGCGCACGTGCAGGCCGGGCTCGACCCCCTCGAGGACCCGACCGGCCGTCACCTCGGCGTTCGAGACGAGCCGCCCCTCGTAGGCGAGGTCGGAGACGCGCGCGGTGAGCGCGGGATGCATCCGCCAGGTCGTCGCGAGGAAGTACCCGAGCTCGGCGGGCAGGACCGAGGCCCCGCCGGCGAGCCAGACGAGGGCGGCGGTGTCGACGGGCTCGGCGTGGACGCCCGTCGTGACACCGGGCAGCTGCTGCGGGTCGCCGAGGAGCAGCAGGCGCTGCGCCGCCACCGACACGGCGAGCGCCTTCGCCAGGGAGAACTGCCCGGCCTCGTCGATGACGAGGAGGTCGAGCTCGCCGCGACCGACGCGCTTGGTGTTGGTGAGGTCCCAGGCCGTGCCGCCGACGACGTACCCGCGCCCGGCGGCGCGGTGCTCGGCCGCGAAGCGGGCGAGGTCGTCGGCCTTCTCCAGGGCGGTCCACGGCGGGTCGGCCGACCGGGCACCCGCCTTGCCGACCTGGTCGGCCGGTACCCCCGCGGACGCGACGAGTGTCGTCAGCACGTTCTCGACGGCGGCGTGGCTCTGGGCGGTGACCCCGACGGCCCAGCCCTGCGCGACGAGCCGGGCGATGACGTGCGACCCGACGTAGGTCTTGCCGGTCCCGGGTGGCCCCTGGACCGCGAGGCAGGAGTCGTCCATCTGCCGCAGCGCGGTGGTGATGGCGTCGACGTAGCCGCCGGGCCCGTCGGCGACGGGCAGGGGGGCGCCGCCGCGCAGCCGCGGCGGGCGGCGCAGCAGGAGGTCGGCGCCGGCCGAGGTGGGGAGGCGACCGTCGGGACGCACCCGCTCGGCGACCTCGGCGAGCGCGTCGTCGATGCTCGCCGTCATCACGTGGTCGCTGGGGACGAGGGCCACGGGGCCGACCTCGTGCGGCGACGGCCCCGGCTGGGTCTCCTCGACCTCGAGCACCTGGCGCACCCACCCGGACGCGGTGAGCGAGTCCTCGGCGGCGCAGACGGTCAGGCCGGAGCCGCTCGCGCCGTGCGCGTCGTGGACCCCGGCGGTGACACCCTCGGGGGTCGGGGTCGCGTACACGGCCGCGACCTTGGCGCCGACCGGCAGCGGGAGGTTGCGCGTCGGCTCGCCGTGCAGCCGCAGCCGACGCCGGGCCTTGCGGGCGCGCGGCGGTCGGTGCCAGTCGTCGACGACCTCGACGTCGTCGACGACGAACACGCCCTCCGCGGAACGCCACTCGCTGATGGGCAGCCGCAGGCGCTCGAAGTGCTCCTGCCACTTCGGCTTGTCCTCCCGGGCGTGGAAGAGCACGGCGGAGCCGACGAGCGCGACCCCCTGCTGCTCGGCGGACCGGTCCGCGGCCACGACGCCGTCGACGTGCGCCCGCACCGCGGCCTCCAGCTCGAGGGCGGCCCGCCGCCGGTCGCTCACCGGCGCCTCCTCGACCTGCTCCGGGGGCGGGGTCGGGGCGTCACCCCACACCTCGCGCCGGCGGGCCAGCAGCCACTCGCGCAGGAGGTAGGTGGACTCGCAGTCCTTCTCGTTGTAGTCGGCGATGGACTTCAGACGCTGCGCGGCCTCGTCGAGGCGTCCGTCGACGAGCGCCTGCTCGTACTCGTGGTACGCCACGATGCTCTCGGCGCCGCCCTGGACGTCCTCCTCGCGCTCGTCCATGTAGAGCGGCTCGAGCTTCTTGATCGAGTACGAGCGCTGCGAGACGCGCAGCGCGGCCCGGACGACGGCGTAGAGGTCGACGAACACGCCGTCGCGCAGGAGCTGGTCGACCTCGTCCTCGCAGACCCCGTGCCGCGCGGCGAGCCGCAGCAGCGCCGAGGTCTCGTACGGGGCGTAGTGGTAGACGTGCAGGCCGGGGAAGCGGCGCCGGCGCTGCGTCACGTGCTGCACGAAGTCGATGAGCGCCTGCTTCTCGCCGGCCCGGTCGTGCGCCCAGAAGGGTCGGAACTCCTGTTCGCCGGTGTCGACCTCGACCATCCCGAAGAGGTACTCCAGCCCCCAGTCGGCCGAGCCGCGCTCGTGCCACAGCGGGTCGCCCTCGAAGTCGAAGAACACGTCACCGGGATCGGGTGGGGGCATCCGGCGCAGGGCCTCGGTGTCGACGAGCTCGTACGACACGGCGCCCTCGGGGTCGGCGTCCTGGCGCAGCTGCAGCCGCGCTTGGGCGACGAGCCGCTCGAGCTGCGGCGGCCGGACGTCGGGCACCGGCTCGGTCCGCGTCGCGAGCTCCTCGACCGTGTGGACGCCGGCCTCGTGCAGGCGGGCCCGGGTCGGACCCCGCATCCCGGCGACGAGCAGCAGGTCGCGTGAGGCCTCGACCTCGGGGGTGCACGTGGCGCACCGCCCGCACGCCAGCCAGCGCTCGTCGCCCCACCGTGCCGGGCCGTCGCCGGCGAGGTGGTCGGTGAGCAGCTGCTCGAGGCGAGCCCGCCGGACCCGGTAGACCGACAGCACGTCGCCGAGCGGCACGTCGCGCACCTCGCCGTCGCCGAGCACCAGCCGGGCGACCGGTGCGACCGGGACGCCGGCCCCCTCGAGCAGCGCCGCGTAGGCCGCGACCTGCAGCAGTGCGGGGACGTTCTCGTGGCGGGCCAGCTTGGTGTCGCTGACGACCCATCCGGCGTCGCTGCGCTCGAGGAAGTCGGCGCGCCCGACGAACGAGCCGTCGAACAGCGTGGCCTGCGACAGCACGGCGGCGTCGGAGGCCAGCGCCTCGAGCGTGGCGTCCATCGCGGCAGCCAGCCCGGCCGGCGTATACGCCGGCGACGGCAGCTGCCGCACCCGCCCGCGGTGCAGGGCGTGCAGCCGCCGCAGCTCGGCGTTCTCGTGCTGGTCGCCGAGCTGGGAGACGCGGCGCAGCATCGCGTCGTCGGGGTCCTCGACGGCCTCGCGCTGCCCGCGGACGACGTCGAGCCCCACGACGAGGGCGAACTCGCACTGCGACGCCGTGCGCAGGTCGCTCGCGCTGAGCACGAGCCGCTGGTCGTCGCCGAGGAGGAACATGGCGGCAACCTACGCCGGGCCCCTGACAGCCCCGTCGACGCCGGCGCCGGCGCTCAGATCCAGCTGGGGAACCACATCCGCCAGTGCCAGTGCTCGTACGGGATGGTGTCGGCGACGTACACCGGGTGGAAGAACGCGAAGAGCGCGAGGGTCAGCAGGAGGTAGCCGCCGACGACGAGCACCCGCGTCCGCCAGCGCACGGGGTCGGGGGCGCGCCGCCCCACCCACAGCCCGAGGAGGAAGGTGACGGCGAGCACGACGTAGGGCTCGAAGGCGACCGCGTAGAAGGTGAAGATCGTCCGGTCCTGGAAGAGGAACCACGGCAGGTAGCCCCCGGCCATCCCCGCGGCGATGGCCCCGGCCCGCCAGTCGCGGCGCACGAGCCACCACCAGAGGACGACGAGCAGCGCGAGGATGCCGAGCCACCACACCGAGATCGTCCCGATCGGGTTGATGGCCTGCGAGCACTGGTCGACCGTGCAGCCGTCGACACCGCGGGTCGGGCTCTCGTAGTAGAAGGACGTCGGTCGCGTCTGGACCATCCACGACCACGGGTTCGACTGGTACGGGTGGGGGCTGCTCAACGTGGTGTTGAAGTCGAACTGCTGGCGGTGGTAGTCGACGAGGCTGCGCAGCGCCGGCGGGAGCCACTGGACGCCCTGCCCGGGGTTCGCCTCCGCCCACTGCCGGTTGTAGCCGACACTCGTGGCGAACCAGCCGGTCCACGAGACGAGGTAGACCGCCGCCGCCGTCACGACCGTCTGGACCACCGCGAACGGCGCGTCGACGAGCAGCGCGCCCCGGGCCCAGTGCCGCACCCCCGCGGTCCGGCGCGCGCCCATGTCCCACCAGACCGTCATGAGGCCGAACGCGGCGATGAAGAACAGCCCCGAGATCTTCGTGCCGGTGCACAGCCCGAGCGACACCCCGGCGACCCAGCGCCACGGCCGCCAGCCGAGCCACGGGCCGCCGCCGCGCGGCCACTCGCCGCGGGCCAGCGCCCCGACCTTCGTCGCGAGCACCTCGCGGCTGCGGTCGCGGTCGACGAGCAGCGCCCCGAACGCGCAGAGGGCGAAGAACATGACGACGATGTCGAGGATGCCGGTGCGCGACATCACGAAGTGCAGGCCCTCGAACGCGAGGAGGAACGCGGCGACGCACCCGAGCGCGGTCGACCCGAACATCCGCCGCGCGACCCGCCCCACGACGAGGATCGACAGCGTCCCGAGCAGCGCGACCGAGAACCGCCAGCCCCAGCCGTTGTCGGCGCCGAGCAGCCACTCGCCGGCTCCGATGACCCACTTGCCGACCGGTGGGTGGACGACGTAGTCGCCCTCGGTCGACGAGAACACGTCCGGGTTGCCCTGCGCGAAGGGCACGTCCGGCTTCTGCAGCGAGCGCAGCGTGTGCATCTCGACGCCGTAGCGGACCATCGACCAGCCCTGCTTGACGTAGTACGTCTCGTCGAAGACGAGGGCCTGGGGCCGGTCGAGCCGCCAGAACCGCAGCAGGCCGCCGACGAGGGCGATGAGCCCCGGGCCGAGCCAGCCCCAGAGGACGTCGGTGGGCCGGTACCCGAGCAGGCGGTGGCGCAGCTCCTCGGTCCGGGTCACCGGCACATCGTAGGTGGGTGGCCTGCGGGTTCCCGGCAGCGTGGGAGACTCGCGGGATGAGCGCCGGCGTCCTCGTCCTCGCGGCCACCCCGATCGGCGACCCCCGCGACGCGGCCCCGCGCCTGCGCGAGGAGCTGGCCACCGCCGACGTCGTCGCCGCCGAGGACACCCGCCGGCTGCGTCGGCTGTGCGCCGAGCTCGACGTCACCCCGGCCGGCCGGGTCCTCTCCTTCCACGAGCACAACGAGTCGGGCCGGGCGGCCGACCTCGTCCCCGAGCTGGTCGCCGGCGCACGCGTCCTCGTCGTCACCGACGCGGGGATGCCGTCCGTCTCCGACCCCGGCTACCGGCTCGTGGCCGCCGCCGTCGAGGCCGGCGTCCGCGTCACGGCCGTCCCGGGACCCTCGGCCGTCCTCACGGCGCTCGCGGTGTCGGGGCTGCCGGTCGACCGCTTCTGCTTCGAGGGGTTCCTGCCCCGCAAGGAGGGCGAGCGCGCCCGCGCCCTCGCCGCGCTCGCCGCCGAACCGCGCACGATGGTCTTCTTCGAGGCGCCGCACCGCCTCGCCCGCGCCCTGGCGGCGATGGCCGAGGCGTTCGGCGGCGAGCGGCCCGCGGCCGTCTGCCGCGAGCTGACCAAGACCTACGAGGAGGTCCGCCGCGGCGGCCTGGCCGAGCTCGCGGGGTGGGCGGAGGAGCACGCGCGCGGGGAGATCACGGTCGTCGTCGCGGGGGCGAGCGGACCGTCGGCGAGCCTCGAGGACGCCGTGGCCGAGGTCGTCGCCCGCGCCGCCGCCGGTGAGCGGCTCAAGGACGCGTGCGCCGAGGTCGCCTCCGCCACGGGGCTGTCGAAGAAGGTCCTCTACGACGCCGCGGTCGCCGCCCGGCGCATCTGAGGCCGCCGCGGGGCCCGGTCTACCTCGGGGTAACCGGGCGCATCTCACACCGTCCCACCCTCGACACCGCTCGATCCCGTCGGAGGCCGGGGATAGGGTTTCCGTTCGTGGCCACCAAGACATCCTCGCGACCTGCAGCGACGGCCCGGCGCACCACCATCGGCCTGAAGATCCTCATGGCGGGGACCGGCCTGGTGTTCATCGGGTACGTGCTCCTGCACATGTACGGCAACCTCAAGGCGCTCGGCGGTGAGGAGTCGTTCAACACCTACGCCGAGCACCTGCGCACCCTCGGCGAGCCGATGCTCCCGTACGCCGGCCTGCTCTGGGTCATCCGCGTCGTGCTGATCCTCAGCCTCGTCGGCCACGCGTACGCGGCCTTCACGCTGTGGAGCCGGGCCGGCAACGCCCGCCGCACCAAGTACGCGGCCGTCAAGACCGCGATGCGCACCGCGTGGATGCGCTGGGGCGGGGTCTTCCTGCTCCTCTTCCTCGTGTGGCACCTGCTGCAGTTCACGATCCTCAAGTTCTCGGTCAACGGCGACAAGCAAGGCGCCTCGATCCAGAACAACCCCTACGAGCTCGTCGTCGCGAGCTTCCAGGTCCCGTGGAACACGCTCATCTACGTGCTCGCGATGGTGGCGCTCGCCTTCCACCTCTCGCACGGCACGTTCAGCGCGCAGCAGACCCTCGGCTGGACCGCCACCCCGCACGCCTACCGCCGCGCCAAGACCATCGGCCACGTCGTCGCCGCGGTGATCGTCGTCGGGTTCCTGATCCCGCCCCTGTCCATCCTCTTCGGCCTGATCAAGTGAGGCACTGACCGATGACCGAGACCACCGTCAACGCCGGCATCGCCCACGGCCTGTACCGCGAGGGCGAGCCCGTCGCCGACAGCAAGGCCCCCGCCGGCCCCATCGCCGGCAAGTGGCGCCAGCGCCAGTTCGAGGCCTCCCTCGTCAACCCGGCCAACCGCCGCAAGCTCGACGTCATCATCGTCGGCACCGGGCTCGCGGGCGGGTCGGCCGCCGCGACCCTCGGCGAGGCCGGCTACAACGTCAAGGTGTTCTGCTTCCAGGACTCCCCGCGCCGGGCGCACTCGATCGCCGCCCAGGGTGGCATCAACGCGGCGAAGAACTACAAGGAGGACGGCGACTCCGTCTTCCGCCTCTTCTACGACACGGTCAAGGGCGGCGACTACCGCTCCCGCGAGACCAACGTCTACCGCCTCGCCGAGGTGAGCGCGAACATCATCGACCAGTGCGTCGCGCAGGGCGTCCCGTTCGCCCGCGAGTACGGCGGCCTCCTCGACAACCGCTCCTTCGGCGGGGTCCAGGTCTCCCGCACGTTCTACGCCCGCGGCCAGACCGGCCAGCAGCTGCTCATCGGCGCCTACCAGGCGCTCGAGCGGCAGGTCGCCGCCGGCACCGTCGAGCAGTTCACCCGCCACGAGATGCTCGAGGTCGTCGTCGTCGACGGCCGCGCCCGCGGCATCATCGTCCGCGACCTCGTCACCGGCGAGATCGAGACCCACCTCGCCGACGCGGTCGTCCTCGGCTCCGGCGGCTACGGCAACGTCTTCTTCCTCTCGACGAACGCGATGGGCAGCAACGTCACCGCCACGTGGCGCGCGCACCGCAAGGGCGCCTACATGGCCAACCCCTGCTACACGCAGATCCACCCGACGTGCATCCCGGTCTCCGGCGAGCACCAGTCGAAGCTGACCCTCATGTCGGAGTCCCTGCGCAACGACGGCCGCATCTGGGTGCCGAAGAACCGCGAGGACTGCGACAAGGACCCGCGCGACATCGCCGAGGAGGACCGCGACTACTACCTGGAGCGGATCTACCCCTCGTTCGGCAACCTCGTCCCGCGCGACATCGCCTCCCGCCAGGCGAAGAACGTCTGCGACGAGGGCCGCGGCGTCGGCCCGATGGTCGGCGACTTCCGGCGCGGGGTCTACCTCGACTTCGCCGACGCCATCCAGCGCCTCGGCCGGGACGCGGTGGAGTCGAAGTATGGCAACCTCTTCGACATGTACGCCCGGATCACGGGCGAGAACCCGTACGAGACGCCGATGCGCATCTACCCGGCGGTCCACTACGTCATGGGTGGCCTCTGGGTCGACTACGACCTCCAGTCGACGATCCCCGGCCTCTTCGTCATCGGCGAGGCCAACTTCTCCGACCACGGCGCGAACCGCCTCGGTGCCTCGGCCCTCATGCAGGGGCTGGCGGACGGCTACTTCGTCCTGCCGAACACCATCCGCGACTACCTCGCGAAGGGGCCGTTCGACAAGCTGACGCAGGAGCACCCGCAGGTCGTCGAGGCCCGCACCTCGGTCGAGCAGCGCACGAAGCGGCTCCTCGAGATCCGCGGCGAGCGCAGCGTCGACTCCTTCCACCGCGAGCTCGGCAACATCATGTGGGAGTACTGCGGGATGGAGCGGAGCGAGGAGGGCCTGCTCAAGGCCATCGACCTCATCCGCGGCCTGCGCGAGGAGTTCTGGCGCAACGTCCGGGTCCTCGGCTCGGGCGACACGCTCAACCAGAGCCTCGAGAAGGCCGGCCGCGTCGCCGACTTCCTCGAGCTCGGCGAGCTCATGTGCATCGACGCCCTGCACCGGCGCGAGTCGTGCGGCGGCCACTTCCGGGCGGAGAGCCAGACCGAGGACGGCGAGGCCCTGCGCCACGACGACGAGTTCCTCTACGTCGCCGCGTGGGAGTTCGGCGGCGGGGACGCGCTGGGCGAGATGCAGCAGCCGGTCCTGCACAAGGAGGACCTCGTGTACGAAGCGATCGAACTCAAGCAGCGGAGCTACAAGTGAATTTGACCCTCAAGATCTGGCGCCAGGCCGGGCCCCGGCACACGGGGGAGCTGATGACCTACAAGGTCAGCGACATCAGCCCGGACATGAGCTTCCTCGAGATGCTCGACGTCCTCAACGAGCAGCTCAACGCCAAGGGCGAGGAGCCCATCGCGTTCGACTCCGACTGCCGCGAGGGCATCTGCGGCATGTGCGGGCTCATGATCTCCGGCGAGGCGCACGGCCCCGAGAAGACGACGACCTGCCAGCTGCACATGCGCAGCTTCCGCGACGGCGAGGTCATCACGATCGAGCCGTGGCGGGCCAACGCCTTCCCGGTCATCAAGGACCTCGTCGTCGACCGCGGCGCGTTCGACCGGATCATCCAGGCCGGCGGCTACGTCTCGGTCAACACGGGCGCGGCCCCCGACGCCCACGCGACCCCGGTCCCGAAGCCGGCGGCCGACCGCGCGTTCATGGCGGCCGAGTGCATCGGGTGCGGCGCCTGCGTCGCGGCCTGCCCGAACGCCTCGGCGATGCTCTTCATGGGCGCCAAGGTCACCCACCTCTCCGAGCTGCCCCAGGGGCAGCCGGAGCGGATGGCCCGCGTCGTCTCGATGGTCGACCAGCACGACGAGGAGGGCTTCGGCGGCTGCACCAACGTCGGTGCCTGCTCGCAGGCCTGCCCCAAGGGCATCCCGCAGGACGTCATCTCCACGCTCAACAAGGACCTGCGCGCGGCCCTGCGCGGCTGAGGTCTCCCGGGAGCTCCCGCGGCACGCACGACCTCGTGCGCGCCGCGGGAGCTCCTGCGTGTGCGGGGTGGCGCGTCAGAGCCAGGAGACGTGAGGCTTGACGAGGGCGTACCCGACGAACGCGACGACGTCGAGGATCGTGTGCGCGACGACGAGCGGCATGACGCGCTTGGTCCGCGCGTAGAGCCAGCCGAAGAGCAGGCCCATGACGACGTTGCCGACGAAGCCGCCGAAGCCCTGGTACAGGTGGTAGCTGCCGCGGATGACGGCGGAGGTGACGATGACCCGCCAGGTGCCCCAGCCGGCCTGCCCCCACCGGCGGAAGAGGTAGCCGACCATGATCGTCTCCTCGAGCACGGCGTTCTGGGCGGCGGCGAGCACGAGCAGCGGCACGGTGAACCACGCGGCCCCGACGAGGTTGGCGGCGGCCACGGTCGTGTTGACCCCGACCGCCTTCGCGACGAGGTAGAGCCCGAGACCCGGGATGCCGACGACGGCCGCGAGCGCCGCCCCGCGCCACAGGTCCTGGGCGGGCCGCCGCAGGTCGAACCCCATCGTGTGCGGCTCGTCGGGGTCGTCGCGCCGCAGCAGGTGGAGGGCCAGCAGCACCGGGACGAGCGCGAGGCCGATGCCGACGAGCTGGTAGGTGACGTCGAGCCAGGGCCGGTCGGGGGTGACCGAGGTGTTCATCGCGGCGGTCTGCTGCGAGAGCGCCTCGGGGCGGGTCAGGCGGTCGACGATGCGCAGGAGCGCGTAGATCGCGGAGGACCCGAGGGAGACACCGAGCACCAGCCAGGTCTCGGTGAGGTGGCGGCGCGGCATGCGGGCCAGCGTAGGTCTCCTCCCCGCGCGCGGGCCTGCACGGTCGCTGGGAGGTCGCTGGACGCCGGCTCCCTGCGAGTTCCCGCAGTTCGTGACGGGCGCCGACCCGCGTGCCGGATACAGTGACGCCGCTCGCCCGCGTGGGGCGGGCCGCCACGACCGCCGTCCCCTCCGACGGCTCGCACCCCGAAGGTTCTTCGCATGTCCTCGATCCGTCCTGCCCGCCGCGCCGCCGCCGGCCTGGCCACCGCCTCCGTCGTCGCGCTCGCCCTCGCGGGCTGCGGCGGCTCCTCCACCGACGCCTCGACGACGGCGGCCTCCGCCGCCGCGAGCTCCTCGGCCCCCACGACGTCGGCCCCCTCGGAGCCGGAGCAGCCCTCGATGGGCGAGCTCTACACCAAGGTCCGCACCGCCTCCCTCGCCGCGAAGTCCGGCCACCTCGACGGCAAGGTCACGCAGGGCGGCGAGACGGTCGCCCTCGAGATCGAGGGGCAGGCCGACGGCTCGAACCAGAAGACGACCATCGGCATCGGCAAGGGCACCGCCGAGATCCTCACCGTCAAGAAGAAGTACTACATGTCGGCCGACAAGGCCTTCTGGACCGAGCAGACCGGCGACGCCTCGGCGGCCAAGCTGCTCGTCGGCAAGTACGTCGCGATCTCCGGCTCCGACGCCAAGCAGTTCGGCGACCTCACGCTGGGCGCGCTGCTGGACCAGATGTTCGAGGAGAGCGAGCTCTCGACCCTCGAGAAGCTGACGAGCGAGGTCGAGACGCGTACCGAGGACGGCAAGGAGGTCTGGGTCGCCTCGGACGGCTCGGGCAGCGAGATCTGGGTGGACCCGAAGACCGAGCGCCTCGTGAAGATCGTCGTCGGCGGCAAGGACGCCGGCGAGCTCACCTTCGACAGCTGGGACGACGTCGACACCTTCTCCGCGCCGCCGGCCTCCAAGGTCGTCACGCCCTGACCTCGGCCCGCACGCGCGGAGGGCCCCCGACCACGTGGTCGGGGGCCCTCCGCGTCGGGGTGGGTCAGTGGGCGGCGGCCAGGCCGTAGTAGGCCGGGATGCCCAGGTGGCGCCGTCGGCGGTCCTCACGGGTGCGGCCGAGGGCGGGCAGGACGACGGCGAGGGTGAGCCCGACGACGACGACCCCGAGCACGAGGCTCGTCCAGAGGAGCGTGGTGGCGATGACCGAGAGGCCGGTGAGGGTTCCCATGGTGGTGTCCTTTCCTTCTACGTCTGTAGACGATTCTACTGATGTAGAAGGTGCGGGGGCAAGCCGTTGTTCCCGCGTCCTCGGCGACCGGGTGGCGGGAGGCACAATGACGCCGATGACCCCCACCGCCGCGACGCCCCCGCCCGGTCGCCCCGCCGTGCCGACCGGCCGCCGCGCCGAGCTGCTCGCCGCCGCCGTCGACGTCGTCTCCGAGAGCGGTCTGCGCGGTCTCACCCACCGGGCCGTCGACCGCCGGGCGGGTCTGCCGGAGGGCACCTGCTCGGCCTACCTGCGCACCCGGGTGGCCCTCCTCGTCGCCCTCGCCGAGCACGTCGGCGGCACGCTGGAGCGCCGCGTCGAGGAGCTGGGGGAGGAGCTCGCCGACTGCGCGGGGGACGCCGACGCCGTCTCCGCCGCGGTGACCGACCTGACCGTCGGCTGGGTCCGCGAGCCGGCGCTCGTGCGCGCCCAGGCCGAGCTGTCGCTCGAGGCCGCCCGCCAGCCCGACCTCGTCGAGGTGTTCGGGCGGTGGCGCCGCGGCCTCCTCGGCACGGTCGAGCGGATGGGGGTCCTGGCCGGCAAGGCGTCCCCCGCCGAGGACGCGGTCGTCGTCGTCGCGGCGGTCGAGGGCCTGCTCGTCACGGCGGTGCGGATGCCCGCCGCGGAGCGCGAGCCGTTCCTGCGCTCGGCCGTCCCCCTCCTCGTGCGGGCGCTGCACGACCGGTGAGCGGAGCGGGGGGAGCGGTGACACGAGGGGAGTGGTCGGTGGTGACGCGGCGCTCGGCGCTCGCGCTCGCCGGGACGGGCGTGCTCGGCGGGTGCGCGGGGCTGCGGCTGGAGCAGCCCACGTCCGCGGCCCCGACCCCGACGCCGCAGGCGCCCCCGCCCACCGAGTCGAAGGTGCTCGCCGACGTGCGCACCTCCGCGCTGTCGGCCGACTCCGCCCGGGTCGTCGGCTCTCTCGGAGCCGGGACGGCGATCGTGCGCGTCGCGCTCGAGGGCGCGGCCGACGGCACCGACCAGCGGCTCGTCCGGGCCGCCCGCGGGCGGGGCGTCGGGGCCGTCCTCACCGTCGACGGGGCGCACTGGCTGGCCGGTGACGAGGAGTGGTGGCGCGCCCTGGTCCCGCGCTCCGCGGCAGCGTCCCGCGTCGGGCGCTGGGTGCCGGTCGACGCCGCGCTCGCCGCGAGCGCGGGCGGCGAGGCGCTGCGCGCCCTCCTCACCGGGCTGCTCGACGCGCCGGCGGTGGCCCGCCTCGGCGCCAGCACCCGCACCGTCGTGCCGCTCGACCTCGACGGGCGAGCGGTGTGGCGGCTCGGGGAGGCCCGCACCGGGGCCCGGCTCTACGTGGCGGCCGACGGCAGCGCCGAGCTGGTGCGCGCCATCGTCACCGGCACCGGGGCCGTCGACCTGGCCTTCGGGGCGTGGGGCTCCGCCAGCACGTGGGCCCCGCCGGCCGCGGGGGAGCGCCCCGACCTGCCGACCCCCGAGGTCCCGCCGGCCCCGGAGGGCTGACCGCGGCTGAGCCCGGCTCAGGGGCCGGCGTAGGTCGGAGGGCGCCGGGACCGTCGCCACTCGCGGACCCGCAGCCACATCCACACGAGCAGCCAGGCGAGCAGGCCGAGGGCGACGACGACGAAGACCGGCGCGAGGATCGCGACGACCGACAGGCCGATCGACGCGCCGTCCTCGACGGTCGAGACGACCGGGGCGCCGAGCCCGACGGTGGCGCCGTTGACCACCGGGCGGGCGGCCATCTTCCCGGTGTGGACCAGCCCGGCGACGGCGACGCCGAGCACGACGCCGACCCACGGGTGGTCGGCCATCCACGTCGACCGGTCGATCTCGGACGCCGCGCTCGTCGCCGAGAAGATCAGCCCGCCCACGCTCGGGCGGATGAAGGTCTGGATCGCGTCGTTGACGGTGTCGACGGCCGGGATCTTGTCGAGGACGACCTCGGCGAGGAGCAGCAGCGAGCCGACGCCGATGGCCCAGCCGCTCGTCATCCACTCGTAGCCCGCGGGCAGGACGATCAGGTCGGTGAAGCGCGCGACGAGGGCGACGACCAGGAAGGGGATGTAGGCGTTGAGGCCGGCGGCGGCCGACAGGCCCGTCCCGGTGAGGGCAGCCAGCACGGCGTCCTCCTTCGGCGTGGGGGCGACCGGGGCCACCCGGGTGGGAACAGCGCTGCTCCGACGTCAGGGTAGCCCCGGCGGTTCCGGCGCCCCCGGACCCACCGGGCCCTCCCCGTCGCGCGCTACACCGCAGGACGTGTCGCTGTGACGACACGTCCTGCGGTGTAGCCGGGTGCGGGCTCGGGGCCGGGGAGGCCTGGCCCCGCGTCAGTCGCCCTTGACGTTGACGAGCTGCCGCAGCGTGTGCCGGACCCGGACCAGGTCGGCGGCGTCCGCCATCACCGCGTCGATGTCCTTGTACGCCGCGGGGATCTCGTCGAGGAACGCGTCGGTGTCGCGGTACTCGATGCCGGCCATCGCGGCCCGCAGCTCCTCCGGCGTGAACCGACGCCGGGCCGCCGACCGCGAGTACGCCCGTCCCGCGCCGTGCGGCGCGGAACAGAGCGACATCCGGTCACCGAGCCCTTCGACGACGTACGACCGGGTCCCCATCGACCCCGGGACCAGGCCGGGCTGGCCCTCCCGGGCCTCGATGGCGCCCTTGCGGGTGACCCACAGCGTCCGGCCCCAGTGCTCCTCCTGCTGGGTGAAGTTGTGGTGGCAGTTGACCCGCTCGTGCTCGACGAGGTCGGTGCCCGTGAACTCCGCCACCTGGCGCAGGACCCGGTCCATCATCTCCTCGCGGTTGAGCAGCGCGTAGTGCTGCGCCCACCGCAGCTCCCGCAGGTAGGACCAGAACTCCGGGGTGTCCTCGACGAGGTACGCGAGGTCCCGGTCGGGCAGCTCGATCCAGAACTTCTCCATGAGGCGCCGGGCGACCGCGATGTGGTGCTGCGCGATCTTGTTGCCGACGCCCCGCGACCCGGAGTGCAGGAAGGCCCAGACCCGGTCCTGCTCGTCGAGGCTGACCTCGATGAAGTGGTTGCCGGAGCCGAGCGAGCCCAGCTGCAGCCGCCAGCGGCCGGCGCGCGCGTCCGGGTCGAACGCGGCCTCGGCGGCGAGCGCCTCGAGCTCGGCGACCCGCGGCTGCGCGGTCGCGACGACCGTGCGGTTCGCGGCGCCCGCCGACAGCGGGACGGCCCGCTCGATGCTCCGCCGCAGCGGCGCGAGGTCGCGGCCGACCAGGTCCTCGCGCGTCAGCTGGGTGCGGACGGCGATCATCCCGCAGCCGATGTCGACACCGACCGCGGCCGGCACGACGGCCCGCTCGGTCGGGATGACCGAGCCCACCGTCGCGCCGAGGCCCAGGTGGGCGTCCGGCATGAGCGCGAGGTGCGGGAAGACGAAGGGCAGGCGCGAGGTGCGCTCGGCCTGCTCGAGGGTCGAGGGCTCGAGCAGCGAGGCCCAGCTGACGAGCCGTGGGGTGATCTTCTCCATCGGTGACGCACCTCCTTGTCCTGTCGTGTGCGTCATGGCGGCCCGGACCGTCCGGGCCGTGGAGGAGCCTGGCAGGCCGATGCCGCAGCGCGCCAACGATTTCCGTCGAGCCCCGAGCAGCGGAAACCCGGTGGCTCGGACCCGCCGGACCCTCCCGGTCGCGGGCTACACCGCAGTACGCGTCGCTGCGGCGACCCTTACTGCGGTGTAGCCGGCCATGAACTCGGTGGCCTGCTCGACGGCCGCGGGGGAGGATCGCGGCATGGACACCGACCCGGCCGCGCTGCTGCGCGTCTACGACGACCAGCTGCGCACCGACGCCGAGACCCCCGGCGCGGTCTCGGTGGAGCGGCGCGGCCCGCTGCGGCTCGCGACGTTCCCGGGGGGTCGCGGGTTCGTCAGCTACCGCGACCTCGGGGGCGCCGACGCGGCGACCGTGCGTGCCTGGGTCGGCGAGGCGCTCGAGCACTTCCGCGCCGACCCGGCCGTCGTCGACGTCGAGTGGAAGACCCGCGGCCACGACGTCGCGCCCGGGCTGCACGAGGCGCTGCTCGCGCACGGCTTCGTGCCGGGCGAGGTCGAGTCCGTGATGATGGGCCCCGCCGCCGGCCTCGCCGTCGAGGTCCCCCTGCCCGACGGAGTGACGCTGCGCCGGGTGACCGGCGAGGCCGAGGTGCGCCGGATGAGCGCCGCCGCCGACGAGGCCTTCGGCGACCCCGTCTCGACACGGCGGGCCGACGACCTGCTCTTCCGGCTCGCGCGCGACCCCGACATGGAGCTGTGGGTGGCCGAGGCCGACGGGCTGGTCGTCAGCTCCGGTCGGCTCGAGCCCGTGCCGGGGACCGACGTCGCCGGGGTCTGGGGCGGCGCCACGCTCCCCGCGTACCGGGGCCGTGGCATCTACCGGGCGCTGACCGCCGTCCGCGCCCGCTCGGCCCTGCGCCTGGGGAAGACGGTGCTGCACAGCGACTCGACCGAGTACTCGCGGCCGATCCTCGAGCGGTCCGGGCTCGTGCGGGTCACGACGACGACGCCCTACGAGTGGACGCGGTGACACCGGCCCCGCTCGCACGGTGGTCGGCGCGGACGCCGGGGCGCCGACGCCTAGGATTCGGGGCATGAAGGTCCTCTCCGCCGTCGCCTGGCCGTACGCCAACGGGCCCCGTCACCTCGGCCACGTCGCCGGGTTCGGCGTGCCCTCCGACGTGTTCAGCCGGTACATGCGGATGGCCGGGCACGACGTGCTCATGGTCAGCGGCTCCGACGAGCACGGGACGCCGATCCTCGTCCTCGCCGACCAGGCCGGCGTCACGCCGCGGGAGTTCGTCGACCGCAACCACGCGGTCATCGCCGGCGAGCTCGCCGACCTCGGTTGCACCTACGACCTCTACACGCGCACGACGACCGCGAACCACTACGCCGTCGCGCAGGAGCTGTTCCGGCAGAACTGGCTCAACGGGTACATGGTCGAGCGCACCCAGCAGGGGGCGATCTCGCCGTCGACCGGCCGGACCCTGCCCGACCGCTTCATCGAGGGCGAGTGCCCCATCTGCCACTACCCCGACGCGCGGGGGGACCAGTGCGACAACTGCGGCAACCAGCTCGAGCCCGAGGACCTCATCGACCCGCGCAGCAAGATCAACGGCGAGACGCCGGAGTTCGTCGAGACGCAGCACTTCTTCCTCGACCTGCCGGCGCTCGCGGACGCGCTGCGCGAGTGGCTCGAGGGCCGCGACGCGTCCGGCACGTGGCGGCCGAACGTCATCAAGTTCAGCCTCAACATCCTCGACGACATCAAGCCGCGCGCGATGACCCGCGACATCGACTGGGGCATCCCGGTGCCGCTCGACGGCTGGGTCGACAACCCCGCCAAGCGCCTCTACGTCTGGTTCGACGCCGTCATCGGGTACCTGTCGGCCTCGATCGAGTGGGCGCGCCGGCTCGGCGAGCCCGAGCGCTGGCGCGAGTGGTGGAACGACCCCGAGGCCCTGACCTACTACTTCATGGGCAAGGACAACATCACCTTCCACAGCCAGATCTGGCCGGCCGAGCTCCTCGGCTACGCCGGGAAGGGTTCTCGTGGAGGCGAGCCCGGGACGTTCGGCGAGCTCAACCTGCCGACCGAGGTCGTCTCCAGCGAGTACCTGACGATGGAGGGCAAGCAGTTCTCCACCTCGCGCGGCTACACGGTCCTCGTGCGCGACGTCCTGGACCGCTACGGGCCCGACGGCATCCGCTACTTCATCTGCGCGGCCGGCCCGGAGAGCCAGGACTCCAACTTCACCTGGCGCGACTTCGTCCAGCGCAACAACTCCGAGCTCGTCGCCGGATGGGGCAACCTCGTCTCGCGCACCGCGGCGATGGTCGCGAAGAACTTCGGCGAGGTACCGCAGCCCGGCACCCTCGAGCCCGTCGACGAGGAGGTCCGAGCAACGGTTCTCGCCGGGTTCGACTCCGTCGGAGGGCTGCTCGAGCGGCACCGGCAGAAGGCGGCCATCGCCGAGGCCATGCGGGTCGTCGGCGAGGTCAACGCCTACGTGTCGCGCACCGAGCCCTTCAAGCTCAAGGGCGAGGACCAGCGCGAGCGACTGGCCACGGTGCTGCACACGCTCGTCCAGTGCGTCAGCGACCTCAACACGATCCTCGCGCCGTTCCTCCCGCACGCGGCCAACCGTGTCCACGGGGTCCTCGGCGGCGAGGGCGAGCTCGTCCCGATGCCCCGGCTCGAGACGGTCACCGGCCTCGACCCCGAGGACGAGGGCCGCTCGTGGCCGGTCATCACCGGCGACTACTCGGGCTTCCCCCGCTGGGAGTCACGCCCGGTCGTCGTCGGCACCCCCATCAGCAAGCCGGCCCCGGTGTTCACGAAGCTCGACGAGTCCGTCGTCGACGACGAGCTCGCCCGCGCCGGCGGCTGAGCCCGGATGACGTCGCAGCCGAGCCGTCGGGGCGAGCCCGAGGCGCCGGACCCGCTGCCGATCCCGGTGGTGGACAACCACACCCACCTCGACATCAGCCGGGAGGGCGAGACGGTCGGGGTCGACGACCTGGGGCCGGTCCTGCGGGCCGCGGCGCGCGTCGGCGTCGACCGGGTCGTCCAGGTGGGCTGCGACCCGACCGGCAACGAGTTCGCCGTCGCGGCGGCCGAGGCGCACCCGTCCGTGCTCGCCGGCGTGGCGCTGCACCCCAACGAGGTCCCCGGGCTCGCGGCGCGCGGTGAGCTCGACGCGCAGCTCGCGCGTGTCGAGGAGCTGGCCGGCCGGCCCCGGGTGCGGGTCGTCGGCGAGACCGGCCTGGACTTCTACCGCACCGGCCCCGACGGGCACGCGGTGCAGGAGGAGTCGTTCCGCGCGCACGTCGAGATCGCCAAGCGCACCGGGCTGGCCCTCCAGATCCACGACCGGGACGCCCACGACGACGTGCTCCGTGTCCTGGCCGACGCCGGCGCCCCCGACCGCACGGTCATGCACTGCTTCTCGGGTGGCGTCGAGACCGCCCGCGAGTGCGTGAGCCGGGGCTACCACCTCTCCTTCAGCGGCACCGTGACGTTCAAGAGCGCCAAGGAGCTGCGCGACGCGCTCGCCGTCACCCCGCTCGAGCTGCTCCTCGTCGAGACCGACGCGCCGTACCTGACGCCGCACCCCTGGCGCGGGGCGAGCAACAGCCCGATGCTCGTGCCGCTCACCGTGCGGGTCATGGCCTCGGTGCTCGGGGTGGCCGTGCCGACGCTCTGCGAGGCGCTGTCGGAGAACGCCGAGCGGCTCTACGGCCCCTGGTGAGGGCATGCGATCGCGAGTGACACATCCCACAGTGGTGGATGTGGCTCGTGTGACTGGTGTGACGGATCCAGGTCCCCCGAACGGGTCTTCCTGAGAGCCCCCCGTTACCGAAACTTGACCTGTGCGTGGGGCGTCCGTCACGGTGGAGGCAGATGGCCGGGGTCGGAACGCCCCGGACGTCGTGTGTCAGGCCAGGATCCGGCAGTGCCGCCGGGGCCCGGGACGGCACACCCGACCCCACCGGTCGGGGCCCGATCGGGTCGACGTCCGGCGCCGGTGCCCGGGACGTTCAACCCTGGAGTCCTCTTGCTCTCTCGCACGATCCGCCATGCCGCCCAGGGCGTGGCCGCCCTCGCCGTCGCCGCAGGCTCGGTCGGGGTCGCCCACCTCGACAAGGCGGTCGCGCTGACCGTCGACGGGTCCCCCCGGTCGGTCCACGTGTTCGGCGGCACCGTCCGCGACGCCCTCGAGAAGAGCGACATCTCGGTCGGTGAGCACGACGTCGTCGTGCCGTCGCTCGACGCCGCCATCTCCGACGGCGACCACATCTCGGTCCGCTACGGGCGCAAGCTCGTCGTGACCGTCGATGGCCAGCGCCGCGAGTACTGGACGACGGCCACGACCGTCGACGCCGCGCTGCGCGACGTCGGGGTGCGCGCCGACGGCGCGGTCCTCACCGCGTCCCGCTCGCAGACCCTCGGTCGTGAGGGCCTCGCCCTGTCGGTGACGACGCCGAAGGACGTGACCATCCTCGACGGCGGCAAGCGCCGCACCGTGACGACGACCGCCCCGCAGGTCGCCGCGGTCTTCGGCCAGCTCGGCATCGAGCACGACGCCGACGACACCGTCGACCCGGGGGTCACCACCGCCGTGCGCGACGGGATGACCATCACCCTCACGCGCATCGAGACGAAGACGCAGACCAAGTCCGAGTCCGTCGCCTTCAAGACCACCCGGACGAACGACTCCTCGATGGCCGCGGGCACGACGAAGACCGTCACCGCCGGCAAGGCCGGCTCGAAGAAGGTCACCCGCGAGCTGCGCTACGTCAACGGCAAGCTGAGCGGGACGAAGGTCGTCAAGACCGTCGTCACGAAGAAGCCCGTCGCCGCCGTCGTCAAGGTCGGCACGAAGAAGGCCGCCGTCTCCTCGTCGTCGTCGTCCTCCTCGTCCGCCCCGCGCAGCGCCGGCAATACCTCGGGCGCCGGGATCAACCTCGCCAACGCGGCGATGTGGGACCGCATCGCCCAGTGCGAGTCCAGCGGCAACTGGTCGATCAACACCGGCAACGGCTACTACGGCGGCCTGCAGTTCGCCACCGCGTCGTGGCTGGCCTACGGCGGCGACGACTTCGCCCCGCGCGCCGACCTCGCGAGCCGCGCCGAGCAGATCACGGTCGCCAACCGCTACTACGCCAAGGCCGGGCTCTCGCCTTGGGGCTGCGCGCACGCGGCCTGACACCGCACCGTGGCGCCCCCACCGGCGCCGCGGACCGTCCGAGGACCCCGGGTCGAGCGACCCGGGGTCCTCGCGCGTCCGGGACCGCGGCGGACGTCGCGCCGCGCCGTGGCTAGGGTGACCGCGTGAGCGAGCCCGAGAACGCCCCCGACGCCGCCCTCCTCGGGGCCGCTGACGTCCGGGAGGTCGCCGCGCGCCTCGGCATCCGGCCGACGAAGCAGTGGGGGCAGAACTTCGTCGTCGACGGCAACACCGTGCGCCGCATCGTCCGGGTCTCGGGCGTCGGCCCCGACGACGTGGTCGTCGAGGTCGGGCCGGGCCTCGGCAGCCTGACCCTCGCCCTCCTCCCCGTCGTCCGGCGGGTCGTGGCCGTCGAGGTCGACCCGACCCTGGCCGGCGCCCTGCCCGCCACCGCCGCGGCGCGAGCGCCCGGCCTGGCGGACCGGCTCGAGGTGGTCCCCGCCGACGCCCTCGTCGTCACCGACCTGCCCGGGCCGCCGCCCACCGCGCTCGTCGCGAACCTTCCCTACAACGTCTCCGTGCCCGTCGTGCTGCGGATGCTCGAGCTGTTCCCCTCGCTGCGGACGGTCCTCGTCATGGTGCAGCTCGAGGTCGCCGAGCGGCTGGCCGCCCCGCCCGGCTCGCGCACCTACGGCGTGCCGAGCGTCAAGGCCGCCTGGTACGCCGACGTCCGCCTGGCCGGTCAGGTGCCACGCAGCGTCTTCTGGCCCGTGCCCAACGTCGACAGCGGGCTCGTCGCGTTCACGCGGCGCCCGGCGCCGGAGACGACCGCGACCCGCCCGGAGGTGTTCGCCGTCGTCGACGCCGCGTTCGCCCAGCGGCGCAAGACCCTGCGCGCCGCGCTCGCCGGGTGGGCGGGGTCGCCCGCCGCCGCCGAGGAGGCCCTCGTCGCCGCGGGCGTCGACCCGCGCACCCGCGGCGAGCAGCTCGACGTCGCGGCCTTCGCGCGGATCGCGGCCGCCCGCACCGCGTCGCGCGCCGTCGAGGGCTGAGCCTGCGCCGCGCACTGCGCGCGGCGCACGCCCCGGCTCTGACTAGGGTGAAGCCATGACCTCGGCCCCCACCGCGCCCGGCGCCGTCACCGTGCGCGTCCCGGCCAAGGTCAACCTCGAGCTCCTCGTGGGTCCCGTCCGCGACGACGGCTACCACGACCTCTCCACCGTCTACCAGGCCGTCAGCCTGTACGACGAGGTCACCGTCGCGCCGGCCGACGCGTGGGGCGTGTCGGTCTCGGGCGCGCTCGCCGACGGCGTGCCGACCGACGGCGACAACCTCGCGCTGCGCGCCGCACGCTTCCTCGCCCGCCGCTGCGACGCCGACCCGGTGCACGTGAGCATCCGCAAGGGCATCCCCGTCGCCGGGGGGATGGCCGGTGGGTCCGCCGACGCGGCCGCGACGCTCGTCGCCCTCGACCAGCTGTGGGAGCTCGACCTCGAGCGCGACGAGCTCGAGGCCGTCGCCGCCCAGCTCGGCAGCGACGTCCCGTTCCTCGTCGCCGGCGGCACCGCGATGGGCAGCGGCCGCGGGGAGCTCCTCGCGCCGGTGCTGGCCCGCGGCACCTACCACTGGGTCCTCGCGCTCGCCGACGGCGGTCTCTCGACCCCGGCCGTCTATGCCGAGTGCGACCGGCTGCGCGCCGGCTCCGACGTCCCGGCCCCGGTCGCGACCCCGGCGCTCATGGCGGCGCTGCGCACCGGCGACCCGCACGAGCTCGCGCCCCAGCTGACCAACGACCTCCAGGACGCCGCCGTCAGCCTGCGCCCGGACCTCGGCGAGGTGCTCGCGGCCGGGATGGAGTACGGCGCGCTCGGCGGCATCGTCTCCGGCTCCGGCCCGACCATCGCCTTCCTCGTCGACGGCTCCGAGGCCGGCATCGACCTCGCCGTAGCGCTCACGGCGAGCGGGGTCGTCCGCGACGTGCGGCGGGCCACCGGCCCGGTGCACGGCGCCCAGGTCCTCCACCACCGGGTCGACTAGTGGCGAGCCTCGTCTCCGTCGAGCGCGCCTCCCTCGCCCTCGGCACGACCCAGGTGCTCGACGCCCTCTCCCTCGGCGTCGCCGGTGGCGACCGGATCGGCGTCGTCGGCCGCAACGGCGGCGGCAAGACGACCCTGCTGCGCGTCCTCTCCGGCGACCGCGAGCCCGACGACGGCCGCGTCGCGCGGGTCGGCGGGCTGCGGACCGGGGTCCTCACCCAGGCCGACACCCTCGACCCCGCCTCGACCGTCCGGGAGTCCGTCCTCTCGGGGATGGCCGAGCACGAGTGGGCCGCCGACGCCCGGGTCCGCGACGTCCTCGTCGGGCTGCTCGGCGGCCTCGACGCGCCCCTCGTCGGCGGTCTCGACGGCCCGGTCGCCCCGCTGTCCGGCGGCGAGCGGCGCCGGATCGCCCTCGCGGCGCTCCTCGTCGCCGCGCCGGACCTGCTGCTCCTCGACGAGCCGACCAACCACCTCGACGTCGAGGGCGTCGCCTGGCTGGCCGCGCACCTCGTCGAGCGCTTCGCGGGGCCCTCGCGCGGCCTCGTCGTCATCACCCACGACCGCTGGTTCCTCGACGCGGTGGCGACCCGGACGTGGGAGGTGCAGGACGGCGCCGTGCACCAGTACGAGGGCGGGTACGCCGCCTACGTGCTCGCCCGGGCCGAGCGCGAGCGGATGGCCGGCGTCATCGCCGACCGGCGTGACAACCTGCTGCGCAAGGAGCTCGCGTGGCTGCGCCGGGGCCCGCCCGCGCGCACGAGCAAGCCGAAGTTCCGCATCGACGCCGCGAACGCGCTCATCGCCGACGAGCCGCCGGCGCGCGACGACGTCGAGCTGATGCGCTTCGCGACGACGCGCCTCGGCAAGGACGTCGTCGACCTGCTCGACGCGCGCCTCACCGTCGGCGACCGCGTCCTGCTCGACCGCTTCACGTGGCGGCTCGGGCCGGGCGACCGCGTGGGCCTCGTCGGGGTCAACGGCGCCGGCAAGTCGACGCTCCTGCGTGCCCTCGCCAGCGAGGCGGAGCTCGCGGCGGGCAAGCGCAAGGTCGGTGTCACCGTGCGGCTGGCGCACCTCACCCAGGAGGTCCGCGAGCTCGACGCGTGGGCGGACCGCCGCGTCATCGAGGCGGTCGAGGACGTCCGTGCCGTCGTGCGCCTCGGCCCCAAGGAGCTGACGGCCTCGCAGCTCGCGCAGCGCCTCGGCTTCACCGGTCCCAAGCAGCAGACGCGCGTCGGCGACCTCAGCGGCGGCGAGCGCCGTCGCCTCCAGCTGACCCGCCTGCTCATGGACGAGCCGAACGTCCTCCTCCTCGACGAGCCGACGAACGACCTCGACATCGACACGCTCACCTCGCTCGAGGATCTCCTCGACGGCTGGGCCGGCACGCTCGTCGTCGTCTCGCACGACCGGTACCTCCTCGAGCGGGTCTGCGACCGGCAGCTCGCGCTGCTCGGCGACGGTGTCCTGCGCGACCTGCCCGGCGGCGTCGAGGAGTACCTGCGCCTGCGGCACGCCCTCGTCGAGAGCGGCGGCGGGGTGCGCGAGGTGCCCGGTGGTGCGGCGCCCGCTCCCGCGGCGGCGGCCGCCCCCGGCCCGAACCCGGCCGAGGTGCGCGAGGCGCGCAAGGTGATGGCGCGCGTCGAGAAGCAGCTGCAGCGCCTCGCGACGCGCGAGGAGCGCCTGCACGCGGCGATGGCCGAGGCCGCGACCGACCACGGGCGCGTCCTCGAGCTCAACCGCGAGCTGCGCGAGGTCGTCGACGAGCGCGAGGTCCTCGAGCTCGAGTGGCTCGAGGCCGCCGACGTCGTCGGCTGACGCCGGGGCTCAGCGCGGCCGGCGCAGCTCGGCGAGCATGAGGTCGCACCACTCGAGGGCCGCGCGGCGGGTCAGACGCCCGCCCTCGAGCGTCAGCCGGCTGGCGAAGGCGGGGGAGTCGGGCTCGAGCGCGGCGGGGTCGCCCGCGAGCGAGGCGAGGTCGGCCTCGTAGGCGGCGAGACGTTCGGCGTGCCCGGCGCGCACCCGCTCGACGAGCCCGGCGGCGGCCTCGGGCTCGACGACCCAGAGCGACCACAGGCGCAGCACCTCGAGGTCGCGCACCGGCTGGGGCGCGAGGTCGGCGACCACCCAGGTGCGCAGTGCGTCCAGCCCCGCCGCGGTCGGGCGGTAGCGCTTGGTGGGCAGCGGCCCGCGCCCCGGGACCTCGTCGTGCTCGACGAGACCGTCGTCCTCGAGCCGGGCGAGCTCCGGGTAGACCTGGCTGTGGCCGGCGGTCCAGAAGAAGCCGACGGGACGCTGCATCCGCCGCGCGAGCTCGTAGCCGGTCGACGGACGCCGGGCGAGCAGCCCGAGGAGGGCGTGACCGAGGTCCGAGGGCATGGACGCAGGCTAGCCCGATATGTCACAGTCGACATATGAGGCGGGGCGGTCGTGGTCGGAGGGTCGGGGCGGTCGCGGCGGTGCTCGTCGCCGCCGGGTGCGCGGGCGGAGGCCCCACGACGGCGACGTCGCCGACCACCCCGGCCCCGCTGCCGACGGCGGCCGTCACGACCGTCGCCGAGCGCTGTCTGAGCAGCGCCCCGGGCCGGATCGTCGCGGTCGAGGCGCCGGACGGGTCCGGGATGACCGGGGCCACCTACGGCTCGGGGCGGCGGGCCGTCGTCCTGCTGCACCAGACGGGAGCCGGCGGGTTCTGCGGCTGGGTGCCGTACGCGCGCTGGCTCGGGGAGCACGGGATGCTCGCGCTCGCGGTCGACGACTGCGTCCACGGCGCGTCCCGGTGCACGGACGCCACCACGGCGGACGTACGGGCCCAGGTGGCGGCCGCGGTCGACCGGGCCCGCGCGAGCGGGGCCGAGCGGGTCGCGGTCGTCGGCGCGTCGATGGGCGGCGCCCGCGCCCTCGGGGTCGGTCAGGCCGCCGGGGCCGACGCCGTCGTCGACCTGTCCGGGCCGGAGCGGTGGGAGGGTGTGCCCGACGCCGTGACGGCGGCCCGCGCGACGACCGTCCCTCTCCTCGTCGTGTCGTCCGACGGGGACGACGGCATCGACGGCGACGTGCTCGACGCCGCGGTCGAGGCCTCGCCGAGCACCCGCAAGCAGCGGGTCCGCCTCGAGGGGTCGGCCCACGGCTGGGACGTCGTCACCGAGGGCATCGGCGACGCCGCCGAGGTCACCGACCACGGGCCGTGGCTGCTGCGCTGGGTGGAGGGGGCGCTCGACCACTGACCGTGGCGGCCCCCGCCGGTCAGCGCGCGGTCTCGAAGGGGCGCAGCAGGCGGCGCAGGAGGGCGGCGAGCCCGTCGCGCTCGTCGGGGCCGAGCTCGGCGAGCAGCTCGCGCTCGCTCGCGAGCAGCCGGTCGAGCGCGGCGTCGACGACGGCCGTGCCCTCGGGGGTGAGGCGGACGATGACCCCGCGGCGGTCGCCCGGGTCGGGGCGCCGCTCGACGTAGCCGCGCGCCAGGAGCCGGTCGACCCGGTTGGTCATCGTCCCGCTCGTCACGAGCGTCTCGGCGACCAGCTGCCCCGGGCTCAGCTCGTAGGGCTCGCCGCGGCGGCGCAGCGCCGACAGCACGTCGAACTCCCAGCCCTCGAGGCCCGTGCCGGCGAAGGCGCGGCCCCGGGCGAGGTCGAGGCGCCGGGCGAGCCGCGAGACGCGGGAGAGCACCTCGAGCGGCGTGACGTCGAGGTCGGGTCGCTCGCGCCGCCAGGCGGAGACGATACGGTCGACGTCGTCAGCGGCCATGGCGCGATGCTACTCCTCGTCAAACTTCTTGACGTCGAGAAACCGGCGTGCCGGGCCGTCGCCCGTGTCGAGGAGGCCGCGATGAGCACGTCGAGCTGGGACCCGTCCGCCTACGGGCGCTTCGCCCGCGAGCGCTCGCGGCCGCTCTCGGACCTCGTCGCCCAGGTCGGGGCGCAGGACCCCGCGCTCGTCGTCGACCTCGGGTGCGGCCACGGGCCGGCGACCCTCGCGCTCGCCGCGCTGTGGCCCGACGCGCGCGTCGTCGGGGTCGACGCCGCCGAGTCGATGCTCGAGGCGGCCCGCGACCTCGACACCGCCGGCCGCGTCGAGTGGGTGCAGTGCGACCTGCGCGACTGGGACCCCGCCTCCCTCGGCCAGGCACCCGACGTCGTCGTCACGAGCTCGACGCTGCAGTGGGTGCCCAGGCACCTCGACCTCGTCGTCCCCTGGGTCGAGGCCCTCGCGCCCGGCGGATGGTTCGCGCTCCAGGTCCCGGGCAACTTCGACGCGCCGAGCCACCGGCTGATGCGCGATGTCGCCGAGGGTCACCCGCGGGCCGGCGAGCTGACGGCCGCCCTCGACGTGCCGGCGGTGGGGGAGCCGGCCACCTACCTGCGGATGCTCTCGCGGCTGGGCTGCGAGGTCGACGCGTGGGAGACCACCTACGTCCACCTGCTCGACCCGGACGCCGAGGACGAGAACCCGGTGCTCACGTGGGTCACCGCGACCGGGCTGCGCCCCGTCCTCGACCTGCTCGAGGACGAGGACGAGCGGGCGGCGTTCCTCGAGCCGTACGCGGCGGCCCTGCGCGAGGCCTACCCCCGCAGCTCGGCCGGTGTCGTCTTCCCGTTCCGCCGCGTGTTCGCCGTCGCGCACCGCGACGACTGAGGCGCGCCCCCGGGGTCAGTCCAGGGCCAGCGTCTCGGGTGTGAGGGACGGCTTCGGCTCGAGGCCGGTCAGCCCGTTCCACGCGAGGTTGACGACGTGCGCCGCCACCTCCTGCTTCTTGAACTTGCGGTTGTCGAGCCACCACTGACCGGTCAGCGCGACCATCCCGACGAGCATCTGCGCGTACATCGGGGCGGCCTTGGGGTCGAGCTTGTGCTTCTTGAACTGCGCCGCGAGGATGTGGTCGACCTGGCTCGAGATGTCGCTCATCAGGCTCGCGAAGGAGCCGGTGGCCTGGCCGGTCGGGCTGTCGCGCACGAGGATCCGGAAGCCGTCGGAGTTGTTCTCGACGTACGCGAGCAGGGCGAGCGCGGCCCGCTCGATGAGCTGGCGGGAGGTGCCGCCGGAGTCGAGGGCGGCGGCGACGCCGGCGAGCAGCGACTCGATCTCGCGGTCGACGACGACCGCGTAGAGGCCCTCCTTGCCGCCGAAGTGCTCGTAGACGACGGGCTTGGACACCCCGGCGGAGGCGGCGATCTCCTCGATGGTCGCCCCCTCGAAGCCACGGTCCGCGAAGTGCTTGCGGCCGACGCCGATGAGCTGCTCCCGCCGCTCGCGGCCGGTCATCCGCGCGCGTGCGGTCCGAGACTTCTTGGCCCCCGTGTCGTCGCTCACCCGCGCCATTGTGCCGCCTCGCCCGCCCCTGCCGTGCCGCGCCCCGGCCGTGGGTGCGCCCGAGCGCGTGCGGGGGGAGGCCGCCGAGCGACTACCCTCGGGCCCAGCCGTCCTGCGGGCGGCGGTCCCCGGTTGGTCTGCTGGTAGGGCCCGCCTGACTTTGAATCAGGACAAGCGACGTAGGTTCGATTCCTACCCGGGGAGCAGGCGATGCGGAGCGAGCCGGCTCCCCGGGGAGGAATCCGGGGAGCGGCACCGCACGGGTGACGAAGGAACCCGGGCGGAGACGCGGCGCCTACCCGGGGAGCCCACCGCGAACGTGTGTGAAGAACGTCGGCGTACCGACGTTCTTCACACACGTCCGGGAGGGAGCATCGGGGGCGAGCAGGAACGGCGCCCGGGACGGGGTCGGCCGTCCGGCCAGAAATCGTCCAACATTCGGCTCGGATCTTCCCGAAACCCTCGCCAACCGGGCAAGATCGTGCTAACCGCACCGAGCCGGAGGAGCAGGGCATGACGATGGACACGATCACCTCGGCCCTGCGCTGGACCTTCTGGTCCCTCGTGTACCTCGCGGCCGCCCTCGTCGCGATGATCGTCTCCCTCGGCATGGCGGGCCCGTACCTCCCCCTTCCCCTGCGCTTCGCGCTCCTCGGCGTGTTCTACGTGGGCATCGCCCTCGACGTGCGCCACAAGCTCCGTGGTGGGCGCGACGGCGCGCCCTCCGACGGCGAGCCGGTCCGGGTGACCCGCCGCCGCTGACAGCTCGACCCCGCGACGCCGCGCCCCGACCCAGACGGCACCCCCTGCACCGCCGCTCGTCGGGGCGCGGTCATGTCCGCGCCCGGTCACCCATGACATTCGTCATGGGTCCGCAAAGCGCCTGAGGCGCAGCCAGATCCCGTGCGCACCGCAGCCCCACCGGCGGGCCCCGCCGGGTCTACGTTGCAGGGATGCCCGGCTCCCTCGCCGTCCGGCTTCCCGTGGGGAGGACGACGTCGTCCGGGTCAGTAGCACTGCCCGGACGCACCAGGAGGGACGTGACGTGACGACGACGGAGTCGACGCAGACGCAGGAGAAGCCGGTCAAGAGCCTCATCCCGGCCCGGATGCACGACATGCCGTGGGTGAAGTTCCACTGGCTCGTGATCTTCGGCCTCGGGACGGCGTGGATCCTCGACGGGCTCGAGGCGCAGATCGTCGCCGCGGGCGGTTTCGAGAAGACGCTCGACATGTCGGCGGCCGACGTCGGCCTGGCCGGCACGGTCTACCTCGTGGGGCAGGTGGTCGGGGCCGTGCTGTTCGGCCGCCTCACCGACTCCTGGGGGCGCAAGCGGCTGTTCACGCTGACCCTGGCGCTCTACCTCGTCGCCGCGGCGGCCGCCGGTCTCGCGCCGAACATGACGCTCTTCCTCGTCTTCCGCTTCATCTCCGGGATGGGCATCGGCGGCGAGTACTCGGCGGTCAACTCCGCCGTCGACGAGCTGATCCCGGGGCGCTTCCGCGGCCGGGTCGACCTCGCGATCAACGGCACCTACTGGGCCGGCGCGGCGATCGGCGCGTTCGCCTCGACGATCCTCCTCGACACCGACCGCTTCGGCCAGGACGTCGGCTGGCGCATCGCGTTCTTCATCGGCCCGGTGCTCGGCCTCGGCATCATCTACCTGCGCCGCCACATCCCCGAGAGCCCGCGGTGGATGGTGACGCACGGCCGGACGGAGCAGGCCGAGAAGGTCGTCGGCGACCTCGAGGACGAGGTGCGCGCGGCGGGCAAGGAGCTGCCGCACCACTCGGACGACGACGCGATGTGGATCAAGGCGCGCGAGGGGCTGACGTTCAAGCAGCTGCGCTACGTCTTCTTCCACATGTACCCGACGCGCACGGCGCTCGGCGCGACGCTGATGATCACGCAGAGCTTCCTCTACAACGCGATCTTCTTCACCTACGCGCTCGTCCTGCAGAACTTCTACGACAAGACCCCGTCGCAGGCGGCGCTCTACTTCTTCCCCTTCGCGATCGGCAACCTCCTCGGGCCGCTGCTCCTCGGGCCCCTGTTCGACACGATCGGGCGCCGGCGGATGATCACCGGCTGCTACGCCTTCGCGGGTGTCGTGCTGGCGATCTCGGCCTGGCTGTTCCAGCAGGACGCCATCGGGGCCGGCGTGCACACCGCGTTCTGGTGCGTGGCCTTCTTCTTCGCCTCGGCCGGTGCGTCGGCGGGGTACCTCACGGTGTCCGAGATCTTCCCGCTCGAGGTCCGCGGCCAGGCGATCTCGTACTTCTTCGCCATCGCGCAGGTCTTCGGCTCGATCGGGCCGGTCTTCTACGGCTGGCTCATCGGCGACGGGAAGGACCGCACGCCGATGTTCTGGGGCTACATGATCGCGACGGGGATCATGCTCGTCGGCGCGCTCGTGGCCCACGTGTGGGGCGTGGACGCCGAGAACAAGAGCCTCGAGGAGATCGCGCCGCCGCTCACGAGCTACGACGAGCAGGGCAACGAGACCGTCAAGCTGCCGGTGTGATCGGAGGGCCTGGGATGACCGAGCACGTGTACACCGTCGTCGTCGGGGTCAGCCCGCGGTCGAGCTCGCCGACCGCCCTGCGCTGGGCCCACGAGCAGGCCCGCGCGCACGGCGGGAGGGTCGTCGCCGTGCGGGCCTGGCGCACCCCCAACCCGCAGGCCACCCCCTCCGGGACCACCGCCTCCCGCGTGGCGAGCGTCACCGACACCGAGCACGACGCGATGGCGCGCCTCGCCGCCGACGTCGGCTCCGTGCTCGGCGAGGGCCACGACGTCGACGTCCGCGTCGTGCGCGGCGACCGGCGCAGGGCCCTCCTCGACGCGGCCGAGGACGCGGACCTGCTCGTCGTCGACGCGCCCCGCTCGCTCGCGTCCGCGCCGCTGTTCGCCCACCGGCTCGTCTACGCCGCGCCCTGCCCGGTGGTCGTCATGCCCCCGCGCATCTCGGGGGAGCCGCAGACCGGCCTGGAGCGCGCCGGCTGGGCCGCGGTCCGGGCGGCCGGGAGCGCCGGCCGGCCGGGTCTCGGCACCACGCGGGCCGACCGGGGCCGGGGCTGAGGGACCGGCGGGCCGGGTCACCCTGGCGGGCGGGGTCCCTCCCGCCCGGCGGTAGCATGGCGCCCGGCCCGTGGCACCGACCTCACCTGGAGCACAGCGCGTGAACGCGACTCGACCGGCCGCCGTCATCGTCCTCGCCGCAGGCGAGGGGACGCGGATGAAGTCCTCGACCCCCAAGGTCCTCCACCGCATCGGGGGCACGACCCTCCTCGGGCACGCCGTCCGGGCGGCGCGGGCCACCGCCGCCGAGCACGTGTCGGTCGTCGTGCGCCACGAGCGCGACCGGGTCGTCGAGTTCTGCTCCGGCTTCGACGCCGGGCTCCTCATCGCCGACCAGGACGACGTCAAGGGCACCGGCCGGGCGGTCGAGTGCGGGCTCGAGGTCCTACCCGCCGACCTCGACGGCACCGTGCTCGTCACCTACGGGGACGTGCCGCTGCTCACCGGCGAGACGCTCGTCGCCCTCACCGAGGCGCACACGTCCTCGGGCAGCGCGGTGTCCGTCATCACGGCCCACCTCGAGGACCCCACCGGCTACGGCCGCATCGTCCGCGACGCCGACGGACACATCGCGCGCATCGTCGAGCACAAGGACGCGAGCGAGGCCGAGCGCGCCCTCACCGAGATCAACTCGGGCATCTACGCCTTCGACGCCGCGCTGCTGCGCGAGGCGCTCGCGCAGGTCGGCACCGACAACGCGCAGGGCGAGAAGTACCTGACCGACGTCGTGCAGATCGTCCACGAGGCCGGCCGCGTCGTCAGCGCGCACGTCGTCGACGACCCGTGGCAGACCGAGGGCGTCAACGACCGCGTCCAGCTGGCCGAGCTCGGGCGGGTCCTCAACCGCCGGGTCTGCGAGCGGCACATGCGCGCCGGCGTGACGATCGTCGACCCGGCGACCACGTGGGTCGACGTCGACGTGACGATCGGCCGGGACGCGACGATCCTGCCGGGCACGCAGCTGCTCGGCGCGACGAGCATCGGCGCCGGCTCCGTCATCGGCCCGGAGGTCACGCTCACCGACACCGAGGTGGGGGAGGGGGCCGAGGTCACCCGCGCCGTCGCGAACCTCGCCGTCGTCGGCGACGGCGCCACGGTCGGCCCGTACTCCTACCTGCGGCCCGGGACGCGCCTCGGGGCGCACGGCAAGATCGGCGGCTTCGTCGAGACGAAGAACGCCGACATCGGCGAGGGGGCCAAGGTCCCCCACCTCACCTACGCCGGCGACGTGACGATCGGCGAGGGCGCGAACATCGGCGCCGGCACGATCTTCGCCAACTACGACGGCGTCGCCAAGCACCACACGACGATCGGGGCGCACAGCTTCGTCGGCTCGCAGTCGGTCGTCGTCAGCCCGGTGCACGTCGCCGACGGGGCCTACGTCGCGGCGGGCAGCGCGCTCACCGGGGACGTCGCGCCGGGGCAGATCGCCGTGGCCCGGGGGCGCCAGCGCAACGTCGACGGATGGGTCGAGCGCGCCCGCGCCGGCACCCGCACCGCGCAGGCCGCCGCGCGCGCCCGCGCCGCCGAGCAGAGCACGGACACCGACCCCACCCCGGAGGGCCCCACCTCGTGAGCAGCAGCAACCGTCCCCCCTCGGCCAACATCCGCAAGCGGCCGAAGAAGCAGCTCATGGTCTTCTCGGGCCGGGCCAACCCCGGCCTGGCGCAGGAGGTCGCCGCGCAGCTCGGCACCGAGCTCGTGCCGACGAGCGCGTACGACTTCGCGAACGGCGAGATCTACGTGCGCTTCGAGGAGTCGGTGCGCGGCTCGGACGCCTTCGTCATCCAGAGCCACACGAGCCCGATCAACGAGAACATCATGGAGCACCTGCTCATGGTGGACGCGCTCAAGCGGGCCAGCGCCAAGCGCATCACGGTCGTCATGCCGTTCTACGGCTACGCCCGCCAGGACAAGAAGCACCGTGGCCGTGAGCCGATCAGCGCGCGCCTCGTCGCCGACATGTTCCGCACGGCCGGCGCCGACCGCCTCATCTGCGTCGACCTCCACACCGACCAGATCCAGGGCTTCTTCGACGGCCCCGTCGACCACCTCATGGCCATCCCCGTGCTCTCGGAGTACGTGGCGCGCAGGTACGGCGACGAGGACCTCGCGGTCGTCTCGCCGGACGCCGGCCGCATCAAGGTCGCCGAACAGTGGTCCAAGCGGCTCGGCGGCGCGCCGCTGGCCTTCATCCACAAGACGCGCGACATCAACCGGCCGAACGAGACCGTCGCCAACCGCGTCGTCGGTGAGGTGCGCGGCCGGGTCTGCGTCCTCGTCGACGACATGATCGACACCGGCGGCACCATCACCAAGGCCGCCGACGCGCTGATGGCCGACGGCGCCAAGGACGTCGTCATCGCCGCGACGCACGCGATCCTCTCGGAGCCGGCGGTCGAGCGCCTCGAGGCGTGCGCGGCCCGCGAGGTCATCGTGACCAACACGCTGCCCATCGCGCCCGAGAAGGAGTTCGAGGGGCTGACGACGCTCTCGATCGCGCCGCTCATCAGCGCCGCGGTCAAGGAGGTCTTCGAGGACGGCTCGGTCACGAGCCTCTTCGGCGGCCGCGCCTGAGCCTCCCCCCGCGGGCGCCGGCCGGGTCAGGACCCGGCGGCCGCCCGGCGGGCACGGTAGGCGGCGACGTTGGCGCGGGTGCCGCACGTGCCGTCGCAGAACTTGCGCGACCGGTTGCGCGAGAGGTCGACGTAGACGTCGTCGCAGTCGTCGGCCGAGCAGACCGCGAGCCGTTCGCGCTCGTCGGCGCGGATGACGTCGACCATCGCCATCGCGAGCTCGACGGCGACGCGCTCGGCGAACGGGGCGTCGTCGTCGGTCGCGTGGACGTGCCAGCCCTGGCCGTCGTGCTCGACGAGCCGGGGCGTCGCGCCGGCGTCGGCGAGCAGGGCGTTGACCTCGGTGACCTGCTCGGCGAGCGGGGCGGTCCACAGCCGCTCGATGCGGGCCCGGACGCGGTGGAGGGCGCCGACCTCGTCGGGGCCGTCGGGCCGGCCGCCGCTCCACTGCCACGCGTCCATCCACGCGAGGACGGCCGCGACGTCCGGCAGGTCCTCGTCCTCGCTCGACCCGTGCCCGGGTGCGGTGTTGACCAGGGCCGCCGCGTGCCGCAGCACGAGGTCCGTGTCATGGGTGAAAACCATCTTGACTCCTGACAGGTCGCGGCCCTACTGTCAGGTGCAACATAGCAGTTGACTCCTGACATCCCGGTGGGCGCCGGGCGAGGGGTCCGGGCGCAGGAGGCAGCGGGATGGTCGAGGCGGTCCGTCGGCACGTCGGGGTCGGGCTCGTCGCGCTGCTCCTCTCGAGCGCCGCGTTCGGCACGTCGGGGCCGTTCGCGAAGTCGCTCATCGGGGCCGGCTGGTCGCCGGGGGCCGTCGTGCTGCTGCGCATCGCCGGGGCCGCGGTGCTCCTCCTGCCCGTCGGGCTGTGGCAGGTGCGTCACCGGCTCCGCGAGGTGCGGCGCGAGCTCCCCCTCGTCGGCGCCTACGGCTGCCTCGCGGTGGCCGCCGCCCAGCTGGGCTACTTCCAGGCCGTCGAGCGGCTGGCCGTCGGCGTCGCCCTGCTCATCGAGTACCTCGGCATCGTCCTCGTCGTCCTGTGGGTCTGGCTCCTCACCCGGCGGGCGCCGCACCGGCTCACCGGTCTCGGCATCGTCCTCGCCCTCACCGGGCTGGCGCTCGTCCTCGACGTCACCGGGCAGCGGACGCCCGACCTCGTCGGCGTCGCGTGGGGCCTGCTCGCGGCGGCCGGGCTCGCCGGGCACTACGTCCTCGCCGCGCGCGAGACGACGCTGCCCCCGTTCACCTTCGCCGCCCTCGGCCTCTTGGCCGGCGCGGTCGTGCTCGCCGTCCTCGGCGGCACCGGCGTGCTCCCGATGAAGGTGGGAGCCGGACGCGTCGACGTCGCCGGCGCGAGCGTGCCGGCGTGGGTCGCCCTCGCCGAGCTCGTCGTCGTGGCCGCGGCCGTCGCCTACGTCCTCGGTGTGCTCGGGGCGCGCCACCTCGGTTCGACCCTCGCCTCGTTCGTCGGCCTCACCGAGGTGCTCTTCGCCGTGCTCTTCGCGTGGCTCGTCCTCGGCGAGCTGCCCGGTCCGTGGCAGCTCGTCGGTGGTCTCGTCGTGCTCGCCGGGGTCGCCGCGGTGCGCGTCGGGGAGCGGCGGCAGGAGGAGGCGGGGCGGCGCCGGGACGCCGATTTCGACCTACCCTCTCCCGTCGCCTAGACTCTCGGGGTTGCCTCGGCGAGGGACGTCGCACCGGAGCAGTGGTCCGGCCGGGCCGCAGGGCCCGCGACCTCCGTGATCGACGCTGGCGGTGCGCAGACCCCCCTGGGGTGGTCCGCGGGCCGTTCGCGCGCCGGTCCGGTGCCACGCCCCGCGTCGAGGACGCACCGTCCAGCTTCCCGATCCACCCCAGGAGTACCCGATGTCCGACGTCACGAAGCTCGTCGCCGAGCAGCGCACCCAGTTCGGCAAGGGCGCGGCCCGCAAGATCCGCCGCGACCACAAGATCCCCGCCGTCATGTACGGCCACGGCACCGAGCCGGTGCACATCACCCTGCCGGGCCACGAGTCGATGCTCGCGCTCAAGCACACCAACGCCCTCCTGACGCTCGTCATCGACGGCAAGGAGCACCTCGCGCTCGCCAAGGACGTGCAGCGCGACCCGATCAAGCCGGTCATCGAGCACGTCGACCTCGTCGTCGTCCGCCGCGGCGAGAAGGTCACCGTCGAGGTCGCCGTCCACGTCGAGGGCGAGGCCGCGCCGGAGACCGTCGTCACCACCGTCATGGGCACGGTCGAGCTCGAGGTCGAGGCCACGAACATCCCCGAGAGCGTCGTGCACTCCGTCGAGGGCGCCCAGGTCGGCACCCAGGTCCTCGCGAGCGACCTGACCCTCCCGGCCGGCGCCACGCTGGTCACCGACCCCGAGGCCCTCGTCGTCAACGTCACCGCCCAGGTGACGGCCGAGGAGCTCGAGGCCGAGCTCGAGGAGGCCGAGGCCGAGGCCGGCATCGAGCGCGAGGAGTCCGAGGACGAGGCCGCCGAGGGCGCCGAGTCCTCCGACGACGAGTCCGCCGAGGGCGAGGGCTCCGACGAGTCCTGAGCTCCGCTCGCACGTCCCGCACGGGGCCCGGTCCGCACGAACCGGGCCCCGTCGGCGTCCGCGGCGCGGATGGCAGAATCGACCCCGTGACGGACACCGGACCCTGGCTCGTCGTCGGACTCGGCAACCCCGGTCCGCGCTACGCGGGCAACCGCCACAACGTCGGCGCGATGGTGGTCGAGGAGCTGGCCCGCCGCTCGGGCGACACCCTGCGCACCCACAAGGCGCGCGCCACCGCCGCCCAGGTGCGCCTCGGCACCGGCCCGGGCGGGGTGCCCGGCCCGTCGGCCGTCGTCGCCGTCCCGTCGTGCTACATGAACGAGTCCGGCGGCCCGGTCAAGGCGCTGCTGTCGTTCTTCTCCGTGCCCGCCGAGCGGCTCGTCGTGGTGCACGACGAGCTCGACATCGACGCCGGGTCCGTGCGGCTGAAACGCGGTGGGGGAGAAGGCGGTCACAACGGGCTGCGGTCGATCTCGTCGTCGCTCGGCACCAAGGACTACCACCGCGTCAGGGTGGGCATCGGCCGTCCGCCGGGACGGATGGACCCCGCCGACTTCGTGCTGCGTGACTTCTCGCCGACGGAGCGCAAGGAGCTGCCGTTCCTCCTCGACGACGCCGCCGACGCCGTCGAGCAGCTCGTCACCCTCGGCCTCCTCGACGCGCAGCAGCGGGTGCACGCACCGCGCTGACCTGTACGGACCTGCCGTCCCGCGCGCTACCCGCTCCGGATCAGCGTTCCGTCAAGATTCCGTCAGTGAACTTCCACGAAACGTCTGCGGGGCGTCTGCCGCAGGCGCTAGAGTCCACCCCAGACGTCACGACCGGAAGCAGGGCCGGCCGCGACGTGAGGAACGACGAAGGTGGCTGTCCGGTAGCAGGGGCCGACGCCATCGTCGCTCTTCGAATACCATCGATTTGCAGGGGTCGACGGTTCGATGAGCATTGCTCAGGAAACTCATGGACGTTCCTCGGTGTCACCGACGCGCGTCCCGCACATTGATCTGGCCTCTTTCGGCCACGCCCAGGTCAGGGCCGGTCTGGCCGCCTGGGAGAAGCGCTACCGACGCGCGGTCGTCGCGGTCGATGCGCTGGCGGCGGTCGTCGCCGTCGTCGTCGGCATCCTGGGGCGCAACGCGGTCTTCGGGTCCGCGCAGACGATCCCGGGGCAGGTGGAGTCCGGACAGCTGACGCTCGTCGTCGTCGCGCTCGCCTGGCTGGTCGTCCTGGCGCACAACGGTGCCTACGCCGCGCGCTACATCGGGGCGGGCACCGAGGAGTACCGCGCGGTGACGCGGTCGGCGGTGGGGCTCGTGGCCCTCGTGGCCTTCGCGTCCTTCGCCCTCCAGCTGGAGTTCTCCCGGGGGACGCTCTTCCTCTCCGTCCCGGTGATGACCGTGACGACGCTCGCCGGGCGGCACGCCCTGCGGCGCCGGCTGGTCCGGGCCCGGCTCGCGGGGCGCAACCTCCGGCCGACCGTCGTCGTCGGCGACGCCCGGGCGGCGCTCGAGGTCGCGCACCGCATCGAGCAGGACCCGACGACCACGGGGATGAAGGTCCTCGGCGTCTGCGTCCCGGACCCCCAGGACCACGCGCTGCGGCACGACCCGGGCGTCAAGGTGCTCGGCACCGAGGCCGACGCCCTGAGCGTCGTCGACCGTCTCGGCGCGAGCGCCGTCGCCGTCGCGAGCAGCCCGACGATGTCCGGGCACGCGCTGCGGCGCCTCGGCTGGGCCCTCGAGCAGCGCGACGTCGACCTCCTCGTCGCCCCCGGCGTCGTCGAGGTCGCCGGCCCGCGCCTCACGATGCGCCGTGCGGCGGGTCTGCCCATGCTCCACGTCGAGCGTCCGGTCCAGAGCGGCTGGCGCTACACGACCAAGCTGGCCGCCGACCGCATCCTCGGCGCCCTGGCCCTCCTCGCGCTCTCGCCGGTGCTCATCACCCTCGGGGTGATGGTGCGTCGTGACTCCTCCGGCCCCGCGCTGTTCCGTCAGGAGCGCGTCGGCGAGGGCGGCCGCGTCTTCTCGATGTACAAGTTCCGCACGATGGTCGTCGACGCCGACCGGCACCTCGCCGGCCTGGAGATGCAGAGCGACGGCAACGGCGTCCTGTTCAAGATGCGCACCGACCCCCGGGTCACGAAGGTCGGCGCCGTGCTGCGCCGCTTCTCCTTCGACGAGCTGCCGCAGCTGATCAACGTCGTCCGCGGCGAGATGTCGCTCGTCGGTCCGCGCCCGCCGCTGCGCGACGAGGTCGACCGCTACGAGAGCGACGCCGTGCGCCGCCTCCGCGTCCGCCCCGGCATGACCGGTCTGTGGCAGGTGTCGGGCCGCAGCGACCTCTCGTGGGTCGACTCCGTCCGCCTGGACCTCTGGTACGTCGACAACTGGTCGCTCGCGCTCGACGGCCAGATCCTCCTGCGGACGGTCAAGGCGGTCGTCCGGGGCAGCGGCGCATACTGACCCGCCGGCCGCAAGCGTGCGCCGGCCCACCACCCGCAAGACCCCGAGGAGACACCCATGACCGCGTCGACAGGCACGACCGCCGAGGCGGTGGGGGGCCGATGAGCATGTCCTTGCGCGAGCGCGTCCCCACCCCGCTGCACGGTCTGGCGCGCACGTCGTACGCCAGGCTCGGTCAGGCCACCCCCGGGCTGCGGATGCTGCCCTCCTTCGTGGTCATCGGGGGGCAGCGGTGCGGCACGACGACGATCTTCAAGCACCTGACCGAGCACCCCCAGGTGTTCCGGCCCGGTGTGGAGAAGGGGGTCGACTACTTCTCGCTGCACTACGACCGTGACCTCGACTGGTACCGGGGGCACTTCCCGGTCGAGCGCCTCGCGCGGCTGCGCACGCAGGGCCACGGTGCCCCGCAGGCCTTCGAGGCGTGCACCTACTACATGTTCCACCCCTTCGCGATCGAGCGGCTGGTACGGGACCTGCCCGACGTCAAGCTGGTCGCGATGCTGCGCGACCCGGCCGAGCGTGCCTTCTCGGCGTACAAGCACGAGCTCGCCCGCGGCTTCGAGACCGAGACCTCCTTCGAGCGCGCCCTCGACCTCGAGGACGAGCGGCTGGAGGGCGAGCTCGAGCGGATGGCCGCCGACGTCACCTACGAGAGCCACGCGCACCGCCACCAGGCCTACCGCCGGCGCAGCCAGTACGCCGAGCAGCTGGAGCGGGTCCTCGAGCACGTCCCGGCCGACCGCCTCCACGTGCTCGACAGCGAGTCGTTCTTCGCGGCCCCCGCCGACGAGTACCGCCGCGTGACGGACTTCCTCGGTCTCGACGCGTGGCAGCCTCCCCGCTTCGAGCAGCACAACGCCCGGCCGAGCAAGCCGATGCCCGAGCACGTCCGGGCCCGCCTCGACGCCCACTTCGTCCCGCACGACGAGGCCCTCGAACGGCTGCTCGGGCGGACCCCGGGCTGGCGTCGGTGACCTCGTCGGGCTCCCCGTCCGTCCGGCCCGGCGGGTCGCTCCCGGTCCTCCTCGTGGCGTCCACCGGCGGTCACCTGGAGGAGATGATGCGGCTGCGCGAGCGGCTCGGCCTCACCCCCGCCGACTGCGAGTGGGTGACGTTCGACGACGACCAGTCCCGCACCCTCCTCGAGGGTGAGCGCGTCCACCACGTCGAGCACGTGCCGCCGCGCGGCTACCTCGCGGCGGCCCGGGTGACCAAGGACGCGCTGGCGCTGGTGCGCCGTGGCCGGTACGCGCAGGTGCTGTCGACGGGGGCGGGTGTCGCCGTGCCGTTCTTCGCCGCGGCCCGGGTACGGGGCCTGCCGTGCCACTACATCGAGAGCGCCGCGCGGGCCGAGGCCCCGAGCACCACGGGTCGCGTGCTCGAGCGGGTCCCGGGGGTGCGGCTCTACACCCAGTACCCGGGGGGCGCCTCGGGGCGCTGGACCTACGGGGGGTCGCTCTTCGACGGCTTCGAGCGCGCGGACGACCGTCCGCAGCGCTCCCCGTCGAAGGTCGTCGTCACCCTCGGGACGATGCGCACCTACGGGTTCCGGCGCGCCGTCGAGCGGCTCGACGCGCTGCTCCCCAGGGTGTGCGCCCCGGACGTCGAGGTGCTCTGGCAGACCGGGGCCACCGACGTGACCGGGCTCGGCATCGCGGGCCGCGACCGCGTGCCGGCACCCGAGCTGCGCCAGGCCGTCCGCGAGGCGGACCTCGTCGTCGCGCACGCCGGTGTCGGGTCCGCGCTCGTGGCCCTCGACGCGGGGCGGGTCCCCGTCCTGCTCCCGCGCCGTGCCTCGCACGGCGAGCACGTCGACGACCACCAGCAGCTGATCGGCCGCCACCTCGACGAGCGCGGCATCGCCCTCGGTCGCGAGGTGGCCGACCTCGACGAGCACGACCTCGTCGCCGCGTCCGCCGCCGGTGTGCGGAGGGCGGCCGCCCCTCGTCCGTTCGTCCTCCAGGGCTGAGCGATGGACACCGTCGAGACCCGGCGGCCCCACAATGGGCCGGTGCCGCGCCCCCGGATGACCGCTCGTCCCGTCCTCGTCACGGGGATGCCCCGCTCGGGGACGACGTGGCTGGCGCGCCTCCTCGCGCTCTCGACCAACGGGGCGCTCGCCGGCCGCGAGCCGATGAACACGCGCGGGCGCCGGCAGTACGCCCTCGGGCGCACCGTCGACGGCTGGACGCGCCTGGAGGAGCCGACCGCCGCGCAGGCCCGGGCGCTGCGGCGGGCCTACACGGCGACGACCCCGATGGTCTACAGCCGCTACGGGGTGCGTCGCTGGGCGGCCCCCCTCCCGTGGAGCACGCTCGTCGTCAAGGACCCCTTCGCGGTCCTCTCCGTGCCGGCGGTCCACCGGGTGACCGGGGCCCGGCCGGTCGTCATCCACCGGCACCCCGGCGCGATGCTCGTCAGCTACCGCCGCATGGGATGGCTGCCCGACGTCGAGGAGATCCGGCCCGTCGTCGAGCGCTACCGCGCCACGCGGGACGCCTCCGACCCCGAGGTCCCGCACCTGCCGGCGGGTGCGGCCCTCGACGGCGCGGTGGCGATGGGCTGGTTCTGGTCGGCGCTCTACGCGATGGCCGTCGCCGACCTGTCACGCGCGCCGGGCACTCTCGTCGTGGCGCACGAGGACCTCGCCACCGACCGGGACGCCTGCGCGCGGCTCTTCGACGAGCTGGGGCTCGGGTGGAGCGCCGCCGTCGACGCCGAGCTCGGGCGCGAGGGGGCGACGGAGCAGGCGGCGACCAAGCTCCACAACTTCGACCGCTCGCCGGCCGAGGCGGCCACGTCGTGGCGTCGACGCCTGTCCGAGACGGAGATCCGGGACATCGAGGACATCACCGCGCCCGTCCGGCTCCTGGTCGACGCCGCGACGACGACCAGTCGGGACGGGCAGCGGTGACGCCCGCGTCGTGCGGCCGGGGCTCAGACGCCGTGGCCGCGGCGGTTCAGCTCGCGCTGGATCCACTCGCCCGAGACGCCCGCGCAGACGAGCAGCGCCAGGACCCATCGACGCTCGCGGGGGTTGCGACGGGCGCAGCGCCACGTCCAGCGCAGCGCCTCGCGCCGCTCGCCGAGGACCGCGTGGCCGAAGGCGAGCTTGCCGTACTGCAGCCCGGCGCCGATCGTGTCGGCCTCGATCTCCGGGTGGTTCGCGAGCAGCCACGTGTGGGCCTCGTTCTTGTCGCGCCACGCGTCGTTGAAGTAGGAGCTGGCACCCCAGCGGATGCCCACGAGCGGCTCGTCGACGTGGACGATCGGCGCGCTGCGCGCCGCGCGCAGCAGCAGGTCCCAGTCCTCGGCCATGCTGCGGGGGAGGGTCTCGTCGACGAGCCCGAAGCGGTCGAGCATGGCGTCCCGTCGGAAGACGAACGACGACGAGTGCAGCATCGCCATCCGCGAGCGGGCCATGTCGCCCACCGTGATGACGTCGCGCTCCGCGAGGCGCACCGTGCTGCGGTCGCCGTAGTCCACGCGCATGGCCGTGGTCACGAACTCGGCTCCGGCAGAGCCCACCAGGAGCTCGACCTGCCGGCGGAGCTTGCCCTCCAGCCAGACGTCGTCGTCGTCGCAGAACGCGACGAGCTCGGTGTCCAGCGCCAGCACGCCGGTGTTGCGCGCGCCGGCGAGTCCCGGCGTGCGGTGGTTGACGGTCACCGCGACCTCGCGCCCCGGCTCCGCCGACTCGAGCTCGGTCTCGGGCTCGCTCCGGTCGTAGACGAGCTGGACGCGGATCCGGCCGGGGTAGTCCTGCCCGAGGATCGAGGCGAGGGCCTCGCGCATCAGCTGCGGGCGGTTGTGCGTCGCGAGCACCACGCCCACGTCGGGCCACTGCGTGGCGTCGTCCCCTGCGCCGTTCGGCTGCATCGCGGCCGCTCCTCGTCGTCGTCCGGGGCTCGCCCCGGTCGGGCCGCCTCCGGCTGCGCCACTGTAGTCAAGACCGTCGGACGCGGGGCCCCGGTTCGTGTCATCCTGCGTCGGTGGACCTCCTCCTGGGGCGGAGGCCGCCGGCCGTGACGGTCACCCCACTCCGCGCACTCCGCCCGCCGCTGCCCGCGCCGGCGACCGCTCCGGCGGTCCGTCGGTCCGGAGCCCTGCGCCCGGGGTGGCCCCTCGTCTGGATGCTCGTGGGCTTCCCCCTGTGGTGGGTGCTCGGCATCAGCAGCTTCGTCGGCCACGTCTTCGCCGTCGTCATGGTCCTCGAGATGGTGCGGATGCGCCGGCTGCGCGTCCCCCGGGGCACGGGCACGTGGCTGCTCTTCCTCCTCTGGGTGGTGGCCGGGGTCATCGTCCTGCAGGTCGTGGCGCCGCACACCGTGCCGGAGACGTCGATGGGCCGCTACCTCTCCTGGGCCTACCGCTTCGGGTGGTACGCCTCCGCCACGGTCGTCCTCGTCTACATCGGGGCCGTCCGGGAGCACCTGACCACGACGCGCATCGCCCGGGCCGGCGCCGCGATGTTCCTCACGATCGTGGCCGGGGGCTGGCTCGGGATCCTCCTGCCCCAGCTCGCGTTCCCGTCGGTCCTCGAGATGGCCCTGCCGCGTGGTCTCACGCAGGTCCAGTTCATCGAGTTCCTCGTCCACCCGGAGGTCGTGCAGGACTACGCGCAGGCGGTCACGTCCCACCCCCGGCCGAGCGCGCCGTTCAGCTACGCCAACATCTGGGGACTGAACTTCGCCTGCTTCCTCCCGTTCTTCCTCCACGCCTGGTTCGGCCCCGACGCCGGGTGGCGCCGCCGCCTCGCGCTGCCCGTCCTCGCGCTCGCGACGGTGCCCGGTGTGCTGTCGCTCAACCGCGGGATGTGGATCGCGGTGGTCGCGATGGCCGCGACCGTGGCGCTGCGCTCGGCGGCGCACGGCCGGCTGCGCTCCGTCGTGGCGCTCGCGGCGGCGGTCACCGTGCTGGCCGGCGTCGTGCTCTTCAGCCCGCTCGGGGCGCTCGTCCAGTCCCGGTTCGACAACCCGACGAGCAACGACGGGCGGGCCACGCTCGCGACGCTCACTGTCGAGAGCGTCGTCGAGGGGTCCCCGGTCATCGGCTTCGGGTCGACCCGCGACGCCGTGAGCTCGTTCTACTCGATCGCGGGAGGGACCTCGCCGAGCTGTCCCCTGTGCACGCCGCCCGCGCTGGGGACGCAGGGGCAGGTCTGGCTCGTCGTGTACTCGCAGGGCGTCGTCGGGCTCGTCTTCTACCTGTCCTTCCTCGGGCTGTGGCTGCTGCGCGGGCTCCGGCTGCCCTCGCGCACCGCGACGCTCGGGGTGTGCGTGCTGGTGGCGCAGGCCGTCACCCTGCCCTTCTACGACTCGATCGGGATCTCGACCGTGGCCGCGCTCATCGCCGTCGGCCTCATCTGGCGTGCGGACGACGAGCGGCGGCGCGCCGCGAGCCGCCTGCGCCCGGACGACGAGTACACCCTCGGCGGCTACGTCGGCCTCGTCCGGCGCCACGCCCTCCTGCTCGTCCTGGCCTCCGTCGCCGGGCTGGGTGGCGGGGTCGCCTACCAGCTCGCGCAGGGCCCGCAGTCGGTGGCGACGGTGAGCATCGTCGTGCCCCGCGAGTCCGAGCTCGCCGACGTCGGCCGCGAGGCCACCCTCGACACGCTCGCCCAGCTGGCGAGGGACACCCAGGTGACGACGGCGATGGCGGCCGCGGCCGAGCACCCCATCGACCCGGACGACCTCTACGTCTCCGCCGACCCCAACTCGCGCATCCTCAACCTGCGCTACGCCGGCAGCGAGCCCGGCGCCGCCCTCGCCGCCATCGACGCGGCGGGCGACACCGTCCTGCGCCTGCGGGGGGCCCTGCTCGAGGACGAGCGCAAGGACGCCGTGGCGCAGTTCGACGCGCGGTACACCTCGGGCATCGCGGCCATCAGCACGGTCGACGGCTCGCTCGACCAGCTCAAGGACGCCGGCGACCGCACCACCCTCCGCGTGCTCGACGAGACGCGGGGAGTCCTCCTCGACAAGGCCGGCCGCGCCGCCGGCCAGGGAGCCCGCGCCGCCGTCATGCCCCTCGAGGCCGGGACGGTGGTGCGTCCGCCCAGCGTCAGCGTGTCACGCGACGCCATGGTCGTGTCCGCCGGGACCGGGCTGTTCGCGGGGCTGCTCGTCGGCCTGCTCCTCGCGCGGGTGCGCGGTCTCGTGGGCGCCCGGATCGCCCGGGTCCGCGACCTGTCCGGAGCCGCCGAGGTCCCGCTCCTCGCGACCCTGCCCGACCGGTCGGTCACCGCCGACGGCCGCACCTACGTCGACCACGAGCTCGCGTGGGCCGCGGCCGTCGACGCCGTCCGCCTGCACTCGCCGGCCACCGTCCTCGCCGTCGGGGAGGACCCACGGGCCCTCCTCGTCGCCGAGCTCCTCGACGGGTACGCCCACCAGAACCGGCGCCGGGAGTCGGTCCACCGCCTCGGCAGCGACGACGACGTCATCGTCGTCGCCACGTCCTCCACCCGCCTCGGACGGCTGCGACGACGCGTCGCCCGCCTCCGTCGGAGCAACCTCGACGTCGTCGGGGTCGTCCTGCTCCAGCGCCGTCGCCCGGGCTGGGGTGCCCGGGTCCGCGCAGCCATCACTCCCAACAGAAAGGAACTCCAGTGGAGTCCCTTCCCACCGAAGAAGTGAGACTCGGCCTGCTGGCCGACGCGATGAGGAACCGCTGGCGCACGATCGTGCTCACGGCGCTCCTCGTCGGTGCCCTCGGGGCGCTCGTCGTCCTGCGGCTGCCGGTCGCCTACACGTCGACCACCGACGTCCTGCTCAACCCGACGCCGGGCAACGCGCTGACCACCGACTCCTCCCGCAGCGGTGACCAGATCAACGTCGCGATGCAGACCGAGGCCGGGCTCGTGAAGTCCCCGCCGGTCGCGGACATCGTCGCCGTGGCGATGCGCGAGAAGATCGAGGCCGCCGCGTCCGAGGTCGAGGTGTCGGTGCCGCCGAACACCCAGATCGTGCGCATCGAGTACACCGGGGACTCGCCGCGCACGGCGCAGCGCTTCGCGTCGGCCTACGCCGACGCCCTCCTGCAGTACCGCCGCAACCAGGCGGAGTCCAACGTGACCGGCCAGCTCGACCTGCTCAAGCAGCAGTCCGACACCGCCTCGGCGGGGCTGAAGAAGGCCGCCGCCTCGGCGGGCGGCACGGACCCCTCCGCGGAGGCCGTCGCCCAGGTGCAGCTCTACACCAACCGCCTCGCCACGCTGCAGGACCAGATCGGGACGCTCGAGGCGACGCCCGTCGCCCCGGGTACGGTCGTCACGCCCGCGTCCCTGGCCACGGCGAAGGACGGCCTGCCGGTCGTCCTCCTCGTCGTCGTCGCCGTGCTCCTCGGCCTCGTGCTGGGCCTCGGTCTCGCCATCTGGCGCGAGCGCACCGATGACCACATCCGCTCGGCCGCCGACGCCGACGTCGAGTCGCTGTCCGTCATGGGGCTGGTCCCCGCCGGGCTCGGCAACGGCAACCAGGGCATCGTCACCAAGGACGGCGGGGCCCTGGCCGACGCCTACCGCGGCGTCCGTGCCTCGCTCTTCGCCCAGGCGCCGGCCCCCGCGGTCGTCGTCGTCGCCGGTCTCGACGAGACCCTCGAGCGGGCCGGCCACCGCGTCGCGGTCAACCTCGCGACGAGCATCGCGGTGAGCGGCCACTCGGTCTGCCTCGTCGACGCGACGCTCGCCGACGGGTCGATCGAGGAGCTGACGGGCGTGGAGGGCGGCTACGGGCTCGCCGACGCCATCGCCGACAGCGGTCCCGTCCGCGTCCCGGTCGCCGAGGCCTGGGGCGGCTACCACGTCGTCACGGGCGGCTCCGTCGGTCGGTCGATCCGCGAGCAGCTGGCGAGCAACCGCCTGCGCGAGGTGCTGGACCACCTGGCCGCCCGGCACGAGTACGTCGTCGTGGCCGCGCCCGTCATCAGCCTCTCCGAGACCAACGAGCTGGCCCTGGCCTCCACGGGGGTGGTCCTCGTGGCCGCCGACCGTCGCTCGCTGCGTGACGACGTCCGCCGGACGGTGCGCCGCGTCGGCCACCTCGGTATCTCCGTCCTCGGGCTCGTCAGCGTCCAGTACGCGCGGCGCGAGCACGAGGCTCCGGTCGTCGCCAAGCAGGTCGAGGACACCGCTCCCGTCGCCGGGTCCGAGGACCTGCGGGTGGCCAAGGGCGGCGCGTGAGCAGCTCTGCCGCACGGCATCCCACGACGGCCGGCCCGCGGGCCGGCCGTCCGGGCCTGGAGTACGTCCGCGGGGTCGTCGGGTCCATGTACCCCGGCGCCTCGGTCACGGTCGGCCGGCGGCCACGGCACGCCGACGCCCGCGCGTGGGCGCTCGTCCCCCGGGCGGCCGACCCGCGGCTGCTCGTCCCGACCCGGAACCGCGCGGTCGCCGGCGCCGTGGTGTCCGGCCTCGGCGGTGGCGGTGCCCGGGGCGTGGCGGTGTCGCTCCTCGGCCGCGCCGCCCGCAGCGGCCTGCTCGGCCTGCTGCCGCACCTCGTCGTGGCGCCCCGACCGGGAGCGCCGGCCCTCGACATCCTCCTCGAGGAGGTCCTCGGCCGGCCGGTGACCCTCGCGATGGGCGTGGGGCGCGTCCGCGCGCTGCAGAAGCCCGTCCTGCGGGTGCTCGGCGACGACGGCTCGACGCTGGCGTTCGCCAAGGTCGGCGTCGACGCCACGACCCGTGCCCTCGTCGACCACGAGGCAGCCGTCCTCGGGCGGCTCGGGCGGGTCGAGGTGCACCACCTGGTGGTGCCCACGGTGCTCGCCCACGAGGGGTGGGAGGGTCTGTCGGTGCTCGTGCAGTCCCCGGTGGGCGGCCGCGGGAGGGTGACGCCGTCGCTGGTGTCCGCCGCGGCGGTCGAGCTGGCCGGGCTCGACGACACCGTCCGGTCGCCCGTGGGAGCGCAGGGGCCCTGGAGCGACCTCGTGGACCGGGTGCGCCGGCTCCCCGCGTCCGGTCCGGGGCAGGTGCTCGACCGCACCCTGGCCCGGATGGCGGCCGGGGCCGACGGGACCCCGGTCCCGTGGGCGTCGTGGCACGGCGACTTCGCCCCCTGGAACATGGCGCCGGCCGACGGCAGGCTCGCGGTGTGGGACTGGGAGGGTCACGGGGGTCCGGTGCCGGCCGGCAGCGACCTCCTCCACCACCGCCTGCAGGAGCTCGTCGTCGTCTGCGGCGTGCACCCTCGCGCCGCCGTCGCCGAGCTCGAGCGCGAGGCCGACGGGCTGCTCGCGCCCTGGTCGCCGGCGGACCCCGCGCTCGTCCTCGCCCTCTACCTCGTCGAGCTGGCCCTCGGGTACCTCGAGACCGGCGACCACCAGACGCGGCTCTCGCGGCTCGAGGAGTGGCTCGAGCCCTCGCTCGCCGGACTCACCGCCGGACGGTGGCCCGGTGGCCGGTAAGGACGTCGGCACCTCGCCGGTGGACCTCGCGCCCGACGACGCCGCCGACGTCCCCGTCGCCGCCACCGGCAGGGGCGCGGCCGGCGTGGCCCGCGGCGGCGCCGCCAACCTGGCGGGTGCCGTCGTCAACGCCGTCGTCGGCTTCGCCCTGACCGTCGTCGTGGCCCGGGCGCTGCCCCAGACCGAGGCCGGTGTCTTCTTCGCCACCACCTCGGGCTTCCTCGTCGTGGTCACCGTGGCCCAGCTCGGCACGAACACGGGGCTGGTGTACTTCCTCTCCCGCGTGCGGGCGCTCGGCCGACCGGGCGACGTGCACGCCCACCTGAGGGCCGCCGCCGTCCCCGTCCTCGCCTGGACGCTCGTGCTCTCGGTCGCGTTCGTCGTCGCGGCCCCCGCGGTCGGGCGGCTGATCAGCGACGACCAGCCCGAGGCGACGGCGACGGCCGTCCGCGTCCTCGCCCCCTTCCTCCTCGTCGCCTCGGTCGAGAACCTCGCGGTCTCCGCCACGCGCGGCCTCGGGACGATGCGCCCGACGGCCGTCGTCACGCTGGTGGTCCGGCCGGTGGCGCAGCTGGCCCTCGTCGCGCTCGCGACCCTGACCCTCGGTCCCTCCGGGGCGGTGGGGGGCTGGGCGGCGAGCTACGTCGTCACGGCCGCCATCGGCACGGTGTGGGCCCTCCGGCTGCTCTCGCGCACGGCGCGGCCCGGCGACAGCGGGCGGCGGGGGCGCGAGTTCTGGTCGTTCACGTGGCCGCGCGCCATCATGGCGGTGGCGCAGATGGCGATGCAGCGCCTCGACATCGTCCTCGTCGCCGCCCTGGCCGGCGCCGTCCCGGCCGCCGTCTACGCGGCGGCCACGCGCTTCGTCGTCGCCGGGCAGATGGGCAGCCAGGCGGTCACGCTCGCGGCGCAGCCGCGCTTCGCGGAGCACCTCGCCGTCGACGACCGCGACGCGGTGGGCGAGCTGTACCGGTCCTCCACCGCGTGGCTGGTGCTGATGACCTGGCCGCTCTACCTCGCCCTCGCGGCCTTCTCGACGACGGTCGTCCACATCTTCGGCGGCGACTACGACGCCGGCGCGAGCGTCGTGGTGATCCTCGCGGTCTCGCTCATGCTCTCCTCGCTCCTCGGGATGGTCGAGGTGGTGCTCACGATGTCCGGACGGACGACGTGGACCCTTGTCAACACCCTGCTCGGCCTGGGGGTCCAGATCGGTCTCGACGTCGTGCTCATCCCGCGGTACGGCATCGTCGGGGCCGCCGTCGGGTGGGCGGCCGCGATCGTGCTGCGCAACCTGCTCGCCCTCGCCCAGGTCACCTCGGCCCTGCGCCTGCACCCGTTCGGCGCGCCCACGGTGACCGCGGCCCTGCTCGGTCTCGTGGCGGCCGGGGCGCCCCTGGCGGCCGTCCGTGTCCTCATAGGCGACGACCTCGCGGCGTTCGGCGTCGGGCTGCTCGTCGCCGGGGTGCTGTACGTGGCCGGCTGCGCCGTCCTCCGGCGCCGCCTGGGCCTCACCGAGCTGGCGTCCGCGCTGCGCTCCCGGCGGCGCCGCTGAGTCAGCGGACGGGTCGGACGTCGAGGTCGGCGAACACGTCGGAGGCGGCGAGGGCGCGGATGGCGGGCCGGAGGGCGGGGACCGCGCTGAAGCGGTAGTCGCAGCTCGCGATGCCGGTGTGGTCCCACAGGCCGACCGCCACGACGTCCGGGTGGCGGCGCAGCACGTCCGGCATCTCGGCGTACCAGCGGGCGGTCAGGGCCGGGTCGTCGGGGTACACGACGCTGCCGGTCTCGCTGACCATCTTCGGCTTGGTGACGTCGATGCCGAGGCCGGGGCCGTTCTGGCGCAACCAGTCGTCGAACACCGAGAAGGACTCCTCGAAGGACACGTGGCGGTCCGTCGAGAGCCGGTCCGCGCGGCACCCGGCCGGGTTGTAGACGTCCCAGCTGATCCAGTCGACGACGTCGTTGCCCGGCCACATGCGGCTGGCCCGCTCCAGGGTGGGGACCGTCCCGGAGGCGACCCAGACCCAGACGACGTTGCTGGCCCCGGCGCGCTCGTAGACGTCGTGGACGTGCCGCCACGCCGCGACGAAGTCCTCGGGGCCGCCGAGGGCCGCCTTGGACGCCTGGTCCATCTCGTGCTCGTAGGTGACGAGGACCGGCGCGCGCAGCGCCGCGATGGCCCGTCCCTGCGCCTCGAGCTCGGCGTCGTGCCGCCCCTCGGCCACCGCGGACCACGAGAGGTCCTCGCGGGAGCTGCCGGTACGCGTGTCGACCGACAGGTGCAGCAACCGCCCGGAGGCCACGATCGCCCGCTCCTCGTCCGTGGGGAAGGCCTCGTCGATCTCGTGGAAGCGGTAGACCATGCCGAAGGGCCGGCCGGCGTAGTCGTCGGCGGCGGCGAGCAGCGCGTTCTCGGGCCGCTCGGTCGTCGTGCCGAGGACGACGCCCCCGCAGCTCGGACGTCCGTCGTCGCCGAGCGGGCACTGCCACGGCAGGCGGCAGCCGCCGAGGGACGCCACCGCGAGCAGCGCGACGACGGCCAGGAACGCCCTGCCCCGCATGAAGGTCTCCATCCCGCCGGTCCCGGAGTCGTCCGCCGAGCGTAGGCCAGCGACCTCGGTGCGGCGTGACCGGTGCGGACCCTGAGAGCTGCCCGACACGCAACCGTGACCGAATTGACGCATTCTGCTTCCCGAATGCCGGGGGGCGTGTCACCATTCGGGGGCGCGGGGTCTGCAGGGGACCTTTCAGCGGCTCGCCGCTGCGCGTGGAGCAGTGCAGGGAGAACTCCATGAAAGGTAACCCCATCGGGGCCTTCGTGGGCATCGCGTCCTTGGTGCTGGCCGGACTCGTGACGTCCGCGCCGGCTGCCTCGGCGACCGTGCCCTCCGCCCCTCCGCCCACGGCCTCCGCGATGGTCGACGAGGTGCCCTCCACGGCCACCCCGTCGGTCGACGACGGTGACGTGCGCTCGATCGCCAAGGTCGGGTCCACGATGGTCATCGGAGGGACGTTCACGACGATCGGTGGGGTCGCCCGCTCAAACGTCGCCGCGTTCAACCAGTCCACCGGGGCGCTCAGCCCGGTGAACTTCAACGTCAACGGGCCGGTCTACGCCGTGCACCCGGGCCCGACGGCCACGACGGTCTTCGTCGGCGGCGACTTCACGAGCGCCGGCGGGGCGACCCGCCGCGACATCGCCCTCCTCGACCTGACGACCGGGCAGGCCGTCGCGTCGTGGAACCCGCCGACCAACAACTTCGGCTTCGTCAACGACATCGTCGTGCGCGGCAACCGCGTGTACATCGGTGGGACCTTCACGAAGGTGGCGGCCAAGGACCACGCCGGGCTCGCGAGCCTGGCCCTGTCCAACGGCGCCATCGACCCGTACATGAACGTCCAGCTCACGGGGCACCACAACGACACCGGGTCGGGGGCCCAGGGGTGGACCGGCGTTGTCGCGCTCGACGTCACGGCGGACGGCTCGCGGATGGTGGCGGTCGGCAACTTCAAGTACGCCGACGGGCTCCTGCGCGACCAGATCGTGCAGGTCGACCTCGGCGCGACCGCGGCCGTGCGCACCGCCTGGAACACCAACCGGCTGAGCGACCAGTGCTTCAACTGGGCCTTCGACAGCTGGGTGCGCGACGTCTCGTTCTCGCCCGACTACTCCTTCTTCGTCGTCAGCGGCACCGGCGGCGGCGTGCGCGGCACCCTCTGCGACGCGGCCAGCCGCTTCGAGACCGACACCGCCTCCACGGACGCCCAGCCCACCTGGGTGTCGGAGTCCGGCGGTGACACCAACTGGGAGAACGCGATCACGACGAACGCGGTCTTCGTCGGCGGTCACCAGCGCTGGGCCAACAACCCGACCGGCGTCGACTACGCCGGTCCGGGCGCCGTCCCACGCCCCGGCATCGTCGCCCTCGACCCGATCAGCGGCCGTCCGCTGTCGTGGAACCCGGGCCGCAACCCCGCCGGCGTCGCGGTCTACGCGCTGCTCGCCACGCCCGAGGGCATCTACATGGGGTCCAACTCGATCTGGGTCGGCAACCGGCAGTACAAGCGTCCGCGCATCGTGTTCTTCCCCTACGGCAGGACGCAGCTGCACACGACCGCGACCGGCTCGCTGCCGGGCCGGGTCTTCCTCGGCGGCTCGACCGGAGGCTCGACGAACGTCCTCTACCGCGTCAACGCCGGTGGTGGCAGCGTCCCGTCCTCCGACACCGGCCCCGACTGGACCGACGACAGCGGCGCCAGCACCTTCCGCAACAGCAACAGCAACGCGGCGGGCTGGGACAGCAACCGCACCGTCGACGCCACGGTCCCGGCCTCCACGCCGGGTGCCATCTTCGACAGCGAGCGCTGGTCGCCCAACGACAGCCCCGCGATGCAGTGGGCCTTCCCGGTCGCCGCGGGCACACCGATCCAGGTGCGGCTCTACTTCGCCAACCGCTGCTCGTGCACGAACACGGCGGGCAAGCGCTCGTTCAACGTGGCCCTCGACGGCACCCAGGTGCTGAGCAACTTCGACATCGTCGCGAGCGTCGGTGACCAGAAGGGCACGATGAAGGCCTTCGACGAGGTCTCCGACGGCACGGTGAACATCGACTTCTCGCACGTCGTCGAGAACCCGCTCGTCAACGGCATCGAGATCATCCGCACGGACGTCACCCCGACGCCCCCGACCGACGGGCTTGCCTCGGTCCCGCTCACCACGACGGGCACGAGCGGGGCTCCCCGCACCGAGCCCACGGGTGGCGTGCCCTGGGCCTCGACCCGCGGCGCGTTCATGGTCGGCTCGACGCTGTTCTACGGCTCGACGGACGGGTTCCTCCACCGCCGGACGTTCGACGGCACGACCTTCGGCGCCGACGTCACGGTCAACCCGTACAACGACCCGAAGTGGAAGGACGTCGACAACAACCTGGGTGGCACCTACAACGGTGCGGTGCCCTCGCTGTACGGCCAGCTCAACAGCGTGACCGGCATGACCTACTCGGCCGGCTGGATGTACTACACGCTGAAGAACGACAACACCCTGTACGCCCGGTGGTTCTCGCCGGACAGCGGCATCATGGACGAGCGCGTGCGCACGGTCACCTCGAGCGTCGGGTTCGCCGCCGCCGACGGGATGTTCGTGAGCGGTGGCAAGCTCTACTACGCCAGCTCGACGGACGGCGCGCTCTACTCGGTGCCGTTCGACGGCTCGGCCGTCTCGGGGTCGCCGACCAAGGTCAGCGGCGCCGGCGTCGACGGGGTCGACTGGCGCAACCGCTCGCTGTTCCTCTACGGCGGCCCGCCGGCGAACGAGCGTCCGACGGCCTCGATCGGCACGCCCTCGTGCACCTTCCTCGCCTGCGGCTTCGCGGGCACCGGGACGGACACGGACGGGACGGTCACGGGCTACTCCTGGTCCTTCGGTGACGGCGGCACGTCGACGTCGCAGAACCCGTCGTACACCTACGCGGCGGCGGGGACCTACACGGTCACCCTCACCGTGACGGACAACCAGGGCGCCACCGGGACGACGACGCGCAGCGTCACCGTCGCGGCCCAGCCGGCCAACGTCCTGCCCACGGCGTCGTTCACCTCGTCGTGCACCGACGGGACGTGCGTCTTCGACGGCACCGGGTCCTCCGACCCGGACGGCACCATCGCGTCCTACGCCTGGACCTTCGGGGACGGCGGGACGGCGACGACCGCCTCGCCGAGCCACCAGTACGTCGCGAGCGGCACCTACTCGGTGGGGCTCACCGTCACCGACGACCGTGGCGGGAGCAACACCGTCACCAAGTCGGTCACGGCCACCGTGCCGGCGCCGACCAACCCGGCGTCCTTCGTCGGGGCGGCCAGCTCCGCGGCGGGCGCGGCGAAGTTCAAGGCGGCCACCGTGCCGGCGACCACCCAGGTCGGCGACACGATGCTCCTGTGGCTGACCACGCCGTCCTCCGTCACGTGGACGGGGCCGACCGGGGTCACCGGCTGGACGCAGGTCGACACCTTCGTCAACGGCACCATCCGCTCGACGCTCTGGCGCAAGCAGGCCGAGGCGGGCGACGCGGGCAAGGCCGTGCGGGTCGACGACTCGACCGGGTTCCGCCTGGGCAACCTCTCGGTCGCGGTCTACCGCAACGTCGGCGGCGCCCTCCCGGTCGCGGTTCGTACCGGGGACTCGGGGACGAGCACCCACACGACGCCGACGACGACGGCGCAGGCGGGTGACTGGGTGGTCAGCTACTGGTCCGACAAGTCCGCGACCACGACCGACTGGGTGCTCCCGACGTCGGTCACCTCGAGGCTCGAGCAGACCGAGGCCACCGGGGGTACCCGGTTCAGCGTCCTGGTCGCCGACTCCGGCGGGCCGGTCACGGCCGGTCAGGTCGGCGGGAACACCGCCACGAGCAACTCCACGAGCGACAAGACCGCCCTCTGGACGGTCGTGCTCCACCCGGCGGGCTGAGGCCACCGGATCGACCGGACGGGGTCGGCTCCTGCGGGAGCCGGCCCCGTCCGCACGTCCGGGCGCGGATCATGCGGCGCCGCAGCGGCGTGCGGGCCGTCGGAGAGGGAGCCGCGGGTCGGGGGAGGACGGCCGTCGTCAGCGGACGACGGCCGGGAGCGACTCGCGCGGACCGACCGCGCCGAGGTCGTCGAGGGAGTAGCCCCACGCGGCCACGGCGTCACCCCACCGCTCCTCCACCTGTCGGCGACGGAGGCGGGCCAGGGGCGAGCCGGTGCGCATCGCGTCCCAGGTCTGGGCGTAGCGGTCGCTCGCACCCGCCCGGATGCCGTCCGCCGGCAGGGGCGTGTCGAGCCCGAGGAGCCGGGCGACGTCGGTGAGACGGGCCTCGGCGTCGGCCACGAGGTCCTCGTAGCGCAGGACGAGCAGGCGCTCGTGGTGGGGCGCGTCCTCGAGGAGGAGCTCGTGGGCCCGCACCCAGTGCCCGACGAGGTCCGGCAGGGTCGAGTGCCGGCGCCCGCTGCGCGAGACCGGCCACGGGTTCCACTTCTCGAGCGCGAGCGAGGCCACGACGGGGTGCCGGACGACCACGACGAGGGCGCTCCCCGGGAACAGCGCCTGGAGGAACCGTCCCATGACGAGGTTGCCGGGCGACTTCTCCAGGAGCAGCCGACGCGAGAGGTCCCAGTGGGGCGACCACGCGTCGACGAGGCGCTGCGCGTTCTCCGACGAGACCAGGGGCGAGGACTCGGTGAGGTGCGCGCGCGGGTCGTTCGCGAAGCGACCCATCCCCCCGTGGGCGCGGATCGGCGGGTAGACGTCCTGGAGGTGGACCCCCTCGTCCTCGCTGACCCCGCTGTCGGAGATGCCCGCGATCTCGGGGTGGCGGGCGAGCAGACGGGCGAGGGGTGTCGTACCGCTGCGGTGCAGGCCCCCCACGAACACGAACCTGGACCCCTCGAGCACCCTGTACTCCTCACTGCGGCAACGGACGACGGCCCAGTGTGGCAGTGCGGAGCGTCCGCCGGGGCGTTTGCCCGGGTTGTGTCGAGTTCGGGGTGCCGGTCGGGGGGAGGACCTAGAGTTGGGCCAGGGTCCTGCGCAGGGAGCCGGCAACCGGCCGGCCGGGGTCCGGAGGTCGATCATGAACGCGTCTGTCCGTCACGCTCGCCGCAGGGCCTGGTGGGGCGTCCCCGCCGTGTGCGTCGTCCTCGCCACGGGCGCCTGCACGTCGGGGGGCGGCGGCGACGCCACGCCCACCGCGGCCCCGAGCTCCGGGACGGCCACGTCGACCTCCTCGGCGAGCCCCTCCTCCGCGGCACCGACCACGCCGGACGAGATCCCCTCGGCGGCGACCGCACCCCCGAGCGAGGCCGCCGACCGACCCGGTCGCCAGGACAGTGCCCTGCAACGGCTCCCCGGTTCGAGCAAGGCCGGCTGCGTGGCCGTGGGCACGCAGCGGGACGTGCGCTCGGGAGAGCTGGCCGCGGGCAACTTCGCCGACGCCCGGGCGGCGTTCACGGCGTCCCCCACCTCGGCGTTACCGCTCTACGTCATCCCGGCCGACGTGTCCGACGAGAAGGCGACGCTGTCGGTCACCCTCGCGCAGCGCGACGGCTCCGGGGCCGTCACCGTCAAGAGCTCCACCACCGAGACCGCCGACCGCTTCAAGTACCACCTCGTGCAGCTGACCGTCCCGTCGGCCGGCGACTGGCGCATCACAGCGACCACCGGCAGCGCCAAGGGCTGCTGGGACGTGACCTTCGCGTCCTGACGCGCGGGCGTGGGCCCCGACGACGACGGGGCGGGCGGACGTCGAGACGTCCGCCCACCCCGTCGGTGGTCATCGCCGCTGCGTCAGGAGGTCGTCCACCCGTCGGCGACGATGGACTTGTACGACGAGTACTCGGAGCTGGTCTTGAGGGACCAGGCGCAGTCGTTGTTGCTGGCGTTGGTCGGCGGGCGGTTGAAGTAGAACGCCGCGACGAAGTACGCGCTGTTGCTCTTCATCCACGAGTAGCCGGCCGACAGCCAGGCGCTGCGGTTGACCGTGGAGTGCGCGGCGAACTCGGGCAGGGCCGCCTTCTTGCCGTGGGCCTTCGCGAAGGAGAGGACCCCGCTGGCGATGGTCGACAGCGGCACGTCGCGGCTGCGGCCCTCGCCGCAGGTGTACCAGTTGTAGGCGTCGCCGCCGATGACGTCGACGTAGGCGTCGCCGGGGTACCAGTTGACGGCCGCGATCCGGTCCGTGCTCTTGACGCGGTAGGACCACGCGGTCGCCTGGTAGACCCACTTGACGTTGGTGACGCCCTGCGCGCGGAAGAGGTCGACGACCTTGCGGTAGGCGGCGCGGTACTCGGCCGCCGTCCCCTGCTTGATCTTCGCCGAGACCTCGGGCTCGTGGCCGAAGGCCACGAGGATGGTGCCGCCGCGCGCCTTGATCGTCTTGGCCCAGCGGATCATGTCGTTGTGCAGGGCGCTGCCGGGGGCGGCCGCGGTGACCGAGCGCCACGGGAGGCCGTTGGCGTTGACCGTGACCATCCGTCCGGTCGGGACCCCGCCCTGGAAGTTGCCGTAGGAGTGGGTGGCCACGGTCTGGCCGGACATCTTGGTCAGGGTCGTGACATCGCCGGCCCCGCCGAAGAACAGCGGGCTGGCGGCCGCCGCGGCGGTGGTGGTGGCCTGGGCCGTGTCGCCCAGGGGGCGGGCGGACGCGGCGTCGGCCGGGGCGAGCGCGACGGTGGTCGCGAGGGCCGAGCCGAGGGCGAGGGTCGTGAGGCCGCGGCGGCGCCGGGGTCGGGCGTGGCGGGGGCTGGTGACAGAGGTGGGCATGGTCAGGTGCTCCTGTGACGCCGCGGCCATGGTCGGGCACCGGGAGGGCAGCGACCGACGAGCAGGGGTTGGCACGCGTCCGCGCCGGCGTCTCTGGCAGGGAGTGGACGCGCGGACTTCGGTGACGGTACGTGGCTCGAGCCGCCAAGGGAAACAATTCCCCGGCGGCGGACTCAGAATTCGGTCAGGTTTCGGTCCGGCGGTGCTGGTGCCGACCGGCCGGACGTGCTCCGGGACGGTGCCCGACGGGGCACCGACCGGCCTGCGGGAAAGGCTCCCGCCGGAGGGGTCCGGTCGGCCATGATGGGCGGGTGAAGGGGACAATGCTCGTCGGAGTCGTCGCGCTGGTGCTGGTCGTGGGCGCCGGCGCCCTCCTCGTCCTGCGGGCCGACCGCACCACCGCACCGGGCTGGGTCAGGTCGGTGCTGGCACGGGCACGGGCCGTCGGCGACGTCCTCGTCGCACAGCTCGGGCGCGTGGGCGCCTTCGCGGCGGCCGTCTTCCTCGGCGGCGGCGCCATGACCTTCGTCCTGTGGGTGCTCGGCGAGGGCTTCCAGGCGATCGAGCCCTACGTCGACCACCCGACCTTCGAGTGGTTCGCGGCCGGCCGCGACGCCACCTGGGACTCCATCTGGCTGGTGCTGACCAACGTGGGCGGGCTCCAGCAGACGCAGGTCCTCACCGTCGTCGCGGCGCTCGTCCTCGCCGTGCTGTGGCGACGGCGCCGGTGGTGGGTCCCCCTCGTCGTCCTCCCGGTCGGGTACCTGCTGGAGAAGAACGTCCAGGAGCTCCTCAAGCTCGTCGTCGACCGCGGGCACCCCCCGACGACGCTGGGCTCCTACCCGTCCGGCGGCTGTGCCCGCGTCATCGTCGTCTACGGCCTGGTCGTCGTCCTGGCCCTGCGGTGGACCGAGACCACGAGCCGGCGCTGGTGGGCGGCGGGCGCGGCCCTCGTGGCGCTGCTCGAGACCGTGCAGGCCTACGCCCGGATGTACAACCAGGAGCACTGGCTGACCGACGTCATCGGCGGCTTCTTCTTCGGGCTCTTCCTCCTCGCGACGATGGTGTCGGCGATGCTGCTGCTCGACGACGGAGGGACGGGGAGGACGGTCGAGGACCGCCGCGTCGAGCGGGTTCGCGTCCCCGGCTGAGCCGCCGCCACGGGCGTCACGACCGTCGGTGCCCCCGGCTAACCTGAGACCGACATGCCCCCGCTCATCCCGCTGCGTGCCCGGCTGGCCGCCCTCGCGCCCCTCGCCCGACTCTCCGACGCCCTCGCCGCGCCGTCCGCCGAGGTCACGGCCTCGGCCCCGCCCGGCGCCCGCCACGCGGTCCTCGCCGCCCTCGCGCCCCGGCCCTCGGGCGCGCCGGTCCTCGCCGTCACCGCCACCGGGCGCGAGGCCGAGGACCTCGCCACCGCGCTCGCCTCGACGCTCGGCGCCGACGCCGTCGGCCTCTTCCCGTCCTGGGAGACCCTGCCGCACGAGCGGCTGAGCCCGCGCAGCGACACCGTCGGCCAGCGGCTCTCGGTCCTGCGCCGGCTCGCGCACCCCGAGGCCGAGGACACCACGCACGGGCGGCTCGCGGTCGTCGTGGCCCCCGTCCGGGCCGTGCTGCAGCCGATCTCCAAGGGTCTCGGCGAGCTGCGCCCCGTGTCGCTCTCCGCCGGGCAGGAGGTGCCGCTCGAGCAGGTCGTCGAGGACCTCGCGGCGGCCGCCTACGCCCGTGTCGACCTCGTCGAGCGGCGCGGCGAGTTCGCCGTCCGCGGCGGCATCCTCGACGTCTTCCCGCCCACCGAGGAGCACCCCCTGCGGGTCGAGTTCTGGGGCGACACGGTCGAGGAGATCCGCTGGTTCAAGGTCGCCGACCAGCGCTCCCTCGAGGTCGCCGAGCACGGCCTGTGGGCGCCGCCGTGCCGCGAGCTGCTCCTCACCCCGTCCGTGCGCGAGCGGGCCGCGGCGCTGGCCGACCAGCTGCCCGGGGTCGCCGACCTCCTCGACAAGCTCGCCAACGGCATCGCCGTCGAGGGCATGGAGTCGCTCGCGCCGGCCCTCGTCGACGGGATGGAGACCCTCCTCGAGGTCCTGCCCGCCGACGCCGTCGTCGCCGCGTGCGACCCCGAGCGCGTGCGCACCCGGGCCCACGACCTCGTCGCGACGAGCGAGGAGTTCCTCCAGGCCGGCTGGGCCAACGCGGCCGGCGGCAGCGCCGTCCCCATCGACCTCGAGTCCGTGCTCGGCACGGCGTCCTTCCGCAGCCTCGCCGACCTGCGCGAGCAGGCCCGCGAGCTCGGCGTGCGGTGGCTCGACCTCACGCCGTTCAGCGGCGACGAGGACGACGACACCGTCGAGCTCGGCCTGGCCGTGTCGCCCACGTTCCGCGGCAGCACCGAGGACGCCGTCGCCGAGCTGGCCCGGCTGACCGGTGACGGCTGGTCGGTCCTCGTCGTCACCGAGGGCGCCGGCCTCGCCAAGCGCGTCACCGAGGTGCTCGGCGAGCACGAGGTCCGTGCGCGCACCTCGCCGGAGGCCGAGCTCGAGCCGGGCCTGGTCTCGGTGACCACCGGCTGCGTCGGCTCCGGGTTCCTCGTGGCCGCCGAGCGCCTCGCCGTCGTCACGGAGGCCGACCTCACCGGGGCCGCGGCCGGGTCGGGCACCTCGACCAAGGACATGCGCCGGATGCCGTCCAAGCGGCGCAACCAGGTCGACCCCCTCCAGCTGCGCCCCGGCGACTTCGTCGTCCACGAGCAGCACGGCGTCGGTCGCTTCGTCGAGATGGTGCAGCGCACCGTGCAGGGCGCCACCCGCGAGTACCTCGTCCTCGAGTACGCGGCGTCCAAGCGCGGCCAGCCGGCCGACCGCCTCTACGTGCCGACCGACCAGCTCGACCAGGTCACCCGCTACGTCGGCGGCGAGCAGCCCACGCTCAACAAGATGGGTGGCTCCGACTGGCAGCAGACCAAGGGTCGGGCGCGCCGCTACGTCAAGCAGATCGCCGCCGAGCTCATCCGCCTCTACTCGGCGCGCATGGCGTCCAAGGGGCACGCGTTCGGTCCCGACACCCCGTGGCAGCGCGAGCTCGAGGATGCCTTCGCGCACGTCGAGACGCCCGACCAGCTCGTGACGATCGACGAGGTCAAGGCCGACATGGAGCGGGAGGTCCCGATGGACCGCCTCGTCTGCGGCGACGTCGGCTACGGCAAGACCGAGATCGCGGTCCGCGCCGCGTTCAAGGCGGTCCAGGACGGCAAGCAGGTCGCCGTGCTCTGCCCGACGACGCTGCTCGTCCAGCAGCACCTCAACACCTTCGCCGAGCGGTACGCCGGCTTCCCGGTCGTCGTCAAGGCCCTGTCGCGCTTCCAGACCGACGCCGACGCCAGGGCCGTGCTCGCCGGGCTCGCCGACGGGTCCGTCGACCTCGTCATCGGCACCCACCGCCTCCTCTCGAAGGAGGTGCGCTTCAAGGACCTCGGGCTCGTCGTCGTCGACGAGGAACAGCGCTTCGGCGTCGAGCACAAGGAGCAGCTCAAGGCGCTGCGGACGTCCGTCGACGTCCTCGCGATGTCCGCGACGCCGATCCCGCGCACGCTCGAGATGGCGGTCACCGGCATCCGCGAGATGTCCACCCTCGCCACGCCCCCCGAGGAGCGGCACCCCGTCCTCACGTACGTCGGTGCGTACGACGAGAAGACGGTCACCGCGGCGATCCGGCGCGAGCTGCTGCGCGAGGGCCAGGTCTTCCTCGTCCACAACAAGGTGTCGACGATCGAGAAGGCGGCCGCTCGCATCCGCGAGCTCGTGCCCGAGGCCCGGGTCGCCACGGCGCACGGGAAGATGGGTGAGCAGAAGCTCGAGCAGGTCGTGGTCGACTTCTGGGAGAAGCGGTTCGACGTCCTCGTCTGCACGACGATCGTCGAGACCGGGCTCGACATCAGCAACGCGAACACCCTCATCGTCGAGCGCGCCGACCGGCTCGGCCTCAGCCAGCTGCACCAGCTGCGCGGTCGCGTCGGCCGTGGTCGCGAGCGGGCCTACTCCTACTTCCTCTACCCGCCCGAGACGCCGCTCACCGAGACCGCGCTCGACCGGCTCCAGACCATCGCGAGCAACACCGACCTCGGGTCCGGCATGCAGGTCGCGATGAAGGACCTCGAGATCCGCGGCGCGGGCAACCTCCTCGGCGGCGAGCAGTCCGGCCACATCGCGGGCGTCGGGTTCGACCTCTACGTCCGGCTCGTCGGCGAGGCCGTCGCGTCCTTCCGCGGCGAGGGCGAGGAGGCGCCGGCCGAGATCAAGATCGAGCTGCCGGTCGACGCCCACCTGCCGCACGACTACGTCCCGCACGAGCGCCTGCGCCTCGAGATGTACAAGAAGCTCGCGGCCGTCGTCGACGAGCAGCAGCTCGCCGAGATCGAGGGCGAGCTCGTCGACCGCTACGGCCCGGTGCCGGAGCCCGTGCGCAACCTCCTCGAGGTCGCCCGGCTGCGCACCGTCGCGCGCGCCGCCGGCATCGCCGACATCTCGGTGCAGGGCCAGCACGTGCGCTTCGGCCCGGTCGAGCTGCGCGAGAGCCAGCAGCTGCGGCTCAACCGCCTCTACCCGAAGTCGATCCTCAAGGCCGCGACGGGCTCCGTGCTCGTCCCGGCACCCAAGACCGCCGTCGTCGGAGGGCGCCCGCTGCGCGACCAGGCCGTGCTCGACTGGGCCAGCCAGGTCATCCGGGCGGTCGTCATGGACAATGTCGGTCAGGCCGCCCAGGCCGCGACCGCCCCCGCCCGGGGATGACCCGATGAAAGGACCCCTCGTGACCACTCCGGTTCGCCGCGTCGCTGCGGCGCTCGCCCTCGGCGCCGCGCTCGTCACCGCCGGCTGCGGGACGACCGAGGCCGGCCGCGCCGCCACGGTCGACGGCCGCGTCATCACCGAGAACGAGGTCCAGGTCGCCCAGGCCCAGATCAACAAGACCTTCCCGGGGGCCAACCTCACGGGCGACCAGGTGCTCGGCCGCCTCATCGGGGCCCCGGTCTACCTCGACGAGATCGCGCAGCAGGGGGCGCCCGTGTCGGAGTCGCTCGCCCGTACGGCGTACCAGCAGCAGGACACCTACGACGGCGAGGCGCCGGCCGACGAGACGCTCGAGGTCCTGCGCGCGCAGCTGGCCATCCAGCAGCTCGCGCAGTCCGGCGCGTCGGTCCCGACCGAGGCGCTGACGAAGCTGGAGGTCGACGTCAACCCGCGCTACGGCGCGTTCGACGCCTCGAAGCTCACCGAGTGGGACGCCGTCCAGAGCACCGCCGGTCTGGCGACGAGCACGCCGGACTGGATCAAGACGGTCACCACCCCGCAGCAGTGAGCACCGGCCGGCTCGGCCTCGTCCTCACCTCGCCGCGGGTCGCCCCCGGGCTGCTCTCGCACCCGGCGTGGGTCGCGGTGTCGGCGGCCGACGTCCTGCTCGCCCGGTCCGCCGACGAGCCGCTGGCCGAGGCCATGACCGAGGCAGGGCTGGCGGTGCTCGAGGTGGGCGACCACCCGCCGGCCGCCCTGGCCCGGCTGCTCGTCGACCGGGCGGGCGAGGCCGTCGTCGTCTGGCTCGGGTCCTCCGACGGGGACCCCGGTCTGTCGGACGCGCTCGCCTCCGAGGTGTCGCGGCTCGAGACCCCGCCCGAGGTCGAGCTCGTCGTCGGCTCGTGGGACGTGCAGGGCGGGCGGCTCCTCGACGTCGTCGCGGCGATGGACCGGCTGCGCTCCCCGGGCGGGTGCCCGTGGGACGCCGAGCAGACGCACGAGAGCCTCGCTCCCTACCTCGTCGAGGAGACCCACGAGGTCCTCGAGGCCATCGGGTCGGGGGACCCGAGGGCGCTCGCGGAGGAGCTCGGCGACGTGCTGCTCCAGGTCGTCTTCCACGCCCGGGTCGCCGAGGACGCCGGGGAGGACGGCTTCGACGTCGACACGGTCGCCGGCCTGCTCGTCGAGAAGCTCGTGCGGCGCCATCCCCACGTGTTCGCCGACGGTGACGCGACGACACCCGAGCAGGTCGAGCAGCAGTGGGAGCGCATCAAGGCGGTCGAGAAGGGGGCGACCGGGGGAGGCGACGCGAGCGACCTGGGGCACGGCCTCCCGTCGACGCTGCCGGTCGATCTCGCCGCGTCGAAGGTCCGGGCGCGGGCGCGACGACGCGGGTTGGCGCTCGACCCCGACGACGCGGCCGCGCTGGACGCGGCCCTGGCGGACGTCGCCGCGGCGGAGGAGCGGGCCCGCGCCGCGTTGCGACGGCTGGCGGGCGGCGCGGTCAGCCCCGGATGAGGTCGGCCCACAGGAGGTTGTGGTCCGACCAGGGCGAGTCCCGCGTGGCGGCGGCGCCGGGGGAGAAGGTGGCCGCGCTGCCGAAGACGTAGTCGATCTTGGCGGTGCCCCGCGTGGCCGGGCCGCAGCGGCAGGGGGCGCCCGACCGCGTGGAGGACGGCTCGACGAAGCTGCCGCGCGACCCCGCGCCGTAGCGCGGCTGGTAGAGCGGGTCCAGCATCGTCGCCGACGGCACGTCGTTGATGTCGCCCGCGAGGACGACGGGCCGTCCGGGGGCGGTCGCGGCGCTCAGGGTCTCGGCGATCTGCCGCTGGCGCAGGGCCGCCTTCTTCGCGCCGGGCAGCAGGTGCGCGGTGCAGACCTCGGTGGGGCCACCGAGCGCGGTCCGCGCGCAGAGCACGCCGCGGAGCTCGACGGCGTTGGGGACCTGCGCGGTGAACGTCACGCGGCGCACCGACCAGAGGCTGCTGCGCGAGACCAGGGCGTTGCCGCTGGCGGCGCCGCCGCAGCGGCCGTGCTTCGCCGGGAACGTCTGCTGGAACACGGTGTGGACGGTGACGCCGAGCTGGGCCAGGCGCGCCCGCAGGGCGTCGGGCACCGGCGAGCACACCTCGTTGAGCGTGAGGACGGCGAGGCGGTCGGAGACGAACTGCTGCGCCATCCACTCCACCCGCTGGGCGGTCGTGCCCCCGCAGCCGCCCGTGCTGCCGTAGCCGCACATGTTGAACGTCCCCACGCGGTGGGTGGTCGTGGCGGCGCTCGCCGGGGCGAGGGCGAGGGGTGAGGCGACGAGGCCGGTGACCAGGCCGAGCGTCGCGACGAGCCTGCGGACGGATGGGAGCACGACGACCTCCGGGGGTTGTGGTTCGGGACAGTCTGCTGGCGCCACGGGTCGCGTGGGGGCTCGCGCGCAGCCGGATCCCGCCGCCCCCGCGACGCGGCTCGCCGCTGGTCACGCGACGCAAGGTTTCCCTTCCGCACCGCAAGGTTTCCCTTCCGTACCGCAAGGTTTCCCTTCCGCACCGCAAGGAGTTGAGCGTGGGCCGGGTCGATGATGCGGGGCCGGTGCGTCCTCGCCGTGCCGGGGTGACACGCCACGGCGGCAGGGCGGCAGGGCCGCGGCACGGCGATCCGAGCCCGGCGCGGCGATCCGAGCCCGGCGCGGCGATCCGACCTCGGCAGGACGAGCGGTCCTTGCCGCTCACAAGGTCTCCCTTCCGCGGCGCAAGGTCTCCCTTCCAGGTCGCAAGGGTTCGCTCCCGTCCCGGAAGGGATTCCTTGCGGGGCGCAAGGGATTCCTTCCGCGGCGCATGGATTTCGGGAGTACACACATCGGACGGCGACTTGCTTCGGAAGTCCAAGGGCGCTTAAGGTCTGCAAGTATGGGACTGACCGAGCGTGAGCGCGAGATCGTCGCGCTGCTGCGCACCGACCCGCTCCTCGACGCCGCCGCGCTCGCCGAGCGCCTCGGCTCCACCCGCGCCGCCGTCTCGGTGCACCTGAGCAACCTCACCCGCAAGGGCGTCCTCCTCGGCCGGGGCTACCTCCTGCGTCCCGAGGCCTCCTCCGTCCTCGTCGTCGGCGGCGCCGTCCTCGACGCCAAGGTCCGCACCCGCGTCCCCGCGGTCCTCGGCACGAGCAACCCTGGCACCTCCACCGCCACGGTCGGCGGGGTCGGCCGCAACATCGCCGAGAGCCTCGCCCGGCTCGGCAGCCCGACGATGCTCGTCGCCCCGGTCGGTGACGACCTCCAGGGCCGCACGGTCGTCGCCCGTACGGAGGCGGCCGGGGTCGACTGCCGGCACGTCGTCACCTCGCCGTTCCCGACCGGCTCCTACACGGCCGTCCTCGGTGACGACGGCGACCTCCTCGTCGCCGTCGCCGACATGCGCGCCACCGACGAGCTGACCGTCGCCGACCTCGCCGTCGTGCCCGGCCTGCTCGGCGGGGTCGACCGCCTCGTCCTCGACTGCAACCTCCACGCCGACGTCCTGCGCTGGGTCCTGACGACGGCCGCGAGCGCCGGCGTCCCGGCCGTCGTCGAGACCGTCAGCGTCGCCAAGGCCGCGGACGCCGCCCCGGCCCTCGACGGTTCGGTCCCGGTCCACACCGTCACCCCCAACGTCGACGAGCTCGCCGCGATGCTTCGCCGCCCCGTCGACCCCGACCCGGCCTCCGTCGCGGCCGCTGCGGCCGAGCTGCACCACCGCGGTGTCGAGCACGTCTGGGTCCGGCGCGGGATGCACGGCAGCCTCCTCTCGGTCGCCCGCCCCGGCCGGCCGGCTCGTGTGGTCCTCGTCGCCGCGCCCCCGACCACCGTCGAGGACGTCACCGGCGCCGGGGACGCGATGACCGCCGGCTACGTCCACGCGCTCCTCGGCGGCGCCGACGTCGTCGAGGCCGCGCGCTTCGGCCAGGTCGTCGCCGCTCTCACCTGTGCCTCCCCGGACACCGTCCGGGCCGACCTCACCCCGGCGCTCGTCGCCGCCCACCTGACCCCCGACGCACCGCCCACCGAGGAGCTCTCCGCATGACCACCACCCCGCACCCGATGCTCTCGCTCGCCCCCGAGGTCCGCGAGGCCCTCGCCGCCGGCCGCCCGGTCGTCGCGCTCGAGTCGACGATCATCAGCCACGGGATGCCCTACCCGGCCAACGTCGCGATGGCCCGCGAGGTCGAGCAGATCGTCCGCGACGGGGGAGCGGTCCCGGCGACCATCGCCGTCATCGCCGGCCGCCCGACCGTCGGCCTCTCCGACGACGAGCTCGAGATGTTCGGGGCCGACGGCGGCATCCGCAAGGTGAGCGTCCGCGACATCCCGCACGTCCTCGCCACGGGCGTGCACGGCGCCACGACGGTCGCCAGCACGATGCGCATCGCGGCGCTCGCGGGCATCCGCACCTTCGTCACCGGCGGCCTCGGTGGCGTCCACCAGGGCGCCGAGACCTCGATGGACGTCTCCGCCGACCTCACCGAGCTCTCGCGCACCGAGGTCGCCGTCATCTCCGCCGGCGTCAAGTCGATCCTCGACATCGGCCGCACCCTCGAGGTCCTCGAGACCCTCGGTGTGCCCGTCGTCGGCTTCGGCACCGACGAGTTCCCCTCCTTCTTCTCGCGCACCAGCGGCCTGCCCGTCCCGATGCGGGTGGACACCCCCGAGCAGGTCGCCGAGCTGATGCACGCCTCCTTCGGGCTGGGGCTCGGCGTCGGGATCTCCATCGCCAACCCGGTGCCGGCGGAGCACGAGATGTCCCACGAGGACATCGACGACGTCATCGCCCGGGCCCTCGCCGAGTGCGCCGAGCAGGGCGTGACCGGCAAGGACATCACGCCCTTCCTCCTCGGCCGGCTCGTCGAGCTCTCCGACGGCCGCTCCCTCGAGACCAACCTCGCGCTGGTGCGCCACAACGCCCGCGTCGGCACCGCGATCGCCGTCGCGTACGCTGCGACCGCCTGAGGGCGGGCCCCGACGACCGCGCGCGACGTCCTGCGCGGACTCGCCCTCGCACCCCTTCTGACCTGCGGGCCCGCTGGCTAGGGTGACGCCCGTGAGGGTGCGGGTGCTGGGGAGCACGGCCGTCGACGCCGGTGACGGGCCGGTGGTCCTCGCCGCGCGCCGGCCGCGCAGCATCCTCGCCGCCCTCGCGCTCTCACCCGGTGCGACGACGAGCGCCGACCGGCTGGTCGACCTCGTGTGGGGGGGACGGGCTCCGGCGGGGGCGCTCGGGACCCTCCACTCGTACATCAGCGGCCTGCGGCGCGTCCTCGAGCCCGACCTGGCCCCGCGTGCCCGGCCGACGGTGCTCGTGACGAGCGATGCCGGGTACCGGCTCGCGCTCGACTCCGACCGGGTCGACGCCGTGGTCTTCGCCCGCGAGGTGCGCGCGCGGCACGCGGCGCTCGCGCCGCTGTGGTCGCAGCTGACCACCGGCCCGGACGACGGCTGGCCGACGCGCGACGAGGTGGGTGAGCACGTCGAGGCCCTCGAAGCGGCCCTGCGGACGTGGACGGGCACGGCGTACGCCGACCTCGGCGACCACCCCGACGTGCTGGCGGACCGGGGCGCCCTCGACGAGCTGCGCGCGACGGCGGAGGAGGACACCGCGCTCGGGCTGCTGGCGCTCGGGGAGCACGCCGCGGTGCTCGCGGCCGCCGAGCAGGCCGTGTCCCGTCACCCGCTGCGCGAGCGCAGCCACTGCCTCCGCGCGCTCGCGCTGGTCCGCACCGGTCGGCAGGCGGAGGGGCTGGAGGCGCTGCGCGGGTACCGGCGGCGGCTCGCCGAGGACCTCGGCCTCGACCCCGGGACGGAGGTGCGGGCCCTGGAGGCGGCGGTGCTGCGCCAGGACCCGGCGCTCGGCCGGTGGCTCGCACCCGCTGCCGGGCCGGCGCCCGACCGGCCGGCCGCCCGGGAGCGGGCGGCCACCGACGCTCCCGGGCCGGCTCCGGCCGTCGCCCTCGCCGGCTGGCCGCTCGTGGGGCGCGAGCGCGAACGGGCGGCCCTCGTCGACCTCCTCTCCGCCGCGGCCGCAGGGAGCCCCGGGCACCTCCTCGTGGTCGGCGACCCGGGGGCCGGCAAGACGCGCCTCGTCGACGACGTCGTCGACCAGGCCCACGACCGGGGGATGGTGTCGGCCGTCGGCCGCTGCTCGCAGGACGACGGCGCGCCGCCCTTCTGGCCCTGGTTCGCCCTCCTCGAGGGCCTCGGCATCGACCCGCCCGAGGACCTGGTCGACACCGGTGGCGACGACGGCGACGGCGCCGCCCGGGCCTTCGCCGTCCAGGACGCCCTGGCGCAGGCGGTGCGGCGGCGGTCGCGCGACGACCCGGTGCTCCTCGTGGTCGAGGACCTGCACTGGGCCGACACGCGCACCCTCCGTGCCCTGGCGCACCTCGTCACCTCGCTGCGCCCGGGGGACCACGTCGCCCTCGTCCTGACCCGCCGCAGCCGGCCCGCACCCGTGGGGGCGCTCGCCGACCTCGGCGCGGCCCTGGCCCGGCACGGCGGCCGGACGCTGGAGCCGGTCGGCCTCGCCCCGGCGCAGGCCCGCGAGCTCGTGGCGGCGGTGTCCGGGGCCGACCGGGCGCCGTCCGCCGTGGAGGTCGACGACTGGTGCGCCCGGACCGGCGGCAACCCGTTCTTCCTCGTCGAGCTCGCGCGGCTCGCCGCCGCCCCCGGCGGCTGGCGGGGCGAGGTCCCGGAGTCGGTGCAGGTGGTCGTCGCGCGTCGCCTGGCGGACCTGCCCGAGGACACGCGCGAGGTCCTGCTCGTGTCCGCGGCGCTCGGGCGGGCGCACTCCCCGCTCCTGCTCGCGCACGTCGGCGGGTGGGACCCAGCCCGGGTCGCCGAGCTCCTCGAGCCCGCGGAGGAGGCCGGGATCGTGCACCACCGGGACGACGGGTCCCTGGCGTTCGAGCACGCCCTCACCCGGGACGCCGTCCTCGCCACCGCGACCACGGCGGGGGTGGCGCGCACCCACGCGCGCATCGCCCACGCGCTCGCGAGCGTGGCGGACGCCGCGGTGCCGGCGGCCCAGCGCGACTTCGACCTCGCGCACCACTGGCTCGCCGCGGGGCCCGTCCACGCACCGCGCGCGTGGCGTGCCGCCGAGGGTGCGGCCCAGCGCGCGCGTCGCCTGTTCGCCAACGTCGAGGCCACCGACCTCTACCGTTCCGCGCTCGACGCCCACGCCCTCGACCCCGCCGGCACGCGGGAGGAGCGCTACGACCTGCTGCTCGCCTACTCCGAGGCGGCGGCCCACTCGGGGCGGTGGCGCCGAGTCGTCGAGGCCGTCGTCGAGGCGGTGGCCCTGGCCCGTGCGGCCGAGGACCCGGAGCGCGTGGCCCGCGCGGCCTCCGAGCTCACCCGCTACTCGGTGTGGACGCCGCAGGAGATGGGCGAGGTGGACGAGGACCTCCTCGACGACCTGCGCGCGGCGCTCGCGGCCTCGGGGGAGCAGGACTCCCCGGCCCGCTGCGTCCTCATGCTGGCGCTCGCCGTGCAGCTGTACTACCGCTGGGGGAGCGAGCCGGAGGTGGACGCCCTCGTCGACGAGGGGACCGCGATGGCGCGGCGTCTCGGCGACCGGCCACTGCTCGCGTGGGCCGCGCACGCCGGCTGGATCGCGCTCTGGCGACCCACCGAGCTCGCCCGTCGCACCCGGCTGGCGGACGAGGAGCTCGCCGCCGCCGCGGGTGGCGAGGACGCCGCGGCCGAGGCGCTCGCCCACCTGACCCGGGCCGGCACCGCGATCGAGCACGGCGACCTCGACGGATGGGTGGCCGGGTCGAAGGCCGCGGACCGGATCGCCCGTCGCCGGCGGCTCGCCTACGTCGAGTACGTCCTGCACTTCGTCCGCTTCTCGCTCGCGACGCTGCGGGACGAGGACGCCGCGGCGGACGCGCACGCCGCGGCCATGCGCTCGATGCAGGACGGTCTCGCGACGCCTGCGCTCGAGCAGAACGAGTTCGGGATCCTCTACAGCACCGCCACGTGGCGGCCGGGGGTGGCCGACCAGCTCGTCGACCCGCTCTACGCCGAGTTCGTCGCCGAGCCGTTCGACCTCGGGCGGTGGGCGATGCTCCACCTCCTGGCCCTCGTCGACCGTGAGGACGCGCTCCGCAGCGAGCTCGAGCGGGTCCCGATGCCGCCGTTCCGCAACCGCTGGTGGCACACCGCCGAGGCCGCTGCCCACGTGCTGGTCGCGGCGCGACTGCGGGACCCCCGCCTGGCGCGTGAGGCCGTCGACGCGCTGCGCCCGTCCGAGGGCACGATGGCCCTGACCGGGATCTCGCTCGTCAACGGGCCGGTCGACGGCTACCTCGCCCTGGGGCTCGCGGTGCTGGGCGAGACGGAGGAGGCGGCGCGGCTCGCGGACCGGGCCGAGCTCATGGCCGACCGCTGGGGGATGAGCGCGTACACGCGGATGCTGACCGGTGAGCGGGCCCGGCTCGGGTTCTGACCCCGAGCGGACCCGTCCGCGCCGGACCGGTCAGCCCTCGGCGTACCGGAACGCCGTCGCCTCGCGCCGTTCGAACCGGCGGCGCACGACGAGGTGCAGCACCCGGTACGCGGGCCCGGCCATCGCGAACATCCGGTCCCTGCCCTCCTGCGGGAGCCGGTGCAGCGCCCAGCCGACGACGAAGCCGATGTCGCCGGCCTTGTACGACCGGCCGATGGCCTTCTCGACGCCGTCGAACTCCGCCGGCGTCATGACCCGCTGCACGAGCGGCAGGACGACGGTCTCCTCGTGCCGGAGGTGCGCGTCGAGCACCTCGCGCAGGCCCGCGACCCGGATCTCGACCGCGTGACGGTGGGCGTCGCACGGGTGGTCGGCCATCGCCCGGAAGGCGTCGGCGCACGCGGAGATGAGCGGGTCGATGCCCTCGTGCTCCTCGCTCATCGCGCGGACCTCGGCCGCGTCCGCCGGCGTGCCGCGCTCTGCGACCGCGCCGGCGAGGACCGGCCAGTACAGCTCGTCCTCGGCGGTGTGGTGGTGGTGCAGGGTCGAGGCGAACCGACCCCAGCGCGCGACGAGCGCCTCCCAGACGGCGGTCTCGCCGACGGGGGTCCGGTGGGCGGCCGACGCGAAGGCGGCGAGGTCCCGGCGGAAGGCGTGGTGCATCACGTACATGCCGGTGTGGTCCAGCGGACCGTCGGCGACGTGGGTCTGGCCGGGCAGGTCCAGCTGGCCCCGGGTGGTCGTCGTGGTGGTGGACATCGCTCTCTCCTCGTGGTCGGGGGTCGGGCCCCGCTGTCGTGGTGGTGCGACCACCGTCGACGGCTGCGCTTGGGTGCGGCTTGGGCGGTGGGTCCGCGACGCCGCAAGGGCCGCCCAAGCGGGGCCGACGAGGGTCGACCCGACACCCCGTCGACCACCAGAAGGAGCCCTCGTGCCCACCACCTCCAGCCGCCCGGTCCCCTCCGGGCGCCGCGTCCTCGTCATCGGCGCCACCGGCCTCGTGGGCCGGGAGGTCGTCCGGGCGCTGCGCGAGCGCGGCGCCACCCCCGCGGTCCTCGTCCGTGACCCCGCCCGCCTGGGCTCCCGCGAGGGCGTCGAGGTCGTCGTGGGCGACCTGCGCGACGCCGCGTCGGTGCGCCGGGCCGTCGCCGGCGCCGACGTCGTCTTCCACGTCTCGCCGCACGAGCCCGACGAGGTCGCGCTGACGACCACGGTCGTCGAGGCGTGCGAGGCCGCGGGGACGCGGCTGGTCTTCGCCGGGGTCCACGCCGTCGGTCGCACCGCCCTGCACGGGTGGCTGCTGCGCCGCCTGTACGGCGTGCTGCTGCCCCGCTACCGCGGCAAGCTCGCGCTCGCGCGCCGGGTCGAGCGCTCGGCGACCACCCCCGTCGTCCTCGTCCCGTCCAACTTCATGCAGAACGACGAGGTCCTCCTCGACGTGCTGCGCGCCGGCGAGCACGTCCACCCGGCCCACCCGAAGGGCCTCAACCGGGTCGACCTGCGCGACCTCGGTGAGGTGGCCGCGCGCATCCTCCTCGACCCCGAGTTCCCGTCCGGCACCCACGCGGTCGTCGGTCCGCGCTCGCTCACGGGTCCGGAGTGCGCCCGGATCTGGTCCGAGGCGCTCGGCCACCCGGTCGCCTACCGCGGGGACGACGACGAGGCCCTCGACCGGGCCCTGCGCGCGCACCTGACCGGCCACCGGCTCGAGGACTGGCGCTCGTCGATGCGGGTCATCCGCCGGATGGCCGTCGTCGCCACGCCGGCGCAGCTCGCCGACACCGAGCGGCTGCTCGGCCGGCGCCCGACCGACCTGCGCGAGATGGCCGCGCGCGTCGTGGCGGAGCACGCCGTGGGCGTCGGCTGACGCACGTGCTCGAGGCCGCCGTCCCGGGGCGTCCGGGGAGCGGGTCGGTCCCGGCCGACCCGCTCCGCCCCGGCTAGGCTCGGCAGGAAACGTGTCCCCTTCTCCCCAGGAGTTCCTGTGGCCAGCATCGAGGCAGTAGGCGCGCGCGAGATCCTCGACTCGCGCGGCAACCCCACCGTCGAGGTCGAGGTCGCCCTCGACGACGGCACCGTCGCCCGCGCGGCGGTCCCCAGCGGCGCGTCGACCGGCGCCTTCGAGGCCGTCGAGCGCCGTGACGGCGACAAGGGTCGCTACGGCGGCAAGGGCGTCGAGAAGGCCGTCGACGCGGTCATCGACGAGCTCGGCCCGAAGCTCCTCGGCTTCGAGGCGAGCGAGCAGCGACTCGTCGACGCCGAGATGCTCGCCATCGACGGCAGCGCGAACAAGGAGAAGGTCGGCGCCAACGCCATCCTCGGCGTCTCGCTCGCCGTGGCCCGCGCCGCCGCCGACTCGGCCGACCTGCCGCTCTTCCGCTACGTCGGCGGCCCGAACGCGCACGTCCTGCCGGTGCCGATGATGAACATCCTCAACGGCGGCAGCCACGCGGACTCCAACGTCGACATCCAGGAGTTCATGATCGCGCCGATCGGCGCCGAGTCCTTCCGCGAGGCACTGCGCTGGGGCGCGGAGGTCTACCACGCGCTCAAGTCGGTGCTCAAGGAGAAGGGCCTCGCGACCGGTCTCGGCGACGAGGGCGGCTTCGCGCCGAACCTCGAGTCCAACCGCGCCGCGCTCGACCTCATCCTCGAGGCGATCGAGAAGGCCGGCTACACCCCGGGCGAGCAGATCGCGCTGGCGCTCGACGTCGCCGCGTCCGAGTTCTACGACGACGGCTCCTACACCTTCGAGGGCGGCACGAAGAGCGCTGACGAGATGGTCGACTACTACGCCGACCTCGTCGCCTCCTACCCGCTCGTGTCCATCGAGGACCCGCTCAACGAGGACGACTGGGAGGGCTGGAAGGCGATGACCGACCGCCTCGGCACCCAGGTGCAGATCGTCGGCGACGACCTCTTCGTCACCAACCCCGAGCGCCTCGCCCGCGGCATCGAGACCGGCACCGCCAACGCGCTCCTGGTCAAGGTCAACCAGATCGGCTCGCTGACCGAGACCCTCGACGCCGTCGACCTCGCGCACCGCAACGGCTACCGCTGCATGATGAGCCACCGCTCGGGCGAGACCGAGGACGTGACGATCGCCGACCTCGCGGTCGCGACGAACTGCGGCCAGATCAAGACCGGCGCCCCGGCCCGGTCCGAGCGCGTCGCGAAGTACAACCAGCTCCTGCGCATCGAGGAGGAGCTCGACGACGCCGCGGTCTACGCCGGCGCGGGCGCCTTCCCGCGCTTCGCCGCCCGCCAGGGCTGAGCCGAGCCGGAGGAACCAGGCCGATGGCCACCAGCCGCAGCACCGGACCCGCGTCGCGCCCGCCGCGACGCGGGTCCGCGGCGCGCCCGGCGTCGAAGGCCGGCTCCGCCCGGTCCTCGACGCGCTCGTCCACCCGGTCGGCGTCCGCCTCACCGCGGCCCTCGACCACCGGCACGACGACGGCGAAGGTGGTGCGGCGCACCCCGACCGGCTGGCGCGGCCAGGTCGGCGGGGCGATGTCGAACCGGATGGTGCGGCGCACGGCGGTGCTCGCGAGCATCGCCATCTTCCTCGTCGTGCTGCTCACCTCCTCGGTCGCCGCGTGGCTGCACCAGCAGGGGCAGATCGCCGCGCTGCGCGACAAGGTCAGCAGCCAGGAGGCCGACGTCGCGTCGCTGCGCGAGGAGCGCCAGCGGTGGGAGGACCCGGCCTACGTCGAGCAGCAGGCCCGGCAGCGGCTGAAGTTCGTCCGCCCCGGTGAGCGCGCCTACACCGTCCTCGACCCCGAGGCGACGAAGGACACCGGCCCCGCGACCACGGGTCCCGGTGCGGGAGAGGCCACCCCGGCTCTGCCCTGGTACGACGGCGTGTGGCAGTCCGTCCGCACCGCCGACGCCCCCGGGGCCCGGCGATGACCGCGAGCCCCGACCTGCCGCCCGTCGCGCAGGAGGACCTCGACGCCGTCTCCCGCCAGCTCGGCCGCACGGCCCGTGGGGTCGCCGCCGTCGGCCACCGCTGCCCGTGCGGCGAGCCCGACGTCGTGCGCACCGAGCCGCGCCTGCCCGACGGCACGCCGTTCCCGACCTCGTTCTACGCCACCTGCCCCCGGCTCACCGGCGCGATCTCCACGCTCGAGAGCCAGGGCGTCATGCGCGAGATGACCGAGCGCCTCGGCACCGACGACGACCTGCGCGCCGGCTACGAGGCCGCGCACGCCGACTACCTCGCGCGCCGCGCCGAGCTCGGTGACGTGCCGGAGGTGGCCGGCATCTCCGCCGGCGGGATGCCGACGCGCGTCAAGTGCCTCCACGTCCTCGTCGCCCACTCGCTGGCCGCCGGCCCGGGCGTCAACCCGCTCGGCGACGAGGCCCTCGACCTGCTCGACCCCTGGTGGGAGCGTGGCTCCTGCGCCGCGGACGCCGCCGCGGGGGAGCGCGCGTGACCCGTCGGGTCGCCGCCGTCGACTGCGGCACCAACTCGATCCGCCTGCTCGTCGCCGACGTCGGTGACGACGGGCTCCTGACCGACGTCGTCCGCCGGATGGAGGTCGTGCGGCTCGGCCAGGGCATCGACCGGACCGGCGTCATCGCGCCGGAGGCCATGGAGCGCACGCTCGCCGCGGCGGCCGGCTACGCCGCGACCTGCCGCGAGCTGGGGGCGGAGCGCGTGCGGTTCGTCGCCACCTCCGCCTCGCGCGACGCCCGCAACGCCGACGAGTTCGTCGCCGGGGTGCGCGACGCCTTCGGCGACCTCGACGTCACGCCCGAGGTCGTCGCCGGAGAGGTGGAGGCGCGGCTGTCCTTCACCGGGGCCACCGGCGACCTGCGCCGGCTCGGCATCCCCGGGCCCTACCTCGTCGTCGACCTCGGCGGCGGCTCCACCGAGCTGGTCCGCGGCACCGACGACGTCGAGGCCGGGCGGTCGGTCGACGTCGGTTGCGTCCGGATGACGGAGCGCCACCTGGCCGGCGACCCGCCGACCCTCGAACAGACCGACGCCGCGCGCCGCGACGTCCGGGCCGCGCTCGACGCCGCCGAGGAGGCCGTCGACCTGCACGGCCTCGCCGCGGTCGTCGGCCTGGCGGGCTCCATCACGACCGTCACCGCCCACGCACTCGGGCTCGGCGGCTACGACCGCGACGCCATCCACCTCGCCGAGGTCCCGCTCGCCGGCCACCGCGCCTCGTGCGCGGCCCTCCTCGCGATGCCGCGGGCCGAGCGGGCCGCGCTGCCGTACATGCACCCCGGCCGGGTCGACGTCATCGGCGCCGGCGCACTCGTCTGGGACGAGGTGCTCGCCCGGCTCGCCGACCGGTCGCCGGGCGTGCGGGTGGTCACGAGCGAGCACGACATCCTCGACGGCATCGCCCTGTCGGTCGCGGACGCCTGACGCGGGCCGTCCGCTGTGGCAGGCTCCCGGCCCATGGGTGCCGAGGCGGACGAGCGGACGGGGCCGCCGACGCACCTGCTCCTCGTGCGGCTCATGGCGGGGCTGTCCGGGCTGCTCGCCCTGGCGCTCGTGGTGCTCGGGTTCGTCGTCCCGACCTCGCAGCTGCCCGTCGTGCTCGCGGGGGCGGTCGTCGGGCTCGTCGGGGTCGTCGGCTGCGTCATCCTCGCGGGGTCGCTGCGGCGCGACACCGCGCCGGCCGCGCTCCGGGGGAGCGCGGTGGGCGTGCTGATGCTGCTGGCCGCCGCGGTCCTCCTCGCGCCGGCCGTCGTCTGGCTCGTCGCGGGCGGGCCGGAGGCGTTCACGACCCTCGGCCTGAGCACGGTCGCGCTGCCCGCCGGGGTGGCCGTCGCGGCCGTCCTCGCCGGCCCGGCCCTCGGGCGCGACGCCTGAGGCCTGCGCCGGCCGACCTGGCCGGCGCGCTACGGTGTGCCCGCCCCCGTAGCCTGAGGGCGACGGTTCCCGTCGGGGGCGCGCAGCGCCCCCGCAGGGAGTCGGGAGGAGCCCGAACGGAGTGAGGGCGACGGTTCCCGTCGGGGGTGCGCAGCGCCCCTGATCTCTTCCCCCGAATGTGTGTGAAGAACGTCGGCGGGGCGATGTTCTTCACACACGTTCGCGGGGAGGGGTGCGACGCGGTCTCAGCGGGAACTCAGCAACGGGCTCGCACGTCTAGGCTGTACGAACGACGGTGACCCCCACCGCCACGACCAGCACGGAGGAACGATGGCCAACAACCCGGCCTTCAACCGGATGGAGCAGGACGCCCGCAACGGGTACGCCGGCTTCCGGTCCACCCCCGCCCCGCAGCAGGCCGACCCGATGAGCCCCCAGCAGCTGCAGGACATGTACAACGCGCCGTCGGCGATGCGCCCCGGCACCGAGCGCGCCGTGACGATGGACGACGTCGTCATGAAGACGCTGAGCCTCTTCGCCATCGTCCTCGTGACCGGTGCCGTCGGCTGGTACCTCTCGGCGACGAGCCAGGTCCTCGGCCTCGCGGCCTGGGGCATCGGCTTGGTCGCCATCCTGGGCCTGGGCATCGCCATCGCGGTCAAGAAGACGCTCAGCGTCCCGCTCATCGTCACGTACGCGGTGTTCGAGGGCCTCTTCGTCGGGGCGATCAGCCAGACCTACTCCGGCGCCTTCGACGACCCGGGCACCCCGGCCTTCCAAGGCATCGTCGCGCAGGCCGTGCTGGCCACCCTGGCGACCTTCGCCGGCATGTTCCTGGCCTACAAGACCGGCCTGATCAAGGTCACCGCCAAGTTCCGCCGCATCGTGACGATGATGGTCTTCGGGTACGTGATCTTCGGATTCATCAACCTGGCGTACGCGCTCATCTCCGGTCAGCCCTTCGGCATCGGAGGCAGCGGGATGCTCGGCATCGGCATCTCCCTGTTCGCCGTCGGCCTCGCAGCGACGATGCTCGCGCTCGACTTCGACTCCATCGAGTACGCCATCCGCACCGGCGCCCCGCAGAAGTACTCGTGGCTCCTCGCGCACGGCCTCGTCGTCACGCTCGTCTGGCTCTACCTCGAGTTCCTCCGGCTTCTCGGTCGGCTCCGCAACTGACCGGACCCAGCACCGACGACGCCGGGGTGGCCCACGCCGCCCCGGCGTCGTCGTCCCCGGACGTCCTCGACGGCCCGGCGCGCACCGAGCTCGAGCGCATCCGGCGTCGGTGGGCGCAGCTGCCGCTGGCCACGGCGCAGGAGCAGAGCAGTGCCCTGCGCGCCCTCGCCGAGCACCTCGCGGGCCTGACGGCGCCCGGCGTCCCGCTGCCGGACCTCGGCCCGGCCGCACTGCCCGATCAGCTGGCCGTGCTCGCGTGGGACGCTGTCGCAGCCGGCGGGCCGGAGGCGGCCGCCGACGTCACCGAGCGGCTGGTCGCCCTCCGCCGCGCCCTCCCCTGACCCGGCCCACGCGCACCCACTCACTGCGCATCCGCCACCTGCGGGAGGCCTCCGAGGAGGTCCCGAGGTGGCGGATGCGCAACCAGTCGGGGGTGACGGGCGTCAGGAGAGGCGCTCGACGACGATGGCCATGCCCTGGCCGCCGCCGACGCACATCGTCTCGAGGCCGAACTGGCCGTCACGGGCCTGCAGCCCGTTGAGGAGCGTCGTCATGATCCGGGTGCCGGTGGAGCCGAAGGGGTGCCCGAGGGCGATGGCCCCGCCGTGGACGTTGAGCTTGTCGAGGTCCATCCCGAGGTCGTCGGCGCTGGGCAGCACCTGGGCGGCGAAGGCCTCGTTGATCTCGTAGAGGTCCATGTCGTCGATGGTCATGCCGGCGCGGGCGAGCGCCTGGCGCGAGGCCTCGACCGGGCCGAGGCCCATGATCTCGGGGGAGAGCGCCGAGACCCCGGTCGAGACAATGCGGGCGAGCGGGGTCAGGCCGAGCTCCTTGGCGCGGGTGTCGCTCATGACGACGACACCGGACGCGCCGTCGTTGAGCGGGCAGCAGTTGCCCGCGGTGACGGTGCCGTTCTCGCGGAAGACCGGCTGCAGCCCCTGCACGCCCTCCAGCGTCACGCCGGCGCGCGGGCCGTCGTCGGTGGAGACGACCGTGCCGTCGGCGAGCGTGACGGGGAGGATCTCGCGGGCGAAGAAGCCGTCGGCGATCGCCTTCTCGGCCCGGTTCTGGCTCGTGACGCCCCACTCGTCCTGGCGCTGACGCGAGACACCGCGCAGCGTCGCGACGTTCTCGGCGGTCTGGCCCATCGCGAGGTAGACGTCGGGCAGGAGGCCCTGCTCACGCGGGTCGGACCAGGTCGTGTTGGCGGCGGCCGTCTCGGCGGAGCGCTCCATCGCCTCGGCGAAGACCGGGTTGAGCGCGTCGGGGTCGGACTCGCCGGCGCCGCGGAAGGCCGCGTTGGTCGAGACCGACTCGACGCCGCCGACGACGAAGGCGTCGCCCTCGCCGGCCCTGACCGCGTGGAAGGCCATCCGCATCGTCTGGGTCGAGCTGGCGCAGAAGCGGTTGACGGTGGCGCCGGGCAGGCCGTCGAGTCCGGCGAGGACGCCGATGACGCGCGCCATGTTGTTGCCGGCCTTGCCGCTGGGGTCGGCGCAGCCCCAGTACAGGTCGTCGAGGGTGGTCGGGTCGAGCCCGGGCAGCTGCTCGAGGAGGCCGTGGACGACCTGCGCCGACAGGTCGTCGGGCCGGACCTCGCGCAGGGAGCCCTTGAAGGCGCGCCCGATCGGGGTGCGGGCGGTGGCGACGATGACGGCCTCGGTCACGGGGTCCTCCTGGCGGTGGTCGACGGGCGGGCCACGGGCCCACCTCGCGAGGTGAGCGAGCGCTCACCACGGGTCGCACCAGCCTAGGCCGCGACCCGGGAGGAGGGAACCGGGACGGCACGTGGGGTGGGTCTCGTCGGGCGCGCCCGCGAGGGGTCGTGCATCCGGGCGCGGAGGGACATGATGGCCCCATGGGCACCTCGCGCAGCCGGGCATCCTCCGGGTCTCCGTACGAAGCGACCGTCGGGTTCGCCCGCGCCGTCCGCGTCGGGAACCACGTCGCCGTCTCCGGCACGGCACCGATCGGTGAGAACGGCCAGGTCAGCAAGGACGCCGGCCAGCAGACCCGCCGCTGCTGGGAGATCGCGCTCGGCGCGCTCGCCGAGCTCGGCGGGCGGCCGGAGGACGTCGTCCGCACCCGGCACTACGTGACCGACCTCGACGTCGTCGACGCCGTCTCGGCCGTGCACGGCGAGATCTTCGGCGACATCCGGCCGGCCAGCACGATGGTTCGCGTGGCGGGGCTCATCGACGAGCGCTGGCTCGTCGAGGTCGAGCTCGACGCCATCGTCGGCGACGACTGAGGCGCGCGCCCCGCGGCTCAGCCGGCGGTGCTCGCGCCCTCGTCGGCCCCGGTGACGGCAGGGCCCCCGGCCGGGGGAGCGCCTCCGGGACGGCGGCGCAGGAGCACCGCCCACCGCCCGCGGGGGCCTCGGTCCTGGCCGGCGATCTCGGTCGGCGACACCTCGGTGCCCGCCTCACGCACGGCCTGGCCGGCGGCGACGGCCACCGGGTTGACGCCCTCGCCGCGGCGCGGCTCGGGGGCGCGGTCGCCCGTGTCCTCGCCCCAGACGCGCAGGGCGGCGCAGACGCTCGGCAGCAGCACGGCGGCGGCGCGGGCGTAGCCGGCCGCCGAGGGGTGGAACTGGTCGGCGCTGAACATCTCGCGGGGCCGGGCGCGGAACTCCGGCCCGAGCAGGTCGCCGAGCGAGACGGTGCGGCCGCCGGCCTCGACGACCGCGACGGTCTGGGCGGCGGCGAGGTCGCGCGACCACCGCCGCATGAGGGTGCGCAGCGGCTGCTGGATCGGCTCGATGGTCCCGAGGTCGGGGCAGGTGCCGACGACGACCTCGCAGCCCAGGGCCCGGATGCGCCGGACCGTCTGCTCGAGGTGACGGACGGCGGCGGCGCGCTCGATCCGGTGGGTCACGTCGTTGGCGCCGACCATGACGAGGACGACGTCGGGCCGCATCACGTCCTCGAGGGCGTTGGCCAGCTGGCGCTCGAGGTCGCTGGACTCCGCCCCGACGACGGCCCGGTTGGTCAGCCGGACCGGGCGACCCGTCAGGGCCGCGACGCCGTTGGCGACGATCGCCCCGACGGTCTCGTGGGGCTCGTCGGCGCCCATCCCGGCGGCCGAGGAGTCGCCGAGGACGACGATCTCCCACGGCGTGCCGTGCCCGGCGCCGTAGACGCCGTCGTCGTCGGGCGAGGTGTCGAACGGGCGGCCGATGAGGCGGCGCGCGATGGCCGCCTCGGTCTTGATGACGCCCCAGCCGAGCGCACCGAGGGCGGCTCCGGCCGCGGCGAGGCCGCCCCCGCCGTACGCGGCGGTGGCGGCGATCCTGCGAGCCCTGCGTGCGCGGCCCATCGATCCTCCTGCCGGGGTGGACGTCCACCGTAGCCCCGGCGGCCGACACCTCGGGCCGGATGCCCCCGGCCGCGCCCCTACCGTGGACGGATGGACACTTGGAGCGGACGGACGGCCGAGGAGACCCGCACGGTCGCACCGGGTGACACCGCCCGGTCGGTGGGGTCCGGCGACCTCCCCGTCCTCGGCACGCCGCGGCTGCTCGCCTGGCTCGAGGCGGCGACGGTGGCGGCGGTGGCCGACGTCCTCGGGCCAGGCGCGACGAGCGTCGGCACCCGGGTCGAGCTCGAGCACAGCGCTCCGAGCGCGGTGGGGGAGCAGGTGACGGTGCGGGCCGAGGTCGTCGGCCACGACGGCCGCCGGCTGCGCTTCGCGGTGCAGGCCCACGACGCCGCGGGGCGCATCCTCGCCGCGGGGACCGTCGAGCGGGTCGTCGTCGACGCGGCGCGGTTCGTCGACCGCCTCGGGCGCGGCTGACCCTCCGCTCGTCGGCGCGCGGGGGTGCCCGCCCGGACCGTGACAGGATGGCGGGCGTGAAGTACGCCGAGCACATCGCAGACCTCGTCGGGGACACCCCCCTCGTCAAGCTCAACTCCGTGACCGAGGGCATCGGGGCGACCGTCCTGGCCAAGGTGGAGTACCTCAACCCGGGCGGGTCGGTGAAGGACCGCATCGCGCTGAAGATGGTCGAGGCCGCCGAGGCCTCCGGCGAGCTCCAGCCGGGCGGCGTCATCGTCGAGCCGACGTCCGGCAACACGGGGGTCGGGCTCGCGCTGGTCGCCCAGCGCAAGGGCTACACCTGCATCTTCGTCTGCCCGGACAAGGTCTCCGAGGACAAGCGCAACGTGCTGCGCGCGTACGGCGCGGAGGTCGTGGTCTGCCCGACGGCGGTCGCGCCGGACCACCCGGACTCGTACTACTCCGTCTCGGACCGGCTCGTCCGCGAGACGCCGAAGGCCTGGAAGCCGGACCAGTACTCCAACCCCAACGGCCCCCTCTCGCACTACGAGAGCACGGGCCCGGAGATCTGGCGCGACACCGACGGCGAGATCACCCACTTCGTGACCGGCGCCGGCACCGGCGGCACGATCAGCGGCGCCGGCCGCTACCTGCGCGAGGTGTCGGCCGACCGCGCGAGCGGCCGTGTCCAGGTCGTCGCCGCCGACCCCGAGGGCTCGGTGTACAGCGGCGGCTCGGGCCGTCCGTACCTCGTCGAGGGCGTCGGCGAGGACTTCTGGCCGAGCGCCTACGACCCCGACCAGGTCGACCGGGTCGAGGCCGTCTCGGACGCCGACTCCTTCGAGATGACCCGCCGCCTGGCCCGCGAGGAGGGCCTGCTCGTCGGCGGCTCCTGCGGGATGGCCGTCGTCGCCGCGCTGCGCGTGGCCCGCGAGCTGCCGGACGACGCGGTCGTCGTCGTCCTCCTGCCGGACTCCGGCCGCGGCTACCTCTCGAAGATCTTCAACGACGACTGGATGGCCTCCTACGGCTTCATGAGGGCCGAGAACCAGCGCACCGTCGGCGACGTGCTGCACGCCAAGGCGGGCGACCTGCCCGCGCTCGTGCACACGCACCCGAACGAGACGCTGCGCGACGCCATCGAGATCCTGCGCGAGTACGGCGTCTCGCAGATGCCGGTCGTCAAGGCCGAGCCGCCGGTCGTCTCCGGCGAGGTCGCGGGCGCGGTGTCCGAGCGCGCGCTGCTCGAAGCGCTGTTCACCGGCTCGGCGCACCTCGCCGACCCGGTCGAGAAGCACATGAGCGCGGGCCTGCCGCTCGTCGGCGCCGGCGAGCCGGTCAGCACCGCGCGGCACGAGCTCGAGGGCTCGGACGCGGTGCTCGTCGTCGAGGACGGCAAGCCGGTCGGCGTGCTGACCCGGGCCGACCTGCTCTCCTTCCTCGCCGACTGACGGGCTCCTCCGACCCGTCACGGGTGAGACTGGGGGCATGGCGGACCGGCCCCGGTACGAGTCACCGGTCGAGCGCGCCATCCGGGAGGCCCAGGAGCGCGGCGAGTTCGACGACCTTCCGGGCGCGGGCAAGCCGCTGCGCCTGGAGCACACCGACGACCCGATGTGGTGGGTGCGGCAGCTCGCCGAGCGCGAGGACCTCGACTTCACCGGTGCGCTGCCGCCCGCCGTCGCCCTCCGCAAGGAGGCCGCGACCTTCCCCGGCTCGCTGCTGGAGCTGCACACCGAGGAGTCGGTCCGGACCGTGCTCGAGGACTTCAACCGGCGGGTGCGCCGCGACCGGCTGCGCCCGCCGGACCCGCGGATGCCCCCGCTGCTGGCCCCGACGGTCGACGTCGACGACGTCGTCGAGCAGTGGCGGGCGCTGCGAGCATCCTCACAGCCGGTGCAGGTTGACCCGCCGGTAACAACGGGGGAGGCTCGCCCGAGGCGCCGCTGGTGGCGCCGCCGGCACTGACCCGACGGCCGTCCGTCGCGGCCCGGTCGCTGCCGGCGCCCGACGAGGAAGGCCCGATGAGCGACTACCCCCACCTGCTCGCCCCGCTCGACCTCGGCCACGTGACGCTACCCAACCGGGTCGTCATGGGGTCGATGCACACCGGGCTCGAAGACCGGGCCAAGGACTTCCCGAAGCTCGCCGCCTACCTCGCGGAGCGGGCCGAGGGCGGTGCGTCGCTCATCGTCACCGGCGGCTTCGCCCCGAACCTCGAGGGGACGCTCTACCCCGGCGCCTCGAAGCTGAGCAGCCGCCGTGAGGTGGCGCGCCACCGCCTCGTGACGGACGCCGTCCACGCGGCCGGCGGGCGCATCGCCCTCCAGCTGCTGCACGCCGGCCGGTACGCGTTCACGCCGTGGTGCGTCGCGCCGTCGGCGGTCAAGAGCCCGATCAGCAAGTTTCGCCCGAGGGCGTTGTCCGACAGGGGAGTCCGCCGACAGGTCCGCGCCTTCGCGCGGTCGGCGCGGCTGGCCCGTGAGGCCGGGTACGACGGCGTCGAGGTGATGGGGTCCGAGGGGTACCTGATCAACCAGTTCCTCGCGCCGCGCACCAACCGGCGCACCGACCGGTGGGGCGGCAGCGCCGAGAACCGCCGGCGGTTCGCCGTCGAGGTCGTCCGCGCGGTGCGCGAGGCCGCCGGCCCGGACTTCCTCCTCGTCTACCGGATCTCGGTGCTCGACCTCGTCGAGGAGGGCCAGACGTGGGACGAGGTGACGGCCCTGGCCCGCGAGGTCGAGGCGGCCGGCGCGAGCATCCTCAACCTCGGCATCGGCTGGCACGAGGCGCGGGTGCCGACCATCGTCACCTCGGTGCCCCGCGCGGCCTTCGCCGACCACGCGGCCCGGCTGCGCGCGCACGTGGGCATCCCGGTCGTCGCGACCAACCGCATCAACACCCCGGAGGTCGCCGAGCGCGTCCTCGCCGGCGGCGCCGACCTCGTCTCGATGGCCCGCCCGTTCCTCGCCGACCCGCAGTTCGTGCGCAAGGCGGCGCAGGGGCGCGCCGACGAGATCAACACGTGCATCGCCTGCAACCAGGCGTGCCTCGACCACACGTTCGCCAAGCAGCGCGCCACCTGTCTGCTCAACCCGCGCGCGGGCCGCGAGACCGAGCTCGTCATCGGCCGGGCGCCGGTGCGCCGCAAGGTCGTCGTCGTCGGTGGCGGTCCGGCGGGGATGGCCGCCGCCGTCACCGCGGCCGAGCGCGGCCACGAGGTCGAGCTGCTCGAGGGGCGCGACCACCTCGGCGGCCAGTTCGACATCGCGATGCGCATCCCCGGCAAGGAGGAGTTCTCCGAGACGATCCGCTACTTCACGCGGCGCCTCGAGGTGCTCGGCGTGACGGTGCGCCTCTCGACGTGGGCCGGCGCCGCCGCGCTCGCCGCGGCCGGCGTCGACGACGTCGTGGTGGCGACCGGGGTCACGCCCCGGCTGCCCGACATCCCGGGCATCGACCACCCCTCGGTCGTCACCTACGACCGGCTGGTGCGCGGCGAGCGGGTCGCCGGTCAGCGGGTCGCGGTGATCGGTGCCGGTGGGGTCGGGGTCGACGTGTGCGAGTTCCTGACGACCGACCGCTCGCCCTCGCTCGACGTCGACGCGTGGCGGGCGGAGTGGGGCGTCGGCGACCCCGAGCGCACCCGCGGCGGGGTCGAGCGACCGCGGCCGGAGGCCAGCCCGCGGGAGGTCGTGCTCCTCCAGCGCAAGGCCACGCCCATCGGCCGGGGGCTCGGCAAGACCACGGGCTGGGTGCATCGGGCGTCGTTGCGCGCCAAGGGGGTCGAGCAGGTGACGGGCGTCGTCGAGTACGAGCGCATCGACGACGAGGGGCTGCACGTGCGGCTCGGCGACGACGGCTCGCAGCGTCGCGTCATCCCCTGCGACACGCTCGTCGTCTGCACCGGGCAGGACTCGGTGCGCACGCTGGCCGACGAGCTCGAGGAGCGGGGTGTGCGGGTCCACGTCGTCGGGGGAGCGGACGTCGCCGCCGAGCTCGACGCGAAGCGCGCCATCCGGCAGGGCACGGAGGTCGCCGCCGCCCTCTGACCCGCGTCGCCACCCGCGAACGCGTGTGAACCCGCCGGGGACCCCCGGCGATTTCACACGCGTTCGTGGAAAGCAGAGGTCAGCGCAGGCCGACGGCGTCGAACGCGGTCTCGAGACGCTGCAGGAGCGAGCCCGTCGAGCCGGCCGCCCGGTGCTGGTGGAACGCGGCGCGCAGCGCGGCCATCGCCGTGCGGGCGGCGAGCCCGGTCGCGAGGTCGTCGGCGGCGTCGGTGCCGGCGCGCTCGTGTGCGGCCTCGACGAGCGCGCTCTCGAGGCGGTGCCCCGCCCCGGCGATGCGCGCCTCGAGCTCGGGCACCCGGGCGGCGAGCTCGCTGCGCATCCGCCAGAGCTCCGGCTCGTCCTCGAACCCGCGCACGTGCTCGGTGAGGACCGCCCGCAGCGCCTGCGGCAGCGACTCGTCCGCCGGGCGCGCGAGCACCGCCTGCCGCAGCTGCTCGGTGCGCGCGGGGTCGGCGCCGACGAGCGCCGCCTCCTTGGTCGGGAAGTAGTTGAAGAAGGTGCGCGGCGAGACGTCGGCCTCGGCCGCGATCTGCTCGACCGTCACCTCCTGCACGCCGTGGGCGAGCGCGAGGCGGACGGCCGCGGTGTGCAGCCGCTGGCGCGTCGCCTCCTTCTTGCGGTCGCGCAGGGAGGGGGTCGCCTCGGCGGTCGCGGAACCCGGTGCCATGCCCCCAAGTATGCCCGGTGTGCACGACGAGCAAATTTGCACACTCTGCAAGAACAGGCATATGCTTGTGTCATGCAAGCAACCGCCGACCCGCTCGTCACCGAGCACCTCTCGGCGATGTTCGGACTCCTCAGCCGGGCCCACGTCGTCGAGGGGCCGGTGACCCGTTCCGAGTACACCCTCCTGGCCCTCACCGCGAAGCGCGGCCCCGGGCGCGCGTGCGCCCTCGCCGACGCCGTCGGCCTCGACCAGTCGACGACGAGCCGACGCGTCAGCGCGCTCGTCGACCGCGGCTTTCTCGAGCGCACCCCGGACCCCGACGACGGCCGGGCCCAGCTCGTCGGCCTCACTGACGCCGGCCGCGAGGTGCTGCTCCAGGAGCGCCGCCGCCGCGAGGAGCTCGTCGCCATCGCCCTCGAGGACTGGGACGAGTCCGACCGCCGCACCCTGGCCGACCTGCTCGGCCGCCTCCAGACCTCCCTCGCGCGCGTCGCGAGGGACCACGACCACCCCGTCCGCAGCGTCGCGGGCCCTGCCCACCCCGCCCCCGAGGCGGCCGACCGCGAGAGGACCACTGCATGACCACCGCGACCACCACGGCTCCCCAGCCGTACAAGCTGAGCCCCGCCTCCCGGCGGGTGTTCGTCGGCCTGATGCTCGGGATGCTCGTCGCCTCCGTGAGCCAGACGATCGTCGGGCCCGCGATGCCGCGCATCGTCTCCGAGCTCGGCGGGATGGACCACTACAGCTGGGTCGCCACCGCCGCCCTCCTCGTCTCGGCGATCACCGTCCCGATCGTCGGCAAGTTCTCCGACCTCTACGGCCGCCGCGGCTTCTACATCGCCGGCCTCGTCGTCTTCATGGTCGGCTCGCTCGTGGCCGGCTTCGCCCAGTCGTTCTGGGTGCTTGTCGCCGCGCGCGCCATCCAGGGCCTCGGCATGGGCACCGTGATGCCGCTGTCGCAGACCATCATCGGCGACATCATCCCGCCGCGTCAGCGCGGCAAGTACCAGGGCCTGATGGGCGCCGTCTTCGGTGTCACCTCGGTCGCCGGCCCGCTCGCCGGCGGGTTCATCACCGACCACTGGGGCTGGCGCTGGCTGTTCTTCGCAGGCATCCCGATCGGTGTCGTCGCGACCGGCTTCATCCTGCGCTTCCTCCACCTGCCGCACGAGCGCCGTGAGGCGAAGGTCGACAGCTGGGGCATCGCCACGCTCGCCGTCGGGCTCACCGCGGTCCTGCTCGCCACCTCGTGGGGCGGCACCTCGTACCCGTGGGGCTCGGCGACCATCATCGGCCTCTACGTGGTCGGCGTCCTCGGGCTCGTGGCCTTCGTGTTCGCCGAGAGCCGCGCCGAGGAGCCCGTCATCCCGCTGCGCCTCTTCCGGTCGCGTGTGTTCACCGCGGCCAACATCGCGAGCTTCGGCCTGGCCATGGTGATGTTCGGCTCGATCATCTACATCCCCGTCTTCGCGCAGGGCGTGCTCGGGGTCGACGCGACGAACTCCGGTCTCATCCTCGCGCCGCTCATGGTCGGCCTCATCGTCATGGGCATCCTCACGGGCCTGGTCATCACGCGGACCGGTGTCTACAAGCCGTTCATGGCCGCCGGGGTCGTCATCATGGGCGCCGGCATCTGGCTGCTCACCCGCCTCACCTTCGAGTCGAGCCAGACGCAGCTGACGCTGGCCATGGTCGTGCTCGGCATCGGCATCGGGATGGCGATGCAGCAGTACACGCTCGTCGTGCAGAACGCCTCCGAGAAGCGTGACCTCGGGGTCGCGACCGCGTCGAGCCAGTTCTTCCGCAACGTCGGGTCGACGGTCGGCATCGCGGTGTTCGGCACCGTGCTGACGAGCGGTCTGGGCGGCGCCATCGCCTCCCACCTCCCGGCCGGGGCCGCGGCCTCGATGCCGGAGGGCGCCGCCAGCGCCGGCTCGGTGCTCGACCCGGCCGCGCTCTCGCAGCTGCCGCCGGCCGTCGCGACCGCCGTGCGCCAGGGGCTCGCGGACCAGCTGCACGAGGTCTTCCTCATCGGTCTCCCGATCGTCGCGCTCGTGCTGCTCGCGACGCTCGCCATCAAGGCTCTCCCGCTGCGCGACAGCAACCACGCGGAGACGCCGGCCGAGAGCGCCGAGCACGCCGGCCACGAGCTCCTCGACACGATGTCGCAGTCCAGCGCGGAGGCTCGGACCACCCCGGCCGGCGCGTCGGAGACGAGCGGCACCACCGACGCCCCGGCTCGCAGGGAGCCGGAGCCCGCCGTGCGCTGACCCCGGTCGCCCGCACGGACGAGGCCCCCCGCTGGACAGGGAGCGGGGGGCCTCCTGCGTGCCCGGGCGCGGAAGCATCTCCCGGCCAGGCAGCGATGACCCCGCACGTGCGGGCTTGTCGAGGTTGGCTGGGTCTTCGGACAGCGATAACCCCGCATGTGCGGGCTTTTTGAGGTCCGGAAGGTCTCGCGACAGCGATGACCCCGCACGTGCGGGCTTTTCGAGGTTGGCTGGGGGTTAGGACAGCGATATCCCCGCACGTGCGGGATGCCGGGCCTGTGGATGACGCGAACGCCGTGCGCCCGGATGAGGGCAGGCTCGGTTCCGTGACCGACCAGCCGCTCGACACCTCCCGCCCGTTCCTGGGCGTCGAGGCGATGGAGCGCGGCGTCGCGACCGAGGCATCGCTCCGGGGCCCGCGCTTCCGACGCCTCGTGCACGGCGTCTACGTGGACGCCAAGGCCCCGGTCGACGCCCGCGTCCGCGCGCAGGCAGCGATGCTCGTCGCGCCGGCGGCGACCGTCGTCTCGCGGCACACGGCGGCTGCGCTGTGGGGTGGCGTCGCTCCCGACGACTGGCAGACGCACGTGACGACGCTCCGACCGGATGCCGTCCAGCGGACGGCGGCTCGGGAGGCGCGTTCGCGGGCGAGGGGCGGCGGTCCGGGCTGCTCGGCGCAGGCGCGCCGGCTGCTCGAGTGGGGCCGCATGGACGTCGACGGCGTCGACTCCCGCGTCTCATCGGACCGCTCGGGCATCACGACCCGCCACGGCCTGCGGGTCACGACACCGGAGCGCACGTTCCTCGACTGCGCCGAGGACCTCGACGTCGTCGAGCTCGTCGTCCTCGGCGACAGCCTGGTGCACGCCGGAGTGACGACTCCGGACGCGCTCGTGTCCGCAGCCGCGTCCATCGGCCGGTACCGGCGCCTCGCCCGGCGCGCCGCCGCACTGGTCCGGGTGGGTGTCGACTCGGCGCCCGAGTCACGGACGAGGATGCTGCTGACGCTCGCGGGACTCCCGGAGCCCGAGACGGACCTGCGCTTCCACGACGCCGACGGGACCCTGATGCGTCGCGCCGACATGGGGTATCGGCGACGCAAGGTCAGCGTCGAGTACGACGGTCGCCAGCACGCCGAGGACGACCAGCAGTGGGCGGGGGACATCCGTCGTCGCGAGGAGTTCGACGGCTGGGGGTGGCGTATGGTCGTCGTGACGTCTCCCGGGTTGTGGGTCGAGCCGGAGACCACCGTGCAACGCGTGGCCACGGTCCTGTCCGAGCGTGGCGAACGCGTCACGGCCCGGTCCGACGAGTGGCGGCGCTACTTCGGGCCGCGTCACCTCCGCAGCGCCTGACGAGACAACCCCGCACGTGCGGGCTTTTCGTGGTCTGGACCGCGCGCGGACATCGATAACCCCGCACGTGCGGGCTTTTCGAGGTCGGCTGGGATTTCGGACATCGATAACCCCGCACGTGCAGGCCTTTCGTGATCGGGAAGGTGTTCGGACAGCGATAACCCCGCACGTGCGGGCTTCTCGTGACCGGGAAGGTGTTCGGACAGCGATAACCCCGCACGTGCAGGGTTATCGGGGTCGGCGAGGGGCCGGACGACGACACGAGGCCCCCTCTCGGGCGGGAGGGGGCCTCGTCGGACGGTCCGGAGGGGGTCAGCCGCGCGGCGGCGCGACGTCCGTCTGGGCCGGGAGGTTGGCGACGCCGACGGGGCAGGTCAGGCCGTTCGGGCCGTGGTTGCAGTAGCCGCCGGGGTTCTTGTGGAGGTACTGCTGGTGGTAGTCCTCGGCGTAGTAGAACGGGCCGGCCTGCTCGGCGGTCGCGATCGTCGTCGTGATGGTGCCGCGCCCGACCTTGGTCAGCTCGCCCTGGAACGCCTCGCGCGTCGCCTCGGCGGCCGCGGCCTGGCCGGGGGTCGTCGTGAAGATGGCCGAGCGGTAGGCGGTCCCGACGTCGTTGTACTGCCGGTTGCCCTGCGTCGGGTCGTGGTTCTCCCAGAACGCCTTGAGCAGCAGCTCGGGGGAGGTGACGGTGGGGTCGTAGGCGACGAGGACGGCCTCGGCGTGCCCGGTCCGGCCGGTGCAGGTCTCCTCGTACGTCGGGTTGGGCGTGAAGCCGCCCATGTAGCCGGCCGCCGTCGTCACGACGCCGGGCAGCTTCCAGAAGATGCGCTCGACGCCCCAGAAGCAGCCCATCGCCACGTACAGCACCTCGGTGCCGTCGGGCCACGGACCCTCCAGGGGGGTGCCGAGCACCTCGTGGGTCGTGGGCACCGGGAAGATCCGGTGCTCGCGGCCCGGCAGGGCCTCCTCGCGGGTGGGGAGGGTGGTCTTCGCACTCGAACCGAAAAGCATGTGTGGTCCAACCGCCGGGGATGGCACGGTGTTCCGCGTGATCTCCCTCGTCCCGGTCTCCGGACTCGACACCGACCTCGCCGCCCGCGCCCGCTTCGACGCCTGGGCCCGTGTGCTCGAGGACGTCGCCCGCGACGAGCAGGGCGAGGACCACGACGCCTGGAGCGCCGAGGAGCTGCGCGGGCTCGAGGGCTCGGCGTCCAAGCGTCGCCTCCAGGTGCTCGCCGTCGACGGCGACGAGCCCGTGGGGGCCGCGGGTGTCATCGCCCCGCTGCTCGACAACGAGTCGACCGCGCAGGTGTTCGTCGCCGTGCTGCCGGCGCACCGCCGCCGCGGGGTCGGCGACACGCTGCTGCACTGGGTCGAGGAGCAGGCGCGCGACCTGGGCCGCACCACGCTGCACGCCGAGACCCAGTGGGGCGCCGACACCGACGACGACCCGTTCGCCGGATGGGTCGAGCGGCACGGCTTCGGGTCCGCGCAGACCGTGCTGCGCTCCGACCTCGCGGTGCACCAGGCCGAGGTGCCCGAGCAGGTCGTGGCCGACGGCTACCGCCTCGAGACCCACGTCGACGCGATGCCCGAGGCCGACCTCGCCGACCGCGCGTTCCTCGCCCGCCGGATGTCGACCGACGCGCCGCTCGGCGACCTCGAGCTCGACGAGGAGGAGTGGGACGAGGAGCGCGTCCGCGGTGAGGACGAGCGCACCCGGGCCATGGGCCGCCGGGTCGTGTCGACCTTCGTCCGCGACCTCGGCACCGGCCGGCTCGTCGGCTACACGAGCATCCAGCTGCCCGAGGGGACGCCGCACCTCGCCTTCCAGCACGACACGCTCGTCACCCGCGAGCACCGCGGCCACGGGCTGGGGATGGCGCTCAAGCTGGCCAACCTGCGCGCGCTCGCCGAGGCGCTGCCCGAGGTGCGCGTCGTCCGGACGTGGAACGCCGAGGAGAACGCGCACATGCTCGCCGTCAACCGCGCGATGGGCTTCCGCCCGAGCGGCCGGCTGCGCGCCTGGCAGCGCCACCTCGGCCGGGGATGACCGCACCCCGCGGTGCCGACGGACCCCCGGCGGCCCCTACGCTCGGAGGATGACTTCCGAGAACCTCGGCTTCTCCTCCCGCGCCATCCACGCCGGGCAGGAGCCGGACCCGCTGACCGGCGCCGTCGTGCCGCCCATCCACCAGGTGAGCACCTACAAGCAGGACGGCGTCGGCGGCCTGCGCGGCGGCTACGAGTACTCGCGCTCGGCCAACCCGACGCGCGCCGCGCTCGAGGAGTGCGTCGCCGCGCTGGAGGGTGGTGAGCGCGGCTTCGCGTTCGCCAGCGGCCTCGCTGGCGAGGACACCGTGCTGCGCGCGCTGCTCGCGCCGGGCGACCACGTCGTCGTCCCGTCCGACGCGTACGGCGGCACCTACCGGCTGTTCAACAAGGTCGTCCGCGCCTGGGGTGTCGACCACTCCATCGCGAAGGTCGCCGACGTCGAGTCTGTGCGGGCCGCGATGCGCCCGGAGACGCGGATGGTGTGGGTCGAGACGCCGACCAACCCGCTGCTCGGCATCGCCGACATCGAGGCGATCGCGGCGGTCGCCCACGAGGCCGGTGCGCTGCTCGTCGTCGACAACACCTTCGCGTCGCCGTACCTGCAGAACCCCATCGCGCTCGGCGCGGACGTCGTCGTGCACTCGACGACCAAGTACGCCGGCGGCCACAGCGACGTCGTCGGCGGCGCCGTCGTCGTCGCGCCGGGCGCCACGACGCGCGACGGCGAGTCGGTGGCCGAGCGGGTCGCGTTCCACCAGAACTCGATGGGCGCCGTCGCCGGCCCGTTCGACGCGTGGCTGGTGCTGCGCGGCCTCAAGACGCTGGCAGTCCGCATGGAACGTCACTGCGACAACGCCGAGGCCGTCGTCGACTTCCTCCAGAGCCACCCCGGCGTGGCGTCCGTGCACTACCCGGGCCTGCCCGACCACCCGAACCACGACGTCGCGCGCCGCCAGATGAAGCGGTTCGGCGGCATGGTCGCCTTCCGCGTCAAGGGCGGCGAGGACGTCGCGGCCAAGGTCTGCGGCGAGACGCAGCTGTGGACCCTCGGCGAGTCGCTCGGCGGCGTCGAGTCCCTCATCGAGCACCCCGGTCGGATGACGCACGCGTCGGTCGCGGGCACCGAGCTCGAGGTGCCGGCCGACCTCATCCGCCTGTCCGTCGGCATCGAGGACGTCGAGGACCTCGTCGCCGACCTGCGCCAGGCGCTCGACCGCCTCACCTGACCCGCCCCGCCGGCGGAGCACCACCCGTCGAGTGAACAGGACACGCCGTGCGCGCCCCGAGCCGCACGGCGTGTCCTCCTCTCTCGACGGGTCGGAGGCGGTCACAGGAGGCGGACAGCGGACGCACACCGGATGGCTCGGCAGGCTTCCTACGGTCGTCGGGACGACACCGACCCGGAGGTAGACCGATGACCCGCACCGACGACCAGCCCACCTACGAGGGCCGCCCGCTGCCCCGCCCCGACGACGAGGTCGTCGACCAGGGGCTCGCCTTCGACCTCGGCACGCTGCTCGACCGCCGCCGGATGCTCGCCGTCCTCGGCATCGGGGCCGCCGGCACCGCGCTCGCGGCGTGCGGCGCGTCGACGTCGTCGAGCGGCTCGACGGCGACGGGTTCCGCGACCGCATCCGCGAGCGCCACGGCGTCCGCCACCGCGAGCGACGCCGCCGACACGTCGCTCACCGAGATCCCCGACGAGACGGCCGGCCCCTACCCGGGCGACGGCTCCAACGGGGCCGACGTCCTCGAGCAGAGCGGGGTGGTCCGCTCCGACATCCGCAGCAGCTTCGGCACCTCGACGACGACGGCCGAGGGCGTGCCGATGACGTTGCGGCTCACCATCCTCGACGTCGCCGGCGGAGGTGGCCCGATGACCGGCGCCGCGGTCTACGTCTGGCACTGCGACAGCCAGGGCCGCTACTCGATGTACTCCGACGGCGTGACGCAGGAGAACTACCTGCGCGGCGTCCAGGTGACCGACGACTCCGGCGTCGTCGAGTTCACGAGCGTCTTCCCGGCCTGCTACTCGGGCCGCTGGCCGCACATCCACTTCGAGGTGTACCCGGACGAGGCGAGCATCACCGACAGCACGAACGCCATCGCCACCTCGCAGGTCGCCCTGCCGAAGTCCACCTGCGACACCGTCTACGCGACGAGCGGGTACGAGCAGTCGGTGAGCAACCTGGCGCAGATCTCGCTGACGAGCGACAACGTGTTCGGCGACGACGGCGGCGTGCACCAGCTCGGCACCGTCTCCGGCGACACGAGCAGCGGCTACACGGTCGCGCTCACCGCCCCGGTCGACACGACGACGCAGCCGACCGGGGGAGGTGCGCCCGGCGGCGGACCCGGCCACTAGGGTCTCGGGGCGTGGGTGCGGTCCTGTGCGTCGACGTCGGGTCGACCTTCACGAAGGCGTTGCTCGTCGGTGACGACGGCGAGGTCCGCGGGCGCGCGTCGCACCCGACGACCGTCGCCACCGACGTCATGGACGGGGTCGACGCCGTCCGCGCCGCGCTCGCCGACGGGGCGGCGCCCGAGCGGACTCTCCTGTGCTCCAGCGCCGGTGGCGGTCTGCGCGTCGCCGTCGTCGGCTACGAGCGGGAGGTGACGGCGGAGGCCGGCTTCCGGGTCGGTCTCTCGGCGGGCGGGCGCGTCGTCCACGTCGCGTCCGGGCCGATGGTCGGCGCCGACGTCACCGCCCTGCGCGCCGACCGGCCCGACCTCGTCCTCCTCGTCGGCGGCACCGACGGGGGCAACGCCGACGTCCTCCTCCACAACGCCCGCCGGCTCGCCCGGGCCCGGGTCACCGCCCCGGTCGTGGTCGCCGGCAACGCCGACGCCGCGGACGCCGTCGTCGCCGAGCTCGAGGCGACGGGGCGGCGCTTCACCGTCACGGGCAACGTGCTGCCGCACATCGGCGAGGTCGCTCCCGACGGCGCGCGCGCCGCCATCCGCGAGGTCTTCCTGCGCCACGTCATCGGCGGCAAGGGCCTCTCGCGCGGCCGCGGGTTCGCCGAGCTCGTCCGCGCGGCCACCCCCGACGCGGTGCTGCGGGGGGTCGAGGTGCTGGCCGAGGCACGCGGCGAGGACGTGCTCGTCGTCGACGTCGGCGGCGCGACGACCGACGTCTACTCCGTCGTCACGCCGCAGGGCGAGGACGCCGCCATCCACCGCGAGGTCGTCGGGCCGGTCTGGCACGCCCGCACGGTCGAGGCCGACCTGGGGATGCGCTGGAACGCCGAGGGCATCGTCGAGGCGTCGGCGCGCGAGCGGATGCCGCTGCCCGACGCGGTGGCCGGTCACGCCGCGCGGGTCGCCGCCGACACCGGGGCGCTGTCGACGAGCGACGCCGAGTGGGCCGCCGACGAGGCGCTCGCCACGGCCGCCGTCACCGTCGCCCTGCGTCGGCACGGGCGGCCCGCCGCGGGGGAGCGGCCCCGGCCGCTCGCCGACGTCGGGATGCTCGTCGGCTCCGGCGGGGTGCTGCGGCACGCCCCGGACGGCACCGCCGAGCGGGTGCTCGGCGCGGCGCTCGCCGACCACGGCGGCGGCTGGCGGGTGCCCGACCGGGCCGTCGCCGCCGTCGACCGCGACTACGTGCTCTTCGCCGCCGGGCTGCTCGCCGACGTCGACCCCGCGCGGGCGTCCGCGCTGGTCGGGGGACTGTCACCGAAAAGGGGGTGACCGCTGTCGGCGGGTGGCCCTACGGTCGGTCCATGACGACCAGCGGCGCGGCCATCGAGGCCGTCGACCTCGTGAAGACCTTCGGTGACTTCACGGCCGTCGACGGCGTCAGCTTCTCGGTGCCGAAGGGCACCGTCTTCTCGATGCTGGGGCCGAACGGCGCCGGCAAGACCACCACCGTCCGGATGATGACGACGCTCTCGCGGCCGACGAGCGGCACGGCCCGGGTCGCCGGTCTCGACGTCGTCCGCGACGCCGACGCCGTGCGCCGCCGGATGGGGCTGACGGCGCAGTCGGCGACCGTCGACGAGCTCCTGACCGGCCGCGAGAACCTGCGCCTCGTCGGCGACCTCTACGGCCTCGACCGGCGCACCGTCCGCCGGGTGGCCGACGAGCTGCTCGAGCGCTTCTCGCTGACCGACGCCGCGACGAAGGTCGTCAAGGAGTACTCCGGCGGGATGCGCCGCCGGCTCGACCTCGCGGCCAGCCTCGTCGCGACCCCACCGGTGCTCTTCCTCGACGAGCCGACGACCGGGCTCGACCCGCGCAGCCGCGTCGAGCTCTGGGGCGTCCTGCGCGACCTCGTGCGCGAGGGCACGACGCTCTTCCTCACCACGCAGTACCTCGACGAGGCCGACCAGCTGGCCGACCGCATCGTCGTCGTCGACCACGGGCGGGTCATCGCCGACGGCACGCCGCTCGAGCTCAAGGACCGCTCCGGCGCCGCCAGCCTCGTCGTCGCGGTCAGCCGCCCGGCCGAGGTCGAGAGGGCCGCCGAGATCGTCCGGGGCGAGGTCGGCGAGATCCACCTCGACCGCGACGCCCGCCGCATCACCGCCCCGGCCGAGGGGGTCGGGGCGCTGACCCGCATCGCGGCCCGGCTCGACGAGGCCGGCATCGACCTCGACGACATCGGGCTCCAGCGCCCGAGCCTCGACGACGTCTTCCTCACCCTCACCGGGCACCGGGCCGAGTCCGAGGCCCCTGGTGCCACGTCCGACGCGAGCGCCGAGGAGGCCCTGCGATGACCGCTCCGACCACCACCACCGCCGCCGGTCGGCCGTTCCACGCCGAGCACCCGAGCGCCGCCGGCACGAGCCCGGTCCGCCAGATCTCGGCACTGGTGCGCCGCAACCTGACCCACATCAAGCGCCAGCCCGAGATGCTCACCGACGTCACCATCCAGCCGGTGATGTTCGTGCTGCTCTTCGCCTTCGTCTTCGGCGGCTCGATCGTCGTGCCCGGCGTCGACTACAAGGAGTGGCTGCTGCCGGGGATCATGGCGCAGACGATGACCTTCAGCGCGTTCATCGTCGCCATCGGCCTCAACACCGACCTCGGCAAGGGCATCGTCGACCGCTTCCGGTCCCTGCCCATCGGCCGCTCGTCGGTCGTCGTCGCGCGCAGCGTCTCGAGCCTCATCCACTCGATGATCGGCATCGTCGTCATGTCGGTCACCGGGCTGTTCGTCGGGTGGGGCATCCACCACGGCGTGCTGCGTGGGCTCGCCGGCTACGGCCTGCTCCTGCTCTTCGGCTTCGCGATGATCTGGGTCGGCATCCTCTTCGGCTCGGCGCTGCGCTCGGTCGAGGCCGTGCAGGGCGTCATGTTCACGACGGTCTTCCCGATCACGTTCCTGTCCAACGCGTTCGCGCGCACCGACGTCATGCCCGACTGGCTGCGGTTCCTCGCCGAGTGGAACCCCATCAGCTCGCTCGTCCAGGCGCTGCGCGAGCTCTGGGGCAACGACGGCATCCCGCTGCCGGCCGACTCGGCGCTGCCGCTGCAGCACCCGGTGCTGACGACCGTCATCTGGTCGGTCGGGCTCTCGGCGGTACTCGCGCCGCTGGCCGTCCGCTCGTTCGTCAACCGGACCCGCGACTGAGCGCGGGCGTCGGTCGTCCGCTCGTCGACGGGCCCGGGGACGTCCGCGGCGGCCGGCCCGTGCTTCGATGACGGCATGACCGCCGTGCGCCTCGTCGACGTCTTCTCCGAGCGAGCCTTCCGGGGCAACGCCCTCGCCGTCCTCCACGACGCAGACGGGATGTCCGACGACGAGATGCTCGCCGTCGCGCGCTGGACCAACCTCTCGGAGACGACCTTCCTCACCGTCCCCACCGACCCGCGCGCCGACTACGGCGTGCGGATCTGGACGATCGGCGGCGAGCTGCCCTTCGCCGGCCACCCGACCCTCGGTAGCGCCCACGCCTGGCTCGAGGCCGGGGGCGTGCCGCAGACCGAGGGTGTCGTCGTCCAGGAGTGCGCGGCCGGGCTCGTCGAGGTGCGGCGCGGCGCCGACCGCCTCGCGTTCGCGGCCCCGCCGCTCGTGCGCTCCGGAGCGGTCGAGGGCGACGAGCTCGCGTGCGTCGTCGCGGCCCTCGGGGTCGCACCCGCGGACGTCGTCGACGCCGCCTGGGTCGACAACGGGCCGGGCTGGCTCGCCGTCCTGCTCGCCTCGCCCGAGGCCGTCCTGGCCGCTGCGCCGGACCCGGTGCTGGCGCGCGGGCTCAAGGTGGGCCTCGCGGCGCGCTACCCGGCCGGGGCGCGCACCGACGGGGTGGACCTCGAGGTGCGGGCGTTCTTCTCCGACGAGCGCGACTTCGGGGAGGACCCCGTCACCGGCAGCCTCAACGCGGGCCTGGGCCAGTGGCTGGTCCCCGCCGGGTACGCGCCCGAGCACTACGTCGCGGCGCAGGGCACGGTCCTCGGCCGCGAGGGCCGGGTGCACGTCGACGTCGAGGACGGCGTCGTGTGGGTCGGCGGCGCGACGCACACCCTCGTCGACGGCGTCCGGCCCGCCTGAGCGCCCCGCCGGGGCGATCTCGCGGTGCCGGGGCGCCATGACGCCCCGGCACCGCGAGGTCGGGGCGGCGTGGCGAGACGGGGGCGGCGAGACGACGTCGGGGCGGCAGCGCGGTCGGACGACGGACGGCCCGGCCCCACGAGGGGGCCGGGCCGTCCGTCACGTCGCCGGAGCGACCGGGCTCAGCCGGTGTAGGGCTTCGCCGCGAGGATCTTGACCTCGATCTGCTTGCCGTTCGGGGCCTCGTACGAGACCGAGTCGCCGACCTTGTGGCCGTTGACGGCCGCGCCGATCGGGGACTTCTCGGAGAAGACCTGCATCGAGGAGTCGGTGATCTCGCGGGAGCCGAGGAGGAACTTCTCCTCGTCGCCGAACATGTCGACGGTGACGATCATCCCGGGCTCGACGACACCGTCGTCCTTGGGGGTCTCGCCGATGACGGCGTTCTCGAGCAGCTGCGTCAGCTGGCGGATGCGGGCCTCCATCTTGCCCTGCTCCTCCTTGGCCGCGTGGTAGCCGCCGTTCTCCTTGAGGTCGCCCTCCTCGCGGGCCGCCTCGATCTTCTTGGCGATCTCGGTGCGGCCGGGGCCGGTCAGCTCGTCGAGCTCGGCCCGGAGGCGGTCGAAGGCCGCCTGCGTGAGGTAGCTCTGGTTCGTCGTCTCGGTCACGGGTCATCAACTCCTGCGAAGTGCGTAGGGGCGCCGGACCCTCGCGGGCGCGCCGCGGGGTGCTTACGGCAACGGGCCCGGGCCGACCGCCGTCTCGCGGCGCTAGCGTCGGCACGGACCCGAACGTGAAGGATTCAGTCTACCAACGTGCGGCGCTCGCGCCACAATCGTCGCGCGCCGTCGTGCGAGGTCAGCCCGCCGACGCGCACGCAGGACTCGACGACACCGGTCACCGCGCGGGCGCTCGTGCGCACTTCGACGACCCGGTGGACGATCGCCGGACCGTCCGCCGGGATCGCGTCCTCGACCGTCCCGACGCGGCCCTTCGACCCGTCGAGCCCGCTGACCCGGCACGTGACGGCCGTGCCCTCGGGCCGCACGAGGTCGTAGCCGACGCGCACGAGGGCGTCGGACTCCACGCGGTAGCCCGTCACCGTCGGGCGCACCTGGCCGGCCGTCGCGGTCCACCCGTACCAGGCGATGCCGGCCACGGCGAGCACGACCGCGGCGAGCGCGAGCAACGTGCGACGGCCGGCGGGGTCGCGCGGGTCGGGCAGGCGCACGGCTGCTCCCTCGGTGGTCGGCGGGCAGTGAGAGGATGGTCCTCGGTCCATTCTCGGGTACCGCCCGAGCCCACCTGCACGAAGGGTCTCTCATGTCCGAACGGCTCCGGCTCATGTGCGTCCACGCGCACCCTGACGACGAGTCGAGCAAGGGTGCGGCGACGATGGCGAAGTACGTCGACGCCGGCCACGAGGTGCTCGTCGTCTCCTGCACCGGCGGCGAGCGCGGCGACATCCTCAACCCCCGGCTCAAGGACGACGTCCACATCCTGCGCGACCTCGCCCAGGTCCGCCGCGACGAGATGGCGCGCGCCCGGGACATCCTCGGCGTGCAGCACACCTGGCTCGGGTTCGTCGACTCCGGCCTGCCGGAGGGCGACCCGCTGCCCCCGCTGCCCGAGGGCTGCTTCGCGCTCGAGCCGCTCGAGGTGACGACGGAGGCGCTCGTGCGCGAGATCCGTCGCTTCCGCCCGCACGTCGTCACGACGTACGACGAGAACGGCGGCTACCCCCACCCCGACCACATCATGACCCACGACGTCTCGGTCAACGCCTTCGCGGCGGCCGGCGACCCCGACGCCTTCCCCGAGGCCGGGCCGGCGTGGCAGCCGCTCAAGCTCTACTACAACCAGACCTTCAGCCGCGCCCGCATCGAGGCCTTCCACGAGGCGCTGACCGGCCTCGGCCAGGAGAGCCCGTACGCCGAGTGGCTCGAGAACTGGACGCGCACAGAGCGCGTCGTCACCACCCGCGTCCAGTGCGCCGACTGGTACGACCGCCGCGACGCGGCGCTGCTCGCCCACGCCACCCAGGTCGACCCCGACGGCCCGTGGTTCCAGGTGCCGCGCGACCTCCAGGCGCAGGTCTGGCCGGTCGAGGAGTACGAGCTCGCGCTCTCGTTCGTCCCGTTCGTCGACGGCGAGGACGACCTGTTCGCCGGCCTGCCGACCGACGTCGCGGAGGCCGACGCCCTCGCGACGAGCCCCGACCTCGCCCTCGTCCACGACACCGTCACGGAGCGTGCCGCATGAACGACTCCCCGCCCGACGTCTCGACCGGCTTCCTCGCGTTCATCGCGTTCACGGTCCTCGCGCTCGCGCTCTGGTTCCTCATGCGCAACATGAACGCGCGGATGCGCCGGATGTCCTACCGCCAGCAGCGGGCCCACCGCGGCCGCGACGAGCAGCAGGCCGGCCCGGCCGACGTCGAGCCGGAGCCCGGCGACGCGCTCGAGGCGGACCCGCGCGACCCGCGGCGCGACGACGGGTCGCCGGGCGCGGTCTGACCCGCTGACCTCCGGCTCCCCGGCGCCGAGCCGCGGATGGGAGGTCGGGGGCCGCGCGGCCCGGGCGGCTCAGGCCTGCGGGCCGGTGAGCGCGAGCGAGGCGGCGACGAAGTGCGCCGTGAAGGCGAGCACGGTCAGCGCGTGGAAGACCTCGTGGAAGCCGAACCAGCGCGGCGAGATGTTCGGCCGCTTGGTGCCGTAGACGAGCGCGCCGAGGCTGTAGAGCACGCCGCCGACGACGACCCACGCCATGACGCCGCCACCGGCGTGCTGGACGAGCGGGCCGAAGTAGAAGACCGCGACCCAGCCGAGCATGAGGTAGGCCGGCACGTAGAGCCAGCGCGGGGCGCCGGTCCAGAAGATGCGGAAGGCGACCCCGAGCAGGGCGCCGCTCCAGACGATGAGCAGCATCCGGCGGGCCTGGTCGGCGGGCAGCATGAGGGCGAAGGGCGTGTAGCTGCCGGCGATGATGAGGAAGATGTTCGAGTGGTCCCACCGGCGCAGGAAGGCGCCGACGCGGGGGGACCACGTGCCCCGGTGGTAGACCGCCGACGTGCCGAAGAGGAGCACGGCGGTGCCGGCGAACACGGCGGCCGACACCTTGCCCTCGGTCGTCGTCGCGAGGAGCACGAGGACGATGCCGGCGACGAGCGCGACGGGGGTCATCCCGGCGTGCAGCCAGCCGCGCAGCTTGGGCTTGACGGTGGTGAGGGCGGCCTCGACGCGCTGCTCGAGCGCCTCGAGACGACCGGTCTCGGTGGCGGGGTCGGGCTGCTCACGGGTCATGCGTCCACGGTAACCTACGCGAGCGTAGGTTAGGAACCGGACGAACGGCCCCGCTCCGTGAGGTCGGGCACGGCAGCGCGGAGTACCGTGGGCCGCGGTCGCCCCGCCGGGCGGCCGGATCCGGAAGCGCACGGGAAGGGCGGCTGGCATGCGGCGGCTCAGCGACGTCCTCTACGCCGCGTACGCCAAGCGGGTGGCCCGTCAGCTCGGGGGAGCGCCGGTGCCGCGCCACGTCGGAGTCCTCGTCGACGGCAACCGCCGCTGGGCCAAGCAGCGGGGCGCCGGGACCGAGGAGGGGCACCGCGCCGGCGCCGACAACATCCTCAACCTGCTCGCGTGGTGCGAGGAGGTGGGCGTCGAGCTCGTCACCCTGTGGCTGCTCTCGACCGACAACCTCAACCGCCCGGAGCGCGAGCTGCGCCCGCTGCTCGGCATCATCGAAAACTCCGTCGACTCCATCGCGGCGACGATGCAGTGGCGGGTCAACCCGGTCGGCGCCCTCGACCTGCTGCCCGCGGCGACGGCCCAGCGCCTCAAGGCGGCCGCGGAGCGCACCCGCGAGGTCGACGGGATGCTCGTCAACGTCGCGGTCGGTTACGGCGGCCGGCGCGAGATCGCCGACGCGGTCCGCAGCCTCCTGCACGAGCACGCGACGCGCGGCACGAGCATCGAGGAGCTCGCCGAGGTCATCGACGTCGAGCACATCGCCGAGCACCTCTACACCAAGGGGCAGCCCGACCCCGACCTCGTCATCCGCACCTCGGGGGAGCAGCGCCTCTCGGGGTTCCTCCTGTGGCAGAGCGCGCACAGCGAGTTCTACTTCTGCGAGGCCTACTGGCCCGACTTCCGCAAGGTCGACTTCCTGCGGGCGCTGCGGGCCTACGGGGAGCGCCACCGCCGCTTCGGCTCCTGAGCGGGCGGGACCTCCGGGACGTCCTCGCCGCGGGGTCGTCCGCCTCGGGTGAACGGCTGGTGACGGACGGGGTCGAACGGATGACATCTCGTCCCAGACGTCACACCTGTTCACTGCTGTCACGCGGGTGCCGACACGCCGGTCCTCGCCTCCCGCCGGGGCCCGGAGGCGGTCGTAGCGTCGAGCCACGATCCTCCTCCGACCACCGGGAGCGGCACATGACCTCGACCACGCCGACGGCAGCCAGCACGCGAGCGGGAGAGGAGCCGCGCCGGACCTTCGTCCTCGACACCTCGGTCCTGCTGTCCGACCCCCGGGCCATCCTCCGGTTCGCCGAGCACGAGGTCGTCCTCCCCGTCGTCGTCGTCACCGAGCTCGAGGCCAAGCGCCACCACCCCGAGCTCGGCTACTTCGCGCGCCAGGCGCTGCGGATGCTCGACGACCTGCGCATCAAGGCCGGGCGCCTCGACGCCCCGGTCGAGGTCGGCGAGGTCGGCGGGACGCTGCGCGTCGAGCTCAACCACACCGACCCGATGTCCCTGCCGGCCGGCTTCCGGCTCGGCGACAACGACACCCGCATCCTCGCCGTCGCCCGCAACCTCGCGAACGAGGGACACCTGGTCACGGTCGTCAGCAAGGACCTGCCGATGCGGGTCAAGGCCTCGGCCTGCGGGCTGGACGCCGAGGAGTACCGCGCCGAGCTCGCCGTCGAGTCCGGCTGGACCGGGATGGCCGAGCTCGACGTCAGCGTCGAGGAGATGGACCACCTCTACGAGTACGGCCGCCTCGAGCACGCCGGCGCGGCGGAGATGCCCTGCCACACCGGGCTCAAGCTCATCTCGCCGCGGGGCTCCGGACTCGGGCGCGTCGGCCCGGACAAGCAGGTGCGGATGGTGCGCGGCGACCGCGACGCCTTCGGCCTGCACGGCCGCAGCGCCGAGCAGCGGATCGCGCTCGACCTGCTGCTCGACCCCGACGTGGGCATCGTCAGCCTCGGCGGGCGCGCCGGCACCGGCAAGTCGGCGCTCGCGCTGTGCGCCGGCCTCGAGGCCGTGATGGAGCGCCGCCAGCAGCGCAAGGTCGTCGTCTTCCGTCCCCTCTACGCGGTCGGCGGCCAGGAGCTGGGCTACCTGCCGGGGTCCGAGGCCGAGAAGATGAACCCCTGGGGGCAGGCGGTCTTCGACACCCTCTCCGCGCTGGTGTCGCGCGAGGTGGTCGAGGAGATCCTCGACCGCGGGATGCTCGAGGTCCTGCCGCTGACCCACATCCGCGGGCGCAGCCTGCACGATGCGTACGTCATCGTCGACGAGGCGCAGAGCCTCGAGCGCAACGTCCTGCTCACCGTCCTGTCGCGGATCGGTCAGAACTCCAAGGTGGTCCTCACCCACGACGTCGCGCAGCGCGACAACCTGCGGGTCGGGCGGCACGACGGCGTCGTGGCGGTCGTCGAGGCGCTCAAGGGGCACCCGCTGTTCGCCCACGTGACGCTGACCCGCTCCGAGCGCAGCCCGATCGCGGCCCTCGTGACCGACCTGCTCGAAGGGCTCGAGGTCTGACCGAACGGCCCCTGACCTGCTCGTCTGAGCGGATGCTCAGGGGCCGATTTCGGCCGTCGGCGCCTCTCCACCTAGGCTAAGGTCTCGATTCCGTAACGCCGCTCGTGGCTGCACCACGCCCCGAGCCCCCCACCCCTGGAAGGTCCACCGGTCCCCCATGGCCCGATACACCCCGCGTCACGCCCCGCGTCACGCCGCTCCCAAGCGGTCGCTCGGGCGGACCGCCGTGTCCGTGGTCGGACGGCCGCTGGTCTCGACCAGTCTCGTCGCCGCCGTCGTCACGAGCGGCATCGCCCTCAGCGGCACCTTCGAGGACTCGGCCAACGCCGACGCCACCGCCCTCGCCTTCGACGAGTCGGCCACAGCCAGTTCGACGCACGAGAGCCAGGTCGCCCTCGAGGACGCGGCCCGCGTCGCGTCCGACCGCTCGGCGACCAACGTCCAGAAGTCCGTCGTCGCCGCGAAGGCCGACGCGAAGCAGAAGGCCGAGGCTGCGGCGCTCGCGAAGAAGCGCCAGGTCGCGCAGGAGCGCGCTGCCCGCGCCGCCGAGCGCAAGAAGGTGCTCGAGAACGCGCAGGAGGACCCCAAGTCCGTCGCGCGCCTGCTCCTGCCCGAGTACGGCTTCGGCTCCGGCCAGTGGGGCTGCCTCGAGCAACTGTGGATCGGCGAGAGCGACTGGCGCTGGTGGGCCGAGAACTCCTCCTCGGGCGCCTACGGCATCCCGCAGTCGCTCCCCGCGAGCAAGATGTCGAGCGTCGCCAGCGACTGGCGCACCAACCCGGTCACGCAGATCAAGTGGGGCCTGGACTACATCAAGCGCTCGTACGGCACGCCGTGCAACGCCCTGTCGCAGTGGCAGGCGCGCTCGCCGCACTGGTACTGAGGCGACACCCGCACCACGACGACGGGCCCCGGCAGCACGCCGGGGCCCGTCGTGCTGTGTCGGGGGGCGATGACGCGGTCGAGCGTCAGATCTTGCGCAGCCGGATCTTCGTGACGGCGTGGTCGGCGCCCTTGCTGAGGACGAGCGTCGCCCGCTCCCGGGTGGGCTGGACGTTCTCGACGAGGTTGGGCTCGTTGATCGCCGACCAGATGCCGGCCGCGGTCTCGCGCGCCTGCGAGTCGCTGAGGTCGGCGTACCGGTGGAAGTAGGACTGCGGGTCGGCGAACGCCGTCTGGCGCAGGCGCAGGAAGCGCTCGACGTACCAGCGCCGCACCTCGTCGACGGGGGCGTCGACGTAGACCGAGAAGTCGAAGAAGTCCGAGACGGCGATGGTGCTCTCGCCGTCGGGGCGCACGCCCGGGGGCTGCAGGACGTTGAGCCCCTCGACGATGAGGACGTCCGGCTTGCGCACCTCGAGCGGCTCGGGCAGCACGTCGTAGGTGAGGTGCGAGTACTGCGGCGCCTCGACCACCGGCATTCCCGACTTGACGTCGGCGACGAAGCGGAGCAGCGCGCGGCGGTCGTAGGACTCGGGGAAACCCTTGCGCTGCAGCAGCCCTCGCCGCTCGAGCTCGGCGTTGGGGTAGAGGAAGCCGTCGGTCGTCACGAGCTCGACGCGCGGGGTGTGGGGCCAGCGCGACATCAGCTCGCGCAGGATGCGGGCCGTCGTCGACTTGCCGACGGCCACCGACCCGGCGACGCCGACGACGAACGGGACGCGGCTCGGGCGCTCGCCGAGGAACTCGCTCGTCGCGAGCCGCAGGCCGTGGACGGCCTCGACGTAGAAGTGCAGGAGTCGCGAGAGGGGCAGGTAGACGTCCTCGACCTCGCGCAGGTCGAGGCGGTCGCCGAGGCCGCGCAGGCGCGAGATGTCGTCCTGCGTGAGGCTCATGGGGTGCTCCTCGCGCAGCCGGGACCAGGTCCCCCGGTCCAGCTCCACGTACGGGGTCGGCACCCCGGCGGCCCCGGTCACGCCGAGGCGCGCCAGTGCCTGCTCCGTTGCGGTCACCCCTGCATCATTCCGCATCGGTCCTGCGAGGCCGCGGAACCCCCGTCCCCACGGGCCGTCCGGACCCGCCGCCGGGGGCCCGCACGGGCCCGCGCCGGTGCGGGGGCGGGGGCCGCCAGCGGATAGGCTGCCCGCCATGTGTGGAATCGTCGGCTACGTCGGCCGGAGCATGGACGGGACGGCGCTCGACGTCGTCATGGAGGGCCTGAGCCGCCTGGAGTACCGGGGCTACGACTCCGCGGGCGTCGCCCTCGTCACCGACGACGGCGTGAGCACCGAGAAGCGCGCCGGCAAGCTCGAGAACCTCCGTTCCGCCCTCGAGGCGCACCCGCTGGCCCCCTCGCGCACCGGCATCGGCCACACCCGCTGGGCGACGCACGGCGGCCCGACCGACGGCAACGCGCACCCGCACCGCGGCGGCGACGGTGACCGGCTGGCGCTCATCCACAACGGCATCATCGAGAACTTCCACGCGCTGAAGAAGGAGCTGCTCGCCGAGGGCGTCGAGTTCCTCTCCGAGACCGACACCGAGGTCGCGGCCAAGCTCGTCGGGCGCGAGTACGACCGTCTCGGCGACCTCACCGAGGCGATGCGGGCCGTCGTCGGCCGGCTCGAGGGCGCGTTCACGCTCCTCGCCGTCCACGCCGACAGCCCTGGCGTCGTCGTCGGTGCGCGGCGCAACAGCCCGCTCGTCGTCGGCCTCGGCGACGGCGAGAACTTCCTCGGCAGCGACGTCGCGGCCTTCATCGGCTACACCCGCCACGCGCTCGAGCTGGGCCAGGACCAGATCGTCACGATCACCCCGGACGGCCACTCGGTCATCGGCTTCGACGGCGCGCCGGCCGTGGGCAAGTCCTACGAGGTCACCTGGGACGCCGCCGCCGCCGAGAAGGGCGGCTACGCGACGTTCATGGAGAAGGAGATCCACGAGCAGCCCCACGCCGTCGCCGACACGCTGCTCGGGCGCACCGACGAGTCGGGCGCGCTCGTGCTCGACGAGGTCCGCATCTCCGAGGAGCGGCTGCGCCAGGTGCGGCGCATCACGATCGTCGCGTGCGGCACCGCGTCGTACGCCGGCATGGTCGCCAAGTACGCGATCGAGCACTGGACGCGCATCCCGGTCGAGGTCGCCCTCGCCCACGAGTTCCGCTACTGCGACCCGATCGTCGACGAGGACACGCTCGTGGTCTCGATCAGCCAGTCCGGCGAGACGATGGACACGCTGATGGCGGTCAAGCACGCCACCGAGCTCGGCGCGATGACCCTCTCGATCTGCAACACGCACGGCTCGACGATCCCGCGCGAGTCCGACGCGGTGCTCTACACGCACGCCGGCCCCGAGATCGCCGTCGCCTCCACCAAGGCCTTCCTCGCGCAGATCACCGCCTGCTACGTCCTCGGGCTCTACCTCGCGCAGCTGCGCGGCGAGACCTACGCCGACGACGCGAAGGCCGTCATGGCCGAGCTCGCCGAGATCCCCGCGAAGATCGAGGACCTGCTCGGCCGGATGGGCCGCGTGCAGGAGATGGCCGAGTTCATGGCCGACACCCGCACGGTGCTCTTCCTCGGCCGCAACGTCGGCTACCCGGTGGCGATGGAGGGCGCGCTCAAGCTCAAGGAGCTCGCGTACATCCACGCCGAGGGCTTCGCGGCCGGCGAGCTCAAGCACGGCCCGATCGCGCTCATCGAGCCCGGCCAGCCGGTGTTCGTCGTCGTGCCCGGTCCGGACACCCCGCACGAGCTGCACAAGAAGGTCGTCTCCAACATCCAGGAGATCCGCGCCCGCGGTGCGCGCACCCTCGTCATCGCCCACGACGGCGACGAGGACGTCGAGCCGTTCGCCAGCGAGGTCGTCCGCATCCCGCAGTGCTCGCCGATGCTCGCGCCGCTGCTGGCGGTCGTGCCGCTGCAGGTCTTCGCGCTGCACCTGGCGACGGCCAAGGGCCTCGACGTCGACCAGCCGCGCAACCTCGCGAAGTCGGTCACGGTCGAGTGACGTCGAGGGCGGCGGCATGACGCCGGTGGCGCGGTGATCGTCGGGGTCGGGATCGACGTCGTCGACGTCGAGCGCTTCGGCGCGACGCTCGAGCGCACGCCGCGCCTCGGGGAGCGGCTGTTCACCGAGGGGGAGCGGGTGCTGCCGCTCAACTCGCGGGCGGCGCGGTTCGCGGCCAAGGAGGCCCTGGCCAAGGCGCTCGGGGCGCCCGTCGGCCTGCAGTGGCACGACGCCGAGGTCGTCCGGGGAGCCGACCGCCGGCCGGCCTTCCGGCTGCGCGGCACCGTCGAGGCGGCCGTCGCCGAGCTCGGCATCACGTCCATCCACGTGTCGCTCTCGCACGACGCCGGGATCGCCTCGGCGGTCGTCGTCGCGGAGCGGGAGGAGCAGCGATGATCGAGGGCCACGGGACCGCCGCGGTGTACGCCGCCGAGGAGGCGCTCATGGCGTCGCTCGCGGACGGCGAGCTGATGGCGCGCGCCGTCGAGGGGCTGGCGGCGGTGGCCGCGGCGCGGCTCGAGGAGCGCGGGGGCCGCTCGGTCGTGGCGCTCGTCGGGCCGGGCAACAACGGCGCCGACGCGCTGTACGCGGCGGCCTCCCTGGCCGAGGCCGGGTACGCGGCCGTCGCGCTCGTCGGTGAGACGGTGCACGGAGGGGCGCGCGCGGCGGCTGAGGCCGCGGGCGTCGTGCTGAGCGGTGACGTGGCGCTGGTCGCCGAGGCCGACCTCGTCCTCGACGGCATCCTCGGCATCGGGGCGCGGCCGGGGCTGCCGGAGTGGGCGGCTGCGTGGGTGTCGGCGGTGCCGGAGTCGGCGTACGTGCTGGCGGTCGACCTGCCCTCGGGCCAGGACCCGGCCGGCGAGGTCTTCGACGCCGACGGGGTGCTCGCCGACGAGACGGTGACGTTCTCGGTCGCCAAGCCGGTGCACCTGCTGACCCCGACCGAGCAGGCGTGCGGCGCGCTGACCGTCGTCGACATCGGGCTGGAGGTCGATGCCGTCCCCGTGGTGCGCCGCATCGACCACGACGACGTCGCCGGCATGTGGCCGGTGCCCGGGCCGCGGGACGACAAGTACTCGCGCGGGGTGCTGGGGGTCGTGGCCGGCGGGGAGTCCTACACGGGCGCCGCGCTGCTGTGCACGACGGCGGCCGTCGAGGCGGGGGCGGGGATGGTCCGGTACGTCGGGACCCCCACGCCCGAGGGGCTCGTGCGCGCGCACGTGCCCGAGGTGACGCACGGTGTCGGGCGGGTGCAGGCGTGGGTCGTCGGGCCCGGGCTCGACACGACGTCGCGGGCGGCGGGGTCGAAGGCCCAGCTCGACGCCGCGCGGGACGCGCTCGCCGGTGACGAGCCGGTGCTCGTGGACGCCGGCGGGCTGGACCTGCTCAACGCCGCGGTGCTGCGCAAGCGGGCCGAGCGGGTGACGCTGCTGACGCCGCACGCGGGGGAGTGCGCGCGGCTGCTGTCGCGGCTGACCGGCGAGGACGTGGAGCGCGCGGCCGTCGAGGCGGCGCCGCTGCGGCACGCCCGGCGGCTGGCCGAGGTGACCGGGGCGACGGTGCTGCTCAAGGGGTCGACGACGCTCGTCGTGCCGCCGGGGGATGGTGCGCCGGTGTGGTCGCAGGCGGACGCGCCGGCGTGGCTCGGGACGGCCGGGGCGGGGGACGTGCTGGCCGGGGTGGTCGGGACGCTGCTCGCGTCGAGCCTGCGGGCGGACGTCGCAGGAGCCCTCGGGGCGCTGGTGCACGGCGTCGCCGCCGACCGGGCCAACCCCGGTGGACCGGTGCGCGCCCTCGACGTGGCACGGGCCGTGCCCGAGACCGTGGCCGCACTCCTCCGCCGCTGAGCCGGGAGCGGAGGGACGGGCCGGGCGCGTTCCTGAGAGCGGGGAGCGAATATGTACCCTCCCAGCCTCCATGCGGAGCGGAAGGTTTACCTTCCAGCCGCAACCACTGCCATCAGGCCGCAAGGTTTCCCTTCCGCCGGCAACCACTCCCTTGTGCCGTGGAAGGGAAACGTTGCTAGGTGGAAGGAAGACCTTGCCGGTGGAAGGGACTCCTTCCGCGGTGGCAGGGAAACCTTCCGGGATGGAAGGGATTCCTTCCGCGGTGACAGGAGGCTGGGAGAGCACCTATTGGGGGTCCGCTCTCAGGTTCGAGCGCTTCCGGGTGGGGGCCGCACCTGGCCGGCCCCGGCACCCGCACCGTGACTGCCTCCGCCGATCGGACCGCATCGGGCCCGCGTCTCGTGACCTCCGCGGACCCGGCCCGACCTGCGGTCCTAGACTGGACAGGCTCATGACCGACCACCCCGCCCCCACCGCACCCGCCCGAGCGACCGCGCCGACGGGTGCGTCCGCGTGGGTGACGGTGGATGCCGCGGCCATCCGCGACAACGTCGCCGCGCTCGTGCGTCGCTGCGCCCCGGCCCAGGTCATGGCCGTCGTCAAGGCCGACGCCTACGGCCACGGCCTCGTCACCGCAGCCCGCGCCGCCCTCGCCGGTGGCGCCACCTGGCTGGGTGTCGCCCAGCTCGAGGAGGCCCTGGCGCTGCGCGCCGCCGGCGTCGACGCCCCTCTCCTCACGTGGATCTACCCGCCGCAGGCCGACCTCGGCGCCGCCCTCGACGCGGACGTCGACCTCACCGTCGGCAGCCGCTGGAACCTCGACGCCGTCGTCGCCGCCGCCCGCCAGCGCGGCACCACCGCCCCCGTCCAGGCCAAGGTCGACACCGGCCTCGGCCGCGGCGGCGTCCTCACCGACTGGAGCGAGTTCACGCACGCGCTCGCGGCCGCCGTCGCCGAGGGCGCCGTCCGCGTCACGGGCACGTGGTCGCACTTCGCGTGGGCCGACGCCCCGCAGCACCCGACCGTCCGCGCCCAGCAGGAGCGCTTCGTCGAGGCCGTCGCCGAGCTCGAGGCCGCCGGCGTCGACCCCGGCCTGCGCCACCTCGCCAACTCCGCCGCGACGCTCACCAACCCCTCCGCGCACTTCGACCTCGTTCGCCCCGGCCTCGCGGTCTACGGGCTCTCGCCCGTGCCCGACCTCGGCAGCCCGGCCGACTTCGGCCTGCGCGAGGCGATGCGCGTGACGGCCCGCCTCACCCAGGTCAAGCGCGCCCGCGCCGGCCAGGGCGTCAGCTACGGCCACGAGTACACGACCGACCGCGACACCGTGCTCGGCCTCGTCCCGATGGGCTACGCGGACGGCATCCCGCGGCACGCCGGCAACGCCGGTCCGGTGCAGGTCGGGGGCCGCCGGTACGCCATCGGTGGACGGGTCTGCATGGACCAGTTCGTCCTCGACCTCGGCCCGGACTTCGACGGCGCTCCCGGCGACGAGGTGACCGTCCTCGGCCGCGGAGCCGACGGCGAGCCCACGGCCCAGGACTGGGCGCAGGCCGCCGGCACCATCAACTACGAGGTCGTCACCCGGATGGCCCCCCGTCTGCCCCGGGTCGTGGTCGGGGAGGGCGCTTGATGCCCACCCGTCCCACCGGAGGGCCGCTCGGGCTGCTCGGAGCCGTCGGCGACCGCGTCCGCCGCGGGCCGGCGATGCGCCCCGACCTCGGCGACCCCGTCGAGGGCTGGGGTCACGTCCCGAGCGAGTCGCTGACGGTGCGCACCGACGACGGCGTCGACCTCCACGTCGAGATCGACGCCCCGCGCACCGCGAGCCGCGGCCGCCTCGCCGGGCGCACCCCGACGGTCGTCATGGCCCACGGCTTCGCCCTCACCATGCAGTCGTGGGTGCTCCAGCGGCGCGCGCTGCTCGACGAGGGGCTGCGCGTCGTCACCTACGACCAGCGCGGGCACGGCCGCTCCTCCACTCCGGACCTCTCCACGTGCACCGTCGCCCGGCTCGGCCTCGACCTCGCCGCCGTCATCGAGGCCACCTGCCCGACCGGCCCGGTCGTGCTCATCGGCCACTCGATGGGCGGGATGAGCGTGATGTCCTTCGCCGGCCAGCACCCCGACGTGGTGCGCGACCGCGTCCTCGCCGTCGCGCTCGTCTCGACCTCGCCGGGCGGCCACGAGGTGACCGAGTTCGGCCTCGGACCGCTCGTCGGTCGGGTCGTCGGCTCCCTCGGGCCGGGCGTGCTGACCCGCCTCTCCCGCCACGCCGGCCCGATCGGCGTCCTGCGGAAGATGGGCAAGGGCGTCCAGGACCTCGCCGTCGCCCGCTGGGCCTTCGACTCGCCGGTCAGCCCGGCCCTGGTCGACCTCGTCGCCGAGATGATCTTCGAGACCTCGTTCGACGTGATGGCCGCCTTCCTGCCGGACATCGACGGCCTCGACCTCGTGCCGTCGCTTCAGGCGCTGACCGGTGTCGAGCTCCTCGTCATCAACGGCGCCGGCGACCTCATCACGCCGGCCTCGCACTCCGAGGACATCGTCCGGCACGTCCCCGGCGCCGAGCACGTCGTCGTCGAGGACGCCGGGCACATCCTCATGCTCGAGCACCCTGACCTCGTCACCGAGCAGCTGCTCGCGCTCATCCAGCGCGCCCAGCGAGCCGTGGCCGAGGGCGTGCCGGTCAGCAGCAAGCCGCGCGTGCGGCGCACCGTCCAGGACATCTCGAAGAAGCGGCGGGCCGGCCGGGCCCGCAGGGAGGCGGCCTCGTGAGCGCCCGTCGGTTCGTGCTGCCCGAGGTCGACGACACCCGGGCCCTCGGCACCGCCCTCGGCGGGGTGCTGCGGGCGGGCGACCTCGTCGTCCTCACCGGCGGCCTCGGCGCCGGGAAGACCACCCTCACCCAGGGCCTCGGCGAGGCCCTCGGCGTGCGGGGAGCGGTGACCTCCCCGACGTTCGTCATCGCGCGCGTGCACCCCTCGACCGTCGGCGGGCCGGCGCTCGTCCACGTCGACGCCTACCGCCTCGGCGGCGCCCTCGAGCTCGACGACCTCGACCTCGACGCCAGCGTCGAGGAGTCGGTCACCGTCGTCGAGTGGGGCCACGGCCTCGCCGAGGGCCTCGCCGACGACCGGCTCGAGGTCGTGCTCGACGTCGACCCCGAGACCGAGCGCCGTACCGCCACGGTCACCGGCGTCGGCGGCCGCTGGGCGGTCGACGCCACCGCCGACGCGGCCGATGCCGAAGCCCCCGACCCCCTCGCACCCCTCGGAGGAGAGCCGTGCTGACCCTCGCCCTCGACACCTCCACCTCGGCCATCGGCGTCGCCGTCCTGCGCGACGGAGAGCAGCCGGTCGTCGGCGTCGAGGTCAACGCCCGTGCCCACACCGAGCTGCTCGCCCCGCTCGTCGAGCGCACCCTCGCGCAGGCCGGCGCGGGCGTCCGCGACGTCACCGACCTCGCCGTCGGCACCGGCCCGGGGCCGTTCACCGGCCTGCGCGTCGGGATGGTGACGGCCGTGACGATGGGTTACGCGCTCGACGTCCCGGTGCACGGCGTCTGCTCGCTCGACGTCCTCGCCGAGCAGGCGCTGGCCGCCACCGACGCCGACGAGGTCCTCGTCGCGACCGACGCCCGCCGGCGCGAGGTCTACTGGGCCCGCTACCGCCGCGGAGCCGACGGCGCCGCCGAGGCGGTTACCGAGCCGGCCGTCGAGGCGCCGACCGGCCTGCCCGCCGAGGTCCGCGCCCTGCCCACCGCCGGCCGTGGCCCGCTGCTGTACGCCGAGCTGTTCGAGGCGCCGCTGGCCGACGTCCTCGACGTCGACCCCGGCGTGCTCGCGCGGGTCGCCGCGCGCCGCCTCGCCGCGGGCACGCCGATGCCCGTCGAGCCTCTCTACCTGCGCCGCCCGGACGCCCTGACCACCGCGGAGCGCGCCGCGCGATGAGCGCCGCGACCCTCCGCGACGCGCGCTGGCCGGACGTCACCGGCCTCGCGGCGCTCGAGGCGTCGCTGTTCCCCGACGACGCCTGGAGCGAGGCGTCGTGGTGGTCCGAGCTCGCGGCCCGACCCCGGCGCGACTACGTCGTCGCGGCCGACGACGCGGGCACGCTCCTCGGCTACGGCGGGCTCGACCACGGCGGCGACGTCTCGGACGTCATGACCGTCGCGGTCTCCCCGGAGGCACGCGGGCAGGGCCTCGGCCGCGTGCTGCTGGCGGACCTCGAGCGACGGGCCCTCTCCCGCGGCGCCGCGCACGTCCTCCTCGAGGTGCGGGCCGACAACGCGCCGGCCATCGGCCTCTACGAGTCGTCCGGCTACGCGGTCATCAGCCGCCGTCGCCGCTACTACCCCGGGGGCGTCGACGCCTTCGTCATGCGAAAGTCCCTCCAGCAGAACGGAGCCGCAGATGACTGACGAGCCCCTCGTCCTCGGCATCGAGACCTCGTGCGACGAGACCGGTGTCGGCCTCGTCCGCGGCGAGACCCTCCTGTTCGACGCCATCGCGAGCAGCGTCGACGAGCACGCGCGCTTCGGCGGGGTCGTGCCCGAGGTCGCGAGCCGAGCCCACCTCGAGGCGATGGTCCCGACGATCGAGCGGGCCTGCGCCGAGGCCGGCGTCACGCTCCGCGACGTCGACGCCGTGGCCGTCACCTCCGGCCCGGGTCTGGCCGGCGCCCTCATGGTGGGTGTCGCGTCGGCCAAGGCGCTGGCCCTCTCGCTCGGCGTGCCGCTGCACGGCGTCAACCACCTCGCGAGCCACGTGGCCGTCGACATCGTCGAGCACGGCCCGCTGCCCGAGCCGACCCTCGCGATGCTCGTCAGCGGCGGGCACTCCTCGCTGCTGCTCGTCCCCGACGTCACGCACGACGTGCGCAGCCTCGGGTCGACGATCGACGACGCGGCGGGGGAGGCGTTCGACAAGGTCGCGCGCGTCCTCGGGCTGCCGTTCCCCGGCGGCCCGCACATCGACCGCGTCGCGCGCGAGGGGCAGGTCGTCATCGACTTCCCGCGTGGGCTGACCGGCGGGCGTGACATGGAGCGCCACCGCTTCGACTTCTCGTTCTCCGGGCTCAAGACCGCCGTCTCGCGCTGGGTCGCCGCGAAGGAGGCTGCGGGAGAGTCGGTCCCGGTCGCCGACGTCGCCGCCAGCTTCCAGGAGGCCGTGACCGACGTGCTGACCCGCAAGGCGATCGACGCCTGCCGCGAGCACGGCGTCGGTCACCTGCAGATCGGCGGCGGCGTGGCGGCCAACTCGCGGCTGCGGGCGATGGCGCAGGAGCGCTGCGACGCCGCGGGCATCGAGCTGCGCGTGCCCCGGCCCAAGCTCTGCACCGACAACGGGGCGATGGTCGCCGCGCTCGGCGCGCAGATGGTGCTCAAGGGCCGGCCGCCGTCGGACCTCGGCATCCCGGCCGACTCCTCGATGCCGGTGACGGTCGTCTCGGCCTGACGCGCGCTGCCGGGGCCACCCCCGGCGGGACCCCTCAGGCGTCGCCGGGGCTCAGCCAGGCGTGCACGAGCGGGACGGCGGACGCGCCCTCGCCGGTGGCCGCCGCGACCCGCTTCATCGAGCCGGCCCGCACGTCACCGGCGGCGAAGATGCCGGGCACGCTCGTCGCGAGGTTCTCGGGCGGCAGGCCGTCGACCCAGCGGTCCTTCGGCACGTCGCGCCCGGTGAGGACGAAGCCGCGCTCGTCGAGCGCGACCTCGTCGGGCAGCCAGCCGCAGTGCGGCTCGGCCCCGAGCAGCAGGAAGAGTCCGTACGCCGGGCGCTGCCGCGTCTCGCCGGTCGTGGTGTCGCGCAACGCCACCCACTCGAGGCGGCCATCCCCGCCGGCGTCGACGACCTGCGTGCACGGCTCGACGCTGATGCGCGGGTTGAACTCGATCTCGCCGACGAGGTAGGCCGACATCGTCTCCGACAGCGACGGCCGGCGCACGACCACGGTCACCGACCGCGCGAAGCGCGCCAGGTGCACCGCGGCCTGACCGGCGGAGTTGCCGCCCCCGACGACGACGACGTCCTGGTCCTCCATCTCGCGCGAGAGCGACATCGCCGCGCCGTAGTTGACGCCGCGCCCGACCAGCGCCTCGACCGACGGCACGCCGAGGTGTCGGTAGTCGACACCGGACGCGACGACCACCGACCGCGCACTGATCTCGAAGTCGCTGCCGCGCAACAGGTGTGGCCCGCCCTCGGCGCCCGCGACCAGCTGCTCGACCTCCCACCCGGTGTGGAAGCGCGTACCGAAGCGCAGCGCCTGGTTGCGCGCCCGCTGGGCCAGCCGCATCCCGGAGACGCCGCGCGGGAAGCCGAGGTAGTTGCGGATCATCGAGCTCGTGCCGGCCTGCCCGCCGATGGCGCTGCCGTCGAGGACGATCGTCGAGAGTCCCTCGGATGCCGCGTAGACCGCCGTCGCGAGCCCCGCGGGTCCACCACCGACGACCGCGACGTCGACGACGGATGCCCCTGCGGCGGCGTCCATCTCGCGCTCGGCCTGGGTGTCGAAGAACGAGCGGGCGACGTCGCGCACCGACGTCGCGACGATGGGGTCGCGGTTGGCGGCCCAGACCCGCGGGTAGCCGGCGTCCTCGGGGAAGTGCTCGGCCACGTGCCGGCCGATCTCGCTGTCGGGCTCGACCGAGCGGCAGGGGATGCCCATCCGGTCGAAGAAGTCGCGGACCTGCTGGGCCACGACGTCACCCGGCGGCGCGACGATCTTGGCGACGACGACGTCGGGGTCGGTCGCGGTCCAGCCCCACTCGCTGAGCAGCTCGGTCACGGAGTGGTGGAACTCCTCGTCCCGCGTGCCGCGCGGCATGAGGAGGTACGCGTCGTACTTGCCCTTGGCCATGCCGGAGCGCAGCCGCGGGGCGTCGGAGAGGAACCGGTCGTACGGCGCGACGACGAGCCGGCGCGCGGTCGGCACGAGGTGGCGCCACTCCGCGAAGGCGGCGAGCACGTTCTCCTCGTCGGGCAGGCGTGAGTCGGTGACGAACATCGCCACCTGGTGGCCCTGCGCGAGGGCGTCCTCGGTGACGTCGCACGCCTCGCGGCACGAGCCGGCGGTGCGCAGGTCGTACTCGCGCGAGTAGCGCCAGAAGACGTCGAGGAGGGTGTCGGTGTGCTCGCCGGACGCCAGGACGATGACCGGGGCCGGTGCGGTGGAAGGGGAGGCCGTCACCCCGTCGAGCCTAGGCCGGTCCGGGCCGCGGCGGGAGGGGTGCCCGCCGTCAGTCCCCGGCCTTCGACGACGACGACGAGCAGGGCAGCAGGCCCATCCGGTCCTTGAGGTCGAGCACGCGGTGCACCGAGGCGTCGACCTGCTGCGCGAAGTCGTCGTCCTTGGCCGCCTTCGCGGTGAGCGCCTCGAGCATCGCGGGGGCCACGGACGCGTCGCCGGTCAGCGTGATGTCGCCGCCCGCCTCGACGAACTTGACGGCGCGCTGCCCGGGGGAGGTGGAGCGGACGGACTGCGCGTTGACGTCGTCGGTGATGACGACACCGTCGAAGCCGAGGTCGCCGCGCAGCATGTCGGTGACGACCGTGCGCGAGAACATCGCCGGCACGCCGGGGTCGATCTTCGCGTAGTTCGCCGAGCCGACCATGACGAGGCCGGCGCCGGCGTCGACGCCCGCGGCGAACGGCTCGAGGTAGGCGTCGTCCTTCGTCGTCGTCGGGTCGGTGATGCCGGTGCTGTGGAAGTCGGTGTTGTTGCGGATGCGGCCGAGCCCCGGGAAGTGCTTGACCGTCGCCTCGACGCCGCCGTCGAGCATCCCCTCGATGAACGCCGTCGACGCCTTCTCGACGGTCTTCGGGTCCGACCCGTACTCGCGCTCGTACTTGCCGATCGGCTCGTTGCCGCGGCCGAGGTCGGCCGGCACGGTGTCGGTGACCGGGGCGAGGTTGACGTTGACCCCGGCGTCCTTGAGCTCCTCGGCCCAGCCGGCGGCGGCCTTGCGCAGCGCGGACGAGGACATCCGCGCCTGCTCGCTCGCGGTCGGCGGGCGGGTGAAGCCCTCGCCGCGCAGCTGGTGCACCTCGCCGCCCTCCTGGTCGGCGGCGATCATCAGGTCGATGCCGGCCGTGGCCTTGCGGGACACGAGCCCCTGGAGGTGCTCGGAGGTGGTCGACACCTTCTCGGCGCCCTCCCAGCCGCCGAGGTAGATGACGTTGCCGACGTGGTCCTTCGTGATGGTCGTGTCGAGCGCGTCGAGCGAGGCGTTGGTGTCGAAGCCGACCATGAGCAGCTGGCCGAGCCGCTGGTCCGCGGTCATCGCCTCGTACGTCGTGTCGGCGCAGCTCGGGGTCTCGCTGGGCGACGGGGTCGCCGAGGCCGAGGGCGACGCGGCGGTGCTCGACGCGGTCGCGCTGGTCGGGGCCGCCTCGGGGGTGCCGGTCGAGCAGCCGGCGAGGGTGACGGCGAGCGCCCCGGCGAGGGCGAGCGCGGCGCGGCGGGGGTGGGGTCGCGTGGGGGTGGTCACCCGAAAACGCTACGTGACCACCCGGCGGGTCACGGAATCGCGCTGGTCGCGGCGCCGTCGACCGAATGGCGGCGCGGAACGCGGAGGACTGTGGCGGGCTGAGGGCGACGCTGCGGCGACCCGACCGTCGTCCTCTGAACACAAGGCACCCTGGTTCAGCTGGGCGCCGGACCGCGCCCCGGGAGCTCGACACTGACCGGCTGCTGTGGCTTCCACGCTCGCGCCGCCGGCCTCGTGTTCCGTCTCTGACGGGCGCAGTGGGCTGCTCCGTGCCGACCTCTCGGAGCGCGCGTATAGGTGCGCCCCGAGGCCGCCATCGCCGGTGAGCGGTTCAGGCGCCAGTGGGATGCATGGCTGCTTCGTATGCCCGTTCGGTGGCGTTGATCCCTCGCACGTCGAAAGGGCTGTGGGGCAGCCTGCTTCGCTCTCGCCGTGCGGCTCGGTCTCAGCGCTGCTAGCGTCCGGCCGGGGGGCTGTCCGGGGGGACTCGGGGGCTTCCTTTCTCATGGACCACGTCTGGTCCGCCTACTCACAGAAGGAGCATCATGCGCAGGAAGCATCGAGTCGCCACGGGACTGGTCGGAGCCGCACTCCTCGCCGTGGCAGCCGCCCCATCCGCATCGGCGGCGACTGGGTACGACCGTTGCCCGAACTTCAAGATGTGCGTCTTCACCGGGCCCAACGGCACGGGTGTCATGGCGACGTTCTCGGTGGGCGACGCCAACCTCGGGGACAACATCGGGCCCACCGGCATGAACAACAACATCGAGAGCACCTACAACCGGACCGGTCACGACTGGGACCTCTGGGACGGTGCGGGCTACACCGGCGAGCACTGGGTCTCACACACCCACTACGACGGGCACGGTCGCAACGTCTACGCGGGGATCGCGAACCGGGTCAGCTCCCTGCACGACTACTGACCGGTAAGAGGTCCAGGAGTTGGTCGGGGTGGGGCGCGGGGCGCTCCACCCCGGACCGTCCGACAGTCGGGCTCCCGCGACGGCGGCCGTGAAGGATGTGCCCGACGTGGGTGACGCTGCTCATGGTGTCCTGCCCAGTGGCGACCTCCCAGGTCAATCCATCGCCTCGATGCCGAGCTCGGCCAGCTCGCCGGAGGAGTCGCGGAGGCGCTGCACCAGCGCGGCGTCCGGGGGCTCCCAGTCGAGCACCTCCTCGACGACGCGGACGCCCTCGGTCGTGCGGTAGGAGCGGGTCGGGTTGCCCGGGAAGCGCTTGTCGGTGACGTTGGGGTCGTCCTCGAGCGGGCCGAGCGGCTCGACCCGGTAGACGCGGGGTGGCCCGTCGCCGCGCGCGAGCTCGGCCGCCAGGGGGGCGCCGTTCGACGAGGCCGTGACGTAGATGTGCTTCATGGGGCGGCCCGACCCGAAGTTCGAGCGCCAGCCCGGCGTCAGCACGTCACCGGGACGGAGGTCGGCCCGGGTGCCGTGGAAGAACGGGCCGGGGTCGTCGACGACGCGCTTCGGCGGGGGAGGGTCGCGCAGCAGCACGTCGAGCCGGTGCAGGAGCGTCGCCACGCGACTACCGCCCTCCGGTGCCCGGGGGTAGCGCGACAGGACGTCGAGGACGACCGGGCCCGCCCGCCGGGCCGCGGCGTCGAGCACGTACTCGGCGACCACGGGGTCGTCGCCCCGGTACAGCTCGGCGGCCCGGGCCGCGTGCACCGCGGCGCCGAGGAGATGCCGCAGCTGCGTGGCGTTCGCGAGCGGGTGCAGGTAGGCGGCGGCCGCGGCGTCACCGGCGGCCGTCGCCGCGTGCTTCGCCGCCTCGGTGGATGCCTCCCGCCCGGCGCGGTGGGCGTCGGTCGCGGTGCGGCGCTGGAGGTTCGAGCGCGGCGCGCCCTGCGCGAACTCGCGGGCCGCGTCCATCGCGGCGCGCGGCCGGTCGTCGTCGGGGTGGGCGCGGTCCCACACGACGAGCGCCGGCTCGGCGCAGTCGGCGGCGTACCCGGCGACCGCGCGCAGCTCGTCCGTCGTCAGCTCGAAGTCGGCCACCCGCGCGAGTCTGGCACGGGGCGGGGCGCGGCCGCCCGTCAGCGCACGTGGTCGTGGACGGCCCGCGCCGCGGCGCCGAGGCTCGCGTCGGCGGCGGGCTGCACGGACGCCGGCACGCTCGACGTGCTGAGGGCCACGACCACGACGAGCGTGCCGTCGGCATGCTCGACGACGCCGGCCTCGTGGCGCAGGTTGAGAAGGGAGCCGGTCTTGGAGGCCCAGCGGGCGTCGTCCGAGGCGAGGTCCGGGGCCAGCCGATGACGGAGGGCGTTGCCGTGCAGGTGCTCGCGCAGGCGTTCGGCCACCGCGGGCCGCAGCCCGCGGCCGGTCCACACCCGCTCGAGCAGGTCCGCTGTCGACCGGGCGGTGACGACGTTGGTGCGGGCGACGTCCAGCTGCCGCACCGGGTGCCCGTGGGCCGGCGTGCTGCCGCGGATCGCGAGGGTGTGGGCGAGGTGCCCCTCGTGGGCCGGCAGCCGGTCGAGCGGCGTGTCCGACAGCTCGGCGAAGGGGTGGCGCACCACCATCGGCGCGACGCCGAGCGCGTCGAGGTCGGCGGTGACCTCGGCGGGAGGGACGAGCCGCAGCAGGGCGTCGGCGGCGGCGTTGTCGCTGACCGTGAGTGCGAGGCCGACGAGGTCCTCGACCGCCACGACCGCCGGGTGCCGGAGGCGGCCCAGCCCGGGGGTCGCCTCGTGCGGCTGCCCGGGTGGGACCTCGATGCGCGCCCCGCCGTCGAGCCGCCCGTCGTCGACCCGGGTGAGGACGGCCAGCGCCAGCGGCAGCTTGGCCAGCGACGCGGCGGGGGTGAGCACGTCGGCGTCGATCGCGACCTCCCGCCCGGTCCCGAGGTTGCGCGCCAGCAGGCTCGCGCGCAGCCCGGCGTCCGCGAGGTCCGCCCGCAGCGCCTCCCGGAGGTTGGCCGTGCGGGCCGGCTCAGGCACGCCGTGCTCCATCGGCCCCCAACGCGTCGGCGAGCTCGGCGGCCGCCGCCGCCAGCAGCGCCGCCACGTCGTCGCCGCTGTCACCGTACAGCCGGTGGCCGCGCACGAGGTCGACCCCCCCGAGGGGACGCCAGGCTAGGCCGAGGTCCTCGGCCTCGCGTTCGGAGCAGAGGAGGAGGTCGCCGTCGGCGAGCACGCCGGTCAGGGCCGCGGTACGGCTGCGGTCGACCGGCAGCTGGCCCGGTGCGAGCCCGGCCGCGGCGCCGGCCCGGACGAGGACGTCGCGCAGGTGCGGCACGTCGTCCTCGGGAGTCGTGCGCAGACGCGCCCCTGCCGGCGTGGCCGTCCGACCCCGGCCGGCGCGCGAGGGACGCAGCTGCGCGAGGCGCAGCGGCCCAGGGGCGCCGGACGCACGGACCGCCCCGGCGGCGCCGAGCGGCGTGCACCACGTCCCGTCGTCCGCAGGGACCGCGACGACGCCGACCCGCGCCGCCTGCCTGGCCACGAGGTCTGTCCGTTCGTTCGGGTCGGCGGGGACGGGCTCGACGTTCATCCCCGCGACTCGCGCCGCCGCGGCGACGGCGGCCAGGTCCCGTTCGGCGCAGTGGCGCGGGACGGCGAGGGTGAGCGGACGCAGCCGCGCCCTCGCCGCATCCAGCTCGAGCTCGTCGGCCAGGGCCACGAGACGCCGGGCGGTCGGGGCCAGGTCACGTCCCAGCGGTGTGAGCCCGGTCCGCCGCGACCGTCGCTCGAGCAGGGTGCCGCCGAGCCGTCGCTCGAGAGCGCTCAACCTCCGGCTCGCGACCGACTGGGCGATGCCCAGCGCACCGGCCGCGCCCGTGACGCTGCCCCGCTCGTCGACCTCGACGAGCACACGGCAGGCGGCGAGCAGGTCCACGCCCTCACCGTACGTGGAGCGCCGGACGCGAGCCATGCCGGATCGGCATGGAACTGCGCGATCGCGCACTCGCGCGCACGGGCGGGCCCGGCGAACGTGGCGGCATGACATCTCTCCGACGGCCTCACCGCCTCACCCGCACCCGATCCCTCCTCCTCGCGTCGTCCGTGGTCGGCGTCCTCTCGATCGGGCCGGCGGTCGCCGCGGCGCCCCTCGCGCCGACGGGCGCCGACGTCACGACCGCGACCTCGGTCCGGGACGAGGGGGTGGGCTCGAGGGCCTCCGACCGGGCCTTCGCCGCCCTCGAGCGCGTGCACGACGCCACGCTGGGCGTGACCGCGATCGACACCGCCACCGGGCGCACCGTCTCGTGGCGCTCCGGGACCCGTTTCCCCTTCGCCTCCACCAACAAGACCTTCATCGCCGCGGCGGTGCTGGACCGCTCGAGCGACGCCGACCTCGACGAGGTCGTCCGCTACACCCGGGAGGACCTGCTCGAGTACGCGCCGGTGACCAGCCGCTTCGTCGACACGGGGATGACGGTGCGCGAGCTGCTCGACGCCGCGCTGCGGTTCAGTGACAACACGGCCGCCAACCTGCTCGTCGAGCGGCTGGGCGGCCCGGGGGCGGTCCAGGCGTGGCTGCGCGAGCACGGTGACCGCGTCACCCGGGTCGACCGGGTCGAACCCGAGCTCAACGAGGCACTGCCGGGCGACCCCCGCGACACGACGACCCCCGCGCAGTTCGCGCGAGGCCTGCGCGACGTCGTCCTCGGCTCCGACCTCGCGGTCGGGGACCGGACGCTTCTGCGCAACCTCATGCTCGGGTGCACGACCGGGGACGCCACCGTCCGTGCCGGTGTCGACCCCGCCTGGCCCGTCGCCGACAAGACCGGGACCGGCGAGTACGGCGTTCGTGACGACATCGCGGTCGTCTACCCGGCCGGACGGGCACCCGTCGTCGTCGCCGTCTTCACCCGGCAGGACACCCCGGACGCCGAGCCCGACAACGCCCTGGTCGCCGCCGCGACCCGTGAGGCAGTCGACCGCCTCGTCGGGCCCCGACGCTGACGCCCGGCTTCCCGGTGCGCCGATCGCGGCCGGCGATGCCCGACTTGACCCTGCTCCGACAGCACGGTTTCGGATGGGACCGACACGGCGCCCACGAGGCGCGCCGGCAGCCCCGACCCCACGGAGAACCCACCATGCCGACCGTCCTGCGCAGCACCGTCGACGTCGTCCGGAGCGACCTGCGCCCGTTCCTCTGGCTCAACGCCGGCGCCTTCGGCATCCTGCTCGTCGGGATGCTCCTGGGCCTGCTCTTCCCCGACCTCGTGGCCGCGCAGGCGGCCGGCTTCGAGGAGTCCGGTCAGACCGACCTCGTCCTGCGGGTGTTCGGCAACCCGTGGTTGTTCGCCCTGACGATCCTCGCCGTCAACACCCTCACCGTGGGGGCGGCGCTGATCGTCCTGCCCTCGATGGTCGTCCCGTTCCTCGGGCTGCCGCTCTTCGCGTGGAAGGCGCTGACCATCGGCATCGCCCTCACGCCGACCACGCCGACCCTGCGGGTGGCGTTCATCCCGCACTCGCTGACCGTCCTCATCGAGTTCGAGGCCTACGTCCTGCTCCTGCTCGGCGCGTGGGTCCTCGGACGGGCCTGGCTGCGGCCGGCGTCCGTAGGGGCGTCGACCCGTCGGGAGGCGTACGGGATCGGCGTCCGTCGTCTCGGGCGGCTGGTGCTCGCCGCGCTGCTCCTCCTCGTGGTCGGCGCGCTCTGGGAGGCGTGGTCGCTGACCCGCCTCGTGCCGTGGCTCGTCCACACGCTGCTGTGACCGCCCGCGCGTACGGTGGGGCGGGCGCCCGGCCGCCCGCCCCACCGGTTCGTCCACCCGCACCGCACCCCGAGAGGTCCCCGATGGCATGGAGCACCCGGCAGCTGGCGGAGCTGGCGCACACGTCGGTGAGCACGGTGCGGCACTACCACCGCATGGGGCTGCTCGAGGAGCCGGAGCGGGGGTCCAACGGCTACAAGCACTACGGGGTGCCGCACCTCGTCCGGCTCCTCCAGATCATCCGGCTCGGTGACCTCGGGGTGCCGCTGGCCGACATCCCGGAGTGGGACCTCGGCGGCCAGGGACTCGGGGAGCAGATCGACCTCCTCGACGCCGAGATGGAGGCGGCCATCGACCGGCTCACCCGGCTGCGCGAGGAGCTCGCGGCGGCACGCCGGCACCGGGCGCCGCTGCAGCTGCCCTCCGGCTTCGCGCCGGTGGGGCGCGAGCTCTCCGAGGCGCAGCAGTCGGTCCTCACCGTGTTCTCGGCCGTCCTCGACCCCGCCGACCTGCACCAGCTCGCCCGGGCCATGATGACCCCGGACCCCGCGGTCGACGCCTTCGAGTCCCTGCCCGAGGAGGCCGACGACGCGGCGGTCGAGGACGTCGCCCGGCAGCTGGTGGGCTCCGCCCGCCGCACCCGGGCGGCCCACCCGGCCCTGCGGGACCTGACCGCCCGGTCACCGCACGGGCAGCGGGCGGCCGACGTGGTGCTGGCGCAGACGCTGGTGCAGTTCTACAACGGCCCCCAGCTCCGCGCCCTGCAGCTCCTCGACGCGCTCCTCGACGAACCCGCTGACCCGTCGTGACGAGGCCGGGCCGGCGCGACGGTGTGGGTCGGTCACGCTGACTCCGCGGAGCGCGCACCCGCCGGCGAGCGGCGCCCGTCAGCCGGTCGGGGGATCTCAGAGACGCTCGCGCCGGCCGAGGATGTCGGCGGCAAGGCCGGCCGGGTGGTCGTGGCTGGTGAGTGTCATCCGCAGGGCGTCGGCGTGAGTCACGACACCGAGGATGCGTTCGTCCCTGACCTGTGTGGTCATCGTCGGACCCCAGAGCGCCCTCACTGCGGACGGCGCGTGCGCCACGCCCAGGTTGGTGATCTCGAGATCGGACGAGGTGGCTGAGAGCATCGCCGCCTCGGCCTCCAGGGCATCGGCCGGCTGCATCGAGGCGAGGGCGAGCGCCGTGTCACGGGCGCTGCGTCGGGCCGTGCGCAGCTGCCTGGCCGCCTCCCGCACGAGGTCCCAGGTCGTGCGGTCGGGGCTGGTCGTGAGGGCCACCGTCGTGGCGGTGAAGCGGTTGACGACGTCGTCCTCGAGGCCGAGGGCGCTGCGGAGGTCGATGGGGGCGTTGATCCGGATCGTCGGTCTGCGGGTGGCGGTGGAGAGGGCCTCTGCGGCGACGGCGCAGAGGGCGGCCTGGACCGTCGCGCCGTTCCGGCGGGCAGCGGCACGCAGCTGCGCGGTCCGCTCGGGTCCTAGCCGGGCGCTCTCGACGTGTGGCGGTCCGCCGTCGAAGGGCCGGATGGACGGGGCCGCGTGCTGCGGCTCGACGGGCGCAGGATGAGCGGGCCGTCGACGCGCTGCCCGCGGCACGCCTCGAGGGCCCGGAGCACCGGGACGGTCACCGGCATCGTGGCCGGCTGGTTGCCCTTGCCGACCAACCGCAGCACGCGGTGCCCGCGCAAGGTCTCGGCGTAGTCCTCGATCCGGACCGCCGCGGCCTCCGACGCGCGCAATGCGTTGATCCCCAGCAGGAACGCCAGGGCGCCGTGGTGGACGGTGATGGTCTGGGAGACCTGCAGGAACCGGATGAGCTCGAGCCGGTCGAGCCCTTGGGTGCGGGTCTCGTCCCGGTGCACCGTCGGCAGCCGGGCGTACACGGCCGGGTCCGCCGGGACCAGGCCGTCGATGTGCGCGAAGCGGAAGTACCCCCGCACCCCGTGCATCATGGTCACCACGCTGGAGTCCATCAATCCGCGTTCGCTCAGCCCGCGGATGTACAGCTCGACATGGGCGCGCTGGATGCCTGCGAGCGGGTCCAGCCCGTGTCCTTCGCACCAGGAGAACCATTCCCGCAGCTGGAACGAGTACAGCCGGTGCGTTCGCCCCGAGTAGCGAGCCAGGTACGACACCGCGGCCAGCTGCGCGGTCGACATGGTGGCCGGTTGGTAGGGGAGAAGGGCAGTCTGCGCTGACATGGGTCAGCTCACGCGGCGACAGTTGGCGGCCCGCACCCGCCCGCCGCGACCGCGGCCGGGCATCCGGACCCGTGAACGGTAGACCCGAGCCGCCGCCACGACCAGTCCGTTGCCAGGCGGTGTGGCGCGAGTCGCGACAGAGGCGCGATGGTCCTCGCGCAGCGCCGTCGGTACGTCAGCTCCGCTGCAGCTCCTCGGCGAGCATGACGATGATGCCGCTCGGGCCGCGGACGTAGGTGAGCTTCTAGACGTCCTCGTAGGTCGCCACGCCGCGCAGCGGGTAGCAGTCGTGTCTCGCCGCGATCTCGAGGGCCTCGTCGAGGTCGTCGACCGAGAAAGCGACTCGATGCATGCCGATCTCGTTGGGCCGGGTCGGTTCGGTCTCGATCGCGTCGGGGTGGATGTACCCGAACAGCTCGAGCCGACCGTGACCGTCCGGCGTCTGGAGCATGGCGATCTTGGCGTGGTTGCCGTCGAGGCCGACCGCCGTGTCGGTCCATTCGCCGCTGACCGTGTCACGGCCGAGGACGGTCAGCCCCAGGTCGGTGAAGAAGGCGATGGTCGCGTCCAGGTCGCGGACGGCGATCGCAACGTTCTCGAGCTTGATGGGCATGCGGCGAAGGCTATAGAGCGGCTCGCCAGTCGAAGCGGTTCACCGACCTCAAAGTGGTGTCGGCTCGCGGCGAAGTGCAGCACCTCACCACTCGTCGGCCCGGATGCGACGATCCATCAGGATGGCCCACGTATACGCCGAGCCCTGGCTTTCCTTGATGTCGCTCGGCCCCTTCGCCGGCATGTGCGCGCAGGCCTTCCTGAAGTTGGTACGTGAGAGCGAACGATTGATCTCGCGACCTCCGCGAGTGACCTTCAAGTAGTCCCCGGCCACTGTGTACGTGAAGGGCAGTCCCGTGATGGTGTGGAACGTCTGACCAGCGTGACTCTCGATCCGGGTCCAAGCATCGTCGACGGAGACCATCCGTTGAATGTAGGGACGTGCTCCACCTCTGACTAGGGCCCGTGCCCCGTCTGGCGGCGAAGTGGGCTAGATCCAGACGTGCCTACCGTCCACATGTGGCTCTCGCGGGCGCCAAGGAAATCGTCGTGGCAACCCTTTCGTTTACCGCATCTCATCCTTATCCTCCGGAGGAGGAGGTGGTTATGCCGGAAGCGAGCGATGTGGGTGATCTGAGTCGGCCCCATAGCCACTACGTGTCGGACGCGGACCACGTCGTCCAGTTCGCGAGAGATTCGAACGAACAGCCTCACGTTGACGGCGGTTCCGTGCCCCGGGGGGAGAGACGCATTCGGCAGGCTTACATCGACCACGCCGGAAGGCCGACTGGGGTGTGGGAAAGCGACGGACGAACAGATGTCCACTCTGGGAACGACCAGATCGCTTACTTCCCAGAGGGACCAGCGAAGGCGAAATGGAAGCTAGTCCAACGGGCTGAGGTGGCGGCCAACCGCTCGTGGTCGGATGCAGCTCAAGAGTTCCGTTCGTTACGAGATGAGTGGAAGGCAGCCGGCACAGCGGATAGATCGACCGAGTCTGCTCTTTGGCCGCGATTTCGGGCCGCCCAGGATGCACACTTCGCTGCCCGCAGCGCCGCATGGCACCAGAATCAAGCTGCGAAGGCGTCTCTAGTTCGCGAAGCGGAACATCTCGCAGCGTCGTCGGATACTAGGAGTGCTGGCGAGCGGATGCGCGCCCTTGGCGAGGAGTGGAAACGGATCGGTCCGTGCGACAAGGCGGACAGCGACCGCCTCTGGGCCGCGTTCAACGCCGCCCGCACCAAGTTGCGCACCCGACGAGACGCGGAGTTCGAGGAGCGCAAGCGTCAGTGGGCTGCCAACAAGTCGAAGAAGGAGTCTCTCGTCCGGCAGATGAATATGCTCCGACACTCGTCCGACTTCCGCGCCGCGAAAGAGCAAGCGCGTTCCTTGACGGACCAGTGGAAGGCGTCTGGGCCGTGCGACCGAGCGGACAACGATCGCCTCTGGAACGACTTCAGTGCAAGTAAGACCCGTGTCTTTGAGGCTGCGCGGGTTGCAGGCGAGCAGCGTAAGGCAGAGGCGGCACGGCGAGCGTGGAACAAAGTGCAGCGGTTGGAGGAACAGTTGCGCAGCATCGAATCGCGCATCTATCAGACCCAAGCCAACTACTCACGGGCGTTGTCAGCGCGATCTCCTTCAATGCGAAATCCGAACTGGCACACTATCGTAGCAAATCAGCAGCGGCGTCAATCCGACATCGCGGCCCGCCTGTCATCCCTGCACGAGAAGCGTTCAGATGTGCAACGAAGGTTAATTGAGGCTCGCTCGCGAGCAAACAGCTTTTAACTACCATGGATAAGTGCAAGGCAATGGCAAGGATGGCATCTTCCTACTTGCGCGAAGTCGGTGCACTGAATCATGGCCCCCGCCTCCGGACACACTGGTGTAGTGCACCCGCAGCTAGCATTATGCAGTTCGGCTACGGTTTGACGCCCACGGCCCGAGCACTGTCGAGGGTCACGCAAAGCCGGTCCCCCGAGTCCACATCAAGAGGCAACTAAGCCGACTTTCGGTCCAGGAGCGCGTCGAAGGCTTTTCTGTGGCCGAACGGTGACAGCTGGGACTCTCACGTCCTCGAGCGGCTGCGCGGCTGCGACCTCACCGCCGAAATGCGTCCGAACTCGGCTCCGGGCGCCGACCGGTCACGTTCCGCGACAGCTCCGAAGGACGACTGAGGTTCAGGTCCGAATGCATTCATGGAGGACGCCAACCCGTCCCGGGCCCGCGGGTGGAGTTGCTAAGTGCGGCCGCACGACGGGGTGCGCGATTAGATTAGGAGGTCGGCTCGCGGCGGTATGTGGTAGTTCAGGATCCTGCCTTGGCTACGACGATCTGCGCAACGGCCAGCCTGAACTCGACCAACCAGCGAACGATCGAGTCAATCGGGTCGAGGCCACCTTCAACGGGCGGCGTAAGGTCTGCGACGTGACCGTTGACAAGGGTGTGCTCCAGCTGACTCGGCCGATTGAGGAAGGTGACCAGTGGCCCCGCGTGCAGTGCTCGATCTGTGGGTCAGGCCGGGTCACCTTCGAGGAGCCGGTGCAGCACGAAAGCACAAGCTCCATCGCAGCACATAGGCATTTCGCTTGGGAGCCGGAGTGGATCCGCGGCAGCTTCACTGTGGCTGGCCGCTGTGAGAACCCACGCTGCGGAACGGTTTTCGCCGGCGCAGGGTCGTATTCAATCAACTACAGAGAGAATCGCGAGGTTGAATACGGCGACGATGGCCCGCACTACTCCGGCTTCTACCAGTGCGAGGTGTTGTATCCGCACGTCCTGTTGCTGACGGTTCCAGAGTCGACGCCTCCAGACGTCCAGGAGGCTATCCACCGCGCGGGCCGTGTGATCCTCTCTGACCCGGGACTTGCCGCGACGGCTCTGAGGAGTGGCGTCGAGCGCTTTCTCACGCATCAGGGCGTAAGCGCGACGGACGAGAAGGGCAGGTTCGTCTCGGCTGCTAAGCGCATCAAGACTTGGGGGGAAGCTGCCTCTGGCAGACGCGAGATTGCACGGCTATTCGATGCCGCGAGATGGCTTGGCAACACGGGCACTCATGAGGACTCAGACATAACCGTCGAGGAGGTCCTTCAAGGAGTAACCATCTTGGATGAAGCTTTCCACCGGATCTACACGGGGCCGGATGTGGACTTGCTGGCGCAGCGGATCAACGATGCCAGAGGCCCTTACCGCGGCGAGGAGCAGCCAAAAGCCTGATCGCACATCTGACGGCGATGTGGCGCAGCTACGCCCGGTCGAATGCTTCCCAATGCGCTGCAAGAAGGGTCCGTCCAAGGAGGCGGCAGTCGGCTTGTCCTCAGAGAGAACTATTGCTGCGACGAGATGAATCCGTGGACTTCTCGCATAAGGGGGTGGGCCGAAGGCTCGCTCCGGAAGAGCTCCTGTTCCAGCACCTGACGCAACCACGCCTGCTTATTGCCCGAGATCTGAGGGTGGAATCGCTCTAGCTCCCCGACCTCAACCAGAAACAAGCCAAGAAGCTTGCAGGCAGCCAAGATGCTTGAAAATGCGGCAGTCGGATCTCCACTGTCTACAGCCCCGAACCCCTTGCGCTTCATCTGCTTCCAGCCCGATTCGACTCGAACCACGTCTGCGAGAGCGAGCCGATCCGCCTTGGTCACGGGATCCTTAGGATCCCCCGAGAGATTACCGAATGCCTCTGAACACTCCGAGTACGTGGGCATCTTTCTCATCGCAGCAACAGAAGCATCAAGAACGTTGTAACTGGCTTCAATCGTGGCGAAACTGCCGCCCATCCTTTCAAATAGTTCGGAGAACTTACTTTTATCCGCAAGCATATCAATGTCGGCAATCACCGCCGTAGGAACCGCAGCAGCGCTCAGCGCTCCGTAGGCCTTCGCCAGCCTGTCCTTGCCTCCGCATTGCGTAAACAAGAGGTCCGATGCAAGGAGGTCGGCGTCCTCCATTGAATCTAGGGTGACCGAATAATAGGTGCAATCAGACTCGGACTCACACAGGACCACACCTTTGTAAAAGATCCCGTCGATTATGTTCGAGAATCGAAGGAGCGGATCCCTGTAGATTGCCTTGATGGCATCTGCATCTACTTGGGCTACGTGATTTGAATCATCTGTGGGTCGAGTAAGACGAACAATCGAGGTGTCTGCGTGCGCTGACGCGTTTATCACGCCCTGGACGAAGTCATCACTGTGCGTGGCGACGATGATTTGACGATCGTGCTCTTTACTCATTTCAGCCACGACCTGGCCAAGGAGTCGGGCTTGGGGCGGATGGAGGAACGTCTCCGGCTCGTCCAGAAGAACTATGTCGAAACCGTCGGCCGCAAGAGAGAGCATGGTCCCCATGAACGCTTGCATGCCTGCTCCTTGCTGATGCAGTAGGGGTAATTTCATTACTTCAGCCAGGTAGGGACCAGGAACGCCAATGGCTGGCTCGGGGATATCGGTCCCCCCAACATGCAAATGCACTTGAGCCCCCGCGTGGCGATTCACGAGGATCTCGCGCCCGAAGGCGCGCTGCATATACGACGTGACTGTGGCCTCGAGCTCACGGTCTTCCCATAGTCTTTGGAGGGGGGTGCGCGCGGTCTCTCTAACCAGATCAGGCACCTGTTGGCTCGCGAGAGGAGCGCCTCGACCCTCGGGGCCTAGAAAGAGAACGATGCCACCCGCCAACTGTCCCAACCGATCCGTTCGCCCAAGGGCATTGGACAAGTAGGACTCAGTTAGCTGCTGACCGTTTGGGAAGAAGTAAACCGTCTCGTTGATGGTTCCAAACGGGTGAACTCCGGGCTCGAATCTCTTCGCGCGCGCGGCGATGAGACTACGCATCTCCTCCGGAGGGGGCATGGCGCAGACGACCGATGCCACAGGGGGCTCGACATATCGCTGTACGTGAGAGTCTGTGCTCAATTCGGTCAACAGCGTGGTGAGAACCGCACTCTTGCCCACGTTGTTGGGCCCGACAATGAGCGTCACGTGATCACTGGGCGCGATGACTTGCCCACCGGTCGTTAGATTTATCGCGCTGATCTTCGGACGCATACCTTGAGTATAGGTGGAGAAGTGGCCATCTGGAGGTAGAGCCTCATCGAGGCGAGGCATGCTCGGAATTGGCGGGTTTATGTCCGCCGCAGCAGGCTTTTACGAGCGCGCAATGCGGAGTTCATCTGGGCGAAGCGGGTCGCCCACAGTGGGCGGTATGACGTGGGCTCTGCGTGCGTCGACAGGAGACGTTGACGCAGCTCCGGGCCCTGTAGTTGCCGGTGACTAGGTGGGCCCTGACGTCACGGCTGCTCGATCGTGGATGATCGGTCTCGTGCAGCGGATCCCGGTGGTGCTCGATGTCGACACGGGCGTCGATGACGCCTGCGCCCTCCTCCTCGCGGCGCTCCATCCGGGGCTCGACCTGCGGGCGGTCACGTGCGTCGGCGGCAACGCTCCGCTCGCGGACGTCGTGCGCAACACGCTGCTCGTCCTCGAGACCGCCGGCCGGACCGACGTGCCCGTCGGCGTCGGCGCGTCGCGGCCGCTGCTCGAGCAGCCGGTCGACGCCCGCCACGTCCACGGCTCCGACGGGATGGCCGACCTCGGGATGCCCGCACCCACCCTCGAGCCGGACGCCCGCATCGCCGTCGACCTCCTGCGCGACACCGTGCTCGCCGCGGCCGAGGCGGGAGAGCCGGTCACCCTCGTCCCCCTCGCCCCGATGACGAACATCGCCCTCCTGGCGCGCGTCCACCCCGAGGCCTTCGCCCGCATCGGCCGCATCTTCTTCATGGGCGGCGGCGCGAACGTCAGCAACGCGACGGCCGCCGCCGAGTTCAACGTCTTCCACGACCCCGAGGCCGCCGCCGTGGTGCTCGACGCCTGCGCCGCCCACGAGGTGCCGGTCGCGATGTACGGCCTCGACGTCTTCTACGACCCCAAGGTCACCGACGCCGACGTCGAGGCGCTGCGCGCCGTCGACACCCCGGTGGCCCGGCTCGCGGCCGACCTCATCTCGTTCCACCACCGGCGCTTCGCCAACGACGGCGCGACGATCGGCGACGCCGGCGCGGTGGCGATGCTCCTCTCGCCCGGGGCGGTGCGCACCGAGCGGCGCCCCGTCCGCGTCGAGTTGTCGGGCACGTGGACGCGCGGGCGCACCATCGTCGACACCCGCGACTGGAGCGGCGACATGGCGCACGACCCCCACGGCGTCTCGCCCGCGATGGTCGAGGTCGCCCTCGAGATCGACGGCCCCCGCATCGCAAGGCTCTGGCTCGACACCGTCGCAGGGGAGGTCCGATGACCGGCCGCGTGCTCGTCCTCGGCTCGCTCAACGTCGACCTCGTGACGCGGGTCGAGTCGCACCCGCGCCCGGGGGAGACCGTGCTCGGCGAGGGCCTGCGCCGGCTCGCCGGCGGCAAGGGCGCCAACCAGGCCGTCGCCGCGGCGGCGGCCGGCGCCGACGTCGCGATGGCCGGCTGCGTCGGCGACGACGACGGCGGTCGCGCCTACCGCGAGCGGCTCGCGCGCCTCGGCATCGACGTCGAGGCCGTCCGCGTCGTCGAGGGCGAGACCTCCGGCCACGCCATCGTCCAGGTGTCCGACGACGGCGAGAACACGATCGTCGTCGTCCCCGGCGCCAACCACCACCTCGGGGCGCCGGAGGTCGACGCCGTCCGCGCCCTCGGGCCGGACGACGTCCTCGTCCTCCAGCTCGAGGTCCCCCTGACCGTCGTCTGTGAGGCCGCGCGCGTGGCCGCCGGCCGCGGCGCCCGGGTCGTCCTCAACGTCGCCCCCTGGTCGGGGCTGCCCGCCGACGTCGTGGCCCTCGGCGACCCCGTCGTCGCCAACGAGCTCGAGATGCAGGCGCTCGCCGAGGCGGGGGCCGAGCCGGCCTCGCTGCTTGTCACCTTCGGGGCCAACGGCGCCTCGTGGGACGGCGTGACGATGCCGGCCCACCCGGTCGAGGGCGGCGTCGTCGACACGACCGGCGCCGGCGACGCGTTCGTCGGGGCGCTCGCGGCAGCCCTCGCGCGCGGCGCCACCCGGGAGGAGGCGCTCGACGCGGCCCTCGCCTCCGGCGCCGCCGCCGTCGCCCGCGAGGGCGCCCAGCCCGACCCCTACCTGTGAGTAACTTCGCGCGTCACGGAGCCGCCGACGGCCGGTGAGGCCGTGTCATGGTGACGACATGGCCGCCACCGACGCCGTCCGCACCACCGACCCGACCCGTCGCGCCCAGCCCGCCCTGGACGCCGACCCCGCCGCCCTGCGCGCCGTCCTCGACGGCCCGTACGCCGCCGTCCGCGACGAGGTCCGCGCCGCGCTGGCCGAGCACACCGACCTCCTCGACGAGCAGCGCGACCTGCCCCGGGCCCAGCTGCGCCGCCGGGTCCGCGACCTCGTCGTCGAGATCGGCGAGCGGGGCCAGGCCGCCCACGGCTTCCCCCGCTCGGTCGGCGGGGGTGGCGACATCGGTGCGTCCATCGCGTCGTTCGAGACCCTCGCCTACGGCGACCTGTCCGTCGTCGTGAAGTCCGGCGTCCAGTTCGGGCTCTTCGGCGGCGCGGTGCTCCAGCTCGGGACGCGCGCCCACCACGAGCGCTACCTGCCGGACATCCTCGCCGGGCGGCTGCTCGGCTGCTTCGCGATGACCGAGACCGGCCACGGCAGCAACGTCCAGGCGCTGGGCACGACCGCCACCTACGACCCCGCCACCGACGAGATCGTCGTGCGCACCCCCGACGACGCCTCGCGCAAGGACTACATCGGCAACGCCGCGGAGGACGGCGAGCTCGCGGTCGTCTTCGCGCAGCTCGAGGTCGGCGGCGAGGCCCACGGCGTCCACGCGGTGCTCGTCCCGATCCGCCGCGACGGCGAGGTGCTGCCCGGCGTGCGGGTCGAGGACTGCGGCACCAAGCTCGGGCTCGAGGGCGTCGACAACGGCCGCCTCTGGTTCGACGACGTGCGCGTCCCGCGCGCCAACCTCCTCGACCGCTTCGCGCAGATCGACGACGACGGCACGTACCGCTCGAGCATCGAGAACCCGAACCGGCGCTTCTTCACGATGCTCGGCACGCTCGTCCAGGGCCGCGTCAGCGTCGGCGGGGGAGCGCTCGCGGCATCCAAGGTGGCGATCGAGATCGCCGTCCGGTACGGCCTGCGCCGCCGCCAGTTCGAGGCGCCCGGCACCGACGACGAGACCCTGCTCCTGGACTACGGGATGCACCAGCGCCGGCTGCTGCCGCTCGTCGCCCGCGCGTACGCGCTGAGCGCCGCCCAGCAGGAGGTCGCCCGGCAGCTGCACGAGGTCTTCTCGCCGGACACCCCCGAGGCGCCCGAGCGCGACGTGCGCGCCCTCGAGTCGCGCGCCGCAGGCCAGAAGGCGCTCGCCACCTGGCACGCGACGCACGCCATCCAGGAGTGCCGCGAGGCCTGCGGCGGCGCCGGCTACCTCTCGGCCAACCGGTTCGCGGCGCTCAAGGCCGACACCGACGTCTTCACGACGTTCGAGGGCGACAACCACGTCCTGCTCCAGCTCGTCGCCAAGGGCCTGCTCACCGACTACTCCTCGTCCTTCGAGGACCTCGACCAGCGCGGGATGGTCCGCTTCGTCGCCGGGCTGGCCGTCGACACCGTCGTCGAGCGCACCGCGGCCCACCAGCTGCTCGAGCGCATCCGCGACGTGCTGCCGACGGGGCGCGACGGCGCGGACACCGACGCCGGGCTGCTCGACCCCGACTACCACCTGGCGATGCTGCGCTTCCGCGAGGAGCACCAGGTCGCGGGGGTGGCGCGGCGGCTCAAGGCGGGGGTCGACGCCGGCCGGCCGCCGGGCGAGGTGTTCAACGACGTGCAGGACCACGTCATCGCCGCGGCCCGCTCGCACGTCGAGCGGCTCGTCGTCGAGGCGTTCGTCGCGCAGGTGCGGGCCCAGCCGGAGGGGCCGACGCGCGAGGTGCTCGGGGCGCTCTGCGACCTGCACGCGCTCGTGACCATCGAGGCCGACCGCGGCTGGTTCCTCGAGCACGGCCGGCTGTCGGCGCCGCGCTCGAAGGCCATCACGCGGGAGGTGACGGCGCTGCTGCGGCGCCTCCGGCCTGTCGCGCTCGAGCTCGTCGAGGCGTTCGGCATCCCGCCGGAGGTCCTCGGCGCGCGCGACCTCGTCGGCCCCTGACCCGGCCGGGTGCCTCAGCTTTTCGGGGTCACCCCGAAATGTCCGCGAGACCCCGAAACGGTTCCGGGGTCTCGCGGACGAACCGGGGTCTCGGGCTGCTCGCGCCCGCTCTCAGCCGGCGGCCGGCACCACGGGCTCGACGACGATCGCGGTCTGTTGGCCCGCGACCCGCGTGAGCACGACCGTCGCCTGCGCCCCGTCGCCGGCGCCGCGCCCGATCTTCAGCTGCCGCCGCAGCTCGTCGTCGTCGAGCCGGACCCCGCGCTTCTTGACGGTCAGCCCGGTCACGTCGTGCTGCGCCAGCCACGCCCGCAGCGTCTTGACGGTGAAGGGCATCGACTCGAGCACCGCGTACCGCCGGGCGTACGGCAGGTCGACCTCGGCGTCCGAGAGGACGTACCCGAGCCCCGTGTCGACCTCGACCCCGAGCGTCGCGCCGGTCACGGCCCCGAGCAACCCGGCCTGCGTCACGGCGCGGTCCGGCTCGTAGAGCCAGGCGCCGATCGAGCCGGTGCCCTCGGCGGTCGGCGGGTCCGGCTCGGCCATCGTCTCGTCGACCTCGACCGGCGGCCGCCCGGCCGCGAGGATGCGCGCGCTGCGGCCGGGACGCTGCGCGAGCGGCCCCCACCAGACGGCGCACTCGAGCACCTCGCCGCCGTACGAGGTCCACTGCGCCTCGGTGCCGAGCGGGATCGCGTCGTGCGGCATCGACGGCGAGAGCTTCGCCCCGGTGGCCGGCACCGCCGTCGCCACCTGGAGGACGAACTGCCACGACGGCCGGATCTCGTCGAGCCGGAACACCCGCTTGATGCGCCCGTGCCGCCCGGTCTTGCCGGGGATGCGGCGCGCCGGGTCGAGCCAGACGCCGACGCGCGAGCGCAGCGGGTCGCGCGGCGGCTCGAACTCCTCGGCGTAGCCCTCGTGGGCGCGCGAGTCGGGCCAGGGCCGCAGGTTGGTGTCGGCGATGGCCGCCGTCACGGGGTCGATGTCGACGGCCTGGACGGTGACGCCGAGCGCCGACATCGCGACGGCGTCGCTGCCGATGCCGCAGCCGAGGTCGTGGACCGTCGCCAGCGAGGCGTTGTAGAAGCGCCCTGCGTGCGTGGCCGCGACCTCGAGCCGCGAGGCCTGCTCGAGCCCGTCGGGCGTGTAGAGGAGGTCGCCGGCGAAGTCGCCGAACTTCGCGACGGCCCGCGCGCGCAGCCGTTGCTGGGTGAGCACGGCGGCCACGAAGTCGGCCGCGTGGCCCTCGCGGCGCAGCCGGTCCTGGAGTGCGAACACCGCCGCGGGGTCGTACGGCGGGAGGGAGCGCAGGAGCTCCTTCCCCTCCGGCGACCCCAGGGCTCGCACGATGCCGACGTCCACGGCCGGTCATCCTGCCATCCGCGCTCTCGGGGCCCGGTGCGAACCCTCCGGACGCCCGCGCCGCGCCCGGCTGGCACTCGAGTTGACCGAGTGCTAAGCGCGGCCTAGATTTGCCTCATTGGCACTCGCCCCGTGCGAGTGCCAGCGCACCCCGGGCCGCGGTCGACCCCCGCGACGGCGAGCACGGCCCGGACGCGCACGTCCCCGTCCACTTCGACTCATCCCAGCAAGGGGAGGAGCACACCGTGTCGGTTTCCATCAAGCCGCTCGAGGACCGCATCGTCATCAAGAGCCTCGAGGCCGAGCAGACCACCGCGTCCGGTCTCGTCATCCCGGACACCGCGAAGGAGAAGCCCCAGGAGGGCGAGGTCCTCGCGGTCGGCCCCGGTCGCATCGACGACAAGGGCAACCGGGTCCCGCTCGACGTCCAGGTCGGCGACCGGGTCATCTTCAGCAAGTACGGCGGCACCGAGATCAAGCACGGCGGGGAGGAGTATCTCATCCTCTCCGCCCGCGACGTGCTCGCCGTCGTCGGCTGAGCAGTCCGCTGACGCCGTGACCGCGTCCCGGCGGCCCCGTGCCGCCGGGACGCGTCCGGCATCCCCCTGACCCACGCGACGGGTCGGGCGCACCGCGCCGCCCGTCACCCCCAGCAAAGGACACCCATGGCCAAGGAACTGGAGTTCAACGACTCCGCCCGCAAGGCGCTCGAGCGGGGCGTCGACGCCCTCGCGAACGCCGTCAAGGTGACGCTCGGCCCGAAGGGCCGCAACGTCGTCATCGACAAGAAGTGGGGCGCCCCCACGATCACGAACGACGGCGTCACGATCGCCCGCGAGGTCGAGCTCGAGGACGCCTACGAGAACCTCGGCGCGCAGCTCGCCAAGGAGGTCGCCACCAAGACCAACGACATCGCCGGTGACGGGACGACGACCGCGACGGTCCTCGCCCAGGCGATGGTCAAGGAGGGCCTGCGCAACGTCGCGGCCGGCGCCGCCCCCTCGGGCCTCAAGCGCGGGATGGACAAGGCCGTCGACGCCGTCTCCGAGCGCCTGCTCGAGAACGCCCGCGAGATCGAGTCCAAGGACGAGATCGCCCAGGTCGCCTCGCTCTCCGCGCAGGACACCGAGATCGGCGCCACCATCGCCGACGCGTTCGACAAGGTCGGCAAGGACGGCGTCATCACCGTCGAGGAGTCCTCGACCGCCTCCACCGAGCTCGAGTTCACCGAGGGCATGCAGTTCGACAAGGGCTACATCTCCCCGTACTTCGTCTCCGACCCGGAGCGCATGGAGGCCGTCGTCGAGGACGCCTACGTGCTCATCAACCAGGGCAAGATCTCGGCGATCGCCGACGTCCTGCCGGTGCTCGAGAAGGTCGTCCAGTCGGGCAAGCCGCTCGTCATCATCGCCGAGGACGTCGACGGCGAGGCCCTCTCGACGCTCGTCGTCAACAAGATGCGCGGCACGTTCAACGTCGTCGCCGTCAAGGCCCCCGGCTTCGGCGACCGCCGCAAGGCGATGCTCCAGGACATGGCGGTCCTCACCGGCGGCCAGGTCGTCGCCGAGGAGGTCGGCCTCAAGCTCGACCAGGTCGGTCTCGAGACCCTCGGCCAGGCGCGCCGCGTCGTCGTCACCAAGGACTCGACGGTCATCATCGACGGCGCGGGCGAGGCCTCCGACGTCGAGGGCCGCGTCGCCCAGATCAAGCAGGAGATCGAGCGCACCGACTCCGACTGGGACCGCGAGAAGCTCCAGGAGCGCCTCGCGAAGCTCGCCGGCGGCGTCTGCGTCATCAAGGTCGGCGCGCACACCGAGGTCGAGCTCAAGGAGAAGAAGCACCGCATCGAGGACGCGATCTCCGCGACGCGCGCCGCGATCGAGGAGGGCATCGTCTCCGGCGGTGGCTCCGCGCTCATCCAGGCCGTCGCCGTGCTCGACACCATCGGGCTCGAGGGTGACGAGGCCGTGGGCGCGAACATCGTCCGCAAGGCCGCGGCCGAGCCGCTGCGCTGGATCGCCGAGAACGCGGGCCTCCAGGGCTACGTCGCGGTGGCGAAGGTCTCCGAGCTCCCCGCGGGCCAGGGCCTCAACGCCGCCACCGGCGAGTACGAGGACCTCGTCAAGGCCGGCGTCATCGACCCGGTCAAGGTGACCCGCTCGGCGCTGCGCAACGCGGCCTCGATCGCCTCGATGGTCCTCACGACCGACACCCTCGTCGTCGAGAAGAAGGAGGAGGAGCCGGCTGCCGCCGGTGGCCACGGCCACGGGCACGGCCACTGAGCCCCACCTCCCGCGACACCGCACGCCGCCCGGTCCCCGTCAGGGGGCCGGGCGGCGTCGTCGTGCCGGTCGGCGTCGGCGCCGCGGCGTAGGGTCGGGCGCATGCGGCTGCTCGGGGTGCTCGGCGGGATGAGCTGGACCTCGTCCGAGGCCTACTACCGCGGGCTCAACGCGGGGGTCGCTGCGCGGCTCGGTGGGCTGCACTCGGCCCGTCTGCTGCTGCACTCGGTCGACTTCGCGCCGGTCGCCGCGGCCCAGCACGCCGACGACTGGCCCGCCACGGCCGCGCTCCTCGCCGATGCCGCCCGCGGGCTCGCGGCCGGGGGAGCGCAGGCGCTGCTGCTCGCGACGAACACGATGCACCGGGTCGCCGACGACATCGAGGCCGCGGCCGGGGTGCCCCTGCTGCACATCGCCGACCCGACGGCCGACGCGCTGCTGGCCGGCGGCCACCGCAGGGTCGGCCTGCTCGCGACCCGCTTCACGATGGAGCAGGCCTTCTACGCCGACCGCCTGCGCGCCCGCGGCCTCGACGTCGTCGTGCCCGGCGAGGCCGACCGCGAGCTGGTGCACCGGGTCATCTACGACGAGCTCGTGCGCGACGTCGTCCGCGAGGAGTCGCGCGCCGCCTACCTCGGGGTCGTCGAGCGGCTCGTCGCCGACGGGGCGGAGGCGGTCGTCCTCGGCTGCACCGAGATCGGCCTGCTGCTGCGCGACGGCGACGCGGCGGTGCCGCTCGTCGACACGACGGCGCTCCACGTCTCGGCCGGCGTCGACTGGCTCTGCGCGACCGCCTGACCCCGGGCTCTGCCTGCACCGCGACTTCTTGCCCATCCGCCACCTCAGGACCCCGATCCGGGCCTCTGCGAGGTGGCGGAAGGGCAATCAGTGGGGCGAGCGGGTCAGGCGGAGGTGACGCGCAGGCTCCCGCCGCCGTCCAGCGCGACGACGTCGCCGACCCGCACCTGGCGGCCGCGGCGGGTGTCGACCTCGCCGTTGACGTAGACGAGCCCGCGCTCGACGACCTCGCGGGCGGTCGCGCCGTCGTCGACGAGGCCGCTCAGCTTGAGCAGCTGGCCGAGCCGGATGGACTCGTCACGGATGGGGACCTCGAGGGCGTCGTCGGGCACCGGGTCAGGCTACGCGTGGCCGCGCCCGGACGGCGAGCACGAGTGCCGTCCGGGCGCGGTCCCACGGGCGCGGTCGCCGGCCGTGGGCTCTCGCCCCCACGAACGGTTCCGCGCTGGTGAGGAGCGGCGGACCGTGGGCTCTCGCCCCCACGGTCCACCGCTGCCTCGGCCGACCCCCCGGAGGGCCGACCGGACTCCCGCGTGGGGCGGGAGCCGGCTATCGGGTGGCGTCGGTCAGGACGCCAAATGACGCTGGCGGGCGTAGACGCTCTCGCGCTCGTCCTCGGTGAGACCGCCCCAGACCCCGTAGGGCTCGCGGACGGCCAGGGCGTGCTCGCGGCACTGCTGGATGACGGGGCAGGCCAGGCAGATCTCCTTCGCCGCGGTGGCGCGGCGGGAGCGCTTGGAGCCGCGCTCGCCCTCCGGGTGGAAGAACACCTCGGGACCGACCCGACGACAGGAGCCCTCGAGCTGCCAGTCCCACAGGTCCGCGACAGGGCCCGGGAGCCGGGTGATCTCGGCCATGCTCCACCTCCACGATGATCGTGTGCCGACCCCCTCGGGCGGCACGGGTTTCACCGTATGGGCGGTTTGTCGATGGCAGGGCAAGCGTCGGGTAAGGCTTTGGTCAAGGGTTGCGCGGATGCCTCAGGTCCGCCACCGGAGCGTCCGTCTCGAGGTCGCTCGGGGCGGGCGGTGGCCCGTCCGGGGCAGGGCGGCGGGGGACGTAGAATCGGGTGATGAGCCTCGGACTCGACGAGACGCGCGACACCACCACCCCTGCGGCGCCCGACGCCCCGGCCGTCACCGCGGCCTCGGCGGAGCCCGCGCCGGCCGGCCCGTTCGCGGCCCTCGGCCTCACCTACGACGACGTCCTGCTGCAGCCCGGCGAGACCGACGTCATCCCGAGCGAGGTCGACACCACCTCGCGCCTGACCCGCGACATCTCGCTGCGCGTCCCGCTCGTGTCCGCCGCGATGGACACCGTCACCGAGGCCCGGATGGCCATCGCCATGGCCCGCAACGGCGGCCTCGGCATCCTCCACCGCAACCTCTCGATCGAGGACCAGGCCTACCAGGTCGACCTCGTCAAGCGGACCCAGACCGGGATGATCTCCAACCCCGTGACGATCGGGCCGGACGCCACCCTCGAGGAGCTCGACGAGATCTGCGGCCGCTACCGCGTCTCCGGGTTGCCGGTCGTCGACCCGGGCGAGCACCTGCTCGGCATCGTCACCAACCGCGACCTGCGCTTCACGCCGGTCGCCGAGTGGGCCGACACGCTCGTGCGCGACGTGATGACGCCGATGCCGCTCATCACCGGCCACGTCGGCATCAGCCACGAGGAGGCGACGAGCCTGCTGCGCCAGCACAAGCGCGAGCGCCTGCCGATCATCGACACCGAGGGGCGCCTGCGCGGTCTCATCACCGTCAAGGACTTCGTCAAGTCCGAGCAGTTCCCGAACGCGAGCAAGGACGCCGACGGGCGCCTGCTCGTCGGTGCGGCGGTCGGCTACTTCGGCGAGGCCTGGGAGCGCGCGACGACGCTCGTCGAGGCGGGGGTCGACGTGCTCGTCGTCGACACCGCGCACGGCCACGCCCGGCTCCTCCTCGAGATGATCGAGCGGGTCAAGAAGGACCCGGCGCTGCGGCACGTCCAGGTCATCGGCGGCAACGTCGCCACGCGCGCCGGCGCGCAGGCCCTCGTCGACGCGGGCGTCGACGCCGTCAAGGTCGGTGTCGGGCCGGGCTCCATCTGCACGACGCGCGTCGTCGCCGGGGTCGGGGTCCCGCAGGTCACCGCGATCTACGAGGCGTCCCTCGCGTGCCGCCCGGCCGGCGTCCCGCTCATCGGCGACGGCGGCCTCCAGTACTCCGGCGACATCGCCAAGGCCCTCGTCGCGGGCGCCGACACCGTCATGGTCGGCTCGCTGCTGGCCGGCTGCGAGGAGAGCCCCGGCGAGCTCGTCTTCATCAACGGCAAGCAGTTCAAGGCCTACCGCGGGATGGGCTCGCTCGGCGCGATGTCCTCGCGCGGCAAGAAGTCCTACTCCAAGGACCGCTACTTCCAGGCCGACGTCACCTCCGACGACAAGATCGTCCCGGAGGGCATCGAGGGGCAGGTCGCCTACCGTGGGCCGGTCGGCGCGGTCGTCCACCAGCTCGTCGGGGGCCTGCACCAGTCGATGTTCTACGTCGGCGCCCGCACCACCCCCGAGCTCAAGGAGCGCGGCCGCTTCATCCGCATCACGACGGCGGGTCTGCGCGAGTCGCACCCGCACGACGTGACCGGCATCGTCGAGGCGCCGAACTACAGCTCGAAGGGCTGAGCGGCGCCCGGCTCGTGCCGTGCACCCGGACGACGTAGGGTGCGGCGGATGCGCCGTGTCCTCGTCCTCCTGCCGCTGCTCGTCGCGGCGCTGGCCGGCGGCTGCGGCACCGCGGACGGCTCGGCCGAGCCATCGCGCGCGGCAACCCGGTCGGCGCCGGCGCTGCCCGAGCGAGCACCGACCCCCTCACCTTCGCCGGTCGAGGGAGGCCTCGTGAGCGCCGTCCCGCGGCCCACGCCGGCCACGCCCACGGGCTCGTCGTCCGCCGCCGGCGCCACCGGGACGTCGGGAAAGGCGGGGTCGGCGAGCCTCGTCGGCGACACCCGCAACCAGGTCGTCTGGGCGCCGCTGTCGGACCCCTCGGCCGTGCGCTCGGAGGGCTCGGTGGGCTCGACCAAGGCGTGGTCGACGTCGAAGGTGCTCGTCGTCGCGGCCTACCTCGACACCGTCGTCGACGGCGACCCGTCGCGCATCCCGTCGACCGAGCGCGGCTGGATCCGGGCCGCGCTCACCGCGAGCGACGGCGACGCCGTCGTCGCCGTGCGCGAGCGCATCCCGGGCAGCCCCGGCGGGGCCATCACCGCCGTCCTGCGCTCGATCGGGGACACGAGCACGGTCGCGCCCGACCGCAGCCAGGGCGCGATGTCGTGGAGCCCGCGCGAGCAGGTGCGCTTCATGGCGGCGCTCGCGGCGGGCCGGGTCGTCAGCCCCGAGGCCAGCGCGTTCCTCCTCGAGCAGATGCGCCCGATCCCGCAGCACCGCTGGGGCCTCGGGACGATCGGGGCGTCGGCGTTCAAGGGCGGCTGGCTCACGCCGTCGTCGGAGACCCGGCAGATGGGCATCGTCGACGGGTACGCCGTCGCGATCATCACCGTCGGCCAGGGGCCGGCCGTCGTGCAGACCGACGGCGACGCGGCGCACGTCGAGCAGATGAACCGTCTCGCCGCGATCCTCGCGACCCGCCTGCGCTGACGCCGCCCGCCCGGCCGGGGTCAGGCGCTGGTGAGGGCGTCGCGCCAGGAGAGGGCGGCCATCCCGCCATCCGCCGACAGGCGGGCACCGATCGACGAATGTGTCGATCGGTGCACGGTCGGTGGGTCCGGAGCGTGCAGGATTCGACGCTTTCGTCAGGTTCTGCGCGGTCTACCGGTGAGCGGGTGTGCAGGAATCGACACATTCGTCAGTTGCTGCACGGGGGGTCAGGCGGTGGTGAGGGCGTCGCGCCAGGAGAGGGCGGCCATCCCGCCGTCCGCCGAGCGGTCGACCGAGTCGGCGGCGAGCAGGGCGTGGACGATCGCCCGGGTCACGCAGGCCGCGGCAGCGTCGTGGAGCTCGACGAGGTCGAACGGGTCCGGGGCCGGGCGGGCGCCGGTCGCGAGGGTGAAGACGGTGTCGCCGTCGAAGGCCGTGTGCACCGGCGAGAGCGCCCGGGCCATCCCGTCGTGCGCGACGGTGGCGAGGCGGCGGCACCCGGCCTTGCCGAGGGCGGCGTCGGTGGCGACGACCGCGAGCGTCGTGGCGCGCCCGGGACGCGGCGCCTCGGCTCGGCCGGCACGGATGGCCTCGACCTCGGCGCGCCGGGCGGCGAGGTGACGCTCCAGCGCCGCGGGTGACGGCGGCGGCACCGGGCCGAGCTCGTCGCCGAGCGCCCACGCCGCCCCGAGCAGCGACCCGTCGGCGGCCAGCGGCGACCCGACGGCGTTGACGACGACGAGCGCCCCGACCGTCACCCCCGACTCCAGCACCGCGGACGCCGTCCCGACCCCGCCGCGCAGGCCACCGGCCCGGGCCCCGGTGCCCGCCCCGACCGACCCCTGCACCACCGGACCCGACGCCGCGGCGGCGTGGGCGGTCGCACCGTCGGCCGGCCCCGGGTGGTGCCGCCAGACCCCGGCCCGACCGAGGTCGAAGACGATGGCCGACGGGACGATCGGCACCCGCTCGTCGGGGCCGGGACCGACCGGCCACCCGCGGCCCGCGGCCCAGACGGCGTCGGCCACCCCGTCGGCGGCGGCCAGCCCGAAGGCGCTGCCGCCGGCCAGGACGACGGCGTCGACGGCGTCGACCGCGTTCGCGGGGTCGAGGAGGTCGGTCTCGCGGGTGCCGGGCCCACCGCCGCGCACGTCGACGCCGCCGACCGTCCCCGGCGGCGGCAGGACGACGCTGACACCGGTCAGCCAGCCCGGCTCGTCGCGGGTGGCGTGGCCGACGAGGACGCCCTCGACGTCGGTGATCGCGTTGTGGGTCCCGGGTCGCACGCCCCCAGCATGGCCGATGCCGGCCCCGCGGGCTGCGGGGCCGGCATCGGCACGGGTGGGGCGGGGTGCGTCAGTGGATGACGACCGGGGGCGCCACCTCGTCGGCGTCCGCGCCCTCGAGGAGGTGCGACTCCTCGTGCTTGCGCGGCAGGAACGCGGCCGAGACGAGCGTCAGGGTGACGAAGCCGGCGGCGAACCAGAAGGTGTGCGCGTACGCGTCGGCCGCGACCTCCGCCACCCGCGCCCCGAGGGCCGCGACGGCGGCCTGCGGGTCGCCGGCCTGCTGCTGGAGGAACTGCCCGACGAGCGGGACCTGCGCGAGGACGCCCTGGGCGGCCTCGGGACCCTTGGTCTGGAGGGTCTCGAGGTAGAGCCCGCCCTGGCCGACGAGCGGCCGGTCCTTGAAGGCGTTGGTGAGGATGACCGAGAAGATCGCGACGCCGATCGAGCTGGCGACCTGCTGCGTGATGTTGAGCAGCGTCGTGCCGCGGGCGACCTCGTGGTGGTTGAGCGTCTTGAGCGCCGAGGTCATGATCGGCATCATCGTGCCGCCCATCCCGAGGCCCATGACGAAGAGGATCGGGATGATGAAGCCCCAGTGCGAGGAGTCGGCCTCGATCTGGGTCAGCGCGAACATGCCGCCGGTGATGAGCAGCAGCCCGAACGGCACGATCCGACCGACCGGGAAGCGGTCGACGAGGGCGCCGGCGACGGGCATCGTCAGCATCGCGCCGAGACCCTGCGGGGCGAGGATCCAGCCCGCCGAGAGCGGCGTCTCGCCCTGCACCTGCTGGAGGAACTGGGGGATGAGGAGCAGCCCGCCGAAGAACGCCGCCGCGAAGATGAACATCGTGATGATGGCGACCGTGAGGTTGCGGTTGCGGAACAGCCGCAGGTCGAGCAGCGGGTGCTGCGGCCGGAAGCTGTAGAGCACGAACGCGACGATGAGGACGACACCGACGAGGCCGGGGACGATGACCTTGGCGTGGCCGACGCCGCCCTGCTCCGGGATCGAGGAGACGCCGTAGAGGAAGAGCGCGAGGCCGGGCGACATCATGAGCACGCCGCGCCAGTCGAGGGACTCGGACGGGTGCGGGCGGTCGGCCGGGAGCGCGAAGAAGGCGTACCCGAGGGCGAGCAGGCCGATCGGCAGGTTGATGAGGAAGATCCAGTGCCAGCTGAAGTGGTCGATCAGCCAGCCGCCGAGGATCGGGCCGAAGATCGGGCCGAGCAGCATCGGGATGCCGAGGACGGCCATGAGCCGGCCCATCCGCTTCGGGCCGGCGGCGCGGGTCATGATCGTCATGCCGAGCGGCATGAGCATGCCGCCGCCGAGGCCCTGGAGCACACGGAAGGCGACGAGCATCTCGATGCTCGTCGCGGCGGCGCACAGGACTGAGCCGGCGGTGAACAGCGCGACGGCCGTCATGTAGAGGCGCTTGGTGCCGAAGCGGTCGGCGGCCCATCCCGAGAGGGGGATGACCGTGGCGAGCGCGAGGGTGTAGCCGGTGACGGTCCACGCGACGGTGGAGTAGTCGAGCGGCACGCCGTCGACCGCGAAGTCCTGCTGCAGCGTGCGCAGCGCGACGTTGACGACGGTGATGTCGAGGATGGACATGATCGCCCCGAGGACGACGACGCCCGCGATCTTGAGGACCGCGGCGTCGATCTTCTCGGGGTACTCCGGGGGCGCCGCGGGGGCGGGTGCTGCTGTTGACACGTGGGCTCCATGTCGGGTCGAGAGGCGGGTGGCCGCGCCGGGCGGCGAGAGGTCGCCGAACCCGCACGGGCGGGTGGCGACGGTGCCGTGGACCAGTGTGACGCAGCCCACCGACAGGCGGGTAACCATTTCCGGAGCCCCCGTCTTCCCGGCCACGGGGGAGCGGGCCGAACGGCCGATGCGGACGTCGGTAGGCTGCGCGGGTGACCGAGATCGAGATCGGCCGTGGCAAGCGCGGTCGCCGGGCGTACTCCTTCGACGACATCGCCATCGTGCCCTCGCGGCGCACGCGCGACCCCCAGGAGGTGTCCACCGGCTGGCAGATCGACGCGTACCACTTCGACCTGCCGGTCATCGCGGCGCCGATGGACTCGGTGATGTCGCCCGAGTCGGCCATCGCGTTCGGTCAGCACGGCGGCCTGCCGGTGCTCGACCTCGAGGGCCTGTGGACCCGCTACGAGGACCCGGCGCCGCTGCTGGCCGAGATCGCGACCCTCGACCCGGCACTCGCGACGCAGCGGATGCAGGAGATCTACCGCGCCGAGATCCAGCCCGAGCTCGTCACCGAGCGGCTGCGCGAGATCCGCGCCGCGGGCGTCACCGTCGCCGGCGCCCTGACCCCGCAGCGCACGCAGCAGCTGTGGAAGACCGTCGTCGACGCCGGGGTCGACCTCTTCGTCATCCGCGGCACGACGGTCTCGGCCGAGCACGTCTCCGGGCGCGCCGAGCCGCTCAACCTCAAGCGCTTCATCTACGAGCTCGACGTGCCGGTCATCGTCGGCGGCGCGGCCTCGTACTCCGCGGCCCTGCACCTCATGCGCACCGGCGCGGCCGGCGTCCTCGTCGGCTTCGGCGGCGGCGCGGCGCACACGACTCGCGTGACGCTCGGCATCCACGCCCCGATGGCCTCCGCGATCGCCGACGTCGCGGCCGCCCGCCGCGACTACCTCGACGAGTCCGGCGGCCGCTACGTGCACGTCATCGCCGACGGCGGGGTCGGCACGAGCGGCGACATCGTCAAGGCCGTCGCCTGCGGCGCCGACGCCGTGATGCTCGGGGCCGCCCTGGCGCGCGCCACCGACGCCCCCGGCCGCGGATTCCACTGGGGTGCCGAGGCGCACCACCCCGAGCTGCCGCGCGGCCACCGCGTGCACGTCGGTGCCGTCGCGCCGCTCGAGGAGGTCCTCTTCGGCCCGAGCCGCGTCGCGGACGGCACGACCAACCTCGTCGGGGCGCTGCGTCGGGCGATGGCGACGTCGGGCTACCTCGAGCTCAAGGAGTTCCAGCGCGTCGAGGTCGTCGTCGCGCCGTACCAGCGCAGCTGACGCGCGCCCGCTCGGTCCGGGCCCGGCCACAGCGCGATCCGGTCCCATCCGTCACGCGCGTATCGGGTGACCCGATACGGCCGCGCTGCACCCGGGAACCGTTCCCCGGGAAGGCGCGCGGTTCTCGGGTGAGGCCCGCCGGTGGAGCCTGAGCGGGTACCCTCGGGGGGTATGAGGACCGTCCCGCCCGTGGCCGGTCCTCGGCGTGCCCTCCGCGCGGCGCTGCTCCTGCCGTTGCTGGCCGGGGTTTTCGCGATGCACGTGCTCCTGCTCTGCTCCGACGGCGGGGCCGACCACGCCGGGCACGACGGCGCACCGATGGCGGGGATGCCCTCAATGCCCTCGACCTCGCTGATGTCGACGATGCCGGTGACGCCGGTGACCAACGCGGCCGCCGAGCACGTCCCCGGAGCGGCGACGACCGACGCCGTCGCGACGGCCGCGGCCGTGCTCGCGAGCGACGTGGCGGACGCCGACGCCGGCTCCCTCCTCGGGATGTGCCTCGCCGTCGTCACCGCCGGGCTCGTGCTGGCCCTCCTCGGCCGCCGCTCGACCCCCGCGACCCGTCCACGGACCCGTCGCCGCCTCCACCCCCTGGGGCGCCGGGCGGCCCGTGCCCCTCCACCCGCCCCGCTCCGTCACCTCCTCTGCGTCTCGCGGACCTAGGCCGACCCCGGCCTCCCGTCCCGCAGATCCCCGCAGAGAAGAGGTAGTCCCCCATGTCCACCACCACGCGCAGTCGCGCCCTCACCGCCGCGGGCGCCGTGCTCGCGCTCGCCCTCGCCGGCTGCTCCGGCGACCACGACGCCACCGCCGGCAGCCCGATGCACCAGGGGTCGATGCACCCCACGAGCGGCACCACCTCGATGGCCGACCCCTCCGCCGACCACGACCAGGCCGACGTGATGTTCTCGATGATGATGGTCCCGCACCACGAGCAGGCCCTCGAGATGGCCGAGCTCGTCCCCTCCCGCTCCGACGACCCCGCCCTGCGCGACCTCGCGCAGCGCATCGAGCAGGAGCAGCAGCCCGAGATCGACCGGATGCGCGGCTGGCTCTACTCCTGGGGCGCCGGCTCCGCCTCCGGCATGGGCTCGATGGGCCACTCGATGACCGGGATGATGTCCGAGAGCGACATGGCCGAGCTCGCGTCGCTGAAGGGCGCGGCGTTCGACCGGCGCTGGCTGACGATGATGGTCGAGCACCACGAGGGCGCCATCGAGATGGCTCAGGACGTCCTGCGCTCGGGCCGCCACACCGGCACCCGCGACCTCGCCGGCGCCGTCATCGAGACCCAGCAGCGCGAGATCGACGAGATGACGGCCATGCTCGCGTCCTGACCGCCGTCCGGCCCGTCTCCCCGGGGTCGCACCCCCGGGGAGAGGGCGCCCGCGGCGCCCCTGACCGGGTGCTTCGCCGGAGCAGGTGACGGCGGCGCGGCCGGTGGTTACCCTGCGGTAATGCCCGACGTCATCGTGGACCCGGAGACCGACCCCCGCGCCACCTACGCGGTCGACCCGGCGCGGGTGCGCGCCCTCACCGCGCGCGTCGTCGCCTCGGGGGAGCCGCTGACGACGCACACCCCGATGACCGGCGCGCCGCTCGCGACGCTGCCGACCTCGACCGCCGCCGACGTCACCGTCGCCGTGGCCCGGGCACGCGCCGCGCAGCGCCGCTGGGCCGGCGTGCCGCTCGCGCAGCGCTCCCGGCTTCTCCTCGCCCTGCACGACCTCGTGCTCGAACGACGCACCGAGCTGCTCGACCTCGTGCAGCTCGAGTCCGGCAAGGCGCGCAGCCACGCCTTCGAGGAGGTCGCCGACGTCGCGATCGTCTGCCGGCACTACGCGCGCCGCGGCCCCGGCCACCTCGCACCGCAGCGTCACCTCGGCGTCTTCCCGCTGCTGACCCGGAGTACGGAGCACCACCGGGCCAAGGGCGTCGTCGGCATCGTCTCGCCGTGGAACTACCCGCTGAGCCTCGCGGTGACCGACGCCCTGCCGGCGCTGCTCGCCGGCAACGCCGTCGTCCTGCGGCCCGACCCGCAGGGCACGCTCACGGCGCTCGCCGCCGTCGCCCTCATGGTCGAGGCCGGCTTCCCCGACGACCTCGTCCAGGTCGTCCTCGGCCCCGGCGAGACCGGCCGCGCCGTCGTGGCCCAGACCGACTACGTCTGCTTCACCGGCTCGACGGCCACCGGCCGCGAGGTCGCCGCCGCGGCCGGTCGCCGCCTCGTGGGCGCGAGCCTCGAGCTCGGCGGCAAGAACGCCGTCTACGTCGCCGACGACGCCGACCTGCGCCGCGCCGTGCCCGGCGTGCTGCGCGCCTGCTTCGCCTCCGCCGGCCAGCTGTGCGTCAGCGCCGAGCGGCTCCTCGTCCACGAGGCCGTCGCCGACGAGTTCGTCGGCCGCTTCCTCGAGGCCGTCGCGGGCCTGCGGCTCTCGACCGCCCTCGACTGGGACGCCGACATGGGCAGCCTCGTCGGGCCGGCGCAGCTCGAGCGCGTGCTCGGGCACGTCGACGACGCCGTCGCCAAGGGCGCCACGGTGCTCGCCGGCGGCCGGCCACGCCCCGAGATCGGGCCGTACGTCGTCGAGCCCACGGTCCTCGCCGGCGTGACCTCCGCGATGGCCTGCCGCGACGAGGAGACCTTCGGGCCGGTCGTCTCGCTCTACCGGGTCGCCGACGACGACGCCGCCGTCGCCCTGGCCAACGACACCGAGTACGGCCTCAACGCCTCGGTCTGGACGCGTGACGTGCGCCGCGGCCGCGCGCTCGCCGCGCGCATCCAGGCCGGCACGGTCAACGTCAACGAGGGCTACGCCGCGGCGTGGGGGAGCATCGGCTCGCCGATGGGCGGGATGAAGGCCTCCGGGCTCGGCCGCCGGCACGGGCGCGAGGGCATCCTCAAGTACACGGAGGCGCAGAACGTCACCGTCCAGGGGCTCGTCAACGTCGCGGACCTCCCGGGGCTGCGCGGCGCCCGCTACGCCTCCGCCCTGACCGGGGCGCTCCGGGCGATGCGCGCGGCGAGGCTGCCGTGAGCACGTCCGAGGGTGCGGAGCCGGGCGCGGAGCCGGACGTCGACGTCGTCGTCATCGGGTCGGGGTTCGGCGGCTCGGTCGCCGCGCTGCGGGCCGCCGAAAAGGGGTACCGGGTGCTCGTGCTCGAGGCCGGCCGGCGCTTCGAGGACGAGGACTTCGCCCGCACCTCCTGGGACCTGCGCCGCTTCCTCTGGGCGCCGCGCCTGGGCTGCTACGGCGTCCAGCGCATCCACCGGCTGCCCGACGTCGTCGTCCTCGCCGGGGCCGGGGTCGGCGGCGGGTCGCTCAACTACGCGAACACCCTCTACCGCCCACCGTCGGCGTTCTACCGCGACCCGCAGTGGCGCGACCTCGCCGACTGGGAGGCCGAGCTCGCGCCGCACTACGACACCGCGAGCCGGATGCTGGGCGTCGTCACCAACCGCTGCGACGGCCCCGTAGAGCGGGCGATGCGCGGCGCCGCCGAGGACCTCGGCGTCGCGGACACGTTCCGGCACACCCCGGTCGGCGTCTACTTCGGCAAGCCCGGCGAGACGGTCGACGATCCCTTCTTCGGCGGTGCGGGCCCGCGCCGCACCGGATGCACCGAGTGCGGCAACTGCATGGTCGGCTGCCGGGTCGGCGCGAAGAACACGTTGGTGAAGAACTACCTCGCGCTCGCCGAGCGGCTCGGGGTCGAGATCCGGCCGATGCGCACCGTCACGCGCCTCGGGCCGGTGCCGGGCTCCGACGCCGGCGACGGCGAGCCCCTGTACCGCGTCCTCCACGAGCGCACCGGACCGCTGGCCGGCCGCGACCGGCAGGTCGTCACGGCCCGGCGCGTCGTCGTCGCCGCGGGGACGTGGGGCACGCAGACTCTGCTGCACGCCATGCGCGACGAGGGCGAGCTGCCCTCCCTCTCACCGCGACTCGGCCACCTGACGCGCACCAACTCCGAGGCGCTCGTCGGCGCGATGACGCAGCACGCGCCCCGCGACGTCGACCTGACCCGCGGCGTCGCCATCACGACGAGCTTCCACGTCGACGCCGACACGCACGTCGAGAACTGCCGCTACGGCGTCGGCTCCAACGCGATGGGCCTCCTCGCGACCCTCGCCGTCCCCGGCGGCACGGGCCGCCCGCGCTGGCGTGAGTTCGTGCGGATGGTCGCGCGCGACCCGCGCCCGCTCCTCCGGATGCAGCCGACGGCGCGGCGGTGGAGCGAGCGGATGGTCGTCGGCCTCGTCATGCAGAGCCGCGACAACTCGATCCGTGTCTCGCTGCGCCGGCGGCTCGGGCGCCGGGTCCTCACCTCGCAGCAGGGGCACGGCGAGCCGAACCCAGCCTACATCCCGCAGGGGCACCGGGCGATGGAGGCGCTGGCCGGCCGGATTGCCTCCGCGACAGGGGAGTACACGGTGGCCGGCGGCTCGTGGCCCGAGGTCCTCGACGTCCCGATGACCGCGCACTTCCTCGGCGGCGTCCCCATCGGCGGCTCGCCGGAGACCGGGGTGCTCGACCGGCACCAGCGCGTCTGGGGCCATCCCGGCGTCTCGGTGCTCGACGGCTCGGCGGTCTCGGCGAACCTCGGGGTCAACCCGTCCCTGACCATCACCGCGCAGGCCGAGCTCGCGATGTCCGCGTGGCCGGCGGCGGGGGAGCCGGACCGTCGTCCGAGCCAGGTCGAGCTGCTCGCCGACGCCGCCGTCAAGGCGCCGCGCCGCGGCCGTTCCGCCACCGTCGGGGCACCCGTTCGGGTGGCGGGCTGACCGAACGGCCGGTCCCCACGGCTGATCGTCCGTCCTGCGGGCGCACGGCGCGCGCCCGCCCGCTGCCCGGCCCTACCGTGGCGGGACCCAGCCGTCCGTCCTCGGAGGTCGTCGTGTTCCAGCCCCCGCACCACCGGGCCACCCCCGGTGCGTACGGCGAGCGCCGTTGCGTCGGCCCGCTCGGAGCGCGCCTCGTCGCCGCCATCGCCGCGACGAGCGCCGTGTCGGTCCTGCTCCTCGCCACGCCCGCGGGTGCGGGGGACCTGCCGACCGCCGGCCCGTCGGTGGTCCACGAGGCACCCTCGCGCTGAGGCCGGGCTCCGGCCACGCCCCGTCGTCGGTGGGCCGCGCCATGATGGCCGTCGTGGTGGACGAGCGGACCTGGTCCTTCGAGGCGACGCTGTGGCGGTGGCGCGACGGCTCGTGGCACTTCGTCACGGTGCCGGCGCAGGTCAGCGACGAGGTCGACGAGGCGGTCGGCGACGCGACCGGCGGCTTCGGGTCGGTCCGGGTGCGCGTGCGGGTCGGTCGCACCACCTGGCTGACGAGCCTCTTCCCCTCGGCCGAGCAGGCCGCCTACGTCCTGCCCGTCAAGAAGGCCGTCCGGGCCGCCGAAGGGCTGGCCGAGGGCGGTGCCGTCCGGGTCGTGCTGACCCTCGCCGGCTGACGGCCGCCACCGTCCGCCACCGACCGGAGCGCGTCGCGGCGTCCGACGGGGCCGTCGACCTCCCGTAGCGTTGTCCCCGTGGAGAGCATCACCGGTCCGGTCGTCGACATCATCGGGTCCGTCGGCGAGGTCGGGGTCGGCGGGCTCATCGCCCTCGAGACGATCCTGCCGCCCATCCCGTCGGAGGTGATCCTGCCGTTCGCCGGGTTCGCCGCGGCCGACGGCCGGCTCAACGCGCCGCTGGCCTGGGTGTGCGCGACGATCGGCTCGCTCCTCGGCGCCGCGGTCCTCTACTGGGTCGGCTACGCCCTCAGCTACGAGCGGCTCTACCAGCTGGCCGGCAAGCGCTGGTTCCTCCTCTTCGGGCAGAAGGACCTCGACCGCGGCTTCCGGTTCTTCGACAAGCACGGCTCGGTCGTCGTCCTCGTCGGCCGGTTCATCCCGTTCATCCGGTCCGTCGTGTCGGTCCCCGCCGGGATGGACCAGATGCCCCTGCCGCGCTTCCTCGCCCTCACCGCGCTGGGCAGCGGCATCTGGAACGCCGCCTTCATCGCTCTCGGCTTCCGCCTCCAGGAGAACTACGACGTCGTCGAGCAGTACGTCTCGCCGGTGAGCCGCGGCGTCGTCGCCGTCCTCCTGCTCGTGCTCGTCTGGCTCGTCGTGCGCCGGGTGCGCCAGCGGCGGGCCGTCGAGGCGGGCGAGGAGCCCGCGCACTTCCACCCGCGCTACCAGCCGCGGACCGACGACGACGAGGCGCCGGAGCCCGCGTCCGCCCGCGACTGAGCCGCCGCGCTCAGCCCTCGTCGCGCCAGGAGCGCCACAGGGCCGCGTAGTCGCCGTCGGCCGCCACGAGCTCGTCGTGCGTGCCGAGCTCGCGGACCCGTCCGTCGTCGACGACCGCCACCCGGTCGGCGTCGTGCGCCGTGTGCAGCCGGTGGGCGATGGCGACGACGGTCCGGCCGGTGAGCACCGCGCCGAGCGAGCGCTCGAGGTGGCGCGCCGCGCGCGGGTCGAGCAGCGAGGTCGCCTCGTCGAGGACGAGCGTGTGCGGGTCGGCGAGGACCAGCCGGGCGAGGGCCACCTGCTGGGCCTGCGTCTCGGTCAGCGGGTGCCCGCCGGAGCCGACACGGGTCGCGAGCCCCTCGGGGAGGGCCTGCGCCCAGTCGAGGGCGTCGACGGCGGCGAGCGCGGCGCGCAGCTCGGCGTCGTCCGCCGCCGGCCGGGGCAGGCGCAGGTTCTCGGCCAGCGTCCCGACGAACACGTGGTGCTCCTGCGTGACGAGGGCGACCTCGCCGCGCAGGGCGTCGAGCTCGAGGTCGACGAGGGGCACGCCGCCGACCGTGATGCGCCCGGTGCGCGGGCCGTCGACGCCCGCGAGAAGCCGCCCGAGCGTCGACTTGCCGGCGCCGGACGGGCCGACGACGGCCAGCCGCTCCCCGGGGCGCAGGTCGAGCGAGACGCCGTGGAGGACGTCCTGCCCCTCGCGGTAGGCGTACCGGACGTGCTCGACCGACAGGTCCTCGCCGTCCGGGGTCGCGCCGGTGGCGACCCGGTCGGCCGGGACCTCGCCGACGCCGAGGATGCGCGACATCGACGTCGCGGCGAACTGGATCTCGTCGAGCAGCTCGATGAGCTCGCCGAGCGGGTCGAGCAGCCGCTGGACGTAGAGGACGACCGCGGTCGCGGTGGCGACCGGGACGACGCCCTCCCACGCGAGCCAGCCACCCCAGAGCAGCGCGCCGGCGACGGGCGCGAAGAAGCCGACCTCGAGCCACGGGAACCAGCGCAGGCGCAGCCCGATCGTGTAGCGCTCGGCATCGTGCGCCTCGGCGAGCGCCTCGTCGAAGCGCGCCCCGCGCTCGGCCTGGAGCCCGAGGGCGTCGACCGTCGCGGCGCCCTCGACGGTCTCGGCCGCGACGCCGTTGAGGCGCGCGTACGAGGCGTGCTCCCAGAGGTAGCCGGGCCCCGCGAGGCGCAGGTAGCGGCGGGTCGGGAGGAACCACACCAGGGGCGTCAGCAGCAGCGGCAGGGCCGCCAGCGGTGACGCCACGACGGTCGCCACGCCGGTCACGAGCACCGTCGTCACCGACACGACCATCGTCGGCACGCCGAAGCGGATGACGTAGCTGATGGCGTCGACGTCGTTCGTCGTGCGGGCGAGCAGGTCGCCGGTGCCGGCCCGCTCGACGGTCGAGAGGGGCAGGCGCACCGCCGAGGCGACGAAGTCCTCGCGCAGCCGGGCGAAGACCTGCTCGGAGAGGACGAACGAGCTGCGCCGCGCCACCCACGTCGTCGCGGTCTGGGCGACCAGGGCGGCGGCGAGCAGGCCGACGAGCACGTCGATGCTGTCGATGCTCGCCCGACCGGTCGTCACGAGCCCGACGACCTGACCGACGACCCAGGGCGCTGCGAGGCCGACGACGGCGGCCATCAGGTGCCAGAGCAGCACGAGGCCGAGCGCCCCCCGGTGCTCGCGCAGGAGGACGCGCACGTGGGCGCGCACGACCGGCCCGGCCGCGATGGGCAGGGTCCGGCGCGCGTGGTCGGTGTTCCCGCGCAGGGGCGACATCAGTCCTCCTCGCCGCGGACGACGACCGACCGGTAGGCCGGGCACTCCCGCGAGAGCTGTCGGTGGGTGCCGGTCGCGACGACCTCGCCGTCCTCGACGAGGTGGACGACGTCGGCCCGGTCGAGCAGGAGCGGGCTGGCGGTGACGACGACGGTCGTGCGGCCGGCGCGGTGCGCCGCGAGCCGCTCGGCGATGCGGGCCTCGGTGTGCGCGTCGACCGCGCTCGTCGGCTCGACGAGGACGAGCACCTCCGGGTCGCGCAGGAGGGCGCGGGCCAGGGCCAGGCGCTGGCGCTGCCCGCCGGAGAGCGAGCGTCCCCGCTCCTCGAGCTCGCCGTCGAGGCCGCCCTCGACGGCCGCGAGGGCGTCCGCCGCGTCGGCGACGTCGAGCGCCACCCGGCGGGCGTCGTCGTCCGGGCCGCCGAGGGCCTCGCGCAGGGGACCGCTGAAGAGGCGGGGGTCGGGCTGCGAGACGAGCACGAGCCGGCGCACGTCGGCCACGGCGAGGTCGTCCAGGGCCGTGGCCCCCCACGTGACGCCGTGCCGGCCCGCGACGGTCCGCCCGAGCCGGGCCGCGACGGCGGCGGTGTCTTCGGGACGGGCGGCGACAAGGGCCGTCAGGCGACCGGGCTCGACGACGACGCCCGAGGCGGGGTCGACGAGCGGGCCGGCCGGAACCGTTGCGCCGGAGGCCGGCCCGGCCGGCCCGGCCGGTCCGACCGGGTGGTCGGGCTCGACGGCGAGGATGCGCGAGATGCGTCGTGCGGCCACGCGCGTCGTGATGAGCTTGTCGGCCATCTCGACGGCGGTCTGCAGCGGGATGGTGAGGAAGGCGGTGTAGCCGTAGTAGGCGACGAGCTGCCCGGCGCTGATCCGGCCGTCGACGGCGAGGTGCGCGCCGACCCCGGTGACGACGAGGACGAAGATGCCGGGCAGCAGGACCTGGGCGGCGTCGAGGGTCGCCTGGGTGCCGGCGACCCGGACACCGGCCCGGCGCACGGTCTGCGACTGGCTCCGGTAGCGCTCGAGGAAGGTGTCCTCGCCGCCGATGCCGCGCAGCACCCGCAGCCCGGAGACGGTGTCGGCGCCGAGCGCGGTGAGCCGGCCGGCCTCCTCGCGCTGGGCGGTCTGGCGGCGCTGGAGCGGCTTCATGACGAACGCGAGCGACGCGACGAGCAGCGGGCCCCCGACGAGCATGATGAGCCCGAGCAGGACGGAGCCGCGCAGGAGGATGACCGCGACGACGACGAACGACACGACGGCCCCCATGAAGCGCGCGAAGACGTCGAAGCTGTGGCCCATCCGGCCGAAGTCGCTCGTGAAGCTGGCCAGCACCTCGCCGGCGGGCATCCGGCGGGTCAGCGCCGGTCCGGCGCGGCGGACGGCGAGGTCGGCGACGGTGCCCGCCCGGAAGGCGGCGGTCAGCCAGTTGCGGACCGCGAAGAGGTGGCGCCCGTTGCCGGCCGCGGCGGAGACGAGGCCGAGGCCGACGACCGCGAGCGACCAGAGGACGAGGGCTCGGCCGTCGCGCGCGACGATGCCGTCGTCGACGGCGCGGCCGACGGCGGCCGGCACGAGCGCGACGGAGAGCATCCACGGGATGCCGAAGCAAGCGCCCGCGACGAGGGTGCGCCACTGGCGGCGTGCGAGCCAGACGAGGAGGCGGTCGGCGCCGGTGGGCGGCAGGTCGTCGGGTCGCACGCCGTACGACCAGGGGGAGGGGTGCGTCGGCATGGTGCTCTCCACGCTAGAGGCCGGGTCGACGCTCGGGCCAACGGTTTTCGGTCAGGGCAGGCGGTGTGCGCGCGGGGGAGCCGCGGCGGCGCGCGAGCGGGCGGCGCGCTCGGCCGCCTCGGCGGGGTCGAAGGGCAGCTCCTCGTAGGCGTCGCCGACGCCGATGCGTCCGCCCTCGACCACCCGGAAGACCGTGCCGGCGCGGTCGTGCAGGGCGGCCGCGGCGCCGGGGGCCACCTCGTCGTCGAGGATGCGGCAGGGCGCCGCGACGCGGACGACCTCGAGCAGCGTCCCGCCGAGGCGGGCGCGGGCGCCCGGGACGGAGACGACGCGCCCGCCCGAGACGGTGACGTTGCGCCGGGTGCCCGCGGGCGGGACCGGCGAGCCGAGGCGCTCGGCGGCCTCGGCGAGCTGGTCGGCGGACTGCACGGTCACGTGGCGGTGGCGGGAGCCGTGGTAGCGGTCGCCGACGAGGCCGGCGCCCGCCTCGGCCTCCACGGCGTCGAGGGCGCGCATCGGCAGGCGGCGCCCCGGGGCGACGTGCAGGGCGGTGACGACGCGGGCGTCCGGGCTGCTGCTCACACGTGCCCCAACACCCCCTCGCGCCTCGACATTTCGGGGTCACCCCGAAATGTCCACGAGACCCCGGCTCGGTTCCGGGGTCTCGCGGACGAACCGGGGTCCCGGGCCGCCGGCGCACCACCATCGGCCGTCGGCCACCGGCGCACCACCATCGGCCGTCGGCCGTCGGCCGCCGATGCACCGTCCCCGGCCGGCGGGCCGGGCGTCCAGCCGGCTCACGTACCCTCGGGAGCGTGCTGCGAACGGCCCTGACCCCGAGGTTCCTCGGGCTGCTCGGGCTCGTCCTCGTCGTGGGCGTCGTCTTCGTCCAGCTCGGCCGCTGGCAGCTCGGGGTGGCCGAGGGCAACGCCCAGCGCGAGGCCGTCGAGGAGGCCCGCGCCGCGAAGCCGGTCGCCCTCACCGAGGTGCTGGGCCCGCACGAGCCCTTCCCCGGCGAGCTGTCGTCGCGGCCGGTCACGGTCAGCGGCCGCTACCTCGACGGGCAGGTCCTCGTCCCCGACCGCCGGCTCGACGGCCGCGCCGGGTCCTGGGTCGTCACCCCGTTCCTCGTCGATGCGACCGGCGGCACCCTGCCGGTGCTCCGCGGCTTCGTCACCGACCCCGCGCAGGCCGGCGCCCCGCCCACCGGGACCCTGACCCTCGAGGGCGGCCTCGCCCCCTCCGAGTCCCCGACGGACGCCGTGACCCCCGGCCCCGGCGAGATCGCCTCGGTCGACACCTCGGTGCTCGTCAACACCTGGTCGGGCGACCTCTACAACGCCTTCGTCTTCCTCTCCGCCGAGCGCCCGGCCACCGGCCCGCAGCTGACCAAGGTCCCGACCCCGCTCGCGCCGACGGGCGTCACCTGGCGCAACGCCGCCTACGCCGTCCAGTGGTGGGTCTTCGCCGCGTTCGCGCTCTGGCTGTGGTGGCGGATGGTGCGCGAGGCGCACGAGCGGACCGCTGCACCCGCCATCGCGACGACGGGTGACAATGGAGCCCGTGAGCACTCCTGAGGCCGGCCGCGCCGGCACCGCGATCGCCCCCGAGGACGTCGACGCCGTCCGCCCCCGCCTCACCTTCTTCAAGGTCATGGCCTTCATCGTCGGCATCGGGCTGCTCGTGCTCGTCGTCGAGATGGTCCTGTCCTACGGCTTCCAGATGAGGGGCCAGGACAACCCGCTGTACTGGTGGCCGCAGCCGCACGGCTTCATCTACATGGTCTACCTCGTCGCGACCGCGCTGCTCGGCTTCAAGGTCGGGTGGCCGCTCGGGAAGATGGTCCTCGTCATGCTCGCCGGCTGCGTGCCGTTCCTCTCCTTCTGGGTGGAGCGCAAGGTCGCCGGCGAGGTCGAGGCGAGCCTCGCCGCCGCGCGCCGATAGCCTTGACGCCGTGAGCGACGCCCCGGAGCTGCCCGCCGACCCCTCGCCCGTCGACCCCTCCCACGCCGTGGTCGAGGGAGGTGAGCCCATCCACCTCGCCGACCGGCCCGTCCTCGTCGTCGACTTCGGCGCGCAGTACGCGCAGCTGATCGCCCGGCGCGTGCGCGAGGCCAGCTGCTTCAGCGAGGTCGTGCCCAGCTCGATGCCGGCCGACGAGATGCTCGCGAAGCAGCCGTCGGCGATCATCCTCTCCGGTGGTCCGTCGTCGGTGTACGAGGAGGGCGCCCCCCGCCTCGACCCGGCCGTGCTCGAGGCCGGTGTCCCCGTCTTCGGGATGTGCTACGGCTTCCAGGCGATGGCCCTCGCCCTTGGCGGCAGCGTGGCCCGCACGGGCCTGTCGGAGTTCGGCGCCACGCCCGCGACGATCACCGACACAAGCTCGACGCTCTTCAACGGCCAGCCGTCCGACCAGTCGGTGTGGATGAGCCACGGCGACTCCGTCGAGGAGCCCCCGGCCGGGATGCGCGTCACGGCCACCACGGCCGGCGCCCCCGTCGCCGGCTTCGAGGACGACGAGCGCCGGCTCTACGGCGTCCAGTGGCACCCCGAGGTCATGCACTCGACCTTCGGGCAGCGCGTGCTCGAGAACTTCCTCAGCAAGGGCGCCGGCCTCTCGGGCTCGTGGACGGCGGCCAACGTCGTCGAGGAGCTCGTCGGCGCCGTGCGCGAGCAGATCGGCGACAAGCGGGCCATCTGCGGCCTCTCCGGCGGGGTCGACTCGTCGGTGGCCGCGGCGCTCGTCCAGCGCGCCGTCGGCGACCAGCTGACGTGCGTCTTCGTCGACCACGGCCTGCTGCGCGCCGGCGAGGCCGAGCAGGTCCAGCAGGACTTCGTCGCCGCGACCGGGGTCGACCTCGTCACCGTCGACGCCTCCGAGCAGTTCCTCTCCGCGCTCGCCGGGGTCAGCGACCCCGAGGAGAAGCGCAAGATCATCGGGCGCGAGTTCATCCGCGTCTTCGAGCAGGCCGCGCGCGACATCGTCGGCTCGCACGAGGGCGAGCACCCGGTCGAGTTCCTCGTCCAGGGCACGCTCTACCCGGACGTCGTCGAGTCCGGCGGCGGCACCGGCACGGCGAACATCAAGAGCCACCACAACGTCGGCGGCCTGCCGGACGACCTCCAGTTCAGCCTCGTCGAGCCGCTGCGGCTGCTCTTCAAGGACGAGGTGCGCCAGGTCGGACTCGAGCTCGGCGTGCCCGAGGGCATCGTCTGGCGCCAGCCGTTCCCGGGCCCCGGCCTCGGCATCCGCATCGTCGGCGAGGTGACGCGCGAGCGCCTGGACATCCTGCGCGCCGCCGACCAGGTCGCCCGTGAGGAGCTCTCGGCCGCCGGCCTCGACCGCGAGATCTGGCAGTGCCCGGTCGTGCTGCTCGCCGACGTCCGCTCGGTCGGCGTCCAGGGCGACGGCCGCACCTACGGGCACCCGGTCGTCCTGCGCCCGGTGTCGTCCGAGGACGCGATGACCGCCGACTGGACCCGCATCCCCTACGACGTGCTCGCGAAGATCTCGACGCGCATCACGAACGAGGTGCGCGAGGTCAACCGGGTCGTCCTCGACGTCACGAGCAAGCCGCCGGGCACCATCGAGTGGGAGTGACCCGCGGGACGCGCTCCCCGAGCGGGGCGCGGCGTGGCAGGCTGGGCGGCAGTACCCGCCGGTAACCCACCCCCGAGGACGGTCATCCATGGAGAGCTCGACGACGAGCGTCACCGCCACCGACGGCACGGCCGTCTTCGTCCACCGCTGGCTGCCGGACGGTGACGCGCGCGGCGTCGTCGTCGTGGCGCACGGGATGGCCGAGCACTCCGCCCGGTACGCCCGCCTGGCCGAGGCGCTGACCGCCGCCGGCTACGCCGTCCACGCCCCCGACCACCGCGGGCACGGGCGCACCGCGTCGGCCGCCGACCACGGCTACTTCGCCGACCGTGAGGGCTGGGGGGCCGTCGTCGCCGACCTGCGCGCGGTCATCGCCGACGCCCGCGCCGAGCACGCCGGCCTGCCGGTCTTCCTCCTCGGGCACTCGATGGGCTCCTTCCTCAGCCGCGCGCTCGTCGTCGAGGACTCCAGCGGGCTCGCGGGGCTCGTCCTGTCCGGGACCGCCGGCGACCCCGGCCTGCTCGGCAAGGTGGGGGCGGCGGTGGCCGCCGGCGAGGCCCGGCTGCGCGGCCGACGGCACCAGAGCGCGCTGATGGACAAGCTGACCTTCGGCCAGTACAACGCCGCCTTCAAGCCCACCCGGACCGACTTCGACTGGCTCTCGCGCGACCCCGACGAGGTCGACGCCTACGTCGCGGACCCGCTGTGCGGCAACACCTTCACCTCCGGGTTCTTCGTCGACCTGCTCGGTGGGCTGGCCGGCATCAACGACCCGAAGAAGGTCGCGCGGGTGCGCCGCGACCTGCCGGTGCTCCTGGTCAGCGGCGACGCCGACCCGGTCGGCGACGGCGGCAAGGGCCCGCGGGCCGTCGCGCAGCAGTACCGCGAGGCCGGGCTGACCGACGTCACCTGCACGCTGTACCCCGGCGCCCGGCACGAGCTGTTCAACGAGACCAACCGCGACGAGGTCACCGAGGACGTCGTCCGCTGGCTCGACGCGCACCTGCCCGGCTGACCGGCCGGCGCCATCCGGGCGGGGCGTCGGCCCGAGACCCCGGTTCGTCCACGAGACCCCGGTTCCGAACCGGGGTCTCGTGGACATTTCGGGGTGACCCCGAAATGTCGATGCGCCGGGGGCCGGGGTCGGATGCGAGCCGGGGCGGCGTCTCTGGCTAGGGTTGGCCGCGTGTTGAGAACGGCCGCCGCCGTCGTCGCGGGCAAGACCGCACGAGCCATCGCCCGACGCCGGGGCGGGGGGTCGGCCTTCCCCGGGCTCGTCGCCGAGCGGATCGACCCGGGCATCCTGCGGCACGCGCTCGCCGACGTCCGCGGCGGCATCGTCGTCGTCAGCGGCACCAACGGCAAGACGACGACGACGAAGATGCTCGTCGCGCTCCTGCGGGCCCACGGCCGCAGCGTCTTCACGAACCCGACCGGCTCGAACTTCACCCGCGGCGTGCTGTCCGAGATGCTGCCGCAGCTGCCGGTCAGCGGTCGCCTGCGCAGCGACCTCGCCGTTGTCGAGCTCGACGAGGCGCACGCGATGCGCTTCATCGCCGAGGTCCCGCCGACCCACTCGCTCCTGCTCAACGTCGCGCGCGACCAGCTCGACCGGTTCGCCGAGATCGACCACACCGCCGACCTCCTCGCGCGGCTCGGCGCCGCGAGCACCGAGGGCGTCGTCGCCAACGCCGACGACCCGTTCATCTCCCGCGCGGCCGGCGCCGTCGACGTGCCCGTGCGCTGGTTCGGGCTCGACGCGTCCATCGCCGACCGGCTGCCGGAGCTGACCGAGCACGACGCCCGCTTCGACGACGAGCCGACGACGTACGAGCCCGGCCCCGGCGACGCCCGCCTGCGCCCCCGCGACGAGCGCGCCTTCGACGTCGTGTTCGACGACGTCGTCGTCGGCCCGGTCACCCTCCAGCAGCGGGGCCTGGCGGCGATGATCAACGCCACCGCGGCCACGACGACGGCCCGCCTGCTGCTCGGCGACGCCTTCGACGCCGCCACCGCCGCCGAGGCGCTCGCGGCCGTGCGCCCGCCGTTCGGGCGCGGCGAGGTCGTCATGGTCGACGGCCAGCCGCTCGAGCTCGTCCTCGTCAAGAACCCGGCCGGCTTCGGCGTCGCCCTCAGCACGTACGGCACGACGCCGGTCGCGACGATGGTCGCCATCAACGACAACGACGCCGACGGCCGCGACGTCTCGTGGCTCTACGACGTCAGCTTCGCGAGCCTGCGCGAGCGCGGCGTCGCCCTGACGAGCGGGGTGCGCGCCTACGACATGGCGCTGCGCCTGCACTACGACGACGTCCACACCGACCGGGTCGTCCCCGACCTCGACGAGGCCCTCGACGCCCTGCTCGCGGCCCACCCGGACGAGCCCAAGCGCATCTTCTGCACCTACACGGCGATGATGGCGCTGCGGCGCACCCTCGCCGCCCGCCACGGCCTCGACCGCTTCGGGGAGGAGACGCCCGCATGAGCACGACCGAGCGCTACGAGCCGGCCGGGACGAGCAAGGGGACGATCACCCTCGTCCACCTCTACCCGCGCGAGATGAGCATCTACGGCGACCGCGGCAACACGCACGCGCTCGCCGGGCGGATCCGCCGGCACGGGTACACCGCCGAGGTCGTCCTCCACGACCCGGGCAGCGACTTCCGGCGCGACGCGCACCTCTTCACCGGTGGCGGCGGCCAGGACTCCGGCCAGGCCCGCGTCGAGGCCGACCTCGCGGCGATCGGCCCGACCCTGAAGTCGCTGGCCGAGGACGGCGTCCCGATGCTCATGATCTGCGGGATGTACCAGCTCTTCGGCAACAGCTTCCACACCGTCGGCGGCCAGGTCCTGCCCGGGCTCGGCATCCTCGACGTGACGACCCGCGGCAACGACAAGCGGATGATCGGGCCGGTCTGCCTCGAGACCGAGCTCGGCCGGGTCGTCGGCTACGAGAACCACTCCGGCTCGACCGTGCTCGGCAGCGGGCAGGAGCCGTTCGGGCGGGTGCTCGCCGGCCACGGCAACAACGGCGAGGACGGCACCGAGGGCGCGCGCCGGCTCAACGTCATCGGCAGCTACCTGCACGGCCCGCTGCTGCCCGCGAACCCGATGGTCTCCGACGCGCTCATCGCCGTCGCCGCCGAGCGCGCGACCGGGCGCCCCTTCGAGCCGGCCGAGCTCGACGACCCCCTCGCCACGCAGGCCCGCGAGCGTCAGGTGCGCCGCCTCGTCGGCACCCGCTGACCCACCCCCGCACCCCATCGCGCGCTACACCGCAGTAGGTGCTGCGCCGGCGACACGTACTGCGGAGTAGCCGGCGCCGGGACGGGGTGGGGAGGGTGCGTGACGGGCGCGGCTGACAGGATGGCCGGGTGAGTGAGAGCACCCCGGACGCCGTCGCCGCCGCCTTCGCCGAGTACGTCACCGCCTCGCCGACGGCCTTCCACGCCGCCGCCGTCGCCTGTGACCACCTCGTCGCCGGTGGGTTCACCGAGCTCGACGAGAGGCAGGCCTGGCCGAGCGCGCCCGGTGCGTACGTCGTCGTCCGGGACGGTGCGGTCATCGCCTGGCGCGTGCCCGAGGGCGCCGGCGCGACGACGCCCTTCCGCATCCTCGGCGCGCACACCGACAGCCCGACCTTCCGCCTCAAGCCCAACCCGGTCGTGCGCGAGCACGGCTGGGAGCGGCTCAACGTCGAGGTCTACGGCGGGCCGACCTTCCCGTCCTGGTTCGACCGCGACCTCGCCGTCGCCGGCCGCGTCGTCGACGCCGACGGCAGCACGCGCCTGGTCCGCTCCGGCCCGGTCGCGCGCATCCCGCACCTCGCGATCCACCTCGACCGCGCGGTCAACGACGGCTTCGCCCCCGACGTGCAGCGCCAGCTCCTGCCGGTCGTCGGGACGGCCGACGGCCCCGCCCCGGACGACCGCGCCCACTGGCTGCGCGGGCTCGTCGGCGACGCCGTCGCCTGGGACCTCTTCCTCGCCGACACCCAGGAGCCGGCCCGCATCGGCGCCCGCGGCGACCTGCTGGCGTCCTGGCGGATGGACAACCTCACGAGCGTCCACGCCGGCCTGCGCGCCCTCCTCGACGCGCCGGCCGACACCGACCATATCCCCGTGCTCGCCGCGTTCGACCACGAGGAGGTGGGCTCGGACTCCGTGACCGGCGCCGGCGGACCGTTCCTCGAGGACGTGCTCGGCCGGGTCCTCGAGGGCCTCGGCGCCGGGCGCTCCGACGTCGCGCGGGCCTTCCGCGCCTCGTGGCTGCTCTCGAGCGACGCCGGCCACCTCGTCCACCCGGGCCACCCCGAGAAGCACGACCCCACGAACCGGCCGCGCCCCGGCGGCGGCCCGCTGCTCAAGGTCAACGCCCGCCAGCGCTACACGACCGAGGCCCGGGGCGAGGCGCTCTTCGCCGCCGCCTGCGAGCGCGCCGGCGTGCCGTTCCAGCACTACGTCAACCCGAACACGATCCCCGGCGGCTCGACGATCGGCCCGATCGCGGCGACCCGGCTCGGCATCCCGACGGTCGACATCGGCGTCGGCCTGCTCTCGATGCACTCGACGCGCGAGCTCGTCCACGTCGACGACCTCGCGGCGCTGCACGGCGCGGTCGCGGCGTTCCTCGCCGGCTGACGGAACGAGCCCGAGAACCCCTCAGGCCGGCCGGGCGAAGACCGGCTCCTCGCCCTCGGCGGGGGGCTCGGACTTGGCGCTGAGCGACCACAGCAGCCACCCGAGCCCGCCGAGGGGCACCTCCATGAGGTGGGTGATGATCGAGAAGAGCACGACTCCGGCCGTGGCCTCGGCGTTGCCGGCGCCCCACCCGACGAGGACGATCGTCGTCGCGGCCTCGGTGACGCCCACCCCGCCCGGCGTGATGCCGACGGCGGTGAGCAGCCGGCCGATGGCGTACGCCGCGAAGAGCAGGTTGAGCGGGAGCATGACCCCCGTCTCGCGCATCACGAGGACGAACAGCACGTAGTACGCGCCGAAGAAGCCGACCATCCCGAGGGTCATCGACCACCAGCGCCAGCGGACGACGTCGATGATCCGGCCGCGCAGGTCGCTCACGAGGTCCTCGACGCTCATCGTCGAGTCCGGCCGGCGCCGTCGCACGAGCGGGCGCAGCGCGCGGTCGATGAGCGCCCCCGCCCGCTGGGCCACCCGCTCGCTCGCGAGCATCCCGGCGACGGCGCCGATGACCGCGAGCCCGGTCAGCGAGCCGGCGACGGCGAGGTCGGAGAGCGCCTGGGGGAGCGTGACGCCCCCGATGACGAGGACGAGGATCGCGACGACCGGCAGCGCGATCCGGGCGAGGACGTTCCAGACGCCCGTGACGATCGCCGAGGTCGAGGTCGCGCGCCGCGAGAAGCCCCACGAGCGGCACATCGCGTACGTGGCGGCCAGCCCGACCGCGCCACCGCCGGGCAGCAGGTTCGAGACCGACGACCCGCAGAGGTTGATGATGAGCGCCTTGCCGTGCGTCAGCCCGCGCAGCGACCCGGTGAAGGTGAAGGTGTAGCAGTACAGGCCGAGCAGCATGAGCAGCTGGAAGCCGATGACGTGCAGCGGTGGCACGGTGCTGATGACGCCCCAGATGTCGCCCCACGAGGTCTTCGCGAAGTACGGCAGGCCCCAGACGAGGAGGACGACGGCGAGCGCGAGCCCGAGGCCGAACTGGAGCAGCTGCCGGCCGTGCCGCGGCGTCGCGACGGAGGGCGCGCTCACGGCAGCCCCTCGAAGACGTCGGTGGCCACGGGTCCCCCTGCCGGTCGTGACGGGTCGCGGAACCACTCGCGCCCGAAGACCAGATCGTAGAGGGGACGCGGGATGCGCAGGAACGCCGCGAGGGTGCGGTCGCCGGTCTGGCCGCCCGCGCCGACCGAGGCCGCGCCGCCGCCGGTGGCCTGCGACGCGTGCGCGCGCATGGAGGCCCGCTTCGCCGCGACGTGGCGACGGACGTCGACGCGGTGGGTGATGTCGCGCCGTTCCGAGAAGGCCCGCTCGAAGCTCGTCGGGTCGAACTCGGCGGGGAAGCGGTAGACGCGGGTGAGCATCCGGATCGCGCGGACGATCGTGTCGCGCGGGACGGTGGCCTCGAGGACCCTCGGGGTGCCGGCGACGACCGCGGCGCGGGCGGCGACCTCGTGGACGCGCCGGTGGTCGCGGTGCCCGTAGCCGCCGTTGGCGTCATAGGAGAGCAGGACGTCGGCGCGCTCGGTGCGCAGCACGGCGGCCAGGCGCTCGGCGGCCTCCTCGAGCGGCGCCCGGCAGAACCGCGTGAGGCCGGGGGCGTCCGGCTCGGGCTCCGGGCCGGAGCCGCTGTCGGCGTAGCCGAGCCACTCGACCCGGGCCACGCCGAGCGCCGCGGCCGAGAGCTCCGTCTCGTGCAGGCGTCGGGTGCCGAGCCCGCCGTCGCGGCGCAGGTCGTCGGCGGCCAGGCCGGCGCCGCCGTCGGTGGCGAGCACGAGCACGACCCGGTGGCCCTCCGCGGCGGCCTTCGCCATCGTGCCGGCCGTCAGGAGAGCCTCGTCGTCGGGATGGGCGTGGAACGCCACGAGCGTGCGGGACATCGGGCCCATCCTCGCGCATGGCAGGGTGGACCCTCGTGAAGGTCGCCCTCCTGTCGGACTGCTACCCGCCGCGGCTCGGTGGCATCGAGCGGCAGGTGCACGACCTCGCGCACGCGCTGACCGCGGCCGGTCACGAGGTCGAGGTCTTCACGGCGACGACCGGCCCGGCCGGCGAGCGCGGCGGGGTCATCACGGTCGAGGACGGCGTGGCGGTGCACCGGCTGGCCATCCCGCTGCCGAACGGAGTGCCCGTCAACCCTTTCGCGCCGCCCGAGCTGCGCCGGCGCCTCCTCGCGGGTCGCTTCGACGTCGCGCACGCGCACCTCGGCGTGGTCAGCCCGTTCGCCACCGACGCGGTGCGGGTGGCGCTGGGGGTCGGGATGCCGGTCGCCGCGACGGTGCACTGCGTCCTCGGCCGGTGGGTGCCGCTCTTCCGCGCCGCCGGCCACCTGCGCCGGTGGGCCGGGCGCGGCGTGGCGCTCACCGCGGTCTCGCGGATGGCCGCGGCGCAGGTGCGCGAGGTGGCCGGCGGCGCCCCGGTCGGGGTGCTCAACAACGGGATCGACGCCGCGTGGTGGGCCGCCCCGGCCGACACGAGCGTTCTCGCGGACCACACCGACGGCGTCCACGTCGTCACCGCGATGCGCCTCGTCAGCCGCAAGCGGCCCCTCGCCCTCCTCGGCGCCCTCCACGAGGCCCGCCGGCGGCTCGACCCCGCGGTGCCGCTGCGCGCCACCGTCGCCGGCGAGGGTCCGCAGCGCCGGGCGATGGAGGCCTACCTGCGCGCCCGCGACCTCGACTGGGTGTCGATGCCCGGCCGGCTCGACCGCGAGGGGCTGCGGCGGCTGCACCACTCGGGGGACCTGTACGTGACGACGGCGCGGCTCGAGGCGTTCGGCATCGCGGCCCTCGAGGCGCGAGCCGCCGGCCTGCCCGTCGTCGCGCCGACCGGCACCGGGGTCGACGACGTCGTCGAGGACGGGGTCGACGGCCTCCTTGCGAGCACCGACACCGGCGTGGCAGAGGCCGTCGCACGCCTGGCCGGCGACGACGCCCTCCGGGGCCGGATGCGCGCGCACCTGCGGCAGCAGCCGCCCCGCCAGGACTGGCCCTCGACCGTCGCCGCGACGCTCGACGAGTACCGGCGGGCCGGCGCGTCGTGATCACCGTCCGGGGGGTGCGCGGAGGGCGCGAGGTCGTGTCGTTCGTGCTCGGGCACGGCGAGGACCCGGCGGCGGGCCTCGCGGCGCGCGGCTGGGAGCCGCTGGGGTCGTCCGTGGAGGGCGTCCTGCCGTCGATCGTCCTCACCTTCCGCGTCGAGGCCGTCACCTCGAGGGTGCCGGCGCCGCCCGGCGGTCCCGGTCTCTCCGAGGCGGACCGGGCGCGCGTGGAGCCGCGGCAGCGGGTCGCGGCCTACGCGGTCGTCGTCGACGACGACCGGCTCCTGCTCACGCGGCTCGCACCCCTCACCGGGGCGCAGGGCCGCTGGACCCTGCCGGGCGGTGGCCTCGACGATGGGGAGAGCCCGCGCGAGGCCGTCGTCCGCGAGGTGCACGAGGAGACCGGCCAGGACGTCGACGACGTGCGCTTCGTCGACGTCATGACCCAGCACTGGGTCGGGCGCTCCGAGCGCGGCGCCGAGGACTACCACGCGGTCCGGCTGCTGCACACCGCCCGCTGCACACGGCCGACCCGCCCCGTCGTGCACGACGTGGGCGGGTCGACGTCCGAGGCGGCGTGGGTCCCGCTCGGGAGGCTCGGCGGCTACGACCTCGTGCCGACCGTCTCGTACGCGCTGCGGGCGACCGGGGTCGTGCCGCGGCGCTAGGCGCGGGGCTCGCGCTCGCGGCTCCCGCGCAGTCCGAGGAGGCCGACGAGGACGACGAGGACGCCGCCGGCGACCACGGTCCACGGCCCGAGGTCGGACCACGGGATGCTCACGTCGGCGACCTCGGACACGACCACCGCGCCGGCCGTCACGAGCCCGAGGATGCCGAGCAGCAGGGCGAAGGGGGCCGGCCCACGACGCCAGCGGGGCTCGACCGGCCCGGGCACGGTCTCGAGGTGGGTGCGTCCCTCGTCCGCCCCGAGGGCGGGGCCCTGCGTGGTCGTCGCGGTGGGCTCCTGCCCGGGGGTGGCGGTGGACCGGTCGTCGTCGAGCCCGAGCTCGGTGCGCAGGGGGCGGGTGGTGTCGTCGGTCATGGTCAGCTCTCCTCGATGATGGTCACGTCGCCGATGCCGACGTCGGTCGTCACGACGAGGTCGGGGCGGTCGGCGTCGCCGACCGAGAGGGTGCGCGAGACGTCGGTGCCCGAGCGGGTCTCGAGCGTCTCCAGCCCGCCGTCGGTGCTCTCGCGGTCGTGGCGCAGCTCGCCGACGCCGACGCGGTTCTCGACCCGGACGTCCAGGCCGTCGGGCACGCGGACGGTCAGCTCGCCGACGCCCATCGACACCGAGACGGTCGCGGGGTCGGAGGTGGCGGGCAGCGCCGCGAGGCCGCCGAGGTCGAGCGTCGCGTCGCCGGCGCCGAGCGAGTAGGTCGCCGGGAGGGCGGTCGCCGTGGGGGTCCAGACGCGGTCGCCGACCCCGCCGCGGGCGGTGGAGTGCGTCGCGCCGAACGCGGCGACCGTCACGAGCCCGAGGACGATGACGAGGAACCCGCTGAAGCCGGATGCCCGGCCCGTGGCCCCGAGCCCGAGGACGACGGCGGAGACCGCGGCGAGGGCGAGGGCGAGACCGAGGACGACCGGCTCGCCGGTGAAGCCGAGGGGCTCGGCGACGGCGGCGACGAGGCCGACGACCGCGATGACGAGGCCGAGCGAGACGAGGCCGACGAAGCCGCTGGGACGGCGTCGGCGGGGCGCCGGGGGAGGCGGCGGGCCGAGGGGCTGCGGCGGGGCCGGCGGCACCGGCATCCCACCGGAGGGGCCCTGGGGGCGGGGCGCCCAGCCCCCGCCGGGAGGCGGCGGCGGTGCGCCCCAGGCCGGCTGCTGCGTGGGCGGGTAGCGGTAGGCGGTGGCCGGGTCGCCGGTGGGCGGCGCCGGGGGCGGTGCGGACATCGTCGCTCCTGCGGGGGGAGGGGGCGGGGCCTGGCCGGCCCACGGGGTCGGGGTGGTGCGGCTGCGCGTCGCGACGAACCACACGACGAGGCCGACGGGGACGAGCAGCCAGAGCGAGCCGCCCCACGAGTTGCCGTCGCCGAGCACCGAGACGGCGCCGACGAGCAGGACGATCCCGGTGAGGACGAGCAGGACGATGGCCCACGCGTCGCTGCCGCGGATCGCGCGCTCGGCGAGGACCTCGCCCCGGGCGTCCGGCAGGAGGAGCCACAGCACGAGGTAGAGCGGGATCCCGATGCCGCCGGCGATGGTCAGCGCGATCGCCGCGGCCCGGATGAGGAGGGGGTCGACGTCGAAGCGCGCGGCGACGCCGGCGCACACGCCGCCGAACCAGCGGCGCTCGGTGTCGCGGCGGACGCTCGAGCGGCGCAGTCGGGCGAGCCCGTCGTCGATCGCGGACGGCGCGCCGGTCGGCGGCATCTGGGAGGTGGAGCTCTCGGTCATGGCACCACTGTGGCCGCGCGGGGCGGGGGGCGGCCATGAGGGTCGACCCTGAGCACCCCCTGACCGGACCCCGGCGGGCGGGTCGCAGGCGCCGGTCGTGCGTCAGGATGGAGTCGTGCCCACGCCCTACGAGCCCGCCGCGACCCGCGTGCGGACCGATGCAGGCCCCCTCCCGGGGGCGCCGCCGTCGCGCCCGCCGCTCGTCCGCGACCGCTCGGCGGGCTGGACGCCGGGCGTGTGCGACGCCGTCGCCCGCCACCTCGGCGTCTCGCGTCGGCTCGTGCGCGTCGCCGCGGTCGTCCTCGCCTTCTCCGGCGGGGCCGGCGTCGCGGCCTACCTCTTCCTCTGGGCCCTGACCCCCGAGGCCGACGGCCCGGCGGGCGCGGGCGGCCCGGTGCAGGCACGGGTCTGGTCCGAACGCCGCCGCTGGGCCGTCCTCCTCGTCGCGGGCGTCGTCCTCGTCGTCGCCGGTGGCGCGCTGCTCGTGCCCGGGGTCGGGATGACCGCGCGCGGGTCGGTCCTGCTGCCGCTGTTCGTCATCGGCGTCGGGGCGGTCGTGGCGTGGTCGAACCTCGATGCCGCGCAGCGCTCGCGGTGGCTGACCGGCGGCCCCGACGGGATGGGCTGGGTCCGGGTGCTCCTGGGCTCGGGGCTCGCCCTCGTCGGTGTCCTCGTCCTCGTGACGCGCGGCAGCTCGGTCAGCGTCCTCTGGGACGCCGTGCTCGCGGCGCTCGCCGTCCTCGTCGGTGCGCTCATCCTCGCCGCGCCGTGGGCGCTGCGGCTGTGGGCGGACTTCCGCCGTGAGCAGGACGCCGCCGTCCGCGCGACCGAGCGGGCTGACATCGCGGCGCACCTGCACGACTCGGTGCTCCAGACCCTCGCGCTCATCCAGCGCCAGTCCGCCGACCCCGCCGCCGTCACCCGGCTCGCCCGCGCCCAGGAGCGCGAGCTGCGCAGCTGGCTCTACGACGGGCCGCAGGGGTCGCAGGCCTCGCTGGCCGCGCTCGTCACGGAGGTCGCGCACGAGGTCGAGGACCTGCACGGCGTCCCGGTCGACCTCGTCGTCACCGGGGACCGGCCGTTCGAGCAGCACGGGGTGGCGCTCTCGCGGGCGATGCGCGAGGCGCTGCTCAACGCCGTCCGGCACGGCGCGCCGCCGGTCACGGCCTACGTCGAGATCGGGCCGGCCGGGGTCGAGGCGTTCGTCCGCGACCGCGGTGCCGGCTTCGACCTCGACGCGGTGCCCGAGGACCGGCTCGGTGTGCGCCGCTCGGTCCTCGAGCGGATGGAACGGCACGGCGGGAGCGCGCGGGTGCGCCGGCGCGAGGACGGGACCGAGGTGGAGCTGCGGCTGCCACCGATCGAAGGAGACGACACATGAGCAGCACCCAGACCCCTGCCCCGACGGCCCCCGTGCGCGTGGTGCTCGTCGACGACCACCGGATGTTCCGCACGGGAGTGCGCGCCGAGCTGACCGAGGCGATGGCGGGCGCGAGCCCGGTGTGCGAGTTCGTCGGTGAGGCACCGGACGTCGACACCGCCATCGCCGTCATCCGGGCCGAGACGCCCGACGTCGTGCTGCTCGACGTGCACCTGCCCGGCGGGTCCGGCAACGGGGGCGGCGACGTCATCCGTGGGTGCGCCGGGGTCGAGACGGCCTCCGGGGCGCCGGTGCGCTTCCTCGCGCTGTCGGTGTCGGACGCGGCCGAGGACGTCATCGCGGTCATCCGCGCGGGCGCCCGCGGGTACGTGACGAAGACGATCGGGGCGCGCGACCTGCTCACCGCGGTGCGGCGGGTGGCCGACGGCGACGCGGTGTTCTCGCCGCGGCTCGCCGGGTTCGTCCTCGACGCGTTCGGGGCGGCGGCCGGCGAGATCGCCGAGGTCGACGAGGAGCTCGACCGGCTCTCGGCGCGCGAGCGCGAGGTGATGCGCCTCATCGCGCGCGGCTACCAGTACAAGGAGGTGGCCAAGGAGCTGTTCATCTCCGTCAAGACCGTCGAGACGCACGTGTCGTCGGTGCTGCGCAAGCTCCAGCTGTCCTCGCGCCACGAGCTGACCGCGTGGGCGATGGGGCGGCGCCTCGTCTGAGGCCCCCGGGCGTCGCCGGGTGGTGCGGGCGCAGGCCCTACGCTGGCGCCCATGGAGTTCGTCGAGCACGTCCTCGTCCTGCTGCACCTCCTCGGCATGGCCGCGATCATCGGCAGCGCCGTGTTCGTCGCCCGGGGGAAGGTCACGCCCGCGCTCGTCTGGGGTGCGCGCGCCCAGCTCGTGACCGGGCTGCTGCTCGTCGGCGTCGTCGAGGCCGGTGACGAGCCGGTCAACCACGCGAAGATCGGCGTCAAGCTGCTCGTCGCGGTCGCCGTCGCCGCGTGCGCCGAGATCGCCGCCGCCAAGGAGCGCAAGGGCCAGGGCTCGCGCCCGCAGCTGGTCCAGGTCGCCGGCTGGCTGGCCGTCCTCAACGCCGCCGTCGCGGTCCTGTGGACCAGCGCCTCCTGACCCCAGCCCGAGTCACACGCGTATCGGGTGACCCGATACCGGTGCGCTTCACCCCGGAACGGTTCTCGGGTGAGGCGCGGTCGTATCGGGTCACCCGATACGCGAGTGGTCTGGAGCGCGGTCAGAGGGTGAGGAGCAGCTTGCCCTGGGTGCGCCGGCCCTCGAGGTCGTCGTACGCGCGCGCCGCGTCGGCCAGCGCGTAGCGGCCGCCGACCGCCACCTCGAGCGAGCCGTCCGCGACGGCCGCGAGCACCTCGCCGGCCCGCCACTCGAGCTCGTCGCGGCTCGCGAGGTAGTGGCCGAGGCTGGGCCGCGTGACGAACACCGATCCGGCGCCGTTGAGCCGCTGCAGGTCGAAGGGCGGCACCTGGCCGCTCGCGGCGCCGAAGAGGGCGAGCATCCCGCGGGGGCGCAGCGAGGCGAGCGAGGCGTCGAAGGTGTCGCGCCCGACACCGTCGTAGGCGACGTCGACGCCCTGCGGCGCGACCTCGCGCACGGCGGCGGCCAGGTCGTCGACGGCGCGGTAGTCGATGACGTGCTGCGCCCCGAGCCGCTCGGCGGTCGCGCACTTCTCCGGCCCTCCGGCCGTCGCGACGACGACCCCGCCGCGGGCACGGACCATCTGCACGAGCAGCTGGCCGACGCCGCCGGCCGCTGCGTGGACGAGGGCCGTCGTGCCGTGGCCGACGGGGAACGTGCTCGTCGTCAGGTAGTGGGCGGTCATCCCCTGGAGCATGACCGCGGCGGCCGTCTCGAGGTCGACGCCGTCGGGCACGGGGACGAGCGTCGAGGCGTCGCGCACCGCGTACCGGGCGGCGCTGCCGACCGACATCGCCCAGGCGACGCGGTCGCCCTCGACGAGGTCCTCGACCCCGTCGCCGACCGCGGAGACGGTGCCGGCGCCCTCGCTGCCGAGCACGTAGGGCGTCTCCATCGGGTAGACGCCCTCGCGCTGGTAGACGTCGATGAAGTTGACGCCGACCGCCGCGACCTCGACGACGACCTCGCCCGGCCCGGGAGCAGGTGCGGTGCGGTCCTCGACGGCGAGGACGTCGGAGCCCCCGGCGCGGGTGACGACGAGGGCAGGTCCGTGGAGCTCGCTCATGCCGCCACCCTAGGACGACCCGGTCGTCCAAGAGCCCCTCCAGCGCGCGCCGCATCGCGCGCTACACCGCAGTAAGGGTCATCACAGCAGCAGTTACTGCGGTGTAGCCCGCGGCGGGGTCAGGAGCCCAGGTCGATCCAGTAGCGGCGCATCAGGTGGCGGACGTCCTCGAGGACACCGCCGTTGGCCTCGATGACGCTCGCCGACGCGAGGTTGTCCTCGGTGCAGGTGACGAGCACCTCGTCCATCCCGAGCTCGCGACACAGCGGCAGCGACAGTCGCAGCGCCTCCGTGGCGATGCCCCGTCCGCGGGCCGACGGCCGGACGGAGTAGCCGATGTGCCCACCGATCTCGATGAGGAACGGCGTGAGCCGGTGCCGGATCGCGAGCGACCCGAGGTGCTCGTCGGGCTGCTCGTCGTCGACGACCCAGAGGAAGGTGCAGGGGACGTGTCCCGGGGTCCGCGGTGCGTCCTCGTCGACCTGGCCGCGCCGGTGCGCGACGAACCGCTCGAACCCGGCGGGCGTCTCGAGCTCGGCGCGCGTGAACTCCACCCCCGCGAAATCGCCCTCCGGGGCCTCGACCCAGACCCCGTCGCCGTCGCGGGTGCCCTCGCCGGCCGCGTCGAACTCGTCCTGCGCGGCGAGGTAGGACCGGTGGAAGCGGACGTCCGGGGCGACGAGGGAGATCATCCCGGAACGCTAGCCACCGACGCCGAACGGCGCCAACGCGTTACTCGCGCAAGCCGGTCAGGACCTCGTCGAGCATGGCGGGGGTTAGCCGCTTCGTGAAGGTGTTGTGCGGGCTCACGTGGTAGCTGCCGACCAGGCGGATGCTCCGGCCGTCCGGGAGCCCGAGCGTCGCCTCGGCCGCGTGGCCGAACCTCGGCTTCGGCGCGGGCACCTCCCAGCCCACCGCGCGCGCACCGGCCAGCGCGGCGTCCCAGCCGATCGACCCGAGGCAGAGGATCGCCCGCAGGTGGGGCTCCGCGAGCCGCAGGTCGCGCTCCAGCCACGGCGAGCAGGTGGCGCGCTCGGCCGGGGTCGGCTTGTTGGCCGGGGGCGCGCACCGCACCGCGGCGACGATGCGCAGGTCGGTCAGCGCCTGCCCGTCACCGGCGGCGACTGAGGTCGGCTTGGCGGCGAAACCGGTGCGGTGCAGGGCGGCCCACAGGAAGTCGCCCGAGGAGTCGCCGGTGAACATCCGGCCGGTGCGGTTGGTGCCGTTGGCCGCCGGGGCGAGGCCCACGAGGAGCACGCCGGCCCGCGGGTCGCCGAACGACGGCCCCGGCCGCCCCCAGTAGGGCTGGTCCGCGAAGGACGCGCGCCGCCCGGTGGTCGCCACGTCCTCGCGCCACCTCACGAGGCGGGGACAGGCCCGGCACACCGAGACCCGCGCCTGGAGCTCCGGCACGTCCGGCGCCGACGCCGCGAGCCGACGCACGGCGGCTGCGGTCCGCGCCACGGGGGTGTCGCCGTCGGCCGGGTCACCGGGCCAGCCGGCACCGGGCGGCACGGGCGAGGGGAGGAGCGCGCCCGTCACCGGGTGCGGGTCGAGCGGCTCCATCCCGCGACTCTACGGCGGCCGCCCGGATCGTGGCGTCCTGCCAGCGAACGGCCGCGGGACGGGGGACGATGGGTGCGTGGCAGCCGTGACCGTGGTCGGTGGTGGCGTCGTGGGCCTGACGTCCGCCCTGCTGCTGGCGCGCGCCGGGCACGAGGTGCGGTGCGTGCGGGACGTCCCGTCGCCCGGCACCGTCTCGGCCGTCGCCGGGGGACTGTGGTTCCCGTACCACGTCGAGCCGCGCGACCGGGTCGTCGGCTGGGGACTCACGTCCCTGCGGCACTTCACGTCGCTCGCGGCGGACCCCGGCACCGGGGTGGCCCTGCGCGAGGGCCTGCTCGTCGAGCGTGGCGGCCCCGACCGCTGGTGGACCGAGGGGCTCACCGGATGGCGCGACGCGACGCCCGACGAGCTGCCCGAGGGCGCGCCCTCCGGCGTCGTCGCCCGGGTCCCGCTCGTCGCGATGGTCGTGTACCTCGACTGGCTCGAGCGCGCCTGCGTCGCCGCCGGGGTCGAGCTCGTCGACGGCCGCGTCGAGGTCCTCGACGACCAACCGGGCGACCTCGTCGTCCTCGCGGCCGGTCTGCGTGCACCCGCCCTGCTCCCGGGCCTCGAGGTCTCGCCGTCGCGGGGCCAGGTGGCGCTGCTCGCCAACCCCGGGCTCGACCGCTGGCTCGTCGACGACGGCGCACCCGGCGGGATGACCTACGTGCTGCCGCACCGCGGCTGGGTGGTCTGCGGCGGGTCGGACGCCGCCGGCGACCGCGACGAGCCCGACCCGCAGGAGCACGAGCAGATCGTCGAGCGGTGCCGTCGCGCGGTCCCCGCGCTGCGCGACGCCGAGGTGCTCGGCGCGCGCGTGGGGCTGCGGCCGGTGGCGCCCGCCGTCGACCTGCGCGTCCACGACCTCGGCGGGCGCCCGGTCGTGACGAACGTCGGGCACGGCGGCGCCGGCGTCACCCTGTCGTGGGGCTGCGCCGAGGAGGTCACCGGCCTCGTGGGCGACCTCGTCCGGGGCTGACGCCGCACCCGGCAGGTGCGCCTCAGACGGTCGTGACCTCGGCGCTGGCCATCCGGGAGCGGACCCACGGCACGAGCGCGAGCATCGCGGCCGCGACGACGAGGGTGATCACCGCGTTGACGAGGTAGTACGTCGAGTCGCCCAGCCCGCTCATCGCGGTGATGAGCTGCGCGGCCACGGCCTGGCCGGCGGCGGTGGCGAGAAACCACAGGGCCATCGCCTGCGAGGCGAAGGCGGTCGGCGCGAGGCGCGTCGTGGCGGACAGCCCGACGGGGGAGAGGAACAGCTCAGCCACGGTCTGGAGGACGAAGACGCCGCCGAGGACCCACACCGGCGAGGTGTTGCCCTGGTAGCTCGCGAAGGCCCAGGCCATCGCCAGCGCCGAGACGCCGATGAGCGTGACGCCGATGGTGAACTTCATCGGGGTCGAGGGGAAGCGGCCGGCGCGCCTGACCCACAGGAGGCCGAAGAGCGGCGCCAGGGCGATGATCGCGAGCGGGTTGACGGACTGGAACCATTCCGGGTTGACCTGCACGCCACCGACGGAGGTGACGGTGCGCTCCTGCGCGAAGAGGGCCATCTTGCCCGCGGCCTGCTCGAAGATCATCCAGAAGACGACCGCGCCGACCCACAGCGGGATGTACGCCGCGAGGTGCGTGCGCTCCTGGTCGTCGACCTTGCGGCTGCGGAACATCACGACGAAGTAGGCCACCGGCGTCGCGATGGCGAGGACCGAGATGGCGTCGATGACGGCGAGGAGCACGCTGTCGCGCCACGTCGAGGCGAGGGCGACGAGCAGGGCGACGGCGACCACCGCGCCGAGCACGAGCAGCGGCAGCCGGCGGCGTTCGGTGGCGCCGAGCGGGTTGGGGACGTCGTCGCCCGCGCCGCGCAGGGTGCGCCGGCCGAGGACGAACCAGACGAGCGCGACACCCATCCCGACGGCCGCGGCCGAGAAGCCGGCGTGGTAGCCGAAGCGGTCGCGCAGGAAGGCGACGACGAGCGGCGAGAACAGCGCGCCGAGGTTGATCGACATGTAGAAGATCGAGAAGCCGGCGTCGCGGCGGGGGTCGTCGTCGGCGTAGAGGCGCCCGACGATCGCCGAGATGTTCGGCTTGAGCAGGCCCGTGCCGAGCGCGACGAGCGCGATGCCCAGCCACGCGGTCGGGGTCGCGGGCACGGCGAGGCTCAGGTGGCCGGCCATGATGACGACGCCGCCGTAGAGCGTCGAGCGCCGGGCGCCGACGAGCCGGTCGGCCGCGTAGCCGCCGAGGACCGAGAGCAGGTAGACGGCCGAGCCGTAGATCGCGACGACCGAGGTGCCGGTCGCCTCGTCGATGCCGAGCCCGCCGTTGGCGGCGGTGTCGACGAGGAAGTACAGGAGGATCGCCCGCATGCCGTAGTAGCTGAAGCGCTCCCACAGCTCGACGAAGAACAGCGTCGAGAGGCCCGTCGGGTGCCCCAGGAAGCCGCGGTCGCTGCGGCTGCTCTCGGCGGATCGGGTGGTCACGGACATCGGGTGCCTTCCTCTGGACAAACCCGTCGACCGTAACCCGTGGTCGCCGGAGGACCGAATCGCGCAGGTCAGCCGTCGGGACGCAGCCGGCCGCGCGCGGACTTGGTGAGCGCCCGTCGGCGCTTGGCGTCGAGCCGCCGCTCGACGGACCCGCGGGTCGGTCGGGTCGCCCGGCGGGCCGGTGGTGGTGGGGCCAGCGCCTCGCGCAGCAGCTCGGCCATCCGCTCGCGGGCGGCCGCCCGGTTGCGCCCCTGCTGCCGGTGCTCGGAGGCCGTGACGACGAGCCGCCCGTCGACGAGGCGAGCCCCCAGGCCGCGCTCGAGCCGGCGGCGCTGGGCGTCGGTCAGACCGGTGACGACCGCGAGGTCGAGCTCGAGCTCGACGCGGCTGTCGGTGGTGTTGACGCCCTGCCCGCCGGGGCCGGACGCGCGGGAGAAGCGCTCGACGAGGTCGGCGCCCGGGACGGTGAGGCCCTGCGGCACACCGGGTCCCGGCGCGACGACGAGGTCCATCAGGGCTTCCCGGTGTCGTCCTCGGGCTCGGGCGGCGGCTCGGCCCCGGCGGCCTCGTCGCGCTCGGCCCACTCGAGGAGCGGCGAGATGTCGAAGACGGCGTCGTCGATGCCGGCGTGGAGGTCGCCCAGCTCGGCGAAGCGGGCCGGCATCGTCGCGATGGTGAAGTCGTCGGGCTCGGCGTCGTCGACCTCGCTCCAGCGCAGCGGAGCCGACACCGTACCGATCTCGTTGCCGCGCACCGAGTACGCCGCGGCGATGGTGTGGTCGCGGGCGTTCTGGTTGTAGTCGACGAACACGGCGGCGGGGTCGCGGTCCTTGCGCCACCACGTCGTCGTCACCTCGTCGGGCAGGCGCCGCTCGACCTCGCGGGCGAACGCGAGCGCGGCCCGGCGCACGTCGGTGAAGCCGTGCTCCGGCGCGATGCGGACGTAGACGTGCAGACCGTGGCCGCCGCTGGTCTTCGGCCACCCGACGGCGCCGAGCTCGTCGAGGACCTCGTGGGCGACGTGGGCGGCCCGCCGGACCTTCGAGAACGGCGCGTCCGGCATCGGGTCGAGGTCGATGCGCCACTCGTCGGGCTGCTCCGTGTCGGCGCGGCGGCTGTTCCAGGGGTGGAACTCGACGGTGCTCATCTGGCAGGCCCAGGCGACGTCGGCGAGCCGCGTGACGCAGAGCTCGTCGGCGTGGAGGCCGTAGCGCGGGAAGTGCAGGCGCACGGTCTCGACCCACGGCGGGGCGCCGCGCGGCAGCCGCTTCTGGTGCACCTTGGCGCCGGCCACGCCGTCGGGGAAGCGGTGCAGCATGCAGGGCCGCTCGCGCAGCGCGTTGACGATGCCGTCGCCGACCGACAGGTAGTACTGCACGAGGTCGAGCTTGGTCTCGCCGCGCGCCGGGAAGTAGACCCGCCCGGGGCTGGAGACGCGCACGTCGAAGCCGTCGACGTCGAGGACGACGGGCTCCCCGAACTCACCCTTGCGCGAGGCCATGGGGCCCACGCTAGGGCCTGGCACCGACGGGTGGTCCGGAGCGCGCGGCCGCGTGCCGGGCAGTCGCACCGCCGACTAGTTGACACCGCTACCTAGCGCCCCGATGCTGGGCGGTATGGGGGAGGTGGTGCGGCCGGACCGCGAGAGCCAGTGGCTCAAGGGGGTCCTCGACCTCGCGGTGCTCGCCGTGCTCGCCCGTGAGGGGTCGGCGTACGGGTACTCGCTGCTGCGTTCGCTCGCCGACGCCGGGCTGCCCGGCCTGCGCGGCGGCACGGTGTACCCGCTGCTCGGCCGGCTCGAGGACGACGGCCTCGTGCAGAGCGAGTGGACGGTGGCAGACGGGGCCCCGGCGCGCCGCTACTTCGCGCTGACCCCGGCGGGACGACAGGTCCTCGCCGAGGGCCGTGACGGGTGGTCGTCCTTCGCCGACCGGATGACGAGAGCGCTGGAGGTCTGACGTGGAGGGGATGCGACCGGTCGACGGGATGCGTGTCGACGTGCTCGAGTACTGCCGGGTGCTCGCGAGCCAGCTGCGGCTGGCCGGCCTGCCGGAGTCGAGGGTGCGCGTCGTCGTCCAGGACGTGCTGGCCCACGTCGAGGCCACCGGGGAGGACCCGGTCGAGGCGTTCGGCCAGCCCACCGACTACGCCGCGCAGTGGGCCCGCCCGCCCGGGGTCCTCCGGGTGCTCGGGCTGATGGTCGCCACCGCGGTGGCCTTCCCCGGGTTCTGGCTGGTCTTCACGGCGTTCACCTCGCCTGCTCCGTGGGCCGGCGCGGTCCCGGTCACCCCGTTCCTCGTGTCGATGGTCGTCGGGACGGCGGTCGCCGGCGCGGTGCAGCCGTGGACGGTCGGGCTGTGGCTCGAACGGCGAGCCGGCCGCCGGGTGGGGAGGGGCCGGTCCCCGCTCGACGCCGTGGTCGCCGCGCTCACCTGGGCCGTGCTGATCGTGCTCACGCTCGTCGTCGTGCAGCGGGTCCTGAAACCCGACGGCGACGGCCGGACCCTCTTCTCGGTCCCGCGCCGGGTGCTGCTCGCGGTGGGTCTCGGCGGGATGGCGCTCTCGTTCGTGCTGCCATCGCCGGGGGTTCAGACGATGCCGCGCTCGCCGGCCGACCACCGGTCGTGGTGGGCCCGCGTGCGCTCCCTCCTCGCGGGAACGGGCAACCGCCGGCGGTTCTGACCGGACCGCGCTGTTCCACCCTGAGGAAATTTGCTTGGACAAACCCTAGACGCCGTGCTCGCAGCGGCTCTACCGTTGGGTCAAGACCCCCGGGTCGCCCCGACCGGAACCCCTGCACCGGTCGAGCGCTCCGGGGGTCCGCCATGTCCGGGCCGTCGGCGCCGCGACGTAGGGTGGACCCCGAGATGAGCACCCTCTTCGACGGCCTCGACTTCGGCCAGACCCACCCTGCCGACCCCGCGACCCATGCGAGCGCCCAAGCGGCCCTCGTCAACGCCGCCGGGGTGCCGACGTGGGCCGAGGCGGCCGCCGAGGGCCGGGGTCCCGACGGCGGTCCGGGCCGCCGCCTCGATGCCGCGGCCCTGCTCGAGGGGCTCAACCCGCAGCAGCGCGAGGCCGTGCTCCACGAGGGTCCGCCGCTGCTCATCGTCGCCGGCGCGGGCTCGGGCAAGACCCGGGTGCTGACCCACCGCATCGCGCACCTGCTCGCCGACCGCGGCGTGCAGCCGGGCCAGGTCCTCGCCATCACCTTCACGAACAAGGCCGCCGCCGAGATGCGCGAGCGGGTCGCCGACCTCGTCGGCCCGCGCGCCAAGGCGATGTGGGTCATGACCTTCCACAGCGCGTGCGTCCGCATCCTGCGCCGTGAGGCCGACAAGGTCGGGATGCGCTCGCAGTTCTCGATCTACGACGCCGCCGACAGCCAGCGGCTCATGGCGATGGTCCTGCGCGACATGGACCTCGACCCCAAGCGCTACAACCCGCGGGCCTTCGGGCACCAGGTGTCCAACCTCAAGAACGAGCTCGTCGACGAGGAGACCTTCGCGAGCCGGGTCGCGCAGGAGGGCACGCACCAGGAGCAGGTCCTCGCCGAGGCCTACACCGAGTACCAGCGGCGGCTGCGGCAGGCCAACGCGATGGACTTCGACGACCTCATCATGACGACGGTCCACATGTTCCAGGCCTTCCCCGACGTCGCCGAGCACTACCGGCGCCGCTTCCGGCACGTCATGGTCGACGAGTACCAGGACACCAACCACGCCCAGTACCAGCTGGTCAAGGAGCTCGTCGGCTCCGAGGAGACGCGCACCGAGCACGGCGTCGAGCCGAGCGAGCTCGTCGTCGTCGGAGACGCCGACCAGTCGATCTACGCCTTCCGCGGCGCGACGATCCGCAACATCGAGGAGTTCGAGGAGGACTACCCGCAGGCGCGGACCATCCTCCTCGAGCAGAACTACCGCTCGACCCAGACCATCCTGCGGGCGGCCAACGCCGTCATCGCGCGCAACGAGGGCCGGCGGCCGAAGAACCTCTGGACCGACAGCGGCGACGGCGCCCGGATCATCGGGTACGTCGCCGACAACGAGCACGACGAGGCCTCGTTCGTCGCGCGCACCATCGACCGGCTGACCGACGCGCACGAGGCCCGCCCCGGCGACGTCGCCGTCTTCTACCGCACCAACGCGCAGAGCCGCGCCCTCGAGGAGGTGTTCGTGCGGGTCGGGCTGCCCTACAAGGTGGTCGGCGGCACCCGGTTCTACGAGCGCCGCGAGGTCAAGGACGCGCTGGCCTACCTGCGGGTGCTGTCCAACCCCACCGACACCGTCAACCTCCGGCGGGTCATCAACGTCCCCAAGCGCGGCATCGGCGACCGCGCCGAGGCCTGCGTCGCCGCGCTCGCCGAGCGCGAGCGCATCCCGTTCGTCGCGGCCCTCGGGCGGCCCGAGGACGCGCCGGGCATCGCGACGCGGTCGGTCGCCGCCATCCGCGGCTTCACCCAGATCCTCGAGGACCTCGGGCGCGTCCGCGACGACGAGGAGACCGGGGTCGCCGACCTGCTCGAGGCGATCCTCGACCGCACGGGGTACCTCACCGAGCTGCGCGACAGTCGCGACCCGCAGGACGAGACCCGCGTCGAGAACCTCGCCGAGCTCGTCGCCGTCGCCCGCGAGTTCGACGACGCGCGCCGCGAGACCGGCGAGGTCATCAGCCTCGAGGACTTCCTCGAGCGGGTCTCGCTCGTCGCCGACGCCGACGAGATCCCCGACAGCGCCGAGGCCGAGGAGCAGGGCGTCGTCACCCTCATGACGCTGCACACGGCCAAGGGGCTCGAGTTCCCCGTCGTGTTCCTCACCGGCATGGAGGACGGCACCTTCCCGCACCTGCGCAGCCTCGGCGACGCCAAGGAGCTCGAGGAGGAGCGCCGCCTCGCGTACGTCGGCATCACCCGTGCCCGCGAGCGGCTGCACCTCTCGCGCGCCGCGGTCCGATCCGCTTGGGGCTCACCGCAGTACAACCCGCCTTCGCGCTTCCTCGACGAGATCCCGGGCGAGCTGCTCGAGTGGGAGCGCGAGCTCTCCGGGGCGGCGGCGGTCGGTCGTCGCGACCAGCGGCCGGCCGTCGCGACCCTCGCGGCCCGGCCCGGGGTGCGCTCGCCCGGCAACCGGCCGGTCATCCAGCTCGCGCCCGGCGACAAGGTCACCCACGACACCTACGGGCTCGGCTCGGTCGTGCGCACGCTCGGCGAGGGCGACAAGACGCAGGCCGAGGTCGACTTCGGCGGCGAGCTCGGCGTCAAGCGGTTCGTCCTGCGCTTCGCCCCGCTCGAGAAGCTCTAGCCGGGGACGCCGCGACCCCGGCGGGATGCGCCGGGGTCGTCGATCGTCGAGGGTGCCGCCGTGCGGCACCGAAGTCACCAGAGGCCGTGGTCCTTGAGCCAGGGCACCGGGTCGAGCGGGGTGTCGCTCGCGGTCGTCCGCTGGAACTCGAGGTGCAGGTGCGAGCCGAAGGAGTGGCCGGTGTTGCCGACGAGGCCCACGCGGTCACCGGGCATGACCTCCTGGCCCTCGGTGACGTCGATGCGGCTCATGTGGCCGTACCAGGAGATGCTGCCGTCCCAGTACTTGATCTCGACCTTGTAGCCGAAGCTGTCGTGCCAGCCGGCGCCGATGACCGTGCCCTTGGACATCGCCGAGAGGGGGGTGCCGGTCGGCGCGCCGAGGTCGATGCCGTCGTGGTTCTTGCCCCAGCGCCAGCCGTAGCCGGAGGTGATGTTCCAGACGCCGATCGGGCGGACCCACTTCTTGGCCTGCTTCTCGGCCTCGGCCTTGGCCTTGGCGACCTGCGCGGCGCGGCGCTCGGCGGCGCGGGCGGCCCGCACCTTGGCCTCCGTCCGGCCCTGGAGGGCTGCGGACTGGATGCTCGCGTCCTGGCGGCGGTTGGCCAGCTCGGCGCCCGTCTCGACGTCGGCGGCCTGCTGGGTGCGGACCATCGCGCTCTGCGAGCTGGTCAGCTCGAACGGCTGGGTGGTGGCCGACTCGGCCATGCTCGCGCCGGTCGCGGTGACGACGAGGCCGGCCGCGGCGACGGTCGGGAGGACGAACCCCGGGCTGAGGGCGCGGGGGGTGCGGGCGCGGCGCTGGACGCGGTGGCGTCCGGCGTAGTGGCGCCCGGTGTACGACCGGGAACTCACGACGGGGGGACCTCGGGGGTGTCGACGGCAGGGGCCTGGCGGGGCCGGTACACCGTACCGTGACCATTCCGTGACACAAAGGCGGGGGTGTGGACGACCGCTCCGGCGGGCTGACATCGATGTCGGTGCGCAGCCCGCTGACCTGCGAAAACGGTGCCGCGCGTGACGCCGGGCACGCCTGTGAGCCGTCTCAGGAGCCGGGCATCACGTGCTGCGGGCCCGGTTCGGACAGCGACAACCCCGCACGTGCGGGCTTTTCGAGCCCGCGGCCCGGTTAGGACAGCGACAACCCCGCACGTGCGGGCTTTCCGCGCTCTGGTCCGGGTTCGGACCGCGACAACCGCGCACGTGCGGGCTTTCCGCGCTCTGGTCCCGGTTCGGACAGCGACAATCCCGCACGTGCAGGGTCAGCTGCGGCGGGAGAGGGGGACGACGCCGCGGCGCACCGTGCTGCCGTCGGCGTCGAGCTGGGTCAGCGCGGTCGAGATGCCGTGGACGACCTCGCCGAGCATCGGCAGGGTGAGGTGCCCGGCGCCGTGCAGCCGGACCGACCGGGTCGCGAGGTCGGGATGCCGAAGCGCCGCCGAGCGCTGCGGCACGATGACGGCGTCGGTGTCGGACCAGTACACGAGGAAGCGGGTGCGGCAGCCGCGCACGGGCCGCGCGAGCTCGCGCATCAGCCCGCTGCCGGGACGCATCTGGCGCAGCAGCCGGGTCGGCAGGGCGTAGGCGGCCCACGTCCCCTCGTGCGGGGTCCCGAGGGTGACGAGCGTGTGCACCCGCGCGTCGCCGCCGAGCCGCGTCACGTAGTAGCGGGCGATGAGCCCGCCGAGGCTGTGCCCGATGACGTGGATGCGCTCGAACCTCGTCTGCTCGCAGACCGACTCCACCTCGTCGGCCAGGCGCAGGGCCGCGGTGCGGACGTCCGTCGCGACCGTCGAGTAGTTCATCGCGAAGACGTTCGAGAAGCCCCGGCGGGTCAGGCCGCGGCGCAGCACCGTGAAGACCGAGCGGTTGCTGACGATGCCGTGCACGAGCAGGATCGGCGTCCCCGCGGCCTCGACGTCGGCGACGAGCATGCCGCGCTGCACCGGGGGGAGGTGCTCGACGCGGTAGGCGGGACCGGCACCGGAGCGGCCGGAGCCCACCAGCCCGAGCGGCCAGGTCGTCAGGTGCGCCCCGAGCCAGACCGCCTCCACCGCGGCGCCGGCCAGCACGGCCGGGTCACCGAGGGCCCGCACCCCGCCGGCGAGCGCACGGCACGGCGAGTCGCCCCTCGGGGCGGAGGGCGCGGCGTCCGGGGTGGGGGCGCCGCGCAGCCGCTGGAGGCCGGCCATCGCGGCCTCACTGTAGGCGCGGCGCTAGCACGGGGGAAGCCGGCCGTCGACCGGTGGGCGAGCGGGACTCACAGGCGGCCCACGGGATAGGTCAAGGTCCCCCCGCAGACCGGTAAAGAGTTCCGGCGGGACGGTCAATCTTTCGCAAGATGCCTTGTCCGGCACGGCATCCGAGTTGGATGTTTCCACCCGTGCCCGAACACGGGTGCACCCCCCTCCCCAAGGAGATCTCCGACCGTGAGACGACTCACCACCGGCCTGGCCCTCGGCGCCGCCCTCGCGACGATCGTCGCCGGCACCACCTCCGCCAGCGCCGTCGGCGCCCCCTCCGCCGGCACCCCGGCCTCCTCCCCCTCCGCGGTCGCCGCGGGCTCCGACCACGCCGCCCTCGGGCTGGCCGCGGCCGAGAAGCTCGTCCCCCGGTCCGTCATCACCGACAAGGACGGGACGACGCACACCCGCTACGACCGCACCTGGAACGGCCTGCGCGTCGTCGGCGGCGACCTCGTCGTCGAGAAGAGCGCCATGGGCGCCCTCGAGGAGGTCCGCTACAACGCCGGCCGCAAGTCCGTCGCCGCCCCCTCGACGACCCCGAAGCTCGCCAAGACCGCCGCGGTCGCGACGGGCGCCGAGCGCTCGAAGGCCTCCGGCGAGAAGAGCCAGGGCGAGCTCGTGGTCTGGGCGGGCTCGGGCAGCCCCCGCCTGGCGTACGACGTCGTCACCACGGGGGTCAAGGCCGACCAGACCCCGAGCCGCCTGCACACGATCGTCGACGCGAGCACCGGCGCGGTCGTCTCGAGCTGGGACGAGATCGTCAACGGCACCGGCAACTCGATGTACTCGGGCACGGTGACGCTCAACACGACGCAGAGCGGCTCCTCGTGGCTGCTCAAGGACAGCCACGGCAACTACACGACCGACCTCAACGGCTCGACGAGCTCGACCGCGGCCGGCACGCAGTTCACCAACGCCGACAACGTCTGGGGCGACGGCACGGCCTCCAACCGCCAGACCGCGGCCGTCGACGCCGAGTACGGCGCCGAGAAGACCTACGACTACTACACCAACGTCCTCGGCCGGGCCGGCATCTGGAACGACGGCCGGGGTGCCCGCAGCCGCGTCCACTACGGCAACGCCTACGTCAACGCGTTCTGGGACGGCACCCAGATGACCTACGGCGACGGGACGAGCAACACCCACCCGCTGACGAGCATCGACGTCGCCGCGCACGAGATGAGCCACGGTGTCACCGAGAACACCGCGGGCCTGGCCTACACGGGCGACGCGGGCGGCCTCAACGAGGCGACCTCGGACATCTTCGGCACCGCCGTCGAGTTCTACGCGAACTCCTCGGCCGACCCGGGCGACTACCTCATCGGCGAGAAGATCAACATCAACGGCAACGGCACCCCGCTGCGCTACATGGACAAGCCGAGCAAGGACGGTGCCAGCCAGGACTGCTGGACCACCGGCACGAAGAACCTCGACCCGCACTACTCCTCGGGCCCGCTCAACCACTGGTTCTTCCTCGCCTCCGAGGGCAGCGGCGCGAAGACGGTCAACGGCGTCTCGTACAACAGCCCGACCTGCAACGGCTCGACCGTCACCGGCGCGGGCCGCTCGAACATCGAGAAGGTCTGGTACCGCACCCTCGCGACCAAGCTGACCTCGACGAGCAACTACGCCGCGGCCCGCGAGGGCGCCATCGCCTCCGCCAAGGAGCTCTTTCCGAGCAACGCCGCGGTCTGCACCGCGGTCGAGAGCGCCTTCTCGGCCATCTCGGTCCCGGCCGGCGCGCAGAGCTGCGGTGGCACGACCACCCCGCCGCCCACCAGCGGCAACCTGCTCCAGAACGCGGGCTTCGAGTCCGGCGCCACGGTGTGGACCGGCACGGCCGGCCCGATCACGAACAACACCGGCCGCCCGGCGCGCACCGGCAGCTGGAAGCTGTGGCTCGGCGGCAACGGCACGACCGGCACCGAGACCGAGCAGCAGACGGTGACCATCCCCTCGACCGCGACGGCTGCGACCCTCTCGTTCTGGGTCCGCATCGACACGGCCGAGACCACGTCGACCGCCTACGACACGATGAAGGCCCAGGTCGTGGTCGGCGGCACGACGACGACGCTCGCGACGTACTCCAACGCGAACAAGAACAGCTCGTACGTGCAGAAGTCCTTCAACCTGCTGCCCTACAAGGGCAAGGCCGTGACGGTGAAGTTCACCGCCACCGAGGACTCCTCGCTGCAGACCTCGTTCGTCGTCGACGACACCGCGGTGTCCGTGGGCTGACGCCCTCGACGCCCTCCCAGGGGCGGTCCGGCCACCGGCCGGGCCGCCCCTGCGGCGTCCTCCGGCCCGCCGGGACGGGCGCCGGTCGCCGCGTCGACGGCCCGGTCGGCGTGAGATTCCCCCCATCGGACGCCTCGGGTTCGGCCCTGCGACGTGGCGCGGATACGCTGCCCTGCGGACCACTTTCGCCGACAGTGAGGACGGATCGCCTCGTGGACCTCTTCGAGTACCAGGCCCGTGACATGTTCGAGAAGCACGGTGTCCCCGTGCTCGCCGGGGCCGTCGCCACCACGCCCGAGGAGGCGAGGGAGGCGGCCGAGCGCATCGGCACCGCGAGCGGCGGCGTCACCGTCGTCAAGGCCCAGGTGAAGACCGGCGGGCGCGGCAAGGCCGGCGGCGTCAAGGTCGCCAAGAGCGCCGACGAGGCGCAGGAGCACGCGAGCGCCATCCTCGGGATGGACATCAAGGGCCACACCGTGCACCGCGTGATGATCGCGCAGGGCGCCCGGATCGCCGAGGAGTACTACTTCTCCATCCTGCTCGACCGCGCGAACCGCACCTACCTCGCGATGTGCAGCAAGGAGGGCGGGATGGAGATCGAGCAGCTCGCCGTCGAGCGCCCCGAGGCCCTCGCGCGGATCGCCGTCGACCCCAACACCGGCATCGACGACGCCAAGGCCCGCGAGATCGTCGAGGCCGCCGGCTTCGAGGGCGAGGTCGCCGCGAAGATCGAGCCGGTCCTCAAGACCCTCTGGACGGTCTACCGCGAGGAGGACGCCACCCTCGTCGAGGTCAACCCGCTCGTGAGGACCAAGGACGGCGACATCGTCGCCCTCGACGGCAAGGTCTCGCTCGACGCCAACGCCGACTTCCGGCACCCCGACCACGAGGCCCTCGAGGACTCCGCCGCCGCCGACCCGCTCGAGGCCGCGGCCAAGGAGAAGGGCCTCAACTACGTCAAGCTCGACGGCTCGGTCGGCATCATCGGCAACGGCGCCGGGCTCGTCATGAGCACCCTCGACGTCGTCGCCTACGCCGGTGAGGAGTTCGGCGGCCAGAAGCCGGCCAACTTCCTCGACATCGGCGGCGGCGCCTCGGCCGAGGTGATGGCCAACGGGCTGCACATCATCCTCGGCGACGAGCAGGTGAAGTCGGTGTTCGTCAACGTCTTCGGCGGCATCACCTCGTGCGACGCGGTCGCCAACGGCATCGTCGGCGCGCTCGACGCCCTCGGTGACGAGGCCACCAAGCCGCTCGTCGTCCGGCTCGACGGCAACAACGTCGAGGAGGGCCGCCGCATCCTCGCCGAGCGCGCCCACCCGCTCGTCCTCATCGAGGAGACGATGGACGGCGCCGCGCGCAAGGCCGCCGAGCTGGCCTCCCAGAACTGACCCGAGCGAGCGAGAAGAGAGAACAGACACCCATGGCCATCTTCCTCACCGCGGACTCCAAGGTCATCGTCCAGGGCATGACCGGCTCCGAGGGCATGAAGCACACGCAGCGGATGCTGCGCTCCGGCACCGCCATCGTCGGCGGCGTCAACCCCCGCAAGGCGGGCACCGACGTCGAGTTCGAGGACGGCGTCTCCGTCCCCGTGTTCGGCACCGTCGCCGAGGCGATGGAGAAGACGGGCGCCGACGTCAGCGTCGCGTTCGTCCCCGCCGCCTTCACCAAGGCCGCCGCCGTCGAGGCGATCGACGCCGGCATCCCGCTGCTCGTCGTCATCACCGAGGGCGTCGCCGTCAAGGACACCGCGGAGTTCTACAACTACGCCGCGCAGAAGGGCGGCACCCGGATCATCGGCCCGAACTGCCCGGGCCTGATCAGCCCCGGCGCCTCCAACGCCGGCATCATCCCGGCCGACATCTCGGGCGGCGGCCGCATCGGCCTGGTCTCGAAGTCGGGCACGCTGACCTACCAGATGATGTACGAGCTGCGGGACTTCGGCTTCTCGTCCGCGGTCGGCATCGGCGGTGACCCGGTCATCGGGACGACGCACATCGACTGCCTCGAGGCGTTCGAGAACGACCCCGAGACCGACGCGATCGTCATGATCGGCGAGATCGGCGGTGACGCCGAGGAGCGCGCGGCGGCGTACATCAAGGACCACGTGACGAAGCCGGTCGTCGGCTACGTCGCGGGCTTCACCGCCCCCGAGGGCAAGACGATGGGCCACGCCGGCGCCATCGTGTCCGGCTCCTCCGGCACGGCGCAGGCGAAGAAGGAGGCCCTCGAGGCCGCCGGTGTCAAGGTCGGCAAGACGCCGTCCGAGACCGCCCAGCTGATGCGCGACATCATGGAGTCGCTCGCCGGCTGACGCCACCGCGACCGACCGCCCGCTCGGGGTGCCCCCACCCCGTCGAGCGAACAGGACACGCCGCCCGCGCCCGTGCGCCGGCGGCGTGTCCTGTTCTCTCGACCGGTGGGCCCGACCCTGCTCCGTCGCCGACCCCGCCGCCGCACGGCGCGGCACCACGGCTCGCGGCTGACCGTGCCGCAGACTGGTCCGCGATGACCGTCACGGACCGCACCACGTCCTCACCGGCCGGCACCGAGCCCGCCGGTGGCCACGTCCACCCGCTGGCGCCCGGCTGGCGGCGCTCCGGGCTCATCGGCGTCGCGACCGGGCTCGTGTCGGCGGTGCTCGTCGTCGGACCGGTCCTCGCGGCGTGGGCGGCCGACCCGCTCTCGAGCTCGGACGGGTCGTCGGCGACGGCGGTCGGCGCCTCGGCCTGGCTGCTCGCCGGCGGAGCCCACCTCGGGGTGGGGACCGCCACCATCGCGCTGACGCCCCTGCTGCTCCTCGGTGTCCTCGTGCTCGTCGCCCGCCTGGGCGCGCGCGAGGCGATGGTCCGGGTCAGCTCCGAGGGGGAGTGGTGGGCCGGCCTGCTGCCGCGCCCGTTGGCCGCCGCGGTCGGGGCCTGGTGGGCCGGCTACGCGGCCGTCGTCGGCATCGGCTGGGTGCTCGCCGCGAACGGCCCGCTGCCGCCCCGGCCCTGGACGCTGCTCCTGCCGGCGGTCCTCGTGCCCCTCGTCGGGCTCGGGTACGCGCTGCGCGCCGTCGGCCGCGACGACCCCGACGTCCTCGGGCCGCGCCTGGTCCTCCCGCTGCCCGACAGCATCCGTCGCTCGGTCGGTCCGGGGCTCGCGGGCGCCGGCCTCCTGATCATGCTCGGGATGGTCGCCGTCCTCCTCGCGGTGCTCCTCGCGTGGCCGCGGGTCGTGTCGATCCAGTCCGACCTCGCTCCCTCGGGTGTCGGCGTCGCGGTGCTCCTCGCGGGGCAGCTGGCAGGCCTGGCCAACCTCGGCCTGTGGGTCGTCTCGTTCGTCGCCGGCCCGGGCTTCTCGGTCGTCGAGGGCGCTTCCGTCACCTGGGACGGCTCCGAGACGGGGTTGCTGCCGATGGTCCCCGCGCTCGGTGCGCTGCCCCAGCCGGGGCGCTTCCCGGGGCTCGTCGGCGTCGTCTGCGTGCTGCTCCTCGTCGGCGCCGGGATGTGGGTCGGGCGACGCGCCGTCGCGACCGTGGCCCGGCTCGCCCGGCTGCGCACCAAGCTCGTCGTCGCCGTGTCCTCGTGCGTCGTCACGGCGCTCGCCATCGGGCTGCTCGACGCCGTCGGCGGCGGGTCGCTCGGGGCCTACCGGCTGTCGTCGGTCGGGGCCCCGGCCCTCGAGATGGCGCTCTCGGCGCTCGCGTGGCTCGTCGTCGGCGCCGTCCTCTTCGTCCTGCGTGACGCGTGGCGGCTGCGCCGGTGAGCGCGGGGTCAGGTGGCCCGCTGCGGCTGGCCGTGCTCGTCTCCGGCTCCGGGACCAACCTCCAGGCGGTCCTCGACGCCGGCGACGCGCCCCTCGAGGTCGTCGTCGTCGGAGCCGACCGCGACGGCACGCGCGGGGTCGAGCGGGCGCGGGAGCGCGGCATCCCGACGTTCGTCTGCCGGGTGCCCGACCACGACACCCGCGCCGACTGGGACGCCGCCCTCGCGCGCCTCGTCGCCGCCCACGACCCCGACCTCGTCGTGTCCGCGGGCTTCATGAGGGTGCTGGGGCCGGCCTTCCTCGAGGCGTTCCGGGTGGTCAACACCCACCCCGCTCTGCTGCCGAGCTTCCCCGGCGCGCACGGCGTGCGCGACGCGCTCGCCCACGGGGTCAAGGTCACCGGCTGCACCTGCCACTGGGTCGACGCGGGGGTCGACACCGGGCCGATCATCGACCAGCGCGCCGTGCGCGTCGAGGACGGCGACGACGCCGTCTCGCTGCACGAGCGCATCAAGGAGCAGGAGCGCGGGATGCTCGTCGACGTGCTGACCCGGCTCGCGCAGGACCGCTCGTGGCGCTGACCCCCGACGCGCTCGCGCCGAACGTCCTTGCCTTCCTCCGCGAACGCCACCTCGCGACCCTGACGACGCTGCGCCGCGACGGCAGCCCGCACAGCGTGCCCGTCGGCTTCACCTGGGACGAGGAGCTGCTCGTCGCCCGGGTCATCGCCGCGCGCTCGAGCGCCAAGGTCGTCCAGGCGCGGGCCGGACGTCGCGCGTCGCTCACCCAGCACGAGGGGCGGCGGTGGGTCACCTTCGAGGGGACGACCCGGGTGCTCGAGGACGCCGACGCCGTCCGCGACGCCGAGGAGCGCTACGCCGTCCGGTACCGACCGCCCCGGCCGAACCCCGAGCGGGTCGTCGTCGTCCTCGACGTGGACCGGGTGCTCGGTGGCTCCTGGCCCGACCCGCTGCCCCCGTCGCCCTACGCCCGCTGACCGGGAGCGTTTGGGGGCCGCCGTCGACGCTGGCTAGAGTGGCCGACGACGACTGGCGCGGGTGGGTCACCACCGGGAAGTCTGCAGTCGGGGCATCGCCCGCCTGGGTGCTCCGGGACCGACCCCGTCGACCCCGAGGAGCCCTCCATGGCATCCGTCTCCGCCCCCGGCCCGACCCAGGACGTCCGCCCCGTGCGTCGCGCCCTCGTCTCCGTCTACGACAAGACTGGCCTGCCCGAGCTCGTGCAGGGCCTGCACGACGCCGGCGTCACGCTCGTCTCGACCGGCGGCAGCGCCGCGCTCATCGAGTCGCTGGGCCTGCCCGTCACGCGTGTCGAGGAGCTGACCGGCTTCCCCGAGTGCCTCGAGGGCCGCGTCAAGACCCTCCACCCGCGCGTCCACGCCGGCCTGCTCGCCGACACGCGCAAGCCCGACCACCTCGCGCAGCTCGAGGACCTCGGCGTCGAGGCGTTCGAGCTCGTCGTCGTCAACCTCTACCCCTTCCGCGAGACCGTGGCCTCCGGCGCGACGCCCGACGAGTGCGTGGAGCAGATCGACATCGGCGGTCCCTCGATGGTCCGCGCGGCCGCGAAGAACCACCCGAGCGTCGCCGTCGTCACCGACCCCGCGGCCTACGGCGTCGCCCTCGAGGCGGTGCGCTCCGGCGGCTTCACCCTCGAGCAGCGCAAGCGCCTCGCGGCCGAGGCGTTCGCGCACACCGCGAGCTACGACGTCGCCGTCGCCTCCTGGATGGGCAACGCCTACGCGGACACCTCGGACGGCACCGGCTTCCCGGCGTGGACCGGCGCGACCTGGAAGAAGTCCGCGGTCCTGCGCTACGGCGAGAACCCGCACCAGCGCGCCGCGCTCTACACGCACTGGCGGCCCGGCCTGGCGCAGTCCGAGCAGCTGGCCGGCAAGGAGATGTCGTACAACAACTACGTCGACGCCGACGCCGCGCTGCGCGCCGCGTACGACCACGGCGACCAGCCGACGGTCGCGATCATCAAGCACGCCAACCCGTGCGGCATCGCGGTCGGCGAGACGGTCGCCGAGGCGTACACCGCCGCGCACGACTGCGACCCGGTGTCGGCCTTCGGCGGCATCATCGCGACCAACCGCCCGGTGACCCGCGAGATGGCGCTGGCGACGAACGACGTCTTCAGCGAGGTGATCGTCGCGCCGGCGTTCGACGACGACGCCCTCGAGATCCTCCGCGAGAAGAAGAACCGCCGGCTGCTGCGCCTGCCCGAGGGCGTCGAGCGCTTCAGCGACCCGGTCGAGTTCCGCGCCGTCTCCGGCGGTGTGCTCCTGCAGGTCCGCGACGCGGTCGACGCCGTGGTCCGCGACGACGAGGGCGCCACGACCGGCGGCGACGACGCCGCGCACTGGCGCCTGGTGTCCGGCGACGCCGCCGACGAGCGCACGCTGACCGACCTCCAGTTCGCGTGGCGGGCGGTGCGCGCGGTCAAGTCCAACGCCATCCTCCTCGCCAAGGACGGCGCGTCCGTCGGCATCGGCATGGGCCAGGTCAACCGGGTCGACTCCTGCCACCTCGCGGTGACCCGCGCGGGGGCGCAGCGGGCGCGCGGCTCGGTCGCGGCGTCGGACGCGTTCTTCCCGTTCGCCGACGGCCTCCAGGTGTTGCTCGACGCCGGCGTCCGCGCGGTCGTGGCGCCCGGCGGCTCGATGCGCGACCCCGAGGTCGTCGCCGCCGCGCAGGCCGCCGGCGTGACGATGTACTTCACCGGCACCCGCCACTTCGCGCACTGACGGGTCGCGCGCCCGGCCGCGGGTGGGGGCGGGCGCGGGTCAGGTCGTCGCCGACCGCTCGCGCTCGACCTCGACCCGCGGCGCGGAGCGCACGAGCCGCAGGAACGTCACGAAGCCGACGCCCCCGACGACGTTGCCGAGGCTCGCCCACACGAGCGCGGTGAGGAACTGCCCGATCGTGATGTCGGAGCCCGCGATCGCCGCACCGATGATGAGGATCTGGTCGAGCACGGCGTGGAAGAGCTCGGCGCCGACGAGCACCGCGCTGAAGAGGATCGCGGGGACGATCTTGACGCCCATGCTGTCGGTGCTGTTCTGCATCCGGGTCATCAGGGTGATGACGAGGCCGCCGAGCACGGCGAGCATGAAGCTCTTGGCGCTGATGCCCAGCTCGGCGTAGTGCTCGCCCGTCTCGCGGGTCACCTCGGCGAGGTCGGGCCGGGCGACGAGGATGACCCAGATGATGACCGCGCCGCCGGCGACGTTCGTCAGGAGCGTGACGACCCACAGGCGCAGCAGCCGGCCCCAGTTGCCCTTCTCGGCGACTGCCGTGGTCACGGGCACGAGGAAGTTCTCGGTGAACAGCTCGCTGCGCGCGAGGAGCAGCGCCACGAACCCGACCGAGAACGCGAGCGCGGCGAGCAGCTGGCTGCCCGTCTCGTGCTTGACGACGAGGTAGGCGAGGATGCCGACGCCGACGTCGATGCCGCCGAGCAGGCCGGTCGGCAGCAACGTCCAGATCGGTCGCTCCAGCCGGTCGCGCCCCTCCTCGAGCAGTCGCTCGAAGGCCTCGTCGATCTCCTCGTCGGGCTGCTCCTCGGCGGTGTCCACGACCGGAACCTACCGCCCCCGGCCCCCTGCCGACCCCCCGCGAACGCGTGTGAAACCGCCGGGGAGGCCCGGCGGTTTCACACGCGTTCGCGGGAGGGGCGTGGGCGTCGGAGAGGGCGGGGAGTCAGAGCGGGAGGAGACCGTCCGTCCGTGCGCCGAGGAGCCCGCTCCACTGGCACCCGGTCCAGAGCTCCAGCCGGGCGGGGTCACGGGGCGAGGTGTACCAGCCGGCCGGGAGCGGTGTCGGCAGGGGAGCGGCCCGGACCTCCCCGGACGGCCGGAGGTACCAGAGGCCCGAGAGGTCCCAGTCGACCGAGCGACCGCGCCGCGGGCCGTGGCCCCACCACCACGCGGCGGACCGGGGACGCGATGTCGTGTAGCCGAGCTCGATCTCCGCCACGAGCGAGCGCCCCCACCGTCGGACGAGCAGGACCACACCCAGCGCGGCCAGGACCATGGCGCCCATCCCGACCGCGGTACCCGCCGTCGGGTCCAGCCCGCGGGTCGCCGCCGGCAGACCGAAGGCGCCGCCGGCGAAGAACGCGACCACCCCGAGCACGACGTGGCGCAGGGTCCTCGCGGAGGCCGGCCGCACGGTGACGGCCGGCGGCGCCACCGGGACGTGCGGCGGCCGGGTGCGGCGCAGGGTGCTCGCAGGCTGCGGCGTCCCGGATGACATCGGCTGAGGGCCTGAGGTGGTCGTCACGCGCGCCAGCATCGTCGGACGGCCGCGGGCGCCGCAGCCGCTCCGACTCCGACCGTCCGTTCGACCGACCCCGAGCCCCGCTCCTCCGCGAACGCGTGTGAAACCGCCGGGCTTCCCCGGCGGTTCCACACGCGTTCGCGAAAGGGGGGCGGGAGAGAGAGGGGGAGTCGCGGGTCAGCGGGGGGCGGCGTCGACGCAGTAGTCGATGGGGGTGCAGCGGCCGTTGTTCGACTTCTCCGCCGAGCAGGCGGTGACGGCGGCGACGAGCGGCTCGCGCGCCTCGATGGTGAAGCGGTCGCCCGGACGGGTCGGCGGCGGGTCGATGTGCAGCTCACCGCGCTCGTCGGTCCAGACGTCCATGAACACGTTGAGCGTCACCCCGACCCGGTCCGCGTCGACCCCGTACGGCTCGAGGGCGCCGACGATGTTCGCGAAGCAGCTGGGGTGCGGGGCGCCGTCGAACTCGGGGTAGAGGACGTCGAAGGTCGCCTGGCTGCACGGGGTGAGGGTGAGGTCGTGGACCCCGACCGTGTCGTCGACGACCTCGGCGAGGATGCCCGAGCGGTTGCTCCAGAGCATCGAGCCGGTCGAGACGTAGATGCTGTTGCCGAAGTCCGTCGTCCGGCCGGACGAGAACTGCTCCGCGACGTCGTCGGACCGCACGAGGTAGAGGTCGCTCACCTGCTCGCCGCACGGGTCGAGGAGGGTCAGCCGGTCACCGGGCGCGAGCTCGACGGCCACGCCGGTCTGCGGGCCGATGCGGTGCCACCCGTCCGCGGGGCCGTCGACCCCGCCGGCGTACGGCGGCGGCGCGGAGGCACGGGGGAAGCGGGTGCGGGCGGGGTTCATGCGGGCTCCTCGACGGGGGCGGGCTGCGGGGTGGAGTGCGGGGCGAAGGGCGGGGTCCAGTCGGCGGGCACGGCGCGGCCGGAGTACTGGCGGGCCTCGGACGCCGTGCCGTGGTCGGCGACCATCGGGTTGACGCCACCCTGGAGGTCGGTGTCCCGTCGTCGGATGGTGTCACGCATCCGCTGGTAGCGGCCGTCGGCCCGCAGGCGCTCGAACTGGTCGTGCAGGTTGAAGACGAGGGTCGGCACGGGCGCGCGGCGCGCGATGCGGGAGGCGCCGGGGTGCAGGCCGACGACGAAGAACGGGGTGCCGCCGTGGCTGAAGGCGAAGTGCGGGTCGCCGGGGTCGGCCGCGACGTGGCCGGGCCAGGGCCGGTCGTCCTGGGCGTGCAGGTGGCGCAGCGCCGCCCACAGCTGCTCCTCGAAGCCGCGCTCGTCGGCCCGCGGCCCCCGGAAGCAGACGACGAACGAGACGAGGTCCCCGTCGGGGTCGGCGGCGGCCGCGAACGACCGCAGCCGCCGGCCCAGCTCGTCGAGCGACCCGCCGGGCCGGTCGTCGGTCAGGTCGTCGAGGACGTGCGGAGTGACGGCATCCCGACGGAACACCGACCGGGCTCCCAGACAGGGGTACTCGGGGTGGGCGACCATCTCGGCGAGGGCGTCGATGACGGCGGTGTCCGGGGCGGTGGCGAGCTCGTCGGCGCGCGAGGGGTCGAGCAGCCCGGGCGGGGGCGCCGGGGGAGGGGTGGGGGACGGCGAGGATGCGGTGTGGCTCACCCGCGGCCGGTACCCCATCCGTCCCCGGTCATGCGTCAGCGCCCCGGACGTGCAGGAGCCGGCCCTGCCGTAGGGGGTGCAGGGCCGGCTCCGGTCCGGGGGTGCGTCAGGCGCGGTAGCCGGTGGGCTCGTCGCCGAGGTCGATGATCGCCGCGACCGGGCCGCCGCCCTCGGGGCCCTGGTGGGCGGCCGAGACGGAGACGAACACGGCCGGGTCGCCGGTGACCGACGCGGTGACGCCGCCGACGCAGGACTTGATCTGGCGGTGCCAGTGCACGTCCGAGTCGTCGAGCATCGCGTTGCGGCGGCCCTGGACGGTGCCGTCCTGGCTCGCCTCGCATTTGAGGAAGACGTTGACGAGGCGGCCGCCGAGGTCGCTGCGGTGCGGGCGCTCGGGCAGGTCGAGCCCGGCGTCCTTGATCGCGGCCCAGATGCCGTCCTGGTCGAGCGCGTCGTTCATCACCGAGTGGCCGATGCGGTAGCGACCGCCGACCCCGCGGGCGTTGCCGACGACGACGACCTGCGCCTGGTCGAGCTCGACGCCCGAGGAGCAGGACGCGACCGAGGAGTACAGGTCGCGGTTGTGCATCACGTCGGCGTCGGTCGGCATCTCGATCTCGCCGAGGGCGACGGCGATGCCGAGCGCGGTGCAGCCGTTGGAGAGGTCCATCGACTCGTGCGTGTGCTCGGTCCAGACCTTCTGGCCGCGGGACTTCGCGTCGCGGATCGTGTGGATGGTGAGCAGCGGCGTCTTCGTCTGGACGTAGTGGACGTCGGCCGGGTCGGTGATGCCGGCCCGCTCCATCGCGACCTTGACCGCGGCGGCGACCTTCTCGACCATCGGCAGGTAGCCGATCTCCTCGGGGGCCAGCTGCTCGCTCATCGCGAAGCCGACGGTGAGGCGCGGCTCGTCGGTCTGCGGCGCCTGCTCGGCGGGGACGGTCGCGAAGACGGTGGCGTGGGGGCTGATGACGCCGTCGGTGCCGCCCGACCAGACGATCGGGATCTCCTTGACCTTGGCCGGGTCGGCGCCCTTCTCGACGAGGATCTCGCGGAAGGCGCGGTCGGCGATGATGCGCGTGTAGTCGTTGACCCCGCCGTTGCCCTCGGTCTTCCCGATGACGGCGATGACGCGGCCGGCCTCCATGACGCCGGCGTCGATGAGCTTGCCGAGCTCGGAGGCGTCGGAGACGGTGTGCAGCGGGACCTTGCGGACCTCGATGGCGTCGGGCACGGGATGTTCCTCTCAGTCGGGTTCGACGACGGTGCCGAAGCCGCCGTCGACGGCGTCGGTGATGTGGGTGAGCGAGGTGATGACGCCGCGCGGTCCTCCGGCGGCGACGAAGCGCGAGACGGCCTCGACCTTGGGGCCCATCGAGCCGGACGCGAACTCGCCGGTGGCGGCGAGGTCGTGCAGCTCGGAGAGGGTGACCCGGCCGAGGTCGCGCTGCTGCGGGGTGCCGAAGCCGACCGCGGCGTGGTCGACGTCGGTGGCGATGACGAGGACGTCGGCGCCGAGCGAGCGGGCGAGCAGCGCGGCGGTGAGGTCCTTGTCGATGACGGCCTCGACGCCGCGCAGGGTGCCGTCGGCGTCGCGGACGACGGGGATGCCGCCGCCGCCGGCCGTGACGACGACGTAGCCGGCGTCGAGGAGCGTGCGGGCGGCCGGGACGTCGAGGACCTCGAGCGGCTCGGGGCTGGCGACGACCCGCCGCCAGCCGCGCTCGCCGCGGTCCTCCCACACCTGGCCGTGCTCGACCATGCGCCGGGCCGCGTCGGCGTCGACGTAGCGGCCGACCGGCTTCGTGGGGTGCGTGAAGCCGGGGTCCTCGCGGTCGACGAGCGTGCGGGTGACGAGGGCCGCGACGGGCCGCGGGGTGCCCGCGGCGGCGAGGGCGGCGTCGAGCGCGTCGAGGATCGTGAAGCCGAGGGTCCCCTGCGTCTGGGCGCCGCACCAGTCCAGCGGCACCGGCGGGACGACGTGGGCGGCGAGCTCGTTCTTGACGAGCAGGTTGCCGACCTGCGGGCCGTTGCCGTGCGTGACGACGACCTCGTGGCCGGCCGCGACGAGGCGGGCGGCGGCGCCCATCGCCTCGGTCACCGCGGCGATCTGCGCGGCGGGGGTCGCGCTGCCGTCGGGGCCGGTCATCGCGTTGCCGCCGAGGGCCAGGAGGACCCGCATCCGTCACCTCGCTCCCTGATCCGCCGGACGGGGTGCCCGGGAGACCGACCCTAGGGAGCCGGGACGCGGCCCCGCGTTGGCAGGTTCTGCCCAAGGGCGGGCCGGGCGTTGGCAGTCCGACGTCGACCGCCGGTGTCTCGTCCCTCGACATCTCGCGGGGCCGGTGGTGGCCGCGGGGCGCGCGTGGTCCACGCTGTGTCCATGACCGACCGGACGTCCGACCGCACCTGGCTCGTCGCCCTCGCCGCCTCGCTCTGGGGCCTGTCCTCGCTGTGGCGTGGACCGCTCGCCGCGGAGTACCCCGCCCTCGCCGTCGTCCTGTGGGAGCACCTCGTCCTCGTGGTGCTCACCCTGCCGTGGCTCGTGCCCGCGCTGCGGCGGCTGCGGACGACGTCCCTGCGCACGAAGGTGAGCGTCGTCGTCATCGGCGCCGGGTCGTCGGCGCTCGCGACGACCCTGTTCACGGCGGCCTTCCGCACCGGCGACCCGATCACGCCGCAGGTGCTCCAGAAGCTCCAGCCGCTCATCGCCATCGCACTCGCGGCATTGCTGCTCGGCGAGCGGCTGCGCCCGGTCTACGCGGTGTTCGCCGTGCCGGCGCTCGTCGGGGCGTGGCTGCTGGCCTTCCCCGACCCGCTGGCCGTCAGCGTCTCGAGCGCCATGGCAGCGCTGCTGGCCGTCGGCGCCGCGGCGCTGTGGGCGGCGGGGACGGTGCTCGGGCGCGCGGCGTCCGCCGAGCTGCGCTTCTCGGACCTCACGGCGCTGCGCTTCGCCTTCGGCCTCGTGACCCTCGCGGTGACGGCCGGGCTGACCGGCACGCCGGTGCTGCTCGGCTCGGACGCGGTCGTCAACATCCTCCTGCTGGCCCTCGTGCCGGGGCTGCTCGCGCTCGTCCTGTACTACCGCGCGCTCGGGCGGACGCCCGCGTCGCGGGCGACCCTCGCCGAGCTGGCCTTCCCGCTGTCGGCGGCGCTCGTCGGCGTCGTGTGGCTCGGGGCGAGCCCGAGCGCGACGCAGTGGCTCGGCTTCGCGGTCGTGCTGGTGTCCGTCGTCGGGCTGGCGCTCAACGAGCAGCGCGCGCGGCGGCCCTCCGTCGTCGCACCCGCGCGCGCCGAGGACGCCCTGCCCGTCGCCTGACTTCCTCGGGGGTTTTCCGACTTCTTGCGAGTTCCGCCGCTCGACACGCCGCTGACGCGGCGCGTCGAGCGGCGGAACTCGCAATCAGTGGGGGACGGGGGTCAGAGGGCGCGCCAGCGGTCGTGGCGGGCGGTGAGCCGGGCCGCGTCGTCGAGCGCCGCGAGCTCGGCCAGCTCGTGGCGGACGGCCTGCGCGAGCCGGCGGCAGAACGCCTCGGGCTCGTCGGCGGCGTCGGGGTGCTCGGCCACGACCCGGTCGACGATGCCCGCGCGCAGCAGGTCGAGCGAGCGCACGCGCTGCTGGTCGGCGAGCTCCGGAGCGCGCTCGGTCGTGCGGTGAAGGATGGCCGAGGCACCCTCCGGCGGCAGCGGCGAGAGCCAGGAGTGCTGCGCCGCGAGCACGCGGTCGGCGGGCATCAGCGCGAGCGCCCCGCCCCCGGTGCCCTGTCCGAGCAGGACGCAGACCGTCGGCACGGGCAGCGTGACGAGCTCGGCGATGCACCGCGCGATCTCGCCGGCCAGGCCACCCTCCTCGGCGGCCTTCGACAGGGCGGCGCCGGCGGTGTCGATGAGGCTGACCAGCGGCAGCCCGAGCTCGGTCGCGAGCTTCATCCCGCGCCGGGCCACCCGCAGCCCGGACGGCCCGAGCGGCGCCTCGAGCGCCTCGGCCCGGCGGTCCTGGCCGAGGACGACGCACGTCGCGCCGTCGAAGCGGGCGAGCGCGAGGAAGAGACTGCGGTCCCACTCGCCGGCGCCGGTGCCGAACAGCGGCAGCACGTCGGACGCGCCGAGCCGCAGCAGGGCGCGGATGCCCGGCCGCTCCGGGCGGCGGGAGCGCGTGACGGAGTCCCAGGCCGGGACGTCCGCGAGCGGTTCCTTCGGCACGTCGGGCACCGGGGTCAGCTCGCGCGGCGCCGCGAGGATGTCGAGGAAGCGGCCGGCGATCTCGGTCAGCGCCTCGACGGGCAGCACGGCGTCCAGCAGGCCGTGGGCGTAGAGGTTCTCGGCGACCTGCACGTCCTGGGGGAAGGGCTCGCCGTACAGCGCCTCGTAGACGCGCGCGCCGAGGAAGCCGATGGTCGCCCCCGGCTCGGCGACGGTCACGTGGCCGAGCGACCCCCACGACGCGAGGACGCCACCGGTCGTCGGGTGCCGCAGGTAGGTGATGTACGGCAGCCGGGCGGCCTTGAACGCGGCGACGGCGCCGCTGATCTTCACCATCGTCACGAAGGCCGGCGTGCCCTCCTGCATCCGCGTGCCGCCGGAGGAGGGCGCGGCGAACAGGGGCAGCCGCTCGGCCGTGGCGCGCTCGAAGGCGGCGGTCACGCGCTCGGCGGCGGCCCGGCCGATCGAGCCGGCGAGGAAGCGGAACTCGCCGACGACGACGGCGACCCGGTGCCCGCCGATGCGCCCCTCGCCGGTGACGATGGACTCGTCGGTGCCGGCGCGCTCGGCTGCTGCGGCCAGCTCGGCGGCGTACTCACTGCCGGGCTCCGCGACCCTCAGGGGCGCCTCGTCCCACGAGGTGAAGCTGCCCGGGTCGAGCACGGCGTCGAGCAGCTCGTGGGCGCCGGGCCGGCGCGCCCGCGCCTCGGCGGTCACGGGCGGCCCCCGTCGGCCGCGTCGGCCGCGTCCGCCTCGTCGAGCCAGGCACGGACCGTGGCGTCGTGCTCGCCGAGACCGGGGGGTGGCTGGTGGGTGTCACGACCGCCGCCGAAGGCGTTGTCGTCGAACCGGATCGGCGGACCGGGCAGCTCGATGCGCCCGAGCACTGGGTGCTCGACGTCGATGACGAGTCCCTGCGAGCGGGTCTGCTCCCAGTCGTAGACCTCGTCGATGGAGCGCACCTTGCCCGACGGGATGCCGAGCTCGGCGAGCCGGGCCAGCAGCTCCTCGGCGCGCCACGACGCGAAGGCGGCGTCGATGACCTCGACGAGGTGTACGCGGTTGCCGACACGGGCGGAGTTGGTGGCGAGCAGGGGGTCGGCGGGGTCGATGTCGAACGCCTCCGCGAAGCGCACCCAGAGGCCCTGCGAGCCGACGGCCACCTGCACCGGGCCGTCGCTCGCGTGGAAGAGACCGTACGGCGCGAGCGACGGGTGGTGGTTGCCCTGCGCCCGACCGACCTGTCCCGCAACGGTGTACGCGGTGCCCTGGAAGGCGTGCACTCCGACGACCGAGGCGAGCAGCGAGGTGCGCACGACGCGCCCGCGGCCGGTCAGCTCACGCTCGCGCAGGGCGGTGGCCACCCCGAACGCGCCGTGCAGCCCGGCCAGCAGGTCGCCGATCGGCACGCCGACGCGCTGCGGCTCGTCGGGCCCGGTGCCGGTCACCGACATCAGGCCGGCCTCGCCCTGGGCGATCTGGTCGTAGCCGGGGCGGCCGCCCTCGGGTCCGTCGTGGCCGAACCCGCTGATGGCGAGGACGACGAGCCCGGGGTTGAGCTCGTGGAGGCGCTCGACGTCGAACCCGAGCCGGTCGAGGACACCCGGGCGGAAGTTCTCGATGAGCACGTCGGCGTGGCGCACGAGGCGGGTCAGCGTCTCGCGGCCGTCGTCGGACTTGAGGTCGAGGACGATCGACTCCTTGTTGCGGTTGCACGAGAGGAAGTACGTCGACACGGGGTCGTCCTCGGGACCGACGAAGGGCGGTCCCCATCCGCGGGTGTCGTCACCGGTCGGGGACTCGACCTTGACGACGCGGGCGCCCATGTCGCCGAGGAGCATCGCAGCGTGGGGGCCGGCGAGGGCGCGCGAGAGGTCGACGACGGTGATGCCGTCCAGCGGTCCGGTCACGGGTGGGGCTCCTCGGTGCTCGGGGCGGTGCGCCGACGGGGTGGGGCGTCGGCGTCTCGTCAACCTAGCCGCCGGGAGGAGGGCACCCATCGTCGTCCCGAGCCCGTGAACCGGCCGATCCGCTGGCACCTTCTGCCAGTCCGGCGGCCGGCGGACCCGGGCGCTGACGAAGACTTGACCAAGACTTGGTCTCTCACAGGTTCTTCTCAGGAGCTCCAGCGGGTTGGGTGGACGGCACGCGACGGGGCCGGGGCAGGGGCCGTCGTCCGCCGGGACCCGGTGGACCACGGAGCCCGGTGCTTCCCGTGGCGACCCCCCACCGAGGAGCATCCGGATGAGACGCAGGAACCCAGCGACCCGCGCGGTCGCGACCGGCCTGACCGCCGCCGTCGCGCTGAGCCTGGCGGTGACCGCCCAGCAGGCGGCCGCCGCCGAGGAGGGGCCGGCCGACATCGTGTCGACCCCGCCCGGCGAGAGCGACCACGACCACGGCCTGCCCGACCTCGACACGCGGACCGGCTCGGCCGCGCCGTCGTCGGCACAGCGTTCGTCGGCGCAGCGCTCGACCGACACCGGGCGCGCATCGGGTGCGAAGTCGGTGACCTGGAACCGGTTCGGTGCGCCGGCCAGCTACGTGCTCGACGGCACCTCACCGGTCGCGCGCGGACTCGCGAAGGACCCCGAGACCGCGGCCCGCGACTTCCTCGCCGGCGAGCGGGCGGCCTTCGGGCTGACGAGCGACCAGCTGGACGACGTCGAGCTCGTCGGCACCAACCGCATCGGCGACGCCACCGTCGTCCTGCTGCGGCAGACCTTCGGCGGTGTCTCCGCGGGCCTCGACGGCATGGTCGCCGTGGCGGTCCAGAACGGGTCGGTCCGCTACGTCAGCTCGACCTTCACCCCCGACGCCGCGGCCCCGGCCGCCGCGAAGGTCTCGGAGAAGGCGGCCGTCGCCGCGGCGGCCCGCAGCGTCGGCGCCGACGCCGGGTCACTCGTCTCGGAGCGCACCGAGGAGGTCGCGGTCCCGGTGCCCGGCAAGGACCCCCGGCGTGCGTTCCGCGTCGAGATGGTCGTCGACGCCGAGACCGCGTACAGCATCCACGTCGATGCCGTGACCGGGAAGGTCATCGCCCGCGAGAACCTCGTCGACGCCGACAGCGACAACCCGCGCTGGAAGGTCTTCACCGGCACGCCGCTGACCGACCGCTCCTCCACCGACACCCGCAGCACCTTCTGCTGGGTCGCCGCCGAGGGGTGCGACGAGGTCGTCGCGAGCCCGGCCTCCCCGAAGGCGTGGGACGTCGACCCCTCGACGAACATCAGCACGTTCACGACGAACGGCAACAACGCGCTGACCTACGAGCAGTGGCGTACGACGCCCGGCCTCACGGCGACCCCGAAGGCCGACCGCAACTACGTCTACGACTGGACCAACGTCTGGCAGACGAGCAGGTGCGACCCCGCCGCGTACTCCAGCCCGACCCGCAACGACATCGACGCGGCGACGGCCAACCTCTTCGCGATGCACAACCGGATGCACGACTGGTCCTACCGGCTGGGCTTCACCGAGTCGGCGTGGAACCTCCAGCGCGACAACTACGGCAAGGGCGGCACGGGCGGTGACCCGGAGGTCGGGCGCGCCCAGTCCGGGGCGCAGGTCGGCCTGCGCAACAACGCGAACCAGCTGACCCTCGGCGACGGCGGCACCGTGTACTCGAATATGTACATGTGGCAGCCGGTCGCGGGCTCGTTCTATGCCCCGTGCGTCGACGGCTCGTTCGACATGTCGGTCATCGGCCACGAGTACGGCCACGCCATCAGCAACCGGATGGCGGGCGGCCCCGTCCAGGGCCTGTCCGGGCTCCAGGCCGGCGGCATGGGCGAGAGCTGGTCGGACCTCATGGCGATGGAGTACCTGCAGGAGAACGGCTACGCGCCGCTCGGCGGCGAGGCGACCCCGATGGGCGCCTACGTCACCGGAAACCCGCAGCAGGGCATCCGCAACTACAACATGGGGCAGAGCCCGCTCAACTACTCGAACGTCGGCTACGACCTCACCGGTCCGCAGGTGCACGCGGACGGCGAGATCTGGTCCGCGACGAACAACGACATCCGGGCAGCGTTCATCGACCGCTACGGGCTCGGGGACGCCGCGACCCAGAAGGCCTGCGCCGACGGCGAGCGCGCCGCCGCGCAGTGCCCGGGCAACCGGCGCTGGATCCAGCTCGTCTTCGACTCGTGGCTGCTCATGCCGAGCGGCGCCGTCTCGATGGTCGACGCCCGCGACCGGATGCTCGCCGCCGACCTCCTGCGCTTCGGCGGGGCCAACCAGGACCTGCTGTGGAACGCGTTCGCCGCCCGCGGCCTCGGACAGGGCGCGACCTCGGCGGGTTCCGGTGACACGCAGCCTGTCCCGAGCTTCGCCTCGGCGTACGCGAAGGACGCGACGCTGCGGTTCAGCCCGACCGACGAGGAGGGGCGCCCGGTCGTCGGCGCGAAGCTCTACGTCGGCGAGTACACGGCCCGCTCGCGCCCGGTGGCCGACACCGACCCCGCGAGCGCGCTCGGTGACACGTTCTCGATCGCCCCGGGCGAGCGGACGTACACCGCGTGGGCGCAGGGCCACGGGCAGGTCCGGGTCACGCTGACCGCCAAGCCGAACCAGACCCGCAACCTCCCGGTCAAGCTGCGCGACAACCTCGCCAGCACGGCCCGCGGGGCCACCGTGACCGGCGAGGGCGTCAACCTCGGCAAGCTCGTCGACGACGACGAGGGCACGACGGCGACGACGGTCGACCGCCCGACGGCGGCGCAGAAGGCGTTCACCGTCGACCTCGCCGGTGGCCGCCAGGTCGTCCGCCGGGTCCAGGTCAGCTCCCTGCCGGAGCCCGGGGTCGTCGGCCGCTTCCAGGCGCTGCGCCAGTTCCAGGTGCTCGCCTGCGACGCCCGCGGCCGGGTCGACTGCTCGCGCGACGCCGACTACCGCCCGGTGTGGACCTCGCCGGCCGACGCGTTCCCCGCCGGGGTCCCGCGGCCGACGGCGCCGGCGCTCAAGATGCGCTCGTTCGACATCCCGCAGACCGCGGCCACCCACCTGCGGTTCGTGGCCGTCGCCAACCAGTGCCAGGGCGGACCGGCGTACGCCGGTGAGCAGGACAACGACCCGGCCAACGCGACCGACTGCGCCACGAACTACAGCGGCGCCGAGAAGGTCGGCATCTCGGAGGTGCAGGTCTTCCGCCGCTGAGGCACCTCTCATCCCCGGAGTCGAGTGCGGAAGTGGTTGCCCTGGGCGCCACTTCCGCACTCGACCGTGTGGGGTCAGGGGGCCGGGGTCAGGATGGGGGGAGCGCGGATGCCGTCCATGCTGCTGCGAGCGTCTGGGCCCAGGACGTGGGGCGGCGCCCGAGCAGGGCGGTGAGCGCCGCGGGGTCGCCAACCAGACCGTCCTCGTCGTAGGCCGCGAACATCGCCACCAGCGCCTCCCTGGCCGACGCCGGCAGGCCGGCGCCGGGGCCGTCGGCCCACGCCCCCGGGGTCCCGACGGTGAGCCGTACCGGCCGGCCGAGCACCTGCTCGGCGCGGGCCACCATCTCGCGGGTGGTCAACGCCTCCGGTCCGACGAGGTCGTGCACCTCGCCGTCCCGCGCGGGGTCGAGCAGCGCGGTGGCAGCCACCTCGGCGACGTCGGCGAGCGCGACGGTCGTGAACGGGGTGTCGGCGGAATAGGGCAGCGCGACGGCGCCGTCGAGCACCTGCGGCAGCAGGTTCTCGTGGTAGGCGGACGGTCGAAGCACGACGAGGGAGCCCGAGACGCGTTGCCGCAGCGCGCGTTCGGCGACTCCCTTGCGCAGGTGGTGCGGCATCCGGACGTCGTCGGGGTGGAGCACCGAGTGGAAGACGAGGTGCCGCAGTCCCGTGCGCCGCGCCGCGTCGCCGACGCGCTCGGCGATGCCGACCTCGTCCGGGTGGACGTTGGGCGCCAGGTGGTACGTGGCTGCGCACCCCGCGAGCGCGGCGTCGAGGCCGCGACCGTCCGTCAGGTCCACGGCGACGGGCTCGGTGCCCGCCGGGGCGGACGCCTCACGGCCCGGTCGCACCGCGGCCCGCACGGCGGCGCCCCGCGAGAGCAGGGCGCCGCACACGGCCCGGCCCGTCTTGCCGGCGGCGCCGACGACGAGGACCGGGCCGGTGGGCATCAGAGCCAGTCGACGTCCGCCGCGCCGGCGCCGCCGGCCAGCTTGGCGTACCCGGGGCCGCGGTCGAAGAACGGCTCCTCGCCGCGGGCGGCCCGGCGCTCGGCGCGCAGCGCGTCGGAGGCGGCGACGTCGACGACGGGCTCGTCCTTCGTGCCCGACGCCACGACGCCGTAGTCCTCGCGGGCGCCGTCGAACGACACCTTGCCCCAGCGCAGGTCGCGCTCGACCTCGTCGTAGGGGCGGTCGAGCGGGTCGCCCCAGCCGCCGCCACCGGTGGTCCGGATCCGGATGACCTGGCCGGCCTTGACCGGCTCGGCGTCGGCGAGCGCGTCGACGGTGCGCTCGGTCGGGCCGCCGAGGTCGATCGTCACCTCGAAGGGCCGGCCGGCCTTGCCACCCTTGACGCCCCAGCAGGCGAGGATCGAGCGGTCCGCGATGGACATGAAGTGCGCGTCCTCGAGCATCCGGATCTGCTTCTCGTAGCCGAGGCCGCCGCGGTGGCGCCCGGCGCCACCGGAGTCGACCGCGAGCCCGAGGCGCTCGACGCGGAACGGGAAACGGCTCTCGGTGAACTCGGTCGGGAGGTTGCGGCTGTCCGGGACGACGTGGATGGTGTCCTCGCCGTCGGCGTAGTAGCGGCCGCCCGAGCCGCCGCCGAGCACCTCGCGCATGAGGTAGTCGTTGCCGTCGCGGTCCTTGCCGTAGACGCCGGTGTAGCGGATGGTCTCCTGGTCGGCCGGCATCCGGCCGTCGACCGCCTTGGCGACGACGCCGGCGAGCACGCCGAGCAGGCGCAGGATGACGAAGGTGCGGGCGTTCGTCGGCGCCGGGTAGACCGGCGTCAGCAGGGTCCCCTTCTCCGGGAAGCGCATCTCGATGAGCGGCACCACGCCCTCGTTGACGTCGAGCTCGGCCATCCGCTCGGGGGTGTCGGCGAGGTTGCGCAGGATCGGGGCCAGCCACTTCTTGAGGAAGTTGCCGCCGACGTAGTCGCCGCAGTGGTTGATCGGACCCTTCGCCTGGGCGCTCGTCCCGGTGAAGTCGATGATGAGCCGCGGCCCGCCGTCACCGGGGCCGGGGCCGCCGGTGCTGGTCTTGGTCAGCGTGATCCGCTGCGTGTGCAGCATCGGCTCGTCGACGCCGTCGTGCTCGGCGTAGTCCTCCCAGACGTACGAGCCGTCAGGGATCTTGTCGAGGATCTCGCGGCGGTAGGTCTCGGTCGTCGCGTCGAGGATGGCGTCGAACGCGGCCTCGACCGTCTCGCGGCCGTAGCGGGTGAACAGCTCGCCGAGGCGGCGCGCGCCCATGAGGCAGGCGGAGCACTCGGCGTCGAGGTCGGCCGCGAGGCTGTCGGGCATCCGGCTGTTGCGGGTCATGATCCGCAGCGCCGCCTTGTTCGGGACTCCGCTGTCCCACAGCTTGATCGGCGGGACCGAGAGGCCCTCCTCGAACACGCTCTGGGCGCCGCTGGGCATCGACCCGGGGCAGGCGCCGCCGATGTCGTCGTGGTGGCCGAAGGCCTGGACGAACGCGACGACCTCGCCCTCGTGGAAGACGGGGACGGTGACGCAGAGGTCGGGCAGGTGGCCGATGCCGCCCTCCGACTCGTAGACGTCGTTGTGGAAGAAGACGTCGCCCTCGTGCATCTCGTCCAGCGGGAAGTCGCGCACGATCGGGTGCACGAGAGCCGAGTACGAGCGGCCGGTCAGCTTGCGCAGCTGACGGTCGTGGATGCCGGCGCGGAAGTCGTGGGCGTCGCGGATCATGGGGGAGCGCGAGGTGCGCGCGATGGCGGTCTCGACCTCCATCTCGACGCTGGCCAGTGTGCCCTGGACGATCTCGACGAGCACCGGGTCGACGGCGCTGCCCTCGGGGGTGAGGCGGCCGCCGTGCTCGTACGCGGTCGGCAGGCCACCGGGGTTGACCGGCTCGCTCGAGAGGTAGGCCTCGAGGTCGACGAGCGGGTCGGGCGTGGTGGGGACGGCGGTCATCGGGTCGCCTCCTGGGTGATGACGAGGTTGCCCCAGGTGTCGACGCGGACGGCGAAGCCGGGGTGGACGGGGACGGTCGAGCCGAACTCCTCGACGATGGCCGGGCCGCTGAAGGAGTCGCCGGCCCGCAGGTCGGGGCGCCACAGCACCGGGGTGTCGACGTAGCCGGCGGCGGGGTCGAAGCAGACCGGGCGCACCGAGCGCTGCGCGGGCAGCCCGTCGGTGACGTCGGACGACCCCTCGCGGTCGGGGAGCGGGCGCAGCTCGGGACGGGTGATTGGCCCGACACCGGTGACGCGCAGGTTGACCCACTCGACGTGCTGGGTCGGGTCGTCCCGGAAGTCGTAGCCGTAGAGCTGCCGGTGCTCGTCGTGGAAGCGCGTCGCGACCTCGTCGGTCCACGCCTCGTCGACCGACCCGGGGCCGGCCGGCACGCGCACCTCGTAGGCCTGCCCGAAGTAGCGCAGGTCGGCGGTGCGGACGAACTCGTGCTGCTCGGGCGTGAAGCCCTCGGCCGTCAGCGCCGCGGCGCCCTTGGCCGTCAGCGAGTCGAGGACCGCGGCGACGGACGAGAGGTCGATGCCCTCGTGGCGCGTCACGTGCGTCTGGACGTAGTCGTTGCGGACGTCGACGGTCAGCAGGCCGAACGCGCTGAGGTTGCCCGGGTTCTGCGGGACGACGGCGCCGGCGAGGTCGAGGACGTCGACGAGCCGGCACGCGAGGAGCGAGCCCGAGCCGCCGAAGGTCGTCAGCATGAAGTCGCGCACGTCGAGGCCGCGCTTGACCGAGACCTGGCGCAGGGCGTTGGCCTGGTTCCACGCCGAGATCTCGAGGATGCCCGTCGCGCAGGTCTCGAGGTCGAGCCCGAGCTTGCCGGCGAGGTCGACCAGGCCCGCGCGGGCGGCGTCGACATCGAGGGGGATCTCGCCGCCGAGCAGGTGCGGGGGGATGCGGCCGAGGACGACGTGCGCGTCGGTGATCGTCGGCTCGGTGCCGCCACGGCCGTAGCAGAGCGGTCCGGGGTCGGCGCCGGCCGAGTGGGGCCCGACCTTGAGCGTGCCTTCCGGGGAGACCCAGGCCACCGAGCCGCCGCCCGCGCCGACGGTGACGACGTCGATCATCGGGATCTTGCTCGGGTAGGCCCCGACCGAGCCCTCCGTGGTGAGGGTCGGCTCGCCGTCGAGGACGACCGAGACGTCGGTCGAGGTGCCGCCGCCGTCGCAGGTGAGGACCTTGTGGAAGCCGGCCTTCTCGGCGATGAGCGCGGCGCCGAGCGCGCCGGCCGCCGGGCCCGACAGGACCGTCGTGATCGGCTGGTGCACGACCTCGTCGGCCGAGAGCACGCCCCCGTTGGACTTCATGACATAGAACGGCACGGGGCGTCCGCCGGTGAACCCGTCGAGGCGCTCGTGGATGTTGGTCACGTAGCGGCTGACGTTCGGCTTGACCGCGGCGTCGACGAGCGTCGTCATCGCCCGCTCGTACTCGCGGTACTCGCGCAGCACCTCGCTGCTGATGGAGACGACGGCCTCGGGGTGCTCGCGGCGCAGGACCTCGCGCATGGCGAGCTCGTGCTCGTCGTTGGCGTAGGCGTGCAGGAAGCAGACGCCGATCGTCGTGATGCCGCGGTCGCGGAAGAAGCGCGCGGCGGCGACGGCGTCGTCCTCCGAGAAGGGCCGCACCTCGGCGCCGGTGACGTCGAGGCGGCCGCCGACCGTGCGGACGGCGTCGGCCGGGACGATGCGCGGCGGCTTGACCCAGAAGTAGGAGTTGCCGTATCCGTCGGGGACGGCCTGGCGGGCGATCTCGAGCATGAACTCGTAGCCCTCGGTGGTGATGAACCCGAGCCGCTCGACCTTGCCCTCGAGGAGCTTGTTCGTCGCGACCGTCGTACCGTGCGAGACGGCGGTGAGGTCGTGACCCGAGGCGCCCATGACGCCGAGGATCTTCTCGATGCCGGCGATGAAGCCGTCGGCGGGGTTCGAGGGGGTGCTCGGGGTCTTGGTCGTCACGACCTCCCCGGAGTCCTCGTCCACGGCGACGACGTCGGTGAACGTGCCCCCGGTGTCGATGCCCACCCGGATGCGTCTGCGGTGCCCGTCGGTCATGGGCACGATCCAACCCGTCCCGGGGTCACGCTCGCGTTGGCAGATGCTGCCGACGGAACGCCGATTCGACGGCCAACCTCGCCAGGGCCCGTGGCTGCTCGCCGCGGCGGTCAGCCGCGGGGCGCGACCACGTCGAGGTCGACGGGGCCGTCGATGCCCGCGACGCTCGCCCGGCTGCTCACCTGCCACCACGCCCAGCCGTCCGTCGACGGGCGCAGCAGGAGGCGGCGCTCCCAGCGGTCGCGGTCGCGCAGGTCCTCCGGCAGCGGGTAGCGGCTCGTCCAGTCGTCGAGGGCGTAGAGGACGACGCGTCGGCCGGTGCCGCGCTCGACGGCCTCGACGAGGTCGGTCAGGCGCTGGTCGACGACGCCTCGGGGCGGCCGGGCCGAGCAGTTGCCGCTCAGCTCGAGGTCGAGCACCGGTGGAAGGGCGGTGTCGTCGGCGCCCACCTCGCGCAGCCGGGCCAGCAGGTTCTCGGCCTGCTCGGGGCCGTCCTTGCAGAGGGTGAAGAAGTGGTACGCCCCGACCTCGAGGCCGGCCTCGCGCGCGCCGGCCCAGTTGGCCGCGAAGCGCGGGTCCTCGAACGTCGCGCCCTCGCTGGACTTGAGGTACGCGGCGTCGATGCCGTCCGCGGCGACCGCCTCCCAGTCGACGTCGCCCTGGTGGGCGGAGACGTCGATGCCGTAGCGCTCACCGGCGGCGAGGTCCGGACGGTGGTGGGGGAGCACCCAGCGGTACCCCGCCCAGCCGGCCGCGACGACGAGCGCGAGCACGACGACGACGCCGGTCGTCCACCGCAGCACCCTCCGCCCCATCCGCGCAGCCTAAATCTTGGTCGTCCGCGGCCGAGAACCGGTCGGCGGGCGCCACCGGTTCATCGGGGAGGAACAGTGTGCTCTTCCGGCCTCCATGCGGCGCGGAAGGAATCCCTTCCACCCCGCAACCACTCCTTCCACCCGCAGGGGATCCCTTGCCGGGTGGACGGAAACCCTTGCCGGCTGGAAGGGAAACCATGCTGAGTGGAAGGGAGACCATGCTGGGTGGAAGGGAAACCTTGTCGCGTGACTGCTTCCACGCCGTGCCGCCCCGACCTCGCCCTGCCGTCCCGACCTCGCCCTGCCCTCGCGACCTCGCGGTGCCGCGCTGACCTCGCCGTGCCGCCGTGCCATGGCACCCCGGCGAGGCGACCGGACCGCGGCACGGCGAGGTCGCACCGGCCGCCCGGTCACGACACCCCGGAACGTCCACGAGACCCCGGCTCGTAGCCGGGGTCTCGTGGACTTCTCGGGGTGACCCCGAAAAGTCGAGGTCGCGGAGGGGTCAGGCGGTCGGGGACGACGTGGCGCGCACGACCTCGCCGTCGGTCGCCGCCGACGCTCCCGACGCCGCCGACGCCGTGAAGCGCTGGAGCAGCGCCTGCAGGTCCACGCCCGTCGTGTTCTCGAGCATCGCCATCGTCTGCGTCAGGTTGTCCGTCACCTGCTTCGGCAGCGCGGCGGCGCCGTCGGTCGAGACGACGGTCAGCTTGTCGATGGCCGCCATCGGGGCCGCGACCTCGCGGGCCACCTGCGGCAGCACCTCGACGAGCATCTGGAGCACCGCCGCCTCGTTGTACCGGGCGAACGCGTCGGCGCGCTTGTTCATCGCCTCGGCCTCGGCCTGACCGGTCGCGAGGATGGCCGACGCCTGCGCCTCGCCCTCCGCGCGCGTGGCCTCGGCCTGCGCGACACGCAGCGCCTTGTCGGCCTCACCACGGCGCGAGCCCTCGATGGCCTCGGCGTCGGCGAGCGCCGTGCGGCGGGCCTTCTCGGACTCACCGGTGAGGCGCGCCTTCTCGGCGTCGGCCTGAGCGGCGGCGATGCTCGCGGCCTTGCGGGCCTCGGCCTCGGCGATCGCGGCGTTGCGCGAGGCCTCGGCCTCCTGCTCGACGCGGTAGCGCTCGGCGTCCGCCGGCTTGCGGACCTCGGTGTCGAGCTGGCGCTCCTTGAGCGCGGCCTGCCGCACGGCGACCTTCTCCTGCTCGGTGAGGATGGCCTGGTCGCGGTCGGCCTGCGCGAGCGGACCCGCCGCGGCGGCCTGCGCCTGCGCGGCGTCGGTCTCGGCCTTGATCTCGGCCTGCTTGAGCGCGAGCTGCCGCTGGCTGATCGCGATCTCCTGCTCCGCGACGATGCGCGCCTGCTCGGCCGCCTGCCGGGCGTTGGCCTCGGCGATCGCGGCGAGCTGGCCGACCTTGGCCGACTCCGGGCGCCCGAGGTCGGAGAGGTAGGTGCCGTCGTCGGTGATGTCCTGGATCTGGAAGGTGTCGAGGACCAGGCCCTGGCCGGTCAGCGACGACTCGGCCTCGTCGGCGACGCGCTGCGCGAAGGCGGCACGGTCGCGGATGATCTGCTCGACGGTCAGCGAGCCGACGATCGAGCGCAGCGAACCGGCGAGCGTCTCCTGGGTGAAGGTCTCGACCTCGCCCTGCTGCGAGAGGAAGCGCTGCGCCGCCGCGCGGATGGAGTCCTCGTTGCCGCCGACCTTGACGATCGCGACGCCGTCGAGGTTGAGCTTGACGCCCTGGCCCGACACCGCCCCGCGGATCTGGACCATGATGCGGCGGCTCGAGAGGTCGAGGATGTGCAGCCGCTGGACGAAGGGGATGACGAAGATGCCGCCGCCCATGACGACCTTCTGCCCCGAGAGGTCGGTCGAGATCTCGCCGGTCTCGGGGTTGCGCACCTCCTTGCCCTTGCGCCCGGTGACGATGAAGGCCTCGTTCGGCCCCGCCACGCGGTAGCGCGACGCGACGACGAGGCCGCTGAGGACGACGAGGAGGACGAGCCCGAGAACCGCGATGAGCCCGGTCGAGACGTCTAGCCCGAACATGGGTGCCTGGCCTTTCCGGGCGCACTCGGCACCCAGGTCTGTGGGGTGACGACATGGACGCGGCGGACGGCCCCCCGGTTCCGGCCGACGCGTGGGTGCGGGGTGCCGGTCAGTCCGTCCGGCGGGCGACGGTGACGGCGGTGGGGCTGAGGACCCCCGTGACGACGATGGCCGCGCCGCTCGGGAGCGGCTCGGCGGCGCGGGCGTTGAGGCGGGTGATGTGACCCGCGGCGACGACGCTGACCATCCCGTAGCCCTCGGCCGGGACGGGCTCGACGACCGTGCCGGTCAGCCCGACAAGGCCGGCCGTGCGCACGGTCGCCTCGTCACCGCCGCGCATGAGGCGGCTGCTGGCCCATCCGGCACCTCCACCGGCGGCGACGCCCGCCAGCACCCCGGCGCCGATGGCCACGCCGCTCGGCGCGCCGGCGTCGAGGGCGAGGGCGCCGACGAACCCGAAGGCCGCGAGGAAGCCCGCCACCGCGAGGCCCGACAGGAAGTCGGGGCCGATGCCGTCGAGGAAGCCGTCGACGAGGTCGCCGACGACGAGCGAGACGACGAGCAGGAGCAGGCCGACCCCTCCGATGACGAGCATCGTGACCTGCATCCGTCGTGTCCTTCCCGCCCCGGGAGCGCGACGCAGCCGGTGCGCGCCGTCGTGTCCGGCGACCCTACCGGGTGCCGTGGAGCGGCGCCGCGGGTCTCAGATCTTCGTGAGGCGGGTGAAGGGGCTCGTGACCCGGGCGCGCTGGGCGCCGAAGTCGACGAGGACGGCCGCGGACTCGAGGACGATGACCTTGCCGAGCCCGTAGCGGTCGTGCGTGACCCGGTCACCGACGGCGAAGGTCTCGACCGGGGACTCCACCGCCTGGACGAACGGGCTGCGCGCGGAGTAGGTCGTGGGGCCGCTCGGGCGTCGTGAGGTCACGACCCCAGTGTCCCCCGGATCCGTCCGCGACACGCCGACGGGGGGTGCCGGGTCCGGTCGAGGGTGCGGACCCGGCACCGCTCACGCATGCGGGAAGGAGGTCTTCGCCGGGGCCTCGAGGTCCGCGCGGTGGTTGCGGATGAGGTCGAGGTTGCGGTCGCGCAGGTGGTCGAAGCCCTGCCCGATGTTCGAGCCGGGGGTCAGCGAGGCCAGCGCCTCGGCCGGGTCGAGCCGCGCGGACACCCAGCCCTCGTGCGAGGCGGCCTTGGCGGCGATGTGCCCGATCGGCGTCACGACGTGGCTGTTGCCGAAGTAGTGCACGCCCGCGGCGTCGGTGCCGGTGGCGTTGGCCCCGATGACGTAGACGTGGTTGTCGTACGCCCGGGCCCGCGAGGTCAGCTCCCAGACGTCCGCCGAGCGCAGCAGCGCCGACGGGCGGGCGATGACCTCGGCGCCCTGGACCGCCTGGATGCGGGAGAGCTCCGGGTAGTCGCCGTCGAAGCAGATGATCATCCCGATCCGGCCGAGCTCGGTGTCGACGACGGTCACCGTGTCGCCGGGGGTCACCCAGCCGCCGCCGGAGACCGACTCGGAGCAGAACGGGTGCGTCTTGCGGTAGATGCCCCGGACCTCGCCGCTGGGGTCGACGAGCACCGACGCGTTGTAGACGACGTCGGGGCTCGGGCCGCGCTCGTAGGTGCCGAAGACGAGGTGGATGCCGAGCTCGGCGGCGAGGTCGGTCAGCCGCTGGGTGATGGGGCCGGGCAGCTCGGAGACGAGCTCCCACAGCTCCTCGGTCGGGCAGCCGGGGGTGAACCCGGTCGTGCAGGACTCGGGGAGGACGACGAGCTCGGCGCCGGTCGCCTCGACGCAGCGGCGCGTGTACTCGATGCAGCGGTCGATGTTGGCGGTGACGGTCTCGGCGGTCAGCGGGGCCGCGACGGGCGCGACCTGGACGGCGGCGGCGGTGAAGGCGCGCATCAGCGGGCCCGCCCGATCCGGGCGCCGAGTGCGACGCCGACGAGGGCGACGACCGCCCCCGCGACGCCGGCGAGGACGAGGTCGCGCGCCGACGCGGCGCCACCCGCGCCGCCGGAGCCGGGGGCGGAGGCCGCCTTCCCGACGAAGGTGGTGCCCACCGGCGCCTCGCTCGGCACCGCGACGGCGTCGGCGGACGCACCGGGCGGCGCGATGACGGGGGTGGCCGGGCCGTCGCCGGCGATGTCGGCGTCGAGAGCGCTGAAGAACTGGCCGGCCATCTTCTTCGTGACGCCGGCGAGCATCCGCTGGCCGACGCCGCCGATCGTGCCGCCGACGGTCGCATCGGCGTCGTAGGAGAGGTCGGTGCCGCCGTTGGCCGCCGGCGACAGCGTGACGCGCACGTCCGCGTCGATGGTGCCGGGTGCCCCGGACCCGTTGGCGCGCAACGTGAGCGCCGAGGGCTTCTCCATGTCGGTCAGCGCGACCTCGCCCTGGTAGGTGCCCTTGATGGCCGCGACGCCCGCGGTGACCGTCATCGCGTAGCGGTCCTCGCCGACGGTGCGCAGGGCCTCGCAGCCGGGGATGCAGCGGGCGAGGACGGCGGGGTCGAGGATGGCGGCCCAGACCTGCTCGACGGGGGACTCGAGGGTGGACGAACCGGAGATCTTCATGACGCACCTTCCAGGGCGGCGGGGACGGACGAGTGCTGCCGGCGCAGCTCCCACAGCTCGGCGGGGCTGATCGGCATGGAACGGATGGGGAAGCCCTCGGCGTCCTCGACGGCCGAGGCGATGACAGCGGTGACCGGGATGGTCCCGGCCTCACCGGCTCCCTTGAGCCCCAACGGGTTGAGGGGCGAGGGGGTCTCGAGGTGATCGGTCTCGACGTGCGGGACCTCGGAGGCGTAGGGCACGAGGAAGTCCATGAACGAGGCGTTGAGCAGCTGGCCGCCCTCGTCGTAGACCATCCGCTCGTAGAGCGCGCCGCCGACGCCCTGCGCGACACCGCCATGGACCTGGCCCTCGACGATCATCGGGTTGACCATGACGCCGCAGTCGTGGATGACGCAGTAGCGCAGGATGCGGATCTCGGCCGTCACGGGGTCGGTCTCGACGACCGCCGCGTGCATCCCGTTCGCGAACGTCGCCTGGGTCGGCGAGTAGAAGTCCTGCCCCTCGAGCCCGGGCTCGTCGTCGTCGGCGACCGGCGGCTTGTCGGGGTCGAACGCGCCCGAGAACTGGGTGGCCGCCTGGGCTGCCGTGTCGAACGCGTAGCGCAGCGGGTTGGACATCACCGCGATGGTCTTGAGGTCGATGCTCGTGCCGGGCGCGCCCTTGACCGAGATGACGCCGTCGGTGATCTCGAGGTCGTCGGGGGAGACCTCGAGCGCGTCCGCCGCGATGCGGAGGGCCTTGTCGCGCACCACCTTCGCCGCGAGGGCGACGGCGTTGCCGGACATCACCGCGCCGCGCGAGGCGAAGGTGCCGACCGCGTACGCCATCCGCCGGGTGTCACCGGTGGTGACGTGCACGTCCTCGAGGCGCACCCCGAGCTGGTCGGCGACGATCTGCGCGAGCACCGTCTGGTGGCCCTGGCCCTGCGTGGTCAGGCCGGTCGCGACGTTGACGCGCCCGTTGGTCTCGACCTGCACGTGGCCGCCCTCGTAGGGGCCGACCCCGGTGCCCTCGACGTAGCAGCCGATGCCGAGCCCGACCTTGCGGCCCTCGCGCGCGGCCTGCTCGCGGTAGGCGGCGAAGTCGTCCCAGCCGACGAGGTCCTTGAGCTTGGCCAGCGACGCGGGGAAGTCACCCGAGTCGTACTTGAGCGGGCGGCCGTCCTGGAACATCAGGCCGTGGTCGTACGGCATCTCGTCCGGCTGGATGAAGTTGCGGCTGCGGACCTCGGTGCGGTCCAGGCCGAGGTGCGCGGCGATGGCGTCCATCGTCCGCTCCATCGCGTAGCAGCCCTGGGGGCGGCCGGCGCCGCGATACGGCGTCACGAGAACGGTGTTCGTGTAGAGCGACCAGAACTCGACGCGGTAGGCGCCGGGCTTGTACGGGCCGAGCAGCTGGGTCGCCGTGATGATCGGGACGATGATCCCGTAGGGCGTGTACGCGCCGTTGTCGTGCCAGAACCGGACGTCGAGGGCGAGCAGGCGGCCGTCGTCGTCGAAGCCGACGGTGACCTCCTGGAGCTGCCCGCGCTCGTGCGCGCTCGAGACGAAGTGCTCGCGGCGGTCCTCGGTCCACTTGACGTCGCGGCCGAGCCGGCGTGCCGCCCACGGCACGAGGACCTCCTCGGGCCACGGGTGCATGATCTTGACACCGAAGCCGCCGCCGACGTCGGGGGTGACGACCTCGACCTTGGCCAGCGGCATCTCGAGCTTGGCCGCGACGGCCGCGCGCACCCCGGTGCTCGTCTGCGTCGAGGAGTAGAGGCGCAGCGACGCGTCGTCGGCGTCCCAGCGGGCGTAGACGCCCTTGCCCTCCATCGGCATGCAGGCGCTGCGCTCGATCTCGAGCTCGAGGGTCAGCGTGTTGGGGGCCGCCGCCATCGCGGTGTCGACGTCACCGACCTCCTGGAGCAGGTTGGCCGCGACGTTGCCCGGGGCGTCGTCGTGCACGAGTCGTTCTGCGGCGCGGGCGTTCTCGAGCCCGACGACCGGCTTGAGCGTCTCGTACGTGACCTGGATGCGCCCGCAGGCGTCCTCGGCGACGTAGCGGTCGCGGGCGACGACCATGACGACGGCCTCGCCGACGTGGTTGACCTCGCTCTTGGCGAGGCAGTAGCCGGTGCGCGGGTGGGTCAGCGCGGGGTGGGGGATGAGGACGGGCAGCGGCTCGCCGACGCGGCCGTCGAGGTCCTCCCACGTGTAGACGGCCTCGACGCCGTCGAGCTCCCAGGCGTCGTCGATGTCGATGTCGACGATGCGGGCGTGCGCGTGCGGGCTGCGGACGAAGGCGGCCTGCAGGGCGCCCAGCCCGAGGTCGTCGAGGTAGCGGCCGTTGCCGGTGAGCAGCCGCGGGTCCTCGCGCCGCTGGACCGGCTCGCCGACCTGGCGGGTGGTCATCGGGTCTCCTCCTCGCGCTCGCGGACGATCTCGGAGGCGCGCACGACCGCCTTGACGATGTTCTGGTAGCCGGTGCACCGGCAGAGGTTGCCCGAGATGGCCTCCCGCGCCTCCTCCGGGGTCGGCCGCGGGTTCTCGTCCAGGTAGGCGGTGATCGTGGTGACGAAACCCGGTGTGCAGAAGCCGCACTGGAGCGCGTGGCACTCGGCGAAGGCCTGCTGCACCGGGCTGAGGTTCGCCGGGTCGTTGCCGATGCCCTCGACCGTGGTGATCTCGTGCGCCTGCGCGGTGACCGCGAAGACGAGGCACGCGCGGGCCGGCTCGCCGTCGAGGAGCACGGTGCAGGCACCGCACACCCCGTGCTCGCAGCCGACGTGCGTGCCGGTGAGGCCGAGGTCGTGGCGCAGGAAGTCCGACAGCAGGCGGCGCGCGGGCGCGCTCGCCGTCCGGCGGACGCCGTTGACCGTCAGGGTGATGTCGAGCTTCTGCTCCGTGGCGGCGTCCGTCATGCCGCTCCCTCCGTCGGGGTGGTCGTCGTGGTCAGGACCCGCCGGGTGAGCTCGGCGGCGAGCATCCGCCGGTAGTCGGCGGGGGCGTGGATGTCGGACTCGGGGTCGACGTGGGAGCGGACGAGCTCGACCACGTCGTCGAGGGGGAGGTCGCGGGCCGACCGGCCGGCGAGGGCCGGGCCGAGGTCGAGCACGTCGGGCACCGGGGTGACCGAGACGAACGAGGCGCGCGCCGAGGTGACTACCTCGCCGTCGAGCCCGACCGCGAGGGCGACGCCGGCGAGGGCGTAGTCACCGGAGCGGCGGGCCGACTCGACGAAGCCCGTCCGCGTGCCGGCGGGCAGCCGGCCGAAGCGCACGGCGACGACGAGCTCGTCCTCGGCGAGGGTGGTCTCGAGCGGTCCGGTGAAGAAGTCGGCGGCGGCGATCTCGCGCCGGCCGCGCGGCCCGGCGGCCTCGACGACGCCGTCGGTGAGGACGGTGACGGCGGGCATCTCGCCGGAGGGGTCGGCGTGGGCGATCGAGCCGACGGTCGTGCCGCGGGTGCGGATGGCCGGGTGGGCGACGTTGCGCACCGCCTGGCGCAGGAGGGGGAGCGCGGCGGCCGCGCCCTCGTGCCGCTCGAGCCCGGCGTGCCGGACGAGGGCGCCGACGCGCACATGGGTGTCGGCGACCTCGACGGTGTCGAGCCCGGCCACGCCGTTGACGTCGACGAGGTGGGCCGGCGAGGCGAGGCGCATCGAGAGCAGGGGGATGAGGCTCTGGCCGCCCGCGAGCACCTTGCCGTCGTGCCCGACGTCGCCGAGGACGGCGACCGCCTCCTCGAGCGTGCGGGGTGCGTGGTGGACGAAGGGGGCGGGCTTCACCTGGTCGATCCTGCCTCTCGGGTGGGCGCCGCGGTAGGGGCGGGGCCGGTGGGTGGGGTGGGGTGTGCGGGTCGTCCGGGAAAAGCAGTGCGCCCCGCCCGGTGCGGTGCCCGGGCGGGGCGCACGTGGTCGGTCAGGGGCGGCTGTCGCGCCCGGGGTCGCGGGAGCCGCGGCCGCCGGGGTAGCCGTCCTGGTAGAGGTCGTCGATGCCGTCGCTGTCGCCGTAGACGTGGTCGCCGACCGCGACGAGCGTGCCCTCGGCGTCCTTGCGCAGCTCGGCCGGGGCGAGCGCCCGGGCCAGGTGCCAGCCGGCGACCGTGACGATGGTGCCGAGCGCGATGCCGCCGAGCGAGAAGTCGTCGGTCACCTTGAGCTCGACGTTGCCGATGCCGATGATGATGCCCGCGGCGACCGGGACGAGGTTGATCGGGTTGCCGAAGTCGACCCCGTTCTCCTTCCAGATCTTCGCGCCGAGAAGGCCGATCATCCCGTAGAGGACGACGGTGATGCCGCCGAGCACGCCGCCCGGGACCGACGCGACGAGGGCGCCGAACTTCGGCGAGAGGCCGAAGAGGAGCGCGACGATCGCGGCGACGTAGTACGCGGCCGTCGAGTAGACGCGGGTCGCGGCCATGACGCCGATGTTCTCGGCGTAGGTGGTCGTCGGCGAGCCGCCGACCGAGGTCGCGATGACCGTGCCGATGCCGTCGGCGGCGATGGCGCGGCCCATGACCGGGTCGAGGTTGGCGCCGGTCATCTCGGCGACGGCCTTGACGTGGCCGGTGTTCTCGGCGATGAGGGCGATGACGGCGGGCAGGACGAGCAGGATCGCGGTGGCGGAGAAGCTCGGCAGGTGCCACCCGACGACCTCCTTGCCGTCCGCGGCGACCATCGTCTGGCTCGGGAAGCCGAACCAGGCGGCGTCACCGACGCCCGAGGTGTCCCAGCGCAGGTGGGTCGTCGCCTCGGTGGCGCCGCCGAGCACGGAGGTGATCTGGCCGACCGTGTTGTCGAGGACCCACGAGAGGAGCGTGCCGAAGATCAGCGCGAGGAAGATCGCGACGCGGCCGATGAAGCCCTTGAAGGCGACGGCGACGACGATCGTGAAGAGCATCGTGAGGAAGCCGACCCACTGGTCCTGCGGCCAGTAGATGCCGGCGACCACGGGGGCGAGGTTGAAGCCGATGAGCATGACGACCGCGCCGGTGACGACCGGGGGCAGCACCTCGTGGAGGACGCGCGAGCCGAGGAAGTGGATCGCGACGCCGACCGCGGCGAGGACGAGGCCGGCGACGAGGATCGCACCGGTGACCTCGGCCGAGTCGCCGCCCTGGGCGCGCACGGCCGCGACGCCGCCGACGAACGAGGCGGAGGTGCCGAGGTAGCTCGGGACCTTGCCCGAGACGATGAGGAGGAACGCGATGGTCGCGATGCCGCTCATCATGATGGCCAGCTGGGGGTTCAACCCCATGACCAGCGGGAAGACGAACGTCGCGCCGAACATCGCGACGACGTGCTGGGCGCCGAGCCCGATGGTGCGACCCCACGAGAGGCGTTCGTCGGGGGCGACGACCTCACCGGGGCCGAGCGACGCGCCGTCGCCCTTGACCTTCCATCCGAGACCGAGGGACATGCGGTGACCTCTTTCGCCGGGGCCGCGTCGGTGACGCCGCTCACAGGGTTTGTGATACCGGGAACCTAGTGACCGGTGTGGGAGGACACCCTCAGCAATCTTTGACAGCCGGATGCCGCTTCGGTTGGCAACCTGCTGTCGGTGCGGTCGTGGTGTCACACGCCCGGGTCGGTCGTGTGACGCGCGCGTGTCCAGCGGCGTGTCGGGCGGGCGAGGATGGCCGGGTGCACTCCGTGGAGCTCCTCCTCGACGACGCCGGCGACGCGGCCGTCGTCGCCGAGTGGGGCGCCCTCGCCGACGTGGGGCCGCCGAGCCAGGCGCAGCACCGCGGGGCGTCCAACCGCCCGCACGTCACGCTCGTGACGAGCGAGGGCCGGCCCGGGCGCGAGGCGGTGGCCGGTGCGCTCGCTGACCTGCCGCTGCCCACGCGGCTGGGGGCGCCGGTCGTCTTCGGGCGGGGGCCGTTCGTGCTGGCCCGTCTGGTCGTGGTGACCGCCGGGCTGCTCGGGGTGCAGTCCGCGCTCGGGGGTCTCCTGGCCCCGGTGTCGTCGCCGCTCGTCGAGCCGGGCCGGTGGGTCCCGCACGTGACGCTCGGCCGGCGGCTGTCGGCATCCCAGGTGGGGGAGGCGCTCGCGCTGCTCGGCGACGGGCCGGGCGAGGTGGTGTTCGACGCCGCGCGGCACTGGGACTCCGTCGCGCGCGAGACCGAGGAGCTCACCCCGCCCCGCGGCCCGGCTGGCGCCCGTAGCGTCGACGGATGACGTCCCGCCGCTTCGACTTCGCGTTCGACCCCCGCTACCGGATCGCCGGGCTGCCGTTCGGCGTGCTGCCGGCGACGACGTGGGTCGAGGTGGGCGACGGGCGGCTGCGGGCGCGGTTCTCGTGGTGGACCCTCGACACCTCGCTCGCCAACGTGGCGGGGGTGGAGCAGTCGGGCGGCTACGCGTTCGCCAAGACCGCCGGTCCGCCGCACCTGTCGTTCACGGACCGGGGCGTCACCTTCGCCACGAACAGCTCGCGGGGAGTCTGCGTCTCGTTCCACCGGCCGGTCCCGGCGATCGACCCGACCGGGACCATCCGGCACCCCGGCGCCACGTTCACGGTCGCCGACCCGGACGGCTTCGAGGCCGCCCTGCGCGACGCCTGATGATCTCTGTGGGTTCGGAGGCCCGCGGGCTGCGCGCGCGGCATCGGCGACGGCGAGGACGGGGACCGTGGATGCGTCGCTGAGGGTCGAGATCTTCGTGGCCGACCTGGACGAGACCGTCTGGTTCTACGAACGGCTGGGCTTCGGGACGACTGGCCGGTCGGGACGGGCGGCCGCGGTACGCGGCCTTCCGGATGGGGCGCGCGCGGATCGGTGCCGCCGAGGCGGCGGCCGTCGACCCGGTCCTTCGAGCGGTCCCGACCGGTGCCGAGATCGTCATCGACGTCGACGACATCCGTGAGGTCCGGGACCGGGTCGTCGGTGCCGGCCTCCCACTCGCCGAGGACCTGCAGGACAGGCCGTGGGGCCTGCGGGACTTCCGCCTGAGCGACCCGGACGGCTACTACCTGCGGTTCACCAGCCGTCACTGAACGGCGGACGTGGCCACGCCGGAGCTGCCGACGGTCCACGGTGCGTCGTGTCAGAAGGGGGGTGGGTCGGTGGCCCGGGAGGTGCCTGCTCGGCGCGATCGAGGGTGCGGGCGGAGCGCGCAGGTCATCGGGACCGGCGGGCGGACGACGTGGACGCGGCAGGCCGGGGCGCGGTGCTCGTGCTCGAGCTGGTGCTCGACGGCCGAGTGGGGGCCGTCGGGCAGGACGAGCCGCGGCATGCCGCGGGGCGGGGGACTGGCATCGGTCCCGGTGTCGGGCAGCACGGTGAGGCCAAGGCGGTCGGGCGGATGGGTGGTCCGGACCCGGCCGGTGGGGTCGGTCCAGGTCATCGTGGCGTCGGGGTGGAGGACGGCCCGCCAGCCTGGGCGTTGCTTGGTGCGGTGGTGCCGACGGCACAGGCAGACGAGGTTCGAGGCGCTGGTGGGCCCGGTGGGGAACGGGACGACGTGATCGAGGTCGCAGAACCGGGCGGCGACGTGGCAGCCGGGGAAGCGGCAGTGCTGGTCGCGGTCGCGGACGAAGGCTGCCAACCGGGCGCCGGGTCGGTAGGCCGCGGTGGCGAGGGTGTCCTCGGGATCGACGGGCGCGCCGGTGGTCGGGTCGCAGCGGAGGAGGGGCGTCGCGTCGGCAGCGTCGCTGCCGCTGCTGCGCCCGAGGGCCGAGGCCAGCCATCCGCGGGGGACGAGGACCGGGTCGCCGGGGCGCAGGCCGGTGACCTCGACGAGGTCGGCGTCCGAGACGGTGGCGAGCGGCGCCACCGAGTTCCGTTCGGCGACAGCGGTGGACCCGTCCGGGGTGGCGACGACGACCCGGACGTCGATCGTGGCCTGCCCGATGACGAGGTCGGTCAGGGCCTTGGCGCGGGCGCGGTCGACCCTGTCGCAGACCCCGTCGGCCACGTACTGCTGGGCGAGCCGGTCGATGGCCGCCCACGCCGCGCAGGCCTCTTCGGACGGGAAGGTGCCGTGCCAGGTGTCGACGCCCGGCTCGTCGACCCACCGTTGCAGGGAGGACTCCGAGCGGGCACGGATCGCGCGCTGCCGCAGAAGGTCCGGCGAGATGCCGGCAAGGGCGCGCCGGACCCGCCGGCGCAGCGCCGGCGCGGCCTCGCGGTCGAGGTGCTCGTCGATGGTCGTGACCACCGTCGCGGCCACGTCGGTGGGCACCTCCTCGAGCTCGTGGGCGACGACCTGGGCGCGGAAGGCGTCGAGCCGGCCGGCGGCCATCGCGTCGTGCAGCCCGCCGAGCCCGGTGTGGGTGCCGGTCCCGTCCGGACCGTCGGCCGCGCGCCGCACGGCGTCGCGGACCCGACGCTCGGCGGCGACGGACGAGAGGCACAGGACGCCGGAGACGATCGCCGGCGCGTCGAGGGCGATGTGCCCCGGCGCATGACGGCGCTCGACGAGCGTGCCGTCCTCGGCCACGTCCGTCTCCACGGCAGCCAGGGCGACGATCGCGCTGTCCTGCAAGGCCGTCGCGACGTTGACGAGGGCCTGCAGCTCACCGACGAGGGAGGCGCAGTCGACGAGCGAACCACCGACCGGAGCCGCTGGGTCGGCCTCGGCAAGGAGCTCGCGGGCGGCGCGCACAGCCGTTGCGACCTGTGTCGGGTCGACCATGAGCACCCCCTTGCTGCGATGGCCTCATCCTATCGAAAGCCTGTTCGAACCGCAAGAGCAAAGTCGTCCAATCGCGCTGTTGGCCAGTCTTTTCCGTTGAACACGTGTCATCACCGTGACGGGGGGAAGCTGGCGCTCGTCGACCTGCGTGGGCGACTTCTCGACTCGGTCACATGAGCTTGCTGAACACCCGCCGAGGCTGCGCGGCCCGCTGCGGCCCATCGATGTCCCAATGGCAGCGTCTGGCTGTCAGAGGCCCTTCATGCGGTGGACGCGCAGCGCGAGCGCGAGCGTGAGGCGCAGCTGGGGGTCGGTCGTGAACGGGCCGAGCATCCGCTCGAGCTTGGCGATGCGGTAGCGCAGCGTGTTGTAGTGGAAGAACAGCCGGCGCGCGGTCTCGGCGACGTTGAGGTTGGTGTCGATGAGCACCGACAGGGTGTTGCGCAGGTCGGCGTTCTCGGGGACGTCGTCGGTCGCGAGCTCGCCGAGGCTCTCGGTGACGAAGCGCCGCAGGTCGGCCGAGTCGGGGACGAGCGCGAGCAGGCGGTAGATGCCGAGCTCGTCGAAGTGCGCGAGCCCGGAGTCGCCGTGCACCTGGCGCCCGACGTGCACCGCGGTCAGCGCCTCGTCGTAGGCGCGGGGCAGGTCGGCCGGCGAGGTGACGAGCCGCGAGACACCGGTGGTGAAGGTGCGCCTCCCGCCGCCGCCGTCGCCACGGACGACCCGCGCGAGCTCTGCCACGGGTCGCAGAACGGCCTCGGTGTCGGCGTCCTCGTCGACCGGCAGGAGCACGACGACCTCCTGGCTGAACCCCGCGACCGCCACGGAGGTGTCGCGCGAGCGCACCGCCTGGGTCCATGCCCGGACGAACCGGTCCTGCAGGCCCCGCACCTCCTCGGCGCTGCGGGTCGTCGCCGAGTCGTCCTCGTCGGTCTCGGCGGCGACGACGACGAGCGGCCGGTCGACCCGCCACCCGAGCGACGCCGCGTGCGAGGCGACGTCGGCGGGGTCGCCGGCGCGCCCGGCGAGGGCGTCGCGCAGGAACTCCGCGCGGTACTTGCCCTCGACCGCGGCGACCGCCTGCTCCTTCGTGATGGCCAGCGCCGCCACGGTCGCCGCCCGCTCGAGCATGTGGACGTCGGTGCGGGACAGGGCCGGACCGGGGGAGTACGCGCCCAGCATCCCGAGGTCGGACGAGCCCGCGACGATGCGGACGAAGGCACGGGTCGGGTCGGCGCCGCGGTCGGGGTCGCGCCAGCCGACGGGCTCGTCCTCGACGAGCAGGCGCCCGGTGCGGTCGAAGCAGGCGAGGTCGGTCACGTCGTCGACGCCCTCGAGCGAGCCAGCCTGCGACAGCAGGCGGCCGTCGGTCGTCGTCACGGTCGCCGCGCCGCCGAAGAACCCGGCGACGGCCTCGGCGACCTGCGCCAGCCCCCCGCCGTCGAGCACGACGTGGACGAGGACACGGTGCACCTCGTCCTCGCGGGCGAGCAGGGCCCGCTGGTGCTCGACGAGGGCCGCGAGCTCGACCGGGTCCGCGCTCTGCTCCGGCGGGACGGCTGGCAAGGTCTGTGCGCGATCGGGCCCATCGTTGGCAACTCTGACCATCCGGGCACTCTAGCGGCGTCACTAGCGTCTCGGTATGCCCATCCCGGACCCCACCGCCGAGCCCCGCGTGCTGGCCGGTGCGGTCTCGCCGCTGACCGCCGACCTCGTCCACGGTCCGCCCCGACGCGCCGAGGTGCTCGCTGCCGGCCGCGTCGGCGTCTACCTGCGGCTGGACGGGCGCGTCCTCCCGGTGCTCGGCCCGGACGCCGTCGCCCTCCCGTCGGCCCTGCGGGTCGCCGAGCCCGTGCACGTCGCCGCCCTCGCCCCGGGGGACGCGGTCGTCGTCGGCGAGGGGAGGGTGCGCCTGCCCGCGGCCACGGTCGTCGCGCGGCGCACCTGGCGTCCGGCGCGCGTGCCGACGGGGCACCTCGGCCTCGACGACGGCCGCGTGGCCGCGCTGCTGGCCGCCGCCACCGTGGAGGCTCCGGGATGGCTCGTCGCCGGCACCGCGGGCGCCGTCTCCGATGCCGAGCCGGAGGTCGCCGTCCGCGCCCTCGTCGGCCGTGGGCCGGGGCTCACCCCGAGCGGGGACGACGCCCTCGCCGGCGCACTGCTCCTGCACCGGGCCGCGGGCGTCCCCTCCGACGCGCTCGCCGCCGCCGTCCGTGGGCGGCTCACCGCGACCACGGCGGTCTCGGCGGCCCTCCTCGAGGGCGCCGTCGACGGCTGGGCCACGCCGGACGTCGTCGCGCTCGTCTGCGCCGTCGCCCGCGCCGACGCCGCCGGCGTCACCACCCATCTGCCCGCCGTCCTCGCGGTGGGGCACACCTCCGGCCGCGACGTCGTCACCGGGCTCGCCGCCACCCTCGCCGTCCTGGCACCCACCGGAAGGATCGCCGCATGACCGTCCACGTCGAGCTCCGTCGAGGGGCCTACCACGACTCGGTGAGCCTCATGCAGGTCTCCCGCAGCGTCGCCGGCGCCCCGGGGGTGCAGGCGGCCCAGGTCGCGATGGCCACCGAGCTCAACGTCGACGTCCTGCGCCAGATGGGCTTCGAGGTGCCGACCGACGCCGGGCCCAACGACATGGTCGTCGCCGTCCGCGCGGACGACGAGGCCGGCGTCGAGAGCGGCCTCGCCGCCGTCGAGGACGCCCTGCGCGCCCTCTCCGCCACCTCGTCCGACACCGGCGCGGCCGACGAGGTCCCGCCGGCCACGCTCGGCTCGGCCATCCGTCGGGCCGGCGCCGGCCTCGCCGTGGTCTCGGTCCCCGGCGCGCACGCCGTCACCGAGACCTACGACGCCATCGCCGCCGGGGCCTCGGTGATGCTGTTCTCCGACAACGTGTCCGTCGAGGACGAGGTCGCCCTCAAGGACGCCGCGGCCGCCGCCGACGTCCTCGTCATGGGGCCGGACTGCGGCACCGCGCTCGTCGGCGGGGTCGCGCTGGGGTTCGCCAACGTCGTGCGCCAGGGCCCGGTCGGCATCGTCGCCGCGTCGGGCACCGGTGCGCAGCAGGCGATGTGCCTCCTGGAGGCCGCGGAGGTGGGCGTCAGCCACTGCCTCGGCGTCGGCGGTCGCGACCTCAAGGCCGCCGTCGGCGGTCGCTCCACGCGGCAGGCGCTGCGGGCGCTCGCCGACGACGCGTCGACCGAGTGGGTCCTCGTCGTCTCCAAGCCCCCGGACGACGCCGTGCTCGAGACCGTCCGGGCGGAGGCGGCCGACCTCGGCCTGCGCGTGCACTGGGCGACCCTCGGCGCCGGCCGCCCCGACCTCACCGCCGCCGTCGAGCAGGCGCTCGCCGCGGAGGGCGTCACCGTGCCGACCTGGCCCGCGACGACCGCCACCCCCGAGGACGCCGGCCTCACCGTCGGTGCGGCCCTGCGCGGCCTCTTCTGCGGCGGGACCCTGGCCGAGGAGTCGCTGCTGGTCGCCACCGAGACCCTCGGCCCGATCACGTCCAACCTCGGCCACGAGCCGGCGCTGGGCGCCGACCTCACGGGCACCGGGCACGTCGTCGTCGACTTCGGCGCCGACGAGCTGACCCGCGGCCGCGCCCACCCGATGATCGACCCGACCCTGCGGATGGAGCGGATCGCCGCCGAGGCCGCCGACCCGACCTGCGGCGTCCTCCTGCTCGACCTCGTCCTCGGGCACGGCGCCCATCCCGACCCCGCCGGCGAGCTCGCCGACGCCGTCCGCGCCGCCCGCGACACCGCGCACGCCGACGGCCGAGCGCTGCCGGTCGTCCTCTCCCTCAACGGGACCGACGCCGACCCCCAGGGTCGCAGCCGCTGCGCCGAGGCGCTCGCCGCGGCCGGCGCGTCCGTCTTCCTGTCCAACGCGGCGGCCACCCGGCACGCCGTCTCCCTGCTCGGAGGTGCCCGATGACCGCCCCGCTCCGCGGCCTGCTCGCTGCCGACCCCGTCGTCGCGACCTCCGGCGTCGCCCTCTTCGCCGACGCGCTGCGCGACCAGGCCGTCCCGGTCACCGACGCCGGCTGGCACCCGCCGATGCCCGGCACCGAGGACGCCCTCGCCCGGGTCATGGCCGACCCGCGCCGCGAGGAGGCGAACGCCACCGCCCTGGCCCGGATGACCGCGGCCGAGGCCACCCTCGTCGACGTCGCCCCCGCCTCGGAGGCCCTCGGCCTCGAGCGCGGTACCTTCCTCCACGCCGGCCCGCCCATCACGTGGGAGCGCGCGTCCGGGCCGCTGCGCGGCGCCCTCATCGGCGCGGTGCTCCTCGAGGGTCTCGCCGAGACCGCCGAGGACGCCGAGCAGCGCCTCGCGGCAGGCGAGTTCGAGCTCGAGCCCTGCCACCACCGCGGCGCGGTCGGGCCGATGGCCGGCGTCGTCAGCCCGTCGATGTGGACCTACGTCCTGCGCGACGAGGTGCACGACAACACCTCGTGGTGCTCGCTCAACGAGGGCCTGGGCAAGGTGCTGCGCTACGGCGCGTACGGCGCCGAGGTCGTCGAGCGCCTGCGCTGGATGGGCGACGTCCTCGGCCCGATCCTGCGCCAGGCCGTCCGCAGCACCGGCCCCATCGACATCCGGGCCATCGTCGCGCAGATGCTTCAGATGGGCGACGAGGGCCACAACCGCAACCGCGCCGGCTCGCTCATGCTCCTGCGCGAGCTGCTGCCCGGGATGATCACCGCCGACGCGTCGTCGGCCGACGTCGCCGAGGCCGTGCGCTTCTCGGGGGCGAACGAGCACTTCTTCCTCAACCTCGGGATGCCCGCCTGCAAGCTGGCGACCCTCGCCGCCGAGGGCATCCCCGGGTCGAGCGTCGTCACGACGATGGCGCGCAACGGCACCGACTTCGGCATCCGCGTCTCGGGCACCGGCGACCGCTGGTTCACCGGCCCGGCGAACACGCCGCAGGGGCTCTTCCTCGGCGACTACGGACCCGAGGACGCCAACCCCGACATCGGCGACTCGGCGATCACCGAGACCGGCGGCATCGGCGGCTTCGCGATGGCCGCGGCGCCGGCCATCGTCCGGTTCGTCGGCGGCGACGTGCCGTTCGCTCTCGCCGCGACCCGCCGGATGTACGAGGTGACCGTCGGCGAGCACCCGGTCTACCAGGTGCCGGTGCTCGGCTTCCGCGGGACGCCGGTCGGCATCGACGTCACCAAGGTCGTCCGCACCGGCGAGCTGCCCCAGATCAACACGGGGATGGCCGGCCGCGTCGCGGGCACCGGACAGGTCGGCGCCGGTCTCGTCACCCCGCCCGAGCAGTGCTTCACGCAGGCCGTCGAGGCGCTCGCGGAGGCCGTCCCCCGCTGACCGGCCGCCGTGCCGGCCTCAGTCAGCCGCTCGTCGAGTCGAGGAGCTGGAGCAGGTCGTGCGCGGCCAGCTCCACCTCCTTGTGGCGCCACTCCGAGGCCCGGTACACGCAGGCGATGAGGGCGCTGCGGTGCACGCGGCGGAAGTCCCCGGCGACGAAGGCGTAGCGCGCCTTCGTGCCGTCGGTGGCGCCCTCGGTCAGCCCGAGGTGCCACGCGGCGTACTCCGGCCAGGAGTGGCGCTCGAGGAAGGCGTTCTGCGCGGCGGCGTCCGGCTGGACCGCACCCCAGTCGCTGTCGAGCACATACTGGTGGGCCGCGATGCGCGCCCGCACGTGCTCCACCGCCTCGTCGTTGACCCGGTAGACCGCCACCCCGACCACGCTAGCCGCACGGCCGGACGAGTGGCGTGCGGTCGCCGACGGAGGTCGTGCGCGACCGGACCCATCCGGACCCCCGGACCGTTCCGAACAGCTCGTCGTGACCGGCTCCTGGCAGAGAAGGACCGGCCACGGGTGCCGGTGGGGCGGCGTAGCAGAGGGGCCGCCCCACCGGTGCTCCCGTTCCCGGCGTGGACCGGACGGCGTCCCCACCCCCGTCGCGTCGATGGGAGGATGGGCGGGTGAGCGCCACGACACTCGACGGCAAGGCCATCCTCGCGACGATCAAGGACGAGCTGCGCGCCCGCGTGGCCGCGCTCGCGGAACGCGGGGTCGTGCCCGGGCTGGGCACCGTCCTCGTCGGGGAGGACCCCGGCAGCCAGTGGTACGTCGGCGCCAAGCACCGGGACTGCGCCGAGATCGGGATCCACTCGATCCGCCGCGACCTGCCGGCGACCTCCTCACTCGACGACGTGCTCGCGGTCGTCCGCGAGCTCAACGCCGACCCGGCGTGCACCGGCTTCATCGTCCAGCAGCCGACCGGCCTGGACGAGAACGCGATCCTGTCGGCGGTCGACCCGGCCAAGGACGTCGACGGGCTGCACCCGACGAACCTCGGGTGGCTCGTGCTCGGCGAGCCGGCGCCGCTGCCCTGCACGCCGGTCGGCTGCATCGAGCTCCTCCGCCGCTACGACGTGCCCATCGCCGGCGCGAAGGTCGTCGTCGTGGGCCGCGGCCTGACCGTCGGCCGACCGCTCGGGCTCATCCTCACGCGGCGTTCCGAGAACGCCACCGTCACCCTGTGCCACACCGGCACCCGCGACCTCGCGGCCGAGGTGCGCCAGGCCGACATCGTCATCGCCGCGGCCGGCGTGCCCGGCATCGTCACGGCCGAGATGGTCAAGCCCGGTGCGGCCGTGCTCGACGTCGGCGTCTCGCGGATCGTCGACGAGGAGACCGGCAAGGGCCGGGTCGCCGGCGACGTCGCCGACGACGTGTGGGACGTCGCGGGCTTCGTCAGCCCGAACCCCGGCGGGGTCGGGCCGATGACCCGCGCGATGCTCCTCTCCAACGTCGTCGAGGCCGCCGAGCGTGCCGCCGGACTGCACCCCGGGGGTGGCTGAGGTGGCCGTCGCCGGAACGCACCCGATGGCCGCGAGGACGTGGACGGCCGCCCCCGTCGTCGCGCTCGTCGCCCTGGCCCTGACCTGGGGCCGCGACATCGGCACGCTCGTCGTCGTCCTCGTCGCGATCCTCCTCGCCCTCGCCGTGCTCGCCGCCGTCCACCACGCGGAGGTGGTCGCGCACCGGGTCGGGGAGCCGTTCGGCTCGCTCGTCCTCGCGGTCGCGGTGACCGTCATCGAGGTTTCGCTCATCGTCACGCTCATGCTCAGCGGCGGCGACGAGGCCGCGACGCTCGCGCGCGACACGGTCTTCGCGGCGGTGATGATCACCGTCAACGGCATCATGGGCCTCTCGCTGCTGCTGGGGGCGCGCCGCTTCGGCTTCGCGCGCTTCAACGCCGAGGGGACCGGCGGGGCGCTGGCGACGGTCGCGGCCCTCGCGGCCACCTGCCTCGTGCTGCCGACCTTCACGACCGGCCAGCCCGGCCCGGAGTTCACCGGCCCGCAGCTGGTCTTCGCCGCCGTCGCCTCGCTCAGCCTCTACGCGGCGTTCGTCGTCACCCAGACCGTCCGCCACCGCGACTTCTTCCTTCCCGTCACCAAGCAGGGCAAGCCGGTGACGGAGGAGGACTCGGAGGACCACGCCGACCCGCCGACGAACCGCGAGGCGAGCGTCTCGCTGGTCCTCCTGCTGCTCTCGCTCGTCGGGGTCGTCGGCCTCGCGAAGATCGAGTCGCCGGCCATCGAGTCGGCGGTCCTCGCCGCCGGGCTGCCGGTGTCGTTCGTCGGTGTCGTCATCGCGCTGCTCGTGCTCCTGCCGGAGACGATCGCGGCGGCCAACGCGGCGCGGCGCGAGCGCATCCAGGTCTCGCTCAACCTCGCGATGGGGTCGGCGATGGCGTCCATCGGCCTGACCATCCCGACCCTCGCGGTGGCGTCCATCTGGGTGCCGACGCCCCTGCACCTCGGGCTCGGGCCGACGCAGATCGTCCTGCTCTCGATCACGATGATCGCGGCGGTGCTGACCGTCGTGCCGGGTCGCGCGACGCGGCTGCAGGGCACGGTGCACCTGACGCTGCTCGCGGCCTTCTTGTTCTTGTCGATGTCCCCGTGACACCCGTCGAGCGAACAGAACACGCCGTGCAGCCCGAGGGCCGCACGGCGTGTTCTGTTCACTCGACGGGGTGAGCCGCCGGGGAGGCCGGGTCAGATGAGGCCGAGCTCCTTGACGGCGTCGCGCTCACCGACGAGCTCGGCGACCGAGGCGTCGATGCGCCCGCGCGAGAACTCGTCGATCTCGAGGCCCTGGACGATCTCCCAGCGACCGCCGGAGACGGTGACGGGGAAGGAGGAGATGATGCCCTCCTGCACGCCGTAGGATCCGTCGGAGCGGACGGCCATCGACACCCAGTCACCGTCGGGCGTGCCCTCGACCCAGGTGCGGGCGTGGTCGATGGTCGCCGACGCGGCGGAGGCCGCCGAGGAGGCGCCGCGGGCGTCGATGATGGCGGCGCCGCGCTTGGCGACCGTCGGGATGAAGGTGTTCTCGAGCCAGTCCTGGTCGCCCACGGCCTCGGCGGCGTTGCGGCCGCCGACCTCGGCGTGGAAGAGGTCGGGGTACTGGGTCGCCGAGTGGTTGCCCCAGATCGTCATCTTCCTGATCTCGGTGACCGGCACGCCGAGCTTCGCGGACAGCTGCGAGATGGCGCGGTTGTGGTCGAGGCGGGTCAGCGCCGAGAAGCGCTCGGTGGGGATGTCGGGGGCGTTGCTCATCGCGATGAGGGCGTTGGTGTTGGCCGGGTTGCCGGTCACGGTGATGCGGATGTCGTCGGCCGCGACCTCGTTGAGGGCCTTGCCCTGCGGGGCGAAGATGCCGCCGTTGGCCTCCAGCAGGTCGCCGCGCTCCATGCCCGGGCCGCGCGGGCGGGCACCGACGAGGAGGGCGTGGTTGACGCCGTCGAAGACCTTCGTCGCGTCGTCGCCGATCTCGACCTTCGCGAGGGTCGGGAAGGCGCAGTCATCGAGCTCCATGACGACGCCCTCGAGCGCCTTGAGGGCCGGGGTGATCTCGAGCAGGCGCAGCTCGACGGGCGTGTCCGGCCCGAGCAGCGCACCGCTCGCGATGCGGAACAGGAGGCTGTAGCCGATCTGGCCGGCGGCGCCGGTGACGGCCACCTTGACGGGCGTGGTGCTCACGGATGTAACCCCTTCGGACGAGCGAGTCTGGATGTCGGTTCGACGCTATCAGCGCGGCGCCCGACGCCCACAGGCACGGCCGGGTGGGGTTGGCCACTCCCACCCGCCCGGGGAGGGGGTGCGGGTGAAAGGTGGCCGGCTCGGTCAGCGGGGTGCGTCGGGGTCGACGCCGTCGGCGACGCGGACGTCCTCGGCCTCGATCTCGCCGGAGATGTCGCGGTCGCGGCGGTCGACACCGGTGATGAGGTGGAAGGTCGCGCCGGCGATGGCCGCCCCGAAGATCGGCGCCAGCCAGAAGACCCACAGCTGGCCGGGCGCACCCGCACCGTTGAAGAACGCGACGCCGGTGGAGCGGGCCGGGTTGACCGAGGTGTTGGAGATCGGGATCGAGACCAGGTGGATCAGGGTGAGCGCCAAGCCGATCGCAATGGGCGCGAAGCCCTCGGGGGCGCGCGAGTCCGTCGCGCCGAGGATGACGTAGACGAAGACGGCGGTGAGCAGCGCCTCGGCGACGAACACCGCGACGAGCGAGTAGCCGCCGGGGGAGTGCTCACCGAAGCCGTTGGCGGCGAGGTTCCCCTCGGCGCCGAAGCCGTCCTTGCCCCGGGCGATGCCCCAGACGGCGAGGCCGCCGAGCAGGCCGCCGACGACCTGGGTGACGACGTAGGCCGGCACGTCGCGCCACTCGAAGCGCCGGGCGACGGCGACGCCGATGGTGACGGCCGGGTTGAAGTGCGCCCCCGAGACGTGGCCGACGGCGTAGGCCATCGTCATGACGGTGAGGCCGAACGCGAGCGCGACGCCGACGAAGCCGATGCCGAGCTGCACGCTCTGGCCGGCGACGACGTTGGGCGCGAGGTAGGCCGCGGCGAAGACGGCCGACCCGCAGCCGCCGAACACGAGCCAGAACGTGCCGAGCAGCTCCGCACCGAGCCGCTGCACCATCGTGGGTGTGGTCATGGCGCTCAGTGTGGCGCGTCGGCGGCGCGGACGCACGGGTCCGTCGAGGGGTCCGTCCGGACGTGTCGCGTCCGGCCGACGACGGGACCGGACACGCCGGAGGCCGGGTCCCACCGTCGTGGTGGGCCCGGCCTCCGGCGCGGTGGCGCCTGCGGTCAGCGCTTGAGGGCGTCGAGGATGCCGTTGAGCGTGCGGCTCGGGCGCATGACGGATGCGGCCTTGGCGGGGTCGGGACGGTAGTAGCCGCCGATGTCGGCCGGCTTGCCCTGCACCGCGAGGAGCTCGGCCTCGATGGCGTCGGTCTGCGCGACGAGCTGCTCGGCGACGGGCGCGAACACCTGCGCGAGCTCGGCGTCCTCGGTCTGCGCAGCGAGCTCCTGGGCCCAGTAGCGGGCGAGCCAGAAGTGGCTGCCGCGGTTGTCGATCGAGCCGACCCGGCGGGCCGGGGACTTGTTCTCGTCGAGCAGCGTGCCGGTGGCGCGGTCGAGGGCGTCGCCGAGCACGCCGGCGCGGGCGTTGCCGCGGTCGGCCTCGTGGCGGAAGGACTCGGCCAGCGCGAGGAACTCGCCGAGGCTGTCCCAGCGCAGGTAGTCCTCGGCGACGAGCTGCTGGACGTGCTTCGGGGCCGAGCCGCCGGCGCCGGTCTCGAAGAGGCCGCCACCGTTCATCAGCGGGACGACGGACAGCATCTTCGCGGAGGTGCCGAGCTCGAGGATCGGGAAGAGGTCGGTGTTGTAGTCGCGCAGGACGTTGCCGGTGACCGAGATCGTGTCCTCGCCGCGGCGGATGCGCTCGACCGAGAGCTTGGCGGCCTCGACGGGCGAGAGGACGCGGAGGTCCAGGCCGTCCGTGTCGTGCTCCGGCAGGTAGGCCTCGACCTTGGCGATGAGGTTGCGGTCGTGGGCGCGGGTCTCGTCGAGCCAGAAGACGGCCGGGGTCTGCGAGGCCCGGGCGCGGGTGACGGCGAGCTTGACCCAGTCGCGGATCGGGGCGTCCTTGGTCTGGCAGGCGCGCCAGATGTCGCCCGCCTCGACGTCGTGGCTCATGAGGACGGCGCCGGAGCCGTCGACGACCTCGACGCGGCCGGCGGCCTCGATCTCGAAGGTCTTGTCGTGGCTGCCGTACTCCTCGGCCTTCTGCGCCATGAGGCCGACGTTGGGGACCGAGCCCATCGTCGTCGGGTCGTAGGCGCCGTGGGCCTGGCAGTCCTCGATGACGGCCTGGTAGACGCCGGCGTACGAGGAGTCGGGGATGACCGCGAGGGTGTCGGCCTCCTCGCCGTCCGGGCCCCACATGTGGCCCGCCGTGCGGATCATCGCGGGCATCGAGGCGTCGACGATGACGTCGCTCGGGACGTGGAGGTTGGTGATGCCCTTGTCGGAGTTCACCATCGCCAGGCGGGGGCCGTCGGCGAGGCCCTGCTCGAAGGCGGCGCGGATCTCGGCGCCGTTGGGGAGCGCGTCGAGGCCGTCGAGGATGCCACCGAGGCCGTTGTTCGGCGAGAGGCCGGCGGCCGCGAGGTCGTCGCCGTACGTCGCGAAGACCTCGGGAAAGAACGCGGTGACGACGTGGCCGAAGACGATGGGGTCGCTGACCTTCATCATCGTCGCCTTGAGGTGCACCGAGAAGAGGACGCCGTCGGCCTTGGCCTGCGCGACCTGCTCGCGCAGGAACGCGTCGAGGGCGGCGGCGCGCATGACGGTGGCGTCGACGATCTCGCCCTCGAGGACCTTGAGGCCGTCCTTGAGGACGGTCTCGGTGCCGTCGGCGGCCACGTGGCGGATGGTCAGGGTGTCGTCGGCCGGGAGGACGACCGACTGCTCGTTGCTGCGGAAGTCGTCGGCGCCCATCGTCGCGACGCGCGTGCGGCTGTCGGCCGACCAGGCGCCCATCGAGTGGGGGTGCTTGCGGGCGTAGCCCTTGACGGCAGCGGGCGCGCGGCGGTCGGAGTTGCCCTCGCGCAGGACCGGGTTGACCGCGCTGCCCTTGACCTTGTCGTAGCGGGCGCGGACGTCGCGCTCCTCGTCGGTCTGCGGGCTGTCCGGGTAGTCGGGGAGGGCGTAGCCCTGCGACTGCAGCTCCTTGACGGCCGCCTTGAGCTGCGGCATCGACGCCGAGATGTTCGGCAGCTTGATGATGTTCGCCTCGGGCGTCGTCGCGAGCTCGCCGAGCTCGGTGAGGGCGTCGCCGATGCGCTGCTCCTCCGTGAGGTACTCCGGGAAGAGGGCGAGGATGCGGCCGGCCAGCGAGATGTCGCGGGTCTCGACGTCGACGCCGGCGGAGGAGGCGAAGGCCTCGATGACCGGGAGGAACGAGTACGTGGCCAGCATCGGGGCCTCGTCGGTCAGGGTGTAGATGATCTTCGTGGCCATGGTCGTCGTCGACGCTCCTCGGTGGTGGCGGTTATCTTGACGTCAAGACAAACCCTAGCGGAGTCGCCCCGGGGTGACCAGACGGTGCGGCGCCCCCGACGCGGGCCGCGGTGGCCGCGGATGGTGGACTGGTCCGCATGATCGTCGCCTCCGCCAACGTCAACGGCATCCGGGCCGCGCAGCGCCGCGGCGGCGTCGAGTGGCTGGCCGCCAGCGGCGCCGAGGTGGTCACGCTGCAGGAGGTGCGGGCCGACGACGCCCAGCTGCGCGCCGCCCTCGACGGCTCGCCGCTCGCGTCCTGGGAGCTCGCCCACGGCCCCTCCGTCGCGAAGGGCCGCGCCGGCGTGGCCGTCCTCTCCCGTCACCCGGTCAAGGACGTGCGGACCGACGTCGGCGAGGAGTTCGACGGAGCCGGTCGCTGGGTCGAGGCGGACGTCGTCGTCGCCGGCCGGGTCGTCACGGTGGCCTCGGCCTACGTCCACACCGGCGAGGCCGGCACGCCCCGCCAGGACGAGAAGTACCGCTTCCTCGACGCGGTCGGCGCGCGCGTCGAGGCGTGGGCCGCCGACGGGCGCCTCGCCGTCCTCACCGGCGACCTCAACATCGCGCACACCCAGGACGACCTCAAGAACTGGAAGGGCAACCGCGGCAAGGCCGGCTTCCTGCCCGAGGAGCAGGCCCACCTCACCCGCTGGGCTGACGCGCACGGGCTCGTCGACGTGACCCGTCGCCTCCACGGCCCCGGCCCCGGGCCCTACACGTGGTGGTCCTGGCGCGGGCAGGCGTTCGACAACGACGCGGGCTGGCGGATCGACTACCAGCTGGCCACCCCGTCGCTCGCCGAGCTCGCCGTCGCCGCCTCCGTCGGGCGGGCGGCGAGCTACGCGGAGCGCTGGAGCGACCACGCGCCCGTGCTCGTCGAGTACGCCCTCTGAGCCGCCCCGCCCGACCCGCGTCCGCCCGGCTCAGGCGAGCCGGTCGAGCGCCTCGCGCACCTCGGCGAGCACCTCCGGCCGCGCGACGACGAGGTCGGGCAGCCACGGGTTCTCACGGTTGTACTCCAGCGGCGATCCGTCGAGCCGCGTCGGCGCCAGGTCGTGCCCGAGCGCGACGGCGACCGGCGCCGCCGAGTCCCACTCGTACTGGCCGCCGGCGTGCACGTAGGCGTCGACCGTGCCGTCGACGACGGCCATGGCCTTCACCCCGGCCGAGCCCATGGCGACGAGCTCGGCGCCGAGGGACTCGGCGAGCGAGACGACGAAGGCCGGCGGACGGCTGCGGCTCACCGCGAGCCGCACCGGGCCGTCCGGGCGCGCGGGGAGCGGGGACGGGCGGTCCATCCGGTGCACGACGCCGCGCGCGGGGATGCCGACGGCGCCCGCGACGAGGTCACCGTCCTGCCAGAGGGCGACGTGCACGGCCCAGTCGTCGCGCGGCCGCTCGGAGAACTCGCGGGTGCCGTCGAGGGGGTCGACGATCCAGACGCGGGAGGCGGACAGGCGGACGGGGTCGTCCGCGCCCTCCTCGCTGAGGACCGCGTCGTCGGGGCGCAGCTCGCCGAGCAGGCGCATCATCAGCTCGTGGGAACGGCGGTCGCCGAGGTCCTTGAGCTCCTGCCCCTCGAGGTCGGCGTGCTCCTCGCGCAGGGCGAGCAGGAGGGCGCCGGCCTGCTCGGCCACCTCCGCGGCGACGGCGTGGTCGTCGGCTGATGGTGTGGTCACGGTGGTCCTTCGTCGAGCGTCGGGGTCGGTGGTCAGAGGTCGGACGTGCGGGAGGTGCGGAACGGGGTCATCCCGTGGCGCACCCGGAGGAGGGCCCACGCGAGCGGGCCGAGGACGAGGAGCGCGGCGCCGGCCGCCCCCACGCCGAGGGGCGGGAGGCGCAGCAGGCTCAGCCCCGTGAGGGTGAGGACGATGACGATGCCCCGCCGGACCGCCTGCGAGGGGATCCACGACGAGAGCCGGGCCCCGAGGAAGGTGCCGGGGGCGCCGCCCACGACGAGGGGGATGAGCACCGCCCAGTCGACGCCGGTGACGACGACGTGGCCGATGGCCGCGGCGATGACGAGCGGCACGGCCTGCACGAGGTCGGTGCCGACGAGGCGCTTGACCGACATCCCGGGGTTGAGCAGCAGGAGCGAGATCATGATGATCGAGCCCGAGCCGACACTCGTCAGGCCGACGAGGAAGCCGCCGACCGCGCCGACGAGGACGGTCGGGAGGGGCTTGACCCGGCGGGTGTCGTCGGAGCGCGCGCCCCAGTCGAGGAACGTCGAGCCGTAGACGCGGGCCGTGTACGTCAGCGCGGTGAGCAGCAGCGTGACGCCGATGGCCAGCCGCAGCGTCTCCTGCGCGGCCTCGCCGGAGCCGAGCTGCCCCACGAGCCACGCCCCGACGAGGGCGCTCGGCACGGAGCCGGCGACGAGCATCCCCGCGAGCCGGAGGTCGGGGGAGCCCTGCCGGGTGTGCACGGCGGCGCCGATCGACTTGTTGACCGCGGCCGCGACGAGGTCGTTGGCGACCGCCGCCGTCGGCGGGATGCCGAGGAACACGAGCGCCGGCGTCATGAGGGCCCCGCCGCCCATCCCGGTGAGGCCGACGACGACGCCGACCCCGAGGGCGACGACGAGGACGGCGAGGGCGTCGGTGGTGAACAGCGCGTCAAGCACGGTGGGTCCCGTCGGTCGGTCGGAGCAGCGCGAGCACCTCGTCGGCGCAGCCGGGGACGTCGCGCCCGGTCGTGTCGAGGCGCAGGTCGGGGTCGGCGGGCACGTCGTACGGCGCCGAGATGCCGGTGAAGTCGGGGATGTCGCCGCGCCGGGCGGCGGCGTACAGGCCCTTGCGGTCGCGGCGCTCGCACTCCTCGAGCGGGGTCGCGACGTGGACGAGGACGAACCGGCCGCCGCGCTCGCGCACGCGCTCGGCCACCTGCCGGCGCACCTCGTCCTCGGGGGCGATCGGGCTGCAGACGGCGATGCCGCCGTGGTGGGCGACCTCCGCCGCGACCCAGCCGATGCGCAGCACGTTGGTCCGACGGTCCGCGGGGCTGAAGCCGAGGCCGGCGGTGAGGTGGCGACGGACGACGTCGCCGTCGAGCAGGGTCAGCGCGCGACCGTCCTCGACGAGCCGGGTCGAGACCGCCCGGGCGACGGTCGACTTGCCCGACCCGGAGAAGCCGGTGAGGAAGAGGACGACACCTCCGAGCCCGTCGGGGCTCCCGTCCGTGGCGGGGGCGGCGGAGGACGCGGCGTGCGCGTCGTCGACGCCCAGGGTCGCGAGGAGCGCCCGGCGGCGCTCGGCGTCACCGGGCGGGAGGGGCAGCACGAGCACCCGGGACGGGCCCCCCGTCGCGGCGAGGGCCGCGCGGACGGTGTCGACGGCCCCCGACGGCCCGTCGAGCGAGGTCGAGACGAGGGCGAGGACCACGGCGCCGGCGGGAACCTCGGCGGGGACCTCGGACGGGTTGTCCACCAGCAGGACCCGGCGGCCGGTGAGGTCGACCGGCTCGGCGGGGTGCAGCTCCTCGAAGGGGCGGCTGGAGGGCCACCCCAGCCACTGCGGGCGTCCCGTGACGGTCGGGCCACCGGCGTCGTCGAGCTCCTCGAGGCGGACGACCGGCACGCCCTCGGGGTCGACGACGACCAGCCCGCCGGCGGCAATCGCGTTCTGGCGGACGTCGTCGGGGAGGGGGAGCGGGCGCATCGACGCGTCCGGTCCGTAGAGCCCGCGACGCAGCAGGACGAGGTCGTCGAGGTCCGCCCTCGGTGGGCAGAACGTCGGCAGCGGGTCGGTCACGCGGCCAGTCTGCCCACAAATCGGTGTCCGAGGTGCAGATTCCCACCACGTGGGGTACACGGTCGCGGGTAGGGTCGGCCGCGACCCGTCACGGAAGGCAACATCCAGTGCAGACCCATGCCGACTACCGGCTCTCGCAGCTCGACGAGCTCGAGTCGGAGTCCATCCACATCTTCCGGGAGGTGGTCGCCGAGCTCGAGCGACCTGTCCTCATGTTCTCCGGGGGCAAGGACTCGATCGTCATGCTCCGGTTGGCCGAGAAGGCCTTCTACCCGGCGCGGCTGCCGTTCCCGCTGCTCCAGGTCGACACCGGGCTCGACTTCCCCGAGGTGCTCGCGACGCGTGACAGCTGGGTCGAGCGCCTCGGCGCGACGCTCGTCGTGGCGTCGGTCGACGAGGCCATCGCCAACGGCGTCGTCGTCGACGACGGCCGCACGAGCCGCAACCGCCTCCAGACGGGCACGCTGCTCGACGCCATCGAGAAGAACGGCTTCACCGCGGCGTTCGGCGGCGGCCGGCGCGACGAGGAGAAGGCCCGCGCCAAGGAGCGCGTCTACTCCCACCGCGACGAGTTCGGCCAGTGGGACCCGAAGAACCAGCGTCCCGAGCTGTGGTCGCTCTACAACGGGCGCCTCCACGCCGGCGAGCACATGCGGATCTTCCCGCTGTCCAACTGGACCGAGCTCGACATCTGGCACTACCTCGAGCGCGAGGAGGTCGAGATCCCCTCGATCTACTTCGCCCACCGCCGCCGCGTCTTCGAGCGCGACGGGATGCTCCTCAGCGAGCACCCCGCCAACCCGTGCCGTGACGGCGAGGTCGTCACCGAGCGCACCGTCCGGTTCCGCACCGTCGGCGACCTCAGCCTCACCGGCTGCGTCGAGAGCGAGGCGAGCACGCTCGCCGAGATCGTCGAGGAGGTGGCGGTCGCGCGGGTCACCGAGCGTGGTGCCACCCGCGGCGACGACCGCTTCTCGGAGGCCGCCATGGAGGACCGCAAGAAGGAAGGCTACTTCTGATGGACCTGCTCAGGTTCGCCACCGCCGGCTCCGTCGACGACGGCAAGTCGACCCTCATCGGTCGTCTGCTGCTCGACTCCAAGGCCATCTTCGAGGACCAGCTCGAGGCCGTCGAGGCCACGTCGAGGACCAAGGGCTTCGACTACACCGACCTCGCGCTGCTCACCGACGGCCTGCGCTCCGAGCGCGAGCAGGGCATCACGATCGACGTCGCCTACCGCTACTTCGCCACTCCCCAGCGGAAGTTCATCATCGCGGACACCCCGGGGCACGTGCAGTACACGCGCAACATGGTGACCGGTGCCTCGACCGCCGACCTCGGCCTCGTGCTCGTCGACGCCCGCCAGGGCCTCACCGAGCAGTCGCGCCGGCACGCGGTCATCCTCTCGCTGCTGCGGGTCCCGCACCTCGTCCTCGCGGTCAACAAGATGGACCTCGTCGACTGGGACGAGGAGACCTTCAACCGCATCCGCCAGGAGTTCGTGCAGTTCGCGCAGCGCCTCAACGTGCCCGACCTCGCGGTCATCCCGATCTCGGCGCTCCAGGGCGACAACGTCGTGACGCGCAGCGAGAACATGCCCTGGTTCGAGGGCTCCTCGCTCATGCACCACCTCGAGAACGTGCACATCGCCTCGGACCGCGACCTGCGCGACGTCCGCTTCCCGGTGCAGTACGTCGTGCGCCCGAAGTCCGACGAGCACCACGACTACCGCGGCTACGCGGGACGCGTGGCGAGCGGTGTCCTCAAGCCGGGTGACGAGGTCCTCGTCCTCCCGAGCGGCCTGACGAGCAAGATCGCCGGGATCGACCTGTACGACGAGGAGGTGGCCGAGGCCTTCCCGCCGATGTCCGTCGTCGTGCGGCTCGAGGACGACCTCGACGTCTCGCGCGGCGACATGATCTGCCGCGTGCGCAACGCGCCGGAGCCGACGCAGGACATCGACGCGATGGTCTGCTGGATGACGCGCGACCCGCTGCGGCCCGGCCGCAAGCTCGCCATCAAGCACACCACCCGCTCGGCGCGCGCGCTCGTCAAGGACGTGCAGTACCGGCTCGACATCAACACCCTCCACCGCGACCTGGAGGCGGGTGAGCTGGGGCTCAACGAGATCGGGCGCATCCGGTTGCGGACGACGCAGCAGCTGTTCGTCGACCCGTACGAGCAGAACCGCACGACCGGCTCGTTCATCCTCATCGACGAGGCCACCGGCACCACGGTCGGCGCCGGGATGACGAACTAGTCCCCGCACGCACGAGAGGGCGCCCCGCGGTCGCGGGGCGCCCTCCGTCGTGCCAGGCGTCGGGTCGGGCGCGGCGTCAGGCGTCGCGCGCGGCCGGGCCGCCGGCGGTGACGGTGAAGCAGGTCGGCTCCTCCCACCCGCGGGCGCCGAAGGCCGCGCGCACCGCGGTGACGGCGTCGTCGGCGGAGTCGCGCGGCACGAGCGCGATGCACGAACCACCGAAGCCGCCGCCGGTCATCCGCGCCCCGAGCGCACCGGCGCCCTCGGCGGCCTCGACCGCGACGTCGAGCTCGTCGCAGCTGACCTCGTAGTCGTCGCGCAGCGAGGCGTGGGATGCGGTGAACAGGCGGCCGACCTCGTCGAGGTCGTCCGCCCGCAGCGCGGCCACGGCCTGCCGCACCCGCTCGATCTCGGTGACGACGTGACGGGTGCGCCGGCGCAGCTCGTCGGTCGAGAGCCGGTCGATGGCGGCGTCGAGCCCCGCCGGGTCGACCTCGCGCAGCGACGCGACCCCGAGCTCGGCGGCCGCCGCCTCGCAGGCCCGCCGGCGCTTCTCGTACTGGCCGTCGTTGAGCGCGTGGGAGGCCCGGGTGTCGGTGACGAGCAGCACCATCCCGGCGGCCTCGAGGTCGAACGGCACGTGCTCGGTGGCGCCGTCGCGGCAGTCGAGCAGGAGGGCCGAGCCGGGCCGGCAGAGCAGGGCGGCCGACTGGTCCATCCCGCCCGTGGCGGCGCCGGCCACCTCGTTCTCGGCCCGCACGCAGGCCGTGGCCAGGCGGGAGCGGGCGTCGTCGTCGCCGAGCAGGTCGAGCCCGAAGAGGCCGCTGGCGGCCGCGCCGACCGCGCACTCGAGCGCCGCCGAGCTCGACAGGCCGGCGCCGAGCGGCACCTCGCTCGTCACCGTCACGTCCATCCCGCGCACCGGGTGACCGTCCTCGCGCAGCGCCCACAGGACCCCGGCGACGTAGGCGGCCCAGCCGGCGGGGGAGCCGGGGCCGACGGTGCCGAGGTCGACCTCGACCGTCTCGCTTGTCTGGACCGAGTGCACGCGCAGGAGGTCGTCGGTGCGGGGCGACGCCGCGGCGGTCGTGCGCTGCGGCAGGGCGATCGGCAGGGCGAGGCCGCCGTTGTAGTCGGTGTGCTCGCCGATGAGGTTGACCCGTCCGGGGGCCGACCAGACGCCCTCGGGCGCCGAGCCGTGGACGTCGCGGTGGGTGGTGGCGGCACTCGTCATGCGGGTGAGTCTAGGGACGCGCGGCAGGGCACAATGGGGACCATGCCCGCCCAGCCCCCGACCGATGCCGCACGCCCCCGGATCCTCTCCGGGATGCAGCCGACGAGCGACTCGCTCCACCTCGGCAACTACCTCGGGGCGCTCGTCAACTGGGTCGGGCTGCAGGAGGACTTCGACGCCTACTACTTCGTCGCCGACCTCCACGCGCTGACCGTCCCGACCGACCCCGAGGTGCTGCGCCGCCGCACCCGCGTCACCGCCGCGCAGTTCATCGCCGGCGGGGTCGACCCCGAGCGCTCGGCCGTCTTCTGCCAGAGCCACGTCACGGCGCACGCCGAGCTCGGCTGGGTCATGAACTGCCTCACCGCCTTCGGCGAGGCCAGCCGGATGACGCAGTTCAAGGACAAGACGGCCAAGGGCCAGAACGCCAACGTCGGGCTGTTCACCTACCCGATGCTCATGGCCGCCGACATCCTCATGTACGACGCCGCGTACGTGCCGGTCGGCGAGGACCAGCGCCAGCACCTGGAGATCACCCGCGACCTCGCCGAGCGCTTCAACACGCGCTTCGGCCCGACGCTGGCCGTGCCCGAGCCGTACATCCTCAAGGAGTCGGCCAAGATCATGGAGCTGACCGACCCCACGTCGAAGATGTCCGGCACGAACTCGCCCGACAAGGGCCTGCTGCTGCTCAGCGACGAGCCGAACCGGCTGCGCAAGAAGATCATGTCCGCGGTCACGGACACCGAGACCGAGATCCGCTACGACCCGGAGACCAAGGCCGGGGTCTCGAACCTGCTCGTCATCCACAGCGTGCTCACCGGGACGCCCGTGACCGACCTCGAGGCGCAGTTCGCGGGGCGCGGCTATGGCGACCTCAAGAAGGCCGTGGCCGAGGTCGTGCTCGAGGCCGTGGGCCCGTTCCGCTCCCGGATGGCCGAGCTGCTCGACGACCCCGCCGAGCTCGACCGCATCCTCGCCCGGGGTGCCGAGCGCGCCGCGGTCGTCGCGGCGGCGACGATGACCCGCGTCCGGGACGCCGTCGGCCTGCTGCCGGCCGCGCGCTGAGGAGCCTGCTCGTGCCCGTCCACGGCGTCGCCGTCACCATCCCCGAACCCTGGGGCGAGCAGCTGCAGTCCGCCCGAGCCGGTTTCGGCGACCCGATGGCCGGCGCCATCCCGCCGCACGTGACGTTGCTGCCGCCCACGGTCGTCCCGCCCGAGCACCACGCGGAGTTCACGGACCACCTCGATGACGTCTGCCGCGCGGTCCGGCCGTTCGAGATGGTGCTGTCCGGCACGGGGACCTTCCGGCCGGTCTCGCCGGTCGTGTTCGTCCAGGTCTCCAAGGGGATCGGGGAGTGCGAGCGGCTCGAGAGCGCCGTGCGCGGCGGGCCCGTGGAGCGCACGCTGGACTTCCCGTACCACCCGCACGTGACGATCGCCCACCACCTCGATGACGACGCGCTCGACCGCGCCTTCGAGGGGCTCGCGGGGTTCCGCTGCGCCTTCACCGTCGCGAGCATCGAGCTCTACCACCACGACCCGGACGGCGTCTGGCGCGTCATCCGGTCGCTCCCGCTCGGCGGCTGACGACCGGTCGCGCTCAGGCGGCCCGGCGTCCGCGGCGGCTCCACCGGGCGTCGACCGCCGCCTCGTAGTGGCCGACGAGCTCCGCGGTGACGCCGGCCCAGGTGCGTCCCTCGACCGACGCACGGCCGGCGCGGCCCGTCCGCGCGCGCAGGGCCGGGTCGGCGACGAGCGCGGCCACCGCGGCGGCGAGGGCGCCCGGCCGGTCGGGGTCGACGAGCAGCCCGGTGCGTCCGTGCTCGACGAGGTCGAGCGGCCCGCCCCGCGCCGGCGCGACGACCGGCAGCCCGCTCGCGTGCGCCTCCTGGAGGGTCTGCCCGAACGTCTCGCGGGTCCCCGTGTGGACGAACACGTCGAGCAGCCCGTAGGCGTCGGCCAGGGCCTCGCCGGAGCGCGCGCCGAGCAGGACCGGCGGCCGGTTCGGGCGACCGGGGGTGCTCGCCACCGCCTCGGCGAGCAGCGCGGCCGTGCGGGCGCGGTCCGGGCCGTCGCCGACGAGGACGAGGCGCACGCCCGGCACCCGCGCGACGTCGGCCAGCCGGTCCAGCTCCTTCTCGGGGGCCAGCCGGCCGACGTAGCCGACGACGACCTCCCCGTCGGGGGCCAGCTCGCGCCGGGCGGCCGCGACGGCGTCGCGGCGGCCGGGGTGGAAGAGCCGCGCGTCGACGCCCCGTCCCCACCGGGCCGTCCGGGGCACCCCGTGCGCGGCGAGCTCGGCCATCGTGTGTCGTGACGGCGCGAGCGTCAGGTGGGCGAGGCCGTGGACGCGACGCACCCAGCGCCACGCGGCCTGCGAGGCACCGGGCCCGACCGGGCGGGGCGCGTGCTGCGCCAGGTAGCTCGGCATGTCCGTCTGGTAGACGGCCACGGACGGGATGCCCAGGCGCGCGGTCTCGCGCAGCGCGCGGGCCCCGAGGACGAACGGGGAGGCGACGTGCACGACGTCCGGCCGCAGCTCCTCGAGCACGTCCCGCACGGCGCCGGACGGCAGCCCGGTGGGGAAGGCCCGGACCGACACCGACGGGACGGCGTGCACCGGCACGCCGGCGTGCTCCGCGGGCGCGGGCCGCGGGCAGACGACGGAGACGCGGTGCCCCTGCGCGGCGAGGCACTCGACGACCCGGCAGACCGAGGTGGTCACGCCGTTGAGGGTCGGGAGGAAGGACTCGGTGACGACGACGATGCGCACGACCCCCAGCGTCCCCCCGCCGGGCGACGGGCCGGCGACGGCCGGGTCGGGATCCGGTGACCAGCGGGTGACCGGATACCCTCGGGCCATGCCGGAGATCGAGGGGTTCTGGGCCGTCGTCCCGGCCGGGGGCGCCGGCACCCGGCTGTGGCCGCTGAGCCGCGCCGGCCACCCGAAGTTCCTCCTCGACCTGACCGGAGGCGGCCGCTCGCTGCTCCAGGCGACGCTCGACCGGCTGGCCCCCCTCACCGGCGACCACGCCGTCGTCGTCACCGGCGCCGCGCACGCCGACGCCGTCCGCGCCCAGCTGCCGGAGCTCCCGGCCGGTCGCGTCCTCGCCGAGCCCGCGCCACGTGACTCGATGGCCGCCATCGGCCTCGCCGCCGCCGTCGTCGAGCGCACCGACCCCGACGCCGTCATCGGGTCCTTCGCCGCCGACCACGTCATCCCCGACGCCGACGCCTTCCGGACGGCGGTCCGCGAGGCGGTCGACGTCGCGCGCGACGGGCACCTCGTGACGCTCGGGGTCGAGCCGACGCACCCGGCCACCGGCTTCGGGTACATCCGGGCGGGTGAGCCGCTGGCCGGCTTCCCGACGGCCCTGCACGCCGTCGAGTTCGTCGAGAAGCCGGATGCCGAGCGCGCCCGGGCCTACGTCGACTCCGGCGAGTTCCGTTGGAACGCGGGGATGTTCGTCGTCCGGGCCTCGGTCCTGCTCGACCTGCTCGCGCAGTGGCACCCCGACCTCGCCGCCGGGCTGCGCGAGATCGCGGCCGCACCGAGCCGTCTCGACGACGTGTGGCCCGGCCTGACGCGCATCGCCATCGACCACGCCGTCGCCGAGCCGGCCGCGGCGGCCGGCCGGGTCGTCGTCGTGCCGGCGCCCTTCGGGTGGGACGACGTGGGCGACTTCGCGAGCCTCTCGGCCCTGCTGCCGGCGCCGGACGGCACGGCCGTCCTCGGGGACCGCTCGGACGTCACCGTCCTCGACGGCTCGGGGGTCGTCGTGCCGGGCGGCGCCCGGCGGGTCGCGGTCGTCGGGCTCGACGACGTCGTCGTCGTCGACACCCCGGACGCCCTCCTCGTGACGACCCGGGCCCGGGCCCAGGAGGTCAAGGCGGTCGTCGACGTGCTGCGTGCCGAGGGCCGCACCGACCTGCTCTGAGCGGCGCGTCACCCGTTCGGCGGAGACGCGGCCGAAGTGCTCTCCCCCTGTCGCCCCCCGCCGCTAGGGTGCGCTCCGGTGCGGCCGCGGCGAGCGGTCGCACCGCCGAGCCCGCATCCCCAGGGGATGCCCACCGAGGGGGAGTCCCATGTCGTCGTCCGTCCCGCCGTCCGGCCCGCTGCGCGGCCCCGAGCCGCCCTTCGACCCTCCCGCGTACGGAGCCGTCGAGCCGTCCGATGCCGCCGGCGCCTCCGCCGACAACGTCGTCACCGAGCAGCCCGGCGTGCGCCGCGGCCTCGGGCGCGGGCTCGCGGTCGGCGGCATCGCCGCGCTCGTCGTCGTCGGTGGCGCCGGCGCCTGGGCGTGGACCGCGCTCGGTGGGGGAGGCGAGCGACCCGCCGACGTCCTGCCCGGCACGACGTTCGCGTACGCCGCCGTCGACCTCGACCCCGGCGCGGGCCAGAAGGTCGAGGCCCTCCGCACGCTCTCGAAGTTCCCCGGGCTGTCCTCGAAGGGCGTCTCCCAGAAGTCCGACCTCGGCACGACGCTCACCGACCTCGTCCTCTCCGACGACGAGTGCGCGAACCTCGACCCCGCGCGCGACGTCACCCCGTGGCTCGGGCAGCGCGCGGCCGTCGCCGGCGTCACCGTCGGCGAGGACTCCGTGCCCGTCGGCGTCGTTCAGGTCACCGACGACGAGGCCGCGGGCGCCGGGATGCTCAAGCTCCTCGCGTGTTCCGAGAACCACGACGCGGCGAAGACCGACGGCCTGACCCCGACGTGGATCGTGCGCGACGGCTGGGCCTACGTGGCCCGGGACGCCGACACCGCGACGCGCGTCGCCGACGCCGCCGCGAAGACCACCCTCGCCGGGTCGCGCGACTGGGCCGAGTGGACCGGCGCCGTCGGTGAGCAGGGCCTCGTGACGATCTACCTCGCCCCGAAGCCGGGCAGCCAGATCCGCTCGCTCGTCGGGTCGCTCGACCTCGGCGAGGACCTGTCGGCCCTCGAGTCGGCCACCGCACAGGACGACGAGTTCGTCGGGGGTGCGATGACCCTGCGTTTCGCCGACGGCGGGTTCGAGCTCGAGGGCGTGAGCGGCCTGGACGACGCGACCCGGACGATGCTCGGGTCCGGGGCGGGGACGTCGATGGCCTCGCTGCCCGACGACACGCTCGCGGCGCTCGCCGTGAGCCCCGGCCAGGGGTGGTTCGAGGCGCAGGCCGCCCGGATGTCGGCGCAGTCGGGCGCGGACGTCGAGGAGCTGTACTCCGCCATCGGGGAGGCGACCGGCCTCGAGCTCCCGGGTGACCTCGAGACGCTCTTCGGCACGAGCACCGTGCTCTCGCTCGGCCCGGGCTTCGACCCGGCGGCTCTCGACACCGCCGGTCCCGGCGCCCTGCCGGTGGCGGCCAAGGTCACCGGCGACGCGGCCGGCATCGAGGACGTCCTCGGCCGGCTCGGGTCGCTCGACCCCAGCGTCGGCGAGCTGCTCGCGACGACCCGCGAGGGCGACCGCACCGTCGTCGTCGGCCCGGACGCCGACTACCGGACGAGCGTCGCCACGGGCGGCTCGCTCGGCAGCCAGGCGGCCTTCCGCTCCGTCGTGCCGCACGCCGACACGGCCGTCGCGGCGTTCTACCTCGACGTCGACGGTCGCGACGGCTGGCTCGCCCGGCTCGCTGCCGACGAGCCGGAGGTGGCGAAGAACCTCGAGCCGCTCTCGGCCGTCGGGATGTCGATGTGGCCGGAGGGCGACACCCTGCACACCCGGGTGCGCGTGACGACCGACTGACCTCGTACCGCGGCGACGACGACCTCGCTGCGCGACCCCGTCCGGCATCCCGCCGGGCGGGGTCGCTCGCGCTCAGGCGACGTCGCGCCGACCGTAGGCGAGCGCCCCGGCCGCCGTGAGACCCGCGGCCGCGAGCGTCATCACGGCCGCGGCGAGGACCGCGAAGTCCCCGCCGGGCAGCTGTCCGAGGTGCGCGAAGGGCGAGACGTCGACGAGCCAGCCCGGCAGGTCCATCGTCGGCCCGAGCTCGCCGACGACGAACCCGACGAGGAGGAGGGCCCAGGCCAGCGGCGCGAGGCGGGGGCGGGCGCCGACGAGCAGGCCGGCCACCCCGACGAGGACCCACACCGCGGGGAGCGTGGCGGCGAACGCGCCGAGCGTCGCCCAGAAGCCCGGGGCGCTGCTGCTCGCGAGGGAGCCGACGACACCGACGGTCGCCCCGATGACGAGGAGGAAGAGGGTCGTCGCCAGCACCGCGACGAGGACGTGCGCGCCGTACCAGCGCAGGCGGCTCGTCCCCGTCGGGAGCACCGACTCCCCGAGGCCCGACCGCTCCGAGGCGCCGAGCCGCAGGACGAGGGCGACCCCGGCCGCGGCGACGGCGACGGCGACGAAGCGCGTCTCGCTCGCGAGGTAGATGTCCTCGACGGTGCCGGCGGACCCGCCGAGGGCCTCGAGGAAGCGGGCCATCGCGGGGTTGGAGGTGAGGTCGCCGACCGCCCCGAGCAGCGACCCGAGGACGACGCCACCGACGAGCATCCCGACGACCCAGCCGGTGACCGTCCCGGTCGCGAGGCGGGAGACGAGGGCGAACGGACCCGTGAGGCTGCGGGCAGCCCGGGCCGGGCCGAGCCGGGCCGGGAGCACGCCCGCGCCGAGGTCGCGCCGGCCGAGCACGGCGAGCCCGGTCGCCACCCCCGCGACGAGCACCGCGAGGCCCAGCAGGAGGACCCACGTCCGGTCCGGTCCGTACGGCTCGACCCGTCCGGCCCAGCCGAGCGGGGAGGCCCATCCGAGCGCGTGGACGACGCCGTCGTCGACCGAGTCCGCGGCCGCCCGCAGGACGAAGGCGGCACCGAGCGTGCCGAAGGCCAGCCCGCCGGCCCCGCGCGTCGTCGAGGCCAGCTGGACGGCCGTCGCGGTGACGCCGACCCAGGCGAACCCTGCTGTCGCCCAGGCGACCCCGAAGGCCACCGACCCCGCAGGGTCCATCCCGAGCGAGGCGAGGCCGAGGGACGACAGGCCGCTCGCCGCGACGACACCGAGCAGCGCGACGAGGATCCCCGCCGCGAGCGGCGCCCAGCGCCCCACCGCGCCCGCGCCCACGAGCTCGAGGCGGCCCTCCTCCTCCTCGGTCCGGGTGTGCCGGCGCACGAGGACGACCGCGAGCACCGCGACGAGGACGGCGCCCATCATCACGGTCTTGAAGACGGCGAGCGCGTCGGCGTCCGCGGCGCTGATCGGGCCGTACATGGCGACGACGGCCGGGTTGCCGACGAGGTCGCCGAGGCCCGCGACCGCGGAGGCGTCGTCGGGGAAGAGCTCGAGCGTGGCCTGCGCGGAACCCACGGAGAGCAGGACGAGGCCGAGGACGCTCGCGGGGAGGATCACCCGGTCGCGGCGCAGCGCGAGCCGCAGCAAGCGGCCGAGACCGGCCAGCCGCGTGGTCATGCCGGCACCTCCTCCCGGTGCGCCTCGGTCCGGTAGCGGGCGAGGAAGAGCTCCTCCAGCGTCGGGGGCCGGCAGGTCAGCCCGGTGACCCCGCGCGGCGCGAGCGCGGCGACGAGCGCGTCGAGGTGGTCGGGGTCGACCGTCAGGCGCAGGGTCGAGCCCTCGACGGAGACGTCGTGGGTGCCCGGCCACGCGCCGACCTCCACCGCCGTCGGCACCTCGCGCAGCTCGGCCTGGACGGTCGTGCGGGTCAGGTGGCGCAGCTCGGTGAGGGTGCCGGAGTCGACGACGCGCCCGGCCCGCACGATGCTCACACGCTCGCAGGCGCGCTCGACCTCGCTCAGCACGTGGCTCGACAGCAGGACGGTGCGGCCGCGCTCGCGCAGACCGGCGAGCTCCTCCTGGAAGACCTGCTCCATCAGCGGGTCGAGCCCGGCGGTCGGCTCGTCGAGGACGAGGAGCGGCGCCTCGCTCGCCAGCGCCGCGACGAGGGCGACCTTCTGGCGGTTGCCCTTGCTGTAGGCCTTGCCCTTCTTCGTCTCGTCGAGCTCGAAGGCGTCGACGAGGCGTCGGCGGCGGTCCTCGTCGAGGCCGCCCCGCAGCCGGCCGAGCAGGTCGATGGTCTCGCCGCCGGTCAGCGTCGGCCAGAGCACGACGTCGCCGGGGACGTAGGCGAGGCTGCGGTGCAGCTCGGTGCTGTCGGCCCAGGGGTCACGCCCGAGCACGGTGGCGCGGCCGTCGTCGGCGCGCAGGAGCCCGAGGAGGATGCGCAGCGTCGTGGACTTGCCGGACCCGTTGGGGCCGAGGAAGCCGTGGACCTCGCCCTCGCGCACGGCGAGGTCGAGGCCGTCGAGGGCGGTGGTGTGGCCGAAGGACTTGCGCAGCCCGACGACGTCGATGGCGGTGGTCACGTCGTCCACGCTACTCCGGTTTCACAATGTTGTGAATGTTGTAATGTGCGCCGCATGGCGACCTCCCACCCCACGAGCCCCGGGCACGACCTCCCGGACGCCGCGGTCGTCGAGCAGGTCGGTGGGACCCTCGCGTCGCTGGGGATGCAGCTCCAGCCGGCACGGGTCTTCGCGGCGCTGCTCGTGACCGAGGACGGCCGGCTCACCTCCGCCGAGCTGGTCGAGCTGCTGGGCCTCAGCCCCGCGGCGGTGTCCGGCGCCGTCCGCTTCCTCACCTCGGTCCGGATGGTCCGGCGCGAGCGCGAGCGCGGGAGCCGTCGGGACGTCTACGTCGTCCAGGACGACGCGTGGCACGACGTCATGGTCCAGAAGGAGAGCCTCTACGGGCCGCTCGTCGTCGCGCTGACCGCGGCCCGGGATGCCGTCGGCGGAGGAACCCGCGCGGGGGAGCGGATGCAGCTCTCGGTCGAGTTCCTCGAGTTCGTCATGGCCGAGATGGAGCAGATGGCCTCCCGCTGGGACGAGTACAAGGCACGCCGGACGACGCCTCCGGTCTGAGGGGTGGGTGGCGCCGCCGGCGCCGTCGTGCTCGTCCTCGAACGGGACGCCGTCGCGTCCCGCGGGTCGGGACCGGCGTGACGGTTCGGCGGGTTCGGTCCGGGCGGCGAGGTCCGCGGCGGTACAGTCGGTCCTCTGATGAACGACGATGCCCTCCTCGCCGCCCTCGGCGAACGCATCACCTCGCTTGCACCCGAGCTCATCGAGATCCGGCGCGACCTCCACGCCCACCCCGAGCTGTCCCGCGAGGAGACGCGCACGACCCAGTCCGTGGCGCGACGGCTCGACGCCGCCGGCGTCGCCGTCCGGCTGCTCCCCGGCACCGGCGTCCTCGCCGACCTCGGCGCGGCCGAGCCCGTGCACCGCATCGCGCTGCGCGCCGACATGGACGCCCTGCCCGTCCGCGAACGCTCCGGCCTCGAGTTCGGCTCGCGCACCGAGGGCGTGTGCCACGCCTGCGGCCACGACGTGCACACCGCCGCTCTCGTCGGCGCCGTGCTCGCCCTGCACGAGGTCGAGGACGCGCTCGCCGACCGCGGGATCGCCGTCCGCGCCGTCTTCCAGGCCGCCGAGGAGGTCATGCCCGGCGGCGCGCTCGACGCCATCACGGCCGGCGCCCTCGAATGTGTCGACTCCGTCTTCGCCGTCCACTGCGACCCGAGCATCGACGTCGGCCAGGTCGGGCTGCGCGAGGGGGCGCTCACCGCGGCCGCGGACCAGGTGCACATCACGCTGCACGGTCGGGGCGGCCACACCTCGCGCCCGCAGCTGACCGAGGACCTCGTCTTCGCGCTGGCCAAGGTCATCACCGACGTGCCGGCCGTCCTCGGCCGCCGCCTCGACCCGCGCACCGGCGCGGCCCTCGTGTGGGGCAGCGTCCAGGCCGGCCGGGTCGCCAACGTCATCCCGTCCTCCGGCGAGTGCCGCGGCACGCTGCGGATGCTCGACGCCGAGTCGTGGCACACCGTCGGGCCGCTGCTCGAGGAGATCGTCCACGGCGTCGTCCAGCCGTACGGCGTGCAGGCCAAGGTCGAGCGGGTCAAGGGGGTGCCCCCGGTCGTCAACACGGCCGACGGCATCTCGGCCCTGCGCCGCGGCGCGCTCGCCGGCCGGCTCACGCCGGTCCCCACCGCCCAGTCGCTGGGCGGCGAGGACTTCGCCTGGTACCTCGACCACTGCCCCGGCGCGATGGCGCGCCTCGGCACCCGCACCCCGGGCGGGCCGACCTACGACCTGCACCAGGGCGACCTCGTCGTCGACGAGCGGGCGATCGCCCTCGGCGCGCGGCTGCTCGCGACCGCCGCGGTCGTCCGCGGGCTCGACGCGCGCCGCCAGGCCCCGAAGGAGGAGTCGTGACCGCTGCCGACGTGGACTGGGAGGCGCTGCGCGTCGAGGCCGTCCGCATGACGACCCTGGCGTACTGCCCGTACAGCGAGTTCCCCGTCGGGGTCGCCGGGTGGGTCGACGACGGCCGGATGGTGTCCGGCTGCAACGTCGAGAACGCCGGCTACGGCGTCACGCTCTGCGCCGAGTGCGGCATGGTGTCGACGCTGCACGCGACCGGTGGCGGCAGGCTGACCGCCGTCTGGTGCGTCGACGGCCGCGGCGAGACCCTCATGCCGTGCGGGCGGTGCCGACAGCTGCTGTGGGAGAACGGAACTGCGGACACGCTCCTGCAGACGCCGGAGGGCGTCCTGACGATGCGCGAGGTGCTGCCGCAGGCCTTCGGCCCGGACGACCTGGCGACCCGAGGCCCCTGACCGTCGACCGTCCGCGGGACGGCAGATCTCGACGACGTGGTGGTCCCGCGGTGGTGGTCCGGGGGCGTTCAGGAGTGCCGTGCGCGCCTGCCATGATGGGCGGATGACCGAAGCCTTCGACGCCGTCGACGTCATCGTCCACAAGCGCGACCGCCGCGAGCTCTCCGACGCGGAGATCCGCTGGGTCGTCGACGCCTACACCCGCGGGGTCGTCGCCGAGGAGCAGATGAGCTCGCTCGCGATGGCCATCCTCCTCAACGGGATGACCCGCCGCGAGATCTCCACCTGGACCACCGCGATGATCGCCATCGGCGAGCGGATGGACTTCTCGTCCCTCTCGCGCCCGACCGCCGACAAGCACTCCACCGGTGGGGTCGGCGACAAGATCACCCTCCCGCTCGCGCCGCTCGTCGCGGTCTTCGACGTCGCGGTGCCGCAGCTGTCCGGGCGCGGCCTCGGCCACACCGGCGGGACGCTCGACAAGCTCGAGTCGGTCGCCGGCTGGCAGGCGGGCCTGACGAACGAGGCGATGATGCGTCAGCTCGACGACGTCGGCGCCGTCATCTGCGCCGCCGGCTCGGGCCTGGCACCGGCCGACAAGAAGCTCTACGCACTGCGCGACGTCACCGGGACGGTCGAGGCGATCCCGCTCATCGCCTCCTCGATCATGAGCAAGAAGATCGCCGAGGGCACGGGCGCGCTCGTCCTCGACGTCAAGGTCGGCTCGGGGGCGTTCATGAAGACCCGCGAGAACGCGACCGAGCTCGCCCGGACGATGGTCGACCTCGGCACCGACGCGGGCGTCACGACGGTCGCGCTGCTCACGGACATGTCGACCCCGCTCGGCCTCACCGCCGGCAACGCGCTCGAGGTCCGTGAGTCGGTGGAGGTGCTCGCCGGAGGCGGGCCCGAGGACGTCGTCGAGCTGACCGTCCGCCTGGCCGAGGAGATGCTCGAGGCCGCCGGTCGCGGCGGCCAGGACGTCCGTGCGGCGCTGTCCGACGGGCGCGCGATGGACGTCTGGCGCCGGATGATCGCCGCCCAGGGTGGAGACCCCGACGCCGCGCTCCCGACCGCCGCGCACACCCACGAGGTGAAGGCCACCGCGTCGGGCACGCTGACCCGCCTCGACGCCTACGCCGTCGGTGTCGCGGCCTGGCGCCTCGGCGCCGGCCGCGCGCGCAAGGAGGACCCGGTGCAGGCCGGCGCCGGCGTCGAGATCCACGCCAAGCCCGGCGACACCGTCCGCGAGGGCGACGTGCTGCTCACGCTGCACACCGACACCCCGGAGCGGTTCGCCCGCGCCGAGGAGGCGCTCGAGGGCGGCATCGACGTCGTCGACGGTGGCACCGCGCAGACCCCCGACTCCGTCGTCATCGACCGGATCGCCTGATGGCCACCGCCGCCCCGACCGCGGAGGTCGTCCGCCGCGCCCCGAAGGCCCTCCTGCACGACCACCTCGACGGTGGCCTGCGCCCCTCGACCGTGGTCGACCTCGCCGCGGCCTCCGGCTACGACGGGCTGCCGACGACCGACCCCGAGGAGCTCGGCGGCTGGTTCCGCGACGCCGCCGACTCGGGCTCGCTCGAGCGCTACCTCGAGACGTTCTCGCACACCGTCGCCGTGATGCAGACGCGTGAGCAGCTGACCCGCGTCGCCCGCGAGTGCGCGCTCGACCTCGCCGCCGACGGCGTGGTCTACGCCGAGTCGCGCTTCGCGCCCGAGCTGCACATCGAGGGCGGGCTCTCGCTCGAGGAGGTCGTGCAGGCGGTGCTCGCCGGCTTCCGCGAGGGCGAGGCGGAGGCCGCGGCCGCCGGCACCCCCATCCGGATGGTCGCGCTGCTGACGGCGATGCGGCACGCCGCGCGCTCCCGCGAGATCGCCGAGCTGGCCGTCGCCCACCGCGACCACGGCGTCGGCGGGTTCGACATCGCCGGGGCCGAGGCCGGGTTCCCTCCCACCCGGCACCTCGACGCGTTCGAGTACCTGCGCCGCGAGAACGCGCACTTCACGATCCACGCGGGCGAGGCCTTCGGGCTGCCGTCGATCTGGGAGGCGATCCAGTGGTGCGGCGCCGACCGGCTCGGGCACGGCGTGCGCATCGTCGACGACGTCGAGGTCCTCGACGGAGGCGCGGTCTCGCTCGGCCGGCTCGCCGCGTACGTCCGCGACCGGCGCATCCCGCTCGAGATGTGCCCGTCCTCGAACCTGCAGACGGGGGCGGCGGAGTCGATCGCCGCGCACCCGATCACGCTGCTCAAGGGTCTGCGCTTCCGGGTGACGGTGAACACCGACAACCGGCTGATGAGCGGCACGTCGATGTCGCGCGAGATGCAGCTGCTCGTCGACGAGGCCGGGTGGACCCTCGAGGACCTGCGCTGGGTGACCATCAACGCGCTCAAGTCCTCGTTCCTGCCGTTCGACGAGCGGCTCGAGCTCATCGAGCACGTCGTCAAGCCGGGGTACGCCGCCCTCGGCGCCTGACGCCCCTCCACTGGTTGCGAGTTCCGCCGCTCGACACGCCCCACGCCGGCGCGTCGGGCGGCGGAACTCGCAAGAAGTCGGAGCTCGGGCGATCGGAGGCAGGCCCGGCGACTGGTGACGAGACCCGCGCCGGGGTCAGGCGAGGGGGTCGGCGCCGACGACGCGGCGCCGCAAGGCGTCCTCGCGGGCCAGGCGCTCGGTGTCGCGCCGGCGGCGCTCGGCGATGACCGCGGAGAGCACGTACTCGGGGTGGAAGCCGGCCGGCGGGGCGGGCGCGACGAAGCGCAGCACGTCGGTGAGCAGCTCGCGGGCCATCGGCTCGCGCGAGGCCGGGGTCAGGCTGCCCGAGCGGGCGAGGAACTGGCGCACGGCGACCGTCAGCCCGGCCGGGAGCGCCGCGACGTCGGCGGCGCCGGCCCAGGCGGCGAGCGGCGGCGGCATCACGGGCGGCGGCAGCAGGCGCATCCGGCTGCGCTGGGTCACGACGTAGGTGCCGGCGGCGTAGTCGCCGAGCCGCTTGCTGCGGGCGCTGACCACCGACGACACGAGCGCGGGGACGCCGAGGAACGGCGGGGTCCACAGCTCGACGACCCCGACGAGCGCGCGGGTCAGGGCGTGGCGGACGGTGATGGGCCCGCCGTCGTCGCGCACGGTGCGCAGGCCGAGCGCCAGCTTGCCGAGCGTGCGTCCGCGGGTGAGGGTCTCCATCGCCGTCGGGAAGCCGACGAGCACGGCGACGGTGGCGACGAGCCCGAGGGCGGTGGCGACCGCGGTGCTCGCGTTGGCGACGAGCCAGCCGACGCCGAAGCCGATCGCGATGAGCAGCACGACCGTCACGACGACGTCGATGAGCCCGCTGGCGGCCCGGACGAGGGTGCCGGCGACGGGCAGCTCGACGGCGACGCCCTCGCCCGTCACGACGTCCTCGCTCGCGTACGCGCGGTAGCCCGTCTGCTCGCTGCTGCTCACGGGCACAGGCTAACCGGGTGGGCCGACGCGCGCGGTCGCCTAGGCTGAGCCCGTGGACCTCGACGCCTATGTGGCCGCCCACCAGGCGCAGTGGAACCGGCTCGAGACGCTCGTGGGGCAGCGTCGGCACACCGGCGCGGAGGCCGACGAGCTGCTCGACCTCTACCAGCGCGTCTCGACACACCTCTCGGTCGTCCGCTCGGCGAGCCCGGACCCCTCGCTCGTCGCCCACCTCTCCTCCCTCGTCGCGCGGGCGCGGTTCGCGACGTCGAGCCGCCGCGGGACCTGGTGGCGCACGCCGATCACGTTCTTCACGACGACGTTCCCCGCCGCGCTCTACCGGCTGCGGTGGTGGTGGGTGACGACCGCGCTCGTCAACGTCGGGATCGCCTTCCTCGTCGGGTGGTACGCCTACCGCCACCCGCAGGTGTGGACCCGGACGATGACGCCCGAGGAGATCTCGCAGTTCGTCGACACCGACTTCGAGAACTACTACAGCGAGTACGCCCACCTGGACTTCACCGGGCTCGTCTGGACGAACAACGCCTGGGTGTCGGCGCTGGTCATCGCGCTCGGCGTCCTCGGGCTCCCGGTCATCTACATCCTCGCGAACAACGTGCTCAACGTCGGCATCTCCGGGGCGCTCATGGCCTACAACGAGCGCACCGCGCTGTTCTTCGGGCTGATCCTGCCGCACGGGCTGCTCGAGCTGACGGCCGTCTTCGTCGCCGGCGCCGTCGGGCTGCGGATCTTCTGGTCGTGGGTCAGTCCCGGCGGGCTGCCCCGAGGGCGGTCACTGGCGCGGGAGGCACGCACCGGGACGGGGGTCGCGCTCGGGCTCGTCGCGGTGCTCTTCGTCAGTGGCGTCATCGAGGGGTTCGTGACGCCGTCGGGCCTGCCGACGTGGGCGCGGATCGCCATCGGCCTGCTCGCCGAGACGGCGTTCGTCCTCTACGTGTTCGTGGTCGGACGCGCCGCTGCCGCGCGGGGTGCCTCGGGCGACGTCGCCTCGCGCGACCTCGGCGACTCGGTGCGAGTCGCCGCGTGACGCGCGATGCAGCGCCCGCTGCCGCCCGCGGCGGGGGGCGTTGACGGGGGATGCGGTTGTGGGGAGCATCGAGCGGGTAGGCGACCCACGCGTCGTCACCGTCGAGAGGGGACCCCATGAGCTCGGTCGAGAAACTGCCGCCGCAGGTGTCGGCGATGCTGCGCCTGGAGGAGGCCGAGAGCCTGGACCGCGCGGTGGCCGCGGTCGCGCCGGTCGTCGGGGCGGCCTTCGCCACCGGCCGGCGCGGGCGGCTGCTGCGGGGTGAGTGGCTCGGCCACGCGCTGCACCCCCTGCTCACCGACGTCGTCATCGGCACGTGGACGTCGGCCTCCGTGCTCGACGCCATCGGCGGGGACGACACCCGTGGGGCGGCGCGCACCCTCGTCGGGGTCGGTCTTGTCTCGGTCGGCCCGACGGCATGGACCGGCTGGGCCGAGTGGTCTGGCTCCGGACCGCGCGAGCAGCGGGTCGGGCTGGTGCACGCGGTGACCAACGGCGTCGCGATCGGGCTGTACGGCGCCTCCTACCTCTCCCGGCGGCGCGGGCGGCACACGCAGGGAGCGCTGCTCGCGTTCGCCGGAGCGGCCGCCATGGGGGCCGCGGCCTACCTCGGCGGGCACCTGTCGACCGCGCGCGATGTCGGCACGAGGCACCCTGCCTTCTCCGCCACCGACGGCGCAGGAGCGACAGGCGGGAGCCCCGACCCCACCGGTCACTGACCGCCCACGCCTCGGCATCGTGGGGCACTGGCTCCCGCGGTTGACGGGACCGCAGGGCCGGCAACCCGACCGGGGTCGCTCCTCCGGCGACGGTCGGCTCGTCAGGCGGCGGGGCTGGCGCGGTCATCGGGTGGGTGGCGGAGGGCGTGGACGGCGCGGTCGTAGGAGCCGGGGGTGAGGTCCCAGGTGACGTGGTGGCCGTGCTGGTCGGGGTGTGCTCGGACGGTGGCCCAGAAGCGTCGGTGGTGGACGTGGGTGTGGTGGCGGGGGCAGAGGAGGGCGGCGTTGGTGACGTCGGTGGGTCCGCCGTCGGCCCAGTGGTGGACGTGGTGGGCGCGGGTCCAGGCGGCGGGGGCGGTGCAGCCGGGGTAGGTGCAGCCGCGGTCGCGCAGGAGGAGGTGTCGGCGTTGGCCGCGGGTGTAGAGGCGCAGGATGCGGGTGAGGGTGAGGGGTTCGCCGCGAGCGCCCAGCAGGTGGATCAGGAGGCCGGCGTCGCAGCCGAGGCGGCGGACGGTCTCGGATGTCAGGAGGGTGCCGTCGGCGGCGGTGGCCAGCACGGTCCCGGCGCCGCGCGCGGTCGACGGCCCTTTGACAGGCGCCGTCGCGGAGGAGCGGACGCCGCCGGTGAGGTTCACGAGGAGCTCGCGTGGGTCCGGGGTCGTCCCGCTCGTGAGGTCGGTCAGGGGGATGGTGAGGTGGAGGGTGGTGTCGGGGCCGCGGTCGGTGTCGTGGGTGCCGGTGTGCAGGGTGGTGGCGGTGGCACACACG
>NZ_JOEE01000006.1 GCF_000720925.1 Phycicoccus jejuensis | reverse complement strand
CCCCCCCCGTCCCTGCGAGAGGTGGCCGTGCTCGCGGCTGCGCTCGTCGGACTGGTCTTGATCAGTCTCACCGCCGGGCACGGACCCGCCAGGGAGGGCAACGACACGACGACGCTAGGACTGGTGCTTTCCGTCGCGGCCGGTGCGACCTACGCCGCGACCACCGTTCTCGGGCATACCTTGGCCCAGCGGGTGGACCCCGTGGCCCTAACCACGTGCGCCACCACGATCGGTGCCGTCGCACTTCTCCCGTTCCTGGTCATCGCTGCGGTGACCAACCAGCCGGTCGCCAGCGCGGACCCAACCTCCCTGCTGCTCCTGGTGTACCTGGGAGTGGCGACGATGGCTGTGTCCTACGGCCTGTTGTACGCGGGGCTGCGAACGACCTCGGGCTCGGCCGCAACAGTGGCCACGCTCGTCGAGCCCTTGTCGGCGGCGCTCCTCGCCGCGGTGCTGCTCGACGAGCGACTGCCCCCAGCGGCGCTGCTGGGTGGCGCGCTGATCCTGGCCGCCGTAGTGGCCCTTCGACCCGTCGAGGAGAATCCCGCGCCCGCTTGAACTGGACCGCCACGCCCGACGAGGTGAGCCCATCGGTGGTCTTCCTCGCCTCGGACGCCGTCAGCTTCATCACCGGGAGCGTCCTGGTCATCGACGGCGGCTACACCGTCTACTGACCCACGCTCCCGCTCACGCGGCGGCGGCGGACTCGCCGGTCAGGGCTTCCCCAAACCAAAGGCGCCAGGTTCGCCCCCGGGTGGGCCGTGTCCGGATAAGGACGTCACCACAGTGGTCAGGTTGGCAGGGGGCGACGGGGGACGACGTCCTTGATGATGATCGTGGAACTGATCCGCTGGACACCCGGCAGGCGGCTGAGTCGCTGCTCGTAGAGCTGCTGGTAGGAGGCGAGGTCCTTGGTGACCACCCGGATCAGGCAGTCGGGTTCTCCGAACAGACGTTGGGCTTCCACGACGTTGGGGATGGCCGCGAGCTGCTCGTCGAACTCGTCAAGGCGGCTGACGTCCTGCAGGGTGACGAACAGCAGGGCCTCGAACCCGACGTCGAGGGCATCGCCGTCCACCTCCGCGCGGTAGCCGAGGATCACGGCGGCAGACTCCAGCTCGCGCAGCCGGCGCAGGCATCGCGAGACGCTGAGGTTCACCTGCCGGGCGAGGTCAGTCACCGTGATCCGCCCATCCGACTGCAGCACAGCAAGAATCTTGCGGTCAATGGCGTCAATGGTCACGAACCTATCTATACACCCGGTCGTTCGCGCCAAGAAGGCAAACACTTGGTCCGAGAATATGCGTACGGTTGCTGAGCATGAGCGAGACCACCACTGCCCCAGCAAGCCCCCTGACCCAGCTGTCCCTGGACGACCTGCGGCAGCGCACCAGCATGAAATGGCGCACTCATCCAGAGGACGTGCTGCCGCTGTGGGTGGCCGAGATGGACGTGCTACTGGCGCCGCAAATCGCCACGGCGTTGGAGGAGGCCATCGGACGTGGCGACACCGGGTACGCGACCGGCACCCGGTACGCCGAGGCCGTCAGCGACTTCGCAGCACGGCGCTGGTCGTGGCGCGGCCTGGACGTGGCGCACACCGCAGTGGTACCCGACGTGATGGCGGGGGTCGTGGAGATCCTGCGCCTGATCACTCAACCGCGCGACGTCGTCGTGGTGTGTCCGCCGGTCTACGCGCCGTTCTTCGCCTTCGTCACCCACGCCGACCGACGGATCGCCGAGGCGCCGCTGACCCCCGACGGGCGCCTGGACATCGACAACCTCGACGTCGCCTTCCGGCGGGCGCGCGTCGCGTGTTCGAACCCCGTCTTCCTCATGTCCAACCCGCACAACCCCACCGGGGTCGCGCACACTCGCACCGAGCTGGAGTGCGTCGCCGCACTGGCCCAGCTGCACGGCGTGCGAGTCATCTCCGACGAGATCCACGCCCCGCTGGTCCTGGACGGCGCCACCTTCACCCCGTACCTCAGCGTCGACGGGTCCGACGACGCCTTCGCGCTGTTCTCCGCAACCAAGGCCTGGAACCTGGCCGGCCTCAAGGCCGCGGTCGTGGTAGCCGGACCCACCGCGGCCACCGACCTGGCGCGGATGCCCGAGGAGATCAGCCACGGACCCAGCCACCTGGGTGTCATCGCCCACACCGCCGCCTTCCGTGACGCGAGCGAGTGGCTGGACGACCTCCTGGTTGACCTCACCGCCAACCGCGACCTCCTCGCCAAACTGCTCCACGAGCACCTCCCTACCGTTGACCACCTGCGACCCGAGAGCACCTACCTGGCCTGGATCGACTGCAGCCCGCTGCGCCTGACCACCGAGCCGGCGCCTCACGGGCCGGCAATCGTGAGCGACCTATCCGGTCCCGCCCGCTACTTCCTCGACCACGCCCGAGTCGCGCTGAGCTCAGGGCATGTCTTCGGAACGGGCGGGCAAGACCATGTCCGCCTGAACTTCGCAACCAACCCGCAGATCCTGACCCAAGCCATCACTCGGCTCGGTCAATCCCTGAGCACCCGATCAACGGCAATGACGCGCCCAGCCGACCGGCCACCACCTGAAACGCCGCCTTAGAAGTCCCGTCATGCGGCGAACCGCGCCGGGGGAACTCAGGCACTGAATCTTGACGGTCAGTCATTGGTTGAGGCCTACCGTGGACGTTGGGTGCGGGCGCCTCGAATGAATTGCATCCGCAGCAGTTCCCATTCTGTGATTCGCGGGCCCCGTTGCGAAAAGCTTCCTCATTTGCCGCGAAGAGGGACGCAGCCACGCATTTCCCCAGAACAAGGCCCTTGAGGGACCTTCTTGAGCGGGAGGCTGTACCTGTGTCTCAGCGCGACCTGGCGCCCGTTCGGTTCACCAGCGACCCTGGGCCCGCGTCAAGGTGCCATAGCCAGGCACTGCAGCAGCATCCGATGACCCTGCTGTTCGAACGGTTCGTCGCCGACCTGGTAGGCCCAGCATGCGGTGCCGATTGCTTCGCGAAGCAGCGTCCGACGCCAAGCACCTGGCTCACGCGGGTCGGCACCATAGCCGGCGAGGAAGGCGGCCTCGAGGTCGGTCCGGCCGTCCCACTGTTGCCGGCTTAGCCGCGCCAGATCCGTGAGGGCTGGGCGCCAGTCGGCCCGACCGAGGTCGATAACAAGAACACAGCCACCGTCGACCAGCCAGTTACGTGGCTGCCAGTCGCCATGTGTGGGAACGAGCACCGCCGGCGGTCGGTCATGGCCGGCGATGACCTCTCGAACGCGCGCCTCGGTGCGCGGGTCGATGCGGTGATCGCCATCCAGCCATCGCAGCGCGCGGGCATCCATCTGGGTCTCGTACTGGTCATCGATCCTCGATGCTTGCCTGTGCAACGCGGCAAGTAGTGCACCAGCCTGCCGATGAGTCTCCGGGTCGGTCGCCGCGCTCGTGCCGTCCGCCAGGACCCCGGGTAGGTATTCGAGGACGAGGACGTTGAGGTCGCGGTTGTGGCGGAGCAGGCGGCCGACCCGGCCTTCACTCAGCCACGGGGCCGTGAACTCCAGGTGCCCGGTGATCTCCCGCCACAAATGGTGGTTCTTCGGGCCTGCAGCCTTCACGATGACCTCGCCCTTGGCCCAGCGCAGATGTAGAACGGTGGTGTCGACCAAGCCCCAACTGAGGTCGGCAACGATGCAGGCCCCGGGGAGCCATTGGTCGACCAGTTGCTGCTGCTCGGGGTTGAGAGGCACCCCGGAAGGTTAGTCCGTGACGCAACTCGACGACGCCGACGGAAAACTCGAGCTACGCCCCAAGTCTGGCTACAACCGCGCCCGCTATTCATGCGACTCAGGGCCGCTTGGACGTGTCTTTCAACGTCCGGATATGCCGCGGAGAGGGAAGGCGCTCCTGCCGCGGATAGCGCTTTGGCTCGGAACTTCGTTATCTCCGCGGCCCGCTGAGACGCTGGGTCCGGTAGGTACGCCTCAACATCCATACCGACAGTGCCATGGCGGCCACCCCGAGCAGGAGTAGCCCGCCGGAGCCACCACTTCTGCAGGATGAGGCGGCGGCATTGGCAGAATCCACGCAGGTGCCGGACTGGCTCGCGAGGGCAGCAACGACGAGCACGACCGAGGCGGCCAAGCCGATCCACCACGTAACGAGTCTGGTCACGCGGACATCCTCCCCTTCCGCCTTCGTGGCGTCAGTGTCCTGCCGGTGTGTCCTAGTTCGACTTCTAGTGGAACGAACGGATGCCGCGCTGTCACCTTGGTGGGAGCGGACACAGCGCAACCCACGCGACACGAGCAGCGCCCTTGGGAGTCGGCTCCCCACCCGGCCAGCGGCCGGACCACCTTTGAGACGCCGGACATCGAACTCAACCCCGTGCTGAGCCCGCTTCCGTCTCCTGAGCGATCCCAGGGGCTCGAGACGTCGGTGATTGGCCGCCCAGGACCGGGTGTGCCGGGTGACGGGTCGCACTAGTCATCCGGCACACCCTTCCGGGAAGGGGGTGGCCGACATGGCGCGCGCGAAGGTCAGCGAGGTCTGGGATGCCGTCGTCGACGCCGGTGCCCTGAGCCCTGACTGGGGCGGCCTGCCCGGCACCGATGCCCTCACCCACGCCCAAGTGATGGAACGGCTGCAGTCCGCGGACCTTGACGAGTGGGCGTCGGCCGCGGCCCGGGTCGGGTTCTGCAGCAGCCCGGTCCGGCTGGTCGGGAGCTCGCTCACCGTCGACCGCACCAGCGGCGAGGTGGTTCGCCAGTACGCCTCGTCCGACGAGCCCGGTGGGGTCACGTTCGTGCGGTGCGGCAACCGTCGAGCCGACCGGTGCCCGTCGTGCTCTCGGCTGTACGCAGCGGACACCTTCCATCTGATCCGGGCCGGGGTGGCCGGCGGCAAGGGCGTGCCGGAGTCGGTCGCCGAGAACCCCCTGGTGTTCGCGACGCTGACCGCGCCCTCCTTCGGTGCGGTCCACGGCCGCCGTGCTCACCGCCGCTGCCGGCCCCGCGCAGGTCCAGCGGCATGCTGCGAGCACGGGCGGCCCACGGCCTGCTTCGAGGTGCACCAACTCGACGACCCGCAGCTCGGGCAGCCGCTGTGCGCGGACTGCTACGACTACGAGTCGCACGTGCTCTGGCAGTGGTGGGCGCCTGAGCTGTGGCGCCGCTTCACCATCGCCCTCAAGCGCCGCCTGGCGCAGTTGCTCGGGGCCGACCTGGGCGACATCGCGAGCCTGCAGTACGCCAAGGTCGCCGAGTACCAGGTCCGCGGCGCCGTGCACTTCCACGCCCTGATCCGCCTCGACGGCCCACAGGCAGGCGACGGTTTCGCCCCAGCCCCGAGTGAGGTCACCGCCGGCCTTCTCTCCGAGGTCGTCGAACAGGTCGCCGCCGAGGTCACCCTCGCCGCAGCCCCGGTCACCCCGGACGGCACCACCCTGGTGCTGGCGTTCGGCGCACAGGTCGACACCCGTGTAGTTCGCGCCTCCCGGCGCACGGACGACCCCGATGGCCCGCTCAGCGCCGAGCAGGTCGCCGGCTATCTGGCCAAGTACGCGACCAAGTCCGCGACCGACACCGAGACCCGCGACAACCCCCACCTGCGGCGGCTGCACGCCATCGCCCAGCGCCTGGCCGCCCAGGCCGGCGCGGCCCAGGACCCCAACAGCCCGTACCTGCTTCTGGGCCGGTGGGCGCACACCCTCGGCTTTCGGGGCCACTTCTCGACCAAGTCCCGCCGCTACTCCGTCACGCTCGGGCGACTGCGCCGGGCCAGGCAACGAGCCCAGATCCACATCGCCACGGCCGCGCGCGCCGGCACGACAGTCGACCTGCGCGACCTCGAGGCCGAGCTGCTCGCCGACGACACCGACGAGGCGACGCTGGTCATCGGGTCCTGGGCGTACGCCGGCAGCGGCTGGGCCAACGCCGGCGAGACAGCCCTGGCCACCGCCGCAGCCGCCCGGGCGCGCGAGTACGCCCGGCGCCGAGCCTGTGCACGACGCGAGACACAGAGCGCCTGATCGTCCGACACTGGGAAGGGGTGAGAGGGATGACGACGACGAACGAACCGGATCTGCGACCCGACGGCCTGCCGATCATGATGACCACCGGCGAGGTCGCCGAGCTCCTGCACGTGGACGCCTCGACCGTGTGCCGCTGGCGACAGACCGGGACCGGGCCGCGGGTGACCTGGCTCAGTGCCCGGATGCCGCGTTACCAGCGGCGGCACGTCGCGGCCTGGATCGAGCGGATGTCGCGGTGACCGTCATCAAGCTGCCCTCGGGCAAGTTCCGTGCCGTGCTCAAGGTCGGCCGGGTCTACGCGGCGAGCCGATCCTTCGCCACGAAGCGGGACGCACTGGCCTGGCTCGCCCGGGAGCGGGCCGCCCTCGCCGGCGGAGTCGACCCACGCGCCGGCCGGGCCACCGTGCGCGCACTCCTGCCGGTATGGCTCGAGGAGCGCCAGCACGCGGTGTCCCGCAAGACCTACGTCTCGGACCGGGCCTTGCTCAGGCTCGTGCCCCACTCCCTCGCCGCCCTGTCGGTGAACGCCGTCACCGACCGCGAGGTGACCCGGGCCCTGGTCGGCCTCACCAAGGACGGCCTCGCCGAGGCCTCGGTCCGCCGGTTCCGGGCCTCGCTGTCCTCGTTCTTCGCGTGGGCGGTGCGCGAGCGGCTCATCCTGACCAACCCGGTCCTCCGCACCCTGGTGCCCCGCTCCGGCGGCCCCCGCGTCGAGATGTACCTGTTCAGCGAGGACGAGCTCGAGCAGGTGCACCAGCTCGCCGCCGCCCGAGACCAGCAGCTTGCCGACGTCATGCTGGTCGCTGGGTGGACCGGGCTGCGGTGGTCCGAGCTGCGGGCGGTGCGGGGTGCGTGACTTCGTCGAGGTGCCGATGCCGGCCCTGGTCGTCCAGCGCGCCGCGCCCGAGGGCGTGCAGGTGAAGACGACCAAGTCCGGCCGGTCCCGACGGGTCCCGGTCGCCGATCGGGTGCTCCCCCTGGTGAGGGCCATGGCCGCCGGGCGACAGGCGGACGCGCCGCTGTTCGTCACCGCCACCGGCCACGTGCTGCACGCGACGGCGGTCGAGCGCACCCTCGACTGGTCGGTCGTCGCCCGCGGCCGCCGAATCCACGACCTGCGGCACACCGCGGCCTGCCTGTGGCTCGCCCGCGGTGTCGATCCGAGCACCGTGCAGGCCTGGATGGGCCACGCCTCGATCGCAACCACGAACCTCTACCTGCACCACCTCGGCACCCCCGCCGACCGCGCAGGTTTGGACCGTCTGAACGCCCCGGGGTACACGGGGGGTACACGAACCGAGGTCGGGCACCAATGACAACGACGAAACCCCGCCCGATCAGCCACGTTCATGCTGGTCGGACGGGGTTCCCGTCGGGTGGAGCTGAGGGGATTCGAACCCCTGACCTTCTCATTGCGAACGAGACGCGCTACCAACTGCGCCACAGCCCCGAGTGCGGAGAAACGATAACACCGTCGGACCCGTCGCCCGAAACCGGCCCGCCCCCGTGGCGACGGCCGGCGGCGAGGGCGGCGTCGGGGCTGGTCGTCGAGGGTGGCGCGGCGGGTTCGAGCCCTCCACGACCCCCTAGAGTCGACGCATGAGACTCCCCCGGCCCGGCCGCCCCACCACCAGCGGTGGGCCCAGCGACCTGCCGAGGAGCCTGCCCGTGACGGGTGTCGAGCCCCTCACCGCCCACGACCCCCGGGGACGCGCCGAGTGGGGCGTCCCGCTGGGGGTGCGCACGGCCAGCGAGTGGGCCTGGCGCGGCATCGTCATCGGCGCGGCGCTCGGGGTCGTCCTCTGGCTGACCACGGTGCTGTCCGAGGTCGTCATCCCGATCGTCGTCTCGCTGCTGCTCAGCGCCCTGCTGCACCCGGTGCACAACTTCCTCGCGCGGGCCCTGCCCCGCGGCCTCGCGGCGTTCGTCACGGTCATCGGCACGATGGGTGTCGTCTTCGGGCTCATCTCGTTCGTCGGCTCGCAGCTGACCAGCCAGCTCGGAGACATCACGACCAAGGTCACCGACGGCATCGAGCAGGTGCGCAGCTGGGTGCAGACGACCTTCGGCATCACCGACACGCAGCTGACCGACTACATCGCCAGGGCCCGTGAGTCGATGAGCTCCGCCGGCATCGGCGACACCGCAGCGGCCGCCGGCCTCACCGTGGGCCACCTCCTGACGGGGTTCTTCCTCGCCCTGTTCACCCTCTTCTTCTTCCTCTACGACGGCGCCGGCATCTGGGGCTGGGTCGTGCGGCTCTCGCCCCGTGGCGCCCGCGAGCGCGTCCACTCCTCGGGGATCATCGCGTGGGGCCAGCTGGCCGCCTTCACGCGCGCAACGATCTTCGTCGCTGCGGCCGACGCCATCGGCATCGGCGTCGGTGCCGCGATCCTCGGCGTGCCGTTCGCCTCGGGCATCGCCCTGCTCGTCTTCTTCGGGGCGTTCATCCCGATCGTCGGAGCCGCGGTCTCCGGGGCGGTCGCGGTGCTGCTCGCCCTCGTCGCGCTCGGCCCGGTCAAGGCCCTCATCATGCTCGCCATCGTCATCGGCGTGCAGCAGATGGAGAGCCACCTGCTCCAGCCGCTGCTCATCGGCCGGGCCATGAGCCTGCACCCGCTCGCCGTCATCCTCGCCATCGCCGCGGGGCTCATCCTCGCGGGCATCATCGGCGGCCTCATCGCCGTCCCGACCGTGGCCGTGCTCAATGCGGTCGGGCACCACCTCCTCGACAACCCCGAGTCACCGGCTCAGGACGTCGACCACGACGAGGACATGACCGCCCGCGCCGTGCTCGGCGACGAGGCGGCCGACCGCGCCGAGCGCAACGCCGCCGAGTCCGAGGCCCGACGCCTCGGCCGGGACGCGCCGCCGGAGTCCCAGCCCGACGAGGACTGACCCCCCTCAGCACGAACGCGTGTGAACCCGCCGGTGTCTTCCGGCGGGTTCACACGCGTCCGGGAGTCGACCGGGTGCCGTCGTTCCTTCCCCGAAGGTGTGTGAAGACGGGGGCCCGGGCTGGGCGCCCGGAGGGGGGCCTCAGGCGCCGGCGGCGCGGCGCTGCTGCAGGTCGTCCTCGCGGGCCGGTGCCTCGACCGGGGCGGCCTCGGGGGCCGTCGCGGCGGGGGCGACCGCGGGACGCTCGGCCTTGGCCTTCATCGTGTACGTGGGGCGCGGGACCGGCACGGGCTCCCAGGTGAGCGGGATGTCGTCCTCGTCGACGAGGTGCACGTACTCCAGCTGCGGCTGCGGCTGGGGCTCCGGCTCGGGGGCGACCTCGGCCACGGGCTCGTCCGCCGTGACGGGCTGCGGGTCGGCCTCCGCGGCGGGAGGGGCGACGACCGGCGCCTGTGCGCCGGCGTCCTGCTCCGTCGGAGCGACCTCGGCCGGAGCGGCCGGACGCGCGGCGGACGCCGTGGCGCGGGCGGCCGGGACGGCCGGGCGGCCCTGCGCGGCGGCCAGGCGGCGGCGGGCACCGGCGGTGGCGGGAGCGGCGCTCGCACGCCGGCGGGCCTCCTCGGCGTCGCGGCGGCGGCGGGCGGACCGGGCGGCCTGCTCGGCGCGCACGCCGGCGCGGACCCAGCCGAAGGCGGCGAGCAGCGCGATGCCGACGAGGGCCGGCACCCAGCCGGCGAGGACCGAGAACGCGGCGAGGGGGCCCGTGACGAGGAGGACGGCGAAGGCGGCGAGCAGCGCGAGAGCGCGCACCCGGCGCGGGGCGCCCTGGTGCACGACGGGCGCGGTGCGCGGACGCGGCGCGGCGGGCACCGGTCGGGCAGAACCACCCTCGGCGGCCGCGGCCCGCTTGACGACGACCTCGGGCCGGGTCGGGCGCGCAGGGTGCACCGCGTAGGTGCGCGGCGCCGGGTCCGAGAGGTCGGTGCGAGGAATCGGCGCGCGACGCTCGAGGACGCGCATGGCGGCGCTGAACTGCTCGACCGAACGGGCGGTCGAGAGGTGGTCGCGCCGACGGATCCAGTACTGCACGAAGTAGGCAGCCCAGACCCCGAGGAGGACGAGGAAGATCAGGCTCGACGGGGACCGCACGGTCCGACGGTAGGTGCGCGCGGCCTCAGGATTCCGCACCCGGGTCGGTGTGTCGCGGAAGTGACTGCTGTGACGGCTGTTCCGTCGCCGTGATCCGGGCGAGCCGGGCCGTGAGGGGCTCGCCGCCGAGGTCCTCGACGGTGAGCGCGAAGGCGAGGTGGTCGCGCCACTCGCCGTCGATGTGGAGGTACCTGGGTCGCCGTCCCTCGGACCGGAACCCGAGCTTGCGCACGACCGCGAGACTCGCCGTGTTCTCGGGCCGGATGTTGATCTCGAGGCGGTGCAGCCCGACCCGGCGCAGGAGGTGGTCGCCGACGAGCGCGACGGCGGTGGGCACGACCATCTGGCCGGCGACCGCTCGGCTCACCCAGTAGCCGACCGTGCACGAGCGGAAGGACCCGAAGACGACCGTGCCGACGTTGACCTGGCCGACGAGGCGCCCCCCGGACTCGAGCGCGAGCGGCAGCGAGCGCCCGGCGGCGGCGTCGGCCTCGTAGGTGGAGACGAGCTCGTCGAACGTGCGCGCCGGCGCGTCGGGGTCCGGCGACGTCGCGTCCCACGGCTCGAGCCAGGCCGCGTTCGCCCGGCGGACGGACTGGAAGACCGGCCCGTCCTCGCGGACGAGCGGGCGCATCAGGACCTCCGTGCCGGTCGGCGTGGTGCCCGCGAGCCGCAGCGGCCACACCCACTCCGGTGGTGCCCCGGCCACCGGCGCGCCCCCCTCCGCGCGCCGCAGCCGGCGCCACATCAGTGGTCGCTCCCGCGGACCTGGTCGAGGGCGTGCGGGAGGACCTCGGCGAGCACGGCCAGGGCGTCGCGCACCCCGCCGCTCGAGCCCGGCAGGTTGACGACGAGCGTGCGCCCCGCGAGGCCGGCGAGCCCCCGTGACAGCACCGCGGTCGGGACCCCCTGCGCCACACCGCGCGAGCGCAGCGCCTCGGCGAGCCCGGGCACCTCGCGGTCGAGCAGCGGGCGGGTGGCCTCCGGCGTGCCGTCGGTCGGCGTCAGCCCGGTCCCGCCGGTGGTGAGGAGCAGGTCGGGGCCGTCGGCCAGCGCCCGGGCGAGCGCCTCGGCGACGGCCGGGCCGTCCGGGACGACCCGCGGCTCGGCGACCTGCATGCCCCACCCGCGCAGCGCCTCGACGATCAGGGCGCCGCCCCGGTCGGGGTAGACGCCCTGCGCCGCGCGCGTCGAGCACGTGACGACCGCCGCGCGGCGGCCGGAGAGGTCGGGTCCGTCGCTCATCGGCCCTCCTCCCAGTCGCCCGAGCGCCCACCGGACTTGGCGGTGACCCGGACGTCGGTGATGCGCGCGTGCTTGTCGACGGCCTTGACCATGTCGACGAGGCCGAGCGCGGCGACGGTGACGGCGGTCAGCGCCTCCATCTCGATGCCGGTGCGGTCCGCCGTGCGCGCCTCCGCGCGGATCTCGACGCCGTCGTCGACGACGTCGAGGTCGACCTCGACGGCGTGGACGGCGACCGGGTGCGCCAGCGGCACGAGCTCCGGGGTGCGCTTGACCGCCTGGATGCCGGCGATCCGCGCGACCGCGAGGGCGTCGCCCTTGGGGACCGTGCCGTCGCGCAGCGCCGCGACGGCCGCCGCCGAGAGCAGCACCCGTCCGCGGGCCTCGGCGCGACGGGCCGTGACGGCCTTGGCCGAGACGTCGACCATGTGCGCCGTGCCGTCGGTCCGGACGTGGGTCAGCCCGCTCACCGGGCGCTGGGGGTCAGCCACAGCCCCGATGATGCCCCAGCAGCGGGAGGCAGCGGAGCGCCTGCCCCTCCTCGACCGTCGCGACGTCGGCGGGGACGACCGCCAGGGCGGTGGCACCGGCCAGCGCGCCGAGCACGTGCGAGCCCTGGCCGCCCGAGGGGACGACCACGCCGTCGCGCTCGACGACGCGCGTCATCTCCGTGCGGCCGGGGGCGGCCGACCAAGAGGCGCCGGCGACGGCCTCGAAGGATCCGTCGTCGTCGGGGTCGAGCCCGGCCAGGCGGCGCAGCGCGGGCAGGACGAACACGTGGAAGGAGACGAAGGAGCTGACCGGGTTGCCCGGCAGGGTGACGACGGGCAGGCCGCTGGCGGTGACCCGGCCGCAGCCCTGCGGCATCCCCGGGCGCATCGCGACCTTGGTGAACTCGACCCCGCCGTCGGCGGTCAGCACCTCCTTGACGGTGTCGTAGACGCCCATCGAGACGCCGCCGGTCGTGATGACGAGGTCGGGGTCGCCGTCGGGCGCCGCGAGGAAGGCGCGGACGGCGTCGGCCTCGTCGCGCAGGTGGACACCGGCCGCCACCTCGGCCCCGGCCGCCTCGACGAGGGCGCGGAGCATCAGGTGGTTGGAGTCGACGATCTGCCCGTGCTCGAGGTGACCGCCGACGGGCACGAGCTCGTCGCCGGTCGAGACGACGGTGACGCGCGGACGGCGGCGCACGACGACCTCGGCGACGTTGGACGCCGCGGCGAGCGCGACGTGGCCGGGCCCGAGCCGCGTCCCGGCGGTCAGCACGACGGTGCCCGTGCGCACGTCCTCCCCGCGGTGGCGCAGGTGGCGGCCGACCTCGGGCTCCAGGCGCACCGAGACCCGGTGCGCGCCACCGTCGGTCATCTCGACGGCCACGACGGCGTCGGCGCCCTCGGGCAGCGGGGCGCCGGTCATGATGCGCAGCGCGTGCCCCGGGGCGAGGACGTGCCGTGCGGTGTCGCCGGCGGCGACGTCGCCGTCGACGGGCAGGACGACCGGGGTCTCCTCGCCGGCGCCGGCGAGGTCGGCGGCGCGGACGGCGTACCCGTCCATCGCCGAGTTGTCGAAGCCGGGGAGGTCGACGGCCGCGACGGCGTCCTCGGCGAGGACACGGCCGAGGGCGGACCCGACGGCGACGCGCTCGGCCGGCAGCGGCTCGACGAGCGAGAGGACGACCGCGCGGTGCTCGGCGACGGTGCGCATCAGGCCTCCGGTCCGAGGTGGGCGCCGTCCGGGACGTGCCGGTCCTCGCCGGACAGGTGCACGTCGCCCACGCACACGACGTCGGCCCCGAAGGTGATGTCGGCCTCGACCCGCAGGCTCGTGCACTCGCGCAGCGACGGTGCGCCGGACGGGAACCGGGCCTCGAAGTCGTCGACCAGCTTGTACGCGGGGCCGAGGTCGACGAACGGGTCGGGACGGTCGGTGGCCGCCTCGACCGTGCCGTCGGTGGCGAGCCGGTAGAGGTCGCTGCGGATGAGCAGCAGCTCGTTGGTCGTCTTGACCGGCCGGAAGCGGCTGCGGGGCACCGCGATCGCGCGCGCGCCGTCGAAGAGCTCGACGGCGGCGCCCATCGCCGACTCGACCTGGACGACCGGCGTGGACGAGGGGTCCGTGGGGTCGACGGTCTTGCGGTTGACGATGATCGGCAGGCCGAGGACGCCGTCGTGCTCGTCGAGCCGCTCGGTGAGCACCTCGAGGTCGATCCAGAGGTTGTTCGTGTGGAACCAGCGGTGGCGCTCGAGGTCCTGGAAGTACTCGTCCTCCCCCGGGGCCACGGCGGCCGAGTCGCGCAGCACGAGACGGCCGTCGGTGTGGCGGACCACCAGCTGGCCGCCCTTGCGGTCGTTGACGGTGCGCGCGCTCATCTCCGCGACGTAGGGGATGCCCTCGGCCGCCATCCACGCCGGGACCGCGCCATCGCACGTGGCCCCGAGGTTGTCGGCGTTGGAGAGGAAGAGGTGGCGGAAGCCGCGCCGCCGCAGCTCGGCGAGCAGGCCGGTCGTGCGCAGCGCGACGAAGACGTCGCCGTGGCCGGGCGGGCACCACTCGAGCTCGGGGTCGGCGGGGTGGTCGACCGGGAAGAGGTCGTCGGCGCGGAGCTTGGGCTCCTTGCTCTGGAGGAAGTCGAGCGGCAGCCCGTCGACCTCGAGCCCCGGGTGCCGCCGGAGGATCTCGAGCGAGGCGTCGCGGGTGCGGAAGGAGTTCATGAGCAGGAGCGGGACCTCGACGTCCTGCTCGCGCCGCAGCGCCAGGACCTGCTCGGCGATGACGTCGAGGAAGGTCCGCCCCTCGCGCACCTCGAGCGCCGACTTCGGGCCCTGGATGCCCATGCCCGTGCCGAGGCCGCCGTTGAGCTTGACGACGACGGTGCCGGCCAGCGCCTCGCGCACGGCCTCCGGCGTCAGGTCGAGGTCCTCGAGCGACGGCGGGTCCGGCAGCGGGTCGACGCTCGACTCGGGGATCGTCCCCGTCACGTCGTCGGCGAGCTGCTCGTGGTAGCGGGCGAAGACGCGGACGGCGAGCTCGTCGACCCCGGCCTTGCGCATCCTGGCCGTCGCGGCCCGGAGGGCTTCGCTGGTCATGGCGCCCACCCTACGATGCCGGACATGCCGCAGAGCCCGAAGTCCGTGCGCCGGAAGGAGCTGCGCGCCCGCCGCCGCACGATCGCCGCGGAGCGCTCCGTCGAGGCCGACGCCGCGGCCCTCGCGCGCGGCGTCGTTGAGCTCCTCGACCGGCTCGGGCTCGGGTCCGGCGCGGTCGTGCTCTCGTACGAGTCGGTGCCCGGCGAGCCGCCGACCGCCGCCCTCAACGACGCCCTCGTGGCGCGCGGCGCGCGGGTGCTCGTCCCCGACACCCTCGCCGACCTCGACCTCGACTGGCACGACCTCGTCGACCCGGCGGCGGTCCGCCTCGGCCTCGACACCCCCGCGCGCGCCGACCTCGTGCTCGCCCCCGGCCTCACCGTCGACGCCGACGGCACGCGGATGGGGCAGGGCGGCGGCTGCTACGACAAGGCGCTCCCCCGCCGGCGCGCGGGGGTGCCCGTCGTCGTCCTCCTCCACCCGGGCGAGCTCGACGACGTGCCGCTGCCCCGCGAGGAGCACGACGTGCCCGTCGACGCGGTCCTCACCGCCGACGGGCTGACCGTCCTGCGGGACGAGGTGCTCGACCGCTGAGACCGGAGGTCGCGGTCAGGGACCGCTCGGTGCGCTGTCCGGGCGCAGGGTGAGCACGTCCGGGTCGGTCGCGTCGACCGCGCCCGCCGTGAACGGCCAGGCGCGCTGACGGCCGGCGACCCAGTCGCCGACCTGGTCGGCGTAGTGGTCGTCGAGGACGTGGCCGCTCACGCCGGTCTGGTTGACCCACGTCGAGCGGTCGAGGTCGGAGAGGTCGACGACCATCCGCATCGACGGCGCCCAGTTGACCCGGTAGCCCTCGCTGGTGCTCCAGCCGTTGGCGTTGACGATGGCCGAGCCGCCGGGCATGTCGTAGGGCCCCTCGTTGAACAGCCAGCGCACCGGTCCCGGCACGGCGTCGCCGCCGAGGACGCGGTGCTGGAGGGTCAACCGGTGCAGCTTGCCCCAGTCCCAGCCCTGGGGGTCCTTGCCGAGCTCGGTCGTCAGCTCCAGGCGCGCCTCGACGAGGGCCTGGCGCAGGATCTCGTCGCGCCCCTCGGTGATGTTCGGCGTGAGCCGGTTGTCCCACCAGGCGTTGTCGGGGTCCTCGAGCAGGCGCGTCACGGCCGCGCGCCAGCGGGCGCCGCCGTCGGACTTCATGTCGGCGGGCAGCTCGTCGTCGAACGTCAGCTCGCAGAGGTTGCGCCACACCGCGTTGTAGTACGCCGCCGCCGAGGAGGCGTCGGAGTCGGAGGCGGGGGTCGAGTAGTCCCAGTCGCGCAGCAGGTCCCGGGCGCCCTCGGTGAAGTCGAGCAGGTCCTGCTCGCCGGTCTCGCCCTCGCGCACCTCGAGCGGCACCTTGAGCAGCGCCGGGACGAGGGTCCGCGCGAAGAGGTCCTCGTCGTCCATCTGCACGGACGCCATGTCGGCCGGCGTCGCCTTCTCCAGCTTCTCGAGGCGCTGGGCGATGCGGGTGGACCGGAAGCCGTGGTCCCACTCGGTCGTGAGGAACGGCGTGCGGCTGCTCGTCACCTCCTGGTTGGCGGCGACGACCACGCCGTCCTCGGGGTCGAGCACCCACGGGAGGTCGTCGAAGGACACGTAGCCCTTCCAGTCGTACGAGGAGTCCCACCCGGGCGCCGGCCAGTAGCCGGGCGGGCTCTTCGCGACCGCCGCGCGGCGGATCGGCACGAGCCCCGGGGCCTGGTACCCGATGTGCCCGTCGGTGTCGGCGTAGACGAGGTTCTGCGCGGGGACGGCGAACGAGCGTGCCGCGGTGCGGAACTCGTCGAAGTTCGACGCGAGGTTGAACCCGAGGATGGCGTCCGCGGTCTTGCCGGGCTGCAGCCCCGTCCAGGCGAGCGAGACCGCGTAGTCCTGGTTCTCGTCGCCCTCGGCCGCGGTCGGCGCCCGGCTGCCGGCGTCACGGGCGGAGGCGAGCACGTCGGACATGATCGGCCCGTGCGCGGTCGCGCGGACGGTGATCCGCTGGTCCGCGTGGCCGGCGACCTTGATCGTCTCCTCGCGGGTGGTCACCGGCTCCCAGTCGCCGTCGCGCAGGTAGGTCTGGCCGACGACGCGCTCGAGGTAGAAGTCGGTGACGTCGGGCCCGAGGTTGGTGAAGCCCCACGCGATCCGTCCGTTGTGGCCGATGACGACACCCGGCACGCCGGCGAACGAGAAGCCCGAGACGTCGAGGGGGCACTCGGGGCCGACGGTGCGGCACGAGAGGCTGTTCTGGATCCAGATGCCGGGCTGGCTGACGCCGAGGTGCGGGTCGTTGGCGAGCAGCGGCTTGCCGCTGGCCGTCCTCGCGCCGGAGACCACCCACGAGTTCGAGCCGACCCCCTCGCCGCGGCCGACGAGCTGCGGGACGGCGTGCAGCGCCTTCTCGACCTGCGCGTAGGCCGCCCGCGCGCGCGGGCCGGTCGTCTCGTCCGGCGCCGAGGCGGCGGCCGGGGCCGAGGAGGTGGCGCCCGGCGACCACTCGTCGGTCGAGAGGATCGGCGGGTGCGCCTCCGCGTCGTAGGTCGGGTAGATGTCGGCGATCTGCGCGCGCGAGACCCGGCCGGTGAGGCGGGCGCGCGCGAGCTCGTCGGAGTAGTCGCCGCGCAGGTCCCAGGCCATCGCCTTGAGCCACGCGAGGCTGTCGACGGGCGTCCACTCCTCGATGTCGCCGAGCGGGTTCTGCAGGCCGAGGACCGTGTACTCGGCGGAGACGTCGCCGGGGCTGCGACCCCGCAGGTAGCGGTTGACGCCGTCGGCGTACGCCTGGAGCACCTGACGGGTCTCGGGCTCGAGGGTCGGCAGCTCCTCCTCGGCGATGCGGCGCCACCCCATCGTCCGGATCACCTTGTCGGTCTGGACGCCGCCCGGGCCGACGAGCTCGGCGAGCCGTCCGGCGGTGATGTGCCGGCGCAGGTCCATCTCGAAGAAGCGTTCCTGCGCGTGGACGTACCCCTGCGCGCGGGCGAGGTCGGTGACCGAGTCGCCGTAGATGTGCGGCACGCCGCTGTCGTCGCGCTTGACGGTGACGGCGGCCGAGAGGCCCGGGAGGGTCGCCTCGCCGGAGTGCGTCGGCAGCGAGCTGCGCAGCGCGGTCACGACGAGCACGCCGGCGACCACCGCGACGACGACGATGACGGCGAGGAGTCCCACCAGGACCCGGCGGGCGACGACGAGGCGACTCACCCTGCGAGACTAGGACACCTCCCCCCACGAGACGAGGACGGTCCCCCGTGACGCAGGCGTGGTCGACGCTGCTCGCGGAGGCCGTCGCGCCCACGGGGTTCACGGTCGACGACCTCTCGCGCGTCCTGCTCGTCGGCAGCGTCGTCCTCGTCGTCGCGGTCGCCGCCGTCCGGCTCTCGCTGCGCTCGGGCCTGCCATCGCTCCTCGTCTACCTGGCGATCGGGCTCGCCCTCGGCGAGAACGGCCTCGGCATCCGCTACGACTCCGAGGAGCTGACCCAGGTCCTCGGCTACGCCGCGCTCGTCCTCATCCTCGTCGAGGGCGGCATCACGACGCAGTGGTCCGGCATCCGCCGGTCGGTCGCCCCCGCCATCGCCCTGTCGACCGTCGGCGTCTTCGTCAGCGTCATCGTCGTCGCCGGCATGACGCGCGGGGTGCTCGGGTGGTCGTGGGAGGTCTCGCTGCTCATCGGTGCCGTCACCGCCTCGACCGATGCCGCCGCCGTGTTCTCGGTGCTGCGTCGCGTCCCGCTGCCCCGGCAGATCTCCGGGATGCTCGAGGCCGAGTCGGGCTTCAACGACGCGCCCGTCGTCCTCCTCGTCACGGCGCTCGCGGCGCAGCTGACGCCGGGCGCCGAGCCCGAGCCGTGGTGGCACCTGCTCCTCGTCGCCGGCCTCGAGCTCGCCGGGGGCGCCGTCGTCGGGCTCGGCGTGGGCTGGCTGGGTGCGCGCGTCATGCGGCTGGTCGCCACGACGTCGTCGGCGCTCTTCGCGATCGGTGTCCTCGCCGTCGCGGTGCTCGCCTACGCCGCCGCCGACAGCATCCACACCTCGGGCTTCATCGCCTGCTACCTCGCGGCGCTCGTCCTCGGCAACCTGCCGATGCCCCACCGCCCCGCCGTCACCGGGTTCGCGACGGCCATCGGCTGGCTCGCCCAGATCGGGCTCTTCGTGCTCCTGGGGCTGCTCGCCAGCCCGAGCGGGTTCGCCGAGCAGCTCGTGCCTGCCCTCGTCGTCGGGGCGGCGGTCCTGCTCCTCGGGAGGCCCCTCTCGGTCCTCGTGTCGGTCACGCCCTTCGGCATCCCGTGGCGCGTCCAGGCCTTCCTCTCGTGGGCCGGCCTGCGCGGCGCGGTCCCCGTCGTCCTCGCCACCGTCCCCGTGACGATGGGGACGCCGGGGGTCGAGTGGATGTTCGACCTCGTCTTCGTCCTCGTCGTCGTCTTCACGATCATCCAGGCGCCGACGCTGCCGTGGGTCGCGCGCCGGCTCGGGGTGGGGGCGCTGCACCACCGCGTCGACCTCGCCGTCGAGGCCACGCCGCTCACCGACCTCGGGGCCGAGATGCTCGAGATCGACATCGGCCCCGCGTCGCGCCTCGCCGGCGTGCGCGTCTTCGAGCTGCGGCTGCCCGCCGGGGCCAACGTCGCGCTCGTCGTCCGCGACGACGCCTCGTTCGTCCCCAAGGACGGCGACGTGCTGCGGCACGACGACCAGCTGCTCGTCATCACCCCGACCGCGGTGCGCGCCCGGGTCGAGGAGCGCCTGCACGCCGTGAGCCGGGGCGGCCGCCTCGCCGGCTGGGCCGAGGGCTGAGCCGGCGCCCCCGGGGCGTCGCCGGGCGGACCCCGGGGTCGGCTCAGGGGTGGTCTCGGGGTCGGATCGGGCCCGACCCCCATGGCCGCGGCCGGCCGCGCGCGGAAGGGTCGTCCCCATGATCACCGTGGACCACCTCACGAAGCGCTACGGCGCCTTCACCGCCCTCGACGACGTGTCGTTCTCGGCGCGCCCCGGCCGGGTCACCGGCTTCCTCGGCCCCAACGGCGCGGGCAAGACGACGGCGATGCGCGTCGTCGCCGGTCTCACCCCGGCGAGCAGCGGCACCGCGACCGTCCTCGGCCGCCCGTACGCCGCCCTGCCGACCCCCGGCCGCCACGTCGGCCTCCTCCTCGACGCCTCGGCGCAGCACGCGGGCCGCACCGGCCGCGAGGTGCTGACGCTCGGCGCGATCCTCACCGGCGTCGACCGCCGCCGCGTCGACGAGATGCTCGACGTCGTCGGCCTCACCGAGAAGGAGTCCCTGCGCCGGGTGCGCAACTACTCGCTCGGGATGCGCCAGCGGCTCGGCCTCGCCCACGCCCTGCTCGGGGACCCCGAGGTCCTCGTCCTCGACGAGCCCGCCAACGGCCTCGACCCCGCCGGCATCCGCTGGATGCGCGACGTCCTGCGCGGGTACGCCGCGCGCGGCGGCACGGTGCTGCTCAGCTCGCACCTGCTCAACGAGATCGAGCGCGTCGCCGACGACCTCGTCGTCATCGGCAACGGACGGGTCGTCGCCGCCGGCACGACCGACGAGCTGCTCTCGGGCACGGGCACGGTGGCGCGCTCGGTCGACGACGCGGCCCTCGCCGAGGCGCTGCGGGCGGCCGGCGTGGCCGTCTCGCCGTCGGCCACCGGCGGGCTCGTCGCCGAGACCGACGCCGACACCGTCGGGCGGGTCGCCCTGGGCGCCGGAGTGGCGCTGCGCGAGCTGCGCGCCGGCGACGAGCGCGGGCTCGAGGAGATGTTCCTCGAGCTCACGGCCGGCGCCGCCCGCGAGGAGGTGGCGGCGTGAGCACCACGACGGCCACCACCACGACGACCCGCCGCGCGCCGGCGGACAGCACGCCGCACGTCGCGCGCCTGCCCGAGCCGCTCGCCGGGCCGCGCCCGGCACGGGGCATCCCCTTCGGCCGGCTGGTCCGGGCCGAGCTGCGCAAGATGATCGACACCCGGGCCGGGCGATGGCTGCTCGTCGCGATCGGCGTCGTCATCGCCGGGGCGCTCACCGTCCTGTTCGTCCAGCAGGGCGGCGACCACCCGTACGGCGCCTACCTCCAGGCGACGGCGATGCCGATGGCGCTGCTGCTGCCGGTGGTCGGCATCCTCGCCGTGACCTCCGAGTGGTCGCAGCGCACCGCCCTCGTCACCTTCACCCTCGAGGCCCGCCGCGCCCGCGTCGCGTGGGCCAAGGTCGTCGCAGCCCTCGCGGTCGGCGTCGTCGCGGTCGTCCTCTCCTTCGCGCTCGCCGCCGCGGTGCACGCCGCCGCCATCGGGCTGCGCGGCGCGACCGGCGACTGGGGCGTCGAGGGCACCGTGCTGCTCGGCGCGGGCGGCTACGTGCTCCTCGGCCTGCTCCAGGGCCTGGCCTTCGGGATGCTCCTGCGCAACACCCCGGCCGCGGTCGTCCTCTACTACGTGCTCCCGACCGGCTGGTCCATCCTCGGGTCGCTGTGGTCCGCCGCGGCGAGCGCCGGCGAGTGGCTCGACCTCAACCGCACGATGCAGCCGCTGTTCGGCGGGAGCCTCACCGGCGAGCAGTGGGCGCAGCTCGGCACCTCGGTCGGCGTCTGGGTGCTCCTGCCCCTCCTCGTCGGGATGGTGTGGGTCACCCGGGCCGAGGTGAAGTAGACCCCTGGCAGGGCCGGCGGCCCCCGGACCCGGTGTACGGGGCCGGGGGCCCGTCGGGGTGCGGCACCGGGGACGCGGCGCGGGCCGTATCCTTGGGGGGACCGCGCCGCCGCGAGACCCGCACCACCGTGAGGGGTCCGGCGGCGCCCCGATGTCGTCCGAGGAGGACCACCGTGCCGACCTACGCCTACGCGTGCACCGAGTGCGACCACCGCTTCGAGGCCGTCCAGTCCTTCAGCGACGACTCGCTCACCGAGTGCCCCGAGTGCGGCGGGCGCCTGCGCAAGGTCTTCAACGCGGTCGGCATCGTCTTCAAGGGCGGCGGGTTCTACCGCACCGACTCGCGCTCGGGCAGCGGCTCGACGGGGTCGTCCTCCGGGTCGTCCTCGACGGGGAGCTCGGGCTCCTCAGGGTCCTCGACGTCCGAGGGCTCGTCCTCGGGCGGGACGACGTCGTCGTCGTCCTCCTCGTCGACCTCGTCGTCCACAGGGGCCTCCGCGGGCGCGTCCTCGTCCACAACCTCGGCCTGACCCCTCCCGGCGCCGGGCGCCGCGACCTAGCGTCGCGGCATGCCCCTCGCCCTCCTGCCCGGCCTCCTCGGCCCCGGACGCGCCGCCCGCTGGCGGCGCTCGGTGCTGCGCCGGGTGCTCGCGGCCGCCTGCCTCGCGGGGGCGGTGCTCGCCGTGCTGCACGTCGTGCGGCCTCCCCCGCCGCCGACCGTCCCGGTGCTCGTCGCCGCGCGCGAGGTCGCCGCCGGGTCGGTCCTTCGCGCCAATGACGTCACGTCCATCCGGGTGCCGGTGGCGGCGCGGCAGCCCGGGGCGCTGACCGACGTCGGCGCGGTGACGGGCCGGCGGGTCGCCGCGGCGCTGGCCGCCGGCGAGGCGGTCACCGCCACGCGCCTGGTCCCGCGGGGTGTCACCGAGGGCCTGCCCTCTGGGCGCGTCGCGCTGCACGTCGCCCTCGCCGACCCGGGGTCGGCCGGGCTGCTCACCCCTGGCGGCGTCGTCGCGGTCCACCCCGGACCGGGTGGTCCCGTCCTGGCGCGCGACGCGGTCGTGCTGTCGGTCGACCCACCGCCCGACGAGGTCGGCCTCGGGGCCGGGCCTGCGCCCCCGACCGCACCCGGGGCGGTGCTCTCGTTGACGCCCGGGGCGGCCGACCGGGTGCTCACCGGGCACGGCGGCACCGACGGCCTGGTGACCGTGACCCTGCTGGCGACCGGCGGGTGAACGGGTCGTCGGCGTCCCGACGACCGATCCGGCGCCGCGACACGACGGGACGGGGGTCGTGGGCTGCGCGGGAGCGCAATACGGTGGTCGCGTCAACTTCTGCGAAAGGGCAGCACCATGTCGGGCTTCAAGAACTTCATCCTGCGCGGCAACCTCATCGAGCTCGCCGTCGCGTTCATCATCGGTGGCGCGTTCGCCACGGTGGTCAAGGCGTTCACGGACGTGCTGATCGAAGCCTTGGCGAAGGCCGGCGGCGCACCCAACTTCGACGAGTGGCAGCCCGGGGGCTTCTTGAAGGTGGGACCGTTCCTCACCGCCCTCGTGGCCTTCGTCTTCCTCGCCTTCATCGTCTACTTCTTCGTCGTCAAGCCGTACGAGACGGCGAAGGAGCGTTTCTTCCCCAAGGAGCCGGAGGCGGAGACCATCGACCCCAACACCGAGCTGCTCAAGGAGATCCGCGACGAGCTGCGTTCCGGGCGCGGCATCGGCGGCTGACCACCGGACACTCCACCCGCACCCGCGACGGGGCGGCGACCACCACGGTCGCCGCCCCGTCCGCGCACGGTGGGCGGATCGGCTACTCCCAGTGGGGCGGACGCTGCTCGCGCAGCCAGCGGTCGTGACCGCTCTCCCCGGGGGCCGGCTCGGCCCGGGGCGTGGCGGTGTCGGGGGCGTCGTCGGTGCGGGGGTTGGTCGCGGGCCGGGCGGCGCGGCGGGGCCGCCGCCGACGCGGGCCGGGGTCGTCGCCGGTGGGAGCGCCCGGGCGCTCAGCCACCCGGGGCCTGCCGGACGCCCGCGGCGTCCAGCACCCGCGAGACGACGCGGGCCGGGTCGCGGAAGACCTCGGTCGTCCACACCCGCAGGTGCCGCCAGCCGCGACGCTCGAGCTCGTGGACGCGCACGAGGTCGCGGTCGCGCCCGGACGGGACGCCGGCGTAGGCGGGCCCGTCCCCCTCGACGGCGAGCAGCAGCCGGCCGGGGGCGGTGGGGTCCTCGACGGCGAGCTCGACGGGCAGGGCGGAGGTCCCGACCCCCTCGTGGACGACGAGCCCGTGGGCGCGCAGCCGGCGGGCCAGGTCGGCGAGGACGAGCGAGGTGGCCTCCGCGGACGCCACGACGCCCTCGGCGCCGGCGTGCGCCTCGACGTGCTCGAGGACGGCGCGCAGCATCCGGGCGCCGGAGGTGCGCAGCCGGTCCGGGTCGAGGTCGTCGGCGGTGATCGACGAGACGACGGTGAGACTCCGGCGTGCCCGGGTCAGGGCCACCCCGAGCCGACGGTGGCCGGTGTCGGTGCCGACCGGCCCGAAGCGGTGGAGGACCCGGCCGTGCGGGGTCTTGCCGAAGCCGACGGTGAGGACGACGTCGTCCCACGTCTCGCCCTGGACGTGGTCCGCGTCCCGGACCGAGAAGGCCTCGCGGCGTCCCGGGTCGAAGAACGCGGCGGTGGCGTCGTCGAGGCCGTCGACCGCCCGGCGGACCGCCTCCTCGACGAGCCGGCGGTGGCCCGGCCCGAGTGCGATGACGACGAGCGTGCGGTCCCGGCGCCGGCGGGCGTGGTCGAGGACCAGCGCGACGACCCGCTCGACCTCGGCCGGCGTCGACTCGACCGCGGCCTCGCCCTCGGCGACGACGCCATGACCGTCGACGAGCTCGTGGTGCAGGACCGCGCCCGTCTCCGTCCCGGGGAAGGTCACGAGCGAGCCTCCGTGCAGCTCGGTGTCGACGAAGGAGACGAGCCGCTCCTCCATCGCGCCGTACTGCCAGGTGAGCCGGCGCGTCGGCAAGACGTCCTCGAGCAGGTCGAGCACCGACTCGGGCTCGGACTCGTCGGGCACGTCGACCCCCGCGGACACCACGAACGGCACCGGGGGCAGCTGCTGGGCGTCGCCGACGAGGACGACCCGGCGGGCGCGGACGAGCGCCGCGACCGCTTCGGCCGGGGCGACCAGCGAGGCCTCGTCGACGACGACGACGTCGACGCACTCGCCGGGGGGCAGGACCGACGGCACCGCGAGCGGACTGGCGAGCCACACCGGCCGGACGGCGGTGGCGAGCCGGCCGACCGACGCCAGCAGGTCGGGCAGCGCGGCGGGCCGGCGGGCGCGGGCGACCTCGGCGCGCAGCCGGGTCTCCTCGTCCGGACGGGCCCGACGCACCTCGGCGACCCGGCGCGCGACGGCGTCGAGGACGCGCGGGACCTGGCCCTCGAGGGCGACGCGGTCGGAGTCGACGAGGGTCGCGACCGCGGCCGAGAGCCGGGTGGCGTCGAAGTCGCGCAGGGCGGGGTCGTTGGCCCCGAGCTCGTCGGCGATCGAGCACCACCACACCCACGCGAGCTCGATACGCACCCGGTCGGCGGGGACGGCGCGGGCGCGCAGGTCCTCGACGAGCGCGGTGAGGCCGAGCTGCCCGAGCAGGTCCAGGCCGAGGCGGATGTCCGGCGCCGCGTCGAGCCGGCCGGCCGCGGCGTGCAGGCGGTCCATCCGGGCGGCGAGGGCCGGGAGGTCGAGCTCGACGAGGTCGAGCTCGTCGTCCTCGTGGGGCAGGCGGTCGTCGACCCACGAGGCGTCCTCGACGAGGGCGTCGTGGGCGGCGCGGGCGCGGTCGAGCTCGACGGGGATCTCGGGACGGCCGCCGGAGCCGGCGAGCTCGCGCCAGGCGTGCCGCTGGTGCTCGGCCTCGCGCAGCGCGGCGTGCAGGTCGGCGGGCGGCCGGCCGGGACGCAGGAGCGCGCGGGCCTGCCGCCGCACCCGCCAGCGCTCGAGGGCGCCGAGGTCGGTGCCGGAGTCGCGGCGCTCGCTGCGCGTGGCGGTCGCCACGACGAGGTCGTCGAGCGGGATGTCGAACACCTCGGGGCGGAAGACCTCGAGGGTGTCGCGGACCTGGCCGACGGTCGCGAGCACGCGGTCCCAGTCCAGCACCGTCGGCGAGGCCGGCAGGTGCACACCCCGGAAGACGTCGGCCAGCGTCCGGCGGGTGTCCTGGACCAGCCCGGTGGCGAGCCGCTCGACGCGCTCACGGGCCTCCTCGGCCACCTCGGCGGTGCGCAGGTCGGCGCCGAACCAGGGGTCGTCGGCGCCGTCGCCGTCCCAGGCCGCGAGGGTCGCGACCCGGGTGAGGATGTCGCCGGCCTCGGCGAGCGTCTCGCGGTCGAGGCGGGCGAGGACGGCGCCCGCGAGCCGCACCCGCGAGCGGGGCGCGTCCTCGAGCAGGGCGTGGCGGCTCACCTCCTCCTGCACCTGGTGCAGGGTGACGCCCCACGGGTCGCGGTGGCCGTGCAGCGCCCGCAGGTGGGTGTCGAGGAGGGCCGCGGCCTCGGCGCGCCCGCGGCGCGACTCGCTGCCCTCGGGGCCGGGCGTGGTGCGGCGGGGGGACGAGGGCGCGCCCGAGACGCGCTCGACGGCCCGGTCCAGCCCGTCGACGAGGGAGCGCACGACGGCCCGCCGGGTGTGGCCGCCGCCGACGAGGTCGAGGACGAGCTCGCCGAGCCCGACGTCGGTCAGGCGGTCGCGCACCGCGTCGAGGGCCGTGCGCTTCGGGGAGACGACGAGCACGCGCTGGCCGTCCGCCGCGAGCGCGGCCGCGAGGTTGGCGACGGTCTGTGACGCACCCGTCCCGGACGGCGCGTGGAGCAGCAGGTGCGACCCGCCGCGGACCGCCTCGACCGCCTCGCGCTGGGTGGCGTCCGCGTCGAGCACGAGGAAGTCCTCGACCGGCCCCCGGGCACCGTCGGCGGCCCCCACCGCGACGGCGGGGAGCGCGTCGGCCACGCCGGCGAGGGCCGCCACGACGTCGTGCTCGGCGAGCGCGTCGCCGTGCGCCGCGAGGTCGGCCACGAGCGGGGCCTTGTGGTACGGGAAGGTGCTGATGACCACCCTCGGGTCGACCGAGAGGTCGGGCACCGCGCGGCAGGCGTCGGCGAGCGCGGCGTAGGCCGGGTAGGGGTCGAGCGACCCGCCGGCGGTGGCGAGCTGCTCGAGCCGGTCGGTGTCGAGGGTGATGCCATGCTCGGAGGCGAGGTAGTTGACGAGCGCGGGGTTGACCTCGAGCTCGTCACCGGGCTCGAGCACCCAGTCGTGACGGCGCGGGTCGGCGGGCCGGGTGGCGAGCGCGCGCAGGAAGACCGGTGCGCCGGGCTGGCGCGGGACGACCCGTCCGTCGTCGAGCACAACGGTCCACGACGCCATCCCGACCCCGAGGAAGCAGGTGCGCACGGCGTGCTCGCGCTCGATCTCGGTCGCGGTGTCGTGGATGCGCCCGAGACGGGTGCGGGCGTCGTCGAAGGCGTGCGGCTCGCGGACCAGGTCCGACAGCCGCGTCGCGCCACCGGCGAGGAGGCCGCTGCGGGCGCCGAGGTGCGCCGAGGAGAGGTCGAGGGTGCCGACCGGGAGGTCTCGGTACCAGAGCAGAGTGTTGGGGCCGCCGAGCTCGACGAGCTGGCGGGTCCACCGGGCCCGGGCGTCGGCGACGCGCTGGGCCCGGAGCGTGGCGGGGTCCGGGGCGATGCTCAGGTGCCCTCCCCGCGGTTCGTCGTCGTGGGCGGCGTCGGCGGCGCCGACCCGTCGGTCGGGCCGTGCGTCGCGCACCGGTCCGCTCGCAGTCACCCCAGCAGGCTAACAACGCGCCCCCGAGCGTCCCGGGAGGCGCGGCGCAGGCACCCCCACCCCCGTCGAGGTGACACCCGACCACGAGAGGGTCGACGTTCACCTCGAACCGATCCTGACGGCTGGGGTCCCGAGAGGTCCTCGGCCCGCTGCCGGTCGCTCCACATCTCGGAGCACCCGGGATGAGCGGCTGCCCTGCGTCACGCCTCGGAGCATCCGGGATGAGGGGTTCCCCTGCGTCACGCCTCGGAGCACCCGGGACGAGCGGCTGCCTGCGTCACCACCGGTCGCAACCGACCGCTCGTCATGAGCGCCTCGGACGGTGACGCAACCGACCGCTCGTCATGGTTGCCTCAGAGGAGGAAGCACACGACAGCGGCCGGACGAGCACTGGTTCTTGGGCGGTCCGTCCGCCGCCGCGCGGTCGCCCACGTCGGGTCACAGCGGGCTCCGACGTCAGGCGGGGACCGGCCGGCCGTCGCCGTCGAGCGGGTCGGCGGGGACGCGGGTCGCGATCGCCACGAGGCCGATGACCATCGCGAAGCCGAGCGAGGTCAGCGCCAGCGCCTGGAAGCCGACGCGGTCGACGATGACCCCGGCGACGGCGCCCCCGCCGCCCGCGGCGAGCCCCATGAGCAGGTCGGAGGCCCCCTGGACCCCCGGCCGCTCGGCGGCGGGCACGGCCGAGGTCAGCAGGGTGGATCCCGCGACGAGCGTGCAGGACCAGCCGAGGCCGAGGAGGAAGAGCCCGCCGATGAGCGTCGAGGACTCACCCATGGGCGACACCGACGCGAGCAGCGTCGCGGCGCCGAGGATGCCCGACCCGACGAGCGCGACGACGCGGCCGCCGACGCGGTCCACGGCGAGGCCGGTGAGCGGAGAGAAGGCGTACATCCCGATGATGTGGATGCTGATGACGAGCCCGATGACCGTCAGCTCGGCGTGGCCGTGGGACATGTGCAGCGGCGTCATCACCATGACCGAGACCATGACGCCGTGCCCGAGGGCCAGGGTGAGCAGCCCGAGGCGCGCGACGGGGTGGGCGAAGGCGACGCGCAGCCCGCGGGTCACCGAGCCGTGGATCGGCTCCCCGGGCTCGCCGCCCTCGTCGAGCGCGAGGCGGCGAGAGAGCAGGAGCGGGTCCGGGCGCAGGCGCACGAGCACGACGACGATGGCCAGCAGCAGCCCGACGAGCGAGAAGACGAACGGGCCGGTGAGCCGGGGCAGGCCGAGGGCGTCGGCCACGGGGGCGCTGGGGCCGACGAGGTTCGGGCCGAGGACGCTGCCGAGGGTGGTGGCCCACACGACGATGCTCAGGTCGCGGGCCCGGCGGTCGGGCGGCGCGAGGTCGGCGGCGGCGTAGCGGCTCTGGCTGTTCGCGGTCGTCGCCCCGCCGAACGCCAGGCTGGCGACGAGCAGGAGCGGGAAGCTGCCGATGATCCCCGCGGTGATGAGCCCGACCGCACCGGCCGCCGCGAGCGCGTACCCGAGGGCGAGGCCCGGCCGGCGGCCGCGGGCGGCCATGACCCGGGCCATCGGGATGGCGACGAGCGCGGAGCCGAGGACCTGGAAGGTCCCGCCGAGGCCGGCGAAGCGTGCCGAGCCGCTCACCTGCTCCGCGAGCAGGGCGCCCACGGCGATCCCGGCCGACAGCCCGACGCCGCCGAGCACCTGCGACGCGACGAGCGTCGTGACGGTCCGGCGCTGCAGGGTCGCGCGGTCCGGGGTCCGCAGGGCGTCGGTCACGAGCCGCAGTATGCCGTCGCGCCGGGCGGCGTACGCGCCGGGTCGACACCGGCCGCGCGCGCCGAGCACGGGTCGCGCCCCGTAGGCTGTGCGCGGTCTTCCCGCCCTCGTAGCTCAGGGGAAGAGCACTTCTCTCCTAAAGAAGGTGTCGCAGGTTCGAATCCTGCCGGGGGCACGCGAGCGCGAGCCTGCGAGCGCTGCGTGGCGCCGGCACGATGACGGGAGCCGGAGCCGACCGCGAGGAACGAGCGGACGGCGCCGGCGGCTCCTGCCGGGGGCACTTGACGCCGGCTCCTGCCGGGGGCACCCGACGACGGCGGCTCCTGCCGGAGTCACGCGCGCACCACGCGGCGTCCTCGGCTTCCTTGACGCAAGCGTGAGCGAGGCCTGAGGTTCCCGCCGGACGGCACCCCACCGCGCGGGGCATCGTGGAGACACGACGCCGAGCCAGCACCCATCCGCCCCCGTCCTCGGCTGGGCCGAGATCCTGCCGTTCCCCTCCCGCGAGCCGTGGCCGGACGAGCCCCTCGCGGCCTGACCCCCGAGGGACCGGACGCCCAGCGTCGTCCGGCCCTCACCACCCCGGGGGACCCGGCCGTTCGGCCATGGTTCGACGACGGGTCGACACCGTTGTCAAGTTCGACCGGTCGGTGCCGATGGGTCATCCGCCACGGCTCGCCGACCGCGCGGGCCCACGTCGAGGAGGTCCTGTGCTGCGTCGGACGGTCGGCTTCCTCGCGCTGCACTGCGTGGCGATCGCCCTGGGGCGCGCGACGGCACAGCCCGAGACGCAGCTCGCCCTCTTCTGGCCGGCGGCCGGCGTGGGCGTCCTGTGGGCGCTGCGCACGGTCTCGCGGCGCGAGCTCGCCGGCGCCGCCGCCCTGACCGGGGTCGCGGCCACCGTCGGCAACGTCCTCACCGGCTTCGACCTCCTGCCCGGCGCCCTGCTGGGCCTGGGCAACCTGCTGCTCGGCCTCTTCACCGTCCTCCTCTACCGGGCCGTGGCGCCGCGGCACGAGCGGCGCGGCAGCGTCCGCCGCCTCTCGGAGCTCAACCGCCTCGTGCTCTCGACCAGCGTGGCCATCCTCGCGACGTCCGCCTGCGGGTTGGCCGCCCTCCTCGTCGAGGGACGCGAGGCCTCCCTCGCGGTCGGCGTCGCGATGTACCTGCGCAACCTCGCGTCGGTGGTCGTCGTCGTCGGCGCGACCCTCGGCACCCGCCGGCACCTCACGAGGCCCGGCGCGCGCCAGAGCGTGGAGGCCGCGGCCATCCTCGGGACGACCGGCGCCGTCACGTGGTGGGTCTTCGGGCCGGGCCAGTCCCTGCCGCTGGCCTTCATCCCGCTCGGCCTGCTCGTGTGGGCGGGTGTCCGGCTCCCGCTCCCGCTCACCGCCCTCGACGGGGCGGTCGTGGCGGTGCTCCCCCTCGTCCGGCTGATGACAGGGGCCGGCGGCCCCTTCGCCGGGATCCGCGACGCCCACACGCAGGCGCTCGTCCTGCAGGGCTACATGATGCTCGTCGCCTTCCTGGCCCTCGTCCTCGGTACCTACCGGGCCGAGCTGCGCTCCCTCGTCGGGAGCGTGCGCCAGGAGCACCAGTGGTCCGACCGCCTCATCGCCTACGCACCGAGCGGGCTGCTCGTCGTGCGTCCGGAGGGCCTGGTGCTGCAGGCCAACCAGGCGGTCGGCGAGATCCTGCGACGCGACCCCGCCGACCTCGTCGGGATCCGCGGCGACAGCCTCGACGAGGGCACCGAGCCCGGCCTCGCCACCATCCTCGCGCGGGCCGTCGAGGCCGACGGCGAGCTGGTCCAGGCCGAGTGGACCGCCCGGGACCACGCCCAGCAGTCGATCGTGCTCTCGTGCAGCGCCCGCGCCGTGCCCGGACCGGACGGCGACCTCGTCGTCCTCGTCAACCTCGTCGACGTCTCCGAGCGCCGGCTCATCGAGCAGCGGCACGCGCACGACGCCGCGCACGACGAGCTGACCGGGCTGCCCAACCGTCGCCAGCTCGACACCCTCATCGCCTGCCACCGCCAGACCCCCCGCGCGCGGGAGCGCGGCGCGCTGCTCCTCATCGACCTCGACCACTTCAAGCAGGTCAACGACACCCGCGGCCACGCCGCCGGCGACGTCCTGCTCGCAGATGTCGCGCGCGCGCTGCGCCGGGCCGTCGGCGGCCAGGGGACCGTCGGGCGCCGGGGTGGTGACGAGTTCGAGGTGCTCCTCCCGGAGGCCGACCTCGCCGCCGCCGAGGCCGTCGCGTGGTCCCTCGTCGACGTCGTCGAGAAGCACGGCCACGCCACGCGCGTCGAGCTCGGGTGCGCCGTCACCGCGAGCATCGGCGTCGCCACGTTCGGGCAGGCCCACGCCGCCGGCATCGACGTCGAGGTGCTCGCCGACTCGGCGATGTACTCCGCGAAGCGCACCGGCGGCAACAAGACCCGCACCTGGCACCCCGTCGAGCCGGCCGCCCAGCCGCCGGCGACGCTCTCCGCCTCCGCCTGACGCCTCCCCTCCCCCTCCCCCGGAGACGCGTCCCCGTCCACGGCGAGGCTCCGGGCCGCACCCCCTCTCCGCACTTCTTGCGAGTTCCGCCGCTCGACCCGCCGTCCCAGCGCGTGTCGACCGGCGGAACTCGCAAGAAGTCGGGGGCACGGGCGCGACTCATTGCCCATCTGCCACCTCCCGACCCCTCCAGGAGGCCCTGGGAGGTGGCGGATGGGCAATCAGTCGGTGACGGCCGGCTCGGGCGCGGGCCGACCGAAGAGGTAGCCCTGCCCGAAGCGCACCCCGAGCGAGCGCAGCGTGTCCCACTGCCGGGCGGTCTCGACGCCCTCGGCGCAGACGGTCGACCCCATGCTCTCGGCCCAGCCGACGAGCGTGCGCAGGTCGTGCTGGCGGTCCGGGTCGTCGAGGTCGTCGAGCAGGCCGCGGTCGAGCTTGACGACCTCGGGCCGCAGCCGCATGAAGCGCTCGACCGTCGAGTAGCCCTTGCCCCAGTCGTCGACGGCGATGAGGGCCCCGCGCGCGCGGCAGTCGGCCACGACCTCGCGCACCCGGTCCCACTCCTCGACGTCGGTCTGCTCGGTGATCTCGATGACGAGGCCGGTGAGGTCGGCGGGCAGCACGGCGGCGACGGCCTCGCTGATGAGCGCGCCGACGCTGACGTTGACCGACAGGTAGCCCTGCGGGGGCCGACGACGCAGCGCCGCGGCGATGGCCGCCGCCTCGAGCAGCGACCCGTCCCCGACGCGGTGGGCCTCGGCGAAGACGGACTCCGGGTCGCCCTCGGCGAAGCGGCTGAGGGCCTCGTGGCCGATGGGGTCGCCGGCGTGCAGGTCGACGACCGGCTGCAGGGCGATGCGGACCGGCGGGGTCGTGCCCTCGAGCCCGGCTCCCGCCACGCGCACGCACCCGCGGCCGGCGTGCTTGGCGTCGTAGAGCGCCCGGTCGGCCCGCTCGACGACCGCGCCGGGCTGCGCACCGGGCTCCCAGACGGCGACCCCGGCCGAGAACCGCTGGCCATCGGGGGTCACGGCCTGCATCGCCTCGAGCCGACGGACCGCCTCGTCGGGGTCGACGCCGGGCAGGAGGAGGCCGAACTCCTCACCGCCGTAGCGCGCGAGCAGCTCACCCGGCTCGAGGAGCGCCCCCCACGCCGCGACGGCCTCACGCAGGAGCCGGTCGCCGGCCTGGTGCCCCAGCCGGTCGTTGTAGCGCTTGAAGTGGTCGAGGTCGACGAGCGCCACGGTCAGCGGCCCCCCGTCCTCCTCGGCCCGGTGGACCGCGCGCCCGAGCTCGTGGTCCCACGACCGACGGTTCGGCGCCCCGGTGAGGCCGTCGCTGCGGGCGAGGGCGGAGAGCTGCACCGCCTGCTCCTCGACGACGCGGACGAGGACGGCGATGCGGACGACGACGAGCAGCGAGAGGACGATGCAGCCCGCCCCCACGACGCCCCACGGGATGTCGAGACCCAGCGTGCCGACCACGAGGAGCGTGATGCCGGGCAGCGCCGCCGCGCCACCGAGGGCCGCGAGCCGGCGCCCGACCGACGCCGCGGGCGCGGAGCGGGTCTCGCCGCCGACGAGCGCCGCCCCGGACGGCGAGCACGCCGCGGCCGCGGCCGCGACGTAGCCGAGCAGCCACAGCACGTCGAGCCAGCGCGGCGTGGTCGCCAGGGGGTCGACGAGGGCGAAGGCGTTCCACACGAGGTCGGCGGCGGTCGTCGCGGCCATGCTAAGCATGAGGAAGCGGAAGGCCGGGTTGCGCGAGCCGACCGAGGTCCACAGCCGGACCAGCACCCCGACGAGGACGACGTCGCCGACGGGGTAGGCCGTGGCGACGAGCCGGCCGAGCACCGAGGTCGTGGAGTCCACGGCGATCGGCGCCACGAGGAAGGTCCCGACGACCGTGCCGAAGCCGGCGGCGACGATGAGCGCCTCGAGGATCGGGGTCGGGTCCATCCCGCGCTGCCGGCCGCGGACCAGCCGCAGCAGGCCGACGGTGAGGACGACGTAGCCGGAGAGGTAGAGGACGTCGCTGGTCAGCGGGTAGCTCGTGAGGTGGAGGTAGCTCTGCTCGACCGTGAACAGCGCGTCGCCCGCGACCCAGAGCGAGTACCCGGCCAGGACGACGAGCCAGCCCCGGCGGCGGGCGGTGAGGCGTCGGGCGCCGGCGAGGGCGAGCACCATGGCGAGGACCCCGGCGACGCTGTTGCCGACGTCGCGCGCCGTCCCGTCCGGCACGACGAGGTAGGCCCCGCACAGCGCGAGCAGCCCGAGCAGCGCCGCGCGCAGCGGCGTGGGCATCGGCGCGGTGGGCACCGGCTGCACCGGGCGGTTCCGCGGGCCCGCGACGGCGCGCGGACCGCTCCCCCGCGCCCCGTGGACCTCGTCGGCGGCGTCCCCCTGCCGCGCCGACCGGGGGGTCACCCGACCCGCACCTCGTCGACGCGTGGCGCACCGCCCGGGACGAGCGCCCGGGCCTCGGCGAAGGGCACGGGCCGCGACCAGAGGTAGCCCTGTCCGCGCCCGCAGTCCTGCTCCTCGAGCCAGGCCGCCTGCTCGGAGGTCTCCACGCCCTCGGCGACGGTCGTCATCTTGAGCGAGCGGCTCATCTCGAGGATGGCCAGGGTGACGGTCGCCGCGTGGCGGTCGTCGACGATGTCGTCGATGAAGCTCTTGTCGACCTTGAGGATGTCGACGGGCAGCTGGGAGAGGTAGGACAGCGAGCTGTAGCCGGTGCCGAAGTCGTCGATCGCGATGGACACCCCGAGGTCGCGCAGCCCGTGGAGGGAGCCGGCCGCGGACACGATGTCGTCGAGGAGCACCGACTCGGTGATCTCGAGGACGAGCAGGGTGGGGTCGAGCCCGGTGCGGGCGAGGACGCCGGCGACCTCGGCGGTGAAGTCGGGCTTGGACAGCTGCTGGGCGGAGACGTTGACGGCCATCGTCACGCGGGCCCCCGGGGCCTGGAGCTCGACGGCGGCCCGGCAGGCCTCGGCGAGCACCCACGACCCGAGGGCGACGATCGCGCCGGACTCCTCGGCGGCGGGGATGAACTCGTTCGGCGGCAGGAAGCCCCGCGACGGGTGCTGCCAGCGCACGAGCGCCTCGAAGCCGGTCACCTCGCGCGTCCGGAGGTTGACGGTCGGCTGGAAGTGCAGGAGCAGGCCGCCGGTCTCGATGGCCTCGACGAGCTCGTTCTGGAGGGTCAGCCGGTCGAGCGTCACCGCGTGCTGGGCGGCGTCGAAGACGCGCAGCGTGCCCTTGCCCTGCTCCTTGGCCCAGTACATCGCGACGTCGGCCTCGCGCAGGACGTCCTCCGCGGTCGAGCTGCGGGTGTCGGCGAGGGCGATGCCGAGGCTGGCCTTGACCGACCAGGACGCCCCGTCGATCGAGACCGGCTGCGCGAGCACCTCGAGGATGCGCTGCCCCATCTGCTCGGCGGCAGCGCGGTCGGTCTCCTCCATGAGGACGGCGAACTCGTCGCCACCGAGCCGGGCCGCGGTGTCGCGGGAGCGCAGCACGGAGCGGAGGCGGTCGGTGACGACGACGAGGAGCCGGTCGCCGACGGAGTGGCCGCGGGTGTCGTTGACCTGCTTGAAGTCGTCGAGGTCGAGGAACATCACGGCGAGGGTGCCCTCGCGGCGGGAGATGGCGTGCTCGAGCCGGTCGGCGAACAGCGCGCGGTTGGCGAGCCCGGTCAGGGCGTCGTGGAAGGCCTGGTGCGAGAGCTGCTCGGCGAGCTCGTGCTGCTCGGTGACGTCACGCAGCGTGAGCAGCCACGCCTCGACGGTCGACTCGCCGAGCAGGTTGGTCAGCGTGCCCTCGCCGACGATGGTCCGCCCGTCCGCGCGGGTGAGCCGCAGCCGGACCGCCTGGTCCCCCTGACGTCCGTCGGTGAGGAGCGCGAGCAGGGTCGGCGCCTCGTCGCCGACGAGGTCCTTGACGTGCTGCCCGACGAGCTCGTCGGGCGTGCGACCGATGACCGCCGGGGCGGACGGGCTGACGAACGAGATCGTCGCGTCGGCCTCGATGACGACGATGAGGTCGGCGCTGTTCTGGACCAGGGCCAGCAGGCGCCGCTCGCGCTGGTCGACGACCCGCTGGGCCGTCAGCTCGCGCTCCAGCCGCCGATGCCGGTCGACGATCCGGCGGAACCAGGCGAACCAGCCGACGGAGACCCCGACGAGGAGGCCGGCGTGGATGGCGAAGGCCAGCCAGGCGCGGGCGCTGCTCGCCTCGGCGAGCTCCTCCGCGAGGGCGGAGTCGGCGGCCCGCAGGGAGGCCAGGGCACCCGGGTCACCGGGAGAGGTCTCGAGCGCCCGGGCGGCGTCGACGGCCGTCGCGCCGACCGAGCCGGGGGTGAGGTCCACGCCGGCCCGCGCGAGCCCGTCGACCGTGCGGGTCAGGGCGTCGGGGGTGGCCGAACCGCTCGCGACGGACGTGGCGACGGCGGAGAACGCGGCCGCGGCCTCGCGCTGGCGATGGACGCCGTCCCCGAGGTGCCAGACCCCGGTGAGGAAGGCCATCTCGAGCACGACGACGAACAGCGTGCCCACGACGGTGGCCGTCGAGCGCAGCCGGGTGCGGCCGTCGCGGTTCATCAGAGCTCCTGGTCTGGTGTCCGCGGTTCGGACCCCACGACGACGCTAGGGACGGAGCCTCGCCGGCGGCGAACCGACGGGGCCGACACTGGCCGTTCGACCGAGGGGGTCTGCCCGACCGTCCCTCCTGCGGGCAGGTTTGCCGGGCTCCCTGTCGGGTAGGACCGGTGCGGCCGCCCGCCGTCGGCGGTCGGAGGTCACGGAGCCGGTCGATCAGGAGGTGGAGGGTGGACGTCGTCCGACCCACCCCCACGATCGTCCCTCGCCGGTTCGACGACCCCCTGCACGTCGTCGTCGTCGCCTCCTCCCGCTTCCCGCTGGCCGAGCCGTTCGCCGGTGGGCTGGAGTCGCTCACCTGGAACCTGTGCCGCGGCCTGCGCGAGCGCGGGGTCGAGGTGACCGTCTTCGCCGGCCCGGGCAGCGACCCGCGCCTCGACGCCCGCGAGCTCGCCACCCGCCCACTCGAGCTGAGCGACACGGCACGCCGCGACGTCGCCATGCCCCCCGAGACGTGGCTGACCGAGCACCACGCCTACCTCCAGCTGATGCTCGAGCTGCAGCGCCGCGACGACGTCGACGTCGTGCACAACAACAGCCTCCACCACCTCCCCGTCGCGATGGCCGCCGCCGCGCGCGCCCCGATGGTGACGACGCTGCACACCCCGCCGACCCCGTGGCTGGAGCCGGCCATCGCCCTCGCCGCGGACGACCGCTCGCGGTTCGTCGCGGTCAGCGACCACACCCGCGCCGCGTGGAGCCACGTGACGCCCGCCGACGTGGTGCCCAACGGGGTCGACGTCCGGCGCTGGACGCCGGGGCCGGGCGGTGACGCCCTGGCCTGGGCCGGACGCCTCGTCCCCGAGAAGGCGCCGCACCTGGCCATCGACGCCGCGCGGGCGGCCGGTCGTCCGCTGCGGCTGGCCGGGCCGGTCGGTGACCCGGAGTACGTGCGGGCGATGGTGCGCCCGCGGCTCGGCGGTGACGTCGAGCTGCTCGGGCACCTCGGAACGGACGAGCTCGTCGAGCTGTTCGGCTCCAGCGCCGCCACCCTCGTCACCCCCGCCTGGGACGAGCCCTACGGACTCGTCGCGGCCGAGTCCCTCGCCTGCGGCACACCGGTCGTCGCGTTCGCCCGCGGAGGTCTGCCGGAGTTCGTCACCCCGGACGTGGGCCGGCTCGTGCCGGCCGACGACGTCGCCGCCGCGGGGCGGGCCGTCGCGGAGGCGGTCGGCCTCGACCGCCGCAGGTGCCGGGAGCACGCCGTCCGGCACTGCTCGGTGGACCGCATGGTCGAGGACTACCTCGAGGTCTACGAGGCGATGCTGCCGCTGAGCGGCGCCGCGTGATCGGCTACTACGTCCACCACCACGGCCGCGGGCACCTGTCCCGGATGACGTCCGTCGCGGCCCACCTGCGCTCGCCCGTGGTCGGCCTGAGCAGCCTGCCGGCCCCGCCCGGGTTCGAGGACCGCTGGGTGCGACTCCCGGCGGACGACGACCCGGCGACCGGCGACGACCTCGACGCCGGCGGCGTCCTGCACTGGGCTCCGTTGCACCACAGCGGAGTGCGCGACCGGGCGGCTGCGCTCACGGCGTGGGTCGCCCGGGCCCGGCCCCGCCTCGTCGTCACGGACGTGTCGGTCGAGGCGGCCCTGGCCGTGCGGCTCTGCGGGGTGCCGGTCGTCGTCGTCGCGCTGCCCGGCGAGCGGACCGACCGCGCCCACGTCAGCGCGTACGACCTCGCCCAGGGCCTGCTCGCGCCCTGGCCCGAGGGCGCGCACGACACGGGCTGGCCGCAGCGCTGGAGGGACGAGGCCCTCTTCGTGGGCGGCCTCTCGCGGTTCGACGGACGGCCTCGGGTCCCCGCCGCGAGCACCGACGGCCGGCGCCGCGTGCTCGTCGTGTGGGGTGCGGGCGGCCGCGACACCGACGCCGGCTCGGTCGCGGCGGCGCGGGCCGCCACCCCCGGCTGGGAGTGGACCGAGCGCAGCCCGGCCGACCCCTCCCCCGACCTGTGGCACGAGCTGTGCACCGCCGACGTCGTCGTCACGCACGCCGGGCAGAACGCGGTGGCCGACGTCGCCGCCGCCCGCGCGCCGGCCGTCGTCGTCTCGCAGCAGCGCCCGTTCGGGGAGCAGGAGGCGACGGTGCGGGCGGTGCAGCGGCTCGGGGTGGCCACGGGTCACGTCGGCTGGCCGCCCGCCGACCGCTGGCCCGGCCTGCTCGACGACGCCGTGCGGCGGGGCGGCGCGGCGTGGGAGCGGTGGAGCACGGGCCGCGGCGCGCAGGACGCGGCGGTGTGGCTCGACGCGCTCGCCGCGACCCCGGACGCCGTCCCGGCCGCAGGGGTCGCGTCGTGAGCGCGCGGCTCGGGGTCGTGACGATCGTCCACGGTCGCCACGACCACCTGCGCGGGCAGCTGGCCGGCCTGCGCCGCCAGACGCGGCGGCCCGACGTCCTCGTCGTCGTCGCGATGGACGACGACGAGGTCAGTGGTGTCGTCGACGACGCGGCGCCGCCGGGGTGGGACGTGCGGCACGCGAGCATCGACCGGATGCAAGGGCGCCTGCCGCTGGCCGCCGCGCGCAACCTCGGCGTCGCCACGGCGCTCGCGGCCGGGGCGGAGCACCTCGTCCTCCTCGACGTCGACTGCGTGCCCTCCGACGGTCTCGTCGCCCGGTACGGCGAGCTGCTGGGGTCGCTCGACCCGTCCGCCGGCCCCACGCTCCTGTGCGGGGACGTCGCCTACGAGCGCGACCCGGACGAAGGTCCGCAGCCGCCGCGCCACCACCCGGCCCGGCCGGAGCTCGGCGCGCAGGAGGTCCGCGTCGTCGACGACGTCACCCTCTTCTGGTCCCTCTCCTTCGCGGTCACCGCGGCCGACCTCGCGGCGCTCGGCGGCTTCGACGAGGGCTACGTCGGCTACGGCGCCGAGGACACCGACGTCGGCCAGCGCCTCGCCCGCGCAGGGGGCCGGCTGCTCTTCGTCGGCGGCGCCGGGGCCGTCCACCAGTGGCACCCGAGCCCGAGCCCGCCGGTCCAGCACGTCGAGGACATCGTGCTCAACGCCAACCGGTTCGCGCAGGTGTGGGGCTGGTGGCCGATGACCGGGTGGCTCGAGCAGTTCCGCGACCTCGGGCTCGTGGCCCGCGAGCCGGACGGCCGCTGGGTCACCCTCGCCTGACCGCGGCGGCGGGCGTGACGAGGTGGGCCGACCCGCGCGGGCCCCTCCACCCGCGGGGTCGGTCTGGGGTGGGGCCGTCGGTATGGTCACCCGGCCCGGGGGGCGCTGTCAGCCCCGTTGCAGCAACCTGCAGGCGCGGCCCGGTGGGGCCGCTCAGTCGGTGCGCGCCTCGCCGCGTCCGAGGCGGAACCCCGCCGAGAACCGCGAGCGCACCTCGAGGGTCTCGAGGATCCGGGCGACCTCGGAGCGCACGGTGCGGACGCTGACCCGGAGGTGACGGGCCACGGCCTCGTCCGTCATGCCCTGCTGCATGAGGTCGACGACCCGCTCCTGCCGCTCGCTCAGGTGGACGGCCTCGGCCCGCTCGGTGCCGCACCCGAAGGCGGAGGCGAGGACCGCGTTCCAGTAGCTCATCGCCTGCTCGAGCACGCGTGGGGAGCGCACGTCGATGACCGAGAACTGCCCGTCGACGGTCGGCCCCTCGAGGAGGACGCGCTCGTGGTCGATGACCTTCATCTGGATGTCGGCGACCGCGAAGAGGTAGTCGCCGACGGGCTCGGCCACGAGCATCCGCCGACACTCGTCGTCGAGCCGCTCGTCGTCGAACACGCTGACCATCTCGAGGCCGCGCTCCACGAGCGCACGGTTGCCGGGCAGGCTCATCCGCAGCTGGGCCGGGGTCGCGGTCGGGCGCACCGACAGCAGGTGGCGCCAGGTCACGGCCTCGGCGGTCAGCCACTCGTTGACGTCGTTGCCGACGGCGCCGATGCGGCATTCGGTGCTCGCACCCGCCTCGAGGTCACGGCACAGCCGGGTCCGCTCGGCCCACAGCGCCATCCCGGCGTCCGTGACGGCGGCCCGCTGGGAGGGCGCGAAGCGCGAGCCCGGCCACTTGCCTGCCGCTCATCGTCGCCTCCCGTCCGCTCCTCGTGGGCTACCCGCGAGTATGCCGTGCCCACCCCACCGCGAACGCGTGTGAACCCGCCGGGGTCGCCCGGCGGTTTCACACACGTCCGCGGTGGGGAGGTGCGGGGGTCAGGCGGGTGAGTGGGCCGAGAGGGCGACCCACGCGGAGCGGATGTGACGCTCGGTCAGCGTCGCGGCCGCGTCTCCGTCGCCGGCCGCGACCGCCGCGAAGATCTCCTCGTGGTCGCGCCGGAGCACGGGTGCGAGGTCCTCCCACACCTCGACGGTGCGGAAGCGGTCGAGGATGGGCAGGCGCATCGACTCGCGGATCGCCGAGGTGAGGTCGCGCGCCAGCGCGTTGCCGGCCGCCTCGGCGAGCGCGACGTGGAAGGCCGTGTCGCAGTCGTTGAAGCGAGCCCGGTCGATGCCGGGGTCGGCCATCTCGTCCAGCAGCGCCCGCATCGCCGCCAGGTCCTCGGGCGTCGCGTGGGTGGCCGCCAGCCGGACGCTCAGGCGCTCCAGGGCGATGCGGACCTCGACGACGTCGGGCAGCGGGAACGCCGCGAGCGCGACGTGCAGCCGCAGCAGCCGCCCGAGGGCCCCGCTCGGCACGGCGGTCAACGTCGTGCCGCCGGCCGCCCCGGCCCCGACCGAGGAGCGCACGACGCCCTGGGCCTGGAGGGTGCGGACGGCCTCGCGCACCGCGGCGCGGCTCACGCCGAGCCGGGCCGCGAGGTCGCGCTCGGCCGGCAGGTGGTCGCCGACCTCGAGGTCGCCGCCGAGGATCCGCTCGTCGACCCAGCGCAGGACGAGCTCGAAGGCACGCAGTCCGCCGGTCTCGGGGCCGGGCAGCGGGTCGGCGGCGCTCACGCGCTCAGGATGCCACGCCACGCCGCACGACACGCCGAATGGTCGGACCACTAGTGGTCAGACCATTGACACCGCCACGGACCCGGCCCTACCGTCATCGCATCCCGAATGGTCTGACCATTCAGGATCCCCGCCCAGAGACGTGCGACCGGAGGACCCGATGACCCTGACCGCAGTGACGACGACCGGACCGGCGACGGCCCTGGCCGTCCCGACGCAGTTCCGCCCGGAGCTCACCCCGGTGGGCGGCAGCCTCACCCTCTCCGCACTCGTCGCCCTCCTCCCCCTCGTGACGGTCTTCGTCACCCTCGGCGTGCTGCGCTGGAAGGCCCACTGGGCCGGCCTCACGGCGGTCGCGGTCGCGGTGCTCGTCGCCTCGCTCGCCTTCGGGATGCCCGTGCACCTCGCGGCGCTCTCGGCCACGCAGGGCGCCGCCTTCGGCCTCTTCCCGATCATGTGGATCGTCTTCACGGCGATCCTGCTCTACCAGGTGACCGTGCGCTCGGGTCGCTTCGAGGACCTGCGCGCGACCTTCCACCTCATCAGCGACGACCCGCGCATCCAGGCGATCATCATCGCCTTCTGCTTCGGCGGCCTGCTCGAGGCGCTCGCCGGCTTCGGCGCCCCCGTCGCCATCACCGGCGTCATGCTCATGGCCCTCGGCTTCTCGCCGCTGCGCGCCGCCGCGGTCGTCCTCCTCGCGAACACCGCGCCCGTCGCCTTCGGCGCCGTCGGCACCCCGGTCATCACCGCGGGCACCCTGACCGGCATCCCGTACCACGAGATCGGCGCGTACGTCGGGCACCAGACCCCGGTGCTCGCCGCGTTCGTCCCGCTCCTGCTCGTCCTCATGGCCGGCGGGCGTCGCGGGGTGCGCGAGACCTGGCCGGTCGCGGTCGTCGTCGGGCTGACCTTCGCCGTCGCGCAGTGGTTCGCCGCGACGTACGTCTCGGTCGAGCTGACCGACATCATCGCCTCGCTCGCCGGCCTCGCCGCCGCCGTCCTCTTCCTCAAGGCGTGGCGGCCCCGGGGCCGCGAGACCGCCCTCGCGACGATGCAGGTCGAGCGCGAGCGCGAGCTCGCGACCGTCGGCGCCCCCGGGTCGGCCGACGTCACCCCGCCCGCCGACGCCCACGCCGTCTCGGCCGACGCCCTCGCGGGCCGCTCGCGCGACCTCACGCCGGGCCGCATCACGATGGCCCTGCTCCCCTACCTCCTCGTCATCGTCGTCTTCGGCGTCGCGAAGCTCGTCACCCCGGTCAAGACCTGGCTCATCGGCACCGACGTCAAGGTGCCCTGGCCGGGCCTCTCCGGCGAGGTCCTCACCCTCAAGGGCTCGCCGAGCGCGGCCACGACCTACACGCTGCCGTGGCTCAGCTCGCCCGGCACGATGCTCCTGCTCTGCTCGCTCGTCGTCGCCGCCGTGTACGCCGTCGGGATGCGCGGCTGGGCCGCCGAGGCCTGGGCCGTCGCGCACCGCATGCGCTGGGCGTTCCTCACCGTCGCCTCGATGCTCGCGCTCGCCTACGTCATGAACTTCTCGGGGCAGACCATCGTCATCGGCACCTGGATCGCCGGCACCGGCGCCCTGTTCGCCTACCTCAGCCCGACCCTCGGCTGGATCGGCACGGCCGTCACCGGGTCCGACACGAGCGCCAACGCCCTCTTCGCCACGCTCCAGCAGAGCGCCGCGCAGACGGCCGGCATCGACCCGACGCTCCTCGTCGCCTCGAACACCTCCGGCGGCGTGGTCGGCAAGATGATCAGCCCCCAGAACCTGACGATCGCCGCGACCAGCGTGGGCCTGCTCGGGCGCGAGGCCGACATCCTCCGTAGGGTCCTGCCATGGAGCGTCGGCCTGATCCTCGCGATGTGCCTCCTCGTGGGCCTGCAGTCGACCGTCCTCGCGTGGATGCTCCCGTGAGCGCGCTCGCCCGCCCCGGCACCGACCTGCGGGTCGCGCTGTTCGCCACCTGCTTCAACGACACGATGTGGCCCGACACGCTCAAGGCCACCGTCCGGCTCCTCGAGCGGCTCGGCTGCACGGTCGAGTTCCCCCAGGCGCAGACCTGCTGCGGCCAGATGCTCACCAACACCGGCTACGGGGCGAAGGCCCTGCCGCTGGTGCGCCGCTTCGTCGACGTCTTCGAGGGCTACGACGCGGTCGTCGCGCCGTCCGGGTCGTGCGTCGGCTCGGTCCGCCACCAGCACCGCGGCATCGTCGAGCTCGCCGGCGACGACCGGCTCGCGAGCCGGGTGGAGCACACCGTCCCCAAGGTGCTCGAGCTCTCGGAGCTGCTCGTCGACGTCCTCGGCGTCACCGACGTCGGCGCGTGGTTCCCGCACCGCGTCACCTACCACCCGACCTGCCACTCGCTGCGGATGCTGCGGGTCGGCGACCGGCCGCTGCAGCTCCTGCGGGCGGTGCGGGGCATCGACCTCGTCGAGCTGCCCGGCGCCACCGAGTGCTGCGGGTTCGGCGGCACCTTCGCGATGAAGAACGCCGACGTGTCGGTCGCGATGGGCTCGGACAAGGCCCGGGCCGTCGTCGGCACCGGCGCCGAGGTCCTCGTCGCCGGCGACAACTCCTGCCTCGCCCACATCGGGGGCATCCTCGGCCGGCAGCGCGCCGGCGTCCGCCACCTGCACCTGGCCGAGGTCCTCGCCTCGACCGAGGAGGACCCGGCATGACCACGACCACCCCCGGCCCCGTCCAGCAGACCTCGCTTGTCTTCGTGGGGATGCCGAAGTTCCCCACCGCCGCCCGCGAGGCACTGGCCAACACCCAGCAGCGCCGCAACCTCAGGCACGCGACGCACACGATCCGCGACAAGCGGGCCCGCGTCGTCGCCGAGGTGCCCGAGTGGGAGGCGCTGCGCGTCGCCGGCGCCGAGGCCAAGGACGAGGCACTCGCCCACCTCGGCGACTACCTCGAGCAGCTCGAGGCGAGCCTCACCGCGAACGGCGCGACCGTGCACTGGGCGCGCGACGCCGCCGAGGCCAACGCGATCGTCCTCGGCATCGTCCGGGACCAGCAGGTCGACGAGGTCGTCAAGGTGAAGTCGATGGCCACCCAGGAGATCGAGCTCAACGAGGCGCTCGAGGCCGCCGGGGTCAACGCCTGGGAGACCGACCTCGCCGAGCTCATCGTCCAGCTCGGGCACGACCGGCCGAGCCACATCCTCGTGCCGGCCATCCACCGCAACCGCAGCGAGGTGCGCGACATCTTCCGCCGCGAGATGGCCGCGGTCGGTCGCCCCGCGCCGGAGGACCTCACCGACGAGCCCGCCCGCCTGGCCGAGGCCGCGCGGCTGCACCTGCGCGAGAAGTTCCTCCGCGCGAAGGTCGCGGTCTCGGGGGCCAACTTCGCCGTCGCCGAGACCGGCACGCTCGTCGTCGTCGAGTCCGAGGGCAACGGGCGGATGTGCCTCACGCTGCCCGAGACGCTCGTCACCGTCGTCGGCATCGAGAAGGTCCTGCCCCGGTGGGACGACCTCGCGCCGATGCTCCAGCTGCTCCCCCGCTCGAGCACGGGCGAGCGGATGAACCCGTACACGACGATGTGGAGCGGCGCCCACGACGGCGACGGACCCCAGGACGTCCACGTCGTCCTCCTCGACAACGGCCGCAGCCACGTCCTCGCCGACCGCGTCGGCCGCCAGGCGCTGCGCTGCATCCGCTGCTCGGCCTGCCTCAACGTCTGCCCGGTCTACGAGCGCACCGGCGGCCACGCCTACGGCTCGGTCTACCCCGGCCCGATCGGCGCCGTCCTCAACCCCCAGCTGCGCGGGACGACGAGCGAGGTCGACAAGTCGCTGCCCTACGCCTCCAGCCTCTGCGGCGCGTGCTTCGACGCGTGCCCGGTGCGCATCGACATCCCCGAGCTGCTCGTCGAGCTGCGCGGGCGGGTCGTCGAGCAGGAGGGCCGCACCGCCGAGTCGGCCGCGATGGCCGCCGCCGCGTGGGTGCTGTCGGACCCGAAGCGGCTCGCGGCCGCGCAGCGGGCCGCGACGACCGCGGGTCGCGTCATCGGTGGCCGCACGGTACGGGCGGTGCCGGGGCTCGGTGCGTGGACCGACGCCCGGGACGTGCCGACCCCACCGACCGAGACCTTCCGGCAGTGGTGGGCCCGCGAGCGCGGGCAGGGGTCCCGATGAGCGCGCGCGACGAGATCCTCGCGCGGGTGCGCGGCGCCACCGCCGACGTCGTCACGACGCCGGCCGACCGCGCCCCGACCGCCGTCGTCGAGGAGACCTCCCCCGGGCGGGCGGCCACCCTCGACCTCTTCGCCGAGAACGTCGCCGACTACCGGGCGCAGGTCGTCCGGGTCGCGGCGTCCGGTGTCGCCGGGGCCGTGGCGGACGCCTTGCGGCAACAGGGCTGTGCCACAGCCGTCCTGCCCACCGGCCTCGACCCCGCGTGGCGGGGGGCGGCGACGGAGGTCGTCCGCGTGCTCGACGAGGCCGACGTCCGGGTCGACGCCGAGCTCGACGCGGTCGACGCCGTCGTCACCGCGGCGGCCGTCGGCATCGCCGTGACCGGCACCGTCGTCCTCGACCACGCGGCCGACCAGGGGCGCCGCGCCCTCACCCTCGTCCCCGACGTGCACGTCTGCGTCGTGCGCGCCGGGCAGGTCGTCCACGACGTCCCCGAGGCGGTCGGGCGGCTGCGTCCCGAGCCGGGCCTCGCGCGACCCCTGACGTGGGTCAGCGGACCGAGCGCGACGAGCGACATCGAGCTCGAGCGCGTCGAGGGCGTCCACGGGCCGCGTACCCTCGTCGTCGTGCTCGTCGACGAGGAGGTCTGACCGGATGACTGCTGCCCACGACGAGCAGGCCTCCCCCACACCGGTGTTCTTCCTGGCCGGCGGCACCGGCATCTCGGCCGAGACGCTGGGGAACCTCATCATCAACCAGTTCCCGACCGTCGACTTCGTGCGCCGGAAGATCCCGTTCATCACGACCGTCGAGCAGGCCCACCGGGTCGTCGAGGAGCTCGACGCCGCGGTCACCGAGTCGACGACGCCCATCGTCTTCTCGAGCGTCGCCGACGCCGAGCTGCGCGACGTCCTGCGCGGCACCCGCTGCGCGTTCATCGACCTCTTCGGCAGCCACCTCGACATCGTCGAGCGGGTCCTCCACGTCAACGCCAGCCCCAAGGTGCCGGCCCTGCACGGGCTCGGCGACATCCACCGCTACGAGCGCCGGATGAAGGCCATCGACTTCTCGCTCGAGCACGACGACGGCGCCAGCCTGCGCAACCTCCAGCAGGCGGAGCTGATCCTCGTCGCCCCGTCGCGCTGCGGCAAGACGCCGACGTCGCTCTACCTCGCCCTGCAGCACGGAGTGAAGGTCGCCAACTACCCGCTCGTCGACGAGGACCTGCGCGCCAGCGAGCTGCCGGAGGCGGTGCGCCCCTATCTCGACCGCTGCGTCGCGCTGACCTCCACGCCGGCGCGTCTCAGCCAGGTGCGCAGCGAGCGCCGACCCGACTCCCCCTACGCCTCCCTCCGGCAGTGCTCGTGGGAGCTCAAGCGCGCCGAGGAGCTCTACCGGGCGCACCGGCTGCCGGTCATCAACTCCGCCGGGATGTCCGTCGAGGAGATGGCGGCCGTGATCATGCACACGCGCCAGCTCAAGGGCTCCGGCTGACCCGGGCTGCCATCCTGTCCCTCGCCGCCACCCCGGCCACCCGCACGACCTCCGCCCCACCCCGCGCGCCCCGTCCCCGGAAGGACCCCCGCCATGACCACCACCGTCCGCTGGTTCCGCGAGCTCGGCCTCGACGACGTCGAGTCCGTGGGCGGCAAGAACGCCTCGCTCGGCGAGATGGTCCAGCACCTCTCGGCCGCCGGCGTCGCCGTCCCCGACGGGTTCGCCACGACCGCGGACGCCTACCGGGCCTTCCTCGGCGAGACCGGGCTCGCCGAGCGCATCTCCGGCCTGCTCGCCGACCTCGACGTCGACGACACGCGGCGCCTGGCCGAGGTCGGCCGCGAGATCCGCGAGGCCGTCGAGGCGCAGCCCTTCCCCGAGGACCTCGACCGCGACATCCGCGCCGCGTACGAGCGCCTGGCCGGTGAGGCCGGTGACGAGGCGAGCTTCGCCGTCCGCTCCAGCGCCACCGCCGAGGACCTGCCGGACGCGTCGTTCGCCGGCCAGCAGGAGACCTTCCTCAACGTCCGCGGCATCGACAACGTCCTGCACGCCATCCGCCTCGTCTTCGCCTCGCTCTACAACGACCGCGCGATCGCCTACCGGGTGCACAGCGAGTTCGACCACGACGTCGTCGCCCTCTCGGCCGGGGTCCAGCGGATGGTCCGCTCCGACATCGGCGCCTCGGGCGTCATGTTCACCATCGACACCGAGTCGGGCTTCGAGGACGCGGTGTTCATCACGAGCGCGTACGGCCTCGGCGAGGGCGTCGTCCAGGGCGCCGTCAACCCCGACGAGTTCTACGTCCACAAGCCCGCGCTGCGCGCCGACCGCCCGGCGATCCTCAAGCGCGGCGTCGGCGCCAAGGCCACGAAGATGGTCTACACGCAGGACGCGACGGTCGGCCGGACCACCGAGTTCGTCCCCGTCGACGAGGCCGAGCAGCGCCGCCTCAGCCTGACCGACGACGAGGTGACCGAGCTCGCGCGCACCGCCCTGCGCATCGAGGAGCACTACGGCCGCCCGATGGACATCGAGTGGGGCCGCGACGGGGTCGACGGGAAGCTGTACGTCCTCCAGGCGCGGCCCGAGACCGTCAAGTCGCGCGCGGCCGGCGGTGTGCAGCAGCGCTTCCGGCTCGAGGAGCGTGGCCCGGTCGTCGTCGAGGGCCGCGCCATCGGCCAGAAGATCGGCGCCGGGTCCGTGCGCGTCCTCACCGACATCGGGGCGATGCACGACTTCCGGCCCGGCGAGGTCCTCGTCGCCGACATGACCGACCCCGACTGGGAGCCGATCATGAAGCGCGCCAGCGCCATCGTCACCAACCGCGGCGGGCGCACCTGCCACGCGGCGATCATCGCCCGCGAGCTCGGGATCCCCGCGGTCGTCGGCACCGGCACCGCCACCCACGAGCTCGCGGACGGCCGCGAGGTCACCGTCTCGTGCGCCGAGGGCGACACCGGGTTCGTCTACGACGGCCTGCGCGAGTTCACCGTCTCCGAGACCACGCTCGACGAGATGCCCGAGATCCCGACGAAGATCATGATGAACGTCGGCACGCCCGAGCAGGCGTTCGAGTTCTCGCGCCTGCCCCACCGCGGGATCGGCCTGGCGCGCACCGAGTTCATCGTCAACCGGCAGATCGGCATCCACCCGCGTGCGCTGCTCGAGCTCGACGACCAGGAGCCGGGCGTCAAGCAGGAGATCGAGGAGCGCATCGCCGCCTACGCCGGACCGCGCGAGTACTTCGTCCAGCGCCTCGCCGAGGGCGTCGCGATGCTCGCGGCCGCCTTCGCGCCCGAGCCGGTCATCGTGCGCCTGTCGGACTTTAAGTCCAACGAGTACGCCGGCCTCCTCGGCGGCGAGCGCTACGAGCCGCACGAGGAGAACCCGATGCTCGGGTACCGCGGCGCGGCGCGCTACCTCTCGGACGAGTTCGCCGAGTGCTTCGCGATGGAGTGCGAGGCGCTGCGCCACGTCCGTGACGAGATGGGCCTGACCAACGTCAAGATCATGATCCCGTTCGTGCGCACCGTCGCCGAGGCCGAGGGCGTCATCGCACTGCTGGCGCAGCACGGTCTCGAGCGCGGGAAGAACGACCTCCAGGTCGTCATGATGTGCGAGCTGCCCTCGAACGCCGTCAACGCCCACGCCTTCCTCGACCACGTCGACGGCTTCTCGATCGGGTCCAACGACCTCACGCAGCTGACGCTCGGCGTCGACCGCGACTCCTCGCTCGTCGCCGGCTCCTTCGACGAGCGCGACCCCGCGGTCAAGGCCCTGCTGTCGATGGCCATCCGCGCCTGCCGCGAGCGCGGCAAGTACGTCGGCATCTGCGGCCAGGGGCCCTCGGACCACCCCGACCTCGCCGAGTGGCTCGTCGACGAGGGCATCGAGTCGATGTCCCTCAACCCCGACACCGTCGTCGACACCTGGCTGCGTCTGGCCAAGCGCGGCTGAGGCGACCCGCGGGCCCCGGTCGGCGGACGGACCCGGTAGAACGGAGGGTGCACCCGTCGACGCCACCCGCGGAGGACCCGATGACACCCCCGACCGCCCGCTCCCCGCGCAACGGTGGCGCCGACGTGCTCGACCTCGTCTCGGACCTGCTGGAGGAGGGCCGCCTCCGGCCGGACGGCCTCGGGACGCGCCGCCTGCTCGGTGAGCTGGTGCGCCGGGGGGTCGAGGTCGTCCCCGGGGCCGAGTGGTGCAGCATCACGGCGATGCGCTCGGAGTCGCTGACCACCCTCGCGACCTCGCACGACGAGGCCCTGGCCGCCGACCAGGTGCAGTACGACATCGGGTCCGGCCCGTGCGTCGACGCCGTCGTCGAGGACCACGTCTTCCTGACCCGCCGCGTCCACGAGGACGCCCGGTGGCCCGAGTACGGTCGCCGGGTCCACGCCGAGGTGGGTGTCGGCAGCGTCCTGGCCCAGCGCCTGACACTCGTCGACGGCACCGACACGGTGGCCGCCCTCAACATCTACTCCACGCGTGAGGACGCGTTCGGGGCGGAGTCGCTGCGCCAGGCGCTGCTGCTCGCCACCCAGTGCTCGCTGCTCGTCGCCGCGTACCTCGCCCACGAGCGCTCCGAGAACCTCCTGCGGGCGCTCGACAGCAACCGGGAGATCGGGGTGGCCGTGGGCGTCCTCATGGCCCGCCACCGGGTGACCCGTGAGGAGGCCTTCGCGATGCTCCGCGTCGCCAGCCAGGCCACGAACCGCAAGATCCGGGACCTCGCGAGCGAGGTCGCCGACACCGGCGACCTCCCCTGACCGCGAACGGCGGGCCGCCTGCACGTTTGCGCCTGCCCCCGTCCGGGCAGGTCATCGACAGGGCGGCCACCCGCCGGGTCAAGCAGCGGCCGGGCGGGTGGTCACCCGTCAGCGTGGCCGCGAGGCCGGGCGGTCGTCGAGGACCGGGAGGTCGCCGGTGTGCACGACCGTCTCGGCGAGGTCGCGCAGCTTGCGGTTGCGGGTCGTGCTCATCCGGCGCAGCAGCTCGAAGGCGGCCTCGGCCGGCAGTCGCCGCCGGGCCATCAGCACCCCGATGGCCATCCCGATGGTGCGGTTGCTCCGGAGGGCGACGGCGAGGTGGTCGGCCCGGGTCTCGGCCTCGGTGACGTGACGTCCCTGCTCGTCCACGAGCTCCTCCAGCTCGGCGGAGCGGGACCGTTCACGGGCCAGCGCCGTCACGTCGGTGACGACGACGAGGACGCCCAGCACCCCACCCACCGCGGACCGCACCGGGCTGACGGAGCAGCACCAGAACACCTGCTCGGGCCGGCCGTGGCGGTCGAGCACGAGCGGCAGCGCGTCCTCGTGGACCGCGACTCCCTCGGCGAGCACGCGTCGCACCCGTGCGCCGAGCGCCGCCCACGCCGGCGAGCAGGCATCCGCCGCGCGGCGTCCCATCACGTCGAGATCCTCGGGCCCGCAGAGCTCGCGGAAGGCGTCGTTGTGGAGCTGCACCAGGTCCTCTCCCCAGCACAGGAGCATCGGGACCGTGGCCGGCAGCAGGGTGCGGACGGCCGCCGTGAGCTCCGGGGGCCAGCCGTCGGGGTCGCCGACCGGCGTCGCCGCCCAGTCCACGCGGCGCGCGAGGGTCGAGGTCCGGTCGTGGCCGGGGAAGAGGGTCGCGAGGGCCGGCGGGGTCGGCGACGGCGTCGGACGGGGGTGGTGCGGGTCGATGCGGTGGTGCGGGTCGTGGGGCTCGTGCACGGTGGGACGGGGCATCGGGTCCTGCCGGGTGTGGCCGGCGCGGCTGGGCCGTGGGTTGGACCCGCCACGCTCGCCGGACAGCGTAGGCGAGCGCACCGACAGGACCCGACGCCTGCGGCCGGAAGGTTTCCCTTCCGTGCGGCAAGGTTTCCCTTCCATCCGGCAAGGTCCCTTCCACGCGGCAAGGTTTCCCTTCCACCCGCAACCACTCCTTGCGAGCGGCAAGGGAATCCTTCCGGAGCGCATGGATCCCGGGACGGCACACATCCACCCGGCGCTCTCAGCCGGTCTCAGGCCGCACCCCGCCGGCCGGACTCACCCCTCGTCAGGCGGCCACGACGTCCAGGCTCCCCCGCAGCTGGCGCAGGATGCGCGACAGGATGCGCGACACCTGCATCTGGCTGACCCCGAGCATCGACCCGATCTCGGACTGCGTCAGCTCCTCCACGAAGCGCAGCCGCACCACCCGGCGGTCCCGCTCCCCGAGCGAGTCCAGGGCCAGCCGCAGGTCGGTGTGCAGCTCGAAGCGGTGGTAGAAGTCCCCGACGTCGGCGAGGCGGTCGCCCTCCGTCCCGCCGGCCAGCACCGGGGCATCGAGCGATGCCGGGCGAAAACCGCTGCCGCACATCCGTGCCGACTCGACGTCGGCAGGCTCGCACTCCATGTAGCGGTCCACGGCGGCGACGAGAGCCGTCCGGGCGACCTGCTCGAGGTCGTCCCGCTCGATGCCCCGCCCGGAGTAGCGATGAGCCAGACCGTCGGCGAGCGGGAGCATCTCCTCCACGACCTGGGCACGCAGGCGACGCTGCTCGTCGCGGTGCGACGACGCGGCGACGCGGCAGAGCAGACCGTCGACGACCTGGTCGCGCTCGCTCGGCTGGGTGGATCGGGGGGTCCTGGACATGACTGTCCTCCATCAGGAAGAAAGAGGGCACTCTGTCTGACCCGCGACGCGGCCGGGTCTGGACCGAGAACACGACCGTGTCACGGATGGGCCCCGGACGGGGGTTTGGTGACGCGGAGTTCTCGACCCGCTCCGGGAGCCCACCGGCAGAGCACGGCCCCGCAGGTGCGTTTCCGGCGAGAGGTCAGGGGTACCGCCCAGCGCATGACGACCCCCGCCGCCCACCGGCCCCCCGTCCACCACACCGTCGCCGCGCGACCCGAGGACGTGTGGGCCGTGCTCGCCGACGGCTGGGCCTACCCGACCTGGGTCGTCGGCGCCGCCCGGGTGCGTGCGGTCGACCCCGGCTGGCCGGCCGTCGGCACGCGCATCGAGCACAGCGTCGGGGTGTGGCCGCTCCTGCTGTCGGACAACACCGAGGTCGAGGACAGCGACCCCGGCCGCATGCTCCTGCTGCGCGCCCGAGGATGGCCCCTCGGCGAGGCCCACGTCCTGCTCGAGCTCACGCCCGCCGGGGACGGCACCAGGCTCAGCCTGCGCGAGGACGTCGTGAGTGGCCCGTCCCGCGTCCTCCCGGCGCCCCTGCGGCAGGCGGCCATCCACCCGCGCAACGTCGAGTCGCTGCGCCGGCTGGCGCTGCTCGCCGAGCGCCGCGACCCGACCGGCCGGGCCCACCCCGGTCGAGCGGTCAGCGAGGGCTGACCCGCTCTGGCCCGAGCACCCGGTGCCAGACGGTGCGGGTCAGCGCGCGCCGCGCGGCACCGACCGGCCCCTGCGCGTCGAGCGCCGCCCGGGCCGCGTTCCACCCGCAGGCCCCGTGCACCCCGCCCCCGGGGTGCGCCGACGCGGACGCAAGGTAGAGCCGGTCGACCGGCGTCTCGGGGCGGCCGAGACCGGGGACCGGCCGCAGGAACAGCTGGTGGTGCAGGGCCGACGAGCCCCCGTTGAGGGCCCCGAGGTCGAGGTTGGCGTCCGCCGCCTGGAGGTCCGTCGGGGTCTGGACGAGCCGCGCCGTGACGGCGTCGCGGAAGCCGGGGGCCACCGCCTCGACGGCGTCCTCGACCGCCTCGACCTGCGCGGCGACGGCCCCGGCGTCGTCGCCGAGGGAGCGCGGCAGATGCGTGTACCCCCACGCGGTCTCGGTCCCGGGCGGGCAGCGCGTCGGGTCGGCGACGCCCATCTGGCCGAAGAGGACGAAGGGCGGCGACGGCAGCCGACCCGTCGTCAGCGCGGCCGACGACTGGACGAGGCCGTCGGCGTCGACCCCGAGGTGCACCGTACCGGCCTGCCGCGCCCCGTCCGCCGCCCACGGGACCGGCTGCGAGAGAGCCCAGTTCAGCTTGAGGGTCGAGGGGTCCCACTCGAAGCGCTCGAGCCGCTCACGCAGCCGGGGGTGCAGCGCCCCGGCGGGGAGCATCCGGCCGAACAGCGCCGGGGCAGAGACGTCGGCGACGACCGCCCGGCGGGCCCGCACCCGGCGTCCGTCCGCCAGCACGACGCCGGTCGCGCGCCGACCACGCAGCTCGACCCGCTCGACGGCGGCCCCCGTCATCACCCGACCGCCGGCGGCCCGGAAGCGCGCGGCCATCGCCCCGGACAGCCGGCCCGCGCCGCCCTCCGGCACGGGGTAGCCGACGTCCTGCCCGAGCATGCTGAGCAGCCAGCCGTAGAGCGCGCTGCCCGCGGCGTCCGGCGGCACGTCGGTGTGCGCGGCGTTGCCCGAGAGCAGCAGCCCCGCGTCCGTCCCGCGGAACTCCTCCGCGGCGAGCCGACGCACCGGCAGCGCGAGACGGCGGACGAGGTCGAGGGCCTCCGCGGCGTCGAGCGCGCGGGCCAGCCGCACGCCGGGGCGCACCGGCGGGAAGGTCGTGAAGAGGGCGTCGAGCAGCGGGTCGCGCAGCCGCTGCCACTGCCGCACCATCCGCAGCCAGGCCTCGCCGTCGCCGGGGGCGTCCTCGTCGAGCCGGGCGGCGGTGCCGTCGGGGTCGTCGTGCATGACGGCGCATTGTCCGTCGGCCAGCACGTGCGCGAGGACGTCCGGCGAGCGGCGCCAGGTCAGCCCGTGGGACTCCAGGCCGAGGTCGCGGATGACCGGGCTCGCGGCCGCGAGGGGGTAGAAGGCGCTGAAGAGGTCGGTGACCACCCCGGGCGCCAGCACCTCGGCGCTCTTGACGGCGCCGCCGAGCTCGTCCTGCGCCTCGAGGAGCAGGACGTCCCAGCCGGCGTCGGCGAGGGCGATGGCGGCGACGAGCCCGTTCGGCCCGGCCCCGACGACGACGGCGTCACAGGTGTCCACGGGTGGGCGCTACCCGTCCACCACCGGACGAAAACGCCGGGACCACCGGGGCCGCGTCACGGCAGCGCCGCCTCGCCGGTCTGGACCGCCCACAGCGCCGCGTAGCGCCCACCGGAGGCCACGAGCTCGTCGTGCGTGCCGGACTCGGCGACCCGCCCGGCGTCGATGACCCAGATGCGGTCGGCGTGCCGCACCGTCGAGAGCCGGTGGGCCACGACGAGGGCGGTCCGCCCGGCGCTGGCCTCTCGCACCGAGCGCTGGATGGCCGCCTCGGTCTCGGTGTCGACGGCGCTCGTCGCCTCGTCGAGGAGGAGGACGGCCGGCTCCCGCAGGAGGGCCCGCGCGAGGGCGAGCCGCTGGCGCTGGCCGCCGGAGAGCGTGAGACCCCGCTCGCCCACCTCGCCCTCGAGCCCCCCGGGCAGCCGGTCGACGACGTCGTCGGCGGCGGCGTGCCGCACGGCCTGCTCCAGCTGCGCGCGGGTCGCCCCGGGGCGCGAGTACTCGAGGTTCTCGGCGACGGAGCCCGCGAAGAGGTGCACCTCCTGCGCGACGTACCCGATCGAGCCCCGGAGCGAGGCCCAGGTGAGGCCGCGCACGTCGACGCCGTCGACGAGCACCACGCCCGCGCGCGGGTCGTCGAAGCGCAGCAGCAGCCGCAGGATGGTCGACTTGCCCGACCCGGTCGTCCCGACGAGTGCGTGGGTCTCGCCGGCCGGGACGCGCAGGTCGACGCCGTGGAGGACGTCCGGCCCGTCGGCGTAGCCCGCCCGGACGCCGCGCAGCTCGAGCTCGCCGCGGACGGGCCGCACGAGCTCGTGCTCGCCCTCGTCGACCTCGACCGGGACGGCGAGCAGGGCGAGGATGCGGGCCGTCGAGGCGCGGCCGCGCTGGTAGAGGTCGAGCACCGTCGCGACCTCCGTGAGCGGCCAGAGCAGCCGCTGGGTCATGAACACGAGGACGGAGTAGAGGCCGACCGCGAGGCCACCGTCGAGCACCGAGAGACCGCCGACGAGCAGCGTGCACGTGAAGCCGGCGAGGATCGCCATCCGCACGAGCGGGACGAAGGCCGCCGACCGGCGGATCGTCTCGACGTTGGCGTCGCGGTAGGCCGCGGACGCCTCGCGCACCCGGTCCCGCTCGCGCGCCTCGGCGGTGAACGCCTTGATCGTCGCGAGCCCGCCGAGGTTGGCCGACAGCACCCCGGACAGGCGCGCGACGCCCTCGCGCACGGTGAGGTAGTACGGCTCGAGGACGCGCTGGTAGCGCAGTGACGCGACGACGATGACGGGGATGGGCAGGAACGCCAGGAGCAGCAGCTGCCACGACGCGACCGCGAAGACCACCCCGACGACGACGACGTTGAGCGCCGTCTGCCAGATGGCGGGGAAGCCGACGTCGAGCAGGCGCTCGAGCTGGTTGACGTCGTCGTTGACGGTGGCGAGCGTCGCGCCGGAGGCACGCCCCTCGTGCCAGCGCAGGTCGAGGCGCTGCGCGTGGTCGTAGGCGTCGACCCGCAGGTCGTGCTCGACCGCCTGCGAGAGGCCGCGGAAGAGCAGTGCGGCGACGTACTCGCTCGCGGACTCGACCACCCACACGACGGCGTTGACGACCGCCAGCCAGACCAGCTGCGCCTGGCGCGACTCGACACCGAGCAGCTCCCCGACGAACGAGGCGTCGCCGCGGACGACCACGTCGACGGCGGCCCCGATGAGCAGCTCGGGCACGACGTCGGCGACCTTGTTGACCGTCGAGACCGCGACCGCGAGCACGAACCGGCCGCGGTGGCGGCGGTAGCGGCCCCAGAGGGCGGCGAGCGGACGGGTGGGCGGGGCGGGCAGCTCGAGCAACGGGTCCTCGCGGGTCGGGGCGTGGCGCACGGACCGGCCGCACGGGTAAGGGCACCCTAACCGAGCGGGCGGACGGGCCTCCCGGGCGCCCGGCGTGCGGCGGTCAGCCCGGGAAGCGCGGGCCCCGGCCGATGCGGACCGGCCCCCGCGCGTCGCGGTCGACCGGCTCGCCGCGCTGCAGCACCTGCAGCTCGCCGCCCCCGGTCCGGTCGTGCACGAGGGCGCGCACCCGGGCGGTGAGCGGTCGCCAGGATTCGCCGCCGACCACGCGGGCGACCTCGCTCGGGCAGGTCGTGCCCTCGGGCCGGTGCCGCAGCAGGACCCGGGCCGTCGCCACCATCCGCTCGGCCAGCCCGGCGGCCGACGGCTCGTCCCACCACGGCTCACCCCGCTCCCCGAGCGCGACCTTGGCGTCCTGCACGCGGTGGCGCGCGGCGTCACCCTCGGTGCGCACGGCCCGGCGCGCGGACATCAGCTCCGCGACGAGCTCGGCGCGCAGGGTGTCGGGGATGCCGGGGTCGCTGGCCCGCCACCGGCGACCGTCGACGACGAGGTAGCGACCGTCGGGGGTGCGCTCGACGTCGTCGCGGTCGGAGGCCATCCCGGCACGCTACGCGTCCGCGGGCTCTGCGAGGGCGGGAGCGGCCCCGGGCACGGCACGGCGCCCCGGACGGGCAGGGAGGTCCGGGGCGCCGAGGTCGTGGGGGTCAGCAGCGGTCGTGGCCGCCGACCCCGGAGGGAGGGTCAGCAGCGGTCGTGGCCGCCGATCCCGGAGAGGGGTCAGAAGCGGCCGTAGCCGCTGACCCCGGAGAAGACGGGACGCTCGGAGGTCGACTTGCCGGGCTTCGGCGAGTCGATCATCATCCCGTTGCCGGTGTAGATGCCCACGTGCCAGGCCGGGGAGCCGAAGAACACGAGGTCACCCGGCTGCGGGTTGCTGACCGGGGTCGCCGCGGCCTGCTGGGCCGCCGCGGTGCGCGGCAGCGAGACGCCGGCCTTGGCGAAGACGTACGAGGTGAAGCCCGAGCAGTCGAACCCGGCGGTCGTCGTGCCGCCGTAGACGTACGGGATGCCCAGCAGCGTGCGGGCGATGTTGACGACGCCGCTCGCCGACTGCGCGACGTTCGAGACGGGCTGACGCTGGGTCGAGCGGCTGGCGCCGCTCTCGGAGCGGGCCGAGGAGGACGCGGGGGCCTTCGTGGCGGCCAGGACGACCGGCTTCGGCTTGGGCTTGGGCTTCGGCTTGGCGACGGCCCGCACGCCGGCGACTCCGAAGGTCGCCGTCGGCTTGACGGTCGGCGCGGCGACGGCCGGGGCGACGACGGCCGGGGTGGCGGCCGCGGCGCGCAGCGAGGCCGGCGCGACGGTCGTGGTCGTCGTGTGGGTGGCGGCCTCGGTCCGCGCGTCGGCGGCGTGGGCCGGGAGCGCGAAGGTGGCGACGAGGCCACCGGAGGCGGCGAGGACGGCGGAGACGCGGGCCCCGGTCTCACCGGCGGCCTTGACGATCGTCGACAGCTCGGAGACGGGGTTGTAGCGCGCGGCCTGGCGATGCCGGCCGTGGGTGTGCTCAGACACGGATGGACCTCTCAGATGCCTACGAGGTGAGCTGTCGGGTTCGGGCTGAGGTTGCCCGGCCGTCGCGGTCCGAGGACCGTTCCGGCTTCACCCCAAGGCGTCCCGACCGAGGTCGCGACGCCGAAAGTGGTTCCCCCGCTCCTGCCAGCGGCTCGTGAGAGTTGACCCTTCGACGGGGGCAGGACTCGGCGGGCCCGTCGGTGGTGGTCGTCGTCCGGGTCGGCGACCGCGACGACCATAACAGTGGTCACGGGAAGGTCACAAAAAGGTGACTGCGTGTTCTCTCAGGCTGTTCTTGGGCTCGTGCGGCCACGATGACAACGATGTCGCGCCGACCGCCCCAGACGGCGCGACGCCGCCCCCGGTCGGGAGCGGCGTCGCATGACCTCGCCGGCGCGGTCCGTCAGTAGTTGACGGTCACGTGGACGTGGTCGTAGTGGTTCTGAGTGGCGGACCCGCGGTCCTCCATGAGCTTCCAGCCCTCGCCCGGCGCCCAGTAGCGCTGCTTCCAGATGAGGTACTTGACGTCGAACTCGCTGACGTGCGCCTGGACGTACGCGGCGATGGCGTCGCCCTGGGCGCCGCTCGTCATGAAGTCGACCGCCTGTCCGGTCCCGTGCTCGTCGGCGCTCGCGCGGCGGCCGCCGATCGTCGGCGGGCCGATGGCCGAGTCCACGGCGGAACACAGCCGCACGGCGTTCGGGATGAGCCCGATGCCCGAGCACCGGGACGTCGTCGCCCCGTTCCAGGACCCGGCCGCGGGGGCGGAGGATCCGGTGGCCGAGGAGCCGACGGCCTTCTCGGTGGCCTTCGGGGTGGGCTTGGGCTTCGGCTTGGCGACGGCGGTGACACCGGCGACCCCGAGGGCGTCGGGGCGCACCGGCGCGGCGCCGGCCGGCGCGACGGCGGCGGGCGCCGCCTCGCGGCGGGCCGAGCGCGCGGCGGGGGCGTCGGCCGAGCGGTCGGCGACCGCGGCCGCGACCCCGGCGTCGACGGCGGCGAGCGCCGTCGTGGGCTCGGTCTCGGCGTCGGCGAGCTCGGCGGGGACGGTCAGGGCGACGGCCGCACCGCCGACCACGCAGAGGCCGGCGGCGGACTTGAGGGCCCACGACGCACCGCGGCGCGAGAGGCCGTCGGGGAGTCGTCGGACGCGGCCGGGCGCACGGCGGCGACCGGGGGTACGAGAGGGTGAGGGCACAGCAGATCTACTTCCGGGGCGGGTACGGCTCAGCGGCCACCGTACGTGAGCCGTCGCGCGAAGTCACGTTTCGGTAACGCGCCGGGGCCGGTCGACCGAGCGCGACGGGGGCCGTCCGGTCAGGCCGGGGCGACGAAGACGTGGCCGGCGATGTCGACCGGCAGGGACACCCCGGTGGCCTCCTCGGCGCCCTCGCGGAAGACGACGACGCGGACGCCGTCGCGGCGCACCCGCGCGGGCTGCCCGGGCAGCAGCCCGGCACTCGTGAGCAGGGACAACGCCTCGTGGTCGACCTGCACGGGCTCACCGATCCGCCGCACGACGACGGCCTGCGTCTCGGCGCCGGCGACCTCGTCGAGGGTGCGCAGCCCGGAGCGGAAGTCGACGACCTCGCCGGACTCGCCGAGCTCGTCGAGGCCGGGGATCGGGTTGCCGTAGGGCGACTCGAGGTGGTCGGGGAGGATCGCGAGGATCTTGCGCTCGACGCGGTCGGACATCACGTGCTCCCAGCGGCACGCCTCGTCGTGCACGTACTCCCACTCGAGGCCGATGACGTCGACGAGCAGCCGCTCGGCGATCCGGTGCTTGCGCATCACCCGGGTCGCGAGGAGGCGCCCCTCGTCGCTCAGCTCGAGGTGGCGGTCGCCGGCGACGGCGAGGAGGCCGTCGCGCTCCATCCGGGCGACGGTCTGCGACACCGTCGGTCCCGAGTGGCCGAGGCGCTCGGCGATCCGGGCCCGCAGCGGCGTGATGCCCTCCTCCTCGAGCTCGAAGATGGTGCGGAGGTACATCTCCGTGGTGTCGATGAGGTCGGTCACGCAGGCAAGCCTAATCTGACCTGCCGTCGGGCCCGTCCGCGCCGACCGGTCCGGCGCCGCTCAGCGCTCGGGCTCGTAGCGCGGCAGCCAGCGCAGCAGCCACGCCCCGCCGGCCACGGTGAGGACCCCGACGGTGACGCTCGCGGCCCCGATGGACGCGACCGCCGCCAGCGCCCCGACGACGATCGAGGCGCCGTTGTGGCCGACGAGCGAGAGGAGCCGCCAGAGGCCGAGGAAGGGCGCCCGTCCCTGCTCCGGCGCGGCGTCGGCGCCGAGCGTCATGACGATCCCGGACCCCAGGCCGTTGCCGACCGCCATGACGACGGCCGCCGCCCCCACGGCGAGGAGCGTGCTCGTCAGCGGGAGGACGAGCAGGCCGATCCCGAGGAGCACGGTGACGGGGAGGGCGACCCAGATGCGCCCGCGGCGGTCCATCAACGAGCCCGCCGGGTAGAAGAGGAGGACCTCGACGAGGCCGGCGACCCCGAAGACGAGGGAGGTCTGCGCCGCGGTGAGCCCGACGTGCTCGGCCCACAGCGGGACGACGACGACCCGCGAGGAGCGGGCCAGGCCGATGGCCAGCACCCCGACCCCGACGGTGAGCAGGACCGCCCGGTGCCGCCGCGCGACCTCGCGGACCGGCACGCGCTCCGCCCTCGCCTCGGCGCCGGACCCGTGGGCGTGCGCGCCGAGGTCCGGGGAGGCCGCGGCCAGCGCCGCCGCGGCCAGCCCGCCCGCCACCGCGACCCCGAAGGCCGCCTGGGGCGAGAAGACCGCGACGAGGGGCGCACCGATGAACGGCCCGACGAACAGCCCGATCCGCGCGACCCCGCCGAGCGTCGACATCGCCCGGGCCCGGAGGTGGACCGGCGCGGCGGCGGTGAGGAAGGACTGGCGGGCGAGGAGGAAGACGGCACCGGTCGGCCCGGTGAGCACGACGGCGAGCGCGAGGACCCACAGCGACGGGGCGAGCAGCGCGAGCAGGGAGGCGGCCGCGTCGGCGAGCCCGGCGAGCACGAGGGCCCGCCGCTCCCCCAGCCGGTCGACGACGACGCCGGCGGGGACCGCCGAGACGAGCTCGGAGACCGTGCCGATGCCGACGAACAGCGCCGCCACCGAGACCGAGGCCCCGAGGTCGCGGGCGCTGAGGGCGATGACCGGCAGGACCGCGCCGATGCCGACCGACCACAGGGCCGTCGGTCCGAAGGCGGGCACGGCGATCCGGCGCAGCGAGAACTCCGCGTCGCCCATCCGCCCTCCTGTCTCTCGACATCAAGATTGTTTACGTCGAGACAATCACGTTCGCGTGACGCACGCAACAGGACGGGCCGCGAGCGCGTGGGTACGTTGACCGGGTGGAGCTGACCGTCCCCCGCCGTTTCTGCGGGCCCCCCGAGTCCGGGAACGGCGGGTGGGTGAGCGGCTCGCTTGCCGCCCACGTCCGCACCTCCGGCGCCCTGCCCGCCGTGAGCGTACGCCTGTCCGCGCCGCCGCCCCTGGACCGGCCGATGGCCGTCGTCGGCGACGACCCGGACCCGCTGACCGGCACCTCCGTGCTGCGCCTGCTCGACGGCGACGTCCTCGTCGCGACCGGGACCGCAGTCCCCGAGCTCGACGAGCCCGTGCCCTCCCCCGCCTCCCCGGACGAGGCCGACGCGGCCCAGGACCGCTACGAGGGCGCGGCCGACCACCCCTTCCCCACCTGCTTCTCCTGCGGCACCGGGCGTGCCGAGGGCGACGGCCTCCGGCTGCGCCCCGGCCCCCTCGACGACGGCACCGGCCGCTACGCGGCGCCGTGGACCGTGCCGGACGACGTCGACCGCGCCGTCGTCTGGGCCGCGCTCGACTGCCCCGGCGGCTGGTCGGCCGGGATCGCCGGGCGGCCGATGGTCCTCGGGACGATGACCGCCCGCGTCTGGCGGGTGCCGGCGCCGGGCGAGCGCCTCGTCGTCACCGCCTGGCAGCGGGGCGCCGAGGGGCGCCGACACTGGTCGGCCAGCACCCTCCACGCCCCCGACGGCGAGATGCTCGGCCGCGCCGAGGCCACCTGGGTCGCCGTCGACCCCGCGTCCGTCCGCCCCAAGGAGCAGCCGTGAGCACCTCGTCCACCGGGGCCGAGCGCCCCGTCGCCGTCGTCACCGGCGCGAGCAGCGGCATCGGCGCCGCCACCGCCCGGCGGCTGGCCGCCGACGGCTTCCGGGTGGTCTGCGCCGCGCGCCGCGCCGACCGGGTCGAGGCCCTCGCCGCCGAGCTCGACGGCGTCGCGGTCACCTGCGACGTCACCGTCCCCGCCGACGTCGAGCGGCTCGTGCAGGCCGCCGGCGACCGGGTCGCGGTCCTCGTCAACAACGCCGGGGGCGCCCTCGGGCTCGAGCCCGTCGCCGCCGCGGACGTCGAGAAGTGGCGGCGGATGTACGACACGAACGTCCTCGGCACGTTGCAGGTGACCAAGGCGCTGCTGCCCGCGCTCGTCGCGGACGGCGAGGGCGTCGTCGTCAACGTCGGCTCGGTCGCCGGTCTCGTCGCCTACGAGGGCGGCGGCGGGTACACCGTCGCCAAGCACGGGGTCCACGTGATGACCGAGACGCTGCGGCTCGAGCTCGTCGACCAGCCGGTGCGCATCACCCTCGTCGCGCCGGGCATGGTGCACACCGAGGAGTTCTCGCTCACCCGCTTCGACGGCGACCGGGAGCGTGCCGACAAGGTCTACGAGGGCGTGCCCGGACCGCTCGTCGCCGAGGACGTCGCCGACGCCGTCGCGTGGGTCGCCACCCGGCCGGCGCACGTCAACGTCGACCTCCTCGTCATCAAGCCCCGCGCCCAGGCCGCGCCGCACAAGGTCCACCGCGTCCCGTCCTGACCCGGCGCAGCCCCACCCCCCACGACCCCGCACCTCCGGGCACCCCACCCGTCCCTCGCGTATCGGGTCACCCGATACGGCCGCGCCTCACCCCGGAACCGTTCCCGGGCGAGGCGCACCCTTCCCCCGCACAGCGCACCCGGGCCTACGCTCGGCGGCGTGGAGCCGTTCGCCGAGGTCCTCGCCGCCGGGGGCCGCTCGAACTCGCTCGGCCGCGCCGGCGAGGTGCTCGCGCTGCTGCGCGACGACCCCGCGCGCCTCGACGAGCTCGTCGCGTGCATCTCCCACGACGACCCGTGGGTCCGGATGCGCGCCGTCGACACCGTCGAGAAGCTCGTCCGCGAGCGGCCGGCCCTCGGGCAGCCGTACCTCCCCCACGTCCTCGACGACCTGGCGCGCAGCGGGCAGCCGTCCGTCCAGTGGCACGTCGCCCAGCTGCTCGCGCTCCTCGGCCTCGACGACGACCAGCGGGCGAGGGCAGTCCGCTGGCTCACCGACCGGCTGCGGACCGCCGACGTCGACTGGATCGTCGCGGCGCAGTCGATGGCCACGCTCGTCGGGCTGCACCACGACGGGCACGTCGCCACCGACGACGTCGTCGCCCTGCTCGAGGTGCAGACCACCCACCGCTCGGCGTCGGTGCGCCGCAAGGCCGCCGGGTTCCTCACGGCTGTCCGCGAGCGCGGCTGAGCACCGCCCCGGCCCGGCCGGTCACGGCTGGCGGCGCGAGACCTCCCACGACGCGGCGTCCGACAGGTCGCCCTCGCCGACGCGCGTGTAGACGATGCGGTCGTGCAGCCGGTTGCGGCGGCCGGCCCACAGCTCGACCTCGTCGCAGACGATGCGGAAGCCGCCCCAGAAGTCGGGCAGCGGCACGTCGTCGGGTGACCCGTGGTCGGGGAACTCCTCGGCCCGCGCACGGTAGGCGGCCTCGAGGTCCTCTCGCGAGCCGACCGGACGCGACTGGTCCGACGCCCACGCCGAGATGCGCGAGCCCCACGGCCGCGACGCCCAGTACTCCTCGACGGCGTCGCGCTCGAGCTGGACCGCCCTGCCGCGGAACCGGACCGCGCGGTACATCGCGGCCCACGTCAGCCCGGCGGCCGCGTACGGGGTGGCCGTCAGCTCGCGGCCCTTGGTCGAGGTCAGGGCCGTGACGAAGCCGGGCCCCTGCTCGTCGAGGAAGCGCAGGAGCACGGTCCGGACGTTGGGGTGCCCCGTCGAGTCGACCGTGGCGACGGACGCGGCCAGCGGCTCGACGACGTCGCCCTGCTCGTCCGAGCGCCGGACCGCGTCGTCGACCCAGGCGCTCACCTGGGCGAAGGGGGTCTCCAGCAGCTGCTCCTCGGCGAGCCCGTCACCGGAGTAGTCGATGCGTCGTGGGTCCATCCCGCCACCCTAGGACGGGCCACCCCGGCCCGAACGGCCTTGGGCACGACCGCCGTCCCCGCCGTACAGGCCTGCGGCTCAGGGGGTCGGCCGCCGCGCGTCGTAGCGCAGGAACCCGGGCTGCCACACCGACAGCAGCACGACGGCGGCGACGCACGCGAGCCCGCCGCCCACGGCGGTCCACCCCTCGCCGACGCGCTCGGCCACCCCGCCCCCGGCGAGCTCGCCGAGCCGCGGGCCACCGGCCACGACGACGATGAAGACGCCCTGCAGCCGCCCGCGCATCCGGTCGGGCGCCGCGGACTGGAGGATCGTGGTCCGGAAGACGGCGCTCACCGCGTCGGCCGCGCCCGCGACGGCCATCGCCGCGAGGGCCAGCAGCAGCGCGTGCTCGCGCGACACGAGCCCGTCGGCGGCGAGCAGCGCGACCCCGAGCCCGCTGATGCCGACGCCCCAGCCGGCGACGCTCACCATGATCGCCAGGCCCTGCCGGCGCACGCCGCCGAGCCGGCCCGAGAGCGTCATCGCGAGGATGCCGCCGACGGCGGCCGCCGCGTAGAGCGCCCCGACCGTCGTGGCGCCGCCCCCGAGGATCACCGCCCCGGCCGCCGGGAACAGCACGCGTGGCTGCGCGAGCAGCATCGCCGCGATGTCGGCGACGAAGGTCATCCGCACGTTGGGGGCCGTGCGCAGGAACCCGAACCCGTCGAGCACCGAGCGCAGCCCCACCCGCCGCCGCCCGTCGTCCCCGGCGTCGGAGCGGTCGGGCGGGATCGGGTGCAGCCGCCAGAGGCTCGTCACCGCGGCGAGGGTGAGCACGGCGTCCGCGGTGTAGGCCAGCCGGTAGCCGCCCCGGTCCACGAGCACGCCGGCGAGCAGCGGCCCGGCCGTCATCGCCGTGTTCATCGCGAAGACCGACAGCGCGTTGGCGGCCGGCAGCTGCGCCGGCTCGAGGATGCGCGGGTAGATGCTCGTGCGTGCCGGCGACGAGACGGCGAAGGCGCCGTTCCAGACCGCGACCATGCCGTAGAGCAGCCAGACCGACGTGTTGCCGGCCCACGCCTGGGCGGCCGCGACGAGGCTCGTCGCGCTGGCGACCAGCGTCGCGACGAGACCGACGAGCCGGCGGTCGTGGTGGTCGGCGAGCGCGCCGCCGTAGAGGCCCATGACGACGAGCGGGACGAGCGCGAAGAGCCCGACGAGGCCCACCGACGCCGTCGAGCCCGTGAGGTCGTAGACCTGCAGCCCGACCGCGACGACCGCCATCTGCGAGCCGACGTTCGACAGCGTGAACCCGGTCCACAGCCGCCGGTAGTCCCGGTTCTCCCGGAAGGGGGTGAGGTCCGGGAGGAGGGAGCGCAGCACCGGCGCATCATCCCCCACGGGACGGACCGGCCCCGCCGCGCGGTGCGCCCGCGTAGCCTCGCGACCATGACGGACGACGCGCGCATCGCGCTGCTCATCGACGCCGACAACGCCCGCGCCCGCCGGCTCGACGTCATCCTCAACGAGCTGGCCGGCCTCGGCGAGACGACCATCCGCCGCGCCTACGGCAACTGGACCAAGTCCGAGCTCAAGGGCTGGCAGGAGATCCTCCACGAGAACGCGATCCGGCCGATGCAGCAGTTCGACCCCTCCAAGGGCAAGAACGCCAGCGACATGGCCCTCGCGGTCGACGCGGTCGAGATCCTCCACACGCAGCGGCCGGACGCCTTCGCCATCGTCTCGTCGGATTCCGACTTCACCCCGCTCGTCATGCACCTGCGCGAGCACGGCGTCGCGGTCTACGGGTTCGGGGACTCCAAGACGCCGGCGCCGTTCCAGAGCGCCTGCACCCGCTTCCTCGTCCTCGACCGGCTCTCGGCCCCGAGCGGCCAGGCGGACGCGACCGACGCCGCGGACACCACGGACGAGGCGGCCACAGAGGCGGCGAGCACCCGCAGCCCCCGCCGGGCGACGAAGAAGGCCACGACGGCCGGCACGGCGACCGTGGCCACCGTCGCGGACGACGACGCGGACGCGGACGCCCCGCGCCGGACCACCGCGAAGGCCACGAAGGCGGCCAAGGCCCCGGCCAGGACCACCCGCGCCAGCGCGAAGAACGGCAACCCGCCCCCCGAGCGCGCGACCCGCGCCCAGCTGCGCGGCGACAACCGGCTCGTCGCGCTGCTGCGCCGGGCCGTGGAGAGCGCGGCCGACGACTCGGGCTGGGCGAAGATCGGCACGGTCGGCCAGCGCATCTCCAACCAGTCCTCGTTCGACTCGCGCAACTACGGCTACGCGAAGCTGAGCAAGCTCATCGAGGCCTCGGAGCTCTTCGAGATCCGCGACGCCGGCTCCCCCGACATGGCGGTGCGCGACCCCCGCGCCGGCTGACCGCTCGGCGGGCCGTTCGGCGGGCCGCACGACCGGCCGCCGACGACACCGTCCCACCGACCGGTCCACCGGGTCCGGCCCGGGCACCCCGCCGTGCACAATGGGCCAGCCCGACAAGGACGACGAGCGAACGGGGATTCGATGCCCAGCACCACGGACGACCCGAACTTCTATCCCGGACTCGAGGGCGTCATCGCCTTCGAGAGCGAGATCGCCGAGCCCGACAAGGAGGGCGGGGCGCTGCGCTACCGCGGGGTCGACATCAACGACCTCGTCGGCACCGTGTCCTTCGGACAGGTGTGGGGGCTGCTCGTCGACGGCGAGATGGACCCGGGCCTGCCGCCCGCCGAGCCCTTCCCGCTGCCGGTGCACACCGGCGACATCCGGGTCGACGTCCAGTCGGCCATCGCCCAGCTGGCCACCGTCTGGGGGTTCGAGCCGCTCCTCGACATCGACGACGCGCAGGCCCGCGACGACCTCGCCCGCGCCTCGGTCATGGCGATCTCGTTCATCGGCCAGTCCGCCCACGGCCAGGGCCGCCCGATGGTCCCGCAGTCCGAGGTCGACAAGGGCCGAACCATCCCCGAGCGGTTCATGATCCGCTGGCGCGGCGAGCCGGACCCGAAGCACGTCGAGGCCATCGACGCCTACTTCATCTCCGCGGCCGAGCACGGCGTCAACGCCTCGACCTTCACCGCGCGCGTCATCGCCTCGACCGGCGCCGACGTCGCCGCCTGCCTCTCCGGCGCGATCGGCGCCCTCTCCGGGCCGCTGCACGGCGGGGCCCCGAGCCGCGCGCAGCACATGATCGAGGGCGTCGAGCAGACGGGCGACGCGGTCAAGTACGTCAAGGGCGTCTTCGACCGCAAGGAGCGCCTCATGGGCTTCGGGCACCGCGTCTACCGGGCCTACGACCCGCGCGCCGCCGTGCTCCGCGACACCTGCAAGCGGCTCGGCGCCCCGCGCTACGAGGTCGCGCTCGAGCTCGAGAAGGCGGCCATCGCCGAGCTCGCCGAGCGCTACCCCGAGCGCCGGATGGAGACCAACGTCGACTTCTGGGCCGCGGTCCTCCTCGACTTCGCCGAGGTCCCGGGCGACATGATGACGCCGCTGTTCGTCGCCGCCCGCACCGCCGGCTGGTCGGCGCACATCCTCGAGCAGAAGCGCACCGGCCGCCTCATCCGCCCGAGCTCGCGCTACGTCGGCCCGGGCGAGCGTCCCCTCTCGGAGGTCGCGGGCTACCGCGCCAAGGACTGAGGCGGAGCGCTCCCGCTCGCGGGCCGGGGCACGCGGACGTACGCTCGCCGGGCAGGTCGGCCACGTGCGCCGGCCACGGCCCCGGGAGGTCCCGTGCCCCGTCCCCGCACCGCGTCCCCGCTGGCCCTCGTCGCCGCCCTCCTGGGCGCCGCTGCGCTGACGGTGGCGGCGCCCGCACCCACCGCGGTCGCCGCCCCCTCGGTGCAGGTGACGACCGTCGTCCGCGGCCTGAGCATCCCGTGGGACCTCACGTGGGTCGGCGACCTCATGCTCTTCGACCAGCGGGCGGGCACCGTGTGGAGCAGGCGCGGGTCGGCGGCGCCGCGGCAGGTGCGCCTCAGCGGGTTCCCGTCGATCTTCGCCGAGAGCGAGGGCGGCCTGCTCGGGATGGTCGCCGACCCCGCGGCCGCGACCAACCGCCGCTTCTACACCTGCCAGGCGGTCCGCGACGGGGCCGGCCGGCCGCTCGACGTGCGCGTCCTGCGCTGGCGCCTCACGAGCGACACGGCGGCCACCTCCGACGGCGCCCCGGTCGTCACCGGTCTGCCCCTCTCGAGCGGGCGCCACTCCGGGTGCCGGCTGCGCTTCGGCGCCGACGGGAAGCTCTACGTCGGCACCGGTGACGCGGCGGTCGGTACCAACCCGCAGAACCTCTCCTCGCTCGGCGGCAAGGTCCTGCGCGTGAACGCCGACGGCAGCATCCCCGCGGACAACCCGTACGTCGCGCGCGGCGGCAACGCCCGCTACGTCTGGACCTCCGGCCACCGCAACGTCCAGGGCCTGGCGCTGCGCCCCGGCACGAGCGAGATGTGGTCCGTCGAGCACGGCACGAGCCGCGACGACGAGGTGAACCTCCTCGTCAAGGGGGCCAACTACGGCTGGGACCCGGTGCCCGGGTACGACGAGTCCCGCCCGATGACCGACCTCACGAAGTTCCCGTCGGCCCGCCGGGCGATGTGGTCCTCGGGGTCCCCGACCGTCGCGACGAGCGGGGCGACCTTCCTCTCCTCGCCGGCCTGGGGCGCCTGGCGCGGCAGCCTCGCCGTCGCGCTGCTCAAGGGCCAGGGCATCTCGCTCATGCGGATGGACCCGACGCCGTCGGCGAGCCGCGTCGTCCAGGTCGTCCCGCTGCCCCAGGCGCAGGGCTTCGGGCGCATCCGGGCGATGGTCGAGGGACCCGACGGCGCCCTGTGGTTCACGACGTCCAACGGCACCGACGACCGGATCGTCCGGGTCGCCCCGACCGCGAAGCCGCCCGCCGTCGCCGGGGGGAGGCTCGTCTCGCCCACCGGCGTGGCGCTGGCCCGGACCGGCTCCGAGGTCGACCTCTTCTACCGCAGCACCGGGGACGCCGTGCTGCTGCGCCGCAGCACCGACGACGGCGCGTCGTGGGCGGCGGCCGCCGCCACCGGCGTCACGACGACGGATGCGCCCTCGGCCGCCTCCTCGCGGGCCGGGCGCGTCGACCTCGTGACCCGTTCCGCGTCCGGGGGCGTCGTGCACTCCTGGTTCTCGGGGGGCCGGCGGCTGGGCTCGACCGACCTCGGCGGCTCGGTCATCACCCAGCACGTCACCTCCCTCGGCGACGGCACGCTCGACGTCTTCGCGCTCTCCCCCGCGGGGCACCTCAACCGCCGGCACTTCGACGGCGCCCGCTGGGGAGCCTGGACGTACGTCGGCGGGACGTTCACCTCGGGGCTGTCCGCGGCCGCCGACCCCGCCCGTGGGGTCGTCACCGTCACCGGGCGCAGCCTGTCCGGCGCGAGCACCGAGCGCGAGTTCTCGCCGACCGCCACCCTCGGGACCTGGGCCTTCCGGTCCGACGGGCTCTCGGGCTGGTCCGACCGCGCGCTCGGCGACGTGTGGCCGGGGCGACCACGGCTGGCCGTCGGGGTCGCCGCCGACGGGGCCGTCGTCGTGCAGCGCGGGTCGCTCGTCGTCGCCACACCCTCGCGCTGGACCTCCGCGGGCGACATCGTCTCGCGGCCCGACGGCAGCTACCTGCTCGCCGGTCGCAGCCTGAGCGGCGCCCTGTCGGTCACCTCCGGGGGCCCGTCCGGGTACGGCAGCCGATGGCTCGGCGGCACCGTGCGCTGAGCGACCCGGGGTCGTCACGACCACGGACTGGACCCGCCGCTCACCATGTGGGCAGCGTCGGTGAGGATGGGAACGCCCAGACGGCCCGACCCGACCACGGAGAGACACGTGAGCGACGCCCAGATCACCATCCCCGCCGACCTGCTGCCCCACGACGGTCGCTTCGGGTCCGGACCCTCCAAGGTCCGCCCGGCGCAGGTGGAGGCCCTCTCCGCCATCGGTCGCACGGTGCTCGGCACCTCGCACCGCCAGGCCCCGGTCAAGAACCTCGTGAAGTCGGTCCGCGAGGGCCTCGCGACGTTCTTCGACCTCCCCGAGGGCTACGAGGTGGTCCTCGGCAACGGCGGCTCGACCGCGTTCTGGGACATCGCCGCCTTCGGCCTGGTCCGCGACCGCGCCCAGCACCTCGCGTTCGGCGAGTTCTCGAGCAAGTTCGGCTCCGTCACGAGGAAGGCGCCCTTCCTCGGCGACCCGACGATCATCACGAGCGAGCCGGGCAGCCGCCCGGACCCCGTCGCCGAGGCCGGTGTCGACACCTACGCGTGGGCGCACAACGAGACGAGCACCGGCGTCATGGCCCCGGTCCGCCGGGTCGAGGGCGCCGACGACGACGCGCTCCTGCTCGTCGACGCCACCTCGGGCGCCGGCGGCCTCCCGGTCGACGTCTCGCAGGCCGACGTCTACTACTTCGCGCCGCAGAAGTCCTTCGCCTCCGACGGTGGCCTCTGGCTCGGCCTCTTCTCGCCCGCGGCGCTCGCCCGGGTCGACGAGATCGCCGCCTCCGGCCGCTGGGTGCCCGACTTCTTCAGCCTCCCGACCGCGATCGACAACTCGCGCAAGGACCAGACCTACAACACCCCGGCCGTCGCGACCCTCGCGATGCTCGCCAACCAGGTCGAGTGGCTCAACGAGAACGGCGGCCTCGACTGGGCCACCGGCCGCACCGCCGACTCCAGCGGGCGCCTCTACGAGTGGGCCGAGCGCACCGAGTACACGAGCCCCTACGTCACCGACCCCTCCCACCGCAGCCAGGTCGTCGCGACCATCGACTTCGACGACGCGGTCGACGCCTCGGCGGTCGCGAAGACCCTGCGGGCGCACGGCGTCGTCGACGTCGAGCCGTACCGCAAGCTCGGCCGCAACCAGCTGCGCGTCGCCTGCTTCCCCGCCGTCGAGCCGGAGGACGTGAGCCGCCTCATCGCGTCGGTCGAGCACGTGGTCGAGCGCCTGGCCTGACCCCTCGTGCCGGCCCGCCCACGGGCCGGCCCCGACGCACCCCCGAGCCGCCCCGCCCGCCGACCCCCGGCGGGCGGGGCGGCTCGCGCGGTCCTGGCGGGGCCCCGACGGTCCTACGATGGTCGGCGCCCCACCACCCCACCCCTGTGCACGAGGCACCCACCAGCCATGCCCACCCCTGCCCCCGCGTCGGCACCGCCCGCGACGCCCGCGCCACCCACCGCGGTCCGGTCCGACATCCAGGGCCTGCGCGCCGTCGCGGTCCTCGTCGTGCTCGTCTACCACTTCTGGCCGGGCGGCCTGACCGGCGGCTACGTCGGGGTCGACGTCTTCTTCGTCATCTCCGGGTTCCTCATCTCCTCGCACCTGCTGACCCGCCCGCCATCCGGGCCGAGGGACCTCGCCGTGTTCTGGGCGAGACGGGTGCGGCGCCTGCTGCCCGCGGCGTCCGTGGTGCTGCTCGCGACGCTGCTCGCCTCCCTCGCGTGGATGCCGTCCTCCCTCCTGCCGGGTGTCGCCCGCGAGATCGGCGCCTCCGCGCTGTCCCTCGAGAACTGGGCGCTGGCCGGCTCGGCCACCGACTACCTCGCGGCCGAGAACGCGCCCAGCCCGGTGCAGCACTACTGGTCGCTCTCGGTCGAGGAGCAGTTCTACGTGCTGTGGCCGGTCCTGCTCGCCGTCCTCGGGCTCGTCGGGCGCCGCCGCCCGCTGCTGTGGCGGGCGAGCGGCCTCCTCGTCGTCACCGCCGCCTCGTTCGTCGCCTCGGTCGTGCTCACCTCCGCGGACCCGGCGGGCGCGTACTTCGTCACGCACACCCGCATCTGGGAGCTCGGGCTGGGCTCGCTGCTCGCGGTGGCGGCCCACCGCGGGTGGCGTGTGCGCGCCGCGCTGCCCCGGGCCGTCGCCGGCTGGCTGGGCCTGGCGATGGTGGCCGCCGCCACCGTCCTGTTCAGCGGGGCCACCGACTTCCCGGGGTACGCGGCCCTGCTGCCGACCGTGGGCGCCGTGCTCGTCATCGCCGCCGCGGGCGACGACGTGCCGGGCTCCCCCCGCCTGCTGCTCTCGCGGCGACCGGCGCAGGTCCTCGGCGACCTCTCCTACTCGGTCTACCTCTGGCACTGGCCGGTCGTCGTCATCGCCCCGTACGCCCTCGGCCGGGAGCTGAGCTGGGTCGAGAAGCTGTTCGCCGTCACCGCGGTCGTGCTCCTCGCCGCTCTCACCAAGCGGTTCGTCGAGGACCCCGCCCGCCGCTCACCACGCCTCGTCGGCAGCCTGCGCCTCAGCTTCGCGCTCGCCGCGGCGAGCGCCGTCCTCTTCGCCGGCGTGGGGGTGGGTGTCGTGGTCCGGGCCGACGAGGCGCGCGCCGCCGAGGCCCGCTCGCTGGCCGGGGCCATCGGGGACGACTGCGTGGGGGCCGCCGCCCTGCGCCAGGGGTGCACGCCGGTCGAGGGCGACCGGCTGCTTAGCTCCCCCGCCTCCGCCGCGGCCGACCGCTCACGCCTGTACGCCGACGACTGCTGGTCCAACCGGCCGTACACGCGGCACCGGGTCTGCTCGTACGGGCCGGAGGCCGCCGACCTGCGCGTGGCCCTCCTGGGCAACAGCCACGCCGGGCACTGGGAGCCCGCCCTGTCCCCCGAGGTCCTCGCTCGCGGTGGCCGGCTGGACACCTACCTCGTCTCCGAGTGCTACCCGGTCGACGTCCCGCTCGACTTCGGCCCGGGCACCGACCGGCTGACCACGACCTGCCGGCAGTGGACCGACTGGGCGCTCGACGCCGTCGCGCGCGGCGGCTACGACGTCGTCGTCCTGAGCAACCGCACCTTCCGCCCGCCGCGCGACGTCCCCGAGGACCGGCGCCAGCCGGTGCTCGAGGCGGCCTACGCCCGCACCCTGGCGCGGCTCACCGACGCCGGCGTCCGGGTCGTCGTGGTGCGCGACGTCCCGTCGGCGGTCGACAACGGCCCGGACTGCGTGGCGCAGCGCGAGGGCGACCCCGCCGCCTGCGCCAACCCCCGGGCGGAGGCGCTGGAGCCCGACCCGCTCGCCGTCTCTGCCGGGCGGGACACCTCCCAGGACGTCACGCTCCTCGACCCGACGGACCGGTTCTGCGACGCCGAGCGCTGCCACGTCGTCGTCGGTGGCCTCATCGCCTACTTCGACCACGGGCACATGACGACGGCGTTCGCCCGCACCCTGCGGCCGGAGGTCGCCGCGGCCCTCGACCGCGCCCTCGGCTGAGCGGCGGGTCGGTCAGCGACCCGCGACGGCGTAGACGACCGCCACGACGACGAGCACCGCGAGCACCCCGAGCGTCATCCGGCGGCGGAACAGCGGCGTCACCGGGCCGGCTCCGGCACGGGCACGCGGCTGTCGTCCCGGTCCTCGGCGCTGGGCACCGTCGTCACGCTGACGCGCGGGCGGCGCTGCGACTCGTAGCTCACCCGGACATTCTCCGCCCGGGCCAGCCAGAACGACACACCGACCAGGGCCAGCCCGACGGCGACCGCCCCGATGCCGATGGTCCAGCGCGGCCCGAACTGCTCCGAGATCCACCCGATGAGCGGGGCGCCGGCCGGCGTGCCGCCCATGAAGATCGCCATGTAGAGGGCCATGACCCGGCCGCGCATCTCCGGGGCGACGCGGGTCTGGACCATCGCGTTGGCCGTCGTCATCGCCGTGAGGGCAGTGAGGCCGACCGGCACGAGCGCCAGCGCGAACAACCAGTACGAGGGCGCCGAGGCGGCCGCGGTGGCCGACAGGGTGAACCCGACGAGCGCGAGGAGCAGCACCCGCAGGCGCGGCTCCTTGCGCCGGGCCGAGAGCAGCGCGGCGGTCAGCGACCCGACGGCCATGATCGACCCGAGCAGCCCGAACTCGCCGGCGCCCTTGTCGAAGACCTTCGTGGCCATGAGCGCCATCGTGATCTGGAAGTTCATCCCGAACGTCCCGAGCACGAAGACGAGCAGCATGACGAGCTGGATGTCGCGCCGCTGCTTGACGTAGGCGAAGCCCTCGCGGATGCCGCCGCGACCCTTGGCCCGGCGCGGCGAGCGCAGCTGCGAGACGTTGAGCATCGCCAGCGCGGCGAGCACGAAGACGAAGGTCAGGGTGTTGAGCAGGAGCGCCTCGCCGGTGCCCCACCACGCGATGATGAGGCCCGCGGCCCCCGGCCCGATGAGCCGGCCCGCGTTGAACGACGCCGAGTTGAGCGCGACCGCGTTCGACAGCTTCTCGGGCGGCACCATCTCGGAGACGATGACCTGCCGCGCCGGGTTGTCGATGGCCGTCGTCACGCCCTGCACGAGGGCGATCGCGTAGACGTGCCACAGCTGCGCGGCGCCCGTCACGGCGAGCACCCCGAGCACCAGGCTCGTCAGCGCGAGCATGCTCTGGGTCACGAGGAGGATCCTGCGCCGCGAGAAGCGGTCGGCGATGAGCCCGGTCCACGGCGCGAGGAGGAGGAACGGGAGGAACTGCAGGCCGGTGACGATGCCGAGCGCCGTCGCGGAGCCGGCGGTCAGAACGGTGAGGACGAGCCAGTCCTGGCCCACGCGCCCGACCCAGGTGCCGACGTTGGAGACGAAGCCGCCGAGGAACCACAGCCGGTAGTTGCGGATCTCGAGCGAGGTGAAGGTGGGGCTCATTCGGCGGCCACCCGTTCGAGCAGCGCGGTCGCGTCGGCGAGGAGCGCCCGCTCGTCGTCGGTCAGCCGCTCCAGGCGGGTCGCCAGCCACTGGTCGCGACGCCTGCGGGTCTCGCGGATGGCCCGCCGCCCCTCCTTGGTCAGCGAGAGGATGACCTGTCGGCCGTCCGTCGGGTCGTCCGCGCGGGCCACGAGCCCGCGCTCGACCAGCCCGTTGACCGTGCGGCTCATGCTGGGCGCCGACACCTGCTCGATCTCGGCGACCTCCTTCGGCGTCCGCGGGCCGTCCTCGAGGCGCACGAGCGCGGAGAACTGGTGCGGCGCCAGGTCGGTCGAGCTCTCGAAGCGCACCCGGCGCGAGATGCGCATGCACACCATGCGCAGGTCGCTCGTCAGGCGGTCCTTCTGCGTACGGGTCATCGTCGGGGCGGGTGCGGGCACGGTGTTCTCCAGCGGTGGTCGTCATCGGTAGTTAGCACAACTCATTACCGTGGCTAACTATTCCACCGTCCTCCGACGAGCGGGGCCGCAGCAGCGCGGGAGCCCGGCGGACGTCGAGGCGCCCGCCCCGCGGTGAGCGGGACGGGCGCCTCGGGGGTGCGCGGAGGGTCAGCCGGTGACGACCTCGGTGATCGGCTCGATGAAGAAGTAGACGACGAAGAGCAGCGCCGTGACCCACATCATCGGATGGACCTGGCGGATCTTGCCGCGCACGACCTTGATGAGGACGTAGACGACGAAGCCCGCGCCGATGCCCGCCGTGATCGAGTAGGTGAACGGCATGAGGATGATCGTCAGGAAGGCCGGGATGGCGATCTCGACGTCGTCCCAGGCGATCTCCTTGACCTGCTGCATCATGAGGAAGCCGACGAGGACGAGCGCGGGGACCGCGGCCTCGTTGGGGATGATCTTGACGAGCGGGGCGAAGACGACCGCGACGAGGAACAGCACGCCCGTGACGACCGACGCCAGACCGGTGCGCGCGCCCTCGCCGACACCGGACGCCGACTCGATGTACGAGGTGTTCGACGAGACGCCCGCGGCACCACCCGCCGCGGCCGCGACGGAGTCGACGACGAGGATGCGCTGGGTGGCCGGCGGGTTGCCCTCCTCGTCGAGCAGGCCGGCCTCGGCACCGATGGCCGTCATCGTGCCCATCGTGTCGAAGAAGTCGGCGAGCATGAGGGTGAAGACGAGCAGCACGGCCGCGACGACGCCGACGCGCTCGAAGGACCCCAGCAGGTTGAACTCGCCGAGCGTGCCGAAGTTGATCGGGTCGACGACGTCCGGCCACGCCGGCACGTTGAGGTTCCAGCCGAGCGGGTTGATCTTGTTCGTCCCGTCCGCGTTCTGCCCGACGACGGTCGGCCCGACCTTGGCGATCGCCTCGACGACGAAGGCCACGACGGTCATCGCGATGATCGAGATGATGATCGCGCCGCGGACCTTGCGCACCCACAGGGCGACGATGAGGACCACGCCCAGGGCGAAGACGAGGGTCGGCCAGCCGGCGAGCTGCCCGCCGACGCCGAGCTCGACCGGCACCGTGCCCGCCCCCGTGCGCCGCACGAAGCCCGCGTCGACGAGGCCGATGAGCGCGATGAACAGGCCGATGCCCACCGAGATCGCGGTCTTCAGCTGGGCCGGCACGGCGTGGAAGACCGCCTGCCGGAACCCGGTGAGCACGAGGACGAGGATGACGATGCCCTCGAGGACCACGAGGCCCATCGCGTCGGCCCAGGTCATCTTGCTCGCGATCGCGTAGGCCACGAAGGCGTTGAGGCCGAGGCCGGTGGCCAGCGCGAGCGGGAAGTTCGCGACGACACCCATGAGGATGGTCAGCACGCCCGCGACGAGGGCGGTGCCCGCCGCGATGGCGGCGAGGTTCGGGGCGTCGCCGCCACCGAGGAACTTGCCGTCTGCGTCCTGGACGTAGCCGAGGATCAGCGGGTTGAGGACGACGATGTACGCCATCGTGAAGAAGGTGGCGACGCCACCGCGGACCTCGCGGCCCACGGTGGAGCCGCGCTGGTGGATGTGGAAGAACCGCTCGAGGAAGCCCGGGTGCGTGGGGCCCGCGTCGGCGGTGGTCGTGGTCTCGGCCATGGCGAGCAGGCTAGTGGCGCCGGGAGCGCCGCGGGTTTCGGGGGTGTGACGGCGAGATCGCTACGCTGGCGCCGTGACCGACGAGCCCACGCGCGCCCCGGACCCCGCCCTGCTCGGGCGCTCCGCCCCGGTCGACCCGCCGGACGTCCCGACCCGCACGCTCGTGCTCGTGGGCTCCGGCGTGTGGGCGGTCGCCCTCGTCGTCACCCTGCTCGTCCCGGCGCTGCACACCGGCGAGCGCTCGTGGTGGCCCTGGGCCTGCGTCACCGGCCTCGCGCTCGGCGCGTTCGCGTGGTGGTACGTCCGGCGCGGGCGCGGCAACGCCGCCGGCGCCTGAGGCGGTCGGCGGCGTCGTGGCGCGACGTCAGCTGACGTCGAGCGCGTTGTCGTCGAGGATCGGCGCGGGCACCCGCTCGGCGGGCGGGGCCTCGACGTCGGCCTCGGAGTGCGCCCCGCAGCCGTGGTCGAGGCTGACGACCTTGCCGTCGGAGGGCGACCACTCGTTGGCGCACACCCCGAAGACCGTGCGCAGCGCACCGGCCATCGGCAGGAAGTAGCCGCACGACGAGCAGGGCATCGGCGCCTTGACCGCGACCGGCGCGGCGGGGCCGTTGTCGCCGTCGTACCAGCGCTGGGCGGCGACCTCGCGGCCCTCGGCCGAGAGCACGCGGACCCGGCCGAGGCCGAGCTCCCACTGCGCGGCGGCGTCGACGTCCTCGTCGCCGGTGGCCTCCCAGCCGGCCTCGAGGTGCGGGTCGGCGTCGACGTACGGGGTGACGTCGCCGGGGCCGAGGTCACCGGGCGCGAGGCGCGAGGCGTAGGGCAGCCACTCGGGGCTGAGCAGCGCGCCCTCCCCCGGGACGAGGTCGGTCTCGCAGACGGTGACGGTCTTGGAGCGGGCGACGCGCGCGACCGACACCGCCCAGCGCCAGCCGCGGTAGGCGGCGGCGTCGCAGGCGAAGTAGTGCGTCGCGAGGCGCTCGTCGACCATCTCCATCCCGAGGTGGTCGCCGACGGTGCCGGGCTCGGCGACGCCGGTCAGCGCCTCGCGGGCGACGTCGACGGCGCCCCGGAGGGTGGCGTCCGGCCGGACCGCGGTGGCGGGCGCCATCAGAGCTCGAGGTCGCCGGCGACGGCCCGCAGGACCTGGGCGACCTTGTTGCCGTGCTGCTTGTCGGGGTAGTGCCCGCGGCGCAGCGACTCCGAGACGTTGTCGAGGAGCTTGATGACGTCCTCGACGATGACGACCATCTCGTCGGCCGGCTTGCGGTCGCGGACGCGACGGTTGGTCGCGACAGACGGGGCGGGGTCGAGGACGCGCACGGCCATCGCCTGGGCGCCGCGGCGACCCTCGGCGATGCTGAACTCGATGCGCTGACCGCCCTTGAGGCCCTGGACGTCGGCGGGCAGGGCGGACGCCGGGACGAACACGTCCCCCTCGCCGGCGTCGCCGGACACGAATCCGAAGCCCTTCTCGGCGTCGAAGAACTTCACCTTGCCAGTCGGCACGGTCCACCTCATCCATCGGTCGTCACGCGGGGCGCCCGGGAGCGGGCACCACGACCAAGGCTAACCGCTGGGGCCGACACCGCGCTGCCGGGTTCTCGCGCCCGCCCACCCCACCCCCACCCCGAGTCCCACGCGTATCGGGTGACCCGATACCGCTGCGCCTCCCCCGACAACCGTTCCCGGGTGGAGCGCACCCGTCTCGGGTCACCCGACAACGCTGCGCCTCCCCCGACAACCGTTCCCGGGTGGAGCGCGCCCGTATCGGGTGACCCGATACGCAGGTGACGCACGTGACGAGCCGTCGGGGTGGTGGCGGCGGGCGGGGCGGGAAGAACCCGGTCGCGGGTGTCGGCGGGCCGTGGGAGCGTGTCCCGGTGCCCGAGACCGCCTCCCCCGCCACCGACGACGCGCACCTGACCGTGCGCGGGTTCTGGGCGGCGCTGCCCCCGGCCGGGCGCTGGCTGCTGTCGACGACCGCCATCTCCACGCTCGGGCGCGGGATGACGCTGCCGTTCACCGCCATCTACATGCACGAGGTCCGCGGCGTCCCCCTGTCGGTCACCGGCCTGCTCATGGGGCTCATCGCCGGCGTGGCCGTCGTCGTCACGGCCCCCGTCGGCGTCGTCACCGACCGGCTCGGCGCCCGCCCGGTCGTCATCGCGGGGCTGCTCGCGCAGGTGCTCGGCGCCCTCGTCATGGCCTTCGCGACCACGGTCACCGGCCTCACCGTCGCCGTCGTGCTCCTCGGCATCAGCTTCGGTGTCGGCTGGCCGGCCTTCAACGCGATGATCGCGAGCATCGTCGAGGGCCGCCTGCGCACGCAGTACTTCGGCATCAACTTCGCGCTGGTCAACCTCGGCATCGGCATCGGCGGGGTCGTCAGCGGCTTCCTCGCCGACGTCTCGCGCCCCGGCACCTTCAGCGCGATCTTCGTCGTCGACGCCGTCTGCGTCCTCGTCCCCGTCGCGCTGCTGCTCGGCCCGCTGCGCGCGGTGGCCGGCCGGCCGGTCCCCGCGGCCGAGGGCGAGGGCGGCACCGGCTACCTGGCCATCCTGCGCCGCCCGGCCGTCCTCTGGCTCACCGCGCTGACCTTCCTGTCGAGCTTCGTCGGCTACGGGCAGATGGAGGCCGGCTTCCCCGCCTTCGCCCGGCAGGTCAGCGAGGTCTCGACCCGCACGATCGGGTTCGCGTTCGCGGCCAACACCGCCGTCATCGTGCTCATGCAGTTCCTCGTCCTGCGCCGCATCGACGGCCGCCGCCGCACCCGCGTCTTCCTCGGCCTCGTCGTCCTCTGGGCGCTGGCCTGGGCGCTGCTCGGCGCCACCGGCCTCGTCGCCGGCACGCTCGCGGCGGCCGCGGGCGTCATCGTCTTCCACGTCTTCTTCGGGCTCGGCGAGACGCTCCTGCAGCCGACCGTGCCCGCCATCGTCAACGACCTCGCGAGCGACCACGACCGCGGCCGCTACAACGCGGTGTCGGGGATGGCCTTCCAGGTCGGCGCCATCACCGCGCCGGTGGCCGCCGGCTGGCTGCTCGACCGCCGGCTCGCCGGGGTGTTCGTCGCCGTCCTCCTCGTCTGCCTCGCGCTCGTCGCGGCCCTGGCCCTGGCCCTCGAGCGGCAGATCTCCCCGGAGGTCAACGGGGTCCGGCAGCGCTGAGGCGCAGGGCGACGGCTCAGCCGCCGGTCAGCGCCTTGACGACGCGCGAGGGCGAGGGCCGCCCGAGCACCCCGGCCATCCAGGCCGAGGTCTCGACGAGCGCGTCGAGGTCGACGCCCGTCTCGACGCCGGCGCCCTCGAGGGTCCACACGAGGTCCTCGGTCGCGAGGTTGCCCGTCGCCGACTTCGCGTAGGGGCAGCCGCCGAGCCCGCCGGTCGAGGCGTCGACGACGGTGACGCCGTCACGCAGCGCGGCCAGCGTGTTCGCGAGCGCCTGCCCGTAGGTGTCGTGGAAGTGCACCCCGGTGCGCTCCGGCCCGATGCCGGCGGCGTCGAGCCCCTCGAGCAGCCGGTGCACGTGACCGACCGTGCCCACCCCGATCGTGTCGCCGACCGACAGCTGGTCGCAGCCGAGGTCCATGAGGCGTCGGCAGGCGTCGACGACCTGGGGCACCGGCACCGGTCCCTCCCACGGGTCGCCGAAGCACATCGACACGTAGGCGCGCACCCACAGCCCCTCGGCCCGGGCCCGCTCGACGACGGGCGCGAACATCGCGACCGACTCCTCGAGCGAGCGGTTGAGGTTCTTGCGGGCGAAGGTCTCGGTCGCGCTGCCGAAGATCGCGACGGCGCCGACCCCAGCGGCTAGCGCCCGGTCCAGGCCCCGGACGTTGGGGACGAGCACCGGCCGGCGTGCCCCACGCCCCTCGTCCCCGAGCAGCCCGAGGACCTCCTCGGCGTCGGCGAGCTGCGGCACCCACCGCGGGTCGACGAAGGAGGTCGTCTCGACGGTCGTCAGGCCCGCGGCGAGGAGGCGGCGCACGAACTCGGCCTTGGCGGCGGCCGGCACGACGGCCGACTCGTTCTGCAGCCCGTCCCGGGGCCCGACCTCGTAGACGGTGACCCGCTCCGGGATGGAGGGGTCCGGCTCGACCTGCGGCAGTGCACGGCTCACGCCTCGATCCTGACACGCCGGACCGTCACGGGCGACGCCGCCCGCCCCCTATCCTCGTGCGCGGTGGCCGACCCGCGGCCGCGCCGACCCGAGGGGACCCCAGCACCGTGAGCAGCAGCGACGACCACCGCGACCCGACCGCGCCCCCGCCGCTCCCTGACTCCACCGAGCCGTCGCCCGCGCCCGGCCCGGACGACACGCAGGTCGTCGGCCCGGAGGCGACGCGCCCGTTCACCCCGCCGGCGCCGCCGGCGCCGCCGGCCCCGCCGGCCTACGAGCAGCCCACCTACTCGACGCCGTCCTACGACCTGCCCGCCTACGGCGCGCCGCCGCAGGACGCCCCGCCGGCGACGGACCCCCACGCCACCCCGGCGCAGAACCCGTACGGCGCGCCGCCGGCCCCGCCCGTCGACCCCTACGGCGCCCCGTCGGCGTCCGGCGCCTACCCGCCGCCGCCCGCCCCGGGTGCCTCCGTCCCGTCGTACAGCCAGTCCGCGCCGTCTGGCCAGTCCGCCCCCTACGGCCCCGCCGCGCCGTACGGCAGCGCCCCCGCCTACGGGCCCGGCTCCCCCTACGCCGCACCGCGCAACAACACGAGCGCCCTCGTCCTGACCATCGTCTCCGGCCTGACGACCGTCATCACCATCGGGTTCTGCGTCGGCATCGTGTTCGTCCCCGCGCTCGTCTTCGGCATCATCGGCCTGACCAAGCAGTCCTCCGACCCCGAGAGCTCCCGGAAGATGTCCCGCTGGGGCTGGATCTCCTTCGGCGTCGCGATCGGCCTCGGGGTCCTCGCGATCGTCGGGATCGTCGTCCTCGCGGGCACGAACGGGGCGTTCACGGGCACCTGAGGCGCCGCGGCTCGCCGCTCCTGCCCAGCCGACGTCCAGCGGACTCACAGACTCGGGGTCGAGACTGGGAGACGTGACAGCCACGCAGCCCCCCGAGGCCCGGCTCCTCGTCGTCGAGGACGAGCCGAACATCCGCGAGCTCCTCGCCACCTCGTTGCGGTACGCCGGCTTCGACGTCGCCACCGCCGCGAGCGGCTCGGAGGCCCTCAAGGTCGCCGACGACCACCAGCCCGACCTCTGCGTCCTCGACGTCATGCTCCCCGACATGGACGGCTTCACCGTCACCCGTCGGCTGCGCGACCAGGGCCGGCGCCTCCCCATCGTCTTCGTCACCGCGCGTGACTCGGTCGACGACAAGATCAAGGGCCTGACCGTCGGCGGCGACGACTACGTCACGAAGCCCTTCAGCCTCGAGGAGGTCGTCGCGCGCATCCGGGCGGTGCTGCGCCGCACCCGGGGTGACGTCGACGAGGACCGCCCGGTCCTGCGCTTCGAGGACCTCGAGCTCGACGAGGACAGCCACGAGGTCCGGCGCGGCAGCCGCGTCATCGAGACCAGCCCGACCGAGTTCAAGCTGCTGCGCTACCTCATGCTCAACCCGAACCGGGTGCTCTCGAAGGCGCAGATCCTCGACCACGTGTGGGACTACGACTTCCGGGGCGAGTCCGGCATCGTCGAGTCCTACATCTCCTACCTCCGGCGCAAGATCGACGTCGAGGGTGCCCCGCCGCTCATCCACACCAAGCGCGGCGTCGGGTACGTCCTGCGGCTGCCCCCGCAGACCTGATGGCCTCGCTCGCCCGGCCGGTGTCGCGTGTCGTCGGCCGGCTGGAGGCGGTGCCGCTGCGCACCCGCCTCCTGCTCATCGTCGGCGTCCTCGTCGGCGCGGCGCTGATCCTCACGAGCATGGTGACGGCCTACCTGCTCAAGAGCGACCTCGACGCCCGCGTCGACGCCGAGCTGCGCAGCGTCCTCAGCCCGGTCGCGACCCAGGCGATCTCGGACCTCCAGAGCCGCCCCGACGACGCGCTGCCCACGAGCTACGCCTTCGCGATCCAGACGCCGACCTTCGCGGCGGTCCGCCCGCCGGTGGGCAGGTACGCCGAGCCGCTCCTGCCCTCGCTCTCCGTGTCCGACCCCCGCGTCCGCACCCAGACCCCGTTCACCGTCGGCTCGAAGAACGACCGGATGACGTGGCGCTTCATCGCCGCCCAGGTCAGCGGGAGCAACGCGGTCGTGGCGGTCGGGGTGCCGCTGGAACCGGTGTCGCACACCGTGACCCGCCTCCTGGTCTCCACCGCCCTCCTCGGCACCCTCGCCCTCGTGCTCTCGCTCGTGCTCGGGCACTTCGCGGTGCGTCGCGCCTTCCGGCCGCTGCGCCGGATCGAGGACACGGCGGCCGCCATCGCCGAGGGGGACCTCACCCAGCGCATCCCCGTCCGGCAGGCCGACGACGAGGTCACCTCGCTGGCCCGCAGCCTCAACGCGATGCTCGCGCAGGTCGAGACCTCCTTCGCCGTCCGCGAGGCCAGCGAGGAGCGGATGCGCCAGTTCGTCGCCGACGCCTCGCACGAGCTGCGCACCCCGCTCGCAACCGTCGGCGGTTACGCACAGCTGTACCGGCAGGGCGCCGTGCGCGACCCCGAGGCCGTCGGGTCGGCGATGGAGCGCATCGAGGCCGAGTCCGGCCGGATGAGCGCGCTCGTCGAGGACCTGCTGACCCTCGCGCGCCTCGACGAGGAGCCCGAGGTCGAGCACACCGACGTCGACCTCACGGTCCTCGCCGCCGACACGGTCGCGGACGCGCGCGCCCGGGCACCCGAGCGGCGCATCCAGCTCGTCGGCTTCGAGGGCGGGGTGGAGCCCTGCGTCGTCCGCGGCTCCGAGCCGCGGCTGCGCCAGGTCGTCACCAACCTCGTCGCGAACGCCCTGCGGCACACACCCGAGGGCACGCCCGTCGAGGTCGCCGTGGGCCTGAACGACGGCGTGCCGAGCCTCGAGGTCCGCGACCACGGGGACGGCGTGCCACCGGAGATCTCGACGAAGGTCTTCGAGCGCTTCTACCGCGCCGACCCCTCGCGCGGACGCACCGGCGGGGGCGGCACCGGCCTCGGCCTGGCCATCGTCGCCGCCATCGTCGCGAGCCACCACGGCCGGGTCGGCGTCGCCGAGACGCCCGGCGGCGGCGCGACCTTCGTGGTCCGGTTCGCACAGCGGACTCCCAGCCACTGACCAGCGCACGCCCACCTCGGGGGCGTTGAGTGGGGACCAGTCGAACAGAAGGAGACCCGTCGGCGATGAACGACCAGCAGCCCCGCACCCCGGAGAACCCCGGCCCGTGGACCGCCCCGCAGTGGTACACCCCGCACGGTGGGACCACCACCGCGACGCAGCCGACGGGCGAGGGCTCGCCGGCCACCCCGGTCCCCACCGGGTACCCCCAGAGCACCCCGACCGGTCCGATGGCCCCTCCCCCTCCGTCGGGGCCGTTCGGGCCGGCCGGGGGTGCCGGACCCTCGGGCGTCCCCTCCCGCGGGTCCGGTCGTCGCCGTGGCGCCGAGATCGTCGGCGTCGCGGTGCTTGCCGCCGTCCTGTCCTCCGGCGGCACCCTGGCCGCGACCCGGCTGATGGACGACACCTCGACGACGTCGACGGTGTCCACCTCCCAGTCGGGTCGCGGCACGGACACCGCGCCGGTGCAGCAGGCCGACGCGTCCGCGCCGAACTGGGCCGCGACCGCCAAGGCGGTCTCGCCGAGCGTCGTCGCCATCACCGCGCAGCTCGCGAACGGCGAGGCGCAGGGCTCGGGCGTCATCATCGACGGCGACGCGCACGTCGTGACGAACAACCACGTCGTCGCCGGCGCGCAGAAGCTGCAGGTGACCCTCGCCGACGGCCGCACGTTCTCGGCCCAGGTGCGCGGCACCGACCCCTCCACCGACCTCGCGGTCATCACCATCGACAACGCCCCCGACGACCTCACGCCGATCTCGATGGGCGACTCCGAGGCGCTCGCGGTCGGTGACCCGGTCATGGCCGTCGGCAACCCCCTCGGCCTCGCCGGCACGGTGACGACGGGCATCGTCAGCGCGCTCAACCGCCCGGTCAGCACGCAGGCCGAGGAGCCCCAGCAGCAGCAGAACCCCTTCAACGGCGGTTTCCGGGAGCAGCAGACGCAGGCGGAGCCGGTCGTCACCAACGCGATCCAGACCTCGGCCGCGATCAACCCCGGCAACAGCGGCGGCGCCCTCGTCGACGCGTCGGGCCGCCTCGTGGGCATCAACTCCTCGATCGCCTCGCTCGGCCAGTCCTCCGGCGGGCAGTCGGGCAGCATCGGCATCGGCTTCGCCATCCCGGCCACCGAGGTGCAGTCGATCGCCAAGCAGCTCATCGACACCGGCAAGGCGCAGCACGCCTACCTCGGGGTCTACCCGCAGGACGGCACCGCCTCGGACGGCTCGGCCACCCGCTCGGGCGCCGAGGTGACCAAGGTCGAGTCCGGCACCCCCGCCGAGAAGGCCGGCCTGCGCCAGGGCGACGTCATCGTCGCCGTCAACGGTGACCCGGTCGACGGCGCGGAGTCGCTCATCGGCTACGTGCGCGAGCAGTCCGTCGGCAGCACCGTCACGCTGACCGTCCTGCGCGACGGCAAGAGCTCGGAGGTCCGCGCGACGCTCGCCGCGGCCGCGAGCAGCCAGGGCTGACCGACGACCCGTCGGGGCGCCGGGACCGGCTGAGTACCGGTGCTCAGGCGCCCCGACGGGGTCCGCCGGGAGTCTTGGGGGCATGACGCACCGGGACGACGTGGCACGCCTCGAGGTCGAGTTCGCCGACGCGATGCAGCGGATGTACGTCGTCGGCAACGGTCTCGCCCGGCTCCGCCACGAGCTCGAGCAGCAGCCGGTCGTCACGACCACCCCCCGCACGGCGTCGGCCGCCGTCCGGTCGGGAGGCCCCGCGCAGGGCGGGGTCGCGGGAGCCGCGCAGGGCGGCCTCCCGCACCACGCCGCCGGGACGGGACACCAGGGAGTCCCCGTCCCGGCGGTGGCCGGAGCACCGGGCCGGACGGCGTCGTCTGCAGGGTCGACGCCGTCCCGCCCGGTGCCACGTCCGTCGACGCAGGCGCCGCCCGCCGGCCCGCCCGTCGTCGGTCCCCCGCCCGTGCCGGGCGGGCCCTGGTACCGGCGCGAGGGTGCCGTGACCCGTGTGCTCGCGGTCTCCGGCGCCGTCGTCACGCTCTCCGGGGTCGCGATGCTCCTCGTCCTGGCCGTCCGTCACGGCTGGTTCGGCCCCGGCGCCCGGGTCTCCGCGGGCGCGCTCCTCGCAGGACTGCTCGGTGGTCTCGGCGTGCGCGGAGGGGCGCGCGACCGCGACCGGGGTTCTCCCGCGGGGAGCGCCCCCGTGGCGCTCGTCGCCACCGGTGCCGCGGTGGCCTACCTCGACGTCGTCGCCGTCACCGCGCTCTACGGATGGCTCCCGGCCTCCGTCGGCGTCGTGCTCTGCCTCGCGGTGAGCGCGCTCGGGTCGCTCGTCGCGCGCCGCTGGGGCAGCGAGCTGCTCGCGGTCCTCCTCGTCGGCGGTGGCGGTCTCTTCGCGCCGGTCGTCGCCGGCCGCGCCGACTGGGTCCTCGCGGCCGTCCTCGCGGTGCTCGCCGCCGTCGGGTGGTGGGCGGGGCGCGGCCGCACGACGCCGTGGCTCACGCTCGTCCGGGTCGTCCCCGTCATCCTGGCGCTGCTCGCCGGGGCGGCCGCCACCGCCGGCCGGCCGGGTGCGGCGCCCCTCGTCGCCGTCGGGCTGGTCGTGCTTGCCGCCACCGTCGTCACCTCCGCGCTCTCGGTGCGCCGGGACGCCGACGACATCGCCTCGAGCGCCGCACTGGCGATCGTCGCGACGGGTGCCCTCGCCGCCGCAGCCGCCCTGTCGTCGACCCCGCGCGCCCTCGTCCACGGCGCCGTCGGGGCGGTGCTGCTGCTCGCGGCGACCGCCCTCGGCCGGGCGCCCCTCGGCCGGGTCGCCCCGCACCTGCTCGTGACGACCGCCACCGCGGGCAGCGTCAGTGCGGTGCTGGCCGTCCTCTCCGGCGTCCCCGACGGCTTCGTGCGCAGCGGTCTGCTCGTCCTCGCCCTGGCCCACCTCGCCGTCGCCGGGGCCACCCGCTCGCGGATCGCCCTCGGCCTCGGCGCCGGCGTGGGAGCGCTGGGGGTCCTCGCCTGGCTGCCGGACGCGCTCGCGGTGACGACCGTCCGCCTGGCCACCGACCACGACCTCGCCTCGGCCTTCGTGGCGAGCGTCCTCGCCGCAGCCGTGGCCGTCCTCGCGTGGTGGGCCGCCTGCGCCGTGCGTGGTGTCGCCGAGCCGGTCCGCCGGCTCGCCGCCGTCCTCGCCTGGGCGGTCGGGCTGGTCGCCACCGCCACGGCGCTCGTGAGCGTCGGGACGCTGGCCGGGGTGCGCCTCGGCGCTGGAGCAACGGGCTTCACCGCCGGGCACGCCGTCGCGACCGTCGTCTGGATGACGGCCGCCGCCGGTCTGCTGCTGCACTCGCTCGAGCACCCGTCCGAGTCCGACCTCGCCCTGCGCAGCGGCCTGCTGCTCAGCGCCGTCGCCGTCGCGAAGCTCTTCCTCTTCGACCTCGCCGCCCTCGACGGCGTCGTCCGGTCGGTGGCCTTCATCGCCACCGGGCTCCTGCTGCTGGCCACGGGCAGCCGCTACGCCCGCGCCTGGGAGCGCGCCCGCCCGCGGACGAGCACCGGGGACGCGTGACCGGCGCGGGCCGGTCTGCCAGAGTGGGCTGGTGAGCGGGCTGCAGCGACGGTGGGTTGCCGACTGCGCCGACGCCGTCCCCGGCGCGGACCGCGCCGCCGTCGACCGCCTCGGTGCCGACCTCCTGGGCCGCTGGAGCGAGCCCCACCGCCGCTATCACGACCTCGCGCACCTCGCCGAGGTCCTCGCCGCCGCCGACCTCCTCGCACGACGGGGGCGCACCCGCCGCGCCGACCGGTCCGCCGTCGCGCTCGCCGCGTGGTTCCACGACGCGGTGTACGAGGGCCGGGGCGGGGGCGACGACGAGCGCCGGAGCGCGGACCTCGCCGCTCGTGAGCTGTCCGCCCTGGGCTGCGCCCCGGACCTCGTGGAGCGCGTCGTCACCCTCGTCCTCGACACGCTCGACCACGAGGTCGAGGACGCCGAGCCGGACGTCGCGCGAGTCACCCTGCACGACGCCGACCTGTGGATCCTCGCCTCTCCCACAGCGCGGTTCGACGAGTACTGCCGTCAGGTGCGCGAGGAGTACGCGCACGTGCCGGCGGCCGAGTACGCGACCGCCCGCTCCGCCGTGCTGCGGCCCTTCCTCGTGCGGCCACACGTGTACCGGTCGGCCCACGCCCGGCGCGAGTGGGAGCCCGTGGCGCGCGAGAACCTCGCGCGCGAGCTCACCCGGCTGGCCGGCTGAGCACCGCGTCGACGAGCGGCCACCAGAAGGTCGTGCCGCAGAGCGACTGCAGCTCGGGCTTCGTCACCCAGCGGCGGTCGGAGGTGTCGTCGTGCGCCGACGACAGCGCCGGCCGGACGGACGCCAGGTGCGTCTCGAAGAGCTGGAGCAGGTCGGTGCCACGCGTCCACGGCCCCTCCCCCTCGACGGCACGGAAGCGCTCGTAGCCGACCGGTCGCAGCGCCGCAGGGTCGAGGAACAGCCCGGTCTCCTCGTGCACCTCGCGGACCGCGTTCTCGCGCACCGACTCCCCGGCTTCGCGCGCACCACCCGGCGCACCCCACTCGTCCCTCCACACCGACCGCACGACCGCGAGGTCGCCCGCGGCGTCGTGGACGAGGACGAGAGCCGCGAAGACCCGGTCCGGGGTCGCGTCGCGTGGAGAGCGGATGAGGTCGACGTCGACGACGACCCCGGGCAGTCGCACGCCGGTGACGCGAGCCACGCCCTTGTCGCCGCGCCGCTTCTGCATCCGCAGCCCGCTCGCCACGAGGCGGCGGAGCAGCTCGCGGGCGTCGGTCGGCTCGGCGCCGGCCGCCACGACGGCCGCGTAGCGCTCCTCGGGGACGTCGTAGTGGTCGCCCTCGAACCCGCGGGCGGGGATGCCGACCCGGCGGGCGAAGGCGTGCAGCTCCGCGAGGCTCGTGTCGCTCACGAGGTGAGACCAGCGCCGGCCGTGCGCCTCGACCCGCGGAGGATCGATGAGGACGGCCACCCGCCGATCGTAGGCCCCGGCCCCGACGCCCCGTCCCCTCCCGACACCCCCGTCCCCTCCTGCCTCACCTTTTCGGGGTCACCCCGAAATGTCCACGAGACACGACCTCCGAGCCGGGGTCTCGTGGACGAACCGGGGTCTCGAGCCGCGGCGACGCGATGAGCGCCCGACCACCACCCGCCCCGACCCACACGCGCCCGGCCCGGACCCGGTGCGGGGCGCCGCCCGGTGGCAGGCCTGTGGAAAACTCCGCGGCCGGGTCGGGCGGCCGACCTAGCGTGCAGACAGCGGGTGGCCACCGGGTCGCCCACCAGCCCGAGGGGGTCCTCGTGTCCGCACAGTTCCAGGTCGACACCGACCGCATCACCGCCGCCGCCGGCGACGTCGCCCGCATCTCCGCCGAGGTCGAGGGGCAGGTCGCCGCGATGACCGCCCGGCTCGTCGGCCTCCAGGACGCGTGGACCGGCAGCGCGTCGGCCCAGTTCCAGGGGGTCGTCGAGCAGTGGCGCGGCACCCAGCAGCAGGTCCGCGAGTCGCTCGACTCGATCGGGCGGGTGCTCGGGGCGGCCGGCGCCCAGTACGCCGAGGTCGAGGCCCAGGCGGTGCGGATGTTCTCGTGACCCTCAGCGCAGGTCGAGCTTGAGCCCGGCGTGGGAGTGCACCCAGCCGAGGTCCTCGTAGAAGCGGCGGGCGTCCTCGCGCCGGAGGTCGGTCGTCAGCTGAGCGAGCACCGCCCCGCGGGCGCGACCGAAGGCGACCGCCCAGGTGAGCAGCGCACGTCCGAGGCCGGACCCGCGGCGGGCGGACGCGACCCGGACGGCCTCGACCTGCAGCCGGGTCGCCCCGCCCCGGGAGAGCCCGTGGAGCAGGGTCAGCTGCAGCGTGCCGACGACCTCGCCGTCGGGGTCCCGGGCGACGACGAGCAGCTGGTTCGGGTCGGCGTCGACGGCGGCGAAGGCCTCGCGGTAGGGGGCGAGGTGTTCGTCGCCGGCGGCGTCCGCGGGCGCCTCCCGGCCAGCGCCGATGGCGTCGTCCCGCAGCAGCGCGACGACGGCGGGCACGTCGGCGACGCGGGCCCGCTCGAGGGTCACGACGTCGTCGCGCAGCGCGAGTCGGTGGGGCAGCTCCGTGGGTTCGTCCACGACGGTGACGCTACCCGCGGGCCCGGCCGCCGCGGGCGGGTGGCGTCACCGGCCCGTCGACCGGCCGGGTCACTCGGTCGCGATCGCCCGCAGGACGTCGAGGCGGGCGGCGCGGCGGCCGGGCCAGACGGCGGCGAGGACACCCACGACGGCGGCGAGCGCGACGAAGCCGACGAGCTGCGACCACGGGACCGACAGCACGTCGATGCCGTCGTCGGCGAGGGAGCGCTGCAGCGCGACCGCGAAGACCAGGCCCAGCACGACCCCGAGCACCGCCCCGAGCACGGCGATGGCCACCGACTCCAGGCGCAGCATCGTGCGCAGCTGACGGCGGCTGAGGCCGACCGCGCGGAGCAGCCCGATCTCGCGCACGCGCTCGACGACCGAGAGCGCGAGCGTGTTGACGATGCCGAGCACCGCGATGACGACGGCGAGCCCGAGCAGGGCGTAGACGATGAAGAGCAGCTGGTCGATGGGCTTGCGCTGCTCGGCCGCGAACTCTGCCTGGTCGGCGACGCCCACGAGCGGCAGGTCGGCCACGGTGGCGTCGAGCGCCCTCTTCAGGGCCGGCCGGTCGGTCCCGGGCTGCGCGACGACGAAGGCCGTCCGGTCGGTCGGCGGAACCCCGAGCTCGTCGAAGGTGCCGAGCGTGAGGGTGACGTCGGACTGCAGCACGGCGTCCGGCTCGTAGGTCGCGACCACGCGACCCTCGACCTTCGCGCCCGCGAAGGTCGTCGTCACCGCGTCGCCCACCGTCAGGCCCAGGTCTGCGGCCTGGCTCGTCGAGAGCGCGACGTCGCCGTCGCGCAGGGTCTCGAGCGATCCGGCCGTCACGTCGGGGCGGGCCACGCGCACGACCCCGGCCGGGTCGACGCCGGTCGCGAACTCGCGGTCCCCGGCGACCTCGAGCCGCGCCCCGCGCACCCGGACGACCTCCTCGACCCCCGGCACCTTCTCGACCGCGTCGGTGATGGCGGCCGAGAAGCCCTGGCCGACGACGCTCGAGACGACGTAGTCCGCGACGATGTCCTCGGCGAGCGACTTGTCGAGGCTGGCCTTCGCCGAGGCGCCGAGCACCGACATGAGCGTGACGAGCGAGACGCCGATCATCAGGGCGGACGCCGTGGCCCCGGTGCGTCGGGGGTTGCGGCGCGCGTTCTGCGCGGCCATCCGCCCGACGGCCCCGAAGGCCCGGCGGTACAGGGCCCCGAGGACGCCGAGCACCGGCCGGCCGAGCACCGGGCTGAGCAGCGCCGTCCCGACGAGCACCCCGAAGGTGCCGACGCCGAGGACGTAGGTCGGTTCGCTGCCCCACCCGAGCAGGCCCCCGACGATGCCGACCACGCCGGCGAGGAGGAGCAGCGCGCCGACCGCGACCCGCCAGCGCAGGCCGCCCTCGGCGAGCACGGCGTCGTCCCGCATCGCGGCGACCGGCGGCACCCGCCCCGCACGCCGAGCCGGCAGGTACGCCGACACCACGGTGACGAGCACGCCGACGGCCAGCGCGACGACGATCGTGCGGCCCTCGAGGACGAGCGGCGTCGACCCGAGGTCGAGCCCCACCCGCCCGAACACCGCCCGGATGCCGATGGCCAGCAGGACGCCGAGCCCGACGCCGAGCGCGGAGCCGACGAACCCGACGATGCCGGCCTCGACGAGCACCGAGCGCGCCACCTGCCGGCGGCTGGCGCCGATGGCCCGCAGCAGCGCGAGCTCGCGGCTGCGCTGCGCGACGAGGATCGAGAACGTGTTGACGATGAGGAACGCCCCGACGGTGAGGGCGACCCCGGCGAAGACGAGCAGGAAGGTCGTGACGAACGAGAGCGCCTCGTCGATGCGCGTCGCGGCGCGCGCCGAGGTGGCGTCGCCGGTGTCGGCGCGGAACCCCTCAGGCAGCACGGCCAGCACCGAGCGCAGCAGCTGGTCCTGCGTGGTGCCGGCGGCGGCCGTCACCCAGACGGTCGACCAGCCGGTGCCGCCGTCGAGGAAGAGCTGCTGCGCCTGCCGTGCGTCGAACATCACGACGCTGGCCCCGACGAGCGAGCTGCCGCCGAACTCGGCGGTGCCGACGAGGGTCGCCTCGATGCGCGGCTGCGCCCCCGCGGTGAGCAGAGGGACGGTGTCGCCGATGCGCCAGCCGGAGCGCTGCGCGGACGTCGCGTCGAGCACGATCTCCCCGGCCGCGGCCGGGAAGCGACCGCTGACGAGGGTGGCCGACGGCGTCCCGTTGGCCGCCGGGCCGGAGCTGTACGAGACACCGATCCCCGGCGGCCCGCCGCCGCCGACGAGCTTGCCCTGCCGGTCGACGACGAACGTCCCGAAGGTCGTGACCCGCCCGTCCGCCCGAGCGGCCCCGGGCACCCCGGCGAGCGTGGTCACGAGGTCCTCGGGCACGGTGCGGACCGCGGCGGCGCCGAGCGGGCCGCCCCCGCCGCCGGACTCGTCGGCGCTGCCGGGACGGACGATGACGTCACCGACCGCACCGCTGGTCAGCCCCGTGAACGCGCGGTCGAGGGTGTCGGTGAAGACGTACGAGCCGGCGACGAAGGCCACCCCGAGCACGACCGCGACACCGCTGAGCAGCAGCCGCACCTTGTGCGCGAGGATGCCGCGCAGCGTCGCGCGCAGCACCTCAGGCCTCCGACTCGGCCAGTCGCGCCATCCGGTCGAGGACCGCCTCGGGCGTCGGCTCCCGCAGCTCGCCGACGACGTGGCCGTCGGCGAGGAAGACGACGCGGTCGGTCCAGCTCGCGGCGCCGGGGTCGTGCGTGACCATGACGACGGTCTGCCCGTGGGTGTCGACCGAGCGGCGCAGGAAGCCGAGCACCTCGGCGCCGGAGGCGGAGTCGAGGTTGCCGGTCGGCTCGTCGGCGAAGACGACGTCGGGACGGCCGACGAGCGCCCGGGCGCACGCGACCCGCTGCTGCTGCCCGCCGGACAGCTCGCCGGGCCGGTGCCCGAGGCGGGTGCGCAGCCCGACCGTGTCGACGACCTCGTCGAACCACGCCTGGTCCGGCTTGCGCCCGGCGATGGCGAGCGGCAGGACGATGTTCTCCTCCGCCGTGAGCGTCGGGACGAGGTTGAACGCCTGGAACACGAACCCGATGCGGTCGCGCCGCAGCTCGGTGAGGCGGCGCTCCTTGAGGGTCGTGAGGTCGACGTCGCCGAGGTACACGTGCCCCGAGGTCGCCGCGTCCAGGCCTGCGGCACAGTGCATCAGCGTCGACTTGCCCGAGCCGGAGCGACCCATGATCGCGGTGAACTCGCCGGCGTGGAGGTCGAGCGTCACGTCGTCGAGCGCAACGACGCGGGTGTCGCCCGAACCGTAGACCTTCGAGAGGTTCTCGACGCGGGCGGCGGGCGGACGGGCCGGCGGGGCGGCGGACGCGCCGGCCGGGCCGGGCTGGGACTCGGCGACGCTCATGGGCCCACGCTAGGCGACGCGGCGGAGACCGCTGCCGCGGGGACCGCGCGGTGGTCCGAGAGGCCGTCGTCGGTGGGCCGCGACGTCACGGCCCCCGGGGCGTCGAGGTGCACCGACCAGACCTCGCGCAGCCAGGGGTGGTCGTGGTCGGCGCCCCGGACCATCCCGGTGACCCACGTGAGGTCCAGCCCGTCCGGCAGCACCCGGCACAGGGCGACGTTGTTGTCGAACCACGGCCCCTCGGTGACCGTCCACGGGTACGCGGGGTCGGGCACGCGCCGCGAGGCCGACGCGAGCAGGCGCATCGGCCGCACGAGGGAGCGGGTGAGCATCGAGATCACGACGCGCACCCCGCGCGGCATCGGGTTGCGGATCGGCGAGCACACCGCCTGGACGATGCGCGAGCGCGCACCGTGGCCGGCGGCGTCGGTGACCTCGGCGAGGTATGAGTTGTGGACGTCGCCCGAGAGGAAGGTGACGGTCTCGGGGGCCGGCCCGCGGTGGCCGCGCGCGAGGTCCATCACCATCTCGAAGACCTCGTCGAAGCCGGAGTTGAACGCGGCCCAGTGCTCGAGGTCGACGACCCGGCGCACCCGCTCGGCCGCGTGTGCCGCCCGGCGACCGTACGCGCCCTGCGCCACCGCCTCGTCGATGGCCTCGAAGTCGTGCAGGCCGGGCGGCAGGAGGAAGGGCAGTGACGTGCCGACGAAGACGTGCCGGTACCCGCCGCGCAGCGTCGCGTCGAGCCACTGCGTCTCGGTCGCGTCGAGCATCGAGCGACGGTCGGGCTCGAGGTGGCGGGCGGCGCGGGAGTCGAGGACGACGAGCAGGCAGTCGCCGAGCTCCCGCACGTGGCTCCAGCGGTAGGTCTCGGGCTCGGCGTCGGCCCGGGCGGCCAGCGCGTCGAGCGTCGCCGTGAGGTCGAGCTCGTCCTCGACGGCGCTGGAGCCGCGCGCCGCGTGGTCGGCGGCGTGCTCGAGGACGAGCCGGAACGCCTCCTCCTGCGCGAGCTCGGCCGGCGAGAGGTTGCCGATGTGCTGGTGCACCCAGTACGAGGCGAGGCCCGAGACGATCCGCTCCTGCCACCACGTCGTCGCCCGCATCTCGCGGCGCCAGGACCACGAGGTGTTCCAGTCGTCGCGGATGTCGTGGTCGTCGAAGATCATCGCCGACGGCACGGTCGAGAGCAGCCAGCGGATGACCGGCTCGACCCACGTGATCCGGTAGAGCTCGTCGTACTCCGCGTAGTCCTTGATCTCCTCGAACGGCGGCTCGTCGAGGCTGCGCCGCGCGCGCATGAACGCCTCGAGCTCGGGGTGGGGCGTCGTGTCGGCGTACACCTGGTCGCCGAGAAGGACGAGCAGGTCGGGCCAGCCGGCCTCCGGCACGTCGCGCAGCGTCACCGCGAGGCTGCGCAGGGCGTCGACGCCGTGGCGCCGCACGCCCTCGTCGTCGTGCGTGCCCGTCGTGCGACAGGAGCCGAACGCGAAGTGCGGCATGCGGGCGGGGTCGAGGGTGCGGATGCGGCTCGGCGGTGCGCCGTCGAGGGGCCAGACGCGCTCGTCGTCGACGAGCAGCTCGTACGGGTCGTCGGTGCCGGGCTCGAGGCCGTCGCAGACGACGAGTGCGTAGTGCGACCCGTGGACGCGGAAGGTGGGCGCGCTCCAGCGGCGACCGTCGCGCACGACGGTGACCGTGGCGGCCGCGGCGGTGCGGACCCAGATCGTCGCCGAGACGTCGTCGACGTGGCGGAGCAGCGGGCCGAGGACGAGGGGGTGGGCCTCACCGGGCTCGGGGTGGCTCATGGCCTCATCCTGCCGTCCGAGGCTGGGCGTCGGCTGTGGGTGAGCACCCCGGCCCGACCCCCGTCCACCCCTGACGCGGGCCGGGGAGGGTGGGACGCTGACGGGCGGCCCTCCCGGAGGAGGACCGCCCGTCGGTCGTGACCCGTGGTGCGTCAGGGGCTCAGAAGCCCATGCCGCCCATGTCGTCGCCGCCGCCCGGCATGGCCGGAGCGGCCTTCTCGGGCTTGTCGGCGATGACGGCCTCGGTCGTGAGGAACAGCGCCGCGATGGACGCCGCGTTCTGCAGCGCCGAGCGGGTGACCTTCGCCGGGTCGATGACGCCCGCCGACACGAGGTCGACGTACTCACCGGTGGCGGCGTTGAGGCCCCAGCCCGACTCGAGGTTGCTGACCTTCTCCGCGACGACCCCGCCCTCGAGACCGGCGTTGATCGCGATCTGCTTGAGCGGCGCCTCGATGGCGACCTTGACGATGTTCGCCCCGGTGGCCTCGTCACCGTGGAGGTCGAGGGACGCGAACGCCTTGGCCCCGGCCTGGATGAGGGCGACGCCACCACCGGCGACGATGCCCTCCTCGACGGCGGCCTTCGCGTTGCGGACGGCGTCCTCGATGCGGTGCTTGCGCTCCTTGAGCTCGACCTCGGTGGCCGCACCCGCCTTGATGACGGCGACGCCGCCGGCGAGCTTGGCGAGGCGCTCCTGGAGCTTCTCGCGGTCGTAGTCCGAGTCGGTCTTCTCGATCTCGGCGCGGATCTGGTTGACACGACCCTGGATCTGGTCGTTGTCACCGGCACCCTCGACGATCGTCGTCTCGTCCTTGGTGACGACGACCTTGCGGGCGCGGCCGAGGAGCGAGAGGTCCGCGGTGTCGAGCTTGAGGCCGACCTCCTCGGAGATGACCTGGCCACCGGTGAGGATGGCGATGTCGCCGAGCATGGCCTTGCGGCGGTCGCCGAAGCCCGGGGCCTTGACGGCGACGGACTTGAAGGTGCCGCGGATCTTGTTGACCACGAGCGTGCTCAGGGCCTCGCCGTCGACGTCCTCGGAGATGACGAGGAGCGGCTTGCCGGACTGCATGACCTTCTCGAGGAGGGGCAGCAGGTCCTTGATCGAGCCGATCTTGGAGTTCGCGATGAGGACGTACGGGTCCTCGAGCACGGCCTCCATGCGCTCGGTGTCGGTGACGAAGTAGTGGCTGATGTAGCCCTTGTCGAAGCGCATGCCCTCGGTGAGCTCGAGCTCGAGGCCGAAGGTGTTGCTCTCCTCGACGGTGATGACACCCTCCTTGCCGACCTTGTCCATGGCCTCGGCGATCATCTCGCCGATCTGGGGGTCAGCAGCGGAGATCGAGGCCGTGGCAGCGATCTGCTCCTTGGTCTCGACGTCCTTGGCGTTGGCGAGCAGCTCGTCGGAGACGGCGCGGACGGCCTTCTCGATGCCGCGCTTGAGCGCCATCGGGTTGGCCCCGGCGGCGACGTTGCGCAGGCCCTCGCGGACGAGCGCCTGGGCGAGGACGGTGGCCGTCGTCGTGCCGTCACCGGCGACGTCGTCGGTCTTCTTCGCGACCTCCTTGACCAGCTCGGCGCCGATCTTCTCGTACGGGTCGTCGAGCTCGATCTCCTTGGCGATCGAGACACCGTCGTTGGTGATCGTGGGGGCGCCCCACTTCTTCTCCAGGACGACGTTGCGGCCCTTCGGACCGAGGGTCACCTTGACGGCGTCGGCGAGGGTGTTCATGCCTCGCTCGAGACCGCGGCGTGCCTCCTCGTCGAAAGCGATGATCTTGGCCATTCGGGTGGTTCCTCCCACGCGAATCGATGGTGGGACCGGGCGGTGCCCGCGACGGACGGGCCGGGGCCGCGGCTCACGTCACCGTCGGCGCACCTGCCCTCACCGGACCGGTCTGTTCTGTCACTCTCATGATGAGAGTGCTAATGGTCATTATTGGCACTCTCGGGGGGAGAGTGCAAACGCTCACCGGCGGCCCGGGCCGGGCGCGAGCATCAGAGCGCGGGGTCGGCCCCGTCGAGGTGGACGCGCAGCGAGGCGTCGGCCTCCGAGGCCACCGGGTCCTCGAGGTCGGCGACGAAGACGGCGACCGCCTCGCGGGCCGGGTTGCCGTCCAGCTCGGCGAGGACCTCGCGCCACGCGGCGAGGTTGGGGTGCGGCAGGTCCGTGCACGCCTCGGCCGGGGCCAGCGACTCGACGGCCGCCGCGAGGTCCGAGCGCGACAGGGGCAGGGTGGCGGTCGAGCCGTCGTGTCCGAGCACCGTCGCGAGGACGACCGTCGCGAGGGCCGGCCGGCCGCCGGGCGTCGCCGTGACGTGCGGGAAGAGCCAGTCCGGCGTCGAGGAGGCCGGTGACAGCCCCACGGCGTGCGCGGCCGGCTCCCGCCATCCGTCGATGCGCTCGACGAGGTGCGCGCGGATCGCGGCGAGTCCGTCCGGGGTGCTCCAGTCCAGGTCGCTCATCACCCCATCCTGACAAAACGGATGCCCCGGCGCCGCCCCACGCGCCCCGGGAGCCGCAGCAGTCCCGCCGCGCCGGGTGAACAACGGGTGAACGACGGGCCCCGTCTTGGTGAAGCCGGGGTTGCCGCCCCACACTGGTGCCTCGTGGACGCAGCGACCCTCATCCTCGTGCTCGTCATCGTGACGGCCCTGGCCTTCGACTTCACGAACGGCTTCCACGACACGGCCAACGCGATGGCGGCGTCGATCTCCACCGGGGCCCTCGCGCCCAAGGTGGCGGTCGGCCTCAGCGCGGTGCTCAACCTCGTCGGCGCCTTCCTCTCCGTCGAGGTGGCCCTCACCGTGTCGAACGCCGTCATCAAAATCCAGGACAAGAGCGGGGCCCCACGGCCCGAGCTCCTGACCGACGGCGGTGAGGCGCTGCTGCTCATCGTGCTCGCCGGCCTCGTCGGCGGGATCGTCTGGAACCTCTTCACCTGGCTGCTCGGCCTGCCCTCGAGCTCCTCGCACGCCCTCCTCGGCGGGCTGACCGGCGCCGGCGCCGCGGGGCTCGGCCTCGCGGGCGTCAAGTGGACCGGTGACGGGACCAAGCTCGACGGCGTCGTCGGCAAGATCCTCCTGCCCTCCCTGCTCTCCCCCGCCGTCGCGCTCGCCGTCGCGTTCATCGGGTGCTGGCTCGTGCACCGGATCACCGCCTCGGTGATGGACCGGCTCAACGAGCGGTACTTCCGCTGGGGCCAGATCGGCAGCGCCTCCCTGGTCTCGCTCGCGCACGGCACGAACGACGCTCAGAAGACGATGGGCGTCATGACCCTCGCCCTCATCGCGAGCGGCCACTGGGACCGCACCGACGCCGTCCCGATCTGGGTCAAGGTGAGCGCCGCGACGGCCATCGCCCTCGGCACGTACATCGGCGGCTGGCGGATCATCCGCACGCTCGGCAAGGGCCTGGTCGACATCACGCCGCGCCAGGGCCTCTCGAGCGACGGCGCCACCGCCGCCGTCCTCCTCGCCTCGAGCCACCTCGGGTTCGCCCTCTCGACGACCCACGTCGCCACCGGCTCGGTCCTCGGTGGTGGGCTCGGCCGCGGCACCCACGTGCGCTGGTCCACCGCCGGTCGGATGGTCGTCGCCTGGGCGCTGACCTTCCCCATCGCCGCCGGGATGGGCGCGCTCATGTGGTGGGTCGGGCACACGCTCGGCGGCGCGCCCGGTGCGCTGCTCGTCTTCGCGATCCTGTGCGCCGCGTCCCTGTTCATGTACCTGCGCTCCAAGCGCGAGCACGTCGGGGCCCACAACGTCACCGAGGAGTGGGGTGCGACGGGCGGCGAGCCCGCGGCCACCACCCCGGCCCCCACCAAGACCCCGACCCGCTGACGGAGAGGACCGACCACCATGCGCAGCATCCAGCTCGCCCTCGAGGGCGCCGGCAACGTCCTGATCGTCGGCCTGCTCTTCGGGGCCGGCCTGCCCGTGATCTACGCCCTCGCCATGCGCGCGCTCGTCGTCGGCGCCGACGAGGCCCCGGACGGTAGCGTGCGGTACTCGCCGCTCGGACGGGCCGTCGCCGGGCTGCTCGTCGGGGTCATCGTCGCCGGGATCGTGCTCGGCCTCGTGCTCATCGTCGCGAGCGGCTTCGGGAAGGCCGTGAGCTTCGAGCACGTGTTCCCGACCATCGTCGACAAGAAGTGAGTCCCGCCATGCCGCAGCTGTCGCACTCGGTGATCGCCCACATCCGGGCCGGTTTCCCCGACGGCGTCCCCGACGCCGAGGCGGCCGCCCTCGGCGCGGTCCTCCAGGAGCAGCTGGGCACGCACGCCGCGCACGACGTCCTGCGCAAGCTGGCCGGCGAGAAGCTGCTCTCGCGCAAGGCCGTCCGGGCCCTCGTCCCCGAGGACGAGCAGGTCCGCCAGGTCAGCGCCAAGCTCGTCCTCGGCGGCTGGCCGCTCGGTGGCATGGACGAGGAGGAGGACGAGGCCCCGCCGCGCGAGGGCAGCCCGCTCGCCCGCATCGTCAACTGGCTGCGCGAGGGCTACCCGGGCGGCGTGCCCGAGCACGACTACGTGCCGCTGCTCGCGCTCCTCGAGCGCCGCCTGACCCGTTCCGAGGTCAAGAAGATCGCCAAGGCGCTGCGCCGGGCCGACGTCAGCCCCGCCGGGCCGTCGGACATCGCCGCCGCCATCACCGAGTACACGCACGCCGACCCCAGCGAGAAGGACCTGCGCCGGGTGCGCGACCAGCTGGCCAAGAAGGGCTGGCCGGTCGAGTTCCCCGACCCCGACCTCCCCTGACGCCGGGCCCTCACCCCGTCGAGTGAACAGGACACGCCGCCTGCGCCCCCGCGCACGCGGCGTGTCCTGTTCACTCGACGGGTGGGACGTGGCGGCTGCCGGGTGGGACGGCGCTGCGCGGGAGGGGCCGGACAGCAGAGATGCCCGTCCGGCTTCCCTCACGGACGGGCATCTCTGGTTCTGGGGGCCTCCCGGCTCAGGGCTCCATGCCGAAACGGCGGGCCGAGCGGGCGCGCTGGCGGCTGGCGCGCAGGCGCCGCAGCCGCTTGACGAGCATCGGGTCGTGCGCGAGGGCCACCGGGTTGTCGATGAGCCCGTTGAGCACCTGGTAGTACCGCGTCGAGCTCATGTCGAAGAGCTCCTTGATGGCCGTCTCCTTGGAGCCGGCGTACTTCCACCACTGCCGCTCGAAGGCGAGCACCTCCCGGTCGCGCTCGGAGAGGTCCGAGGCGCTGACGGCAGGGGTGACCTGTTCGGAGGCGGCACTCACGGTGTGTTCTCGACCCTTCGTCGCGTGTGGCTTCGGCCCTCACTGTAGCCGCGGAATGACACCCGTGTCATTCTGCTCGGCGCGTCCCGCGGCGTGTCGGCTGGACACCTCCCGTGCGGCCCGACTCACGAGTCACACGTGACCCACGGCCCCCAGCGGACCCGGTCGACCCGACCGACCGGTCAGGCCATCGTGTCGAGGATGTCCCGGATGTCGTCCTCGGTCGTCGCCGGGTTGACGACGGCGAAGCGGGCCAGCGTCTCGCCCTCGTGCGTCGTCGGGACCACGAACGCGAACTCGTCGGCGAGCATCCGGTCCGACCACGCCTGGTAGTTGGCCGGCGACCACCCGAGGCGCCGGAAGACGACGACCGAGAGGTCGCGCTCGCGGACGAGCTCGAGCTCCGGCCGCCGCACGATCTCGGCCTCGGCGTAGCGGGCGACGTCGAGGGTCCGCTCGACGGCGGCCGTGTACGCGTCCGTGCCGTTGACGACGAGGGAGAACCAGAACGGCAGGCCGCGCGCCCGGCGGGTCAGCCCCACCGAGTAGTCGGTCGGGTTCCAGTCGGGCGCCTCGGTGAGGACGTCGAGGTAGCCGGCCTTCTGGGTGTGCGCCGCGCGGGCGAGGGCCGGCTCGCGGTAGAGCAGCGCGCAGCAGTCGAAGGGCGCGAAGAGCCACTTGTGCGGGTCGACGATGAAGGAGTCGCAGTGCTCGATGCCCGCGTAGAGGTCGCGCACCGACGGGGCGGCGAGCCCGGCGCCGCCGTAGGCACCGTCGACGTGGAACCAGATGCCGTGCTCGCGGCAGACCTCGGCGACCGACGCGAGGTCGTCGACGATGCCGAAGTTCGTCGTGCCGGCGGTCGCGACGACCGCGAAGAACGTCTCCGGGCCGTGCTCCTCGAGGGCGCGTCGCAGCGCCGGACCGGTCAGCCGTCCGGCCTCGTCGGCGGGCACCCCGACGAGCTCGGCGTCCATGACCTCGCAGGCCGACGCGATGGAGCTGTGCGCCCCGGCGGTGGCCGCCACCCGCCACGGGCGCTGGCCGGCCGCCGCGCGGTGGCGGGCCGTCGCGCGGGCGGCGACGAGCGCCGACAGGTTGCCGATCGTGCCGCCGGGGACGAACACGCCGCCGGCGCCCTCGGGCATCCCCACGAGGTCGGCGATCCAGCGCAGGGCCTGGTTCTCGGCCCACACCGCGCCGGACCCCTCGAGCCACGACCCGGCGTAGATCGACGACGCGCCGACGACGAGGTCGAAGACGACCGAGGCGTCGCTCGGCGCGCACGGGATGAAGGAGAGATAGCGGGGGTGGTCGACCGACAGGCAGGCCGGCGCGAGCTCGTCGGCGAAGATCCGCATCGCCTCGGAGCCGCCGAGGCCGCCCGCGGTGACCGTGCGGCCGAGCGCGGCGTCGAGGTCCTCCTGGGTCCGCACGCGGTCCAGCGGCGGCTCCATCCGGATGCGTTCCTCCGCGTACGCGGTGACGGCGTCGAGGAGGGCCGCGAGCTCCTCGTGGGCGTTCGGGGAGTAGGGGGTGGTGGGGTGCACGGGCGGGAGTCTAGGAGGCCGCGCGGCCGAGCAGGAGCGCCTGCAGGTCGGAGACCTCGTCGACGAGCGCCGTCGGGCCCTGGGCCGCGAGCGCCGCACGGTCGCCGGCGCCCCACGTGACGGCGACGGCGTCCATCCCGGCGGCCTGCGCGGCCTGCACGTCGACCGTCGCGTCGCCGACGTAGACGCAGCGGGCCGGGTCGACGCCGAGCACGGTCGCGCCGCGCAGGAGGGGGTCCGGGGCGGGCTTGTGCCGGTCGGTGTCCTCGAGGCCGGCGACGACCTCGACGAGGTGGTCGATGCCGACGCCCTCGAGCGCGAGCCGGGCGGTCTCCTGGCGCTTCGAGGTGACGACGGCGGTCGTCACGCCGGCCGCGTGCAGGGCCTCGAGCAGCTCGGGGACGCCCTCGTAGCGGCGGATGAGCCGGCCGGTGTTCGCGAGGTTCCACTCGCGGTAGGTCGCGTCGAGCGCGTGGCCGTGCTCGGGGCTCTCCTCGAGCAGCGCCTCGAGCAGCGGCCGGCCGATCCACGCGCGCGCCCGCGTCTCCTCGACCTCCTCGCCGAGCACCGACCGGAAGGCGTGCTGGTAGGAGGCGACGATGAGCGGGATCGTGTCGGCGAGGGTGCCGTCGAGGTCGAAGAGGACGGTCGGCCAGGGCGGGGTCGCGGTCACCGGTCCAGTCTGACGGGGCGGCGTCGCGGGCCGGACGGCGGTCCACCCCCGGCCGCCACCCCCGTCGAGACTCACAACCCGGCGAGTCGCCCCTTCCTCCCGCAGCCCCCCTCCCGACTTCTTGCGAGTTCCGCCGCTCGACGCGCCGTTCCGGGGCGTGTCGAGCGGCGGAACTCGCAGTCAGTGGGACGGAGCGACGGCCGGGACGCCGAGCTCGTCGAGGAGCGCGAGCACCCGCGTCCGGATCTCGTCGCGCACGCCTCGCACCATCCCGATGCCCTGGCCGGCCGGGTCGTCGAGCACCCAGTCCTCGTAGCGGGTGCCCGGGAAGAACGGGCAGGTGTCGCCGCAGCCCATCGTCACGACGACGTCGGACGCCTGCACCGCCTCCGGGGTCAGGATCTTCGGGCGCTCGGCGGCGATGTCGATGCCGACCTCGCGCATCGCCTCGACGGCGACCGGGTTGACGGCGTCGCCGGGAGCGCTGCCGGCCGAGCGGACCTCGACGGCCCCGCCCGAGAGGTGGTGCAGCCAGGCGGCGGCCATCTGGGAGCGACCGGCGTTGTGGACGCAGACGAACAGGACGGACGGGCGGTCAGCCACGGGAGAACCCCTTCCGGAGGGCGAGCGAGACGTAGACGAGCCCGACGAGCACGGGCACCTCGATGAGGGGGCCGACGACGCCCGCGAGCGCCTGCCCGGCGGTCGCGCCGAAGGTCGCGATGGCGACGGCGATGGCGAGCTCGAAGTTGTTGCCGGCCGCGGTGAACGCGAGGGTCGTCGTCCGCGCGTAGCCGAGGCCGAGGCCACGGCCGAGCACGAACCCGCCGCCCCACATGAGGACGAAGTAGGCGAGGAGGGGCAGCGCGATGCGCACGACGTCGAGCGGCCGGCTCGTGACCTGCTCACCCTGCAGCGCGAACAGCACGACGATCGTGAAGAGCAGTCCGTACAGCGCCCACGGGCCGATGCGCGGCAGGAACGAGCGCTCGTAGGCGTCTCTCCCCCAGCGCTGCTCGCCGAGCCGCCGGGAGAGGTAGCCGAGTACGAGCGGGATGCCGAGGAAGACCAGCACCGACCGGGCGATGTCCCAGGCCGACACGTCGAGGGCGGTCTGCTGCAGGCCGAGCCACCCCGGCAGCACCGACAGGTAGAACCAGCCGAGGCCGGCGAACGCGACCACCTGGAAGACCGAGTTGAGCGCGACGAGCACGGCCGCGGCCTCCCGGTCGCCGCAGGCGAGGTCGTTCCAGATGACGACCATCGCGATGCAGCGCGCGAGCCCGACGATGATCAGCCCGGTGCGGTACTCGGGCAGGTCGGGCAGCAGCAGCCACGCGAGCGTGAACATCAGCGCCGGGCCGAGCACCCAGTTGAGGCCGAGGCTCGCGACGAGCATCCGCCGGTCACCGGTCACGGTGTCGAGCCGGTCGTAGCGGACCTTGGCCAGCACCGGGTACATCATGACGAGCAGGCCGAGGGCGATCGGCAGCGAGACGCCGTCGACCTCGACGGCCGAGAGGCCCTCGCCGAGGCCGGGGACGAGGCGCCCGAGCAGGAGGCCGGCGACCATCGCGAGGCCGATCCAGACGGGGAGCAGCCGGTCGAGGGTCGACAGCCGGGCGGCGCCCGCGGGGGCGGGCGCCGGGGCGTCGGTGGGGACCGTCACGGGCAGCAGGCCCCCCCGGCACCGAGCACCTCGAGGCTGGCCGTCGCGGGCCGGCCGTCGACCGGGTTCTCGTCCTTGACGGTGTAGACCTCCCACGGGGCGCCGGCCGGGTCGTGGACCCACACCTTGTCCTGGAGGGCGTAGCAGCACGTCGTGTCGTCCTCGTCGAAGGCCGCGAGCCCCGCGGCCGAGAACCGCTCGCGCGCCGCGGCGACCTCGTCGGTCGAGCCGACCTCGACCCCGAGGTGGTTGAGCGCGCCGGCGGCGCCGGTGCCGCGCGTGGCCTCGCTCGTCTCGATGAGGACGAGCTTGAGCGGCGGCTGCTCGACGGCGAAGTTGGCGTACCCCGGGCGGCGCTTGTGCGGAGGCACCCCGAACATCGCCGAGTAGAACGCGACCGACGCCTCGAGGTCGCTGACGTTGAGGGCGAGCTGCACGCGGCCGGTGGGCGGCGTGGTGGGGCCGGCGGTCATGGGGGCACCTTCCGGGAGGGGTCTGGCATCGACGGACGTCGATGGGTACAGCGTGGACCACGGCATCGACGTGTGTCAATATAGGGGCCTGTCGATCCAGGAGGTCCCCGTGCCGGTCCGCGAGCTGCCCCTCACGAGCACCACCGGCGCCTGCTGCGGCATCGGCGTCGACGGCGGGATGTCCCGTGCGGACGCCGAGCGCAGCGCGAGCCTCCTCAAGGCCGTCGCCGACCCGGTGCGCCTGCGGCTGGTCAGCGCCATCCGGGCGACCGAGGCCGGCGAGGCGTGCGTCTGCGACCTCACCGACCTCGTGGGCCTCGCCCAGCCGACGGTGTCGCACCACCTCAAGGTGCTGACGGACGCCGGCCTGCTCGAGCGCGAGCGCCGCGGCTCGTGGGCCTGGTACCGCCTCGTGCCGGAGCGCCTCGCCGAGGTCCGCGGCATCCTCGCCTGACCGGACCCGGGCGGGTGCTCCCGGCGGGCCACCAACTGACGCGTACTAGCGTGGGGCCGATGTCCTCCGCGCCCTCCCCGAGCCCCGCCCGGCCGCTGCACGAGCTGGTCCACCCCTCGTGGGCACGGGCCCTGGCCCCGGTCGAGGACACCGTCGCCCGGCTCGGTGAGTTCCTCCGCGGCGAGGTCGCCGCCGGCCGCGGCTACCTGCCGGGCGGCCCCCACGTCCTGCGCGCCTTCCAGCAGCCGCTCGACGCCGTGCGCGTGCTCGTCGTCGGCCAGGACCCCTACCCGACGCCCGGCCACGCGATGGGCCTGTCGTTCTCCGTCGAGCCCGACGTGCGCCCGGTGCCGAAGAGCCTGGTCAACATCTACAAGGAGATGGGGACCGACCTCGGCCTGCCCCGACCGGAGACCGGCGACCTCACGCCGTGGGCCGACCAGGGCGTCCTCCTGCTCAACCGCGTGCTCACCGTGACCCCCGGCAAGCCGGCCAGCCACCGCGGCCGCGGCTGGGAGGAGGTGACCGGCCGGGCCATCGAGGCGCTGACGGAGCGCGGCGGACCCCTCGTCGCGATCCTCTGGGGCCGCGACGCCCGCTCGCTCGCGCCGCACCTGACCGGCGCGGGCATCCCCTGCCTGGAGTCCGCCCACCCGAGCCCGCTGTCGGCGCACGGCGGGTTCTTCGGCTCGCGCCCGTTCTCGCGCGCCAACGCCCTGCTCACCGAGGCCGGCGCCGCGCCGGTCGACTGGAGGCTCACGTGACCACCCACCCCGCCGAGCGCCGGGTCTGGACCCGCTACGTCGCCATCGGCGACTCCTTCACGGAAGGGATGTCCGACCCCGACCCCGACCGCCCGGACGCCTTCGTCGGCTGGGCCGACCGGCTAGCCCACGCCCTCGACGGCGTCGCCGAGGCCGAGCACCTGCCCTTCGGGTACGCCAACCTCGCGGTGCGCGGGCGCACGCTCTCGGACGTCGTCGGCCCGCAGCTCGACGCCGCCCTGCAGATGTCCCCCGACCTCGTCTCGATGGTCGGCGGCGGCAACGACCTGCTGCGCCCCAGCGTCGACCTCGACTCCCTCGCCTCCCGCCTCGAGGACGCGGTGGTGCGCCTGCGGGCCGCCGGCGCCGACGTCCTGCTCGCCACGCCCACCGACACCCGCGACGCCGGCCTCTTCCGCGCGCTGCGCGGCCGGCACGCCGTCCACGCCGCGAACATCTTCACGATCGCGCAGGACCACGGCTGCCACGTCCTCAACCTCTGGGGGATGCGGGCGCTGCGCGACTGGCGGATGTGGTCCGAGGACCGCATCCACCTGACGACCGAGGGCCACCGCCGCGTCGCGCTCGCCGCCCTCACGGCGCTCGGCCACGAGACCGACACCGCCGACTGGACCACTCCCCTGCCGCCCGCCGACCGGACCTCGCGCTCCGACGAGCTGCGCCAGCACGCCGAGTGGGTCCGCACGCACGCCGCCCCGTGGGTCGAGCGCCGCGTGCGCGGTACGTCGTCCGGCGACGCCCGCACCGCCAAGCGCCCGGAGCTGGTGCGCTTCCGCGACCCGGACGAGGCCCCGACCCCGCACCGGCCGCCCGTCCTCTGACGGCGGGGCGGTCGGTCCGTCCCGGGTTTTGTTGGACGTCCAACCACCTCGTTACCCTCGGGGCATGGCTGCGACGAGGCTGATGCCGACCGAGGAGGGTCAGGACCTCATCGACCTGACCCGCGAGATCTGCGACAAGACCCTGCGACCGCAGGTCGACGAGGCCGAGCGCGCCGCCGCCACCGGCGAGCAGTTCCCGACCGAGGTCTTCCGCACGCTCGGCGAGGCGGGGCTGCTCTCGCTCCCCCACCCCGAGGAGCACGGCGGCTACGGGCAGCCCTACGAGGTCTACCTCCAGGTCGTCGAGGAGGTCGCGAGCGCGTGGATGAGCGTCGCCGTCGGCGTCTCGGTCCACTCGCTGACCGCCTACCCGGTCACCGCCTTCGGCACGGCGGAGCAGCAGGCAGCCCTGCTGCCGCGGATGCTCTCGGGCGCGCAGCTCGGCGCCTACTGCCTCTCCGAGCCGCTCGCCGGCTCCGACATCGCGTCGATGACGACCCGGGCCACGCGCGAGGGCGACTCCTACGTGATCCGCGGCCGCAAGGCGTGGATCAGCCACGCCGGCCACGCCGACTACTACACGACCTTCGCCCGCACCTCCGACGACGGCGGCCGCGGCCTGTCGTGCTTCGTCGTCCCGGCCGACGCCGAGGGCCTGTCGTTCGGCACGCCGGAGAAGAAGATGGGCCTGCACTGCGACACCGTGCGCGAGGTGATGTTCGACGACGTCCGCGTCGCGGCCGACCGCCGCATCGGTGACGAGGGCCAGGGGATGGCCATCGCGCTGTCCGCCCTCGACGCAGGCCGGTTGGGCATCGCCGCCGCGAGCACCGGTCTCGCACAGGGCGCGCTGGATCTTGCGGCGTCGTACGCCAAGGAGCGCAAGCAGTTCGGACGCGCCATCGGCGAGTTCCAGGGCCTGTCGTTCCTCCTCGCCGACATGGAGGCCGCGGTGACGAGCGCCCGCGCGACCTACCTGCACGCGGCCCGCCTCAAGGACGCCGGGCGCGCGTTCAGCAAGGAGGCCGCGGTCGCCAAGCTCGTCGCCACCGACGCCGCGATGAAGGTGACCACCGACGCCGTCCAGGTCCTCGGCGGCGCCGGCTACACCCAGGACTTCCCGGCCGAGCGGTTCATGCGCGAGGCGAAGGTGACCCAGATCTTCGAGGGCACCAACCAGATCCAGCGGCTCGTCATCGGGCGGCACGTCCTGCGCTGAGTGGCGGAACCCGTCGGGCCCCCGGCGCGTCCCACCCCCGGACCTCCACCGGAAGGAACCCTCGTGCGCCTCCCCCTCGTCGTCATCGCGGCCCTGACCGCCACCCTGCTCGCCGCCTGCGGCAGCGCCACCGCCCCCGGAGGGGACACCACCCCCTCCGCGACGGGCAGCAGCACCGGCGCCACCACCCCGCCCCCGGCGACCACGCCCTCCCCCGACCCCACGACGAGCCCCAGCGGCCCCGACCCGTCGAGCGGGCCGACCGTCCCGCCGCCCGCGGACGGTGAGGTCCCCGCGGGTCTCGCCGACCGTCCCGAGGTGAAGGCCGCCATGCAGGACGCCGCCGGGCGCGCGGGCATCGTCGCGGGTGACGTGCGGATCGGCGGGTACCTGCCGGTCACGTGGGCCGACGGCTCGCTCGGCTGCCCGCAGAAGGGCATGGCCTACACGCAGATGACGGTCGAGGGCGAGCTGCTGCTCCTGCGCGTCGACCAGCGCACGATGGAGTACCACGCCCGCCTGGGCGGCCCGTTCACCTACTGCGCCACCCCGAGCGGCAGCTACAGCCCCCGCACGGCGGGCTGACGCCGCCACCTCCCCCGGACGCGGACGGACCGGGCCATCTCATACGTGGCCCGGTCCGTGGTCAACGGTAGGCAGGCGCCGGTGTCCGTGGCGGGTCCGACACGCGACGGGCGCGTGACCGTCGAACGAGCAGCGGGCGTCGGCCGCCAGCGGGCTCAGCCGTCGAGGTCGCGCGAGATGCCGGGCAGCAGGGTCTCGCCCTCGCGCAGCCGGTCGAGCGCGACGGGGTTGACCTCCTCGATGTGCCGCAGGCTGCGCCGCCGGTAGCGGACGAGCTGCACGGCGCCGAGGCCCCAGAAGAGGAACTGCACGGACATCGCGATGCGGAAGTCGTCGAGCGTGTAGTCCTCCGGGCCGCCCGGCGCGAGGTGGTCGAGGACGACGCCGATGAGCGCGATGGCCAGGAGCGACGCGGTGAACCCGCCGATGTTGACGACACCGGTCGCGCGGCCGAGCCGCGAGGACGGGTGGAAGGTCCGGGCGAGGTCGAAGCCCACCATCGAACCCGGGCCGCCGCAGGCGGTGACGACCGCGAGGACGTAGAGCAGCCACGTGGGCGCGGGCCCGGGCCAGAGCAGGACGACGGCCCAGGTCGTGGCGATGACGCCGACGATGCCGAGCACGAGCTGCGAGCGGCGGTAGGGCATCCGGGCGGTGAAGGCGGCGACGACCGGCCCGGCGGCCATCGCGGTGACCGTCATCGCGACGAGGACGAGGGAGGCGGCCTGCTGGGTCATCCCCTCGGCGACGAGGAAGGGGAAGCCCCAGAGCATCGTGAAGACCGTCGCGCCGAACTGCGACGAGAAGTGCACCCAGAGGCCGAGGCGCGTCCCGGGGTTGCCCCAGACCTCGGCGAGGGTCTTTGCGAGGGCGCGGACCTTGATCTTCTCGACGGCCTCGCCGCGATAGGGCGAGTCCTTGACGACGGCGAGGAGCCCGACGGACAGGACCAGGCCGACGCCGCCGGCGGTCGCGAACGACCTCGTCCACCCGAAGGTGGCGAGGGCTGCGGCCAGCGGCGTGGCGGCGGCCACGGCCCCGAGCTGGCCGATCATGCCGGTCAGCTGGGTGACGAACGGCGCCTGCTTGACCCGGAACCACACGGCGACGAGGCGCAGCAGGGACGTGAAGACCATCGCGTCGCCCGCGCCGAGCATGACGCGCGCGGCGACGCCGACCTCGAAGGTGCCGGCGACCGCGAACCACAGCTGGCCGCCGGACATGAGCAGCAGGCCGGTGAGCATGAGCTTCTTGGAGCCGAAGCGGTCCAGGAGCACGCCGACCGGGATCTGCATCGCCGCGTAGACCGCGAGCTGGACGACGGTGAACGTCGACAGCTGGGCGGCGGAGATGTGGAAGCGCTCGGCCGCGAGCAGGCCGGCGACGCCGAGCGAGGTGCGGTGGAAGACGGCGAGCACGTAGACCGACAGGCCGACGACCCAGATCGCCCACGCCCGCCGCTTGCCGATCGTGTGCACCTGGCGCAGGACGGGGCGGGTCACCCGCCGATTCTACGAGCGTCGGCGCCCCCTCCCGACCGCTCTCCCGGCCCGCAGGAGATCCCGCACGTGCGGGGTTGTCGCTGTCCGAACCCCCGCCCGACCACGAAAAGCCCGCACGTGCGGGGTTGTCGCTGTCCGAACCCCCGCCCGACCACGAAAAGCCCGCACGTGCGGGGTCAGCGCAGGGCGTCGGCCATCGAGCGCAGGAGGCGCAACGCCTCGACCCGGTCGCCCTCGGTGAGGCCGCCGAGCATCGTCTGCTCGACCTCCCGGACGGCCGCGCTCGCCAGGGCGAGGCGCCGGCGCCCCAGCGGCGTGAGGGTCGCCGGCAGCGTCCTGCCGACCTCGGCCTCCTGCGGCCGCGTGACGTGCCCCAGCTCCTCGAGCGACTGCAGCAGGACGTGCATCGACTGCCGGGTGACGAACGTCCCGCGGGCGAGCTCGGCGCCGGACAGGCCCGGGCGCTGGGCGAGCAGCTCGAGCGTCGAGTAGTGGGTGACCGTCATCCCGAGCGGGCGCAGCGCGTGCTCCATCGCCGCGCGCAGGGCGCTCGAGGCCACCTTGAGCAGGTACCCGACCGAGGTGTCGAGGTCGACGCCGTCGCGCTCTGGACTCATGTCAGGAGTCTGACATACAGTGCGACGTGTCAGAAAACTGACACTTAACCCGCAGGAGGAAACCATGCCCGTGACCGGCCCCGACTTCGTCTCGCTCCAGGTCCGCGACCTCGACGCCTCGCAGGCGTTCTACGAGACCTACCTCGGCCTCGTCCGCTCCCCCGCCGGTCCGCCGCACGCGGTCGTCTTCGAGACCCGGCCGATCGCCTTCGCGCTGCGCGACGTTGTGCCGGGCACCGACCTCGGGGCAGGCCAGCGCCCGGGCGTGGGCACCGCGGTGTGGCTGCACGCCACCGACGTCCAGGACATCCACGACGCGCTCGTCGCCGACGGTCACCCCGTCGTGGCCGCGCCCGTCGACGGGCCGTTCGGGCGCACCTTCACCTTCGCCGACCCGGACGGCTACCACGTGACGCTCCACGACCGCGCCTGACGACCGTCGCCCACCGCCGACGCCGGGGGTGTTGCCGGATGCGACGGCAGCCGCGTGCGCATCCGGCAGGAACCGCGGCGGCGCCCGGCACCGCGTCGCTCAGCGGGGCAGGCGCTCCTCCGCCACCCCGTTGCCACCGTCGACGACGAGCAGCTGGCCGGTGACGTAGGCGGCGCCCGGGCTCGCGAGGAAGGCGACCGCCGCCGCGACCTCCTGCGCCGTCCCCGAGCGGCCGGCGGGGACGAGGTGCCCCTCGCGCTCCTCCGACGGGGTCTGCGACCCCGTGGCGATCCACCCCGGCGCGACCGCGTTGGCCGTCACGCCGTGCACCGCCTCGTCGACGGCCACGGCCCGCGCCAGGCCGACCACCCCGGCCTTGGCCGCGGCGTAGGCGACGTCCGAGCGCAGCGCCATGACCGGCCCGGCGGTCGACGACACCATGACGACGCGCCCCGCCCCGCTGCGGCGCAGGTGGGGCAGGGCGGCCCGCGTCACGAGGTACGCGGTGTCGAGGTTGCGCGCGATCGAGGCCGACCACCGGTCGGGCGGCGTCCCCTCGAGGTCGCCGCCGAGGTAGTCGCCGCCGGACGCGACCGAGACCATCCCCGCGTTGTTGACGAGCACGTCGAGCCCGCCAGCGAGCTCCAGCGCGGCGGCGACGGCTGTCGAGGCCCCGTCCGGCGTCGTGAGGTCGGCCACGACTCCGGCCGCGTCATGGCCCTCGGCCCGCAGCTCGGCGGCCCGCTCGTGCGCTCGGTCGGTGGTGGCCCCGACGACGACCCGGGCGCCGCACTCGGCCAGCAGGCGCGCGCAGGCCATCCCGATGCCGGTCGGTGAGCCCGCACCGGTGACGAGCGCCGTGCGCCCGGAGAGGTCGAACGCGGCGGGGAGGGAGGTGGCCACGCTCAGGCCAGCGCCGCGCCCATCGACTCCTCGAGGACGTCCATCGCCTCGTGGAGCAGGTCGTCGCCGATCGAGAGCGGCGGCAGGAAGCGGAACACGTTGCCGTAGGTGCCGCAGGTCAGCGTGACGACGCCGCGCTCGTGGCAGCCCTTGTTGACGGCGGCGGCGAGGGCGGCCGCGGGCTCCTTCGTCGCGGGGTCGGTGACGAGCTCCATCGCCATCATCGCGCCACGCCCACGGACGTCGCCGATCTCGGGGTGCTTCTCGGCGAGCGAGCCGAGCCGGTCGCCGAGGATCTTGCCGATGCTGCGCGCCCGGCCGCCGAGGTCGTCGACCTCCATCGACTCGATGCTCGCGAGCGCCGCCGCGCAGGCGACCGGGTTGCCCCCGTAGGTGCCGCCGAGGCCGCCGCCGTGGACGGCGTCCATGAGGTCGGCGCGGCCGGTGACCGCCGCGAGCGGCATGCCGCCGGCGATCCCCTTCGCGGTCGTGATGAGGTCCGGGACGACGCCCTCGTGGTCGCTGGCGAACCAGTCGCCGGTGCGGCAGAACCCGGACTGCACCTCGTCGGCGACGAAGACGATGCCGTGCTCGCGGCAGTACTCGGCCAGGCCGGGCAGGAAGCCATCCGGCGGGACGATGAAGCCGCCCTCGCCCTGGATCGGCTCGATGACGACGGCGGCGGTGTTCTCCTCGCCGACCTGCGCGTGGATCATGTCGGTCACCGTGCGCAGCGCCTCCTCGGCGCAGCGCTCCGGGCCGCCGGCCCAGCGGTACGGGTAGGCCATCGGCACGCGGTAGACCTCGGGTGCGAACGGGCCGAAGCGGTGCTTGTAGGGCATGTTCTTCGCGGTCATGCCCATCGTCAGGTTGGTGCGACCGTGGTAGCCGTGCTCGAACACGACGACCGCCTGCCGGCCGGTGGCGTGCCGGGCGATCTTCACGGCGTTCTCGACGGCCTCGGCGCCGGAGTTGAACAGGGCCGAGCGCTTCTCGTGGTCGCCGGGGGTCAGCGCGTTGAGCTTCTCGCAGACCTCGAGGTAGGGCTGGTACGGCGTCACCATGAAGCAGGTGTGCGTGAACCGGGCGATCTGCTCGGTCACGGCGTCGACGACCCGCTGGTTGCCGTTGCCGACGGTCGTCACCGCGATGCCGGAGCCGAGGTCGATGAGCTGGTTGCCGTCGACGTCGCGGATGATGCCGCCCGCGCCGTCCGTCACGTAGACCGGCAGGCCGGTGCCGACGCCGGAGGCGACCGCGGCCGTCTTGCGCGCCTGGAGCTCCTGGGAGCGCGGGCCGGGGATGGCGGTCGCGAGGATCCGCTGCTGCTCGATCATGGCGGCATCCTAACCGCGCGAAATCGCTGCCGAAACCCGCGGAATCCGTCGTCCCACGGGGCGTGCGAGGGTCGGTTCCACGCCGGGAGCGTGACCGGGGCCGGGAGAGGGTAGGAACGACGAACCAGCGACGAAGGAGGCGGCCGTGCCCGCACGCAAGGACCCCGGACCCTCGGTCAAGGACCCCGAGCTCTACGAGAAGCTGCGGGACGAGGGCAACAGCAAGGAGAAGTCGGCGCGCATCGCCAACGCCGCCGCCAACACCTCGCGCTCCGCCGTGGGCCACAAGGGGGGCTCGTCCCCGGCCTACGAGGAGTGGACGAAGAAGGAGCTCCAGGAGCGCGCTCGGGAGCTCGAGGTCGAGGGCCGCTCGTCGATGTCCAAGGACGAGCTGATCGAGGCGCTGCGCGACCACTGAGCGTCGGCCCGTCGCTCCACGCCCGACGAATAAGATTCCCCCACAACGGAAGACGCCCGGGAGCTGCGTGCAGGGGGTTCGCAGCTCCCGGACGCCGGTCCGAGGTCCGGAGCGCCTCTCGGCCGACCGGACCCGAGTACTGTACCTGACGTCCGGAGCGTCCGACGACGCGCGGGGGGTAGGGTCCCGCAGCACGACGACCGCACGGAGGGAGACGCGATGAGGCTGCTCCTCGTCGAGGACGAGAAACCCCTGGCCGCGGCGCTGGGCGACGCCCTGCGCGAGGCCGGCTGGGTCGTCGACCATGCCGAGGACGGCATGGAGGGGCTGCGGCTCGGCCTCTCCAGCCAGTACGACGCCCTCGTCCTCGACATCATGCTGCCGGGGATGAACGGGTACGACGTCCTCAAGCACCTGCGCCACCAGAAGGTGTGGACGCCCGTGCTCATGCTCACCGCCAAGGACGGCGAGTTCGACCAGACCGACGCCTTCGAGCTCGGCGCCGACGACTACGTCACCAAGCCCTTCAGCACCCCCGTCCTCCTCGCCCGGCTGCAGGCCCTGGCCCGGCGCGGCGCGCCCGAGCGGCCGGTCGCCCTCCAGGCGGGTCCGCTCAGCCTCGACCCCACGACCCGGCGGGTGACCCGCGAGGGGCAGGAGATCCAGCTGACCGCCCGCGAGTACGCGCTCCTGCACCACCTGATGCGCAAGGTCGGGCTCGTCCAGAGCAAGGCCGAGATCCTCGAGAACGTCTGGGACTCCGACTACCCGGGCGCCGACAACGTCGTCGAGGTCTACATCGGCTACCTGCGCCGGAAGATCGACGCGCCCTTCGACACCAAGGTCATCGAGACCGTGCGCGGCCTCGGCTACCGGCTCAACCCGACGGAGCCTGCACCGGGAGCCTGACCGCGAAGCGGCACCATCCCTCGGGGCTCTCGGTGGCCTCGACCGTGCCGTCGTGCGCCGCCACGACCTCGGCGACGATGGCCAGACCGAGGCCGGTGCCGCCCGTGCCGCGGGTGCGCGAGTCGTCGAGGCGCACGAAGCGGTTGAAGACGCGGTCGCGGTCGGCCGGCTCGATGGGCGGGCCGTCGTTGTCGACGGTGAGCACGGCGGCCTCCCCGTCGTGGCCGAGCCGGACGCGGACGACCTCGTTGCGGTGCCGCTCGGCGTTCTCGAGGAGGTTGCGCACGACCCGCCCGAGCCGCGCGGGGTCGCCCTCGAGGCGCACCGGCTCGACGGCGACCGAGACGGGCATCCCCCGCGCCCGCAGCGCCCCGGTCTCGGCGAGGACGACGTCGTCGAGGTCGATCTCGGCGCGGTGCAGGACCATCGCGTGCTCGTCGGCGGAGGCGAGGGTCAGCAGGTCCTCGACGAGGACGGCCAGGCGGTCGACCTCGGCGGACGCGCGGGCCGCGGTCGCCTGCCGGTCGGTGCTCGGCCGCTCCTCGGCGAGCCGGTCGAGGAGCACCCGGATCGTCGCGAGCGGGCTGCGCAGCTCGTGGCCGGCGTCGGCGACGAACGCCCGGCGCGAGGCGTCGGCGGTGTGCATCCGCTCGAGGAGGTGGTTCATCGTCTCGGCGAGGCGGGCGAGCTCGTCGCGCCCGGCGGGCACCTCGAGGGCCGGGCCGGGGGCCGGTGGCGCGCCCGAGGCGGCGACGGCCTCGACCTGGTCGCGCATCCGCTCGACGGGGCGCAGGGCCTGGCCGACCGCGAAGGTCGTCACGGCGCCGAGGAGGGCGATGAGCCCGACGGCGCCGATGAACGCGAACTCGGTGGACTGCCCGAGCGCGGTCGTCTCGACACGGGTCGGCACCCCGACGAGCAGCGTGTAGTGCTCGTTCTCGGGCGAGGAGGCGTCGGCGGTGGCCACGACCCACGCGCCCTCGGGCAGCCCGGTGACGTCGCTGACCTTCTCGACGCGCACGGAGTCGCCCTCGGGCTCGACCCGGAGCAGCGGCGTCGTGGGGGCGCCGCCCGTCGCGGCGACGACCTCGCGGGTGCGCGGGTCGACGACCTGGACGACGCGGTTGCCGTCGAGGACGGCGTGCGTGCCGATGAGGTCGCTCACGCCGTGCACCGCGAGGTCGGCGCGCAGCTCGACCACCTCGGCGCGCGCGACGTCCCGGGCGGAGGCCTCGAGCACCTGCCCGAGCGAGAGGTAGACGATGCCGGCGAGCGCGGCGCTGATGAGCAGGACGACCGGCATCGTCAGGGCGAGGATGCGGCTCCTCAGGCCGAGCCGGACGCGCATGCGGCGAGTCTAGGCGGGCGCGCCGACGCCCCGCCCGGCCGGAGCGGCGGCCCGACCCACCCGCCTCTCAGGAAGCGCCGCACCGGGCAGGATGGCGCCGTGAGCGCTCCCTCCCGCACCCTCGTCCTGCGCAGCGACCGGCTGGCCCTCGAGGTCCTCACCGCCGGGGCCGCCGTGCGCCGGCTGACCCTCGACGACGGCGGCCCGGTCGACCTCGTCCTCGGCCACCACGACCCCGGCACCTACGTCGCGGACGGCGGCTACCTCGGCGCGACCGTCGGCCGCTTCACGAACCGGCTCGGCGGCGGCCGCGTCGTCGTCGACGGCACCGAGCACCGCGTCCCACCGAACGACGGCGCCAACGCGCTGCACGGCGGGCCCGAGGGCTGGGACCGGCGCACCTGGGAGGTCCTCGAGGAGGCGCCGTCCCGGGTCGTGCTCGGGCTGGTCAGCCCGGACGGCGACCAGGGGCTGCCCGGCGAGGTGACCGCGCGGGTCACGTACGAGGTCGCCGGCGACGAGGTGCGGCTGCACCACCACGCGACGACGACGGCCGCCACCTACCTGGGGATGACCAACCACGCCTACTTCGCGCTCGACGACGCCCCGGACGTCCTCGACCACCGCCTCGAGGTCGACGCGTCGTCCTTCACCCCGGTCGGCCCGGACCTGCTGCCGACGGGCGACGTGCTGCCGGTCGACGGCACGCTGTTCGACCTGCGGCAGGCGCGACGCATCGGTGACGTCCTGGCCCTCGACGACGAGCAGCTCGTGCGCGGCGGCGGCCTCGACCACAACCTCGTCGTCGACGGGGCGGGGATGCGGCGGGCCGCCCGGCTCGTCGGGGCGAGCGGCCGGTGGGTCGAGGTGCACACCGACCGCCCGGCGGTGCAGGTCTACACCGGGGCGCACTTCGACGGGTCGCTGACCGGCCTCGACGGCCGTCCGCTGCGCCGGTCCGCCGGTGTGGCGCTCGAGACGCAGGGCTTCCCGGACGCGGCGCACCATCCGGCCTTCCCCGACGCGACCCTGCGCCCCGGCGAGGTGTTCGAGGCCCGCACCACCTGGCGCGTCGGCCGCTCCTGACGAGGCGACCAGCGCCCCCGTCGGGGTCGAGGGCGGAAGCGGCTGCCTGCGCTACCGCCGGCGCACTCGACCCGGGCGCCTGTCCGGGGCGAGGGCGGAAGCGGCTGCCCCGGCGACCACTTCCGCACTCGACCCGAGGAGGGTCAGGGGAAGACGGTACGGACCGCGGCCATGTCGTCGGCGCCGTGCCCGGCTCCCGACGCCTGCGCGAAGAGCTCGTGCAGGACGTGGAGCAGTTCGGTCGGGAAGCCGGCCGCCGCGCCCGCCGAGACCATGAGGCCGAGGTCCTTGACGACCCCGTCGACCTCGAACGAGGGCGTCCAGTCCTCCGCGAGCATCGCCCCGCCCTTGACCTTCGCGTAGGGAGCGAAGACCGGGCCGCCGTCGATGGCCTCGAGGAACAGCGCGGGGTCGACCCCGAGCGCGCCGGCGAGGGCGAGCGACTGCGCCGTCCCCGCCGTCAGCAGTGCCACCCACGCGTTGCACGCGAGCTTGAGCGCGCTCGCCGCCCCGACCTCGTCACCGGCCACGACCGACCGCGACCCGATGGCCTCGAGCACCGGAGCCACCCTCTGCCTCAACGCCTCCGGGCCCGAGAGCAGCACGACCAGCGCGCCCTCCTCGGCCGGCTTGCGCGTCCCGAGGACCGGAGCGTCGAGCACCCGCCCGTCACCGACCTCGGCCACCCGCGCGGCCCCCTCGACGCCGACGGTGCCGCACTGCAGCCAGACGGCGTCCTCGCGCAGGTGCGCGACGACCTCCCGGCCGACCTCGACGGTCGCGTCCGCGTCGAAGAGCATCGTCACGACGACGTCGGCGTCGTCCGCGGCCTCGGCCACCGAGCCGGCCACCGTCGCGCCGTCGGCGGCGAGCGGCTCGGCGCGCTCCGCCGTGCGGTTCCAGGCCACGACCTCGTGCCCCTCGCGCAGCAGGCTGCGGACCATCCCGCTGCCCATGATCCCCGTCCCCAGCACCGCGACCCGCACGTCGTTCCTCCATCGTCCGTGGCGGCGCCGACCGGTCGGTGGCGCCGCCTCCCACCCTGCCACCGCGCACCCCTCCCGCGGCCGGGGAGGGACCGGCCGCGGGAGGGGGCGTCGGGGGGCGCGGTCCGGCGCGCCCTCCCGATCAGGGGTGGACGAGGATCTTGACGTTCTCCTCCTTGTTGTCGACGAGCTGCCGGAAGCCCTGCTCGACGATGTCGCCGAGGTCGATCCGCCCGGTGATGAACTGGTACGGGTCGACCTTGCCGTCGCGGACCATGGCGATGGTCGCCGGGTGGTCGTCGCAGTAGGCCAGGCTGCCGAGGACGTCGACCTCGCGGAAGACGAGGTCGTTCATCGCCACCGACGCCTCGTGGCCCCAGATCGCGACGTTGACGCAGCGGCCGCCGGCGCGGGTCGAGCGGATGGCCGTCGCGAGCACCTGGTCGAGGCCGGCGCACTCGAAGGACACGTCGGCGCCGCGGCCGTCCGTGATCTCCATGACCGCCTCGACGACGTCGGCGTCCCGCGGGTCGACGACGTGGTCGGCCCCGGCGACGAGCGCCTTCTCCTTGCGGGCCCGCGCCGGCTCCACGACGAGCACCTCCTCGACGCCGACCGCCTTGAGGCAGGCCGTCGTCACGAGGCCGATCGGCCCGGCGCCGAACACGAGCGCGGAGTGCTGCGGCTGCGCGCCCGAGAGCCGCACCGCGTGGTAGGCGACGGCGAGCGGCTCGATGAGCGCGCCCACGTCCGTCCCGAGCTCCCCGAGCGGATGGACCCAGCGGCGCTCGGCGACGACGAACTGGCTGAAGCCGCCGCCGTGGCCCGAGAGCCCGACGAATCCCAGTGTCGCGCAGACGTTGTAGCGGCCCTGCCGGCACGCGTCGCACCGCCCGCAGATGATGTACGGCTCGACGACGACCCGGTCTCCGACCGCGAGGTCGGTCACGCCCTCGCCGAGCTCGGCGACGACGCCGGCGAACTCGTGGCCGAGGGTGATCGGGGCCGACTCACCGGTCAGCGGGTGCGGCGCCTCGGCCGTCGGCGCGAAGATCGGGCCGTCGAGGTACTCGTGCAGGTCGGTGCCGCAGATGCCGCACCACTCGACCTCGACCTTGACGGTGCCCGGCCGGGTCGCCGGCTCGGGGACGTCGTCGACGCGGATGTCGCCGCGGGCGTGGAAGCGGGCGGCCCTCATGACGTGTGGTTCACCTCCTGCAGCCGGTACACGGGGGTGTCGAGGCCCTCGAAGCGCGCCTTGAGCTGCAGGGCGAGGAACTGCGAGTAGTGGCGCGACTGGTGGAGGTTGCCGCCGTGCATCCACAGGTTCGGCACCTGGGTCGGCTTCCACATGTTGCGCTGCTCGCCCTCCCAGGGCCCGGGGTCCTTCGTCGTGTCCGAGCCGAGGCCCCAGCACTTGCCGAGCCGGTCGGCCGTCTCCTGGTCGATGAGGTCGGCGACCCAGCCGTTCATCGAGTTGTAGCCGGTGGCGAAGACGACGAGGTCGGCGGGCAGCTCGGTGCCGTCGTCGAGCACGACCGCGTCCTCGGTGAGGCGCACGACCTGCCCGTGGGCGAGCTTGACCTCGCCGTCGGCCACGAGCTCGGCGGCGCCGACGTCGATGTAGTAGCCGGACCCGCGTCGCAGGTACTTCATGAAGAGGCCGGAGCCGTCGTCACCCCAATCGAGCCAGAAGCCGGCCTTCTCGAGGCGGTCGTAGAAGTCCTTGTCGACCTCGGCCATCTTCTCGTAGGCGGGGATCTGGAACTCGTGGAGGATCCGGTAGGGCAGCGACGCGAAGATCATGTCGGCCTTCTCGGTCGTCACCCCCGCCGCGAGCGCCCGCTCGGAGTAGAGGTCACCGAGGCCGTACTCCATGAGGCTGTCGGACTTGACGATGTGCGTCGAGCTGCGCTGCACCATCGTGACGTCGGCGTCGTTCTCCCACAGGGCCCCACAGATGTCGAACGCGCTGTTGTTGCTGCCGATGACGACGGCCTTCTTGCCGCGGTAGGCGTCCGGGCCGGGGTGCCGCGAGGAGTGGTGCACGTCGCCGCGGAAGACGTCCATCCCCTCGACCTCGGGCATCCGCGCCTTGCCGCTCATGCCCGTCGCGAAGACGAGGTGCGTCGGGCGCAGCGTCAGCGGCTGCCCCTCCTTCTCGACCTCGACGACCCACTCGCCGGCCTCGTCGTTCCACGTCGCGCTCCTGGCCTCGGTGCTCGACCAGTACGGCACCTCCATGACCTTGACGTACGACTCGAGCCAGTCGCCGATCTTGTCCTTCGGGGCGAAGACCGGCCAGTTGTCGGGGAACTTGACGTACGGCAGGTGGTCGTACCAGACCGGATCGTGCAGGCAGAGCGACTTGTAGCGCCCGCGCCACTGGTCGCCCGGCCGCGGGTGCTTGTCGAGGACGAGGCTCGGGACGCCGAGCTGCCGCAGCCGCGCCCCCAGGGCGATGCCGCCCTGGCCGCCGCCGACGACGAGCACGTAGGGCTGCGTCGTCGAGCCGAGCGACTCGGCCTCCTGCTGGCGCTGCTCCTTCCACGTCGTGCGCGAGCGGTCGGCCCCGTGCTCGGCGCCGCGGACCCGTCGGGTGCCGCGCGGCTCCTCAAAGCCCTTGAGCTCGTCGAGCGACGTGAGAAAGGTCCAGGCGCGGTCCTCGCCGTCCTCCTCGACGAGTCGCACGAGGCCGCTCCCCCGCCCGGTCGAGGTCTCGAAGGTGAACCACGCGGTGACGACGCCGCCGTCCTCGGTCGCGGGCTCGCTCGTCGCGAAGCCCGAGGCCGCGGTCCGCTCGGCGTTGTGGGCGAGCAGGTCGCGCACGCCGTCGGGGTCCTCGACCGTCGTGAGGTTCCACGTGAACGACACGAGGTCGCGCCAGAAGCTGCGCGTCGCGAACATCCCGGCGGCGCGGTCGAGGTCGCCCGCGGCGAGGGCCTGCTCGAAGCCGAAGAGCCACGCATCGGCCCGGGCCGGCGCGCTCCCCTCCTCGGTCGTGGTGCGCTCCAGGGTGTCGGTCATGGGGGCTCCTGTCGTCCGCCGCGCGTCCTCGTCGACGCGCGCTGATGGGGCACAGGACAGCAAGCGGACGGCCGCCGCGGGAAGCGTTGCAGCGCGTTGCATCCCCACCCGGTTCGACGGGGCGCGCGTCGGCGCGGAGGGCTAGCCTGTGGCCATCGCCCGGCGGCGCCGCCGGGGGGTGAGGAGCCGACGATGACGTCGTACCGCGCCGGGAGCGCCGTGGCCCCGGGCACCGACCTCGGGCAGCACGCCCGCGCGCTGCGCCGCGTCCACGACGCGGTGATGGGCGGCTCGGCCCCGGTCGCGCCGGTCCGGCCGGTCGTCTCCCGCTCCTGGCGCCGCACGCTCGGCTTCGGGCTCGACCCGACGCACGCCAACGCCCGCGACCCGCTGCCGCTCGGCGAGGTCGAGCGCCGCCGCCGGGCCTCCCCGCTGCGGCTCGTCGTCGACGAGATCCGGGCCGTGCTGACGTCGGTCGCGGACGCGTCGCGGTTCATCGTCGTCGTCACCGACGCCGACGGCATCATCCTCTGGCGCGAGGGGTCGCCCGGGGTGCTGCGCACCGCCGACACCCTCGGCTTCTCGGAGGGCGCCGTCTGGACCGAGGACCACGTCGGCACCAACGCCATCGGCACCGCCCTCGCCGAGCAGGCGCCGGTGCAGCTGTTCTCGGCCGAGCACTTCGAGGAGGGGCAGCACCCCTGGTACTGCACCGCCTCCCCCGTCCACGACCCCCGCACCGGCGCGATGCTCGGCGTCGTCGACGTGTCGGGCCCGGCGCTCACCCTCCACCCCGCGCTCATCGCCCTCGTCGACACCGCGACGAAGCTCGCCGAGGCCCGGCTCTGGCGCCACCACGAGCAGTCGCTCCAGCGTCTGCGCCGCTCGGCCGAGCACGTGCTCGCGACGACGCACGGCCCGGTCCTGCTCGTCGACGACGACGGCTGGGTCGCGCACCACAGCGGCGTCCTCGTCCGCGACCGGATCGCGGCCCCCCGCGAGAACCTGCCCCTCACCGTGCCGGGGCTCGGGCTGTGCCTGCCGGAGCGGCTCGGCGAGGGCTGGCTCGTGCGGCCCGACGCGCAGGCGGCCGTCCTGGTGGCGACGCTGCGCACCGTCGGCGGCGAGGCGCTGCTCGAGGTGAGCGGCGGGGACGACGGCGGCTGGCGGGCCGCGCTCACGCCGCGGCACGCGGCCATCGTCCGGCTGCTCGCCGCGGCCGGTCCCGACGGGCTGACGGCCGCGGCCCTCAGCCGCTCGCTGTTCGGTGACGAGGAGCACCAGGTGACCGTCCGCGCCGAGGTCAGCCGGCTGCGGCGGGTCGTCGGGGCCATCGTCGCGGCGGCGCCCTACCGGGTCGCCGAGGGCGTCCACCTCACCTGCGACCCCCGCTGACCCTCCTCCTCACCGCACTTCTTGGGAGTTGAGCCGCTCGACGCGCCGTCCGGCGGCGGGTCGGGCGGCGGAACTCGCAAGAAGTCGGTACGAGCGACGGGTCAGGAGGAGGGGCCGAAGCGCTCCGTGCGGATGGCGCCCGAGTCGTGGCCCTGGTCGATGAGGATGCCCCCCGCCGCCTCGACGAACCCCGACGGCCCGCAGACGTAGACGACCGGCGGCGCCGGGAACGCGTCGACCGCCGGCAGGTCCTGCGGCCGCAGCCGCCCCGGCTCCCGCGCGTCGTCGGGCAGCCCGCCGCGCGTGTAGAGCCGGTCGACCCGTAGGCCCGGCGAGGTGCGGGCGAGCGCGAAGAGCTCGTTCGTGTAGATGACGTGGTCCGGCGTGCGCGCCGAGTAGACGAGGTGGAAGGGCTGGACGGCCCCGACGCGCGAGCGGTGCCTGACCATCGCCATGAGGGGCACGACCCCGCTGCCGCCGGCGACGAGCAGCACCGGCTCCGGCATCTGCTCGTCCCACCGGAACCAGCCGCCGATCGGGCCGCGCACCTCGAGCTCGTCGCCCTCCCGGGCCTCCCCGACGAGCCACGGCGACACCTCGCCCTCGGTGACGAGCTGCACGGTGAGCACGAGCCGGCCCGCCTCGGGCGCCGACGCGACGGAGTAGGTGCGGGTGGCGGTGTAACCGTCGTCGGCGGTGAGCCGGACGTCGACGTGCTGACCGGCGTGGTGCCCCGGCCAGCCGGGGACGTCGAGGACGACGGTGCGGGCGGTACGGGTCTCGAGCCATGCGTCCTCGACGCGGGCGCGGTACCAGGGCATGGGCAGCGGCGGGGAGGACCACGCGACGGTCATCGGGGCCCCGGCCTCAGTCGCCGACGTAGCGCTGCTCGCGCCACGGGTCGCCGTACTCGTGGTAGCCGAGCTGCTCCCAGAACCCGGGCCGGTCCTGCGCGAGGAGCTGCAGGCCGCTCACCCACTTCGCCGACTTCCAGAAGTACAGGTGCGGGACGAGCAGCCGCGCCGGGCCACCGTGCTCCGGTGCGAGAGAAGCGCCCTCGTACTCCGTCGCGATCCAGGCGCGTCCGCCCCGCAGGTCGGCGAGCGGCAGGTTCGTCGTGTACCCGCCGTGCGCGTGGACGAGCACGTGCGTCGCGCCCTGCGTGCCGACGCCGGCCGCCGCCAGCACGGCCTCCACGTCGACCCCGCGCCACGAGGTGTCGAGCTTGCTCCACTTGGTCACGCAGTGGATGTCGGTGCGCACGTCCTCGACGGGGAGGCGGTGCAGGTCGGCCCACGACAGGATGCCGCTGCTGCCGTCCACGCCCTCCACCCGGAGCGTCCAGTCCTCGCGCCGGACGACCGGGGTCGGTCCCGCCGAGAGCACCGGGAAGTCGCGCTCGAGGTACTGGCCGGGAGGGATGCGCGGGTCGCCGCCGGAGCGCCGGCCGACGAAGCCACGGGTGACGATGTCCACGGGCCCATCGTCGCAGCCCGGGTGACGCACCAGACACTGTGACCCCCGAGACGTCCGGCCGCCGTCCGACCCCGCCCTTCCTAGGCTCGGAGCAGGAGCCCCGGGTTCCGCCGCGGGGCCGGTCGGGAGGCAGGACTGCCATGGCTCGGACGATCGTGGTGACGGGGGCGGCATCGGGGATCGGGCAGGCGCTCGCGGCGCTGCTGACCCGTCGCGGCGAGCACGTCGTCGCGGTCGACGTCACGTCCGGCGACGTCGTCGCCGACCTCTCGACCCGCCGGGGCCGGGACGACGCGGTCGAGGGCGTGCTCGACGAGACCGGCGGCCGCATCGACGCCGTCGTCGCCAACGCCGGTCTCGCGCTGCCGGTCCGCGAGACGGTGGCGGTCAACCACTTCGGCGCGGTCGACCTCCTCACCGGCCTGCGCCCCTCCCTCGCCGCCTCCTCCCGCGCCCCTCGCGCGGTCGTCACGTCGTCGATGGCCACGCTGCTGCCGGTGCACGCGCCGCTCGTCGAGGCCTGCCTGGCCGGCGACGAGGACCGCGCGCTCGCGCTGGCCGCGGAGCTGGAGGCGGCCGGGCCGCAGGCCGCCGCGACCATCTACCCCTCCAGCAAGCGGGCGCTCTCGCGCTGGGTCCGGCGGGTCGCGCCGCTGCCGGTGTGGGCCGGGGCCGGCATCCCCCTCAACGCGGTCGCCCCGGGCGTGGTCCGCACCCCGATGACCGCGGCGATGACGGCGACGGCCGACGGGCGCGCCGCCCTCGACGCCGTGGTGCCCATGCCGCTGGGCGGGTACCTCGAGGCCGGGCAGGTCGCCGCGCTGCTCGCCTGGCTCGTCTCCGCGGAGAACACGCACGTCTGCGGCCAGACCGTCCACGTCGACGGCGGCTCGGACGTGCTCCTGCGCGGTGACGACGTGTGGTCGTGGCACGACGCGGACCCCGGGACCCTGTCCCCGAGGACCGGCGTCGCGACGACGCACGTCCCGGTCGCGACCTGAGCCGGGCCCCTGCCCCCGTCTCCGTCCGACCGGCGGTGGGCCCGGGACACCACCGCCCCGGGCCCGGTCGCCTGACCGAACCCTGACCGACTCCGGGTGTTCGCCTGACCTGCGACCCACCGGGCTGCCCCTAGCGTGGGCGCGCCGGTGGACGACGGGGTCCGCCGGCGTCGCGGTGACCACCACCGGGTCATCCCCTCGACGCGGCGGGTGGGTGCCAAGCCACCGGGGCCTCGGCACCCACCCGTCGTGCTGTTCCTGAGCGCCCGCTGACCTCGCGATTTGGGGCGGCGGGCGGCCCCGTGGCTATCGTGGCTGGGTTGTCCACCCCCGGACGGAGAGACCCGTGACCTGCCCCGAGTGCGGCGCCGCGGTACACCCCGCGGACCGATTCTGCTCCCTCTGCGGCACGACGCTGCCGCGAGACCACACCATGCCGACGACCCCGCCGGCCGACGACGCGACGACCACCGAGCTGCCCGTGACGGCGGCCCGTCCGACCCCGGCGGCGCCCGCCGGGGCGCCGGTCCCGGCCGCGGCCACCGTGCCGTCGGCCCCCACGGCGGCGCCGGTCGCCGAGCCCGACGACGCCCTCCTGCTCGGCGGGCGCGCGTCCGACGAGCCCCCGGCCGACCGGCGCACGGGCTGCCTCGGGATGGTGGCCCTGGCCCTCGTCGGCCTGCTCATGCTCGCCGGGATGCTCTGGTTCTTCGGCAGTGACGGCGACGAGGACTCCAGCGTCGCCGCCCCCTCGGTGTCGAGCTCCGCGTCGGCCTCCGACGAGGCCCCCTCCCCCGAGGAGACCGCGTCCGACGCCCCCTCGGACGGTCCGACGCCCACGCAGCGGGCCTCGACGGCCAAGGAGTGCGGCACCGTCGACGGCGCGACCGCGTGGAGCGGCAACGAGGTGACGTCGTGCGACTTCGCCACCGAGACCGCGCAGGCGCTCATGGCGTCGTCGGCCGACCTGCCGGCCACCGTCACGGCCCGCTCGCCGGTGACCGGCCGCGACTACGAGATGCGCTGCGAGAACACGACCCCCGTCGTCTGCCGCGGCGGCACCGACGCCCTCGTCTACGTCGACGTCCCGAACTGACGTCGACGGGATCACCGCACCCCCTCCACCCTCTCCTCACCCGGGCCCGGACGACCCCGGGCTAGGGTGAGGCGGGTGGAGCCGGTCGTACGCACCGAGCGCCTCACCAAGGACTACGGTGCGGTGCTCGCGCTCGACGCCCTCACCCTCGACATCGGCCCCGGCACGACCGGGCTGGTCGGCGCGAACGGCGCGGGCAAGTCGACCTTCCTCAAGATCCTCCTCGGCCTCGTCCCCGCGACCGGCGGCCGCGCCGAGGTGCTCGGCCATGACGTCGCCACGGAGGGGGCGCAGGTCCGGGCCGCGGTCGGCTACCTCCCCGAGCACGACTGCCTCCCCCCGGACGTCAGCGCCAGCGACTTCGTCGTCCACCTCGGGATGATGTCGGGGCTGCCGCGCGTCGCCGCCCGCGAGCGCGCGGCCGAGGTGTTGCGCCACGTCGGCCTGGCCGAGGAGCGCTACCGCCCGATGGGTGGCTACTCCACCGGGATGAAGCAGAAGGCGAAGCTCGCCCAGGCGCTCGTCCACGACCCTCGTCTCGTGCTGCTCGACGAGCCGACGAACGGTCTCGACCCCGCCGCCCGCGACGAGATGCTCGGTCTCGTCCGCCGGATCGGCCACGACTTCGGGATCGCCGTCATCGTCACCTCCCACCTCCTCGGCGAGCTCGAGCGGGTCAGCGACCACGTCGTGGTCCTCGACGGCGGCACCCTGCTGCGCGCCTCGCGGACCGACGAGTTCCTCGACGCCACCGGCGCCCTCCTCGTCGAGGTGCTCGGTGACGACGCACAGACGCGGATGGCCGACGCCCTCGCCGCGGCCGGCGTGCCGGTGGTCCGCCGCGGGTCGCTGCTCTCGGTCGACGCCGCCGACCGGGGACCTCGGGACGTGCGCGACGTCGTCCGCGACACCGCCGCCGAGCTCGGGCTCGGGCTCGTGCGGATGCAGGCCGACCACCGCCATCTCGAGGACGTCTTCGCCGACCCGTCGGACGCCGCCGTGCACGACGAGCCCGGGGTGCCCCGTGGCTGAGTCGACGAGCCCCCGCGGCACCGACGACGCCGGCCGCAGCGTCATCCACGACCTCGGCTACCGGCCCTACACCGGGCCACGCCTCGGCAGCACGGCCATCGCGCGCTCGCTCGTGCTCACCGGCTTCCGCAACGCCTTCGGCCTCGGGCGCTCGGGCCGCTCGAAGGTGCTGCCCTTCCTCCTGCTCGGGCTCAACCTGCTGCCCGCCCTCATCGTCGCGGGGATCATGGCCTTCGTCGGCCTGGACCGGCTGCCCATCGGGTACGCGCAGTACGCGTCGACGACGCAGGTGCTGCTCGGCGTCTTCGTCGCGTCGCAGGCGCCGGTGCTCTTCTCGCGCGACCTGCGGCACGGCACGATCGCGCTCTACCTCGCCCGGCCGCTGCCCTCGGCCGCGTACGCGGTCGCGCGCTGGCTCTCGCTCCTGCTCGCCACCCTCGTCTTCCTCGTCCTGCCGGTCGTCATCCTCTACGCCGCGGCCCTGCTCACCGAGCTCGACGTCTCGGACCAGACCCGTGAGGCCGGGGTCGCGCTCGGGCTCGCGGTGCTCCTCGCGCTGTCGCTGGCCGGCGTCGGCGGGATCATCGCGTCGTGGTCGACGCGGCGCGGGTTCGCGGTCGTCGCGACGATCGCCTTCCTCGTCATCGCCAACGGGGTGGTGACGGCGGTCCAGGGCATCGCCGACGGCGAGGGCAGCACCCGCGTCGCCGAGGTCGCCGGGCTGTTCTCCCCGTACTCGCTCTACCGCGGGCTGATGGGCGCGTGGACCGACGCCGACACCCTCGCCCCACCGACCGGCGCGGGGATGGTGGCCGCGTACGTCGTCGTCCTCGTCGGCCTCTCGGCCGCCTGCGTCGGCGCCCTCGTCGCGCGCTACCGCCGGGAGGCGAGCGCATGAGCACGCTCGTCCTGGACCAGGTCTCGCGCTGGTACGGCAACGTCGTCGCCGTCAACGGCATCTCGATGAGCGTCGGTCCCGGCATCACCGGGCTGCTCGGGCCGAACGGCGCCGGCAAGACGACCCTCATCGCCCTCATGTCGGGCTTCCTCGCGCCGTCGGCCGGCACGGTGACGCTCGACGGCACGCCCGTGTGGCGCACGACCGACGTCTACCGGCACCTCGGGCTCGTCCCCGAGCGCGAGGTGAGCTTCGGCTACCTCACCGGCCGGCGCTTCGTCCTCGCCAACGCCGAGCTGCACGGCCTGCCCGACCCCGGCGCCGCCACCGAGCGGGCCCTCGAGGTCGTCGACATGGTCGAGCCCGCGGCCCGGCGCATCGGCACCTACTCGAAGGGGATGCGCCAGCGGGTCAAGCTCGCCTCCGCCCTCGTCCACGACCCGTCGGTGCTCCTCCTCGACGAGCCGTTCAACGGCGTCGACCCGCGCCAGCGCCTCCACCTCATGGCGCTGCTGCGCCGGATGGGCGCCGAGGGACGCACGGTCCTGTTCAGCTCGCACATCCTCGAGGAGGTCGAGCAGGTCGCCCGGCAGATCGAGGTCGTCGTCTCCGGGCGGCACGCGGCGTCCGGCGAGTTCGGCGAGATCCGCCGGCTGATGACCGACCGCCCGGTGCAGTACGTCGTCTCGGCGGACGACGACCGTCGCCTCGCCGCCTGCCTCATCGCGGAGCCGTCGGTCGTCGCGGTGGCGCTGCGCCCGGACGGCGGGGTGTCGGTGTCGGTGGCGGACTTCGGCGCATTCGCGCTGCGCCTGCCCGCCGTGACGCGCGAGCAGGGGCTGCGGCTGCTCGAGCTCGCCCCCACCGACGACTCGCTCGAGAGCGTGTTCTCGTACCTGGTGGAGGGATGACCCGGTGAACCGCACGCTCTTCGCCCTCTCCGCGCAGGCCGTCGTCGGCCGGCGGCGTGGTGTCGTGCTGCTCCTGCTGCCGCTGGCGCTCGTCGGCCTCGCGGTCGTCGTCCGCCTGCTCACCTCGGACGCCGTGGGCGTCGAGGCCACGGTCGGTCTCGGGTACACGCTCGCGCTGCCGCTCGTCGCGCTGCTGGCCGCCACCGCCGTGCTGGGCCCGGAGGTCGACGACGGCTCCATCGTCTACCTGCTCGCCAAGCCGGTGAGCCGGCACACCATCGCGCGCAGCAAGTTCGCCGCCGCCTGGCTGACGACGACGGCCCTCGGCGCCCTCCCGCTCGCCGTCGCCTCCCTCGTCCTCGACTCCGCGCACCCGGGGCGCGCCCTCGCCCTCGGCGCGGCCGGGGTGGTGGCGGGCACGGTGTACACGGCGCTCTTCCTGGGCCTCGCCGCGCTGACCCGCCACGCCGTCGTCGTCGGGCTGCTCTACACGCTCTTCTGGGAGGGCGTCATCGGCTCGGTGCTCAGCGGCGTCAAGTGGCTGTCGGTCGGCGCGTGGGGCCGCGAGGTCGGACACGCGGTCGACGACCTCGTCGACGCGGGCGGCACGGGGCTCGGGTACGCCGTCGTCGCGGCCCTCGTCGTGAGCGTCGGGTCGGTGTGGTTCGCCGGTGACCGCCTGCGCTCGTTCACCCTCCGCGGCGACGAGTAGCGCTCCGGCCCAGGCCGTCGCGTCGTCCGGGCAGCGCCCTACTCGATGACCTCGGAGCGCGCCGGCGTCGTGGGCTCCGGGACGTCCTCGTGCTCCTCGGTGAAGGGCGAGACGACGTAGGGATTGCCGGCCATCAGCTCGGTGACGACCGAGTCGACCCAGGGGCCGGGCATCCCGACGACGCCGACGGCGGTCAGCCGCTCGACGAGCCGGTCGGCGACGAGGGTGGGGTCCTCGTGGGGCCCTTCCTCCGCGAGCCGGTCGACGACCTCCTGCACGGCGAGGTCGTGCTCACGACGTTCGGCCAGGCGGTCGGCATCGGCATCCATCGGGTGGTTCCTCTCGGTCGGCAACCCCCCGAACCTACGTCTGCGCCCGGCACCCCAACCGCGCTGCGCCGCACCGATCCCCCGGCCGTCGAAGGCTGTCCCGGCCGTTCTCCCCGCGACCTGCGCGGATCGCGGTGCGGTCGCACCCGGATCCGCGCAGATCGCACGGACGAGAGCCGGCTGACGGTGCCGGGCCCCCGCGTCGGCCTCCGCTTCAGCCGAGGAGGACGAGGGAGTAGCCGCCGGTCTCCTGTCGCTCGGGGTCGGTGTGCGCCAGCTGCAGCAGGTGCGCAGCCGGTCCGCCCTCGGCGAGCGCCCCCGCCAGTCCGCCTGCCGTGAGGTCTCCGACGTCCCAGAGGCGCACGAGACCCTCGAGCAGGGCGTCACCGGGCTCGCCGTCGACGAGCACCCCGATGCGCTCGGCGTGCTCCGGCGCGAGCTCCTGCGCGAGTCCCGCGACGTCCACCGCGACGGGGTCGCGGCGGCCCCGGCGCGGCTTCCCGCCGTCGCGGCCGACGAGCCCGAGCTCGGTCGCCAGCGCGACGACCCGCTCGCTGTCGGCGAGGAGCCAGCCGCCGCGGGTGCGCAGCATCGTCGCGAGGTGCTGCCCGGTCGGCGTGGCGACCCCGTGGCGCAGCGCCTTCGGGGACGGCGGGAGCAGCCGCTCGGGCACCCCGAGCCCGGTCTCCGTGTCGCCGAGCACGCCGCGTACCAGCGGCCCCACCGTGGCCCCGCCGTGCACCAGCTCGAGCGTGCCGGTGACGCGCGAGCCCAGTATCCACAGCAGCTGCTTGGCGTCGTCGCTGCCGGCGAGGATCGTCAGGTTGCGCTGTCCGACGTGCCGGTCGGCGTTGGCGTCCAGCACACCCGACCACGGGTCGAGGGGGCACGACACGGACGCCAGGAGGCACTCGTGGCCGGTCAGCGTCTCGGGGATGTCCCAGGTGCGGTCCAGCTCGACGACCGCGACGGCGCCGGGGCGGGTGCGGTCGTCGAGGCCGACCATCGCACCCCCGATGAGCTGCGGCTGGTAGGCCGGCCCGGTCGCGCCCCCGAAGAAGCCGGGGTCGACGAACCAGGCGCGCACGTGGACCCCGACCGCCGGCAGCAGCCCGAGGTTCCAGACCCGGACGAACACCCGGTAGCGGCGCCCGGCGGTCGGGCTGCCGACGAGCTGCGTCGGGTCGAAGGGGCCGGTGGCGGCGGCGTCCATGAGGAGGATGTCCGGGGACTGCCAGCACGGGACGGGCGGCCAGACCGGCCGCGCCCCGCGGTCGCCGGGGCTCGCCGCGCGGACGAGGAGGTAGGGGTAGACGTCCTCGCGCCGGGGCCGGTGCTCGCGCCCGATCTCGGCCGCGAGCTCGCCGGCCTCTCGGGCGAGGTGGTCCGAGGGGGTCCAGCCGTCGGCGAGGTCGCCGCTCGGCCGCGTCGTCGCGCCGACCGAACCGGCGGGGTCGGCGCCCCGCTGGGCGGCGTCCTCCTTCTCGGTGAGGACCGGGTGCTGCTCGTCGTCCCGGCCGTCGCGTCGCGGGCCGGTGGGGGTGGTGGTCATCTCATCGCTCCTCGCCGAGGTGGCGCTGCCACTCGAGGTCGGTCACGGGCTCGTGCTCGGACGGCTTCCCGCAGCGCCGGGGCCCGGCGCCGGGGAGGTAGTGCACGTCGAGGTCGTGCGTCTCGACGTACCAGCGGCCCGGGTGCGTCGGGCAGTCGTGGTCGGCGTGGAAGAGCTGCGGCGACGTGCACGGCATCCGGTACCCGTAGTCCTCCGTGCCGACCGGCGTGATGTCGGGCACGCAGGGCACTGTCGAGCGGTTCCAGTCCCAGCAGTGCCAGGCGTAGCCGCGGTCGGAGTCGAGGTTGAAGTCGGGCACCGAGAGCTCCGGCTCGCCGCTCTCGGCGGCCATCCGGCCGACGAGGTAGAGGCCGTAGTCGACCGGCCCACCGAGGTGCTCGTCCTGCGGGAGCCGGACGTCGAGCACGGCGGCCGTCTCATCCGGGCTCGACGCCGCCTCGAGGTCCGCCCGGGCGCCGTCGTCCCCGGTGAGGCCGGAGAGCAGGACGGTCGAGTCGGAGCCGACGACGTAGGGGCCGACGTGCGTGGCCGGACCCTCCTGCGCCACACCGGCTCCCGCCTGGTTGCGCAGCGGGTAGCGCCACGGCGCCACCCACTCCGAGGGCTTGAGCTCGTCGCCGGGAGGGTCCGCCGCGTACCGCAGCGGCGAGGTGAGCCCGAGGGCGCCGGCGAGGTCGGGCCTACCGATCGCGGACGGGAGGTCGCGCACGATGCCGCGCGGGTAGGCGTGGTCGAGCGCGTGCGCCGAGTGCGAGGTCAGCCGGCCCGACGGCTCGGTGACCGGCGGCGGCGCGGTCGGCAGACCGAACGGCGCGTCGAGGGCGGAGCCGATGTCGTACGTCCCCTGACGCCCGAGCGTCGTCAGGCCCGTGTTGACCTCGGCGGGCTTGGGCATCGCGAAGCCGGACATCACGAGGGCGCGCCGGGCGAGCAGGTAGAGGTTCCAGGCCGGGACGATGACCGCCCAGTAGACGACCTCGCGCGCCGGGAAGGTCGTGACGTCGACGATGAGGCTCGGCAGGATCGTCGCCAGCCAGAGCACCACCTGCGCGAGGTACACCGCCCACGCGAACAGGGCGAGCAGGAGGTCGAGCAGGCTGAAGGAGTCGTCGTCGTCCACGTCGGCGCCACGGCTCGGGTCGTCGTCGATGCCGGAGCCCCCGCCGCCGGGCGGCGTGGGGAACGAGTGGTCGGTGAAGACCGACGGGGGCGGCGGCAGGCGAAGGCTGATGGCGTCGCTGCCGGTCATCTTGAGGTAGCGGTAGACGATCTCCCACATCTGGTTCATCGCGGCCTCGTTGGGGCGCCCGTCGGGCTGCCCGGTGCCGGGGTCGGTCGCCGAGAAGGGCGGGTCCTGCAGGAGGATGTGCGGGCCGTCGGCGCCGTAGACCTCGTGCATCGCGTCGAGGAGGCCCTCGACGAGGTGGCCCGGCAACGGCCCGCTGTCGAGGTCGAAGAAGGCGCGCCGGGCGGCGGTGGCCGTCGGTCCGTCGCCGTCGTCGTACGCGGGCAGGCCGGCCCAGTGGTCGTAGGCGGGGGCGTCGTCGCGACCGTTGTAGGGCGCGTCGTCGCGGTGGCGGAAGGCGATGCGGAAGTGCAGCGCCGACGTGCCGTACTCGCCGTACAGCGGTCCGGGGTGGCGGGCGTCGTAGTTCTCGGAGTCCATGTGGTTCTCGACGAGGTGGTGGCGCTGCCAGTGGTCGCGGTAGGGCCCGCCGGACTTCGCGTTCGTGAAGGGATGGCCGGTGACGTCGGTGGCGCAGTGGGACATCCAGCCGACGGCGAAGGCGATGCGCGCCTGCGCGTCCTTGCGCTCGTCGTCGGTGGTCGCGGCCGCGAGCGCCGCCTGCGCCTGCGAGAAGAGGACGAACGGGAACTGGTAGGTCCGCCGGTAGTGGAACATGTCCGACCAGTAGAAGGCGTCGTCGCCGTAGCCCTGCGGCACACCGGAGGTCAGCACGCCGAACCAGTCACCCATCTCCGCGAGCAGCCCCTTGAAGGCGGACATGATCGCCGACGTCAGCTCGTCGAGCACCTGGGCCAGCTGCGTCGACAGCCCGCCGGTCAGCTGCGACGCGAGCTGCGCGTTGTTCGTCGAGATCGGGTCGATCCACTTCTCCCACTTCGCGACGAACTCCGCGTCGACGACCTCCCACACGTCGAGAGCCCACTGCACGACCTGCCGGATGACCTGGCCGGTCGTGTCCTTGAAGTCGGGCAGCAGGTAGAAGAGGTCGGGGCCGAGGGCGCCGAGCGCGAGGTAGTTGCGCCAGGTGTGGCAGTGCTCGCCGATGACCCTCGCCTCCGGCTCGCTGACCGCGAACCCGGGTGGGACGGTGCCGTCCCGCAGCAGCCGGGCGGTGTCGTGCGCCGCCTCGAGGTGTACGTACCAACCGGGCATGTCCGCTCCTTCCCACCGACGACGGGTGCCGTCGGCGGGAGGAGGGGCGGACCGCCCCCGGTGATACGTCGGGGCTGACCCGGGTCTGGGCGGAGAGGCACCCGCGCCGCTACGGTCGGAGGCGTCCGTCCGCGACGAAGGGATGCACCGTGCCGTACCAGTACAAGGTCGTCGAGCTCCGCGAGAAGATGATCGGCGGCAAGATGTCCGGCGACCGCCTCGAGAAGGTCCTCAACGAGCACGCGGGCCAGGGCTGGCAGCTCAAGGCCATCACGAGCGCCGACGTCAAGGGCCGGATGGGCCCCGGCGGGGTCGAGGGCCTGCTCGTCACCTTCGAGCGCCCGATCTGACCGCGGCCGCCGCGGGTCGAGGTGAAACCGACCACCAGAAGGTCGTCCTTCACCTCGAACGCCGCGGACGCTGCCGGGTCGAGGTGAAACCCGACCACGAGAAGGTCGTTTTTCACCTCGAACGCGGTGGATGCCGACGGGTCCGGGTGTCTCACTGGTCACCCCGCTGCGCCGCCGCGCGCCGGGGTCGGCAGGATGGGGGCAGCCCCGCCCCTCGAGACACGGAGACCCGATGACCGCCCTCGCCACCCCGATCCGCCCCGTCCTCGCAGAGGCCGTCCTGCCCCGCGCGTTGACCCGCACCGGGGTCACCGTCGGCCTCGGGGCGCTGTTCACCGCGCTCGCCGCCCAGGTGGCGATCCCCGTGCCGGGCTCCCCCGTGCCGGTGACCGGGCAGACCTTCGCGGTCCTCCTCGTCGGCGCGGCGCTCGGCCCCGGCCGCGCGGTCGCGAGCATGGCCCTCTACCTCGTCCTCGGGGTCGTCGGCCTGCCGGTCTTCACCGACGGCTCGCACGGGGCGCACGTCGTGGTCGGCGCGACCGGCGGCTACCTCGTCGGCTTCCTCGCCGCGGCCGCGGTCGCCGGGCTCGCGGCCCGTCGCGGCCACGACCGCTCGGTGCCGCGCCAGCTGCTCGCGGCCGTCGCGTCCTCGCTGACCATCTACGCCTTCGGTGTCACGTGGCTCTCGCTCTCGACCGGGATGTCGCTCGCGACCGCGGTCGCCGTCGGTGTCGTGCCCTTCCTCCTCGGTGACGCGCTCAAGGCGCTGCTCGCCGCCGGCGCCCTGCCCGCCGCGTGGCGCCTCGTCGGCGCGCTCGAGCGCGACTGACCACCGCCACCACGGCACGACGACGGCGCCCTCCCCCTCACCGGGAGGGCGCCGTCGCCGTCTCCGCCGGGTCGGCCGGGTCGGACCAGGACACGAGCGGGGGGAGCACGACCTCGCCCGTCGAGGCCCGGGCCAGCGCCGCCATCAGCTCTCGCGCGGTGGGCGACAACGGACGGTCGCGGTGCCGGACGAGGCGGACCTCCCGGCGGACGACCGGCTCGACCAGCGGCCGCCACACGAGCCCGGCGAAGGCGACGAGCGGCAGGACCAGCCCGGGCGCCGGCGAGCGGACCCCGATCTTCGACACCCGCGCCCGTGGCGTCCTCGTCGGGCTCACGCTGCGTCACCGCCGCGGCCATCTGTTCCGTGCGGCGTACGAGGGCATCGCCTTCGGCATCCGGCAGATCCTCGAGCTGCTCGACTCCCCCGAGAACCCGGTCGAGCGCCTCGTCGCCGTCGGCGGCGGGACGCAGGGCGGTCTGTGGACGCAGGTCGTCAGCGACGTGACCGGCCGCCCGCAGCACCTGCCCCGGCAGACCATCGGGGCGGCCTACGGCGACGCGCTGATGGCCGCGCAGGGTGTCGGCCTCGTGGCCCCGGACGCCGACTGGGCGAGCCTCGACCGCGTCGTCGAGCCGGACGCCACGCACCGAGGGCTCTACGACGAGCTCTACGCCGCCTACACGTCGCTGCACCCGGCGACGCGTGAGCACCAGCACCTGCTGGCCGACCTCCAGGCGGGCCCCGGCTCCTGACGTCGGTCACGAGGCGGGCCAGCCGGTCGGCACGCGTCGTCCGGCTGCTGTCGTTCGCCCCCGCATCTGACGCAACCGGGACGAGCGGTCGTGGGCGGCCGCTCGTCCCGGTTGCTCCGAGTGCTGGGGCGACCGGCAGGGGTGCGAGGGACGGATCGCGCGAGCCGGTGCCCCCGCCTGGACGGGTCGAGGTATCCGGCCACCTCGGGAGAAGGGCCGGATACCTCGACCCGCTGGTTCAGCCCGCGGTTCGAGGTGAAAGGGGACCGTCAACCGGTCGGGTTTCACCTCGACCCGCTGGTTCAGCCCGCGGTTCGAGGTGACGAAGGACCATCAGCCGGTCGGGTTTCACCTCGACCCGGCCGGCGGTCCGGAGTGGTGCTCCCGCGCGGCCGGGGCCCGACCCGCGGGCCGGGCCCCGGGGGCCGCAGGTGAGGGGTGGGAGGTGGTGACGCCGCCGCTGCAGCCCGACCGGTGCTCCGGCCGGGGGTGGCTCGTCACCCCCGGCCGGGCGGTCGGCGTCACCACCTCGTGCCCTCGTCGCGGAGGTCGACTCGTGGCACCACCCGCGGCCCGCCCCGGGGGCCCCGACCCCGGGACGGGGGAGGAGGTGGGGCCGGAGCCCCGAGGCATGCCCACAATCATCTTGCGGCGCAGCCGGGTCGACAGGGGCGGACGGCCGGACCTGCGTGATGCATCGGCGCCAGGCCACGTCACCCCGGGCTACCCACCGGCCGGGGACGGCGAAGAGCCCGGCCTCCGTGCAGGGGGAAGGAGGCCGGGCTCTCGCGGTGTGCGGGTCGGGGGGCCGGCCCCGATGCAGGGGAAAGGGGGCCGGACGCCCTGGTGCACGTGTCCCGGGGGCCTGCCCCCTGCAGGGGAAGGGAGGCCGTGGCCCCGAGGCATGGCTCAAGTGTGGCGCGCGGGCCCCCGGAGCCGACAGGGGCGGACGTCCAGTCTTGACTGATGCAGTCGCACTACGAGGCGCGGTCACCGACCGGCACGACGAGCGAGACGCGGGTCCCGCCGCCGGCCGGGCTGTCGACCGTGAGGCTGCCGCCCAGGCTCTCGGCGCGGGCGACCATCGAGGTCATGCCGAGGTGCCCGGGCTCGGTGCTGGCCCTCGCTCCCCCGACGCCGTCGTCGACGACCTCGAGCACCACGGTCTCCCCCGACTCGGTGAGGTGGACGAGCACCCGGTCGGCCCGGGCGTGCTTGCGGACGTTGACGAGCGCCTCGCGCAGGACCCGGAAGGCCCCCGTCTCGATCTCGGGCTCGAGCGGCAGGAGGACGGGCCCCTCGACCTCGACCTCGGTGGCCGTGCCCATGAAGAGTCCCTCGGCCAGCGCCCGGATGGAGGCCGCCAGGCCGTCGCGCAGGTCCGGCGGGCTGAGCGCGACGACGAGGTTGCGCAACCGCTCGATGGTCTGCTCGAGGAGGGAGACGACGTGCTCGACCGGCTCGGCGAGCTCGGGAGGCAGCTGCGCCTGGAGGCCGTCCAGCCGCAGGATCGCCGCGACGACGAGCTGCAGCGGCTCGTCGTGCACCGCCTCGGCGAGGAGGGTCCGCTCGCGGGCCTCGATCCGCTCCTCGGCCTCGCGCCGCCGGCGCTCGGCGTCGCGGTGCTCGGTGATGTCCTCGACGAACCCCCGGAAGCTGACGATGTCGCCCGCCGGCCCGTACCGGGGCGTGAGGGTCGAGCGCACCCACACCGTCCCGCCGTCGCGACGGCGCATCTGCGCCTCGATCATCCGCGGCTTGCCCCCCGACTCGCTCCGCAGACCCCGCACCCGGTCCTCGGGGTCGACGTACAGGTCGTTGGCGCTGCCGACCCGGGCCAGGAGGTCCGCGGCGTCGTCGTAGCCGAGCCTCGTCGCGAGCGCCTCGTTGACGGCGAGGATGCCTCCCGCCGGCGTGGTCTCCTTCCAGCCCTCGGCCATCGAGTCGAGGAGGTCGCGGTAGCGCTGCTCGGCCGCGCGCGCCCGCCCGAGCGCCTCGCGCAGCGGGTCCGGGACGTCCTCGCTGTCACCCGGCCGCCCCTCGTCGACGATGACGGTCACGCCGTCGGTCGTGGGGTAGAGCCGGCGGCGCAGCCATCTCCCGACCCGCGGGGCGAACGCCTCGAACTCCTCGACCTCGCCGGTCTCGAGGGCACGTTCGAGATAGTGCAGGAAGTCCGGGTCGCGCGCGTGGGGGTAGAGCTCGTAGACGTTGCGACCCACCACCGCGGAGGCCTCCTCGCCGAGCATCGCGAGGATGGACCCGTTGACGTACTGGACCGTGCCGTCGGGGCCGACCGAGAACACGCCCCCGACGATCCGCTCGAGCGTCTGGGCCGCCGACAGCCCTCGCCGGTGCTCCCCGTCCGATGCGTCGGACACCACCCCTCCCCACCCGAGGACCGTTCGACGTCCCCGTCGCCGCCCATGCTAGGGGGCCGCACGGACCGGCGCGACGTCATGTCGAACTGCGACGGGCCCGGGCAATTTCATTCCACGACACGAGAATGCCGCAGGAGCGCCTCGTGCAACGGGGCGAGGCGGCCGGTCTTGAGCACGAAGTCGTCGGCCCCGGCGGCGAGCATCGCCTCACGCACCTCGGGCTCGGAGTGCGCCGAGAACGAAATGATCGCGAGGTCGGGGTGCTCCGCCCGCACGGCCGCCACGAGCTCGGCCCCACCGCCGGGCATGCTGACGTCGACGACGAGCACGTCGACGTCCTCGGCCCGCAGCCCCTCGCGGCACTGGTCGCCGTCCTCCCCCACGCCGACCACGGCGAAACCGGGGATGGCCGTGATCACCGCGGTCAGCGCCTGTCGCATCTCGAACTGGTCGTCGCAGAGGAACACCCGCCGCACCCCGACCTCGGTGGACGTCACGGCACACCCCGCTGCAGGGGGCGGTGGGCACGCGACGCGCTCACGGCCCGCTCACGATGTTCTCGCGCAGGGCGATGGTCACGGCCTCGAGCTTGTTGTGGGCGCCGAGCTTGCCGATGACCGACTGGATGTGGTTGCGCGCCGTCGCGTACGAGATGAAGAGCCGGGCCGCGATGTCGCGCGTCGACACACCCTGAACGAGCAGGCGCAGCACGTCGCGCTCACGGGGGGTCAGGTCGTCCCCCAGCTGCTGGCCACCCCGCTCGGACGACGGCAGCAGCCGCTGGACGTCGCGGGCGCTGAGGATCGTGATGCCCTCGGCCGCGCGCATCACCGCCTCGTGCAGGGCGTCCGCCCGCTGGCCCTTGTTGACGATGCCCACGGCGCCGGCGGCGAGGGCCTGGTGCAGCACGTCGACGCTGTCGTCGGCGGTCACGAGGAGGACCTTGGTGCCGGGGCTTGCGGCGAGGAGGCGGGGGATGAGGTCGGTGCCGAAGCCGTCGGGCAGACGCTGGTCGAGGAGGCAGACGTCCGGGCGGTGTCGCTCGACCGCCGCGAGCCCCTCGGCGCACGAGGCCGCGACGTCGAGCACCGTCGTGCGACCACGCATCCGCAGGCCGGTCGCCACGGCGTCGGCCAGCAGCAGGTGGTCGTCGACGACGACCACGGTGACCGTGCCGGTGCGCGGCTCGGCCGCGGCCGTCGGTGTCATGTCCTGCTCCCTGTCATCGGTCATGTCATCGTCCCGCTCCCCGAGTCGCCCCGCCAGAACTCCGTGCACCACCCGACGTGATGCATCTGCACCAGACGACGGCCTGCGCCGCGCCGGTGTCCCTTCCCCCCGATGACGGCGACGTCGCGGTCACCGAGGCCCCGAACGCTACCGGCGGGGCGCGACGGCGTCGATGGCTTCGATACCTCGCGGGGCGCCCGGACGGGCGCGTCAGGACCGGAAGGGGATGGCGGAGCGCCGCACCGGCACGTCGTGGCCGTGCGAGAGGAGGAGCGTGCGCACCGACGCCGTCGCCTCGCTGCCGTTGGGGGACGGCGACACCGCGACCGCGCGGATCGGGAGCAGGGAGGGTCGCGTCGCCACCGGGGCGTCCGGCCGGTCCGGGTCGGTCCCGGTGAGCCGGAGGTAGGGCGCGATGCCGTACGCGGAGGCACGGTAGGACAGGAGCGAGGCCTCGACGAGCCGGCTCGCCTCGCCCGGCCGGGTGAGCAGCATGACGGCGTAGCGGGTCTCGCGCTCGTCCGCGAAGCCTTCGTGCTTGACGAGGAGCAGCGCCTCCTGCAGGGCGTCGAGGAAGGGCTCGAGGTGACGGGCCAGGTGCTCGCGCAGCGCCGGGGTGAGCTCGGGCTCGGTGCCGTCGTCGAGCGGGCGCCGCGCGAAGGGCGCCGCCGGACCGCCCGCGAGGTCGCCGAGCAGCGCGAGCGCCGCGTCGACGAGCTCGAGCTGCATCTCCCGCCGGTAGCGCACCGGCTGCCAGCCGTGCCGGCGCAGGTGGACTTCGCCGTCGCGGTCCGGCCGGAGGTCGACGTCCTCGCGGGCGAGCGCGACGAGGGGCTGCGCGGGGTCGAGGCCGATCGCGTAGGACTCCTTCACCCCGCCGTACAGCCGCCACATCGCGAGCGAGTCGGGCGAGCTGCTCGCGCTGAGGATGAACGCGCTGCCGGCGCCCGGGCCCTCGCCGTGCGCCGTCGCCTCCCGCACCCGGTCCGCGAGCTCGCCCGCGACTCCCCCGGGGCCGCGCCCGCCTCGAGCATCCGCTCGACGACCATCCGGCCGCCGAGCGCGACCTCCTCGCGGTCGTTGAGGAAGGGTGCCGCGGTGGCCCACAGCGTGTTGGAGGAGAGGATCGCGAGCAGCCCGGGGCCGTCGGTGTAGTGCCACGCGAGCCCGTCCGGGACCGGCGCGTCCCCCTCCGTCCGGGGGCCGGGTGCCGGGTCGAGCGCCATCCGGCGACCCTACGCCGCGAACTCCGTGCACCTGCCCGTCGAGGCGAGGACGCATCCCGCGCACCGTCGTGGGTACGGGGCCGGACGTCCCGTCCCGGCCGCCCAGGAGGCCCCCGTGCCCGACCGTCCCCCCGGCCCCCCGTCGACCGAGGGCTGGCCGAGCGAGCTCGTGCTGGTCCGGCACGGCCAGAGCGTGGGCAACCTTGCCGCGGAGGCAGCCGGCAGCCACGGGGTCGACCGGCTCGACCTCGAACACCGCGACCCGGACACACCGCTGTCCGACACCGGCGAGGTGCAGGCCCGCGCGCTGGGCCGGCACCTCGCGACGTGGCCGACGGAACGTCTGCCCGAGGTCGTCATCGCCTCGCCCTACACCCGGGCGGCCGCGACCGCGGACCACGCGCTGGCCGACGTGAGCGCCGTGCCCGCGCCGGTCCACGACGAGCGCGTGCGTGAGCGCGACCTCGGCCTGTTCGACGGCCTGACGAGCAGCGGCATCCGCGAGCTGCACCCGGACGAGGCCCGCCGCAGGGAGTCGATGGGCAAGTTCTACTACCGGCCACCCGGCGGGGAGAGCTGGGTCGACGTCGTGCTGCGGGTACGCGGCCTGCTGCGCGACGTGCGCTCCGACTGCGCGGACCGCCGCGTGTGGGTCTTCACCCACCAGGCGGTCATCATGGCCTTCCGCTACGTCCTCGAGGGGCTGACCGAGCAGGACCTGCTCGGGATCGACCGCGACACCCCGCTGGCCAACTGCTCGCTCACCACCTACCGGAGCGGGGAGGGCGGCCTCGAGCTCACCGGGTACGGCGCCGTCGAGCACCTCGAGCGCCCGGGCGGCGCGCGGACGACGCACTCCGCGCCGACACCGGCCGGCACCGGCGACGGGCCCGCGGACGGCGGTGACCACGATGCCTGAGCACGCTCCCGTCGTCGTCACACCGGCCCTCCTGCGCGACTGGCGGTTGCCCGACCCCACCGGCAGCAAGGACACCAAGGGGCGCCTCGTCGTCGTCGGCGGCTGTGCCGGCAACCCGGGCGCCGTCCTGCTCGCGGCAGAGGCGGCCCTGCGCAGCGGCGCCGGCAAGGTGCAGGTGGCGACGGTCGGGACGACCGCCACGCAGGTCGCCGTCTCGCTGCCGGAGGCGTTCGTCACCGGTCTGCCCGCGACGGGCGACGAGATCTCGGCGGCGGCCGCGGGGCGCGTCGCGGAGCAGGCGTCCGGCGCCGACGCGGTGCTCGTGGGCCCCGGCATCGGGGACCCCGACGCTGCGCTCGCGCTGCTCGAGGCGCTCGTGCCGCTGCTCGAGGTGCCGCTCGTCGTCGACGCCCTCGCCACGGCCTTCCTCACGCAGCACCCCGACGGCCTCGGCGCGCTCGCGGCGGGATCGGTCGTCACCCCCAACATCGGCGAGCTCTCGCTCGTCATCGGCGCCGACGAGGACGAGGTGGCGGCCGACGTGCCGGCGGCGGCCTCCCGGATGGCCCGCGCCACCGGCGCGACCGTCCTCGCCGGGTCGGACGTGTCGCACGTCGTCGCACCGGACGGCCGCACCTGGACGCTCGGGTCCGGGGCGCCCGGGTCGGCCTCGGCCGGGTCGGGGGACGTCAAGGCCGGGGTCGTGGCCGGGCTCCTGGCACGCGGGGCCGAGCCCACCCAGGCCGCCGTGTGGGGGGCCTACCTCCACGACGGCGCGGGCGAGCGGCTGACGTCCGAGGTCGGTCGGGTCGGCTTTCTCGCCCGCGACCTCGTGTCGCGCCTGCCGCGCATCCTCGACGAGGTCGAGACCTGACCGGCTCGTGCCCGCCGGCCGGGCGTGCGTGCGGCGTCGACCCCCGAGCGTGGGGCGTGCCGCCCGCGGATGTGGCGCTCCAGGGCAAACGCAATGGTCAGAGGGCTGAACGGGTGAACCGCTGGGCCGTTCGGCCCACCCGCCGCCCGGTCCCGCCCGCGCGCCGGGACCCGCTCGTAGCGTCGTTGGTCGAGGACCATCGTCGGCCGGAACCCCTGCTCCGACCGGCCCGGGTGTCGCCGAACCCCACCAGCACCCGGGGCCCTCGCGATCCCTGTGATGGTGGGGGCGGGGCGCCCAGGCACATGGAGTCGCTCCTCGGGGTGAAGTCCTCTCACGAGGGCGGGGCGCACCGGCGTCCCAACCCGACAGGTCACGTTCCGTAGGCGGCCCACCCGGAAGGAACGTGCCCGAATGTCCGCCCTCAGACGACCCACCACCCTGCTCGCCGTCCCCCTGCTCGCGCTCGGCCTCGCCACCGCCGCCGCGCCCACCGCCACCGCCGCCGGCTCCTCCCTCGGGTGGGGCGGCCACACCAACGGCAAGATCCCCGCGTCCGCGCTGTGCGCCATCCCCTGGGACAGGACCGACAGCCTGCGCTGCGACGCGACGCGCAAGCTCACCTCGCTCAACACGGCCTACAAGGCCCGCTTCGGCGCCAACCTCTGCATCAACGACGCGTACCGCTCGTACACGAAGCAGGTCGCGCTCTACAAGAAGTACGGGTCGCCGCGCGCGGCCAAGCCCGGCACCTCGACCCACGGCTGGGGTCTGGCCGTCGACCTCGGCTGCGGCGTCGGCGCCTACAGCGGCGCCCGCTACAAGTGGATGGCCAGCGTCGGCCGCAAGTACGGATGGGCGCAGCCCACCTGGGCCGTGGCCAAGGGCTCGAACCCCGAGCCGTGGCACTGGCAGTTCTTCGGGACGGCCCTGCCCACCCCGCCGCCGCCCGCGCCGAAGCCGCCGGCTCCCAAGCCGCCGGCGCCGCCGGCCCCGGCGGTCACCACCGGGTCGCTCTCCGTCACCGGCACCTGGCCGCGGACGGCGACGTTCACCCTGCGCGTCAAGAGCACCGGCAAGGCCGTGGCCAACGCGCGCGTCAGCATCGACACCCGCGACCTCGGCTCGACCCAGTTCAGGACCGTGCGGACGGCGACGACCGACTCCGCCGGCCGCGTGGCCTGGACCCAGGCGCCCGAGACGCCGACCGTCGTCCGCTTCACGTTCGCCGGCTCGAGCACCGCGAAGCCGGCGACCGGGACCACGACGCTGACGACCGTGACCCGGCTCCGCAGCCGTCTCACCGACGGACGTCGCCACCCGCTCGTCGTCGGGCGCCTGACGACGCCCGCCGGCGACCGCCTCGACGGCCGGACCGTGACCCTGCAGCGCCGGGTCGACGGCTCGTCCACCTGGACGACCGAGGACACCCTCGAGACCAACGACGACGGCTGGGTGTGGGCCCGTGTCGACCGCGACGTCGACTCCACCTACCGCTTCGTGTTCGCCGGGGCCGACGGGTACGTCGGCTCGGTGGGCGACGAGGTCGAGGTCTCGGAGCGCGGCCGCTGACCGCCGCTCCCCGCACACCCACCGCAGGGCCGGTCGCCGTCGCGACCGGCCCTGCGGCGTACTCGTCTCTGCGCGAGCCATTCCCGCATCCGAACGGCGAGGACGTCCCGGGCTCGCCGGCACGGCGGACCACCGCCCCCGACGACCCTCAGAGGTGGGCGCGGGCGATGGCGCGGCCGAGCTCCTCGAGCAGCACCTCGGGCTCCGCGAGGCACCGGGCGAGGTCGCTCTCGATGTCGAGCAGCGCGTACGCCGCACCCACCCCCATCGAGCGCAGCCCGGCCTCGTCGAGCTGCCGTGCGCCACACACCGCGACGACGTCGCACCCCGCGGCGCGCGCCCGCGCCGCGACCCCGGCGGGGGCCTTGCCCGCGAGGGTCTGCACGTCGAGCGCCCCCTCCCCCGTCACGACGAGCGGGGCGCCGCGCAGCCGCTCGTCGATCCCGACCAGCTCGAGGACGACCTCCACGCCGGACCGGACCTCGGCGCCCAGCGCCGCGAGGACGGCGAAGCCCACACCGCCCGCGGCACCGGCCCCCGGCGTGGCCCGGTGGTCGGTCCCGGTGGCCGCGTCGACCACGTCCGCCCACGCCTCCAGCGCGCGCTCCACGACCGGCAGGTCGTCGGGACGCAGACCCTTCTGGGGGCCGTACACCGCTGCCGCACCGCGCGGTCCGAGCAGCGGGTTGTCGACGTCGCACGCCAGCACCAGGCGGGCCTCGGACAGCCCCGGGTGCAGCGTCCGCAGGTCGAGGGCCGCGACCCGGTCGGGCCGGGCACCCGGGTCGGGGACGGGCGCGCCGTCGGCGCCGACGAGGCCGGCGCCCAGCCCGAGGAGAAGGCCGGCGCCGCCGTCGGTGCTCGCACTGCCGCCGACGCCGAGGCAGATGTCGCGGCACCCGGCGTCGAGGGCCGCGGCGAGCACCTCGCCGGTGCCGCGCGTCGTCGCCGCCCACGGGGCCGGTCGACCCCCGGGCAGCAGCGCCAGGCCGCTGGTGTGCGCGAGCTCGACGACGGCCCGGTCGCCGCGACGGGCGTAGGCGGTCGCCACCGGCTCTCCGGTGGGTCCGGCCGCGGTCACCGGCACCAGCTCGTAGCCCGCCGCCACCGCGGCCGCGAGGGTGCCGTCACCGCCGTCCGCGACGGGGACGACGTCCACCTCGACATCGGGTCGGACCGACAGCAGGCCGCGCCGGACCGCCTCTCCCACACCGTCGGACGAGAGCGAACCCTTGAACTTGTCCGACGCGACGACGACCCTGCGCTGCCGCGGGGCGTGGCCCGCGGCGGCCTTGGGATGCACGTCAGCCCCCGAGCGCGGTGCTGTCGCGCAACCGCACCTCCGCCGCCACGGACACCCGGCGGGCCGACGCGGCGCCGTCCAGCGCGAGCTCGGCGGCCCGGGCGCCGATGGCGCGCAGGTCCAGCGCCACGGTGGTGAGCGTGGGGGTCACGTCGAGCAACGTCGGGATGGCGTCGAAGCCGGCGACGGCGACGTCCTCGGGCACCCGCAGCCCGAGGTCGCGACACGCGGCGAGGACCCCGAGCGCCATGACGTCGGACACCGCGAAGACGCACAGGGGCCCGGGGTCGTCACCACCCTCGAGGACCGAGCGCACGGCGCCGTAGCCACCTGCGCGCGAGAAGTCGCCGCGGACCGACCACGCGACCCGCTCCGGCCCGACCTCCCGGCAGAAGGCGTCAGCGCGGTCGACCGAGGTGCGCAGCCAGCGAGGGCCCTCGACGACGGCGAACCGCCGGTGCCCGGTCTCGACGAGGGCCCGGGCCAGGCGGCGGGCACCCCCGGCGTTGTCCGGTACGACGGCCGGGAACCCCTCGAACTGCTGCCCGACGAACGCCAGGCGACCGCCGTTGCGCTCGTACATCCGGCAGGCCGCGACGAGGTCGCGGTGGGCGCCGTCGGCGCTGCGCCGTCGGGAGCCCGCGAGGATGATCGCCTGGGTGCGCTGCGCGGCGAGGGAGCGCACGGCGGCCGTCTCGAGCTGCGGGTCGCGGCCGGTGCTCGCGAGGAGGGTCTGCTTGCCCAGGGGCTGCGCGACCGACTGGACACCGCCGGCGATCGTCGAGAAGTACGGGTCGGCGATGTCGTGGACGACGAGCCCGACGAGGTCGCTCGTCGCCCGCGCGAGGGCCTGCGCCTGGGCGTGCGGGACGTAGCCCAGCGACTCGGCGGTGGCGCGGACGCGGGAGGCGATCTCCGGGCCGGGATGGCGGTCGGACCCGTTGAGGACGCGGGAGGCCGTGGCGAGGGAGACGCCGGCACTCCGCGCGACCTCCTGCAGCGTCGTCGCCATCGCGGCCCCTTTCGTCGTCGCTGGCCGAGCCCAGTGTGCTGGGTCGGTGGTCGTCGGGCGACCACCTGGGTCCCACGACGTGGTTGACACGCCTCAGGGCAGACCATCCCGTTCGGGAAAGCGCTATCCGCGACAGGAGCCGCGCTCCCGTCACCCCAGGAGCCTTCGCCAATGACGACGAATTCCACGCTCGCCCGACCCGCCCCGCCGGCGCCCCGGCCACGCACCCCGCGCACGGGGACCCTGCTGCGGTCGTACGGCCGACCCGCCGCGTTCGTCGCGGCGGTCCTCGTGCTCTGGTGGCTCCTCACGTCGGTGACCTCGAGCCTGCCCGGGTACCTCGTGCCCTCCCCCGGCGACATGTGGGAGCGCTACGCCGCCCTCGTGGCGCCGCACCTCGTGGCCGAGGCCCCCCAGCCGGTCTGAGCGCATGCCCACGCAGGGCCGGTCGCCGTCGCGACCGACCCTGCGGGCGCCCAGCACCTAGGGTGGTCCGGATGAGCGCCCGCGAGCGTGCCGACGTCGCGGCCGCCCCTTCCCCGGACCCGTCCGACGGGTCGCCCTGCCGCGACCATGTCGTCGTCTCGCTGCCGTCGCACAGCATGCCGGCGCGGCTGCTCGAGCGGCACGCGTCGCACCTGCCGGCCCTGGAGCACCGAGCCCTCCTCGACGGCCTCGTCACGGCGCACGACCCCTCGGCGCGGGTGGTCGTCGTGGCGAGCAGCGAGCCGGCGCCCGACGTCCTCGACCACTACGCGCGCCTCGCCCGTCCCGGCGACCCCGACGACGCACGCCGCCGGGTCACGTGCCTCGTCGTGCCCGACGACGGCCCGCGTGGCATCGCCGCCAAGCTGCTCGACCGGCCCGACCTCCTCGACCGGCTGCGCCGGCAGGTGGGCGCCACCCCGGCCGTCATCGAGCCGTGGAACGTCACCGACGACGAGCTCGCGGTCGCGCAGGCCCTCGGCGTCCCCCTCAACGGCGGTCCCGCCGAGCTGTGGCCGCTGGGCTTCAAGAGCGCCTCGCGCCGCCTGTTCCGCGAGTGCGACGTGGCCGTCCCGGTGGGGGTCGAGGACGTCCGCAGCAACGACGAGGTGGCGGTGGCCGTCCGGACCATCCTGCGGGAGAGGCCGCTGGTCGAGCGGGTGGTCGTCAAGCTCGACAACTCCGGTGCAGGAGAAGGCAACCTCGTCCTGCTGGTGCGGGACGACGAGGGCCGATCGCTGCCCGACGACGCGCTCGTGGCCGCTCTCGCGCGGCTCTCCCCACCCGCGTTCCTGCGGGACCTGGCGCTCGGCGGCGTCGTCGAGGAGCTGGTGACCGGCGAGGTCGTGGGCAGCCCCAGCGCCCAGGTCGAGATCGGCCGGGACGGGGAGGTCGTCGTCCGCTCGACCCACGAGCAGCTCCTCGGCGGAGAGGACGGGCAGGTCTTCGTCGGCAGCCGCTTCCCGGCCGATGCGGCGCACGCGTCCGAGGTCGCCACGCAGGCGGCGGCCGTGGCGCGCCGACTGGCAGAGCGCGGCGCCGTCGGCTGGCTCTCGGTCGACTTCGTCGCGGCCCGGGGAGCGGGCGGGCGGACGCTCGTGGCCGTCGACCTCAACCTGCGCAAGGGCGGGACGAGCCACTCGTACGCCGCGCTGCGCCATCTCGCGCCCGGCGTCTACGAGACCCAGAGCGGCCGGTGGCTGGCCGACGACGGCGGGGAGCGGCACTACCGCTCGAGCGACGACGTCGAGGTCGGGCGGGGCGTCACGGCTGCGCACGTCATCGCGGCACTGGAGGCCGCCGGGCTCGCGTTCGACCCGGTCGCGCGGACCGGCGTGGTCCTGCACATGTTCCCCTCGCTGGACGATCGGGGAACCGTCGGGGCGACGGCGATCGGGCGGACCGCGGAAGAAGCCGAGCGGCTCTTCGACGCCGCGTCGGCCGCCCTCCGGACGGCCTAGCGGCCCTCCACCGACCCCGCACGTGCGGGCTTTCCGCGGTCTCTGGCGGGTCCGGACAGCGACAACCCCGCACGTGCGGGCTTTCCGCGCGCCGCCAGGGGTTCGGACAGCGACAACCCCGCACGTGCGGGCCGGATGGACGCCGGCCGCTCCTCCTCCACCTGACATCCCGGCGGAGCATCACGTCAGACGATCGTGGGCAGCACCCCGCCGTCGGCCCGCAGCGCCGCGCCGTTCGTCGCCGAGGAGCGCGGGCTCGCGAGGTAGAGCACGAGCGAGGCGATCTCGTCGGGCTCGATGAACCGCTGGAGGAGGCCGCGGTGGTCGGGCCCGACGATCGCGGCACGCAGGTCGTCGACCGGGACGCCCTGCGTCCGGCTCACCTCCGCCACCGCGTCGGCGACGCCGTCGGACCAGGTCGGCCCGCCGAGGACGGTGTTGACCGTCACGCGGCTCCCTCGGGTCAGCTTTGCCAGGCCGTTGGCGAGCGCGAGCGCCCCGGCCTTGGTGACGCCGTAGTGCAGCATGTCGGCGGGGACGTCGACCGCGGACTCGGTGTTGACGAAGACGATGCGTCCCCATCCGCGCTCGAGCATCGGCCCGATCACGCTGCGCGACAGGCGCACCGCGCTCATGACGTTGACCTCGAAGTACCGCAGCCAGTCCTCGTCGCGAAGGTCCTCGAAGCGCGCGACCTCGAACACCCCGACGTTGTTGACGAGGACGTCGACCGGCCCGAGGGCCGCGATCAGCCCCTCCACCTGTGCGGCGTCCGCGAGGTCCGCCGCGATCCCACTGACCCGCCCGGCCGGGCGGTGCGCGCGCAGCCGCTCGACGGCCTCGGCCACCCGCCGCTCGTCCCGGCCGTTGACGACCACCTCCGCACCCTCGTCGAGCAGCCCTCGCGCGACGGCGTACCCGATGCCTCGGGTCGCACCGCTGACGAACGCCCGCTTGCCGGCCAGGTCCAGGTCCACGCTCTTCTCCGTCCTCGGCCTCCGGCCGAAATCACTTGCTTGAGCAAGTCAATGTAGGCCGGATGACTTGCCCGGGCAAGTCAATGACGGCCGCGGACCGGCTGCGGATGCGTAGGCTGCAGGGATGCCGGACTCCCCCGCCCCGCAGCGCCTCACGGGCGAGGCGCTCGAGACCTGGGCCGCGCTGGCCACCGTCCTGGAATGGCTGCCGGCGGCGCTCGACGCGCAGCTCCAGCGGGACGCCGACCTCACCCACTTCGAGTACGGCGTCCTCTACGCGCTGGCGGAGGCCGAGGGTGGGGAGCTGCGCCTGAGCGTCCTCGCCGGGTACGCCAACAGCACGCTCTCGCGGCTGTCCCGAGCGGCCACCCGGCTGGAGTCCCGCGGATGGCTGCGCCGGTCGCCCGACCCCCGGGACGGTCGCTACACCCTCGCCACCCTGACGGCCGCCGGGCGTGACAAGGTCGAGCAGGCCACGCCGGGGCACGTCCGGCTCGTGCACGACCTGGTGCTCGACCGGCTCACCGCGGCGCAGGCCCGTGGGCTGCGCGAGGCCAGCCGGCGCATCGTCCGGGCCATCCGGGACGACGGGGGCTGGGCCGTCCCGCCGGAGGCCCCGCAGGGCTGACCGAGCCGGCACACGGCGGGTGTCGGTGCCCGCTGGTAGTCGTGAGGGCATGACCGACGTGCCCCTCCCCCTCTTCGGGGACGAGGACGGCGCCGACCGGGCGCGCTCCGGGGTGTCGTTCGCGGCGGCGCAGCGGCTGCGTCTGGACGAGCACTCGTGGGTCGAGCACGTGCCGGGCTGGCTCGCCGGCGCCGACGACCTGTTCGCCGAGCTGCTCGCCCTGCCCGGGTGGGAGCAGCGGCGGCGCCGGATGTACGACGAGGTCGTCACCGAGCCGCGGCTGACCGCCGAGTACCCCGACGTGCGCGCGGCACCGTCGAGGCTGCGCGAGCTGGCCGGCGAGCTGGGCGAGCACTACGGGGTCGACTACGACCGGCTCTGGCTCAACCTCTACCGCGACCAGCGCGACAGCACCGGCTGGCACGGCGACGGCGCCTCGGCCCGCCGGCGCGAGTGCGTCGTCCCGGTGCTCAGCCTCGGCGCGCCGAGGCACTTCCTCCTCCGGCCGACCGAGGGCGGTCCGAGCCGGCGGCTGCGCCCGGCGAGCGGCGACCTCGTCGTCATGGGTGGGCGCTGCCAGACCGAATGGCGGCACTGCGTCCCCAAGCAGGGCGCGGCGTCGAGCCCGCGCATCAGCGTCAACTTCGCCGCCTCGAGCCAGGCCGTCCCCGACCCCTGAGCCGCACGGCGCGGGACGGTCAGGAGGCGAACACCACGGTGTTGTCGACGTAGTGCCCGCTCACCGGGTCGATGTCCCCGCTGCACGTGATGAGGCGCAGCACCGGGCCCGGGGCGGGGCCGTAGACGCGGTCGGTCGGGAAGTCGTCTTCGCGAAGCTCTCCAGCCGGCGGACCGTGAACGTCAGCGTCGTGCCGTCGCGCCGCTCGACCTCGATGGCGTCACCGGGCTCGAGCTCGCGCAGCCGGTAGAACACCGCCGGTCCCTCGTGGGTGTCGACGTGGCCGGCGATGACCGCCGGGCCGCGCTCGCCGGGCGCCGGAGCCCCGGTCAGCCAGCCCGCGAGCGCCGGGTCGGTGGGCACCTGCATGGTGCCGTCCTTCGCGATGCCGAGGTCGATGAGCCGCGACTCGACCCCGATGGCCGGGATGCGGATGGCGACCGGCTGCTGTGCCGCCGGTGTGTCCGAGCCGGCGGCGGGCACCGGGATGGACGCGTCGTTCGAGCCGGCGTCCCGGGCCGGCGCGCCCTGCGCCGCGTCCGCCCCGCCCGCCCCGCCGGACGCCGGGGCATCCGGGGCCGACGCGGTCGGTGACGACGTGGTTCCGGGCCTCCCGGGCCGGGACCTTCCGGCTGCGCGGCACCGTCCGTGCCTTCTGCGCGCGCCCGGTGCTGCTCACCTCCATCGGCTACTTCGGTCACATGTGGGAGCTGTACGCCATGTGGGCCTGGATCTCGGTCTTCCTCGTCGGTGTCGTCGGGCAGGGCGGCACCGGCAGCCGCACCGCCAGCCTGCTGGCCTTCCTCGTCATCGGCATCGGGTCCGTCGGGTGCTGGGCCGGCGGCCGCCTCGCGGAGCGCGTGGGGTCGGCCCGGGTCGCGATGCTGTGCCTGGTGGTGTCCGGCAGCTGCGCTCTGGCCACGGGGTAGCTCGGCGCGGCCCCGCTCTGGCTCGTCGTCGGGGTCGCCCTCGTCCGGGGGCTGTCCGTGATCCCCGACTCGGCGCAGTTCTCCTCGCTCGTGACGACGGTGGCCGACCAGACCCATGTCGGCAGCATGCTCACCCTGCAGATGGCGATCGGGTACGCCGTCACCGTCCCCATCGTCTGGGTGGTCCCTGCGTTGGAGTCGGCCGCGGGGTGGGGGTGGGCGTTCGTCGCGCTGGCCGCCGGTCCGGCCGTCGCCCTCGTCGCGATGTCGTCGCAGGTCCGGTCGGGGGTGCTCCGTCGCACGCGGTGAGAGGACCGACCTCTGAGCCCGCGGGGCCCACCACGGCGCCCCGCCCGACCTGGTGGTCGGACGGGGCGCCGTGGTGTCGGTTCGGCGGCTGTGGCGTCAGCTCCCCCTGCGGAGCCGGCCAGGCCGCCTGGCCTCCAGTCCGGTCCACCGCGAGCCCCTGCGCCCTTGGTGGTTCGTCCGTCCTCACCGGTTCCGCCCTGCACGGAGTGGGTGAGTACTGACCCGAACTGCTGGATTCACTTGTCGTCCCGAAGACTTCTCGGGTGGCTTCCCTGCCAAGCCCTGTGGGCTGTCGCAGACCGGATTTCGTCGGGCCCCTGCGACCCTCTGTCCTGCCCTTCTGCTGACGATGACTTTACCGGGCCTTTACTCTCGGCGCTCGGATTGGATGGGCTCCGCCCCGAAGATCGGCCGAACGGATGAGTCAGAAATATCCACCTGAGTACACTCATTCCGAAGCATTGTGCCGAGACCGCCACGGATGCAGCGGGATCGCCCCCGAGAGGCTGACCGTGGAGAGCGCTGCGTGCCTCTTGGATGCTGAGACCAACCCCTGCACCGTCCCCGTCGAAAAGGGTCCCCCAGTCCCGTCACTGCGACAGGACGAGGTCAAGCCGGTCGAGCAGCGCCTCGAGCGACCGCTCGAACTCCTCGACCGTGTGGTCCTCGGAAAGGAGCGGGGCGGTCCGCAGGATCGTGGGGAAGTCCTCGACCGACACCTCCTCACCCGGCGGGCGGACGGCAGCGCCGCCCTCGTCGAGCGGCTCCTCGACCGGCGAGGTCGTGGCCCCGAGCGTCGCGACCTCGAGCAGCAGGTGGCCGAGGAGGAAGCTCGTGAAGACGCGGTAGGCCTCGACGGCCTGGCCGTCGGTGAAGCCGCGGCGGGTCAGCCCGTCGAGGAACCCCTCCACCACGCGCAGGCTGCGCAGCGGCGGCCGCAGCCACGGCGCCGCCGGGTGGCGGGTCGCGACCAGCGGGAAGACGGCCGGGTGCGCGACGGCCAGCGAGCGCACCGAGTGCGCCATCCACTGCAGGAACGCCTGCCAGCCGTCGGCCGGCTCGAAGAGGTCGCCCGGGTCGACCGCGATGGAGTCGACGAGCGAGTCGACGATCGCCTCGAGCAGGTCTTCGCGCCCGTTGACGTGGCGGTAGAGCGCCATCGCCTCGACCCCGAGCCGCGCCCCGAGGGAGCGCATGGTCAGCGCCTCGAGCCCTTCGGCGTCGATCATCGCGATGGCCTCCTCGACCACCACGGCCCGGTCGAGCGCGCGGCGCGGCGCGGCCCTCTCCTGCGGCGACAGCTCGTCCGTCGGCGGCATGCGACCTCCTCGCGGGTGTCACCCCACCCTGCCACGGGGGCGCGACACGGGGTCCGGAGCGGGACGCGGCCGGCCGCGGCGGTCCGATGTTTACGTCGTAAACATTGGGGGTAGGCCCCGAGGGTGCCGCTCTCGGCGCGCCCCGTGAGCCGCCTCCAGCGGCCCCTTCGAAAGGCTTTCCATGAACGACGCACTGCGCGACGCCCTGGCGGCGGTCGCCACCTTCGTCCCCAGGTTGCTCCTGTTCCTCGTCATCCTGCTGATCGGCTTCGTCGTCGCGAAGGCCCTGGCCAAAGCCGTCTCGGCCGTCCTCACGCGCGTCGGGTTCGACCGCGCCATCGAGCGTGGCGGCATCGGCCGGATGCTCGAGTCCTCGTCGTACGACGCCTCCGACATCCTCGCGAAGATCGTCTACTACGCGATCCTGCTCTTCACCCTGCAGCTGGCCTTCAGCGCCTTCGGGCCCAACCCCATCAGCGAGCTGCTGACCGGCGTCATCGCCTTCCTGCCGCGCGTCTTCGTCGCCATCGTCATCGTCGTCGTGGCCGCCGCCATCTCGGCCGCGGTCAAGGGCCTGATCCAGAACACGCTGGGCGGCCTGTCGTACGGCAAGGTCCTCGCGAACATCGCCGGCGTCTTCATCCTCGGCCTCGGCGTCATCGCCGCGCTCAACCAGGTCGGCATCGCGACGACCGTCACGACCCCCGTGCTCGTCGCGGTCCTCGCGACCATCGGCGGCATCCTCGTCGTCGGTGTCGGTGGCGGGCTCGTCAAGCCGATGCAGTCGCGCTGGGAGCGCTACCTCGGCACGGTCGAGGACGAGGCCCCGAAGATGCGCGCCCACGTGGCCGCGTCGCCGAGCGTCGAGGACCAGGCCCGTGACGCCGCGCGCCAGGCGCGCGCCGCGACCCAGCCCACCTCGGCGTACGACGCCAGCACCCCCCGCTGACCGCCATGGCCACCCCTCACGAGGACAGGACGACCGTGGGCCACACCGCGACCCCCCGCGACACCGTGCCGCGCGATGCCGCACCCACGCGCCACGAGGTGCTCGACGCCGAGAAGGAGCGGTACGGCGGCATCAAGGTCGGCTCGGCCTTCTTCGGCTGGCTGACCGCCACCGGCTCCGCCGTGCTCCTCACCGCGCTCGTGGCCGCCGCCGGCACCGGCGTCGGCATCGCGACGGGCACCGACGTCCAGGACGCCGCGGACCGCGCCACCAGCGACCCCACCACCGTGGGGCTGGCCGGCGGGATCGCCCTGCTCGTCGTCCTCTTCGTCGCGTACTACTGCGGCGGGTACGTCGCCGGCCGGATGGCCCGGTTCAACGGCGCCAAGCAGGGCCTCGCCGTCTGGCTCTGGGCCCTGGTCATCGCGCTCGTCGTCGCCGTCCTCGGCCTCGTCGCCGGTGACCGGTACAACGTGCTGGGCCAGCTCAACAGCTTCCCCCGGCTGCCCGTCGGCGAGGGCGACGTCGGCACCGCCGGCATCCTCGCGCTCGTCGGTGTCGCCGTCGTCAGCCTGCTCGGGGCCGTCCTCGGCGGCCTCGCCGGGATGCGCTTCCACCGCAAGGTCGACCGCGCCGGTCTCGGCGACTGACGCGTGACCGGACGGGGCGCCCTCGCACCGAGGGCGCCCCGTCACCGGCCGGCGGAGGCAGGATGCGTGGCCTGCGCTGCCGGTGGGTAGAGCCGGTGGGATACCGACCCGCGGGGCAGCCGCCCCGTCCCACCATCCCGGGAGTGACGTCCGTGCCCCTCGCTGTCCCGCCTGCTGCCGCCCCCCGCGTGCTCGTCGACCAGCCGGGACGGGTCCGCACGGTGGCGGTGGTGCCCGGTGCGCACGCGTACTCCCGGACGGTCATGCCCGTCGAGGCCGGCTTCGCCGCGCTGCCGGACCCCCATCCCGACCTGGACGGTGAGGTGGCCGGGGCTCGCTGGTGGCCGCCGCGGATGCTCACCCCCGAGTGGGTCGCGCGCTCCGACTTCGACCTCATGCACGTCCACTTCGGGGTGGAGCAGGTGCCGCTGTCCACCCTCGAGCAGACGGTCCGCGCCCTGCGGGAGACGGGGCGACCGCTCGTACAGACCGTCCACGACCTGGAGAACCCCCACCTGCACGAGCAGGCCGGCCACGAGGAGCGGCTCTCCCTCCTGGTCGAGGCCGCCGACACGGTGCTGACGCTGACCCCCGGGGCCGCGGCCGAGATCGAGCGACGTTGGGCCCGACCGGCCGTCGTCGTGCCGCACCCGCACCTCGTCCCGCTGACCACGATGCGGGCAGTGCGTGTCTCGCGGGCGGCCGCACCTGTGACGCGCCCGGTCGTCGGGACGACGCTGAAGGACCTGCGGGCCGGCACTGACGCTCTCGGCCTGCTCCCTGCCCTCCGTCACCTGGCCCGGGCGATGCCCGAGGCCGACGTCGGCGTGTGGCTGCACGAGCGGACCTGGAACGCACCGCCGGACGACCGGGCCCGTCAGGTGTGCCGCGCCCTAGCCGAGGCCGCTGCCGACGGCGTCCGGCTCGTCGTCCACCCGCCCATGGACGACGACACCCTCTGGTCGCACCTGGCGTCGCTCGACGTCGCCGTCCTGCCCTACCGGCACGGGACGCACTCGGGCTGGCTGGAGGCGTGCCACGACCTCGGGACGAGCGTGGTCGCGCCGGACGTCGGGCACCTCGTCGACCAGGGGCCGGAGGGCGTCTATCGGTGGCGCCCGGGCGGCGCCGACGAGGCGTCGCTGCTCGCCGCCGTCGGGGGTGCCCTGAGGACGCGCGCCGCAGGTCTTCCGGGTGCCGATGCCGACGCCCGCGCGCGGCAGGTCACCGAGGTGCGCGACGTGCACGCGCAGGTGTACGCCGCGCTCCTCGCCCGGGGGTCCGCAGGATGAGCGAGGCGATGGCCCCGCAGGTCGACGACCTGCCGGTGCACTGGCTCCCGGGTCCCGACCGGCACGGGGTCACCCTGCTGGCCCGCCAGGTGGCCGACGCGGCCGGCGCCCCGGTCGTCCGGGGCCACGAGGTGCCCGCCCGGCTCCACGGCCGCCCGGTCCATCTCCATTTCTCCACCGGCCTGTTCGGCTCCCCGGAGGCGGCCCGGGACGTCGTGGACGCGTGGGCGGCCGGGACCCGGCTGAGCCTCACCCTGCACGACGTCCCGCAGCCGGCCGAGGGGTCGCGATGGGGGCGGCGGGCGGCGGTCTACTCGCACCTGGTGGCGCGCTCGTCCGCATGGGCGGTCAACAGCCGCTGGGAGGCGACCCTCGCCGCGGCGGCCCTGCCGGAGGCGCCCCGCGGCCCTGAGGTCATCCCGCTCCCCATCGTGCTCGAGCCCCGGGCGACCGGTCCGACGCGAGCCGTGGGCGCAGGCTGGGCCGTCCTGCCGGCCGACGCACCGCGGGCCCGGGACGGGTGGATCGGCGTGCTCGGCTGGGTCTACCCCGACAAGGGTCACGAGGAGGCCATCGAGCTCGCGGCGGCCCTGCACTCGACCGGCCGCGCCCTCGGTGTCGCCGCCCTCGGGGGTGTGGTCGCCGGCCACGACGAGCTCGCGGACGATCTGGCGCGCCTCGCCGACCGCCTCGGGGTGGCGTGGCACGTCACCGGGTACCTCGACGACGACGCCCTGGTCCGGGCGATGCACGAGACCACGGTGCCGGTGGCCGCCCACCGGCATCCGTCGGCGTCCGGATCGGTCAACAGCTGGGTCGCCGCGGGCCGGCGACCCCTCCTGCGGGAGAACCCCTCCACCATCGAGCTCGACGAGCTCCGTCCGGGCGCCCACCTCGTCCGTCCTCTCGACGCCTGGCCCGCCAAGGTCGCCCTGGCCATGGACGACCCGGCGCGGACCTGGCTGCCCCGCGACTACCGGCCGCCCCACACGCTGGAGGACGTGGTGCACGCCTACCGGTCCTGGTGGGCGCGGTGAGCCCGCAACCCCCCTGGGGCGCAGCCGTACCGGGCAACCGCTGGGACCTCGTCGAGGGGCAGGACGCCCCGGTCCGCAGCGTCGGTGTCGTGGTGCTCCACTACCGCCAGCAGCGCGAGCTCGACCGCACCCTCCATGCGCTCGCGCGCCAGGACTACCCCGCGGACGCGGTCGAGGTGGTCGTCACCGACGACGGCAGCGACCCGCCCCCGAGCGTCCCCGACGGCGTGCGTCTGGTGACCCAGGAGGACCGCGGCTTCCGGGCGGCCGCCGCCCGCAACGCCGGCGCTCGGTCGACCCGGGCCGACGTGCTCGTCTTCCTCGACGCCGACTCCACCCCCGAGCCGTCGTTCCTCCGTGCCGTCACCCGGCTCCCGCGGCTGCTGCCGGAGGCCGTCGTCGTCGGTCGGCGACGGCACGCCGACCTCGCGACCGTCCCGGTGGAGGCGCCCGTCGAGACCAGCGGGCCCGCGCACGAGCTGGCCGAGCCGGCGTGGCTGCGGGAGGCGTACTCCGGCTCGGCCGACCTGCTCCACGCGGACGCACTGTCGTTCCGTCACGTGATCTCGGCGGCCGTGGCGTGCAGCCGTTGGTGGTTCGACCACGTCGGTGGCTTCGACGAGGGGTTCACCACCTACGGCGGCGAGGACTGGGAGTGGGCCGCGCGCGCGTGGGAGGCCGGAGGCCTGCTCGCCCACGCCCACGACGCGACCGTCTGGCACGACGGCCCCGACGCGGGCGAGGAGCCCCGGGACTGGGGACGCGAGGACGCCGCTCACACGAAGGACCTCGAGTCACTCGCCGTCGCCAGGCGCGTCGGCGTCCCCGGGGTCACCACGCGCGCCCTCGACCTGGGGGCGGACGACGTGGTCGTGACGGTGTCACCCGGCTTCGACCTCGCCGCCCTCGTCATCACGCTCGACCCCCTCCTCCAGGCCGCCCCGACCGCACGACTGCTCCTCGACGATGCCCACGCCGCGCTGCTGCAGCACGAGCGTCGGGTGCGTCCTCGACCCGACGGGGACGCGGACGGCGTCCCCGACGTGGCGCTGCTGGACGCGGCCGGGCGCTACCGGCGCCACGTCCACGTCCACGCGCCCGCCCACGCCTCCCCCGCCACCTGGCACCGGCTGCTGTCCGACGTGGACCGCGCCGGTGCCCCCGGACAGGTCACCGTCGAGCACGACGGCCGGCCCCTCCTCGAGGTCCGGTCGTTGCGCGCGCTGCGCCGGGCCGCGCTGTGGGATCGTCCGGACCTCGTTGACACACAGCGCCTTTCCGCTTCCGCGACAGACGTCGCACCGACCGGTTCCGGCGTGGCGGGTCGTCTGCTCAAGGCCGGGCTCGCAGGACCCGAGGGACCGGGTCGGTCGCGCGGTTAGAACGCGTAGGAGAACCGCTCGAGGTCCGCGGCGTGGGCGGTCTGCACGAGAGCTCGGCTGCGGGCGTCGTACGCCCGCCAGTAGGCCCGCTCGCGGTCGGTGACGTTGGTGGCCGCAACCGTGAGCTCGAGGCCGAGGAGGCTGCGGAGGTCCTCCTCGAGGTGCTCCATCCGCAGCACGACGTCGGCCTCGTCGACGTGGCCGCGGTTGACGCGCCGCTCGCCGGGGCCGTCGACGGCCAGCGCCAGCCACTGGTCGAACTCGAGCGTCACGGCATCCACGATCCGCCCGACCGCGCCGGGGGTGGCGTACACCCAGGAGTCCGGCCGCCGCAGCTCGTGCACCCAGCGCCGGCGGGTGCGTTCGTACTCCGCGACGTAGAAGTCGAACGGGTTGCGGGTCGTGGTGACCACGCGCAGCCCGTGGTCCGGCGCCAGGAACCCGGCACCGACGAGCTGGGCCGCGGTCGCGTGCTTGACGTCGATGCCCTCGACCCGCACTGCGTCGGCGGCAGGTACCTCGACGACGCCGCCCTGCGCGAACAGGGCCTCGCGCAGGGCCGTGCTGGCCGTGCCGGGTGCGGCCGTGAACAGCAGCCCCCGCCCCGCGTCGAGCAGCGCCATCAGCGGACCCCGTCGACGACGAGGAGCATGGCGCAGGAGGCAGGTGTCATGGGTCGAGTCTCGGCGACGGCACCGTCACGTCGCGTGATCGGTGCATGGGGATCGGGACCACGCAGGACGCCGAGGACCGACGTCGTGGGGCCGAGCCTCCACGTGTGCGTCGACCGGTCGGGAGGGCACGAGCGCCCGACGCCGGCCGGCTCTGGCTAAGGTGCGACGGCAGGGCCCGAGGGAAGGTGCGACACGTGGAGATGTCGTAGCTGGACGAGCTGGCGGCCGGCCTCGCGGGGGTGCGGGCCACCCGGTCGGAGGGCCGGACCCACTGGCGGTACGACGGCAGGTTGGTCGCCCGTCAGCTCGACGACTCCCACGTCGTGCTCCGGGCGGACCTCGACTACCGGGACCAGATCGTCACGCAGTTCCCCGCGACGTTCAGCATCCCGCCCCGCTTCGCCACGCACATGATGTTCGTGTCGGACCTCGCCAACGGTGATGCGGGTGCCATCGAGGACGCGCTCGAGGCTGCGTGGCGGCTCCAGCAACGGTGATCGCACGCCGGATGTGGCGTCAATGACCCATGGCCCCGACCGGGCCGCGTCACCCGGCGTTCGCGTACCTGTCGATCACCTCGAGGCATCGCCGGACCTGGACGGCGCCGGCGGGGTTCCTCCAGCCCAGCTTCTCCAGCGCCCAGTCGACGGCGAAGGCCGGAACCAGCCCCGCTGCCGCCGATGTCGGATCCGCGACCCGTGCGTAACCGCGGCACAGCACCTCCGACCAGTCGTGCCACGGGTCGCCGGCGGAGACCTCCCACCGCGCGAGGTCGAAGGCCGGTGGCGCCGGCCCGGCGAACTCCCAGTCGATGACGCCGACGATCCTGCGGTCGTCGACCACGAGGTTCGTGGGCATGAAGTCCCCGTGCGCCAAGGGCAGTGGGCCGAGAGCGCGGTGCGCCACCCGGCGTGCGAGCTCGACGCCCCGTTCGACGATCGCGACCCCGGGCATCGCCGACCTCCCGCCCCACGGTGACCAGCGCCCGCGCCGTCGCGGCGTCGTCCGGAGGGCGGAGCTCGTGACGGGCCCCACCCGCTGGGGCCAGCGTGTGGATCCGCGCGAGGAGCTCGCCCGCGTCGGCCGTCAACCGCTCGAGGTCGCGGGTCGGCAGCTCGGCGCCCCGCGTGTCCAGGGACCGGCCGGGGATGAGCTCGAGCACGCAGAAGGACAGCACGCCCGTCTCGTCCTCGACGTGCTGCACCCCCAGCGGCGTCGGCGCCGGAACACCCGCTGCGCGCGCCTGCTCCATCAGGAGTGGCTCGTCGGTGATCCACGGCACCGGGTGCCTGGCCACCCGCACGACCACCTCGCTCCCGCTGGACAGCTCGGCGAGGTAGGTCTCGTTCATGCCCCCACCGGTCAGGCCGACCAACCGGTCGACGGCTCGTCCGCACACCCGCCGCACGGCCGCATCGATCGACGAACGAGCCGTGGTCACCACCGAGCCATCCTCCCGGATCCCCCGACCACCGCGCGCCGGGATATCTGGGAGGGTGTGGTGCCGTGCGCACGTTCGACGAGCTGGTGGCCGAGGCCGAGGCGGCCGACGTCACCGGATGGGGCTTCGGATGGCTGCAGGGCCGGGCCGTCGAGGAGCGCCCTCCGTGGGGTTTCGCCCGCCTCCTCGCGGAGCGGCTCGCGACGGTCGATCGCGCGCTGGACCTCAACACCGGAGGCGGCGAGGTCGTCGACGAGGCACCGGCGCTTCCCGCGACGATGGTGATCACCGAGTCCTGGCCGCCGAACGTCGAGCGGGCGCGGGAGACGTTGGGACCGCGCGGCGTCCGGGTCGTCCAGACGACGGACGGGGCACCGCTGCCGTTCCCGGACCGGTCCTTCGACCTGGTCACGGCCCGCCACCCGGTCCGGCCCGACTGGCCGGAGATCCACCGGGTGTTGCGGCCGAACGGGCTCTACCTCGCCCAGCACGTCGGCCCGGCCTCCGCGTTCGAGCTGATCGAGCACCTGCTCGGGCCGCTCCCCGAGCAACGCCGGGGACGCGACCCCCGTCGCGAGGCGAGCGATGCCGAGGCCGCCGGGCTGACCGTCGAGACCCTCCGGACGGCCCGGTGCCGGATGGAGTTCCACGACATCGGCGCCGTCGTCTGGATCCTGCGCAAGTGCGTCTGGTGGGTCCCCGACTTCGGCGTCGACCGGTACGAGCGTCAGTTGCGCGAGCTCGATGCGGGGATGCGCGCCGGTCGCCCCTTCGTGGCCCACTCCACCCGCCACCTGATCGCCGCGAGGCGTTAGGCGCCACGACTGAGGGCGGGCAGCAGTCTCCGGCCAGCGCTGCGCTGCAACCAGTTCACGGTCCGACGTCCCGGGCTCATCGCGGGGACTCGTGGCCGTCGTCGCGATGAAGGGCAGCGTGGACCACGACGCCCACCGCGGCCCCGAGGAAGGCCATCGCAGTCAGGTAGGCGACCAACCCCATGTCGCCGAACGGGGACCGGACGCAGTCCTGGCTCAGCTGCGTCACGGCTCCTCCGATGCCGGTGAACGGGCCACCGATGGGGCATGACGTCGCGAAGGAGTCGAACGTGACTGCCGCGAACACTCCGCCGACCAGGCTTCCGACCGCGGCGCCGGGAAGCCATCCGATGGCCTTGCCAAGAGCGTCCCAGTTCATGACAGAGATCAGTACGCCCACCCGGCGAGGCGATGCAAGAGGCACGGGTCGCCGGGCAGCGCGCCTTCGCTGGCTGCGGGTGGGCCCCGTCCGCCAGCGGGCGTTCGGTCTGCTCGCAGCGGATGGACGCTCGGCCGAGTCGAGTGAGTAGAACACGCTGTCTGCGGGGGGCCGCGGACGGCGTGTTCTGTTCATTCGTCAGGGTGGCGACAGGGCCGACCCGCGCCACTGCTCAGCCCCACGCATCTCTCTTACGAAGAGCGTCAAGGATCAGCCGAAGCACCTGTCAGATCTCACGCGAAACACCGTCGCGGCTCATGGCGTCGTAGCTGGGCCATCACCCCGGTTGTGACGCCATCGAAGACACCCACGCGCGCAGCGACACAGAGAGATGGAGCTGGTGGGGGAACTCGAACCCCCAACCCCCTGTCTACAAGCCAACGGGTCAACAACCCCATGCAGGCTCTGGCCTGCACAAACGACACCATCACAGGCTCGCCTGCCCGCGGCGTGCCGCCTGCGTGCCATGCGTAAGGGCACCGCTGCCCCACTTTGTTCACTCGAATGGCGCGCGAACCACACGACGAGCTCCCTTGTGACAAGCACGCCTGTGGCAACACGCTGATCTTGGGAAGCGAGTCGCGCGAGCGACCCGCGTTATCAGTTGTCGGCCCCTTCGGAAGCATCCTCGTTTGACCCTGCTGGCGTCCCGAAAGCATCGCCTGCAGCTCGTGCGGTGTCCATGATGTCATCGAGATGCAGCGCTCCCAGGCGGACCAGGTCCAAGGTTTTACCTGTGCAATCAACGAAGGTCGAGGCCTGAGCATCTGGGAGCAAGCCGCCGTCAATCGCGAGGTCGACGCTCACTCCCAGTGACTCTAGGGCGTCGGAAAGTGAGAAGGTTGGCCGATCGCCGACTCGATGCGCCCCGCTTACGACGATAGGGCCGGCAGCCGCAATCAACTGGCGCAGTGCGTCGTGATCGGGCACGCGAAGAGGCACCGTGTGGCCACTTGCCCCCAGATCCCATAGGAGCGAGGGAGCGGATTTCAGGACAATGGTCAGGGGCCCAGGCCAGTGACGCTCCATCAGCGAACGCGCGTACGGCGGGACCTCAGCGACCAGCCCCTGGGCCATCCGAACATCGGAAACAAGGACAACCGGGACCGTGTCAGGGGTCATCCCCCGCAATGACTTCAGCCGTTCGAGAGCGTTGGGGTTGAAGGCGTCGCAAGCCACCCCGTAAGACGAGTCTGTTGGGTGCACCAACAGCCCACCGTCTTGGACGCACTGCACAGCCAGTTGGATGTCAGGATCCGATACACGCCAGTCGACGATGCGGGTCACGCCGCTAGGTTAGTGGTAGAACCTCAGGCACGGTGACCCGTCAGGCCCTCTGGAGACCGCATGCAGCGCAACCTGACCATCTTCAAGCTCAAGTCTCGCGGCGACATGCTGCCCCCAGGCGACGTGCACCAAGTTAGAAGGACGCTGCGCGAGGGGGGACTCTGCATCGTTCCCTCCGACACGTGCTACGCGCTCGCCGGAAAGCCCACTCGAGACGGCGTTCCAGCGTTGATCAATGCGATCCTCGACAGGCACGAAGAGAAGATCTCACTCAGCTTCGCAAGCCAACTCATGATCGAGCGCTACGTGGACCTCTCATTCAGGGAGCACAGAATCCTAGACGCAGCGGATAAGGACACTCCTTTGACCCTCGTCGCGCCCATCAGCCAACAATTGAGCCCTCACGTACAGGATGCGCTGCCATCTGCGCTCTACACCCGAGGGGAACTTGGCGTGCGCCTGCCGCACAGCTGGATCGAACGACAACTCTCGGCTGAGATGGACGAGCCGATCACGAGCACGGCCATTTACTACGACGATGGTAGCCGCGTCGTAAGCATCGATGACGCCATTGCGATTGTCGTGGCGGGACTGATGCGTCTCCAGAGGGAAGAAACTCCTCTCATTGCCATTCAGCACCCCACAATTAAGGCGACCGACGTAAGCACTGTTGCTGGATTCTCTCGCGATGACGAGGGTCGCAAAGCGCTCATAGTATTCCGAGAGGGCGCGGTCGAGCGTAAGCGTGTCATTGACATAGCTGGGCGCATTTCGTCGCGCGACGTTGAGGAATGGACTTAAATGGAGAGAGCGAAGCCGCTCGCTGACCACGTCCTCAACTCGATCGTGGCAACGGATGCAGAGAAGGCTCTTGCGACGCAGCTTCTCGCTCAAACCGCCTCAACGAACGATGTTGATAACCAAAGGTCGAGAACGGAACTGGCGGAAATTTATCGGACGGTCACGCAACGCGAACAGGGCCGGGAAACCCTATTGCCTTCCGATCCAGACCTAGCCAGGCCGATTATTAGCGGCCTTGAAACTTTCGCGCAACAGGTTGGCGATCAGATTGAGAGTCAACTGAAGACTTCGCGCACCTCTCGGAACAGATGGTTGGCTTTTTCGGCAATCGCCATGGTCGTCGCGTTTGTTGTGCCGACTGCGCTGCTGCTGTCGACTAGCGACCTGACTAGCATTACGGGATCTTCCGTTGGCCTGGCGTCGCTGACTACCGCCGCGGGGACTGTGGTCGCAGTATTGGCGTTCCGGGTCTTCCAAGGGCTCGACGAGACGGGCCGACGACTTCAGGAGAAGAAGGTATCCCTAGCGTTCTTGAAAGCCGCTCTCGATCTAAGCTCTTTAGCGCCGACCGCCAGCCCGGTCCTTGACCGTAGCTTCGATATGTTTCTGCGTCACTACGAAGGTCCGCACTCACCAGTAACCGCTGCCGACATTTGGCCAAAGTTCGGCCAATAGCACATGCAAGTGGGCGGACTTGTCAGGACCCACCGGGCCAATGGAAGCGGCTTATTCGACTGAACTCGAGGGATCCAAGGGGCTACTGGGGGAATGCCAAATGGCGGCGGGTTTGGTGAGTTGACGTGGTGATCTGGTACCCACGTGCGGACGCTGATGGGCAAGGGCAGCCGCCTCGAAAGGTCAGCTATCCGATCCGGGCTGGTCACGCTCACCAGGTGTCGACTATTCGTCGGTGGTTTCTGTTTCTCGCAGGCGCCTAGCCCTCACGCGCTCAAGGCCGATAAGGGCGTACTCGATCCTCGCCTCGAGGTCGTCGGCGTCAACTCGCCGATCGAAGTAGTCATCAGAATTGTGGCGCTCGAGCAAGTCCGGACGCTCGGGGATACGGGCCAACACCGCGTCAACGCCCAGCAAGTCCTCGACCATCCCTTCGGAGAAGTCGCCCATCGAGGTCCAGCTGGCTTCGCCGTTGCTGGCTTGTCCGAGGGGGACCATCAGTCCGAGCACCTCGCGCAAGTCCCACACGCCGGAGTCGATGGCCTCCCAGAGCAACTCGCGGGTGTTTGCGGGTTTCGCGAGGTGTAGGTGGTCGTAGACGTAAGACACCAGACGAGGGTGGGATCTGGCCGGCTGAGTAGCGAAGGCCCTGATCCCATCTTCGAGCGCCGCCGCGATTGATGCCTTCGCGCCCGCTGCCCACGGGCGCGGTGTGTCCGAGTCCTTAAGCGCCATCCGCACGCAGGCGGCTGCCAGAGCGAGCCCGGCGGCGTCCGAGACGGCCATCTGCTCGACTAAGGGAGCAGCGGTCGCGCTTTCGGTGCTGTCGAGCACGTCGATAGCGAGACCGATAACACTGAAATCTGGCGAGAGCCCGAACAGACCGCTCTTCTGCTCCATCGCTGGCAGATAGACGCTGCTGAGCAGGGGCAGGGTCGTCGAAGCAGGCAACGGCGACGAAAGGTGTTCTCGGCGCAACTTACGCAAGACAGGAGCGGCGTCTTGGTTCATCCGACGGACTAGGTCGGCCAACGCCTCGCCGGACTGGCCGGCCCTCAGCTCCTCCGCTGCGGCCCTGACTGTCGCTTCGGGTAGGTCGGACTCCGGGACGCCGACTTGGACGTAACGGTCGAAGTGCTCGGAGGTACCGACACCCATCCTTTTCCTGACATCCTCTTGGTGGGAGGAGCCGGCGTACGTCGTACCCTCTCGGGCGCCGCGGATGAAGATGAAGAGGTGCGCCAGTAGCGCCTCGATCGCAGCAGGGTGTCGCGGTCCCGCGTCGGCGATCCGCTGACTCCACCGCTGCCACCGATCTTGTGGCGACTCCTGTCGCATGGCAAAGCTGAAGGCGGAGGCTTGCTCCAGAATCTCAGCGCGGTGGTTGATGACCAGTTCGAGCGTCGGACCCTCAAAGACCCGCAGGAACGTGATGGCGACGAAGTCGGAGAAGTCAACCTCTCCCGCGACATCTGGCCACGTAGCGTCGACCTGGGTGAACAGCCGCTTCACTGAACGGGGTTGGTCAAGATAGGTCGAGAGGCAGTCTTGCCAGACCTGTTGCATTCGTCGCGTGGTGCTGGCTGACAGCGTTATTTCCCTCCGGGCACAGACCTCGTCCATTGCGGCGTTCGCCAGTGCTGCCTGCTGCTCGGGCAGCATGGGCGGCATTTCCAGGCGGACCTGGATGATCTTCTCGAGGTACTGCTGCGCGCGACCTGTGCCCTTGCCCACCAGATCGGTCGCCTCGAGTAGATCCGTGAGAGTCGTCTCGTCGTAGGCGAGCAGGTAGTACACGTTTGGCAGGCGGCCGAGGAGCCGTACGAGCTTGAACGTGTAGAGGAGTTCGTCGGGCGCTAGTCGGTCAAGGTCATCGAGCACCATGAGGACTGGGTGATCGATCTTGGTCAGGCCTTCAGCTGCAGCCTCGCGGAGACGGGCCGGGCTGCGGTCGCCGGTGATGACTGCACCGACCGCTCCGATGGCGCCGGATCCGTCAACGCCAGCAACACCACCTGCCGCGCCAAGCGGCGCCGCCTTGGAGACCCACTCGCCCACGACCGCGCGCCACTCCTTTCCGAGGACATCCTCCGGGACGGCGTCACGTACGGACGCGAAGAAGCCGGCAGCCGAGCCTGCGAAATCGGAGTAGGCCCAGGGGTTATGTCGTCCGATGTACCAATCGTTCTCGGCAAGGTCCTTCTCGATCTGGCCGAGCAAACTGGACTTGCCGGATCCCCACGGACCAACCAGCCCAACAACCGCGCTCTCGGTCTCTTCCGCAAGGTCCCTGACGGCTCGCCCCAGTTGCGTTGCTAGCCTCTTTCGATTCAGGACGTCGCGATCAAGACCGTCAGCGTCGTCGGCATAGAGCGACTTCGTCTTCCGTGCGAGGGTCCTCGGTACGCGTGGGGTGACCGGGTCCTTCCGGCGGAACTTCACGCGACGTCTTCAGGTAGGACGTTGCGCTTGATGCCCTTCAACGTCTCAACGATGACCTCGACTTCCACGTCTGGAAAGACGTAGTCGGGGCCGGACGGGGCATGGTCGGTATAAGGCGACTCGAAGAGGCGCGCAGGTTCCATGACACCGTTCTTGGTCAACTCGTCGATGATGAGATTCACGAAGCGGACCTGATCGGCGGAGAACTTCGTGCCGTCCAGGTAGTTCTCGAACGCCTCGATGGCCGCGGTGCGGTCGAGGCCGACGAGTCCGCGGACGAAAATGCCTAGGCCGCCGGTCTGCTCGTTGGCCCAGACGAGGTCGACCTGCTCGCCACCGGAAGCAACCAGCATCTGCTCCAGCTCAGTGAGGTCGTTCGCGGTGAGCTGCTTGTTGCGGCGGAGGCGCTGGAGGGCGAGGTTGTCGAGGTGCTCGCGGAGGTACGCCTCGGCCTTGGCGCGGAAGCGCTCGAAGTTGGTGCCGGGGGTGACGCGAGGCAGCACCACCTCGACGCCCTCGCCGATAGTGTCCTCGAAGTCGGTGTAGATCGGGTTGCGTGACGTCTTCTCAATGAACCGCGCGAGGCCTCGGATGCGGAGTCGGGCGAGCTCCAGCATCGGCAGCGTCACGTCGATCCACCACTCGTCGCCGGCCACCGACTCCAGAAGCACCGCCTGCTCGGCGACGCTCGGGATCGTGGTCTTGCCGAGTAGCGCGGCGGCGATCTGCTGGACGGACTCGCGCAGCCTCTCGGCCAGCGCGGCATCGCCGTCGAGCTGGGCGAGCTGTCGCCGCAGTATGAGGAGGTCGAAGCGCTTGGCGTCCTCGTCGTCGTCGCGGACAGAGGACGGCAGTCCGGCGAGAGTGAGCAGCGCCTCCGAGTCCTCGGGCACGATCTGGTTCCAGGCGTCTGCGGACGCGTATTTCTCTACGGCTCGGCGGTGCGGGCGGACAACGAAGTTCTCGAAATTCATTCCGGCGACGAGCTCGTGCAGCGTCTTCACGCTGGACGAGCGCAGATCGGGTTCGTTATCGCCGAGTCTTGTGAGAAGCCCGAGCCGCGCCTCGAAGAGCCGCTGGGAGAGTGACTTCTGGGTCTGCCCCTGGGATCCGGGGAGGTCCTGGCTGAAGTACTCGAGGTTGCCGCAGAAGTCGAAGACCAGGAAGTCGTGCTTGTCTTCTCCGGGACCGAAGAGACCCGGGCAGAGGCGAGTGCCACGGCCGATCATCTGCCAGAACTTTGATTTCGATCGCACCATCTTGAAGAAGACGAGGTTGACGACCTCGGGCACGTCGATGCCGGTGTCGAGCATGTCGACGCTGATCGCGATGTGCGGCGCCTTGTCCTTGATCGAGAAGTCGTCGATCAGCGACTGGGCGTACGGCGTGCCGTGGGTGACCACGCGGGCGAAGTGGCCGGCGAGTTCGGGGTATGCGAAGTTGAACCGCTTCTCGATGAACTCGGCGTGCTTCTGTGACTTGGCGAAGATGATCGTCTTGCCCAGGCGGTCCCCGCCGGCCACCTTGTAGCCCTGCACCATCAGGGTTTCGAGGACCTTGTCCACGGTGTCCTCGTTGAAGAGGAACCGGTTGATCTCCTCGGCACCGACCTCGTCGGGCGGACCGTCCTCGCCCCAGTCGAGGGCGTCCCACTGGTCCTTCTCCTCCTCGGTGAGGTCCTCGTACTTGATGCCGGAGCGCAGGAACTGGGTGCCGACGCTGATGCCTTTCGGGGGAACGAGGTAGCCGGAGTCGACTGCGTCGTCGAGGGAGTAGTTGTCGGTGGGGACACCATCTTCGAGGTGGAACAGCCGGTAGGTGTTGTGGTCGACCTCGTCCTTGGGCGTCGCGGTGAGGCCGATGAGTAGTGAGTCGAAGTAGTCGAAGATCGCTCCGTACTTGGCGTAGACGGAGCGGTGCGCCTCGTCGACCACGATGAGGTCGAAGTAGCCCGGCCCGAAGCGGCGAGTGCCGTCGTCGATCTCGTTGATGAGGTTCATCATCGTGGGATAGGTCGAGACGTAGACGCGCCCTTCGATCGCCTTCTCGGTGACGAGATTGACCGTCGTTGATCCAGGCAGGTGTTGCTTGAACGCGTTGGCGGCCTGGTTGACCAGAGCGGTGCGGTCAGCGAGGAAGAGTACGCGCTTGACCCAGTTCGCCTTCTGCAACAGGTCGACGAGCGCGATGGTGGTGCGGGTCTTGCCCGAGCCGGTCGCCATCACGAGGAGGGCCTCGCGCTGCTTGCGGTCGAAGGCAACGCCCACTGCCTTGGTGGCCTGCACCTGGTACGGCCGGCCAGCGATGTTGGTGTTCGCCTGTGCGGACGACAACGGGAGCTTGGTCTGGCGGCGCTGGATGAGCAGCTCCAGCTCGTCGCGGGTGTAGAAGCCCTGGGTCTCGCGCGGTGGGTAACCGCCGGCGTCGTCCCAGATCCTGTGCTCGTAACCGTTGGTGTAGAAGATGACGGGTCGTCGGCCGAACTGTTTCTCCAGGCAGTCGGCGTACAGCTTGGCCTGCTGCTGACCCACTTCCGGCGACTTGGCGGTGCGCTTGGCTTCCACCACCGCCAGCGGCAGACCATCGGCGCCCCAGAGGACGTAGTCGACGAAGCCGCTCCCCCCAGCGTTGGGCATCCCCGTGACGGGGTACTCCCGGTCCCGCTCCTCATCCAACGTCCACCCGGCCTCGTGCAGCAAGACGTCGATGAACAGGTCCCGGGCGGCGGCCTCGTCGTAGTCGCGCGTGTCCGGCGCTGCTGCTGCTTGGGCGGCTGCGATCTGAGCCTTCAACTCGGCGATCTCCGCCTCGTGGCCAGCCAGCCGTTCGTCCTTCTCGGCGAGCTCGCGGGCGTGGGCCTCGTCCTGCTCCTTGAACTTCGCCGCGAGGCGGGCGACCTCCTCGCGCGACAGCGGCGCGGCTTTGGCTGCAAGAGCAGGGTCGAACTGGGCTTGTAGCGGCACCACTGTCGGCGCCGGGGAGTGATGGTAGGACGTCCACACGACGACGTTGAACAGCTCGCGCAGCACGGCCAGTGACACGTCCGGGCGGATCTGCCTGTTCTCGTGCACTGCGGTGTTGGCGATTCGCCGGATCGCCGTCAGCTTCTGCGTGATGCCCTGCGGCACTTTGGCCTTGAACGCGGCATCGTTGATCTTCGCCGCGAGGTCGTTGCGGTACGGGGGTGGTAGCGAGAGGACGTCGTAGAGATAGCCCACCAACTCCTCGACCACCCGGCGGCTGTAGAAGCACGCCGAGCGCGGGTCAGACGACAGGTACGACTCAGCCCGGGCGCAGTCGTCATGGAGTGACGGCAGCGTCTGATGAACGAAGTCGAAGTTCCCCATGATCGTCGATTACTCGCCGTCGTCGATGTTGAAGTGGTCGGCCAGTCGTTGAAGAGTGAACTCCTGGCGCAGTTTGCAGGCGCTGTGCTGGCTGGCGAACATGCCCTTCTCCCAGAACCCAGCCTCGAGGGGCCGCGCATCAATCCACTCGACCGGCACGACCCACTCAGCAATGTCGTCCGGCGTCGCCGGGTCATCAGAGTAAGTGCCGTGCAGCGCTTGCGCGCTCAGTTGTACCCAGTTGCCGGCGACGCGGACCTGGGCGTGCTCGAAACGTGCCGCCGGTGCCAGGACTCGCCCCACCGCCACGTAGCGCATGGGCGGGACGTTGACCCATATCCGAGCGTCCTTGGGCAATGCCCTCATGTCTTGCGAGAACATCTTGCCGCCGCCACCCGAGACGAAGCCGTGTTGGCGGGCGTCGTCCCATACGCGGTCGCCACCGGCAAAGGAGATGTACCAGTCCTTGCCGTTCCACGCGGCGCGCTTGTTCTTCTTGCTTCCCGGGGGGCCCTGCGGAGTCTCGTCATCTGACGCGGTGAGCCAGGAGCGGGCCAGGTAGCGACGGTCGTCGTCTTCGAGGTAGGAGAAGAAGACCGCATTGACGGGGACACCGAAGTCGCGCAAGTAGTTGACGATTCGCTCGGAACTGGCATCGAGTTCGGCAGCCACGATCGTGAGGCTGAGGTTGCCATTGAGCTCGTCGGGCGGCGCGCTTCCGAAGACGTCCTCGAACGCGGCCTCGAACGGCTGGTCGAGGTGCTTGGTGGCGATATCGAGAACGTCGTCGCGCGACAGCGTCGACGCCCACGAGCCGTAGTCGAGCACCTGAGCGACAACCTCGCGAGGCGTCTTGTCGCGCTTCAGTTCCAGCAGGTGCAGGTTTCCGTCGGCGTCGATCGCAAGAAGGTCGAGACGCGGGCCGTACGGCGTGATCACCTCACTGCCGATCACCAGCAGGCGCTCGCCGAGTAGTGAGGGATCGCGCTTGAGGAACTCGTGCAGGTCCTTCTCTGCAGGGAGCACTGACGCCGTCAGTGGCTTGGGCTCGTCTCCGTCGATGCGCCACATCCTCATCTCAACGGGCATCGGTTACAGCTCCCCTCGGAAGGCGCCGTACTCGATGGAGACGAAAAGTTCGTCTTCAGTAGCCGCAACAGCAGCGGCGGAATCCTTTGCCGCTTCGACGGATGCGGATCGCAGATTGAACTCCCTGACTTCGTCTCCCCTGACGATGGGGACCTTCAGCTGCCGAATCTGACCAAGGCTGAGATTGGAGATTGTTCCAGTCACGGTGGAAGCGCCGATTTGTGAAAGTGCATCGCTGGACGCGAGCCATGCTCGAAGCCACGGGCCGGTCTCCGGTTCGATGAGCCTGATAATGGCCACGGCTTGGTTGCAGTTCATTGTCGGGGATTCCTCAGGCACGAGGGAAACTCGGCCAATTGTGCCTGCGATCGAGATCAAGAGGTCGCGGGGCATGATCCTGGATCGCTTCAGCGCAAGATCTGAATCTTCATCGATGAACAAGTCGCCGGGACCGAACGCCACAGTTCCGCACTGCAGGTTCTGGGCACGTAGGAATGGCACCCCTTCGGGTGAGAACTTCAGGCCAACACTCGTGGGGGTAGTGCCCTTTGTGACGAGCGTTGCGAGGTCGCCAAGGGGGACGCGTTCAGCTTCCGCTTCGTCCGGGAACATTTCGGTGAAGATCGATTGGGTGAGGGAGCTGAGGTGGCTGAGGACTTGGCGGCGCTTTACGCGGAGGGCGTCGGCATGGTCGAGGATCGTGGCGATGCGGCGCTGCTCGGGGAGGGGTGGGAGGTCCACCTCGAGGTTGCCGATCATCTCCCTTGTGATGACGCCCTGAGCGGCGCCCTGGCTACCTCCACGCAGGCGGGTGACGGTCGTCGAGAGGAACCGGTACAGGTACTCAGGATCGATTTCGCTTGGCTGAGGACGAATCGCTGCGACTGATCGTCCAATGGCACAGTCGACACCCTGGTTGACCTTGCCGGCGGTCGCGCCGACAACGCAAACAAGGGTGTCATCGTGCTGAGCCAACTTCAGCGGCTTAGTGGTCCATTCGCGGATAACAGGCCGACGACTTTGAAACTCGCCTGCCTTAACGAAGGGAACACCAACGCCATCCTTGTTGCATGCGTTGCCGGGCGGAGCCTGCCCCATAACGATGTCGACGACGTTGCCCAGTGCGATGACTGTCACGAGAGCATCGCCTTCAGTTCCGCGAGGCCCTGGGCGATCTCGTCCTCAAGCGTCTCGATGTCGGCGATGATCTCCAGCGGGGCGCGGTGCTCGATCTCGTCGTGGACGATCTCCTTGTAACGGTTCAAGGAGAGGTCGTACCCCTGGACAACGATGTCGTCCTTGGGCACGAGGAAGGACTGCTCGGCGCGGGCACGATCCTTCTCGTCGTCGCGGGTCTGCCAGCGGGCGAGCACGTCGGGGAGGTCATTGGCTTCGACCGGGTTGCGCCTGTCATCGAGGCTGAAGCCGTCGGCGCGGACGTCGTAGAACCAGACTTGGTCGGTGCCGCCGGAGTTGGTCTTGGTGAAGAACAAGATCGCGGTGGAGACGCCGGCGTACGGGCGGAAGACACCGGACGGCAGTTTCACGACGGCGTCGAGCTTCTGATCCTCGACCAGCATTTTGCGGAGCGCCTTGTGCGCGCTGCTCGAACCGAAGAGCACGCCGTCCGGCACGATGACAGCAGCCCGCCCACCAGGTTTGAGCAGCTTGAGAAACAGAGCGAGGAAGAGCAGCTCGGTCTTCCTTGTCTTCACGACCCGCTGGAGATCCTTCGCCGTGGATTCATAGTCGAGCGACCCGGCGAAAGGCGGATTGGCCAGGATCAGCGTGTACTTGTCGGCGTCCGCGGCCGCGCCCTCAGACAGGGAGTCGCGATAGCGGATGTCGGGGGCCTCTATGCCGTGCAACAGCATGTTCATGCTGCCGATGCGGAGCATGGTCGAGTCGAAGTCGTAGCCGTGGAACATCGACGCGTGGAAGTGCTTGCGCTCCAGCTGGTCCAGGAGCGCGTCGGCGTGAGTGTCGCGGACGTACTCGCCCGCGGCGACAAGGAAGCCAGCCGTGCCGCAGGCAGGATCGCAGATCTCGTCGGCCGGCTGCGGAGCGGTCATCTTGACCATCAGCTCGATGATGTGGCGCGGGGTGCGGAACTGACCGTTGACGCCGGCTGAGGCGATCTTGGAGAGCAGGTACTCGTAGAGGTCGCCGTTGGTGTCGCGATCCGCCATCGGGATGTCGTCGAGCATGTCTACGACCTTGGACAGCAGGGCCGGGGTCGGGATGGTGAAGCGGGCATCCTTCATGTGCTCGCTGTAGGTGGTGCCGTCGCCCATCCCGCGAAGGAATGGGAAGACCTCGTAGGCGATCGTCTTGTGCATCACTTCGGGGGAGGTGTTCTTGAACTGGCTCCACCTCAGGTGAGAATGGCCGGGCAGGAACACGGGGCTCTCGACGGCGCCGCCGGTCACGCGTGCCTTCTTCTCGGCCAGCGTCTGGATGTCGTCGAGGCGACGGATGAAGAGCAGGTAGGTGATCTGCTCGATGACCTCGAGCGGGTTGCTGATGCCCCCTGACCAGAAGGCGTCCCAGACGCGGTCGATGTTGCTCTTCAAGTCACCCGTGATCACGGGCGCAACCCTAGTAGGGGCCTGCCCGATGGACTTGGACATGGGCCACCTCCGCCTCAGGGCTCTCCCGAGGATCCATCCAGGATGCCGTGCCGCGTGACCAACCGGATGGCCCTCCGCGCAGCGGGCGGTGTCTGCCACTCCGCAGCTCGACTCACTCCTTGTGAAAGAGCGTTGAGGATCAGCCGAAGCACCTGTCAAGCCTCAAGCGGAACACTGTCGCGGATCAGCCGACCACGAAACGTCCAGCATCAGGCGAAGCAATACACGCGGGGTGGAGCTGGCGGGGGGACTCGAACCCCCAACCCCCTGTTTACAAGACAGGTGCGCTACCGATTGCGCCACGCCAGCGGGCCGACCCGGAGGCCGACGGCCCCACACTCTATCGGCCGCTTCACAGCCCGATGCGCGGCTTCAGGGCAGCGCGTAACAGACCCCCGCGCACCTCATCCGGTGGAGGTGAGAACCGACCCTGACGTGGTCGGTTTTCACCTCGACCCGGCGCAGCGGAGGGGGCTCAGCCGGCCTGCGGGTCCGCGGGGTCGGTCGTGGGGAAAGCCATCGTCTCGTCGACCGGCGGCTGCTCAGCCGGCGCGGCGACCGGCACGGGAGCCGCAGCGGGTGTGCGGACGACCGGGTTGTGGAGCGTGGAGGCGACGATGCCGACGCCGACGACCGCGACGAGCCACGCGAGGCCGAAGCGGTATACGGCCTGGTCGATCGAGAGGTTGCCGGCGTAGACGAGCATCCCCGCGGGGACGAACAGCGCGACGCCGAAGAGCGCGCCGAACGCGAAGCGCTCCGGCGAGTGCGCCTTGGCCGGCTTGGCCTTCGCCTCTCCCCCGGACTTCGTGCGGCCCATGTCAGACCCCCGCCGTGCCGAGCGCGTCGGCGGCGGCGACGTCGACGACGCCGGCCGTGGTCAGGCGCAGGTGGCCACCGAGCTCCTGGTACGCCAGCACCGGCAGCTGCGGGGCCGCGCCCTCGACGAGCCGGCGCACCGCCCGCCGCAGCGGCTGCGCGCACACGAGCACCGGCTGCACACCGCCCTCCTCGACCGTGCGCGAGACGCGGGCGGCCTCGGTGGCCAGCCGGTCGGCGAAGTACGGGTCGAGCAGCAGCTGGGGGCCGCCGTCACCGGAGCGCAGCGACTCGAGCAGCTTCTGCTCCAGCCGCGGCTCGAAGGTGAGCACGTGGAGGTCGCCGTTGGAGGCGTGCGACGCCGCGATGGCCGGGCCGAGCGCCAGGCGCGCTGCCTCGACGAGCTGGTCGGGGTCGGTGGTGACCCGGGCCCGCAGCGAGATCGCCTCGAAGATCCGGACGAGGTCGCGGATGCCGACGCCCTCGACGAGCAGTCCCTTGAGGACGCGTTGGATCTCGCCGAGCGCGAGCGGGTTGGGGGTGAGCTCCTCGATGACCTGCGGGTGCGTGGAGCGCACGGCGTCGACGAGCAGCTTGACGTCCTCGCGGCCCAGCAGGTCCGCAGCGTGCCGGCGGACGGTCTCGGCGAGGTGGGTGGTGATGACCGACGAGCGGTCGACGACCGTGCCGTCGAGTGCCTCGGCGCGTCCGCGCAGGTGCGCGGCGACCCACTTGGCCTCGAGGCCGAACACCGGCTCGCGGGTCGGGATGCCCTCGAGGTGCGCGATGGCGTCGCCGATGACGAGCACGTGCCCGGCGGGCGCCTCGCCGCGGGCGACCTCGACACCGTGGACGCGGATCGCGTAGGTGTGCGAGGGCAGGTCGAGGTTGTCGCGGGTGCGCACGAGCGGGATGACGACGCCGAGCTCCATCGCGAGCTTGCGGCGCAGCGCCTTGACCCGGCCGAGCAGGTCGCCACCGTTGTCGGCGTCGACGAGGCCGATGAGGTCGAAGGCCAGCTCGAGCTCGAGCGGCTCGACGCGGATGTCGTGGGCGAGGACCTGCGGGCTGTCGGGAGACGGCAGGGCCTCGCGCTCGGCGGCGGCCTCCTCGGCGCGGCGGGCCTCCTCGCGCTCCTCGAGCTTCGGCATCGCGCGGGCCAGGAGCACCGCGCCGCCGCCGATGAGGATGAACGGCAGCTTCGGCAGGGCCGGCACGAGCGCCAGCGCCATGATGACGACGCCGGCGATCTGGATGGCGCCGCGCTGCTGGCCGAACTGGTGGATGATGTCGCCGCCCATGTCGCGCTCGGTCGAGGCGCGGGTGACGATGATGCCGGTCGACATCGACAGCAGCAGGGCGGGGATCTGCGAGACGAGGCCGTCGCCGACCGACAGGAGGCTGTAGGTCTGGATCGCGTCCCCAACTGCCTGGCCGTTCTGGACGACGCCGATGACGAGGCCGCCGATGAGGTTGACGAGCGTGATGACGATGGCGGCGATCGCGTCGCCCTTGACGAACTTCGAGGCACCGTCCATCGCGCCGTAGAAGTCCGCCTCGCCCGAGACCTCCTTGCGGCGGCGCCGCGCCTCGTCCTCGTCGATGAGGCCCGAGTTGAGGTCGGCGTCGATGGCCATCTGCTTGCCGGGCATCGCGTCGAGGGTGAAGCGGGCGGCCACCTCGGCCACGCGCCCGGCACCGTTGGTGATGACGACGAACTGGATGACGACCAGGATGAGGAAGATGACGAGGCCGACGACGAGCGAGCTGCCGACGACGAAGTGACCGAACGCCTCGATGACCTTGCCGGCGAACCCGTCGACGAGCACGAGGCGGGTCGCGCTGATGTTGAGCGCCAGCCGGAAGAGCGTCGCGACGAGCAGCAGCGACGGGAAGACCGCGAAGTCCAGCGGCCGCGTCACGCGCAGGGCCACGAGCAGGACGAGCACCGAGATCGTGAGGTTGAGGGCCAGCAGCAGGTCGAGCAGCATGCTCGGCACCGGCACGACCATCATGACGACGACGCCGACGACGGCCGCCGGGATGCCGATCTGGCTCAGCCGTGCGTTCTTCATCGGACCTCGCGGTGGCGACGGGAGCGGGTGGTGGCAGTCATCTCGGGACTCCCATCGGCAGGCGGGGACGTGACCTGAGGGGTCCGGGCGCCCGGGGTGGTCGCGGAGCTCACGCGGCGACCCCCGCCCGGTCGGTGCCCGCGTACGGGCTGCGGTGGAAGCCGCTCGTCACGCCGCGGCGCTTGAGCCCGAGGACGAAGACGAACACGCCCGCGACGGCATCGAAGAGCTCCGGCGGGATCTCGTCGCCGACGTCGCACATCCGGTAGACGGTGCGCGCGAGCGGCACGTCCTCGACCATCGGCAGCCGCAGCTCGGCCGCCTCCTCGCGGATGCGGGCCGCCGCCGCACCGGCGCCGCGCGCGACGACCCGCGGCGCGCCGAGGCCCATCTCGTACTTGAGCGCGACCGCGACGTGCGTCGGGTTGACGAGCACGACGTCGGCCGAGGCGAGGTTGGAGAGCATCCGGTTGCGGCTCATCTCGCGCTGCTTGCCGCGGATCATGCCCTTGAGCAGCGGGTCGCCCTCGGACTGCTTGTGCTCGCGCCTGATCTCGTCCTGGCTCATCTTCAGCTGCGAGCCGATGCGCCGCTTCTCCATGACGAAGTCCGCTGCGGCGAGCACGAGCCCGACGCCGGCGACGAGCCGGAGCACGTGCGTCACGGCCCCGACCGCTGCGGACGCCGCAGCCCCGAGTGACCACGAGCCGTGCGTCGTCATGAGGATCGCGACGTCGCGCAGCTCGGTGTACCCGACCCACCCGAAGATGACGAACTTCAGCAGGGTCTTGCCGAGGGTCCACGCGGCGTGCGCGGAGACGAGCTGCTTGAGCCCCTTGGCCGGGTTGAGCACACCGAAGTTGGGCTTGAACTTGCCGGGGTAGACGCGGATGCCGCCCTGCGCCGCGCTGCTGGCCAGCGCGGCCACGACCATGACGCCGAGGAACGGCGCGAGCACCTTGACGGCGTCGATCCCCGTCTGCCGCATCACGGTCACGCCGCGCTCGGGCTGCGGGTCGAGGATGACCTCGCGCAGCCCCTGGAGGGTGCCGACGAACAGCTCGGACAGCCCGGAGACGAGGTGCGGCAGGACGACGGACGCGAGCATGACGGCCGCCCACGCGCTGAGCTCGGCGGTGCGGGCGACCTGCCCGTCGCGGCGCGCCTTCTTGAGCCGCTGCGGGGTGGGCTTCTCGGTCTTCTGCGACTTGTCGCTCACCGGCTCACCCACCCGCCCCGAGCATCCGCGCCACCGAGGTCATGTCGCGTCCGGTCTGGTCGAGCAGCTCGCTGACGACCCCGGGCAGCAGCGCGAAGGCCATTCCCGCGAAGGAGATGACGAGGATGATCTTCACGGGGAAGCTGATCGCGAAGATGTTGAGCGTCGGGACGGCCCGCGACACCAGGCCGAGCGCGATCTCCGAGAGGAAGAGCACGACGAGCACCGGCGCCGCCACCTGCAGCGCCCCACCGAGGAAGGTGCCGATCCCGTCGGTGACGAGCCGGGCGAGGTCGCCGAGGGCCATCGGGTGCAGCGGCAGGACCGTGAAGGTCGAGATGAGCCCGCGCACGAGGAAGAGGTGCCCGCCGGTCGCGAAGAGCAGGGTGATCGCGAGCAGCTGGTGGATGCGCCCGAAGATGCTGCTCGTCGCGTTCGACATCGGGTCGTAGAGCGAGGCGAGCGTGAAGCCACTCGCGAGGTCGAGCAGCTCGCCGGCGGCCTGCACGACCGCGAAGGCCAGCAGGACGACGAAGCCCATCGCCGCGCCGACGACCGCCTGGTAGAGGGCCGCGCCGAGCAGCGGGAAGAGCTCGAGCGCCGGCGTCGCCTGCCCACGGATGGCCGGGAGCACCGCCAGCGAGAGCGCGACGGCCAGACCGGCCTTGACGCGCGCCGGAACGGCCTTGCTGCTGAACGGCGGGGCGAGGAGGAAGAACACCGAGAGCCGCGTCGTCGCGAGCAGCAGCGTGACGAGCGAGTCGGCGGCGAACGCGATCGTCATCAGGTGAGCAGCTGCGGCAGGAGGTCGAACATGGCGCGGGTGAAGGACACCGCCTCCTGGAGCATCCAGTGGCCGGCGACGACGAGGACGAGCGCGACGCCGAGGAGCTTCGGCACGAAGCTGAGCGTCACCTCCTGCACCTGCGTGACCGCCTGGAAGAGCGAGATGACGAAGCCGATGGCCAGGGCGGTGAGCAGCACGGGCATCGCCAGCTTCGCGCTGACGATCATGGCCTGCACCCCGATGTGGACGATGTCGGCGTCGGTCACGTCCTCCCCCTCACCGGTAGCTCTGGACGAGGGCGGTGACGATGAGGCCCCAGCCGTCGACCATGACGAAGAGCAGGAGCTTGAAGGGCAGCGAGATGAGCGCGGGCGGCAGCATCATCATGCCCATCGACATGAGCACGGAGCTGACGACGACGTCGATGACGAGGAACGGCACGAAGATGACGAAGCCGATGATGAACGCGGACTTCAGCTCCGAGAGGACGAAGGCCGGCACGAGCGTCGTCAGCGGCACGTCGTCGACCGTCGCGGGCTTCTCCTCACCGCTCAGCTTGACCATCGTCGCGAGCTCGGCCGGGCGGGTCTGCTCGCCCATGAACGTCCGGAGCGGCTTGACGGTGCGCTCGATCGCCTGCGACTGGGTGATGTCGCCCTTCATGTAGGGCTGGATGCCCTGGTCGTTCATCTGCGACAGGACCGGCGCCATGATGAAGAGGCTGAGGAAGAGCGCGAGGCCGACCAAGACCTGGTTCGGCGGGATGGTCTGGGTGCCGAGCGCGTTGCGGGTCAGCGACAGCACGACGATCACCTTGGTGAAGGCGGTCGTGAGGATGAGCAGCGCCGGCGCCAGCGACAGCACGGTGAGCAGGACGATGATCGTCACCGTCTGGCTCGGCTGCGTCGCGCCGCCGTCGAGCGTCACCGACACCCCACCGGGGGTGGGCGACGGGCTCGGGCTCGGCGCGGCCGACGCGAGGGCGGCGCCGGGGCCGAACGCCGTGAACAGCACGAGGCCGGTCACGAGCAGCGGGCGCACCCGCCGCAGGAGGGCGAGGGGACTAGGCACGACTCCCCTTGATCGCGCCGACGACGAGGCTCGCGGCGTTCCACGGCCATCCGGTCGGCACCGGGGCGCCACCGGCCGCGGGGGCGGCGGGGCGGGGCAGGACGGGGCGGCGCGCCGCGGCGTGGCGACCGCTGCGGGTGACCGGAGCAGCGGGAGCGACGGAGGCGACGGCGACCGGCACGGTGGCCGCGGGGCCGAGGTCGAGGCCGGTCCCGTCGGCCTGCGCCCGCAGCGCGGCGGCGAAGTCCGGCGCGGCGGCGGGCGCGATGGCGACCGTCGGGGCGGTGACCACGGGGGCCTCCTGCTCCGGCTCGACGACCTCGAGGACCTGCGGGTCGAGCTCGCGCAGGAGCGAGACGTGCTGGTCGGTGACGCCGAGGACGAGTACCTGCTCGCCGACGCGCACGACGTGGAGGGCGGACCCGCGGCCCAGCGCGCGCCGCGACAGCACCTCGACCTGCACCCCGGCACGCGAGCCGACCGCACCCCCGAGGCCGCGCTTGCGCGCCCAGCGGGCGAGCAGCACGAGGAGGGTGAGGACGACGCCGAGGGAGACGAGCAGCCGCAGCACGACGAGCACGACGGATCCGTCCATCAGGCGCCGAGCCCCAGGGCCGGGTCGGCGCTGACGATCTCGGTGACGCGGACGGCGTACTCGTCGTCGACGACGACGACCTCGCCGCGCGCCATGAGGGTGCCGTTGACGAGGACGTCGACCGGGCTGCCGGCGGGGCGGTCGAGCTCGACGACGGCGCCCGGAGCCAGGCCGAGCACCTCGCGCACCGTCATCCGGCTGCGGCCGAGCTCGACGCTGATGCCGAGCTCCACCTCGCGCAGCAGGTGCAGGCGGCGGGGGTCGACCGCGGCGGGCGCGGCCGTCGCGGCGGCGGGCACGGCACCACCGAGCGGCGGCAGCGCGGGCGCGGCCTCGGTCGTCGGGGCGGGCGCCTCCTCACCGGTGACGGCGAACGGGTCCTGGGTGTCGGCGATGCTCATGGCGGGTCTCCGGTCGGGTCGGGGGTCAGGGGACGATCTGGACGGCGAGGCGGCGGCCGTGGCTGCCGGGCGTCGCGCGGGCGACGCGGGTGCCACCGGCGGACACGAGGAGCGGCTCCGCGGTGCGGTGGCGCAGGGGGACGACGTCACCGACGGAGAGGGCGAAGACCTCGGCGGAGGTCAGCGTGACCTCGCGGAAGGAGACGGCGACGTCGACCTCGACCTGGCCGAGGCGGTCGGTCACGACGCGGCGGACCTGCGCGGCCCGCTCCCCCGCGCCGTCGTCGTCGGCCATCTTGTCGAGGGACGTGAGCAGCGGGGTGAGCGTGGCGAGGGTGACCGCGACGGTCAGCGGGACCGGCCGCTCGAAGACGAGCAGCTCGAGCTCGACCGTGACGACGGGATCGGTGGTGCGGGCGACCTGGTGGAAGCGCACCGTCGACTCCAGGCCGGTCATCGCGACGGGCAGGTCGCCGATGACGGTGAACGAGAAGGGCAGCTCGCCGACCATCTGGGCCAGGAGCAGCTCGGCCACACCGGACTCGATCTCCGTGAGGGGCCGCTCGGGCTGCGCGCCGGTGCCGGAGCCGCCGAGCATGCGGTCGACGAAGCCCATGGCGTCACCGAGCGAGAGCTGGAGGTGGCCGCCGCCGGGGAGGTTCTCGACCGCGAGCGCGCCGAGCACGCTGGGGCGGGCCATCGACTCGAGGTACTCGCCGTAGGTGCACTGGCCGAGCGCGACCACCTTCGCGGGCACGATCGTGTGCAGGGCGGTCGACAGCACGGTGGAGACGCGCCGCGCCCAGGTCTCGACGACGACCTGGAGCGCCTGCTCACGCTGTCGCGAGAGGCGGTCCGGGCTCCGGAAGTCGTACGTCTGTGGCTCCACACTCACGGCCTGCCCATCGGCACCCACCGGGGGGACCTGAGCGGTTCGTGTCGCACGTGGGCAGCAAGGGCCGTTCGGCCGACCCGGTGGGGGACGAGCGCCCGAGTGGGCGGCGTCCCCCGACCGGGTGGCTGCGGGCCGGCTCCCTGTCCGTGCCGGCCCGAAGGCCGAGGGTCAGTGCAGGGTCACTGCATGACCAGCTCCGTCACGTAGACGTCCATCACGTCGCCGTCGTAACGCTTCTTGATCTCCTTCTCGAGCGTCTTGATGGCCGCCTCCTTGGTCTTCGGCTGCAGCATCTGCTCGTAGGTGCGCTGGCCGAGGATGGTAATGGCGGCGTCGCGCGCCTTGGCACCGTTGACGCCCTCCTTGCCGGCGGCGGCCTGGGCCTCCTCGGTGACCTCGAGCGAGAGGCCCATCTTGAGGTAGCGGCCGTCGGCGAGGTTGAGGGTCAGGGGGTCGAGGTCGACGACGACGCCGGGGGTCGGCTCGGGCTTGGGCGCCTCGGCCCCCTCGGCCGACGAGGGCTTGAGGAAGAACCAGTACCCGGCGCCGGCCATGACGAGGGCCACGACGACGGCGATGAGCATCATCGGCTTCTTCTTCTCCGGCGCGGCGGCGGCGGCCGCGGCGGCGGGGACGGTGGCGGTGCTCATCGGGAGCCTCCTGAGGTGGCGGTGGCGGTGGCGCTGGTCGAGGTGGAGGAGGTGGCGCCGGTCGTCGCGGCGTGGACCACGACGGCGACCCGGCGGTTGCGGGCCCGGCCGGCGTCGGTCGTGTTGCTCGCGAGCGGGCGCTGGTCGGCGTAGCCGGCGGCGGAGAGCTGCTTGCCGCGGACGCCGGAGGCGATGAGGTACTCGAGCACCGTCGTCGCGCGGGAGGCGGAGAGCTCCCAGTTGGAGCGGTAGAAGCTGGCCACCGGCACGTCGTCGGTGTGGCCCTCGATGGTCATCGTGTTCGACAGCTGGCGCAGGGTCGGGGCCATCGCGGTGAGGACCTTGCGTCCGCCGTCGCGCAGCGTCGCCTGGCCCGGGTCGAAGAGCACCCGGTCGGAGACGATGTCGACGACGAGCCCGTCGTCACGCACCTCGAAGTGCGCGGCGTTGGCCATCCCCTGGGCGGCGAGCGCCTTGGTGATCTTCTGCCGGACCGCGGTCAGCTGGTCGCGGGAGGCCTGCTTGGCCTTCTCGTCCACCGGCACGCAGGTCTGCGACTTGCCGGGGGCCGACGCGATGTCGCTCGTCACCTGCGGCGCGATCGGCGCGATCGCCTGGATGGCCGAGTCGATTGAGGTGCCGTCGAGGACGCCGTTGGTGTGGTTCGTGATCTGCGGGGCGCCGAAGGACTCCTGCAGGCCCGAGGAGAGCTGGAGGAGCTTCTGCTGGTCGACCTGGCTGATCGCGAAGAGGACGATGAACAGCGCCATGAGCAGCGTGATCATGTCGGCGTAGCTGAGGAGCCAGCGCTCGGCGTTCTCGTGACCGCCCTCGTGCTCCTCCTCGTGGCCCTTGCGACGCTTGCCGCCGGGCCCGGGGCCGCTCACGCCGCGTCCTGGAGCGGGGCGTCACCGGCGATGACGGCGCGCAGCCGCTTCTCGACGACGCGCGGGCTGGTGCCGGCCTGGATCGACATGATGCCCTCGAGCACCATCTCGAGGTGCAGGGCCTCGGCCTCGCTGATCCGCTTGAGCTTGCTCGAGAGCGGCAGCCACATGACGTTGGCCGTCATGACGCCCCAGAGCGTCGCGACGAAGGCGCCGGCGATGAGGTGGCCGAGCTCCTCGGGGGCGTCGAGGTTGCTCAGGACGTGGATGAGGCCGATGACGGTGCCGATGATGCCGATGGTCGGCGCGTACCCGCCCATGTCGGCGAAGAACTTGATGCCGAGCTGGTCGGCCTTCTTGCGCGTCTTGATGCGGGCGGCGAGGACGTCGTAGATCTCGTCGGCGTCGGTGCCGTCGACCGTCATCTCCAGGCCCTCGCGCAGGAACGGGTCCTCGGCGCTGCGGGCCTTCTCCTCGAGGGCGAGCAGGCCCTCGCGGCGGGCGATGTCGGCCAGGCCGATGAGCTCGGTTACGGCGTCGGCGCTCTTCGGGGCGGAGGTCGTGAAGGCCTTGACCGTCTGCTTGAGGATCGAGGAGACGTCGGAGAGGAAGCCACCGGCGACGGCGGCGCCGATGCTGCCGAGGAAGACGAGGATGATCGGCGGGATGAGGATGATCGAGGTGGGCGAGGCGCCCTCCATGATCAGCGAGACGATGACCGCCACGAAGACGAGGACGATCCCACCGATGGTCGCGAGCTCCATGGCTCAGTCCTCCAGGCCGCGGACGGCACGCAGGGCCACGCGGCCGGCGCCGGGGCGGGACCCGGGCTGGCCGGTGCCGGACTCCTCGGCGGCGTGCAGGACCGAGGCGCGCGACTCGCGCATGATCGAGACGACCTCGTCGAGGGTCTCCTGCACGACGTAGCGCGAGCCGGTGACGAGCAGGACGATGGTGTCCGGGGTCTCGTCGACGCGCTCGACGAGGTCGGGGTTGATCCCGAAGCGCGTGCCGTTGCGGCGGGTGAGGATGATCATGGGGCCGGGTCCGTCCTGGGTGTGCTGGATGCGCCGTCCGTGGCGCGTCGGGGTTCCCATCGGCAGCCGGGCCCAGGACTTGAGGTCCGGGCGGGTACCGACGAGGGGGATCGCGGGGGCGAGCGGGCCGTCCGCGGGGTCGTGCGCGGGGTCGTGCGTGCCGTCGCCCGACGGGCACGCCAGCGGGCCCGCCCCCGAGGGGGGCGGGCCCGCCGAGGGACCGTCGGTCATCGACCGGCTCCGGCTCAGCGCTTGAGGTTGACGAGGTCCTGGAGGATCTCGTCGGAGGCGCTGACGACGCGGGAGTTGGCCTGGAAGCCGCGCTGGATCATCACGAGGTTGGTGAACTCCTGCGCGAGGTCGACGTTGCTCATCTCGAGGCGGCCGGCCGCGATGGACCCGCGCCCACCGGAGCCCGGCACACCGATGGCCGGCTGGCCGGAGGCGGCGGAGACGCGGTAGGAGGTGTCGCCGGCCTTCTCGAGGCCCTCGGGGTTGCCGAAGTACGCGAGGGCGACCATGCCGAGGGACTGGGTGCGGCCGTTGGAGAACGAGCCGGTGATGACGCCGTCGGCGCCGACGCCCCAGCTCTGCAGCTGGCCGGCCGAGGAGCCGTCCTGGCCGCGCAGGGTCGCCGTGCTGGCGCCGGCGTACTGCGTGAGCGGCGTGCCGTCGCCGGCGAGGTTGACCGCGACGTCGCCGGGGAAGACGAAGCCCGCGGAGGCGAGCGCCCCGTTGGTCATCGTCACCGTCTCGGGCGTGAAGGCCATCGTCGTGGAGTTCCACGCGAGGTTGGCCGACCCGACGGTCGCGGTGCTGCCGGCCGAGTTGGTCACCGTGGCGACGGCGGACCAGGTGTCCGTGCCGGTCTTGGTGTAGGTCAGCGTGACCGGGATGCTGCGGCCGGTCTGGTCGAAGACGTCGATGCCGTTGACGACCGTCGCGCCGACCGCGGCGTCGGCGGAGAGGTTGCCGCCCGCGTCGACCGCCTGCGTCGGGGTCGGCGCCATGATGAGGCCGGTCGGCACGCGCAGGCCGGTCATCGAGGTGCCGGTGTTGATCTGGCCGTCGACGGCCAGCCAGCCCTGCACGACACCGCCGTTGGGCGAGGTGAGGTTGCCCTGGTCGTCGAGCGAGAAGCCGCCGGAGCGGGTGTACACCTGCGAGCCGGCCTGCTGGACGATGAAGAACCCGTCGCCGGAGATCATCAGGTCGCTCGGGCGGTTGGTCGTCTGGGCGCTGCCCTGGCTGAAGTTCGTCGCGACACCCGCGACCTGGACGCCGAGGCCGACCTGGGCCGGGTTGACGCCGCCACCGCCGGCGCGCAGCGCCTGGCTGAGGGTGTCCTGGAACTGCGTCTGGCTGGACTTGAAGCCCGCGGTGTTGACGTTGGCGATGTTGTTGCCGATGACGTCCATCGCGGTCTGGTGGCTGCGCATGCCGGTGACGGCGGAGAAGAGCGAACGGAGCATGGTGGGGTCCTTCGGGGTCGGTGGTGCGAGGTCGGGGCGGCGCGGCTCAGGCCGTGCCGTGCTGGCTGACGCGGGAGACGACGGAGAGGGGGACCTCGGCGCTGCCGACGACGAGGAGCGGTCCTGTGGAGTCGAGCTTGACGGCCTGAACCACACCGGACTTGGTGACGCCGTCGACGGTCCAGCTGACGTCCTTGCCGACGAGGGCGAGGGCGCTCAGGCTGTTCTGGCCGCCGATCATGGCGGCGTTCTGGGACACGAGCTGGTTCATGCTCTCGACCATCTGCATCTGCGCGGTCTGGGCCATGAAGGCGGAGCTGTCGACCGGCTTGCTCGGGTCCTGGTACTTCAGCTGCGCGACGAGCAGCTTGAGGAAGGCGCCGGAGTCGATCGAGCTCTTGTTTGAGCTCGTCGCGGCCGTCGAGCCGGCGGCGGCCGCCTGCCCCGCGGCGGCGGCGCCGGTGGGGATCGTGGTCATCGGGTTCACATCCTCAGGTCGAGTCGGGAGTCGGTGTGCTGCAGGGATGCCGGCGTCGGAGCCACGAGCGGCGGCGCCGGGCCGTGGCGGACGGTCGCGTGCCCGCTCGGGCGCGGCTGCCGCAGGTCCTGCGCGTCGGCGCCGTTCCGGCCGGGTGTGCTGCCGGTGCCCACGTCGAGGCTCGTGGCTCGCAGGCCGGACTCCTCGAGACGGGCCTTCAGCTCGGTGAGGCCGTCGCGCAGCGCGTCCCGCGTGCCGGTCTCGGCGGCGGTCAGGTGCATCCGCACCTCGTCGCCGCTCACCGAGAGGCGCACGTGCACGGCGCCGAGGCCGTCGGGGTCGAGGCGGATGGTCAGCTCGTGGCTGCCGTCGGCGCCCGTGAGGAGCGGACCCACGGCGGTGAGGACCTGGGTGTGCGCCGGCTGCGGGACGGGCGCGGCGGCCGGGGTGGCCGCCGTGGCCGTCGCGCCGGTGACGGGCGCCGGCGCCGCGAGGGCGGGAGCCACCACGGTCGGCGCCGGGGTGGTGTCGGGCGTGCTCGCGACGGCCGTCGTCAGGGCCTCGTGCACCGCGGCGTGGGCGGGCGCGGGGACGTCGGTCGCGGCCGGGGCGGGCGCACCGGTCGTCGGGGCACCGGTCGTCGGCGCCGAGGCGGCGTCGCCGGTGGCACCCTCCGGTGCGGGCGCGCCGGCCGGGGCCGGGGTCGCGGGCGTGGTGGCGGGAGCGCTCGTCGGGGCCGCCGCGTCGGTGGCGGTGGTGGCGGTCGCGGTGGTGGCGGTCGCGGAACCCGGGGTCGCGGTGGCCGCGGCGTCCGTGGTCGGGACGGTCGCGCCGGAGGTCGTCGTGCCCCCGGTCGTGGTTCCGTGGGTCGCCGTGCCGTCGCTCGTCGGGTCCTGGACCGTCGTGGCAGCGGTCGTCGTGGACGCGCCGGCCGGGGCGGCGCCGGCGGTCGTCGCCACGGTGTCGACCGGGGTCTGGTCCGGGGTGGCGGCCACCGGGGCGCCGACGACGACCGGGAGGACGAGACCCGCGGGCGGGGCGGCCGGGGCGGGCACGACCGTCGTCGCCGTGGCCTCGGGGGCGGTGGGGTCGACCGCAGGGGTCGTGGCGACGTCGGCGGAGTCGGTGGTGTCGACGTCGGCGGTGACCGGGCGGTCCGCTCCCCCGTCGTCCGGGGTGGTGCGGGCGGCCGGACCGTCGGTGGCGTGCTCGCCGCGGACGCGGGCCGGCTTCGCCTCGACGGGCCGCCGCTCACGCGGGTCGGCGGGGTCGACGCGGTCGTCGGTGCGCGCGGGCGCCGCCTCGTCGGAGGCGGCGCCGGAGCGGGCCGCGAGCACGGCCGCGAAGCCGTCGTCGGACGCGGCGGGCCGCCCGGGACGCGACGCGCCCGGCTGCGGCGCGACGGTCGGCGTGACGACGAGGGACATCAGCTCACCCCCAGGGTGCCGAGGACTCGGCGGACGTACTGCTGGGTCTCCGCGTACGGCGGGATGCCGCCGTAGCGCTGCACGGCACCGGCCCCGGCGTTGTAGGCCGCGACCGCGAGGTCGAGCCGGCCGAAGCGCGCGAGGTCGCGCTTGAGCATCCGGGCCGCACCGTCGACGGCCTGGGCCGGGTCGAACGGGTCGACGCCGAGGCCGCGCGCGGTGGCCGGCATCAGCTGCATGAGGCCCTGGGCGCCGGCGCCGCTGACCGCCCGCGGGTCGTACCCGCTCTCGGCCTTGGCGACCGCGTCGAGCAGGCCGGCCGGGAGGCCGTAGCGCGCCGTCGCGGCCGAGAACAGCTGGTGGAGGCCGGCGGGCGCACCGCTGCCGGAGAGGGCCGCGACACCACCGGTGGCGGCGGTGGGGCCGGTGGCGGAGACGCCCTCCGCGACGGTCGGGCCGATCCGGCGGATGGCCGTCGGCGTCTTGTAGACGTCCTGGATCTTCACGACGTCCCCGCGCTTGGGAGCGGCGATCATCTTGCCGTCGCCGACGTAGATCGCGATGTGCGTGACCGGGGAGTTGAAGGCGAGCAGGTCGCCGGGCTGCGCGTGGGCGAGGTCCGGGACCGCCGTGCCCTGCCGCGCCTGGTCGGCCGCGACCCGGGGGAGCTCGACGCCGACCTCGCGGTAGGCGAGCTGGACCAGGCCCGAGCAGTCGAGGCCCTTCGGCGTGGTGCCGCCCCAGACGTAGGGGACGCCGAGGTACTTCTTGGCCGCGGCGACCGCGCGCGAGCCGGTGTCGGAGCCACCGACGGACGAGCCGCCGGCGAGGTCGGTGCCGCCCTCGACGCCCTCGAGCGCGGCGCCGTAGACGGAGTCGAAGGACGACGCCCCGGTGGTGGCGGCCGCCGTCTGGGTGCGGGCGCCGCCGGAGACGGAGGCGATCGCGCCCTGGATGGCGGCCATCCGGGCGAATGCGGCGGCGGGGCCGGAGGTCTCGACGCTCATCCCTCGTCCTCCGTCCGGCGGCCGCGCACCGACTCCTCGGCGGTCTGCTCGTCGGCCGCGAGGACCTCGAGGCGCTGCTCCTCGGCCGCGCGCTCGACGAGCCGCTCGAGGCCCGAGGTGCGCGTGCGGGCCTCGGTGAGCAGGGCGCGAGCGCGGTCGGTCTCGCCCTCGGCGAGGGCCTGCTCGCGCACGGCGTGGGCCACGCCGTCGGCCCGGCGGGTCTCGGCGGCGCGCGTCCCGAGGAAGGTCGCGAGGTCGACCGGCACGCCGACGCCGCAGACGTCGCGCGCGCCGTAGCGGGCCGCGGCCTCGGCGGCGGCCTCGGCGGCGCGCCCCTGCGCGGCGGCGGCGCGGGCGAGGTCGCCGCGGCGCTGCTCCTCCTGGATGGTGCGGACGCGCAGCACGGTCTTCAGGCGCTCGGTGCGGGTGCTCACAGCGCACCCGCCAGGCTCGAGAGGGCGGCCCAGCTGTCGCGGGCGTCGGTCACGTCGTCGAGGTCCTGGCGCAGGAAGGCGTCGATGGCGCCGCTCTGCGCGAGGGCGCGGTCGACGAGCGGGTTGGTGCCGGCGACGTAGGCGCCGATCTCGACGAGGTCCTTGGCGTCGCGGCGCGCGGCGAGGAGGCTGCGCAGGGTGTCGGCGGCGGCGCGCTGCTGCGGGTCGGTGAGGGCGCGGTTGGCGCGCGAGACCGACTCGAGGACGTCGATGCACGGGTAGTGGCCGGCGGTCGCGAGGCGGCGGTCGAGCACGACGTGGCCGTCGAGGATGGAGCGCACGGCGTCGGCCACGGGGTCGTTCATGTCGTCGCCCTCGACGAGCACCGTGTAGAGGCCGGTGATGCTGCCGCGCTCGGCGGTGCCGGCGCGCTCGAGCAGCCGCGGCAGGATGCCGAAGACCGACGGCGGGTAGCCGCGGGTCGTCGGGGGCTCGCCGGCGGCGAGGCCGACCTCGCGCTGGGCCATCGCGACGCGTGTGACGCTGTCCATCGCGAGGAGGACGTCGCGACCCTGGTCGCGGAACCACTCGGCGATCCGGGTCGCGGTGAACGCCGCGTGCAGGCGCACGAGCGCCGGCTCGTCGGAGGTCGCCACGACGACGACGGCGCGGGCCAGGCCCTCGGGGCCGAGGTCGTGCTCGACGAACTCGCGCACCTCGCGGCCGCGCTCGCCGACGAGCGCGAGGACCGTGACCGGGGCGTCGGTGCCGCGGACGATCATCGACAGCAGGCTCGACTTGCCGACGCCCGAGCCGGCGAAGATGCCCATGCGCTGGCCGCGGCCGCACGGGATGAGCGTGTCGAAGGCGCGGATGCCGAGGCCGAGCTGGGTGTTGATGCGCTCGCGCGTCATCGCCGGCGGCGGGGTGCCGTCGGTGCCGACCCACTGGACGTCGGTCAGCGCCGGACCACCGTCGATCGGCTGGCCGAGCGCGTTGACGACGCGGCCGACGAGGCCGTCGCCGACCGGCACGCGCAGCGGGCCGCCGGTGGCCTCGACGCGGTCGCCGACGCGGACGCCGCGCAGCTCGCCGACCGGCATGCAGCGGGCGGTGCCGTCGTCGAGGGCGACGACCTCGGCGAGGATCGAGCCGCGCTCCCCCACGACGCGCACGGCCTCGCCGACGGCGACGTCGAGGCCGCTGACCTCGAGGCCGACGCCGACGGCGCGGGTGACCCGGCCGGTGACCCGGGGGCGGGCCGCGGCGACGAGCTCGTCGTGGAGGGTGGTCGTCATCGCGCGAGCACCTCGCGGACGCGGGTGAGGGCCGAGGAGAGCTGCGCGTCGACGGTGCGGTCGCCGACGTCGGCGAGGCAGCCGCCGCGCTCGACGGCGGGGTCGGCGACGAGCTCGAGGACGGAGGTGGGGGCGAGAGCGCCGAGGTCCTCGGCGGAGGCGGCGAGCAGCTCGGCGTCGTCCGGGTTGAGGCGGACGAGGACGGTGCCGCCGCGCGGCACCTCGGTGAGCGCCCGGGCGACGGCGTCGCGGGCAGCGCAGCCGTCGACCTCGAGGTGGTGGCCGACGAGCGCCTCGGCGATGTCGACGGCGAGGGCCGCGGCGGTGGTGAGGACGTCACGGACGGTGAGCCCGGCGACGGCGTCCTCGGCGGCGCGGCCGATGCCGGCGAGCGCCGCGGTGACGCGGCGGGCCTGCTCGGCGCGCTCGGCGGCGGTGGCGGCCTCGGCGCGCTCCAGCCAGGCGAGCTGCTCGGCGGCGGCCTCGCGCCGGCCGGCGGCGATCCCGGCCTCGCGGCCCTCGAGCCACTCGGCGGGGATGCCGACGCCGGCGGGGTCGCCGGCGGGCGCGAGCTGACGGCCGAAGCTCGCCGGGCGCAGCTCGTCCGCGCCGCGCAGGAGGGTCGTCGGGCGGAGGTCAGTGGACGAGGTCATCGCTGCCTCCCGCCCGGGACATGACGATCTCGCCGGCCTCCTCGAGGGCACGGATGCCCTTGACGACGGCGGAGCGGGCCTCCTCCACCTGGGCCGTGCGGACCGGGCCGAGCACCTCGACCTCTTCCTGGAGGGCGGCCGCGGAGCGCTCGGACATGTTGCGGAACACCTTGTCCCGCACCGCCGGCGGCGCACCCTTGAGGGCGAGCGCGAGCTCCTTGGCGTCGACCTGGCGCAGGACGAGCTGGATCGTCCGGTCGTCGAGGTCGACGATGTCGGTGAAGGCGAACATCTTCGAGCGCAGGTCCTCGGCGAGGGTGGGGTCGCGCTCCTCGATACCGAGGAGGATGGCGCGCTCGGTCTCGCGCTGCGAGCGGTTCATGATGCCGACGAGGGGGTCGAGGCCGCCGACGGTCACGTGGTCGCGGGCGTCGCCGAGGGTCGCGAGGCTGCGGACGAGGTGCGACTCGACGACCCGGACGACCTCGGGGCTCGTCTTGTCCATCGTCGCGAGGCGGTGGGCGACGTCGGCGCGGACCGCGTCGGCCAGGCCGGACAGGACGAGGGCCGCCTGCTCGCTCGAGAGGTGCCCGAGCACGAGGGCGATGGTCTGCGGGTGCTCGTCCTCGAGGAACGGACGCAGCAGGGCGCCGTCGACCGTGCGCAGCGACGCGAACGGGGCGTGCGTGATGGCCGTGGAGAGCCGCCCGAGGATCTCGCGCGACTGCTCGTGCTCGGCCTTGACGAGCATCTCCTCGGCGATGTCGAAGCCACCGCGGGTGCGCTGCTTGCTGACCCGCACCATCTCGTGGAACTCGGCGAGGACGGCCTCGCGCGAGTCCTCGTCGGCGACGTCCATCGCGGCGACCTCGGCCATGAGGGCCTCGATCTCCTCCGGGCGCAGCGAGCGCAGCACCGGCGCCGACTGGTCCGGGCCGAGCTGGATGAGCAGCAGCGCCGCCTTGCGGATGCCGCTCATCGGCTGGGCGGTGACGGTCACTTCGCCCCCTCCGAGATCCAGCCGCGCAGCAGGCGGGCCACGTCGTCGGGGTTGTCGCGGGCCATCGACTCGACGGCGCCGGAGCCGGCGGTGACGAGCTGGGTCTCCGCGGGCATCGGCAGGGCGGCGCGGGCCTCGGCCATCTCGAGGACGGCGTCGGCGGGGGCCGGGCCCTCGGGCACGCGGTAGTACTCGATCTCCTCGGGCTCGGCGTCGCCCTTGCGGCGGCGGCTGCGGAGGAACCCGAAGACGAGGGCCAGGAGGACGAGGAGCGCGAGCCCGCCGGTCTTGGCGAGGTCGATCATGTTCTGCTGCTTGGCGTCCGCGGCGGCGGCCTCGAGCTCCTTCTGCGCGGCGGCGGCCGCGGAGGTGTCGAAGGGCAGCGAGGTGACCTCGACGAGGTCGCCGCGCTTGGGGTCGAGGCCGGCGGCCGCGGTGACGAGGCGGGTGATGTCGTTGGAGCTGACCGAGGCCGAGGCGGCGGAGTCCAGGAGGACCGCGACGGACATCCGCTCGACCTTGCCCGGGGTGCTCTTGACCGACTCCTTGAGGGTGCCGAGCGCGTTGGTCTGGCTGGTCTCGGTCTTCGAGTACGAGCCCGTGCCACCGGCTCCCGTGGTCGTCGTGCCGCCGAGCACACCGCCGGCGGGGGCGCCGGTGCCGGTGTAGGTCTCCTTGGAGGTCTGCAGCTGCGTGGTGGTCTGCGGCTTGGTCGGGATGTAGGTCTCGCGGTCGGTCTGCTGTGCGTCGAAGTTGAGGGTGGCGTCGACGCGGACGACGGCCTTGCCCGGGCCGACGACCTTGTCGAGCATCGACTGGAGGTTGGCGGCGGCGGCGTCCGAGACGGCGCGCTGCTGGGTCTGGCGGGCGTCGCTGCCCCCGGCGCCGGTGCCGTTGCCGCCGGCGCTGAGGACCTGGCCGGTCGCGTCCGAGACGGTGACGTCGGCCGCGGCGAGCTTCGGCACGGAGCCGGAGACGAGGTTGACGATCGAGTCGACGGCGCCCGTCGAGAGGGTCTTGCCGGGGGCGGTCTTGACGAGGACCGAGGCGGTGGGCTTCGTCGCGTCGGAGGTGAAGACGTCCTCCTGGGGGACCGCGAGGTGGACGACGGCCGACTGCACGCCGTCGAGCGCCTGGACGGTCTTGGCCAGCTCGCCCTCGAGCGCGCGCTGGTAGGTGACCTTCTGCTGGAAGTCGCTGCTCGTCATGCTCTGCTGGTCCAGGAGCGAGTAGCCGGTCGCGCCCTCGCCGCCGCCCGCCGGCAGGCCCTGGCCCGCGAGCGAGATGCGCTGCTGGTAGACCTGCGCCTGCGGCACGAGGACGGTCTGGCCGCCGTCGGCGAGCTGGTAGGGCGTCCCCGCGTCGGTGAGCGCGGAGGTGACGGCGCCGGCGTCCGAGGCGCTGAGGCCGGTGAACAGGGGCGCGTAGGCCGGCGTGGAGACCCAGCGGACGAAGAAGAACCCACCGATGGCCACCCCGAGGACCGCCACGAGCGCGACCATCTTCTGGCCGGAGGTGAGGTCGGAGAACATCTTCCCGCCGCGCGCGAGGAGGGCCTTGGGGTCCGGGCCGGTCATACGGGCATCCTCATGATCTCGGTGAAGGCCTCGACGGCCTTGTTGCGGACGGCGACCGTCAGCTGGGTGGCGACGGCGGCCTGGTTGGCGGCGATCGTGTAGTCGTGGACGTCGCTCAGCTGGCCGGTGACGGCCTCGACGGCCTTGGTGTCACTGACCTTCTGGAGCTGGTCGAGCTTCTCGAGGCCCTGGGTGACGGCGTCGCCGAACCCGGCGGCCTGGGGGCCGGCGGCGCGCTGGGTCGCCCCGACGGGGGGCAGAGCGCCGAGCGAGGAGATCGGGCTGATGCTCATCAGCGGCCCAGCCCGATCGCCTGCTGGTAGGCGGCCTGGGCGCGCTCGACCGTCGCGAGGTTCGCCTGGTAGCCGCGCTGCGACATGATCAGCTGGGTCATCTGCTCGCCGAGGTCGACGTCGGGGGCGCGGACGAAGCCCTGCGCGTCGGCCATCGGGTTGCTCGGGTCGTGGATGAGCCGGCCCTGCGCGGAGGAGAGCTGGATGCCGGCGACGTCGACGCCCGTGCCGTTGCCCCGGGACTGGGCGACGACGTAGCGCGCCTGGAAGGCGTTCTCGCTCGTCGGGCGGACGGTGTTGACGTTGGCGATGTTGTCGGAGATCGCGTCGAGCCAGGTGCGGTGCAGCAGGAGACCGCTGCCCGCGGTGTTCATCGCACCGAAGAGGGCCATCACGCACCGCCGATCGCGTTGCGCAGGCGCTGGAAGCGGTCGGTCATCGCCTGGACGCCGAGCTGGTAGGACAGTCCGGTCTCGGTGGCGGCGAGGGTCTCCTCGTCGAGGTTGACGTTGTTGCCGTTGAGGCCGGCGGGGTCGGAGGACGCCATCGTGCGGATGGAGGACGAGCCGGTGTCGCCGCCGGAGGCCCACGCGGAGGCGAGGCTGCTCTCGAAGTCGACGCGCTGCGCGGTGTACCCGGGGGTCTGGAGGTTCGCGATGTTGTCCGCGATCGTGCGTTGGCGCACCGACAGACCGGTGAGCGCCCGGCCCAGAGCACGGAACGTGCTGTCGCCGACGGGGTCGATCATGGTTCTCCTGGAGGCGTCACGCACCATCCGCGAACGGTGGTGCGTCGGGTACGCCGCGCGTCCCTGGCGGCTGACGGCCATCCATGACCGACTGCCCCATCGGCGTCCCCCCGGGTGACTTGAGGCGCCAACCGCGGTGTGGCCGAACGGCCGAGTCACGTTCCGACGCTCGGCCGGACCTCCCCGGTCGGCTTGCGCGGAGCCCCTCCCGGTGCCTCACCTTTTCGGGGTCACCCCGAAATGTCCACGAGACCCCGGAACCGTTCCCTTGTCTCGTGCACTTTTCGGGGTCACCCCGAAATGTGCACCGGGCCGGGGTCAGCGCAGGAAGTCGAGGATCGACGGCTGGACGACCTTGGCCGTCGCCTGGAGCGCCGCCTGGTAGGCGGTCTGCTGCACGCTGAGGTCGGTCAGCGCCTTCGCGAGGTCGATGCCCTCGACGGTCGACAGCTGCACCGACGCGCGGGTCGCCGCGGTCTCGCTGACGCTGCGGACCGACTCCAGCCGCGTCGTGCGCGACCCGATGATGCTCTGGCTCGTGCGCAGCGTCGAGCTCGCGGCGTCGAGGTCGCTCAGGCCCTGCTCCATCGCCGTCTTGTCGCCGCTGCGCAGCGCGTCGGAGAGCCGCTGCAGGATGCCGGCCCCGGCCGGGTCGCTCGGGTCGGCGAAGAGGGTCGAGAAGGCCTGCGGTCCCACGATGCTGACCTCCAGCCGGTCCGGACCCGTCGTGATGCGGCGCTCGACCGCGGTCGTGTTGCCGAGGTAGGCCCCGTTGCTCGCGTAGGCGTTCTCGGTGTCCTGCGTGCCGGCGAAGACCGCGCGGCCGAGGTAGCGGGTGTTGGCGACGTCGAGCAGGCTCGAGCGCAGCTGGTCGAGCTCGGCGGCCATCGCCGCGCGCTCGTCGGTGCTGTTGGTGTCGTTGGTCCCCGCGAGCACGAGCTGGCGCGCGCGCTGCAGCAGGGGGCCGCTCTGCATGAGGGCGGAGTCCGCGCTGGCCAGCCAGCCGGCGCCGTCGTCCATCGCGCGCTGCAGCTGCTCGTTGCGCAGGCTCTCGGAGCGCAGCGACATCGCGGTCGCGGTGTCGGTCGGCGAGTCCGACGGCTTGCCGAGGCGCTTGCCCGAGCTGATCTGGTCCTGGGTCGCCTGCAGGCGCGCGAGGCTGGCCTGCAGCGACGAGACGACCTGCTGGCGGGTGGCGCTGGGCGTGACGCGGTTCATCGCGGTGCTCCGGGGACGGGCGAGGCGTCGGACATGGTCATCGTGCCATCTGCATGAGCGTGTTGAGCGTCTCGTCGACGGCGCTGATGAAGCGCGCGGCCGCCTCGTAGGCGTGCTGGAAGCCCATGAGCGAGACCATCTCCTCGTCGACGCTCACGCTGGAGACCCCGAGCCGGGCCGACTCGGCCTGGCCGGCGAGCGCGGTCTGGACGTCGGCCCGCCGCGAGGCACCCTGCACCTGGACGCCGATGGAGACGACGAGGTCGCGGTAGGTGGCGTCGGGGCCGGACTGCAGCTCCGAGAGGGCCGACATCCCGTCGGCGTTCTTGCCGTCGCTGGCCGGCGGCGGCGCGGAGGAGGCGGCCACCCCGGCCGCGGTGAGCGGCGCGAGGCGCAGCGACGCCGCGGAGGTGCCGGCGAAGAACGGGGCCCCGGCCGCGCCGGTCGCGTCGTAGCCCGCGGCCTGCTGGGCGTTGACCGTGCTCGCGAGCGACGCGGCGACGGCGTCGAGGCGCGACATGACGGTCGGGATCGTGCTGTCCAGCGTCGTGAGCATCCCACCGATCTCGCCGGCGCCGACCGTGGCCGGGGTGCCGCTGGCCGCCCAGACGACCGAGACCGGGCTCGCGCCACCGGGGCCGGTGGACGGGCCGGACACGGCGAGGCTGCTGACGTGCGCGCCGGAGACGAGCACCGAGCCGCCGACCGTCAGCGTCATCGTGCCGTCCTCCATCGGCTGCGCGATGGCACCGACGACGTCGCCGAGCTGGCCGATGAGCTGGCCGCGGCGGTCCTCGAGCTCGGAGGTGTTGACGCCGGCGACCTTCGAGGCGCGGATGGCGTCGTTGAGGTCACCCACGTCCTGGGCGAGCCGGTTGACGCGGTCGACCGAGGAGCTGAGCGCCTCGCGGGTGCCGCCCCACTGGGTCGAGAGCCGGCCGGCGAGCTCGCGGAACTGCGAGGCGAGGCGGCCGCCCTCCTCGAGCACGCTCGTGCGGGCCGCGCTGCTCGTCGGGTCGGTCGCGAGGTCGCCCCACGTGCTCCAGAACTCGGCCATGCCGGCCTGCAGCCCGGTGTCGCCCGGCTCGCCGAAGGCGGACTCGACCATCGAGTAGCCGTTGGCGACCTGGGTGGCCGCCGTCGCGGCGCCGCGGGTCTGCTGCGCACGGACCTCGAGGAGCTGGTCCTGGATGCGGGTCGTGCCGAGCACGACGACGCCCTCGCCGATCGCCGGGATGCGCCCGAACATCGACGGCACGTCGGTGCTCGACGCGGCGGCCTGGTCGATGCGCTGGCGCGTGTAGCCGGGCGTGTTGACGTTGCTGATGTTCTGGCCGGCGATCTCGAGTCCGCGCTGGGCGGCCTGGAGGGCGCTCAGGCCCATGCCGAGGGAGGAGGCGCTGGACATCTCAGGCCCTCGCGTCGACGTAGGCCGGCGTCTGCCGGACGGGGGTGGTGTGCGGGCGGCGCTCGTCGGCACCGAGGGCACGGACCGTGGCGGCCATCCGATCGCCGATCTCGGCCTCGAGCGCGCGCGTGCGCTCGAGCGCGGCGGTGGCGCGGGAGGCGAGCCGCTCCGGCAGCGGGCCGGTGGCGCGCGGCGAGCGGCCGAGCACCTCCGCGAGGTCGACGAGGTCCCCCGAGCGCACGGCGTGCTCGGCGCGCGCGAGGTCGCCCTCGACCGCGTCGAGTGCGTCGTCCCAGGAGAGGTCGGCGACGGTCACGACGCCTCCGCGGTGGCCGAGACGGTCGTGAAGGCCTCGCGCAGCGGCTCGACGAGCTCGAGCACCTCGGCCACGAGCTCGTGCGACTTCGTCGCGTTGGCCCGGACGAGGCGCTCGACGACGTAGTCGTAGAGGGCGGCCAGGCCGCGACCCTCGGGCCACATCTCGAGGTCGAGCGAGGTCGAGAGCTCGGTGACGACGTCCTGCGCGTGCCGCAGCGCGTGGTGCGAACCCTGGATGTCGCGCTTCTCGATGGCGATCATCGCGAGGTGCAGGTCCTTGACGAGCCGGTCGAAGAGCAGCACGACGAGGCGGCTCGGGGAGGCCGTCGTCACGGAGTCGCTCTGGTAGAGGCGGCGCAGGGTGGCGGTGGTGGTCACGTCGTCGTCTCCTGGCTCAGTTCGAGCTCGAGTTGGTCGGGAGGGTCTTCAGCTGGCCGGTCAGCCAGTCGCCCTGGGACTTGACGGTCCCGAGGAGGGACTCCAGGGCGGCGTACTGCCGCTTGAGGGTGTCCTCGCGCAGCGACATCCGCGTCTCGAAGGACGCGATCTGGTTCGTGTAGTCGCGGATCCGGCCCTGCTCGGACTTCACCGCGTTGGTGATCGAGCCCTTGAGCGGGTCGGCGGCCTGCTGGGCGACGTCGGCGATGCTCGACGCCATCTTCGTGAGGTTGGCCGTCACCTTGGCCGGGTCCTTGGCGTAGGCGGCGAGGAAGGCCGTCTTGTCGAGGGCGATCTTGCCGTCGCGTCCGACGGTGATGCCGGCGGCGGAGGGCTGCGAGGCGGAGCCGCCGACCGCGGCGTCGGTGACCCGGCGCACGATGTTCTGGGTCAGCGAGTTGCCCAGCAGCACACCGGCGGTCTTGGTGTCGCCGTTGAAGCCGGAGCGCGCGCCGATGAACGAGATGGCGGCGTTCGCCGCGTCGACCAGGGCCTGCATCTTGTCCGCGATGCCGGAGGAGTCACCGGCGACGGTCACGGTGACCGGCGTCGTCGGGTCGGCCTTCGTCGCGGTGATGGTCGTCCCCGGCAGCAGTCCGGTGACGTCCTTGCTCGCCGAGCGGACGTCGAAGGCGCCCGGGCCGGTGCCGACGCGCAGCACCGTGTCGGTCGGGGTCTGGAGCTCGACGAGGTCGCCGAGGCCGCTCGCCCCGAACGCGCCGGCCGAGACCATGACGTCGGACGCGGCGCCGGTGGTCGACGAGGTGAGCTGGAGCTTGTAGGCGGCGTCGCCGACCTTGATGGTCGTGCCGGAGAGGCCGAGCGACGAGGAGGTCGCGGCCGAGGCGACCTGGGCGATGTTCGACCCCGCCGCGAGGCCGAGGTCCGCGAGGGTCGCCGTGCCGGCCCGCAGGCCGCCCGCGAGCGACAGCTGCACGGAGTCCGTGCCCGCCCCGGCGAGCGTGACGGTGGAGCCGGGGCCGAGGTCGCTGAGCGTCGTCGCGACGCCGTCGAGCTCGACGACGCCGTCGGTGCCGTGGGCGGTCGTGGTCGTGTCGGTGAGGCCGAGCGCGGGGTCGGCGGAGACGACCTGGAGCGAGGCGGCGCTGCCCTCGCGGGTGGTGGCCAGGCGCAGCGCACCGTCGTCGCCGGCGGTCGCGGTGAGGCCGCCGCCGGCCGCGCGCGTCACCTCGGCCGCGAGCTGCGACGGGGTGTAGGTGCCGGCGGCGATGCTGATGCTCTGGGGGCCGGACCCGAGGTCGACGACGAGCTGGGCGCCGGAGCCGATGGTCACGGTCGAGCCGAGGGGGACGCCGGAGAGGGTGGCGCCACCCGAGGCCTGGGTCACCTTGACGGTGTGGGACCCGGCCGCGAGCGTCGTGCCCGCGAGGAGGGCGGAGGCGCCGAGCGCCCCGAGGCCCTTCGCGGCGACGACCGGGCCGGCGGTGACGGCGGTGGAGGTCGAGGCGACCGACCCCTTCGAGACCGCGGACCCGGCGGAGGCGACGCTCGACACCGTGAAGGTCGTGGTCCCCGGCAGGGCCGTGCCGTCGGTGACGACGGAGACGGCGCTCGGCGCGGAGGAGGTGGAGGTCGTGGTCGTCCAGCCCGAGGTCTTGAGGAGCGGGTCGGGGACGAAGAACTTCGCGGCGTCGCGCAGGGACAGCATCTGCGTGTTGAGCGACTGGAGGACGCTGACCATCGTCTGGCTGGCGGTCTTGCCCTTCGTCAGGCCCGCGCCCGACTGCCGCTCGACGGTCATCAGCTGGCTGATGATCTGCGTCGTGTTGAGGCCGGAGATCAGCCCGTCGACTCCCGCCATGGTCCTGTTCCTTCCTCGCTGGTGGTGCTGACCGTTCGCCCGGATCCGTGCGAGAGCCGGACCCGGGCGACGGTGTCAGTCAGTGCTCAGGCTCAGCCGAGGAGCTTGAGGACGGACTGCGGGGCGCTGTTCGCCTGGGCGAGCATCGAGACGCCGGCCTGGGAGAGGATCTGGCTCCGGCTGAAGGAGCTCATCTCCTTCGCCATGTCGGTGTCACGGATGCGCGACTCGGCGGCGGCCGCGTTCTCCGACGCGACGCTCAGGCTGTTGATGGTGTGCTGCAGACGGTTCTGCACCGCACCGAGGTCGGCCCGGTTGCCCGAGACGGTCTTGATGGCGGCGTCGATCGCGGTGAGCGCGGCCGTCGCGCCGGTCGAGGTCGACACGTCCAGGGTGTCGGTGCCGAGGGTCGTCGTGTCGGCCTGCGCGAACGCGACGTCGACGGTCTGGCCGCTGTTGGCGCCGATCTGGAACGTGAAGGTGCCGGCGGTGCCACCAGTGCCGTCGAGGAGGTTCTGCCCGTTGAACTGGGTGGTGTTGGCGATGCGGTCGAGCTCGTCGTTGAGGGCGGTCACCTCGCTCTGGATGGCGAGGCGGTCGTCCGCGGTGTTCGTGTCGTTGCCCGACTGGACCGCCAGCTGGCGCATGCGCTGGAGGATCGAGTGCGTCTCGTTGAGCGCACCCTCAGCCGTCTGGACGAGGGAGATCGCGTCCTGGGCGTTGGACGTGGCCTGGGAGAGACCGTTGGTCTGGGCGCGCAGCTTCTCGCTGATCGCCAGGCCGGCGGCGTCGTCCGCGGCGCGGTTGATGCGCAGACCCGAGGACAGGCGCTCGAGGCTGGTGTTCATCGAGCTCTGGGTGGAGCTGAGGTGCCGGTAGGCGTTCAGAGCGGCGACGTTGGTGTTGACCTGCAGACCCATGATGTTTCCTCCTTGGATGGGGTCTCGGACCGCCGTCCGTGGCGATCCGTGCCGCTCCCAGTCGGGGCGGCACACCCCTCATCGGCGGCGCCGTGAGGGACTTGAGGGCCCCGGCGAACTTTTTCCGCCGAGACCGTTCAGGGGTGGTGCGCGGGCGTCAGCCCGCGAACCGGACGCCGGCCGGGCGGCCGGCGACGGAGCCCCGCTGCGCCATGGAGGCGCGCTGGGCGATGTCGGCGTAGTAGCCCGCGCGGCGGCGGGCGGCGGCGGTCGTCGCGGCGGCCGCGGCGGCGGGGCGCTCCTCGCCGTGCGTGGCGCGCATCCCGTCGCGGAGCATCCCGAGGGCCTCCGTGCGCAGCTGCGAGACACGGGACTCGGTGACCCCGAGCTCCTCGGCGACGTCCTTGAGGAGCCGGTCCTCGAAGAACGTGGCCTGGACGACGATGCGCAGCCGCTCGGGCAGTGCCGCGACCGCGGCCGAGAGGTAGCTCTCGCGCTCGCGCTGGACCACGACGTCCTCGGGGGTGCGCTCGTCGCGCGGCAGGGCCGCGTCCGCGACCCCGGCGTCGACGAGCGAGTCGAGGCGGACGACGACCGAGCGGTGCACCGCCTCGGAGACCTGGCGCACGGCCTCGACCCCGACGCCGAGGCGGTCGGCGAGCTCGCGCTCTGCCGGCTCACGGCCCAGCTCGGAGGTCATCGCGCCCCGGATGGCGTCGAGCTCGCGGGCCCGGGTGCGGACCGAGCGCGTCGCCCAGTCCATCGAGCGCAGCTCGTCGAGGAGGGCTCCCTTGATGCGGGTCGCCGCGTAGCGGCCGAACGGCACGCCCCGGCTCGCGTCGAACGACTCGGCGGCCGACGCGAGGGCGAAGAGGCCGGCCGACGTCAGGTCGTCGGTCGCCACGTGGGAGGGGAGGCGGGCGCTGAGGGCGCGCACCTCGTAGCTGACGATCGGGAGGTGCTCGCGGCAGAGCGCGTCCACGTCGTGACGGGGGGCCGCAGGGGAGGCCGTGGTGGTCATGGGTCCACTGTCGAGGGACGTCCGAGCATGTCGCCAGCCGTAGAAGGCTCCGGGGCCGACTTCGATCCCTTCGGCCACCGGGGGCGTCTCCGACCGGTCACCGGGGGTCGTCCGAACGGCCGGTTGTCGTGCCGATCCGCGCCTGCGCCACGCGTGCGCGCGCGCGTGGCAGACTGGCTGGAGCACCCAGAGCCGGATCCGTCCCGCGGAGCCGCTCAAGTCCGCCCCGCCCGACCCGATGAGGACACCGTGCCCGACAGCCAGACCGACATCGCCGCCGCCTGCGCGGACCTGTCCGAGTCGCTGTGGCGCACCCGCGAGCTGCTCGACGTGCTCGCCTACCGCATCGAGGTCCAGCGGGCCCTCGTCGAGACCGCGCGCTCCGGCTGGCTCGCCCGCTCGACCCGCGAGGTCGACGACACGATCGCGACGATCCGCTCCTCGGAGCTCGCGCGCTCGGTCGACCTCCTCCCCCTCACCGAGGCCCTCGGCCTGTCCCCGCAGGCCAGCCTGCGCGAGCTGGCCGAGGCCGTGCCGGCGCCCTGGGACCAGGTGCTCGCCGAGCACCGGCACGCCCTGGGCGAGGCCACCGCCGCGCTCCTCCAGGCGGCCCTCGCCAACCGCGAGCTGCTCGCCTCGAGCGCGCAGGCCATCGAGGAGGCGCTCTCGCGCTTCCACGGAGCCGGCGCCGGCTCCACCTACACCGCCAGCGGACGGCGTGACCGGGACACCGCCGGGCGCCTCTTCGACGAGACCACGTGAGGGACCGGATGACCCAGCCGACCCAGGAGGCGGACCTCGACGTCCGTCGGATCCACCTGCCCGAGGGCCTCGTGGGCTTCCCCGCCACCGAGTACGAGGTGCGGGCGGTCGCCACCGGGCTGTTCGACCTCGCCCCCGTCGGGGACGCCGGCCCGAGCTTCGTCACCGCCGACGCGGCCGCGTTCTTCCCCGACTACCACCCCGAGATCGACGACGCGACGGCCGACCGGCTGCACCTGAGCACCGCCGAGGACGCCCTCGTCCTCGTCGTCGTGACGATCGCCGAAGACATCACCCGCTCGACGGCCAACCTCCTCGCCCCCCTCGTCGTCAACACCCGCACCTCCGACGCCGAGCAGGTCGTCCTCACCGGGCAGGACCTCCCCCTGCGGGCGCCCCTGGTGGCCGCATGACCGGCGCCGGGCTGCTCGGCCGGGGGGTGCTCGCGTGCTCGTCCTGAGCCGACGCCCCCACGAGGCCATCCGGATCCGCCACGACATCGTCGTGACGGTCCTCGAGATCAGCGGCGACAAGGTGCGCCTGGGCATCGAGGCGCCCGGTGACGTCCAGATCCACCGCGAGGAGATCTACCTCGCGGTGCGCGCGGCCAACGAGGAGGCCACGGCCCGTCCCGGCGCCGCCGGCGACCTCGCACGTGCCCTCGGTGGCGGCGCCCCCGCTCCGCGCGGCCCGGCCGGCCCCGCCCCCTCGACTCCGGCGGCGCCCCCGGCGGCGTCCCCGGCTCCGGCCACCCCGCGGCCGCCGACCGACCCGCGTCGGGGCTGACCCCGCTCCCGGGGTCCGTCACGACGGACCCGTCGTCGGGCTGCGTCAGCGCGGGACCGCGTCGGTGCGCGGCCGGCGCGAGCCCCGGACGTGGCGGTCCCACGGCGCGGCGAGGTACTCACCGAGGACGGTCCCCGTGGCGATGGCCAGCAGCACGCCGCCGGCGGACAGCAGCGTCGACAGGCCGGACTGGAAGGTGAGCAGCCCCGAGTCCTGACCTTGGGCGACGAGCTCGTAGAGGCCCCGGAAGATCGTCAGACCGGGCAGCAGGCCGAAGCTCGCGGGCACGACGAGGACGAGGGAGGGGGCATCCATGCGCTGGGCCAGCAGCCGGCCGAGCACGCCGACCACGACGGCCGCGATGCCGGTGGCCGTGACGGCCCCGACCCCCGGGCCGCGGGTGAGCACCGCCGAGACCGCGACCCCGACGATGGTGAGCAGCCCCATCGGGAGGATGAGCCCCCGGCGGCTCTGCACGGTGACCCCGGCGGCGAGACCGACGACGAGGGACGCGAGCAGGGCCGGGACGATCGGGGCCTGGCTGACCCGCAGGTCCAGCACGTCCGGCGAGACGAAGCTGCTGCTGGTCCAGCGGGTGAGCATGAGCATCGCGGAGAGCCCGGACGCGATGCCGATGATCAGTCCGGTCAGCGACAGCAGCACGGCGAGCAGGCGCCCGGCGCCGGTCAGCGGGTAGCCGAAGATGACGTCCTCGATCGCGGAGGCCATCGTGCGTCCGGGCAGCATCGCGACGATGCCGCCGGCGACGACGAAGGCGAAGTCGGCCTCCGTGAAGGGGATCGCCCCCGTCGCGCCGATCGCGTAGAGGCCGCCGGCGAGGAGGGTCGCCGCGAAGGCGTTCATGGCGTTCCCGTAGAACTCGGGCAGGTCGACCCGGGCGTGCAGCCGGGCGATCCCGGCGACCGCGAGGACCACCCCGATGGTCGCGAGGGCCGCGAGCGCGCTGGCGCCGATGACGACCGCGACGGCGGAGGCCAGCACGGCGTTGGCGAGCGAGATGGCCCACTTCGGGTAGGTGCGGGGGGTCCGCTTGATCTGCCGGAGCCGGTCGGAGGCCTCGTCGGGGGTCACCTCGCCGGCGACGAGCGACTCGACGAGCCGGTGCACCGCGACGAGGCGCGCGTAGTCGAAGCGGGTGTGCCGCACGACCTTGAGCATCGTGTGCTGGCGCCCCTCCGCGCTGCGCGCCTGGACGAGGATCGACTGGAGGGTGATGTCGAGCTCGACCTGGTCGACACCGGCGGCCGCGGCCGTCGCGGCGATCGCACCCTCGACCTGCGGGGCGCCGGCGCCGCAGCGCAGCATCAGCGCGCCGACGCGCAGCGCGAGGTCGAGCCCGCGCTCGATCGTCGGGTCCGGGGCGGAGGCGCCGGGGATGCGGGCGTGCCGGTAGGGCGTGCGGCGCAGCAGGTCCGCCATCGGCATCGGCTCGGTGGGCAGGTCGCCGCGCAGGATGCGGGCCCGCCGGGTGCGGGGGTCGGTCACAGCTGCGGCACCACCTGGTCGACCCACGACGGGGCCTCGGGCAGCGGCCACCACTCCGGCCCGCCCCGGGAGGCGGTGAGCGCGGTGAGCAGCGCCCCGGCGAGGAGGAGCGCGACGACGAGCACCTGCCGCACGGTCGGGTGCCCGGTCGCGCCGCGCACGAGGCTGCGGCTGCCCCGGCGCAGGCCGGCGCCGCCGGGGCCCCACCAGGCGGTCAGCGCGGTGAAGACACCGGCCGCGAGCAGCGGCACGACGCCGTCGGCCCGGGTGGCCCCGCCGGTCACGCTGCCGACGACGAGGGCCCCGGCGAACATCGCCGACACCCCGACGAGCAGCGGGAGCGCGAGGGTGACGAGGGTGCCGACGGCCCCGACGACGACGTGCCACGGGCTGCTGACGACGGCGACCGCGACGTCGCTGCCGCGGGCCCCCCGGTCGTGGCGGCGCATGACGAGGGAGGTGACGGACCGGTCGGCGGTGCGCGCGAGGACCATCCACACCGCGAGCGCGGCGAGGGCGACGAGCGGCGCGGTGGCCGTCAGCCCCGCGAGGAGGGCGAGCAGCGCGAGGAGCACACCCGAGCGCGTGGGCAGGCCGATGCGGGGGTCGACGCGCGCCTCGAGGACGTCGTCGTCGTCCGGTCGCGGTGCGGGCGGCAGGGCGTAGGGCGGCGGCCCCGGCCGGCCGGCGCCGGTCGGGGGTGGCGGGAGCGGGTCGCGGGACGGCGCGGGCTGCGGTCGGACGCGCGGGGCGACGGGCGGCAGCGGCGCCGGGGCCGTGGCCGTGGCCGGCGCGGGCAGCACCGCGGTGCCGGACGCCGGGAGGGCCTGGGTCTCGGGGCGCGCCTGGGTCTCGGGGCGGGCGCGGCGCACCTCGATGGCCGAGGTCGCGAGCTCGCCGCGCGCGTAGCGCTCGAGGGCGCGGACGACCTCGTGCTGGTGCGGTCGCTCGTCCGGGTACGGCGAGAGCGCGGCGTACAGCAGGGGCTCGATGCGGGGGTCGACGGCGACGAGGTCCGGCTCGCCGGCCGCCACCCGCGCGAGGACGGCGCTCATCCCGCCGCTGCCGAACGGCGGCGTGCCGCTCGCCGCGAAGGCGGTCGTGGCCGCCCATCCCCACCAGTCCGTGGCGTCGGTGACGTCGTCGCCGTGGACGACCTCGGGGGCGAGGTAGCCGGGGGTGCCCATGACGAGGCCGACGCTGGTCAGCCGGACGTCGTCGACGACGTGGGCGATGCCGAAGTCGATGAGGACCGGGTCGCCGTCGACGAGGAGGACGTTGCCCGGCTTGACGTCGCGGTGCACGACGTCGGCGGCGTGGATGGCCTCGAGCGCCTGGGCCAGGCCGTCGGCGAGGCGGTGCAGCTCGGGCGGGGGCAGGGGCCCGCGGGCCGCGACGTGGGTGTCGAGCGCCGGGCCGTCGATGAAGCGGGTCACGACGTAGGGGGTGTCGCCGTCGACGTCGGCGTCGACGACCGGCGCGACGAAGGGGCTGCGGATGCGCTCGAGCGTGTCGACCTCGCGGGCCAGGCGCCGGCGGGCGTCCGGGTCGTGCGCGACGTGGGAGCGCAGGACCTTGACGGCGACCGCCCGGCCGTGGCGGTCGAGCCCGAGGTGGACCACGCCCATCCCGCCCTCGCCGAGTCGCTGGACCAGCCGGTAGGGCCCGAGCCGGGCGTGCGTCCCCGGGTCGTCGGGATCCGGGGACGGATGTCCGTCCACGGGGGCGTCGGCGGTCATGGCTCCACGGTATTCGCTGGGGCTGGGTACGCGCTGGACGGGTGCACCCCCGAACCGCTCCCCGCGCCCCCCCGTACATCAATCGACGAATGTGTCGATAGCTGCGCACCCGCGCAGACCCCATCCGTGCAGAAATCGACGAATGTGTCGATAGCTGCGCACCCGCGCAGACCCCATCCGTGCAGAAATCGACGAATGTGTCGATTCCTGCACACCCGCGCGGCGCGGCACCGGATGCTCCCGCGCCACGCAGCACCTTCGCGGCGTGGCGGGAGGTCCCGGGAGGGCTACTGCTGGATGTAGTCGCGCAGCTGGTCGCGCTCGGCCTGCAGCGTGTCGATCCGGAACTTGACGATGTCGCCGATGCTGACGATCGCCCCGAGCGCGCCGTCGACGACGACCGGCACGTGCCGGATGCGCCGCTCGGTCATCCGCGTGGCGAGGTCCTCGAGCGAGTCGTCGGGCGTGCAGGTGTGCACGTCGGCGGTCATGATCTGCTCGACGGGGGCCTCCAGCGCGCCGGCACCGTCGGAGTGCAGGTGCCGCACGACGTCGCGCTCGCTGACGATGCCGTGCACCGACGAACCGTCGCCGCTCACGACGACCGCGCCGATCCGGTGCTCGGCCAGGAGGGCCAGCAGCTCGGTGACGGTGGCGTCGGGCCGCACCGTGACGACCGCATCACCCTTGCGCTTGACGACGTCCGCGATCCTCATGGCCCAACCGTAGGGACTCCCGGCGGGACGCGCCAGAGGAAGCCGGGCCGCCGCGCCATCCCCTGGGACGGTCCTCGCGGCGCGGGCGGGTCGTCCGGCATACTGGCGAAACCGTTTGCACCGACGCAGGCGGGAGCTCCACCCCTTTACGACGGATCGTCCGGCACGTTCCTGCCGGTGAAGGAAAGGCAACGACGCCATGGCAACTGTGAAGTTCGACGAGGCCACCCGCATCTACCCGGGCAACGACACCCCCTCGGTCGACAAGCTGAACATCGACATCCAGGACGGGGAGTTCCTCGTCCTGGTCGGTCCCTCCGGCTGCGGCAAGTCCACCTCGCTGCGCATGCTCGCCGGCCTCGAGGAGGTCAACGGCGGCAAGATCTGGATCGGTGACCGCGACGTCACCGACCTCTCGCCGAAGGACCGCGACGTCGCGATGGTCTTCCAGAACTACGCGCTCTACCCGCACATGACGGTCGCCGACAACATGGGCTTCGCCCTGAAGATCGCCGGCGTCGACAAGGGCGAGATCCGCAAGCGCGTCGAGGAGGCCGCGAAGATCCTCGACCTCACCCAGTACCTCGAGCGCAAGCCGAAGGCCCTCTCCGGTGGCCAGCGCCAGCGCGTCGCGATGGGCCGCGCGATCGTCCGCAGCCCGCAGGTCTTCCTCATGGACGAGCCGCTGTCGAACCTCGACGCCAAGCTCCGCGTCCAGACCCGCACCCAGATCGCCAGCCTCCAGCGCCGCCTCGGCGTCACGACCGTCTACGTCACGCACGACCAGGTCGAGGCCATGACGATGGGCGACCGCATCGCCCTGCTCAAGGACGGCGTCCTCCAGCAGTGCGCGACCCCGCGCGAGATGTACGACAACCCGGCGAACCTGTTCGTCGCCGGGTTCATCGGCTCCCCCGCGATGAACCTCGTCACCGTCCCGGCCTCGTCCGACGGCGCGAAGTTCGGCAACCACACGGTCACCATCCCCCGCGAGGGCGTCGAGCACGGCGGCTCGCACGTCGTCGTCGGCGTCCGCCCGGAGGACGTCGAGATCACGACGAACAACGACGGCCTCGAGCTGACGATCGACGTCGTCGAGGAGCTCGGCGCCGACGCGTACGTCTACGGCACGCCGACCGACGGCGACATCAGCCTCGTCGGGGGCGACGACAACCTCGCCAAGCCCTTCATCGCGCGCGTCGACGGCCGCTCGGTCCCCCCGAAGGGCTCGAAGGTCTACGTCTACCCGAAGGCGCAGCACATGCACGTCTTCGACCCCGAGAGCGGCAAGCGCCTCTGAGGCGTTCCGCCGACTCGCCCGCACGCGACGACGCCCCGGACGAGACACTCGTCCGGGGCGTCGCCCGTCCCCGGCCCGCCCGCCGTCCCGAGTCCCCCGACCCCGGAAGCCCGTCATGGCCCTCGAGCTCACCGCCGCCCGCCCCGACCCCGCCCTGCTCGACCTGCCCTGGCGCATCCCGCTCGAGGAGTGGCCGGAGGACATCCTCGCCGCGCTCCCCCGCGGCATCTCGCGGCACGTCGTGCGCTTCGTCCGCCTCTCCGGCCGCGTCCTGGCCATCAAGGAGATCAAGGACGACATCGCGCGCCGCGAGTACGAGATGCTGCGCAACCTGCGCCGGCTGCACCTGCCGTCGGTCGAGCCGTTCGCGGTCGTCAGCGGGCGCGTCGGCCTCGACGGCGAGCCGCTCGACGCCTGCCTCGTGACCCGGCACCTCCAGTACTCCCTCCCCTACCGCGCCCTGTACAGCCAGTCGCTGCGCAAGGGCACGGCCACCCGCCTCATCGACGCCCTCGCCGTGCTCCTCGTGCGCCTGCACCTCACGGGCTTCTGGTGGGGTGACGTCTCGCTGTCCAACACCCTCTTCCGCCGGGACGCCGGCGCGTTCGCGGCCTACCTCGTCGATGCCGAGACGGGCGAGCTGCGCAACCGGCTGAGCGACGGCCAGCGCGAGCACGACCTCGAGATCGCGCGGGTCAACATCGCCGGCGAGCTGATGGACCTCGACGCCGGCGGCCTGCTCCAGGAGGAGCGCGACCCGGTCGACGTCAGCGAGCGCATCGTCACCCGCTACCGCGAGCTCTGGGCCGAGCTGACCAACGCCGAGACCATCGACGACACCGAGCGCTGGCGGGTCGACGACCGCATCCGCCGCCTCAACAAGCTGGGCTTCGACGTCGACGAGCTCGAGATCACGACCGACATCGACGGCACGTCGATCCGGTTGCAGCCGAAGGTCGTCGACTCGGGCCACCACTCGCGGCGCCTGCTGCGGCTCACCGGTCTCGACGTCCGCGAGAACCAGGCGCGCCGGCTGCTCAACGACCTCGAGGTGTACTCGGCCGCGACGGGTCGTCAGGGCGAGGACGAGGAGATCATCGCGCACGACTGGCTCGCGCAGGTCTACGAGCCCGTGACCCGGGGCGTGCCCCGCGACCTCGTCGCCAAGCTCGAGCCCGCCGAGGTGTTCCACGAGGTGCTCGAGCACCGGTGGTACATGGCCGAGCGCGCGCAGCACGACGTCCCGATCCGCGAGGTCGTCGACGACTACGTCGCCAACGTGCTCCCCGGCAAGCCCGACGAGCGCGCGGTCCTCGGCGTCGACACCGAGGAGCTGCCGGTCATCGCCGACCGGTGACGTCCCCGACCGGCCGCCGGCCGCGCCCTAGGATCGACGGCGTGCGCACGCGACACCGCGGGGCGGCCGCCCCGCCGCACGCCGACGGAGGACCTCGATGAGCGACCAGCAGCCCCCCACCCCGGAGCAGCCCGCTCCGCCCCCGGGACCCACCGCGCCGCCCCCCGCGCCGTACCAGCCCGCCGAACCGAACCAGTCTGCGCCGCAGCAGAACCCGTACGGCGGATGGACCACCGCGCCGGCGTACGCCAGCGGACCCGCCGTGCCGGAGTCGGTGCCGTACGTCGAGGCCCACTTCGGCCCCGTCGCGTCGTTCGGCGACCGGGTGCTCGCGCTGCTCGTCGACGCCGGCCTCTCGTTCCTGCCGTTCCTCCTCATGCTCGCCGGCATCCCCTTCATCGTCGCGGGGGTCCCGGACCGCAACGGGGTCGACGAGTACGGGATGACGACGTACGGGGACGCCAACGGTGCGCTCATCGCCGTCGGCATCGCCGTCATGGTGCTGTTCTGGCTCGTCGGCGTCGGCTTCCAGCTGTGGAACCGGGTCTTCCGGATGGGCCGGCGCGGCCAGAGCATCGGCAAGTCGGTCGTGGGCCTCAAGCTCGTCGACGCCCGCACCGGCGCCCCGATCGGCGCGGGGAACTGCTTCCTGCGCGAGCTGGTCAGCGGGGTCGTCAACGGCGTCGTCTACCTCTCCTACCTCTGGATGCTCTGGGACGACAACCGGCAGACGGTCGCCGACAAAGCCGTCCACTCGACGGTCATCAAGGTCCCGAAGTCCTGACCTCCTCGGGTCGAGGTGATGTCCGACCCACAGGTGGTCGGACATCACCTCGACCCCCGAGGATCCGGGCGCACCGGGGCCCCCACGACGGCCGTGGAATGCCGCGGCGCACGGCCGCGCGGCCGCTAGGGTGAACGCGAGCCGGCGCTCGCCGGCCCCTGACGACGGAGGACCCATGAGCAGCAGCACGCCCCCGCCCCCGCCGCCCCCGCCCGGTGGGAGCTACCCGCCCCCGCCGGAGCCCGAGGAGCCGAGCGACTCGTCGGCCACCGGTGGCTACCCGCCGCCCCCGCCGCCGCCCGGTGCCGGTGGTGGCTACACCGCACCGCCCAGCATGCCCGTCCCCGGCGGCTCCCCCGCCGGCGGCCTCGGCGGCAACAACACGAAGGCGGTCATCGCCCTCGTCCTCGGCATCGCCGGTCTCGTCTTCGCCATCTGCTGCTCGATCGTGGGGCTCCTGCTCGGCATCGGCGGCGCCGTGCTCGGCTACCTCGCCAAGCAGGAGATCGGCCGCACCGGCCAGGCCGGTCGCGGTCTCGCGCAGGGTGGTTTCGTCACCGGCATCATCGCCGTCGTCCTCGCCGTGATCATGATGGCGCTCGGTGCGGCCAACTTCGCCGCCAACTACACCAACTGAGATGACGACCCACGTCGGCGGCCTCGGTCACCTCTCACCGCGCGTGTGGTGGGGGGCGGCCGGGGTCGCCGTCGCCGGTGGGGCCGCGTGGCTCGCCACCCACTCCCCCTACGAGGCCGGTCACTACCCCGGCTGCGTCCTGTACGCGGCGACCGGCCTGTACTGCCCCGCGTGCGGGGGGACGCGCGCCACCTACGAGCTGCTGCACGGCCACGTCGGCGCCGCCTTCGAGCGCCACCCCCTCGTGCCGCCGCTCTACCTCGCGGTCGTGCTCTACCTCGGCTACCGCCTCCTGCGCGCGCGCCAGGGGCGCCCGGTCCGCACGATCGTCCCGAACTGGCTGCCCGTCGCCTTCGGCGTCGCGGTGCTCGTGTTCGGCGTGGGGCGCAACCTGCCCGGGGCCGAGTTCCTCTCCCCCGCCTGACCTCGCGGCCCGCCGCTCAGGCCGGCGAGAGCCAGCCACACCCCGGCACGTTGCGCAGCGCCCAGTAGGCCAGCACGACGCCGAGCAGTGCGTGGATCGCGGAGGCCGGAGCCATCGTCGTGCGTCGTCGGCCGAGCCACTGCCGGCGCGACCAGCGCACGAACCACGCCGTCAGCCAGACCGCCGCCACGACCGCGAGCGGGTTGCGGGCCAACGCGGTGCCGACGTCGCCGTGGGCGAGGGCGTGGACGGCACGCAGCGATCCGCAGCCCGGGCACCACGTGCCCGTGAGGAACAGCCACGGGCAGGGCGGGTAGTGGCCCGGCGCGTTCGGGTCGAGCGAGCCGACGACGGTGACCACGGTCGCGGCCGCACCGGCGACCGCCGCCGGGCGCACGAGCCGGTGCCACCGGACGGGGCTCGTCTCGAGCGAGCGGACCCGCTCGAGGCGCGAGGCGGCGGCGGTGGTCATCCGGTCAGGGGCTCGTCGTCGTCGACGTGGCCGCCACGAAGCTCGCGACGAGGCCGAACCACAGGAGCACGCCGAGCACGATGCCGACGACGCCGGCGATGACCGACCACTTGATCCACTTCCCCGCGGCGGCGGCCGACTCGTGCGCACCGGCGACGTCGCCCGCGCCCCAGCGGGTGTTGACCTCGGCGGACTTGACGATGGCCACGATGCCCAACGGCAGGCAGCAGAAGAGGGTCGCGAGGATGGACCACACGAGCTTGTTGTCGGGCGGCCCCCCGGCGGGGTGGCCCGGGACGGGCGGCGGAGGGGTGGCACCGTAGGCGGACATGTCGCCTCGCTTCCTGGAGGTCGGCGGGGGCGGACCCCGACCTCATCGGTCGCCGGCCCCGCACCCCGTGCCGGCTCGTCCGGCGGCGTCGATCGTGGCACAGACCCAGTTCGCGGGCAGGCGGTTTCGTGACGTCCGTGGACGAAGGTGCCCCGCACCGGTGGCCGGTGCGGGGCATCCTCTGGGTCGTGCGGGGTCAGTAGCGCGGGGCGTTGCTCGCGGCGTAGAACTCCGAGGACTCCTTGCGCCAGAGCAGGTACACGATGTACCCGCCGAGGGCGATGCTCACGATGCTCAGCACCCGCGAGAGGAGCGGGGTCGGCTGCGCCAGCCCGATGAGGAACGTGACGAACGAGAGCGCGAAGAGGATCGAGGCCGTGATGCGCGCCCAGGACTTGCCCTTGCCGTTGGCCCAGGCCATGAGGAGCCAGAGGCCGGCGCCGAGGAGGCCGAAGACGACCGCGACGGCGATGCCGATGGTCACCGCGCTGTCGACGAGCGTCTGGTCGACGGTCTGGCCGGAGTCCTGCAGCGCCTGGGTGGCCTGCTCCCGGATGTCGCCGGCGAAGACGAAGCTGAGCACGAGCGAGACGAGGGAGAGCACCGCACCCACACGCATGAGCATGACGGCGGTGTCCATCGACTTCGGGCGCGTGACCGGACCGGCCTGCGGGGCGTAGCCGTACGCCGGCGCGGGCGGCGGTGCGCCGTAGGGGTTCTCGGCCGGCGGGGTGCCGTACTGCGGGGCGCTGCCTCCGGGCGGCGGGGGCGTCCCCGGGCCGGTGGGCTCACCGGGGGGCGGGGGCGGCGGGTACTGGTCGGACATCGTCGGTCATCCCTCCTCGCGAGCGGCGACGGCGGTCGTCGGTGGACCGCTCGCCCCTCGATCGTGGCACACCGACGGCGGGCTTCCGTGGCGCGACGGGCCGGACCGGCCTGTCCCGCAGTCCCCGGCGTCAGCGGCGACGGCGGCGCGCGACCTCGTAGAGGGTGACGCCCGTGGCGATGCCGGCGTTGAGCGACTCGACCGCCGAGCTCATCGGCACCGACACGATCTGGTCGCAGGTCTCGCGCACGAGCCGCGACAGGCCCTTGCCCTCGGAGCCGACGACGACGACGAGCGGCTCGGACGCCAGCTCGAGGTCGGGCAGCTCGACGTCGCCGTCCATGTCGAGGCCGATGACGAAGAAGCCGGCCTTGCGGAAGTCCTCGAGCGCCCGCGTGAGGTTGGTGGCCTGCGCGACCGGGATGCGGGCCGCCGCGCCGGCGGAGGTCTTCCACGCGCTGGCGGTCATCCCCGCCGAACGACGGCTCGGGACGACGACCCCGTGGCCGCCGAACGCGGCGACCGAGCGGACGATGGCGCCGAGGTTGCGCGGGTCGGTGATGCCGTCGAGGGCGACCACGAGCGGGATGCCCGGCTGCTCGGGGTCGACGAGGTCGCGCGGGTCGGCGTACGCGTACGGCGGCACCTGGAGCGCGAGGCCCTGGTGGACCGCGCCGTCGGTCAGCCGGTCGAGCTCACCGCGCGGCGTCTCGAGGATGGGGATGGAGCGCTCGGTCGCGGTCTTGATCGCCTCGCGGACGCGGTCGTCTGAGTCGATGCGGCCGGCCACGTACATCGTCGTCACCGGCACGTGCGCGCGCAGCGCCTCGACGACGGAGTTGCGCCCGGCGACGACCTCGCTCGAGGCGGCCGACTTCTTCGGCGAGCGCTGCGTCGGGCGTCCGCCGCCCCGCTTCTCGGCGGCCTTGGCCATCTTGTGGGCCTTGTGGTTCGGTCGGTCGCCGGCCTTCGGGGTCGGGCCCTTGCCCTCGAGGCCGCGGCGGCGCTGACCACCGGAGCCGACGGTGGAGCCCTTCTTGTTGCTCTTGCGCACGGCGCCGCGGCGCTGGGAGTTGCCGGCCACGTCAGTCGCCCTTTCCTCGGATGATGGTCCACCGCGCTCCGGCGGCGGTGTCCTCGACGGCGATCCCCGCCGCGGCGAGCGCGTCGCGGATGGCGTCGGCGGTCTCGTAGTCGCGGGCGGCGCGGGCCTGGGCCCGGGCGGCGACGCGGTCGGCGACGAGCGCGTCGAGCGCCGCCGTCATCTCGTCGGACTCCGACCCACCGGCGGCCCAGTGCGGGTCGAGGGGGTTGACGCCCAGGACGTCGGCCATCGCGACGACCTGGCGCGCGATGGTCGCGGCGTCGTCGTGGTCGCCGTCGTCGAGGGCGGTGTTGCCGGCGCGGACGGCCTGGTGCAGCGCCGCGAGCGCGTCCGAGACCCCGAGGTCGTCGTCCATCGCCTCGCGGAAGTCGGCGGGCAGCTCGGCCGAGCCGTCGGGGACGAGGGTGTCGACGCCCGGCAGCGCGCGGCGCAGGAAGCCTTCGATGCGCTCGACGGTGGCGGTGGCCTCCTCGATGGAGCCCTCGTGGTACTCGATCGTCGAGCGGTAGTGCGCCGCCGTCAGGTAGTAGCGGACGGCGAGCGGCCGGTGCTCGCGGACGACCTCCGAGACGCGCAGCGAGTTGCCGAGCGACTTGCTCATCTTCTCGCCGCCCATGGTCACCCACGCGTTGTGCAGCCAGTAGTTGGCGAACCCGAGCCCCGCGGCGCGCGACTGGGCGACCTCGTTCTCGTGGTGCGGGAAGCGCAGGTCGACGCCGCCGCCGTGAATGTCGAAGGTGTCGCCGAGGTACTTGCGGGCCATCGCGGAGCACTCGAGGTGCCAGCCCGGGCGGCCGGCGCCGTAGGGGGTCGGCCACGACGCCGTCGCGGGCTCGTCGGCCTTGCGGCCCTTCCAGAGGGCGAAGTCGCGCGGGTCGCGCTTGCCGCGCGGGTCGGCGTCCTCGGCGTCGGACATGTCCTCGACGCTCTGGCGGGTCAGCTCGCCGTAGCTCGGCCAGCTGCGCACGTCGAAGTAGACGTCGCCGGAGTCGTCCGCGGCGGCGTAGGCGTGTCCGGAGCCGACGAGGGTCTCCATCAGCTCGACCATCTCGGGCACGTGGCCCGTCGCGCGGGGCTCGTAGGTTGGTGGGAGCACCCCGAGCGCGGCGAGCGCGTCGGCGGTCTCCATCTCGTTGCGGTAGCTGAGGGCGAACCACGGCTCGCCGGCCTCGGCCGACTTCGCGAGGATCTTGTCGTCGATGTCGGTGACGTTGCGGATGAGCGTGACGTCGTAGCCGTGCCCGACCGCCAGCCAGCGGCGCAGGACGTCGAACGCGACGGCGAAGCGGACGTGCCCGATGTGCGGCGGCGCCTGCGTCGTGAGCCCACAGATGTAGATCCCCGCCTTGCCGGGCACGACGGGGACGAAGTCACGCAGCTCGCGCGTGAGGGAGTCGAACAGCCTGAGGGTCACCCGCGACAGGCTACCGGCCGGGCCGCGAGCACCCCGCATCGCAGCAACCGCCCGGAACTTCCGCGACGTCACCGTGACGACGCGGTTCTTCAGCCGGGACGCGGATGCATCCCCGTCCGGGTGGAGGTTTCGCGCCGTCACCGTGATGACGCGGATCCTCGGCGGCCTCGACGGTCGGGGCCTGTGGATGACGCGCCGGGCGTCGTCGACGAACCGGGCACGATCGGTCGATGTCCGACCGACTCCTGGCCCTCGCCGCCGCGCAGCACGGCGTCGTCTCCAGCCCGGATGCCACCCGCCTCGACGTCGACCCCAACGCCCTCATGGCGCTCGTCGACGCCGGGACGCTCGTCCGGGTCCGGCGCGGCGCCTACGTCCTCGGCACTATCTGGGCACCGGCCACGCCGGAGCGACGTCTCGACCTGCGCGCCCGAGCCGTGCTCCACGCACGGGGCCGGCCGCACGAGGCCGCGACCCACCAGAGCGCCCTCGCCGTCCACGGGCTGCCCCTGCACGACGTGGCCCTCGACGTGGTCGACGTGAGCGGCAGCGTCACACGGGTCCGCCGGGCGAGCGGCCTGCGCATCCACCCGCCGGCCGGTTTGCCGGTGCAGACGGTCGACGGCTGCCCGACGATCCCGCTGGAGGCCGCCCTGGCCCAGGTCGCGCTGCGCGCGGGACGCGACGCGGTGGTGGTCGCCACCGACCGAGCGCTGCGCGACGGCTTTACCGAGCTGACGCGGGTGGCGAACCTCGTCGAGCAGCTGGCCGAGTCCCCTCGCCGGGCCACCCGCGCACTCCGGTGGCTCCACCTCGCCGACCCGCTCAGCGAGTCCGTGGGCGAGACCCGGACCCGCTTGATGCTCGTCGACCTCGGCCACGGCGTGCGGTCGCAGGTCCGCATCGCCGACGGGCACGGCATCGTCCTCGCCCGTGTCGACCTGCTGGTCGAGGGGTGCGTCGTCGTCGAGTTCGACGGACTGGTCAAGTACGAGGGGGCCGACGGGCGAGCAGCGCTCGCCGCCGAGAAGGTGCGCGAGGACCGACTGCGGGCCCTCGGCTACGAGATCGTGCGTCTCACCTGGGCCGACCTCGCGAGCCCGCAGCGGGTGGCGGCCCTCGTCCGGGCCGCGCTCTCCCGCGCGGCGGCTCGTGGGCTGCTGCCCAGGCCGTGAGCATCCGCGTCATCACGGTGACGACGCGGTTGCTCCATCCGGACGCGGATGCATCCCCGTCAGGGCCGAGGTTCCGCGCCGTCACGGTGACGACGCGGAACCTCGAGGGTGGGCGGGCCGGGTCAGTGGCCGCGGTCGAGCCACTCCTGGAGGTGCGGTGCCTCGTCCCCGACGGTCGTCGCGTCGCCGTGGCCGGTGAGGACGACGGTCTCGGGCGGCAGGGAGAGCAGCCGGGTGCTGATCGACTCGACGATGGTCGGGAAGTCGCTGTGCGAGCGACCCGTCGCCCCCGGCCCGCCCTGGAACAGGGTGTCCCCGCTGAACAGCACCCCGAGCGACGGCGCGTGGAGGCAGCAGGCCCCCGGCGCGTGGCCCGGCGTGTGGAGCGTGACCACCCCGACGTCACCGACGGTGAAGGTCGTGCCGTCGGCGAGGTCCTCGTCCGGCGCCTCGTCCTGGCTCATGTCCCACAGCACGCGGTCGTCCGGGTGCAGCCAGACGCTCGCCCCCGTCTCGGCGACGAGGTCGGGCACCGCGTTGACGTGGTCGTTGTGGCCGTGCGTGCAGACGATGCCGACGACCCGCCGGCCACCGACCGCCTCGAGGATGGCGCGCGCGTCGTGCGCGGCGTCGACGACGAGCACCTCGTCGTCGTCGCCGAGCAGCCAGACGTTGTTGTCGACGTCCCACGAGCCGCCGTCCAGCTCGAAGACGCCCGACGTCACGAGCCGCTCGACCCGCACGCCGCCCGGCGAGGTGGGGACGCCGTCGATGGTCGTGGCCCCGCTCACGCCGACCCGCCCATGACGACGACCGAGCGCAGCACGTCGCCGTCGTGCATCTTCGTGAAGGCCTCCTCGACCCCCTCGATGCCGATCCGCTCCGACACGAACGCGTCGAGCGGGAAGCGGCCCTGACGGAAGAGCTCGACGAGCATCGGGAAGTCCCGCGAGGGCAGGCAGTCGCCGTACCAGCTGGACTTCAGCGCCCCGCCGCGCCCGAAGATCTCGATCATCGGCAGCGTCACCTGCTGCTCCGGCGTCGGCACCCCGACGAGCACGACCGTGCCGGCGAGGTCGCGCATGTAGAACGCCTGCTCGTAGGTCTCGGGCCGCCCGACCGCCTCGACGACGACATCCGCGCCGTGACCGCCGGTCAGCGCCCGGACGGCCTCGACGGCGTCCTCGGTCGAGGCGTCGACGGTGTGCGTCGCGCCGAGGTCCTTCGCCCAGGCGAGCTTCTTCGCGTCCACGTCGACCGCGATGACGGTCGTCGCGCCGGCGACCTTCGCGCCGGCGATGGCCGCGTCACCGACGCCGCCGCAGCCGATGACCGCGATCGAGTCGCCGCGACCCACCCCGCCGGTGTTGACCGCCGCGCCGAAGCCGGCCATCACCCCGCAGCCGAGCAGGCCGACCGCGGCCGCGTCCGCCTCGTCGACCTTCGTGCACTGGCCGGCGGCGACGAGCGTCTTCTCGATGAACGCCCCGATACCGAGCGCCGGCGAGAGCTCGGTGCCGTCGGTGAGCGTCATCTTCTGCGTCGCGTTGTGCGTCGCGAAGCAGTACCACGGCTTGCCCTTGCGGCAGGCGCGGCACTGCCCGCACACGGCCCGCCAGTTGAGGATGACGAAGTCACCGGGGGCCACCTCGGTCACGCCCTCGCCGACCGCCTCGACCCGGCCTGCGGCCTCATGGCCGAGGAGGAAGGGGAACTCGTCGTTGATGCCGCCTTCGCGGTAGTGCAGGTCGGTGTGGCAGACCCCGCAGGCCTCGACGACGACGACGGCCTCCCCCGGACCGGGGTCGGGGACGACGACGTCGACGAGCTCGACGGGGGCGCCCTTGGCGCGGGCGACGACGCCCTTGACGGTCTGCGGCACGGTTCCTCCTGGGTGGGCGGTGCTGGGTCTCGCCACGCTAGCGAAGGCGGGGCGCCGACGGCAGTGCCCGGTGGGTCGGGCCACGGGCACGGGCCGCCCGCGGGCGACCGAAGCGCCTTTCCCGACGGGCAAGCCGACGTATCCTGCGGACATGCCGTACCCGGTGTTCGACGACGTCATCCACGAGCCGCACCGCCTGCGGATCTGCGCCTTCCTCGTGCCCAGCGCGGGACGCGAGTTCGGCGAGGTCCGTGACGAGATCGGCCTGTCGGACTCCGCCCTGTCCAAGCACCTCAAGGTCCTGTCGGGCAAGGGCTACACCCGGCTCGAGCGCGGGTCCCGCGAGGGACGCCAGGTGACGACCGTGGTGCTCACCGGCGCCGGCCGGGAGGCCCTCTGCGGGCACGTCGCGGAGCTGCAGCGGATGGCCCGCATCGTCGGCGCCGACCGGCGCGTGCAGGGCGGCCCCCGCTCCCGCTGACCCGCACAGCGGTCGCGCAGCCCCTCGCGGGACGTGCCCTCAGTCGCGGGCGACGACGAGCGCGGTCGCGATGGCGGCGACGCCCTCGCCGCGGCCGGTCAGCCCGAGGCCGTCGGTCGTCGTGCCGCTCACCGACACTGGGGCCCCGGCCGCCGCCGAGAGGGCGGCCTCCGCCTCGGCCCGGCGGGTGCCGACCTTGGGCCGGTTGCCGACGACCTGCACGGCGACATTGCCGACCTCGAAGCCGGCCGACCGGACCAGCCGGGCCGCCTCGGCGAGCAGCGTGACCCCCGACGCCCCGGCCAGCTCCGGCCGGGCGGTGCCGAAGTGCGCCCCGAGGTCCCCGATGCCCGCGGCGGAGAAGAGGGCGTCGCAGGCGGCGTGGGCCGCGACATCGGCGTCCGAGTGGCCGTCGAGTCCCCGCTCGCCCGGCCAGTGCAGGCCGGCGACCCACAGCTCGCGGGCGGACCCCTCCGGCGCGAGGGCGTGGACGTCGACTCCGACACCGACCCGGGGCAGCACGCTCATGCCCCGATGCTAGGCGCCGGCGAGTAGGCGCTCGGCGTGGGCGAGGTCGTCGACCGTCGTCACCTTGAAGGAGCGGGGGTCGCCGTCGACGACGAGCACGTCGTGGCCGAGCTGCTCCACGAGGGCGGCGTCGTCGGTGGCCCCGGCGCCTCCGGCGTGGGCGGCCTCGAGCACCTCGCGGCGAAAGCCCTGGGGGGTCTGGACCGCCCGCAGCGTCGCGCGGTCCGGGGTGCCGGTGACGACCCCGCGCGCATCGACGGTCTTCACGGTGTCGACGACCGCGACACCCGGCACGACCCCGGCGGCGCCGGCGCGCACGGCGTCGACGACGCGGACGAAGACGGCCACCGGGGCCAGGCAGCGGGCGGCGTCGTGGACGAGGACGACGTCGCAGGCGGGGTCGAGCGCGGCGAGCCCGGCCGCGACGGAGTCGGTGCGCTCCGCCCCTCCGGGCACGACGACGGCGCCGTCGGGGAGGGTGACACCGGCCCAGGCCGGCGCGCCGGTGTCGGCGAGCCCGGACGGGGCGACGACGACGACCGAGCGCAGACCGGGCACCCGGGCCACGGTGTCGAGCGCCCAGCCGAGCAGGGGGCGCCCCGCCAGCGGCACGAAGGCCTTGGGCATCCCGGCACCCAGGCGCGTCCCGGACCCGGCCGCGACGACGACGACACCCACACCGCGCGGGGCGGTGCGGGCGTCGTCGGTCACGTCGGAGCGGTCGCCGGGGCGACCGGGTGCGTCAGGACGCGAGGACCTCGTCGAGGATGGACTCGGCCTTGTCCTCGTCGGTCTTCTCGGCGAGCGCGAGCTCGGAGACGAGGATCTGGCGCGCCTTGGCCAGCATCCGCTTCTCACCGGCGGACAGGCCGCGGTCCTTGTCGCGACGCCACAGGTCGCGGACGACCTCGGCGACCTTGATGACGTCGCCGGAGGCGAGCTTCTCGAGGTTGGCCTTGAAGCGGCGCGACCAGTTGGTCGGCTCCTCGGCGTACGGAGTGCGGAGGACCTCGAAGACCTTGTCGAGGCCGGCCTTGTCGACGACGTCCCGGACGCCGACGAGGTCGCAGTTCTCGGCGGGTACCTCGATGACGAGGTCGCCCTGCGCGACCTTCAGCTTGAGGTAGAGCTTCTCCTCTCCGCGGATCGTGCGGGTCTTGATCTCTTCGATGCGCGCGGCCCCGTGGTGCGGGTACACGACCGTCTCGCCGACCTTGAAAACCATGTGGTGTTGTCCCCTTTCGAGGCCCCAAGAATACCACGACACGCCGATCCGGCCCAACGGGAACGCGGGACGTTTCCGCAGGTCAGGGGCCTGAAACGAGCATCCACGGGAGAAAATCGGGGGTTGACAGACGGGCCGGTGGCGTGCTTCGCGCGCGACGCGGGCGCGCCGCCCAGACAGCCTCGTCGCGCCACGCGAGCGCGTCCGACGACGCGGGCCGGGACACCGGGCGAGGCGGCACCCGACCCCCCGCTATCCTTGGGCGCGTGACGACCCGCGCCGCCTCCGCCCTCCGGCTCGCCGGACTCGCCGCCGCCACCCTCACGGTCTCCGCCTGCGGCGTCTTCTCGCCGGTCCAGACGGACTACCCGTACATCCCGGCGGACGGCGTCCCGCTCACCATCCCGGGTCTCGACCTGCGCAACCTGGTCATCGTCTCGGACGAGGAGGGCGGTCCCGGCACGATCGTCGGGCAGGCGGTCAACGAGGGGCGCGATCCCGTCGAGGTGTCCTTCTCGCTCGAGGGCTCGTCCCCGACGACCACGACGGTGGCGCCCTACTCCGACGACGCGATCTCCGCCGACGGAAAGGCGGTCACCCTCGAGACCGTGCCTCAGCGCCCGGGCTCGATGGTCCAGCTCGTCGTCACGACCCAGCAGGCCGGGCAGAACGTCGTCCAGGTGCCGGTGCTGCCCTCCGAGCGCTACTACGAGGGCCTCGCGCCGAGCCCGTCGGCGACGCCGAGCGCCACCCCGTCGCCCAGCGCCAGCTGACGGCGGGCTCCGGCCGGCATCGCCCGCCGGGTGCCGCGCCGGGCGCCGGCCGCCCTCAGGCCTCGAACTTGTAGCCGAGCCCGCGCACGGTGACGATGTGCTGCGGCGCCCCGGGATCGGTCTCGATCTTGGCGCGCAGGCGCTTGACGTGGACGTCGAGCGTCTTGGTGTCGCCGACGTAGTCGCTGCCCCACACCCGGTCGATGAGCTGCCCGCGGGTCAGCACCCGCCCGGTGTTGCGCAGCAGCATCTCGAGGAGCTCGAACTCCTTGAGCGGCATCGAGCGCTGCTCGCCGCGGACGGTGACGACGTGGCGCTCGACGTCCATCCGCACCGGCCCGGCCTCGAGGGTCGTCGGCAGGAGCTCCTCGGGCTCGGCCCCGCGGCGCAGGACGGCCTTGATGCGCGCCAGCAGCTCGCGCGAGGAGTACGGCTTGGTCACGTAGTCGTCGGCGCCGAGCTCGAGACCGACGACCTTGTCGATCTCGCTGTCCTTCGCGGTGAGCATGATGACCGGCACGTTCGAGCGCTGGCGCAGCGCGCGGCAGACGTCGACGCCGGACAGGCCGGGCAGCATGAGGTCGAGCAGCACGAGGTCGGCGCCCCCGGTGTCGAACTCGCTCAGGGCGTCGTGCCCGTTGTCGGCGACCGAGACCTCGTAGCCCTCCTTGCTCAGGAGGTAGCTCAGCGGGTCCGAGAACGACTCCTCGTCCTCGACGATCAGGATGCGCGTCATGCGGTGCTCTCTTCTCGGGCGACCCCGGCGCTGGGGTCCGGCGCGGTCGCGTCGTCGTCGTCGACCGGGGTGGCCGCGACGGGGAGTCTCATGGTGAACGTCGAGCCGCGCCCCTCCTGGCTCCACACGGTGACCTCGCCGCCGTGGTTGGCGCAGACGTGCTTGACGATGGCCAGGCCCAGGCCGGTGCCGCCGGTGGCCCGCGAGCGCGCGGCGTCGACGCGGTAGAAGCGCTCGAAGATGCGCTCCAGCTCGGCGGCGGGGATGCCCTGCCCCTGGTCGGTGACGGCGACCTCGACGGTCTCGTCGACGCGACGGGCCCCCAGCCCGACCTTCGTCCCGGGGTCGCTGTAGTTGACCGCGTTGGTCAGCAGGTTGGTCACGGCGGTGACGAGCAGCTCGCGGTCGCCGAAGACGCGCAGTCCGCGCTCGGTCGCGAGGCCGAGCTCGATCTCCTTGGCCTCGGCGGCGACCTTGACGCGGTCGACGGCCTCGACGACGACCGTGCCGAGGTCGACGAGCTCGGGCTCGTGGAGGGTGTCGGCGACCTGGAGGCGCGAGAGGTCGACGATCTCCTGGACGAGCCGCCCGAGCCGGGTCGCCTCGACGCGGATGCGCTGCGCGAAGCGCGTCACCGCCACGGGGTCGTCCTTGGCGTCGAGGACGGCCTCGGCGAGCAGCGAGATGCCGCCGACGGGGGTCTTCAGCTCGTGGCTGACGTTGGCGACGAAGTCGCGGCGGACCTCCTCGACGCGGCGCGCGTGGGTGTGGTCCTCGGCGAGCAGCAGCACGTGGGCGACGCCGAGCGGGGCGACGCGCACCCGCATGACGACGCTCCCGTCGGGGTTCGGCCCGCGTGCGAGGTCGAGCTCGGCCTCACGGATGACGCCGTCGCGGCGCACCTGGCGCGCGAGGTGGCGCAGCTCGTGGTGCACCAGCTCCTGGTGGCGCACGAGGCCGTAGGTGACGGCCGGGGCCGACGCCTTGACCACCGCGTCGGACGCGTCGACGACGACGGCGATGGAGCGCAGCACCGAGAGCACGTCCCCGACGCCGCGGGCCAGCGGCGGCTCCTCGACGACGGGTGCGTCGTCGAGGCTGCGCTCGGACCACCGGGCCGCGAGCACGGCGACGGCGCCGACGACGAGGCCGGCCGCCCCGCCGAGGCTCGCCGCGATGGTCGCATCCACGACGTCAGGGTACGGGGGTCCACCGACCGCTCCCCGCCATCCGGGGCGCTGCCGCGTCTCCGGACGCCCGAAGTTCACCTCGGCCACGTCTGCGGTTCATCCCCGGGTGGGATGGTTCCCGGGCGACGGCGCGACCGACCGCTGCCGTCGCGCGCCGACGCACCCCCAGCCACGAAGGACCCCAGCCGTGATGCGCAAGGCCTACCACGAGGAGCTCGACCGGATCGCCGAGAGCCTCGTCGAGATGACCCACCTCGCGGCGTCCGCGATGAGCCGCGCGACGACCGCCCTCCTCGACGCCGACGTCAGCCTCGCCGACTCCGTCATCGCCGCCGACGCCGAGATCGACCGGATGCGCGAGCAGGTCGACCTCCTCTCGTTCGACCTCATCGCCCTCCAGCAGCCGGTGGCGACGGACCTGCGGGTCGTCGTCACGAGCATGCGGATGAGCAGCGACATCGAGCGGATGGGCGACCTCGCGCGCCACGTCGCCAAGGTCGCCCGCCTGCGCTACCCCGCGTCCGCGGTCCCGCCGGAGCTGCGCGGCACCTTCCGCGAGATGGGCACCGTCGCCGAGCTCGTCGTCGAGAAGGCCGGCTCCGTCATCGCGGCCCGCGACGTCGACGCCGCCCGCGACGTCGCCCGCGAGGACGACGCGATGGACCGCCTGCACCGCGACCTCTTCACGCACGTGACCGGCGGGGACTGGGCCCACGACACCGAGACCGCCGTCGACGTCGTGCTCCTCGGCCGCTACTACGAGCGCTTCGCCGACCACGCCGTGTCGGTCGCCGAGCGGGTCATCTGGATCGTCACCGGCGAGTGGGGCGACGAGGCGGCCGGCGGCCACGACGAGGTCGGCGAGCACACCGTCGCCTGACCCCCTGACGGGTCGCGAGGACGCGACTACGCTCGAGGTGTGGACGACCAGCGCCGGTCCGTGACGGAGGACTACGCCGAGGAGCTCGAGGAGCTGCACGACCTCGAGGAGGTCGAGGAGGTCGAGGGCGCCGCCGGCGAGGCCGCGGCGCCGACGACCGGCAAGGCGTGGCAGCACGGCTACCCCTACGACAGGAAGCTCCCGCGCGAGGAGTACGAGCGGACCAAGCGCCGCCTGCAGATCGAGCTCATCAAGCTGCAGCTGCACGTCAAGGAGACCGGGAGCAAGGTCCTCGTCATCTGCGAGGGGCGTGACGCCGCCGGCAAGGGCGGGGCCATCAAGCGGTTCATGGAGCACCTCAACCCGCGCGGTGCGCGCGTCCTGGCGCTCGAGAAGCCGACCGAGGTCGAGACCACGCAGTGGTACTTCCAGCGCTACGTGCAGCACCTGCCGAGCGGTGGCGAGATCGTCTTCATGGACCGGTCCTGGTACAACCGGGCCGGCGTCGAGCGCGTCATGGGCTACTGCTCCCCCAGCCAGTACCTCGAGTTCATGCGCGAGGCACCGGAGCTGGAGCGGATGCTCGTCAACTCGGGCATCCACCTCGTCAAGCTGTGGTTCTCCGTCAGCCGGGAGGAGCAGGCCGCGCGCTTCGCCTCGCGCCAGAACGACCCGGTCCGGCAGTGGAAGCTCTCGCCGACCGACCTCGCGAGCCTCGACAAGTGGGACGCCTACACCGAGGCCAAGGAGGCGATGTTCTTCTCCACCGACACCGGTGACGCCCCGTGGACCGTCGTCAAGAGCAACGACAAGAAGCGGGCCCGGCTCGAGGCGATGCGGGTCCTGCTCAGCGGGGTCGACTACACCTCGAAGGACGTCGACCTCGTCGGGGTCCCCGACCCGCTCATCGTCGGCCCCGCCTCGCGGATCTTCGAGCCCGGTGAGCACACCGAGCGGGTGCTCCCGCGGCTCTGACGTCGGCCGGGCCCCGTCGGCGGGTCCGGACCGACCGCTCGCCGCGAAGGGCTGCACACGATCGCGCTCGTGGGTGATCATGGCGGCGTGACGCACGACGACGGGGACGGGTTCGAGGGGTTCGCGGCCGCGCGCTGGCCCGCCCTCGAGTCCGTCGCGCTCGTCGCGACGCTCGACCCGGGCCTCGCCCGCACGGTGACGACGGCCACCGTCACGGCGCTGCACGCGCGGTGGTCGGCCGTCGTCGAGGACGGGGCGCCGACCGCGGCCGCGCGCGCCGAGCTCCTCGCGCGGGTGCGGGCGCTCGGCGAGGCCGGTGGGGCCGCGGTCCCGGAACGGTTGCGCGATGCGGCCCGCGACCCCTCCGCGCCCGGCGACCCCGTCCCCGGGGCTCTCCTCGCGGCGCTCGCGCGCGAGCCGGCGCCGGTGCGGGCGCTGCTCGCCGCCGGACCACTCTGGGAGCTGGGCGACGACGAGGTGGACCGGCTCGCGCCCGGCCGGACGGGCCTCGGTCGCCCGCGCGGGGTCGAGGGTGACGCGCTGCGGGGTGCCCGCGACCGCCTGCTCGACGCGCACCGCGGCGCACTCGCCGAGGCCGGGGCGGCGCCCGCGGACCACCGGGTGGGCATCGACCTCGCCGACCTCCTCGACCGGCTCGCCGCCACGCTGCCCGACCCCCCGGACCCGGCCGACCTCGTGCGCGCCCGCGAGCGCGGCGTGCGCCGGCGCTCGCTCGTCGTGGTCGGCGCCCTCGCCGTGGCCGGAGTCGGGGTGGGCGGCTGGGCGGTGGCGTCGCGGCCGACGACCCCTGCCCCGGTCGCCCGCGGCCCGCGCCCGGCTCCGTCGACCGCCGGACCGGACGACCCCGCGTGGGGGTCGGTCTACCGGTGGCCGCCCCGGGGCGAGCTGGCGCGCGACCCGGGGGTCCTGGCGATGCTCGCGTCGGACGCGGCCGGGTCGCGGCTCCTCTTCGCCGGGGACGTCGAGGGCCGGCGCGTCGTCCTGTCGACCGACCCCGCCATCGTCGCGGACGACGGGTTCGCGATCCACGCGTGGGGCGGCCCCGCCGGGACGGCGGCGTCGCGCCTCACCTCGCTCCAGCTCGGCTCCGGCTGGGGCGGTCTCGCGACGGACGCCGTCGGCCTGGTCGTCCGCTCCGGCCGGCGGTCGGTGCTCGTCGCGCTGACCCGGCCCGGCGTGAGCGAGGGCGAGTGCTCGTTGGTGGTGCACCCGACCCCCGAGGGTCGGGTCGACCGCTCGTGGAGCCGCTTCGCGCTGCGCGACGGGGTCGCCACGACGGTGCTCACCGGGTCCCCGGGTCCGGCCGCCCGGTTCCGGCTGGGCGACTTCGACGGCCCGCTCCCCTACGAGCTGACGGACGACGACAGGGTCGTCGGCCCGGGCGGTTTCACCGAGAGCACCGTCGCCGAGCTCGCGGCCACGTTCGGGGTGCCCCGTCGGTCGCTCGAGGTCGAGCGCACCTCGCACGTCCTCCCCGACGACAGCCTGCGTGACGTGCTCGGGGTGCGGGGGCCGGCCTCCGCGGAGGTCGTCCTCGTCCGGACGCGGGAGGGGGCCGTCGTGCGCTTCGCCTCGTTCCGTGGCGGAGGTGCCGACGGCAGCGCCGAGTACGGAGACGCGCCGTTCGTCATCCCCGCCGCGTCGGTGCGCAGCCCGTACGTCACCCCGCTCATCTGGGACGGGGAGCGGCCGACGTACTTCGTCACCACCCCGGCGAGGTCGACGACGGTCGAGCTGCGGACCCTCAGCGGGGCGCCGCTGTGCCGTCCGACGCCGGTGCGGGGCGGCGCCGCGCTGCCCCGGCTGACGAGCGCGTTCACCGGAGAGGACGTGCGCGTCGTGGCGCGGGGGGCGGGTGGTCGGCTCCTCTACGACGACGTCCCGCCCAAGGGTCGCGACGTCCTCGACCTGTACGACCTCTACGACGTGGGCTCCGGCTCCGGCACCTACTACGGGTGACCAACCGGGAGCCGGGAGCCGGGGAGCCGGGGAGCCGGGAGCAATGGTGCTCTCCCAGCCTCCTGTTGCCGCGAAAGGTTTCCCTTCCACCCGGCAAGGTTTCGCTTCCACCCCGCAAGGGATTCCTTGCGCCCCGCAAGATTTCCCTTCCAGTCGGCAAGGGAGTCCTTCCACCCGGAAACGTGTCCTTCCGCTTCGCAAGGGATTCCTTCCACCCGGCAAGGGATTCCTTCCGCGGCGCATGGAGGCTGGGAGCACCTACCCCACCCGGCCGCTCTCAGGAAGGCGAGCGCCGTCCTCCGAACCGCGCGGTCGGCCCCACGGGCCCTCCTGTCGGGTGATCATGGGCGCATGACGACGAGCCGCCCGGCCGACGCGGACACCGCCGCCGACGCCGACCGCTTCGTCGCCGCCCGCTGGCCCGACCTCGAGGCCGTCGCCCTCGTCACCCTGCTCGACCCGGTCGCCGCCCGCCGCACCACCACCGACGCCCTCGTCGCCGTACGCCGCCGCTGGGCCGAGGCCGTCGAGGAGGGCGCGCCCACCGCCGTCGCCCGCCACGGGCTCGTCACCCGCCTCCCGCACACCCCGGCCCGCCCCGGCACCGCATCAACGGCGCAGGCGCAGGAGCCCCCCACCCACCTCCCACAGCTCACGGCCCTCGTGGCCGATCCCGACGACCCGGTGCCCGCCGCCCTCCTCGACGCCCTCGCCGCCACCCCGCCGGAGCAGCGCCTGGCCCTCGCCGCCGAGGTCGTCTGGGACGACGGCCTCGGCCCGGCCCCGCCCGTCGCGGCGGAGACCCACCACCGGATGCTCGCCGCGCACCGGCAGGCCCGCGCCGTCGTCGGCCTCGCCCCCGACGACGCCCGGCTGCGCACCGACCTCGACGGCCTCGTCCTTCGTCTCGCCCGTTCGCAGCCCGACCCCCCCGACCCCGCCGAGCTCGTCGCCGGCCTCCACCGCTCACGTTCCCGCCGCACCGTGGTGCTCGGCGGCCTCGCCGCGGCCGGCGCCGCAGCGCTCGCCTGGGCGGTGGTCGACCGCCGGACGAGCAGCACCACCGCCACCCCACCCCGCCCGTCGCCGGCCCCGACGACCGCCGGCCCGGACGACCCGGCCTGGGCCTCTGCGTCCCGGTGGCCGGCTCGCGGCCCCCTGCGCGACGACCTCGGCATCCTCGCCCTCGTCGCGCGCGCCGGCCCGGGGACCCGTCTGCTCTGGGCGGGCGACCTCGACGACACCAGGGTCGTCGTCGCGACGACCCTCCTCGGCGAGCGCCCCTCCAGCACCTCGGTCCGCGTGTGGACCGGCGACGCCCGCTCGCCCGCCGAGCGCCTCGACGCGGTGCGCCTCGGGTTCGACGCCATCCTCGGCGCCGAGGACGTCGTCGCCGTCGGCCTCACCCGGGCCGAGGACGCCGCGCTCCTCGTCCTCACCCGACCCACCGTCACGTCGGCGCGCTTCTCCCCGTTCGTCCTGCCGTCGAGGACCGGTGCGGTGGAGCGCGACTCGCTCCCGATCCGGCTCCGCGACGGCGTCGGCACCCTCGCCGCGAGACCCTGGGGCATCGCCGGCCGGGTGGCCGTCTCGGCCTACGACGGCCCGCCGGTCACCCCCGAGGACTGGAACGCCGCCGCGTTCACATCGGCCACCGGGGCACCGCTCGACGGCCTCCTCGACCAGGTCGCCTCGGCGACCGGCCTCGCCCGCCGCGACCTGCGCGGCGAGGTCCTCTGCGACTCACCGGTCGTCGGCAGCGTGCTCGACACGTCCGCGGACTCCCCCACCGGTGGTGACGGCCGCGTCCTGCTCAGCAGCGTGCGGCTCCCGGGCGGCGGGGTCGTCCGCCGGCTCGACGTCCGCGACGACGGCCGCTCCGGCCGCAGCGGGTTCCTCGTCCTCCCGGCCGTCGTGGTCCCGGCCGAGCAGGCCAGCGCACCCGCCGTCTACCGCCTCGACGACGACCCACCCGGCACCGGCCGCTTCCTCGTCGTCGTCCCCGACGGTGGCGCCACCTGCCAGCTGCTCGCGACGAGCCCGAACGCGTACCCCGTCTCGAAGGTGACGCCGATGAAGCGCCGCACCGCGGTCGTCTCCGTCGTCAACGCCGACGACGCCGCGGCGTTCCGGCTCGTCGTGCGCGACGCTGCGGGTCGCCTGGTCCACTCGGGCGTGCCCCCGGTCGGGCAGGCCCTGCTCGGCGACCAGGACACGGGGTGGCTCGGCCTGCCGGCCACGGGCACCAGCGTCGAGGTGCCGGTGCTGCCCAACCCGGCCTGACCGGGCTCAGCGCCCCTGGTTGGCCACCGCCGCCGCGGCGGCCGCCGCGGCCTCGGGGTCGAGGTACTCGCCAGCACCGGTCGGCATGAAGTCCTCGCCGAGCCGGTAGACCAGAGGCATCCCCGTCGGGATGTTGAGGCCGGCGATGTCGTCGTCGCTGATGCCGTCGAGGTGCTTGACGAGCGCCCGCAGGCTGTTGCCGTGCGCGGTCACGAGGACGGTCCGCCCGGCGCCGAGGTCGGCCCGGAGCTCGTTCTCCCAGTACGGCATCATCCGCGGGATGACGTCGGCCAGGCACTCGGTGGCGGGCACGTCGACGCCGGCGTAGCGCGGGTCGCCGGTCTGGTCGAACTCGCTGCCCATCTCGATGGGCGGCGGCGGGGTGTCGAACGAGCGACGCCACAGCATGAACTGCTCGTCGCCGTACTTGTCACGGGTCGCGGCCTTGTCGAGGCCCTGGAGCGCGCCGTAGTGGCGCTCGTTGAGGCGCCAGCTGCGGTGCACCGGCACCCAGTGGCGGTCGCACGCGTCGAGCGCGAGGTTGGCCGTCGTGATGGCGCGGCGCAGCACCGAGGTGTGCACGACGTCCGGCAGGAGGCCCGCGTCGCGCATCAGCTGCCCGCCGCGCACGGCCTCGGCGCGGCCCTTGTCGGTGAGGTCGACGTCGACCCATCCGGTGAACAGGTTCTTCTGGTTCCAGTCGGACTCGCCGTGGCGCAGGAGGATCAGCGTGTGCTCCGTCATGCCGCCAGCCTAGCGAGCCGCGGACGCCACCGAACCGACCATCCGCCCCCGTGGACGCCCCCGCACGGAGGCCACCGGCCGGGTCAGGCGGAGCCCTCGCGCGGCGGGTCGCCGGGCCGCTCGAGGATGTGCCGGAAGGCCTCGAGGTTGCGCAGGCTCTCGCCGCGCGACACGCGCCACTCCCACTCCTTGCGCATCGAGGAGAGGAAGCCCATGACGAGCAGCTCGTTGAACGGCTCGTCGGCCGCGGCCAGCACGACCCCGAGCAGCTGGTCGAGCTGGTCGGCGTCCACCCCCGCGGCCGGCACGCGGCCGGTCACGAAGACGTCACCCGACCGGTCGACGGCGTACGCGAGCCCCGGCAGGCGCAGGTTGCGACTCAGCAGGAAGCGGTACACCTCGCCGTGGTTCTCGTCGGGGTTGCGGATGACGAACGCCGACACCGACAACGCCTGCTCGCCGCAGACGAGCGACACGACGGTCTTCAGCTTCTTCTCGCCGGGGAGCGCGACGACGACCTCGTCGTCCCGAGCGCCGGCCTCCCACTCGAGGCCGGACTCGTCGAGGAACGCCCGCACGGTGGCGAGCAGGTCGGGGGTGCTCACGGGATGACCGCCTGCGGCACACCGGCGATGCGCTGCGCGCCGTGGATGGAGACGTCCTTCGGCCGGGCCAGCGCCTGGCCGTAGACCTCGAGCAGGCGCTCGGCCGTCCGCTCCCACCCGAAGCCGCGCGCGTGCTCGACCGCCCTCGGCGACAACGCGTCCCGCAGCCCGGGCTCGAGCACGACCCGCCCGAGGGACGTCGCCCAGTCGGCGGTGTCGTGGCCGTCGACGAGCAGCCCGCCATCCCCGACGGCCGTCGGCAGCCCGCCGACGTTCGCGGCGACGACCGGTGTGCCGCAGGCCTGCGCTTCGACGGCGACGAGCCCGAACGACTCGTTGTGCGACGGCACGGCGACGACGTCGGCGGCGCGGTACCAGCGGGCCAGCGTCGCGCGGTCGACCGGCGGGACGAGGCGCAGCCGGTCTCCGATCCCGAGCGAGGTCGCCAGCGCGTCCAACCCCATCGGCGTCCGCTCGCCGGCGCCGCTGGCCCCGCCGAGCACCGCGACGACGAGCCGCTCGCGCAGCGCGGGGTGCCGCCGCACGAGCTCGGCCGCGGCCCGCACGAGGACGTCCGGCGCCTTGAGCGGCTGCACGCGTCCGACGAAGAGCAGGAGCACCGCGTCGGCGGGCAGCCCGAGCTCGGCGCGCGCCTGCGCGAGGGAGCCGGGCGTGAAGGTCCCGAGGTCGACCCCGGGGGCCGCGACCGCCACCCGCGCCGGGTCGGCGTCGTAGAGGTCGACGAGCTCGCGCGCCTCGCGCTCGGTGTTCGCGACGAGCCGGTCGGCCGCCTCGACGACCTGCGACTCCCCGATCTCGCGGCCGCGGGGCTCGGGCTCGTCACCGTCGGCCAGGTGGAGGTTCTTGACCCGGGCCATCGTGTGCATCGTGTGCACGAGCGGCACGCCCCAGCGGTCGGCGGCGAGCCATCCGACCTGGCCCGAGAGCCAGTAGTGCGAGTGCACGAGGTCGTAGTAGCCGAGCGGCGCGTGGGCCGCGACCCGCATCATCCCGGCGGCGAAGGCGCACAGCTGCCCCGGCAGGTCCTCCTTCGAGAGCCCCTCGTACGGGCCGGCGGCGACGTGCCGGACGACGACCCCGGGCTCGACCTCGACGACCTCGGCCTGCGCCGCGCTCGTCGTCCGGGTGAAGAGGTCGACCTGCGTCCCGAGCCGGGCCAGCCGGCGCGCGACCTCGAGGACGTAGACGTTCATCCCGCCGGCGTCGCCGGTGCCCGGCTGCGCGAGCGGGGAGGTGTGCACCGTGACCATCGCGACCCGGTGCGGGCGCGACGCACCGGTGGGGTCGGTCATGGGGCCGAGTCTTCCACGCTCGGCCGGGGTGTGTCCGTGACGGTCACCACGGCCCGAGGGGACCACACGTGGATCCCGATGCGGCCGTCCTGGCGCAGGTCGACGGCCCGCGGGACCTGGACCGGCGCGATGGAGACGTCGGTCCCGAGGACCCACGTGAAGGCCGGCTGTTCGGTCTCGACCGGGTCGACCCAGTACGCCCGCTCCCGCAGGTTCCTCTCGGGCAGCGCCGGGGCGATGCCGACCGTCGCGGGGCGCCAGTCGAGGTTGACCGCGACCGCGGAGGCACCGCGGACCGCGACGTCCATCCGGATGCGCCCGTCGGTCGGCTCGAACCGGATGCGCAGCGGCAGGCTGCCCGTCGCGTCGTGGACGACGCCGCTGTAGGTGACGGTCTCGTCGTCGCGGCTCACGGCGTCGATGCTCACGGCCGAGTAGACGCGCGACACCGTCTCGCGCGGGTGGTCGCCGGTCTCGTCGACGGTGCCGGTCATCGCGACGACCGGCGCCCCCTTGGTCACCGTGTCGGCGAGGACGGTGCTGCCCCGCGAGAGCCGGAAGCCGCGGTCGTAGAGGGTGACGGTGAGGCCGGCCCCCAGCGACTGCACCCCGAACGCCCCCTGGGCCACCTGGAGCAGCCCGGGCTCGGCGTCGACGATGCCGATGTCGCGGGCCAGCACCCGCGGCACCCACGAGGTCAGCCCGAGGACGAGGGCGGCCGTCAGCGAGAGCACGAGCGAGACCATCGACAGGCTCACCCGCTGTTCCCGCCCCTCGGAGCGCCACCACGTCAGCACCGGTCAAGGGTATGTCGGCCGGCCGGGGACCCGGTGCGCGGTGGACGTCCCTCGACGGCGGGCGGATGCCGGCGCCCGTCGCCCTAGGCTGGTCCGGTGGCCGGCCAGCGACCCGTGGGTGTCATCACGCGCGGGACCACCAACCCCAACCGGCTGCGGCGGTGCGACCGCTGGCTCGCCGGGCCGCAGGGGTGGCGGCTGCGGCGGGCCGGGGCGGCGCCCGTCGTCGTCGACCTCGGCTACGGCGCCTCGCCGGTCACGGCCCTCGAGCTGCACGACCGGCTGCGCCGGGTCCGCCCGGACGTCGAGGTCGTCGGCATCGAGATCGACCCGGCCCGCGTGGCGGCCGCCCGGCCCCTCGAGCGGCCGGGGCTGCGGTTCGCGCGCGGCGGCTTCGAGGTGCCCCTGCCGGCCGGCGCACGGCCGGTGCTCGTGCGCGCCTTTAACGTCCTGCGCCAGTACGACGAGGACGAGGTGGAGCAGGCGTGGGCGACCACGGTCGAGCGCCTCGCACCCGGCGGGCTGCTCGTCGACGGCACGTGCGACGAGCTCGGCCGGCTCGCCGCGTGGGTGGCGGTCGGTGCCGACGGTCCCGAGACGCTGACCCTGTCGTGGCGGCTGCGCGGGCTCGAGCGGCCGGGGGTGGTCGCCGAGCGGCTGCCCAAGGCGCTCATCCACCGCAACGTCCCCGGCGAGCCGGTGCACGCGCTGCTCGGCGCGCTCGACGACGCGTGGCTGCGCCAGGCACCGCTCGCGTCCTACGGGGTGCGGCAGCGCTTCATCGCGACGGCGACGGCGCTGCGGGAGGCCGGCTGGCCGCTCGTCGACGGCCCGTCACGCTGGCGGCTCGGTGAGCTGACGCTCGCCTGGTCCGCCGTCGCACCTCACCAGGGGCCGTAGGGGCCCTGCCGGCCGGTGCTGCCGCGACCCGTCACCTGGTCCAGGGCGGGCTTGACGTCGGCGAGGTAGACGCCGGCGCCGATGAGGGCGGCGATGCCGAGCAGCCCCAGCGCAGCCGGGCTCGCGGCGGTGGCGAACCCGACGAGGGCCGCGACGCCCGTCACGAGCATCCAGAAGTTCTTCGTCCGCTTGCCGGCGGCCACGAACGCGTCGGGACGACGGCGCACGCAGTCGACGAGGGCCCAGAGCTCGACGCCGAGCGCGGCGATCGAGAGCACCAGGTAGACGGCGTACTGCGCGTTGGCCAGCCAGCTCATGCCCCCAGCCTAGGTGTCAGACGTCGAGGAGGATGGTCACCGGGCCGTCACCGACCAGCTCGACCTCCATGTGCGCCCCGAAGCGACCGGTCGCCACCTCGACCCCGCGCTCGCGCAGGGCCGCGACGACGGCCTAGACGAGCGGCTCGGCGACCGGCCCCGGCGCCGCGGCGTTCCACGACGGCCGGCGCCCCTTGCGGATGTCGGCGTAGAGCGTGAACTGGCTGACGACGAGCACCGGGGCGCCCTCGTCGAGCACCGAGCGCTCGTCGTGGAGGATGCGCAGCTCGGCGATCTTGCGGGCGAGCGTCGCGACCTGCTCGGGTCCGTCGTCGTGGGTCGCGCCGACGAGGGCGACGAGCCCCGGCCGGTCGATGGCCCCGACGACCTCGCCCTCGACCCGGACGGCCGCCCGCGAGACCCGCTGGAGGACCGCCCTCACGCAGCGCCCTCGTCGAGCCCGACGGCGACGACCGCCCCGACGGGGGCTCCGTGCCCGAGGACCGGTGCGTCCTCGAGGCGCGCGTAGGCGTCGGACGCGACGCCCAGCCGGCGCAGCACCGCGGCGAGGATGACCGGGCGGGCGCGCTGCCCGCCGTCGGCGACCTTGAGCGCGACGCCCCGGCCGTCGGGGAGGCCGACGGCGTAGACCGACTCGGCCCCGTCCTTGGCGACGACGCCCGCGGTCCCGAGGATCAGCGCGGTGACGTCGCGCCGGGTGCCACCGAGCATCTCGGGGTGGGAACGGATGGCGTCGGCGACCCGGCCCTCGTCGGTGCCGGGGTCGGCGGCGGCGATGCGCCCGAACGCCCGCGCGAGGCCGGCGAGCGAGACGGCCATGACCGGGGCGCCGCAGCCGTCGACGGCCGTCGCCGCGACGGGCTCGCCGGCGAGGTCCTCGAGGGTGGCGTCCATGAGGCGCTGGAGCGGGTGCTGCGGGTCGAGGTAGGTGGCGGGGTCCCACCCGGCGGCGCGGCAGGCGGCGAGCATCCCCGCGTGCTTGCCCGAGCAGTTCTGGGCGACGGACGAGGCGGCGCGGCCGGCGGCGACCCAGGCGTCGCGCTCCTTCGGGTCGTAGGGCAGGTCCGGGGTGTTCTGGAGGTCGGCCTCGGCGAAGCCGGCGGCCTCGAGCATCGCGCGGACGCCGTCGAGGTGGAACGGCTCGCCGCTGTGGCTGGCGCTCGCCAGGGCGAGGTGCGGCGGGGGCAGCTGCAGGCCGGCGCGGAGCATCGCGAGGGCCTGGACCGGCTTGTTCGAGCTGCGCGGGAAGACGGGGTCGTCGGCGGCGCCCCACGCGTGCTCGATGCTCCCGTCGGGCGCGGTGACGGCGACGCTCGCGCGGTGCGCGGACTCAACGACCCCGCCGCGCACGACGTGGGCGAGGACGGGGGCGTCCGCGAGCGCGGGCGGGGTGGGCATCGGGGCCGTGGGCATCGCGGAGGACGCGAGCGAGGAGGCGGGGAGCGGGGCGGGTGCGGCGGGGTCGGACACGCCAGCGACCCTAGCGCCGGTCCCTCCCGCCGGGTGCGCCCCCACCGCCGTCCCACCCGTCGAGGGAACAGGACACGCCGCGCGGGCTGGTGCCCACACGGCGTGTCCTGTTCACTCGACGGGGTCGGGCCCCGGGAGGTGGTGCGAGGGTCAGTCGCCGACCTTGGCGGCACCGGCCTCGACGGCCTTCTCGACGGCCTTGACCGTCTTGCGCGCGCTCGTCGTCGCGGCCTTGGTGGAGGAGGTCGTCTTCTTCGCGGCCTTCTTGGTCGTCGTGCTCGTGCGCTTGGCCGCGGTGCGGGTGCGCTTGGCAGCGGTCTTGACCTCGGTCTCGGCGACCTTCGCGTCCTGCTCGACGGTCTCGGCGACGACGTCGGAGGCCTTGGCGGCCTCCTTGCGGCCGACGGTGACGGTGGCCTTGGCGGAGCGCTCGACCTCGGCGACGGCCTTGCGGGCGGTCGTGACGGCGCCCTTGGCCTGGGCGACGGTGGTCTCGGCCTGCGCGACGAGGTCCTGGGTGGCCTGCTGGCGGCGGATGCGGGCGACGATGTCCTTGCCGCGGGTCACGAGGTCGTCGTAGCCCTCGGAGACCTTGCCGCCGACGACGAGGCCTTGGTTGACGGCGAGCGCCGGGAGCTCCTTGACCTGGCCGGCGACCGTGGTGACGCGGGCCTGGATGGCGGCCGGCGCGAGGTCGGCGCGGGCGGCCTCGGCGCGCTTGGTCATCTCGGCGCGACGCGCGTCGGCGCGCTTCTGGGCCTCGCGGACCTTCTCGACGGCGAGGTCGGTGGCGCCGGCGAGGGCGTAGAGGGGGGTGGTGTCGACGGTCTTGCGGAGGTCGTCCTTGACGGCCATGGTGGGCTCCTTCGTGGTGGGACTGCGGTGCTGACGGTGTCTTGGTGGCCCGGCGGGCGGCGCTGCCGTGGGGCGGTGCGGCCTCAGGGCCGGGCGTCGTCCTCGACGTAGGACTCGTAGATGTCGAGGAGGGTCTTGCGCTGGCGCGCGGTGAGGCGCGGGTCCTCGGCGATGGCCCGGCGCACGTCCGGCGCGCCGTCCGTCGAGGGCGCGTGCTCGGCGTCGAGGATGCCGGCGCGCACGTAGAGCGACTCCGCCGAGACCTCGAGACCCTTGGCCAGCTGCTGGAGGATCTCGGCGCTCGGGCGCTTGAGCCCGCGCTCGATCTGGGACAGGTAGGGGTTGGACACCCCGGCGAGCTCGCTGAGCTGACGCAGGGAGAGCCGGGCGGACCGGCGCTGGTCGCGCAGGTACTCGCCGAGACTCTCGCCCAGGTCGTTCAGCGGGTTCTTGCTCATGCCCCCATTCTGCTTGCTCCAGTTAGCAGAATGCAAACTCGGGCAAGCGTGAGCCGCCCCACACCTCCCGGCATCTCCCCGAGCGTCAGGCGGCGGCGGCCTCGTGGCGGTGGCGGCGCAGCGAGATGTCCGCGCACTCGACGCAGGTGTCGTCCGAGACGACGCCGAGGCGCATCAGCTGGGCGAAGGCGAAGCAGCCGGCGCAGAAGCCGACGACGGCCTCGAGCGCGGCGAAGACCGTGAGGACCGACAGCAGCACGACCGTGACGACCGGCGCGCCGAGCGCGAGGGCCACGGTGCCGGCGAGGGTGAACGCGAGGCCGATGCCCTGCGCGAAGCGCTTCGGCGCGCCGGAGACCATCCGGGGCTCGCCGAGGCGCGGGGCGATGACCTGCGTGGCGAGGCGGCCGAACGGGTCGAACCGCGGCCCGAAGGCCACCCGGAGGGCGAACCCGACGGCGAGGACGGCGGTCAGCCAGAGCCACCCGGTGGCCAGGGCGACGACGGCGACGAGCACGACCTGGGCGGCGACGGCGCGCGCGGCCTTCTCGTTGACGATCGCCGGGAAACCGATCAGTGAACGCATGGTCGCCATAACACCGGATTATGCGGTCGGCATTCCGCGACCGGCGATCCCGGTCCATCCCTCGGACCCCGAAACCCCCGAACCCCCGAGACCCGCGCGGCTCGCCCCGACCATCCGCGAACGCGTGTGAAATCGCCGGGCGGTACCGGCGGTTTCACACACGTTCGCGGAAGGGAGCGAGAGGAGGCGCGGGGCGGGGACGGGTGGACGGGGCGCGCGCGGTCAACTGCCGGGGCGGCGCTCCTTGATGCCGAGCAGGGTGCGGGCCTCGTCCGTCGAGAGCGCCGGGCGCTGCATCGTCGCGGCCAGCTCCGCGGCCCGCGCGACGAGCTCGTCGTTGTGCTGCACGACCTGCCCGCGCCGGTAGACGACGTTGTCCTCCATCCCGACGCGCAGGTGGCCCCCGGCCGACAGCGCCGCGGCCATGACCGGCAGGTGGCCGCGGCCGATGCCGGTGGCCGACCAGGACGTGACCTCGGCGGGCAGCATCGCGACCCCGGCCATGAGCGCGGCCGTCGTCGCCGGCATCCCGCCGGGCACGCCGGTCACGAAGTCGACGTGCACCTTGCCGCCGTACGGCAGGCCGTGGGTGTCGAGCAGGCGGGCGAGCGCGTGGACGTGGCCGAGGTCGAAGAGCTCGAACTCGGGGACGACCTCGCGCTCCTGTGCCTGCACGTAGAGATCGCTCATGAACCCCCACGGGTTGAGGAACACGTCGTCGCCGAAGTTCGTCGTGCCGCAGGTGAGCGAGCACGAGTCCGGCTCGGCGTCGAGCACGGTGAGCCGCTGCTCGAGCGGGTCGTGCACGGACCCACCGGTCGAGAGCTGGACGACGAGGTCGGTGGCCTCGCGCAGCGCCTCGACCGCCGCGCGCAGGTACCCGCCGTCGAGGGTCGGCCGGTGCTCGGCGTCGCGGATGTGCAGGTGGACGAGCGACGCGCCGGCGGCCTCGCAGCGCCGGGCCGTCTCGACGACCTCGTCGAGGGTGGTCGGCAGCTGCGGCAGGTCGGCCTTGGCGTGCTCGGCGCCGGTCGGCGCGACGGTGATGAGCGTGCCGGTCACCCCGGCGGACGGCGTCGTCATGCCGCCATCCTGTCAGGCGGGGGACGCCGCGCGCCATCCGGTCGTCGTCACGGTGCGCCGGAGGATCTTCGGCGATCAGCCGCGGACGACGACCGTCTGTGCGGCCGAGATGCCGTCGACGAGAAGATCGACGTCCTCGGCGACCGACCGCTTGACGACCCCCAGCGCGACCGGCCCGTCCTCGTGGTGGCGCGCGACGCTCGTCAGCCGGCCGACCTCGCGACCGTCGAGGCTCAGCGGCGACCCGACGGCCGGCAGCACGTGCCCGGACCCGTCGAGGTGCAGGAAGACGAGCCGACGCGGCGGCCGCCCGAGGTTGTGGACCCGGGCGATCGTCTCCTGGCCGCGGTAGCAGCCCTTGTGCAGGTGGACGGCGGTGCGCAGCCAGTCGACCTCGTGCGGGATGGTGCGGTGGTCGGTCTCGTGGCCGAGGCGCGGACGCCACGCCGCGACGCGCAGGGCCTCGGCCGCCCACGTCCCGGCGAGCGGGCGGTCGCCGACGGCGGCCTCGAGCCCGTCGCGCGGCACGAGCAGCTCGCGCCAGGCGCGCCCCTCCCCCGCGTGACCCTCGACCGGGCCGTACGCAACGGTGTCGCCGACGAGGCGCGGCCAGGGGTCGACCCAGGCCAGCGGCTCGCCCTCGGCCGACTCGGTGCCGACCGGCTCGCCGAGCACCGCCCAGGCGTCACTGACGTCGGCGACCTCGACCCGCAGCATGAAGCGCATCGACTCCAGCCACGCGACGAGCGCCGGCGCGGTGCCGGGCTCGAGCGTCAGCCACGTCGTCGTGCCGTCGTCGACGACGTGCAGCGCGTGCTCGACGTGACCCTTCGGCGACAGGACGAGCGACTCGGCCGAGGTGCGCGGCGGCAGCCCCGCCAGCTGCTGGGTGGTCATCGAGTGCAGCCACGTGAGCCGGTCGGAGCCGGTGACGGTGACGACACCGCGGTGCGACAGGTCGACGACCGCGAGCCCCTCGGTGAGGAGGCGCTGCTCGCGCATCGGGTCGCCGTAGTGGGCGGCGACCCCGGCGTCGGGCCCCTCGCCCTCGACCGCGCCGTGGCGGTCGAGCAGCGGGGAGCGGGTGGTCTGGACGGATGCGGTCACGGGTCCTCCCGGCAGGTGCGGCACAGCCCGTGCACGGCGGCGTGGCCGACGTCGGCGGCGAAACCGAGCCGGTCGTCGACCCGGGCCACCAGCTCGTCAGCGACGTCGAGCGGCAGCTCGCCGACCCAGCCGCAGCCGCGGCAGACGAGGTGGAGGTGGGTCGCGTGCTCGGCCAGGTGGTAGCTGGGGCTGCGGTGGTCGACGTGCGTGTGGGCGACGAGCCCGAGCTCCTGGAGCGCGTCGAGGGAGCGGTAGACGGTCGAGACCGGCACGGCGCCGCCCCCGTCGGCGGCGACCGCGTCGGCCACCTCGTCGGGGGTGCCGTGCCCGAGCCGGCCCACGGCCGCGAGCACGCGCTCACGCTGCGTCGTCAGACGCTTGCCGTGCGCCCGCAGGCGCTCACCGAGGTCGCTCACCCCTCCAATGTAGGCCGACCTCCCGACGCGACCCAGCGGGCCTTCCTACACTGACCCGGTGAGCGGACAGAACCTCGACCTGCTCGGGTTCGGTGACGACCGCCCCGAGACCCCCGACGACACCCGGGAGGACGGCGCCGGCCGTCCGCCCCGCCGCCGCCTGCGCCGGGTCCTCACCGTCGTCGGCGTGCTCGTGCTGCTCGTCGTCCTCGTCGTCGGCGGGTTCGTCGGCTACCTCGGCTGGCGCGTCTCCGACAACGTCACGCAGGCGGACCTCCTGCCCACCGTGCCGCCGCCCACCGTCGCCGCCGACGGCACGCCCATCACGATCGGCCCCGACAAGGGGACGAACTTCCTCCTCGTCGGCTCCGACAGCCGCGGCGCCGACCGCGGCCGTGCCGACGTCATCGTCCTCGTCCACGTGCCCGAGGACCCGCAGACCATCCAGATGGTCCACTTCCCCCGCGACCTCTTCGTCAGCATCCCCGGCCACGGCAAGAACAAGATCAACGCCGCGTACGCCTTCGGCGGCGAGCCGCTGCTCGTCGAGACCATCCAGGACCTCGTCGGCATCAGGATCGACCACGTCGCCCGCACCGACTTCGAGGGCTTCAAGGGCATGACGGACGCCGTCGGCGGCGTGCGCGTCTACGCCGAGGAGGGCAACTCCGCGACCGGCAACGGCGGCCTGGCCATCAAGAAGGGGTGGAACGAGCTGAACGGCGAGCAGGCGCTGGCCTTCGTCCGGGAGCGCTACCAGCTGAGCGAGGGCGACATCTCCCGCGGCCGCCGCCAGATGGCGTTCGTCAAGGCGCTGCTGCTCAAGGCGACGAGCGCCGAGACCGTCCGCAACCCGCTCGCGATCGCCCGGTTCACCGACGCCGCGACGAAGAACCTCGTCGTCGACCGCGGACTGAGCGTCGGGACGATGAAGGACTACGCCCTCGAGCTGCGCGACATCCGCGGCTCCGACGTCGTCTTCGCGACCGCGCCGTTCACCGGGTTCGGCACCGACCCCACGGCGGGCAGCATCGACATCGTCGACGAGAAGGGGATGGCCCTGCTCGGCGAGGCGCTGCGCGAGGACACGATGGACGACTACCTCGACGTCTTCGTCACCCCGTGACGCCCCGGCGGGGCCGGGCGCTCACTCGACGCGCTTGAGCTCCGCCGAGACGTGCGACTGGAGCGGCTGCCCGACGGCGGCCATGTCCATGACCCACATGAGGTTGGAGTTGACGTACCCGTAGAGCCGGTGCGCCGCGCTGTACTCCTTGGCGTCGGGGCTGCGCATCACGCCGTCGGTGCGGATCTCGACCTTGGCCGGCTCGGCGACGCCCGCGTACATCTCGACGAAACCGGTGGGGTGGGCGAGCAGCAGCTCGACGTTCGTGCCGTCGGTGGCGCCGGTGACCGGGCGCCAGAAGCCGGTCTCGGTCGCGAGCGGGCGGACCTGGTTGCCGTCGTCGTCGAGGAGCCAGGTGCGCGAGTCCCACCGCAGGAAGCGGCGGCCGTCGTGGCTGCAGACGACCTCCTGCCCGAAGCGCTGCGACTCCATCGTCGGGTAGCCGACGAGGCCGGCCCCCGCCCAGGTGCCGACGAGCCAGGCGAGCGGGGCGAGATCCTCGTGGAGGGAGGTGTCGAGCGTGAAGACCATAGGGTCCAGTCTATGGATGACGCCGCGCGCACCCTCGTCGTCAAGGTCACGTGCGGGCCGGAGGCCCCCGAACGGCTCGCGCAGGGGCTCACCGTCGCGGCCACCGCCCTCGCCTCCGGGCTCGAGGTGAGCCTGTGGCTGACCGGCGACGCCGCCTGGATGGCGGTGCCCGGCCGCGCCGAGGAGGTCGACCTGCCGCACTCGGCCCCGCTCGCCGAGCTGCGCGACGCGGTGCTCGCGGGCGGCCGGATGACGGTGTGCGGGCAGTGCGCGGCCCGCCGCGGGCTCACCGAGGCCGACCTGCTGCCGGGCGCGACGGTCCGGGGCGCCGCGGCGTTCGTCGAGGAGGTCGTCGCCCCCGCGACCCGCGCCCTCGTCTACTGACGCACAACCACCCGCGCGTCTGCAGAACTCGTCGCTTTCGTCGATTTCCGTACGCCCCTCGGCCCCACCCGCGTGCAGGAAGTGACGCTTTCGTCAGTTCTTGTACGGCGGTCAGCCGACGAGCCAGAGGGAGAGGCCGTAGGCGACGACGCCCGGCACGAGCAGCGAGGCGGCCCCCGTCGCCAGCTGGCAGCGCACGGCGGTGACCGGCGGGAGCACGACGAGGGTGCGGCGCAGCGCATGGGCCACGGCGGTGCAGAGGACACCGACGGTCGCGGCCGTGCCCGCGCTCGGTCCGCCGAGGAGGCTCGCCGCGACGAGCGCGCCCGCCCCGCCCAGCACCATCGAGAGCGGGAGCAGCCAGCCGCGCAGCGGCTTGGTCCCGGCGGCGAGGTCGGCGAGCGCCCCGACGGCCACCCCCACGAGGGCCACCGTGGCGAGGTCGGTCGCGCGCGCCGAACGGGCCAGCGGCAGCCACGTGGTGCCGACCGCGACCAGGCCGAGCCCGAAGGCGGTGACCCCGATCGACTCGGTGAGGCGGGGCCGGCCGTCGCGGCGGACGATCTGGTGGACGAACATCACGCCGAGCGCGATGGCGAGCGCGACCGGCACGAGGCGCAGCCACGGCTCGTCGGAGGTCGCGGCCCCGGCGGCGGGCGCGAGGACGCCCGCCACGCCGACGGCGAGCGAGGAGCCGAACCGGCTGGAGCTGCCGAGCAGGCGCGGCCATCCCCACGCGAGGACCAGCCCGGTCCACGCGAGACCGCCGGCGAGGACGACCGCGTCGGTGCGCAGCGCGAGGACGAGCAGGGCGGCGAGCACGACGGTGACGGCCACGACGACGGGGCGCACGACGGTCGCCATCTCCGGGAGCACCGGGTGACGGCGGAGGGCCTCGAGCCGGGCGCGGCGCGACGCACGCGTCTCGGCGGCGGGCGCGCCGGAGGGGTCCGAGCCGTCCGGGGCCTCCGGGCCCTCGAGCACCGCGTCGCTCCCCACGGCCTCGTCGACCGTCACGGGCGCGTCGGATGCCTCGGCGCCTGCGCCGTCCGGGTGCTCGTCCACGCCCGGCATCCTCGCATCACCCACCGGCGAACGGCGGGAGCACCTCGACCGTGGCCCCGGGCGGCAACGGGTCGTCGCCGGAGGCGGCGAGCCCGTCGACGAGCACGGAGCAGACCGGCAGCACGGCGGCGAGCGCCGGGCGGGCCTGCCCGAGAGCCGTGGTCAGCTCGCCCACCGTGGCGGGCGCGGCGACGTCCTCGCCGTCGACACCCGCGGCGGCCCGGGCCCCGGCCCAGTAGCGCACCGTGACGACCGCCGTGGAGGAGGCGCCTGTCCCAAGAGGAGCCGTGGCCCCGTGCCGTGCGTCCATGACCGCCTATCCTGTGGGGCGATGGCCCACCTGCTGCTGTTGACGAACACCTTGGCCCCCGCGGCCGAGGTGCTCCCGGCGCTCGGGCTGCTCAGCCACCATGTTCGCATCCTCCCGGCCGAGGCGTCGGCGCTGGTGGACGCCCCGGAGGCGGACGCCGTCCTCGTCGACGCCCGCCGCGAGCTCGCGATGGCCCGCTCGCTCTGCCGCGTCCTCACGACGACCGGCGTGTCCGGGCCGCTGTTCGCCGTCGTCACGGAGGGCGGCCTCGCCGGGCTCACGAGCGAGTGGGGCGTCGACGACGTCCTCCTCGACACCGCCGGCCCCGCCGAGGTCGAGGCCCGGCTGCGGCTCGCCCTCGGGCGCCGCGCCGAGACCGCCGACGACGAGGCGGGCCCGATCACCGCCGGCGCGCTGGTCATCGACGAGGCCACGTACTCCGTGCGCCTGCGCGGCCGGCTGCTCGACCTCACGTACAAGGAGTTCGAGCTCCTCAAGTACCTCGCGCAGCACCCGGGCCGCGTCTACACGCGCTCGCAGCTGCTCCAGGAGGTCTGGGGCTACGACTACTTCGGCGGTACGCGCACCGTCGACGTCCACGTCCGCCGGCTGCGCGCGAAGCTCGGCACCGAGCACGAGCTGCTCATCGGCACCGTACGCAACGTGGGCTACCGCTTCGTCCCGGAGGCCGCGGCCGTCGACGACGAGCTCGAGGAGGTCGAGGGCTGACGTGGGGTCGACGGACCGGCTGGAGGCGATCGACGGCGACCTCGCCGCACGGCTGCGCGCGCTGTGGGCGCGGGCCGAGGAGGCCGACGGGGTCGGCGCGGTCTCGGAGGCGTTCCGGCTCGCGGTCGGGCCCGCGCGCGACGGCGTCGTGCACCTCGTCCGCGCGGACGGCGACGAGGTCGTGGGGTACGCGCAGGTCGCGTCCGCCGGCACCGACGACGCGGTGGCCGAGCTGGTCGTCGACCCGGCGCACCGGCGCTCGGGCCACGGCCGGGCGCTGCTCGACGCCGCGCTCGCCGAGGGCGCCCGGTCGGTCTGGGCGCACGGCGACCTGCCGGCCGCCGGCGCGCTCGCCGCGTCCGCCGGGCTGGAGCGCACCCGCGAGCTGTTCCGGATGGCGCGGCCGCTGACCTCCGACGACGCCGCCGACCCCGAGCTCCCCGACGGGTACACCGCTCGCGCCTTCGAGCCCGGGCGCGACGACGAGGCCTGGGTCGCGCTCAACGCCGCGGCGTTCGCGAGCCATCCCGAGCAGGGCCGGCTCACCGTGGCCGACCTGCACGAGCGGATGGAGCAGGACTGGTTCGACGCCGCGGGGTTCATCCTCGTCGAGCGCGACGGGCGGGTCGTGGCGTTCCACTGGACCAAGGTCGAGCCCGGCTCGACATCAGGAGAGGTCTACGTCGTCGGGGTGGACCCGGCCGAGCAGGGCCACGGCCTCGGCGGTCCGCTGACCCGCCTCGGCACGGCCCACCTCGCCCGGCGCGGCCTCGCCGAGGTCGAGCTCTACGTCGACGGCGACAACACCGCCGCGCGCCGGACCTACGCGCGCCTCGGCTTCGAGGACGCCGCGGTCGACGTGCAGTACACCGTCCCCCGCTGACCCCGGCGCACCCTCCAGCGCGGGCTACGCCGCAGTACGTGTCGCCACAGCAGCAGTTACTGCGGTGTAGCGCGCGCTGCTCGCGCGGAGAGGGCCGGCTGCCCGGGTGGCGCGACCCACCCGGCGGGGGAAGAGTGCCGGCATGCGCCGAACGCTGCCCGCCGCCCTCGCCTCCGCTGCCGTGCTCGCGGCCTCCCTCATCGCCGCCGCGCCGGCTCACGCGGGCACCGCCGACGGACGCCACGCACCGCACCTGACGACCTCGACCCGCGTCGTCGACGCCGACCAGTCCTTCCGCGGCCTCGACGCCGTCGACCGCCGGACCGCCTGGGTCGCCGGCGGCAGCGTGTCCGGCGACACGGGCGGGGTCTGGCGCACCCACGACGGCGGCCGGACGTGGGTGGACGTGTCGCCACCTCAGACCGAAGGCCTGAACTTCCGCGACGTCGAGGTCACCGGCCGCGGCACGGTCACCGTGCTGGCCATCGGCGAGGGCGAGGCCTCACGCATCTACCGCACCCGCGACGACGGCCGGACGTGGACCGAGACCTTCCGCAACACCGAGCCCGCCGCGTTCTACAACTGCCTGGCGTTCTTCCCCGGCGGGCGCACCGGCCTCGCCGTCAGCGACCCGGTGGACGGCCGCTTCCGCATCGCGCGCACCACCGACGGCGGCCGCTCGTGGCACGTCCTGCCGAGCACGGGGATGCCGGACAGCACCGGCGAGGCCAACTTCTCCGCCAGCGGCGAGTGCCTCACCGTCTCCGGCCACGAGGCGTGGTTCGGCAGCGGCGGCGAGCGCTCACGGGTCTTCCGCTCGGGTGACCTCGGTCGCACCTGGACGGCCACCGAGTCCCGCATCCCCGCCGGTGAGGCCGCGGGGGTCTTCGGCCTCGCGGTGCGCCCCGGCGTGGGCGGTCTCGCGGTCGGCGGCGACTTCTCGGCCCCCGCCGACGGCGTCGATGCGACCTCGACGAGCCGCGACGGTCGGCGCTGGACCTCGGCGGGCGACCTCGAGCACCTCGGCGAGGACGTCGCCTGGCTCCCCGGTGTGCGCCGCGGCGCGGTGACCGTCGGCGAGAGCGGCGACGTCGGCGGCGTCAGCGTCACCCTCGATGCGGGCCGCTCCTGGCACCGGCTCTCCGACACCGGGTTCCACACCGTCGACTGCACCGCCGACGGGTCGTGCTGGGCCGCCGGGGGCAAGGGTCGTGTCGCGCGCGTGTCCATCCGCTGAACCGGCCGCGAGCGGGCTGACCGCCCGGGCGCGGACCTGACAGGATGGACGCATGACGGACGAGACGGCGGTGGACGTCGAGGAGCAGGGCGGGACGGCGCGCGACGCCGCGGCCGACGCGTCGGCCGAGGGCGCGATCGTCAGCGAGGTCTCCATCGCGAGCGCCTCGGCCACCGAGACCCGGCAGCAGCCGCGCAGCGCCAACGGCCGGTTCGTCCGCGGCGCGCACCACCCCGAGCCGGACGACGACGAGGGCCTGCCGGCCGACCGCTTCCTCGACCGCGAGATCTCGTGGCTTCAGTTCAACGAGCGCGTCCTCCAGCTCGCCGGCGACGAGAACGTGCCGCTGCTCGAGCGCGCCCGCTACCTCGCGATCTTCGCCTCGAACCTCGACGAGTTCTTCATGGTCCGGGTCGCCGGCCTCAAGCGGCGCATCGCCACCGGCATCGCCGTCCGGTCGGCCTCCGGGCTCGAGCCGCGCGAGGTGCTCGAGCAGATCAGCCTCGTCGCGCACGAGCTGATGGGGATGCAGGCCCGCGTCTACGCCGAGCAGGTCCGCCCGGCGCTGGAGTCCGAGGGCGTGACGATCGTCCACTGGGACGCCCTCTCCGACGACGAGCGCGAGCGCCTCGGTGACGTCTTCACGCAGCGCCTCTTCCCCGTCCTCACGCCGCTGGCCGTCGACCCGGCGCACCCGTTCCCGTACATCTCGGGCCTGTCGCTCAACCTCGCGGTCATCCTCGTCAACCCGCGTACCGGCAAGGAGCACTTCGCCCGCGTCAAGGTGCCGCCGATGCTGCCGCGCCTCGTGCGCGTCGAGCCCGGGCCGGACCAGTCACCGCTGGCCGACATGTACGACACCCGGTTCGTGCCGCTCGAGGACGTCATCGCCGCCCACCTCGACCAGCTCTTCCCGGGGATGGAGATCCGCGAGCACTTCACCTTCCGCGTCACCCGCAACGAGGACCTCGAGGTCGAGGAGGACGACAACGAGAACCTCCTCACCGCCCTCGAGCGCGAGCTGACCCGGCGCCGCTTCGGGCCGCCGGTGCGCCTCGAGGTCGAGGAGGACATCGACGACCACGTCCTCGACCTCATCGTCCGCGAGCTCGGCGTCCACGCCGCCGAGGTCTACCGGCTGCCGGCGCCGCTCGACCTGCGCGCGCTCAACGTCATCGCCGACCTCGAGCGCTCCGAGCTGCACTTCGAGCCGTTCGTGCCGCGCACCAACGCCGACCTCGCCCCGACCGAGTCGGCCAAGGCGCGCGACATCTTCGCGTCCATCCGCAAGCAGGACGTGCTGCTCCAGCACCCGTACGACTCGTTCTCGACCTCGGTGCAGGCGCTCCTCGAGCAGGCCGCGGCCGACCCGAAGGTCCTCGCGATCAAGCAGACCCTCTACCGGACGAGCGGCGACTCCCCGATCATCGACGCCCTCATCGACGCCGCCGAGGCCGGCAAGCAGGTGCTCGCGGTCGTCGAGATCAAGGCCCGCTTCGACGAGGAGAACAACATCTCCTGGGCCCGCAAGCTCGAGCACGCCGGGGTCCACGTCGTCTACGGCATCGTCGGCCTCAAGACCCACGCCAAGCTGTGCCTCGTCATCCGCCAGGAGGCGGAGGGGATGCGCCGCTACTGCCACGTCGGCACCGGCAACTACAACCCGAAGACCGCGCGCCTCTACGAGGACCTCGGGCTGCTGACCGACGACGAGCAGGTGGGCGAGGACCTCAGCCGCCTGTTCAACCAGCTCTCGGGCATCGCCCCGCGCAGCAAGTTCCGCCGCCTCCTCGTCGCGCCGCGCTCGGTCCGCTCCGGCCTCGTCGCGCACGTGCACCAGGAGATCGAGCACGAGCGCGCCGAGCCCGGCAGCGGCTACATCGGCCTCAAGGTCAACTCCATCGTCGACGAGCAGGTCATCGACGCCCTCTACCGCGCCTCGCAGGCCGGCGTGCGGGTGCAGCTGTGGGTCCGCGGCATCTGCGCGCTGCGGCCGGGGGTACCGGGCCTGTCCGAGACGATCGAGGTGCGCTCGGTGCTCGGGCGCTTCCTCGAGCACTCGCGCATCTTCTACTTCGGCGGCGGCGGCGACCCGCTCGTCTACATCGGCAGCGCCGACATGATGCACCGCAACCTCGACCGCCGCGTCGAGGCGCTCGTGCGGCTCACCGACCCGCGGCACGTCCAGGACCTGCGCTCACTCATGGAGCGCGGTGCCTCGGAGCGGTACTCGCACTGGGCCCTCGGCCCGGACGGTCGATGGACCCGCCGCCACCTCGACGACGAGGGCCAGCCGCTGGAGGACCTCCAGACCGCGCTGGTCGAGATGCACGCCAAGCGGCGCCGCAAGGCCCGCCGGCGCTGAGCGGCCCGACCGTGCCGACGACGATCCCGGCCGCCGGCACCCTTCCCTGGAGGGTGCGCGGCCACGCGCTCCAGGTGGCCCTCGTCCACCGGCCGCGCTACGACGACTGGGCCTGGGCCAAGGGCAAGCTCGACCCGGGCGAGGAGTGGGCGCCCGCCGCCGCCCGGGAGACCGAGGAGGAGACCGGGCTGCAGGTGCGCCTCGGCGTGCCGCTGCCCGAGGCCCGCTACACGATGCTCGACAAGGACGGCCGACCCGCCGACAAGGTGGTGCGCTACTGGGCGGCGCGCGTGGTCGGCGGCACCGGCGAGCTGGTCAACGAGATCGACGACGTCGCGTGGCTCGACCCCCGCGAGGCCCACGACCGGCTCGACTACGCCCGCGACCGCGAGCAGCTGCGCGCCCTCGTCCGCCACCACCAGGCCGGCTCGCTCGACACCTGGCCGCTCGTCGTCGTCCGGCACGCCCACGCCGTCGCGCGCGGGGCGTGGTCCGGAGGCGACGACACGTTGCGCCCGCTCGACGCCGCCGGGGTGGCGCGCGCGTCAGCGCTCGTCGGCGTGCTCGCGGCGTACGCCCCACGGCGGGTCGTCAGCTCGCCGTCGGTGCGCTGCGTCGCGACCGTCGCGCCTTTCGCGGACTCCGCCGGGCTGACCGTCCGCACCCGCGGCGGGCTGTCGGAGGAGGGGTTCGAGAAGGACGCCACGAAGGCGCCCCGCCGCGTCCTGCGGCTGCTCGAGGCCGGCCGGCCGGCGGTGCTCTGCTCGCACGGCCCGGTGCTCCCGGCCCTGCTCGAGGTGCTGGCGCCGCTCGCGGCCTCGGCCGCCGCCGCCGACCGGGCGCTGCTGGCGGCCGCGGCCGACGCGAAGCTCGTCAAGGGCGAGGCCCTCGTCCTCCACGTCGCCGGCACCGGCCCGGCCGCCCGCGTCGTCGCCGTCGAGCGCCACCTCCCCTGACACGGGGGCCCCACCCGCTCCCTCCCGGACGTGTGTGGAGAACGTCGGCATGCCGACGTTCTCCACACACGTCCGCAGGAGGGCGGGACGCGGGAGCGCCCGTCGCGACACGCATCCGTCCCCGGGACCTGACCGTCCCGTCGGCCGATGCTCGGGTGCTGTTCACGCCCCGTTCACCGGTGACGGGCCACGGCGTCACCCGGCGTCCCTACCGTCCTCAGCGTCGGACATCGGTGTCCGGCTCCACGACTCCCCTTGACCTCCGAGAGGTACACCTGTGAAGACCCGCCGCTTCGGCCAGCTCGCGAGCCTCGCCCTGGTCGGTTCCATCGCTCTCGCCGGCTGTGGTTCGGACAACAACTCGGGCACCGGCGCGACCGCCGGCTCCGGCTCGAGCTCCGCTGCCTCCTCCGCGTCCGCCGACTGCTTCGACGGCACCCTGAACGCCGAGGGCTCCTCCGCGCAGAAGAACGCCTTCGAGGAGGCCGCCGCGTCCTACTCGGAGGCCTGCTCCGGCGCCACCGTCAACTACAACCCGACCGGATCGGGTGCGGGCATCAAGCAGTTCATCGCCGGCCAGGTCGACTTCGCCGGCTCCGACTCGGCGCTCAAGACCGAGGAGAAGGACGGCGTCGTCGAGACGGACGCGGCCGCCCAGACCTGCGGCTCCCCCGCCTGGAACATCCCGATGGTGACCGGCCCGATCGCGCTGGCGTACAACGTCCCCGGCGTCGACTCGCTGACGCTCACCCCGGACGTCGCCGCGCAGATCTTCGACGGCAAGATCACGAAGTGGAACGACGCCAAGATCGCCGCGATCAACTCCGGCGTCACCCTCCCCGCGACCGACATCAAGGTCTTCTTCCGCTCGGACGAGTCGGGCACCACCGAGAACTTCATGAAGTACCTCTCGGGTGCGGCCGGCGACGCGTGGAGCTACGACCCGGCCAAGGTGTGGCCCGCCTCCGGTGAGGGCAAGGAGAAGTCCGCCGGTGTCGCCGAGGGCGTCAAGTCCACCGAGGGCGGCATCACCTACGTCGAGTGGAGCTACGCCAAGGACAACGACCTCGGTGTCGCGAAGGTCGACAACGGCGGCGGCGCCGTCGAGCTGACCGGCGAGTCGGTCGGCAAGGCCCTCGAGGCCGCGGCCAACGACGGAGAGGGCAACGACCTGCGCCTCAAGCTCGACTACGCGACCAAGGAGGCCGGCGCCTACCCGATCCTCCTCGTCACCTACGAGATCGTCTGCTCGAAGTACAAGGACGCGGCGACCGCCACCAAGGTCAAGGGCTTCCTCACGCACTTCGCGGACCCGGAGGTCCAGAAGGGCCTCGAGGAGATCGGCTACGCGCCGCTCCCGTCCTCCATCGAGGAGAAGGTCCAGACCGCCATCGCGGCGATCTCCTGACCCACCGGCGCCCGCGGCGCCATCCGGTCGGAGCGTCTCGCCGCCCCGACCACCCGCCACGGGGGCGGGCCGGAACCACCGGCCCGCCCTCTGGCACGACCACCACCCCCACCGAGACCGAGGACGACGTGACGACCTCCATCACCGGCCGCTCGACGATCGACGACGACCCGCACGACGCCGACCGCGCCTCCACCGGCCGGCTGGGCGACCGCATCTTCGGCGGTCTCGCCACCGGCTCGGGCCTGCTCGTCGTCGCGATCGTGACGCTCGTCGGCGTCTTCCTGCTCGTGCAGGCCGTGCCGTCGCTCATGAACAACGACGCCAACTTCCTCCTCTCGCGCGAGTGGAGCCCGAGCGGCGCGAACCCGCGCTTCGGCATCGCCGACCTCGCCTGGGGCACCCTCGTCACCTCGGTCATCGCGATGGTCATCGCGGTGCCGCTCGGCGTCGCCGTGGCCCTCTTCATCACGCAGTACGCGCCGCGCTGGCTCTCCCGCCCGGCGGCGGCCACCGTCGACCTCCTCGCCGCGGTCCCCTCGATCGTCTACGGCTTCTGGGGGCTCAACATCGCGGGCCAGTACTTCGAGCCGGTCGCGGGTCTCCTCCAGGGCGCGCTCGGCTGGGTCCCGTTCCTGTCCGACCAGAACGTCAGCGCGAAGAGCACCCTCGCCTTCGCCGGCGTCATCCTCGCGATCATGATCCTGCCGATCGTCACGGCCATCTCCCGCGAGGTCTTCGCGCAGGTGCCGACGACGCACAAGGAGGGCGCGCTCGCCCTCGGCGCGACGAAGTGGGAGATGATCCGCGTCGCGGTGCTGCCCTACGGCAAGCCCGGCATCATCAGCGCGGCGATGCTCGGCCTCGGTCGTGCGCTCGGTGAAACCCTCGCCGTCCTCATCCTCCTGTCGACCCTCAGCCCGACGAAGGAGTGGAGCTTCTCGATCTTCAACGGCGGCTCCACCTTCGCCTCGAAGATCGCCGGCGGCGCGAGCGAGTTCGACACCCCGCAGAAGACCGGTGCGTACATCGCCGCCGGCCTCGTGCTCTTCGTCGTGACGTTCCTCGTCAACGCCGCCGCCCGCATCGTCATCGAGCGCAGGAAGGCCTTCTCCGAATGAGCACCGCCCAGCTCGACACCACCACCCCCACGACGCCCCCCGGCACCGGGTCCTCCCCGACCCGCGGCCTCGGCGAGAGGTCCGGCGGCCGCGCCGCGAAGGACCTCCTCGCGAAGGTCGTCATGTGGCTGGCCTTCGCCATCGCCGTCGTGCCGCTGGTCTGGATCCTCGGCTCGACGCTCGTCAAGGGCGGCCACATGCTGCTCGAGGCGCAGTGGTGGACCAACAGCCAGGCCGGCATCACCTCGCGGCGCGAGGGCGGCGGCGCCGTCCACGCCATACAGGGCACGCTCATCCAGGCGGTCGTCACCGCCGTGATGTCGGTGCCCGTCGGCGTGCTGACCGCCGTCTACCTCGTGGAGTACGGCCGCGGGCGCCTCGCCCGGGTCGTCTCGTTCATGGTCGACATCCTCACCGGCATCCCCTCCATCGTCGCGGCGCTGTTCGTCTACGCGCTGTGGGTGACGACGTTCGGCTTCCAGCGGGTCGCCTTCGCGGTGACGCTCGCGCTGACCCTGCTCATGATCCCGACGGTCGTGCGCTCGACCGAGGAGATGCTCAAGCTCGTCCCCAACGAGCTGCGCGAGGCGTCGTACGCGCTCGGCGTGCCGAAGTGGAAGACGATCATGAAGGTCGTCGTCCCGACGGCGTTCTCGGGCATCGTCACCGGCATCCTGCTCGGCCTCGCCCGCGTCATGGGCGAGACGGCGCCGCTCATCATCCTCGGCCCGTACACGAAGGTCATCGCGACCGACCTCTTCGGCGGCCTCATGGCGACCCTGCCGACGATGATCAACCAGGACCGCACCGAGGCCCTCCAGCCGGCCCTGGACCGGGTCTGGGGCGCCTCGCTCACCCTCATCCTCCTCGTCTTCCTGCTCAACCTGCTGGGCCGCTTCGTCGGCCGCTTCAGCAAGGTCAAGAGCTGACCCCCGACGTCCCCGACGACCACCTCCGGAAAGAGACACCGCACCCATGGCCAAGCGCATCGACGTCAAGGACCTCGACATCTACTACGGCGACTTCAAGGCCGTCGAGGGCGTGACGATGACCGTGGAGCCCCGCTCCGTCACCGCCTTCATCGGCCCGTCCGGCTGCGGCAAGTCGACCGTGCTGCGCACCCTCAACCGGATGCACGAGGTGATCCCCGGCGGCCGCGTCGACGGCTCGGTCATGCTCGACGACCAGGACCTCTACGCCTCGTCGATGGACCCCGTGGCGGTGCGTCGGACGGTCGGCATGGTGTTCCAGCGGCCGAACCCGTTCCCGACGATGTCCATCCGCGACAACGTCGCCGCCGGGCTGAAGCTCAACGGGCTGAAGAACAAGAAGAAGCTCGACGAGGTCGTCGAGACCTCGCTCAAGGGCGCGAACCTCTGGAACGAGGTCAAGGACCGCCTCGACAAGCCCGGCGCCGGCCTCTCGGGCGGGCAGCAGCAGCGGCTGTGCATCGCGCGCGCCATCGCGGTCAACCCGCAGGTGCTCCTCATGGACGAGCCGTGCTCGGCGCTCGACCCGATCTCGACGCTGGCCATCGAGGACCTCATCAACGAGCTGAAGTCCGACTACACGATCGTCATCGTCACGCACAACATGCAGCAGGCGGCCCGCGTCTCGGACCAGACGGCGTTCTTCAACCTCAAGGCCACCGGCGAGCCCGGGCGCCTCGTCGAGGTCGGCGACACCCAGCGCATCTTCTCCAACCCGACCGAGAAGGCGACCGAGGACTACATCAGCGGCCGCTTCGGCTGACCCGCCAGACCCAGCCCCCTCCCACGCCCGCCCCTCCAACCCTCTCTTCCGACTTATTGCGAGTTCCGCCGCTCGACACGCCCCCCTGCAGCGTGTCGAGCGGCGGAACTCGCAATAAGTCGGGTGGGTCGGGAGTGACGGGGGCGTCGTCCACAGGGGTGCGGACCGCCGGCCGTCGTCCACAGATCAGCGGTGGCCACTGGCGGCGCTCATCGGTCGCGTCCCAGCATCGACCGGGTGCTGCTCACCCGCCTCCAGGCCCTCCCCCAGCCCTTCTTCCTCGACGACGCGGCCGACGCCGGGGTGACGCGGCACCAGGTCGCACGCGCCGTCGAGCGCGAGGTCCTGACCCGGGTGCACCGAGGGCTCTTCGCCGTGACGGACACCTGGCACGGCACTGCATCGTGGGACCAGCACCTCGGACTCGCCGACGCCGCGCACCGGGCGCACCCCGGCTACGTCACGAGCCACGTCAGCGCTGCCGGTCTGCACGGTCTCCCGTTGCCCTCTCGCCGGCTCCCGCTGGCCGTCCTCACTGTCGACGACGACTCGACGACCAGCCACCACGAATGGCTCGACCTGCGGCGCGGCGGGCTCCCCGACGACGAACGCACCAGCCTCGCCGAGGTCGACCTGACGAGCGTCGCCCGCACCGTCGTCGACTGCAGCCGCTCGCTCCACCTGCCAGAGTCGGTCGCCATCGCCGACGCCGCGCTCCGTTCCGGTGCGTGCAGCGCGGCGGAGCTGACCTCCGTCCGACGCGGGCAGCGCCGCTGGCCCGGGGTCACGGGCGCCGACTCCGCGTTCGCCTTCGCCGACCCCCGGCGCGAGAGCTGGCTCGAGTCCGCTTCGGCCGTGACCTTCCACGGCTGGGGGATGCCCCTCGGCGTGCCGCAGGTCGACGTGTTCACCCCGGACGGCGAGTGGCTCGGACGGGTCGACGTCGCGTGGCCCACCCTGGGGGTCGTCGGGGAGGCCGACGGCCGCGGCAAGTTCCTCGGCGCCCCCGAGCTCGGGTTGGGCGACGCACCGGCCGACGTCGCCGCCCGGTTGCTCAGGTCGCACGACCGGGCAGAGTCGATCCGCTCGCTCGGGCTGCAGATGGTCCGCTGGACCTCCCGCGAGCGCACCGAGTCCCCTCTCGCGGTGGTCACCCGCTGGCACCGCGCGGTCGCCGCCGCCGCGGCGACAGGCCATCGGGCGGTCCTGCGGTGCAGCTGCTGCCGACGCCCGCTCACTGATTGCGAGTTCGACCGCTTTCCGGGCCTCACACCGGCGCGTCGAGCGGCTGAACTCGCAAGAAGTCGGGAGAGGCGGGGTCAGGTGAGGGGGGAGAGGGCGGCGTAGACGAGGGCGGCCGCGAGGCCGGCGCCGGGGAAGGTCAGCAGCCAGCCGATGACGATGGAGCGCGCCACGCCCCACCGCACCGCCTTGGCCGAGCGCGTCGCCCCGGCCCCGGTGATCGCCGCCGTGATGGCGTGCGTCGTCGAGACCGGCGCCCCGGTCATCGTCGCGACCCACAGCACGGACGCCGCCGACGCCTCGGCCGCGAACCCCTGCGGCGGGTCGAGGTGGATGATCCCGCGCCCCAGCGTGCGGATGATCCGCCACCCACCGGCGTACGTCCCGAGCGAGAGCACCACCGCCGACAGCGCGAGCACCCACCACGGCACCGACGCGTCGTCGGCCCCCCGGTGCCCCCCGGCCACGAGCGCCAGCACGACGACACCGGCGGTCTTCGAGGCGTCCTGCATCCCGTGGCCGAACGCCATCGCCGCCGCCGACACCGTCTGCGCGTACCGGAAGCCGCGCACCGCCGGCCCCGGCCGCGCCCCCCGGAAGACCCACAGGATGAGCGTCATCAGCACGAACCCGCCGGCCAGCCCCACGACCGGCGAGACGAGCATCGGCACGAGCACCTTGTCGAGGATGCTGTCCCACTTGACGGTCGCCCCGGCCGCGAGCGCCGCCCCGCCGAGGCCGCCGATCAGCGCGTGCGTCGACGACGACGGCAGCCCCCGCCACCAGGTGAGCAGGTTCCAGCCGGTCGCCCCGAGCAGCGCGCCGACGCACAGGACGATCCCCGTGGGCCCGGTCGGCACCGAGACGATGTCGCCGCCGACGGTCTCGGCCACGCGCACGCCGACGAACCCGCCGGCGAGGTTCATCACGGCCGCCAGCGCGAGCGCGATGCGGGGCGTGAGCGCCCGCGTCGAGACCGAGGTCGCGATGGCGTTCGCCGAGTCGTGGAAGCCGTTCGTGTACGTGAAGCCCATCGCGAGGACGACGACGAGGGCCGCGGGCCACCACTCCACGACCGGTCAGGACTCCCGGACGGCGATCGCCTCGACGGTCATCGCCACGTGCTCGAAGCCGTTCGCGGTGGCCTCGAGCGCGTCGATGATGTCCTTGTGCTTCATGACCGTCAGGGGGTCGGCCTTCTTGGCGTTGAAGAGGTCGGCGAGCATCCGGCGGTACTGCTTGTTCGCCCGGTTCTCGAGCCGGTTGATCTCCACCCAGTAGGCGTCCATCTCCTTGAGCGAGCGCAGCCGGGGCATCGCGTCGGCCGTCAGCTCCGCCATCCGCTGGATCACCTCGACCTGCTTGGCCACGCGCGGCATCAGCTCGTCGACGCGGTAGAGGACGATGAGGTCGACCGCGGCCTCCATGAGGTCGACGCACTGGTCGAGGGCGACCGCGAGGGCGTGGATGTCGGAGCGGTCGAACGGCGTGACGAACGAGCCGCCGACCTTGCGGACGATCGCGCGCGTCGCGTCGTCGGCCGCGGCCTCGATCTCGTGCATCTGCTTGAGGATGGCCTCGCGCTCGTCGGCGTCCGCCCCGAGGAGCGCGGTCAGCGCCCCCGCGCCCTCGACGAGCTGTCGGGCCGAGTCGGCGAACAGCGCGAAGAAGGAGGGGTCGGACGGGGTGCGGCGAAAGCCCACGATGAAGGTCTCCCGGGGAACGGCCTGGTGCTCGGGTACAGGCTAGGCCCCCGCACGACACCCCGCGTCAGGACCCCGCATCCTCCGCGGTCGCGTCGTCCCCGTCGGCGTCTGACTCCGCCGGTGCGTCGCCCTCCCCGACCCCGAGGACGGCGTCGATGTGCTCCTGGTCCATGGGGCCGTCGCTGGCCGAGGCCTCGAGCACGAGCGCTCCGACGAGCTCGATCTCCTCCTGGAGCGCGTCGTCGGTCAGCGGGTCGTCCGGTCGCATGTCGTCACCGTAGGGGTAAACACCGCATGACGGCAGGACGCCGACCGGACGAACGGGCGCGGCGTCCAAGACGGCCGCGGGGCGATGAGGTGGATGCCGGACCGGGAGCGCCTCACGGCGCGTGGCCGCTCGTAGCGGCTGATGTTGGGACCCGGGGCTGCCGCGGCCCGGCACCCACGGAAGACCATAACGCGTGCCCCGGCCGGGGATGTTCCCGATGCGGGGACCGATCCGTCGACGGGACCGCCGGACGGGCCGGAGGGCTCTCAGTCGAGCTCGCCGGTGCGCCAGAGCCGCGCGCTGGCCCGCAGGTCCTCACCGGTCGCGAGCAGCGCGGCGCCGCTGCGCGTGAGGTCGGTGGCCGAGAGGGGGTCGAGGACGTCGTGGTCGTGGGCGAGCTCGGCGCGCCCGGCGGCGATGACCGCGCAGAACGCCGACGCCCGTTCCAGCGCCACGGCGAGGTCGCCCTCGAAGACGCCGGCGAGGATCTGGTCGGCGACGCGCATGAGCTCGGCGGGCTCGGGCGGCTCGGCGATGCCCGCGACGACGTGCGCGACGTCGGTGAACCGGATGCCCGCCGCGTACTCGCGGCTGGCGGCTTCCGGGCTGCGCCGCACCCACTCGCGCAGCGCGTAGAGCCGCCACAGCGCGCCGGGCAGCGAGCGCCCCGGCCGTGAGGACCACAGGTCCGCGACGGTCGAGAGGCCGAGGTCGTCGACGAGCGAGACGAGGCGCGAGGTGACCTGCGGGTCGTGGGCCGCGCGTCCCGCGCCGACGAGGATGGCGGCCGTCTGGTGCGCCATCTCGGTGGTCTCGGCGGGGCCGGGCAGGGTGCCGCCGTGGGCCTCGAGGGCGTCCGGGCCGAAGCGCACCGGCCGGCGCGGCACGGGTCGTCCTCCGTCGCTCGTCATCCGGGCAGTCTCGCACCTCGCACGCCGCCCCGTGGCGGCACGGGGCATCGAGGCGCCCTCACCAGCGCCGATGCGGGTGGCCCCGGCTAGGTTGGGAGGGACCGCCGTGCCCCGCCGGGCACCCCCGCACCCCCAGAGGACGACCATGGCCACCGACGCACCCGCCGACCGGCGGCGCGAGCCCGGGGCCGGCCGCGACCGCACGCCGGACTCGCCCACCGACGTCAGCCCCCGCGGATGGCGCCGGACCGCCAAGAACGCGTTCGCGGAGTTCCAGCGCGACCAGTGCACCGACCTCGCCGCCGCCCTCACGTACTACTCGGTGCTGGCGATCTTCCCCGCGATCCTCGCGCTCGTCTCGCTGCTCGGCGTGTTCGGGCAGGGTGAGTCGACGACCGAGCAGCTGCTCGACATCGTGCGTCAGCTCGGTCAGGGCGACGCGGCCGACCAGCTCGAGGAGCCCATCCGCTCGATGATCGGCGCGAGCGGCGCCGGGTTCGCGCTGGTCCTCGGCATCGGCACCGCCCTCTTCTCCGCCTCGGGCTACGTCGGCGCGTTCGGCCGGGCCCTCAACCGCGTCTACGAGGTGCCCGAGGGGCGTCCGGTGTGGAAGCTGCGGCCGCAGCAGGTCCTCATCACCCTCGGCCTCGTCGTGATGGCGGGCCTCGTGCTCGTCGGGCTCGTCGTCAGCGGCCCGCTGGCCGACGTCGTGGGCAGCCGGATCGGGCTGCAGGCGGCCACCGTCACCGTCTTCACCGTCGCCAAGTGGCCGGTGATGCTCGGTGTCGTCGTCGTCATGGTCGCGGTGCTCTACTACTGGACGCCCAACGTGCGCCAGCCGCGCTTCCGCTGGGTCTCCGTCGGGGCCGCGGTCGCCATCGGCGTCTGGGTCCTCGCCTCGGTCGGGTTCGGGTTCTACGTGACGACGTTCGGCTCCTACGCGAAGACCTACGGCTCGCTCGCCGGCATCATCGTCTTCCTCCTCTGGCTGTGGATCACCAACCTCGCGCTGCTCTTCGGTGCCGAGGTCGACGCCGAGCTCGAGCGGGTCCGCGAGCTCGAGGCGGGCATCAAGGCGGAGCACACGGTCCAGCTGCCGCTCAAGGACGCCTCGGGCGCGGAGAAGGCCAAGGAGAAGCTCGATGAGCGGGTCCGCGCGGGGCGCCGGCTGCGGCGGGGCATCCCGGAGCCGCGGCCGCACGACGAGCGCGCCGACGGCGTCGAGCTCGAGCCGCTGCCCTCGCAGGGCGCCCGCCGGTCCTGAGCCGGCAGGCGCCCCGCGGGGAGCCGCCCTCAGCGAGCCGTGAGCGCCTCGGGCAGGGCCTCGGCCCGGGTGTCGAGGCCGGCCGAGAGCCGGTCGAGCTCCACGAGGCTGCGCTGCGCCGCCGCCGGCGGCACGGGCCGGGGGCAGGTCGAGACGAGGGCGTCGACGAGGACCTGGTTGGCCGCCGGGAGGGTCGGTGCGTCGGCGGTGTACTGCCGTCCACCGAAGGCGACGCTCGCCTGGCGGGTGCCGTCGGCGGAGGTGAAGACGAGCGTGATGGTGCCGAACGAGGCGCCGTCGTGGCCGTAGAGGGTGCCGGGCTGCCCGGAGGCGTCCGGGCAGGGGTCGGTCGCGCGGTAGACGCCGAGGCCGTAGGCGAGCGGCTCGGTGGTGCGTGGGGTGAGCATCTGCGCCAGCGAGCGCTTCGAGACGAGCCGGCCCGCCATGAGGGAGCGGTAGAAGGACCCGATGTCCGCGGCGCTGGCGACGACCGCGCCCGCCGACGAGAAGACGCTCGAGCTCGTGCCGTCGAGCAGGTAGGGCCGCTCGAGCACGGCGTAGTCGCCGAGGTGCGCCGGCCCGGCGAAGGTCCGTCCGGTGGTCGGGAAGCGGGCGTCGCGCATCCCGGCCGGGCGGAAGACGCGCTGCTGGAGGAGCGAGGCGACCGAGCGGTGCGTCGCGCGCTGCAGCATGAGCCCGACGACGACGTAGTTGGTGTTGGAGTACGAGAAGGACGTGCCGGGTTCGAACAGCCAGGGCTGGGAGAGCCCGGCCCGCACGAGCTGCCGGTCGGTGCGGTCCCGGGTGAGGACGTCGACGAGCTCGGTGCCGGTCTGCGCGTCGCCGAGGAGCGGTACGAGGTAGTCGGGCAGGCCGCTGCGGTGCGAGAGCAGCTGCTCGAGGGTGACGTCACCGTGGCCGGGCAGCAGCCCCGGCCAGACGTCGTCGACGGTCGTCTCGAGCGTCCACCGCTTGCGGTCGACCTCCTGCAGCGCGAGGACGGCGACCATCGCCTTGGTGACGCTCGCGACGCGCGCGGTGTCGCCGGGCCGGGCCGGGCGCGCGGCGTCGATGGTGCGGACGCCGGCCGCCCCGTTCCAGGCGCGCCCGGTGGCGCCGCGGCTGTGGGCGACGGCGCCCACGGCCCCGGCGGCCGTCAGCTCCTCGAGGCGGTGGTCGAGGCGCGCGCGGGCGGCGGCCCGGTCGTCCCTCACCGCAGCCACCGGCGAGGCCTCCGTCGCGGCCGGGGCGGGGGCGGCCCGGGCGGCGCCGGTGGCGGTCAGGGCGCCGACCGCGCCGAGGGCGAGGCCGGCGCGAAGGCGGTGGAGTCGTCGGGTGCTGGTCATCGGGTTCCCCTCGGGTCGGGTCGGGTGGCGCGGGCGTGCTGCCCTCCTCCGGTCTACCCGTGGGCCGAGGTCCGCGGCTCCCCCGCAGGGCGGGCTCCGGCCTCCCCCTCACGCCTGAGGCGACGGGTGCGCCGGTGCCCGGTGGGGCGGATGGGGTCTCGGTTCGGTCTCATCTCGACAAACCCTCAACACCGCAGGTCAGCCTTGGCGAGCGGACCGCCCCGACGGGCGTATCGTCGTCCCCGTGCGAACGAGTCGACACCGGTGAACCGGCTGCAGCAGGGGTACCGCCTCGGGGGCCGATACCTGCTGGGCTCACGCATCGCCTCCGGCGGGATGGGCGACGTGTGGCGCGCCGACGACGAGGTCCTCGACCGCACGGTCGCCGTCAAGGTGCTGCGCCCCAGCATCGACAGCGAGCCGGTCTTCGCCCGCCGTTTCCGTGACGAGGCTCTCTACACCGCGGGACTCGCGCACCCGAACATCGCGACCGTCTACGACTACGGCGAGGAGGACCACCTCGCGTACCTCGTGATGGAGCTCGTCGACGGCGAGCCGCTCTCGGTCCTCGTGCGCCGTGAGGGAGCCCAGCCGACGGAGCGCGTGCGGTCGGTCATGGCCCAGGCCGCGCTCGCCCTCGGCGCCGCGCACGAGGCCGGGGTCGTGCACCGCGACGTCAAGCCGGCCAACATCCTGCTCACCGCCGACGGCACGGTGAAGCTCACGGACTTCGGCATCGCCCGCGCGCTCGACGGCAGCGGCCACACCCAGACCGGTGAGGTCGTCGGCACGCCGCACTACCTCTCCCCCGAGCAGGCCCTGGGCGAGGCCGCCACGGGCGCCAGCGACCTCTACGCCCTCGGCATCGTCTCGCACGAGATGCTCACCGGCAGAAGGCCGTTCGACCGCAACACGCCCGTTGCCACCGCCCTGGCGCAGGTCAACGACCCGCCGCCGCCGCTGCCCGAGCACGTGACCGGCGATCTGCGCGCGCTCGTCGAGCAGTGCCTGGCCAAGCGGGCGGACGAGCGCCCGGCGAGCGCGCGCGAGCTCGGGGAGCAGCTGTCCGACTCGCCGGTGCGGACGCCGGACGAGGTCGCCGCGCACCACGTCGAGGGTCGCGCCCTGTCGGCCGAGCGCCGTTCCGTGGCGGCCGAACCCCAGGACGCACCGGGGCACGCCCACCACGACCCCGCCCCGACCCCCACCACCCCGGTGGCCCCTCTCGCCGCTCCGCGGGTCCGCCGTCGACGTCGGCGCGCGCTGCACCACGAGCGCGGGAGCGTCCCGGCCGGCCCGTCGGTGACGGTCGGCGAGGACGGCGTCCGGCGCGTCCACTGGGCCTGGCTGCCGGCCACGGCCGTGCTCGCGGCGACGCTCGCCGTCGGCCTCGTCCTCGCCCTCACGCACTGACCGACGCCCGCGGCCGACGGCCCCGTCCGGGGTCGACCAGCCCTCCTGTCGACCCCCGTCGACCACCCACGGGAGGTCGCGCACCGACGGCTGCGGGACCCCTCGGGAACATCGGTGGGCCCCCCACCGTTCACCGAGCAGACGCACCTTCGTCAAACTTCAGACAAAGCTTTGACAAAGGTCCCTGACCTCGACATACTCATGGCTCCGGCCTCACCGCCCCAGCCGACCCAGACCGACCGAGAGGTGCTTGACATGGCAACCGACTACGACGCTCCCCGGGTCCGTGACGGCGAAGAGGAGAAGTCCGACAACATCATCGAGCTCGACGCCGCCCGCTCCCGCGGCACCAGCGTCGACCTCCTCGAGGAGGACACCGAGGCCGTCGACGGCCTCACCCTCCCCGGCGCCGACCTGTCCGACCTCTCCCTCGAGGTGCGGGTCATCCCGCGCCAGGCCGACGAGTTCTCGTGCATCAGCTGCTTCCTCCTCGTGCACCGCTCGCAGGAGTCCAAGCCGGGCACGAGCATCTGCCTCGACTGCGCCTGAGCGTTCGGAACCCGCCGCACCGCACGCCCCCGAAGGCCGCACTCCACCGGAGTGCGGCCTTCACGCGTCCCACCCCGCGCCGATGAGTCCGGCGGCCGGCCCCGGTCCATCCTGACGGGACGGCGACCGTCGTCCCGTGCGACGACGCGGCCCCGCCGTCACGGGGCCCCCGGGAGGGACCATGATCCAGGCACGAGGCCTCGTGCAGACCTTCACGACCCGCGAGGGACGTGCCAAGAAGGAGGTCCGAGCGGTCGACGGCGTCGACCTCGACGTCGCCGAGGGCGAGGTCGTCGGCTTCCTCGGACCGAACGGCGCCGGCAAGACGACGACCCTGCGGATGCTCACGACGCTGCTGCGGCCGAGCGCGGGCACCGCCACCGTCGCCGGCTTCGACGTGGTGCGCGCACCGGCCGAGGTGCGGCGCCGCATCGGCTACGTCTCGCAGAGCGGCTCGACCGGCAGCTTCGCGCGGGCCGGTGACGAGATCGTCGACCACGGCATGCTCTACGGGATGTCCGGGGCCGACGCCCGTCGACGCGGCCGGGAGCTCTTCGAGCAGCTCGACCTCCCCGGGATGTGGACCCGCCAGCCGAGGTCCATGTCGGGCGGCCAGCGCCGGCGCCTCGACATCGCGATGGGTCTGGTGCACGACCCGACGCTGGTCTTCCTCGACGAGCCGACGACCGGTCTCGACCCGCAGGCGCGCGCGAACCTCTGGCAGCACATCGCCGGGTTGCGCACGGAACGCGGGGCCACCGTCTTCCTCACGACCCACTACCTCGACGAGGCCGACACGCTGTCGGACCGCATCGTCGTCATCGACCACGGCCGGATCGTCGCCGCGGACACCAGCGACAACCTCAAGGCGCAGGTGGCCGGCGACCTCGTCGACCTCGAGGTCGTCGACCCCGGGCGTGTCGCCGACGTCGCGGCACGGCTGGGAGCCATCGCGACGGGCGTGGAGGTCGAGGGTCGGCACGCCCGTGGCCGGGTACCGCGCGCGGCCGTGGCCGTGCCCCCGCTGCTGCGCGACCTCGCCGTCGCCGGGACCGACCTCGCGACGTTCGAGGTGCGCCGCCCGACGCTCGACGACGTCTTCCTCGCCCTCACCGGCCGCTCGCTGCGCGACTCCGGCGCCGCCTCCGAGGACCCCGACCCGCCCGGCTCCGCCGACAGCCCCGACAGCCCCGACCGCGCCGACTCGCCGACCACCGACACCAGCCGTCCGACAGGAGTCCGGGCATGACCTTCCTGCGCCAGTCCTTCATCGTCTTCCGCCGCCAGCTGCGGATGAACCTGCGCAACCCGGCGTGGGTCCTCATCGGGCTCATGCAGCCCGTGCTCTACCTGTTCCTCTTCGGGCCGCTGCTGGAACCGATCGCCCGGCAGTTCGGCTATGCGAACAGCTGGACCTTCTTCGTCCCGGGGATGCTCGTCCAGCTCGGCCTCTTCGGCGCCTTCTTCGCCGGCTTCGGCCTGATCTCGGAGTGGCGCGACGGGGTCGTCGAGGCCGAGCGGGTCACCCCGGCGAGCCGCACGGCGCTGCTCATGGGCCGCCTGTGGCGCGACCTGCTGCAGCTGTTCGTCCAGGCCCTCGTGCTCATCGGGCTCGGCTACGCGCTCGGGATGGACGCCTCGGCCGGCGGCGCGGCGCTCGGGGTCGTGCTCACCCTGCTCATGGGCGGGGCGTGCGCCGCCGCCTCCAACGCCCTCGCGCTGACGACGAAGAGCGAGGACGTCATGGCGCCGGTCATCAACGTCGTGATGATGCCGGTGCTCCTGCTCTCGGGCATCCTCCTGCCGATGACGCTCGGCAAGCAGTGGCTCCAGGACGTCAGCGACTTCATGCCGGTGCGCTGGATCACCGATGCCGTCCGCACCTCGTTCCTCGGCGAGTTCGGCAACGACCGGATGCTCTGGGGGTCGGCCTGGGCGCTCGGGCTCTTCGCCGCCGCCATGTGGTGGGGCACGTCGACCTTCCGGAAGGAGGACGCCTGACGCCGGCCCGGCGCCTCAGGGGGTGCCGGGCTCCCGGGCGAGGGTCCCGCAGGACGAGGACGGGTCGCCCGACCCCTCGGGCAGGACGGTGTCGAGGTCGATGCCCTGCTTCTGCGCCACGGCCCCGAGCAGCCGGCACATGTCGTCGACCTGGGCGCTCGACGCGGCGTCCCCACCACCGAGGACCCCGGAGACGAGCTCACCCGACCTGCTCGCCGCGCCGCAGGACGCGAGCAGCGTGATGATCAGCACGATGTTGACCCAGGTCTGGAGCCGGACGAGCGGAGGGCCGGACGGGCCGCGCGGCGGCGGCTCGAACCCCGGGACGGGCGGTGTCTCGTGCGTGGACATGGTGCTGCTCCCCTCACTCGCGGCCCGGAGCGCCGTGCTCCTCGGAGTCTGCCGGACCCGTCGCACGGGTCGAGGGAGGCGATCTCCGCCGGGGCGGCGCGTCGTCGGTCGGCTGACAGGATGCCGGGATGCTCCGTGCCGTCCTCGTCGGCCTGCGCCGGCACGGCGTGCGCGTCGGTCTCCTGTCCAACATCGGCCTCGACCCACGCGATCGGCTGGACGAGCTCCGCGCGACCGGGGCTACTCGCAGACCGTGCCGTCGGAGTCGCCGTCGCGGTACCAGCCGTACTCGACGTCCCGGCCCTCGACGTAGGGGCCGTACCCCGCGGCCAGGGCTGCGCGGCACGAGCCGAAGCGCGGGTCGGGGGTGCGCCCGGAGGAGACCGGTCGCGGCGTCGCGCGGTGTGACGGAGCCGGTTCGGGCTCCTCGGGCGCGCCTCCGAGGGCGACGGGTCGCGTCGTGGGCACGGCCTGCCCGGGACAGCCGCCGAGGACGCGCTCGGCGGCGGCCCGCTCGGCGGCGGTCATCCACAGGTGGTAGCGGCTCTTGACGGCGACCTGGCGGGCGACGTACCCGCAGCGTGCGGCCTTCCGTGGCGGCAGCCAGGTCGCGGTGTCGCCATCGCCCTTCGCCGCGTTCGTGGGCCCGTCCACCGCGAGCAGGTTGAGGGGGTCGTTCGCGAACGCCGTGCGGGTGGCCTCGTCCCAGCGCTGAGCGCCCTTCTGCCAGGCGTCGGACAAGGCGACCACGTGGTCGACCTGCACCGCGCCGGAGGTGCGTGCGCCGCGCACGAAGGCGAGGGTGCGTCCGGTGTAGGGGTCGTGCAGGGTGCCCGACAGGACGACGCACCCGCGCGTACCGCGCTTCAGCGTGACTGCCGAGAGGTCACGCCGGAGGATGTCGTTGCGGGTGTCGCACCCGTTGCGGTCGACGTCGGCCCACGCCTGCCCGAACCGGGCGCGGTCGTACCCGGACTTCGCCGCACGACCCTTGACGGGGATCGAGCCGAGCGTGGCCAGCGCGGTGCCGAGCTCGGGGGGCGACGGCGCCATGGTGGGCGTCGCGGACGGGGACGACGGGCGAGTGGGCGTTCCCGACGGTGTCGACCGCGGGATGAGAGGCGTGCCCGGGAGGCCCGGCGCCCCGGCGGCGCTGGGGGTGTCGGCCGACGCCCCCGCACACCCGGTGAGCGCGAGCACGAGCAGCCCGGCTCCGAGCACCCGGCGCCGGCGCGAGGACCCGTGCGCCACCCGTCCGAGCCCAGGGAGTCGATGGTCATGACTCCCGGTGTGCCGCACCCGGACAGGATGCCCTGGGCCGACCCTGCCGCCACGGGGACCCGCCGAGGAGGGTCCGAACGGACGACGGACCCGCCGATCGGACGGGTGCGTGCGTGGAGGCCTCCCGCCGGCCGCGCCCGAGCGCGACGATGCCGGCGAGCGCGGCCGACGTCATCATCACTCCGGCGACGAGTGGCCACGGCCCGAGCGTGACGGCGTGGACCACCCCGGTGAGCGCGAGGCCCAGACCGGCGACGAGGACGAGGAGCATGGCGAGCACGGAGGCGACGGACGACCCCGGCCCGACGCGTCGGCCAGCGGATGCGCCCGCCGCAGGACGTCGCCCGGGCTCGTGCGACCCCGCCGGGTCTCCCGTCCACGCGATCATGCCGTCGGCTCCTCCCTCATGACCCGACGGTCGACGACCCCCGGTCCGCGATGCCCCGTCGACCCCGGACGCACGACCGTGTCGTGACACCCGGGACCGCGACGCCGGGCACGCTCGTGCCCCACGTCGGTCCCCCGTGACGGCGCGACTCTAGATGTACTCGGCCGGGACGTTGGTGACGCGTAGGCGTTGACGAGGAGGAGAACCTCCGGGTGAGGTCTGCCCGCCCTTCCACGCCATCCTCGACGAGCTGCCCTCCACCGCGCCGCTGCCGACCCTGCGCACCCGTATGGCTAACGAGCGGGCCCTGGGCATCT
>NZ_JOEE01000005.1 GCF_000720925.1 Phycicoccus jejuensis | reverse complement strand
CCGCGCCTTCAGCTCAGACGGGTACCGCCTGCTCGTCTCTCCTGGCATGACTCCAACCTTCCCAAGGTTCGGAGTCTCCGGACATGCCGGGGCGGTTCACGGATCTGTGGATAACTGGGGTGGCGACAGGTCCCTGTCGTGGACGCGGTCTAGAGTGCGCAGGTGCCTGACTGGACCATTCATCACGGAGACGCGCTGGACGCGTATCACGCTTGGACGACCCCGAACACCATCATCAGCGACGGGGCCTACGGAGTCGGCGGCTTCCCTGGCGATCCCCGGACACCTGAGAATCTGGGCGAGTGGTACCAACCCCACATCGAGGCGTGGTCCCGTCACTCGACGCTCGCGACCAGTTTGTGGTTCTGGAACACAGAAGTTGGCTGGGCGAATGTCCACCCCTATCTCGTGGCGAACGGTTGGCAGTACGAGTTTTGCAACATTTGGGACAAGGGCATCGGCCAGGTCGCTGGCAACGTCAACGGCCGGACGATTCGGCGCTTTCCGGTCGTTACTGAGGTGTGCGTCTATTACACGCGAACTCCACGCGTGGCGAAAGAGCCGGGTTCCGACCATCTGGTCCATATGAAGGAGTGGTTGCTTCGGGAGTGGGTTCGCTCAGGGCTCCCGCGGCGTGCGGCGAACGAGGCCTGCGGGGTTAAGGATGCGGCGACCCGCAAGTACTTTGACCAAGGTTGGCTCTGGTATTGGCCACCTGTCGAAGTCATGATGAAGCTGGTAGATTACGCAAATGAACACGGCAACCCCGATGGTTTGCCCTACTACAGCTTTGACGGCGAGAAGCCTGTAACCGCGGACGAGTGGGCGGCCACACGGTCGATTTGGAACCATGAACATGGCGTAACCAACGTGTGGAGCAGGCCGTCCCTTCGTGGGGCAGAGCGGTTCCGTGGAAGCATGGTGAGGTCTGCACCTCGCACCTACAAGCCGACATCCATGAGTGCGAGCCACCTGAACCAGAAGCCGCTTGATTTGATGGAGCGTATCGTCAAGGCTTGTACGAGCGTAGGCGATGTCGTTTGGGAGCCCTTCGGCGGACTCTGCACGGGTTCCCTCGCGGCTATCAACCTGGAACGTGTCGCCTTTGCCGCCGAGTCGGACTCAGGCTTCTATGAGTTGGCTACTCATCGCCTTCAGACTCAACAGCAATCTCTGTTCTAGGTTCCTCGCGGATCATCTGACCGTATAGCGCCGCAATAGTGTCGGCGGCTTTCCCTTGCCGGACCTCATCCTTGCCGTTTAGGTCAGCAAATGTCGACTTCCATTGGGCGATAGTTTTGCCAAGATACGTCTCTGCAAGGATCGTGCGCTTGAAGTCCTCCACGCTGGAGTTTCCCACGCGGTCGATCTTCGCGAAGTTGGTATCTAGTCGGTACACGAGACGATTCATGAGATCAGATGCCTTGCCCTGAGCGTCTGAAGAGTGGGGGTGGCCGTCGAAGGGCGTGATCTGGTATTCGTCACGGACCGCCATAAGTTCGGCCGTGTCGGAATCGCTCGCCTGCAACTTGTAACCGTTGACGTTGCTTTGCTGAAGGTTCGCGGTTCGCGCAGAGGTGTCTTGTGGTTCGATAATCAGGTACTCGGGTGGGTTGTGGTAGTGAGCATCACGACTCGCAGCCAGCGCCTTGCCCGAAACTGTGAGCACCCCCAAGATCTTGGGCTTGCCGAAGATCATGTGGCTCATGCACCACGCCACAATGACCACGTTGATATTCTTCTCGGCCAGTAGATGCTGCGATTCCTTGAATCGCCCCGTGATCTCGGTGCTCAGCACATACCAAGCCTTGATCTCGTACCCCGTGCTGGTTGGCTCTCCGGATTCATGGCGCAAGACCGCGTCCGGGAAGCCGGGGTCCTGACGGTGCCAGGAGAAGCCGTTTGGAGCCTCTTGGTCGAGGATTTGAACGATCCGTTGCTCCATGAGGTTACCGACCATGGGGCTCAGCTTGCTCACGATCTTGGCTAGGAACGGTGCCTCCTCAGTGCGGACGCTCTTGACGTCGATGGCATCCACATCCTCACCAGCCAGGTCGAAGAGTACTTCGGACGCGCGTTCGAGTTCTTGCAGGCATTCGTCATCGGTGGGCACGGGGTCACCGTACTGGGTCAAAGGGTAGCTCGGCCGGGTCCTCCGACACGTAGCCGACACGCGGGCCGTCCTCCGACCTGCCCACGGAGCCGATTCGGCTGGTATACAAGGGCGTACTAGGACCATGCGGAGGGGGTTCAAGTCCCCCCTCGGACACAGCAGAGCACGACGACGAAGGCCCCGAACCACAGGTTCGGGGCCTTTGTCGTGGGCGGGGCCGGCGCCCCGCCGGGTCAGCCGCCCGCGTAGGCGTCGGCCGCGTCGAGCACCGCCTGGACGAGCGGGTCGAGCGTGCCCGTGGCGTCGGCCGACACCGAGCCGTCCTCCACCGCCTTCGCGTACTCGTCCGCGAGCTTCTGCGCCTCGTCGGAGACCTTGCGAGCGTCGGCGCCGGACAGCGCCCGCTCCGTGGCCTGGGCGTGCCTCGCGACGTCGCGCGCCACCTTGGCGTCGACGGTGCCGTCCGCGGCGGCCTGCTGCACCGCCTCCTGGAGCGACGCGTAGGCGTCCGTGACCGGAGTGCCGTCGGGCGCGGTGTCGGTCGGCGTGTCGGAGGGGGTCTCGCTCGGGGTGGGCTCGGGCGAGGCCGTCGTCGGCTCCGGCTCGGGCGTGGTCTCGGCCGGTGTGGACTGCTCCGGGGCCGACTGCTGGGCCGACGGGGTGGGCGAGGCGCTCGGCGAGGCGTCGGCGCCCCCGGTGTCGTCCTGCGAGGTGACGAGGTACCAGCCCACGAGGCCGACGACCAGCAGCGCGAGGATCGCGAGCACCCACGGGGTGGACGCGCCGCGCCTGCGCTCCGGCTCGCGCGGCGGCAGACCGGTCGTCGGCGGCGGCGGCGGGGGCAGCGGGGTGCTCGACAGCCGCTGGGTGCGGTCGGCCCCACCGGCGGGCAGGACCGTCGTCGCGGCTGCGGCGGCCCCCGCGGCCGCGGCGCCACCGGTGGGGGCGCGGCGCGCGTCGACGGCGGCGAGCACGGCGCCCGCGTCGGCGGGTCGGTCGGCGGGGTCCTTGGCGAGCAGCGACGACACGAGGCCGGCCAGCCAGGCCGGGGTGTCGGGGCGCAGGTCGCGCACGTCGGGCACCGGGTCGTGGGTGTGCATCATCATCGTCGCCACCGCCGTGGGGCCCGAGAAGGGCGGCTCACCGGTCAGCAGCGCGAAGGCGAGGCAGCCGAGCGCGTAGAGGTCGGCCCGGCCGTCGACGCGCCCGCCCATCGCCTGCTCCGGCGACAGGTACTCGGCCGTCCCCATGACGGTGTGCGTGGCGGTGAGCGCCTGCTGGGTCGAGGCGTCGCCGAGCTGGGTGATGCCGAAGTCGAGGACCCGCAGCCGGCCGTCCGCGGCCGTGACCACGTTGGCGGGCTTGATGTCACGGTGGACCAGCCCGCGGCCGTGCGCGGCCTGCAACGCGCCGGCGACCTGGCGGACGACGTCGATGACGTCGTCGACCGCGAACGGGCCCTCCCGCAGCCGCTCGGCGAGGCTCGGCCCGGGCAGCAGCTCCATCACGAGGTACGCGGTGTCGCCCTCGACACCGGTGTCGTGCACCGTGACGACGTGCGGGTGGTTGAGGCCGGCCGTCACGCGGGCCTCGCGCTCGAACCGCACCGCACCGGACTCGTCGGGGACGCGGGTGAGGTCGATCGTCTTGATCGCCACCTGCCGCCCGAGGACGGTGTCGGTGGCGCGCCACACCTCGCCCATCCCGCCCCGTCCGATGGGCGTGTCGAGGACGTAGCGACCGGCCAGCCTGCGCTCCTGCGTGGTCATCCGACCACCCTAAACGGCTGCCGTAGGGTGGTCGGGTGCTCGAGTCAGTGACCGCCGTGCGCTACGTCGCCCCTCTGCGGGAGGGCGGTTCGCTGCCGGGTCTCGTCGAGGCCGACGACCTCGGGACCTACGTCGTCAAGTTCACCGGCGCCGGGCAGGGCCGCAAGGTCCTCGTCGCCGAGGTGCTCGTCGGCGAGGTCGCCCGCCGGGTCGGCATCCCGACCCCGCGCCTGGCCGTCGTCGACCTGCCGAGCGCGATCGCCCGCTACGAGGCCGACGAGGAGGTCCAGGACCTGCTCAACGCCAGCCCGGGCCGCAACCTCGGCGTCGACTTCCTGCCCGGGGCCTTCGGCTACGACGGCTCGCGGCCGCCCAGCGCCGAGGACGCCGCGGCCATCCTCTGGCTCGACGCCTACACAGCCAACGTCGACCGCACCTGGGCCAACCCCAACCTCCTCGTCTGGCACCGCCGGGCCTGGGCGATCGACCACGGGGCGGCCCTGTGGTTCCACCACTCCTGGCCGAGCCGCCCGCCGGACGTCGGGCGCTTCGTCGCCCAGCCGTTCGACGCGAGCGGCCACGTCCTGGCGCCGGTGGCCGGGTCGGTCCGGGCCGCGCACGAGCGGTTCGCCCCGCTCCTCACCGTCGACGTCCTGCGCGAGGTCGTCGACGAGGTGCCGGAGGAGTGGCTCGAGACCACGGCGAGCCTGCCCGACCTCGACGCCGTCCGCGCCGCCTACCGCGAGCACCTCGGGATGCGCCTCGCCGCGCCCTCCGCCTGGCTGGACGGTGCGCCGTGAGCCACGCCTACCAGTACGTGGTCGTGCGCTTCGTGCCGCGTGTCGACCGGGGCGAGTGCCTCAACGTCGGCGTCGTCCTGCACTCCCAGTCCGCGGGCGTGCTGCGCTGCGCCTGGCACCTCGACGAGGACCGCATCCGGGCCTTCGCGCCCGACGCCGACCTCGACGGCCTGCGCGGGGCGCTCGACGCCGTGGGCGGCATGTGCGAGCGGCCCCCGGCGGGCGTGGACGCGACGCTGACGACCCAGGGCAAGCGCTTCGGGTGGCTCAGCGCGCCGCGCTCGACCGTCCTCCAGCCCGGCCCGGTCCACGGCGGGTCCGCCGCGGACCCGGCCGCCGAGGTCGAGCGGCTGCTCGACCGCCTGGTCCGCTGAGCGCCCCGGGCGTCAGCCCGCGCGGACCGGCGCGAGGATCTTCTCGAGGTCGGCCAGCGTGTACGGCTTGCTCAGGTAGTCGTCCATGCCCGCCGCGAGCATCCGCTCCCGGTCCCCCTCGGCGGCGTTGGCCGTCAGGGCGATGATCCGCGGCGGCGGCCCCGGGCGGACGCGCAGCTGCTCCGTCGCACGCACGCCGTCGAGGTTGGGCATGTTGACGTCCATGAGGACGACGTCGTCGCGGTGCGCCGAGAGCGCCTGGAGCGCCTCGATGCCGGTGGCGCCGGCGCTGCCGCCGGCGCAGCCGAGCACGGGCAGCGAGAACGTCAACGACGAGCCCTCGCCGACCGTCGACTGCACCTGGATCTCGCCGCCGAGCCGCTGGGCGATGCGGGCGCAGATCGCGAGACCAAGACCGGTGCCGCCGTGGGTGCGCGTCGTCGACGCGTCCCCCTGGGCGAACGCGGTGAAGATCCGCGAGAGCCGGTCCGCGGGGATGCCCATCCCGGTGTCGACCACCTCGAGGACGAGCGTGCCCGGGGCGGTCTCGGCGTCGGGGCGCAGGAGGGGCGCGGCCGCGAGGTAGCTCGCGCGGATCCGCACACCACCGCGCTCGGTGAACTTCAGCCCGTTGCCGACGAGGTTGATGAGCATCTGGCGCAGGCGGACGAGGTCGCTGCAGACGAGCTCGGGGACGTCGGGGTCCACCGACCACCACAGCGACAGTCCCCGCCGCTCGGCCTTCGTCGTGAACATCGTGCAGACGTCCTGGATGAGTGCGCGCACGTCGGTCGAGGTCGACTCCATCTCGAGCTCGCCGCTCTCGAGGGCGTTGAAGTCGAGGATGTCGTTGACGATCGCGAGCAGGTGCCGACCGCTCTGGTGGGCGGTGCTGACGTACGAGCGCTGCTGCTCGTCGAGCGCGGTGTCCTGGAGGAGGTCGGTCAGGCCGATGACCGCGTTGAGCGGCGTCCGGATCTCGTGGCTCATGCTCGCGAGGAAGCGCTGCTTGGCCTCCGCGGACTCCTCCGCCGTCTGCTTGGCCCGGCGCAGGTTCTCCTCGGTGAGGCGACGGTTGGTGATGTCGGTCTCGACGCCGACGAAGCCGGTGACGACCTCGCCGTCGCGGATCGGCGAGACGTCGAGGGACACCCAGTACCTGCTCCCGTCATTCGCGTAGTTGAGGACCTCGGCGGTGAAGGGCTCCTGGCGACGGATCGACTCGCGCATCCGGCGCACGGTCCCGGGGTCGGTGTCGCGCCCCTGGAGGACGCGGCCGGGGCTGCGGCCCTCGACCTCCTCGAGGGTGTAACCGAGATGTTGAGGAGGACGACCTCGGGGTCGTGGCGGCGTGCGGCCTCGACGCCGGCGACGCCGTCGTCGGCCTGCACGACCCGGAAGTCCTCGGACTCCAGGAGCGACGCCGCGACGGACGCGCCGCCGCGGATTCGGTCCGGACGGCCGATGCCGTGATCACCCCTCCGGCGGAGCCGGGGCGCGCAGGGCCCAGGCGGCGACGGCGCCGGCCGCGGCGACGTTGAGCGAGTCCACTCCCCCGGCCATCGGGATGCGCACGACGGTGTCGACCCCGGCGAGGGTGCGCCGGGCCAGCCCGTCGCCCTCGGTGCCGAGGACGAGTGCGAGCCGCTCGGGCGGGTCGGCCGCCAGCTCGTCGAGCCCGACGGAGTCCTCGGTCAGGGCGAGGGCGGCGACGTGGAAGCCGAGCCCGTGCAGCTGCTCGATACCGCCCGGCCACGGGTCGATGCGCGTCCACGGCACCTGGAAGACGGTGCCCATCGACACGCGGACGGCCCGGCGGTAGAGCGGGTCGGCGCAGCGCGGGGTGACGAGCACGGCGTCGACGCCGAGCGCGGCCGCCGAGCGGAAGACGGCGCCGACGTTGGTGTGGTCGACGACGTCCTCGAGCACGAGGACCCGCCGGGCGGCCTCGAGGACCTCGGCGAGCGACGGCAGCGCGGGGCGGTGCATCGCCGCGAGCGCGCCGCGGTGCAGGTGGAAGCCGGTGAGGCGCTCGATGACGTCGTGGGCCCCGACGAACACCGGCACGCCGTCGGCCTCGGCGTCGGCCACGACGTCCGCGAGGTCGGTGAGCCAGCGCTCGGCCATGAGGTAGGAGCGCGGCCGGTGCCCCGCGGCGAGGGCCCGCCGGATGACCTTCTCGGACTCCGCGACGTACAGCCCGCCCTCGGGCTCCAGGCGGCGTCGCAGGGCGACGTCGGTCAGCGAGACGTAGTCGGCGAGGCGGGGGTCGGCGGGGTCGGAGACGGTCGTCGGCACGCGCACGAGGCTAGGCCAGGACGGCGCGGGCGATGACGACGAGGCCGGCGACCACGCAGAAGCCGAGCACGAGCCGGCGGAACCGTTCGGGGTCCACCCGCCGGCGGACGGGCACCGCGAGGGCGTAGCCGACCAGCGCGAACGGGATGAGCGCGAGCCCGGCGAGCACCTGGTCGCGGTGGACCTCGCCGCCGAGCGCCAGCCCCGCCACCGCCATCCCGGACCCGACGAGGAAGAAGGCCGCGAGCGTCGAGCGCACACGTTCGGGCCGCTCGTGCTGGAGGACCAGGGCGAGGAAGGGCCCCCCGATCGCGGCGGCGGTGCCCGAGACCCCCGAGACCGCTCCGGCGACGAGCGTGTTCGCGCGCGTCGGGCGCAGGTCGACCGCGCGGACCGACAGGGCGACCGTCACGAGGATGAGCGCGCCGACGAGCGCCGCGATGGCCCGCGGCGAGAACCACGCGACGACGGCCACCCCGGCCGGTGTCAGGACGGCCCGGGCCACGAGGGCGAGGGCCAGCGGCCCGCGGGCCAGGTCGCGGACGCCGTGCGAGAGCTGGAGGACGGGCAGGGTGATGCTCGGCAGCAGGAGGGCCACCGGCATGAGGTCCGGGGCCAGCAGGACGACGAGCGGGGCGGCGACGACCGACATCCCGAAGCCGACGACCGACTGGACGAGCGCGCCCGCGAGGACCGACAGCCCGAGCGCGACGAGGACGAGCGGCGTCACGGGAAGACGACGAGCTTGACGACGGCCACGACGCCGACGACGACGATGATCGCCCGCAGCACGGGGGCGGGCAGGCGGCGCCCGACGGTGGAGCCGACGACGCCGCCGATCGTCGAGCCGACCGCGATGAGGAGGACCACGAGCCAGTCGATCTGGTCCGGGGCGACGAGGACGAAGACGAGCGCCGCGACGAAGTTGACGACCGAGGCGAGCACGTTCTTCAGGCCGTTGATGCGCTGGAGCGGGTCGCTCGAGAGGGCGCCGAGGATGCCGACGAGGATGATGCCCTGCGCCGCACCGAAGTACCCGCCGTAGACGCCGGCGCCGAGCACCCCACCCTGCATGAGCCGGCGGTGCGTGCTCGCGGCCTCGGCCCCTCCCGCCTCGCGCCGCCGTGCCGTCCACGCGTTGAGGCGCGGTCCGGCGACGACGAGGACGAGGCCCAGCACGATGAGCACCGGCACGATCGCGCGGAAGAGGTCGGGGTCGAGGACGAGCAGCAGCACCGCACCGAGGGTGCCGCCGAGGAAGGACATGGGGGCGTAGCGACGCAGCTGCGGACCCATCCCCCGCAGCTCGCGGCGGTACCCGATCGAGCCCGTGACGCTGCCGGGGACGAGGCCGATGTTGTTCGACACGTTCGCCGTGACCGGCGGGATCCCGAGCAGCAGCAGGGTCGGGAAGGTGATCAGCGTGCCGGAGCCGACGATGGTGTTGATGGTGCCGGCGCCAATGCCCGCGAGGACGACGAGCAGGGCTTCTCCGAGGGACACCGGGCCACCCTAGTGCGGAGCTCCACCGCGAGGGCCGCCGCGGCCACGACACCGACGAGCAGGGCGTATCCGACTGTCGTGGTGTCGAGCCCGAGTGCAAGGGTGAGTGCACCGGCGACGAGGGCGGGCACCGAGAACGCGAGGTAGCTGACGACGTAGACGGCCGACATCAGGCCGGCGCGCTCGTGCGGCTGCGCGAGCGCGCTGACCGCGCGCAGCGCACCGAGGAAGGCGCTGCCGAACCCGGCCCCGGCGACCACGACCGCCATGACGAGCAGCGGCAAGAGGGTGAGGACGAGGGACGCGACGAAGGCGACGAGCCCGGTGACGAGGGCGATGAGCCCGAAGCGGCGCAGGTCGGCGGCCGGTCGCTCCCGCCCGGCGTACGAGGCCAGCGCGCCGGTCCCCGTGAACGCGCCGAGCACGAAACCGGCGACGAGGTGCCCCGGCACCGCGAAGCGGGTCGCGAGCACGCTGCCGCTGACCGACAGCATCAGCCCGCCGAGCGACCACGTCGCGGCCATGACGGGCACCGACGTCCTGAAGGTCCCGCGGGCCGCCGCGGGGACGGCGACGACCGGGAGCATCGAGCGGAGCGCGCCCGGGCGACGGGGTGCGGTCTCAGGCAGGAACGGCACCGCGAGCAGGAGGACGACCACGAGCCCGCCGAGCACGGCGTAGACCAGGCGCAGCGGAGCGGGCGCGAGGTCGGCCAGCGCACCGGCGACCACGCCGCCGAGCGCCAGCCCGACGAGGGGCGCCACCCCGTTGACGACGGCGCCGCGCTGGGTCCCGTGGCGCTGCAGGTCGAGGAGGAAGGCACCCATCACGCCCATGGCCGCGCCGGTCGCGAGCCCCTGGACCACCCGGGCGGCGACGAGCGCCGCGGTCCCCTCCGCCCCGAGGAACAGGGCGAGGGCCCCGAGCTCGACGAGCAGGGCGGCGGCGAGGACGGGACGGCGGCCGACGTGGTCCGAGAGCCGCCCGACGACCAGGAGCGCGGCGAGCAGGGCGAGGACGTAGACGGCGAAGACGACGGTGAGCGTCGCCGGGCCGAAGCCGAAGGCCTCCTCGTAGGCCGGGTACAGCGGGCTCGGCGCGCTCGAGGCCGCGAGGAAGGTGGCCACGGTGGCACCGACGACCACGAAGGCCGGGGCCGGGGTGAGGCGGAGGGACATCGCCGTGCTCCGTTCTGGAATCATCGAACCGTTCGCCTCGTTGAACCTCGCACCATCGGCCACTATTCCAAGGAAGTCGAACCGTTGTCCCGGCCCTCCTCGCCCCGCCTCATGGACCACCCCGACCTCGCCGCCGTCGAGCTCCCCGTGGTGCTCTTCGCGCTGAGCGACCCGACGCGCCTCGCGCTCGTGCGCGAGCTCGCGACGGAGGGCCCGCGGACCGTCGAGGAGTGCCGCGAGAGCGAGCCGGGCGTGCCGAAGTCGACGTTCTCGCACCACCTGCGCACGCTGCGCGAGGCCGGCGTCGTGCGCAACGAGCCCGCCGGGCGCCACCGGGTCGTCACCCTGCGCCGCGACGAGCTCGACGCGCGCTTCCCCGGCCTTCTCGACGCCGTCGTCCACGACTGAGCGCCCGGACCTCGTGGAGGTCCGGGCGCTCGGTCGCGTCGCTCAGGGCTGGGCCGGAGGTGCCGGCGGGGCCGGCGGCGGCTCGACCGGCGGGGAGGCGGGCGGGGCCATCGGCTCGGTCGCCGGCGGGGCTGCGGGCGCCTCGCGCGGCGGCACCGCGTCGGCGTCCGGACGGATGGGGGGCTGGACGCGCGAGGCCGGCTGGGCGTGCTCCTCGGCCTCCTTGCTCGACTGGGCGGCCTGGCCGCGGGCCCGCTCGAGGGCGGACTTCGGGTCCTCGAGCGTCGTCTCCTCGAAGGCGTTGCCGAGCATCTCGCCCGGGTCGACCCACTCGTCGTCGCCGCCGTCGCCCGAGGGCTTCGTGGCGCCGAGCGCCCCGCCGATGCCGCGCAGCGCGTCGGTCAGCTCGCTCGGGATGATCCACATCTTGTTGGAGTCACCGCGGGCGATCTGCGGCAGCACCTGGAGGTACTGGTAGGCGAGCAGCTTCTGGGTCGGCTTGCCACGGTGGATGGCGTCGAACACCTGCTGGATGGCGCGGGCCTGGCCCTGGGCCTCGAGGATGCGGGCCTGCGCCGAGCCCTCGGCCCGCAGGATCTGGCTCTGCTTCTCGCCCTCGGCCGTGAGGATCTGGCTGGCCTTGGTGCCCTCGGCGTTGAGGATGGCCGCGCGGCGGTCGCGCTCGGCCTTCATCTGCTTCTCCATCGACTCCTGGATGGAGGCGGGCGGGTCGATGGCCTTGAGCTCGACGCGGTTGACGCGGATGCCCCACTTGCCGGTCGCCTCGTCGAGGACGCCGCGCAGCTGGCCGTTGATCTGGTCGCGGCTGGTCAGCGTCTGCTCGAGGTCGAGCGAGCCGATGACGTTGCGCAGCGTCGTGACGGTGAGCTGCTCGATGCCGGCGATGAAGTTGGCGATCTCGTAGACCGCGGACTTCGGGTCGATCACCTGGTAGTAGATGACGGTGTCGATCGAGACGACGAGGTTGTCGCTCGTGATGACCGGCTGCGGCGGGAACGAGACGACCTGCTCGCGCTGGTCGATGTTGGCGCGCACGATGTCGACGAACGGCACGAGGAAGTGCAACCCGCCCTCGAGGGTGCGCGAGTAGCGACCGAGGCGCTCGATGATGAGGGCGGTCTGCTGCGGGACGACGCGCACGGTGCGGACGAGCACGATGATCGCGAAGACCGCAAGCAGCAGGATGACGACGAGTGGACCGATTCCGTCCATGGTGGTGCCTTTCCGTCGGTGCCCGGTCGGGGCACGGGGTCAGGTGGTGGGGGTGATCGGGGGTGCGGGCAGCGGGACGACGATCGCGGTCGCGCCGTGGATGGCGATGACCCGGACCTGGTCGCCGGGACCGGCGGGCGCGCCGCCCTCGGCGAGCCGGGCCGACCACGTCTCGCCCGCGAGCTTGACGCGGCCGTCGGTCTCGGTGACGGCCTGGAGGACCCACGCCTCGCGCCCGACGAGGCCGGCCGCGCCGATGTGGTGGTCGGTGACCGCGTCGGTGAACTTGCGCTTGAGCATCGGGCGCACGACGAGCAGGAGCACCATCGCGAAGACGACCGCGACGACGACCTGGAAGAAGAACGGTGCGCCGAGCGCCGCCGCGATCGCCCCGGCGAGCGCGCCGCCGGCGAACATGACGAAGACGAAGTCGACGGTGGCGGCCTCGATGGCCGCGAGCACGAGTGCGACGCCCAGCCATCCGAGCCAGGCGTTGTCGGTCAGCCAGTCCATCGGCCTGCCCTTCCCTCCGGTGTCGTGGCTCGGACGCGCGGCCGGCGTCCTCGGTTCCCTGTCGCCTCAGCGGGCGCGGGCGGCGTAGCGGTCCCCGCGGACCTCGAGCTCGAGCGGCATGCCGAAGGTGCGCTCGAGGTTCTCGGCGGTCAGGGTGATCTCGATCGGGCCCTGCGCGACGACGCGGCCCTCGCGCAGCAGCAGGACGTCGGTGAAGTGCGGCGGGATCTCCTCGACGTGGTGGGTCACGAGGACGAGGGCGGGCGCGGCGAGGTCGGCGGCGATCGCCCCGAGCCGGCGCACGAGGTCCTCGCGGCCGCCGAGGTCGAGGCCGGCGGCGGGCTCGTCGAGGAGCATGAGCTCGGGGTCGGTCATGAGGGCGCGGGCGATCTGCACCCGCTTGCGCTCCCCCTCCGACAGCGTGCCGTACCGCCGCTCGGCGAGGTGGCTCGCGCCCAGGGCGTCGAGGAGCTCGGCGGCGCGCGCCTCGTCCATCCCGTCGTACGCCTCGCGCCACCGGCCGACGACGCCGTAGGAGGCGGTGACGACGACGTCGCGGACCTTCTCGTGCGGCGGGATGCGTTCCGCGAGCGAGGCGCTCGACAGGCCGATGCGCGGCCGGAGCTCGAAGACGTCGACCGCGCCGAGGACCTCCCCGAGGACGCCCGCGACCCCGGTCGTCGGGTGCATCCGGCCGGCGGCGATCTGCAGGAGGGTGGTCTTGCCGGCGCCGTTGGGGCCGAGGACGACCCAGCGCTGGCCCTCCTCCACCTCCCACGACAGGTCGTCGAGGATGGTGGTGTCGCCGCGCACGACGCCGACACCGGCGAGGGCCAGGACGTCGCTCATGCCACCGACCCTAGTTGACGGCGTGCTCCGCGCCGGCCGCGCCGCGCGGTCAGGAGGCCCGCATCGGGGTGCCGGGCCTCCCGTGGCCGTCGGCCACCACCTCCGCGACGACCGAGAGGGCGATCTCACCGGGCGAGCTGCCCCCGATCGAGAGGCCGGCGGGGACGTGCAGGCGGCCCAGCTGCTCGTCGTCGAGGCCCTCGCCGCGCAGCTGCTCGTGCAGGGCGGCCGACCGGTGGCGGCTGGCCATCATCGCGACGTAGGGCACCCCGGCCCGCAGCGCGTCGCCGAGGAGCGGGTAGGCGCCGTCGCCGTCGTGGTTGCACACGACGAGCGCGTCGACGGTCCCGAGCGCGCCGAGGGCGTCCCCGACAGGGGCGGCGTCGAGCAGCGTGGCATCCCACCCGGTGGCCGTGGCGATCGCCACCAGCGACTGCGCGATCCGGTTGTCGAAGACGGCGACCAGGTGCCCGAGGGCGCCCTCGACCGGCGTGGCGCCGCTGCCGAGGACGGGGTCGTGCCGGGTGTCGCTCACGCGCCCACGACCCCGCGGTAGACCTCGAGGGTGCGCTCGGCGATCGTGCCCCACGAGAACGACTGGACGGCCCGGCGCCGGCCGGCGGCGCCGAAGCGGGCCGCGCGGTCGAGGTCGGAGACGGCGTCGGTGAGGGCGGCCGCGAGGTCGGCGACGAAACGGTCCTCGTCGACCGGCGTCCCGGTGCCGTCCTGGACCTGCTCGATCGGCACGAGCCAACCGGTCTCGCCGTCGACGACGACCTCGGGGATGCCGCCGGTCGCCGTCGCGACGACGGGCAGCTCGCACGCCATCGCCTCGAGGTTGACGATGCCGAGCGGCTCGTACACCGACGGGCAGACGAACACCGACGAGGCGCTGAGGACGGCCGTCACCTCGTCGCGCGGGAGCATCTCGCTGATCCACACGACGCCGTCGCGCTCGGCGCGCAGGTCATCGACGAGCCCCTCGACCTCGGTCTTGATCTCCGGGGTGTCCGGCGCGCCGGCGAGGAGCACGAGCTGCACCTCGGGCGGCAGCTGCGCGGCGGCGCGCAGCAGGTAGGGCAGGCCCTTCTGGCGGGTGATCCGGCCGACGAAGACGACGGCCGGGCGGTCGGGGTCGATGCCGTGCCGGCGCACGACGTCCGGGGCGTCGTTCGGCCGCCAGAGCTCGGCGTCGATCCCGTTGTGCACGACGAGGACCTTGGCGGGGTCGACGCTCGGGTAGGAGCGCAGGATGTCCTCGCGCATCCCCGCGCTCACCGCGATGACGGCCGCCGCGCCCTCGTACGCGGTGCGCTCGACCCACGACGAGAGCCGGTAGCCACCGCCGAGCTGCTCGGCCTTCCACGGCCGCATCGGCTCGAGGCTGTGGGCCGACAGCACGTGCGGCACGCCCTCGAGGAGGCCGGCGACGTGCCCGGCGAAGTTGGCGTACCAGGTGTGGGAGTGGACGAGATCGGCTCCGGCACAGGCGGCGGCCATCGTCAGGTCCACCCCGAGGGTGCTGAGGGCGGCGTTGGTGCCCTCGAGCTCCGGCAGGTCGGGGTGGCTCGTCGTCCCCTCCTCGTCCCTCGGGCCCCCGAAGGCGTGGACGCGCACGTCGGTGTCGTCCCGTTCCCGCAGGGCCCGGGTCAGCTCGGCGACGTGCACCCCCGCTCCCCCGTAGATCGACGGCGGGTACTCCTTGGTCAGGATGTCGATGCGCACGGTTTTCACCGTAGTGGCGAACGGGGGCTGCCGACGAGGCCGATCACCCCATAGGTTGGTCGCATGGCGTACCGCAGCGGAGGTCCCAAGGTCCTGGCCATCGTCCTCGCGGGTGGGGAGGGCAAGCGGCTGATGCCGCTGACGCGCGACCGCGCCAAGCCCGCCGTGCCGTTCGGGGGCATCTACCGGCTCATCGACTTCGCGCTGTCGAACGTCGTCAACTCCGGCTACCTCAAGGTCGTCGTGCTGACGCAGTACAAGTCGCACAGCCTCGACCGGCACGTGACCAAGACGTGGCGGATGAGCACGATGCTGGGCAACTACGTCGCCCCGATCCCCGCGCAGCAGCGCATCGGCAAGTCCTGGTACCTCGGCAGCGCCGACGCGATCTTCCAGAGCCTCAACACGATCACCGACGAGAAGCCCGACATCGTCGTGGTCGTCGGCGCGGACCACGTGTACCGGATGGACTTCTCGCAGATGGTCGACCAGCACGTCGCGAGCGGCGCCGGCGTCACCGTCGCCGCGATCCGCCAGCCGAAGGCCGACGCCGACCAGTTCGGCGTCATCGACGTCGAGCCCGACGACCCGACCCGCATCCGCGCGTTCCTCGAGAAGCCGACCGACCCAAAGGGCCTGCCCGACTCCCCGGACGAGGTGCTCGCGAGCATGGGCAACTACGTCTTCAGCGCCGACGCGCTCATCGACGCCGTGACCAAGGACTCGACGACCGAGGGCAGCAAGCACGACATGGGCGGCGACATCGTCCCGGCCCTCGTCGCGCAGGGCGCCGCGTCGGTCTACGACTTCAAGAACAACGTCGTCCCCGGCGGCACCGAGCGCGACATGGGCTACTGGCGCGACGTCGGGACGATGGATTCCTACTACGAGGCGCACATGGACCTCGTCTCGATCCACCCGGTCTTCAACCTCTACAACTACGACTGGCCGATCTACACGACCTACGGCCCGTTCCCTCCGGCCAAGTTCGTGCACGGCGCGCACGGCCGGTTCGGCGAGGCGCTCAACTCGGCCGTCTCCCCCGGCGTCGTCATCTCCGGCGCGCGCGTCATCGGCTCGGTCGTCTCCCCCGACGTCCACGTGCACAGCTACACCGAGGTCGAGGACAGCGTCCTGCTCGACGGCGTGCAGATCGGGCGCAACTGCACGATCCGCCGCGCGATCATCGACAAGAACGTCACGGTGCCCGAGGGCACGACGATCGGCGTCGACCGCGAGGCCGACCTCGCGCGCGGGTTCACCGTCACCGACTCCGGCATCACGGTCGTCGGCAAGGGCCAGGAGATCGGCGCCGGACCGGTGGAGGGCACGTGAGCGGCACCGACCGGCCGGTCCGCATCGGCGCGCAGCTCCAGCCCCAGCACGCGAGCTACGCCGAGATCCGCCGCACCTGCGCGCGGCTCGAGGAGGCGGGCGTCGACGTGATCTTCAACTGGGACCACTTCTTCCCGCTCTACGGCGAGCCCGACGGCGCCCACTTCGAGTGCTGGACGATGCTCGCGGCGTGGGCCGAGGCCACCGAGCGCGTCGAGATCGGCGCCCTCGTCACGTGCAACAGCTACCGCAACCCGCAGCTGCTCGCCGACATGGCCCGCACCGTCGACCACGTCAGCGCCCGCGACGGCGCCGAGGGCCGGCTCATCCTCGGCATAGGGTCGGGATGGTTCGAGCGCGACTACGCCGAGTACGGGTACGAGTTCGGCACCGCGGGAGGCCGGCTCGACGCACTGGCCCGCGACCTGCCGCTCATCGAGGAGCGGTGGTCGAAGCTCAACCCCGCGCCGACGCGCAAGATCCCCGTCCTCATCGGCGGCGGGGGCGAGCGCAAGACGCTGCGCATCGTCGCGCAGCACGCCGACGTCTGGCACGGCTTCGGCGACCCGGAGACGGTGGCGCACAAGCACTCCGTCCTCGACGAGTGGTGCACGAAGGTGGGGCGGGACCCCTCGGAGATCGAGCGCTCGGCCGGCGTCTCGCCCAGGCCCGGGCGCCTGCCCGAGGACGTCGACGACTACGCCGCCGGGGCCCAGGCCCTGCACGACGTCGGCACGCGGCTGTTCACGGTCGGGCTCAACGGCCCCGACCACGACCTCGGTCCGGTCCGCGACCTGATCGCCTGGCGGGACTCCCTCACCGGCTGACCCGGCGGGCGAGCACGTCGAGCACCGTGCCGACACGCCGGCTCCGGTCTCCCCCGACCTCGAGGACGGTCGTGCTCGCGGGGAGGAGCTCGTCGTCGTCGAGCAGGTCGACGTGCGCGTGCGCCCGAGCGGTCAGCGACCGCAGCGCGCGCCGAGCCCGCCGTGACGCCGGGCCGGCCCAGCGCGTCGAGCGCCTCGAGGTAGGCGAGCAGGTCCAGCGGCCCGCGCTCGGCGGCTGACCTCGCCCGTCGACCAACACACGACGCCCTTGCCACGTCCCGTCCGCCGCGAGACCATGTGGCCCGAGAGGGGGGGGCTGGGATGGGAGCACCGGATCTCGCGATCCCCATGGGGGTCCTCATCACGGCGGGAGCGTTCGTCGCCGGCGCCTTCGGGTCGCGCGCCGAGACGGTGCTGGCGCGCCTGCCGAGCGATCTCGCCCGGACGCTGGACTGGACCCGTGACGAGCGAGACCCCGATCCTCCGGTCGCGAGGCTGGGGGTGTCCGGGGTGCGGATCGTCGCCTGCACGCTCTTCGTCGCCAATCTCGTGCTCGGCGCTTCGGGACTCGTCGACGACGCGGACGCCTGGGAGGTCGGGGTCGTCGGCGTCCACCTCGTGACACACGCCGTCGTGCTGTGGTGGACCCTCCGCGAGTGCTCCGAGGCCGCGGTTCGCTACCGGTCGACGCGCCAGACATCCGCCGCATGGGTGATGTTCGAGGCACTGGGCTTCGACGTCCCTCCCCGTGACACGCCCGGACGGCGCGGCGTCGTGCGGCAGCACCTAGCCATGGTCCAGCTCGCGGTCGACACCGTTCCGAGCGACGTGCCCGACGGTGCGTTCCGCGCGCAGCTGGCAGAGGCACACCTCGCGTACGCCGAGGTGCTGCTGGACGAGGGGCACGCCGCCGAGGCCCTGACCGAGATCGACCATGCTGACGCACAGCCCTGGTCGCCGGGATGGCTTGAACGGGCAGGCGAGCACGAGACCGCCGACTGGATGGCCACGGGCTCACAGTCCCGACGGTTGCTGATGCGGGCCCGGGCACATCGGCTGCTGGGAGAGCGCTCGGCCGAGCTCGACAAGAGGCTGGCCGCCGCTCGCCTGGGGGGTCTTGCGACGATCGACGGCGACGCAGTCGTCGAGGCCGCCGTCTCCGCCGGACGCGTTCGAGAGCTGGCGGACACGATCCGGCGTGGAACGGACAAGGAAGTCGACTGGATCGGCGACCTCGCCAGGGCGTTGTGGCTGGCGTGCGAGTCCGAGATTCCGTCGGCTTTCGAGCCGCCGGATCCCCGACTGACCCTCGACGATTTGCGGCTCCTCGAGGTGGCGAGTCCGTTCGGAGGTCAGTATGCCGAGAGGTTGGTCGACGCTCTGCTGCGTGGTGCTAGGGCGGAGCCGGATCCTGCGCTGGCGGCGACGATGCTGGCCGAGGCCTCGGCCGTCGTCGACCACAGGCTGGCGACCGACGGCGACGACCCGCGGTGGGCCGAGCTGCACCAACTGCTCACCACCATGACGCTGGAAGGTCCTTTCAGTGACCGGTCCGGGGGCCAGCATCCGACCATCCCCGGCTAGCCTGCCGGTGTGCCCTCCCCCGAGACGCCGCCCCTCCCGCCGCAGCCCGACCCCGAGGCGCGCACGCTCCTCGTCTCGCTGAGCGGGCCGGACCGACCGGGCGTCACGAGCGCCGTCTTCGCGGCGGCCGCGACCGTCGGCGGTGACGTCCTCGACCTCGAGCAGGTCGTCGTCCGCGGGCACCTCGCCCTGTCGGTGCTCCTCGCACCCGGGCCGGACGAGAACGTCCTCACCGACCGCATCACCCGGGCCGGCGAGGAGATGGGGATGCACGTCCAGCTCGTGGCCGGGCGCGGCGACAACGCCCGCCGGCGCACCGGCCGGGCCGCGGTCGTCGCGATGGCCCGCCCGCTCGAGACGCGCCACGTCGCAGCCGTCGCCCGCGCGGTCGCCGCGCACGGCGCGAACATCGACCGCATCCGGCGCCTGTCGCGCTGGCCGGTGACCACGGTCGAGCTCGACGTCTCCGGCGCCGACGTCGACCGGCTGCGCCGCGACCTCGCGCTCGTCTCGGCGAGCACCGGCTGCGACATCGCCGTCGCCCCGGCCGGCCTGGCCCGGCGCGGGGGGCGGCTCGTCGTCATGGACGTCGACTCCACGCTCATCCAGGACGAGGTGATCGAGCTGATCGCCGAGCACGCCGGCACCGCCGCCGAGGTGGCGGCGGTCACCGAGCGCGCGATGCGGGGCGAGCTCGACTTCGCCGAGAGCCTCCACGCCCGCGTCGCGACGCTCGCCGGGCTGCCGGTCTCCGTCCTCGACGAGGTGCGGGCCTCCGTCCGGCTGACCCCCGGTGCCCGCACGCTCGTGCGCACCCTCAAGTCGCTCGGCTTCACCGTCGCGCTCGTCTCGGGCGGGTTCGCCGAGGTCGTCGAGCCGATCGGGGTCGAGCTCGGCGTCGACCACGTCCGCGCCAACCGGCTCGAGGTGCTCGACGGCCGGCTGACCGGTCGCGTCACCGGCGCGGTCGTCGACCGGCCGGGCAAGGCGGCCGCGCTGCGCGAGTTCGCCGCCCTCGAGGGGCTGCCGCTCACGCGGACGGTCGCCATCGGAGACGGGGCCAACGACCTCGACATGCTCGGCGTGGCCGGTCTCGGGGTCGCGTTCAACGCCAAGCCGGTCGTGCGCGAGCAGGCGGACACGTCGGTCAACGTGCCCTACCTCGACACCGTCCTGTTCCTCCTCGGCGTCAGCCGCGAGGAGATCGAGGACGCCGAGACCGCGGAGGCCTGACCCTCAGGCCCCGATGGCGTGGTAGCCGCCGTCGACGTGGATCATCTCGCCGGTCGTCGCCGGGAACCAGTCCGACAGCAGCGAGACGCACGCCCGGGCCGTGGGCACCGCGTCGTTGACGTCCCAGCCGAGCGGCGCGCGCGTGCCCCACGCCTCCTCGAACTGCTCGAAGCCGGGGATGGACTTGGCCGCGGTCGTGCGGATCGGGCCGGCGGCGACGATGTTGCAGCGCACGCCCTTCGGGCCGAGGTCGCGGGCGAGGTAGCGGTTGGTCGACTCGAAGGCGGCCTTGGCCACGCCCATCCAGTCGTAGACCGGCCACGCGAAGCGGGCGTCGAAGGTGAGGCCGACGACGCTGCCGCCGTCGGGCATGAGCGGCAGGGAGGCCTTGGCGAGGGCGGCGAGCGAGTACGCCGAGACGTGCACCGCCGTCGAGACGTCCTCCCACGAGGCCTCGAGGAAGTTGAAGGCGCCCTGGGGGGCGAAGCCGATCGAGTGCAGGACGCCGTCGAGGTGCGGCACGTGCTCGCGGACCCGGTCGGGCAGGGCCGCGAGGTCCTCCTCGCTCGTCACGTCGAGCTCGATGACCGGCGGGGTCTGCGGCAGGCGCCGCGCGATGGCCGTCGTGATCTTCGTCGTGCGGCCGAAGGAGGTGAGGACGACCTCCGCCCCCTGCTCCTGGGCGATCTTCGCGACGTGGAAGGCGATCGAGGAGTCCATGAGGACACCGGTGATGAGGAGCTTCTTGCCCTCGAGCAGCATGGCTGGCCTTTCGGTGGTGGGTCGGGGGACGGTCGCGGTCAGTGGCCCATGCCGAGGCCGCCGTCGACCGGGACGACGGCGCCGGAGACGTAGGCCGCCTCCGGCGAGGCGAGGAAGCGCACGACACCGGCGACCTCGTCGGTCGTCGCGAAGCGGCCGGCCGGGATCGCCGCCTTGTAGGTCTTCTGGGTCTCCTCGGGCAGCGCCGCGGTCATGTCGGTCTCGATGAAGCCGGGCGCGACGACGTTCGCCGTGATGCCGCGGCCGCCGAGCTCGCGCGTCACCGAGCGGGCCAGGCCGACGAGGCCGGCCTTGCTCGCGGCGTAGTTTGCCTGCCCGGGGCCGCCGTAGAGGCCGACGACGCTCGAGATGAGGATGATGCGGCCGCGGCGCAGGCGGATCATCCCCTTGCTCGCGCGGCGCACGCACCGGAAGGCGCCGGTGAGGTTGGTCTCGAGGACGCTGTCGAAGTCCTCGTCGCTCATCCGCATGAGCAGGCCGTCCTTGGTGATGCCGGCGTTGGCCACGAGCACCTCGACCGGACCGCCGAGCTTCTCCTCCGCCTCGGTGAACGCGGCGTCGACGGACGCGCTGTCGGTGACGTCGCAGATGACGCCCTCGAGGCCCTCCGGCGGCTCCCCGCTGCGGTGGGTGACGACGACGCGGTCGCCGGCCTGCGCGAAGGAGCGGGCGATGGCCAGCCCGATGCCGCGGTTGCCGCCGGTGACCAGGACGGTGCGGGGGTCGCTCATGCTGTCGAACCTAGTGGACTACCCAGCGGTAGCCGGACAGCCGCGGACGTATGGTGGACGGGTGCCCACGACCCGCCACCGCCACCCCGACGCCCAGTCGGTGACGACGGCGGCGGACTCGCGCGAAGCCGACCAGCGGCACCGGATGAAGCAGTACCTCGTGACGATGACCATCCGCACGATCTGCTTCGTGCTCACCATCGTCATCGACGACTGGTACCGCTGGATCTTCGCCGCCGCCGCGGTGTTCCTGCCGTTCATCGCGGTCGTCGCCGTCAACTCGGTCGCCCCGCGGGTGCGCGGCCGTCGCACGCCGGTCACGCCGAGCGTCGACCCGACCCCGCGCCTCACCGACCACGCGTACACGCACGTGCCGAGCACCGTGCGCCACGAGGACCAGCCCCGCGGCTGACGCCGTCGCGGTCGCGCCGGTTCAGCCGCCGATCGCCGACATCGGGCGGTCGGGCTGCTCGAAGTCCGGGCGGTCGATGCCGTGCCCGGGCTTCTTCGCCCACATCTCGCCGATGACGAGGTCGGCGAGCTCGGTGTCCGACGCGCCCTCGCGCATCGGGCCGCGCAGGTCGATCTCGGAGCGGGAGAAGAGGCAGTTGCGCAGCTGGCCGTCGGCCGTCAGCCGCACCCGGTCGCAGGCGGCGCAGAACGGCGCGGACACGCTGGCGATGACGCCGACGGTCTGCGGGCCGCCGTCGACGAGGAAGCGCTCGGCCGGGGCGCTGCCGCGCTCCTGGACGGGGGTGAGCCGGAACCGCTCCCCGAGCCGCTCGAGGATCTCGGCCTGCGACACCATCTGCGAGCGGTCCCAGGCGTGCTGGGCGTCCAGCGGCATCTGCTCGATGAAGCGCAGCTCGTAGCCGCGGTCGAGGCACCAGCCGAGGAGGTCGGCGACACCCTCGTCGTTGAACCCGCGCATCGCGACCGCGTTGACCTTGACCGGGGTGAGCCCGGCGTCGGCGGCGGCCTTGAGCCCGGCCTCGACGTCCTCGAGCCGGTCGCGACGGGTGAGGTCGCGGAAGCGCTGGGCGTCGATGGTGTCGAGGCTGACGTTGACACGGTCCAGCCCGGCGGCCGCGAGCGGCGCTGCGAGCCGGTCGAGGCCGATGCCGTTGGTCGTCATGGCGATCCGGGGGCGTGGCTCGAGCGCCGCGATGCCGGCGACGACGTGGACGAGGCTGCGCCGCAGCATCGGCTCGCCGCCGGTCAGGCGGACGTTGGTGACACCGAGGCCGACCATGATGCGCACGAGCCGGACGAGCTCGTCGTCGGTGAGCATCTCGGGCTTGGGGAGCCAGTCGAGGCCCTCGGCGGGCATGCAGTAGGTGCAGCGCAGGTTGCAGCGGTCGGTGACCGACACGCGCAGGTCTCGCCCGACGCGGCCGAAGCGGTCGAGGAGGCGGGGCTCTGGGAGGTCGGTCATAGGAGTCCACAGTACGTCGCGTAGCGTGAAGTGGTGCTGCGTCGGCTCCTGACACCTCGATGGCTGGGCGCGCTCGTCCTCTCGGCCCTCTTCGCGGTGGCCGCCTACCACCTCGGCTGGTGGCAGTACCACCGGCACGAGGCGAAGGTGGAGCGCAACGACCGGCTGGACCGGCACTACCGCGCCACGCCCGTGCCCGTCGGCGAGGCCATCACCGCCGACGGCGTCAGCACGGACGCCGAGTGGACGCGCGTGACGATGACCGGCAGCTACGCCGCGGGTCCGGTGTTCGTCCGTGGCCGCCCCAACGACGGTGCGGTCGGTTACGAGGTCCTGTGGGCCTTCCGCCCCGACGACGGCGGCACCGACGTCCTCGTCGACCGCGGCTGGGTGCGCGTCTCGGACCAGGGCGCCAGCGTCCTGCCGACCGTGCCGCCGGCTCCCTCCGGCGAGACGACGGTCGTCGGCTGGGCCCGGCCCGGCGAGGAGTCGGCCGACAAGCCACCAGCGGCCGGGCAGATCGCCAACCTCTCCGTGCCGGACGCGTCGCGCGCCCTCGGCACGACGCTGCTGCCGGGGTACGTGCTGCTGGAGTCCGAGCGCACGGCCGACGGCGCGACGCCGCCCCGCCCCGCTCCCCTGCTGCCGCCCGACCGCAGCCTCGGCCCGCACCTCGCCTACGCCTACCAGTGGTGGATGACCACGGTCCTGGGGTTCGTCCTCGTCGGCTTCGGCATCCGGCGCGAGGAGCGCCTGGCGCATCCCGAGAAGTACCCGCCGAAGCCGAAGAAGGTTCGCATCTGGGACGAGGAGGACGCCTGAGGCCGGTCCTGCGCGGCGGGCGGCGTGCGAGAGTGCCGCATGACCACGACGCCGGAGCAGCGCACCGACCTCATCGTCACGACCCTCCTCGAGGCCTTCGAGCCGCTCATGCGCGCGGACCCGCACGGGTTCCGGACCAAGTTCCGCAAGATGGCGCGCGACCCGTTCGCCTTCTACCGCGGCACGGCCTGCCTGTTCTACGCCGACGTCGGTGAGGGTGGGCTGTTCGGTGGCTTCGACGAGCGCTGGGTCGACGACGACGGCGCCCGGGTCTGGATCCAGGGCGACCTGCACGCCGAGAACTTCGGGACCTACCTCGACGCCGACGGCCGACTCGTCTTCGACGTCAACGACTTCGACGAGGCCTACCTCGGGCACTGGACGTGGGACCTCGCGCGCTTCTGCGCCAGCCTGTCGCTGATGTGCTGGCAGAAGGCGCTGCCCGACGACGTCATCGACGACCTCGTCGGCCTCTACGTCCGCGCCTACGTCGACCAGGTCGCGCACTACCGGCAGGTCGACGACGACACCGAGTGGGCCCTCACCCTCGACACCGCCGAGGGTGCGGTCCTCGACGCCCTCCGGGCGGCGAAGATGTCGACCCGTTTCGCGATGCTCGAGTCGATGACCGTCGTCGACGACTATCGCCGCTCCTTCGCCGAGAGGAGCGGCGTGCGTCGGCTCGAGGCCGACGAGGAGGAGCGGGTGCGGGCGGCGTTCGCCCGCTACCGGGAGACCCTGCCCGAGCGGCACCGCGGCACCGTCACGTTCGACGTCCTCGACGTCGTCGGACGCTCCGGCTTCGGCATCGGCAGCGCCGGCCTGCCCGCCTACAGCCTGCTCGTCGAGGGGTTCACCCAGGCACTGGACAACGACGTGGTGCTCTCGATGAAGCAGGGGAACGTCGCCGCACCGAGCCGGGTCGTCGACGACGAGCGCGGCGCCACCTACTTCGACCACCACGGCCACCGGACGGCGGTCTCGCAGCGGGCGCTGCAGGCGCACGCCGACCGGTTCCTCGGCTGGACCTCGCTCGAGACCGACGGACGCGAGGTCGGGTACGTCGTCAGCGAGGTCTCCCCGTACGAGGCGGACCTGTCCTGGGACGACGTCTCGGAGCCGGAGGACCTCGAGGTGCTCCTCCCCCAGCTGGGACGGGCGACCGCGAAGATCCACTGCGTCGCCGACGCCGAGTCCGACCAGGACCTCGTCCGGGTCAGCGTCGAGGAGGTCGTCGGGCGAGCCGTCGGGGACGACACCGACGCGCTCGTCGCGACGATGGTCGAGTTCGCCCGGGCGTACTCGACGCGCGCCACCGAGGACTACCGCCTCTTCGTCGACGCCTTCCGCGGCGGCGCGTTCGAGCACGTCGCCCCGGCCTGACACCGGTGCGGGCTCAGGCGGGGTGGGACTCCGTCGGGGTGTCGAGGACCTCACCGAGCTCGTCGTCGAACTGGGTGCGGTAGAGCTCGGCGTAGAGGCCGTCCGCCGCGACGAGCTCGGCGTGGGTGCCGCGCTCGACGATGCGGCCGTCGTCGACGACGAGGATCTGGTCGGCGTGCCGGACGGTCGAGAGGCGGTGCGCGATGACGAGCGCCGAGCGGTCGCGCAGGGCCTCGTCGAGGGCCCGCTGGAGCGCCTGCTCGGACTCGCTGTCGAGGTGGGCCGTCGCCTCGTCGAGGACGATGAGGCCGGGCCCCTTGAGCAGCAGGCGGGCGATGGCCAGGCGCTGCTTCTCGCCGCCGGAGAGGCGGTGGCCGCGGTCGCCGACGACGGTGTCGAGGCCGGCCGGCAGGGAGTCGACGAGCGTCCACACCTGGGCGGCGCGCAGCGCGGCGACCATCTGCTCCTCGGTGGCGCCCGGCGCGGCGTACTCGAGGTTGGCGCGGATGGTGTCGTGGAAGAGGTGCGCGTCCTGGGTGACGACGCCGACCGCGTCGTGGAGCGACTCGCCGGACGCCTCGCGCAGGTCGACGCCGTTGATGCGCACCGAGCCGGCGGTCGGGTCGTACAGCCGCGCCACGAGCGAGGTGATCGTCGTCTTGCCGGCACCGCTCGGCCCGACGAGCGCGACGAGGGTGCCGGGCTCGACGGTGAAGGACACGTCGCGCAGGACCGGCCCGCTGCCCCGGCGGTCGCCCGTCGCCGTGCTCTCCAGCGACGCGAGCGAGACCTCGTCGGCGGACGGGTAGGCGAAGCCGACGTTCTCGACGTCGACCCGCACCGGGCCCGCGGGGACCGGTCGCGCGTCCGGGGCGTCGGCGACGAGCGGCTCGAGGTCGAGCACCTCGAAGACCCGCTCGAAGGACACGAGGGCGGTCATGATGTCGACGCGGACGTTGGAGATGGCGGTGAGCGGCCCGTAGAGGCGGGCGAGCAGCGCGGTGAGGGCGATGAGCGTGCCGACGGTCAACGAGCCGCCGACGGCCATGACACCGCCGACCCCGTAGACCATCGCCGTCGCGAGCGAGGCGACGAGGGTGAGCGCGACGAAGAACACCGACCGGTTGACGGCGATCTTCACACCGATGTCGCGCACCCGGGCGGCGCGGACGGCGTACTCGTCGTCCTCGACGGCGGGGCGGCCGAAGAGCTTGACGAGCAGCGCGCCGGCGACGTTGAAGCGCTCCGTCATCCGCGTCCCGAGGTCGGCGTTCTGCACCATCTGCTCGTGTGCGAGGCTCGCGAGCCGCCGGCCCATGAAGCGTGCCGGCAGGAGGAAGAAGGGGACGAGCAGCAGGGCGGCGAGGGTCAGCTGCCAGGACAGCAGCGCCATCGCCCCGACGATGAGGACGAGCGTGATCGCGTTGCTCACGACGCTCGAGAGCACGGAGGTGAACGCCTGCTGGGCGCCGATGACGTCGTTGCCGAGGCGGGTAACGAGGGCACCGGTCTGCGCACGGGTGAAGAAGGCGACCGGCTGGCGCAGGACGTGCGAGAAGACCTGGGTGCGCAGGTCGTAGATGAGGCCCTCGCCGATCCGCGCGGAGAACCATCGCTCGACGAGGGTCAGCACCCCGCCGACGAGGGCGATGAGCGCGACGAACAACGAGAGGCGCACGACGACGCCGGAGTCCTTGGGGTAGATGCCGTCGTCGATGATCGCCTTGAGCAGCAGCGGCGTGGCGACGACGAGGGCGGACTCGACGACGACGAGCCCGAGGAACCACGCGATGGCCTTCTTGTACGGGCGGGCGTAGCCGAGGACCCGGCGCGTCGTGCCGGGCGCCAGGCGGCGCTCCTTGACGCTGGAGTCGCGGCTCAGGCTGTGGAGGGCCTGCCAGCCCGTCATGCTCATCGGTGTCGGTCTCCTCGGTGTCGCTGCTCGCCAGTCAACCACCGCGCGCCGACACGTGTTCCCCCGACGGTGGTCACCCTCTTGTGCGCGAGGCGCCGCGACCGCACGATGTGCCCACGCCGACCGTTCGCGACATCCACCGAGGAGCCCCGTGCCCGAGCCGCTGCGCCACAAGATCCTGCTCGACGAGGACGAGATGCCGACCCGCTGGTACAACGTGCTGGCCGACCTCCCGACGCCTCCCCCGCCGCCGCTGCACCCCGGGACGGGGCAGCCGGTCGGGCCCGAGGACCTCGCCGCGATCTTCCCGATGGACCTCATCGCGCAGGAGGTGACCACCGAGCGGTACGTGGACATCCCGCAGGAGGTCCAGGACGTCTACCGGCTGTGGCGGCCCTCGCCCCTGTTCCGGGCGCACCGCCTCGAAAAGGCGCTCGGCACGCCGGCCCGCATCTACTACAAGTACGAGGGCGTCTCCCCCGCCGGCTCGCACAAGCCGAACACCGCCGTGCCGCAGGCGTACTACAACGCGAAGGCGGGCATCCGGAAGCTGACGACCGAGACCGGCGCCGGGCAGTGGGGCACCTCGCTCGCGTTCGCGTGCGCGCAGTTCGACCTCGAGTGCGAGGTGTGGCAGGTCCGGGCCTCGTACGACGCCAAGCCGTACCGCCGGATCATGATGGAGACCTTCGGCGGCACGGTGCACCCGAGCCCCTCGGACCTCACGCAGGCCGGTCGCACGATGCTCGCGAGCGACCCCGCCTCCCCCGGGTCGCTCGGCCTGGCCATCAGCGAGGCGGTCGAGGTCGCCGCGCAGGACCCGACGGCCAACTACGCGCTCGGCTCGGTCCTCAACCACGTCCTGCTCCACCAGACCGTCATCGGTGAGGAGGCGCTGCTCCAGCTGGCCAAGGTCGGCGAGAGCGTCGACCTCATCGTCGGCTGCACCGGCGGCGGCTCGAACTTCGGCGGGCTGACGTTCCCGTTCCTCCGCGAGAAGCTGCAGGCCGGAGGGGCCGGGCCGGTCATCCGCGCGGTCGAGCCGGCGTCCTGTCCCTCGCTCACCCAGGGCACGTACGCCTACGACTTCGGCGACGTCGCCGGGCTGACGCCGCTGCTCAAGATGCACACGCTCGGGCACGACTTCATCCCCGACCCGATCCACGCCGGCGGCCTGCGCTACCACGGCATGAGCCCGCTGGTCAGCCACCTCTACGAGGAGGGCCTCATCGAGGCCGTCGCCAAGACGCAGAAGGACTGCTTCGCGGCCGGCGTGCTCTTCGCGCGGACCGAGGGCATCGTGCCGGCGCCCGAGCCGACGCACGCGGTCGCGGCGGCGGTCGACGAGGCCATCCGGTGCATCGAGACCGGGGAGGAGAAGGTCATCCTCACGGCCCTGTGCGGTCACGGCCACCTCGACCTGCCGGCCTACGACGCCTACCTGCGCGGCGACCTCGTCGACCACACGTGGGACGACACCGAGCTCCAGCAGTCGGTGGCCGCGGCCCTCACCCGCCTGCCGGCCATCCCGGGCTGACGAGGGCCGGGACGCCGCCGGGCGCTCAGCGCGTCAGGTGCACCTGGTCGGTGAACGTCGCGCCGCCGACCGGCTCGAACCGCGCCCGGAGGTCGTGCGCGGTCACCGACACCGCCAGCGACCCGAACGCCGGGTGCAGGTCGCGAGCGCTGACCGCCGCGAAGTAGGGCCGTTCCGGGTCGCCGGGGGTCACGTCGCGGAGCGGGTGGCCACCGGTGCCGACGGTGACGGTCGTCGTGCCCCGGCCGCTCGTCACGCAGCCCGCGTCGTACCGGCCGGGCGTGACCCGCGGGCACTGCGCACCGAGGGCGAGCGGGCGGGTGCGCTGGTACATGTGCTCGTGACCGGTGACGACGAGGTCGACCTTCTCGCGGAGCATCAGGTTGGTCAGGTCCGGCCCCGGCTCGCACGCGTAGACGCCCACGGACAGGCACGGCTCGTGCATCCCGACGACGACCCAGGGGATACCCGCGGCCCGCGCCGAGGTCAGGGCCTTCTCGGTCCACCGGTAGTGCGAGGTCCCGGCGGCGTACGACCACGTCCCGGACCCGAAGTCGAGCGCCGGCGAGACCATGACGATGCGCACGACCGGCTTCGCGGCCGGGACGTCGACGTACCACTCGCGGCCGTACTGCCCGACGAGCCCCGGGAGGCGGTTGGGCAGGCAGCGCGCGAAGGCGTCGACGTCACCGTTGGGCCCGTGGTCCTCGTGGTTGCCCGAGACGATCTCGACCGGGTAGCGGGCGCCGAGGGCCGCGGACACCTGCCGGCACCAGTCGGTCTCGGCGCCGGGCGCCCCGTACGAGAGGTCGCCGACGACGAGCGTGAAGTCGTCGGCACGGTCGTCGATGCCGCGCAGGACGCGCGTGGTGTCCGCGGTCGCCCCGACGTCGCCGAGCACCGAGAACCGCACCGGGGCAGGGCGCGCTGCGAGGGTGACGGGAGCCGTGGGGGTGAGTCGGGCGGGGGCCGGGGGCGACGCCGCGGGCGCGGTCGAGGCATCCCCCGGGCGCGGACCGGCGCCGCACCCCGCGAGCAGCAGGACGACGACGGTGACCAGCACCCGCAGCGACCTCACCCGGGCAGTATGCGCCCGCCGACGGGTCGGCGCGCCTCAGGCGAGGGTGACGAGGTCGCGGTAGTCGGCGTTGAAGAGGTCCTCGACGCCGTCGGGCAGCAGGAGGATGCGCTCCGGCTCGAGCGCGTCGACGGCGCCCTCGTCGTGCGTCACGAGGACGACGGCGCCCTCGTAGGTGCGCAGCGCGCCGAGGATCTCGTCGCGCGAGGCGGGGTCGAGGTTGTTCGTCGGCTCGTCGAGGAGCAGGACGTTCGCCGACGACACGACGAGCAGGGCGAGGGAGAGCCGGGTCTTCTCGCCGCCGGAGAGGACGCCCGCGGGCTTGTCGACGTCGTCGCCGCTGAAGAGGAAGCTGCCGAGCACCTTGCGGACCTCGGTCTCGCCGAGATCGGGCGCCGCCGACTTCATGTTCTCGAGGACGGTCCGGCCGACGTCGAGGTTCTCGTGCTCCTGCGCGTAGTACCCGAGCTTGAGGCCGTGACCGGGCTCGACCTGGCCGGTGTCGGGGGTGTCGACCCCGGCGAGGAGGCGCAGCAGCGTCGTCTTGCCCGCCCCGTTGAGGCCGAGGACGACGACCCGCGAGCCGCGGTCGATCGCGAGGTCGACGTCGGTGAAGACCTCGGCGGAGCCGTAGGAGCGCGACAGGCCCGAGGCCCGCAGGGGGGTTCGACCGCACGGTGAGGGCTTGGGGAAGCGCAGCCTGGCCACCTTGTCCTGCGCCCGGTCGGCCTCGAGGCCCGAGAGCAGCCGCTCGGCGCGGCGGGCCATGTTCTGCGCGGCGACGGTCTTCGTCGCCTTGGCGCGCATCTTGTCGGCCTGTGCCATGAGGGCGGACGCCTTCTTCTCGGCGTTGGCCCGCTCCCGGCGGCGGCGGCGCTCGTCGGTCTCGCGCTGCTGGAGGTAGGCCTTCCAGCCGAGGTTGTACTGGTCGAGCTCGCTGCGGTTGGCGTCGAGGTGGAAGACCTTGTTGACGACGACGTCGAGCAGGTGCACGTCGTGGCTGATGACGACGAGCCCGCCCCGGTACCCCTTGAGGTGGTCGCGCAGCCAGGCGATGGAGTCGGCGTCGAGGTGGTTGGTCGGCTCGTCGAGGAGCAGCGTCTCGGCGCCGCTGAAGAGGATGCGGGTCAGCTCGACGCGTCGGCGCTGACCGCCGGAGAGGGTGCCGATGGTCTGCTCGAGCAGACGCTCCTCGAGGCCGAGGGCCGCGGCGATCTGGGCCGCCTCCGACTCGGCCGCGTACCCGCCCGCGGCGGTGAACTCGGCGTCGAGCCGGCTGTAGCGGCGCATCGCGCGCTCCTGCTTCTCGCCGGTCTCGGTGGCCATCGCCTGCTCGGCGGCCCGCAGGTCCCGGACGATCGTGTCGAGCCCACGCGCGGACAGGACGCGGTCGCGGGCGGTGATGCCGAGGTCGCCGGTCCGCGGGTCCTGCGGGAGGTAGCCGACCTCGCCGGAGCGGGTGATCGTGCCGGCGGCCGGCTGGGTGACCCCCGCGAGGGTCTTGGTCAGCGTCGTCTTGCCGGCGCCGTTGCGGCCGACGAGGCCGATGCGGTCGCCGGGGGCGACCCGGAAGGTGGCCCCGTCGAGGAGCAGGCGGGAGCCTGCGCGCAGCTCGACGGACGCAGCGGTGATCACGGTGGGGCCTTCCGGTGTGGTGGGTCCCGGGGCCTGCGTCGCGTGGCGGCACGGCCGCCCGGGCTCCCCCTAGTCTAGGTCGCGCCGGACTCTGCTCCGGAACGGCCCGACCACGGAGGCAGTGCGATGAGCTTCAACGACGACGTCACCCTCGACACCTCGCAGGTCCGCTCCGGTGGCGGCGGGTCGGGTGGCCCGGGCGGGCTCGTCGTCGGCGGCGGCCTGGGCGGCATCGTCGTGCTCATCCTCGCGCTCGTCTTCGGCATCGACCCCTCGCAGCTCCCGACCGGCGGCAGCGGCCAGCCCGCGCCCGGGCAGGTGCAGGCCGGTGGCGAGGTCGATCCCACCGCCTTCCAGGAGTGCCGGACCGGCGCCGACGCCAACCGCAGCGACACCTGCCGGGTCATCGGCACGGTCAACTCGGTGCAGGCGTTCTGGGCCGGTGAGCTCCCCCGCTACAAGCGCGAGTGGCAGGAGACGCCGACGGTGCTCTACTCGGGCGCGACGCAGTCGGCGTGCGGCACGGCGAGCAACCAGGTCGGGCCCTTCTACTGCCCGCTCGACAAGTCCGTCTACATCGACGCGAGCTTCTTCCAGGTGCTCAGCACCCAGTTCGGCGCGGACGACGGCGCGCTCGCGCAGGAGTACGTCGTCGCCCACGAGTACGGGCACGCGCTGCAGGACCAGCTCGGGCTGCTCGGCAAGGCCCAGCAGGGCGGCACCGGGCCGGAGTCCAACGGCGTCCGCATCGAGCTGATGGCCGACTGCCTCGCCGGCGTGTGGACGCAGCACGCGTCGCAGGTGCCCGACGAGGACACCGGCACGCCGTTCCTGAAGCCACTGACCGACGCCGACATCGAGTCGGCCCTCTCGGCGGCCTCCGCCGTCGGGGACGACCGCATCCAGGAGGCCGCGACCGGCCGGGTCTCCCCCGAGTCGTGGACGCACGGCTCGAGCGCCTCCCGGCAGAAGTGGTTCCTCCAGGGCTACCGCACCGGCGACCTCAACCAGTGCGACACCTTCGCGGTCGCCTCGGTCGAGAGCTGAGGCGTCAGCCCACCGCTCGGCGCACGAGCGCGGCGACCTGCTCCTCGCCCTCGGCGGTCAGGGTGGTCACGGCCCAGGCCACCGGCCACAGGGCCCCGTCGTCGAGGGCGGCGACGTCCTGGAACTCCAGGCTGGAGTAGCGCTGCCCGAACTTGCCGGAGTTCTTGACCGCCAGCAGGACCTTGCCGTCCTTCGCGTAGGCCGGCATTCCGTACCACGTGCGCGGCGCGAGCTCCGGTGCGGCGGAGGTGATCACCTCGTGCAGGCGCGTGCACAGCGCGCGGTCGCCGTCGTCCATCTTCGCGATGGCGTCCAGGAGCGCCTGCCGCTCCTCCTCGGCCTTGGCGCCCTTCTTGGCCGCCCTCGCCTCGGCGGCCCGCGCCTTCATCGCCGCCTTCTCCTCGGCCGAGAACCCATCCGTCGTGCCTGCCATGTCCACCCCTCGGTGTCGTCGTGCCGTGCGTGCGCGGCCCATCCTGCTCCCGCTTCACCGCGTTCGTCGAGAGGTCGCCAACGCGCTGGCCGTGACAGGCTGGCCGGATGACCGACGTCTGGACCACCGTCGGCGAGGCTGACTTCGTCTCGCTCACCACTTTCCGCCGCTCGGGTGCGCCCGTCGCGACGCCCGTCTGGGTGGCGCCCGACGCCGACGGGTCGCTGCTCGTCACGACGCCCTCCGGTAGCGGCAAGGTCAAGCGTCTGCGCCGCGACCCGCGCGTCGAGATGCGCCCGTGCTCGCGACGCGGCGCCGTCGAGCCGGACGCGCCGGTCGCCACCGGACGAGCCGAGCTGGTCGAGGACGAGGCCGGTGTCGCCCACGCGCACGACGTCCTGCGGGCCGAGTACGGGTTCCAGTTCCGGCTCGTCATGGGCATCGAGCGGGTGATGCGCCGCGGGCACACCGACCGCGTCGTCCTGCGCATCACGCCGGGCGACACCACGCCCTGAGATTCCGTCGCGCTACTCCTCGATGGTGACGCGCACGGCGCGGGCGCGCTCGAGCGCCGTCTGGAGCACGGCCAGCCGCGGGTCGGGCAGGTCGTAGAGCTCGCGCCGCGGGAGCCCGACGAGACCTCGGAGCCGCGGGTCCTCGAGGACGGCCTCGGCGAGCGACCGGTCACCGCCGACGACGAGCCCCGCCGCCCCCGACCCGGCGAGCAGCCGCACGGCGTGCTCGGTGACCGCCCCGACGAGCTCGTCGGCCTGGTTCGCCCGCCGCCGCGCGAAGCGCTGCTGGCTCCAGCCACCGGCCGCCGTGCGCGACTGCACGTAGCGGGTCCCGACCTTGTGCTCGGTCAGCCTCTCCCCCACCGCGACCCCGACGGCGTAGCCACCGCGGCGCACGAGGAGGAGCGCCAGCGGGTCGGCGTCGAGACGGTCGACGCCGACGACCCGCTGGGGGCCGCCGGCGCCGTTGTTCTCGTCGAAGCGCGCCCGCCAGCGGTCGTACCGCCCGGCCGCGACCTCGACGACGCGCGTGGTCACGCTCAGATGTTGAAGCCCAGGGCGCGCAGCTGCTCGCGACCGTCGTCGGTGATCTTGTCCGGGCCCCACGGGGGCATCCAGACCCAGTTGACGCGGTAGGACGCGACGAGGCCCTCCAGGGAGGCCGCGGTCTGGTCCTCGATGACGTCGGTGAGGGGGCAGGCCGCCGAGGTGAGGGTCATGTCGATGACGGCGTGGTTCTGGCCGTCGACGGTGATCCCGTAGACGAGGCCGAGGTCGACGACGTTGATCCCGAGCTCGGGGTCGACGACGTCGCGCAGGGCCTCCTCGACGTCCGCCACGTTGGCGGGGGTTGCGGTGTCGGTCACTGCTGGGCTCCTTCGGCCTTGTACAGGGCATCGGTGAACGCGGCCCACGAGAGGAGGGCGCACTTGACGCGGGCGGGGTACTTGGCGACGCCGGACAGGGCGACGCCGTCGCCGATGACGTCCTCGTCGCCGGGGTCCTCGCCCTTGCTCGTGAGCATCGCCCGCATCGCCTCGTAGGTGTCGCGGGCGTGGGCGACGGTGCCGCCGGTCAGCTCCTCGGCGAGGATCGACGCGGAGGCCACGCTGATCGAGCAGCCCATCGAGTCGTACGAGACGTCCTCGACGACCGCCTCGGGCCCCTCGCCGACGAGGTGCACCCGGAGGGTGACCTCGTCGCCGCACGTGGGGTTGACCTGGTGGCTCTCGCCCTCGAACGGCTCGCGCAGACCGTGGTTCACGGGCTTCTTCGAGTGGTCGAGGATGAGCTCCTGGTAGAGGTCCATCAGGCGGGCACCTCCGTCCCGAAGATCGCCGGCACGCGGTCGAGCGCCTCGAGGAGCGCGTCGACCTCGCCGGGGGTGGTGTAGGCGGCGAAGCTCGCCCGGGTGCTGGCCGGCACGCGGAGCGTCCGGTGCAGCGGCCACGCGCAGTGGTGGCCGACGCGCACCTCGACGCCGCGGTCGTCGAGCACCTGGCCGACGTCGTGCGGGTGCACGCCGTCGACGGCGAACGCGACGGCGCCGCCGCGCTCGCGCAGGTCGGCCGGCCCGAGGACGGTGACCCACGGCCGCTCGGCCAGCCCGCGCAGCAGGCGCTCGGTGAGCATCTGCTCGTGGGCGTGGACGCGGTCCATCCCGAGGGCGGTGAGGTAGTCGCACGCGGCGGCGAGCCCGACGGCCTGCGCCGCGACGGGCACGCCGGCCTCGAACTTCTGCGGCACCGGCGCGTAGGTGGCCGACTCCATCGTCACGGTCTCGATCATCGAGCCGCCGGTGAGGAACACCGGCATCTCGTCGAGGAGCTCCGGGCGGCCCCAGAGGACGCCGACGCCGAGCGGGCCGAACATCTTGTGACCCGAGTACGCGAGCAGGTCGACGCCGAGGTCGGTGACGTCGATCGGCAGGTGCGGCACCGACTGGCAGGCGTCGAGGACCGCGAGGGCGCCGACGGCGTGCGCGCGCTCGGCGAGCTCACGCACCGCGTTGACCGTGCCGAGCACGTTCGAGACGTGCGTGAAGGCGAAGACCTTCGTCCGCTCGGTGAGGAGGGAGTCGAGGTCGGTGAGGTCGAGCCGGCCGTCCGCGGTGACGGGCACCCAGCGCAGGGTCGCGCCGGTGCGGCGGCACGCCTCCTGCCACGGGATGAGGTTGGCGTGGTGCTCCATCTCGGTGACGAGCACCTCGTCGCCCGGACGCAGCGCGAACCGGTCGCCGTGGCCGCCCCCGCCGCCGTGCGCCCCGTTCGTGAAGGCGTAGGCGACGAGGTTGAGGGCCTCGGTGGCGTTGCGGGTGAAGACGACCTCGGAGGCCTGCGCGCCGATGAAGCGGGCGATGGTCTCGCGGGCCGACTCGTAGGCGTCCGTGCCCTCCTCGGAGAGCTGGTGCGCCCCGCGGTGCACGGCGGCGTTCGTGTGCTCGTAGAAGTGCCGCTCCGCGTCGAGGACGACGGTCGGCTTGTGCGAGGTGGCCCCGGAGTCGAGGTAGACCAGCGGGTGCCCCCCGCGCACGGTGCGCGACAGGATCGGGAAGTCGGCCCGCAGGCGGGCCAGCTCCTCGTCGGTGAAGGGGGCGGCCGCCATGTCAGGCCTCGGTGGTCGCCGGGAGGAAGCGGTCGTACCCCTCGGCCTCGAGGCGCTCGGCGAGCTCGGGGCCGCCCTGCTCGGCGATCCGGCCGTCGACGAAGACGTGGACGAAGTCGGGCCGGATGTAGCGCAGGATGCGCGTGTAGTGCGTGATGAGGAGGACGCCGGAGCCGGTCGACTCCTTGGCGCGGTTGACGCCCTCGGAGACGATGCGCAGCGCGTCGACGTCGAGGCCGGAGTCGGTCTCGTCGAGGACGGCGAACTTCGGCCGCAGCAGCTCCATCTGGAGGATCTCGTGGCGCTTCTTCTCGCCACCCGAGAAGCCCTCGTTGACGTTGCGCTCGGCGAACGCCGGGTCCATGCGCAGGTTGCCCATGGCGTCCTTGACGTCCTTGACCCAGGTGCGCAGCTTCGGGGCCTCGCCGGAGACGGCGGTCTTGGCGGTCCGCAGGAAGTTCGAGACGGTGACGCCGGGGACCTCGACGGGGTACTGCATCGCGAGGAAGACGCCGGCGCGGGCGCGCTCGTCGACGCTCATCGCGAGGACGTCCTCGCCGTCGAGCGTGACGGTGCCCGAGGTGACGGTGTACTTCGGGTGGCCGGCGATCGAGTAGGCGAGCGTCGACTTGCCCGAGCCGTTGGGGCCCATGATGGCGTGGGTCTGGCCGGACTCGATGGTCAGGGTGACACCGCGGAGGATCTCCTTGGTGCCCTGCTCGGTCTCGACGGTGACGTGCAGGTCCTTGATCTCAAGGGTGGACATACGTGGGGTCAGAGCTCCTCGGACAGGGCGACGAAGACGTCGTCACCCTCGGTGCGGACGGTGTGGACGGCGATGGGGGTGATGGCGGGCGGGCCGGTCGGCTCGCCGGTGCGCAGGTCGAAGCGCGAGCCGTGGAGCCAGCACTCGAGGGTGCAGCCGTCGAGCTCGCCCTCGGAGAGCGAGACGTTGGCGTGGCTGCACGTGTCGTCGACGCAGTGGACGGCGCCGTCCTCGGTGCGGACGATCGAGACGCGGCGCCCCTCGATCTCGGCGAGGGCGGCCCCGACGGCCGGCAGCTCGTCGAGCCGGCAGACGTAGGTGAAGCCCTCCTCGGTCGGCTGCTCGCTCACGCGGCGCCCCCGGCGAGCTCGCGCTCGATGGCCTCCATGAGGCGCTCCTGCACCTCGGGGACGCCGATGCGGCCGACGACGCTCGCGAAGAACCCGCGGACGACGAGGCGGCGGGCCTCGTCCTCGGGGATGCCGCGCGCCATGAGGTAGAAGAGCTGCTCGTCGTCGAACCGGCCGGTGGCCGAGGCGTGCCCGGCCCCCTCGATCTCGCCGGTCTCGATCTCGAGGTTGGGCACCGAGTCGGCGCGGGCGCCGTCGGTGAGCAGCAGGTTGCGGTTGAGCTCGTAGGTGTCGGTGCCCTCGGCCGCGGCGCGGATGAGGACGTCGCCGACCCAGACGGTCCGGGCGGTCTCGCCCTGGAGCGCGCCCTTGTACTCGACGTTGCTGCGGCAGTGCGGCGCCTCGTGGTCGACGAAGAGCCGGTGCTCGAGGTGCTGGCCGGCGTCGGCGAAGTAGACGCCGAGACCCTCGAACGACCCGCCGGGACCGGCGTAGGTGGCGTTCGTGTTCAGCCGGACGACCCCGCCGCCGAGCGTCACGGCGATGTGCCGGACGCGGGCGTCGCGGCCGACGACGACGTCGTGCTGGCCGAGGTGGCGCGAGGCGTCGTCCCACTCCTGGACCGAGACGAGCGTGACGTCCGAGCCGTCGCCGGCGAGGACCGTGAGCACCTCGGAGTAGTCCGCGGTGCCGTCGTGCTCGAGGAGGACGGTGGCCTTCGCGAAGCGGCCGACGCGCACGGTGACGTGCCCGTGGACGAGGCCCTGCTCGCCGCCGGTCAGGCGCAGCCGCACCGGCTCGGTGAGCTCGGCCTCGGCCGGGACGTCGACGAGCGCCACGCCACCGCTGTGCGCGGCGGCGACGGCGGCCGCGCGGTCCTGCGGCGCGGGCACGCCGAGCGCCTGCCAGTCGGCGACGGGGAGGGTCGAGACGGTGACGCCCTCGGGGAGGTTCTCCTCCCAGGTCAGGCACTCACCGGTCGCCTCGTCGCGGAAGAAGGTGCCGAGCCGGTCGACCGGCGTGAAGCGCCACTCCTCCTCGCGCCCGTGCGGGACCGGGAACGCGTCGACCTCGAAGGACGCCGTGCGCTCGGCGCGCGACTGGTCCGGGACCATCGTCGCGGCGCTGTGGGTGTGGGCGCCCTCGGTGGGGCGCTGGGGGGTCAGCAACGGCATCAGCCGACTGCTCCTTCCATCTGCAGCTCGATGAGGCGGTTCAGCTCGAGGGCGTACTCCATGGGCAGCTCCTTGGCGATCGGCTCGACGAAGCCGCGCACGATCATCGCCATCGCCTCCTCCTCGGACATGCCACGGGACATGAGGTAGAAGAGCTGGTCCTCGGAGACCTTGGAGACCGTGGCCTCGTGGCCCATCTGGACGTCGTCCTCGCGGATGTCGACGTAGGGGTAGGTGTCGGAGCGGCTGATCGTGTCGACGAGCAGCGCGTCGCAGACGACCGAGCTCTTCGAGCCGGTCGCGCCCTCCATCACCTTGACCAGGCCCCGGTAGGAGGTGCGGCCACCGCCGCGGGCGACGGACTTGGAGACGATCGAGCTGCTCGTGTTCGGGGCGGCGTGCACCATCTTCGAGCCGGCGTCCTGGTGCTGGCCCTCGCCGGCGAAGGCGATGGACAGCGTCTCGCCCCGGGCGTGCTCGCCGAGGAGGAAGACCGCCGGGTACTTCATCGTCACCTTGGAGCCGATGTTGCCGTCGATCCACTCCATCGTCGCGCCCTCGGCGCAGGTCGCGCGCTTGGTGACGAGGTTGTAGACGTTGTTCGACCAGTTCTGGATCGTCGTGTAGCGGACGCGGGCGTTCTTCTTGACGACGATCTCGACGACCGCGGAGTGCAGCGAGTCCGACTTGTAGATCGGCGCGGTGCAGCCCTCGACGTAGTGCACGTACGAGCCCTCGTCGGCGATGATCAGCGTCCGCTCGAACTGGCCCATGTTCTCGGTGTTGATGCGGAAGTAGGCCTGGAGCGGGATGTCGACGTGGACGCCCGGCGGGACGTAGATGAACGAGCCGCCCGACCACACGGCGGTGTTGAGCGCCGCGAACTTGTTGTCGCCGGCCGGGATGACCGAGGCGAAGTACTCGCGGAAGAGGTCCTCGTGCTCGCGCAGGCCGGTGTCGGTGTCGACGAAGATGACGCCCTTCTCCTCCAGGTCCTCGCGGATCTGGTGGTAGACGACCTCCGACTCGTACTGCGCGGCGACGCCGGCGACGAGGCGCTGCTTCTCGGCCTCGGGGATGCCGAGCCTGTCGTAGGTGTTCTTGATGTCCTCGGGCAGGTCCTCCCAGGAGGTCGCCTGCTTCTCGGTGGACTTCACGAAGTACTTGATGTTCTGGAAGTCGATGCCGGTGAGGTCGCTGCCCCAGCTCGGCATGGGCTTCTTGTCGAACAGCCGCAGCGACTTCATCCGCAGGTCCTTCATCCACTGCGGCTCGCTCTTGCGGTCGGAGATGTCGGCGACGACCTCCTCCGACAGGCCGCGGCGCGCGGTGGAGCCCGCGGTGTCGCTGTCGGCCCACCCGTACTCGTAGGTGCCGAGGTCCTTCAGACCCGGGTTGAGCTCTTCGATGTGGCTCGTCATCGCGATGGCCTCTCGGTAGGGGTCGGGACGAACGTGGTGCAGACGTGGTCGCCGTGGGCGAGGGTCGCCAGGCGCTGGACGTGGACGCCGAGGAGACGGGAGAACGCCTCGGTCTCGGCCTCGCACAGCTCGGGGAACTCGCTCGCGACGTGCTGGACCGGGCAGTGACCCTGGCACAGCTGCACACCGGTCAAGGCCGCCGGGCCGCCGGGTGTTCCCACCGGGCGGGCGGAGGCCGAGTAGCCCTCGGTGCTCAGGGCGTCGACGAGGGCGTCGGCGCGCGAGCGCACGTCCTGCCCCGCGTCGTCGAGGCGCCCGGCGAGCCGGGCCTCGAGGTGGGCGACGCGCTCCTCGGCGAAGGCCTGGACCGCGTGCTCGCCGCCGGTGCGGCGCAGGAAGCGCAGCGCCTCGCCGGCGAGGTCGTCGTAGTCGGACGCCAGGGCGCGGTGGCCGGCGTCGGTGAGGAGCCACTCCTTCGCGGGGCGGCCGCGCCGGCGCGGGCCGGCGGCGTCGCGGGCGAGGACGAGGCCCTCGGCGAAGAGGTTGTCGACGTGGCGGCGCACGGCGGTCTCGGTGAGGCCGAGCCGCTCGACGAGGGCGGTGATGCTCACCGGGCCCTCCTGGCTCACGACACGCAGCACCCGGTCGCGCGTGCGCGACTCGTCGACGGAGGCTGCGGGATTAACCACACACCCATGTTAGGTAATTGCTGCGACGACGTCCAAGGAAGGGTCGCCTAACCCGTGACACGGGTGAGGGACCGGGTCAGGCGGGGGCCGTGCCCGGCTCGTCGCAGGGGTCGTCGGCGTCCGGGCCGTCGAGCTCGTCGTCGCCCTCGATCGGGAGGAAGACCGACTGCATCCGGCGGCGCGGCGGGGCGACCGACTCGGACCCGAGCAGCCGCTCGCGCACCGGCGCGGTGAGCACGCCGAGCGGGGCGGTGAGGACGTACCCGTAGGCGACGACGATCCCGGTGAGGCCGGGTGCCACGACGAGCCCGATGACGATGGCGGCCGCGACGAGACCCGTCGTCAGCCGGGCGCCCGGCGTCGTGGGCTGGAGCAGGTTGCGGAAGGACCGGAAGCGGATCGTCATCACCATGAGGAAGGCGGGGACGACGCTGACGAGCAGCGGGAACCAGGCCTGCCACGGGCCGGTGCCCGGGCCGAAGAACGGCGAGTCGAGGGCGAAGATCGTCGCGATGACGACGCTCGCGGCGCCCGGGGACGGCAGGCCGACGAAGTACCGCTTGTCGGCGGCGGGGTCGATCGTCACGTTGAAGCGGGCGAGGCGGAAGGCCGCGCACGAGAGCCAGAGGAAGGCGACGAGCCACGCGAGCAGCGGCCAGTCGCTCAGGGCCCAGGTGTGCACGAGGACGGCCGGCGCCACCCCGAAGGAGATGAGGTCGGCCAGGGAGTCGAGCTGGAGGCCGAACGGCGAGGTCGCCCCGACCAGGCGTGCGACGAAGCCGTCGGCGATGTCCATGACGATCGAGAAGGCGATGAGGACTGCCGCCAGGGTGAAGTGCCCCCGGAACGCGAGCAGCACCGACGAGAAGCCGCTCACCATGTTGAGCGTCGTGAACGTGCTCGGGGCGAGGAGGCGGGCGCGCTCCCGCTTGGGCAGCTGGCGCAGCGAGACGACGCGGGCACCGGTCGGCGAGACGAGCCGCCAGCGGTCGAGGATCCGCCGGCGGCCGGTGCTCGTGTCGGACGCGTCGCTGCTCATCGCTCCCCCTCGTGGCCCGTGCCCGCCTCCGGGCCCGTCGTCTCGGTGGGCGACGTGGCGGGCCCGGCCTCCCGGTCGATGCGTGGCATGGGCCCCACCCTAGGATGCCGGGCATGGTGGCCGCTGTCCTCGTGCGTGAGCTGCGGCGCGTGTTCCGGACGACGACGGCCGTCGACGGCGCCTCCTGGTCGGCCGACGCCGGGCGCGTCACCGCGCTCCTCGGCCCCAACGGCGCCGGCAAGACGACGACCGTCGAGTGCCTCGAGGGCCTGCAGCGCCCGGACGCCGGCGAGGTCCGCGTCCTCGGCACCGACCCGTGGCACGCCGACGCCGCCCACCGCGCCGCCGTCGGCGTGATGCTGCAGGACGGCGGCCTCCCGACGACCGTGCGCCCCCTCCCGCTCCTGCACCACCTCGCGGCCCTGCACCGGGCGCCGCGGCCGGTCGACGAGCTCGCCGAGCGGCTGGGCATCCACGAGTTCGCCCGCACGACGGTCCGCCGGATGTCCGGCGGCCAGCGGCAGCGTGTGGCACTGGCCGCCGCCCTCGTCGGGCGGCCGGAGGTCCTCTTCCTCGACGAGCCGACCGCCGGGCTCGACCCCCACGCGCGCCTCGAGGTCTGGGACCTCGTGCGCGCCGAGGCCGGGCGCGGCGTCTGCGTCGTCGTGACGACCCACTCCTTCGAGGAGGCCGAGCGGCTCGCCGACGACGTCGTCGTCATGGCCGGCGGACGGGTCGTCGCCGAGGGGCCGCTGGCCCGGGTGCGCGGCGACCGGTCGCTCGAGGACGTCTACTTCTCCCTGACCCGCCGCCGGGAGGCGTCGTGAGCGCGCCCACGGCGGCCCGGGGCCGGGTGCTCGCGCAGGCCCGCTTCGAGAGCCGGGTGCTGCTGGCCAACGGCGAGCAGCTGCTCGTGTCGGTCGTCCTGCCCGCCCTCGCGCTCGCGGGGCTCGCCCTCGCCTCCGTCCCGGACCTCGGCGCGGGGCGCCGGGTCGACCTGGCCGCCGCCGGGGCGCTCGCCCTCGCCGTCGTCTCCACCGCGTTCACGGGGCAGGCCATCTCGACGGGCTTCGACCGGCGCTCGGGGGTGCTGCGGATGCTGGGGACGACCCCGCTGGGGCGCGGTGGCCTGCTCGCCGGCAAGGCGCTCGCCGTGCTGACCGTGCTCGCCGTCCAGGTGGTCGTGCTCGGCGCGCTGGGTCTGGCTCTCGGCTGGCGTCCCCCGGCGGGCGGCCTGCTGCCGGGGCTGGTCTCGCTGCTCCTCGGGACAGCGACGTTCGTCGGTCTCGCCCTGCTCCTCGCGGGGACCGTCCGGGCCGAGGCCGTGCTCGCGATCGCCAACCTCGCGTGGGTCGTCCTGCTCGGGCTCGGCGTGCTCGTGCCGACCGACCGGCTCCCGGGCGCGCTCTCGACCGTCGCCGCGGCGCTGCCCTCCGGAGCCCTCGGGGACGCGACGCGCGTCGCGCTCGTGGACGGCGGCTGGCCGTGGGGGCAGTGGGCCGTCCTCGTCGTGTGGGGTGCGGCGGCCGGCGCGGCCGCCGTGCGCTGGTTCCGCTGGTCCGGCTGAGCGGCCGAGCGGGTTCGGCCGGCCACGACGGCCCGTCGTAGCATCTGACGCGTGAGCCCCCTCCCCCTCGTCACCGGCGAGGTCTCGACCCGGACGGTCCGTCGCTGGGCCTGGGCGAGCCTCGTCGCGAACACCGTCATCATCGTCACCGGGGCCCTCGTGCGCCTCACCGGCTCCGGCCTCGGCTGCCCGACGTGGCCGCGCTGCACCGACGAGTCCTTCGTGCCGCACCGCGAGCTCGGCGCCCACGGGGTCATCGAGTTCGGCAACCGGCTGCTCACCTACGTCCTCATCGCCGTCGCCGTGCTGACCTTCGTCGCCGTCTGGCGGTGGAGCCGCACGAGCCGGTCGCTGCGGGTCCACGCGTTCCTCCTGGCCTTCGGCATCCCGTTCCAGGGCGTCGTCGGCGGGATCACCGTCCTGACGCAGCTCAACCCGTGGGTCGTCGCGATCCACCTCCTGCTCTCGCTCGTGCTCGTCGCCGGGTCGGTGTGGCTGCTCCTGCGCGTCACGGACCGGCTCGGGACGCCCGCGGCGCCGGGTCTGCGGCGCGCGACCCTCCTCATGCAGGCGCTCGTCTGGGTCGTCGTCTACCTCGGCACCGTCGTCACCGGCAGCGGCCCGCACGCGGGCGATGCCGACGCCCCGCGCAACGGCCTGGACCCGCAGGTGTGGAGCCACGTGCACGCCGTGGGTGTCTACGCCCTCGTCGCCGTGACGGTGGTCCTCTGGTGGGGCTCGCGCGGCACGGCCCTGCGCGGCCCGGTCACGACGTTGCTCGTCGTCGAGCTCGCCCAGGGCGCGATCGGCTTCGCGCAGTACTGGACCGGTCTGCCCATCCCGCTCGTCGCGCTGCACCTGCTCGGGGCCGCGGTGCTCGTCGCCGCCGCCACGCGCGTCCTGCTCCTCTCCCGCGGGGTGCTCGTGCCGGGCACGCCGGCTGCGCGCCGGCGCGACGCCGCCCTCACCGCCTGAGGCGCCCGGCCCCGACCGCTCAGGGGTCCAGGAGGCCGGTGCTGCGGGCGACCGCCACGGCCTCGCCGCGGCTCGCCGCCCCGAGCTTGGCGAGGATGTTCGACACGTGCACGCTCGCCGTCTTCGTCGTGATGAACAGCTCGCGCCCGACCTCCCCGTTGGACCGCCCGAGCGCGAGCAGCGCGAGCACCTCGTGCTCGCGCGCCGTGAGCCCCTGGGCGGGGCCACGGTCGGTGGCGAGGGCGTCGAGCGCGGTGAGCAGCGGCGCCGCCCCGAGCGACACGGCGACCACCCGGACGTTCTCGAGCACCCCGTCCGCCCGACGGTCCCCGGTCGACAGGAGCACCTCCCCCAGCCGCAGGCGGGCCCGGGCGCTCTCGTAGGGGTCTCCGCGCTCCTCGGCCAGGGTCACGGCGTCCTCCCAGGCCGTCACGAGGGTCTCGGCCTCGACCGGCTCACCTGCGGCGCGCCGCAGCCGCAGCCGCTCCGCGGCGAGCCGCGCCAGCCACATCCGCCCCTCCAGCTCGGGTCCGGGCGAGCCCTCCGGCCAGACGAGGGCCGCCTCCGCGGCGAGCCGCTCCCCCTCGTCGAGGAGCCGCCCGCGGGTCGCCGCCGAGGCCGTCGACGCGGCGCTCGCCAGGTGCCCCACGACGAGGGCGGCCAGACGGACCTCCACCGGTGCGTGCTCGACCGACCAGGCCGCGCGCAGGGAGGTCACGAGCTCGGCGCGCAGCGCCAGGACCCGGTCGAGCACGCCGCAGCGCCCCAGCACGTCGAGCGCCGCGACGCCGGCCTGCACCGGGATGCGGGAGTCGTCCGGCCAGAACGGGCGCCCGGCCGCGAGGGTGGCCTCGACGTCCGGCTCCCCACGCGCGGCGTGGACGTAGCCCACCGCCGCGTCGATGCTGGCGCGCGCCGACGGCGACGCGCCGACGCGGCCCCGCTCCGCGAGCTCCAGCGCGTGGTCCCACCGACCGAGCTCGAACGCGACGGTGATCGCGAGGGCGAGCGCGTCGACCGAGTAGACCGAGGCCGCGAGGCCCGCGCGGCGCGCCTCGTCGACGACGCGCTCGAAGCCGGCGAGCGCCGCGGGGAGGTCGCTCTGCCGGTGGTGCACGACGGCGAGGATGTGCAGCGCCCGGAGGAACGCGAGGTCCGGGGTGTCCCGCCAGCCCTCGACGACCCCCCGGAGACGCCGGACCGACCCGTCGGGGTCGCCCGCGGCCTGGGCGAGCCAGGCGAGGTTCGAGCTGAGGTCGACGCGGTCGGCGTGGAGTCCGTGCTCGACGGCGAGGCCCATCGCCTCGTCGGCGACGGCGAGCGCCTCCTCGACCAGCCCGGCGTCGGTCAGCGCGTCGGCGCGACGGGTCAGGACCGACACGCGCAGGGCCACGGGGGCGTCGGTGTCGAGGAGCGAGAGCGCCTCGGCCGTGACGGTCAGCCGGTCGACGCGCTCCTCCGTCAGCCGTGCGGCGTACGCAAGGGCCGCGAGCAGCTCGGCCCGCTCGCGTGGCGCCCCCTCGGCGTCCGCCAGCCGGGCCCGCAGCAGCGCGACGGCACGGCCGGCGCGTCCGGCCCCGTTGGCGGCGGCCGCGGCCCGCAGGGTGAGGTCGTGCACGACCTCGGGGTCGTCGGTGAGTCCCAGCGCGGTCTCGTAGTGACCCAGCGCCTCGGCCGGTCCACCCATCCGGCGGGCGGTGTCCCCGGCCCGGGCCGAGGCGTGCAGGGCGGTGGCGCGGTCGCCGGCCGCGAGGGCGTGGCGCGCGAGGTCCGCCGCCGCACCGAGCCGCTCGTCCTCGCGCAGGGCCTCGACGCAGGCGCGGTGCAGCTGGAGGCGCTCGGTCGGCAGCAGGTCCTCGGACACCGCCTCGGCCAGGAGGGCGTGCCGGAACTCGTAGCCGAGCTCCCCCCACGGCTCGAGCACGTGGTGCTCGACCGCCTGTCGCAGGGCCGAGCGCAACGTCGGGGGCGGCACGTCGGCGACCCGCTCGAGCAGGGCGTGCGGCACGCGCCGGCCGACCACGGCGGCCACCCGGACGACGGCCTGCGCGTCGTCGTCGAGCCGCTCGACCCGCCCGAGGAGGAGCCGGCCGAGCTCGGGCGCCGAGCCGTCGGCCGCCGCGACGGCCAGCTCCTCGGCGAGGAAGGCGTTGCCCTCGGCGCGGGCGGTCACCTCGTCGACGAGCGGGTCGGGCAGCGCCGCGGCGCTGCGGACGATCCGGCGCACGGCGTCGTCGGGCAGTCGCCCGAGCTCGAGGCGGGCCAGGCGCGGCAGCCGCGACCAGACGGCGAGCGCCGGGGCGAGCGGGTGCCGGCGGTGCACGTCGTCGCTGCGGTAGGTGACGACCAGCGAGACGCCCTCGGGCGCACCGCGCGTGAAGAGCAGGGTCAGCAGCTCACGGGTGGACTCGTCGGCCCAGTGCGCGTCCTCGACGACGACGAGCGCGCCGCCGTCGCGTCCGAGGACGCCCAGCACCGCGTGGACGGCCTCCACCAGGTCGGCGCGGGCCGTCTCCCTCGCCGAGGCGGAGAGCCGGGGCACGAGCGGGACGAGGCCGGGGTGCGCCTCGACGAGCTCGTCGACGAGGTCTCGCTCGCGCCCGTCGAGGGCGGCCAGCATCTCGACGAAGGGCAGGTACGGCAGGGTCCCGACGTCACCCACGCAGTGGCCGAGGAGGACCCGCCGGGTCGTGGTCTCGTCGACGAGGCGGGCGACCACGGCGCTCTTCCCGATGCCGGCGTCGCCGCCGAGGAGGACCGCCCCACCGTCCCCCGGTCCGCCGAGGGCCTCCCGCAGTCGGCCCAGCTCGGGGTCACGGCCGACGAGGACGGCGCTCGGACGGGTGGGCACGGTGCCGATCATGGCACCCGTCACGGGTGGCGGGGGCGACCCGGCGCCAGCACCGGCCGCGACGCCCGGCGGCGCAGGCGCTCGGCGAGCCGGCGCACCGGGTGGTCCGGTGCTCCGCGGTCCGGGGTCGACGCGATGCGGGTGCTCCCCCACCGCTCGAGGCGGTACTCGAGCTCGGCGCGGACGAAGAGCGGGTCGGCGGAGGTGTTCACGGTGGTCTCCTCTCGGTGCCGGCGGCCGGGTGCCGCCGACCCCTCCACCGTCGGGCGCTGAGGCAGGGCGGCACATGGGGCGTCCTCCCGGATCGGCGGCGCGACGCGCGTCCTGAGGTACCTCAGGTGGCTGTCCCGTCCTCCGGATATCCACAACACTCATTGCACAACAGCAATTGTGGGTCTACCGTCGACCGCATGACCCGACCCGAGATCCGCACGCTGCGCGACGCCGCCCCCCTCGCGGCGCTCGCCCACCCCTTCCGCTCCCGGATGATGGACTCGCTCAAGGTCGACGGCCCCGGCACCGCCTCGATGCTCGCGGCCCGCACCGGCCAGGCCGTCGGCAACGCGAGCCACCACCTCAAGGTGCTCGCCCGGGCCGGCCTCGTCGAGGAGGCCCCCGAGCTGGCGCGCGACCGCCGCGAGCGGTGGTGGCGCCTGGTCTCCGCCGGCACCCGGTGGAGCAGCGCCGAGCTCGCCGACGACCCGGCCGCCGCCACCGCGGCCCGCGAGGCCGAGGCCCTCCAGCTGCGCCGCCAGGTCGAGCGCATCACCACGTGGCTGGCCGACCGCGACGCCGACCCCGCCTGGGAGGACGCGGCGTTCGCCAACCAGAACTGGCTGCGCCTCTCCCCCGCCGAGCTCCGGCAGGTCGCCGAGGAGACCATCGCCCTCTACCGCCGCTGGGCCGACCGCGAGGTCCCGGACGACGGCGTCGAGCGCGAGCCGGTCCTCGTCGTCGCCCGGGGGTTCCCGTGCCGTCCGTGACGGGCGCCGTCCGCGCCGCGGCCGAGCCACCACCCCTGCGCCGCAACCGGAACTTCCGCCTCTTCTGGGCCGGTGAGGGCGTCAGCGTCCTCGGCGCGATGACCACCACGGTGGTCGTCCCGCTCCTCGCCGTGACGACCTTCGACGCCGGGCCCGGCTGGATGGGGCTGCTCACGGCCGCCGCCTGGCTGCCCTGGCTCCTCGTCGGCCTGCCCGCCGGCGCCTGGGTGGACCGGCTCGACGCGCGCCGGGTGATGCTCGTCGCCGACCTCGTCGCCGCGGCCGCCGTCGGCTCCATCCCCGTCGCGGCCCTGCTCGGGGTGCTCGACCTCCCGCACCTGCTCGCCGCGGTGCTCGCGAACGGCATGTGCGCCGTGTTCTTCCGGACGGCCTACGGCGCCTTCGTGCCGCGCGTCGTCCGGGCCGACGACCTCGACGCCGCCAACGGCCGCCTCTACGGCACCGAGTCCGCGATGCAGGTCGCCGGGCCGGGCGTCGGCGGCCTGCTGGTCCAGCTCGTCGGGGCCGCGACCGCCGTCGTCGCGGACGTCGCGGGCTTCCTCGTGTCGGCGGCCTGCCTGTGGCGGATGGACCCCGCCGCGCTCCGCCCCCCGCCGGAGCGTCCGGCCCGCGAGCCGCTGCGGCGCGAGATCGCCAACGGCGTGGGGGTGGTCGCGCGCGACCGGTACCTGCGCTTCTTCACCCTGCAGGGCGCGGCCTCGAACTTCGCGCTGACCGGCTACGGGGCGCTGCTCGTCCTCTTCCTCGTCCGCGACCTCGGTGTCGCGCCCGGCACCGTCGGCCTCCTCGTGGCCGCCGGCAGCGTCGGCGGTCTCGTCGGCGCGGCCGTCGCCACGCCCCTCGCGCGCCGCGTCGGCACCGCACGGGCGATGCGGTGGCTCCAGGTCGTGGGAGGACCGACCGCCCTGCTCGTGCCGCTCGCCTGCCCCGGCGCGGCGGTGGGCCTGGTGCCCCTCGGCGTCGCCCTCGTCGGGGTCGGTGTCGTCGGGGCCAACGTCGTCCGCTCCGCGTTCCGGCAGCGCTGGACCCCACCGAGCCTCCTCGGACGGACGATGTCGGCCTCGTCGGTGCTCAACTTCGGCACGATGCCGCTCGCCGGGCTCGCCGCCGGGTGGCTCGGCAGCGCGATCGGGGTGCACGAGACGATCGTCGCGATGACGGCGCTGCACGCGCTCGTCTCGCTCACGGTGTGGATCGGCCCCTACCGCACCGGCCGCGACCTCCCCGCGGGGGTCAGCGCAGCGGCAGGTGGAGCAGCGGGTCGACGGCCACCGCGAGGAACACGACGGTGACGTACGTGATCGAGTAGTGGAAGAGCCGCATCGGCTTGAGCGCCAGGCCCGTGACCCCGCGCCGCGCGGCGCGGAGGAGGCGGTGGGCCTCGGCGACGAAGAGCGCACCGGACGCGACGGCCACGACCGTGTAGAGCCAGCCCATCGACGCCACCGGCACGAGCGCGAGCGAGACCGCGACCATGACCCAGGAGTAGGCGACGATCTGGCGGCCGACCGTGACCGGCCCCTTCTCGACGGGGAGCATCGGCACCTCGGCCGAGGCGTAGTCGTCACGGAAGGCCATCGAGAGCGGCCAGTAGTGCGGCGGCGTCCAGAAGAAGATGACGAGGAAGAGGACGAGCGCCGGCCAGCCGACCGAGCCGGTGACCGCGGACCAGCCGATGAGCGTCGGCATGCAGCCGGCGATCCCGCCCCAGACGATGTTCTGCGACGTGCGCCGCTTGAGGAGCATCGTGTAGCCGACGGCGTAGAGGGCGATGGCCAGCAGCGACAGCGCGGCCGAGAGGACGTTGACGACGAGCGCGAACCACACCGTGGACGCCACCGTGAGGACACCGCCGAAGAGCATCGCCTCACGGACGGTGACCTCGCCGGTGACCATCGGCCGGCTGCTCGTGCGGTGCATCAGCCGGTCGATGTCGCGGTCGTAGACCGAGTTGAAGGTGTTCGCGGCGCCGGCGCTGAGGATGCCACCGGCCAGCGTCGCGACGACGAGCCACAGCGACGGCACCCCGCGCTCGGCGAGGAACATCACGGGCACGGTCGTCACGAGCAGCAGCTCGATGATGCGCGGCTTGGTGAGCGCCACGAAGGCCCCGACGCGTCGCGGACCGCGGCGGGCGGAGACCGCCGCGGGAGCGGTCGTCACGGGGGTGGTGGCCACGTCGTCCTTCGGGTCGGCCGGAAGCGTGCCCCCCGATTCTATCCGCCCGTGGGAACCACCCGTGACGCCCCCGGTCGTCACCCCCTCACGCAGGGCTAGGGTGGTTGCCAGTTGCGTCACACGGCGCCCTCACCGCCGGTGGCGACGTCACGAGCACGTCCCCGCGAGAGAGGAACCCCTTGAGCCCCACCGCCCGTCCCCGTTCCGCGTCCCCCGTCGCCGGCCGCTCCCCCGAGCTCTCGAAGCCGGTGGCCCGCAAGGCGAAGTGGTCGGACCTCGACGTCCGCGCCGTCGACACCGCCCGCATCCTCGCCGCCGACGCCGTCCAGCACAAGGGCAACGGCCACCCCGGCACCGCGATGAGCCTCGCGCCCGTGGCCTACCTGCTCTACCAGCAGGTGATGAACCACGACCCGTCCGACCCCTCGTGGCTCGGCCGCGACCGCTTCGTGCTCTCGTGCGGCCACTCGTCGCTCACGCAGTACGTGCAGCTCTACCTGTCGGGCTACGGCCTCGAGCTGTCCGACCTCAAGGCGCTGCGCACCTGGGACTCGCTGACCCCCGGCCACCCCGAGGTCCACCACACCAAGGGCATCGAGATCACCACCGGCCCGCTCGGCTCCGGCCTCGCCTCGGCCGTCGGCATGGCGATGGCCCAGCGCCGCCAGCGCGGCCTGCTCGACCCCGACGCCAAGCCCGGCCAGAGCCCGTTCGACCACCACGTGTGGGTGCTCGCCTCCGACGGCGACCTCATGGAGGGCGTGTCGGCCGAGGCCTGCTCGCTCGCCGGCCACCAGGAGCTCGCCAACCTCACCGTCGTCTACGACGCCAACCAGATCTCCATCGAGGACGACACCGACATCTCGTTCAGCGAGGACGTCGCCAAGCGCTTCGAGGCCTACGGCTGGGACGTCGTCGACGTCGACTGGCGCCAGTCCGACGACCCGGCCGGCACGCCGGAGTACACCGAGGACGTCGACGCCCTCCTCGCCGCGCTCGAGAAGAGCCGGAAGGGCAAGCGCCCCACCCTGGTCCGCCTGCACACCGTCATCGCGTGGCCCGCCCCGTCGGCGCGCGGCACCGGCAAGGCCCACGGCTCCGCCCTCGGCGACGACGAGGTCGCGGCCACCAAGGAGATCCTCGGCTTCGACCCGAAGAAGTCCTTCCCCGCCGAGCGCGAGGTCCTCGCCCACGCCCGCGAGGTCAAGAAGCGCGGCAAGGCCGCCCACCGCGAGTGGGACAAGGGCTACAAGGCGTGGCGGAAGGCCAACCCCGACCGCGCCGCCCTCCTCGACCGGCTCGTCGCCGGCGAGCTCCCGAAGGACTTCGCCAAGGCCCTCCCGGTCTTCGAGGCCGACGAGAAGGGCCTCGCCACCCGCGCCGCCTCCGGCAAGGTCCTCGGCGCCCTCGCCGACGTCCTGCCCGAGCTCTGGGGCGGGTCGGCCGACCTCGCCGAGTCCAACAACACGACGATGGCCGGCGCCGACTCGTTCATCCCGACGAGCCGCCAGACCGCCGAGTGGAAGGGCGGCCCCTACGGCCGCACGCTGCACTTCGGCATCCGCGAGAACGGGATGGGCATGATCCTCAACGGGATCGCGCTCGAGGGGATGACCCGCCCGTACGGCGGCACCTTCCTCGTCTTCTCCGACTACATGCGGCCCGCGGTCCGTCTCGCCGCCCTGCAGCAGCTGCCGGTGACCTTCGTGTGGACGCACGACTCCATCGGTCTCGGTGAGGACGGCCCGACCCACCAGCCGGTCGAGCACATCGCGTCGCTCCGCGCCATCCCGCAGCTCGACGTCGTCCGCCCGGCCGACGCCAACGAGACCGCCGAGGCGTGGGCCGAGATCCTCCGCCGCCGCCGCACCGCCGGTCTCGCCCTGTCGCGCCAGAACCTGCCGACCATCGACCGCACGACGCACGCGAAGGCGAGCGGCGTCCGCAAGGGTGCGTACGTGCTCGTCGACGGTGGCACGAACGGCGACGAGGCGCCCGAGGTCATCCTCATCGCGACGGGCTCCGAGGTGAGCCTGGCCCTCGCCGCGCGCGAGCGCCTGGAGCGCTCCGGCACCCGCACCCGCGTGGTCTCCATGCCGTGCCGGGAATGGTTCGAGGAGCAGCCGCGCTCCTACCAGAGCAAGGTCCTGCCCCCCGAGGTCAAGGCCCGCGTCAGCGTCGAGGCGGGTGTCGCCATGGGATGGCACGACCTCGTCGGGGACGCCGGCCGCTGCGTCAGCCTCGAGCACTTCGGGGCCTCGGCCGACGCCGGGACGCTGTTCCGCGAGTTCGGGTTCACGCCCGAGGCGGTCGCCAAGGCCGCGAAGGACTCGCTCAAGGCGGCGCGCACGGCCACCGGTGTCCCCGCCGTCACCGACACCGCTCCGCGGGCGAAGTCCTCCCGCGCTGCCGGCAACACGAAGACGCCGAGCCAGAAGGCCTCGGCAGGGAAGTGAGAGCCGCATGACCACACCGAAGCCCCTCCAGGACCTCGCCGCGAACGGCGTGTCCGTCTGGCTGGACGACCTCTCCCGCGACCGCATCTCCTCGGGGAACCTCCAGGAGCTGATCGACGACCACGGGGTCGTCGGCGTGACGACCAACCCGTCGATCTTCCAGGCCGCCCTCGCCGAGGGCCACGCCTACGACGAGCAGGTCGCCGAGCTCGCCCGTGACGGGCGCAGCGTCGACGAGACCGTCTTCTCGCTGACCACCCGCGACGTCCACGACGCCTGCGAGATCTTCATGCCCGTGTTCGAGCGGACGGACGGCGAGGACGGCCGCGTCTCGATCGAGGTCGACCCGCGCTCCGCGCACGACACCGCGAAGACCGTGCAGGAGGCCAAGGCACTGCGCGACGCGGTCGACCAGCCCAACGTCCTCATCAAGATCCCGGCGACGCTCGAGGGCCTGCCGGCCATCTCGCAGGTGCTCGCCGAGGGCATCTCGGTCAACGTCACGCTGATCTTCAGCCTCGACCGCTACCGCGCCGTGATGAACGCCTTCCTCACCGGTCTCGAGCAGGCCCGCGAGAAGGGCAAGGACCTCTCGCAGATCCGCTCCGTCGCGTCGTTCTTCGTCAGCCGCGTCGACGGCGAGATCGACAAGCGCCTCGACGCCATCGGGACGGACGAGGCGAAGGCCCTGCGCGGCAAGGCCGGCCTGGCCAACGCCCGCCTGGCCTACCAGGCCTACGAGGAGGTCTTCTCGACCCCGCGCTGGGCCTCGCTCGAGGCGGCCGGTGCGCACCCGCAGCGTCCGCTCTGGGCCTCGACCGGTGTCAAGGACCCGGCCTACCCGGACACGATGTACGTCACCGAGCTCGTCGCGCCCGGCACCGTCAACACGATGCCGGAGAAGACGCTCAACGCCACCGCCGACCACGGCGAGGTGACCGGTGACACCGTCACCGGCTCCTACGCCGAGGCCACGGCGGTCCTCGACGGGCTCGAGCGCCTCGGCATCTCGTACTCCGAGGTCGTCGACCTCCTGGAGCGCGAGGGCGTCGAGAAGTTCGAGAAGTCGTGGGCCGAGCTCCTCGACCGCGTCCAGAGCGAGCTCGAGAAGGCCGCCGCGTGAGCACGATCGACGTCTCCGCCACCGGGGCCGCCGCCGACGCCGTCGCGCGGCACGTCCCGCAGCTCGTCGCCGACCGGGTGGCGAGCCGGCTCTTCGCGCAGGACGACACCCTGTGGGGCGAGGCCGCGCAGGACGAGGCCTCCAAGCGCCTCTCCTGGACCGGCCTCCCCCGCAGCTCGCGCCCGCTCGTCGGCGAGATCGCCGCGATCCGGTCCGAGCTGCAGGAGGAGGGCTACGACCGCGTCGTCCTCTGCGGGATGGGCGGGTCCTCGCTCGCGCCGGAGGTCATCTGCGGCACGGCCGGGGTCCCCCTCGTCGTCCTCGACTCCTCCGACCCCGACGTCGTGCGCGGCGCGCTGACCGACCTCGACCGCACGGTCGTCGTCGTCTCCAGCAAGTCCGGGTCGACCGTCGAGACCGACAGCCAGCGGCGCGCGTTCGAGGCCGCTTACCGCGAGGCGGGCATCGACCCGACGACGCGGATGGTCGTCGTCACCGACCCGGGCAGCCCGCTCGACGGGCAGGCGCGCGAGGCGGGCTTCCGTGTCGTCAACGCCGACCCGGCCGTGGGCGGCCGCTACTCGGCGCTCACCGCGTTCGGGCTCGTCCCGTCCGGTCTCGCCGGGGCCGACGTCGAGGCCCTCCTCGACGACGCCGAGCTCGTCGCCGACCTGCTCGCCGCCGACGACGAGGCGAACCCGGCGCTGCGCCTGGGCGCCGCGATGGCCGGCACCGAGCCGCTGCGCGACAAGCTCGTCCTCGTCGACGCCGGCACGGAGAACGTCGGCTTCCCGGCGTGGGCGGAGCAGCTCATCGCCGAGTCCACCGGCAAGGAGGGCACCGGCATCCTCCCGGTCGTCGCGATCGGCACCGAGCCGGCGCACCTCTACGCCGACGGCACGGTCGTCCGGCTCGTGGCCACCGACTCCGACGACGACGGCGCGGACGGCGACTCGGTCGTCACGGTCGCGGGTCGCCTCGGGGCGCAGATGCTCCTGTGGGAGGCGGCGACCGCCGTCGCCGGTCGGCTGCTCGGCATCAACCCGTTCGACCAGCCCGACGTGGAGAGCGCCAAGGCCGCGGCCCGCGAGATGCTCGACGCGGGCATCGGCGCCGGCGACGACCCCGCCTTCACCGACGGGGCCGTGGAGGTCCGCGCGCTCGGTGGCGACTGGCTCGGCGACGCCGGCTCGGTCGACGCCGCCGTCGACGCGCTCCTCGCCGGCCTCGACGCCGAGCACGGGTACGTCGCCGTCATGGCCTACCTCGACCGCGAGGCCGACGCCGACCTCGAGCAGGTCGCGCGCGACCTGTTCGAGCGCACCGGACGCCCGGTGACCTTCGGCTGGGGCCCGCGCTTCCTGCACTCCACCGGCCAGTACCACAAGGGCGGGCCCGCGACCGGGGTGTACGTGCAGGTCACGGCCGACCCGGCCCAGGACCTCGAGGTGCCCGGGCGGGACTTCACCTTCGGCCAGTTCATCGCCGCGCAGGCGGCCGGTGACGCGAAGGTCCTCGCCGAGCACGGCCGGCCCGTGCTGCGCCTGCACCTGACCGAGCACGACGCCGGGCTGGCCCGGGTCCGCGCGGCCCTGGGACGGGGCGCATGAGCCCGGCTCGCGTCACGGCCGAGCAGAACCCGCTGCGGGACCCGCGCGACAAGCGCCTGCCCCGGATCGCGGGCCCGTGCTCGATGGTGCTCTTCGGTGTCACCGGTGACCTCGCCCGCAAGAAGCTCATGCCGGCGATCTACGACCTCGCCAACCGGGGTCTCCTGCCGCCCGGCTTCTCGCTCGTCGGGTTCGCCCGCCGCGACTGGGAGGACCAGGACTTCGGGAAGATCGTCTACGAGTCGGTCAAGGAGCGCGCCCGCACCCCGTTCCGCGAGGAGGTGTGGCGCACGCTCGCCGAGGGCATCCGGTTCGTCCCGGGCAGCTTCGACGACGACGCCGCGTTCGACCTCCTCGCCGAGACCGTCGCCGAGCTCGACGAGCAGCGCGGCACCGGCGGCAACCACGCGTTCTACCTCTCGATCCCCCCGGGGTCGTTCGCGATCGTCTGCGAGCAGCTCGAGCGCTCCGGCCTCTCGACCCCGCAGAGCGGGTCGTGGCGCCGGGTCGTCATCGAGAAGCCGTTCGGGCACGACCTCGCCTCCGCCCGCGAGCTCAACGACATCGTCGAGAACGTCTTCCCGGCCGACTCGGTCTTCCGGATCGACCACTACCTCGGCAAGGAGACGGTCCAGAACCTCCTGGCGCTGCGCTTCGCGAACCAGATGTTCGAGCCGGTGTGGAACGCGAACTACGTCGACCACGTGCAGATCACGATGGCCGAGGACATCGGCATCGGCGGCCGCGCCGGGTACTACGACGGCATCGGCGCGGCGCGCGACGTCATCCAGAACCACCTGCTCCAGCTCATGGCCCTGACGGCGATGGAGGAGCCGGTGTCGTTCGACGCGCACGGGCTGCGCCTCGAGAAGGAGAAGGTCCTCTCGGCGGTGCGCATCCCCCACGACCTCGCGTCCGGCACCGCGCGGGGGCAGTACTCCCGCGGCTGGCAGGGCGGCGAGGAGGTCGTCGGCTACCTCGACGAGGACGGCGTCGCCGACGGCTCCGCCACCGAGACCTACGCCGCGGTGCGCCTCGAGGTCGACACGCGCCGCTGGGCCGGCGTGCCGTTCTACCTGCGCACCGGCAAGCGGCTCGGCAAGCGCGTCACGGAGATCGCGGTCGTCTTCAAGCAGGCACCGCACCTGCCGTTCACGCACACCGCCACCGAGGAGCTCGGGCAGAACGCCATCGTCATCCGGGTCCAGCCCGACGAGGGTGTCACCCTGCGGTTCGGCGCCAAGGTGCCCGGCTCGCAGATGGAGGTGCGCGACGTGACGATGGACTTCGGCTACGGCCGCGCGTTCACCGAGTCCTCCCCCGAGGCCTACGAGCGGCTCATCCTCGACGTGCTCCTCGGCGAGCCGCCGCTCTTCCCGCGGCACGAGGAGGTCGAGCTCTCGTGGCAGATCCTCGACCCCATCGAGAAGTTCTGGGCGACGAAGGGCAAGGCCCCCGAGCAGTACGCCTCGGGTGGCTGGGGCCCCGCGTCGGCCGACGAGCTGATGCACCGTGACGGACGCGAGTGGAGGCTGCCTTGATCGTCGACCTGCCCAACACCTCGACCGCGGCGGTCTCGAAGAAGCTCGTCGCCCTGCGCTCCGACACCGGCGCGATGGCGCTCTCCCGCGTCCTCACCCTCGTCGTCGTCGTCGACGAGGCGGAGGCCGAGGAGGCCATCGAGGTCGCCAACGACGCGAGCCGGCAGCACCCCTGCCGGATCATCGTCGTCGTCGGGAGCAACCGCCGCGGCGCCGCCCGCCTCGACGGCCAGATCCGCGTGGGCGGCGACGCCGGCGCGTCCGAGGTCGTCGTGCTCCGGCTGTACGGCCGGCTCGCGAGCCACGGCCGCGCCGTCGTCACCCCGCTCCTGCTCGCCGACTCGCCGATCGTGGCGTGGTGGCCGGCCGAGGCCCCGAAGGACCCCTCGAAGGACCCGATCGGCGAGATGGCCCAGCGCCGCATCACCGACGCGGCCCGGACGCAGGGGCCGCCGAAGACGGTCCTCAAGCGGCTCGCGAAGTCGTACGCGCCCGGCGACACCGACCTCGCCTGGTCACGCATCACGCTGTGGCGCGGGCTGCTCACCGCTGCCCTCGACCAGCCGCCGTTCGAGCCGGTCACCGAGGCGCTCGTCGTCGCGGCCCCGGACAGCCCGTCGGGCGAGCTGCTCGCCGGATGGCTGGCGAGCAGGCTGCGCTGCCCCGTGTCGCTCGCCCGCTCCAAGAGCGGCTCGGGCATCATCTCGGTCCGTCTCGAGCGCAAGAGCGGCACGGTCGACCTGGTCCGTCCGGAGGACGGCAGCACGTCGATGCTGCGCCAGGTCGGCCAGCCGGACCGCACGCTCGCGCTGCCGCACCGTTCGGACGCCGAGTGCCTGGCCGACGAGCTGCGCCGGCTCGACCCCGACGAGGTCTACGAGGACGCCCTCACCAAGGGCTTCCCGACGCTGACGAGCGCACGCCGCACCGCGAGCGAGGCGGTCAAGGCCGGGGCGGCCCCGTCGCCGGCCGAGGCCGAGCGCACGACCCAGCGCCTGCGCCGGGCCGCTCGCGTGGCCGGCAGCTCGGCGATGGTCGAGAAGCGCCCGATGCCCGAGGACGGCGCGGACACCGAGACCGTCAAGGCCGCCGCGGCGGCCAAGCTCGCCGAGGTCAAGGAGCGTCGCTCGTGAGCGGGAGCACCGTCGTCGTCCACCCGTCCAAGCAGGCCCTCGCGGACGCCGCGGCGGCGCGGCTCGTCGTCGCGCTCGTCGACGCGCAGTCCGTTCGCGGGGTGGCCCACGTGTCGCTGACCGGCGGCTCGATGGGCTCCGAGATCGTCCGCTCGCTCGCCGCCACCCCGGCGCGGGCGGCGGTCGACTGGGCGCGGGTCCACGTCTGGTGGGGCGACGAGCGCTACCTGCCCGCCGGTGACCCCGACCGCAACGACACCCAGAACGACGAGGCCGGTCTCGACACGCTCGGGCTCGACCCCGCGCACGTCCACCGCGTCGCCGGGCCGGACAGCTCGGCCTCGGCCGAGGAGTCGGCGCACGCCTACGCCGAGGCCATCCACGCGGCGGGCAACGGCGCGTTCGACGTCATGGTGCTCGGGGTCGGGCCGGACGGGCACATCGCCTCGCTCTTCCCGCACCACCCGGCCGCCGGGACGACCGATGCGATGGCCGTCGCGGTGCACGACTCCCCCAAGCCGCCGCCGGACCGGGTGTCGCTGACCCGCGAGTGCCTCGAACGTTCGCGCCTCGTGTGGTTCCTCGTCGCCGGTGGCGACAAGGCGGACGCCGTCCGTCGCGGGGTCACCGGGTCGCCGTTCGAGGAGACGCCGGCCGCGCACGTCCACGGCAGCGAGCAGACGCTCTGGCTCGTCGACACCGACGCCGCCGCCGACCTGGACCGGGGCTGACGCCGTGGGCATCCTCGACCGCTGGCGCACCCGCGGCGACGACGACGCGGTCGTCGCCGACGACGGGCCCGGTGGCAACGACGGCGTCGAGCCGGTCGAGGAGGTCGCGACGCGTCCGCTGACCGGCGAGGAGGAGGCGCGGCTCGAGGCTTACCGCCTGCGCTACGCCGAGCACGGCATCGACCCCGCCGACCTGGCGACGATCGCCGCGGCGTGGTCGGCGGCCCTCGCGCGGGGTGACGAGGCCGAGGGGCCCGAGGCCGTGACGGTCGTGGCGACGGCGGTCGGCGACCACCTCGTCGGCGCCGGCTACCGCTGGGTCGTCAGCACCGACCCGTTCGGCACCGACCTCGCCGTCGAGCCGCCGCGCCGCGGGGTGCCGGTCGTCGTGCGCACGCTCGTCGCGGTGCGGTGGATGCAGCGCGAGCAGGACTGGGTCGAGAACGTCGTCGGCCACCTGGCCCGCACCGCCCGCCGCTGAGTCACCACCCCGTTGCCGGTTCGAGGTGAAACCCGACCGCCACGAGGTCGGGTTTCACCTCGAGCGAGCGCGGACCTGGCCGAGTTGTCAGTACTCGCGCGGCCGCTGTCGTTCGCTCCACCCCTCGGCGCAGTCATGATGAGCGGTTGCACCCGACCGCTCATCATGACTGCTCCAGCATCCGGAGCACACGGGACGAGCGGCGGATGAAGGGCCGTTCATCGTGTCTGGTCCACCATCCGGAGCACATGGGACGAGCAGCTGCTCGGCGACCGCTCGTCATGAGTGCGTCAGCATCGGGAGCGAACGACAGCGGCGGGCCGACCCCTCTGACCCTGGGTGTCAGGGGTCGGAGGGGTATGGAGCTGGGGAACGTCAGCACGCCGAACACACAGCGACCCCCGGCCGCTGGCCGGGGGTCGCGTGCGTTCGTGCGAGGAGCTCAGCGCCTCACTGGATGAGGCCGCGGCCGCGCAGGCTCGCGAGGGCCTCGTCGAGGATGGCCTGGCCGTCCTCGTCCGAGCGGCGCTCCTTCACGTACGCGAGGTGCGTCTTGTAGGGCTCGACCTTCGGCGGGGCCGGCGGGTTGTCCCGGTCCTGCCCGGCCGGGAAGCCGCAGCGCGGGCAGTCCCACTGCTCGGGGACGACCAGGCCGGCCTCCTCGGCGAAGCTGGGCTTCGTCTCGTGCCCGTTGGAGCACCAGAAGGAGACGTAGCGCCGGGGCGCGGCCTCGCCGCGCTCGGCCTCTCCCATGGGGCCCGCGCCGACGCGCGAGCCACGGATCGCGTTACCACCAGCCATCGTCCAGCCCCTCTCAGGCGAACCGCTCGAGGACGCCGAGACCGACGACGCAGGTGAACCACACGGCCGCCACCCCGACGGTGATGCGGTCGAGGTTGCGCTCGGCCACGGACGAGCCGCCGAGCGAGCTCGACATGCCACCGCCGAACATGTCCGAGAGTCCGCCACCCTTGCCCTTGTGGAGCAGGATGAGGAGGGTCAGGAACAGGCCTCCGATGACCAGGAGGACCTGGAGGCCGATACGAACCGCGTCCACGGAGGGATCCTTCGGTGTGGGGGTCGGGGACAACCGGACAAGGATAACCGCTGCCCGGCCCGGCCGCCGCGACCCCGGCGGGCGCGGCGGCACGGATCGGGTCAGACGGTGCCGCGGTGGTCGCGGAAACGGCAGATGGCCGCGAACTCGCCCGCCTCGAGCGAGGCCCCGCCGACGAGCGCGCCGTCGACGTCGTCCTGGCCCATGATCGCCGCGACGTTGCCGGACTTGACCGAGCCGCCGTAGAGCACCCGGATGCCGTCCGCGACGTCGCCGGAGTACAGCTCGGCGAGCTTGGTGCGGATGGCCCCGCACACCTCCTGCGCGTCGTCGGGGGTCGCGACCTCGCCGGTGCCGATGGCCCACACGGGCTCGTAGGCGACGACGGCGGTGCGGGCCTGCTCGGCGGGCACGTCCGCGAGGCCGGCCTCGACCTGCGCGAGGACGTGCTCGACGTGCGTGCCGGCCTGGCGGACCTCCAGGCCCTCGCCGACGCAGAAGATCGGCGTCAGCCCGGCGGCGAAGGCCGCCTTGACCTTGCTGTTGACGACCTCGTCGGTCTCGCCGTGGTACTCGCGCCGCTCGCTGTGGCCGACCGCCACGTACGAGCAGCCGAGCTTCGCGAGCATCGCGCCGCTCACCTCGCCGGTGTACGCCCCGGAGGCGTGAGCGGAGAGGTCCTGCGCGCCGTGCTTGAGCTCGAGCCGGTCACCGTCGATGAGCGTCTGGACGCTGCGGATGTCGGTGAACGGCGGCAGGACGACCACCTCGACGGCGCCGAAGTCGTGCTTGCCGTCCTTGAGCGTCCAGTCGAGCTTCTGCACTAGGTGCGTCGCCTGGAGGTGGTCGAGGTTCATCTTCCAGTTCCCCGCCATGAGCGGGGTGCGGCCGGAGGCCATTCAGTGCTCCTTCGTGAGGATCGCGATGCCGGGCAGCTCCTTGCCCTCGAGGTACTCGAGGGAGGCGCCGCCGCCGGTGCTGATGTGCCCGAACTGGTCGTCCGAGAACCCGAGCTGCCGTACGGCGGCGGCGGAGTCGCCACCCCCGACGACGGTCAGCGCGCCGCCCTCGGTCGCGTCGACGAGCGCCTGGGCGACGGCCTTCGTGCCGGCCGCGAACGGCTCCATCTCGAACGCGCCCATCGGCCCGTTCCAGAACACGGTGCGCGCGTCGGCGAGCTTCTCGGCGTACAGGCGGGCCGACTCGGGGCCGATGTCCAGCCCCATCGTGTCGGCCGGGATGGCGTCCGCGGCGACCGTGTCGACCTCGGTGTCGGCCGAGAACTCCCGCCCGACGACGACGTCGACCGGCAGGACGATCTCGACGCCCTCGCGCTCGGCGCGCTCGAGGTAGCCCTTGCACGCGTCGACGCTGTCGGCGTCGAACAGGCTCGTGCCGATCTCGTGGCCCTGGGCCGCGAGGAAGGTGAAGAGCATCCCGCCGCCGATGAGCAGGCGGTCGGCCGTGCCCATGAGGTTGTCGATGACCGCGAGCTTGTCGGCGACCTTGGCGCCGCCGAGGACGACGGCGTAGGGGCGCTCTGGCGACTCGGTGAGGCGCTTGAGCACCTCGACCTCGTCGTGGACGAGCCCGCCCATGGCCGAGGGCAGCCGGGTCGCGACGTCGTAGACCGACGCCTGCTTGCGGTGGACGACGCCGAAGCCGTCGGAGACGAACGCGTCCGCGAGCCCGGCGAGGGCGTCGGCGAACTCGGCGCGGTCCTCGTCGGACTTCGCGGTCTCGCCGGCGTTGAACCGGAGGTTCTCGAGGAGGACGACGTCGCCGTCGGCCATCCCGTCGACCGCGGCCCGCGCGCTCTCCCCCACCGTGTCGGTGGCGAAGACGACGTCGCGGCCGAGCAGCTCTGAGAGCCGCCCGACGACGGGCCGGAGGGAGTACTTCTCCTCCGGCGCGCCCTTGGGGCGCCCGAGGTGGGCGCACACGATGACGCGTGCGCCCGCCTCGGACAGCTGCCGCAGGGTGGGGACCGACGCCCGGATGCGGCCGTCGTCGGTGATCGTCGTGCCGTCGAGCGGCACGTTGAGGTCTGACCGGACGAGGACGCGCTTGCCGCGCAGGTCGCCCAGCGAGGCGATGTCAGCCATGGGTCGGTCGGTCCCCCCGGCTCACAGGCTCTTGCCGACGAGGGCGGTGATGTCGACGAGGCGGTTGGAGTAGCCCCACTCGTTGTCGTACCAGCCGACGACCTTGACCTGGTTGCCGATGACCTTGGTCAGGCCCGAGTCGAAGATGCACGAGCTCGGGTCGGTGACGATGTCGGCGGAGACGATCGGGTCCTCGGTGTACTTGAGGTAGCCCTTGAGCGCGCCCTCGGCGGCCTTCTTGACGATCGCGTTGACCTCCTCGACGGTGGTCTCGCGGCCGGCCTCGAAGGTGAGGTCGGTGGCGGAGCCGGTCGGGGTCGGGACGCGGAGCGCGTAGCCGTCGAGCTTGCCCTTGAGCTCGGGCAGGACGAGGCCGATGGCCTTCGCGGCGCCGGTGCTCGTCGGGATGATCGACAGGGCGGCGGCGCGGGCGCGACGCAGGTCCTTGTGCGGGCCGTCGAGCAGGTTCTGGTCCTGCGTGTAGGCGTGCACCGTCGTCATGAGCCCCTTGACGATGCCGAGCTCGTCGTTGAGGGCCTTCGCCATCGGCGCGAGGCAGTTCGTCGTGCACGAGGCGTTGGAGATGACGTGGTGGTTGGCCGGGTCGTAGTCGGCGTCGTTGACGCCCATGACGAAGGTGGCGTCCTCGTTCTTCGCCGGGGCGGAGATGATGACCTTCTTGGCGCCGCCGGCGATGTGGGCCTTGGCCTTCTCGCCGTCGGTGAAGATGCCGGTGGACTCGATGACGACGTCGGCGCCGACCTCACCCCAGGGGATGTCGGCGGGGTTGCGCTCGGCGAAGACGCGGATGGTCTTGCCCCCGACGGTGATGGAGTCCTCGGTGTGCGAGACGTCGTCGGCGAGGACGCCGAGGACCGAGTCGTACTTGAGGAGGTGCGCGATGGACGCGTTGTCCATCAGGTCGTTGGCGGCGACGATCTCGATGTCGGCGCCGGACGCCTGCACCGCGCGGAAGAAGTTGCGCCCGATGCGGCCGAAGCCGTTGATGCCTACGCGAACGGTCACTTGCGTTGCCTTCCGATGGGGAGGGTGAGGACGGGGCGGGTCCCACGTCCCTGTGGTCCACCACACACCCTAGACCCCACCCGGGAGCACCATCACGGTGTCCGGGGTACGGGCGAGTAACCGTTTACGCACGCCCGTCCGTGAGACGGTCCGGGCCGCTCTCAGCCGTCGAGCATGTCGGCGGTGAGGACCGCCTCGGTGTCCGGGATGCCCTCGTCCTGCGCCTTCTTGTCGGCCATCGCGAGCAGGCGGCGGATGCGCCCCGCGACCGCGTCCTTCGTCATGACCGGCTGGGCGAGCTGGCCGAGCTCCTCGAGGGACGCCTGCTTGTGCTGCAGCCGCAGCTCGCCGGCCTCGCGCAGGTGCTCCGGCACCTCCTCGCCGAGGATCTCCAGGGCCCGCTCGACGCGTGCCCCGGCCGCGACCGCCGCCCGGGCCGAACGACGCAGGTTGGCGTCGTCGAAGTTGGCGAGCCGGTTGGCGGTGGCCCGGACCTCGCGCCGGATCCGGCGCTCCTCCCAGGCGAGGACGGCGTCGTGCGCCCCGAGGCGGGTGAGCATCGCCCCGATGGCGTCGCCGTCGCGGATGACGACGCGGTCGACGCCACGGACCTCGCGGGCCTTGGACTGGATGCCGAGCCGGCGGGCGGCACCGACGAGGGCGAGCGCGGCCTCCGGCCCGGGGCAGGTGACCTCGAGGGCGGAGGAGCGCCCGGGCTCGGTCAGCGAGCCGTGCGCGAGGAAGGCGCCCCGCCACGCGGCCTCGGCGTCGCAGACGGAGCCGCTGACGACCTTGGCGGGCAGCCCGCGGACCGGGCGGCCGCGGCTGTCGATGAGGCCGGTCTGCCGGGCCAGCGCCTCGCCGTCCTGGACGACCCGGACGACGTAGCGGCTCCCCTTGCGCAGCCCCCCGGCCGCGAGGACGAGGACCTCCGGGGTGTGCCCGTACACCTCGGCGAGCTCACGCCGCAGCCGGCGCGCCGCGCTGGCCGTGTCGAGCTCGGCCTCGACGACGATCCGCCCTCCGATGATGTGCAGGCCCCCGGCGAACCGCAGCATCGCCGCGACCTCGGCCTTGCGGCAACAGGGCTTGGTCACGACGTGCCTGCTCAGCTCGTCCTTCACCTTCGCCGTCATCGCCATAGCGGGTCATCCTGCCACGCGTCAGTGACCGGGTCGCGGGGTGTACAGGATGTCCCGCAGGGCGGCCGCGAACCGGAGCGGGTCGTGCTCGCCGGTGGCCCGCGCGCGCGAGACGGGGGTGACGTGCAGCTGCGCGCCGAGCCGCGCGGCGGCCGCCTCCAGCGCGGCGTGGTCCTCGACCGCGGCGGGGTCGGCGAGCACCCCGTCGAGGCGCAGCCCCGGCGCGAGCGCCGCGAACGACTCGAGGTGGCGCACGGCGTCGAAGCCGGCCGTCTCCCCCGCTCCCGGGTCGAGGTTGAGCACGAGGAGGCGACGGGCCCGCGTGACCCGCAGCGCCTCCTCGAGGTCGGGCACGAGCAGATGGGTCATGACGGAGGTGAACCACGAACCGGGGCCGAGCACGACCCAGTCGGCGCTGCGGATGGCCGCCACCGACTCGGGGTAGGCAGGCGGGTCCGACGGCACGAGGCGCACGCGCTCCACCCGGCCGCGGGTCCGGGCGACCTGGGCCTGCCCGCGGACCGTCGTCACCGTCGCGGGGGCCTGCGGGTCGAGCCCGCCGACCTCGGCCTCGATGGCGAGCGGCACCGCGGCCATCGGCAGCACCCGCCCGTGGGCCTGGAGCAGGCGCCCGACGAGGTCGAGGCCCGCGACGGGGTCCTCGTGCAGCTCCCAGAGCGCGACGATGAGCAGGTTGCCCAGCGCGTGCCCGCCGAGGGGGCCCTCCCCCTCGAACCGGTGCTGGAGCACGTCGCGCCAGGTGTGGCCCCACTCGGTGTCGCTGCACAGGGCGGCGAGGGCCATCCGCAGGTCGCCGGGCGGCAGGACGCCGAACTCGTCGCGCAGCCGGCCGCTCGACCCACCGTCGTCGGCGACCGTGACGACCGCGGTGATCTCGTCGGTGACGAACCGCAACGCCGTGAGCGTCGCCGACAGCCCGTGGCCCCCGCCGAGGGCGGTGACGACCGGCCCGCTCACTCGCGCCCCAGGTCGCGGTGGACGACGAAGGTCGCGACGTCCGGACTCCCGAGGCGGCGCGAGAGCGCCTCGGCCACGGCGACCGACCGGTGCTTGCCGCCGGTGCAGCCGACGGCGACCGTCGCGTAGCGCCGTCCCTCGTGCCGGTAGCCGGCGGTGACCGGCTCCATGAGGGAGACGACGCGGTCGACGAACGACGTGGCACCGGCCTGCGACATCACGTACTCGGCGACCGGCGCGTCGACGCCGGTCAGCGGGCGCAGCTCGGGCACCCAGAACGGGTTGGGCAGGAAGCGCATGTCGAAGACGAAGTCGGCGTCCAGCGGCACGCCGTACTTGAAGCCGAAGGACATGACGGCCAGCCGCAGCGAGGGTCCGCCGCTCTTGCCGACGATCGGGGTCAGCTTGCGCGCCAGCTGGTGGACGTTGAGGCCGGAGGTGTCGATGACGACGTGCGCGTCGGCCCGCAGGTCTCGCAGGAGCTCGCGCTCGGCCTGGATGCCGTCGAGCAGGCGCCCCTCGCCCTGGAGCGGGTGCGGCCGGCGGACGCTCTCGAAGCGGCGGACGAGGGCCTCGTCGGTGGCGTCGAGGAACATCAGCTGGGGGTGCCAGCCGTGCTCGCGCACCGCGGCGATGCCCTCGCGCAGCTCGGAGCTGAACGGGCGGGCGCGCACGTCGACGACCGCGGCGATGCGCAGGTCGCCGGCCCCCTCGTCCCGGGCGCGACCGGCGAGCACCGCCATCGCCGGGATGAGCTGGGGCGGGAGGTTGTCGACGACGTACCACCCGTGGTCCTCGAGGACGTTGGCGGCGGTCGAGCGGCCGGCGCCGCTCATCCCGCTGACGACGAGGAAGTCCGCCCGTCCGTTCGACCCCGACGACGGTGCGTCAGCCACTGGATGCTCCCTACTGCTCGACGACCTCGCCCGTCAGCGGGTCGATGGCCGGCATGTCCTGTTCGGTCGAGCCCAACTCTGCCGCAACGACGGCCGCCAACGCAGGCCCGATGCCCGGCACGTCGGCGAGCTCGTCGACAGAGGCGGCGCGGATCTTCTTGACCGACCCGAACCGCTTGAGCAGCGCCTGGCGCCGCTTCTCGCCGAGACCGGCGATGCCGTCGAGCGCGCTCTGGGTCATCGCCTTGGAACGGCGCTGCCGGTGGAAGGTGATGGCGAACCGGTGCGCCTCGTCGCGCAGCCGCTGGAGCAGGTAGAGCCCCTCGCTGGTGCGCGGGAGGATGACGGGGAACTCCTCCCCCGGCACCCAGACCTCCTCGAGACGCTTCGCGAGACCGACGACGGCGACGTCGACGGCGCCCGCCTCCTCGAGGGCTCGGGCCGCCGCGTTGACCTGCGGCAGACCGCCGTCCACGACGACGAGGTTCGGGGTGTAGGCGAAGCGCGCCGGCCGCTCGCGGCCCTCGGCCACCTCGGCCTCCCGCTCCTCGGCCTCCTTGCGGCCGCGGCGGAAACGACGGGTGAGGACCTCGTGCATGGCCGCGGTGTCGTCGGTGGCCCCGGTCTCGTCACCGCGGACGATGAAGCGCCTGTACTCCGACTTGCGGGGCAGGCCGTCCTCGAAGACGACCATCGAGCCGACGACCTGCGTGCCCTGGACGTGGCTGATGTCGAAGCACTCGATGCGCAGCGGCGCGTCGTCGAGGTCGAGGACCTCCTGGAGCTGCTGGAGGGCCTGGCTGCGGGTCGTCAGGTCTCCGGCACGGGTGACCTTGTGGCGGGCGAGGCTCTGGGTCGCGTTGCGCGCCACCGTCTCCATCAGGGTGCGCTTGTCGCCGCGCTGGGGGACGCGCAGGTCGACCCGGCTGCCGCGCAGGCCGGCGAGCCACGCCGCGAGGGCCTCGTCGTCGTCCGGGAGGACCGGGACGAGCACCTCGCGCGGCACGCCCTCGCCGGACTCACCGCCGTAGACCTGCTGGAGGAGGTGCTCGACGACCTCGGGTGTCGTCTCGGCGTCGCGCTCGGCGACCCAGCCGCGCTGGCCCCGCACGCGGCCCCCACGGACGTGGAAGAGCTGGACCGCGACCTCGAGCTCGTCCTCGGCGAGGGCGAACACGTCGGCGTCGGTGGCGTCGGGCAGGACGACCGCCGACTTCTCGAGCACCCGCTCGAGCGCACCGATGTCGTCGCGCAGCCGCGCCGCCCTCTCGAAGTCGAGCTCGGCGGCGGCGGCCTTCATCTCGCGGGTGAGGCGCGAGACGAACCGGCCGCTGTTGCCCGCCATGAAGTCGCAGAAGTCCTCGGCGATCTCGCGGTGGCGCGCGGCGTCGACCCGGCCGACGCAGGGGGCGCTGCACTTGTCGATGTAGCCGAGCAGGCACGGGCGGCCGACCTGCTCGGCGCGGCGGAAGACGCCGGTCGAGCAGGTGCGCATCGGGAAGACGCGCATCGCGAGGTCGAGGGTCTCGCGGATGGCCCACGCGTGGGCGTAGGGGCCGAAGTAGCGCGTGCCCTTCTTCTTGGCGCCGCGGACGACGAGGGCACGGGGGTACTCGTCGGCCATCGTCACGGCGAGGTAGGGGTAGGACTTGTCGTCGCGGTACTTGACGTTGAAGCGCGGGTCGAACTCCTTGATCCACGCGTACTCGAGCTGGAGCGCCTCGACCTCGGTGCCGACGACCGTCCACTCGACGCTCGCGCCGGTGCGCACCATCGTCTGGGTGCGCGGGTGGAGCGCGGCGACGTCCTGGAAGTAGGAGGACAGCCGCTGGCGCAGCGACTTGGCCTTGCCGACGTAGATGACGCGGCCCTCGCGGTCGCGGAAGCGGTACACGCCCGGGTCGGTCGGGATCTCGCCCGGCCGGGGGCGGTACGTCGAGGGGTCGGCCACCCGTCAACCCTAAGCCGCGCCCCCGACACCCCGACTGCCCCCACCCACCCCACCCGCCTCCCCTTTTCGGGGTCACCCCGAAATGTCCACGAGGCACGACCTCCGAGCCGGGGTCTCGCGGACGAGCTCGTGTGTCGAGCTGACGGAGATGGTCACGCGCCGGCGGTCAGCCGCTCGGCCAGGGCCATCGCCCGCCGCACCCGGGCCAGCAGCCGCTCGGGGTGCGCGAGGTCGTCCCACATGACGCGGACGACGACGTAGCCCAGCTCCCGCAACCTGTCCTCACGACGCTTCTCGGCGATGACGGCCTCCGGACCGCCCGCCGAGTACTTGACGGCTCCGTCGAACTCGATGAGCACCTTCGTCCCGCGGACGGCGAGGTCGACGCGCCCGACGAGCTCACCGTCCTCGTCACGGACCTCGACCTGCGAGTCGAGCTCGAGCCCGAGGGACTCGAGCGTCACCCGCGTGCGGCTCTCCCCCGGGCTCTCGCTGGCCGCGTCGACGAGCCGGAGCATCGCGAGGGCTCGCTGGACGTGGCGATGGCCCGCCCGCCGAGCGACCTCGCCCGTCAGCCCGTCGAGGGTGACGATCCCCCGGTGCATCGCGGCGTCGACCGAGACGACGGCCGCCACCGTCCCGTGGTCGAGGGCGACACCGACGAGGGCGGCGAACGGCGGCTCGACCGGGCCGAACGCAGGGCGCGGCACAGCTCGAGGTGTCGGTCCTCCGGACGTGCTGCCGCGGCCCCGGTCGCGTACAGGCCACGCGCCAAGCGCCGGAGCGTGCGCGCCCTCACGGCGCGGGTCAGCGCCTCGCGGGATACACCGAGGCCGGCTGCCTCGGCGGTCGTGAACACGCCGTCGTGCAGCCGCCCGAGGAAGCCCAGGTCATCCGTCTCGTCCATCCCCCGACGATCGACGCGGCCGAGCCGAGGGGCCAGCGGCCGGGACGGATCTGTGGACGACGGCCGCCCGCTCCGGCACCTGTGGACGACGGCACGAAACCCCGGTTCGTCCACGAGACCCCGGCTCGGAGCCGGGGTCTCGTGGACATTTCGGGGTCACCCCGAAATGTCGTGACGGGAGTGCCGGGAGGGACGAACGTCAGGAGACGGTGAGGCCGTCGCCGCTGACGGTGACGGACTTCTCGGGCAGCGGCTTCGTCGCCGGTCCCTGCTTGACGGCGCCGGTCGCGGCGTCGAACTGGCTGCCGTGGCAGGGGCAGGTGATGACGCCGTCGGACACGCCGCCCACCTGGCAGCCCTGGTGGGTGCAGACGGACGAGAACGCCTTGTACTCGCCCTGCGTCGGCTGGGTGACGACGGTCGAGATCGACTCGAAGACCTTGCCGCCGCCGACGGGGATCTCGGCGGCCTTGATGGCCTGCGACACGGCGGAGCTCGCGGCGCTGGCGGCCGAGCTGGCGGCCTCCTCGACGTCGCCGGAGCCGCAGGCGGCGAGCGAGCCGGCCCCGACGACGACGGCGCCGACGGCGCCCGCGGTGCGGAAGGACTGGCGTCGGGTGACGCACGCGCAGCCGGAGCCGCACTCGGTGCTGGACGGGGTGGGGCGGTCGGTGCTCATCGGGCTGTCCCTCTCGGTCCGTGGGTGTCCCTCGCAGTATCCATGTCGTCGCTGGACGCCGCCTGTGGACCTTCGTCCACTGTCCGTCCGGCCCGTCCACCTGCTGGATCCGCAGGTAACAACTCGGCACCACAAACAAGAAGGTCCTCGGCAAACGGGCCGATCACGGCTACATTCCGTCAGGTCCGCGTCGGCGGGCAGGAGCATCCGCTCACCAGACCAGATCCCCAGGAGGAACTGTGCCTCAGCGTTCCGTGGTTGCCGTTGGCGCCTCGCTGCTCGTGGCCTCGCTCGCGCTCTCCGGTTGCGGCACGCGCGGCGGCGACGACGGCGGCAGCGACACCGGCAGCGGCTCCGGCAGCACCAAGACCGCGAAGATCGGCGTCATCGCGCCGCTCTCCGGTGACCTCGCCGCCCTCGGCAAGGGCATCGAGCACTCGGTCGACCTCGCCATCAAGCAGGCCAACGAGTCCAACGCCATCCCCGGCTGGAAGCTCGAGCTCGCGGCGGAGGACGACCAGGCCACCCCCGACGTCGGCAAGAACGCCGCGACGAAGCTCGCGTCCGACAAGGACGTCGTCGGCGTCGTCGGCACGCTCAACAGCTCGGTCGCGCAGAGCGTCCAGCCGGTGCTCTCGACGGCCAACATCACGATGGTCTCGCCGGCCAACACGAACCCGTCGCTCACCCAGGGCGCCGACTTCGCGACGGCCCCGAAGCGGACCTACCAGAACTACTTCCGCACCTGCACGACCGACTCGATCCAGGGCCCGTTCGCGGCGCGCTACCTCTTCGAGAAGGCCGGCATCAAGGAGGTCGCGACGGTCCACGACAAGAAGACCTACGGCCAGGGCCTCGTCGACGCCTTCAGCAAGGAGTTCACGAAGCTCGGCGGCACCATCGTCGCGGCCGAGACGATCAACCCCGACGACGACAAGTACGACGCCGTCGTCAGCAAGATCAAGCCGAGCAACCCCAAGGCCGTCTACTACGGCGGTGAGTTCCCGCAGGCGGGTCCGTTCTCGCAGCAGATGAAGGCCGCCGGCCTCAACGTCCCGCTCATGGGCGGCGACGGCATCTACTCCGGCGAGTTCATCAAGCTCGCGGGCAGCACCGCCACCGGCGACCTCGCCACCTCGGTCGGCGCCCCGACCGACCAGCTCGAGTCGGCCAAGGCGTTCGTCGAGGCCTACAACGCGGGCGGCTACGCCGAGCCGTACGAGGCCTACGGTGCCTACGCGTACGACGCGGCGAACGCGATCATCAACGCCCTCAAGACCTCGCTCAAGGACGCGGACTCGGCCGAGGCCGCCCGCCAGGCGACGGTCCAGGCGATGAGCAGCGTCTCCTTCGACGGCGTGACCGGCAAGGTCGCGTTCGACGAGTACGGCGACACCACCTCCAAGGTCCTCACCGTGTACGCGGTCAAGGACGGTGCGTGGGCCCCCGTGAACACGGAGGAGTTCAAGTAAGCCGCTCCTGACGACACAGTCGTGAGCACCCCGACGGCGGGGGTGGTCGAGAAGACCACCCCCGCCGTCCGTGTCCGGACCCGGCCGTCGGGTGCGTGCCCACCCCCCGTGTGGCGCCTGTCCGTGACGCACGTCACCCGCTACTCTCCCCCCAGCCCACCCGCACGTCACGCCTAGGAGGTCGTGGTGGAACTTGCCCAGCAGCTCGTCAACGGGCTGACCCTGGGATCGCTGTACGCCCTGATCGCGGTCGGATACACGGTCGTTTACGGGATCATCCAGCTGATCAACTTCGCCCACGGCGAGATCTTCATGGTGGGTGCGTTCGGTGCCCTCAGCACCGCGCTCCTGTTCTTCCGCAGCTACGTCGACGGCGGCGAGATGCTCCCCTTCTGGGCGCTCCCCGTCCTCATCGTCGGGGCGGTCGCCGCCTCGGTGGCCATCGCGGTCCTCATGGAGCGCATCGCCTACCGGCCGCTGCGCAACGCCCCGCGCCTCGCCCCCCTCATCACGGCCATCGGCATCTCGGTCTTCCTCCAGGAGGCCGTCCGCCTCCTCTACGGCAAGATCCCGAGCTTCCCGGACGCCAAGCAGAAGGTCCCCTTCCCGCAGATCGAGGTCGTGAGCGGCCCCGCGTTCAACCTCGGCGGCGTGACGCTCCAGCGCTCGACGATCTTCACCGTCGGCGCCCTGGTCATCTGCGCGGCGGGCCTGTTCTACTTCGTCTCCCGGACCAAGACCGGGCGGGCGATGCAGGCCGTCTCTCAGGACCCCGACACCGCGCGGCTCATGGGCATCAACGTCGACCGCATCATCGTCGTCGCCTTCGTCATCGGCGCGACCCTCGCGGCCGTCGCCGGCATCGCCCAGGGCCTGCAGGTCACGAACATCAACTTCAAGATGGGCTTCCTCGCGGGCCTCAAGGCCTTCACCGCCGCCGTCCTCGGCGGCATCGGCAACGTCTGGGGCGCCGTCATCGGCGGACTCACCCTCGGGCTCGTCGAGGCGCTGGCCGTCCAGTTCATCCCCGGCACCTTCGGCGGCAGCCCGTGGAAGGACGTGTGGGCGTTCGCGCTCCTCATCCTCGTCCTCGTCTTCCGACCGCAGGGCCTCCTCGGCGCAAAGGTGGTGGACCGCGCATGAGCACCGTGACGCACTCCCCCGACACGACCGACACCGAGCTCTCGCGCCTGGACCGGCTGCGTGAGCAGCACGGCGACCGCGCCGCGATCCTCGCGGTCGCCGGTGGCGCGCTGCTCCTCGTGAGCGGCCTGCTGTCGTGGTCCTACGACAACCGGATCCTCGACGACGTGAGCGTCCGGTTCTACCCGCTCGGGATCCAGCTCTACGCGATGCTCCTCGGCATCGTCGCGCTCGCCCTCGGCGTGCTGCTCTTCCGGCGGCCGCAGTGGCTCAACCCGGGCCGGGGCCTGCGCGCCGTCGGCTGGGGCTCGGTGGTCTTCGCCCTCGCCGGCATCATCGCCGTGGCCTACCAGGCGGGCGGGCTCATCAACGTCAACGAGGGCGGCTGGGTCGGCCTCGCCGGCGCCGTGCTCGTCCTCGCCGGTGGCCTGCTCTCGCCGCACGTGGACCTCGACGTCCGGACCTGGCCGCGGCTGCCCTCGTGGGCCGAGATCCTCGTCATCGTCGTCATGCTCGGGCTGCTGCTCTTCGCGACGGCGTACACGCTCAACGTCGACGACCCGGCGACCTTCGGGTGCCTCCTCATCACGCTGCTCGCTGTCGCGATCGGCCTCGTGGGCAGCGGGTTCGGCGAGTACCTCGGGTTCATCGGGCAGAACAACCGGCGCCCGCTGCTGCTGGCGGCCTTCCTCGTCGCGTTCCTCTTCCCGTTCACCCAGGACGGCTCGGACGCGAACATGTCGATCGCCACGCAGATCCTCATCTTCGCGGCGACGGCGCTGGGCCTCAACATCGTCGTCGGGCTCGCGGGCCTGCTCGACCTCGGCTACATCGCCTTCCTCGGCACCGGCGCCTACGTCGGCGCGATGCTGTCGAAGTCGGCGTTCGCGACGATCGGGTGGAACCCGCCCTTCCTCGTCGTCATGCTCCTCGGGATGCTCGTCGCGTCGATCTTCGGCCTGATCATCGGCTCCCCGACACTGCGGGTCTCCGGCGACTACCTCGCCATCGTCACCCTCGGCTTCGGCGAGATCTTCCGCCTGGCGATGTTCAACCTCGACGGCAACAACGGCCCGGACCTGACCAACGGCCCGAACGGCATCCCCGGCATCCCGGACCTCAACTTCTTCGGGTTCGACTTCGGCCAGACGCACACGGTCGCGGGCATCCCGCTCGGACGGTTCAGCAACTACTACTTCCTCCTGCTCCTGCTCATCGCGTTCGTCATCCTCGTCTTCACCCGGCTCAACGACAGCCGGATCGGGCGCGGCTGGGTCGCGATCCGCGAGGACGAGCGCGCGGCGGAGGCGATGGGCGTCAACGTCTTCGGGCTCAAGCTGCTCGCGTTCGCGGTCGGCGCCTCGCTCGCCGGCCTCGCCGGGACGATCAAGGCTCACCAGGACACCTCGGTGACGCCCGACCAGTACATCTTCCTCGAGTCGGCGTTCCTCCTCGCGGCGGTCGTCCTCGGCGGCATGGGCACGGTGGCCGGCGTCCTCGTCGGCGCGACCGTCCTCAAGCTCCTCCCCGAGAAGGCCCGCATCGTCAACGACTACCGGCTGCTCATCTTCGGTCTGCTGCTCGTCGTCATGATGCGCTTCCGGCCGGAGGGCCTCGTCGCGAGCAAACGACGGCAGCTGGAGTTCCACGAGGACGACGAGGAGCTCGCCGAGATCGTGCAGTCCGAACACCTGGAGGAGGCGAAGTGACCGTCACCGACCCCACGCCGAGCGGCCACGTGATCGGGGACCGCGTCGTTCTCGAGGCCGAGCACGTCACGATGCGCTTCGGCGGCCTCACCGCCGTCGGCGACGTCAGCATGAAGGTGCACGACGGCGAGATCGTCGGGCTCATCGGCCCGAACGGCGCCGGCAAGACGACCTTCTTCAACTGCCTCACCGGGATGTACGTCCCGACCGAGGGCCGGGTGACCCTCGGCGGTGAGCAGCTGCCGCCGAAGCCGCTCAAGGTCGTGCGCGCCGGCATGGCCCGGACGTTCCAGAACATCCGGCTGTTCGGCAACATGACCGCCCTCGAGAACGTCATGGTCGGGCGCTACTGCCGCACCTCGTCGATGGCGCTCACCTCGATCCTCCGCGGGCCGAAGTTCCGGCGCGAGGAGGAGGCCACCCGCCTGCGGGCGCAGGAGCTGCTCGACTACGTCGGGCTCGGGAAGTCGACCGAGATCCTCGCGCGCAACCTCCCCTACGGCGACCAGCGCCGGCTCGAGATCGCGCGGGCCCTCGCGACGGACCCGCAGATCCTGCTCCTCGACGAGCCGACCGCGGGCATGAACCCCAAGGAGACCGAGGAGACGATGCACCTGATCTTCAAGATCAGGGACAGCGGCCTCGCCGTCGTCGTCATCGAGCACGACATGCGGTTCATCTTCAACCTCTGCGACCGGGTGCTCTGCCTGGTCCGGGGCGAGGTCCTCGTCGAGGGCTCCCCCGGCGAGGTGCAGTCGGACCCGCGGGTCATCGAGGCCTACATCGGTGGCGACGACACCGACGAGGACGAGGAGGAGAGCGCGTGAGCGCCATGCTGGAGGTCAAGGACCTCGTCGTGTCCTACGGCAAGATCAAGGCCGTCAAGGGCATCTCGTTCACCGTCGACCAGGGCGAGGTCGTCTCGCTCATCGGCACGAACGGCGCCGGCAAGACGACGACGCTGCGGACGATCTCGGGCCTGCTGCGCCCGGTGTCGGGCTCGATCGTCTTCGACGGCCGGGACCTGACGAAGGTCGCCCCGCACGAGATCGTCTCGCTCGGGCTGGCCCACTCCCCCGAGGGCCGGCGCATCTTCCCGAAGCTGAGCGTCGAGGAGAACCTCCTCCTCGGGGCGTTCTCGCGCAAGGACAAGGGCATCCGTGAGGACCTCGCGGCGGCGTTCGAGCTCTTCCCCATCCTCGAGGAGCGCCGCGCGCAGCCCGCCGGCACGTTCTCGGGCGGTGAGCAGCAGATGCTCGCGATGGGCCGGGCGATGATGAGCCGCCCGAAGATGCTCATGCTCGACGAGCCGTCGATGGGTCTCTCGCCGCTGATGATGAAGCGGATCATGACGACCGTGACGACCCTGCAGCAGCAGGGGACGACGATCCTCCTCGTCGAGCAGAACGCCCAGGCAGCGCTGCGGCGCGCGACGAAGGGCTACGTCCTCGAGGTCGGCTCGATCGTCCTCTCGGGCACCGGCAAGGAGCTCCTCGCGAGCGACGACGTCCGGAAGGCCTACCTCGGCGAAGACTGATCACACACGAGGACGGGCCGCGCGACTCCACGTCGCGCGGCCCGTTCCCGTTGCTCACCCGCCGCACGGCCCGCCTAGGGTGGGTCGATGACGACCTTCCGGCACGACGCGGCCGCGCGCGCGGTGGCTCGCCTGGCCTACCGCACCCTCGAGCCCTACCACCTCGCCGCGTACTTCGGCCCGCACGTGCACGCCGCCCGCGAGGAGCTCGGTGTCGGGTGGCTGGGGGCCTACACCGGGATGCGTGCCGCCCCGCTCGGCGCGGTCCCGGGCCAGGTGGTCGCGGCGACCTTCTTCGGCTTCCGGCCGGAGGCGGTGGCCAAGGCCTGGGGCCTGGCGCTCGGGCGGCACACCCCGAGCGGGCTCGACGAGGTGCGCACCCGCTGCCTCGACGACGGGCTGCGCTCCGCGCTGGGAGCGGACGTCGGCTCCCCCGCCGTGGCCGAGCTCGTCGGACGGCTGCGTCCGGTCCTCGACCGGCTGGACCACGGTGGTCGGCCGCTGGCGGCCGCCTATGCGGCGCAGGAGTGGCCGGCGTCCCCGCACCTGGCCCTCTGGCACGCGACCGCCCTGTGGCGCGAGTGGCGCGGCGACGGGCACGTCGCGGCCCTGACCTCGGCGGGGCTGCGCCCGCTCGAGTCGCTCGTCCTCTACGACGCCTGGCTGCGCGCCACGAGCCCGGAGCGCGCGAGCCGCGGTCGTGCCTTCCTCCAGCCCACCCGGAGGTGGACCGACGAGGAGTGGGCCGGGGCCGAGGAGTCGCTGGGCACGTCGGGCCTGCTGACACCGGCCCGGGACGGTGGGGCGCCGACGCTGACCGAGGCCGGGCGGCGGCTGCGAGACCACCTCGAGGACGCCACCGACGACGCCTCGGCCGCGGCGTGGGCGGATGTCGACGACGCCGAGCAGCTGCTGACGACGGCCCGTGCCGTGGTGAAGAAGGTCATCGACGCCGGCTGGCTGCCCGGCACCCCCGGCCGCGCCTGAGCGCGGTCCGGGGGCCGGGTCAGCCGGCCTTGCGGGAGGTGGTCCTGCGGGTCGGCTCCCGACGGGCGGTCGAGCCCTTGGCCGCGGTCTTCTTCGCCGGCGCCTTGGTGGCCGGGGCCTTCGTCGCCGCCGTCTTCTTCGACGCAGCCCGCTTGGCCGGGGCGGCCGTCGTGCGCGCGGTCTTCGCGAGGACCGGCGCGAGGAAGCGCCCGGTGTGCGACTCCTCGAGCGCCGCGACCTCCTCGGGCGTGCCCTCGGCGATGACCCGCCCGCCGCCGCTGCCGCCCTCGGGGCCGAGGTCGACGAGCCAGTCGGCCGACTTGATGACGTCGAGGTTGTGCTCGATGACGATGACGGTGTTGCCCTTGTCGACGAGGCCCTGGAGCACTTTGAGGAGCTTGCGGATGTCCTCGAAGTGCAGGCCGGTCGTCGGCTCGTCGAGCACGTACACGGTCCGCCCGGTCGAGCGCTTCTGCAGCTCGGAGGCGAGCTTGACGCGCTGTGCCTCACCGCCGGACAGGGTCGGCGCGGGCTGGCCGAGCCGGACGTAGCCGAGGCCGACGTCGTTGAGCGTGCGCATGTGCCGCGCGATCGCGGGGACCGCGGCGAAGAACTCGGCGGCCTCCTCGATCGGCATGTCGAGGACGTCGGCGATCGACTTGCCCTTGTAGTGGACCTCGAGCGTCTCGCGGTTGTACCGCGCGCCGTGGCAGACCTCGCACGGCACGTAGACATCGGGGAGGAAGTTCATCTCGATCTTGATCGTGCCGTCGCCGGAGCACGCGTCGCAGCGGCCGCCCTTGACGTTGAACGAGAACCGCCCCGGCTGGTAGCCGCGGACCTTGGCCTCCTCGGTCGTCGCGAAGAGCTTGCGGACGTGGTCGAACACACCGGTGTACGTCGCCGGGTTCGAGCGCGGGGTGCGCCCGATCGGGCTCTGGTCGACGTGGACGACCTTGTCGAGGTGGTCGAGGCCGGTCACAGACTTGTGCCGGCCCGGGACGTGGCGGGCGCCGTTGAGCTTGTTCGCCATGACGTTGTAGAGGATGTCGTTGACGAGCGTGCTCTTGCCCGAGCCCGAGACCCCGGTGACCGCGACGAGGTTGCCGAGCGGGAAGCCGACGGTGACGTTGTCGAGGTTGTGCTCGGTCGCCCCGACGACGACGACCTCCCGGCCGCGCTCCTGCGGGCGACGGACGGCCGGGGTCGGGATCTCGCGACGGCCGGAGAGGTACTTGCCGGTGATGGAGTCGGGGTGGGTCAGCAGGTCGGCGACGGTGCCGGAGTGCACCACCTCGCCCCCGTGCTCGCCCGCGCCCGGGCCGATGTCGACGACCCAGTCGGCCGTCGCGATCGTGTCCTCGTCGTGCTCGACGACGATGAGCGTGTTGCCGAGGTCGCGCAGCCGGGTCAGCGTCTCGATGAGGCGGTGGTTGTCGCGCTGGTGCAGACCGATGCTCGGCTCGTCGAGGACGTAGAGGACCCCGACGAGGCCGGACCCGATCTGGGTCGCGAGCCGGATGCGCTGCGCCTCACCGCCGGACAGGGTGCCGGCCGGCCGGTCCAGGCTCAGGTACTCCAGGCCCACGTCGAGGAGGAACCCCAGCCGGGCGTCGATCTCCTTGATGACGCGCGCCGCGATCTGCCGCTCGCGCTCGGTGAACTCGACCGTCGAGAAGAACTGCGCGGCGTCGCCGATGGCCAGGCGGGAGACGTCGGCGATCGAGCGGCCGCCGATGAGGACGGCGAGCGACTCGGGCTTGAGCCGCGCGCCCTTGCACACGGGGCAGGGCACCTCGCGCATGTAGCCCTCGTAGCGCTCACGGCTCCAGTCGGAGTCGGTCTCGGAGTGGCGCCGCCGGACGAACGGGATGGCGCCCTCGAAGCCGGTGGAGTACGAGCGCTCGCGCCCGAAGCGGTTGCGGTAGCGGACGTGGACCTTGTGGTTGCGCCCGGTGAGCAACGCGTCGCGGACCTTCTTCGGCAGCTCGCGCCACGGCGTGTCCATGGAGAACTTCATCTCGTCGGCGAGGGCCGACATGACGCGCTGGAAGTAGTCGGCGGCGCCCGACGCGGTGGCCCACGGGGCGATGGCGCCCTGGGCGAGGGTCAGGTCGTCGTCGGGGACGATGAGGTCGGGGTCGACCTCGAGCTCGGTGCCGATGCCGCTGCACTCGGGGCAGGCGCCGAACGGGCTGTTGAACGAGAACGAGCGCGGCTCGACCTCGTCCATCGACAGCGGGTGGTCGTTCGGGCAGGCCATCTTCTCGGAGTAGCGGCGCTCGCGCTCCGGGTGCCCCTCCTCGAGGTCGACGAAGTCGACGACGAGGACCCCGCCGGCCAGCCCGAGGGCGGTCTCGACGGAGTCGGTGAGCCGGCGCTTGGCCGAGGTGTCGTCACCCTTGGCGACGAGGCGGTCGACGACGACGTCGATCGTGTGCTTGACCTGCTTCTCGAGCTTCGGCGGGTCGGTGAGGGTGACGACCTCGCCGTCGACGCGGGCCCGGGAGAAACCCTTGGCCTGGAGCTCGGCGAAGAGGTCGACGTACTCGCCCTTGCGGGCGCGGACGACCGGCGCGAGCAGCTGGAAGCGGGTGCGCTCGGGCAGCTCGAGGAGCCGGTCGACGATCTGCTGCGGGCTCTGCCGGGTGATCGGCTCGCCGCAGACCGGGCAGTGCGGGCGGCCGGCGCGGGCGAAGAGGAGACGGAGGTAGTCGTAGACCTCGGTGATGGTGCCGACGGTGGAGCGGGGGTTGCGGTTGGTCGACTTCTGGTCGATCGACACCGCGGGCGAGAGGCCCTCGATGAAGTCGACGTCGGGCTTGTCCATCTGCCCGAGGAACTGCCGGGCGTACGCCGAGAGCGACTCGACGTAGCGCCGCTGGCCCTCGGCGAAGATGGTGTCGAAGGCCAGCGAGGACTTGCCCGACCCCGAGAGGCCGGTGAAGACGACGAGAGCGTCCCGGGGGAGCTCGATGCTGACGTCCTTGAGGTTGTGCTCGCGGGCGCCGCGGACGACGAGGTGGTCATGACTCACATTCGCCATGCTAGGTGTCGGGTCCGACAGCCCCCTCATCAGCGGTGACGGCATCCGGGGTTCGTCCAGACCCGGCGTCTAGGGTCGACGAGGTGAGCACCCCCATCGCCGAGTACGCCCTCCTCGGGGACACCGAGGGCGCGGCCCTCGTCAGCCGGCACGGAGCCGTCGACTGGCTCTGCCTCCCCCGCTTCGACTCCCCCGCCTGTTTCGCGGCCCTCCTCGGGACCGACGACCACGGCCGCTGGTTCCTCGGGCCGGTCGACGAGGCGACGGCGACGCGCGCGTACCGCGAGAACAGCTTCGTCCTCGACACCGTCCACGAGACCGCGACGGGGCGGGTGCGTGTGACCGACCTCATGCCGTTCGGCGACGGTCGCGCCGACCTCGTGCGCATCGTCGAAGGCCTCGAGGGCGAGGTGGCGATGCTCCACGAGTGGGTCGTGCGGACGGGGTACGGGAAGGTCCTGCCCTGGGTGTCGCGGACCGAGGACTGCGACGGCGTCACGGTCATCCGCGCCGTCGCGGGGCCGGACATGCTCGTGCTGCGCGGCGACCGGCTGCCCGAGCCCACCGACCACCACCACCGCGACGAGTTCACGGTCCGCGCGGGCGAGCGCTACGAGTTCGCGATGACCTGGGTGCCGTCGTGGTGCGAGGTCCCCGGCGCGCTCGACGTGCCGAGCCGCGTCGACGACACCGTGCGGCGGTTCGACGACTGGGCCGCCCGGCACACCCACGACGGGCCCTACCGCGACGCGGTCACCCGCTCGCTGCTCGTCCTGCGCCTGCTCACCGACGAGCTGCGCGGAGGCATCGTCGCCGCGCCGACGACGAGCCTGCCCGAGGACGTCGGCGGCGAGCGCAACTGGGACTACCGGTATTGCTGGCTGCGCGACGCCTCGCTCACCCTCGAGGCGCTGCTCGCCTGTGGCTACGTCGACGAGACGCGGCTGTGGCGCGACTGGCTCGTGCGGGCGGTCGCCGGCGACCCGGCCGACCTCCAGATCATGTACGCCGTCGACGGCAGCCGCGAGCTGCCCGAGCGCACGCTCGACCACCTGCCCGGCTACGAGGGCTCGCGCCCGGTGCGGGTCGGCAACGCGGCGGTCGACCAGCGCCAGAGCGACGTCCTCGGCGAGGTGATGATCTCGCTCGACGAGGCCCGGCGCCTCGGCGTCAGCGAGTCGCACGAGTCGTGGGCCGTCCAGAAGGCCCTCGTCGACGACCTCGCGGACCACTGGGACCAGAGCGACAACGGTCTCTGGGAGATCCGGGGCGAGCCGCAGCACTTCACGCACTCGCGGGTCATGGTCTGGGCCGCCTTCGACCGGGCCGTCCGGGCGGTCGAGGAGGACGGCCACGAGGGCGACGTCGAGCGCTGGCGCGCCCTGCGGGACCGCGTCCACGCGGAGGTCCTCGACCAGGGCTTCGACGCCGAGCGCGGCACCTTCGTCCAGCACTACGGCACCCGCGAGGTCGACGCGGCGCTGCTGCTCATCCCGACCGTCGGCTTCCTGCCGGCCGACGACGAGCGCGTGCTGGGCACCGTCCGGGCCGTCGAGGAGGACCTGCTGCGCGACGGCTTCGTCCTGCGCTACCGCACCGAGAGCGGGGTCGACGGGCTGAGCGGCGACGAGAACCCGTTCCTCGCCTGCTCGTTCTGGCTCGCCGAGGCCTACGCCCGGTGCGGCCGCGTCGACGACGCGCACACCCTGATGGACCGGCTCCTCGGGATCCGCAACGACCTCGGCCTGCTCTCGGAGGAGTACGACCCGTCGACCGACCGGCTCGTCGGCAACTTCCCGCAGGCGTTCTCGCACCTCGCGCTCGTCCGCGCGGCCATCGCGATCGCGGAGGCCGACGCGCAGGCCGGGCGGCGGTAGCGTCGGCGGCATGACCGGCACCCGGATCGACCCCGCCCAGTACGTCGACGCGCACACCGCCCGGCTCGTCGCCACCACGCGGGCCCTGCCCGACGCCGCCGGCCCGACGCTCTGCGAAGGATGGACCCGCGGGCACGTCGTCACCCACGTCGCGCGCAACGCCGACGGGCTCGCCCGGCTCGTGCGCTCGGCCGTCGACGGCACCCGCGAGACGATGTACGCGAGCCGGGACCAGCGCAACGCCGACATCGACGAGGGCGCCGGCCGCACCCCCGCCGAGCTCGCCGACGACCTCGAGCGCACCGCCGCCGAGTACGCCGCCGAGGCGCCGCGCCTGGGCCCCGAGCACGCCGGGCAGGCCCTCGAGCGCACCCCCGGCGACGTGCGCGGCACCGCGGCCGACATCCCGATGATGCGGCTGCGCGAGGTGACGTGGCACCACGTCGACCTCGACGCCGGCTTCGGGTTCGCCGACCTCGAGCCCGAGCTCCTGCTGGCCTTCCTCGACGAGGAGGCCGAGCGCCTGCGCACCCTCGACGACGCCCCGGACGTGACGCTGCGCTCGGACGAGGGCGAGGAGTGGACCGTCGGCCTGGGCACGACCTCGGTGACCGGCAGCCGCGCCGCGCTCCTCGGGTGGCTCGCCCGCGGCCTCACCGACGGTGTCTCCGCCGACCCCCTGCCCCGACTCCCGGACGGACGATGACGATGGCCTACACCGGCGACGTGACCCCCGGCGGCCCGAGCGACGTGCGCGAGCTCGGCCCCGCGACCCTGCGCAAGATGTCGGTCTCGGACATGCACAACAACGTCTACCTCCTCACCTGCACGGCCACCGGCGCACAGCTGATGGTCGACGCCGCGGACGACCCCGACCGCTGCCTCGCGCTCGTCGCCGAGGGCACCGGGCGCCTCGACCACCTCGTGACGACGCACCAGCACTGGGACCACGTCCGGGCGCTGCCGGACGTGGCCCGCGCCACCGGCGCCCGCACCTACGCCGGCGAGGAGGACGCGGACGCGCTGCCGCTGGCGCCGGACGTCCGTCTGCGACAGGGCGACACGCTGCGGGTCGGTGAGCTCGTGCTCGACGTGGTGCACCTGCGCGGCCACACGCCCGGCTCGGTCGCGCTCGCGTGGCGGGCGCCCGACGGGGTGACGCACCTCTTCACCGGCGACACCCTCTTCCCCGGCGGCGTCGGCAACACGAAGAACGAGGGCCAGGACTTCGACGCCCTCTACGGCGACGTCACCGAGCGCATCTTCGGCGTGTACGACGACCAGACGTGGTTCTACCCGGGGCACGGCGGCGACTCGACGCTCGGGGCGGAGCGGCCGCACCTGGACGAGTGGCGCGAGCGCGGATGGTGATGGCTAGCCTGCAGCGGTGACGACCGCCGCCGACCGGGTTCCCGCTCCCCTGCTCGTCCTCGCGGGGGTCGTGTCCGTCCAGTTCGGCGGGGCGCTGGCGCAGACCCTCGTGCCGGTCATCGGTGCGGGCGGTTCGGTCGTCATGCGGCTGCTGTTCGCGACCGCGCTGCTGCTGGCCTTCGTCCGGCCCCGCTGGCACGGTCACACCCGGCGCGCCTGGGCCACCGTCGCGGCCTTCGGCGTCGCGCTCGGCCTCATGAACTACACCTTCTACCAGTCGCTGGCGCACCTGCCGATCGGCGTCGCGGTGACCATCGAGTTCATCGGGCCGCTCACGCTGGCGGCCGTGCTGTCGCGGCGTGTCGTCGACGCCCTCGGGGTGCTCGCGGCCGCGGCGGGCGTCGTCCTCATCTCGGAGGCGCGCGAGGTGCCGTTCGCCGAGCTGGAGTGGACGGGCATCCTGCTCGCCCTGGCCGCCGGCGGCTTCTGGGCGGCGTACATCGTCCTGTCCGGTCGCACCGGCGCGGCCTTCCCGAAGCTCGAGGGCCTCGCGCTGGCGATGGTCGTCGCCACCCTCGTCACGCTGCCGCTCGGTGTCACCAGCGTCCCGTCGTGGACCGGCGAGGCGCTGCTCAAGGGCCTGGGCATCGCGGTGCTGTCGTCGGTGCTGCCCTACTCGCTCGAGCTGCTGGCGCTGCGCCGGCTGCGCGCGCAGGTGTTCGGCATCCTGCTGAGCCTCGAGCCGGCGGCCGCCGCGGTCGCCGGGCTGGTCGTGCTCGGCCAGCGGCTCGCGCCGAGCCAGCTCGTCGGAATGGCACTCGTCGTCAGCGCCTCGGCCCTCGTCCTCGGGCTCGGGGCGCGCAAGGACCCCGCCGAGGCGCAGGCCGCCTGAGACGCCGGACCGGGCCGGGGGTCAGTCCTCGACGAGCTCGGGGTGGCGCCGGGTGCGCCACAGGCTGAGCACGGTGGTGACGCCGAGGATGACGACGATCGCGCCGAGCGAGACGGAGATCGGGATCTCCGGCACCGGCACCTTCTCGCCGCCGTTGATGAACCCGAGCTCGTTCTCGTGCAGGGCGTGGAGGATGAGCTTGAGGCCGATGAAGGCGAGCAGCACCGCGAGGCCGTAGCTGAGGTAGATGAGCTTCTTGAGCAGGCCACCGATGAGGAAGTACAGCTGCCGCAGACCCATGAGGGCGAAGAGGTTGGCGACGAGGACGAGGTAGGGCTCGTCGGTGAGGCCGTAGATCGCGGGGATGGAGTCGAGCGCGAAGAGCAGGTCGGTCGTGCCCAGCGCGACGATGACGAAGAAGAGCGGCGTGGCGAGCCGGGCCCCGTTCTGCCGCGTGAAGAGCTTCGTGCCGTCGTAGTCCTCGCTGGCCGGGAAGCGCTTGGACACCAGGCGCATGAAGCGGTTCTGCTCGTACTCGTCGTCGTCGGTCTCGCCGCCGCTGGCCAGCTTCCACGCCGTGTAGACGAGGAACGCGCCGAAGATGTAGAACACCCAGCTGAAGTTGTTGATCGCGGCCGCGCCGACGGCGATGAAGATGCCGCGCAGGACGATCGCGATGACGATGCCGACCATGAGCGCGAATTGCTGGTACTTCTCCGGCACCCGGAAGCTCGCCATGATGAGGATGAAGATGAAGAGGTTGTCGACCGAGAGCGAGTACTCGGTCAGCCAGCCCGCGAAGAACTCACCCGCGAGCTGGCCCCCGGCGGTGAACCAGAGCCCGAGCCCGAAGAGGACCGCGGCGCCGACGTAGACGGCCAGCGCCGACACGAGCTCCTTGGTGGAGGGACGGTGCGGGCGGCGGGCGATGACCGCGATGTCGAAGGCGAGGACGGCGACGGCGACGCCGATCGTCACCCACCAGACCCAGGGGGCGAGGTCGAGATCGCTGGTGGCGGCGGGCAGCAGGGCGGGAAGCACCGCGCCAGCGTAACGGTGGGTGGACGCCCCGTTGCGCCACGTCCGCGCGCTCCTAGGCTGGCCGTCATGGCCAGCATGCTCGACGACCTCTCCCTGCTGACGAGCCTGCACCGGCAGGTGGTCGAGGAGTCCGGACGCGCGGACCTCCTCGAGCTGACCGACGCCCTCGAGCGGCGCTGCCGCGGCGAGGAGGACGGCGACCCGGCGGCGCTCGTGGCGGCCCTCGACCCGGAGACGACGTCCCGGCTGGCGCGCCTGCTGACGGTGCACCTGCACCTGACCAACCTCGCCGAGGAGCGGCACCGGGCCCGGTCCCTGCGCCGGGAGGACGGCGAGTACGGCGGCGGCAGCGACACCGGCGACATCGGGCCGGCCGTCGCCGCGGCGGGTCCGGACGCCCGGGCGCGCCTGGAGCGGATGCGCATCCACCCCGTGCTGACCGCCCACCCGACCGAGGCGCGCCGCCGGGCGGTGGCGTCGGCGCTGCGTCGCATCGCCGAGCACCTCGACACGCACGCCGACCCGGGCTCGGGCCCCGCGGAGCGGGCCCGCGCGCGGCGCAGGATGCTCGAGGACATCGACATCCTCCAGCGCACCTCGACGCTGCGCATCACCCGGCCGACGCCGGCCGACGAGGTGAAGACGGTGCTCACGGTCTTCCGGCAGTCACTCATCCACGCGGTGCCGCGCTTCCAGCGTGCGGTCGAGGCGGCCTTCGGTGGTGACGAGCGCCCCTCCGACACACCGCTGCCGCCCATCGTCCGGTTCGGGTCCTGGGTGGGGGGTGACCGCGACGGCAACCCTTTCGTCACCGCCGAGGTGACGCGCGAGACGGTGCGCGCCCACGCCGACCAGGCGCTCGAGATCCTCCACGACGCCGTCGACCGGGTCGCGCGGATGATCACGGTCGACGAGGAGTCGACGCCCCCGACGGCGGCGCTGCGCGACGCCCTCGCCAACGACGCCGCCGCCCACCCACGCCTGCTCGCCGAGGTGACCAAGGACTCCCCCAACGAGCCGCACCGCCAGAAGCTGCTCGTCGTCGCGGCCCGGCTGGCGGCGACCCGTGACGAGCGGGCCGGCGTCGCGTACGGCTCGCCCGAGGAGGCGCTGGCCGACCTCGCCCTCGTCCAGGACTCGCTCGTCGCGGCCGGTGACGCGCGCACGGCCCACGGCGAGCTGCAGGACGTCGTGTGGATGGTGCAGACGTTCGGGTTCCACCTCGCCGAGCTCGAGGTGCGGCAGCACTCGGCCGTCCACCGGGCGGCCCTCGTCGAGGCGCTCGGGCTCCTGCCGGACGACGCCCGGCCGGCCGACCCCGAGGTCGCGGCGACCGACCCCGCGCTGCTGGACCGGCTCGCGGTCGACGGCTGGCCCGAGCTCGTCGGGGCTCCCGGTGACCGGACCCGCGAGGTGCTCGACACCCTGCGCGTCATGGCCTGGCTGCAGCAGCGGTGGGGCCGGCGCAGCTGCGGCCGGTACGTCGTCTCGTTCAGCCAGTCCGCCGCCGACCTCGTCGCGGTGCGGGCGCTGGCCCGGCTCGCGGTGGGGGCGCGCCCGTTGGCGCTCGACGTCGTCCCCCTCTTCGAGACCGGCGCCGACCTCGACGCCGCCGACCACACGCTCGAGGAGTGGGTGGCCCTGCCGTCGACGGCGACGTGGCTCGAGGGCGTCGACCGGCAGGTCGAGGTGATGCTCGGCTACTCCGACTCGGCCAAGGACGTGGGTCCGGCGGCGGCCACCCTCGCGCTGCACCGCGCGCAGGTCGGGCTCGTCGCGTGGGCCCGGCGGCACGGGGTGGAGCTGACGCTCTTCCACGGTCGTGGTGGGTCCCTCGGCCGTGGGGGCGGTCCGCTGCACCGGGCCATCGCGGCGCAGCCGACGGGGTCGGTCGACGGGCGGTTCAAGGTGACCGAGCAGGGCGAGGTGATCTTCGCCCGGTACGCCGACGTCCGCATCGCCGAGCAGCACCTCGAGCGGGTCGCATCGGCCGTGCTGCTGACCGACGCGCCGGAGCACGTCGCCGCGCGCGACGAGGCGGCCGGGCGGTTCGACGCCGTGGGTTCTGCTGTGGCAGAAGCGAGCCGGACGGCGTTCCGCTCGCTGGTGGAGCAGCCGGGCTTTGCGGACTTCTTCGCGATGTCGAGCCCGCTCGACCTCCTGGCCGACCTGCGGCTCGGGTCACGTCCTTCGCGACGCAGCGGCTCGGAGTCGGGACGCAGTCTCGACGACCTGCGCGCCATCCCGTGGGTGTTCGCGTGGTCGATGACGCGGGTCAACCTGCCCGGCTGGTACGGGCTCGGCAGCGGGCTCGCCGCGCTCGGCGACCTCGACGAGGCCCGGCAGGCCTACCGCGAGTGGCCGGTGTTCGCGGCGCTCGTCGACGTCGCCGAGATGAGCCTGGCGAAGACCGACGACGACCTGGCGGCCGCGTTCCTCGCCCTCGGTGGACGGCCCGAGCTCGCGACCCAGGTGCTCGACGAGCTCGCACTTACCCGGCGGATGGTGCTCGAGCTGCTGGGGCAGGACGAGATGCTCGAGCGGAAGCCGCACCTGTACACCGCCGTCGGGCTGCGGCGGCCGTTCGTCGACATGCTCAGCCACCTGCTGCTGCGCGGGCTCGGCGAGCTGCGGGCGACCGGCGAGGACGAGGGGTCGCAGTGGCACCGGCCGCTCCTGCTGACCGTCAACGGGCTCGCGGCGGGGCTGCAGAACACCGGGTGAGGCTGGTGTCGGGAGGTACCGCCCGGCTCTCGGAAATGGCTGTCCTTCAGCCACTTTCGTCGTCCACAGAGGTCCGTCTACCCTTGCCCGTCGAACACGTGTTCGGTACACTGAGGCATGGACACCGAGACCCTCTCCCGCCGCGTCGCGGGGCTGCGCGAGGAGTGTGCGCGACTGGGTCGTGAGCTGGTCGAGCAGGGTCACGGACTGTCGTCGGAGGAGGCGTTCGCGCTGGCGGGGGCGGCGCAGGGGATGGCGAACGCTGCGGACGCGGTGGTCGCTGTGGCGGGGGCGTGGGGCGCCAGGGTGGAGACGACGGTGCGCTCGGGCTCGTGGGAGCGGGTGCATCCGGTGGGGTTCGTCGACGCGATGGCGTCGACGCGGATGAGTTTGGCGACGGGGCTGACCGAGGGGGTCGCGGGTCGGAAGGCGGCGTTGGGCGCCGCGCTGGGTGAGCGGTTCCCGCGGGTGCGTGACCTGCTGATCGAGGGTGCGGTCGCCACAGCGAACGTGCAGAAGGTCGTCGACGCCTGCGCGGGGCTGGACGTGGAGGCGTGTGTGCGGGTCGATGCGGATCTGGCGCCGCGGCTGGCGGCGATGGACCCGGCCCGGGTCGCGGGTGAGGCCCGCCGGGTCGCGACGCGGGTGGCGGCCGACCAGGTCGCGGCTCACGTGGCGTTGCGGAAGCGGGGTCGGTGTGTGGAGGTCCGTCCCGGGGAGGACGGGCTGACGGACTGGTTCGCCTCGTTGCCGACGGCGACGTCGAGCGCGATGTGGGCGGCGGTGGAGGAGCTGGCCGGTGACTACCGGCAGGTCGACGAGGCGCTGTCGGTGCCGGAGTCACGGGCGGACGCGCTGGCCGACCTGGTGCTGCGCAACGTCAAGGTCTCGGCGCAGGTCACCCTCGGGGTGCCCGTGGTGACCGACCGTCCCGCACCGGAGCAGGCGTCGGGGACGTGGTTCCGGGTGGAGTGCGACGACGACGAGACGCTCATCGACTCCACGACGGGTGAGGTCGTCCGGTACGGCGACCTCGACCCGGACTCGCGCGAGGAGCTGTCGTGGTTGGAGGAGCCGGCCGAGCTCGACGGGGATCTCAGCGTGTCGCAGGCGGTCGTGTCGCCCGGGTACGCGGTGTCGGGGACTCAGCTGCCGGGTCTGGGTTGGGTCGACCCCGCCACCCTGGCCAACCTGCTCAAGGTCCTGCCGTTCGAGGTCGCCCGCGCCGTGCTCGAGGCCGACACCGGGACCCTGGCCTCCCTCACCACCGGCGCGTACAAGCCACCGAAAGCGATCAGCGAGTTCGTCAAGACGAGGGACGGGACGTGCCGGATGTGGGGCTGCACCCGCCCGGCCGTGCACTGCGACCTCGACCACGTCAAGCCCTGGCCCGTCGGTGCGACCACCCCGACCGGGCTCGAAGACCTCTGCCGACGGCACCACCGCTTCAAGCAACAAGGCCGCTGGCGACCCACGCTCGCCCCGGACGGCACCGTCACCTGGCACGGCCCCGACGGCGCCACCCGCACCACCGGACCCCAGCACCGCCTCCCGAACCCGCTCGACCACCCCTAGGGTGCCCGCATGGGGTTCTCGTTCTCGGCCGCTGCGGCCGCTGTCGGCCTGTGCGCCGTGCTCGTCGGGTTCTGCTCCGGTGTCGGGGGGATGTCGTGGGACGAGTCGCTGCTCGCCTCCGGCCTCGTCCTGCTCGTCGTCGCCGGTGTCGTGCGGTGGTACAGCGGCCTCTCGACCGAGGTCCCGCCGGAGCGCTGACCGGCGGCGCGGTCAGCGCCGACAGGCGCGCGCGAAGTCCGGGTGCACCCGCGTCACGACGAGGACGCCCTCCGGGGACAACCGGACACCGACGCTCAGGCGCCACTCGGTGACGACGACCGCGGCGACGCCGAGGACCGACAGCCACATGAGGAAGCCCGCCCACCCGACCCCGGCCGACGCGCCCACGAGCGCCATGACCGGACCGGAGGCGACGAGGACCCAGCCGGCGCGGCGCCGGCCGCGGTAGCGCTGCGTCAGCTCGCGTCGCCATGGCAGCTCCACCTCGTACCGCCGCCCGGACATCGACGTGGCGAAGAGCCACGGGAGGGTCCCGAAGAGGACCATCGCGCCGGTCCACCCCGGCGCCGCGCTGCCGGCCAGCCGCACCGAGTCCTCCGTCGGGACACCCGACTTCACGCACACCGGAGGGAAGTCCCGTCGGACGCGACCGGGCTCACCGATCTCCACCACAGCCACCCCCGGAGGTTAGGGCCTCGGCGGGGGCTCCGTCGCCGGAACCGGGCGAACACGCGAGTCGGTCGGCATCGCGGGCCCGTCCCGCGGCGGACCCCGGTCTAGGGTCGAACGCATGCGCTACCGACGACTCGGCAACAGTGGAACTGCGGTCTCCGAGCTCTGCCTCGGCACGATGACCTTCGGGACGGAGACGGACGAGGCCGGCTCGCACGAGCAGCTCGACGTCTTCCTCGAGGAGGGCGGCACGCTCGTCGACACCGCGAACGTGTACTCCGGCGGGGTGTCCGAGGAGATCATCGGCCGCTGGCTCAAGGACCGCCCGACGGACGTCACCGACCGAGTCGTCCTCGCGACCAAGGGCCGCTTCGCCCTCGAGGAGGGCCCCAACAGCAGCGGCCTCTCGGCCCGGCACCTGACCCGAGCCCTCGACGCCTCCCTCGACCGGCTCGGCGTCGACTCGGTCGACCTCTACCAGGTGCACGCCTCCGACGAGCACACGCCGATGGAGGAGACCCTGCGCACCCTCGACGGGTTCGTGCAGGCGGGCAAGATCCGCTACTACGGCCTCTCCAACTTCACCGGTTGGGAGCTGACCAAGCTCGTCCACACCGCGCGCGCCCTCGGGGTGCGCCCGCCGGTGACCCTCCAGCCGCAGTACAGCCTCATCGTCCGCGAGATCGAGTGGGAGATCGTCCCCGCCGTGCTCGACGCCGGGATGGGACTGCTCCCCTGGAGCCCGCTCGGCGGCGGCTGGCTGTCGGGCAAGTACACCCGCGACCAGCGACCCACCGGCGACACCCGCCTCGGCGACGACCCGAACCGCGGGATGGAGGCCTACGACCGCCGCGGCACCGACCGCACGTGGCGGATCATCGAGGCCGTCGAGCAGGTCGCCCAGGCGCGCGGTGTCTCGATGGCCGAGGTCGCCCTCTCGTGGGTGACCAACCGCCCGGCCGTCACCTCGACGATCCTCGGCGCACGCACCACCGAGCAGCTGCGGGCCAACCTCCGCTCCGTCGACGTCGAGCTGACGCCCGAGGAGAACGCGGCGCTCGACACGGCGAGCGACCTCGGGGCGACCGACTACCCCTACGGCGAGATGGGCGTGCAGCAGCGCAGCCGCGACCTCGCCGGCTGAGCCGGTCGCCCGGGCTAGCGCGTCGCCTCGCTCATCTGCCGCAGCTCCTTCTTGAGGTCGCCGATCTCGTCGCGCAGCCGCGCCGCGAGCTCGAAGTGCAGGTCGCCGGCGGCCTGGTGCATCTGCGTCGAGAGCTCCTGGATGAGGCCGGCCAGCTCGCTCGCCGGCAGGTCCTTGCCGCGCTGCGTGCCCATCGCGGCGTCCGCGTCGGCCGCCACCGCGCCGCGGCCACGACCACCGTCGGCCTTGCCGCGCGATCGCGCCCGCCCGGAGCCGAGGAGCTCCTGGGTGTCGGCGTCCTCGCGCTGGAGCATGTCGGTGATGTCGGCGATCCGCTTGCGCAGCGGCTGCGGGTCGACCCCGTGCGCGAGGTTGTAGGCGACCTGCTTCTCGCGCCGGCGCGTCGTCTCCTCGACGGCGTCGCGCATCGAGGGCGTGACCTTGTCGGCGTACATGTGCACCTGGCCCGACACGTTGCGCGCCGCGCGGCCGATCGTCTGGATGAGGCTGCGGGTCGAGCGGAGGAAGCCCTCCTTGTCGGCGTCGAGGATCGCGACGAGCGACACCTCCGGCAGGTCGAGACCCTCGCGCAGGAGGTTGATGCCGACGAGGACGTCGTACTCCCCCATCCGCAGCTCGCGCAGCAGCTCGACGCGGCGGAGCGTGTCGATGTCACTGTGCAGGTACCGGACTCGCACTCCCTTGTCGAGGAGGTAGTCGGTGAGGTCCTCGGCCATCTTCTTCGTGAGGGTCGTGACGAGGACGCGCTCGTTCTTCTCGGTGCGCAGCCGGATCTCGTGGAGCAGGTCGTCGATCTGGCCCTTGGTCGGCTTCATGATCACCTCGGGGTCGACCAGCCCGGTCGGGCGGATGACCTGCTCGACGAAGCCGTCGCTCTTGGCCAGCTCGTAGTCGCCCGGGGTCGCCGACAGGTAGACGGTCTGGCCGATCCGCTCGAGAAACTCCTCCCACTTCAGCGGCCGGTTGTCCATCGCCGACGGCAGGCGGAAGCCGTGGTCGACGAGGGTGCGCTTGCGCGAGGCGTCGCCCTCGTACATCGCGCCGATCTGCGGGACGGTCTGGTGCGACTCGTCGATGACGAGGAGGAAGTCCTCCGGGAAGTAGTCGAGGAGGCAGTTGGGCGCCGAGCCCGGCGAGCGGCCGTCGATGTGCATCGAGTAGTTCTCGATCCCCGAGCACGACCCGATCTGGCGCATCATCTCGATGTCGTACGTCGTGCGCATCCGCAGCCGCTGCGCCTCGAGCAGCTTGCCCTGGCGCTCGAAGTTCGCCAGCTGGTCCTCGAGCTCGCGCTCGATGCCCGCGATCGCCCGCTCCATCCGGTCCGGGCCGGCGACGTAGTGCGAGGCGGGGAAGACGTACATCTCCTGCTCCTCGCGCACGACCTCGCCGGTCAGCGGGTTGAGCGTGTAGAGCGCCTCGACCTCGTCGCCGAAGAACTCGATGCGGACGGCGTGCTCCTCGTAGACCGGGATGATCTCGACGGTGTCGCCACGGACCCGGAAGGTGCCGCGGGTGAAGGCGAGGTCGTTGCGGGTGTACTGCATGTGGACGAACTTGCGCAGGAGGTCGTCGCGGTTGACCTCGTCGCCGACGCGCAGCGGGACCATCCGGTCGACGTACTCCTGCGGCGTGCCGAGGCCGTAGATGCACGAGACGGACGCGACGACGATGACGTCGCGCCGGGTCAGCAGGCTGTTCGTGGCGCTGTGCCGCAGCCGCTCGACCTCCTCGTTGATCGAGGAGTCCTTCTCGATGTAGGTGTCGCTCTGCGGGACGTACGCCTCGGGCTGGTAGTAGTCGTAGTAGCTGACGAAGTACTCGACGGCGTTGTGCGGCAACAGTTCTCGGAACTCGTTGGCCAGCTGCGCGGCGAGCGTCTTGTTCGGCGCCATGACCAGCGTCGGGCGCTGCACCTGCTCGACGAGCCACGCGGTGGTGGCCGACTTGCCGGTGCCGGTGGCGCCGAGGAGGACGACGTCCTGCTCGCCGGCCTTGATGCGGCGGGCGAGCTCCTCGATGGCCTTCGGCTGGTCGCCGGCGGGCGAGAACTCGGAGACGACCTCGAACGGCGCGACGCGGCGCTGGAGCTCGGTGGTGGGGCGCATGCATCCACGGTAGGCCCCGGCACCGACAGGGGCCGCGGCCGCGTGCGCGTGGACGGGATCGCTGCCCAGCCCGGGCGCCCACGTGCGACGATGACGGGCGTGCCCGCGCCCCCGACCATCCGCCGGGGCTCCAACCTGCCCCGCGTCGGGGGCTACAACCAGGTCGTCGTCCTCGAGGCGATCCGCCACCACCCGGAGGGCCTGAGCCGGGTCGAGCTGGCCTCCGCGACGGGCCTCTCCCCCCAGGCCGTCTCGAACATCTGCCGCCGCCTCCTCGACGACGACCTCGTCGTCGAGGCCGGCCGCCGGGCCTCGGGTCCCGGCAAGCCGCGCACCCTGCTGCGCCTCCAGCCCTCGGGCCGCTACGCCGTCGGCGTCCACCTCGACCCGGCCGTCGTCAGCCACGTCCTCCTCGACCTCACCGGGCAGCCGGTCGCCCGCTCCGCCCGCGCGCTGCGGCCGGGCGCCGACCCGGACGAGGTACTGCGCGACGTCGTCGAGGACGTCGACCGTCTCGTCGCGGACTCGGGCATCGACCCGGGGCGGCTGGTCGGGCTCGGCGTCGCCGCCCCCGGCCCGCTCGACCGCGCGGCCGGCACGCTCGTGCGCCCCCCGAACCTCCCCGGCTGGGAGCGGGTCGGGGTGCGTGACACCCTCGCCGACGCGACCGGGCTGCCGGTGCTGCTCGACAAGGACGTCGTCGCCGCCGCCGTCGGCGAGGTCTGGGCCGGCGGCCTCGGGCCCGGCGCGACAGCGGTCTTCCTCTACCTCGGCACCGGTGTCGGCGCCGGTCTCGTCGTCGGCGGCGAGGTGCTGCGCGGGGCCTCGGGCAACGCCGGCGAGGTCGGCCACCTCGGCACCGGCGCCACCGGCCCGTCCTGCTGGTGCGGCCTCGGCGGCTGCCTCGGCGAGGTCTGCGCGCCGGGCCAGGTCGTCCGGCGCGCGGTCCGCGAGGGCATCGGGCACTGGGACCTCGACCCCGCTGCGCCCGACCTCACGGACGCCGGCGGGCCCACCGTGCCCCCGCCGGCCGGCGACCCCCTCCACCCCGGCGCCTCGGTCCTCGTCGCCTTCGACGCCTTCTGCGACCTCGCCGACGCCGGGGACACCCGCGCCCTCGCCCTGCTCGAGGACTGGGCCCGGCACGTCGCCAAGTCGGTGACGGACCTCGTCGACGTCCTCGACGCCGACCATGTCGTCTTCGGCGGGCCGCTCTGGGCCCGGCTCTCCCCCACGTTCCTCACGCTCGTCCCCGCGCTCGTGCGTGACCGGGCCGTCGGTGCGGCCATCCACCCGATCGCGGTGCGCGGCACCGTCCTCGGCCCCGACGTCGCCGCGGTGGGCGCCGCGAGCACCGTCCTCGACCACGCCTTCAGCGCGCGCTCCTCCGCCCTGCTCGTCGACTGACACCCCCGACGGCCGGCGTCCACCTGTCGAGATCCCGTGTCCACGAACCCCGGATCCCCCTTGACGTCAGTTAGTCCATTTGATGTATAAACCTCGCAAGCCGGGTCAACGGTGACCCGCGAACGCGAAGGGACCCCCCGATGCAGCGCACCCGTCCTGCGGCCCTCGGTGCCGCCGCCCTCTCCCTCGGGATCGTCCTCGCCGGTTGCGGCTCGGGCTCCTCCTCCGGGTCCGGCGACACGAACACGATCACGGTCGCCTACCAGCGCACGGCACAGTTCACGCAGCTCGACGCCGTCCTCAAGAAGGCCGCCTCGGAGTACGAGGCCGCCAACCCCGGCAAGAAGGTCAAGCTCACCGCGATCGAGGCCGAGCAGGACCAGTACTTCACCAAGCTCGCCCTGATGAACCGCTCGCCCTCCACCGCCCCCGACGTCATCTACGAGGACAGCTTCCAGGTCCGCAGCGACGCCGCCGCCGGCTACCTCGCCCCCATCGACGAGCAGCTCGCCGGGTGGTCGGACTGGAGCCAGTTCGACGACGTCGCCAAGCAGGCCGGCCTCGGCGACGACAAGAAGACCTACGGCGTCTCGATGGGCACCGACACCCGTGCGCTGTTCTACAACAAGGACATCTTCGAGAAGGCCGGACTGCCGACCGACTGGCAGCCGAAGACCTGGGACGACGTCCTCAGCGCCGCCCGCACCATCAAGCAGAAGGCCCCGGGCGTCACGCCGATCAACGTCTACGCGGGCAAGGCCGCCGGCGAGGCCACCTCGATGCAGGGCTTCGAGATGCTGCTCTACGGCACCGACAGCACGCTGTACGACGACTCCAGCCAGAAGTGGGTCACCGGGTCGCAGGGCTTCAAGGACACGCTCGGCTTCTACCAGACCATCTTCGGCGAGAAGCTCGCCCCGGCCCTCGACGTCGCGCTCGACGCCACGGTCGGCTCGCGCGTCGCCACCGAGATGCTCCCCAAGGGCGAGCTGGCCATCGCGCTCGACGGCTCGTGGCTTCCCGGCCAGTGGATCGAGGGCGACAACGCCTGGAAGGGCTGGGAGGACACCATCGGCTTCGCCCCGATGCCGACCCAGAACGGCCAGGCCCCCGGCTCGGTGTCGATGTCCGGCGGCTGGCTGCTGTCGGTCGGCGCCAACGCGAAGGACAAGAACGCGGCGTTCGACTTCATCAAGGTCGCGCTCAACCGCGAGAACTCGCTCAAGTACGACACCGAGAACAGCCAGATCGCGGTCCGCAAGGACGTCGCCTCGGACGACGCGTACACCTCGTACAACCCGTCGTTCGAGTTCTTCTCCTCGCTCGTGCCGACGACGAACTTCCGGCCGGCGACCCCGGACTACTCGCAGATCTCCGGCAACATCCAGGTCGCGGCGGAGTCCGTCGCCACCGGGTCCGCGACGCCCGACGAGGCGGCGAAGACCTACGACGAGGGGCTGGTCGGCATCGTCGGCCAGGACAAGGTCCAGGGCGGCTGAGGTGAGCACCGCCCTCGCACCCGCCCCGAGCCGCCGCGACCGCGGCGGCCCGGGGCGGGGTGCCGCCACCGGCGGCCGGCGCACGCTCCTGCGCCTCCTCCCCCTCGCCCCCGGCGTCGTCCTCATGGGGATCTTCCTCGTCGGCCCCATCGGGTACGCCCTCTACGGCTCGCTGACCAACGCGGCCCTGTCGGGCTACCGCGCCGTCGCCCCCGAGTTCGTCGGTCTCGACAACTACACGCAGCTGTTCACGAGCGGCCAGTTCTGGAAGTCGGTCTGGCTCACCCTCGTCTTCGTCGTCGGCTCCGCCATCGTCGGCCAGAACGTCCTCGGGATGGCCCTCGCGCTGCTCGTCCGCAACGGGCCGAAGCGGCTCGGCTCGGTCGTCAGCTCTCTCGTCGTCACGGCGTGGGTGCTGCCCGAGATCGTCGCCGCGTTCACCCTCTACGCGTTCTTCGCCACCGACGGCACGCTCAACGAGATGCTCGGGTGGCTCGGCCTCGACGGGCCGACCTGGCTCATCACGTTCCCGCTGCTCACCGTCATCCTCGCCAACGTCTGGCGCGGCACGGCGTTCTCGATGATGGTCTACTCGGCCGCCCTCGCCGAGGTCCCGCCGGACCTCACCGAGGCCGCGGAGATCGACGGCGCCGGCTGGTGGCAGCGCTTCACGCGGATCACGCTGCCGATGGTCCGCCGGGCCATCGCGACGAACATGATGCTCACGACGCTGCAGACCCTCGGCGTCTTCACCCTCATCTGGGTGATGACCGGCGGCGGCCCCGGGACGCAGAGCTCGACGCTGCCCATCCTCGCCTTCCAGCAGGCCTTCAAGTTCGCACAGGTCGGCTACGGCACGGCCATCGCCACGGTGACGCTCATGGTCGGTGCGCTGTTCGCCGTCGTCTACGTCAAGGTGCTCAAGCCGGAGGTCGACTCATGACGACGCCCACGACCACGCCGTCGCCCACCGCCGCCGTGCCGGTCCCGCCGGCCGCGACCCGCCCACCCCGGCGCCCCCGGGTCAGCCCCGCGGCGCCGAGCCGCACGAAGGGCCCGCGACTGGCCGCCGGGCTCGCGCTCGTCGTCGTCGGCGTGGCGTTCCTCGTGCCGCTCGCCTGGATCCTCCTCGCGTCGGTCAACCCGAGCGCCACGGTGTCGGTCTCGGTGCCGGAGGAGCCGACGCTGCAGAACTACCGCGACGTCCTCACCCCGGAGCTGACCTTCCGACCGCTGCTCAACTCGCTCGTCGTCTCGGGCGCGACGGCGGTCATCGTCGTCCTCGTCGCGACCCTGTCGGCGTACCCGCTGTCGCGGTACAGGATGCGGTTCAACCGGGCGTTCCTCCACACGATCCTCTTCGGGAGCTGCCTGCCCATCACCGCGGTGATGGTGCCGGTCTACGCCCTCTTCGTCACGCTCGGGCTGCTCGACTCGGTGCCCGGCACGGTCCTCTTCCTCTCCGCGACGGCGCTCCCAATGGCCGTCTGGATGACGAAGAACTTCATGGACTCGGTGCCGGTGTCGATCGAGGAGGCCGCCTGGGTCGACGGGGCGAGCTCGATGCAGGCGTTGTGGCGGGTCGTCGTCCCGCTCATGCGCCCCGGCATGGCGGTCGTCTTCATCTTCGTGTTCACGCAGGCGTGGGGGAACTTCTTCGTCCCGTTCGTGCTCCTGCTCGACCCGGCGAAACAGCCTGCGGCCGTGTCGATCTACACGTTCTTCGGCACCAACGGAGCGGTGGCCTACGGGCAGCTCGCCGCCTTCTCCGTCCTGTACTCCCTGCCCGTGCTCGTCCTGTACCTCGTCGTCCAACGCCTCGGAGGCGGCTCGTTCGCCCTCGCCGGCTCCGTCAAGGGTTGAGAGGAAACCACCACCCGTGCACGACAACAGCCACCTCGTCGAGCTGCGCGTCGACCGCTTCGTGCGGGAGCGCCTCGTCCCCGGCCTCCACCGCCGCCGCACCCCCCTCACCGTCGAGTGGTGGGAGGCCCCCGGCGAGCCCGTCCCCTTCGCCGAGGCCACCACCTCCGCGTTCGAACCCGTCTCCCCCGGTACCCGCTGGGGCCGCCCGTGGGGCACGACGTGGTTCCGCGCCACCGGGACCGTCCCCGAGGGCTGGGGAGGTGACGGCACGCGCGTCGAGGTCGTCGCCGACCTCGGCTACTCCGAGGACCACCCCGGTTTCCAGGCCGAGGCCACGGCCTACCGCCCGGACGGCACCGTCATCAAGGGCCTGCACCCCCGCAACCGGTACCTACCCCTCGCGGCGGTCTCCGCGGACGGACAGGCCGTCGAGGTGCTGCTCGAGGCGTCGTCCAACCCGGACGTCGCCGGCGCCGGCGCCTTCACCTTCGAGCCGACCCCGCTCGGTGACCTCGCCACGGCCGGGCGCGAGCCGCGCTACCGCTACGACGGGGTCGACCTCGCCGAGGTCGACGTCGAGGTGTGGGAGCTGCTCCAGGACGTGACCGCCCTGCGCGGCCTCGTCGTCGAGCTGCCCGCCGGCAGCCGCCGCGCGGGCGCCCTCAAGGCGCTCGAGGACGCCGTCGACGCGGTCGACCCCGACGACGTCGCCGGCACCGCGGCGGCCGGCCGCGCCGCGCTGCGGCCCGCGCTCGACGCGGGGGCGGACGCCAGCGCGCACCGCGTCGTCGCCGTCGGGCACGCGCACATCGACTCGGCCTGGCTCTGGCCCACCCGCGAGACCGCGCGCAAGTGCGCCCGCACCTTCTCCAACGTCCTCGCCCTCATGGACGAGGACCCCGACCTCGTCTTCGCGTGCTCCTCGGCGCAGCAGTACGCCTGGGTGCGCGACAGCCAGCCCGAGCTGTTCGAGCGGATCAAGGAGCGCGTGCGCGAGGGCCGGTTCGTGCCGGTCGGCGGCATGTGGGTCGAGTCCGACACCAACATGCCCGGAGGCGAGGCGCTGGCCCGCCAGTTCGTCGCCGGCAAGCGCTTCTTCCTCGAGGAGCTCGGGGTCGAGCCGGAGGACGTCTGGCTGCCCGACTCGTTCGGCTATACGGCGGCGATGCCGCAGATCGCCCTCGCGGCGGGCGCGCGCTGGTTCCTCACCCAGAAGCCGTCGTGGAACGAGACCAACCGGATGCCGCACCACACCTTCTGGTGGGAGGGCATCGACGGGTCCCGGGTCTTCACCCACTTCCCGCCGGCCGACACCTACAACTCCGACGTCTCGGCGGCCGACCTCGCGCGCGCCGAGCGCAACTTCGCGGAGAAGGGGCGGACCGACCTCTCGCTGCTGCCCTTCGGGTACGGCGACGGCGGCGGCGGTCCCACCCGCGAGATGCTCGCGGCCGCCGCGCGCACCCACGACCTCGAGGGCTCCCCGCGCGTCGAGCTCGGCGACCCCCACGACTTCTTCCGCCGGGCCGAGGCGGCCTACCCGGACGCACCCGTGTGGAGCGGCGAGATGTACCTCGAGTTCCACCGCGGCACCTACACCTCGCAGGCCCGGACCAAGCGGGGCAACCGCCGCAGCGAGCACCTCCTGCGCGAGGCCGAGCTGTGGGCGGCGACGGCGGCGGTGACGACGGGCGCGGAGTACCCCTACGACGCGCTCGAGCGGGCGTGGCACACGGTGCTGCTCCAGCAGTTCCACGACATCCTGCCCGGCTCGTCCATCGCCTGGGTGCACCGCGAGGCCGAGGCCAACTACGAGCGGGTGGCGACCGAGCTCGAGACCCTCGTCGACGACGCCCTGGCCGCTCTCGCGGGCGAGGGCGAGCACGAGGTCGTCTTCAACGCGGCCCCGCACGACCGCGACGGGGTCACCGCCCTCGGCGCGGCGGTCCTCGACGGCTCGGGACCGGAGACCCCGGTCGGCGTCGAGGACTCCCCCGACCCCGACACCGGCGGGTGGGTCGTCGACAACGGGCTCGTGCGCCTGGTCGTCGACCGCGACGGGCTGCTCGCGTCGGTGCGCGACCTCACCGCCGGGGGCCGCGAGGTCCTCGCGCCGGGGAGCCGCGGCGCCCTGCTCCAGCTGCACCGCGACACCCCCACCCAGTGGGACGCGTGGGACGTCGACGAGCACTACCGCCGGCACACGACCGATCTCGTCGACGCCGAGCTCGTCGAGCTCGTCGAGAAGGGGCCGGAGCGGGTCGCCGTGCGCGTCGTGCGCCGGTTCGGCTCCTCCCGGGTCGAGCAAATGCTCGCCCTGCGGGCCGGCAGCCGGGTCGTCGACGTCGAGCTCGACGTCGACTGGCGGGAGCGTCAGAAGCTGCTCAAGCTCGCCTTCCCCCTCGACGTCCATGCCGACCGCGCGGCCTCGGAGATCCAGTTCGGCCACGTCCTGCGCCCGACGCACACGAACACCTCGTGGGACGCGGCCCGCTTCGAGACCTGCGCCCACCGCTGGGTCCACGTCGGCGAGCCGGGGTACGGCGTCGCGGTCGTCAACGACTCGACGTACGGCCACGACGTCGGCCGGACCTCGCGCGGCGACGCCGAGGCCACCCCCGGCACGACGACGACCGTCCGGCTCTCGCTCCTGCGCGCGCCGGTCTACCCCGACCCCGAGGCCGACCAAGGCCACCACCGGCTGCGGGCCGGGCTCGTCGTCGGGGCCGAGGTCGCCGAGGCCGTCGTCGAGGGCTACCGGGCGAACCTGCCGGTGCGCTCGGTGCGCGGTGCGGCCGCCCCCGCTCCGCTCGTGCGGCTCGAGGGCGACCCGGGTGTCGTCGTCGAGGCGGTCAAGCTCACGGAGGACCGCAGCGGCGACGTGGTCGTCCGGCTCTACGAGGCCCACGGCGGGCGCGCGTCGGCAAGGCTCGTCGCCGGGTTCGAGGCGACCGAGGTCGTCGAGACCGACCTGCTCGAACGGCCGCTCCGGGAGCCGCGGGCGCTGACCGACCGTGACGGCTCGATCTCGCTGCGGCCCTTCCAGATCGCGACGCTGCGGCTGCGGCGGGCCTGACACCGGTGCGCGGCGGGGACTGGCCCCGCCGCGCGCCCGGGGGGGAGCATCGGCGCCATGACCGGCTCCGTGCCCGACTCCTTCGCCGGCCCCCTCCCCCGTGAGGGCATCGGGGCGGAGGCCGCCTACGCCGAGGTGCTCGCGCGCGTCGTGCCGTACACGATGGGCAACGACCACGCCCGGTTCTGGGGTTGGTACATGGGCACCGGCACCCCGGTGGGCAACCTGGCCGACCTCGTGGCCAGCGCCCTCAACCCGAACCTCGGCGGGGGCGACCACGCGCCGGTGCTCGTCGAGCAGCAGGTCGTGCGCTGGTGCGCGGAGGCGGTGGGCTACCCGACGAGTGCGAGCTGCCTGCTGGTCAGCGGCGCGTCGGAGGCGAACCTCGTCGGGCTCGCGGTCGCCCGCAGCGCGGTCCTCGGCCCGACCGTTCGCACCGAGGGGCTGGCCGGAGTATGGACGGTGGCCGTCTACGCGAGCAGCGAGGTCCACAGCTGCCACCGGAAGAGCTGCGAGCTGCTGGGTCTCGGCGAGGCGTCGCTCCGGCTGCTGCCCGTGCACGAGGACCAGACCCTCGACGTCGCCGCCCTCGCCCAGCGCGAGGGCCTCTGGCTGCACGTCGACGGCGCGATCGGCGGCTTCCTCGGCCTCAGCGCCCACCGCGACCTCGTGCGGGGGATGGCTCGGGCCGACTCGCTGGCGCTCGACCTGCACACGTGGATGCAGGCGCCGATGGACGTCGGGCTCGTCCTCGTCCGCGACGAGGCCGCCCACCGCGCGACCTTCTCGGTCGTGCCCGCCTACCTGCGGCACGCCACCCGCGGGCTGGCCGCCGGCGACGTCTGGTTCACCGAGTACGGCATCGACCTCACCCGCGGCTTCCGGGCCCTGCGGGTGTGGATGGCCCTGCTCGCGCACGGCGCCGACGCGCACGGCGCGGTGATGGACCGGACCACCGCGCTGGCCTACCGGCTGGCCGAGCTCGTCGACGGCCACCCCGCGCTGGAGCGGCTGGCCCCCGTCGGCTGCGACATCGTGTGCCTGCGCTACCGGGTCGACGGCCTGGACGAGGAGCAGCTCGACGCCGTCAACCGCGAGCTCGTCCTCCTCGTCCAGGAGAGCGGCGTGGCGGTCGTCACCGAGACGACGCTGCGGGGACGGCTCGCCGTGCGTGTCGCCATCGGCAACCACCGCACCCGGCCCGAGGACCTCGACCTGTTCGTCGCCGCGCTCGAGCGCCTCGGACCCCGGGCCGTCGCCATCGTCACCGGGTGAGCGCCGGGTCCGTCTCCGTGTCGTCGCTGCCGGTCCGCGAGCCGACGACCCGCTCGACGAGGTACAGCACCACCCCGAGCAGGAGCAGGCCCCCGCACCACAGGAGTGACGTCGGGTCGTCGTAGACCGCGAACGCGAGGATCGCGAGGTTGCCCACGAGGCCCAGGAGCAGCAGCGGGGTGTTGGCCCGGAACGTCTTCTCGTGCTCGTCCTGCCCGCGCAGGCGCAGGCACGCGACGATGACCAGGGCGTAGATGAAGAGCAGGAAGACGACGGTGACCAGCGCGAGCCGGTTGACCAGGTCGATCCCACCGCCGGCCTCGAGCACGAGCGTGCCGGTGACGAGCAGCGCCGCGACGACGAGCGCGCTGAACAGCAGCCCGACCCAGGGGCTGCGGCGACGGGGGTGGACCGTCGCGAAGATGCCGGGCACGACGTCCTCGTTCGCCATGCCGTAGAGGATGCGCGGCTGCGTGACGAGGGTGACGAGGGTCGTGTTCGTGATGGCGACGAGGGCGATGACCGAGAACACCGTCGCCATGAGGTCCGTCGAGAACGGCAGGATCCCGGACTTCACCACCTCGAGCAGCGCGGCGTCGGAATCGGCGAGCCGGTCGACGGGCACGGTGAGGGCGGCGGCCATCGAGACGAGGACGTACACGACGCCGGCCACGACCATGCCTCCGACGAGCGAGCGCGGGAAGTGGCGGTGCGGGTCCACGGTCTCCTCGGCGACGTTCGCCGTGTTCTCGAAGCCGGTCATCGCGAAGAACGAGAACGCGATCCCGGCGAGGATCGCCAGCGCCGGGTTGCCGTCGGTGCTGAGGTCGGTGAGGACGCCGAAGTCGGCGTCGCCCTGCACGACGTGGTAGACGCCGATCGCCATGATGACGAGGAGGCCGGCCACCTCGACGAAGGTCATGAGCATGTTCATGACGACCGACTCGGTGATGCCGACGAAGTTGACGACGGCGAGCAGCGCGACGAAGACCAGCGACACGAGCAGGGCCGGCGGGCCGCCGCCGTCGAAGAGGGTCGCGAAGTACGAGGCGAAGCCGGTGGCGAGCGACCCCGTCGCGGCGAAGCTCGCGGAGAGGAACGACACGGTGACGAGGAAGGTCAGCACGGGGCTGCCGAACGCCTTCTTCACGTAGAGCGACGCACCGGCCGCCCGGGGGTACTTCGTCACGAGCTCGGCGTACGCGGACCCGGTGATGGCGGCCACGAGGATGCCGAGGGCGAAGGCGACCCAGAACGCGCCACCGACGGCCGCCGCGACGAGCCCCACGAGGACGTAGATGCCCGAGCCGAGCACGTCACCCAGCGTGTAGAAGAAGAGCTGCTTGCCGTTGATGGAGCGCCTGAGCGCACCGGTCCCGTCGTCGACGGCGGTGGTGTCGGTCGCGGTCACGGAGTCCCCAGTTCGTCGATGGTGCCCCGGTCCCCCCACCGGAGCGCGATCGACCCACCCTGTCACACCCCGCCGGTCGGGGGGAGGTTCAGGCCCCCGGCGCCCATCCGGTCCGCTCGGCCCAGGCGCGGGCTCGCGGGGACGCCGCGTCGAACCACGGCTCCTTGGCGTCGGCGTACTCCTCGGTCGTCACGAGGCGGGCCGCGAGGTCGGCCTTGACGGCGGCGTAGGCGTCGCGCTCGCCGGCGTCGGCGCGGAGCCAGTCGCGAAACAGTAGGGCGAACTGCCAACCGGCAGAACCCACCTCGCGCACGTGGACGTGGGCGACGCGCCCGGGGTCGGACGACCCGTGGAAGCGCTTGGGCCACGGCGAGCCGTCCCTGCCGTGGTCCTCGGTGACGTCCTCGACGCGCACGAACCCCATCCGCGCCATCCCGGCGACGAAGGCGGGGTCGTCGGCGTCGGCGAGGGTCGCGACACCCACCTGCAGGTCGACGACGTCCTTGGCCGGCAGGTGCGGGACCGCGGTCGAGCCGACGTGGTCGAGCGTCACCGCCGCCTCGCCCACGCCGTGCCGGACCCGGGCGAGGAGCCGGGCCGCGGTGGGCGCCCAGTCGGCGTCCGGCGGGGACAGCACGGGTGCGGGCAGGCGGCTGCGGGTCCCGCTGCGCATGTTGTCGGCGAAGGGCTCGAGACGTCGGTGCCACAGCCGGCGCACCGCCGTGGCCAGCGCCTCGGGGCTCCCCTCGTTGGGCAGCCACACGTCGGCGGCGGCCCGGCGCGCCGCGTCGTCCGCCTGCGCGGCGACCCGTGTGCGCGCGTCGGACTCGTCCATCCCGCGGTCGCGGACCAGCCGCGCCACGCGGACCTCGGCGTCGGCCCCCACGACGACGACGAGGTGGTACTCCCCCGCCATCCCCTTCTCGACGACGAGCGGCATGTCGTGCACGAGCACACCGCCCTCCGGGACCTCGGCCACGAGCTCGGCCGTGCGCGCCCAGATCGCGGGGTGGGTGATGGCCTCGAGGTCCCGCAGCGCCGCCGGGTCACCGAAGACGACGCGCCCGAGAGCCGCCCGGTCGAGCGAGCCGTCCGGGCGCAGGAGGTGGTCGCCGAAGCGTCGGGCGATCTCGGTGAGCGCCGGCTGCCCGGGCTCGACGACCTCGCGGGCGACCGCGTCGGCGTCGACGACGTGCGCCCCGAGCCGCGCGAGCTCCCGCGCGGCGGTCGACTTCCCGGACCCGATGCCTCCGGTCAGGCCCACGCGCAGCATGCCGCCGACCCTACCGGCGCGCCTCCCGCCGAGCCCCGGTGCGCCGGGCGACCGACGGGTAACCTCCTCCCGTGACGACCCACACGCGGGAGGCCCCGGACGCCGGGACCCGGGCCACCGCGCCCGGGCGGCGCCTCCTCGCCCTCGACGGGCTGCGCGGGCTCACCATCGTCCTCGTCGTGCTGGGGCACCTCAGCGCGTTCCTCTGGCCGGCCGAGGGGATCCGGTCGACCCCGTGGCTGCGCGGCCTCGTCGCCGGGGGCGCCGTACCGGTGTTCTTCGTCGTCAGCGGGTACATCGTCACCGCCGGCCTGCTGCGTGACGACGCCCGCGGGACCCTCGACCCGGTGCGGTTCTACGCCCGGCGCCTCGTGCGGCTGGGCGCGCAGGTCGTGCCGCTGTGCGCGGCCGTGGTGCTCGTCGCGGCGCTCGACCCGACCGACACCGCCCCGACCGGGTCGACGGTGACGACGGTGACCCACACCCTCACCTACACGAACAACTGGCTCTACGCGCTCGACCCGCTCCAGGCCCGCCCGGACCTCGGGCACCTGTGGTTCCTCTCCGTGCAGCAGCAGTGGTACCTCGTGCTGCCGCTCCTCGTGGCGGTCCTCGCGGCGCGCCGGCGGGCGTTGACCTGGACGCTCGTCCTGCTGGCCGTCGCGTCCGCGACCTACCGCCTCGTCGAGGCCTCGGACAGCACCTGGTTCGCGCTCTCGGTCAGCACCGTGGCCCGCGCCGACGGCCTCCTGCTCGGGGCGGCCCTCGCGGTCGCGCTCCCCCACCTGCGGCGCCTGGCTCCCCGCGCACCGCTCGTCGGGGCGCTCGCGCTGCTCGCGGTGCCCGTCCTCCTGTCGCTCGGCGGTGAGCTCGGCCCCTACGCCTACCTCGAGGGCTGGAGCGTCGCGTTCGTCGTCGTCGCCGCCACCCTCGTCGCGGCCGTCGTCCTCCACGAGCGCGAGAGCCGCCTGACCAGGGTGTTGTCGGTGCGATGGCTCACCTGGCTCGGTCGCGCCTCCCTCGTCGTCTACGTCTGGCACTACCCCGTCATCTTCTTCGTCGGGCGGCACGTCGGGCCCGAGGCGTCCCCCGTCGCCACGACCGCGGTCGTCCTCGCCGTCGTCGCCGTGGTGACGGCGGTCAGCCACCGCTGCGTGGAGGAGCCGGTCCGGGCCTGGCTCGCCACCCACCTGCGACCGCCCGCCGTCGAGCGCCCGCTGCCCCCGGCCCCGGGGGTGGGGGTCGCGTGAGCAGCGCCCCTCCCGTCGCCGTGCCGTCGACCCTGCACCGGGTCGTCCACCGCTCCCTGCCGGTCGACGGGCTGCGGGGAGCCGCCATCGCCCTCGTCGTGCTGTTCCACGCGACGGTCGTCTGGCCGACCGCCGAGCGACCGCCGCTCGGCTCCCTCGGCGCGCTGTTCCAGGGCGGCAACATCGCCGTGAGCACGTTCTACGTCATCAGCGGCTACCTCGTGACGAAGCGGATGCTCGCCGCCTCCACCCGCAGCCGCGTCTGGGGCCCGCTGGTCTACCTCGAGCAGCGGACGGTCCGGATCGCGCTCCAGGTCTGGGTGCTGCTCGTGGCCGTCCTCCTCGCGTGGCGCCTCGACCCCACGGACACGACCTCGAGCGACGCGACGATCCGGTCGGTGCTCGCGGCGGCGACCTTCACGTTCAACACCTACGTCCGCGACCACGCACTGGCGGCGCGCGCCGACATCGGCCCGCTGTACTTCCTCAGCATCGACGTGCAGTTCTTCGTCGTCGCGGCCCTCGTCGTCGTCGCGCTGGCCCGACGCCGGCGTCTGCTCGTCGGGATCGCGGTGGTCGCGCTCGTCGCCACCTTCTGGTGGCGCTGGCAGCTCTACCTCGACGAGGGCTGGTTCCGCGCGGCGCTGACGACGACGGCCCGGATGGACGGCCTCCTCGCCGGGGCGGCCGCCGCGGCCCTGCTCCAGGGTCGGCCCACGCCGACGTGGCTGCGACGGCACGCGACGGCCCTCGCGGGCAGCGGCCTCCTGCTGCTCGCGGGCGTGCTCCTCAGCTGTGTGTTCGTCGGGATCGACGGCTACTTCGGGCTCCAGGGAGTCGTCACCACGCTCGCCGCGACCGCCCTCGTCGTCGGGCTCGCGAACGGCGCCTCCGTCGACGGCCCGGGCAGCCGGGTGCTGTCGTGGCGCCCGCTCGTCGTGCTCGGCCAGGCGTCGCTCACGGTCTTCCTGTGGCACATGCCGGTCTTCCAGCTCGTCCGCCGCCACGCGGGCGGGTGGGACACGCTCCCACGGCTGCTCGTCACCGCGGTCGTCCTCGGCGCCGTCGTCGTCGTCGTGCACCGCGCGGTGGCCCCGGTCGCGGAGGCCGTCGTCCGCCGGGTCTTCGGCTCGCGCCGCCTCAGCCGGCTGGCCGGTGGCGACCCTCGGCCGACGGCCTCACTCCCCGGCGAGGCGAGCGGGGAACCCGCCGGTCGCGACCGGTGACCAGCGCGTCGGCGTGATGCGCAGGAGCGACTTGCCCTGCTCGACCATCGCCTGCCGGTACTCGTCCCAGTCGGGGTGCTCGCCCGAGATGTTGCGGAAGTACTCGACGAAGGGCTCGACGTCGTCGACCGCGTCGACGACCTCGGCGTCACCGTCGACCTGCACCCACGCCCCGCCGAAGTCGTCGGACAGCACGAGGACGCTGCAGCGCGCGTCGCGACGGGCGTTGCGGACCTTGGCCCGCTCCGGGTAGCTCGTGACGACGATGCGGCCGGCGTCGTCGACCCCGCCGGTGACCGGCGACGCCTGCGGGCGGCCGTCCGAGGCGCGGGTGGTCATGAGCACCATCTGGTGGCGCGGGCGGACGAAGTCGAGGAGCTCGGCGAGCTCGACGGAGGTGTTCGTGGCGATCGTGCGTGGCATGGCTCCACCCTGCCACGCACGACCACCCCGTCAGGCGCCGAGCCGCTCGCCGCTCTCCGCGTCGAACACGTGCGCCTCGGCCTCGAGCGGACGGACGCGCACGACGTCACCGACCTCGACGCCGGCCCGCTTCTCGGTCTTGATGGTGACCCGCTCCCCCTCGGTGCCGTCGGTCGACGGCCGGCGGCCGTAGACGAACGACTCCGAGCCGAGCGCCTCGACGAGCTCGACGGTCAGCTCGAGCGCGCCGGGGTCGTCGGCGCCGGCGATCCGCCAGGCCTCCGGGCGCAGCCCGACGACGACGCGGTCACCGGCCGCCGACGCGACCGAGCGGTCGAGCGCGACGGGCACCCCGTGCACCTCGGCCCGGCCCTCGCGCACCGGCGCCTCGACGAGGGTGATCGCCGGGGAGCCGATGAACGAGGCGACGAACGTGTTGACCGGCTTGTCGTAGAGCACCTCCGGGGCGTCGACCTGCTGGAGCCTCCCGTCGCGCAGGACCGCGACCCGGTGACCCATCGTCATCGCCTCGACCTGGTCGTGCGTCACGTAGACCGTCGTCACCCCGAGCCGTCGCTGCAGCCCCGCGATCTGGCTGCGGGTCGAGACACGCAGCTTGGCGTCGAGGTTCGAGAGGGGCTCGTCCATGCAGAACACCTTGGGCTGGCGCACGATCGCCCGGCCCATCGCGACGCGCTGGCGCTGCCCGCCGGAGAGCTGCCCCGGCTTGCGGTGCAGCAGGTCCTCCATCTCGAGGATGCGCGCCGCCTCCTGGACCCGGGTCTTCGTCTCCGCCTTGGAGACACCGGAGTTGTCGAGCGCGAAGGCCATGTTCTGCGCGGCCGTCATGTTCGGGTACAGCGCGTAGCTCTGGAACACCATCGCGATGTCACGGTCGCGCGGGCGCACCCCCTGCTGGTCGTGCCCGTCGACGAGGATGCGGCCGTCGTCGACCGGCTCCAGGCCGGCGAGCATCCGCAGGGTCGTGGACTTGCCGCACCCCGAGGGGCCGACGAGGACGAGGAACTCGCCGTCCTCGATGTCGAGGGTGACCGCGTCGACCGCCGGAGAGGCGTCCTTGGCGTAGCGGCGGGTCGCCGCGTCGAAGTAGACCGTTGCCATCGGATGGCTCTCCTCAGAGCTTGGACTTGATCTGGTTGTCGAAGACCTGCTGGCTCTCCTTGTCGAGGCCGGCGAAGACCGTCGCCACGTCCTGCCCCTGCGCGACCTGGTCCAGGCCCTTGCCGATGCGGGCGCCGCCGCCGGGCAGGAGCACGCGGGCGTTGTCCTGCGAGCGGGTCTGCGGCAGCTGGTCGATCGCGGTCTTGGCGTTGGGGTTCTTCGCGAGGTACTCCTTCTCGGCCGGCAGCTCGACGGCCGACTTGCGCACCGGCATGTACCCGGTCGCCTGCGTGAAGGTCACCGTGTTCTCGGCGTTGGTGATGAACTCGGCGAGCTTGAGCGCGTTGGCCTTGCGCTCGTCCGAGATGTTCGCCGGGATGCCGAGGCCCGCGCCGCCGGTCGGGCAGTTGCCCTCGCCCGGCAGGAACGCGGTGCCGACCTCGAACTTCGCGTCCTTGGCGATGCCCCCGAGCGAGCCGGTGGACTGGAGGATGCAGCCGGCCAGGCCCGCGGAGAAGTCGGCCTCGGGGGTCGCGTTGAACTTGACGACACCGGCCTTGGCGATGTCCTGGAGGTACTGGCCCGCCTTGACGGTGCCCTCGGCCGTGAACGTCGGCGTCCACTCCTGCGAGTACCCGCCGCCGTAGCCCCACGCCATGTTCTGGAAGTGCCAGTCGAGGTAGTTGGAGCCGTCGGGCAGCTCCATCGCGAACTTGCCGTTGCCGGCGGCCGCCTTGAGCGCCTCGGACCACTCCTTGAACTCGTCCCAGGTCTTCGGGCCGCGGTCCTCCAGGCCGGCCTTGGACCAGATCTCCTTGTTGTAGTAGAAGAGCGGCGTCGAGCGCGAGTAGGGCAGCGCGAAGTGGCCGCCGTCGAAGAGGTAGTCGCCGTAGAGGGCGTCGACGTAGTCGGACGGGTCGACCTTCGCCGTCGTCATGAGGTCGTCGAGCGGGGTCAGCTGCTTGTTGAGCGCGAAGTTGAACCACGTGACGTCCGAGACGACGACGAGGTCGGGGAGGGTGCCGCCGACGAGGGCGCCGTTGAACTTCTGGGCGACCTCCTCGTAGTTCTTGCCGGCGTCGACGAGCTTGACGGTGATGCCGGGGTTGGCCTTCTGGAACGCCGCGATGAGCTCCTGCTCGACCGGCTTGCTGTTGCCGGGGTGGTTGCTCCAGAACTCGAGCGTGTTGCCGTCGCCGCCCTGGTTCGAGGTGGCGCTGGTGCCGGTGCCGGCGCAGGCGCTGAGACCGGCGGCGCCGGCGACGCCGGCGAGGCCGAGGAAGCCCCGGCGGGTGACGTTGTTCATGGTGGTGCCCTCCCTGTGGTCCGGGACTGCTCGCCCGGGGTGGATGTGCGTCGTGGTCGTCGGTGGCGCTGGTCGGTGGTTCGCGGGTCGCCCGGGTCAGCTCTTGACGGCCCCCGCGGTGAGGCCCTTGATCATCTGGCGCTGGAGGACGAGGAAGAGGACGAGCACCGGGAGCATCGCGAGCACCGTGCCCGCCATCACCGGGCCCCAGTTCGTCACACCGTCGTTGTTCTGGAGCAGGGTCAGGCCGACCGGCAGCGGGGCGGTGCGCTGGTCGTCGGACATGAGGAACGGCCAGAGGTACTCGTTCCACTCGTTGACGACGGTGATGAGCGAGAAGGCGACGAGCGTCGGCCACGACATCGGCAGCACGACCCGCCAGAGGAGCTTGATCGGCCCCGCCCCGTCCAGCCGCGCCGCCTCGATGATCTCGCCGGGCAGGCTGAGGAACTGGTTGCGCATGAGGAAGGTCCCGAAGGCCACCCCGGCGAGCGGGACGATGATGCCCTGGAAGGTGTTGCGCCAGCCGAGCTGCGCGACGAGGGCGTAGTTGCTGATCACCGTGATCTGGTTCGGCACCATGAGCGCGGCGATGACGACGAGGAAGACGACCCCCCGCCCCGGGAAGCGCAGCAGCGAGAGCGCGTAGGCGCTGATGACGCCGAGCACGATCTTCGACGCCGACAGCACGAGCGTGATGATGACCGAGTTGCGGAAGTAGTCGAGGAACGGGATGCGCGTCGTCACGTCGTGGTAGTTCGCGGTCGTCGCGGGGTCGGGCAGCCACTGCGCCGGCTGCACGTAGATGTCGCCGCGCTCCTTGAGCGAGGTGATGACGATCCAGAACAGCGGGACGCCGACGAGCAGCAGCACGAGGACCATCCCGACGTAGCCGGCGACGGTCATCCCGCGGGAGCGGTGCGAGGCGGCCTCGGCCCCGTGCGCGCGCGCCCTCACGAGCGCTGCCCCTTGTCCATGATCCGCACCTGGACGACGGTGACGACCAGGAGGATGAGGAACATGACGGTCGCGACCGTCGCGCCGTAGCCGGCCCGCTGGTTGACGAAGGTCTCGCGGTAGACCTGGTAGACGAGGGTCATCGTGCCGTCGCCCACGGGCCCGCCGCGGGTCATGACGTTGATGATGTCGAAGACCTGGACCGAGCTGAGCAGCACCGTGATCGAGAGGAAGAAGGTCGTCGGGCGCAGCTGCGGCAGGAGCACCTTGCGGAAGTGCGTCCACGGCGAGGCGCCGTCGATCTCGGCGGCCTCGTCGAGGTCGGCGCGCCGGCCCTGGAGGGCGGCGAGGTAGATGACGAAGGTGTAGCCGAGGTTCTTCCAGATGTAGGTGAAGGTCACCATGAACAGCGCCCAGCCGGAGCGCTGGTAGAAGTCCGGTGCCTCGACCCCGATGCGGGCGAGCAGGTCGCGGACCAGGCCGAAGCTCGGGTCGAAGACGAACTGGAACGCGACACCGACCGCCGCGCCGGAGATGACGAACGGGGCGAAGACGGCCGAGCGGACGAGGTTCCTCCCGCGCAGCCGCTGGTCGAGGAGGATCGCCAGGCCCAGGCCGAGTCCCATCGAGATGCCGACCGTCGCGACCGTGAAGACGAGCGTGTTGCCGAGGACGGTGCGGGTGTCCTCCCGGCCGAACCACTCGACGTAGTTGGCGAACCCGACCGGGTTCGCGACCGGCGCCGAGATGTTCCAGTCCGTGAACGACAGCCGGATGTTGTCCAGCAGCGGACGGTAGGTGAAGACGATGAGCAGGACGAGGTTCGGCGCGAGGAGCAGCGCGGCGAGCGACCACTCCCACGCGCGTCCGGACGAGCGTCGCGGAGGGGGTCCGACCGGCTCGGGTGGGCCGGTGGTTCCCCCTCGCGCGACATCGGGCTGGGTCGTCGACGTCGGCGGCACGTGCGCGACCCTAACCGCGCAGGTCGACCGACGGGGACTTGGAGGTGAACGAGTTTCGTCCGGCCGATGACATCCGTGAAGTCGTCTCGCGCGGGGACCCGGGGACGGGCGAGGGGCCCGGACCGTGTGGTCCGGGCCCCTCGTGGCAGAGCCGGTGCGCCGTGGCGGCGCGGTGGCTCAGTTGCCGGTGAGCTTCTCGCGCAGGGCGGCGAGGGCCTCGTCCGAGGCGAGCGTGCCCTCGGACTGCGCGGCCTGCTGCGGACGCGGCGAGCTGTCGCTCGAGGAGGACGAGCCCGACTCCGAGGAGTACGAGGTCTCGGCGCTGCCGCCGGCGGCCTCCGCGTCGGCCTTGGCGAACGCCTCGACCTGGGCGCGGTGCGCCTCCCAGCGCGCGTGCGCCTCGGCGTACTGCTTCTCCCAGGCCTCGCGCTGGGTCTCGAAGCCCTCGAGCCACTCGTTGGTCTCCGGGTCGAAGCCCTCGGGGTACTTGTAGTTGCCCTGCTCGTCGTACTCCGCGGCCATGCCGTAGAGGGTCGGGTCGAACTCGACCTGGCCGGCGCCGTCCTCGTTCGCCTGCTTGAGCGAGAGCGAGATGCGGCGACGCTCGAGGTCGATGTCGATGACCTTGACGAAGATCTCCTGGCCGACGGTGACGACCTGCTCGGGCAGCTCGACGTGACGCTCGGCGAGCTCGGAGATGTGGACCAGGCCCTCGATGCCGTCGTCGACGCGTACGAACGCACCGAACGGGACGAGCTTGGTGACCTTGCCCGGGACGACCTGGCCGATCGCGTGGGTCCGGGCGAAGTGCTGCCACGGGTCCTCCTGCGTCGCCTTGAGCGACAGGGAGACGCGCTCGCGGTCCATGTCGACGTCCAGGACCTCGACCTTGACCTCGTCGCCGACCTCGACGACCTCGGACGGGTGGTCGATGTGCTTCCAGGACAGCTCGGAGACGTGGACGAGGCCGTCGACCCCGCCGAGGTCGACGAACGCACCGAAGTTGACGATCGAGGACACGACACCCGTGCGGACCTGGCCCTTGCCGAGCTCCTTGAGGAAGGTCGTGCGGACCTCGGACTGCGTCTGCTCGAGCCAGGCACGGCGCGACAGGACCACGTTGTTGCGGTTCTTGTCGAGCTCGATGATCTTGGCCTCGATCTCCTTGCCGACGTACGGCTGGAGGTCGCGGACGCGGCGCATCTCGACGAGGGACGCCGGGAGGAAGCCGCGCAGGCCGATGTCGAGGATGAGGCCACCCTTGACGACCTCGATGACGGTGCCGGTGACGACGCCGTCCTCCTCCTTGATCTTCTCGATCGTGCCCCAGGCGCGCTCGTACTGGGCGCGCTTCTTGGACAGGATCAGACGACCCTCCTTGTCCTCCTTCTGGAGGACGAGGGCCTCGACCTCGTCGCCCACGGCGACGACCTCGTTGGGGTCGACGTCGTGCTTGATGGACAGCTCGCGCGAGGGGATGACGCCCTCGGTCTTGTAGCCGATGTCGAGCAGGACCTCGTCCCGGTCGACCTTGACGATGCGACCCTCGACGATGTCGCCGTCGTTGAAGTGCTTGATCGTCGCGTCGATGGCGGCGAGGAGGTCTTCCTCAGATCCGATGTCGTTGATCGCGATCTGGGGGGCGGTCGTGTCGACCGTGCTGGCAGTCATGTAGTAGGAACTCCGATGTGGACAGATGGAATCGATGGGATGCTTCGCGCGCACGCGTGACCCACGCAGGGCACACGTGTGCTCGGCCAGCCTACTCGGCTCCGGGTGCAGCGGGCAAAACGTCCGGGACGGTCGCGGTCGGGGGCGCCGGCCGATGACGTCCGAGGCGGGGCGCCGACCCGTCGGCGCGGAGGAGACGCGCGCGGCCAACCGGTCGTGGTGGGACGCCGAGGCCGACGACTACTACACCGAGCACGGCGCCTTCCTCGGCGACGACTCCTTCGTCTGGGGGCCCGAGGGCTGGACCGAGGCCGAGCTGGACCTGCTCCGCGTCCGCGACGGGATGACCGTCCTGGAGATCGGCGCGGGCGCGGCCCAGTGCTCGCGCTGGCTGGCCCGCACCCACGACGTGCGGGTCGTCGCGAGCGACCTGTCGGCCGGGATGCTGCGCACCGGGCGTCGGCTCGACGTGCGGGCCGGCGCCGCCCCGCTCCCCCTGCTCCAGTGCGACGGGGCGGTCCTCCCCCTCGCGGACGCGTCGGTCGACCGCGTGTTCACCGCCTACGGGGTCATCCCGTTCGTCGCCGACAGCGCCGCCGTGCTGCGCGAGGCCGCCCGCGTGCTGCGCCCCGGCGGGCGCTTCGTCTTCTCGACGTCGCACCCGGTGCGCTGGGCCTTCCCGGACGTGCCCGGGCCGGCCGGGCTCACCGTGTCGCAGTCGTACTTCGACCGCACCCCCTACGTCGAGAGCGAGGCCGGCGTCGTCACGTACACCGAGCACCACCGCACCCTCGGCGACCTCGTGCGCCAGGTCGTGGCGGCCGGGCTCGTGCTCGTCGACCTCGTCGAGCCGGAGTGGCCCGAGCGCAACGAGGCCGAGTGGGGCGGCTGGTCCCCGCTGCGCGGCCGGGTGCTGCCGGGCACGGCGATCCTCGTCACCGAGCGCCCGGCCTGAGCCCGCGTGTCAGCGGCCCGCGGGGACCCGGCTGCGCTCGAGCGTCTCGCCGTCGTCGGCCGCACCGTGGCGGCCGCCGCGGCGACCGGTCAGCCAGAGGGCAAGGCCGCCGAGGAGCGCGACGACGCCGAGGACGCCACCGACCAGCGGCACCGTGCGGGTCAGCAGGCCGAGCTGCGAGGCGTTGGAGGAACCGGAGTCGACGTTGGTTCGGACGGTCTCGGGCGTGAAGCCGAACGTGAGGTCGAGGAAGGTCGACCCGTCGTCGAGCAGCCGGACCTGGTGCTCCTTCTGGTCGATGATCGATCCGGTCGTCGGCTCGATCCACAGCGTCTTGTCGGTGGAGTAGGTGCCGGCCACGCCGTCGGCGATCTGGATCGGGGCGTCCTTGACCGAGACGAGGAACTTGTACGTGGCCAGGCCGTCGACGTCCTCCTCGCCCTGGTACGTCGCGTCGACCGCGCCGCCGACGAGACCGTCCCAGAAGGGGTAGGTCTTCTGCTCGACACCGAACGGGAACTTGTTGATCAGCCCCTCCTTCGGCGCCGCGTCGGCCGGCAGGTTCGCGAAGTCGTTGACCGGCAGGGCGGTGCGACGGTCGGTGGCGAAGGTGTCGGTGCTCGCCGAGAGCAACGTCTTGGACGGGTCGTCCGCCGCGACGCAGTCGGGGGCGTTGCCGTCCGGGTCGCGCACGAGGCAGCTGGAGTTCTGGAAGAGGACGACCTCGCCGGTGCTCAGCTCGGAGTCGGCGTGCGTGATGCTCGTGGCCTTGACCGGCGTCGTCTCGAGCCCGTCCGGGCCGGCCACCTGGGCCTCGCCCGACAGCCGCGTCACCGTGTCGACGTCGAGGGGGGTCTTCTGCACCTGTCCCGAGGCGTACGCCAGCGACAGGATCGCGGTCGTCACCAGGAACGCTCCGAGGAAGACGAGGAGCTTCGTCACGATTCCGCGCACTGCTTGACCCTCCGTTGGGCTCGATGTCGGACGAAATGTAGCAGGATGCAACCCGCCGGTAACATGACTCGCGGATGCCGCGTGGCGACCCCTCGCCCGGCAGCCCCGTCCGCACCGTCCCGGGAGGCCTGCGCGCCATGACCACCGCCGCCGCGCCCACCACGCCGCGCACGCGCTCGACGGCTCTGGACTGGGTCCGCGGCGTCGCCCTCGTCCTCGTCGTCCTGTCGCACATGTGGGCGCTGTGGTCGATCGAGGCCCTGGCCGGTGTGCCGCCCTTGCTGCACCTGCTCCAGAGCGGCAACATCGCCGTCACGGTCTTCCTCGTCGTCGCGGGCTTCCTCCTGACCCGATCCCTCATCGGCCGGGACGGGACGCGCGCCGACGACGAGGGCCGGGTCGGCACGATCGCCGCGGAGCGCCCGGCGCTCGCCGTGCTCAGCCGGGTCGTGCGCATCTCGTCGCAGACCTGGCCCCTGCTGCTGCTCGTGTGGTTCACGACCCTGGCCGAGGGCGCGGGCGAGGTCGTCGAGACCCAGACCGAGCGCTCGGTGCTCTGGGTCACGACGTTCGGGTGGAACGTCTACCTCCAGACCGAGGCCCTGCTCGCGCGGGCCGACCTCGGGCACCTCTGGTACACCGCCGTCTACGTGCAGGTGACGCTCGTCCTCGTCGTCCTCGTGCGGGGGCTGCGCCACCGACGCGTCGTGCTCGCGCTCACCCTCGGGGGCCTGCTGCTCGCCTGCACGGCCTGGCGCGCGCACGTCGCCGACGTCGAGGCGCTGACGACCGCGCTGCTGCGCACGACGACGCGGATGGACGGGATGCTCTGGGGGGCCCTCGCCGCCGTCTGCTGGCCGTGGCTGCGGCCGGTCCGCTCGGTCGCCGGGACCGTCGTCTCGTACGCGCTGACGCTCTTCGCCGCCCTCGTGCTGCTGCTCGGCAACTCGGGCGCCTACCTCGGGTGGGGCGGCGTCGCCGCGAACCTCGCCGTCGTCGCCGTCGTCGTCGCCGCCCCCGGTCTGCCGCCCGAGGGCCGGCTCTCCCGCGCCCTCGGCTGGCGGCCGCTCGTCGTGCTCGGCCGCTACAGCCTCGCGGTCTACGTCTGGCACTACCCGATCTTCTTCGGCGTGGGCCAGCGTCTGCCGACCTGGCCGGCCCCGGCCAAGGCGGCGCTCGCCCTCGCGCTGCTCGCCGCCGCCGTGGTCCTCACCGTCCGTTACGTCGAGCGGCCGGTCGAGGCCTGGGTCCAGCGCCGCCTCGGGGCGCGACCGGCCGACCGCGAGGAGCTCGCGGCCCTCCCCCTCGTCCCGGAGCCGGCCCTCAGCCCCGCCGGCGCAGCCGCTGGACCCGCGACAGCGCCTTCTGCACCGTCTCGTCCCTGAGCCCGAGCCGCCGCTTGGCCCGGTCGTAGACGTCCAGCGCCTGCCGGTCGGCCCAGATGGCGACCCGCTTGGCCCCGTCACCCGGCCGGGCGCGGTAGTGCGTCGAGCGGCGGACCGCGTGGTCCTCCTCGGTGAAGTAGTAGAGGGCCAGCGAGCGCCGAGCCTCCCCCGGAGGGCAGGTGAGCGCGTCGGGGTGGCCGTGGAAGCTGTCCTCGGAGGTCGTGAAGACGAGCATCCGGTTGCCCTTCGGCGTGACCCTGGCGCGGCACGCCGTCATCTGCGGGTCCCACAGCTCGAGCTGCCCGCCCCACTCGGCGGGCCACTCCTCGTTGAGGTAGAGGAGGATGTTGACCCGCCGCGCCCAGTTCTCGTGGTCGTGGTGGGTCGTGAAGTCGGCGTGGATGTTGAGGTGGCCCCCGCGCAACGTCTGGTGCAGGCCGCCGCCGTCCATGGTCCAGTCCGCCATGAGGTCCTCGATGCCGGTGAGCCGCTCGAGGTAGGCGACGAACGCGGGCGCGCAGAGCTCCTCGGCGACGGCGCGGAGGGTGTCGCCCCACGAGTCCGGGACGGTGTTGGAGTACTTCGTCTCGTTGACGTGGAGGTAGCCGCGCCAGAACTCGTCGTCGGTGCCGGGGAACTCCGCGACCGCGGCGGCGAAGGCCTCCGGCCGGAGCACGTCGTCGAGCACGAGGTGCGGGAACGGGTCGGCGGACCGGTAGGCGGCGCTGGCCTGCGGCAGGGCGGCCTCGAGCCGCTCGAGGTCGACGAACTGGCTCGGCATGGCGCCACTATGGCACGAGGTGCCACGGGGCTACTGGCGGGTCACATACAATCCAGCGACGTCGCGACGCCGCCTCGACCGGGCGGACCCGCGCCCACCCAGGACGGACACCCGATGACCCAGACCGCCGCCGCCGGCAGCCCCCGCGTGGGCGTGCTCGTCGTCGCCTACAACGCCGCCACGACGCTGGTGGAGACGCTCGACCGGCTCCCCGCGGCGTTCCGCGCCGAGGTCGACCACGTCCTGCTCGCCGACGACTCCAGCCAGGACGACACCTACGCGATCGGGCTCGCCTACCGCGAGACGAGCGACCTACCGCTCACCGTCGTGCGCCACGAAAAGAACCTCGGCTACGGGGGCAACCAGAAGGCCGGGTACCGGTGGGCGATCGGGCACGGCCTCGACGTCGTCGTCCTCCTCCACGGCGACGGCCAGTACGCCCCCGAGGTCATCGAGGACCTCGTGCGCCCGTTGACCGAGGGCCGGGCCGACGCGGTGTTCGGCTCGCGGATGATGGTGCGCGGCCAGGCGCTCAAGGGCGGCATGCCGGTCTACAAGTACGTCGGCAACCGCATCCTCACGACGTTCCAGAACGCGATGACCGGCGCCCGGCTCAGCGAGTGGCACAGCGGGTACCGCGCCTACCGGGTCGACGCGCTCGCCGACCTCGCCCTCGACACCTACAGCGACGACTTCGACTTCGACACCGAGATCATCCTCGGGCTCCTCGACGCCGGGAAGCGGGTCGAGGAGGTCCCGATCCCGACGTACTACGGCGACGAGATCTGCTACGTCAACGGGATGGCCTACGCGCGCGACGTCGCCCGCGACGTGCTGCGGCACCGGGCCGGGCGGATGGGCTTCGGCGCCCACCGGACCCCGGGCGCCCCCGACGCCTACGAGCTGAAGTCCTCCGAGCACTCGAGCCACGGCCGGCTCCTCGCCTGGCTCGGTGCAGCGCCCGCCGGGTCGGTGCTCGACGTCGGGTGCTCCGACGGCGCGTTCGGCGCCCTGGTCCGTCGCGCCGGGCACCGGGTCGTCGGGGTCGACCTCGTCAAGCACGACGGCGTCGGCGAGCGCCTCGACGACTTCGTCGAGGCCGACCTCGGGCGGGGCCTGCCCGACGCCGTCGGCTCCGGCTACGACCGGGTCGTCGCGGCCGACGTCCTGGAGCACGTCGCCGACCCCGAGTCGCTGCTGCGAGACCTCACGGCGCGCCTCGCCGACGGCGGCGAGATCCTCGTGTCGGTGCCGAACTTCGGCCACTGGTACCCCCGGTGCCGCACGGCCGTCGGTCGCTTCGACTACGACAGCCGCGGACCGCTCGACGAGGGCCACCTGCGCTTCTTCACGCGGCGCAGCTTCGAGCGCCTCGTCGCGCGCAGCGGCCTGACGGTGCTCGAGCGCGACGTCGTCGGGGTGCCGGTCGACGTGCTCGACCGGGGTCGCAGCGGCGGCCGCCGGGTCGACGTCCTGCGGGCCGTCGGCGCGGCCGACCGCGCCGCCGTGCGGGGCTGGCCGACGCTGTTCGGCTACCAGCTGCTCTACCGCCTCGCCCCCGCGTGAGCCGTCCGGCACCGCTCCACCCCCGGGTCGTCGCGGCCACCCTCGCGGGCTGCCTGACCGGTGCCCTCGTGCACCTCCTCGTCCTGCTCGACCTCGGGTGGAACCCGGGACGGACGGCGGTCGGGCTCGGCTACGCGTCGAACTTCTTCGACCTCCAGGCCCAGGCGTTCCTCGACGGCCGGCTGGACCTCCCGGCCGACAGCCTCGGCATCGAGGGGTTCGAGATCGGTGGCCGGACGTACATGTACTTCCCGCCGTTCCCCGCGCTCCTGCGGGTGCCCGTCATGCTCGTGACGCACGAGTTCGACGGCCGCCTCACCGTGCTGTCGATGGCCCTCGCGTGGCTCGTCACCGCCGTCATGGCGACCAAGCTCCTCTGGTTCGCCCGGCGCGTCGTCCGGGGCGACGGCGTGCCCGACCGCCGCGAGGCCGCGGCGGCGGCGGTGCTCCTCGCGGCCCTCACCGGGGGCACCGTCCTCACCTTCGACGCCGGCCTGCCGTGGGTCTACCACGAGGTCTACGCCTGGTCGGTCGCCACCGTCGTCGGCGCGCTGTACTGGCTGGCGCGCGCCGCGTCCTCGCCCGACCGGCGCTCGCTCGGGTGGCTCGGGGCGTTCGTCCTCGCGGCCGTCATGACCCGGACCACCGGCGGCTTCGCCGTCATCGGCGCGACGGTGCTCGCCGGCGCCGCGTGGTGGCTCGCGGAGGGGCGTGCCCGCCCCCACGGCCGGCGCCTGGCCGGTGGGTTCGTCGCCGCCGCGCTCGTCCCGCTCGCGCTCTCGGTCGCGCTCAACCAGGTCAAGTTCGGCCACCCGTACCTGTTCCCGCTGGCCGACCAGGTGTGGACGGGGGTCAACGCGCACCGCCGCGAGGCCCTCGCGGCCAACGGCGGCCACATCACCGGACTGCAGTTCCTGCCGACGACCCTCCAGGCCTACCTCTCACCCGACGGCCTGCGCCTCACCTCGTGGTTCCCGTGGTTCTCGCTGCCCGAGGCGCCCCCGGTCGTCCGCGACGGCGTCGTCCTCGACCAGACCTACCGCACCGCGAGCGTCACCGCGACCGCCCCCCTGCTCCTCGCGCTCGCCGTCGCCGCGGTCCCGGGCCTGCTCCTGCTGCGGGACCGGCGGCCCCTGCGCGTGCTCGGGGTGCCGCTGCTCGGTGCGGCCGTCGTGCCCGGCGGCATCCTCGCCTACGGCTACGTCGCCAACCGGTACACGAGCGAGTTCGTCCCCCTCCTCGTCGTCGGCGCCGTCGTCGCGCTGTGGACCGTCCTGCCGCCGCTGCTGCGGCGGTCGCGCCGGCGGGCCGGTGTCGTCCTCGGGGTGCTCGCCGCCGTCACGGTGTGGTCGACCGCCGTCCAGGCGGTCTCGGGGCTGTGGTCGAGCGCCACCGTCGGCCGCGGCGAGCCGCTGGTGCGCCTGCTCTCGCTCCAGCACCGGGTCGACGACGCCCTCGGGCTGGCCGGGCCGCCGGTCCTGCGCGACGTCACCGACCTCCCGGACGACGCCGCCCCCGACACGCTCGCCGCCACACCCGGCTGCGACGCCCTGTACCTCGCGACCGGGGACCGGTACGAGCCCTGGGTCCTCGTCGAGTCGGCGCCCACCGTGCTGCGGGTCACCGTCCACCGCGACGTCCGACCCGGACGCATCCTGCTCGCCACCTACACGGGCTCGGTCCAGCGCCAGGTCTACCTCCAGACGCGGGCCGACCACACGGTGCGCGTCGTCGTCGACGACGGCGAGACCCCGCGCGCCGGACGGTGGTACGGGGTCTACCCCGAGACCTCGACGACCGTCGGGATCGGCACCGACCCCCACCTCTCGGTCGTCGAGGTCACCTCGACGCCCGGCGGGCGGGTCGCGGTCTTCCCCAGCCAGCGCCTCGGTGACGACTGGGTCATCCAGCCCGGGCGCCTGGCCGTCGTCTCCGACCCGCAGCGCGCGCAGGAGCTCGGCGTCACCGTCACCGAGGGTGCAGGACGACCCACCCGTCTGTGCCCGCGCGTCGTCGGGACCGGCGGATGAGCCGTCCCCTGCACGTCGCGTTCCTCTCGTGGCGGGACGCGGCGCACCCGGAGGCCGGTGGCAGCGAGGTCTACGTGGAGCAGATGGCCGCCGGGCTCGCCGCCCGCGGCCACCGGGTCGTCGTCGTCACCGCACGCCCCCCGGGCACGCGGGCCGGGGAGCGGGTCGACGGCGTCGTCCACGTGCGCGGCGGCGGCCGGCTGACCGTCTACCTCCACGGGTTGCTCTGGGTGGCGCGGCACCGGCGCTCCCTCGACGTCGTCGTCGACGTGATCAACGGGCTGCCCTTCGCGACGCCCCTCGTCCGCCGGACCGGGGTCGTCGCCCTCGTCCACCACGTCCACCGCGAGCAGTGGCGGATGATCTACCCCGACTGGCGCGGCCGGCTCGGCTGGTTCGTGGAGTCCCGCGTCACGCCGGCCCTCTACCGCCGGGCCCCGCACGTCACCGTCTCGCGCTCGACGGCCGCCGACCTGGAACGCCTCGGGGTGCGGGCCGACCTCGTGCGGGTCGTGCGCAACGGCCTGGTCCCGCGGCCGGTCGCCGGGCCGCGCTCCCCCACCCCCCGGGTGGTCGTCCTCTCGCGGCTGGTCCCGCACAAGCAGGTCGAGCACGTCCTCGAGGCCGCGCACGCCCTGCGCGGTCGCCACCCAGGGCTGGTGGTCGACGTCGTCGGCACGGGTTGGTGGGAGAGGCGGCTGCGGGAGGAGGCGCACCAGCTCGGCGTCGACGACGTCGTCCGCTTCCACGGGTGGGTCGACGACGACGAGCGGGACCGGCTCCTCGCGGCCGCCCACGTCCTGGCCCTGCCCTCGGTGCGGGAGGGCTGGGGCATCGCCGTGACGGAGGCCGCGGCGCAGCGGACGCCGACCGTGGGCTACCGCTCCAGCGGCGGGCTGCGCGAGTCGGTCGACGACGGCGTCACCGGCTGGCTCGTCGAGGACCGCGCGGGCCTGACCGCGGCCGTCGACGACGTGCTGTCCGGCCGGGTCGACGTCGAGCTGGCGGGCGAGGCGGCACGCGAGCGAGCGGCCGGGCTCAGCTGGGAGCGCTCCGTCGAGGAGCTGGTGGCCGTCCTGCAGGAGGAGGCGGGGCGGCGGCGGGGCCGCCGGGCTCAGCGAGCGCCGTAGACGATGACCGGCTGGCTGGCGGGGTTCTCGGCGGGCGCGGCGGTCTGCGAGGACACGAGCCCGAAGATCCCCGCGAGCGCGAGGGCGATGCCCGCGACGGCGGGGGCGATCACGTTGCCGAACATCCGCGGCCTTCCTGTCGAGAAACTACGCCACAGTAACAGAACTCAGCGCCGCGCCCGGGGAGGTCGGGAGAGACCGACGCCGAGCAGCAGGAGGAGCACCGCGAGGTCCGCCACGACCACGGTGGCGAGGGCGGCGGGGGCGACCTGCGGTGCCGCCGCCCGGCGGCCGGTCAGCTCGAGGAGGACGACGTCGGGCCCCTCGACGACGACCCGGACCGAGGGGTCCGCACGCAGCGCCGCGAGCAGGCCCGGCCCGTCCGGGTCGGTGCGCGTCACGAGGACCCAGCGCACGCCCAGCCCGCGCAGGACGGCGACGGAGCCGGACGTCACGGGGGCCAGGGCGCGGCCGACGGCGGCCGCGAGCGGGTCCTCGCCCCGGAGTGTGCGGTCGCCGAGGACCAGCGCGTCGCTCGTGACGACCCGGACGTCGTAGAGGCGCGACGCGGGGTCGTAGGTCGGGTAGGCGGTGGCCCACGGGTAGGCCCGGTAGAGGCGCCACGGCGCCGAGACGAGGAGCGCGTCGGTGCCGTCCACCGCCCGGGCGACCTGCTCCACGTCGGCCGGGAAGCGGCTCGGGGTGAGGACCCGGTGCACGACGACCGCGCCGTCGGGGAGCAGGACGAAGGGCAGCGCCAGCGCGACGACGAGGACGGTCGACGACAGCGGCGTCGCCCGGCGGGCCACGAGCCGGGCCAGGCCGTCGACGAGCGCGCCGACCCCGAGGACGGCCACGAGGACGAAGGGGGCGAGCCACTTCTGGGCGTCGCGCAGCAGGCCCAGGCCCGGGACGGTGTCGGTGCCGGCGGCGACGAGGTGCTGCCCGAGGGGCACGCTCGTCAGGGTGGCGAGGACGAGACCGACGACCCCGCACGCGCGCAGCCGTCGACCGGGCAGCCCCCGCCGTCGCCCGGCGACGAGCCCGGCGAGGACGACGAGCACGGTGAGGGCCCCGAGCAGCCCGGCGCGGCTCCCGGGGACGCTCAGCCGGTCCCAGACGCCCCCGAGCCCGACGAGCGAGACGACCGCGGGTCCGGGCAGCTCGGCCCGGGCGGCGAACGCCGCGACCCCGGCCGGGTCCGACGTGGTGGCCGCCGAGGACAGCAGCGACGGGAGGAGCCACGGCAGCTGCGCGGCGGCGACGAGCCCGACGAGGCCGAGGTCCCGACGGCGACCGTGACGGGTCGTCCCGAGACCGGTCACCAGCGCCACTCCCCCGACGAGCACCGCGCCGGTGGGGGTCAGGGCGCCGAGCGCCAGCCAGGGCGCCGTCCGCGGGAGGAGCCGGCCGTCCTCGCGCGCCCGCACCGCCGCGAGGGCGACCCACCAGAGGGAGGCGTAGCCGAGCAGCAGCGCCCACTGCCCGAGGCCCAGGCGCTCGACGACGAACGGGTTCCACACCGCGAAGGCGCCGACGAGCAGGCGGGCGGGCGTCCCCAGCGGGCGGGCCAGCCGGTGCGCCCCCCACCCCGCGAGCGCCAGCCCACCGAGGACCGCGACCCGGCCGAGCACTCCCCCGTCGAGCCCGAGCGACAGGACGCCGACCACGGCGTCGAGCGGCGCGGCCCGCGGCGAGGCCGTCCCGAGGCCCACGGCCTCGGGTCGCAGCGGTAGTCGCGGGGTGAGGACGAGGTCGCGCGCGAAGGGGTACCCGCCGCGCGTCAGCAGCGGCCACCCGAGGACGACGACGGGCACGAGGACCCAGAGGTCCAGCACCACCTCGCGCGTCCTGCGCCCGCCCGGCCACCTCGGGGCCACCATCACGGCCTCCCTATGCTGGCCCGGTCCGGAGCCACACCCTAGATGACCGAGCCGCGGAGGGACCCGTGCCCGAGAGAACGCCGGGCGGCGTCGTGCCCTGGGCGGAGGTCGACCGCATCCCCGGCTGGCTGACCCGCGCGCAGGCCGAGCTGCTGCAGGCCGTCGTCCGGTCCGTCCACCCCGGGCCGGCCCGTGTGCTCGAGGTCGGCGCGCACCAGGGTCGCTCCACGTGCGCGCTCGCCGGCGCCCGCCGCGACGTCGTCGTGACGACCATCGACCCCTTCGTGCGCACCCGCCGGTACGCCGGGCCCGCCGTCCGCGGCCTCCTCGCGGCCCACCTCGCCCGGCTCGGCGTCGAGGACCGGGTGACCGTGCTGGCCACCACGTCGGCGCAGGCGCGGCGCGGGTGGACGGGCGAGGTCGACGTGCTCCACGTCGACGGCAAGCACGACTACTGGACGGTGACCGACGACCTGCGCTGGGCCGAGCACGTCGTCGCCGGCGGCGCCGTCCTCGTGCACGACGCGTTCTCGTCCATCGGGGTCACCCTCGCCCTCCTGCGGCACGTGCTCCCCGGCCGGACGCTCGCCTACCGCGGCCGCACCGGCTCGATGGCGCGCTTTGTCGTCACGGCGCCGTCCACCGCCGACCGCGCCCGGATGCTCGCCGAGCTGCCCTGGTGGGTCCGCAACGTCGGGGTCAAGGTCCTGCTGCGCCTGCACCTGCGCCCGGTCGCCCGGCTGCTCGGACACACGGGAGCCGACGACCCCTACTGATCGGCTCTACCCGGTGGTAACTTTCGCCGGTGAGCAGCCGGCGACGTCGCAGACGCGTCCTCGGGGGCGCCACGATGGCGGCGGCCATCGGGGTCATGAACCTCACGACGTACGGCCTCACGCTCGCCTGCGCCCGGCTCCTCGGCCCCGACGAGTTCGGGCAGTTCTCGAGCGTGCTCGGCGCGCTCATCGTCCTCAACGTCGTCTCGCTCGCGCTCCAGGCCACCGGCGCCCGCCGGGTGTCGACGACCACCGGCGACCCCGCGCACGTCACCCGGGACGTGCTCTCCGCGACGCTGCGGGCCGCCGCCGGGGTGACCCTCGTCGGAACGCTCGCCGTCCCCCTCGTCGTCGGCGGTCTGCGGCTGGACAGCCCGGTCGGGGCCGTCTGCCTCGCGGTGTCGGCCGGCCTCCTCACCGTCATGGGCGGTCAGGCCGGGATCCTCCAGGGCGGGCAGCGCTGGGGGGCCCTCGCCCTCCTGTACGTCACGATGGGCACCGCCCGGCTCGTGGCCGGCGGCGCGGCGCTCCTCGTCGACCGCTCGGCCTCCGCCGCCCTCGTCGGCGTGGCGCTCGCGGCCGCGGCACCGGTCGTGGTCGGCACGGTGGCCCTGCGGCGCCCGGGTCGCCGGCGCACGGCCGTCCCCGTCGGCGCGGTGCCCGAGCAGGTGCGTCGCGCGTGGGACCGCGAGGGTGTCGCCCGCGAGGTCGTGCACAGCGCCTCCGCCCTGCTCGCCTTCTTCGCCGTCTCGAACATCGACGTCCTCCTCGCCCGCGTCGTCCTGCCCGGCGACGAGGCAGGGCACTACGCCGCGGGCCTCGTCCTCACGAAGGCCATGCTCTTCCTGCCGCAGTTCGTCGTCGTCGTCCTCTTCCCCCGGATGGCCCGCGGCCACGACCTGCGCCGGACGCACGCCTGGGGGCTCGGGGCCATCCTCGCGCTCGGGCTCGTGGCCGTCGCCGGGGTGCTCCTCCTGCGCGGCCTGGCCCTCGAGTTCGTCGGCGGCGCCGCCTACGCCCCGGTCCGCGACGACCTGTGGCTCTTCGCGACGCTGGGCACGGTGCTCGCGATGGTCCAGCTGCTCGTCTACGGCGCGCTCGCCCGGCGGCACCCGCGCGCGGTCCTCCTCCTGTGGGGCGCGCTGGTCGCGACCACCGCGCTGTCCGGTGTCGTGACGACCGCCCACGACCTGCTCCTCGTCAAGCTCGGCCTCGACGCCCTGCTGCTGCTCGTCCTCGGCGGCTACCTGCTGGCCCGCACCGGGCCCGACGATGACCCGGCCGTGCCGACGGTCGACCCGCCGCTCGCCGAGGACGCCGCCTCGCCCGAGCAGCCCGCCGTCCGCTGAGGGAGCGGCCGCGCCGCTGCCGGGTCAGTGCGCGGCGTCGTGCCAGGAGCGGCCGACGCCGACGCTGACGTCGAGCGGCACGTCCCCGAGGTCGATCGCCGCGCCCATCTCGCGGCGGACGAGGGCCTCGACGTCCTCGCGCTCGCCGGGCGCGACCTCGAGCACGAGCTCGTCGTGCACCTGGAGGAGCATCCGGCTGCGCGCACCCTCGGCCTGCAGCGCCGCGTGGACGCCCTTCATCGCGAGCTTGATGATGTCCGCGGCGGTGCCCTGGATCGGGGCGTTGAGGGCCATCCGCTCGGCGCCCTCACGGCGCTGGCGGTTGTCGCTCAGGAGGTCCGGGAGGTAGCGGCGGCGGCCGAGCATCGTCGCGGTGTAGCCGGTGGCGCGGGCCTCGACGACGACCTCGCGCAGGTAGTCGCGCACGCCGCCGAACCGGGCGAAGTACTCGTCCATGAGGCCCTGCGCCTCGCCCGTCGAGATGGTCAGCTGCTTGGAGAGGCCGAACGCCGAGAGGCCGTAGGCGAGGCCGTAGCTCATCGCCTTGACCTTGCTGCGCATCTCGAGGGTGACGTCGGCCGGCTCGACGGCGAACACCCGCGCGCCGACGAAGCGGTGGAGGTCCTCGCCGGTGCGGAAGGCCTCGATGAGCCCTTCGTCGCCGGAGAGGTGGGCCATGATCCGCATCTCGATCTGGCTGTAGTCGGCCGACATCAGCGACTCGAAGCCCTCGCCGACGACGAAGACGTCGCGGATGCGCCGGCCCTCCTCGGTGCGGATCGGCACGTTCTGGAGGTTCGGGTCCGTGGACGACAGCCGCCCGGTGGCCGCGATGGTCTGCAGGTACGTCGTGTGGATGCGCCGGTCGGGCGCGACCGACTTGATGAGCCCCTCGACGGTCACCCGCAGCCGGCTGGTGTCGCGGTGGCGCAGCAGCGCCTCGAGGAAGGGGTGCTCGGTCTTGACGAAGAGGTCGGCCAGGGCGTCGGCGTCGGTCGTGTACCCGGTCTTGGTCCGCTTGGTCTTCGGCATGCCCAGCTGGTCGAAGAGGACCTCCTGGAGCTGCTTCGGGCTGCCGAGGTTGACGTCCTCGCGGCCGATCGCGTCGTAGGCGTCCTGCTGGGCCTGACGCATCTTCGCGGCGAAGTCGGCCTCGAGCGCGGTGAGGGCGTCCTCGTCGACGGCGATGCCGGTGCGCTCCATCTCGGCGAGGATGCCGACGAGCGGCAGCTCGAGGTCGGCGAGCAGCTCGGTGCCGCCGGTCTCCTCGACCTTCTCGGCGAGGACGGCCGACAGCTCGAGGACGGCGCGGGCGCGGACCATCGCGTCGCGGGCGGCGGTGTCGTCGTCGGTGTCGAAGTCGAGCGTGCCCTGGGCGCCCTGGTCGCTCGTGGCGTCGCCCTCGGCGGTCAGCTCGCGGCCGAGCTGGCGCACGACGAGGTCCTCGAGGTCGTAGGAGCGCTGGTCGGGGCGCACGAGGTAGGCGGCGAGGGCGGTGTCGCTGACGACGCCGTTGAGCGCCAGGCCGCGGGCGCTGAGGGCCTGCAGCTGCGGCTTGAGGTCGTGGAGGACCTTCGGGGCGTCGGGGTCGGCGAGCCAGCCGGCGAGGGCCTGCTCCTGCTCGGCGGTGAGCGCCGTGAGGTCGAGGTGGGCGGTGGCGCCGTCCTCGCCCGCGAGCGCGAGCGCGGTGGCGTCGCCCTCGCCGGCGCGGTAGTGCCCGGAGACGACGACACCGTGCGGCAGCGCGCGGCCCGGGCCGTCGTCGGCGAACCGCGTCGTGAGGTCGTCGGCGGTGAGCACGTCACCACCGAGCTCGAAGCCACCTTCGACCTCGTCGGACTCGACGTCGAAGGTCTGGAAGAGGCGGTCGCGCAGCACCCGGAACTCGAGGCCGTCGAAGACCCGGTGCACCTCCTCGCGGTCCCAGGTGGCGCGCTCGAGGTCCGGCACGGACAGTGGCAGGTCGAGGTCGTCGACGAGCTTGTTGAGGCGGCGGTTGCGCAGGACGTCGTCGAGGTGGGCGCGCAGGTTCTCGCCGGCCTTGCCCTTGATCTCGTCGACGTGGGCGACGATCCCCTGGAGGTCGCCGTACTGCGCGATCCACTTGGCCGCGGTCTTCGGGCCGACACCGGGCACGCCGGGCAGGTTGTCGCTGGCCTCGCCGACGAGCGCCGCGAGGTCGCTGTAGCGGTCCGGCGGGACGAGGTACTTCTCCTCGACGGCGGCGGGGTCCATCCGCCAGACCTCGGAGACGCCGCGGACCGGGTAGATCAGGCTGACCTTGTCGGTGACGAGCTGGAAGGCGTCGCGGTCCCCCGTGCAGACGACGACCTCGGCGCCGGCCTCGGTGGCGCGGCGGGTCAGGGTCGCGATGACGTCGTCGGCCTCGAAGCCCTCGACGCCGATGTGCTTGATGCGCAGCGCGTCGAGCACCTCGCGCAGGAGCGGCAGCTGGCCGGTGAACTCGGTGGGCGTCTTGGAGCGGCCGGCCTTGTACTCGCCGTACTGCTCCAGCCGGAAGGTCTGGCGCGAGACGTCGAAGGCGACGGCGACGTGCGTCGGCGCCTCGTCGCGCAGGACGTTGATGAGCATCGAGGTGAAGCCGTAGACGGCGTTCGTGTGCTGCCCCGTGCTCGTCGAGAAGTTCTCGACGGGGAGGGCGAAGAACGCCCGGTAGGCCAGGGAGTGTCCGTCGAGGAGGAGGAGCTTCACGCGTGGCAGCCTAACGACCATGACCGACAGCCCCGACCTCATGTCAGCCGTCGCCCGGATGCGCGCGATGAACCCCGACTCCCTCATGGACCGGATGGGCATCGAGGTGCTGGAGGCCACGTCCGACCAGCTCGTCGCGACGATGCCGGTCGCCGGCAACACCCAGCCCTACGGCCTGCTCCACGGGGGCGCCTCGGTCGTCCTCGCCGAGACGCTCGGGTCCATCGGGGCCGCCCTGCACGCGGGCGAGGGCAAGGCGGTCGTCGGGCTCGACATCAACGCCACCCACCACCGGGCCGCCCGCTCCGGCCTCGTGACGGGCACGGCGACGCCGCTCAGCCTCGGGCGCACCCTCGCCTGCTACGAGGTCGTCGTCACCGACGAGGACGGCCGCCGGGTCTGCACGAGCCGCATCACCTGCCTCATCCGGGACGCCGCCCCGGGCGCGTGACGCCGGGCCGGCGGACGGCTCGGGTCAGGCGCTCACCAGCGGCGGACCACCCCCGGGCCAAGCCCGGGTAAAGCCCCGGTCAAATCCGGCGGACGAGGGCCGTTGGCCCGATGGCGCGGCACCCGAACGGACGAGGACGGTTGCGGCACAGGCCGAAACCATTGAAGGGTGAGCTCTCCCCTGCCCCCTCGCCGGGCCGCGACCCTCCAGGCCATCCTCGGCGCCGCCACCGCCGGCTCCGACCCGTCCGCGCCCGCGAAGAAGGCCGCCAAGGCCGCCAGGGCGAAGACCCGGCTGCCCGACCCCACCCCGCCGCGATCCACCGCGCCGGCCGGCGTGGTGGTGCCGACCCGGACGGCGAGCGCGAAGGCGGTCGACGCCGCGTACACCCCGCGCGCGGCCGTGGCCGCCGCGACGCCCGCGCGCACCACCCGCGGCCGGACGCTGCCCTACACGGCCGTCCGGACGGCCCCGCGGCGCAGCTCCACCGCCGGAGTGACCGGCAGTCCCGTCGCCGCGCTGCACCTGGCCCGGCGGGCGACCTGGGGCGCGACGCCCGAGGTCATCGACGCCATCACGTCGATGGGCGCGAGCGCGTGGCTCGAGGCGCAGCTGTCGCCGAAGACGATGCCCGACCCGGTCGTCGACGACCTGCTCAAGACCCGGTTCCCCCGGCTGTGGTGGCAGACCTGGGAGGTGCGCGACCGCTACTGGCCCAACCAGACGGGCGACCTCGGGTACGACACCATCGAGGCCTACACGGCCCGGGCCATCTGGTCCAAGCGCCAGCTGCTCGAGGTGATGGTCGACTTCTGGAGCAACCACCTCGTCGTCACGGCGCCCTGGGGCGAGACGTGGGACTGCGTGCACCGCTTCCACGAGGACGTCGTCCGCAAGCACGCCCTCGGCCGCTACGTCGACATGCTCGTCGCCGCCGCCAAGCACCCGGCGATGCTCGCCCAGCTGGACAACGAGTCCTCCTCGAAGCGGGCCCCCAACGAGAACTTCGGCCGTGAGCTCCTCGAGCTGCACACCGTCGGCGTCACCGGCGGCTACGCCGAGTCCGACATCCGTACCTCGGCCCTCGTGATGACGGGCGTGTCGACCGAGCACGAGACCGGCGAGTACTTCTACCGCTACAACCGCCACCACGTGGGCGAGCTGGGTCTCCTCGGGTGGTCCAGCCCCAACACCTCGCCCAAGGGTGACGCGGTGGCGACCTCCTACCTCCAGCACCTGGCGCGCCACCCGAGCACCGCCCGGCGCATCGCCACGAAGCTGGCGATCCGGTTCGTGTCCGACACCCCGCCGAGCAGCCTCGTCGACTCCCTCGCGCAGGTCTACCTGGCCAACGACACCGCGATCGCCCCCGTCCTGCGCGCCCTCTTCGCCTCTGCCGAGTTCGCCGGCTCGACCGGCCTCAAGGTCAAGCGGCCCCTGGAGCGCATCGTCTCGACGGCCCGGATCCTCGGGGTCCGTCCCGGCGCCGACCCCCGCGCGTGGCTGGGCGACGTCGTGTGGAACGCCCGCGTGGCCGGCCAGGCCCCCCTCGCGTGGCCCGCGCCCAACGGCTACCCGGACGTGGCCGGCTTCTGGGCCGGCGCCGGCGCGACGCTCGCGACGTGGAACTTCTCGATGTACCAGGGCTGGCAGGCCGCGGACACGAACGAGAAGCGCGTCGTCTTCCCCGCCCTGCGCGGGCTGCTCCCGACGACCCTGCCCGCCACGTACGGCGACTACGTCGACGCCCTGTCCACCCGGCTGCTCTCCGCGCCGCTGCCCGCCGCCAAGCGCGACGCGGTCTGCACCTTCCTCGGCCGGAGCGCGAGCAACCCGCTGAAGCCCACCGACGGAGCCGTCGGCTGGCGCCTGCCCTACGTCGTGGCGCTGATCCTCGACACCCCCGAGTTCGCGACCCGCTGAGGAGCGCCCCGATGACCACCACCAGCACCCCCACCTGCGGCTGCCCCGAGGGACTCGCCGCGATGGCCCCCAGCCGCCGCGCGCTGCTCGCCGGCGCCTCCGTCCTCGGCGCGGCCGGCGCCACCCTCGCCCTCGCCGGACCGGCCGAGGCGATGACCCGCCTGACCTTCGCGGACGCCGGCTACACCGGCGACACCCTCGTCGTGCTCTCCTTCCGCGGCGGCATCGACGGCCTGTCCGTCGTCCCGCCGGTCGGCGACCCCGCCTACTACACCGCACGGCCCTCCATCGCGATCCCCCAGTCCCGGGGCCTCGCGCTGGACACCCGCTTCGCCCTGCACCCCGCCCTCGCGCCGCTCCTGCCGCTCTACACCGCGGGCAGCCTCGCCGTCGTCCACGCCGTCGGGCAGCCCAACCCGACCCGCTCGCACTTCACCGACATGGACGAGATGGAGCGCGCCGCCCCCGGCTCCTCGATCCGTACCGGCTGGCTCGACCGCATGGTCGGCGCCACGACCACCCCCGGCCCCTTCGCGGGGACCACGATCGGCTCGACGACCGCCCCGCGATCCTTCCTCGGGGACCTGACCTCCGACCTCTCGATGCGCTCGGTCGACTCCTTCACCCTCAGCGGGGCGTGGGACGCGACGGAGACCGCCCGCTGGACGACGGCGCTGCGGGCGATGCACGCCGGCGACGCCGACGCCATCACGACCCCCGCCCGGACCGCCCTCGACGCGCTGACCACCGCGGGCACGCTGCGGACCGCGGGCTACACCCCGGCGAACGGCGCGACCTACCCCTCGGGCGGCCTCGGCGACGCGCTGCGCGACACCGCCCGCCTCGTCAAGGCCGGCGTCGGCCTGCGCGCGGTGAGCATCGACTCCGGCAACTGGGACATGCACACCGACCTCGGGTCCAGCACCGGCGGGTGGATGTTCGGCCAGCTGAGCGAGGTCGGCAAGGCGCTCGCCGCGTTCATGACCGACCTGGGCAGCGCCGCCGACCGGGTCACCCTCGTGACGCTGTCGGAGTTCGGCCGCCGCGTCACCGAGAACGGCTCCGGGGGCGTCGACCACGGCTACGGCAACTTCAGCTTCGTCCTCGGCGGTGGCGTCAACGGCGGCAAGGTCTACGGCACCTGGCCCGGGGTCGCCCCCGACCAGACGCAGGCGGGTGACCTCAAGGCGACGACCGACTACCGCTCGGTCCTCGCCGAGGTGCTCGAGAAGCGCTGCGGCCTCACCGCGAGCGGCATCCTGCCCGGCGCCCCGTCGGAGCGGCTCGGCCTCCTACGCGCCAAGGCCTGAACGGGCCCGGCCGCCGGGGAGGCCGGCTCAGGCCGAGCGAGTCGAGAAGGCCCGCTGGCGCAGGCTGCGCCGGCGCCGGGTCAGCTCGAGGCCGGTGTCGGCCGTCTCGGGCGCGATCCGGCGCCGCAGGGTGCCCGTGGCGACGACGCGACGGGTGACCGTGGAGCCGAAGCCGAGGCGGGCGAAGAACCGGTTGGCCTCGCGGCTCGTCGTGGGGACGTTGGAGACGACCTGCTCGCAGCCGGCGCGCTCGGCCGCCGCGAGCACCGCGGCGAGGAGCTGCTTCGCGACGCCGTGGCGCCGGGCGACCGGGGTGACCCAGAGCTGCTCGATGGCGACCTCGGGGCTCGGCGCGAGGCCGAAGGGGTTGTCGGTCGTGATGACGTAGCCGGCGGGCTCGCCCTCGAGGGTGGCGATGAACGCCTGCACGCCGGGACGCTGGAGGGCGCTCGAGAGGCGGCCGTCGGAGATGGCGCGGGCGCAGACCTCGGGGCTCGTCCCGGCGTCGACCTTCGCCTCGCGCCAGAGCGCGGTGAGGGCCTCGAGGTCACCCTCGACGGCAGCCACCTCGACGGGTCGTCGCGCCACGTTCGCCTCCTGTCCGACGGTGGTCCCCCGCGGGAACCGCACCGACACCGGACACTATGCCCCCGTAGGCGCCCGAGGAAAGTCCGGATGGCCGGAACCGGTCCGAACGGCCCGACGCGCCCCGCGGATCCCGTCGTGGGACCGCTCCCGGCCCACGGATCCGGTCAGCTCTTCTCCATGCCGGCGACGACGGCGTCGGCGACCTCGCGCATCCCCATCCGCCGGTCCATGGCGGTCTTCTGGATCCACCGGAACGCGTCGGCCTCGCTGATCTTCAGCTTGGCCATGAGCACGCCCTTGGCGCGGTCGACCGCCTTGCGCGTCTCGAGCCGCTCCCCCAGGTCCGCGACCTCGGCCTCGAGCTGCTTGAGCTCGCTCCAGCGCGAGAGGGCGATGTCGAGCGCCGGCGTCACGTCGCTCGCGGTGAAGGGCTTGACGACGTAGGCCATGACGCCGGCGTCGCGGGCGCGCTCGACGAGCTCGCGCTGGCTGAACGCGGTGAGCATGACGACCGGGCAGATGCGCTCGGCGCCGATCGTCTCGGCGGCCGTCAGCCCGTCCATGACGGGCATCTTGACGTCCATGATGACGATGTCCGGGGTCAGCGAGCGGGCCATCTCGACGGCCTGCTCGCCGTCGCCGGCCTGGCCGACGACGTCGTACCCGGCCTCGCGGAGCATCTCCGCGAGGTCGAGCCGGATGATGGCCTCGTCCTCGGCGACGAGGACGCGCTTGGTGGTGGCTGCACTCTGGGTCATGTGCCGGGAGCGGGACTCGAACCCGCACGCCCTCGCGGGCAGCGGATTTTGAGTCCGCCGTGTCTGCCGTTCCACCACCCCGGCCGGGGCGTGGACAGCATATCGAGGGCCACCGTGCCGGCCTCAGGCGTGTCCGTGCTTCGCCGCCTCGACGTAGGCCGGTGCGACCCGGTTCTTGGCGTCGCCGACCTTGTGCACGCGCAGGGCGTTCGTCGAGCCGGGGATGCCGGGGGGCGAGCCCGCGACGATGACCACCTGGTCGCCCTCCTGGACCCGGCCGAGCCCCATGAGCACCTCGTCGACCTGCATGGCCATCTCGTCGGTGTGCCGCACCTTGCCGACGAGGAAGGTCTCGACGCCCCACGTGAGCGCGAGCTGGCTGCGCGTGGACTGGTTGGGCGTGAAGGCGAGCATCGGGATGCGCGGGCGCACCCGCGACAGGCGCCGCGAGGAGTCGCCGCCCTCGGTGAACGTGATGAGGTACTTGACCCCCAGGAGCTCGCCGATCTCGGCGGCCGCGGCCGTCACGGCGCCGCCCTTGGAGTTCGGCCGGGTGCCGAGCGGGCGGATGCGGTGCAGGCCGTGCGTCTCGGTGTTCTCGATGATGCGGGCCATCGTCCGGACCGCGGCGAACGGGTTCTTGCCGACGCTCGTCTCGCCGGAGAGCATGAGCGCGTCGGCGCCGTCGAGGACGGCGTTCGCGGCGTCGGAGGCCTCCGCGCGGGTCGGGCGGCTGTTCTCGATCATCGACTCGAGCACCTGCGTCGCGACGATGACGGGCTTGGCCCGGCGGCGGGCGATCTCGCAGGCACGCTTCTGCACGAGCGGGACCTGCTCGAGCGGCATCTCGACGCCGAGGTCCCCGCGGGCCACCATGACGCCGTCGAAGGCGCGGATGATCTCGTCGAGGTTCTCGACGGCCTGCGGCTTCTCGATCTTCGCGATGACCGGGAGGCGGTGGCCCTCCTCGTCCATGATCTCGTGGACGCGGCGGATGTCGTCGGCGCTGCGGACGAACGACAGCGCGATCATGTCGGCGCCGACCCGCAGGCCCCAGCGCAGGTCGTCCTCGTCCTTCTCGGACAGGGCCGGCACCGAGACGGCGACGCCCGGCAGGTTGATGCCCTTGTTGTTGCTCAGCGGGCCGCCCTCGAGGACCTGGCAGACGACGTCGGTCTCGGTGACGTCGGTGGCGATGAGCGCGATCTTGCCGTCGTCGATGAGGATGCGGTCGCCGGTGTGGACGTCGCCCGGCAGCCCCTCGTACGTCGTGCCGACCTCGGTGACGTCTCCCGGCACGTCGCGCGTGGTGATCGTGAAGGTCGCGCCGCTCTGGAGGACGACGGGGCCGTCCGCGAACCGTGCGGTGCGGATCTTCGGGCCCTGGAGGTCGACGAGGACGCCGACCGCGCGGCCGACGGCGTCGCTCGCGCGGCGGACGTCGAGGTAGACCTGCTCGTGGTCGGCGTGGACGCCGTGGCTGAGGTTGAGGCGGGCCACGTCCATCCCGGCCCGGACGAGCTCTCGCAGGTTCTCGGCGCTGGAGGTGGCGGGGCCGAGGGTGCAGACGATCTTGGCACGACGCATGCCGCCGAGCCTATCGGTGCAACCGCTTCCATCGTGACGCGGGCCACATCGCGGTCGCTCCCCCGCCGAACCCCACCGGCCCCACGCGCCTCCACATTTCGGGGTCACCCCGAAATGTCCGCGAGACCCCGGCTCGGAACCGGGGTCTCGCGGACGAAGCCCTGTGTCGGGCGGGAGGTCGGACCGGGGTGCCGGCTCAGACCGTCAGCGGACGGTCCGTCGGCGCAACCGGCCGGGGCAGCCGCGACGGCTTGCCCATGAGCCAGGCGTCGACCTCGTGGGCGACCGATCGTCCCTCGGCGATGGCCCAGACGATGAGCGACTGCCCGCGGCCGGCGTCGCCGGCGACGAACACGCCCGGCACCGACGACATGAAGTGGCCGTCGCGCGCGACGTTCGTGCGCTCGTCCTTGTCGACCCCGAGCTGCTCGAGCAGCCCGCCGGGCTGCGGCCCGAGGAAGCCCATCGCGAGGAGCACGAGCTGGGCCGGGATCTCGCGCTCGGAGCCCTCGACCTTCTCGAAGCCGTTCTCGCCCATCCGGACCTCGTGCAGACGCAGCGCCCGCACCCGGCCCTGGTCGTCGCCGACGACCTCGCTCGTCGTCGTCGCGTAGACCCGCTCGCCGCCCTCCTCGTGCGCCGAGGCGACGCGGAAGAGCATCGGGTAGGTCGGCCACGGGTGGGCGTCGGCGCGATCGATGCCGGGCTGCGGCATGATCTCGAGGCTCGTCACCGAGCGGGCGCCCTGCCGGTGCGCCGTGCCGATGCAGTCGGCGCCGGTGTCGCCGCCGCCGATGACGACGACGTCCTTGCCGGTGGCGGTCACCTGGTTCTCGACGCTCTGCCCGAGCGCGACCCGGTTGGCCGGCGGCAGGAAGTCCATCGCCTGGACGACGCCGTCGAGCTCGCGGCCGGGGACCGGCAGGTCGCGCGGCACGGTCGAGCCGATGGCGACGACGACCGCGTCGAACCGCTTGCGCAGGTCGGCCCCGGTGAGGTCGCCACCGACGTCGACGCCGGTGCGGAAGCGGGTGCCCTCGGACTTCATCTGCGCGATGCGCCGGTCGAGGACGGCCTTCTCCATCTTGAACTCGGGGATGCCGTAGCGCAGCAGGCCGCCGGGCTGGTCGGCCCGCTCGTAGACCGCGACGGTGTGCCCGGCGCGGGTCAGCTGCTGGGCGGCCGCGAGGCCGGCCGGGCCGGAGCCGACGACCGCGACGGTCTTGCCGGACAGCCGCTCCGGCGAGACCGGCAGGATCGTGCCGTTCTCAAAGGCGCGGTCGACGACCGTCACCTCGACCTGCTTGATGGTGACCGGCGGCTGGTTGATGCCGAGGACGCACGCCGACTCGCACGGCGCCGGGCAGAGCCGACCGGTGAACTCGGGGAAGTTGTTCGTGGCGTGGAGCCGCTCGATGGCCTCGCGCCACTCCCCCTTCCACGCGAGGTCGTTCCACTCGGGGATGAGGTTGCCCAGCGGACAGCCGCTGTGGCAGAACGGGATCCCGCAGTCCATGCAGCGACCGGCCTGACGCTGCAGCTCGGGCACCGCCTGCGCCTCGTAGACCTCCTTCCAGTCCCGGATGCGCACCGGGACCGGGCGGCGGCGCGGCAGCTCGCGCTCACGCGTCTTGAGAAAACCCTGGGGGTCAGCCACGGGAGGCCTCCATGATCCGCTCCCACACCTGGGGGCCGTCGGGGTCGAGTCCCTCCGTCTCCGCCTGCGCCCGCACGTCGAGGACGCGCTGGTACTGGCGCGGGAGGACGAGGGTGAAGGCCGACCGGGCACTGCCCCAGTCGGCGAGGAGCCGCGCCGCGACACCCGAGTCGGTCCACCGGACGTGGCGCTCGAGGAGGTCGTGGACGACGAGCTCGTCGTCCGGCCGGAGCGGCAGGAGGTCGACCAGCTCGGGGTTGACCCGGTCGTGGTCGAGGTCGAGGACGTACGCCACACCACCGGACATGCCGGCCGCGACGTTGCGCCCGGTCGGGCCGAGGATGAGCGCCGTGCCACCGGTCATGTACTCGAGGCCGTGGTCGCCCACGCCCTCGACGACGGCGGTGGCGCCGGAGTTGCGGACGCAGAAGCGCTCGCCGACCCGGCCGCGGAGGAACAGCTCGCCGGAGGTCGCGCCGTAGCCGATGACGTTGCCGGCGATGACGTTCTCCTCGGCGACGAGCGCCGACCCCGGGGCGGGCCGGACGACGACGCGGCCGCCGGAGAGGCCCTTGCCCACGTAGTCGTTGGCGTCGCCCTCGAGCCGCAGCGTGACACCGGCCGGCAGGAACGCCCCGAAGCTCTGCCCGGCGGAGCCGGTGAGAGTGAGGTCGATCGTGCCGTCCGCGAGCCCGTCCGGGTGCGCCTTGGTCACCTCGTGGCCGAGCATCGTGCCGACCGTCCGGTTGACGTTGCGGATCGCGAAGCGCGCCTGCACCGCCTCGCCGTGGTCGATCGCGTCGCGGGCCGCGGCGATGAGCTGGTGGTCCAGCGCCTTCTCGAGGCCGTGGTCCTGGGCGACGCGGTGACGGATGCCCGAGCCGTCGGGGCTCTCGACGGCCGCGAGGACCGGCCCGAGGTCGAGCCCCGACGCCTTCCAGTGCTGCACGGCCTTGCTCACGTCGAGGTGCTGGATCTGGCCGATCGCCTCCTCGATGCTCCGGAAGCCGAGTGCGGCGAGGTGCTCGCGCACCTCCTCGGCGATGTACTCGAAGAAGGTCTCGACGAACTCGGGCTGCCCAGAGAAGCGCTTGCGCAGCTCCGGGTTCTGGGTCGCGATGCCGACGGGGCAGGTGTCGAGGTGGCAGACCCGCATGAGCACGCAGCCGGAGACGACGAGCGGCGCGGTGGCGAAGCCGAACTCCTCGGCGCCGAGCAGCGCGGCGACGACGACGTCGCGGCCGGTCTTGATCTGCCCGTCGACCTGGACGACGATCCGGTCGCGCAGGCCGTTGAGGACGAGCGTCTGCTGGGTCTCGGCGAGGCCGAGCTCCCACGGGCCGCCCGCGTGCTTGAGCGACGTGAGCGGCGCGGCACCGGTGCCGCCGTCGTGGCCGCTGATGAGGACGACGTCGGCGTGCGCCTTGCTGACCCCCGCTGCGACCGTCCCGACCCCGACCTCGGAGACGAGCTTGACGTGGACCCGCGCCTGCGGGTTCGCGTTCTTGAGGTCGTGGATCAGCTGCGCGAGGTCCTCGATCGAGTAGATGTCGTGGTGCGGCGGCGGGCTGATGAGGCCGACGCCGGGCGTCGAGTGCCGGGTCCGCGCGACCCACGGGTAGACCTTGGGGCCGGGCAGCTGGCCGCCCTCACCGGGCTTGGCGCCCTGGGCCATCTTGATCTGGATGTCGTCGCTGTGGGTCAGGTACATCGACGTCACGCCGAAGCGGCCCGAGGCGACCTGCTTGATGGCCGAGCGGCGCACCGGGTCCAGGAGCCGGTCGACGTCCTCGCCGCCCTCGCCGGTGTTCGAGCGCGCGCCGAGGCGGTTCATCGCGACGGCGAGCGTCTCGTGCGCCTCCTTGCTGATCGAGCCGTAGCTCATCGCGCCGGTGGAGAACCGCCTGACGATGGACTCGACCGGTTCGACCTCCTCGAGCGGCACGGGCTCGCGCGGCGACGCGCCGCCGAGCTCGAAGAGCCCGCGGAGGGTCATCAGCCGGCCGGACTGCTCGTCGACCCGCTGCGTGTACTGCTTGAAGACGTCGTAGCGGCGCTGGCGGGTCGCGTGCTGGAGCCGGAAGACCGTCTCGGGGTCGAAGAGGTGCGGCTCGCCCTCGCGGCGCCACTGGTACTCGCCGCCGACGACGAGCTTGCGGTGCGCCTGGCGGATGCCGTCCGGCGGGTAGGCCATCCCGTGCCGGGCCGCGGTCTCGGCGGCGACGACGTCGAGGCCGATGCCGCCGAGCTGGCTGACCGTGCCGGTGAAGAACTCGTCCACGAGCCCCTGCGAGAGCCCGATCGCCTCGAACACCTGGGCGCCCCGGTAGGACGCGACGGTGGAGATGCCCATCTTCGACATCACCTTGAGGACACCCTTGCCGAGCGCCTTGATGAGGTTGGCGACCGCCTTCTCCTCGGTGACGTCGGTGATGTCGCCGCGGCGGACCATGTCCTCGACGGACTCCATCGCGAGGTAGGGGTTGATCGCGGCGGCGCCGTAGCCGACGAGGAGCGCGACGTGGTGTACCTCGCGGACGTCGCCGGCCTCGACGACGAGGCCGACCTGCGTGCGGGTCTTCTCGCGGATCAGGTGGTGGTGGACCGCCGAGGTGAGCAGGAGCGACGGGATCGGCGCGAGGTCGCGGTCGGAGTCGCGGTCGGAGAGGACGACGAAGCGTGCTCCGCCGGCGATGGCCTCGGACACCTCGGCGAAGATCTCGTGCAGGCGGGCGCGCAGGGCCGCCTCGCCGCCGCTCACGTCGTAGGTGCCGCGGACGACGACGGTCTCGAAGCCGGGCAGGTCGCCGTCGGCGTTGATGTGGACGATCTTCGCGAGCTCGTCGTTGTCGATGACCGGGAACGGCAGGACGACCTGACGGGCGTGGGCCGGGTTGGCGTCCAGGAGGTTGCCCTCCGGCCCGATCGAGCCGGCGAGCGAGGTGACGAGCTCCTCGCGGATGGCGTCGAGCGGCGGGTTGGTGACCTGCGCGAAGAGCTGGGTGAAGTAGTCGAAGACGAGCCGCGGCCGCTCCGAGAGCACCGCGATCGGCGTGTCGGTGCCCATCGACCCGAGGGCCTCGGCGCCGGTGCGGGCCATCGGCGCGAGGACGATCTTGAGCTCCTCCTCGGTGTACCCGAAGGTGCGCTGGCGGCGCGCGACGGAGGCGGCGGTGTGGACGATGTGCTCGCGCTCGGGCAGGTCCTTCAGGCCGATGAGTCCCGCGTGCAGCCACTCCTCGTAGGGGTGCTCGCCGGCGAGGCCGGACTTGACCTCCTCGTCGCTGACGATCCGCCCGGCGGCGGTGTCGACGAGGAACATCCGGCCGGGCTGCAGGCGGCCGCGGCGCACGACGTTCTCGGGCTCGAGGTCGAGGACACCGGCCTCGGAGGCGAGGACGACGAGACCGTCGTCGGTGACCCAGTAGCGGCCGGGACGCAGGCCGTTGCGGTCCAGGACAGCCCCGACGAGGGTGCCGTCGGTGAAGCAGACGGCGGCCGGGCCGTCCCAGGGCTCCATGAAGGTCGAGTGGAACTCGTAGAACGCGCGGCGGGCGGGGTCCATCGAGGCGTGGTTCTCCCAGGCCTCGGGGATCATCATGAGCACCGCGTGGGGCAGGCTGCGCCCGCCGAGGTGGATCAGCTCGAGGACCTCGTCGAAGGACGCGGAGTCCGAGGCCTCCGGGCTGCAGATCGGCGAGATGCGCGAGAGGTCGCCGGGCAGGACGTCGGACGCGAGCATGCTCTCGCGGGCGTGCATCCAGTTGCGGTTGCCCTTGACGGTGTTGATCTCGCCGTTGTGCGCGATGAGCCGGTAGGGGTGCGCCAGCGGCCAGCTCGGGAAGGTGTTGGTCGAGAAGCGCGAGTGCACGAGGGCGAGCTCGGTGGCGAAGCGCTCGTCGGAGAGGTCCGGGAAGAACGGCTCCAGCTGACCCGTGGTCAGCATCCCCTTGTAGACCACCGTGCGGGCCGACAGCGACGGGAAGTAGACCTCGGCCTGGCGCTCGGCGCGCTTGCGCAGGACGAAGGCGACCCGGTCGAGCTCGATGCCCGTGAGGCCCTCCTGCGACGCGACGAAGAGCTGACGGAAGCAGGGCATCGTCGCGCGGGCGGCCTCGCCGACGAGGTCGGGGACGACGGGCACGTCGCGCCAGGCGAGGACCCGCAGGCCCTCCTCGGCGGCGATCGCCTCGATGCGCTCCTGCGCGCTCTCGCGCTCGGCGGCGTCGGTCGGCAGGTAGGCCATCCCGGCCGCGTACGCGCCGGCGGGCGGCAGCTCGGCGTCGACGACGGCCCGGAAGAAGGCGTCGGGCACCTGGGTGAGGATGCCGGCGCCGTCACCGACGAGCGGGTCGGCGCCGGTGGCGCCGCGGTGGTCGAGGTTGCGCAGCGCGTCGAGGGCGTGGGCGACGATGTCGTGGCCCGCGCTCCCTCGCATCGTCGCGACCATCGCCACACCGCACGCGTCGTGCTCGTGCTCGCGGCGGTACAGCCCGACGTCGTCGGGCTGGGCGGAGAAGCGGGCGACGGTCACGTCGGATCACCGTCCTCGGGGGTCGACGGCCCCTCGCGGGACCGGGCACGGCAAGGTCAGGCGCGGACGTCTCTGGCCACGTGCCGGAATGCTATCCCCGGCCCCCCGCGTCTTGCCATTCGAGCGTCGCTATCCCACATCCTGGGACTCGGGGTGCTCCGCCGTGGACGCCTCCGCGGCCGGCTCGTCGACCTGCTCGGGCTCGGCCCGGCGGGCCCGGCGGCCGGTGTGCCACACGATCCAGACGCCCAGGAGGAACACGAGGACGCTCGTCCACACGTTGAGCCGCTGGCCGAGGATCAGCTCGGCCTCGTCGGTGCGCATCTTCTCGACGACGATGCGCCCGACCGGGTACCCCGCCACGTAGAAGCCGAGCAGCTGCCCGGGCGCGAGGCGACGACGCCGGTCGAGCGCGAGGAGCCCGAACCCGAGGACGAGGAGGAAGAGCGACTCGTAGAGGAACGTCGGGTGGTAGACACCCGCCACGACGGCGTTGCCGGAGGCGTCGGTGACGGCGCGGCCGGCGGCCTGGTCCCACTGGTGGACCGTCAGCCCCCACGGGAGCGTGGTCGGGCCGCCGTGCAGCTCGTTGTTGAACCAGTTGCCCCACCGGCCGATCGCCTGGGCGAAGGCGACGCCCGGCACGGCGGCGTCGGCGAAGGTGAGGAAGGGGACGCCGGCCCGGCGGCAGCCGATCCAGACGCCCACCGCGCCGAGCGCGATCGCGCCCCAGATGCCGAGGCCGCCGTTCCAGATCTTCAGCGCGTCGAGCGGGTGCCCGCCCTCGCCCCAGTACGGCTCGGGCGTCGTGATGACGTGGTAGAGCCGGCCGCCGATGATCCCGAGGATGACGGCGTAGGCCGACACGTCGAGCGCGACGCCGGAGTCGACCCCCCGCGCCGCGAGCCGGCGCCCGGTCAGCCACACCGCGAGGACGATGCCCGCGAGGATGCACAGGGCGTACGCCCGGATCGTCAGGGGCCCGAGGTCGAAGGCCGCGACCGTCGGGCTCGGCAGGTAGGTCGTCACGCCGGACGACCCGCCTGCCGGATCACCGGGGTCACTTCGTGGCGTCCTGGATCGCCTGGGTCAGCAGCTCGGGGGTGCCGACCTGGCCGAGGTCGAGGTCCTTGCCGTTCAGACGCAGGGTCGGGGTGCCGCGCACGCCGTCCTCGAAGCTCTTCTTCTCGACCGAGTTGACGTAGTCGACGTACTTGCCGGCGTCGTAGCACTGCTGCCAGGTCGTCAGCGCGCTGCCGGTGATGCCGGCCGCGGAGGCGAAGCCCTTGAGCTGTGCGTCGGTGAACCCGGCGCCCTCGCTCGGCTGATTGGCGTAGGCCTGGTCGTGGAACTCCTGGAACTTGCCCGCGTCGGCCGCGCAGAAGGCGGCGTTGCCGGCCTTGGTGGAGCTGTCGTTGCGCAGGTTGTCGTCGAGGAAGTTCTTCACGTGGTAGACGACCTTGACCTTGCCCTCCTTCGCGAGGGACTCGACGGTCGGGCCGAGCTGGTCCTCGAAGGCCTTGCAGGCCGGGCACTGGAAGTCCTCGAAGACGTCGAGCGTCGGCGCGCCCGCGACCGCCTTGACGTCGGTGAACGCCGGGTACCCGGCGCCCAGGCCCGCGGCGCCCGCCGGCACGGCGTTGCCGCCACCGGTCACGGCGTTCTTCTGCGAGGTCTCCATCCAGATGACACCGCCGACGACCGCGACGATGGCGACGACCACGACGACCGTCGCGACGACGATCTTGTTGACACCCCCGCCGCCGTTCGCCTTCTGCGCCGCCTGGATCTTCGCCTGGCGGGCGTTGCCCGGCCTCGGCTTCGTCGAGTTCTTGGCCATGTCGGGGGTGATGCCTTTCGGTGCGGTCGGTCAGTGTCCGAAGAGGACGCGGTCGAGGGAGGCGAGGGTGCGCGGCCGCCACCAGAGCCACGCGCCGGCGAGGGCGAACGAGGCGTCGCGCGCGATCTCCTGAGGGTACTTCGTCTCGTTGGCGCCCACCTGGCCGCCGCCGCCGAAGCAGCCGCAGTCGATGGTCAGGCCACGGGCCCACGCCTGCGAGATCCCGATGACGAAGACGACCATGAGCAGCGTCCCCACGATCGCCGCCGGCCGCGTGAAGAGCCCGAGGACGAGGAGGACCCCGAGGACGATCTCGAGGAAGGGCAGCGCGAGGCCGATCCAGCCCGCGACGTCCAACGAGAGGAACGGCAGGTCGTAGGCCTGCACCGCGCGCTGCGAGGTCAGCGGGCGGCCGACCTTGGCGAACCCGGCCCACACGAGGACGACCCCGAGGAAGAGGCGGGCCGCGAGCCCGACGACGTCGAGGACACGCTCCGAGCGGTACCAGGGGGCGGGCGCGGTGCCCACCTCGTCGGTGCTCGTGCTCATCGCTTCCCCTCCCGGACACCCTGGGCCAGCTCGGTGGTCAGACTGCGCAACGCCTCGAGCCGCTCGGAGAGTTCCCCGTCGCCGGCGAGGGTCCGCACGAGCGCGGACCCGACGATGACGCCGTCGGCGTAGGCGGCGATCTCGGCCGCCTGCTCGCGGGTGGAGACGCCGAGGCCGATGCAGACGGGGACGTCGGTGACCTCGCGGACGCGCTCGACGAGCGTGCGGGCGTCGGTGTCGACGCTGGTGCGCACCCCCGTAACCCCCATCGTCGAGGCGGCGTAGACGAACCCGCGGCAGGCCGAGGTGACCTTCTCGAGGCGGTCGGGGGTGCTGCTCGGGGCCACGAGGAAGACCCGGTCCAGGCCGTGCCGCTCGCTCGCGGCCAGCCAGTCGTCGGCCTCGTCCGGCACGAGGTCCGGGGTGATGAGGCCTGCGCCCCCGGCCGCCTCGAGGTCGGCGGCGAAGGCCTCGACGCCCCGCTTGAGCACGAGGTTCCAGTAGGTCATGACGACCGGGACGGCGCCCGCGTCGCGGACGGCCGAGACAGCGGTGAAGACGTCGTCGACGCGGACCCCGGCGGCGAGGGCGGCGGCCATCGCCTCCTGGTTGACCGGGCCGTCGATGACCGGGTCGCTGTACGCGACGCCGACCTCGACGATGTCGCAGCCGGCCTCGACGAGGACCTTCATCGCCTCGATGGAGCCCTCGACGCTCGGGTAGCCGACCGGGAGGTAGCCGACGAGCGCGGCGCGGCCCTCGGCGCGGCAGCGCTCGAGAACCTCCCCGAGGCGGGTGGCCTGGGTGGTGCTCACGACTGGGTGCCCTCCTCGACGAGGCCGAAGTACGCGGCGGCGGTGTGCATGTCCTTGTCACCGCGGCCGGAGAGGTTGACGAGGACGAGGCCGTCGGGGCCGAGCTCGCGCCCGACCTCCATCGCCCCGACGAGGGCGTGGGCCGACTCCAGCGCCGGGATGATGCCCTCGGTGCGGCAGAGCAGGCGGAAGGCCTCCATCACCGCGTCGTCGGTGGCGTAGCGGTACTCGGCCCGGCCGCTGTCGCGCAGGTGGGCGTGCTCGGGGCCGACGCTCGGGTAGTCGAGGCCGGCCGAGATCGAGTGCGACTCCACCGTCTGCCCGTCGGTGTCCTGCATGAGGTAGCTCATGGCGCCGTGCAGCACCCCGGGGGTCGCGTCCGCGGCGAAGCGGGCGGCGTGGCGCCCGCTCTGCACGCCCTCGCCGCCGGCCTCGATGCCGATGAGCCGCACGCCGGTGTCGGGGACGAAGCGGTGGAAGATGCCCATCGCGTTCGAGCCACCACCGACGCACGCGACGACGGCGTCGGGCAGGCGCCCGGTCAGCTCGAGGACCTGCGCCCGCGCCTCCTCGCCGATGATCGCGTGGAAGTCGCGGACCATCTCGGGGAACGGGTGCGGGCCGGTGACCGTGCCGATGGCGTAGTGCGTCGTCGTGACGTTGGTGACCCAGTCGCGCAGGGCCTCGTTGATCGCGTCCTTGAGCGTGGCCGAGCCGTGCTCGACGGCGACGACCTCCGCGCCGAGGATCTTCATCCGCGCGACGTTGAGGGCCTGGCGCTCGGTGTCGACCTTGCCCATGTAGACCGTGCACTCCAGGCCCATGAGCGCGGCGGCGGTGGCCGTCGCGACGCCGTGCTGGCCCGCGCCGGTCTCGGCGATGATGCGGGTCTTGCCCATGCGCTTCGTGAGCAGGGCCTGGGCGAGGACGTTGTTGATCTTGTGCGACCCGGTGTGGTTGAGGTCCTCGCGCTTGAGGACCACCCGGGCGCCGCCGCAGTGCGCGGCGAAGCGCGGCACCTCGGTGATGATGCTCGGCCGTCCGGTGTACGTGGCGTGCAGACGGGCGAGCTCGTCCTGGAACTCGGGGTCGACGGCGGCCTTCTGGCGGGCCTCGTCGAGCTGCTCGAGCGCCGGGACGAGCGCCTCGGGCACGTAGCGGCCGCCGAAGTCGCCGAAGCGTCCCGGGCGGGGCAGCTCGTCGACCGTCAGGCCGCTCTCGGTGGTGTCGGTGGTGTCGGTCACGGGGTCGCCTCCACGGCTCCGGCGGCGACGATCGCGGCGGCCCCGGCCGCCGGGTCGCCGTCGCGGACGAGGGCCTCGCCGACGAGGACGACGTCGGCGCCCTGCGCCGCGTACGCCGCCGCGTCGGCGGGCCCGGTGATGCCCGACTCGGCGACGATGACGACGCCGTCCGGGACGAGCGGCCGCAGCCGCGAGAAGGTGTCGGGGTGCACCTCGAGGGTCTTGAGGTTGCGGGCGTTGACGCCGATGACGGTGGCGCCGGCGTCGACGGCGCGCTGGGTCTCGGCCTCGTCGTGGACCTCGACGAGCGCGGTCATCCCGAGCTCGCCGACGCGGGCGAGCAGCGACCGGAACAAGTCGTCGTCGAGCGCGGCCACGATGAGCAGCACGATGTCGGCGCCGTGGGCCCGCGCCTCCCAGACCTGGTAGTCGGTGACGACGAAGTCCTTGCGCAGCACGGGGATCGACACAGCGGCGCGCACGGCGTCGAGGTCGGCGAGGCTGCCGCCGAAGCGCCGCTGCTCGGTGAGGACCGAGATCGCGCTGGCGCCACCGACCTCGTAGGCGGCGGCGAGGGCCGCGGGATCCGGGATGTCCGAGAGCGCTCCCTTGCTCGGGCTCGCGCGCTTGACCTCGGCGACGAGCGCGAGACCGGGGCGCCGGAACGCCGCCTCGGCGTCGAGCGCCGGCGGGGCGGCGGCCGCGAGCTCGCGGACCCGCTCGAGCGGCAGGTGCTCCTCGCGCTCGGCGAGGTCCTCACGGACCCCATCGACGATGGAGTCGAGGACGGAGGCCACGGGAGGACCGCCGGTCATCGGATCGAGGGGGCCTCGCCGCGGTCGCGCCCGGCCGCGCCGTACCCGGCCATGGAGAGGACCTTGCCGGCGATGCCGCCGACGACGGCCAGCACCGCCCCGCCGATGAACAGCGGGACGTTGGGGAACATCACCGCGAGGCACATGATGGCCGACGCGACGATGATGATCCCCACCGCGGTCCACGCCGCCAGGCTGTGGCCGTGGTCTTCGATCTCGCTCATGGGGGCTCCACCTCGGAAGGGGTCGGGGGCCGGTCGGCCCGGGGCGTGGCGTCGTGTCGATTCTGTCAGGTCGTGGCGTCGTCGCCGACGTCGGTGGGGTCACGGCCCGCGGAGAGGTCGTCCCAGTCGCTCGCCACCCGCTCGCCCCGCCGGCCGGCGACGTGGCCCTCGGCCGTGCCCGGCGCCTCGTAACGGCGGGACGGCCCGGCCCACCGGCGCGCCCCGGCGAGCGCGCAGCCGAGGGCCAGCGCGGCGACGAGGACGCCGAGCAGCGCCACCCAGGGCATCGCCGTCGCGGAGGCGACCGCCTCGACGGTGCCGGTGCGGCCGACGCGTGTGGCCGCGACCGGCCCGAGCGCGCCGGAGGGGTCGCCGAGCACCCGGACGGTGAGCGCGCCGGCGACGACGAGGCACCCGGCCCAGAGGACGAGGGCCACCGTGCGGCCGACCCGGCCGGCGGCGACGACGGCGACGGCCGCGGCGGCGACCGCGAGGGCGATCGCCGAGAGCCCGGGCGCCACCTCCGCGCCGGTGGCCTCGACCCGGCTGCCGCCGAGGACGGCGTCGGCGACGGTGCCGGAGACCCACGGCCGGAACCCGGCGACGAGGACGACGCCCGCGCCGAGCAGCGCGAGGAGGGCGACGGGGCCCTTGCCGGTCAGCCGCCTCACGACACGGTCCGCATCGCCCCGGCCGTCGCGACGGCGCGCAGCGCGGCGGTGGCCTTCGCGACGCACTCCTCGTGCTCGCGGGCCGGCACCGAGTCGGCGACGATGCCGGCGCCGGCCTGCACGTGCGCGACGCCGTCGCGGACGAGCGCGGTGCGGATGGCGATCGCCATGTCGAGGTCGCCGTGGAAGTCGAGGTAGCCGACGACGCCGCCGTAGACCCCGCGCCGCGAGGGCTCGTAGTGCTCGATGAGCGCGAGCGCGCGCGGCTTCGGGGCGCCGGAGAGGGTGCCGGCCGGGAAGGTCGACACGAGCACGTCGTACGCGCCGACGCCCGGCCGGGTGTCACCGACGACCGTCGACTCCAGGTGCATGACGTGGCTGTAGCGGCGCACGTCCATGAACTCGACGACGTCGACGGTGCCGGGGCGGCAGACGCGCTGGAGGTCGTTGCGGCCGAGGTCGACGAGCATGACGTGCTCGGCGCGCTCCTTGGGGTCGGCCAGCAGCTCCTCGGCGAGCCGGACGTCGTCCTCGGGCGTCTTGCCGCGCGGCCGCGACCCGGCGATCGGGTGCGTGATGGCCCGCTCCCCTGTGACCCGGACGAGCGCCTCCGGGCTGCTGCCGACGACGGCGTAGTCGGACCCGTCGGGTGCCGGGAAGCGGAAGAGGTACATGTAGGGGCTCGGGTTGGAGGCCCGCAGGGCGCGGTAGACCTCGAGCGGGTCGGCCGGGCAGTCGAGCGAGAACCGCTGCGAGAGGACGACCTGGAACACCTCGCCCGCGCGGATGTCCTCCTTGGCGAGCTCGACGACCTCCTCGTAGCGCTCGCGGGTGGTGTTCGACCGGACGCCGGCCATCGCGGACTCGACGGCCTCGGTGTCGACGACGGCGACGGTGCTCGGGGCCGGCGCGGCGAGCGCCGCGGTCATCGCGTCGAGGCGGGCGACGGCGTCGGACCAGGCCTGCTCGACGCGCTCGTCGGTGTCGTCGTAGTTGACGGCGTTGGCGACGAGGAGGATCGAGCCGTCGGCGTGGTCGAGCACCGCGAGGTCGGTGGCGAGCATCATCGCGAGCTCGGGGACCCCGAGCTCGTCCGGCAGGTCGCTCGGGACCTTCTCCCAGCGGCGCACCGCGTCGTACGAGACGGCGCCGACCATCCCGCCGGTCAGCGGGGGCAGGCCGGCGATCGGCGGCGTCGCGAGCACCTCCATCGTGGCGCGCAGGGCCTCGGTCGCCGGGCCGTCGGTGGGCACGCCGACCGGCGGCTCGCCGAGCCAGTGCGCCTCGCCGTCGCGCTCGGTGAGGGTGGCGCGGCTGGCCGCCCCGATGATCGACCAGCGCGACCACACGCCGCCGTGCTCGGCGGACTCGAGGAGGAAGGTGCCGGGCCGGTCGCCGGCGAGCTTGCGGTACACCCCGACCGGTGTCTCGGCGTCGCCCATGAGGCGCCGGACGACGGGGATGACGCGCCGGTCGCGCGCGAGCACGCCGAACGCGTCGAGCGCCGGCCAGGTCTGCCCGTACGCGAGGTCCGGCGTCTCGGCGGCGCTCATGCGCCCGCCCCGACGACCGCGCCGAGGTCCCCCGCGTCGAAGCACGTGCGGTCGCCGGTGTGGCAGGCCGCGCCGACCTGCTCGACGCGGACGAGGAGGGCGTCGCCGTCGCAGTCGAGCGCGACCGAGCGCACGTGCTGGGCGTGGCCGGAGGTGTCCCCCTTGCGCCAGTACTCCTGGCGGCTGCGCGACCAGAACGTCACGCGGCCCTCGGTCAGGGTGCGGCGCAACGCCTCGTCGTCCATCCAGCCGAGCATGAGGACCTCACCGCTGTCGTGCTGCTGGACGATCGCGGCGACGAGACCGTGCTCGTCGCGCTTCAGGCGGGCGGCGACGGAGGGGTCGAGGGCGGGGTCGGTCGGCACCCGCCCATTCTGCCGTGACGGGTCGACCCATCCGCTCCGGGGCACGGCTCCGAACACCAACGGGTCGCTGTGGACCCAGGTGGTCGACGTCCGCGGCCCGCTCCCGCGCGGGAGGTCCTCCCGCGCCCCACGAAGGGAAGCACCATGGCAGGGACATCACGACGCGGCCTCCTGGCGGCGGCGGGGTCGACGACGGCCATCGCCGTCGTCGCCACGGCCACGGCGGCGCAGGCCACCGTCCGTGACAAGGACGAGGTCCTCGGCGAGCTCGACAACGCCGTGCTCGTCGCGTTCATCGAGGACCCCGGCTCCGGGGTCATCTCGCTCATGGTCGGCGAGGAGGAGGTCGAGGTCCACGACCCCGCCCTCGTCCGCCGGCTCGTCAAGGCGTCGGGAGGGAAGGCCTGATGTCCTCCCACCGCGAAGCCCCCGAGGTCTCCAAGGACCCCGTCGCCGACAACACCGACGTCTACGCGTTCGTCAGCCCGGACAAGCCGAGCCACGTCACGCTCATCGCCAACTTCATCCCCTTCCAGAACCCGCAGGGCGGTCCGAACTTCTACGAGTTCGGCGACGACGTGCTCTACGAGATCAAGATCAGCAACTCGGGGACGGCCGGCGAGGCCGACATCGTGTACCGGTTCCGGTTCGTCACCGGCATCCGCAACAAGAAGACCTTCCTCTACAACACGGGCCCGATCACCTCGATCAGCGACTCGACGTGGACCCGCCCGCAGTACTACTCGGTGACGCGGTACGAGAAGGGCAAGGGGTGGACGACGCTCGCCGAGCGGCTGGCCTGCCCGCCGGTCAACGTCGGGCCGCGCAGCACGCCGAACTACGAGAAGCTCGCCGCGCAGGCGGTCCACCGCATCGCGGGCGGGCGCACCGTGTTCGCCGGGCAGCGGGCGGAGGGCTTCCACGTCGACCTCGGCAGCATCTTCGACCTCGGGACGCTGCGGCCCTACCAGATGGCGCACCTCATCCCGTCCGCCGCGGCGGCGGGGGTCAACGGCACCCAGGGGCTCAACGTCCACAGCATCGCGATCCAGGTGCCCAAGACCGACCTCACGGCCGGCCACGGGGCGCCGACGGACGTCGACGACACCCGCTCGGTCATCGGGGTGTGGGCCACGGCCAGCCGCCAGAAGATCCGCGTCCTCAAGGTCGGGCAGGGCAAGGCCGAGGACGCCGGGCCCTTCCGGCAGGTCTCGCGGCTGGGCAACCCGCTGTTCAACGAGGTCATCACCCCGATGGCCGAGAAGGACACGTGGAACTCGGTCGGGCCCGACGGTGACAAGCGGTTCGCGCAGTACGTGGCGCGGCCCGAGCTCGCCGGTCTCCTGCCGGTGCTCTACCCCGGGGTGTTCCCCCGCCTGGCCGCCTACAAGAAGGACCGCGCCGACCTGCTCGCGATCCTCCTGACGGGCATCCCGAAGGGGGTCGTGCCGGGCTTCCAGAACTACACCGGCGCGAACCAGGCGGACATGCTGCGACTCAACCTCGCGGTGCCGCCGGCCAAGAAGCCGAACCCCATCGGGCTCGTCGCGGGTGACGCCGCGGGGTTCCCCAACGGTCGCCGCCCGATCGACGACGTCGTGGCCATCGAGCTGCGCGCCGTGGCCGGGGCGACCATCCCCCTCGTGGACCCGTCGTTCACGCCGGACGACGCGTCCGGCGGCCTGACCGACGGCACGAGCAACACCAACCCGCCGTTCCTCGACGTCTTCCCCTACCTGGGGACGCCGGCCGGGGGGTACCAGACGACCCCCGGCACCGCCGGCGGCGCCGCCTGACCGACCGCCCGCCCCGTCCACCGCGACCCGGTGGGCGGGGCGGGCCCGCCCGCTCCACCCTTCCCGCCCGAGAGGACTGCCGTGCCCACCACCGAGAACCCGTACGCCGGACAGGGGCCCGTGCCCCTCGACATCGGCGGCGACGTCGGCGCGCTCGTCGTGACGATGCCCGAGCACCGCCCCGACCTGGACGACCTCGAGGTCGAGATCCGGCCCGCCGGGGCGGTCGCCGACCACCCGCACGGCCACGACCACCCGCACCACCACGACCACCCGCACCACCACGAGCACGACGGACCGCACGACCACGCGCACGCGTCGCCGTTCCCCCACGTAGGGGTCGTGCCCCGGCCGACCCCGTCGGGCACCGTGTCGTGCCTCGTCTACCCCGAGCTGCTCGCCGGCGACTACGAGCTCTACCCCGTCGGTACCCACGGGGTGACGATGACGGCCACGGTCGTGGGCGGCGAGGTCACCGAGCTCGACTGGCCGGCCTGAGCCGGCGGTCGAGGGCCACGACCGCGGCGAAGAGCAGCAGGAAGAGGACGGTGATCCCGAGCACGGCGACGACCACGGCGCCGACACCGTTCCTCCGGTGGTCGAGGAACGGGTAGGGGTACCAGCCGCTCAGGCCGCCGACGACGAGGGTCCACGCCGTCCAGAGCAGCGGCCACAGGAGGGCCTCGAGGGCGGTGCGCCACGTCGTGCGCGGCCGCGGCCCGGCGAGCACCCAGGCGAGCACGGCGAGCACCGGCACGACGATGTGGAGCAGCTTGTCGACGACCCAGTTGGCCCCGCTCAGGTCGAGCAGGGGCCGCAGCAGGACGAAGTGCACGAGCCCGGTCACGGTGATGCCGACGAGCGCGGCGAGCCGCACCGGGCGCCACCAGCGGCCGTCACGCAGCGGGTCGCGCCACAGCTGCCACGCCGTGACCGCGACGAGGACGTTGCTCTGGATCGTGAAGTAGGCGACCAGGCGGTACAGGCGCGTGGCCAGCGGCGGCACCTCGTCGTTGAGGACCGCCTCCCCCGACAGCACGAGGGCGGTCTGGAACGTGAGGGCGAAGGTCGCCACGAGGGCGACCACGAGGTGCAGCTGCCGTGCGCGGGAGGCGGTCACGAGCGTGAGTGTAGGGGTGGGGCCGCCGCGTCAGGAGGGGTCGAGGAGCGGCTCTCCGGTCAGGGCACACCACAGCCCGACGACGAGGAACACGGGCGCCCCCAGGACGCCGCACCAGAAGCTGCGGGCGACCGCGCCGGCCGGGACGAGCGCCGCGAGGACCGCGACGGCCACGAGCAGCCCCGCGGTGAGGTGCAGCACCGGCTGCGAGAAGACGACCGCGAGCGCGACGAAGTGCAGCCCGACGACGAGGAGCACGAGCGGCGCGACGAGGTCGCCGCGCCCCCGCCGGGCGAGCAGGACCCCGGCCACCCCCGCGACGACGACCTCGGCCCAGAAGACGACGAGGTAGACGGTGAAGGCCCGGCTCCCCGGCTCGATCGCGCTCGAGCCGCCCCAGTGCCGCACCGCCTGCGTCGTGCTCCAGCCGGCGAGCGCGAGCCCGGCGACCCCGAGCGCGCCGAGCAGCACCCTCCACAGCACCGGCCGCGGCGGACCCTCCTGGGCCCAGCCGGACCAGATGAACGTCGCGAGGCCGAACACGGCCCCCACCATCACGAGGTCGCGCGGGTGCGCGGTGTCGAGCATCTCTCCCCCTCCGTCGTGCCCGTGGCCTCAGCGCACGGGCAGCCCGTCGACGCGCAGCGCGTCCTTGACCTGACCGATCGTCAGGTCCCCGAAGTGGAACACGCTCGCGGCGAGGACCGCATCCGCACCGGCCTCGACCGCGGGCGCGAAGTGCTCGACGGCGCCCGCTCCCCCGCTCGCGATGACCGGGACCGAGACGGCGGCCCGGACGAGCCGGATCAGCTCGAGGTCGAAGCCGTCCTTGGTGCCGTCGGCGTCCATCGAGTTGAGGAGGATCTCGCCGGCGCCGAGCGACTCGGCCCGGGCGCACCACTCGACGGCGTCGAGGCCGGTGCCGGTGCGCCCGCCGTGCGTCGTCACCTCGAACCCGCCTGCGGGCGAGCCGTCCTCGGTCCGACGACGCCGCACGTCGGCGGACAGGACGAGCACCTGCGCCCCGAAGCGGTCGGCGGTCTCGGCGATGAGCTCCGGGCGCGCGATGGCGGCGGTGTTGACGCCGACCTTGTCGGCCCCGGCGCGCAGCAGACGGTCGACGTCGTCGACCGTGCGCACCCCGCCGCCGACGGTCAGCGGGATGAAGACCTCCTCGGCCGTGCGGGCCACGACGTCGTACATCGTCGCGCGGTCCCCGCTGCTCGCGGTGACGTCGAGGAAGGTCAGCTCGTCGGCGCCCTGCTCGCCGTAGCGGCGGGCGAGCTCGACGGGGTCCCCCGCGTCGCGCAGGCCGCGGAAGTTGACGCCCTTGACGACGCGGCCGGCGTCGACGTCGAGGCACGGGATGACACGGACGGCGACGGACGACACGGCGCCAGCGTAGTGGCGGCGCTAGGGTCGGTGACCGTGTGGTTCCAGGTGACGGACCCGGCCGAGCCGGAGCACGTCGAGGCGGTCCTCGAGGCCCTCCACGACGCCCGCCCGCGGTGCGGCGCGACGGCCGTCGTCGCCGTCGACGGGCCGAGCGGCTCCGGCAAGACCACGCTCGCCAAGGGTGTGGTCGAGGCCCTCGCCGCCCCGGTGGTCCACATGGACGAGCTCTACCCCGGCTGGGACGGGCTCGCCGACGCCGTCCCGCTCCTCGTCGAGCAGGTCCTCGACCCCCTGTCGCGGGGCGAGGACGCGCGCTACCGGGTGTGGGACTGGGACCGCCACGGCTGGGGCGAGACGCGGGACGTGCCCGCGGCCCCGGTCCTCGTCGTCGAGGGCTGCGGCGCGAGCGTCGGCCGGGCCGGCGACTACGCCGCCGTCCGTGTGTGGGTCGAGGCACCCCGGGACGAGCGGATGCGCCGGGGCATCGACCGTGACGGCGAGACCTTTCGCCCGCACTGGGAGCGCTGGGCCGCCCAGGAGGAGCGGGTCTTCGCCGACGACCGCACCCGCGAGCACGCCGACGTCCGCGTCTCGACGGAGGGTCGGTGAGCGTCGCCGCGCGCGCCCGCTCCGGGGCGGACGGCCTGCGCTCGGCGCTCGAGCGCGGGCTGCACCGCCTCCACGACCGGGTGGTCTTCCTGCTCCAGATCGGCCTCGGCGTCGTCGTCGCCTGGTTCACCGCACGGCTCGCCCTCGGTCACCCCCAACCCTTCTTCGCCCCGGTCACCGCGATCCTCTGCCTCGGGCTCACCTACGGGCAGCGCCTGCGGCGGATCGTCGAGGTGACGGTCGGCGTCGCCATCGGCGTGCTCGTCGGCGACGTGACGATCCTCCTGCTCGGCAGCGGCGGGCTCCAGATGGCGTCCGTCGTCGTCGCCGCGATGGCCATCGCCATCGTCATCTCGTCCGGGCAGCTCGTCGTCATCCAGGCGGGCGTCCAGTCGGTCTTCATCGTCGCCTTCGCCGCGACGACGAGCACCGGGGTCGGGCGCTGGCTCGACGCGCTCGTCGGCGGCCTCGTCGCGCTCCTCATCGGGGCCGTGGTCCCGACGAGCCCGGTGGCGCGGCCCCGCGCGGAGGCCGCCCGCACGGTGCGGGCCGTCGCGCGGACCCTGGAGTCGGTGGCCGAGACGCTGCGGACGGGCGACGTCGACCTCGCCCGCGAGGCCCTGGACGAGGCCCGGGCGCTGGAAAACCGGCTGACCGACCTGCGCACCGCCGCCGCCGAGGGCGTGGCGGTCGTGCGCCAGTCCCCACTGCTGCGCCGGCACCGCCCCCAGGCCGTCGCGGCGTCCGCGCTCGTCGTCCCGCTCGACCGCTGCGTGCGCAACCTGCGCGTCCTCGCCCGCCGCGCCGGCGTGGCCGTCCGCCGCGACGAGACCGTGCCACCCCGGTACGTCGACCTCGTCGCCGAGCTCGCCCGGGCCGCCGACGACCTCGCCCGCGTCCTCGACGAGCACGCGCTGCCGTCCGCCGGACGCGTCGTCCTCGCCCGGGTCGCCGGGCTCTCCGCGCGGGCCGAGCCGTCGGCCGGGCTCTCGGCCGAGATGGTCCGCGGGCAGGTCCGCTCGATCGTCGTCGACCTGCTCGTCGTCGCCGGCCTCGACGACGACGAGGCGCTCCAGCTGGTCCCGGAGTCCCACCTCCCCTGAGGCGCGTGTGAGGATGCCGCGGTGAGTGCCTCGTGACCACCCCCGCCCGCCCCACGACCTCGACGCCGCCCTGGCTCGTCGTCACCGCGCTCGTGCTCGTCGCCGCGAACCTGCGCACCCTCATGGCGAGCCTGCCGCCGCTCGCCGAGACCGTCCGCGACGACCTCGGCCTCTCGGGCGCGGCGATGGGCGTCCTCACGACCCTGCCGGTGCTCTGCATGGGCCTGCTCGCGCCGGTCGCCAACGTCCTGGCGCGCCGGGTCGGCCCGGGGGTCGCGGTCGGCCACGGGGTCGGGCTGGTGCTCGTCGGGCTCGTCGTGCGCGGCGTCGGCGGCGGGCAGACGTGGTCGCTCTACGCCGGCACGCTCGTCGCCGGCGCCGGCATCGCGGTGGCCGGCACGCTGCTGCCGGGAATCGTCAAGAGCGTCTTCCCCGCCCACCGGTCGGGCCTCGGCACCGGCCTGACGATGATGGCGATGATGGGCGCCGCCGCCGTCGCCTCGGCCGTCGCCGTGCCGCTGTCCGGCGCATTCGGTGGCTGGGCGGGCTCCCTGCTCGCGTGGGCGCCGCTGGCCGCCCTGGCGGGCCTGGTGTGGGTGCCGCTGGCGCGTCGCTCCGCGCGACGGGCGGCCGCGCCCGCCGACCCCGACGCCGAGGCCGTCACGCACCGGCTCCCGTGGCGCAGCGTGACCGCCTGGACGCTCGCGGCCTACCTGACCTTCCAGTCGTGGCAGTTCTACTCGTCGCTGGCCTGGCTCGCGCCGACCTACGAGTCCCACGGGTGGAGCGCCGGCGACGCCGGGCTGCTCATGTCCGTCTTCACCGGCGCGCAGCTGGTCAGCGGCCTCGTCGCGCCGACCCTGCTCGACCGCGTCCACGACCCGCGGTGGCTGCTCGCCGGGGCGACCCTCCTCGGCGGCGTCGGCGAGACCGGCGTCTGGCTCGCGCCGGACGCCTTCGCCTGGGGCTGGGCCCTGCTCATCGGCGCCGGCCAGGGGGCGTGCTTCGCGCTCGGCCTCGGCCTGCTCGTCCGGTACTCGGTCACCCCGCGCGACAGCGCACGCCTGACCGCGATGGCCTTCCTCGTCAGCTACTCGCTCGCCTCGCTCGGGCCCGCCACGATGGGCGCGGTCCGTGACGCCTCGGGCGGGTTCACGCTGCTCTGGGCGCTGCTCGCGCTCATGGCCCTCCCCCAGCTCCTGGCGCTCGGCCGGCTGCGGCCCACCGCCGCGCGGGTGGGGTCCGAGCGGGAGGGCGTCGCCGTGTGATCAGCCGCGGCGGCGGGCCCGGACGAGCTCGAGCAGGCGCGCGGCCTCGGCGCGGCCGCGCTCGCCGTCGACGCGCTGCACGGCCATGACCGCGACGACGTCGGTGTCGACGAGCTCGAGGCTGACCCAGGGGTCGCCGTCGACGAAGCGCACCGCCTCGATCTCGTCCCAGCCGACGGTGCGGGTCAACATGAGGTTGCGCACCGTCAGCCCGGCCTCGCCGGGGGTCGCGCGGATGGCGGCGTAGCGCGCGAGGAACGCGGCGACGGCGACGCCGAAGACGACGAGGGCCAGCTGGTCGCCGAGCCCCCACTGGCCCGCGACGCCCATCCCGACGGCGACGGCCGTGCAGATGAGCACGAAGACGCCGGCGACGGCGAGCGGCACGACGCGCCCGCGCCGGGGCCGGAAGGGGGCGTCGGGGGCGGGGGCGTCGGTCACGGTCGGCACCCGGGTCAGAGCCGGCAGGCCGTGATGTCGGTGACGAGGATGGCGCGGGCGCCGAGGTCGTACAGCTCGTCCATCACGGCGTTCGTGCCGATCCGAGGCACCATCGCGCGGACGGCGCACCAGTCGCGGTTCTGCAGCGGCGACACGGTCGGGCTCTCGAGGCCGGGGGTGACGGCACAGGCGCGGTCGACGAGGTCCGCCGGCACGTCGTAGTCGAGCATCACGTAGTGGCGGGCCGTGACGACGCCCAGCAGTCGCCGGCGCAGGACCTCGATGCCGGCGGTCTCCTCGCTGCCCTCGCGCCGGACCAGCACGGCCTCGCTGCGCAGGATCGGCTCGCCGAAGACCTCCAGGCCCTGGCTGCGCAGGGTCGCGCCGGTCTCGACGACGTCGGCGATGACGTCGGCGACCCCGAGGGTGATCGCGGTCTCGACGGCACCGTCGAGGCGCACGACCGAGGCCTCGACGCCCTGGTCGGCGAGGTGCTTCTCGACGAGGCCGGAGTAGCTCGTCGCGATGCGGCGGCCGGCGAGCCCGGCGACGTCGGTCGCGGTGTTCGGGCGCGCGGCCCAGCGGAAGGTGGAGGCACCGAAGCCGAGCGGCATCACCTCGACCGCCGCGGAGGCGGAGTCGAGGAGCAGGTCGCGGCCGGTGATGCCGCAGTCGACCGTGCCGGAGCCGACGTAGACGGCGATGTCGCGCGGGCGGAGGTAGAACAGCTCGATCCCGTTGTCGACGTCGGTGACGACGAGCTCCTTGGTGTCGCGGCGGGTGCGGTACCCGGCCTCGCGGAGCATGGCGGCCGACGGGTCGGCGAGGGATCCCTTGTTGGGGACGGCGATACGCAGCATGGGGGTCTTCCTGGGGTGGGGCGTCGACGAGCGGCGGGGAGGCCGGCTCAGAGGTGCTTGTACACGTCGTCGAGGGAGAGGTCGGCGGCGAGCATGAGCACCTGGAGGTGGTACAGCAGCTGGCTGACCTCCTCGGCGGTGCGCTCGCGCCCCTCGTGCTCGGCGGCCATCCAGACCTCGGCCGCCTCCTCGACGATCTTCTTGCCGATGGCATGGACGCCGGCGTCCAGCTCCGCGACCGTCCCCGAGCCCTCGGGGCGGGTGCGGGCCTTCTCGGCGAGCTCGGCGTACAGCGCGTCGAACGTCTTCACGGGCACCAGCGTACGGGGGTGCGGAGGGCCGCCCGACCGCCGGTCAGGCGACGGGCGCCACGACGTCGTCGTGGGAGGCCGCCTCACCCGCCGCGCGGGTCACCCGTACCCACTGCGAGAAGCCGTAGAGGACGAACATCCCGTAGAAGACGTACATGACGGAGGTCGGTACGTACCCGGTCGCGAAGCCGAGCGGCACCCCGACGAGGTCGACGCCGATCCAGGCCAGCCAGAACTCGTTCCAGCCGCGGGCCATCGCGTAGGTCGCGACGACGGAGCCGACGAAGATCCACGCGTCGCACCAGGAGAACCACCAGGCCGGCGTGTAGTACGGGTTGGGGTTGGCGTCGAGGATCGCCTGGAAGACCTGGTGCACGAGCACCGTGCCCAGGAGCCAGCCGGCGACGACGACGGCCCGCTCGCGGGCCGTCATCCAGCGCGGGTCGACCGCCGGGGCCCCTCCCCCGCCGCGCCGGCGGCGCAGGGCGGCCCACGTCACCCAGCCGTAGACGCTGACGACGATGAAGAACACCTGGCGCCCGGCCTGCCCGAGCAGCGGGATCCGCTGGTCGGCCCCGACCAGCGCGCCGAGGTAGACGAAGAAGAGGATGACGTTGGCGACGATGCCGACCGGCCACGCCCAGACGGCGCGACGCATCCCGAACCACGCCGAGACGATGCCGATGAGCACGCCGAGGACCTCGAGGTAGTGCAGCTGGTAGGTGCCGATCGGGATGCTCGCGTCGAGCAGCTGCTGGAAGAGGTTCGGGCCCGGCTGGGCCGCGGCGGCGAGGAGGGGCACGGTCGTCATCCGTCCTGTCGGTCGGCGGTGGGCAGCGGCGCACGCGCGCCGAGGTCGCGGAGGGTGACCGCGGTGGCGACGGCGGCGACGGCCGCCTCGTGGCCCTTGTCCTCGCGGGAGCCGGGCAGCCCGGCGCGGTCGAGGGCCTGGGCGTCGTCGTCGCAGGTCAGGACCCCGAACCCGACCGGCACGCCGGTGCGCACGGCGACGTCGGTCAGCCCGGCCGTCGCGCTCCGGCAGACGTAGTCGAAGTGCGGCGTGCCGCCGCGGACGACGACCCCGAGGGCGACGAGGGCGTCGTGCGCGGGGGCGAGGCGAGCGCACGCCACGCTCAGCTCGACGGTGCCGGGGACGCGGACGACGAGGGGGTCCTCGACGCCGCACTCGGCCAGGCCGCGGCGAGCGCCGTCGAGGAGGCCGTCCATCACCGTGTCGTGCCACGACGCGGCGACGACCGCGACCCGCAGGCCGCGCCCGTCCGCCGCGACGCTCGGGGACCCTGCTCCGCTCATGCCGTGCTCCTCGGGTTCTCTCGGGGGTCGTGGGCGTCGACGACGAGGTCGTGGCCCATCCGGTCGCGCTTGGTGCGCAGGTATTCGCTGTTCGTCGGCAGCGGCGTCGTGCGCAGCCGCTCGACGGCCGGGACCTCGATGCCGTGGGCGCGCAGGCCCTCGACCTTGGCCGGGTTGTTCGTGAGCAGCCGGACAGCGTCGACGCCGAGGTCGGTGAGGACGCCGGCGGCCACCGTGTAGTCGCGGGCGTCGACGGGCAGTCCGAGCTCGAGCTGGGCGTCGACGGTGTCGAGCCCGCGGTCCTGCAGCTCGTAGGCGCGCAGCTTGGCCGCGAGCCCGACCCCCCGGCCCTCGTGGCCGCGCAGGTAGACGACGAGCCCGCCCTCGGCGCCGACGCGCTCGAGCGCACGGTCCAGCTGCGGGCCGCAGTCGCAGCGCTGCGAGCCGAGGACGTCGCCGGTCAGGCACTCGGAGTGGACCCGCGTCAGCACCGGGCCGGTGCCGAGACCCAGCGGGCTGACGAGCGCCAGGTGCTCCTCCTCCGTGATGTCGTCGCGGTAGGCCAGCGCCCGGAAGCGGCCGTGCGGCGTCGGGACGACGGTGTCGGCGACCCGGACGACGCGGTCGTGGCGCTGGCGCCAGGCGACGAGGTCGGCGATGGCGAGCACCGGCAGGTCGTACCGCGCACCGAGGGCGAGCACGCCGTCGAGGCGGGTCATCGTGCCGTCGTCCTCGACGAGCTCGCCGATGACCCCCACCGGCTCCAGCCCCGCGAGCCGGCAGAGGTCGACGGTCGCCTCGGTGTGCCCGGGCCGGACGAGCACGCCGCCCGCGCGGGCGCGCAGCGGCACGACGTGCCCGGGCCGGCGCAGGTCGGCCGGCGTCGAGGCCGGGTCGGCGAGGACGCGCACCGTCCGGGTGCGGTCGGCGGCCGAGATGCCCGTCGTCACGCCGACCGCGGCGTCGACCGTCACGGTGTAGGCGGTCCCGAGCGGGTCGGCGTTGTCGCGGACCATGAGCGGCAGGCCGAGCCGGTCGGCCCTCGCCTCGGGCATCGGCGCGCACAGGTAGCCCGAGCTGTGGCGCACCGCCCACGCCGTCCAGGACGGGTCGAGCGTCTCGGCGGCGAGGACGACGTCGCCCTCGTTCTCGCGGTTGGCGTCGTCGACGACGAGCACCGGCCGGCCGGTGCGCAGGGCGTCGAGGGCCTCCTCGACCGAGGCGAGGGTCGGCGCGGGACCGGGGCCGGCGCTCACGGGGCCACCTCCGTGGGGGCGAACCGGGTGGCCAGCAGCCGCTCGACGTACTTGGCGAGGACGTCGACCTCGAGGTTGACGGGGTCGCCGACCCCCTTGTGCCCCAGCGTGGTCAGGTCGAGCGTGGTCGGGATGAGCGAGACCGAGAACGAGCCGTCCGTCACGTCGACGACGGTGAGGGACACCCCGTCGACCGTGATCGACCCCTTCTCGACGAGGTAGGGCGCGAGGGCGGCCGGCAGCCCGAACCGCACGACCTCCCAGCGCTCGCCCGGCTCGCGGGCGGTGATCGTCGTCGTGCCGTCGACGTGGCCTTGGACGACGTGCCCGCCGAACCGGGACGAGGCGGCCATCGCCCGCTCGAGGTTGACCCGGTCGCCCGGGGCGAGCGCGCCGAGGCTCGAGCGGTGGAGGGTCTCGGCCATGACGTCGACGGTGAACTCACCGTCGACGTGCTCGACGACGGTGAGGCACACGCCGTTGACGGCGATCGAGGCGCCGTGCGTCGCGTCCTCGGTGACGAGGGGGCCGCGGAGGGTGAGCCGGGCGGAGTCGGCGCCCCGGTCCAGGGCGACGACGGTGCCGAGCTCCTCGACGATTCCGGTGAACACGGTCAGCTCCTCAGCGGTCGGGCGGTGATGCGGACGTCGCCACCGAGCACGGTGACGTCGGTGGTCTCGAGGCGCAGGGCGTCCCCGATCGAGCTGCCCCCGAGGTTGCCGACGACGGGGTGGCCGCCGCCGAGCAGGGCCGGGGCGAGGTAGGCGACGACCTCGTCGACGACACCGGCCCGCAGGAAGGCGGCGGCGAGGGTCGGCCCGCCCTCGAGCAGGACGTGGTGGACGCCGCGCGCGTGGACGGCCGCCAGGGCGGCGGCGGGGTCGTGCGTCGGGACGTGCAGGGTCTCGGCGACGCCGTCGGCGAGCCGGGCGCCGCCCGGCAGGTCGCGCTTGCCGACGACGACGCGCAGGGGCTGGCGGCCGACGGTGCGGCCCTCGGCGTCGCGGACGGTGAGGGCGGGGTCGTCGGCCAGGGCCGTGCCGGTGCCGACGAGGACCGCGCCGCAGCGGGCGCGCAGGGCGTGGACGTCGGCGCGGGCGGCCTCCCCGGTGACCCAGCGGCTCGAGCCGTCGGCGGCGGCCGAGCGCCCGTCGAGGGTGGCGGCGGCCTTCCACGTGACGAAGGGACGACCGGTGCGCCGGGTGTGCAACCAAGTGCGGTTGACCGCCTCGGCGTCCTCGGCGAGGACGCCGGCCTGCACCGCGACCCCGGCGGCCGCGAGCCGCTCGGCCCCACCGGCGGCCTCGGCGGACGGGTCGGGCACCGCGTGGACGACCCGGGCCACCCCGGCGTCGAGGAGGGCGCGCGAGCACGGGCCGGTGCGCCCGGTGTGGTCGCACGGCTCGAGCGTGACGTAGGCGGTGCCGCCGCGGGCGGCGGCCCCGGCCTGGGCGAGCGCGTCGACCTCCGCGTGCGGCGTGCCGGCGCCGCGGTGGTGGCCGACGCCGACGACCTCGCCGTCGCGGTCGGTGACGACGCAGCCGACACGGGGGTTGGGGTCGGCCTCGGGCCCGCGCACGGCGGCATCGAGCGCCCGGCGCATCAGCGCGGTGTCTCGCTCCACGGTGTCCGTCCTCGTGCCTCGAACCGGTCTCGGTCGGGCTCCGGGTGGACGGGTCGACGGCTCGCGCACACCTCGGTGCGCGGTCACGGCGACCGCCGACGGGACACTGCTCCCGTCGACACGTGCTGCCTCCCATCCGGACTCTCACCGTCGGTCGCGGAGTTTCACCGCGTCAACCGGCCGCTGGCTGCGGTCGGGTCGTGGACTGTCACCACCGGTTCGGAATTGCACCGACCCCGGAGCACGTATGCGGCCATTATGCGCCCTCGCCCCGTCGGCCGCCACGAGGTCCGGTGTGACGTCCCGCGCACGGACGGGTCAGCCCTCGACGACAAGCCCCAGCGCGCGGAGGATGCCGCCGGCCGCGACCGCGTCGACGCGCAGGCCGCGGACCCGGTTCTCGGTCGGGTCGACCACGTAGCCGGAGGCCCCGACGAGGTCGGCCTCCCGCAGGTCGGTTCCGGCGAAGGTCGCGCCGGCGAGGTCGGACCCGGTGAAGGTCGCGCGGCGCAGGTCGGCACCGGCGAGGTCGACCTCCCGCATCGAGCAGTCCACGAACCGCGACCCCGCGGCGGCGGCGTCACGGAACGAGCCGAGGTCGAGCCGGCACCGCTCGAGGTCCCACGGCCGCGTCGAGAGCGGTGCGGGCGCCGCCCGGGCCCAGACGACGCCGAGGGCCTTGCACTCGACGAACCGGCAGTCGGTGAAGCGCGAGCCGTCGAGGACGGCCATCGAGAGGTCGCACCCGGTGAACGTGCAGTCGGTGAAGGTGCAGTCCCGCAGGACGGCCCGCTCGAGCACCGCCCCGGTCAGGCGGCAGCCCTCGAGCTCGGCGCCGGCCAGAACCTCGCCGGGAGCGAGCCCCTCGGTCAGGTCGAGGTCGGCAGCGAAGCCGTCCTCCTGCGCGAGGCGCCCGGCGAGGGAGGGCACGCTCAGTGCCGGTGCTTCTCGGCCAGGGCGCGCAGCTCGGCGACGGCGTCGGCGGCGGAGTCCTTGCCGTAGACGGCCGACCCGGCGACGAACACGTCGGCCCCGGCCTCGGCGCACTGCTCGATCGTGCTCGCGGACACGCCGCCGTCGACCTGCACCCAGATCTCGCCACCGCGCCGGCGCACCGCCTCGCGGACCTGGCGGACCTTGGGCATCTGGTCGGCCATGAAGGACTGGCCGCCGAACCCGGGCTCGACGGTCATGACGAGGACCATGTCGACCTCGGCGAGCAGGTCCTCGTAGGGGGCGAAGTCGGTGCCCGGCTTGACCGCGAAGGCGGCGCGGGCGCCGGCGGCGCGGATGGCGCGGGCCGTGGCGACGGGGTCGGTGGCTGCCTCGACGTGGAAGGTCACCGACTGCGCCCCGGCCTCGGCGTACCCCGGCGCCCAGCGGTCGGGGTCCTCGATCATCAGGTGGCAGTCGAGCGGGACCGGCGAGACCTTGAGCAGCGCCTCGACGACCGGCGGGCCGAGGGTGAGGTTGGGGACGAAGTGGTTGTCCATGACGTCGACGTGCGCCCAGTCGGCCGTGGCGATCGCCTCGAGCTCGGACTGGAGGTTGGCGAAGTCGGCCGAGAGGATCGAGGGCGAGATCTGCACGCCCGCCACCCTAGCGAGGTCGTTCGGCGGTCCGGGCGCAGCCGGGCTCAGGCCTCCGGCCGCTTGCGCAGGAGGGCGAGGAACATCGCGTCGGTCCCGTGCACGTGCGGCCACAGCTGCACGTACGGGCCGTCGCCGAGCTCGGCCAGCTGCTCGCCGGCGGCGTCGCGCACGAACGGACGGGCGTCGAGGACCTCGACGTCGTCGCGCTTCTTGAGCACGTCGCCGACGACGAACCGTGTCTCGGCCACGTGCGGGCTGCACGTCGCGTAGGCGACGACCCCACCGGGCGCGACGGCGTCGAGCGCCGACGCGAGGAGCGCGCGCTGCAGCGGTCCGAGGGAGGCGAGGTCGGCCGGCGTGCGCCTCCAGCGCGCCTCGGCCCGGCGGCGCAGCGCACCGAGCCCGGTGCACGGCGCGTCGACGAGCACCCTCGCGTAAGAAGCGGGTTCGTCCTCGCCGATCTCGCGGCCGTCGGCGGTGCGGACCTCGACGGAGCGTCCGGCGTCCTCGGCACGCTGGCCGAGGGCGGCGAGGCTCGAGCGCACGAGGTCGGCCCGGTGCTCGCTGACCTCGACGGCCGTGAGGTCCGCGCCGCGCTGTAGCGCCAGGGCCCCGAGCACGCCGGCCTTGCCACCGGGGCCGGCGCACAGGTCGAGCCAGCGGGCCGGGGCGTCGTCGGGCACGTCGACCGCGGCCAGCGCGAGCGCGAGGTGCTGCGACCCCTCGTCCTGCACCGCGGCCCGACCGTCGCGCACCGCGGCGATGCGGCCCGGGTCCCCGCCGTGGAGCACCGCGCCGATGGGCGAACCGAGGCTGGCCTCGGCGTCGGCGTCCTCGAGCAGCTCCTCGACGGTCGCGAGCCCGGGGCGCGCGACGAGGTGCACGACCGGCGGGACGTTGTCGGCGGCGAGGAGGGCGTCGAGCTCGGCGTCGACCGTCTCGGGCGTCGCGCGACCGTGCCCGAGGAGGGCGGCGCGCAGGGCCTTGACGACCCACTCGGGGTGCGAGTGGCGCACCGCGAGCGCGGCGCTCCCGCCGTCGCGCGGGGCGACCTCCTCGACCCACTCCTCGAGCGGGCGCTCCCCCACCCGGCGCAAGACCGCGTTGACGAGGCCGCCCGCCCCCTGGCTCGCGACGCTGCGGGCGAGCCCGACGGTCTGGTCGGCCGCGGCGTGCGGCGCGACGCGCATCCCGAGCATCTGGTGCACGCCGATGCGCAGGACGTCGAGGACCGCCGGGTCGAGCCGCTCCACCGGGCGACCGGCGGCCACCTCGATCACCTTGTCGTACAGGCCCTGCCAGCGCAGCGTCCCGAACGCCAGCTCGGTCGTGAAGGCGGCGTCGCGCCCCTCGAGCCGGCGACGGCGGAGGATCTGCGGCAGCTCGAGGTTGGCGTAGGCGCCGTCGGCGACCGCCCGCAGGAGGGTGTAGGCGGCGAAGCGGGTGGGCTCGGCGGCGCGGGTGCGCTGCGCGGGGGCGGTCCGGGAGCGCTGCCGCGGCCCGCGGCCGTGGGGGCGGGTGGGTCGGTCGGGCACCGCAGCAGGCTACCGGCGGCCGGTCGGGACAGCGGACGCCCCTCGTCCGCATCCACCCCTAGCGTGGGCCCATGGACACCGTGGACCACGAGGGCCTCGACCTCTCCGGGACGAGCGCGCGGCGCGTCGACCTGAGCGGCGCCACCGCCGAGCAGGTCCGCCTGCGAGGGGCGCGGCTGCGCTCCGCCGACCTCTCCGGGATGCTCCTGCGCGACGTCCTGCTCGCCGACGTGCGGGTCCGGGGCGCTTACGTGGAGGGCCTGGAGGTGAGCGGCGAGATCGGCCGGCTCGTCGTCAACGGGGTCGACGTCGCCCCGCTCGTCGTCGCCGAGCTCGACCGGACCGCACGGGGGCACGCCGACATCCGGCCGACGGACGCCGACGGCTTCCGGCACGCCTGGGACGTCCTCGAGGACCTGTGGGCCGGGACGGTCGAGCGGGCCCGCCGTCTCGACCCCGCCCTCCTGCACGAGCGCGTCGACGGCGAGTGGTCGTTCGTCGACACGCTGCGCCATCTCGCGTTCGCGACGGAGTGCTGGCTGCTGCGCGCTGTCCAGGGCGACCCGGCGCCCTGGGACCCGCTCTCCCTGCCCTGGGAGGAGGCTCCGGACACCGACGCGTTCACCGCCGACCGGGACGCCCGGCCCGACCTCGAGGTGGCGCTCGCGCTGCGCCGTGACCGTGCCGACCGGGTCCGGGCGCACCTCGCCACACTCGGCGACGACGACCTCGCCCGCGACACGGTGCCCGTCGACGCGCCGGGCTGGCCCGAGCCGGAGGCCTTCCCGGTGCGCGAGTGCCTGCTGACCATCCTCACCGAGGAGTGGTGGCACCGGCGCTACGCCGAGCGCGACCTCGCGGCACTGGAGGCCCGATGACCACCGGGACCACCGACCCGGCGGTCGCGGCCTGGCGCGAGGCGCACGAGCGCGTCTGCGCCCTCGTGCTCGCGGCCGGCGACGACCGGATGGAGGTCCGCGTCCCCGCCACGCCCGCTTGGAGCGCCCGCGACCTGCTCTCGCACATGGTCGGCCTCGGCGCCGACGTGCTCGACGGCAACGAGCCGGACGACCACGGCGAGGAGTGGACGGCCGCCCAGGTGGAGGCGCGCCGGGGCCGCCACGTCAGCACACTCGTCGACGAGTGGCGTTCCCTCGCACCGGGCCTCGTGCAGTGGATGACGGCCCACGGCACGCGGCCGCTCGGTGACGTCGTCATCCACGAGCAGGACCTGCGCGGTGCGCTCGGCGAGCCGGGCGGCCGCTCGGGCGCAGGCGTCGAGATCGTCCTCGACCGGATGCTCGGCCGCGTCGCGCAGGCCGGCGACGGCCTGCCCCCGCTCGGGCTCGACGACGGCACCCGCGTCCGCGTCACGTCCGGGCGACCGGAGGACGCCGCGGTCCTCCTGCGCGCCGACACCGTCGACCTCCTCCGGGCCGTCACCGCGCGCCGGACGGCCGACGAGGTGCGCGCCCTCGTCGTCCGGGGTGACGTCACCCCCTGGCTGCCCGCCCTCGCCGGGCTCGGGCCGCTGCCGGAGCAGCCCCTGCCGGGTGGCTGAGGCCGCCCGGGCCGTCAGCCCAGCCGCTCCCCCGGCGCGATCCGCACGCCGCGGGCCCAGTCGGCGGCGGCCATCGCGCGCTTGCCCTGGGGACGCACCTCGCCGAGCACGACCGGGCCGGAGGCGGTGCCCACGAGGAGGGCGCGCTTGGTGGCGTGCAGCTCGCCCGCCGCGAGCGCCGGGAGGTCCGGCGGCAGGTCGGCGGTGGCGAACGGGCCGATGCCGAGCCGCTCGTCCCGGAAGGTGCTCCAGGCGCCGGGGTTCGGCGTGGCGCCGCGCACCTGCCGGTCGACGAGGTGGGCGGGGAGCGACCAGCGGACCTCGCACTCGGCCACCGTGAGCTTGGGGGCGTGGCTGACGCCGTCGTCGGGCTGGGGCACGCCGCGCAGGGAGCCGTCCTCCAGGCCGTCCATCGTCGCGACGAGCAGCCCGGCGCCGATGCCGGCGAGCCGCTCGAGGAGCGTCCCCGCGGTGTCGGTGGGGCGCACCGGCTCCGTCACCGTCCCCAGCACCGGCCCGGTGTCGAGGCCCTCCTCGATGACGAACGTGCTGGCGCCGGTCACCTCGTCCCCGGCCATGACGGCGCGCTGCACCGGCGCGGCGCCACGCCACGCGGGCAGCAGCGAGAAGTGGAGGTTGACCCAGCCGTGCCGCGGTACGTCGAGAGCCGGCCGGGGCAGGAGCGCGCCGTAGGCCACGACCGGGCAGCAGTCGGGGGCGATCTCGCGCAGCCGGTCGAGGAAGTCGGGGTCTCCGGGGCGCGCCGGGGTCAGCACCTCGAGGCCGTGCTCGAGCGCGACCTCCTTGACCGGTGACGGGTGCAGCGTCCGGCCCCGGCCCGCGCGGGCGTCCGGGCGGGTCACGACGGCGGCCACCTCGTGGCGCGAGGCGAGCAGCGCCCGCAGCGACGGGACGGCGGTGTCGGGGGTTCCGGCGAGGACGAGGCGCACCCGGCGAGTCTAGGAGGGCCGGTGGCGCCGCCGGTCAGCCGGCGGGGTCGCGCGGGTCGACCCGCACGGTGACCGGGTCGGGGTCCTTGCGGGCCGACGCCTTGGCCCGGAGGGCGGAGAGCTCGCTCGTCAGCTCCGGACCGGCACCGGTCGGCACGGTGACGAGGGTGCGCCAGCGCTGCTCGCCGTGCGGCAGCGGACCCAGCACGGTACCTCCCTCCGGCAGCGTGAGCTCGTCGAGGGCGGCGGCCACGGCGGCCCGGGAGCCGGTCAGGGCCGCGACGCGCGCCGTGGGGGGCAGCGACAGCTCGCGCCGCTCGGCGAGCTCGCGCTCGGCGAACCACGCGGGGTCCCAGCGCACGAGTGCCTCGACCGCGGGGACGGTGACGTGGAGCGGCGCGCCGGCGAGCACGACGCGGCCACCGGCCGCAGCCGGACGCACGAGCGCGGCGGCGGAGCACCACCGGCGCAGCGCCTCCTCGCCGGCGTCGAGCGTGGGCCGGTCGAGCAGGGCCCACGCGTCGAGGAGGAGGGCAGCGGCGTACCCGCTCTCGGCCACCGGCTCCGCGCCGGGCGTCGCGACGACGAGGCGCGGGGTGCCCTCGACCGCGTCGAGCACCGTGCCCGCACCCGAGCGCTCCACGGGGACGCCGGGAAAGGCGCGCCCGAGCTCCTCGGCGGTCCGCCGGGCACCGACGACCGACGAGCGCAGCCGGGTGCCGGAGCAGCTGGGGCAGGAGAAGGCGGTCTCGACGCGACCGCACCAGCGGCACGCGGGCGGACCCTGCGGGCCGGTGAGCCCGAGCGGGCCCGAGCACACCCGGCAGCGGGCGGGGCGACGACAGTCCTGGCACGAGAGCGAGGGCAGGTAGCCGCGCCGTGGCACCTGGACGAGCACCGGCCCCGCCGCGAGCGCCTCCTTCGCGGCCCGCCAGGCCACGCTCGGCAGGTGGGCCGCCGCCACCGCGGGGTCCCGCTCGACGTCGGCGCCCTCCCCGGCGACGCGGACGGCGGGCACGGCATCGCGGACGGCCCGCCGCGGGGCCTCGACGACCGAGAGACGCCCGGACGCGACGAGGTCGGCGACGGCCGCGGAGCGCACGTGGCCGGCGGCGAGCACGGCCGTGCCCTCGCGCGCGGCCCGGGCGAGCAGCACCTCACGGACGTGCGGGTAGGGGGCCCGTGGCTCGTCGAGCAGGTCGTCGCCGTCGTCCCACCAGACGACGAGCCCGAGGTCGGCGACCGGGGCGAAGGCCGCCGCGCGGGTGCCGACGACGACCGGCACGTGGCCGCGCAGCGCCTTGAGGAAGGCGGTGTAGCGGGCCTGCGGGCCCTGGTCGGCGGTCAGGCGGGTGTGCCGGCCCGGACCGAGCGCCGCGACGAGCGCGGCCTCCGTCCGCACGACGTCACGGTGGTCCGGCACGACGACGACCGCCCCGCGCCCGCCCTCGACCGTGGCCCGCACCGCCTCGGCGAGCAGGGCCGGCCAGGCCCGCGACGGGTCGGTGGCCGGCAGGGCGAGGACCGCGGCGCCGGGGTCGCCCCCGGAGCGCAGCCGGGCGAGGAACGCCTCCCCCGCCGGGTACGGCGCCCAGGCCCCGGACGGGGCGTCCGGCAGCGGCGGGTGCTCGGGGGCGTCGGCGGCGAGCGCCTGCTCGGCGCGAGCGTGCCGCGGGGGCACCGCGAGGCGCAGGACGTCGCCGAGGGTGCCGGCGTACCGGCGGGTCACGGTGCGCGCCGCGTCGAGGACGGCCGGGGTGAGGACCGGTTCGGGCGAGACGAGCCTCCGCAGGGGGCTGAGCCGCCCGGTGTGCTCGGCCTCGTCCCGACGCTCGAGAACCCAGCCGTCGAGGTCCTGCCCGGCGAAGCGGACCTTGACCCGCGCCCCGGGGATCGCGCCCTGCGCCATCGACGCGGGGACGACGTACTCGAACGGCCGGTCGAGGTGGGCCAGGCCGGTGTCGACCTGGACGAGCGCGACGGGACGCTCGTCGGCCGGAGGGTCCTCGCCCCGCAGGCGCGGGCGGGCGGGCCGGGCACCGGCGAGGAGGGCCAGCTGCTCCCCCGCCTCGTCCGTCCCGCTCACGGCCCCGAACCTAGCGGAGCCCGCCGACCCCCTCGGGGGCGGCGGGCTCCGGCTGTGGACGAGCGGCCGGTCAGCCGGCCACCGCGCGCTGCAGCGCCTCGACGCGGTCGGTGCGCTCCCAGGTGAAGGCGTTCTCGACGCCCTCGACCGCGGTGCGCCCGAAGTGGCCGTAGGCGGCGGTCGGCTTGTAGATGGGACGGAGCAGGTCGAGGTCCTCGAGGATCGCGAGCGGGCGCAGGTCGAAGACGCGGCGGATCGCGTCCTGGATCTTCTCCACCGGGGCGGTCTCGGTGCCGAAGGTCTCGACGTAGAGGCCGACCGGCTGCGCGACGCCGATGGCGTAGGCGACCTGGACCTCGCAGCGGCGGGCCAGGCCCGCGGCGACGACGTTCTTCGCGACCCAGCGGGTGGCGTACGCCGCCGAGCGGTCGACCTTCGACGGGTCCTTGCCCGAGAACGCGCCGCCGCCGTGGCGGGCCATCCCGCCGTAGGTGTCGACGATGATCTTGCGGCCGGTCAGGCCCGCGTCACCCATCGGACCACCGATGACGAACTTGCCGGTGGGGTTGATGTAGGTGCGGTAGGAGTCGGTGCGCAGGTCCGTGCCGCCGTCGGCGAGCTCGGCGAGGACCGGCTCGATGACGTGGGTGCGGATGTCGGGCTGCAGCAGGCCCTCGAGGCTGACGTCCTCGGCGTGCTGGGTCGAGAGCACGACGGCGTCGAGCGAGACGGCGGTGTCGCCGTCGTAGGCGATGGTGACCTGGGTCTTGCCGTCGGGGCGCAGGTACGACAGCTCGCCGTCCTTGCGGACCGCCGTGAGGCGCTCGGAGAGCCGGTGCGCGAGGTAGATCGGCAGCGGCATGAGCTCGGGGGTGTCGTCGCACGCGTAGCCGAACATCAGGCCCTGGTCGCCGGCGCCCTGCTTGTCCTTGGGGTCGACGCCGCCGCTGCGGTTCTCGAAGGCGGTGTCGACGCCCTGGGCGATGTCGGGGCTCTGCTGGCCGATCGAGACCTCGACGCCGCACGACGCGCCGTCGAAGCCCTTCGTCGAGCTGTCGTAGCCGATGCCGAGCACCGTCTCGCGCACGATCCGCGGGATCTCGACGTACGCCTCGGTCGTCACCTCGCCGGCGACGTGGACCAGGCCGGTCGTCACCATCGTCTCGACGGCGACCCGGCTGTGCGGGTCCTGCTCGAGCATCGCGTCGAGGATGCTGTCGGAGATCTGGTCGCAGATCTTGTCCGGGTGACCCTCGGTGACCGACTCGGACGTGAACAGACGTGCGGACACGCGGCAACTCCTTCGATGGACGGGCGCCCCCGGACCTGAGCGGGCACGCCCGGCCCAAGATACCGGTCCGTGGAACACGACAGCCGCCCGGTCCGTCTCCCCCGGCCGCACGTGAAATCATGGCGCGCGTGTCCGATGGGATCCACGACGAGCCGGTGCGCGCCGGGAACGACCCCGCCGCGCCCGCGGGGCCGGTCGACGAGGCGCTCTCGCTCCTCACGCGCGCCCAGGAGCTGGCCGACCAGCTGCGCGAGGACGCGGGCCGCGAGCTGAGCGAGGCGCGGGCCGAGGCCGCCCGGGTGCGCGCCGAGAGCGACCGCGCCGCGCACGAGCTCGCCGAGTTGACCGCCCGGCTGGAGGACGCCCGCGCCGAGTCCGACCAGCGCCTGGCCGACACCCGCGCCGAGGTCGAGATCCTCCTCGCCGACGCCTCCGACCAGGCCGCCCTGCTGCGCGAGCGGGCGACGAAGGTGAGCGACGAGGCCATCGGTCTCGCCGAGGAGCAGTCCGCCACGCTCGTGCGCGACGCCGAGGAGCGCGCGGCCGCGGTGTTGGAGCGCGCCCGGGCCGAGCACGACACGACGATGGCACGCCTCGCCGACGACGAGCGGGCGCACCAGGAGCGGTGGCAGGACGAGCACGCCCGGCACGCGGCCGAGCTCGAGGCCCTGAGCACCACGACCCACGGCGAGCTGGCCGCCCTGCGCGAGGCGGCGGAGTCGTTCGCGGTCCGTCACCGCGAGGAGGCCGAGACCGAGGTCGCCCGGCGCATCGCGGAGCTGACGACCCGCGAGCGTGGCGCCCGGGTCGAGGCCGAGCTGCTCGTCGAGGACGCGCAGCGGGAGGCCATCCGGCTGGCCGCCGCCGCGGAGGCCGAGGCGGCCTCCGTCGTCGAGGCGGCCGAGCGCCACCTCGCGTGGGCCCAGGGCACCGTGCGCGAGGTCCTCGCGCGGACGGAGGAGGAGCGCGAGCGGCGCACCCGCGAGCACCACGCCGAGATCGTCGAGCGCACCCGCACGCACCGGCAGCGTGTCCAGACCCTGCTCGGCAGCGCGGGGGCGAAGAGCCGCGACCGGCTGGCCGAGGCCGACGCCGCGGCCCGTCGGATGCGCGAGCAGGCCGAGAGCGTGCTCGCCGAGGCGCGCGCCGACGCGGAGCGGACCCGGGAGGCCGCGGCGCGCGAGTCCGAGCGCATCCTCGAGGAGGCGCGCCGGCGCGAGGCGGAGGCCACGCTCCGCGCCGAGCGCCGGGTCGCCGACGCCGAGGAGGGCGCCCGCCGCGTCCGGCACGAGGTCGCCGCCGACGTCGAGCGCATGCAGCGCGAGGCGCACGAGTCGCACCGCGCCGCCCGCGCCGAGATCACCCGGCTCTCGGACGACGCCCGTGCCCGCGCCGACCTGGTCCGCGCCGAGGCGCACGCCGCCGTCGAACGGGCCCGCGCCGAGGTGCATACACTCGCCGCGCGACGTGACGCCATCACCACCCAGCTGAGCCGGCTCACGGGTGTCATCGAGGCGCTGGACGTGCACGACGACGCACCCCCGACCACCGACGCACCCACGCCCGAGGCCCCCACCCCCGACGAGGAGTCCGCATGACCCACCCCGAGTTCCCCACCGTCTTCCGCGGCTACGACCCGGTGCAGGTCGACGCCCACCTCGCGGCCCTGCACCAGGCCGTCGACACGGCGCGCCAGGAGTCGGAGTCGGCCCGGCAGGAGGCCGCGGAGACGTCGGTGCAGCTGACCAAGGCGCGCCAGGACCACGAGGCGACGGCGGCGCAGCTCGAGGAGCACCGCTCACGGCTCGCCTCGCTCGAGGAGGACGCGCGCAAGGCCTCCAGCCCGACCTTCGCCGACCTCGGCGAGCGCATCGGGACGATGCTCGGGCTCGCCGACGAGGAGGCCGGGGCCATCCGCGCGGCCGCCGCCGCCGACGCCGACGAGGCCCGGCGCGTGGCGACCGAGGAGTCCGCGCTGGCACGGGCCGAGGCCGACCGCTACGCCGAGGAGGTCCGCGGGCGCGCCGACGCCGCCGCGGCCCAGGTGGTGGCGCAGGCGAAGGCCGAGGCCGACGCGATCGTCGACGACGCGGCCCGCGAGGCCGCCGCCCGGCGCGAGGAGGCCGAGGCCTACTACGAGCAGCAGCGGGCCCGCACCGCGCAGCAGGCCGCGGACTTCGAGACGACGCTCGGCGAGCGTCGCGAGGCCGCCGCGGCCGAGTTCAACGCGCAGATCGCCGCACAGGACGACGCCCTGGCCGCCGTGCAGGAGCGCGCCGACCTCCTCGCCCGCGAGGCCGAGGAGGACCACGCCGCCAAGACCGGCGAGGCCGCCCGGGTCCTCGAGGCCGCGCGCGCCGAGGCCGCCGGCCTCGTCCGCACCGCCAAGGAGCAGGCCGACCGCGTCCGCCGCGACTCCGAGCGCGAGCTGGCCGCCGCGACCGCGCGCCGCGACAGCATCACGGCCCAGCTCTCCAACGTCCGCAACATGCTCGCGACGCTGGGCGGCCCGGCGGCCGTCGGGGCGGTCGAGGAGCCCGCGCCCGCACCCGCCGCGGAGCCGGAGCGCGAGGAGGTCGCGGTCGAGGAGGTCCACGCGACCGAGGCCGACGCGCAGCCCATCGAGCAGCAGGAGTCGGACGAGGTGCAGCCCGTCGAGGCGCACGACACCGAGGCCGGGACCGACGACATCGAGGAGACCGAGCCCGAGGTCGACGAGGAGGTCGAGGCGGAGGACACCGCCGAGGCGGACGCGCAGCCCGCGGCGAAGGCTCCCCGCGGCAAGAAGGCCGGCGCCCGCCGCTGACCGACCCGTTCGACCCGTCGAGTGAACAGAACACGCCGCGTGCGCACCAGCGCAGGCGGCGTGTCCTGTTCACTCGACGGGTGGGACCGGACGCCGGTGCCGCGGGGCTGGTGACCGACCCGGTCAGAGGAGGTCGGTGACGACGTCCCAGACGGCCTGCGCGACAGCGGTCTTCGTGACCGGACCGACGTCGAGGACGGCGTCGCTCCCCCGGCGCAGGACGTGCACGGTGTTGTCGTCCTTGCCGAACGTCACGTCGGCGCCGACCTCGTTGACGACGAGGACGTCGCAGCCCTTGCGGGCGAGCTTGGCGCGCCCGTGCTCGAGCACCGAGGCGCTCTCGTCGCCGGTCTCGGCGGCGAACCCGACGACGACCGGCGCAGCCGCCCCGCCGCGCGCGGCGACGAGGCCGGCGAGGATGTCGGGGTTGCGCACCAGGGTGACGACCGGCGCGGACTCGTCCGCGCTCCCGTCGGCACCGGGCTCGTGCGTCTTCTTGATCTTGTGGTCGGCGTAGCTCGACGGCCGGAAGTCGGCGACGGCCGCGGCCATGACGACGACGTCCGCCTCGGCCGCCTCGGCGCGGACGGCGGCCTCCATCTCGAGCGCCGTCTCGACGGGGACGACCCGCACCCCGGCGGGCGCCTCGAGCGAGGCGGCGGAGACGAGGACGACCTCGGCGCCGCGCCCGGCCGCGACGGCGGCGAGGGCGTAGCCCTGCTTGCCGGACGACCGGTTACCGAGGTAGCGGACGGGGTCGAGCGGCTCGCGGGTACCGCCGGCGGTGACGACGACGCGCCGGCCCGCGAGGTCACCCCGGGGAGCCCGAGCGGCCGCCGCACCGGACGGCGCCGCTCCCCCGGCGCCCCGCGCGAGCTCGCGCACGCAGACCTCGAAGAGCTGCTCCGGCTCCGGCAGGCGTCCCGGGCCCGTGTCGCGGCCGGTCAGGCGCCCCGAGGCCGGCGGCACGACGTGGACGCCGCGCTCGGTGAGGGTGGCGATGTTCGCCTGCGTCGCCGGGTGCTCGTACATCTCGGTGTGCATGGCCGGGGCCATGACGACCGGGCACCGCGCGGTGAGCAGGACGTTGGTCAGCAGGTCGTCCGCCTGCCCGGTGGCCGCCCGCGCGAGCAGGTCGGCCGTGGCCGGCGCGACGACGACGAGGTCGGCCTCCTGACCGATCCGCACGTGCGGGACCTCGGTGATGTCGGACCACACGTCGGTGTGGACCGGCTTGCCCGACAGCGCCGCCCACGTCGCCTCACCGACGAAGTGGAGGGCGGAGGCGGTGGGGACGACGGTGACGTCGTGGCCGGCCTCGGAGAGCAGGCGCAGGAGCGAGCACGCCTTGTAGGCGGCGATGCCCCCGGCGACCCCGAGGACGACCTTCACGGGCGTCAGCCCTCGGAGGGCTCGTTGGTGGGCTCGGAGGTGAGCAGGCCCTCGTTGATCTCGCGCAGGGCGATGGAGAGCGGCTTCTCGTGGACCTCGGAGTCGACGAGCGGGCCGACGTACTCGAGGAGGCCCTCCTGGAGCTGGGCGTAGTAGGCGTTGATCTGCCGGGCCCGCTTCGCGGAGTAGAGGACGAGGGCGTACTTGGAGTCGGCCTGCTCGAGGAGCTCGTCGATCGGCGGGTTGGTGATGCCGATGGGGTTCGCCGTGGTTCCGGACACGCGTCAGTCTCGTTTCGTTGCGGGGACAGGGGTTCGCGTCCATGATACGAGGTCCTCGGCCGCGCGCCGAACGTCGTCGTTGACAACGGTGACGTCGAACTCCTCGGCGGCCGCGAGCTCGATGCGCGCGGTGTCGAGGCGGGCCGCCCGCTCCTCCTCGTCCTCGGTGCCCCGGCCCACGAGCCGGCGGACCAGCTCGTCCCAGCTCGGGGGCGCGAGGAAGACGAAGAACGCGTCGGGCATGGACTCGCGCACCTGGCGGGCGCCCTGGAGGTCGATCTCGAGCAGGGCCGGACGACCGGTCGCGAGGACCTCCTCGACCGGTCCGCGGGGTGTGCCGTACTTGGCCCGACCGTGGACGACGGCCCACTCGAGGAGCTCGCCCTGCTCGACCATCCGGTCGAACTGCTCGTCGGAGACGAAGTGGTAGTGCACGCCCTCGACCTCCCCGGGTCGCGGCCGTCGGGTCGTCGCCGACACCGACAGCCACACCTCGGGGTGGTGCTCACGGACGTACGCCGCGAGGGTCCCCTTGCCGACCGCGGTGGGACCGGCGAGGACCGTGAGGCGGGAGGGGGTCGTCACTGCCGCCCGAAGCGCTGCAGCAGCGCCGCGACCTGGTTCTGGCCCAGACCACGGACGCGTCGGCTCTCGCTGATGCCGACCTCCTCCATGATCTGGCGGGCTCGCACCCGGCCGACGCCCGGCATCGACTCGAGGAGGGCGGAGACGCGCATCTTGCCGATGACGTCGTTCACCTTCCCGTCCTCGATGACGCCTCCGAGGGAGGCACCGCCGTGCTTGAGGCGGTTCTTCACCTCGGCACGTTCACGTCGTGAGGCGGCGGCCTTCTCGAGCGCGGCCGCGCGCTGTTCCTGGGTGAGCGGGGGGAGAGCCACGGAATCGGATCCTTGCTGTCACTGCGAGTGCTGGCTGCTCAACACCCGGCTGTACCCGACCGACTCTACCGGTCGCGGGAGCGCTCCCGAGTCAGGGCCGCGCCGCCTCGACGACGGCCACCAGCTCGGCCGCGGAACGGCGGGCCGCGGCACGCAGCGAGGTGGTGTCGGGACCCGCGCCGAGCACCTCGCGGGAGCTGTTGCCGAGCACCTGGGGCAGCGCGTCGCCGAAGGTCGCGCGCAGCCCCTCGGGGGTCCCGCCCTGGGCGCCCAGGCCCGGGGCGAGCAGCGGCGCGGCCGACCCGGCGAGGTCGAGGCCGAGGGTGTGGGCGGCGTCGCCGACCGTCGCGCCGACGACGAGCCCGACGCTCCCGAGACCTCCGGCGGAGCGCGCGTCGGCGTTGTCGGCGGCGGCTCCCTCGACGACCGACGCGGCGACGGTGCGCCCGTCGACGGCCGCGTGCTGGACGGACGGACCCTCCGGGTTGGAGGTGAGCGCGAGGACGAACACGCCGCGCCCCGTGGCGGCGGCGAGGTCGAGCGCAGGCCGCAGCGAGCCGTAGCCGAGGAAGGGGCTGACGGTCACCGCGTCGGCACGCACCGGCGAGTCGTCGGAGAGGTAGGCCTGCGCGTAGCCGCCCATCGTCGTGCCGATGTCGCCGCGCTTGGCGTCGAGCAGCGACAGCGTGCCGGCCTCGCGCAGGGCCTCCAGGGTCCGCTCGAGGACGGCGACGCCGCGCGACCCGAACCGCTCGAAGAACGCGGACTGCGGCTTGACGCACGCGACCTGGCCCCCGAAGGCCTCGACGCAGGTCATCGCGAAGCGCTCGAGGCCGTCGACCGTGTCCGGCAGGCCCCAGGCCTCGAGGAGGGCGGCGTGCGGGTCGATGCCGGGGCAGAACGGGCCGTGCTCGTCCATCGCGGTGCGCAGCCGCGTGCCGAAGGGAACCTGGCTCACAGGGCGGCCATCCTCTCGTGGGCGACGCCGACGGCGTCGGCGAAGCGGGTGAAGCCGTGCCGCGCGAGGTGCTCCTCGAGCTCGGTGAGCACGCGGCGCGGCGCGGACGGGTCGTTGAACGTGGCGGTGCCGACCTGCACCGCCGAGGCGCCGGCGGCGACGAGCTCGAGCGCGTCCGCCCCGGTGCGCACTCCCCCGACCCCGATGACCGGTGCTGTCGGGATGGTGCCCGCGCGCATCGCGGCGGTGACCTGCCACACGGCGCGGACGGCAACCGGGCGCACGGCCGGGCCGGAGAGCCCGCCGGTGACGCCGGCGAGCTGCGGGCGCAGCAGGTCGGTGTCGATGACGATGCCGAGCAGGGTGTTGATCATCGTCAGGCCGTCGGCGCCGGCGCGCAGCACCGCGTCGGCGATCGCGACGATGTCGGTGACGTCGGGGGTGAGCTTGGCGAACACCGGCACCCCCTCGGGCACGCGGGTGCGGACGATCTGGACGACGCGCTCGGACGAGACCGGGTCGCAGGCGAAGACGAGCCCGCGGTTGGCGACGTTGGGGCAGGAGATGTTCGCCTCGACCCCGACGACGCACGGCCACGCGGGCGAGGCGACGAGGCGCTGGACGACCTCGCCAAACTCCTCGGCGGTGTTGCCCGCGACCGAGACGAGCACGCGGGCGCCCTGCGCGGCGAGCCACGGCAGGTCCTGCTCGCAGAAGGCGTCGATGCCCGGCCCCTGGAGGCCGATCGAGTTGAGCATCCCGGACGAGGTCTCGGCCATCCGCGGCGTCGGCCGGCCGGAGCGCGGGTCGCGCATCACGGTCTTGGTGACGAACGCGCCGAGGTCGGAGACCGGGAAGAAGCGGTGCAGCTCCTTGCCGTTGGCGGCGCAGCCGGACGCGGTCATCACCGGGTTGGGCAGCGTGGCGCCGGCGAGCGTCGTGCTCATGTCGACCATCAGTGACCCCCCGGCCTCGGGGCGCCCACCGCGTCCTCGGGCACGCGGGTGATGCCCCCGCCGATGGCGTCCCAGCGCACGAGGTCGCCGCGGAAGACCGGACCCTCGACGCAGGAGCGGACCATCCGGGTCGTGCCGTCGGTGCCGCGCACCGGCATGACGCAGGTCATGCAGACGCCGATGCCGCAGGCCATCGACTCCTCGACGGCCACCTGCGCGACGGCCCCGTGGGCCTGTGCGACCTCGGTGACCGAGCGGAGCATCCCCATCGGGCCGCAGGCGTAGACGACGCCGGCCCCGGTGCGGTCGACCACCTCGCCGAGGACGTCGGAGACCCAGCCCCTGCGCCCGGCCGAGCCGTCGTCGGTGGTGACGGTGACGCCGTCGGCGCTGCGCCGCGCCTCGACGACGCCGAAGAGCCGGTCCTCGGACGCCGCGCCGAGGACCATCTCGACGTGGCAGCCCCGCTCGCGCAGGGCCTCGGCGAGCCAGAACAGCGGCGCGGAGCCGTAGCCGCCGCCGACGAGGACGCAGGGCACCGGCTCGGCCGGCAGCGGGAAGGGCCGGCCGAGGGGCGCGACGACGTCGACGGCGTCGTGCGTCGACAGGCCGGTCAGCCACTGCGTGCCCGGGCCGTGCGCGGCGACGACGACGTCGAGGGTGCCGCCGTAGGTGCCGGACGCCTTGACCTTGTGCAGCGAGAAGCAGCGGCGCAGGAGGTTGGCCGACGTCGGGCCGCCGACCGCGAGCGCGACGAACTGGCCGGGCCGGGCGAGCTCGGCGACTCCCGGCGCGACGATCGTCAGGTGGTGGTAGGCCCCGACCCGCCGGTTGGCGACGACCTCGCCGGCGACCTGGACGACCCCGCTCCCGCTCACGCCTGCGCCCCGATGCCGAACAGGTCGAGGGCCGCCGTGTGCTCCTGCAGCGACATGACGTCGAGGTCGTCGCGCTGCACGGCCTCGATGGCGAGGACGGCCGCCGACAGCTGCTGCACGGTGGTGACGATCGGCTTGTCCATCGCGGCCGTCGCGGCCCGGATGGCGTAGCCGTCGGCGCGCGTCGTGGCGCTCGGTCCGCTCGGGCTGTTGACGACCATGTCGATCTCGCCCGCGTTGATGAGGTCGACCACCGACTGCTCGTGCTCGCCGCGCTCGGCGTGCTTGCGCACCACGTCGGCCTCGATCCCGTTGCGGTGCAGCACCTCTGCTGTGCCCGAGGTCGACAGGATGCGGAAGCCGAGGTCGACCAGCCGCTTGACCGGGAAGATGATCGCGCGCTTGTCGCGGTTGGCCACGGACACGAACACCGTTCCGCTCGTGGGCAACCCGCTGAGCGCGCCGAGCTGGCTCTTGGCGAACGCCCGGCCGAAGTCGCGGTCGATGCCCATGACCTCGCCGGTCGAGCGCATCTCCGGGCCGAGCAGGCTGTCGACGACCAGGCCCTCGGCGGTCCGGAACCGCTTGAAGGGCAGGACGGCCTCCTTGACCGACACCGGCGCGCTGGCCGGCATCCGGCCGCCGTCGACGTGGCGGGGCAGGACGCCCTCCTCACGCAGCTGCGCGATCGAGGCGCCGAGCATGATCCGGGCCGCCGCGTTGGCGAGGGCCACACCGGTCGCCTTGGCGACGAACGGCACCGTGCGCGACGCCCGCGGGTTGGCCTCGAGGACGTAGAGGATGTCCTGGGCGAGCGCGAACTGGACGTTCATGAGGCCGCGCACGCCGATGCCCTGCGCCAGCTTGAGGGTCGACTCGCGCACCCGCTCGAGCTCGGTCGCGCCGAGGGTGACCGGCGGCAGCGCGCACGAGGAGTCGCCGGAGTGGATGCCGGCCTCCTCGACGTGCTCCATGATCCCGCCGAGGTACATGTCCTCACCGTCGTAGAGGACGTCGACGTCGATCTCGATCGCGTCGTCGAGGAAGCGGTCGACGAGCACCGGGTGCTCCGGGCTCGCGACGGTCGCGCGCTCGACGTAGCCCGAGAGCGTCTCGTCGTCGTAGACGATCTCCATCCCGCGGCCGCCGAGGACGTACGACGGGCGCACGAGCACCGGGTAGCCGATCTCGCGCGCGATCTCGACGGCCTCGGCCGCGCTGTACGCCGTGCCGTGCTTCGGGGCGGGCAGGTCGGCCTCGTGGAGGACGCGGCCGAACGCCCCGCGGTCCTCGGCGAGGTCGATGGCCTCGGGCGAGGTGCCGACGATCGGCACGCCCGCCTCCTTGAGCGCCTTGGCCAGGCCGAGCGGGGTCTGCCCGCCGAGCTGGACGACGACGCCGGCGACAGGGCCGGCCTGCTGCTCGGCGTGGACGACCTCGAGGACGTCCTCGAGGGTCAGCGGCTCGAAGTAGAGGCGGCTGCTCGTGTCGTAGTCGGTCGAGACCGTCTCGGGGTTGCAGTTGACCATCACGGTGTCGTAGCCGGCGTCGCGCAGGGCGAAGCTCGCGTGGACGCAGGAGTAGTCGAACTCGACACCCTGCCCGATCCGGTTCGGGCCCGAACCGAGGATGAGCACGGCGGGCCGCTCGCGCGGCGTCACCTCGGTCTCCTCGTCGTAGGCGCTGTAGTGGTACGGCGTCCGGGCGGCGAACTCGGCCGCGCAGGTGTCGACCGTCTTGTAGACCGGGCGCACCCCGAGCGCGTGGCGGACGCCGCGGACGACGGCCTCGGGCATCCGACGCAGCGACGCGAGCTGGGTGTCGCTGAAGCCGTGGCGCTTCGCGAGGCGCAGCAGCTCGGGGGTCAGCTCCTCGGCGGTCGCGACGTGCTCGGCGACCTCGTTGACGAGCTCGATCTGGTCGAGGAACCACGGGTCGATGCCGGTCGCGTCGTGGACCTCCTCGACCGACAGGCCGCCGCGCAGCGCCTGCTGGACCTGGACGAGGCGGCCGTCGGTGGGCCGGCGCGCCGAGTCGAGCAGCGCGCGGGCCGCCTCGGTCGTCGGCCGCGGGCCGTCCCAGTGGAAGCTGCTGCCGGCCTTCTCGAGCGAGCGCAGCGCCTTCTGGAGCGCCTCGGTGAAGGAGCGGCCGATGGCCATCGCCTCGCCGACCGACTTCATCGTCGTGGTCAGCGTGTCGTCGGCCGCGGGGAACTTCTCGAACGCGAAGCGCGGGCACTTGACGACGACGTAGTCGAGCGTCGGCTCGAAGGAGGCCGGGGTCTCCTGCGTGATGTCGTTGGGCACCTCGTCGAGCGTGTACCCGATGGCCATCCGCGCCGCGATCTTCGCGATCGGGAAGCCGGTGGCCTTGGACGCCAGCGCCGAGGAGCGCGAGACGCGCGGGTTCATCTCGATGACGATGATCCGGCCGTCCTCGGGGTTGACCGCGAACTGGATGTTGCAGCCGCCGGTGTCGACGCCGACCTCGCGGATGACCGCGATGCTGATGTCGCGCAGCCGCTGGTACTCGCGGTCGGTGAGGGTGAGGGCCGGAGCGACGGTGATCGAGTCGCCGGTGTGCACGCCCATCGGGTCGAGGTTCTCGATGGAGCAGACGACGACCACGTTGTCGGCCGTGTCGCGCATCAGCTCGAGCTCGTACTCCTTCCAGCCGAGGATCGACTCCTCGAGGAGCACCTCGGTGACCGGGCTGTACTGCAGGCCCGCGCCACCGATGCGCCGCAGCTCCTCCGGGGTGTGCGCGAAGCCGGAGCCGAGGCCGCCCATCGTGAAGGACGGGCGGACGACGACCGGGTAGCCGAGGTCGTCGGCCGCGGCCATGAGGTCGTCCATCGTGTGGCAGATGGCCGAGCGGGCCGACTCGGCGCCGCAGCGGTCGACGACGCCCTTGAACTTCTCGCGGTCCTCGCCGAGCTGGATGGCCTCGACGTTGGCGCCGATGAGCGGGCAGCCGTAGCGCTCGAGGACGCCGCGCTCGTGCAGCTCCATCGCGCAGTTGAGCGCGGTCTGGCCGCCGAGGGTCGCGAGGACGGCGTCCGGCCGCTCCCTGGCGATGATCTTCTCGACGATCTCGGGGGTGATCGGCTCGATGTAGGTGGCGTCCGCGAACTCCGGGTCGGTCATGATCGTCGCCGGGTTGGAGTTGACGAGGACGACGCGGATGCCCTCCTCGCGCAGCACCCGGCAGGCCTGGGTGCCGGAGTAGTCGAACTCGCACGCCTGCCCGATGACGATCGGGCCGGAGCCGATGACGAGGACGCTCTTGATGTCGTCGCGCTTCGGCATCAGGCGCGCACCTCCTGGTTGCTGGTCATGAGATCGCAGAAGCGGTCGAAGAGGTAGGCGGCGTCGTGCGGGCCGGCCGCGGCCTCCGGGTGGTACTGGACGGAGAAGGCGACGAGCCGCCCGTCCCGCCGGACCTCGAGGCCCTCGACGACGTCGTCGTTGAGGCAGACGTGGCTGACGCTCGCCTCGCCGAAGTCGGTGCTCGTCGAGCCCTCGAGCGGGGCGTCGACGGCGAACCCGTGGTTGTGGGCGGTGACCTCGACCTTGCCGGTCGTGCGGTCCATGACCGGCTGGTTGATGCCGCGGTGGCCGTACTTGAGCTTGTACGTGCCGAACCCGAGCGCCTTGCCGAGGATCTGGTTGCCGAAGCAGATGCCGAAGTACGGGATGCCCTCGCGCATCACGCCCCGGAGCAGCTCGGCCTGGACGTCGGCCGTCGCCGGGTCGCCGGGGCCGTTGGAGAAGAACACGCCGTCGGGGCCGGCCGCGCGGACCTCCTCGAGGGTCGCGGTGGCCGGCAGGACGTGCACCTCGATGCCGCGCTCGGCCATCATCCGCGGGGTGTTGGACTTGATGCCGAGGTCGACGGCGGCCACGGTGAACCGCTTCTCCCCCACCGGCGGCACGACGTAGGCCTCCTTCGTGGCGACCTCGGCGGCGAGCGACGCGCCGGTCATCGGCGGCGCCTCGGTGACCCGCTGCAGGAGCTCCGGGCCCGGGCGCGCGGCGAGCTCGCCGGAGAAGATGCCGACCCGCATCGCGCCGCGCTCGCGCAGGTGGCGGGTCAGGGCCCGGGTGTCGACGTCGCAGATGCCGACGACGCCCTGCGCGTCGAGCTCGTCCTCGAGGGTGCGGCGGCTGCGCCAGCTCGAGGGGCGCAGCGCGGGGTCGCGCACGACGTAGCCCGCGACCCAGATGCGGCCCGACTCGTCGTCCTCGTCGTTCCAGCCGGTGTTGCCGACGTGCGGCGCCGTCATGACGACGACCTGGCGGTGGTAGCTCGGGTCGGTGAGCGTCTCCTGGTAGCCGGTCATGCCGGTCGAGAAGACGGCCTCGCCGACGGTCTCGCCGCGGCGGCCGTAGGCGGAGCCGGTGAAGGTGCGCCCGTCCTCGAGGACGAGGACGGCGGGTTCGCGGGTGGTCAGCACGGTGCGGGCTCTCCTTCCCGCGCGGTGACGGCACCGCGCAGGATCGTCGTGTGCACGGCCCCGGTGAGGGTGCGCCCGTGCCACGGGGTGTTGCGGGACAGGGAGTGGGAGGCGTCACGGTCGACGGTGACCGCTGCCGTGGGGTCGACGAGCACGAGGTTGGCCGGCTCGCCGGGGGCGACGGGACGACCGTGGTCGGCGAGGCGGGCGATGCCCGCCGGCGCCGTCGAGAGGACACGGGCGAGGTCGGCCATCGTCATCCGGCCGGTGGTGACGAGGAGGTCGTGGACGACCGAGAACGCGGTCTCGAGGCCGAGCATCCCGAACGCGGCGTCGACGAACGCGTGCTCCTTGTCGTGCCGCGCGTGCGGGGCGTGGTCGGTGGCGACGGCGTCGATCGTGCCGTCGGCCAGGCCCTCGCGCAGCGCCTCCTGGTCCTCGGTGGGACGCAGCGGCGGGTTGACCTTGTAGACCGGGTCGTACCCGGTCAGCAGGTCGGTGCCGAGCGCGAGGTGGTGCGGCGCGACCTCGGCGGTCATCCGGATGCCGCGCTCCTTCGCCCAGCGCACGACGTCGAGGCCCTCGGCGGTGCTCACGTGCGCGACGTGGACCCGTCCGCCGGTGTGCCGGGCGAGCATGGCGTCGCGGGCGATGATGCTCGCCTCCGCGACCGGCGGCCACCCCGGCAGGCCGAGGCGCCCGGACAGCTCGCCCTCGTGGCAGCAGGCCTGCGGGCCGGCGAGCGAGGGGTCCTGGCTGTGCTGGCTGACGACCCCGTCGAAGGGCCGCAGGTACTCCAGCGCGCGGCGCATGACGCGGGGGTCGGCGACGCAGCGCCCGTCGTCGGAGAAGACGGTGACCCGGGCACGGCTGCGGTGCATGAGCCCGAGCTCGGCGAGCTCGGCGCCCTCGAGGCCCTTGGTCACGGCTCCGACCGGGACGACGTCGACGAGCCCGCAGTCGCGCCCGAGGCGCTGGACGTGCTCGGCCGCCTCGGCGGTGTCGGTGACCGGGGTCGTGTTGGCCATCGCGAGGACCGCCGTGTAGCCGCCGACCGCGGCGGCGCGCGAGCCGGACACGACGGTCTCGGCGTCCTCGCGGCCGGGCTGGCGCAGGTGGGTGTGCAGGTCGACGAAGCCGGGCAGGAGGGTGAGGCCGTCGGCGTCGTGGCGGGTCAGGCCCTCGGTGTCCTCGACGCGGCCGACCTCGGTGACCGTCCCCTCGCGGACGGCGACGTCGCCGGTCCGCGGCGTGCCGTCGGCGTCGTGCCAGGTGACCCCGGTGATGAGCAGGTCGCTCACGCGGCCACCTCCTCGCCGGCCAGCAGGTGGTAGAGCACGGCCATCCGCACCGCCACCCCCGCCGACACCTGGTCGAGGACGAGGCTGCGGGCCCCGTCGGCGGCGTCGGCGCTGATCTCGAGGCCGCGGTTCATCGGGCCCGGGTGGCAGATGACCGCCTCGGGGTTGGCGTCGGTCAGGGCGCGCAGCCGGTCGCGGGTCAGGCCGAAGCCCACGGTGTACTCCCTCGGGGTCGGGAAGAAGCCGCCGCTCATCCGCTCGCGCTGGACGCGGAGCATCATCACCGCGTCGGGACCGTCGGCGAGCACGGCGTCGAGGTCGTCGGTCAGGTGCAGGCCGTCGCGCTCGGCCCAGGGTCGGATGCCGCTCGGCATGAGCGTCGGCGGGGCGACGAGCGTGACCTCGGCGCCGAGGCGGCGCAGCGTGATCGCGTTGGAGCGGAAGACCCGGCTGTGCGTGAGGTCGCCGACGATCGCGACCCGGCGCCCCTCGAGGCTGCCGAGGCGCTGCTCCATCGTGTACGCGTCGAGCAGGGCCTGCGTCGGGTGCTCGTGGGTGCCGTCGCCGGCGTTGACGACGCTCGCGTCGACCCACTGCGCCACCTGGTGCGCGGCGCCGCTGGCCATGTGGCGGATGACGACGCAGTCGACGCTCATCGCGTCGATCGTCATCACGGTGTCGCGCAGGGACTCGCCCTTGCTCGTCGAGGAGCCCTTGCCGGTGATGTTGATCGTGTCGGCGCTCATCCACTTGCCCGCGATCTCGAAGCTACTGCGGGTGCGGGTGGAGTCCTCGAAGAAGAGGTTGATGATCGTGCGGCCGCGCAGGGTCGGCAGCTTCTTGACGTCGCGCCGCTGCACGTCGTGCATCTCGGCGGCGGTGGCCAGGAGCATCCGCACGTCGTCGCGGGTCAGGTCCGCGCTGGAGAGCAGGTGCCTCATCGCGCACCTCCCGGGGTCGAGGGGCGGCCGGCGCGCGTCTCGCCGGAGGCGATGGTCACCGAGTCGCCGGCGTCGTCGACCCCGGTGAGCCGCACCATGACCCGCTCGCTGTGGGCCGTCGGCAGGTTCTTGCCGACGTGGTCGGCCCGGATCGGCAGCTCACGGTGCCCGCGGTCGACGAGCACGGCGAGGCGCACGGCCCGCGGGCGGCCGAGGTCGGCGAGGGCGTCGAGCGCCGCGCGGATCGTCCGGCCCGAGTAGAGGACGTCGTCGACGAGGACGACGACACGGTCGTCGACGCCGCCCGGCGGGATGCGCGTCGGCATCGGCGCCCGGGTCGGCTGGTGGCGCAAGTCGTCGCGGAACATCGTGATGTCGAGCGCCCCGACCGGGACCTCGACGCCCTCGACCTCCTGGAGGAGGGCCGCGAGGCGCCGCGACAGCTCGACCCCGCGGGTCGGGATGCCGAGCAGCACGAGGTCGTCGGCGCCCTTGTTGCGCTCGACGATCTCGTGGGCGATGCGGCGGAGGGCTCTCGCGACGTCCGGCTCGCTCATCACGGTGCGGGGGGCACCGGGAGCGGCGGCATCGTCTGCGGTGGGCAGCATGTCGTCAGCGCGCACAGGCGCGGACCTCCTTCCCTGCCTCACGGGACAGGTCGTTAAAGGACGTCGAGCGGTCTTGCGGTGGCCACTCTAGCGGCCGACGGCGGACGGGTCGCACTCCGGCCCGCCCCGTGGACGCCGCCGCGCCTAGGGTCGGTGGATGGTCGTCGCCGTCCGCTCCGTCGCCCTGCTGTCCGACACGCACGGGGTCCTCCCGGTGCTCGAGGCCGTCACCGCCGAGCCCGACGTCCGCGCCGCCGACCTCGTCGTCGTGACGGGCGACCTCGTGTCGGGGCCGATGCCCGTCGAGACGCTCGACGCCCTCACCGCGCTCGGCGACCGGGGGCTGCTCGTCCGGGGAAACGCCGACCGCGAGGTCGTCGAGGTCGCGCGCGGAGGCCGCTGCGAGCACCCCGAGTCGGTGTTCGCGGCGAAGGTGCTGCGGCCCGACCAGGTGGAGCTGCTCGCCGGGCTCCCCCACCCCGCGGTCCGGTCGGTCGAGGGGTTCGGCGACGTGCTCTTCTGCCACGGCAGCCCCCGCGACGACGACGAGGTCGTCCTCGTCGACACGCGGCTCGGGCGGTGGGCCGAGGCGTTCGCGGACGTACCCGAGGCGGTGCGGACCGTCTGCTGCGGGCACACGCACATGCCGTTCGTGGCCCTGACGGTCTTCGGGCCGCGCGACGGCCGCTGACCCGACGGGTGCCGCGGGTGCGGTCAATCAGCCGGAGGTGTGCGGCCGGAAGCCGGAGCAGAGCACGCGCAGGTACGTGATGCGCTCGCCCTCGGTGCGGTAGTACGCCTGCTGCTCGGCCGTGAAGTCCCCGTCGCCGTTGCGCAGCGCCAGCCGGTACGAGACGCGCTCGGTGTCCTCCACGGGCGCGCCGACGGTGACGTCGAGCAGCGCCCGGACCTCGTCGGAGGGCTCGAACCACGCGCCGAACAACACCTCGACGAGCGCCTCCGCGCCGGTGCCCTCCCACGCGCGGCCGGGGGTGAGCCCACGGAAGTCGACGTCGGGGGCGACGAGCGCGCGGACGGTGTCGGGGTCCTTGGCGGCGATCGCAGCGGCCAGCCGCGGCCCGAGCGTGCTCATCCGCACAGTCCAGCACGGTGCGCGGGCCGGCGCCAGCCCCCACGGGCGGCACCCGGCACGGACGTCATCCGGGTCGTGAGACGCATAACGCATCGCTATGCCTGCCCCAACACACTGTGATGCACTGGTGCTGTCGCAGCACCCGCCCGATCCCGAAGGAGGCCCCCGTGACGACCATCGCTCCCCCCACTGCCGGTGCGGCCTCCTGCGCGGTCGACGCCGACGGTCCGGCCGTCGCGGCGGTTGCCGCACGCCAGCCGCTCTTCCCGCCGGCGGACGCGGACACCGAGACCTACCGCGCCTGGCTGGCCGCGTCCCCGTGGCCCGAGGTGGTCTTCGCGAGCGCCGGCGCCCGCTGACCCCGGGTGCGAACGCCGCGTCAGCGGCGCTCCATCGCGATCCGCCGACCGTGCCGCGCCAGCCCCTCGCGCTCCTCGGCCGCGAGCATCGGCGCCAGGCGGGCCGGGGGCTCGACCTCCGCCCAGCCCCGCCGCGCGTAGAACGGGCCGTTCCACGCGACGGCGGCGTAGGTCATGAGGGTGAGCGTGCCGCCGCCCCGCGCGGCGACCTCGGTGTCGACGGCCGCGAGCAGCGCGGTGCCGTGGCCTCGCCCCTGGTGGTCGGGGTCGACCGAGAGCTGCTCGAGGTGCCACGCGCCCCCGAGGTCGAGGACGTGGGCAAACCCGACGACCGGCGCGCCCGGGGTCTCGTCGTCGGTCGCGACGAGGAGGAACCCCGGCACCCCCGCGCGCTCCTCCCCCGGCGTGGCCGCCGGCCAGCCGAGGTCACCGAAGAGGTCGGTGAACTGCCGGTCGCCGGTGTCCTCGAGGGGGCCGAGCAGCGGCAGGTCGGCGGTGGTGGCCGGGCGGACGCTCATCCCCCGACCGTGCCGCCCGCACGGCACTGCGGCAACCGGTTTTCAGGCGAGCGTCGGCTTGACCTCGGCGAGCCGGCCGAGCAGGCCGTTGACGAACCGGGGGCTGTCGTCGGTCGAGAGCTCGGTGGCGAGCCCGACCCACTCGCTGATGGCGACGGCCTCGGGGACGTCCGGCGAGTACAGGACCTCCCACGCGCCGAGCCGCAGGATGCTGCGGTCGACGGCGGGCATCCGCTTCAGGGACCAGCCCTGCGCGTAGGTGGTGATGAGCTCGTCGATCGTCTCGCGGCGCTCCGAGACCCCGGTGACGAGGTCGGCGGTCAGCTCGGGCAGCGCGTGCTCGGTGACCGGCGTGGCCAGCCGCTCACGCAGCAGCTCCGCGGCGTCGATGCCCCGCTGCTCCGCCTCGAACAGCAGGTCGAGGGCGCGCTTGCGGGCCTTGGTGCGAGCGGCCACGGGTCAGCTGACCCGGCCGAGGTAGGAGCCGTCGCGGGTGTCGACCTTGATCTTCGTGCCCTGCTCGAGGAAGAGCGGGACCTGGACCTCGGCACCGGTCTCGAGGGTCGCCGGCTTGGTGCCGCCGGTCGAGCGGTCGCCCTGGAGGCCCGGCTCGGTGTAGGTGATCTCGAGGATGACCGAGGCGGGGAGCTCGATGTAGAGGACCGAGCCGTCGTGGCGGGCCACGATCGCGTCCTGGTTCTCGAGGAGGTACTTCGCGGCGTCGCCGACGACCTCGGGGCTCACGGGGAGCTGGTCGTAGGTGTCACCGTCCATGAAGATGAAGTCGGTGCCGTCGTTGTAGAGGTACTGCATCGTGCGCTTGTCGACGTTCGCCGTCTCGACCTTGACGCCGGCGTTGAACGTCTTGTCGACGACCTTGCCGGACAGGACGTTCTTCAGCTTCGTCCGCACGAACGCGGGGCCCTTGCCCGGCTTGACGTGCTGGAACTCCACGACGGACCACAGCTGGCCCTCGAGGTTGAGGACGAGGCCGTTCTTGAGGTCGTTGGTCGATGCCACGTGCGGGATCTCTCTCGTGTCTCGGAAGCGGCGCACCGCCGTCGGGCGGGCGCGCGTCACCCCGGCGAGGGGTGGGGGATCAGCGATCATCGTACCGTCCCGCGCCCCACCCCCCGGACCACGCCGCCTCCCCCGCAGCGGCCCTTCCCCCCGCGATCTGCGCGGATCCCCCTGCGAGCGCACGCGCACCACCGCAGGTCGCGCGGAGCAGGGGTGTCATGACGCGTCGCGGGCGCCGAGGTCCACCCACCGTGGTCGCGCCACGGGACGAACCCCCTGGGCGAGGAGGATCCGCGCGAGCCGTGCCTCCTCGAGCGCATCCGCCCAGACCCACCGGGCCAGGCGCCATCGGCGTCGGATGCGGTCCTCCCGCAGCTTCTCGGCCCACAGCGCGCGCTCGGCCGCGACGGCGTCGGCGCCCGCCGGGACGGCGTACTTGCGCCGGCCGTCGACCTCGCCGACCACCCCGGGCCACCCGAAGTCACCGAACCCGACGAGGCCCTCGTCGTCCTCCAGCGGGACCTGCAGCGTCGGGCGCGGCAGCCGCAACGTGAACATGCGGGCCCGGGACAGGCTCTCGCCCGGCGACATGGAGCGCCCGTCGGCGAGCTCGGCCACGAGCAGCGCCCGGGGCCGCCCCCACACGCGCGGCGGCACGTCACCGGCAGCTGCGACCAGTGCCTCGGGCGTCGTCATCGCATGGCGCAGGGCGTGGTCCGCAGCCGTGAGCCCCGACTCGAAGGACCGCATCCGGGCGAGGTCGACGACCGTTCGCGCCACCTCGGTGACCCTGAGGCCCTCGCGCAGGACGCCCTCGGTCGGCAGGCCGACGTGGACGCGCACGACGGCCGAGCCGCGCTGCTCGGCCCGGCTCCGCAGCACGGTGACGTGCTGGGGCCAGGCTCCGATGACGGGCAGGCCCCACACCGCCGCGGCGGACTCGAGCGCGTAGACGTTGCGGGCCGGCCGACGCGCCGCGAGGTCGGTGGCGTGCACCAGGGCGGCGTGTCCCTGCTCGGGCGTCAGGCCGCGCCACACCGCCTCGTCGACCCAGGCGCCGTGGCGCACGTGGTGCCACCCACGGCGACCGGGGTCGATACCCATCGGGCGCAGGTCCGGCGCCCCGCGCAGGAGCGCGGGGTCGAAGGGTGCGGGTGGCGGGTCGCCGAGCATCCCCCGACGGTGGCACGTCGGGAGGGAGTGCCGACGCCGTCATCCACAGGCCCCGCTGACGCCGCTCTGCTCCGGGCGACCTGCGCGGATCCCCCTGCGGTCGCACGCGGACCACCGCAGGTCGCGGGGAGAAGAGGCGTCAGGGGGCGAGGGCGGCGTAGGCCTCGCGCAGGAGGGACTCCGGCGGCCCCTCGAGGCGCACCGGGTGGGCGAGCCCGTCGAGGACGACGAAGCGCAGCCGGGCGCCGCGCGACTTCTTGTCGCGCGCCATGACGGCGAGCAGCTCCTCGACGGGCGCCGCGTCGTACGTCGTCGGCAGCCCGACGGCCGCCAGCACCGACCGGTGCCGGGCCAGCAGCTCGGACGAGACCGTGCCCGTGCGGTGCCCGAGCTCGGCCGCGAACACCATCCCGATGGCCACCGCCTCGCCGTGGCGGCGCCGGTAGCCCTCGACCTGCTCGACGGCGTGCCCGAGCGTGTGCCCGTAGTTCAGCACCTCCCGCGCGAACGCCTCGCGAAGGTCACCGGCGACGACCTCGGCCTTGACCGCGACCTTGCGGCGCACGAGCTCGTCGAGGACGGGCGCGTCCCAGCGCACCGCGTCCTGCGGCGCGGCCTCGACGAGCTCGAGGATGCGCGGGTCGGCGATGAACCCGCCCTTGAGCACCTCGGCGAGCCCGGCGACGAGGTCCGCCTGCGGCAGCGTCGAGAGGACGTCGAGGTCGCAGACGACACCGGCCGGCGTGTGGAAGGAGCCGACGAGGTTCTTGCCCTCGGCGGTGTTGATGCCCGTCTTGCCGCCGACCGCGGCGTCGACCATCGCGAGCAGCGTCGTCGGGACGTGGACGACCGCCACCCCGCGCAGCCACGTCGCGGCGACGAAGCCGGCGAGGTCGGTGACGGTGCCGCCGCCGACCGCGACGACGGCGTCGGTGCGCGTGAAGGCGTGCTGCCCGAGCACCGCCCAGAGCGACGCGGCGACCTCGGCGGTCTTGGCCCGCTCGGCGTCGGGCACGCTCGCCTCGTGGACGACGAGCCCGGCCGCGCGCAGCGACTGCGCGACCGGTCCCGCGTAGCGGTCCAGCCCCTCCGGACCGACGACGAGGACCTGGCGCGCCCCCTCGGGCACGAGGCCCGCCACCCGGTCGAGCACCCCGCGCCCGACGACGACGTCGTGGAGGTCCCCGACGGGGATGACGACCGGCTCGCTCACGCCGGCGCCCCGAGCAGGCCCGCGATCTCGGCGGCCACGTCGTCGGCCGGGCGGCCCGCGGTGTCGACGACGTGCGTCGCGACCCGCTCGTAGACCGGCCGGCGCTCCCCCATCAGCCGCACCCACGAGGCGCGCGGGTTGACGGCGAGCAGCGGCCGCGATCGGTCGAGCCCGATGCGCCTGGCGGCGTCGGCGATCCCGACGTCGAGGAAGACGACGGTGTGGCCGGCGAGCAGGGGCTCGGTCAGCGGGTCGACCGGCGCTCCCCCGCCGAGCGCGACGACGCCGGGCTCCTCGGCGAGCGAGCGCGCGACCTCGGCCCGCTCGAGCTCCCGGAACGCGGGCTCGCCGTCGACGACGAAGATGTCGCCGATAGTCCGACCCTGCGCGGCCTCGACGGCGGCGTCGGTGTCGTGGAACGGGACCCTGAGCAGCGCGGCGAGCGCCTCCCCGGTGGTGGTCTTGCCGCACCCGGGCGGGCCGACGAGGACGACGCGGGGCATCAGGACTCCCAGGTGCGCATCGACGCGGGGATCGCGTCGAGGTAGGCGCGGTGGTTGCGGGCGGTCTCGGCCACGGAGTCGCCGCCGAACTTCTCGAGGCAGGCCTCGGCGAGGACGAGCGCGACCATCGCCTCGGCGACGACGCCCGCCGCGGGCACGGCGCACACGTCGGAGCGCTGGTGGATGGCGGTCGCGGGCTCGTCGGAGGCGACGTCGACGGTGTCGAGCGCCCGCGGGACGGTGGAGATCGGCTTCATCGCCGCGCGCACCCGCAGGACGCCTCCGACCGACATCCCGCCCTCGGTGCCGCCGGCACGCAGCGTGCGGCGCCGGATGACGCCGTCGGCGCCGCGCTCCATCTCGTCGTGGGCCTGCGAGCCCCGGCGCGCCGCGGTGCGGAAGCCGTCGCCGACCTCGACGCCCTTGATCGCCTGGATGCCCATGAGGGCCGCGCCGAGCCGGGCGTCGAGGCGCCGGTCCCAGTGCACGTGCGACCCGAGGCCCGGCGGCACCCCGACGGCGACGACCTCGACGACGCCGCCGAGCGTGTCGCCGTCCTTGTGGGCGGCGTCGACCTCGGCGACCATCGCGGCCGAGCCCTCGGCGTCGAAGGCGCGCACCGGGTCGGCGTCGAGCGCGGGCACGTCGTCCGGCCCGGGCAGCGGGGCGTCGTCGCGCACCCCGGCCGCGCCGATCGCGACGGTGTGCGAGAGCAGCCGGATGCCGTAGGCCTGCTCGAGGAAGGCGGCGGCGACCGCGCCGAGGGCCACCCGGGCGGCCGTCTCGCGGGCGGAGGCGCGCTCGAGCACCGGGCGGGCGTCGTCGAAGCCGTACTTCTGCATGCCGACGAGGTCGGCGTGCCCGGGGCGCGGCCGGGTCAGGGGCCGGTTGCGGGCGACCTCCTTCTCGGCGTTGACGTCGTCGGAGGCGGCGTAGTCGGCGGCGGCGACCGGGTCGGGGCTCATGACGGTGCGCCACTTCGGCCACTCGGTGTTGCCGATGCGGATGGCGACCGGCGAGCCGAGGGTGCGTCCGAGCCGCAGCCCGCCGAGCACCTCGACCTCGTCCTGCTCGAACTTCTGCCGGGCGCCACGGCCGTAGCCGAGGCGGCGACGGGCGAGGGCGTCCGCGATGTCGGCGGTCGTCACCTCGACCCCGGCGGGGAGGCCCTCGATGGTCGCGAGGAGGGCGGGTCCGTGGGACTCGCCCGCGGTCAGCCAGCGCAGCATGGCGCCCATCCTGACACGGAGGGGTCAGCCCCCCGCGAGGCCGGTCACGATGCGAGGCGTGAGCACGACGGAGGCCCAGGCCCCGAGGCACATGGCCGGCCCGTAGGCGATCGCCGAGCCGAGCCCGACCCGCCGCAGGAGCAGCAGCGCCGCGGCGGCCACCCCTCCGACGAGGAAGCCGGCGGCCATCCCGACGACGACGTGCCCGACGCCCAGGAAGCCGAGCAGGGCGCCGATGACGGGCGCCAGGCGCACGTCGCCGCCCCCGACGCCGCCGCCCGGCATGATGCCCAGCAGCAGGTAGAACCCGCCCATGAGCCCGGCCCCGACGAGGGTGCCCTGCCAGCGCGGGCCCCCCGTCGCGACGACGGCGATGACGAGCAGGACCGCGAGCACGGCCCCGGTCGGCACGACGAGGCCGACGGGCAGGCGGTGCACGTCGAGGTCGATCCAGACCAGGGCCACGGTCAGCCAGGCGAAGAGCAGGAACGGCGGCAGGGCCGCCCAGCCGCCGAGGTCGCCGACCGACCAGACGGCCAGCGCGGCGAGGACGGCCGTCGCCGGGCCGGTCCACCAGGGGTGGCCGGGTGGGTGGGTCGCCTCGTCCTCCGGGATGCGGTACCCGCCGGTGGCAAGCTCGCGCCCCGTGAGGTGGCCGACGACGCCCATGACGAGCGCGGCGAGCGCCGCGACCCCCCAGATCGTCACGCGCGGCCCTCGAGGGCCGCGATCCCGGCGCCGGCCATCGCCTCGACCGGCGCGGGCCGGCCGGTGAAGAGGGTGAACTGCGCCGCGGCCTGGTGGACGAGCAGGTCGAGCCCGGAGACCACCGTCATCCCGGCCGCCGCGGCGGCCCGGGCGACCGGCGTCGGCCAGCCGGCGTAGACGACGTCGAGCAGGACGCCGCCGTGCTGCGCGGGCACTGTGGCGGCGACGTCCTCGCCCCCGGCCGGCGGGACGGTCGAGACGACGACGTCGTCCTTCGTCGTCACCCACGCGTCGATGGCGGCGACCGACCCGTTGCGGATGCCGATGCCCGCGTCGAGCGCCCACGCGAGCAGGTCTGCGCCCTTGGCCGTGTCACGGGCGCGGACGGTGAGCGTGGTGACGCCGAGGCCGGCCAGGGCCAGCACGACCGAGCGGGCGGTGGCCCCGGCGCCGAGGACGAGCGCGCGTCGCGGCTCGCCCGGGAGGTGCGGGCGCAGCGCCTCGGCCGCTCCGGAGACGTCGGTGTTCGTCGCGTCCCAGCCGCCGTCGTCGCGCCGGACGAGGGTGTTCGCGGCGCCGGCCTGCCGCGCCACGTCGGAGACGCTCGACGCCACCTCGAGGGCGGCCTCCTTGAGCGGCATCGTCAGCGACAGCCCGCGCCAGGTGTCGTCGAGCCCGGCGACGAACGCCGGCAGCCCGGCGGCGTCGACCTCGTGCCGTCCGTACTCCCAGTCCTCCAGGCCGCACGCCGCGTACCCGGCCGCGTGGAGCGCGGGCGAGAGGGAGTGCGCGACCGGCGACCCGAGGACCGCGGCCCTCAGCACTGGCCGGGGTTGTCGGAGCACCACTGCTGGAACTCGCGGACGTTGCGGTCGTGCTCGGCCGAGGTGCTGGCGAACTTCGTCTCGCCGGTGCTCGGGTCGACCGTCACGAAGAACACCCAGTTACCCGGCTCGGGGTTCGCGGCCGCCTCGATGGACGCGGCACCGGGGTTGCCGATCGGGCCGGGGGGCAGGCCCTGGACCTTGTAGGTGTTGTACGGGCTGTCGGAGGCGCGCTGGGCGTCGGTGGTGCCGGCCTTGCCGCGCTGCTGCGCGAGGTAGTGGACGGTGGAGTCCATCTGGAGCAGGCCGTAGCTCGGCGGGCCGCCCTCGAGTCGGTTGAGCACCACGCGCGCGACCTTGCCGCGGTCGGCGTCGCCGCTCACCTCGCCCTCGACGATCGAGGCGATGACGAGCGTGCGCTCCCAGTCCTTCTCGGCGACGCCGGCGTCCTGAAGCGCCTTCTTCGTGAGCGCGACCATCTGCGTCAGCTGCTCCGTGGCGGTCGTGTCGTCGTCGAACTCGTAGCTCGCGGGGAAGAGCCAGCCCTCGACGTTGCCCTTGGCTGCGGCGGGCAGCCCGATCGCCTCGCCGTCCTTCGCGGCCTTCTCGTACTCGGACTCCTTGACCCCCGTCGCCTCGGCGAGCGCCGCGAAGACCTCCTTCTTCCACAGGCCCTCGCGGATCGTCACCCGCTTCGCGGACCGGTTGTCGGGGTCGGCGAGGAAGGTGAAGGCGTCGGCGCCGCGCATCCCCTTGAGCATGACGTAGGTGCCGGGCTGGATGCCGGCCGCGGCCGCCGGGTCCCCCTTGGCCGCCTCGAGGTAGGCGGTCCGGGTCTTGGTGACCCCGGCGTCGCGCAGGGTCGAGGCGATGGTCTCGCCGGTGTCACCCTGCTTGATGACGACTCGCGTCTCGCCCTCACCGGGGCCGGCGAAGTCGACGTCGGTCGGCTCGTCGCCGAACAGGCCGCTCACGCCGGGTCCGAGGACGGTCCAGGCGCCGTAGGCGGCGCCGCCGATGAGGCCGAGGGCCAGGAGGATCGCGACGAGCCGGCGGCCACGACGGCGCGGTGGCCGCCGCCGCCGGTGCGCCTCGCGGCGCGTGCGGTGGCCCCGCTCGGGGCTCTCCTCGTCACCGAAGATGGTCTCGGTGAAGTCGTGGCTCACGTCGTCGTGCCCTTCGTCCGTGGCTTGCGCCGTCGTCCGCCGACCTGCTCCCCCGCGGGGGCGCCGGTCGACCGCTCGGCGTCGAGCGCGGCCTGGAGGATGAGCACCGCCGCGGCCTGGTCGACCACGGCCCGCTGCCGCCTCCCGGCCACACCGCTCTGCCGGAGCATCCGGTGCGCGTCCACCGTCGTCAGCCGCTCGTCGACGAGCCGCACCGGGACGGGTGCCACGCGCACCGCCAGCACGGAAGCATACGTGCGTGCGCGCTCCGCGGCGGGACCCTCGTCCCCCGAGAGCGAGCGCGGGAGCCCGACGACGACCCGGACGGCGGCGTGCTCGGCGACGAGCGAGGCCACCCGTTCGACGTCGTCGTCCCCCGGGGCGGCCGGCGCCTCCGAGGTGCGCGGCACCGTCTCGAGCGGGGTCGCGAGGAGGCCGTCGGGGTCGCTGACGGCGACCCCGACGCGCACCGAGCCGACGTCGACGCCCAGCCGGGCGCCGCGCTCGCTCCCCGCGCCGGGAGCCGGCATCAGCCGGCGATCTCCCCGACGCGCCACTCGACCGCGGCGAGCGCCTCCCCGACCTTGGCCGGGTCCTGCCCGCCGCCCTGGGCGATGTCGTCCTTGCCGCCGCCGCCACCGCCGAGCGCCTGCGCCGCGGCGCGGACGAGCTCGCCGGCCCTGACGCCGCGCTCGCGCGCGGCCGGGTTGGTCGCGACGACGACCACGGGCCGGCCCTTGGCGACCCCGGTGATCGCGACGACCGACGGGCGCTCGTCGCCGAGGCGGCCGCGCAGGTCGAGGACCATCGTGCGCACGTCGTCGGCGCCGGCATCCCCGGCGTCGTGGCCGAGGAAGGTGATGCCGCCGACGTCGCGGGCGCGGTCGGTCAGCGAGCCGGCCTGCGCCTGGAGCTGCTCCTTGCGCAGGCGGTCGAGCTCGCGCTCGGCGTCGCGCAGGCGCCCCATGAGGCCCGCGACGCGCTCGGCGAGCTCGTCGGGCCGCCCGCCGACCTGGCCGGTCAGCTCGGCGACGATGGCCCGCTCCCTCGCGAGGTGGCGCAGCGCGTCCATCCCGACGAAGGCCTCGACGCGGCGCACGCCGGAGCCGACCGACGACTCGCCGGTGAGGGTGAGGGCGCCGATCTGGCTGGAGTGGGCGACGTGGGTGCCACCGCAGAGCTCGCGGCTCCACGGGCCGCCGATCTCGACGACGCGGACGTCCTCGTCGTAGGTCTCGCCGAACAGCGCGAGCGCACCGATCTCGCGGGCCCGCGGCAGCGGCATGTACGTGGCCGAGACCGGGAGGTCCTGGCGCAGCGCGAGGTTGGCGACCTCCTCGATCTCGCTGCGGGTCTCGGGCGAGAGCGCCTGCCCCCACGCGAAGTCGAGGCGCAGGTAGCCGGGCTTGTTGTACGAGCCGGACTGCAGCGCCGACGGGCCGAGCACCTGGCGCAGCGCCGCGTGGACGACGTGCGTGCCGGAGTGCGCCTGGCACGCAGCCACCCGCCAGTCGCGGTCGACCTGCGCGAGGACCGACGAGCCGGAGCGCAGCGCCCCGGAGACGACCTCGACGGTGTGCGCGATGAGGCCCTTGACGGGGCGCTGCACGTCGAGGACACGCAGCTCGAGGCCGTCGGCGGTGATGACGCCCTCGTCGGCGACCTGGCCACCGGACTCGGCGTAGAACGGGGTGCGGTCGAGGACGACCTGCGCGCGCGTGCCCGGCTCGACCTCCTCGACCCGCTCGCCGTCGACGACGAGGCCGAGCACGCTGGCCTCGCTCATCAGCTCCTGGTAGGCGCGGAAGTCGGTGGCGCCGAGGGCGCGCAGGTCGCGCCACACCTCGGTGTTGACGTGCCCGGACTTCTTGGCCTTCGCGTCGGCCTTCGCCCGCTGGCGCTGCTCCTGCATCAGGCGGGTGAAGCCGTCGCGGTCCACCTCGACGCCCTGCTCGGCCGCCATCTCGAGGGTGAGGTCGATCGGGAAGCCGTAGGTGTCGTGGAGCTGGAAGGCCTGGTCGCCCGCGAGCACCGTGCCGCCGGACTCCTTGGTCCGCGCGACCGCGGTGTCGAGGATCGTCGTGCCCGACGCGAGCGTGCGGCGGAACGCCTCCTCCTCGGCGTAGGCGATCTGCGCGATGCGGTCGAACCCGGCCTCGAGCTCGGGGTAGGACTGCTTCATCCGCTCGAGCGAGACCGGCAGCAGCTCGGGCAGGCAGGGGTCCTCGTAGCCGAGCAGTCGCATCGAGCGGACCGAGCGGCGCAGCATTCGCCGCAGGACGTACCCGCGGCCCTCGTTGCCGGGGGTCACGCCGTCGCCGATGAGCATGAGCGAGGAGCGGACGTGGTCGGCGACGACGCGCAGCCGCACGTCGCCGGGGTGGCTCGAGCCCGCCGAGTGGCCGGAGTGCGCGCCGTAGGACTTGCCGGTCATCTCCGCCGCGCGGGCGAGGACCGGGTAGACCTCGTCGATCTCGTACATGTTGTCGACGCCCTGGAGGATGGACGCGATGCGCTCCAGCCCCATCCCGGTGTCGATGTTCTTGCGCGGCAGCGGGCCGCTGACGTCGAAGTCGACCTTGGTGCGGACCTCGGTGAGGTTCTCCTGCATGAAGACGAGGTTCCAGAACTCCATGAACCGGTCCTCGTCGACGGCCGGTCCGCCGTCGGGGCCGTACTCCGCGCCGCGGTCGTAGAAGATCTCGGAGCAGGGGCCGCCCGGGCCGGGGACGCCCATGTGCCAGTAGTTGTCCGCGAGGCCGCGGCGCACGATGCGCTCGAGCGGCACGCCGACCTGCTCGTGCCAGATGCCGAGCGCCTCGTCGTCGCCGTCGAGGACGGTCGGCCAGATGCGCTCGGGGTCCAGGCCGAAGCCGCCGCGGTCCTGCGGCGTCGTGACGAGCTCCCAGGCGAGGGCGATGGCCTTCTCCTTGAAGTAGTCGCCGAAGGAGAAGTTGCCGTTCATCTGGAAGAACGTGCCGTGCCGCGAGGTCTTGCCGACCTCCTCGATGTCCTGGGTGCGCACGCACTTCTGGACGCTCGTCGCGCGGTCGTAGGGCGCGGTCTCCTGGCCGAGGAAGTACGGCTTGAAGGGCACCATGCCGGCGTTGACGAACAGGAGGTTCGGGTCGTCGTGGACGAGCGGCGCCGAGGGGACCACGGTGTGGCCGTTGCGCTCGAAGAAGTCGAGCCAGCGGCGCCGGATCTCGGAGGTTTCCATGTCGGGTTCAGTCCTGGGGGTCGGCCGTGCGCGGGCAGCCTCGATCGTAGGCCGGTGCGCACGAGGGGGGTGACGGGCGTGCGGAGGCGGGGGCGGGTGCCCCTAGCGAGCTCGGTCGGCGGGCCCGGCGTCGGCGGCTCGGCGGCCCCGGCCCGCGGGGTCGAGGAGGAGGTCACGCGCCTCCTCGGGGGTGAGCGACCGGCCCTCGCCCTCGCCCCAGCCCGCGTCGACGTCGAGGTCCGGGACGCGCGCGTCGGCCGCGTGGCGGGGCGCGCGGGTGGTGGCGTCCTCGCGGACGGCGGTCTCGACGGCCGCGCGCAGCTGGGCCTCGCGCTCGGTCGCGGACTCGCGGACGGTGGCGACGAACCGGCGCGTGGCCGGGCGCCGCCACAGGACGTACGCCGCGCCCGCGAGCACGGCCAGGCCGACGGCGGTGCGCATCCTCACGACGAGACCTTGCGCAGGCCGCGGACCGCCGTGCGGACGCCGTAGCTGTAGACCGCGACCTTGATGAGGGGCGAGCCGACGGTCGCGGCGAAGACCGACGTGAGCGCGGACGCGTTGGTCGTCATGGTCGAGACCGAGCTCGTGATGGCGTCGACCCGCGCGAGCTGGTCGTTGGTCAGGCCGACGGTGTCGGTGAGGCTCTTGAGCGTCGGCTGGACGTTCTCGGTCGTCGTGCGCACGCTCTCGCGCGCCTCGTCGAGGATCCGGCCCGCCTTGCCGACGAGCCCGGCGACCCGGACGACGAGGTAGGCGAACGCGAGCGCGGCGACGAGTCCCGCGATCCCTCCGAGCGTGACGTCCATGGCGCCGACCCTACCGGGCGGCCGTGGCGGCCGACGCACCCATTCCCGGGGGCTCAGGCGTGGCGGACGCAGCGGGCGGCCCACGGGCGGGCCTCGAGGCGCGCGGCGGGGATCGGCTCGCCGCAGACCTCGCACGTGCCGTAGGTGCCGTCGGCGACCCGGGCGCGCGCCCGGCGCACCTGGGTCAGCGTGTCGAGCAGCTGCTCCTGGACGGCGACGGCCGAGAGCCGGTCGACCGCGAGCGAGGTGCCGTCGCCGATGCGCTTGCCGAACGAGAGGTTCTCGCCCTCGGGCGGGCTCGCGGTCAGCGTCGCGAGGTCGGCCTCCAGCTGGTCCTCGTGGGCGGCCAGGGTCGCGTCGGTGTCCATCCCCCCACCGTAGGTCAGCGCCCGAGCCGTTCCCGCAGCCAGCGCCAGCGCTCCTGCAACCGGGCCTCGAAGCCGCGGTCCGTCGGGTGGTAGTAGTCGGCCGCGCCGGCCAGGTCGTCAGGGAGGTACTGCTGGGCGGCGACGCCGTCCGGCTCGTCGTGCGCGTAGACGTACGCGGGGGCCTTCGAGCGGCCGGCCGCCTTGGCCGAGGCCTCGGCGATCCGGCTCGCGCCGCCGTAGCCGCTGCCCCGCAGGTGCAGCGGCACCGAGCCACCGCGCCCGGCGCGGACGTCGGCGATGGCGGCGTTGATGCCGCCGTAGGCCGCGTTCGACTTCGGCGCGAGGGCGTTGTGGACGACGGCCTGCGCGAGGATGATCCGCGCCTCGGGCATCCCGATCTGCGCGACGGCGTGCATCGCCGCGACGGCGGTCTGCAGGGCGGTCGGGTCGGCCATCCCGACGTCCTCGGACGCCGAGATGACGATGCGCCGGGCGATGAAGCGCGGGTCCTCGCCGGCCTCGAGCATCCGGGCGAGGTAGTGCAGGGCGGCGTCGACGTCGGAGCCGCGCATCGACTTGATGAGCGCCGAGGCGACGTCGTAGTGCTGGTCGCCGGTGCGGTCGTAGCGCACGGCTGCGTGGGCGACCGCCTGCTCGGTGTGCGCGAGCGTGACGACGAGCGGCTCGGGGCGCGCCGCCCCGGGGGCCACGGAGTCGTCGGCTACCCCGGCGGCGGCCTCGAGGAAGGTCAGCGCGCGGCGGGCGTCGCCCCCGGCGAGTCGGACGAGGTGCTCGCGGGCGTCGTCGGCGAGCGCGTAGGCGCCGGCGAGGCCGCGCTCGTCCGCGGTGGCGCGGGTGAGGACGTCGGCGACGTCCTCGTCCGTGAGCGACACGAGGGTGACGAGCATCGAGCGCGACAGGAGCGGGGCGATGACCGAGAAGCTGGGGTTCTCGGTCGTCGCGGCGACGAGGACGACCTGGCGGTTCTCGACGCCGGGCAGGAGCGCGTCCTGCTGGGCCTTGGTGAAGCGGTGGATCTCGTCGAGGAACAGGACGGTCTGGCGGCCGTAGAGGTCGCGCGTGCGCTGGGCCTGCTCCATGACCTGGCGGACGTCCTTGACCCCGGCGGTCACGGCGGACAGCTCGACGAACTCGCGCTCCGAGGCGGTGGCGACGAGGTGCGCGAGGGTCGTCTTGCCGGTGCCGGGCGGACCCCAGAGGATGGCCGACAGCGGGCCGGCCGCGCCGCCGCTGCCCTCGACGAGGCGGCGCAGGGGGCTGCCGGGGCGCAGCACGTCGGCCTGGCCGCGCACCTCGTCGAGGCTGCGCGGGCGCATCCGGACGGCCAGCGGGGGCACGACGGAGGTCGGTGCGCCGTCCGCCGCCTGCGCGGCCGCGCCGAAGAGGTCGGTCCCGTCCTGTGCCACCCCGTGAGGCTAGCGCCGGCGCCCGACGGTCCCCGACGCCCGGTCGGTCAGTAGTAGCCGGTCTCGCCGTCGAGCATCTCGCGCAGCAGGTCGAGGTGGCCTGCGTGCCGGGCCGTCTCCTCGAGCATGTGCTGCACCATCCAGCGCAGCGTGGCGCCCCCGACGGCGTGCAGGGCGGTGCTGCCGGTGTCGTCGAGGTCGTGCGCCGCGATCGCCGCGTCGGAGCGGGCACAGGCGGCCGCGTACCCCGCGAGCAGGGCGTGCAGCGGGCGGCCCGCCACACGGAACTCGTCGTCCTCCCCGGCGTCGGGGCCGAGGCCCGGCCCGTCGCCCCACTCCCCGAGCAGGACCTCACGGAACCACAGGTCCTCGACCGCCGTCAGGTGGCCCACGATCCCGGCGACGGTGAGCAGCGGCGAGGACGGTAGGAGGACCCGGTGCGCGTCCGCGTCGGAGAGGCCCTCGCACTTGAGCCGGACGATGCCCCGCTGCAGGTCGAACCACCCGAGGAGCTGCGTGCGCTCGTCGCCGGTCCACGGGGGCCGCTCGCGCGTCGCTGCCATCCCGGCACGCTAGCGCTCGGAGCGGGTCGCCGCGCGGTGGCAGCGGGCCCCGGCGACGGGTGCGGCGCCCGGCCGTCCATGGGGTGCTTACGGCATCCATGCGGTCCGGAAGGAATCCCTTCCTCCCGCAACCACACCCTCGCGCCGCAAGGGATCCCTTCCGGGGCGCAACCGCTCCTTCCCGGGGCAAGGGATCCCTTCCGGAGTGCAACCACACCTTCCCGGGGCAAGGGATCCCTTCCGGAGCGCAACCACACCTTCCCGGGGCAAGGGATTCCTTCCGAGGCGCATGGATCTCGGGCGAGCACCATTTCGCTGGGCCGGGCCACGCTCGCCCCACCGCCGCGGTCACCCCGGCCGCTGGCGTGCCATTCTGTGCCGCGTGACCGGCGCGACGTCCCTGACCTCCTACGACGAGCTCCTGGAAGCCTCCGGCCACCACCCGGTCGTCCAGCTCGACGTGGGGCGCCGCGCGCCCGGCCCGTCGTGGGTCGCCCGCGACGAGCGCGGCGGCGTGGCCGTCGCCTTCGCGCGCAACAGCGACCACGGGGTCCCCGGCGCGTCCGTCCTCGGCCCGGCCGCGGCCCTCGCCGCCCTCGTCACCGACCCTGCGGTGCAGCGCTGGTTCCACGACGGCGGCTTCCGGCACCTCAGCCGCCCCGTCGACCTCGACGACCTCGTCGAGGCCCACCTGCCCGTCGGCTCCGTCGGCGGCGACTGGGAGTGGATGTGGACCCGCACGGCCCCCGCGCCCGTCGCCGGCGAGGAGCGCGTCGTCCCGCTGACCGAGGCCGCCCGCGACGAGATCGTCGCCCTCCTGCTCGAGGCCAGCCCGCGCACCCACGGCCAGCCGTTCGCCCGCCCCGACCAGGTGTGGCTCGGTGTCCGCGCCGCCGACGGCAGCCTGCTCGCCTGCGGCGGCAGCGAGCCCTCGACCGGCGGCACCCCGACGCTCGCCGGCATCGCGGTCGCCCCCATCGCCCGCCGACAGGGGCTCGGCGCCGCGGTGACCGCCGCCCTGACCCGCGAGGCCGTCGCCCGCACCGGCGCCTGCGCCCTCGGGATGTTCTCCGACAACGAGGACGCCCGGCGCATCTACCACCGGCTCGGCTTCACGACCGGGATGGCCTGGCGCAGCCGCTGGCGCGAGGGCTCGCTCCCCCGCCTGGCCCGCGACTGACGGCGCGACGCCGCGCGACCGCCCGTGCGCCCGCAGGCCTCGACACCGCAGCACTACCTTGGACGAACTTTCAACACTGCAGGTCAGCGCGCCTAGGGTGGAAGGACATCCCCCGACGGAAGGAACCCCGTGAGCACGCTGACCAACGGCTCGGTCGAGATCCACTACGAGGACCACGGTGGTGACGGCCGGCCGGTCGTCCTCATCCACGGCTGGCCCCTGAGCGGGAAGTCCTGGAGCAACCAGGTCCCGGCACTGCGCGACGCCGGCTACCGCGTCGTCACCTACGACCGCCGTGGCTTCGGCGAGTCCGGCAAGCCCGGCGAGGCCTCGTCGTACGACTACGACACCCTCACCTCCGACCTCGACGCGCTGATGACCGAGCTCGACCTGCGCGACGCCAGCCTCGTCGGCTTCTCGATGGGCGGCGGCGAGGTCGCCCGCTACATCGACACCGTCGGTGAGGAGCGGCTCCACAGCGTCGTCTACGCCGCGGCCGTGCCCCCGTGCCTCAAGAAGGACGACGAACACCCGGACGGCGCCCTGACCGACGACGACGTCCGCGGGATGCAGGAGCAGCTCGCGCAGGACCCCCCGGCGTTCTTCGACGACTTCACGACGAACTTCTTCAGCGCCGGCGGCGAGCTCAAGGTCACCGAGGACGAGCGGCAGGAGGCGATCGCGCTCGCCGCCCAGGCCGACGTCCACGCCGCCGTCCAGTGCATCGCCTCCTGGGTCGAGGACTTCACCGGCGGCCTGCGCAAGAGCACCGTCCCGACCCTCGTCATCCACGGCGACGGCGACGGCATCGTGCCCCTCGAGGTCTCCGGCCAGCGCACCGCCCAGGTCGTCGACGGCGCCGAGCTGCACGTCGTCAGCGACGGCCCGCACGGCATCAACGTCTCGCACAAGGACGAGTTCACCTCGGCCCTGCTGGAGTTCCTCGCCCGCTGACGTCACCCGCCCGGTGGGGCGGAGTGGTCGAGAGAAGAGAACACGCCGTGCGGAGACGACTCCGCACGGCGTGTTCTGCTCCCTCGACGGGTGGTCAGGACTGCTTGGGCGAGACCTCGGGGGCGCCCTGCGGCGCGGCGTCGGTCGTCGGCTTCGCGTCGATGCCGGCCTCCTTGCGCTGCTCCGGCGTGATCGGGGCCGGGGCGTCGGTCAGCGGGTCGTAGCCGCCGCCGGACTTCGGGAACGCGATGACGTCGCGGATGGAGTCGAAGCCGCCGAGCAGCATGACGATCCGGTCCCAGCCGAAGGCGATGCCGCCGTGCGGCGGCGCGCCGAACTGGAAGGCGTCGAGGAGGAAGCCGAACTTCTCCTGCGCCTCCTCCTGCGACAGGCCCATGACCTTGAACACGCGCTCCTGGACGTCGCGGCGGTGGATACGGATGGACCCGCCGCCCAGCTCGTTGCCGTTGAGCACCATGTCGTAGGCGTAGGCGAGCGCCGGCCCCGGGTCGGTGTCGAAGGTGTCGAGGAACTCGGCCTTGGGCGAGGTGAAGGCGTGGTGGACGGCCGTCCACGCGCCCGAGCCGACGGCCACGTCGCCCGCGGCGACGGCCTCGGACGCCGGCTCGAAGAGCGGGGCGTCGAGGACCCAGAGGAACTCCCACGCGTCCTCGTCGATGAGCTCGCAGCGCCGGCCGATCTCCAGCCGGGCGGCGCCCAGCAGCGCCCGCGAGGAGCGGGTCGGGCCGGCGGCGAAGAAGACGCAGTCGCCGGGCTTCGCCCCGACGTGCTCCGCGAGACCCGCGACCTCGGCCTCCGAGAGGTTCTTGGCCACCGGGCCGCCGAGCGTGCCGTCCTCCTGGATCAGGACGTAGGCGAGGCCGCGCGCACCGCGCTGCTTGGCCCACTCCTGCCACGCGTCGAGCTGCTTGCGCGGCTGGCTCGCGCCGCCGGGCATGACGACCGCGCCGACGTACTCGGCCTGGAAGACCCGGAACGGGGTGTCGGCGAAGTACTCGGTGCACTCGACGAGCTCCTGGCCGAAGCGCAGGTCGGGCTTGTCGGAGCCGAACCGGCGCATCGCCTCGGCGTAGGTCATCCGCGGGAAGGGCGTCGGCAGCTCCACGCCGATGAGCTCCCAGATCTCGCGGACCACGGCCTCGCCGAGCTCGAGCACGTCGTCCTGCTCGACGAACGACATCTCGATGTCGAGCTGCGTGAACTCGGGCTGACGGTCGGCGCGGAAGTCCTCGTCGCGGTAGCAGCGCGCGATCTGGTAGTACCGCTCCATCCCGGCGACCATGAGCAGCTGCTTGAACAGCTGCGGGCTCTGGGGCAGCGCGTACCAGGAGCCGGGCGCGAGGCGGGCCGGCACGAGGAAGTCACGGGCGCCCTCGGGGGTGGAACGGGTGAGGGTGGGGGTCTCGATCTCGACGAAGTCGCGGGCCTCGAGGACCCGGCGGGCGGCGGCGCTCACCTTGCTGCGCAGGCGGATCGCGTGGCCCGCGGAGTGCGCGCCCGGACGGCGCAGGTCGAGGTAGCGGTGCTTGAGGCGCGCCTCCTCGCCGACGGTGACGCGCTCGTCGACCTGGAAGGGCAGCGGCGCGCTGGCGTTGAGGACCTCGATCGCCTCGGCGACGACCTCGACCTCGCCGGTCGGGAGGTCCGCGTTGACGTTGCGCTCCTCGCGCGCGGTGACGGTGCCGGTGACCTTGACGACGAACTCGCTGCGCAGGTCGTGGGCCGCCCCGGTGAGCACCTCGTCCCGAGCCACGACCTGGACGACGCCGCTGGCGTCCCGCAGGTCGATGAACGCCACCCCGCCGTGATCGCGCCGCTTCGCCACCCAGCCGGTGAGCGCGACGGTCTGGCCGGTGTGGGCGGCACGCAGGGTGCCGGCCTCGTGGGTGCGGAGCACGGGGGGTCCTTCGGTCTCGGGGTCGGGAGGTGGCCGCTGGACGGCCGACGGCCATCCTACGGAAGGCCCGCTCCCCGCCCGAACCGAGATTCCGGCCCCCACCCGGGGCCGCGGCCCCGTGCGTCAGCCCCGGGAGGGCAGGAGGCACACCTCGTTGCCCGAGGGGTCGGTGAGCACGCGCCAGGGCAGCGGACCCCAGTCGTGCTCGACGAGGGCAGCGCCGAGGTCGAGGGCGCGCTCGACGGCGTCGTCGAGGTCCTCGTCCCCCTCGAGCCGGACGTCGAGGTGCAGCCGGTTCTTCTCCCCCGCGGGCTTGGGCCGCTCCTCGGGACAGATCTCGAGCAGCGGGCCGTGCCCGCTCGGGTGGCGCAGGGCGCTCGGAACGACCCCGGCGACGGGGGCCCAGCCCGAGAGCGCGGTCCAGAACCGCAGGTCGCGCTCGACGTCGGCGCTGTCGAGCGGCAGGGCCGCGACCGGGCTCCCGGCGCGGTACTCCGGCCGGGACTCCATGACGCAGAACGGGTTTCCCTCGGGGTCGGCGAGCACGACCCACGGCACGTCACCCTGCCCGATGTCGAGGTGCCGGGCGCCGAGCCCGAGGGCGCGCACGACGACCTCGTCCTGCGCGTCGCCGCCGAGCAGGTCGAGGTGCAGGCGCGGGTGGGACGGCGCGGGCTCCGGCACCGTGGTCAGGCAGAGGTCGAGGACCGGCGCCCCGTCGGGCGAGATGCGGACCTCGACGGTGTCGGGCTCGTCGGTGACGCGGCGGCCGCCGAGGAGGGTCTCCCAGAAGGCGCCCAGCACGTGCGGGTCGGCCGCGTCGAGGACGACGTTCTCGATCTGCACGCCTCAGGCCCCCGCGTCGACGGGTCCGACGTAGAACCAGCGCCCCGCCCGCTTCTCGAAGCGGCTGCGCTCGTGGACTTCACCGCGCTGCCGCGTGGCGCCCTCGCCGGCGACCCAGCCGGCCCGGAACTCCACGACCCCCGTCGTGTCGTCGGGTGCGCCGTCGACGACGTCGAGCACCTCGAGGCCGACCCAGCGCACCCACGGCTCGGGGTCGACCCGCTCGGGGCGCGTGCGGGGGTGCCACGACCGGAAGAGGTGGTCGCCGTCGGCGAGCGCATACGCCGTGTACCGCGAGCGCATCAGGGCCTCGGCGGTCGGCGCCGGGCGGTTGCCCTCGATGGCCTGGCCGCAGCACTGCGCGAAGCTCGCACCCTCGGGGCTTCCACCGCACGGGCAGCGCGCGTCGCGGTCGAGCGCCTCGTCGGAGCCGCCCGACACCTTGAGCCAGGCGGCGTTGCCCCGTCCCGCTCCGAAGGTCTCGGCCACGAGCTCATCGTCCCACGCCCCGGTGACTCCCACGAGTCGCCCCGTACCCCGGAGGGTGACCGCTCACACCCTCCGGCGTCGCCCCGGGCTGCGCGCGGGCCACGGCGCGTCGGCGGGGCGCAGGCCCGCCCAGCCGCGGGCGCGCAGGGCCTCGGCGGCCAGCACGGCGATGACGAGCGTCGGGCCGTGCAGCCGGCCGGCGAGCACGCCCTCGACGAGCTCGTCGAGGGGGACGCGGCGCACCGGCATCCCGAGCTCCTCCCCCGTCCGGGCGTGCCGTTCGGCCTCCGGCACCTCGGCGAGGTCGCGGGCGAGGAAGACCCGCACCCCCTCGGAGGACCCGCCGGGCGAGGCCCAGTGGTCGACGAGCGTGGACCAGGAGCGGGCCGTGAGGTCGGCCTCCTCGTGCAGCTCGCGCGCCGCGGTGAGGTGGGGCGCCTCGCCGTCGACGTCGAGCAGGCCCGCCGGGATCTCCCAGCCGAGCGCCCCGACCGGGTGCCGGTACTGCTGGATGACGACCGCCCGGTCCTGCTCGTCGAGCGCGAGGATCGCGACCGCGCCGGTGTGCTCGACGTAGTCACGGACGACGACGCCGCCCTCGCCGAGGTCGACCTCGTCGGTGCGCACGTCCCAGACGCGTCCCTCGAAGGCGAGCCGCGAGCCGCGGACCGGCCGCCGGCCGAGGACGTCCTCGAGCGGCTCAGGCACGCGCGTCGGCCGGCTCGGCGCTGCGCGGCCGCTCGACCTCGACGAGGCGCGACGCGCGCTGCTCCTCGATGGCCGCGCCGACGAGCCCGGCGAACAGCGGGTGCGCGCGGGTCGGCCGCGACTTGAACTCGGGGTGCGCCTGGGTCGAGACGTAGTACGGGTGCACCTCGCGCGGCAGCTCGACGAACTCGACGAGCCCGAGCTCGGGGTGGGTCCCGCTGATGACGAGCCCGGCGTCCTCGAGCTGCGCACGGTAGCCCTCGTTGACCTCGTAGCGGTGACGGTGGCGCTCGTCGGCGCTCGTGGACCCGTAGGCCTGCGCGACGACCGACCCGGCCTTGAGGTCCGCCCGCTGGCTGCCGAGGCGCATCGTGCCACCGAGGTCGCCGGCGCCCTCGACGAACGCCTTCTGCTCCTCCATCGTCGCGATGACCGGGGCGGGGCTGTCGGGGTCGAACTCGGTCGAGCTCGCGCCGTCGATGCCGGCGACGGAGCGTGCGTACTCGATGACCATGCACTGCAGGCCGAGGCAGATGCCGAGGGTCGGGACCCCGTGGGTGCGCGCCCAGCGCAGGGCGCCGACCTTGCCCTCGATGCCCCGGACGCCGAAGCCGCCCGGCACGAGGACGGCGTCGACCCCGCCGAGCGCGCGCTGCGCCCCCGCGTCGGTCGAGCAGTCGTCGGAGGCGACCCAGCGGATGTTGACCTTGGCGTCGTGGTGGAAGCCGCCGGCGCGGAGGGCCTCGGTCACCGAGAGGTAGGCGTCGGGCAGGTCGATGTACTTGCCGACGAGCGCGACCTCGACCTCGTGCTCGGGGTGGTGCACGCGCTCGAGGAGGGTGTCCCACTGGGTCCAGTCGACGTCGCGGAAGACGAGGCCGAGCCGGCGCACGACGTAGGCGTCGAGGCCCTCGCGGTGCAGCACCTTGGGGATGTCGTAGATGCTCGGGGCGTCGACGGCCGCGGCGACGGCCTCGTTGTCGACGTCGCACATGAGGCTGATCTTGCGCTTGATCGACTCGGGCAGCTCGCGGTCGGCGCGCAGGACGAGCGCGTCGGGCTGGATGCCGACCTGCCGCAGCGCGGCGACGGAGTGCTGGGTCGGCTTGGTCTTCAGCTCCCCGCTCGGCGCGAGGTAGGGCACGAGCGAGACGTGGAGGAAGAAGACGTTGTCGCGGCCGAGGTCGTGGCGCACCTGGCGGGCGGCCTCGAGGAAGGGCAGCGACTCGATGTCGCCGACGGTGCCGCCGATCTCGGTGATGATGACGTCGGGCGCGTCGGCGTCCTCGACACCCGGGGAGCCCGCGGCCTGCGCCCGCATCCGCTCCTTGAGCTCGTTCGTGATGTGCGGGATGACCTGGACGGTGTCGCCGAGGAACTCGCCGCGGCGCTCCTTGGTGATGACCCGGTTGTAGACCTGCCCGGTCGTGACGTTCGCGCTGCCCTTGAGGTTGACGTCGAGGAAGCGCTCGTAGTGGCCGATGTCGAGGTCGGTCTCGGCGCCGTCGTCGGTGACGAAGACCTCACCGTGCTGGAACGGGTTCATCGTCCCGGGGTCGACGTTGAGGTAGGGGTCGAGCTTCTGCATCGTCACCCGCAAACCGCGGGCGCGGAGCAGGTGCCCCAGGCTCGAGGCGGTGAGCCCCTTGCCGAGCGAGGAGGCGACGCCTCCGGTCACGAAGATCTGTTTCGTCGTCTGGAGCACCACGGGCTTCAACGATACGTCATGCCGCGCCCACCCCGCGGTAGGTGTCGAGGACGGCGGCCAGCGCGTCGGCGTCGGAGGGCAGGTGGTCGGCCCGTTCGACGGCCTTGGAGCGCAGGTCGTCGCGCACCGCGCCGTGCGTCACGACGTCGCGGATGGCCCGGGAGAGCGAGGTCGCGTCGTCGACGGGGACGAGGACGGCGGCGTCGCCGACGACCGCCCCGGTGCCGCCGGCGTCCGTCGCGACGATGGCCGCGCCGGCGTGCAGGGCCTCCTGGAGCCCGACGGGCTGGCCCTCCCACACCGCGCTGGAGACCACGACGTCGGCGGCGGCGAGCAGGTCCGGGACGTCGCCCCGGCGCCCGAGCAGGCGCACCGGCAGCGCCTCGGCGTCGATCCGGCGCTGGAGCTCGTCGTGCTGGGGCCCCTCCCCCGCGACGACCGTCACGAGGTCGAGGTCGGTGAGCTCGCGGTGCGCGTCGAGGAGCCGGTGCAGCCCCTTCTGCGGGGCCAGGCGTGCGAGGACGACACCGAGCGAGGTCCGGGCGTCGAGCCCGAGCTCGGCCCGCACGGCGTACCGGTCGCGCCGGGCCGGCTGGAACGGCGGCGCCGGGACGACGGCGAGGCCGGTGCGCCGGGCGCCGAGCCGGGCGGCCCGTTGGACGAGGTCGGCCGAGACGCCGAGCACCGCGTCCGACCCGCGCGCGACGACGCGCTCGAGGCCGGCGTAGACGGCCGCGGACAGCCGGCCCGCCGGCGCCGCGTTGTGCAGGGTCGTGACGACGGGGACCCCGCTGCGCGCCGCGGCCAGCACGGCCACGGCGCCGGCACGCAGGCCGTGGGCGTGGACCACGTCGGCGCCGCGCACCGGGCCGGCGAGGGACCGGACGGCCGCGGCGTCGCGGGCCGGGTGCGGCCGGTCGGAGAGGTCGAGCTCGACGAGCGTGGCGGACTCCAGGAGCGAGAAGCGGTCGGCGGCCTCGGCGGGCGCCGCGACGACGACCTGGTGGCCGTCGGCCTCGAGCAGCCGGGCGAGGGCGCGCACGTGGGTGCCCACGCCCCCGGCGCTCGTCCCCATGACCAGGAGCACCTTCACGTCGTGTCCTCTCCTCCCCGACGGCGGCGGGCCCGGCCTCGGTCGCGGACGGCCCCCATCGCCCGACGGTCACCGTAGAAGATCGCGAGCAGTCCTGTCATCAGCGCCGCGCCGCCGGCCGCGAGGCCCCAGAGCACGGCGTCGAGCAGCCCGTCGTAGGTCCGGCCGCGGGTCACGAGGTCGCCGACGACGAGCGCGAGGGCGAGGGCCACGACCGCCGCTCCGGTGGTGCGGGCGAGGCCCCGGGTCACCTCGGGCGCCCAGCTACGGCGCACGAGGACGACGAGGAGGACCGCCGCGAGGGTCATCCCGAGGGTCGAGGAGAGCCCGACCCACCGCAGGGTCGTCGCGGCCCCGCGGTCCGGGCCGACGAGGACGAGCGGCAGGAGCGCGGCGACCGCCCAGCCGAGCGACACCGCCATCGCGGCGTCGAGGGGGCGGCCGCGAACGTAGAGGGCCCGGGTCAGCAGGGCGGTGAGCCCGAAGCCGACGACCCCGGGCGCGAACGCGGTGAGGCTGGGGGCGAGGGCGGCGAGGGCCTCGGGGCTGGCGCCCTGGGCGCCCTGGCGGGCGTCGAGGACGGTGAAGAAGGCCCCGATGGGCGGCGCGGCGGCGACGAGCATCCCGGCGGCGAGCGCGGTGAGGACGAGCACGGCCCGCAGCGACCGGGCCAGCGTCGCGCTGGAGTCCTCGCCCGCCCCGGTGCTCGTCGCGAGCGCCGGGAAGGCGCTCGTCGCCACGGGCACGGCGAGGACCGCGTACGGGAGGAGGTAGACCGCCTGCGCGTACTGGTAGACGGCGAACGCACCGTCGGTGCCCGAGTGGTTGGCCAGCCACATCGTCACGAGCACCGCGACCTGCTGGGCCCCGAGGGCGAGCACCCCGGCGCCGGCGAGGGCCCGGATGCGGACGGCGTCCTCGCGCTCGAGGCGCAGCCCGGGCCGCCAGCGCCAGCCGGTGGCGAGCGCCGGGACGAGCAGGGGCAGGGAGAGCACGACGACCCCGAGCGTCGTGCCCCAGCCGAGGACGGCGATGGCGTCGTCGCCGACGGCCGAGGGGGCGGTGGCTCCCCCGGTCAGGTGGCCGTACCAGAGGTAGGAGCCGAGGACGACGACCGAGGAGACGAGGGGCGCGAGAGCGGCGGCGAGGAAGCGACGGTGCGCCTGCAGCAGCCCGACGAGGATGATCCCGACGCCGTAGAGCGGCACCTGGACCGAGAAGATGCGCAGCAGCGTCGTCGCGACGTCGTGGGTGCGGGGGTCGTACGCGCGCACGAGCCAGTCGGCCAGCAGCGGGGCCGCGAGCCACAGCAGCGCCCCGAGCGGGACGAGGACGACGAGCGCCCAGCTGAGGAGCACCGACGCGAGCCGGTCGGCGTGCTCGCGCTCCCCCGCCCCGAGCCGGTGGGCGATGAGGGGGACGGCGACGGCGGCGAGCACACCTCCGGCGGCGACCTCGAAGAGGACGTTGGGGATGGCGTTGACGCTCTGGTAGACCGACCCCACGCCCTCGGCCCGCACCGAGCCGGCGAAGACGAGGATCCGGGTGAAGCCGGCGGCCCGGGCCAGGAGGGTGACGGCGGCGATGAGCCCGGCCGCCCCGGCGATGCCGAGGGCCGCGCGCTGGCGGGTCATCGGGCGGGCCGGCCCCACGCGTCGAGCTCGCGCAGGCCCGGCGTGGACTCGATGACGGCGGTGAAGCTGACCCTCTCGGAGGCGAGCGTCGCGGCGACGAGCACCGCGAGGGCGGCGAGCCGTCCACGGCGCCCGCAGCGCTCCAGCAGGGCCGCGCCCACGAGGGCGCCGGCCGCGTTGGCCCCGGTGTCCCCGAGCATCGCGCGACCGGCCAGGTCGGGGCGCACGGTGCCGAGGGAGGCGCCGACGGCGGCGGCCGCCGCGCCGGCGCCGCGCCCGTCGGAGGCCAGGGTGAGCGGCAGCGCCGCGAGGGTCGTCGCCTTGAGGGCGCGCCCGGGGCGCAGGTCGAGCAGGTTGGCGACGTTGGCGGCACCGGCCACGACCGCGCCGCCGACGAGGGTGTCGAGCGCTCCGACGTCGTCGCGGCCCCGGTCGGTCAGCGCGGCCGCGACGAGACCGGTGAGGGCCAGTCCGCCGATCTTGACGGCGCCCGTCGTCAGCTCGCCGCGCGCGGCGGCGCCGAGGTGCCCGCGCAGGCCCTTGGACGAGCCGTCGCCGGCGAGGTCGTCGAGCGCCCCGAAGGCGCCGGCACCGGCGGCCGCCACGGCACCCGGGAGGGAGCCGCCCGCGGCGGCGCCGGCCGCACCGGCGAGGACCCAGGCCGGGCCCTCCAGCAGGGTCACGGGGTCACCGGCGTGGTTGGTCCGGGTCCAGCGCGGCGAGCGGACCGCGCGCGTCATCGCGGCGAAGGACGCCGCGCCCGCGGAGGTGCCGACGACCCCGGCCGCGAGCCGGCGGAGCGGGGTCACGAGGTGGCGGCCGACGCGGGGACGGGCGCGTACGCGGCGTCGGTGCCGGCCCCGAGCCCGTACTGGCCGGCGCTGCCACCGTCCTGCTGGACGAGCGCGAACACGACGCTCGCGACGCCGAGCGGCGACCCGGCGTCGTCGACCGAGGAGACCTCGCGGGTCGCGGCCGCGGTGTCGCGCAGGACGGTGAGGACCGGGGTGCCGTCGGCCTGGGCCGCGAGGTCGTCGGCGACGACGACGCCGCGTGAGCGGGCGTCGAGTGCCGAGGCGAGGGCGACCCACTGCTGCGCGGTCGCGGTGCGGGCCGAGGAGTCGCCGTCGGAGACCGTGCCCGACACGACGACGACGAGGTCGGCCCGCGAGAAGGACTCGGCGTCGAGCGAGACGAGCCCGGCGTCGGCGAGCGCCTGGAGCCCGGTGCGGGCGGTGCTGTCGTCGGGGCCGTCGTCCCCCGCCGGCGCCGTGCGGGCCAGCAGGGTCGCGAGCAGGAGGTCGCGGGGCGCGGCGGAGCCGGACGAGGTGTCGACGCCGGTGCTCGTGGCGACCTGCCCGACGACCTCGTCGCGCGCGGCCACCGTCTTGGCGTTGGTGCTCACCCAGTCCTCGGTGACCGTCGTCGTCGACGTGACGCGCGAGCCCGCGGTGCCGAGGGCGGCGGTGACGGACTCGCTGACGGCGGCGTCCGAGCCGGGCATGACGACGACGGCGACGGTGCGGTCGCGCAGCGCACCCCCGTAGACCCGCCCGGAGACGGCGTCGAGGAAGGAGTCGCGCGCCTCGGTGCCGGCGCGGGCGGTCGTCAGCTGCTCGTTGAGGTCGGCCTTGTCGGTGCGCAGACCGGCGATCTCGTTCTGCAGCGTCGAGCCGATCTCGCCCTGGAGCGGGCCGGCGCCGAGCACGATCCCCACCGCCAGGGCGAGGAAGATCGAGACGATCGAGACGATGTGGTAGCGGAAGTCGATCACCCGAGCACTCCTCCGAGGGCGGTCCACAGGTCGTCGACCTTCGCGGCGAGGACCTGGAGCAGCGCGCGTCCACCGGTGGTGGACCACAGCGCCGCGCCGAGCGCGAAGACGGCGACGCACAACATGAGCACGATGCTCGGCGACGAGATGCGTGCGCGGTACAGGCGGCTCACGCCCTTGGCGTCGACGAGCTTGCCGCCGACGCGCAGGCGCGTGAGGAACGTGCTGGCCATCCCCGAGCGGCCCTTGTCGAGGAACTCGACGAGGGTGACGTGGGTGCCGACGGCGACGATGAGCTCGGCGCCCTTGTCGTCGGCGAGGAGCATCGCGACGTCCTCGCTCGTGCCGGTGGCGGGGAAGACGACGGGGTCGACGCCGAGCGCGCGCACCCGCTCGACCCCGGGGGCGTTGCCGTCGCGGTAGGCGTGGACGACGATCTCGGCGCCGCTGGTCAGCGCGCCGTCGGAGACCGAGTCCATGTCGCCGACGATCATGTCGGGGGTGTGCCGGGCCTCGATGAGCGCGTCGGCGCCGCCGTCGACGCCGATGAGGACCGGCTTGTACTCGCGGATGTAGGACCTCAGCATCTCGAGGTCCTCCTTGTAGTGGTAGCCGCGCACGACGATGAGCGCGTGCCGACCGTCGAGGTCGGTGCGCACGTCCGGGACACCGACCCCGTCGAAGAGGAGCTCACGTTCCTTGCGCAGGTAGTCCATCGTGTTCTCGGCGAAGGCCTCGATCTCGGCCGACAGGCCGGCGCGCGCGGCGGTCATCGCCTCCTGCACCGCGTCCGAGGTGAGGAGCACGCCGTCCCCGACGGGTTCGCCGTCCGCGAGCAGGCGTCCGTCCTCGAGGCGCAGCGACGTGCCGTCCTTGATGGCCATGACATCGGGGCCGGCGGCGTCCAGGAGCGGGATACCCGCCTCGACGAGGATCTCCGGGCCGAGGTTCGGGTAGCGCCCCGAGATCGAGGAGGCGGCGTTGACGACCGCGACCGGGCGGCACGCGACGAGCGCCTCGGCGCTGACGCGGTCGATGTCCTCGTGGTCGATGACGGCGACGTCGCCCGGCTTGAGCCGCTTCGTGAGGTTCTTCGTGCGCCGGTCGACGCGCGCGGGGCCGGATCCCTCGGTGGGGTCCCGGTCGCGGCGGCTCGTCAGGCGGATGGACATCTGCCCCATCGTGCCAGATGCGTTCAGGCGCGAGCGCGCGCCATCAGGTCGCGCGCGTGCTCGAGGGCGGCGTCGGTGCCGGAGCCCCCGAGCATCCGCGCGAGCTCCGCGACGCGGTCCTCCCCCTCGACGGCGTGGACCATGCTGCGGGTCACGTGCCCGTCGACGGACTTCTCGACGACGAGGTGGCGGTCGGCGTGGGCGGCGACCTGCGCAAGGTGGGTGACGACGACGACCTGGGCGTGCCGGGCGAGGGCGGCCAGCCGTGCGCCGACGTCGAGCGCCGCGCGTCCGCCCACGCCGGCGTCGACCTCGTCGAAGACGAAGGTCGGCACGGAGGTGCCGGCGTCGGCGGTCGCGACCTCGAGGGCGAGCATGACCCGCGAGAGCTCACCGCCCGAGGCGGCCTTGGTGACCGAGCGCGGGGTCGTGCCCGGCCCGGCGGCCAGGCGCACCTCGACGGTGTCGCGCCCGTCGGCGCCGAAGCGCCCGGAGTCCTCGACGGCGACGGTGACGGTGGCCGAGCCCATCGCGAGGTGGGCGAGCTCGGCGGTGATGCGGGTGCCGAGCGCCTCCGCGGCGCTGCGGCGGGCGGCCGAGAGCGCCTCGGCCGCGTCCGCGCGCCGGGTGGTGAGGTCCTCGAGCCGGGCCGCGAGCTCCTCGATGCGGTCGCCGGTGCTCTCGAGCTCGGCGACCCGGACCGCGGCGCGTCCACCCCAGGCGATGACGTCGTCGACGCCGGGCCCGTAGAGGCGGGTCAGCTCGGTGAGGGCTGCGCGCCGCTGCTGCACCTGCTCGAGGCGGGCGGGGTCGACGTCGGCGTCCGCGAGGTAGGCCCCGAGGTCGGCGGCGACGTCGGCCGCGAGGTAGCGCAGCTCGTCGACCCGGGCACCGAGCGCGGCGAGGGCGGGGTCGGCCGCCGACGCGTGGGCGATGCGCGCCGACGCCGCACCGAGCGCCTCGAGGACGGCCGGCGTCTCGAGGGCGGTGTCGCTCTCGCCGCTGAGGATCTCGTGGGCGGCGCCCGCCGCGTCGCGCAGCTCCTCGGCGTGGCCGAGCCGCTCGGACTCGGCGCGCAGGTCGTCGTCCTCGCCCGGCTGCGGGTCGAGGGCCTCGATGCGCTCGAGCCCGACGCGCAGCGACTCCGCCTCGCGGGCGCGCTCCTCGGCGGCCGTCCGCAGGGCGGCGAGCTCGGCCTCGACGGCGACGAGCTCGGTGTGCGCCTCGCGGTAGGTGGCGAGGGCGGCGGCGACCGTGTCGCCACCGAACGCGTCGAGGACCTCGCGGTGCTCGTCGGCCCGGCGCAGCCGCCATTGGTCGGCCTGCCCGTGGACGGCCACGAGGTGCTCGGCGAGGTCGCCGAGCACGCCGACCGGCGCGGCCCGCCCTCCGACGTGGGCGCGGGAGCGCCCGTCGGCCTGGACGGTGCGGACGAGGACGAGCCCGTCCGCGACGTCGGCGCCCGCCTGCGCGGCCCGCACCATCGCGGGATGCGCCGCGGGCAGGTCGACGACGCCCTCGACGACGGTGCGGTCGGTGCCGGTCCGCACGAGCCCGGAGTCGCCGCGGCCGCCGAGGAGGAGGCCGAGGCCGGTGACGACCATCGTTTTGCCGGCGCCGGTCTCGCCGGTCAGCACGGTGAGGCCGGGGTGCAGCGGCAGCACGGCGTCGTCGATGACGCCGAGGTCGCGGATGCGGATCTCCTCGATCACCGGTCGGTGCCCTGGGTCGCCTGGCGCTGACGGGCCGCGCCGCGCCAGCCGTGGACGGGCAGCGCGAACTTCTCGACGAGCCGGTCGGTGAAGGCGCCGGTGCCCAGGCGCGCGAGGCGCACCGGCTGCTCGGAGCGCTGGACCTCGACCTGGGCGCCGGGCGGCAGGGAGACGGCGCGGCGACCGTCGCACCACAGCACGGCGGCGGCGTCGGAGTCCGCGAGCAGCTGCACCGCGAGGTGCGAGCGGGGACCGACGACGACGGGGCGGGCGAAGAGGGCGTGCGCACTGATGGGGACGAGCAGCAGCGCCTCGACGTCGGGCCAGACGACCGGGCCGCCGGCCGAGAACGCGTACGCGGTGGAGCCGGTCGGGGTGGCGACGACCACGCCGTCGCAGCCCCACGTCGACAGGGGTCGCCCGTCGATCTCGACGGTCAGCTCGAGCATCCGCTCGCGGGCGGCCTTCTCGACCGAGACGTCGTTGAGGGCCCACGACGAGAACACGGTCGCACCGTCGCGCCGGACGGTGACCTCGAGGGTGAGTCGCTCCTCGACGGTGTAGTCGCGGGCGCAGATGCGCTCGACCGTCGCGTCGAGGTCGTCGCGCTCGGCCTCGGCGAGGAAGCCGACGTGGCCGAGGTTGACCCCGAGCAGCGGGACGCCCGAGCCGCGGGAGAGCTCGGCGCCGCGCAGGATCGTGCCGTCGCCACCGAGCACGCAGACGAGCTCGCAGCCGATGTCGGGCTCGTCCTCGGGGATGGCGCCGACGCCCTCGACCCGCGACAGCGGCGTACCCACGAGGTCGGACTCCGGTGCGCAGACACCGATCCCGGCGGACAGCAGGCGCGTCGCGACGGCGGCCGCGAGCTCCTGGGCGTCGGCGCGGGACGCGTGCGTCACGAGGAGCACACGTCGGGTCGGACCGGTCATCGTCAGCCTCCGCCCTGCTCGGTCAGCGCCCGCACGCTCGCGCGGACCTCCTCGAGGCTCATTGTGTCCGACGGGTCCGACCGCGCCCACAGGAGGTACTCGACGTTGCCCGTGCTGCCCGCGATCGGGCTCGGGGCGATGGCCCGGGTGTGCAGCCCGACCCCGAGGAACGCTCCGTGGACCGCCTCGATCGCGACGGCCCGGTCGGCGGGGGACGTGACGAGGCCGCCGCGCCCGAGCTTGGCCCGACCCACCTCGAACTGGGGCTTGACGAGGACGACGACGTCGCCGTCGTCGGTCACGAGGCCGGCGAGCTCGGCGGCGACGAGGGTGAGCGAGATGAAGGAGAGGTCGGCGACGACGAGGTCCGCGCGGCCCCCGACGGCGTCCGCGGTGAGGCCGCGCACGCTCGTGCCCGGCCGGTCCTCGACGCGGGGGTCGTCCGCGAGCTCCGCGACGAGCTGCCCGTGCCCGACGTCGACCGCGACGACGTGCGCGGCGCCGTGCGCGAGGAGCACCTGGGTGAAGCCCCCCGTCGACGCCCCGACGTCGAGGCAGCGCGCTCCGTCGGCGGTCAGCCCGCGCGGGCCCCAGAGCGAGAGGGCCGCGAGCAGCTTGTGCGCCGCCCGCCCCACCCAGCGGGGGGCCGCGGCGTCGACCTCGAGCGCGGTCTCGGGCTCGACGGGGGTCGAGGGCTTGCGGGCCGGCTCGCCGTCGACCCGCACGAGGCCGTCGGCGACGAGGTCACGGGCCTCCCCGCGCGAGCGGGCCAGGCCGCGCCGGACGAGCTCGGCGTCGAGTCGCGCGATGTCAGCCGCCCAGGTCGCCGAGGCGTTGGCGCAGCGTGCGCTGGACCTCCTCGCCGGCCGCGAGCCGGCCGTCGAGGTCGTCGGCCGGGACCGCGGCGAGGTCGCGCAGCGTCGCGTCGATGGCCGGGTCCCCGGTCTCGGGGGCCTCGGTCAGCGGGGCAGGGGTCTGCTCGCTCACGCAGAGCCTCCCGCCGTCTTCGTGGCCGTGGACTTCTTCGCCGGGGACTTCTTCGCCGGGGACTTCTTCGCCGGGGCCGACGTGTTCGTGGCCGTCGACGTCTTCGCGGTGGACTTCTTCTTCGCCGGGGACTTCTTCGCCGGGGCCGACGCCTTCGTCGCCGGCGACCTCTTCGCGGCGGTCTTCGCCGTGGGAGCCGACGCCTTCTTCGCGGACGTCTTCTGCGCCGAGGTCTTCGTGGCCGTCGACGTCTTCGCGGCGGCCGAGGCCCTCTTCGCCGAGGCCTTCTTCGCCGTGGTCCTCTTCGCGGGGGCCGACGACGCCGGCTTGCTCGAGGTAGCCGCGCGCCGGGTGCGCGGCGGCGCCGGGCGGGCCGGCCGGGCGGACGTCACCGGCGGCGCGGCGAGAGCGGGCTCGGCCGTCTCGACGAGGCCGGCACCCGGCAGGCCCGAGCGCATCCCCGCCGAGCGCGCGAGCTCGTCGACCCGGGCCGCGAGGCCGGCGACGGTGGCCGCGAGCCCCTGGACCTCGCCGAGCACCCGGCCGAGGTCGACCCGCTCGACCGCCGACTCGACCTCGCGCTGGACGAGGCCGACCATCTGGGCGCGGTTCTGCTCGGCCGCGGACAGCAGGTCGCCGGCGAGCTTCTCGGCCTGCTTGGCGACCTTGGACTTCGAGCCGGCGGACCCGGCGAGCACGACGATCTCGTGGGCCGCCTCGACGGCGCGGGCGCGCGTCATCTCACCGAGCCCGGAGGCGAGCTCGACGTAGGCGCGGACGGAGCGCTTGGCCATGGGGTCCTCCTGGTGTCGTGCGGCGGGTCGGCCGCGGGAGCCCCACGCTACCGGTCGGCCATCCGCTCCAGCAGGTGACGGGCCACGTCGGCCAGGCCCTCGGCACGAACGGCGTCCCCGGCGTCGTGCGCCTCGTGCACCGCACGGACGGCGTCGGCCAGCGCGTCGAGGGAGATCTCGCCGTCCTCCGGCGCGTCGTGCAGCCACCGCAAATCCGGTGCCACCCAGGTCGGGCGGCGGGAGGCGGGCGCCGCGAGCACGGCGTCGAGGTCGTCGACGCCGGTCAGCACGAGCAGCGACTCGGCCCCGGCGCTGACGGCGCCCTCGATGTCGGTGTCGAGGCGGTCCCCCACGGCGAGCACCTGCGGGGCCTCGAGCCCGAGGCGGCGCGCGGCGAGGAGGTACAGCGGCGGCCGGGGCTTACCGGCGACGTCGTCCGGCTCGTGACCCACCGCGCGGGCGACGGCGCCGACGAGCGAGCCGTTGCCGGGAGCGACGCCCCGGTCGGTCGGCAGCGTGGCGTCGGTGTTGGTGGCGACCCAGCGGGCGCCGTCCTCGACGGCGTAGGCGGCCTCGGCGAGGTCTGCGGCGGTGACGTCCAGACCGTAGCCCTGCACGACGGCGGCGACGGCGCCCTCGCCCTCGCCCACCCGCCGGACCGCCATGAAGCCGGCCTCGCCGAGCGCGTCGGCGACGCCGGCGCCCCCGACGGCCAGCACACGCGCCCATGGCTCGGTACCCGCCTCGCCCAGCAGCCACGCCGCGGCCTGGCTGCTCGTCACGACGTCCTCGGGCGCGCACTCCAGACCCAGGTCCGTCAGGTGTTGGGCGACGTCCGCGGGACGGCGGGAGGCGTTGTTCGTCGCGTAGACGACCGGACGGTCGAGGGCCGACAGCGCCTCGACCGCGTGCGGCACGGCGCTGGGGCCTCGGTAGACCACGCCGTCGAGGTCGCAGACCAGCGCGCGGTAGCGCGCGGCCAGCGTGCTCACGCGGGGGGCTCCGGCGCGAGCTCCTCGTCGTCTCCGAAGTCCTCGAGCACGACGCCGTCCAGCTCCTCGAGCCGCTCGACGGCGTCGGTCTCGAGGTCGGTGTCGGCGTCGACGACCTTGTGGAACCACTCACGGGCCTCGTCGGTGCGACCGAGGGCCAGCAGCGTGTCGGCGTAGGCGTACTGCAGACGGTGCGCACCGGCCTTGCGACCCTGCGTGAGCGCCGGCACCTGGAGTGCGAGGAGCGCCGCGTCGAGCTGACCGAGGTCGCGCCGGATGCCCGACACCACGATGGCCAGCTCCAGCCGCTCCGCGGCGGTGAGGGTCTTGGCCTCGGGGGACGACGCGAGCTCGAGAGCGCGGTCGTGCCGTCCGAGCCCTCGCTCGCAGTCGACCATGAGCGGCAGGAGGTGGGAGGACCCGCTGAGGCGACGGACCGTGCGGAACTCGGTGAGGGCCCGCGCGAAGTCGCCGGTCCGGTAGGCGACCATGCCGAGCGCCTCGCGCGCGGCGGGCACGCGGCCGGCGCGGCGGACCGCGGTCTCGGCGTGGGCCATCGCAGCGTCGATCTCGTCGGCCTCGAGCATGACGGCGACCATGACGAGGTGCTTCGCGACGCCGTCGGCGTTCTCCTTGGAGAGGGTGCGCAGCTGCTGGTGCACGCTGCGGTCGATCTCCTTGCCGGTCACCTCGTCGGGGATCCGCGGCTCGGGCAGGCGGGGGCTCTTCGGCGCGAGCCGGCTGCCACCACGCTCCTGGCCGTCGGCCGGGCGGGCGCCGCCGCCGGCACCCCGCCGGGGGTCGCCACCACCGCTGCGCGGCGGGGCTCCTGCTCCACCGCGTGCGCCCTGTCCGCGTGGACCCCCACCCTGACCGCGTCCGCCACCGCTCGCGCCCCGACGGGGGCCGCCGTGGCCTCCGCTCGAGGGGCGGCGGTCGCTGCCGCCTCGGTCGGAGCGGGACGCTCCCCCACGGCGCTGGTCGTCGTCGGACACCTGGTGGTCCTCTCGGTCGTCGGATGCCGGCAGGCGGCGCGCCAGTCTATCGACGCCACCGCGCGGGCTCGGAGAATGTCCTCCGGGACATGCTCTTTCGGACAATGAGAAAGGGCCCACCAAGTGTGTTGGTGGGCCCTTTCTGGAATGGTTGTCCGGCTGCGTCCTACTCTCCCACACCGTCACCAGTGCAGTACCATCGGCG
>NZ_JOEE01000004.1 GCF_000720925.1 Phycicoccus jejuensis | reverse complement strand
GGGGCGCACCGTCTGGGCGTCGGGGACGGCCTTGGGCGGCTGCTGTGCGGCGGCCTCGTCGACGAGGTTCTCGTCCTTCTTCTGGTTCTTGTCGTCCTGGCGCGTCGGCGGCGTCAGCGCGTCCCAGTTGTCGATCTTCGTCGGCTTGTCCTCGAGGTCCCAGACCCCGCCGTTGTCGAGGTCGTTGAGGACCACGAGGCCGCGGTTGACCCGCAGCGCCACGCCGTCGCGGGTCGGCTGCTCGCCGTCGGCGGGCAGCGTGGCCGTCTGCTCGTCGCCGGTGCGCCCGCAGTTGGCCCCGTAGAAGACGCGACCCTCCTCCGCCCACGCCGCGTGGACGCAGCCGCCGAGGACGACCGGGCGGCTGAGCAGCGTGGCCCCGGGGACGCGGTTCACCCGCTCGCCGACGACGACGCCGCCCGGCGAGAGGCCACCGTCGAGCGGCACCTGCGTCGCCCGGGCCGAGGACTCGACGACGACCGTGTCGGCGTCCGGGCCCGGCACCTGCAGCGCCGCCGACCGGGCCCCGTCCGTCGTCACCTGCGCGTCGACGCCGTCCCGCTCGTCGGCGGTGAAGACCCGGTCCGACGCCGGGTCGTACGCGACCCAGCGGGGGCCCACGGCCGTGACGTCCGGCGACGGGGACCGCAGGGCGGTCGGCGTGACGACGGGGCGCGAGAAGCCCCCGGCGGCCGTGGGCGCGAGGGTCGTGACCTTGCCGTCGGCGCCGGAGACGACGTGGATCGCGCCGTCGAGCCCCACGGCGAGCGCCGCCTGGCGCCCGACCGTCGCGAGCGGCTTGGCGCCGGCCGCCACGCCGGGGAACTCCGTCGTGCCGCTGCGAGGGTCGACCCGCTGGCCCCAGACCTTGCCGCTCGCGGGGTCCAGGAGCGCGAGGGTGCCGCCGCGCAGGTCGACCGGGCTCGGGCGGAAGCCCTTCGCCGTGCCGCGACCCGGGCCGGGCACGACGGCGACCGGGTCGCCGGCCGTGGAGGCGGCCACGTCGAGGGCGGAGAGCTCGCCGGTGCCGGTGTCGAGGCCGAGGACGACGGCACCGTCCTGGAGGAGGTCGAGCCCGGCGCCGGGCGCCGCGTCGGTGGCGATGCCGGTGTCGAGCTGGCCGATCGGCACGTTGGCCTTCGCGTACTTCGCCTGGGCTCCGGAGCTGACCCAGACACCGGCGTCGTTGAGGTCGGCCTCGTGGACCGTGGTGCCGTCGCTCGCGACCGCGGCGTACCCGAGGCCGGAGGCGACGAGGACGACGGCGAGCAGGCTCGCGAGGCGGCGGCGGGTCTGCCGGCTCCGCGCGCGTGCGCCACCGCCACGTGCCACTGCTGCCTCCCTCGTGCGCTCCCCCGGTGCCCACGGCCTCCGGGCCGTCGCGACGTCGCCACACTGTAACCGCGCGGGCACGCCGTCGGGCCCGGACCCGGAGGGGAGCACTCCCCGCGCGCCTCGACGGACCTGTCGGTGCCCCGACCTACCGTTCGGGGCATGACGATGGTCCAGGGCACGTTCGACGACCTGGGCACCCCGCTGTCGTCCGTCGACTTCGTCGTCGTCGACCTCGAGACCACGGGCGGCAGCCCGGCCGAGTGCGGCATCACCGAGATCGGCGCCGTGCGCGTGCGCGGCGGTGTCGTCGTCGGCGAGTTCCAGACGCTCGTCAACCCCGGCGAGCCGATCCCGGCGTTCATCTCGGTCCTCACCGGCATCACCGACGCGATGGTCGCGGGCTCGCCGCGCATCGAGACCGTGCTCCCGCAGTTCCTCGAGTTCGCGGCCGGGTCGGTGCTCGTCGCCCACAACGCCCGCTTCGACGTGTCGTTCCTCAAGGCCGCGGCGCTGCGCTGCGACCGGGAGTGGCCGTCGTTCGCCGTCCTCGACACCGTGCACCTCGCCCGCCAGCTCGTCCCCCGCGACGAGGTCCGCAACCACCGCCTCGGCACGCTCGCGGCGCACTTCGGCGCCACGACCACGCCCGACCACCGGGCGCTCCACGACGCGCGCGCGACCGTCGACGTCCTCCACGCGCTGATCGGGCGGGTCGGCAGCCTGGGCGTGCACTCCCTCGAGGAGCTCCTCGACTACACCGCCCGCGTCTCCCCGGCGCGGCGCCGCAAGCGCCACCTCGCCGACGGCCTCCCGGACGCCCCCGGGGTCTACCTCTTCAAGGACGGCGACGACCGCGTCCTCTACGTCGGCACGTCGGTCTCCATCCGCACCCGCGTCCGCTCCTACTTCACCGCGTCCGAGCACCGTCGCCGGATGGGCGAGATGGTCCGCCTCGCGGAGTCCGTCTCGCCCGTGGTCTGTGCGACGACGCTCGAGGCGGAGGTCCGCGAGCTGCGGCTCATCGCCCAGCACAAGCCGCGCTACAACCGCCGCTCGCGCCATCCCGAGAAGGCGCTGTGGGTCAAGCTGACCGTCGAGCCGTTCCCGCGCCTGTCGATCGTGCGCGCCGTCGCCGCCGACGGCGCCCGCTACGCCGGGCCGTTCGGCTCTCGGCAGGCGGCGGAGGCCGCCGTGTCGGCGGTCCACGAGGTCCTCCCGCTGCGCCAGTGCGTCGAGCGCCTCTCCCCCAGCCGCCCGCGCACCGCCTGCGCCCTCGCCGAGATGGGCCGCTGCGGGGCGCCCTGCACCGGTGCGCAGGGTGTCGACGAGTACGCCGAGGTCGTCGCCGAGGCCGCCGCGCTCCTCGACGGGCACGCCCGCGGTCTGCTCACCGCGCTCCAGGAGCGGATGGCCGCCCTCTCGGGTGCGGAACGCTTCGAGGACGCGCAGGTCGTCCGCGACCGCCTCGTCGCCCTCGTGCGCGGGACGACCCGCAGCCAGCGGCTGCACCCGCTCGCCCGCATCCCCGAGCTCGTCGCCGCCCGGCGCTCGGTCACCGGCGGCTGGGAGGTCGTCTGCGTCCGCTACGGGCGGCTCGCCGGGAGCACCACCTCGCCGCGGGGCGCCGACCCGATGCCCTACATCGGGGCGCTGCGCGCGAGCGCCGAGGTCGTCGCGGCGCCCGTCGCCCCGGCCACCGCGGCGACCGCCGAGGAGAGCGAGAAGGTCCTGCGCTGGCTCGAGGCGCCCGGGGTGCGCGTCGTCGACGTCGACGGCGACTGGACCTGCCCGGTCGGCGGCGCCGCGGCCGTGCGCGAGCAGCTCGAGCCGCTCGAGACCTCGCGCCGCCGCACCGCCGGCTTCGCCGGCGTCTCCTGACCCGGGTCCAGGCAGCTCGGGGCGATGCGGACGCGTCCCGTCCGCCGGGCGGCGGCGTGTCTCCCGAGCGGCCGGACGGGCGCACGACCCTCGCCTTCCAGCGCATCGACGACTGGGTGGCCCCCACCTGGCCGGGCGGCGCCCACCCGCAGCAGTTCCACCTCGACCTCTCGGTGCAGGACATCGACGCCGCCGAGCCGGCCGTGCTCGCGGCCGGTGCGAGCGTGCACGCCGAGCAGCCCTCCTCCGACGGCGGGTTCCGCGTCTACCTCGACCCGGCCGGCCATCCCTTCTGCCTCGTGCGCGGCTGACGCGACGGCCTCCCCGTTCTGCTGGGCGTAGCGTCGGCCCCGTGAGCGACCTGAACCTCGTCGACGTCCCCGTGCCCGGCGGTTCCGCCGAGGCCCACCTCTCCCTCCCGCCCGCCGGCCACGGCCCCGGCGTCCTGTTCGTCATGGACGCGATCGGCCTGCGCCCGCAGATCGCCGCGATGTGCGAGCGCATCGCCTCGTGGGGCTACACCGTCCTCGCGCCCAACGTCTTCCACCGCGAGGGCAGCGTCGCCGAGCTGATGCCGACCGGCGACCTGCGCACCCCCGAGGGCCGCGACGCGTTCATGCAGCTCGCGATGCCGCGCGTCGGGCACCTCACGAGCGACCTCTCGCGGCCCGACGTCGCCGCCTACCTCGAGCACCTGCGCGGGCTCGACGCCACCGACGACGGCCCGGTCGGCGTCACCGGCTACTGCATGGGCGTGCGCATCGCCCTGCGCGCGGCCGGCGACCACCCCGACGTCGTCGCGGCCTGCGGCGGCTTCCACGGCGGCGGGCTGGTGACGGACGAGCCGGACAGCCCGCACCTCTCGCTCGCGACCACCCGGGCCGAGCTCGTCCTCGGCCACGCCGACCACGACCGCTCGATGCCGCCCGAGGCCGTCGAGACGCTCGGCACGGCGGCCGCCGAGGCGGGCCTGACGGTGAGGAACGAGGTGTACCCGGACGCACCCCACGGCTACTCGATGGCCGACACCTCGATGTACCAGGAGGCGGGCGCCGAGCGGCACTTCGCCGAGCTGCGCGGGCTGCTCGACCGGACCCTGCGGCCCTGACGGCCGCTGGCTAGGCTGACCGCGTGATCACCGCCATCGTCCTCATCACCGCCGACGTCGACCGCATCCCCGAGGTCGCCCAGGAGATCGCCGACATCGACGGCGTCACCGAGGTCTACTCGGTCGCCGGCGACGCCGACCTCGTCGCGATGGTCCGCGTCCGCCAGCACGAGGCCCTCGCCGACGTCATCGCGGACCGGCTCAACAAGGTCACGGGCGTCACCGGCACGAACACGCACATCGCGTTCCGCACCTACTCCTCGCACGACCTCGAGTCGGCGTTCAGCCTCGGACTCGAGGACTGAGGGCGAGGACGCGCGCTCAGGCCCCGGCGATCTCGCGGGTCGTCGCGACCCAGCGCTCGAGCAGGCCCGCCGCGGCGCCCGAGTCGAGCGCCTGCTGGGCCCGGCGCACGCCGGTGGCCAGGGCGGCGGTCAGCGACTCCCGCGTCGGCTCGCCGTCCAGCCCGGCCGCGACGGCCAGGGCCATCCCGGCGTTGAGGACGACCGCGTCGCGCGGGGCGCCCGCCTCGCCGGCGAAGACCCGTCGGGCGACGTCGGCGTTGAAGGCGGGGTCCCCGCCGCGCAGCGCCTCGACCGGCGCGCTCGACACGCCGACGTCGGTCGGGTCGACGACGAGCTCGGTCACGACGCCGTCGCGCACCCACCAGACGGTCGAGGTCGTCGCGAGGGTCAGCTCGTCGAGGCCGTCGTCGCCGCGGAACACGGCGGCCGCCCGGCCCCGCCCGGCGAACACACCGGCGATGAGCGGGGCGATGCGGGCGTCCGCGACCCCGACGGCGGCGTAGGTCGGCTGCCCGGGGTTGGTCAGCGGGCCGAGCGCGTTGAAGGCGGTGCCCACGCCGAGCCCGGAGCGGGCCTGGGCGGCGTGCCGCATCGAGGGATGGAAGGCCGCGGCGAAGCAGAAGGTGATGCCGGCCCGGACCGCGACCTCGGCGACCCGCGACGGCGGCAGCGACAGGTCGACCCCGAGCGCCTCGAGGACGTCGGCGGACCCGGACGACGACGACGCCGCCCGGTTGCCGTGCTTGACGACGCGCAGGCCGGTCGAGGCGACGACGACCGAGGCCATCGTCGAGATGTTGACCGAGTGCATCCGGTCGCCGCCGGTGCCGACGATGTCGACGCTCTCGCCGGGCACCTCGATGCGGTTCGCGTGCTCGAGCATCATGTCGGCGAGCCCGCGCAGCTCGTCGACGGTCTCGCCCTTGGCCCGCAGCGCGACGAGGAAGCCGGCGAGCTGCACCGGCGAGGCCTCGCCGGACATCACGCGGTCCATCGCCCAGCGGGCGGCGTCCGTCGACAGGTCCTCGCCGCGCAGCAGCGCGGCGAGGAGGTCCGGCCAGGTCAGCGCACCGGACGGCGAGGCGGTCACGCCGCTCAGCCGACGGTGGCCCGGCCGCGGGCGAGGCCGGCGACGGCCTCGGCGACCGCGATCGGGTCGAGGGGGTGCGGGACGGCGTCGTCCGCGAGCGACCAACCGGCCAGCCACGCGTCCTGGGGGCGGCCGGTGAGCACGAGGATCGGCGGGCAGCGGAAGATCTCGTTCTTCAGCTGACGGCACAGCCCGAGCCCGCCGACCGGGGCGGCCTCGCCGTCGAGCACGACGACGTCGAACCCGCCGGCGTCCATCGCCTCGATGACCGCCTCGGCCGTGGCGCACTCCTGCCACGACGCGACCTCGACGTCGCGCGCGGGGCGACGACCCGCGGCGGCGCGCACGGCGTCACGGGTCGTGATGTCGTCGCTGTAGAGGAGGACGCGCACGCGGTGGATGCCGTCGGCGCTCGAGGTGGACGGGCCCGCGGGGGCGTGCGCATCGGTCATGACGTGCATCGTAGCGAGGACGTCCCGGGGCGCCGGACCCGACCGCTCGGCGGGAACACACCACCGGTGCAGGGCGTTGTCGAGCCTTTCGGGGGGTCGCCTCGTCACACCCCCTCCGGTGTCGGCATAATGCGTCCGTGGCGACTTCTGCAGCAGCTTCCGTCAAGAACGCGGGACCGGTCCCGTCCATCCCCGGCTCCGGCCCCGCGACGCGGCCGAACATGGTGGCCGTCGGGACGATGGTCTGGCTCTCCAGCGAGCTCATGTTCTTCGCGGCGCTCTTCGCGTTCTACTTCACGCTGCGGGGGCACCTCCCCGAGATGTGGGCGGAGGAGAGCGCGATCCTCAACGTGCCGTTCGCCACGGCCAACACGATCATCCTCGTCGTCTCCTCCGTGTGGTGCCAGCTCGGTGTCCTCCAGGCCGAGCGCGGCGTCGTCGCCCGGCCGGCCGGCACCCGCCTGACCAAGGTCAGCGCCTGGGGCATGCGCGAGTGGTACGTCGTCACCTACGTCTTCGGCGCCATCTTTATCGCCGGGCAGGTGCTCGAGTACGCCACGCTCGTCACCGAGGGCGTCACCCTCTCGTCCGACTCCTACGGCTCGATCTTCTACCTCGCGACCGGCTTCCACGGCATGCACGTCACGGGCGGTCTCATCGCCTTCCTCCTCATTATCGGCCGCACCTTCACGACCCGCCGCTACACGCACGCGCAGGCCACCGGCGCCGTCGTCACGTCCTACTACTGGCACTTCGTCGACGTGGTCTGGATCGCCCTGTTCCTCATGATCTACGTCCTGAAGTAAGTTCTCCCGCACGCCGACTCGACACGTAACGCAGCAGACGACAGGAACCCCTCCGTGAACGCACTGGCAGCCCGCCGCCGGCACCCCGCAGCGATCGCCGTCCTCCTCATGATCGGCCTGTTCCTCACGGGGGCCGTCTACGCGGCGGTGGCCCCAGAGCCCGCCGACGCCACGACGCAGGCCCTCCCGGCCCAGTCGGTCGCCGAGGGCAAGGCGCTCTTCCGGGCCAACTGCGCCTCGTGCCACGGCCTCAACGCCGAGGGCCGCCAGACCGGCACCGGCGACCAGATCGCCGGCCCGCCGCTCGCGGGGGTCGGCGCCGCCGCCGTCGACTTCCAGGTCGGGACCGGCCGCATGCCGATGACCCAGCCCGGCGTGCAGGCCATGCGCTCCGACGACGTGAAGTTCACCGACGAGCAGATCGCCGCGATGGGCGCCTACATCGCCTCCCTCGCCCCGGGCCCGTCGGTCCCCTCCGACGAGGCCGTCGACCCCACCAAGGGCGACGCCGCCGTCGGTGGCGAGCTGTTCCGCGTCAACTGCGCCATGTGCCACAACTTCGCCGGCTCCGGCGGCGCCCTGACCCGCGGCAAGTACGCGCCCTCGCTGCGGGACGTCACCGGCAAGCACATCTACGAGGCGATGGCCACCGGCCCGCAGAGCATGCCGGTCTTCAACGACTCCAACATCACCCCCGAGAACAAGCGCGACGTCATCGCCTTCCTCGACACCCTCGACCAGGAGCCGAGCCCGGGCGGTCTGACCCTCGGCTCGCTCGGCCCGGTCACCGAGGGCCTCTTCGCCTGGGTCTTCGGTCTCGGCATCCTCGTGGGCTGCGCCGTCTGGCTCGGCTCCAAGGCCGCCTGACCCCCACCACGTTCCCTTCCGTCGACGACAGATCGGTACCCCGATGAACGAGCAGGACCCCCACACCCCCGGCACCGAGGTGACCCCGGCCGGGTCCCACGGTGAGGCCGTGCGCCTCGACGAGGGCCACGTCGTCGGGACCGGCGGCCTCCCGGACCGCTTCACCAACCCCGGGCTCCCCCACCACGTGCCGCGGATGGCGGACCTCGACGAGTCCGCCGCCAAGCGCGCCGAGAAGCAGGTCGCGGCCCTCTTCGGCGTCTCGATCATCGCCACGCTGCTCTTCATCGTCCTGTACTTCGCGCTCGACGTGGACCAGACGGTGTTCATCCCGGGCATCGGCACGACGAGCGCCACGAACGCCGGCCTCGGCGTCACCCTGGCCTTCTCGCTGCTCGGCATCGGCCTCGGCGCCGTGCACTGGGCCAAGACCCTCATGCCCGACGAGGAGGTCGTCGAGGAGCGCCACCCGCTGCGCGCCGCCGACGCCGACCGCGACGAGGTCGTCCGGGTGATCACCGAGGAGGGCGGCAAGTCGCAGATCGGCCGCCGCCCGCTGCTCAAGATGACGATGGGTGGCGCGCTCGGCCTCTTCGCCGTGCCGCTCGTGCTGCAGGTCGGTGGCTCGCTCGGCGAGATGCCGCAGAAGAGCCTCTCGCTCACCTGGTGGAACGGTGGCCCCAGCGGCCCCGGCGAGGAGCCGACCTTCAAGCCGCTGCGGCTCATGAAGGACCCCGAGAACCAGCCGATCAAGGCCTCCGACGTGACGATCGGGTCGGTCTACCACGTCATGCCGCAGGGCCTCCTGCCCGACCCGGAGACCAACGAGGGCGGCGCCGAGCACCTGCTCGAGGAGAAGGCCAAGGCCGCCGTGCTCCTCATGCGCCTGGACCCCGCGCAGATCCAGTCGCAGAAGGAGCTCGACTGGGGCTACGAGGGCATCGTCGCGTACTCCAAGATCTGCACCCACGTCGGCTGCCCGGTCGGCCTCTACGAGCAGCAGACGCACCACCTGCTCTGCCCGTGCCACCAGTCGACCTTCGACGTGACCCAGGACTGCAAGGTCATCTTCGGTCCGGCGAAGCGTCCGCTGCCACAATTGAAGATCACCGTCGACGACGAGGGCTACCTCGTCTCCGCACAGCCGTTCCGCGAAGCGGTCGGCCCGAGCTTCTGGGAGCGTGGCTGACATGTCCACGACCGCGAACCAGCGTCCGGCGGACGCCCTGCGCACCGGTGACGGCCCGCGCCACGTGGCCCCGTCGGCCGGCGCGAAGAAGATCGGCGGGCTCGCCGGCTGGGTCGACGACCGCACGGGCGCCGCCAAGCCCGTCGGCTACCTCATGAAGAAGGTCTTCCCCGACCACTGGTCCTTCATGCTCGGCGAGATCGCCATGTACTCGATGATCATCTGCCTGATCACCGGTGCCTTCCTCACGTTCTGGTTCGTCCCGAGCGCCGGCCACACCGTCTACGACGGCTCCTACGTGCCGCTGCGCGGGGTCGAGATGTCGGAGGCCTACGCCTCGACGCTGCACATCTCGTTCGACATCAAGGGCGGCCTCATCATCCGCCAGATCCACCACTGGGCCGCGCTGATGTTCGTCGTCGCCCTCGTGGTCCACATGTTCCGGGTGTTCTTCACCGGGGCGTTCCGCAAGCCCCGCGAGATCAACTGGGTCATCGGCTCGGTCCTCGCCCTCCTCGCGATCGTCGAGGGCTTCGCCGGCTACTCCCTCCCGGACGACCTGCTCTCGGGCACCGGCATCCGCGCGATGGCGGGCTTCGTCCAGACGGCGCCGGTCATCGGCTCCTACCTGGTCTACGGCATCTTCGGCGGGCCGTTCCCCGGCGAGATGATCATCCCGCGCCTGTACTCGGCGCACGTGCTGCTCATCCCGGCCATCCTCATCGGCCTGTTCACGGCGCACATCGCGCTCGTGGCGCTGCAGAAGCACACCCAGTTCCCCGGCCCGGGCCGGACCAACGACAACGTCGTCGGCTACCCGGTCATGCCGGTCTACGCGGCCAAGGCCGGTGGCTTCTTCTTCATCGTCTTCGGCGTCCTGGCCCTCATCGCCGCGCTCGTCCAGATCAACCCGGTGTGGGCCTACGGCCCCTACGACCCCTCGCCGGTGACGGCCGGGTCGCAGCCGGACTGGTACATGGGCTTCGCCGACGGCGCGCTGCGCCTGCTGCCCGGCTGGCTCGAGTTCACCGTCTTCGGCTTCACCGTGTCGATGAACATCTTCCCCGGCGCGCTGATCCTGCTGCCGCTCGTCTACGTGATCCTCGGTGCGTACCCGTTCGTCGAGCGCTGGGTCACGGGTGACGAGCGCGAGCACCACCTGCTCGAGCGCCCGCGCAACGCCCCGGTCCGTACCGGCATCGGCATGGCGGGCATCACGGCGTACACCGTGCTGCTCTTCGCCTCCGGCAACGACATCATGGCGATCAAGCTCGGCATGTCGATCAACGACCTCACGTGGTTCTTCCGCGTCGGCTTCTTCGTCCTGCCGGTCGTCGTGTTCTGGGTGACCAAGCGCGTCTGCCTCTCGCTCCAGCGCCGCGACCGCGACACGGTCCTGCACGGCCGCGAGTCCGGCACGATCATCCGCACGCCCGACGGCCGCTTCTTCGAGCGTCACGAGGCCGGGCTGCCCGAGGACCAGTGGGTCCTCGTCCAGCACGAGGCCGTCGCGCCGCTCGAGCTCGAGCCCGAGGTCGACGAGCACGGCGTCGCCCGCCCGGCCGCCCGCAAGGACCGGATGCGCGCCCGCCTGTCGCGCTTCTACTTCGCCGACGCGGTCAACCCCGTCACCCCGGCGGAGCTCGCGGCCGCGCACCACCACGGCCACGAGACCGAGGCCCTCGAGGGCTCGCAGGCCGCCGGCGAGATCGAGTCCGCCGAGCCGGCCGGCCGCCACTGAGGCACCCCGCCCGACCGACCGAGGCCGCACCCGCCCAGCGGGTGCGGCCTCGTCGCGTCCCGGGCCGTGTCGCACCGGCGCGCGCCTAGGCTGGAGCGCGTGAGCACCCCGGCGCCCCTCCCCCTGCCCCGCACCCGGCCCGAGGACGCGGGGGTGCCTCCCGCGGCGCTCGAGGCGCTCCTGGAGCGGTGGGAGCGCGTCGGTGTCGAGGCGCACGGGCTCGTCGTCCTGCGGCACGGCGAGGTCCTCGCCGAGGCGGACTGGGCGCCCTACACGCGCGACGGCATCCGGCTCGTGTACTCGGTGAGCAAGACCTTCACGGCGTGCGCCGTCGGGTTCGCCGTCTCCGACGGGCTGCTGCGCCTCGAGGACCGCCTCGTCGACCTCTTCCCCGAGGCCGCGGACGCCGCCGACCCCCGGGCCCGCACCCTGACGCTGCACCACGTCCTCTCGATGTCGACCGGCCACCACTCGGACACCCTCACGTGGCGCGGCCTTGACGTCGCCGACTTCCCCGCGCAGTTCCTCGCGACCGAGCCGGACGAGGAGCCGGGCTCCTGGTTCGTCTACCACAACGGCGCCACGCTCATGGCGGCCCTGGCGGTCCAGCGGGCCACCGGGCAGCGCCTGCTCGACCACCTGCGCCCCCGCCTGCTCGACCCGCTCGGCATCGACGACGCCGCCTGGCAGGGCACGGACGGCCTCGACCTCGGCTATTCCGGCCTGCACGTGACGACCGAGGCGCTCGCCCGCCTCGGCGAGCTCCTGCGCGCCGACGGGGTCTGGCAGGGCCGTCGCGTGCTCCCCGAGGGATGGGCCGCGCGGATGACCTCGGTCCACGTCGACACCGCCCCGCACCCCGAGACGGTCGACTGGCAGCAGGGCTACGGCTACCAGGTCTGGCGCTGCCGGCACGACGCGTTCCGCGCGGACGGCGCGTGGGGGCAGTTCTCGCTCGTCCACCCGCCCAGCGGGCTGGTCCTGGCCGTCACCTCCCTCGCGACCGACACCCAGGCGCTGCTCGACGCGGTCTGGGAGGAGCTGCTGCCCGCGCTCTCCCCCGCGCCGCTCCCCCGCGACGACGAGGCGCACGCACGCCTGCTGGAGCGTCTCTCCGGCGCCCACCTGCCGCCGGTCACCTCCGACGACTCACGACTCCCCGAAGCCGCTCACGCGCCCGTGACGGCCCACCACGAGCCCGACGAGGACCACCCCTCGCTCCGGTCGCTCTCGGTCCGGGCCACCGGCGACGCGCACGCACCGTGGCAGCTGATGGTCGACGACGGCGACGTGCTCGTCCTGCCGGCCGGTGACGGCGCGTGGGTCGGGGACGGCCCGTGGTCCGCGTCGGCCGGCTGGACCGCCCCGGGTGTCTTCGAGGCGGTCGTCGTCGCCCGCGAGACCCCGCACGTCCTGCGCCTGCGGGCACAGGACGGCGTCCTCACCGCGGCGTGGAACGGACGCCCGCTCGGATGGCCGGCCCTCGTCGCCCTCCAGGCGCCCCGTGGCTGAGCCGTGGACGCGCTGACGCCCGAGCACTTCGACGCCATCGTCGAGGACGCGCTCGACGAGGTGCCCGAGGAGCTGATGGCGATGCTCGACAACGTCGTCTTCCTCGTCGAGGACGAGCCGCCCGCCGACGACCCCGAGCTGCTCGGCGTCTACGACGGCGTCCCGCTGACCGAGCGGGGCGACGGCTGGGGGGCCGGGGCGCTCCCGGACCGCATCGTCCTCTTCCGCGGCCCCCTGACCCGGATGTGCGAGGACCTCGACGAGCTGACCGACGAGATCGCCGTCACCGTGGTCCACGAGATCGCCCACCACTTCGGGATCGACGACGCCGCGCTCCACGACCTCGGCTGGGGCTGAGACCACGCACGCCCGGTCGGACGACGACGAGGGCCGCCCGGGATCTCCCGGGCGGCCCTCGTCGTGGGTCACGTGCTCAGAGGGCGTTGGGGCCCTTCCAGTACTCGAAGGTCCAGCCGACGAGCGCGGGGATCGCGAAGAACGCCCCGATGATGAACAGCCACCAGCCGACCGCGAGTCCGAGGAAGCAGACCGCCGCGGCCCCCGCGAGGAAGAGCGGCTGCCAGCTGTGCGGGCTGAAGAAGCCGTACTCGCCCTGGATCTCGTCGATCTCGCCCAGCGGGTCGTCCGCCGGGTCGCGGTCCAGGCGCCGCCGGGTCATCCAGAGGTACCACGCGATCATCATCCCGAGCAGGCCGCCGAGGATGAGGCCGATCGTGCCGACCCACTCCGTGCCGATGACCGTCGAGGACGTCCACGTGCCGTAGATGGCCGCCATGACGAACGCGAACACGCCGATGAGCATGCCGATCCGTTCCATCGCCCGCATGGCTCAGGCCTCCTTGTTCTTCTCGTCGACGAAGGCCTCGCCGTGCAGGTCGGCCGGGCCGAGCGCGGACACCAGGCCGCTGTCGGAGCTGTGCGCGGCGTCGTGGACGCCGGCCACCGCGGCCTCGGGGTGGTGCAGGTCGAACGCGGGGCGCTCGGAGCGGATCCGCGGGATGCGGTCGAAGTTGTGGCGCGGCGGCGGGCAGGACGTCGCCCACTCGAGCGAGGCGCCGTAGCCCCACGGGTCGTCGGTCTCGACGAGCGGCGCGTACCGCCAGGTCTTCCACACGTTGTAGAAGAACGGGAGCATCGAGGCGCCGAGCAGGAAGGCACCGGCTGTCGAGATCTGGTTGCCCAGGGTGAACCCGTCCTCCGGCATGTAGTCGGCGTAGCGGCGGGGCATGCCCTGCGCTCCGAGGATGTGCTGGACGAAGAAGGTCAGGTGGAAGCCGAGGAAGAGCATCCAGAAGTGGATCTTCCCGAGCTTCTCGTCGAGCATCCGCCCGGTGAACTTCGGCCACCAGAAGTAGAAGCCGGCGAACATCGCGAACACGACCGTGCCGAAGACGACGTAGTGGAAGTGCGCCACGACGAAGTAGCTGTCGGAGAGCTGGAAGTCCAGCGCCGGGCTCGCGAGGATGACGCCGGTCAGGCCACCGAAGAGGAAGGTGACGAGGAAGCCCAGCGCCCAGAGCATCGGCGTCGAGAAGTCGAGCTTGCCGCCCCACATCGTGCCGATCCAGTTGAAGAACTTCACACCGGTCGGGACCGCGATGAGCATCGTCATGATCGCGAAGAACGGCAGGAGCACCTGTCCGGTCACGTACATGTGGTGCGCCCAGACGCTGACCGAGAGGGCCGCGATGGCGATGGTCGCGTAGACGAGGGTCTTGTAGCCGAAGATCGGCTTGCGCGAGAAGACCGGCAGGACCTCGGAGATGATCCCGAAGAACGGCAGCGCGATGATGTAGACCTCCGGGTGCCCGAAGAACCAGAAGATGTGCTGCCACATGATGGCGCCACCGCTGGCGGGCTCGAAGATCTGCGCCCCGAACCTCCGGTCGGCGCCGAGCGCGAAGAGCGCGGCGGCCAGGGCCGGGAAGACGAGGATGACGAGGATCGAGGTCACGAGCACGGTCCACGTGAAGATCGGCATCCGGAACATCGTCATGCCGGGGGCGCGCATCGTGAGGATCGTCGTGATGAAGTTGACGGCGCCGAGGATGGTGCCGAAGCCACTGAGGGCGAGGCCGAAGACCCAGAGGTCACCGCCGATGCCCGGGCTGTAGGTGTTGTCCGACAGCGGCGCGTAGGCGAACCAGCCGAAGGCGGCGGCGCCGTTCGGGGTGATGAAGCCCGCCGCAGCGATGAGGCCACCGAAGAGGTAGAGCCAGTACGCGAACATGTTCAGCCGCGGGAACGAGACGTCGGGCGCCCCGATCTGCAGCGGCATCAGCGCGTTGGCGAACCCGGCGAACAGCGGCGTCGCGAAGAGCAGCAGCATGATCGTGCCGTGCATCGTGAACAGCTGGTTGTACTGGTCCGGGTTGTCCACGATCTGCAGGCCCGGCTCGGCGAGCTCGGCGCGGATGAGCAGCGCCATGACGCCACCGATGAGGAACCACGCGAACGAGGTGATGAAGTACAGGTTGCCGATGACCTTGTGGTCGGTCGTCGTCACCCACTTGACGACGGTGGCACCGGGCGAGAGCCGGCGGGTGCGCTGGCGGACGCCCGCCTCGCGCAGCATCGTCGTGTCGGTCGCGGCGCTCATGTCAGTTACCTCCGCCGGGCTGGACGTTCTGGCCGCTCATCAGGGCCTCGCGGTTGAGGGTGTTGTTGAGCAGGCCGGTCTGGTCGGCCGCCCGGAGGTCGGCCATGTGCTGGTCGTACTCGGCGCGCGAGACGACCTTGACGTTGAAGAGCATCTGGGAGTGGTAGGCGCCGCAGAGCTCGGCGCACTTGCCCTTGAACTGCCCCTCCTCGGTGGGGACGACCTGGAAGCGGTTGACCCGCCCCGGGATCATGTCCATCTTCTGGAGGAAGGCCGGCACCCAGAACGAGTGGATGACGTCGCGGGCGGTGAGGACGAACTCGACCCGCTCGCCGACCGGCAGGTACAGGGTGGGGATGGTCTCCTCGGCCCCGGGCTCGCCGGTGAGGATGGCCTGCGTGCCGACCTCGTGGACGTCGTCCTCGAGGTAGTTGAAGTCCCAGCTCCACTGCTTGCCGACGACGTTGACGGTGACGTCCGGCTTCTTCGAGGTGTCGATGAGGGCGGCCTCGTCGCGTGCCGTGTAGTAGAAGAACACGACGATCATCAGCATCGGGACGACCGTGTAGAGGATCTCGATCGGGATGTTGTAGCGCAGCTGCACCGGGAGCTCGGTGTCGTCCTGGCGGCGACGGTAGGCGCCGATGCACCAGACCGTGAGGCCGATGACGAGCAGGCCGACCGCGATGAGCGCGATCCACGCGCCGATCCACAGGGTCGTGACGCGCTCGCCCCCCTCGGTCACCGCGTGCGGGAGCCATCCGGTGGAGGCGTCACCGCGCAGGTCGCCGCTGGCGCAGCCGCCGAGCGCGAGGGTGGCGAGGGCACCCACGAGGACCGTGGTGCCGAGCCGCCGCCGTGGGCGACGGGGCGAGGAGGAGTCGTGCTGGCGCACCGCTGCACCCTTCGTGTCGTGGAGCGAGGACGATCGGTGCAAACCCTACTGCACGGGTACCTCACCGGGCATGGAGGGGGGCTACCGTCGAGCCGTGGCGCACACCACCGTTCAACCTTCCACAGCCTCCTTGACGGCGGGCCTCCTCGACGCGTCGCGCGGCCCCCTCCACCCCCTCGCGGCGCAGACCCTGACGGCCGCCCTCGGGGTCGCCTGGGCCGACCCGGGCGCCCGCCACGCGCCCGGTCGGGCCGCCCGGGCGCACCTCGACACGGCGCGGGCGGTGCTGGCCGGCGCTCTCGGCGCCCGTCCCGACGAGCTCTCGCTCCACGGCAGCGCCGAGGAGGCCCTCGCCCTCGGGCTCGACGGTCTCCTCCACGCGCGGCGACGCGCCGGCGACCGGACGGTGGCGGGAGCCACCGAGCGTTCCGTGCTCCTGCTGCGCGCGGGCGCCGAGGACGCCGTGGCCGTCGAGGGGACCGGTCGGGTCGACGCCGACGCGTGGGAGCGCGCGGTCGCGGCCCCCGGGGTCGCCGCGGCAGTCCTCCAGACCGCGAACGGCGAGGTCGGCACGCGCCAGCCCGTCGAGCGCCTGGCCCGTGCCGCCCGGGATGCCGGGGTGCCGCTCCTCCTCGACGCGACGGCCTCCGTGGGGCGCGAGCCCCTCCCGCCGGGAGCCGGTGACGTCGTCGTGGCCGACGCCGCCTCCTTCGGGGGGCCGCCGCTCGGGCTGCTCGTGGTCCGCACCGGCACCCGGTCCTCCCTGCCCGCTCCCCGACGGGAGGCAGAGCACGGCCGCGCCTTCGCGGCGCCGTGGGTCCCGCTCGCCCTGGCCGCCGCCGAGGCCTGGCGCCAGACCGAGCACGCCTGCGCCGACGACACGCGGGAGGCGCGCGCCCTCGTGGACCGCGTCCGGGCCGCCGCCGCGGGCGTGCGCGACGTCGAGGTGCTCGGCGACCCCACGGACGCGCTCCCCCACGTCGTCACCTTCAGCGTGCTGCTCGCGGACGGGGAGGCCCTCGTCGACGAGCTGGCCGCGCGCGGGGTCGCCGTCGCCTCCGGGTCGGCCTGCACCTCGAGCACCCTGCGGCCGAGCCACGTCCTCGCCGCGATGGGGGTGCTCACGCACGGCAACGTCCGCGTGACCCTCCCGCTGGCCTCCGTCGCCCCCGACCGGGAGGACGCGGTCGCGCTGCTCTGTCGTGAGCTGCCGGACGCGGTGCGGGCCGTCCGCGTCCGGATGGGGACCGAGGACCTGTGAGCGGGGACGCGACCGTCGACGCCCGGGGCACCCGCTGCCCCGTGCCGGTCATCCGCGTCGCCCGGGCGACCCAGGACCTCTCCCCCGGGTCGACCGTCGTCCTGCTCGCCGACGACGTGGCCGCCCGGTCCGACGTGCCGGCGTGGGCGCGGATGCGCGGCCACGGGCTGACCCTCGAGGACGAGGGCTCGTGGACCCGCTACACGGTCGTCGTCGGGACGACGGTTGCCAGGTCGACCTGAGGCGCCTCGAGGGCGCGCGCGAGGGCGCGACGGTAGTCCTCCCGCGACCACTCCTGCGCGCCCATCCGGCGCAGGTGGTCGGTGGCCCACTGCACGTCGACGATCCGGCGCGGGTCGCCGTCGGCGAAGAAGCGCGCGGCGAGCCCGACGAGCGCGACCTTGGAGGCGTCCCGGACCCGGTGGAACATCGACTCCCCGGCGAAGAGTCCGCCGACCGACACCCCGTACAGGCCGCCGACGAGCGCGTCGTCCTGCCAGACCTCGATGCTGTGGGCCCATCCGAGCCGGTGCAGCTCCTCGTAGGCGGCGGCGAACTCGTCGGTGATCCACCGGCCCTCCCGTGAGGGGTCGGCGCACCCGGCGACGACGTCGGCGAAGGCGGTGTCGACGGTCACCTCGAAGCGCGGGAGCACCTTGCGCAGCGAGGACCGCACCCGCAGCGCCCCCGGCGGGATCACCCCCCGGGGGTCGGGGGACCACCAGCCCACCGTGCCGGCGCCGTCGCGGCCCAGGCCCATCGGGAAGAGCCCGAGGCGGTAGGCGGCGAGCAGCGTGCCCGGGTCGAGGTCGGCCCCGGCGGCGACGAGGTCGTCGCCCTCCACCGCGTCGGCGGCGTCGAGCAGCCAGCCGGTGGGCGGCGGCTCGACGGGAGGGAAGGCCACGGCGCGGCCCGGCGTCAGTCGCGGACGAAGCGCACGTGCGGCGCGATCTCGGCCGCCGCCCCGGCCCCGTAGGCGGCCTCGAGTCGGGCGAGGAACCCGGCCCGGCCCACCTGGTACTCCTGGGTGCCGACCGTCTCGAGGACGAACGCCGCGAGGACCGAGCCGATCTGTGCGGAGCGCTCGTGCGACAGCCCGCCGGAGAGCCCGACGAGGAAGCCGGCCCGGAACGCGTCGCCGACCCCGGTCGGGTCGACCCGCTCGACGTCGCCCGCCACCGGCACGTGCACGGGCTCCTGACCCCGGGTGCGGATCTCGGCGCCGTCCTTGCCGAGCGTCACGACCCGGGTCGTCACGCGGGCGTCGATCTCCTCCTGGGTCCACCCGGTCTTGGTCGAGGTGAGGTGCGACTCGTACTCGTTGGTGATGAGGATCTCGGCGCCGTCGACGAGCTTGCGGATGAACGGGCCGTCGGCGAAGGCCAGCTGCTGCGAGGGGTCGGCGATGAAGGGGATGCCGCGCTCGCGGCACTCGTCGGTGTGGCGCAGCATCGCGTCGGGGTCGTCGGCGCCGACGAGGACGAGGTCGAGGTCCCACCGGTCGTGGATGGGGCCGAGCTCGATCATCCGGGCCTCGCTCATCGCGCCGGCGTAGAAGGTCGCGATCTGGGCCATGTCGTCGTCGGTCGTGCAGACGAACCGGGCGGTGTGCCGCGTGCTGGAGACGAGCACGTGGTCGGTGACGACGCCGTGCCGGCCGAGCCAGCTGCGGTAGTCGGCGAAGTCCTCGCCGGCGGCCCCGACGAGGAGCGGCCGGGCCCCGAGCACCCCCATCCCGAAGCAGATGTTGCCCGCGACGCCACCGCGCCGGATGTCGAGCTGGTCGGCGAGGAAGCTGACCGAGATCTTGTCGAGCTGCTCGACGACGAGGGAGTCGGCGAAGCGGCCGCGGAAGGTCATGAGGTGGTCGGTCGCGATGGACCCGGTGACGGCGATCTGCACACCGGCAACCTACCCGGCCCCCGGGGACGCGGACGGGCCCGGACCCCTCGAGGAGGTCCGGGCCCGTCCGGGGTGCGTCAGCTGAAGCTGTCGCCGCAGGCGCAGGAGCTGCCCGCGTTGGGGTTGTCGATCGTGAAGCCCTGCTTCTCGATGGTGTCCGAGAAGTCGATGGTCGCGCCCTCGAGGTAGGGGGCGCTCATCCGGTCGACGACGACCTCGACACCGTCGAAGTCGCGGACGAGGTCACCGTCGAGGGTGCGCTCGTCGAAGTAGAGCTGGTAGATCAGGCCCGAGCAGCCGCCGGGCTGGACCCCGACGCGCAGCCGGAGGTCGTCGCGCCCCTCCTGCGCGAGCAGGGAGGCGACCTTGGAGGCGGCCACGTCCGTGAGCAGCACGCCGTGGGCGGCGGTCTCGGTGGTGGCCTCGGTGGTCTGGAGCTGGTCGCTCATGGGTGAGGACTCCTCGTCGCTGTCGGTGGGCCGGCCGGGTGGCCGCCACGAGGGGGAACCCCGGGCGGGGCCTCGGTGTTCCCGGACTCCTCCACTGTACGTCGCGCCCCCGACGGACGGTGCCACCGCCCACTCGCGTGCCCGGCTACGCCGCAGTAACTGCTGCTGTGGCGACACGTACTGCGGTGTGGCCCGCGCTCGGGGCGTCAGCGGGCCGGGGACCAGGTACGCGCGACGCGCCGGGCGCGGGCCCGCAGGGTGCCGACCGGGTCGGCGAGCATCGCGTCGACCTCGTGCGGGTGGTCGGCGAGGGCGTAGCAGCCGGCCAGGCCCATCGTCATCGTCTCGCGGCGCCCGACGAGCAGCTCGCCGGCGACGACGACGGCCGGGCGGCCGGTCGCGGTGGTGGCCTCGGCGACGCCGGAGACGACCGAGCCGCGCACGGAGGTCCAGTCGAGCCGGTCGGTCGCCGTGACGACGAGGTCGCTGCCGGCCGCGGCGACGTCGAAGCCGGTGAGGCGCAGCACCTCGGTGACCGCGGGCACCGGGCGGGCCCCGAGGACGAGGAGGGCGTACCCGAGCCCCCCGGCCGCGCCGGCGCCGAGCTCGCGGTCGAGGCGGCGGGGCTTCCCGCTCAGGAGGTCGAGCGGGCGCGGGACCGCCCGGCCCACGACGTCGGTGAAGTGCCCGAGCGCGGACTCCAGCGCCTGCGAGGTCTCGGGCGTGGCGCCCTTGCCCGGCGAGCCGACGGCGCTCGTGCCCGAGAGGCCGAGCAGCGGGGTCTCGTCGTCGGTCGCGAGGATGATCTCGGTGCCCGAGAGACGGTCGAGCACCCCCGGCAGGCCGATGAGGGCGGACTCGTCGGCGCCGCGCAGGGCGAGGCCGCCGCGGGCGAGCACGTCGGCGGGGCCGGCGCCGAGGGCGGCGAGCATCCCCGCTCCGCCGTCGTTCGTCGCGCCGCCACCGACCCCGACGACGACACGGTCGACGCCCTCGGCCACCGCGGCCTCGAGCAGCTGCCCGACCCCCCAGGTGCTCGTGATGCCCGGGTCGCGCTCGTCGGCGGCGAGCAGGTGCAGGCCGATGGCCTGCGCGGCCTCGACGTAGGCGGTGCGCCGCCCCGGCTCGTCGACGAGCAGGAGGGTCGCGGGCACCTCGCGCCCGAGCGGGTCGCTCACGGTCGTCGCGACCATGTCGCCGCCGCAGGCGCGGGCGACGACGTCGAGGAAGCCCGGCCCGCCGCCGGAGAGGGGCAGCAGGCGCACCTCGTCGTGCGGCGCGCCGAGGGCCCAGCCCTCGGCCATCGCGGTGGCCACCTGGACCGGCCCGAGGGTCGAGCCGAAGGCGTCGGGGGCGAGGAGCACGCGCACGGGGCGAGCGTATCGCCGCAGGCCCTGGCGGGTGTCGGTGGACGGGCCTAGGGTCGCGCCACCAGCCCAGCCGCCAGGAGGCCCTCGTGACCGAGACCCAGCCCACCGACCTCGACCCCGAGCGGGTCGCCCTGCTCGAGGCGCTCGCCCAGCAGCGGTACTTCTTCCTCCACACCGTCGAGGGCCTGACCGACGAGCAGGCCCGGCTCACGCCGACCGCCAGCAGCCTCTGCCTCGGCGGGCTCGTCAAGCACGTCGCGCTGACCGAGCGCGGGTGGACCGACTTCGTCGAGCACGGGACGATGGCCGGCGGCGACGACGCCGACCTCGAGGCCCGTGAGCGGGAGTTCCGCCTCCTCGAGGACGAGACGCTCGACGGCGTCGTCGGCCTCTACCGCGAGGTCGCCGCCCACACCGACGAGCTCGTCCGCACCGTCGACCTCGACTCCAGCCACCCGCTGCCGCCCGCGCCGTGGTTCACCCCGGGCGAGCACCGCAGCGCGCGGCGCACCTTCCTCCACCTGCTCTCCGAGCTCGCGCACCACACCGGCCACGCCGACGTCATCCGCGAGACGGTCGACGGTCAGAGGTCGATGGGCTGAGCACCTAGGATCGGTCGCCGTGACCACCACGACCGGCACGCCGCAGCACGCCCCGCTCCCCCTCCTCGTCCTCGGGCAGGGCCGCGAGCTCGCGACCGAGCGGGGGGTCGAGTGCCCCGGCGACCTGCCGGCGCCGTCCGACCCCGGCCTCGTCGAGCGCGCCCGGATCGCCCGTGCGGCCCTCGGCGACCGCCTCTTCGTCCTCGGGCACCACTACCAGCGCGACGAGGTCATCGAAATCGCCGACGTCACCGGCGACTCCTTCAAGCTGGCCAAGGAGGCGGCGGCCCGCCCGGACGCCGAGTACGTCGTCTTCTGCGGCGTGCACTTCATGGCCGAGTCGGCCGACATCCTCACCTCCGACGCCCAGACCGTCGTCCTGCCCGACCTCGCCGCCGGCTGCTCGATGGCCGACATGGCGGCGCTCGACCAGGTGCAGGAGTGCTGGGACGAGCTCGTCGCCGCGGGCGTCGCGGACACGACCGTGCCGGTCACCTACATGAACTCCTCCGCGGCCATCAAGGCCTTCACCGGGCGCCACGGGGGCACCGTCTGCACCTCCTCCAACGCGCGCACCGCCCTCACCTGGGCGCTCGAGCAGGCCGGTGACGGCGGCAAGGTGCTCTTCCTCCCCGACCAGCACCTCGGCCGCAACACCTACGTGCGCGACCTCGGGGGCGACCTCGACGGCTGCGTCGTCTGGGACCCGCACCGCCCGATGGGCGGGCTGACCCCGGAGCAGCTGCGCGACGCGACGATGATCCTCTGGCGCGGGCACTGCTCGGTGCACGGCCGCTTCTCGGTCGAGGCGGTGCAGGCCGCCCGCCGCGAGGTGCCGGGTGTGCGGGTCATCGTCCACCCGGAGTGTCGTCACGAGGTCGTCGAGCTCGCGGACGAGGTCGGCTCGACCGAGAAGATCATCAGGACCATCGCCGCCGCCCCGGCGGGCACGGCCTGGGCCGTCGGCACCGAGCTCAACCTCGTCCGGCGCCTCGCCGCGCAGTTCCCCGAGCAGCGCATCCTCTTCCTCGAGAAGAACGTCTGCTACTGCTCGACGATGAACCGCATCGACCTGCCGCACCTCGTGTGGGCGCTCGAGTCGCTCGTCGACGGCCGCGTCGTCAACCCGATCCGCGTCGACCCCGAGGTCGCGCACTGGGCGAAGGTCGCGCTCGACCGGATGCTCGCCCTCCCCGGCGAGACCTCGAAGGACTGACGCGCCTCACGCCTGGGCGGGCCGCCCGGTGTCCCGGACGAGGTAGAGCCAGGGGAAGGCCCGCACCGCGACGACCCATCCGTCGCCCTCGTACGCGGCGGCCGGGCGTGACCAGAGCACCCGGCGGTGCTCCCACTGCGTCGGCGTCCGCACCATCCGGTGGCGCAGCATGCCGGCGCCGACCGTGCGCCAGCCCTGGCGCCCGGCCAGCTCGAGCTCGGGCATCTCGTCGAAGGCGGTGACCGGGCCCAGCCAGCGCTCCTGCGCCTCGGTCGGCCCGTCGTCGACGACCCCGCCGAACCGCTGCTGAGCGGCCTGCCGGCTCAGGCCGAGGACCTCGCCGACGGCGGCCCAGCTGCGGCCGTCGGCCCGGGCCGCGGCCACCGCCTGCTGCAGGAGGTCGCGGGTGGCCGCGTGCGCGCTCGCGGAGCGCGCGACGAGCGCGAGGGTGTCCGGCGCCTCCTGCGCCTCGACCGGCCCGAGCACGACGCGGGCGAGACGGTCGGCCAGCGCCTCGTCGGTCACGGTCGCGGGCGCGAGCGGGTCAGGCGTCACGGTCGCGGCTCGGCAGCCAGAGCCGGTCGCCGCCGGAGGCCCGGCCCCACAGCCCACTGCCGATGGTCGCGGCGCCGAGCACCATGAGGGCGACGGTCATCCCCTGGAACAGCCCGTGGACGAAGCCGGACTCGACGACCCGGCTCAGCCAGAAGGTGACGAGGCCGACGAGCACGAGGGTTGTGCCGCCGCCGAGGGCGGTGCGTTGCGCGGTCATGTGTCAACCATCCCTTGACGTCGCCCCGATGTCAAGGGATGGTTGACAGACGAGTCAGCCGGCGTGGACGAGCCCGTCGTCGCCGACGTGCGGGTTGTGCGCGGTCGGGACGCGCTCCCCCGCCGACGGCGGGCCGGGCGGCGTGCCGTCGCCGAAGGGCCGTCCGCCGAGCTCCTCGCGGCCGTGCGGCGTCGCCCAGCCGGCGAGGTCCGGGCCCGCCGGCACGACGCCGGTCGGGTTGATGTCGCGGTGGACCTCGTAGTAGTGGCTCTTGACGTGCACGAAGTCGGTCGTGTCGCCGAAGCCGGGGGTCTGGAACAGGTCTCGGGCGTACGCCCAGAGGACCGGCATCTCGCTCAGCTTGCTGCGGTTGCACTTGAAGTGCCCGTGGTAGACCGCGTCGAAGCGCGCGAGGGTCGTGAAGAGCCGGACGTCGGCCTCGGTGATGGTCTCGCCCATGAGGTAGCGCCGGGTCGCGAGGCGCTCCTCGAGCCAGTCGAGCGCCGTGAAGAGCCGCTCGTACGCGGCCTCGTACGCCGCCTGGGTGCCGGCGAACCCGCAGCGGTAGACCCCGTTGTTGACCTCGGTGTAGACGCGCTTCATCACCGCGTCCATCTCCTCGCGCAGCGCCTCGGGGTAGAGGTCCGGCGCGCCGGCGCGGTGGTGCTCGCGCCACTGCGTCGACAGGTCGAGGGTCATCTGCGCGAAGCCGTTGGTCACGACCTCGCCGCTCGGGACGTCGACGAGGGCGGGCACCGTGATGCCGCGCGGGTACCCCGGGAAGCGCTTCTCGTAGGCATCCTTGATCCGCGGGATGCCCAGCACGGGGTCGAGTCCGTCGGGGTCGAGGTCGAAGGTCCACGAGTCGGCGTCGTGCGTCGGGCCGCAGATGCCCATCGAGATCGCGTTTTCGAGCCCGAGCAGGCGCCGGACGATGATCGCCCGGTTCGCCCACGGGCAGGCCCGGGCGACGACGAGCCGGTAGCGGCCGGCCTCGACCGGCCACTCGTGCTCGCCGGCGCCGTCGACGGTCACCCGGTCCTCGATGTAGTTGGTGTCGCGCTGGAAGTCGTCCTCGACGTACGTGCCCTGGGCCACGGTCGGTCCTCTCTCGGTCAGGCGGGGAGTGCGCCGAGACGGGCGAGGAGGAGCGCCTCGGCGAGGCACACCGCCTCGAACTCGGCGAGGTGCAGCGACTCGTTCGCGCCGTGCGCGCGGGTGTCGGGGTCCTCGACGCCCGTCACGAGGATCGCGGCGTCGGGGAAGCGCTCGGCGAACGCGGCGACGAACGGGATGGACCCGCCGACGCCGATGTCGACCGGCTCGGTCCCCCATGCGTCGGTGAACGCGGCGCGCGCCTGGTCGTAGACCGGGCCCTGCGCGTCGGCGGCGAAGCCGAGCCCGCGCTCCTCGAGCTCGACCTCGACCCGCGCGCCCCACGGCGCGTTCGCCAGCAGGTGGGCCTTGAGCGCCTCGAAGGCCGCGAGGTCGTCCTGGGTCGGCGCGAGGCGCATCGACACCTTCGCCCGGGCGGAGGGGACGAGGGTGTTGGAGGAGCGCTCGATCGTCGGCACGTCGAGGCCGATCGTCGTGATCGCCGGGCGGGTCCACAGGCGCGAGAGCAGCGACCCGGTGCCGATGACCTCGACGCCGTCGAGCAGCCCGGACTCGGCCCGCAGCCGCGACTCGGGGTAGTCGAGGTCGGAGGCCTCGCCCGCGTCGAGACCGGTGACCGCCACGTCACCGGCGTCGTCGTGCATCGTCGCGAGGAGCCGGACGAGCGCGGTGATGGCGTCGGGGACGGCGCCGCCGAACATCCCGGAGTGCACGCCGTGGTCGAGGGTCGTCACGGTGACGACGACGCGGATCATCCCGCGCAGCGTCGTCGTGAGGGCCGGCTCGCCGACGTCCCAGTTCTGGCTGTCGGCGAGGACGATGGCGTCGGCCCGCAGCCGCTCGCCGTGGCGCTCGAGGATGGTCGGGAGCGAGTCGGAGCCGATCTCCTCCTCGCCCTCGACGAAGACCGTGACGCCGACGGGCAGGTCGTCGCCGTGGGCGCGCAGCGCGGCGACGTGCGCCATCACGCCGGCCTTGTCGTCGGCGGCGCCGCGGCCGTACAGCCGGCCGTCGCGCTCGGTCGGCTCGAACGGCGGGCTGTCCCAGAGCGCCTCGTCACCGGGGGGCTGGACGTCGTGGTGGGCGTAGAGCATCACGGTGCGCGAGCCGGGCGGCCCGGGGCGGTGGCCGATGACCGCGGGCCGGCCGCCCTCGCGCACGATCTCGACCTCGAGCCCCTCGCCGCGCAGCAGCTCGGCGGTCGCCTCGGCGCTCGCCTCCACGTGGGCCTGGTCGAAGGCGTCGAGCGAGACGGACGGGATGCGGGTCAGCGCCTCGAGGTCCGCGCGGACCTGCGGCATGAGCTCGCGGATGCGCTCGCGGAGAGCGGTCTTCTGGGCGTCGGGGAGCACGTCGGTCACGCCTCGAGACCCTACCGACCCGCGGGGCGCCGGCGGCGCTCGCGCCCCGGGCGGACGGAGGCACCCCGCGGATGCACCTAGAGTTGGATCCGTGTTCGGACGCAGCAAGTCGAGTGAAGAGGCTCCCGCGGAGCAGGCGCAGGCCGCCCGCGAGGGCGCCAAGGGCCGCCCCACGCCGAAGCGGCGCGACCAGGAGGCCGCCCGCAAGCGTCCGCTCGTCGTCACCGACCGCAAGGCCGCCCGTGGCCGCGACCGGCAGGAGCGCCGCGAGCAGCTGGCCAAGGTCCGCCGCGCCCTCGAGACCGGCGACGAGACGCACTTCCCGCCGCGCGACCGCGGGCCGGTCCGTCGCTACATCCGCGACTTCGTCGACGCCCGCCGCAACCTCGGCGAGTTCCTCCTGCCGGTGATGCTCATCGTCCTCGCGCTCAGCCTGGTCAACCAGCCGGCGATCTTCGCCGCGAGCGTCTACCTCACGTGGGGCGCCGTCCTCCTCGTCGTCATCGACACCGTGCTCATGTGGCGCCGCCTCAAGAGCCGCCTCGTCGAGAAGTTCGGCGCCGACGGCGTGCCGAAGGGCAGCGTCTCGTACGCGGTGATGCGCGTCTTCCAGCTGCGCCGCAGCCGTCGTCCCGTCCCGATGGTCGCGCGGGGCGAGTACCCCTCCTGACCGGCGCGGCTCAGCCGCCGCTCGCCCCGCGGGCGAGGCAGAGCGCCGAACGCATCGTCCCGTAGCCGCGGGCCGACAGCGGCGAGGTGTCGCGGTCGGCGGCCGTGCAGGCCTCGGCGACGACGGTGGGCGCGAGCCCCTCGGACGCGACCGCCGGTGCGGTGTCGCAGGCCCCGCTCGCGACGGGCGTCAGGCCGGTGCCCGCGACCTGGTCGTCGCGCGCGCACCGCAGCGTCCGCAGCGACTCCCGCGACAGCACCCAGCCGAGCGGGGCCGCGATGGACGGCCGGGTCGGCTGGTAGAAGACCTTGACCGCCGGGCCGCGCCAGCGCTCCAGCGCGCTGCAGACCGCGCCCGAGGCGTCCTCGCAGCCGGGGACGACGTCGCGCGTGGCGAGGACGTCGAGCGCCCGGTGCAGCTGGGTGTCCGTCGAGGACAGCCCCGCCGTCGCCGCCCCCTTGGTCAGCAGCGGCACGAGGACCTCGTTCGTCGCCCCGGCCGGGACGGCCGAGAGGTCGCTGCCCTCGCCGTTGTCGAGGTAGACGAGGACCGGCAGCACGAGCGGGGCGTCCACACGTCCGGCCACCACGTCCGCGTTGTGCGCCCGCAGAGCCGGCAGCCACCGGGGTGCGAGGTCGACGAGCGTCCCGAGCCCGTCGTTGTCGGCGTAGCCGCCGTCGACGACCTGCTGCGTGTCGGGCGATTCCCCGCCGTCCGGGCACCCGGTCGCGACGACGCCCGACGGCGTGACGTAGGGGAAGCGCGAGGCGAGGAGCGCGACGGTGCTCGCGCGCAGCGCCGGTGACCGGCCGGTGCACCCCGTGCGCAGCGTGGCGAGGAGGTCGACCGAGTCGGGGACCGCGGTGGGGGTCCGGCAGTCGCGCGCATCGGGGGCGGTCTCGAGCCCGACCTGGCTGAGCAGGGTGCGGCACCGGGTCGCCACCGACGTGGAGTTGAGGACCAGGGCGCCGGTGACCCGTCCGTCCGGCGGCGCGAGGTAGGGCGTCCGCAGCCCCGGCACGGCGCGCTCCCACGCCCGTTCCATCAGCCCGGCGCGGTCGACCCAGCCGCTCTCCCCCGACGTCGGGAAGGCCAGGCCGGTGACCGAGCGCAGCGGGTCGCGCAGGAGGAGGCCGCTCACCGCCGAACCGAGCGCGTCCGGGCCGGCCATCCGCTCGACCGCGGGGAAGGCCTGCCCGCTCGTGCCGGCGAACGCCGACACCGTGAGACCGACGGCCCCACCGCTGGCCCCGGACGACACGAGCGCCTCGGCGCAGTCACCCCCAGCGGCGTGCAGCGCGTCGGTCCCGAGCGCGGTCCAGGCCGCCGCCCGGATGCCGCCGCCCTCGGCGGCGAGGAGGAACAGCGGACGGACCCGGTACGACGTCCCGGGCAACGCCGTGCCGCAGCCGGGTTCGTCGAGCATCGTCCCGAGCCGGCTCGCGAGGTCGGGGCGGGCCGCGGGGTCCGGGGCGCTCTCGGCGAGGGTGCGCAGGCCGTGCACCCTCGCGTCGCTGCCCGTCAGCCCGACGACGAGGCCGGACAGGAGCACGAGCGTCATGACGGGGGCGGTGCGCAGGACCGGGGTCATCGGCCGCGACAGGAGGTCGGGTGCCCCGCCGCCCTGGAGCAGGATGACGGTGGCCCCGAGCGGCAGCGCCACGGCGGTCACCGCGAGGAGCATGACGCCGATGACCCCCAGCCGCTCGGCGCTCCCCTCCGGGAAGAGACCGAGCACGACGAAGAGGGCGACGCCGAGCGCGAGCAGGAGCCAGCCCGCGAGCCGCGAGCGCTGCTGCGAGGTCTCGCCCAGCACCCGGCCCGGCACGAGGGCGACGAGCAGGTCCTCCGGGGCGTGGCGACCGAGGAGGCCGGCGACCCACCGGGCGAGCGGCCAGGTGAGGACCGCTCCCACGGCACCGAGCAGCAGGAGGGCGAGGTTCCACCCCCCGCTGCCGAGGGCCACCGGCGCCGTGAACGCGCGGACGAGCCCGAGACCGGGGATGACGAGCACGAGAACCCCGAGGACGTCGCCGACGACCCGGGTCGTCGCCGCCTGCTCCGCGGTGACCGGCCGGCGGTAGGGGCTCCACGGCACCGTGCCCCCGCGCCGGCGCCACCACAGCGAGCCGGCCCACACGACGAGCGGGATGCCGACGGCCAGGCCGAACCTCACCCCGATGACGTCCCAGCGGCCAAGGAGCAGCCGCGAGAGCGGCAGCCCGACGAGGAGCACCGCGAGCGTCACGAACCACGGCAGGAGCGAGGGCTTGCGGTAGGGAGCCGCGCTCGGTGTCGGGCCGTCGCCGAGGACGCGCATCGCGACGTGGTGGCTGCGCAGCCGGCCGACGACGACGACGAGGACCGCGACCAGCCCGGTGAGCACCCCGCTGACCAGCGCGTGCCGGGCCGGGCCGGAGTCCACCCACTGCCGCTGCACGTCGGGCAGCTGGTCGAGGACGTCGGTGCCCGAGGCCAGCCCGAGGGCCGCGAACGGGACGACGACGAGCAGGCTGAAGCGGTGGGTGTAGAGCGCGCCGACGACCCGGCGGGCGGGGCCGGAGGGTCGGCGGACGTCCGAGGGTCCGTAGGGCGTCCCGTGCTCCGGTCCCCGGGGGGTGTCGCTGTGCTGCCGGGCGGCGAGGACGACCGCGAGGAGGGCCAGGAGCAGCCCGAGCCACGTGACGGCGCTCGCCGTGACGAGCGCGGTGGGGTGGCCGGCGCCGTCGGCGAGGTCGACGAGGAGCGCGGACTCGACGAGGTCGGCGACCGCCCCGACGCCGAGCAGCACGAGGGCGGCGACCCACCAGGGCCGCCCGCGCGAGGACCCCGCGACGGCCGGGCGCAGCAGGGCCGCCGCGCCGAGGGCGTACAGCGCGACGAGCCCGACGTCGACGAGGGCGTAGGCGACGACCCAGCGGGCCATCCCGGGGACGGCGGCCACCGTCGGCGCCACGAGCGCCCAGCTTTCGCGGGTCGCCCCCGGCGAGAGGACCGCGCCGAGCGAGGTCAGCCCGCCCAGCGACACGGTCCGGCCGGCTGTCACGACCTGGGAGACGAGCCCGTCGAGCTGCCCGAGCGCGATGAGGACGGCGACGACGGCGCTCGCCCAGCCCCCGGCGAGCGCGGCCCGGCGAGGGGGCAGCACGGCCGCGAACGCGTCGCGGACCGGCATCGGTTCCGTCGCCATGCGGACCTCCTCACCCCGGCCTCCCGGCCCGTCGACCCATCGTCCTCCGGCAGGAGGCGCGGGGGTCGGACGGTGATACGCCCCGGCGCGTCAGGGAGCGGGCTCGAGCCCCATCGGCCCGTAGACCACCGCGCCGTCGCGGTGCAGGGTCACCGAGGCGACCCCGGCGTCGGCGAGCTCGTGCCAGACCTCGCCGAACCAGCTCTCGGCGTCGGACTGCGTCGGGAAGGTGGTGGTCGTCGTCGGCTCCCCGGTGACGGGGGCGCCGTCGGCGTCGGCGAAGGTCCAGGACCACTGCTCGCTCATGCGCCACGCACCCCCGCCTCGACGAACGGCGGCTTGCTGACGGTGGCCGCCACCGCCCGGCCGCGGACGTCGATCGAGACCTCGTCGCCGAGGGTCACCGACCGGTCGAGGAGCGCGAGCGCGACGCCCTGCTTGCGGGTCGGCGAGAAGGTGCCGGAGGTGACCTCCCCGACGACGGCGCCCGAGGCGTCGGTCACCGCGCAGTGCGAGCGCGGGATGCCCCGGCCGGTGACGACGAGGCCGCGCATCAGCCGGCTCTCCTTCGCGGCGCGCTCGGCGGTCAGCGCCTCCTTGCCCCAGAAGGCGTCCTTGTCCCAGCCGACGGCCCACGCCGCGCCGGCCATGACCGGCGTGATGTCGAGCGAGAGGTCGTTGCCGTGCAGCGGGTAGCCCATCTCGGTCCGCAGGGTGTCGCGGGCCCCGAGGCCGGCGGGCAGGCCGCCCTCCTCGGCGACCGCCGCGGCCAGCGCGTCCCAGACCGAGCCGGTGACGTCCCAGGCGGGGACGATCTCGTAGCCGCGCTCGCCCGTGTAGCCGGTGCGGCAGACGATGACCGGCAGCCCGTCCCACTCGGTCTCGACGAAGCTCATGTAGTCGTGGTCGACGGGCAGGCCGAGCCGGGCGAGGACCTCGTCCGAGCGCGGGCCCTGGACCGCGATGACGCCGTAGCGGTCGTGGAGGTCCTCGACGACGACGCCCTCGGGCGCCGCGGCGGCCAGCAGCTCGACGACCCGCGCGGTGTTGGCCGCGTTGGGGATGAGGAAGACGTCCTCGTCGGAGCGCAGGTACTGGATGAGGTCGTCGACGACACCGCCGTCCTCGGTGCAGCACATCGTGTACTGGGCCTGGCCGGGGCCGATGCGCCGCAGGTCGTTGGTCAGGCACGCGTTGACGAACTCGGCGGCGCCCGGGCCGCTGACCCGCGCCTTGCCCAGGTGCGAGACGTCGAACAGACCGACGCGCGCGCGGACCGCGGTGTGCTCGGCGACGACACCCCCGCCGGGGTACTCGATCGGCATCGACCACCCCCCGAAGTCGGCCATCTTCGCGCCCAGGGCGACGTGCCGGTCGTGCAGCGGCGAGTGCTTGAGGTCGGTCATGGTCGCACCGTACCGCGACCCACGGACGCCCCGGCGGGCCCGGTTAGTCTGCCGCCATGACTTCACTGACCGTGACGACCAAGACCTCAGCCGACCTGCCGGTCGACGCCCTCGTCGTCGGCTCCGTCCGCACCCCCGACGGCGCCGACCTCGCTGCGGGGCACGGGCTGCCGCGCAAGGCCGTCGTCCACCTGCAGGCGGTGCTCGCCGACCTCGAGGCCACCGGGAAGGCCGAGGAGGTGCACCGCGTCGTCGCGGTGCCCGGCGTCAAGGCGACCTCCGTCGTCGTCACCGGTCTCGGCGAGGGCACGACCCGCCGGACCGCCTTCGAGCACACCGTCCTGCGCGAGGCGGCCGCGTCCGCGCTGCGCTCGGTCCGCGGCAAGAAGGCCGTGGGCGTGGCCCTCCCGACGCCCGACGCCGAGTCGCTGTCGGCGGTCGCCGACGGCGCCTTCGCCGGCTGCTACGTCTACGACAAGGCCGCTCCCCTGCCCGCGCGCAAGGGCCGCCCGGCCGCCACGCCGGTCACCGGCCCGAAGATCGTCGTCGTCTCGGGCCTGGGCCAGGGCAAGGCCGCCAAGGACGCGGTCGCCCGCGCCGGGGTCCTCGGCGCCGCCCGCGACTGGGCCCGTGACCTCGTCAACATGCCGCCGAACCTGCTCTACCCGCAGTCCTTCGCCGATGCCGTCAAGAAGCGCGCGGCCGAGTCCTCCGCGAAGATCACCGTCTCGGTGCTCGACGAGAAGGCGCTCGTCAAGGGCGGCTTCGGCGGCATCACCGGCGTCGGCCAGGGCTCGTCCAACCCGCCCCGCATCGTGACGATGAGCTGGTCGCCCTCGAACGCGAAGGGCTCGGTCGCGCTCGTCGGCAAGGGCATCACGTTCGACACCGGTGGCCTCAACCTCAAGCCGTCCACCGGCATGGTGACGATGAAGTGCGACATGGCCGGCGCGGCCGCCGTCGCCGCGACGGTCCTCGCCGCCGCCGAGACCGGTGTGCCGGTGGCCGTCACGGGCTACCTCTGCCTCGCCGAGAACATGCCGAGCGGCACCGCGCAGCGGCCGAGCGACGTCGTCGTCATGCGCGACGGCACGAGCGTCGAGATCCTCGACACCGACGCCGAGGGCCGGATGGTCCTCGGCGACGGCATCTGCCTCGCCGCCGAGAAGACCCCCGACTGGATCGTCGACATCGCGACGCTGACCGGCGCGCAGATGATCGCCCTCGGCGACGACATCGCCGGCGTCATGGGCAACGACGACGCCTTCCGGGCGAAGGTCGTCGCGGCCGCCGACGCCGCGGGCGAGGGCGCCTGGCCGATGCCGCTGCCGGCGGCGCTGCGCGCCAAGCTCGACACCCCGACCGCCGACATCGCGCACAAGGGCGACCGCGCCGGCGGGATGCTCACCGCGGCCAAGTTCCTCGAGGAGTTCGTGCCCGAGGGGATGACGTGGGCGCACGTCGACATCGCCGGGCCGGCCTTCAACGAGAAGGGACCGAAGGGTCGCAACCCCAAGGGCGGCACCGGGTTCGGCGTCTCGACGCTGCTCGGTCTCGTCGAGGGGCACGCCACGCGCGCCTGACCACCGACCGCACGGCGGACACCCCGGACGGGGTGCCCGCCGTGCTCGCGTCGTGGAGGGTGGCGCTCAGCCGCCGCTCTTGCGCCGGAACATCTGCTGGCGGGCACTGGTCTCCGGGCCGTGCGCGTGGTCGACCTTGCCGTGCTCGGAGGAGTCGGAGACGTCGGTGCCGCCGTGGGCCTGCTTCTTGTCCAGGGCCGCCCGGAAGCGGGCCTTGACGTCGTCGGGCACTGCGGCGCGGGGTCGGTCCTTGGCGGCCATGACGGCTCCTTCGGGGTGCTCGGGATCGGGTCCCCCACCGTGCCACGCCGGGGCGCGCGGGGCCACCGGGTTCTCGCTCAGGCGCGCTCGTCGCGCCGCTGCCGCGCGGTCCAGGCCCGCATCCGCGCCGGGTAGCCGGTGAGGTTGACGTCGTAGACGGGCACCTGCAGGTTGCGGGCGACCTCGAAGGCCTGAGGGCGTGATGGCAGGGCGCGGCGGGTCCACTCGCCGTCGTGCGCGATGAGCACGACGGTCGTCGCGGTCACGTTGGTCGCCGGCTCCACGTACGCCTCGACCCCGCGCCGCGTGCCCACGAACTCCTCCAGGTGGGCACGCGCACTCGCGAGGTCGCTGCCGTCGTGCGGTGCGGCGCCACCGCGCCGGCCTCGTCTCCACCACGCCATGCGCACACGATAGGCGAGCCACCTGCCCTCTCCCTGTGCGTCCGCCACGCGTCGCCACCTCGTGCGCGGGCCCGCGGGGGTGACAGGATGCGGGACGTGGCCGGCGCGCCCACCCCCAGCGCCGCCGTGCCCACCGACCGCCACCGCGAGAACGGAGCAGCATGCCGGCCACCGCCGAAGCCACCCACGACGTCGTCGTCCTCGGAGGAGGGAGCGGCGGGTACGCCTGCGCGTTGCGCGCCGCCGAGCTCGGCCTCTCGGTCGCCCTCGTCGAGAAGGACCTCCTCGGCGGGACGTGCCTGCACCGCGGCTGCATCCCGACCAAGGCCCTGCTGCACGCCGCCGAGGTCGCGGACGCGGCGCGCGAGGCGGGCCGCTTCGGTGTGCGGGCGACCTTCGAGGGCGTCGACCTCCCGGCCGTCACGGCCTACCGCGAGGGCGTCGTGGCCCGGCTGCACAAGGGCCTCCAGGGGCTCGTCTCCGGGCGGAAGGTCGAGTACGTCGAGGGCACCGGCCGGCTCGACGGCCCGCACACCGTCGTCGTCGGCGACCGCCGGCTCGTCGGGCGCCACGTCGTGCTCGCCACCGGCTCCTACGCCCGCACGCTGCCCGGGCTCGAGCTCGGCGGCCGCGTCGTGACGAGCGACCAGGCGCTCGGCCTCGACGAGGTCCCCGGCCGCGTCGTCGTCCTCGGGGGCGGGGTGATCGGCGTCGAGTTCGCCTCCGTCATGCGCTCGTTCGGCTCCGAGGTCACCGTCGTCGAGGCCCTCCCCCGGCTCGTCGCCGCCGAGGACCCCGCCTCCAGCAAGGCGCTCGAGCGGGCCTTCCGCAAGCGCGGCATCACGGTCCGCACCGGCGCCCGTTTCGCCTCCGCGACCGACGGCGCCGACGCCGTCACCGTCCGCCTCGAGGACGGCACCGAGCTCGAGGCCGACCTCCTGCTCGTCGCCGTCGGGCGCGGCCCGGTGACCGACGGGCTCGGGTACGAGGAGGCCGGTGCCACGGTCGAGCGTGGCTTCGTCGTCACCGACGAGCGCTGCCGCACCGGCGTCGAGGGCCTGTGGGCGGTCGGCGACATCGTCCCCGGCCTGCAGCTCGCGCACCGTGGGTTCGCGCAGGGCATCTTCGTCGCCGAGTCGATCGCCGGGCTCGAGCCGGCCCCCGTCGTCGAGTCCACCATCCCCCGGGTCACCTACTGCGACCCCGAGGTCGCGTCCGTCGGTCTCACCGAGGAGCAGGCCCGCGAGGTCCACGGCGACGCCGTCGAGGCCTACGAGTACAACCTCGGTGGCAACGGCAAGAGCCAGATCCTCGGCACCCAGGGCTTCGTCAAGCTCGTGCGGGTCACCGACGGCCCCGTCGTCGGGGTCCACATGGTCGGCTCCCGGATGGGCGAGCAGGTCGGCGAGGCCCAGCTGATCGTGGGCTGGGAGGCCCACCCGGAGGACGTCACGCCCTTCGTGCACGCCCACCCGACCCAGAACGAGGCCCTCGGCGAGGCACACCTGGCGCTCGCCGGCAAGCCCCTGCACGCACACAACTAGAGTGATGACCGCCACCGCCCACGAAGGAGAGCACCACTGATGTCGGAACGTGTACAGATGCCCGCACTCGGCGAGTCCGTGACCGAGGGGACCGTGACGCGGTGGCTCAAGGGTGTCGGCGACGAGGTCGCGGTCGACGAGCCGCTGCTCGAGGTCTCGACCGACAAGGTCGACACCGAGATCCCCTCGCCGGTCGCCGGCACGCTCCAGGAGATCCTCGTCCAGGAGGACGACACCGTCCCGGTCGGCGCCGACCTCGCCGTCATCGGTGACGGGCCGGCCTCCGGCGGTGGCGACTCCGCCCCCGAGCAGTCGCAGGAGCAGTCCTCCTCCGACGGGCCCGCCGACGAGGTGGCCGACCCGGCCGACACCGACGCGGTCGCCGAGGCCGGCGACGAGGGCGGCCAGGAGCCGGCCGAGCCGCAGTCCGACGGCGGCGCGCAGGAGCAGCCCGCGCCGTCCTCGGAGAGCTCCTCCGGCGGGTCCGGCGACGGCACGACCGTCCAGATGCCCGCGCTCGGCGAGTCCGTCACCGAGGGCACCGTCACCCGCTGGCTCAAGGCCGAGGGCGACGAGGTCGCCGTCGACGAGCCACTCCTCGAGGTCTCGACGGACAAGGTCGACACCGAGATCCCCTCGCCGGTGGCCGGCACGCTGACCAAGATCCTCGTCCAGGAGGACGAGACCGTGCCCGTGGGCGCCGACCTCGCCGTCGTCGGCGGGTCCGGCGGCGGGTCCGCCCCGGCCGCCGAGCCCGAGCAGGCTCCCGCGCAGGCCGAGGAGGCCCCCGCGAAGGAGGAGGCCCCCGAGCCCGAGCCGGAGCAGCCGGCCCAGCAGGACGAGCCCGCGCCGGCCCCGGCCGACGAGGCTCCCCCGCAGGAGAAGCCGGACGAGGCCGCCGCCGCGGCCGACGAGGCCCCGGCCGCGACCACCGCGCCGTCGTCCTCGACCTCGACCGCGCCGACCCCGCGCGAGAACGAGTCCGACGCGAGCAGCTACGTCACCCCGCTCGTGCGCAAGCTCGCCGCCGACCACGGCATCGACCTCGCGTCGGTCACCGGCACGGGCATCGGCGGGCGCATCCGCAAGCAGGACGTCCTCGCCGCCGCCGAGGCCAAGAAGGCCCCGGAGCCCGAGCCCGAGGCCCCCGCCGCGGCGCCCGCGTCCCAGCCGTCGTCGTCCTCGGCCCCGGCGGCCGCGGCGAAGCCGGCCGCCGACAACGGCCTGCGCGGCACGACGCAGCCGATGTCGCGCCTGCGCAAGACGATCGCGCGTCGCATGGTCGAGTCCCTCCAGGTCTCGGCGCAGCTGACGACGGTCGTCGAGGTCGACGTCACCCGCATCGCGCGGCTGCGCGACCGGGCCAAGGCCGACTTCGCGCAGCGCGAGGGCACGAAGCTCAGCTTCCTGCCGTTCTTCGCCCTCGCCGCGGTCGAGGCGCTCAAGGCGCACCCGACCGTCAACGCGAGCATCGAGGACGACCAGGTGACCTACCACGGCACCGAGAACCTCGGCATGGCGGTCGACACCGAGAAGGGGCTCATCGTCCCGGTCCTCAAGAACGCCGGCGACCTCAACATCGCGGGCCTGGCCCGCGGGATCGCCGACCTCGCGAACCGGACGCGGAGCAACAAGATCATGCCCGACGACCTCGCGGGCGGGACCTTCACGATCACCAACACGGGCTCGCGCGGTGCGCTGTTCGACACCCCGATCATCAACCAGCCGCAGGTCGGCATCCTCGGCACCGGCGCCGTCGTCAAGCGGCCCGTCGTCGTGACGGCCGAGGACGGTGGCGAGACGATCGCGATCCGCTCGATGGTCTACCTGGCGCTGTCCTACGACCACCGCATCGTCGACGGCGCCGACGCCGCGCGCTTCCTCACGACGATGAAGCAGCGACTCGAGGAAGGGGCGTTCGAGGCCGACCTCGGTCTCTGACGCGCCCGCCGTGAGCCGCATCGTCGTCACCGGCTCGTCCGGGCTGATCGGCACCGCGCTCGTCGCCGCGCTCCGTGAGCGCGGCGACGAGCCGGTCCGGCTGGTCCGGCGCGCCCCCGCGGCCGCCGACGAGGTCCGCTGGGACCCCGCGAGCCGCCATCTCGACCCGGCCGTCCTCGACGGCGTCGACGGCGTCGTCCACCTGGCCGGCGCGGGGGTCGGCGACAAGCGGTGGACCCCGGCCTACAAGCGCGAGATCCTCGCCTCGCGGACCGACTCGACGACCGCGGTCGCGGGGGCCGTCGCGGCGGCCGACCACCCGGTCCGCCTGGTGTCCGGGTCGGCCGTCGGCTTCTACGGCGACCGCGGTGACGAGGAGCTGACCGAGGCCAACCCGGCCGGCACCGGCTTCCTCGCCGACGTCGTCCTCGCCTGGGAGGCCTCGGCAGCTGCCGCGGTGGACGCCGGGGCCTCGGTCGCGTTCGCGCGCACCGGGATCGTCATGGCCCGTGACGGTGGCGCGATGGCCCCGCTGCTGCGCCTGGCCCGGCTCGGGCTCGGCGGCCCGCTCGGCCTCGGCCGCCAGTTCTGGCCGTGGATCACCCTCGTCGACGAGGTCCGCGCGCTGCTGCACCTGCTCGACCACCCGGAGGTCACCGGACCGGTCAACCTCGCCGGTCCCACCCCGGCCCGGCAGAAGGACGTCGCGGCCGCCCTCGGGCGCGCCCTGCACCGGCCGGCCGTGCTGCCCGCCCCGACGCCGGCGCTGCGGCTGGTCGTCGGCGAGTTCGCCGGCGAGATCATGGGCAGCCAGCGCATCGTCGGGGAGGCCCTCGTCGCGAGCGGCTTCGTCCACGAGCACGGGGACCTCGACACCGCGGCCCGCTGGCTGGTGGCCTGAGCGCGGCGTTCACGTCGCGCGCAGCGCCTCGAGCCTCCATCCGTCCGCGGTCCGGACAACCTCGACGAGCACCGGCTCCCCGGGGACAGCGGTGACGTCGGTGTCGTCGCCCGGGCGGAGGACGCGGTGTGCGCCCACCCCCACCGTGGCCCGGAGCACCGCCCGGTCGGCTCCCGCGGAGCGCACCGCCACGTCGGTGACCCGGTAGCGGAGCCCCTCGTAGCGCGTGCCCGCCGCGCGCAGCGTGCGCACCGCGGCGGCGTCGCGGCGGTGCAGGGCCCCGGCCGTGGTCTCGGCGGCGTCCAGCCGGGCGGCGTCCGCGGCGCGGTAGGCGGCCGCCCGCTCGTCGGCGAGCACGGTGAGCAGCTCCTGCGGCCGCTGCACGGGGGCGAGGGGGTCCAGGCGCGGGTCGTCCGTGGCCGCCGGCTCGGCGCTCGGTGCCGCGGCCGGGACCGACGCCCGCGCGGGGTCGTCGCGGCCGACGAGGACCCCGGCCACGACGAGCGCCGCCACGAGGCCGAGGGCGCAGGCGCCGAGGCCCGCGGCACGCACGACCCGGAGGCGGCCGCCGGCCCGCGGCGCCGTCGGCGCCCGGTGCCTCCCCCGCTGCGCCGCGGGCGGGACGGGCGGCCGGCCCGCCGCGGCGCGCAGCCGGTAGGTCACCGCGCTCTCGTCGTCACCGCCGACCCGCAGGCGCAACGGCTCCGGCCGGGCGGCCGCGAAGAGCAGGCACGCGAGCTCGTCGGCGCCCGGGCGCTCCTCCGGACGAGGGTGGACCGCCGCCTCGAGCGCCGCGAGGACCGCCTCCGAGCCCGCACCCGCCCGGCTGACCTCCGCGAGCGAGGGCCGCAGCCCGGGGGCACCGGGCACCTCGCCGGCGAGGCAGAGCCAGCCGAGCGCGCCGAGGGCGTAGACGTCGGCGGCGGGGGTGGGGGCGGCTCCGAGCAGCACCTCCGGGGCGAGGTGGCCGGGCGTCCCCCAGACGGCGGCCGGCGCCTCCCCCAGCACGCGTCCGAGGCCGAGGTCGGCGAGGGCCGGGCGGCCGTCGAGGTCGAGCAGGACGTTGCCGGGCGACACGTCGCCGTGCACCACGCCGGCCGCGTGCAGCCGCCCGAGGGCCTCGGCGAGCGGGGCGAGCACGGTGACGACCTCACCGGGCCCGAGGTGACCCCTGGCGCCGACGAGGGCCGCCAGCGAGCCCCCGCGCATCAGGGGCATGACGAGCGCCACGCGGGCGTCGGGCAGCGTCAGGCACGCCTCGACCCGCACGACGTGCTCGGCGGCCGCGCGACTCGACACCGCCGCCTCGCGCACCGCGGCCTCGGCGGCCTCCGGGTCGGCGTGCGACACCTTGAGCGCCACGCGCCGCCCGTCGGTCAGGCGCACCGCCTCCCAGACGTGCGCCGTGCCTCCGCTGCCCAGCAGCCGCCCGATCCCGAAGCCCGGGACGGCCGGCGCCTGCGTCGTCTCCATGGCCACCACCGTGCCCGACCCGACGAGGACGCCAGCGGAGTTTTCCACAGACGTCCTCGCCCGCCCGGCCCCTAGGGTGGCGCGATGACCACCGACGCGCCGACGATCCTCGCCACCTCGGGCGGCTACCGGCCCGGGCACCGCACCTGGTTCGAGCTCGACGCCCTCGTCCACCACGCCGTCGAGCTCTCGGGCGCCCACGGCCGACGGCCCCGGGTCGCGTTCGTCGGCACGGCCTCGGGCGACCCGGAGGCGTTCTCGTTCCGCGCACTCGAGGCCGGCCGGGTGGCCGGGTTCGACGTCAGCGTCCTGTCGCTCTTCCCCATGCCCAACCACGAGGACCCCGCGGCCCTCCTCCTCGAGCAGGACGTCGTGTGGGTCAACGGGGGGTCCGTGGCGAACCTGCTGGCGGTCTGGGACGTGCACGACCTCCGCCCCGCGATGCGCGCGGCCTGGGAGGCCGGGGTCGTGCTCGCCGGGGTGTCGGCCGGCTCGATCTGCTGGTACGTCGGGGGCACGACCGACTCCTTCGGCCCCGAGCTGCGGGCGGTGACCAACGGCCTCGGGCTGCTTCCGTACGGCAACGGCGTCCACTACGACTCGGAGGAGCGGCGACGACCGCTGGTGCACTCGCTGGTCGCCGACGGCACCCTGCCCGAGACGCACTGCACCGACGACGGCGTCGGCCTCGTCTACCGCGGCACGGAGCTGGTGGAGGCGGTGTCCGAGCGCGACGGCAAGGGCGCCTACGTCGTCATCCGGGACGGTGACCGGGCCCACGAGGAGCGGCTCGAGCCGCGCCGGCTGCCCTCTCCCTGAACGGGACCCGGGTCAGCGCGGTGGGTCGACGACCGCGACCACCCGCTCCTCGCGCGCCGAGGCGCGGGCCGCGTCGACGACCGCGAGGACGTGGACGGCGTCCCAGGGGTCGACGGGCATCGCGGCCTGCGGGTCGTCGGCCGACAGCGCGGCGGCGACGGCGCGGTAGAGGTCCGCCTGGTTGCTCGACGCGCGGGCGACGGGCTGGCGCTCGTCACCGCGGTACAGCCACCCGGCGTGGTCCGCGTCGAGGTCGGACTGTGCCGACCACGGGTGCGCCTCGGCCTCGAAGTCGGCCAGGACGAACGCGGCGGCGGTGCCCAGCAACCGGATCCGTGGGCCCGGCGCCCCCGCGAGCGACGTGGCCGAGAGGTGCGACTCCACTCCCCCGGCGTGCCGGCAGAGGAGGAACGCGTCGTCCTCCGCCCGGGTGGTGCGGGCGTGCGCGGTGGCCACGACCGAGCGCACCGGGCCGAACAGCCGGACGGCGGCGTCGACGAGGTGCGTGTGCAGGTCCAGCAGCAGCCCACCGCCCTCCTCGGGCGGGGCGTTCTCGCGCCAGCGGTCCTTCGGCACGGGACGCCAACGCTCCCAGCGCATCTCGTAGCGGAACGGCTCCCCGACGAGGCCGTCGGCGACGACCTTCGCCAGCGTCACGTGCTCCGGGTCGTAGCGCCGGTTCTGGAAGACGGTGAGGGGCACGCCGGCCCGCGCGGCGTACCGCACCGCGTCCGCGGCCGAGGCTGCGTCGACGGCGAGCGGCTTGTCGACGACGCAGGCGACGCCGGCGTCGACGACGGCCCGCACCTGCTCCGCGTGGCCACCGCTCGGGGTGGCGAGCACGACGAGGTCGAGGCCCGGGACCGCGAGCAGCGCGTCGAGGTCGGCGACGACCTCGACGCCGGGCAGGTCGGAGCGCGCGGCCGCCGCCCGCGCGGCGTCCCGCGTCGAGACGGCCACGACGTCGAGGCCCGCCTCCCGCAGGCGCGGTGCGTGGATGTCGCGCCCGGCGAAACCGAAGCCCGCCAACCCGACCCGCGTCACCGCGACCCCTCCGCCGGCTCGGTGGCCGGCGGGTGGGCCCCGGCCGCGTGGTGCCCCGGCCCGGACCGTCCGCCGTCGGCGACGAGCCGCGCCGGCCACCACACCCGCGGACCGAGGTCGTGGGCCATCGCGGGGACGAGGAGCGACCGGACGACGAAGGTGTCGAGCAGCACGCCGAAGCCGACGATGAAGGCGATCTGGACGAGGAACTGGATGGGCAGCACCGACAGCGCAGAGAAGGTCGCCGCGAGGACGATCCCCGCGCTCGTGATGACACCGCCGGTCACGGCGAGGCCGACGAGCACGCCCGGTCGCGTGCCGCGCACGAGCGACTCCTCGCGCACCCGCGTCATGAGGAAGATCGAGTAGTCGATGCCCAGCGCGACGAGGAACACGAAGCCGTACAACGGGATCGCAGGGTCGCCGCCGGTGAAGCCGAGCACGTGGTCGAAGACGAGGGCCGAGATCCCGATCGTGGCGCCGAAGGACACGACGTTGCCGACGACGAGGACGAGCGGCGCGACGAGCGAGCGCAGGAGCAGCGCGAGGATGACGAAGATCACCGCGAGGATCGTCGGGACGATGACGCGCAGGTCGCGCGCGCTGGCGTCGAGGACGTCGAGGTTCGTGGCCGCGTTGCCCCCGACGAGCGCGTCCGGGCTGACGGCGTCGAGGTCGGTGCGCAGCCGCTCGACGGTGTCCTCCGCGCCCGCGCTGTCGGCCGCGTCCTTCGTCGTCGCCTGGAGGAGCACGTCGCCGTCGACGACCTTCGGCGGCGGGGCTTCCTGGCCGGGCTGCGGGGGCACGAGCCCGAGGTAGGCCGAGTCGATGCCGGGGTCCTTCGAGACGAGCTCGAGCGCCGCGTCCGCGTCGGCCTGCGGCACGACGACCTGGAGCGGCTGGGCCGCACCGGCCGCGAAGTGCTCTGCGATGACCTCCTGCGCGGTGATGGAGTCGACCTCGGTGAGGAAGGTCTCCTCGATGGAGGCCCCGCCGGCCTTGAAGGTGGGGACGAACGCCGCCGCCGCGAGCAGCGCGACGAGGGTGACGACCCAGGTGCGGCGCGGGTGCGTGCCGACGAGGCGGGCGACCCGGCCCCAGACGCCGCGGGCGGAGCCGACGACGTCCTCGGCGTGGGCGTGGTCGACCTTCGGGGCGAAGGGCCAGAAGATGCGACGGCCGAAGAGCAGGAGCACGGCGGGCAGGAAGGTGAGGGACGCGAGGAGCGCGCCGGCGATGCCGAGGGCGCCGACCGGGCCGAGGCCCGAGGTGCTGCGCAGCTCGGCGAGCAGGAGGCAGAGCAGGCCGATGATGACCGTCGCCGCGGACGCGCCGACCGGTTCGACGGCGCCGCGCCAGGCCTTCTTCAGCGCGACCCACGAGCTCTCCTCGTCGTGCAGCGCCTCCTTGAAGCGGCTGACGAGCAGGAGCGCGTAGTCGGTGGCGGCGCCCACGACGAGGATGAAGAGGATGCCCTGCGACTGGCCCGACAGTGTGATGACGTCGTTCTTCGCGAGCTGGTAGACGACCGCCGCCGCGGCCGACAGACCGAGCACCGCGCTGACGAGCACCGCGATCGGCAGGATCGGGCTGCGGTAGACGACGAGCAGGATGACGAGGACGACGACGAGCGCGACGAGCAGGAGGATCCCGTCGATCCCGGCGAACGCCTCGGAGAAGTCGGCGATGAGCCCGCCCGGCCCGCCGACGTACCCCTCGAGCCCGTCGGCCGCGAGGTCCGTGCGCAGCGCCTCGCGCAGGGCGTCCGCGCCCTCGGCGAGCGGCGTCGTCTCCCCGGAGGCCGCGGTGCCCGTCGTGCCGTCGAGCGGGACCGACACGAGCACCGCCTCGCCGTCCTGGGCGGGGACGGGCACGACCTGCGACCCGGGCACGAGGTAGTCACCGAGCGTCCGGCCGGCCCCGAGGCCGGGCAGCTCGAGGGAGGGCACCGACTCGGCGAAGCGCTGCACCGCCTCGAGGTCGCCGGCGTCCAGGCGCCCGCCGCCGGTCCGCTCGACGACGACGAGGTAGGGGAGCTCGGTGCTCTCGCTGAAGCGTGCGACCGCGTCGCTGACGAGGGTCGACTCCGCCTGCGCGGGGAGGAAGGTCGAGTTGTCGTTGGACTGGACGCCGGCGAGCTTGCCCTGGGACTGCCCGCCGATGCCGCCGACGAGCAGCCAGAGCAGGACGACGGCGACCGCGCCGAGCAGGGCCCAGCGGGGACGCCGGGCCTTCGCCCGGGGGTCGTCGGCGGGGGCCTCGGGGGTGTCGGTGTCCGCGCTCATGGACCCAGCGTATTGAGGTTCGGGCGGGCCGTCCGCCGGGTCCGCCCAGGCCTCGGCGTACCGTGGGCGCCATGCGCTTCGTGCACCTCGGCTTCGCCCCCGACCTCGTCGACTACGAGGCCGGGTGGGCCACCCAGCGCGAGGTGCACGCGCAGGTCGTCGACGGCACCCTCGAGGACACGACCCTGCTGCTCGAGCACGCCGCGGTCTACACGGCCGGCAAGCGCACCGAGCCGCACGAGCGCCCGGTCGACGGCACGCCCGTCATCGATGTCGACCGTGGCGGCAAGATCACCTGGCACGGGCCCGGGCAGCTCGTCGGCTACCCGGTCGTCCGGCTGCCCGAGGTGCCGATCGACGTCGTCGCGCACGTGCGTCGCCTCGAGGAGGTGATGATCCGGACCTGCGCTGATTTCGGCGTCGAGGTCGTCCGGGTCGAGGGCCGCAGCGGCGTGTGGGTGCTCGCCGACGAGCGCGGCCCGGACCGCAAGCTCGGGGCCATCGGCGTCCGGGTCAGCCGCCGGGTGACGATGCACGGCTTCGCGCTCAACTGCGACGCCGACCTCGGCTGGGCCGACGCCATCATCCCGTGCGGCATCGCCGACGCGGGCGTCTCGTCGATCTCCCGCGAGGCCGGGCGCACGGTCACCGTCCAGGACGTCCTGCCCTACGCGGAGAAGCACCTCGCCGACGTCCTCGGCCGCGCCTGAGCACCCTCCCCGCACCGCCGTCCCGGGCTGTCGGGACCGGAGCGTAGGCTTGAACGCGTGACTGTCGCACCCGAGGGACGCCGCCTGCTGCGGGTCGAGGCGCGCAACGCCGAGACCCCGATCGAGCGCAAGCCCGAGTGGATCCGTACCACGGCCCGGATGGGGCCGGAGTACACCCAGATCCACTCGATGGTGAAGGGCCAGGGCCTGCACACCGTGTGCCAGGAGGCCGGGTGTCCCAACATCTTCGAGTGCTGGGAGGACCGCGAGGCGACCTTCCTCATCGGCGGTGACACCTGCACGCGCCGCTGCGACTTCTGCGACATCGCCACCGGGCGCCCGCAGCCGCTCGACCTCGACGAGCCGCGCCGGGTCGCGGAGTCGGTCGCGACGATGGGGCTGCGCTACGCCACCGTCACCGGTGTCGCGCGCGACGACCTCGCCGACGGCGCGGCCGGCCTCTACGCCGACACCATCCGGCAGATCCACGCGCTCAACCCCAACACGGGCGTCGAAATCCTCCCGCCCGACTTCGGCGCGAAGCCGGAGCTCGTGGGGCAGGTCTTCGACGCGCGGCCGGAGGTCTTCGCGCACAACCTCGAGACGGTGCCGCGCATCTTCCGCCGCATCCGGCCCGCGTTCACCTACGAGAAGTCCCTCAAGGTCCTCTCGATGGCCCGCGAGGCCGGCCTGGTCACCAAGTCCAACCTCATCCTCGGGATGGGCGAGGAGGACCACGAGATCGAGGAGGCCATCCGCGACCTCCACGACGCGGGCTGCGACATCCTGACGATCACGCAGTACCTGCGCCCCTCGCCGCTGCACCACCCGATCGACCGGTGGGTCAAGCCCGAGGAGTTCGTCCACTGGTCCGAGGTCGCCGACGAGGTCGGGTTCAAGGGCGTCATGGCCGGGCCGCTCGTCCGCTCGTCCTACCGCGCCGGCCGCCTCTGGGCCACGGCGATGCGCCGCTGGGGCCGTCCGATCCCCGAGCACCTCGCGCACCTCGCGCAGGCCGCGAACGACCCCGCTCGCCAGGAGGCGGCGTCGTTGGTCGCCAAGGCGGCTCGGCCCGTATCCTGAGGCCCGCGTCCCCGCACTCGCGGGCGACCGCACCGTCCTCGACCAGGAGCACCTCCCCCGTGTCCGACGCACCCGAGAAGAAGCAGGGCCGCATCGCCGAGATCCGGCAGGCCTACCAGGCGATCAAGTCGCTCGACCCGAAGCTCGGGTGGTGGATGCTCGGGGCCGCGCTGCTCACGGCGGCGGTCATCGTCGGCATCGGCGCGATCTTCGGCGGCGGCTGGCTGATCTACGCGGCCATCATCGCCATCCCCTCGGCGTTCCTCGCCGCCGTCATCGTCATGAACCGCCGCGGCAACACGGCGATGTACAAGGCGCTCGACGGGCAGGTCGGCGCCGCCGGTGCCGCCCTGACCGGCATGGGCCGGCGTGGCTGGTACGCCGCGCAGGAGCCGGTGGCGATGGAGGGCGCGCGCGGGACGCGGGCCCAGGACATGGCCGGCGCCGCGATGGTCTTCCGCGCCCTCGGCCGCCCGGGCGTCGTCCTCATCGGCGAGGGCCCTGCCGGCCGCGTCGCCAAGCTGCTCAAGCAGGAGGAGAAGAAGGTCGCCCGGGTCGCCCCCGGCGTGCCCGTCCACCTGTGGACCGTCGGCGACGGCGAGGACCAGGTCCCCGTCAAGAAGATCTCCGGCAAGCTGACCCGGATGCGTCCGGTGCTCACCAAGGCCGAGGTGTCGGTCGTCAACAAGCGCCTGAAGTCCCTCGGCGGCCTCAAGCCCCCGGTGCCCAAGGGCATCGACCCGACGAAGGCGCGCATGGACCGCAAGGCGATGCGGGGCCGCTGACGGCTCGCGCGCCCGCGCCGCTCAGGCGGCGGGCGGCGTGGCCGGCACCCCCGGCCGGACGATGCGGGTGCCCGCGGCGAGGTCGTGCAGGCCGCGGCCGCCGGCGGTGAACAGCGCCGGGAGGACGAGCGCGGCGAGCACCGAGCGCAGGAGCACCTGGAGCGGGAAGACCCGCCGGCGCACCTGCCACACCTGCAGACCCACGAGCCGGTGGCCGACGCTCGAGCCGGTGACCGAGACGAGCACGGTGCTCAGCACGACGTAGACGCCGGCGACGGCCCAGCTGCTCGTCGGCAGGCCGAGGACCATCGGCGGGGTCTCCCCCGGCTGCGCGAGGTCGAAGGGCAGGACGAGGAAGGTCACGAGGGCGCTGAGCGTCCAGTCGACGACGAAGCCGACGAAGCGGCGCAGCAGCGTGGCGTCCGCCGGGGTCGCGGTGGGGCTCGGCGGGGTGGAGGTCGGCGGCACGCCACCAGCGTACGCGGCGACGCGTTCCACGCTTCGGGCGCGTCGTCCCACACCTTGATACGGTGGCTGGCGTTACGTCGGCGAAACATCCGGGTCACGGTCGGGAAACCGCCCCGCCCTAACGTCGTCGGCAACGCCATCAGGGCTGGCTCCCATAGCCCCTGCACCGAACCAGGAGGTTCAACACAGTGTTCAGCTCCGCTGACGAGGTCCTCTCCTTCATCAAGGACGAGGACATCACGTTCGTCGACATCCGGTTCTGCGACCTTCCCGGCGTCATGCAGCACTTCAACGTGCCCGCCGCCTCGGTCGACGAGGACTTCTTCACCAACGGCCAGATGTTCGACGGATCCTCGATCCGCGGCTTCCAGGCCATCCACGAGTCCGACATGAAGCTCATCCCGGACCCGACGACGGCCTATGTCGACCCGTTCCGCGCCGAGAAGACGCTCATCATGAACTTCTCGATCGTCGACCCCTTCACCGGTGAGCCCTACAGCCGCGACCCGCGCAACATCGCCGCGAAGGCCGAGGCGTACCTCAAGTCGACGGGCATCGCCGACACCGCCTTCTTCGGCGCCGAGGCCGAGTTCTACGTCTTCGACGACGTGCGCTTCGAGACCAAGGCGAACGCCAGCTACTACTACATCGACTCCGTCGAGGCCGCGTGGAACACCGGCCGCGTCGAGGACGGCGGCAACCGCGGGTACAAGACCCGCTACAAGGGCGGCTACTTCCCCGTCCCGCCGGTCGACCACTTCGCCGACACCCGCGACAAGATCTGCCTCAACCTGGCCAAGGTGGGCATCGAGGTCGAGCGCAGCCACCACGAGGTGGGCACCGCGGGCCAGCAGGAGATCAACTACCGGTTCAACACCCTGCTCCAGTCCGGCGACGACATGATGAAGTTCAAGTACGTCGTCAAGAACACCGTGTGGGAGGGCGGCAAGACCGCCACCTTCATGCCGAAGCCGATCTTCGGCGACAACGGCTCGGGCATGCACACCCACCAGTCGCTCTGGAAGGACGGCGAGCCGCTGTTCTACGACGAGCGCGGCTACGGCGGTCTCTCCGACCTCGCGCGCTGGTACATCGGCGGTCTGCTCAAGCACGCCCCGGCGCTGCTCGCCTTCACCAACCCGACGGTCAACAGCTACCACCGCCTGGTGCCCGGCTACGAGGCCCCGGTCAACCTCGTGTACTCGGCCCGCAACCGCTCCGCCTGCGTCCGCATCCCGATCGCCGGCGACAGCCCGAAGGCCAAGCGCATCGAGTTCCGCATCCCGGACCCGTCGTCCAACCCGTACCTGTGCTTCGCGGCGCAGCTGATGGCCGGTCTCGACGGCATCCGCAACCGCATCGAGCCGCCGGAGCCCGTGGACAAGGACCTCTACGAGCTGCCGCCCGAGGAGCACGAGGCCATCGCGCAGGTCCCCGGCTCGCTGCCGGCCGTCCTCGACGCGCTCGAGGCCGACCACGAGTTCCTCCTCGAGGGCGACGTCTTCACCGAGGACCTCATCGCCACGTGGATCGAGTGGAAGCGCAAGAACGAGGTGGACCCGATCCGCTTCCGCCCGCACCCGCACGAGTTCGAGATGTACTTCGACATCTGAGCCGTCGCGTGTCACGACGCCCCCGCCGGTCCGTCCGGCGGGGGCGTCGTCGCGTCTTGTGGTGGCCGATGAGAACCGTCCGCCCCTAGGGTCTGCCCCACCATGCCAACCCCTCTTCGCCCCTTCCGGTTCGGCGTTCTCGCCCCGCTGGGCGACGACGTCCGCTCCTGGCTCGACGGCTGCCGCCGGATCGCCGACCAGGGGTACTCCACGGTCCTCGCACCCGACGTGCCCGGCTGGCAGCCCTCCCCCACCGCGACGCTGGCCATGGCAGCTGCGGTGACGCCGTTGCGGGTCGGGACCTGGGTCACCGCGGCGCTGGTCCGCCCGCCGTGGGTGACCGCGTGGGAGGCTCATTCCCTCACCGTCCTCACCGAGGGTCGCTTCGAGCTGGGCCTCGGGACCGGCCGACCCGGCCTGGGCGAGTTCCTCGCGGAACGCGGTGTCCCGGTTCCAGACCCGGTCTCGCCGTCGACCGGAGTGGAGCTACTGGGGGCCACGGTCGATGCTCTCCGCCACCTCGACGGCGCCGCCCACACGACGCCCGTCGCCGTCGCGGTCCGAGGACCGCTGTCGCGCGCCCTCGCCGCCGAGGTCGCCGACACGGTGACGGTCGCCCACGCCCCGACCGACCGTCGCGCGGACGTCGCGCGCCGGGTGCGCGAGGTCACCGCGGTCCGCGACGTCGAGGTCGCCCTCCACGTGCCCGTCGTCGGCGACCGGGTCGCCGCGTTCATGGCCTCCGTCCGCGACACCGACCCGGCGGCGCTGCGGGCCGCGGACTCCCTCGCCGTCCTCCCCGAGGACCCGGTCGCCGCCGCCGAGGAACTGCTGCGCCGACGGGAGGAGCTCGGCGCCAGCTACGTCGTCATCGGCGCTGACGCGGCCGACGTCCTCGCGCCCGTCGTCGAGATGCTCGAGGGTCGGTAGACCCCCGCACGGCGGCAACGTCGGGCTCTCGGGGGCTTCCCGGACGCCCGACCGGCTGCTACGTTCTCCCCCACTTGGGGTGGTGCACCAAGGTCACAGGGGGTTCATCGTGCGTAGGTTCTCAGTTCCGTCCTTCCTCGCCGGCGTCCTCGGATCAACTTGCGTCGTGGGAGCGTGACATGAGACGTGTGATCTCGATCGTCGCGGCGGGCTTGGGGCTGAGCCTGGGGCTGACCGGATCTTCCATGGGGGCCACGGGGGCGGCCTCGACATCGACCTGGCTGCAGCCCCAGAGCGATGCGGCCCACAGTAACCGCAGCCTCAACGAGACAACGATCACGGCCGGTTCGGTGCTGAACCTGAGCGTGGAGTACTCACTCGGGCGACTCCCGGACTACGGTGCGTGCGGTCGCCCCAGCGAGCACGCCGCGGTGTCGACGGCGACCGCGCTCTACTACTTCGACGGCCGGCGGGTCGTCGCCGTCGACCTGGCAACAGGCCAGCCTCTGTGGCGGGGCACGGATCTGGGAGGATCCGACGGCTACAGGGTGACGGACATCGCCGTCACAGGATCTCGCGTCATCATCCAGGGAAGTGGAGGGTGCTGGTCGCAGAGCGATCCCGGGGTCACCGTCAGGGGCCTCGACATCGCCACCGGGCGGCAGGTGTGGTCGGCCGGCCGCTCCGGGTACAACCTCAGCATGCTGGTGTCAGGCAACACCGTGCTGTCCGACGGCGAGGCTCCTGGTGGCGGCGTCAGGACGGTGTGGGCATACAACGCCACTACCGGCGCTCAGATGTGGACCCGAGATGGGTGCTCCAGATCTCAATACGGCCCCGCAGGTGGATTGTTCGCGTCCAACGACAACATCATGACGACCTGTGGCGCCATCTCGTTCTCCAAGGCGGGAGCGACGAACTGGACCAAGCCGGCAGGGTGGACCTATCTGCGCGCCGATCCCAGCGGCACCACCTCGCCGAACATCTATGCGACGGACCCACTCGGCAGGATCTCCGCGCTCGGCCCCACCGGCACGCTCAGATGGACCTCTGCCGAGAAGGGTGCAGTTCTCGCGGCGGGGCCGTCACGGCTGCTGGTCACGTGCGACTCCGGCAGCATCTGCGCGCTGAACCGGACAACGGGAGCCCGGGCCTGGAAGGCCACGAGGACCACTCCCGCAGCCAGTGCCATCCTCGCCGGCGACCTCGTGTACGTCATCCCCGGCCGAGAGCCCCTGAACGCCACCACCGGACAGCCGATTCCCGAACCTGACGAGGACTTCCTGGGCCCGTTCACCTTCCTCGGAAGCGGGTCCGTACAAGTGGCGGGTGGCCGTCTCATCCACATCACCCCTCGCAACATCGATGTGTACGCCGTCCGGTGACCGAACACGGCGGTGGCTACGAGGAGCACATTTAATCTTCGGCTCTTCCCGGATGAGCAAGTGGCTGCTACGTTCTCCCCACTTGGCGTGATGCACCAAGGACACAGGGGGTCATCGTGCGTAGATTCTCGGCTCCGTCCTTCCTCGCCGGCGTCGTGGTCGCCGCCAGCCTGGTGGCCGTTCCGGCGAGCGCTCTGCCGGGCTCCGGAAGCGCCGCTGGACTGTCCGACAGCCCCGAAGGAGTCACCCCGTCGCTGTCGGTCGACCCCTTGAGCTTCCGGCTGGGCGAGAGCATCGACGCGACGACGGCATCCAGCGACTGGTGTGACACCGTCGGTTACCACTCCGACATCCCGTTGCGGCTCACCTGGTCCGCCACCGACGCGGGCAGTGGGCTGCAGGGCTTCGACGTCATCGAATACAGCGACAACGTCTTGACCTACGAGGCCCAGGACACGAGCCAGACCTCCTTCGATGTCAGAGGCATCACGTACGACGGCCAGTGCGGAGGCGGCCCGGGTGGGGTGCGGTACACCGTGAAGGCCAGAGACCACGTCGGGAACACCGCGATGTCCCGCCTCAGCGGGAGTTCGTTCGTTTCTGTGTGGCAGCAGGACGGCAAGCCCAACCCCCCGTACTCGACGTACACCGGCGATCTGGGTGTGACACGAGTGGGGACCTGGCAGACCGCCCCGTGCGTCTGCTTCGACGCAGGCTCGACGTGGTACTCGACGAAGGGCGGGAGCTCGTTGACCTACGCGGTGACAACCGGGCCCGGTCAAACCTTCGCGGTCGTCATGGAGAAGAACAGCAACCGAGGCCGAGTCGGCATCCGGGTCAACGGCGGCGCCGCGACGACCGTCGACACCTACTCATCGACCGGGAAGCACCGGGTCATCGTCTGGCAGAGCCAGCTCACCGAGGGCACGAGCACGATCACGGTGACGAACCAGGCAACGGCCGGAAGACCACGTGTGGACATCGACGCGGTGATGTTGACGTCCCCTCCCACGGGAGAGGTCCCCATGTTCCTCACCCCGGACTTCTGACACGGGTCCTGGAGCGTCAGCTCTCCGTCTCAGAGACATCCGGGGTGGCCCCCAGGTCGGCCTGGGCCTCGGCCAATGCCTGCGGCGTGTCGACGTCGCGCGCCGCGGCCGTCCCGACGCGCACGGCGACGTAGCCGGCGTCGAGCAGCGCCATCGCCCGGCCGCCGTGGCCGGTGCCGAGCCCGAGGTGGGCCAACGACGAGCGCCGGTAGACGCCGAGCAGCGGCGTGACCCGGCCCTCGTCGTCCTCGGCGACGGCGGCGCCGACCGTCTCTTCAGCACCGAGCGCGGCGACGAGCGACGGCAGCACCACCCCACCGGCCGGCATGTCGCCGGCGAGCACGGCGACCACGTCGCCGTCGCACGCCGCGAGACCCGTGAGCACCGCGGCCAGCGGACCGCCGCCGGGCGGGTCCTCGCGCACCCATCGGGCTCCCGGACGGGCCAAGGGGCGCGCAGGACCGACGAGGACGACCGGCCACCCGGACGGGATGCCCGCCACCGCCCGCTCGAGCACGCTCGACCCACCCAGGGGCGCCGCGAGCTTGTCGGCCCCGAAGCGGCGTGACGACCCGCCCGCGAGGACGACGACCGGGACGCCCTCCCGAGGCGCCGTCACCAGTCGGTCCCGTGGCAGGCCGCGGCGCCGGGCGACTCGACCTGCACCGTCGCGTGCGCGATCCCGAACCGCTCGCGCAGGACACCGGCGGCCCGCTCCAGCACCGCTTCCCCCGCCTCGTCGCTCACGAGGTGCGCGGTGGCGACGTCCATCCCGGAGGTGAGCGTCCACAGGTGCAGGTCGTGCACCTCGACGACGCCGTCGACCTCCTCGAGCGCCGTGCGCACGGCCTCGGGGTCGACCCCGGCCGGGGCGTGCTGGCCGAGCACGGCCAGCACCTCGCGCCCCAGGTGCACGGCGCGGACGAGGACGAACACGCCGATCGCCAGCGCGACCACGGTGTCCCACAACGGGTTACCGGTCGCACCCACCAAGAGCGCCGCCACGATGACGCCGACGGACCCGGCGGCGTCGGCGAGGACCTCGAGGTAGGCGCCCCGCACGTTGAGGCTCTCGGCCGCCCCGCCGCGCAGGAGGGCGAGTGAGACGAGGTTGACGACGAGCCCGATCGCCCCGACGCGCACCATCGTCCCGGAGGCCACCTCCGGCTCGGCGCCGAGGCGACGCAGGGCCTCGACGACGACGTACACCGACACCCCGACCATGACGAGGACCGCGAAGCCGGACGCGAAGACCTCGGCCCGGTAGGAGCCGTACGTGCGCCGCCCGGTCGTGTCCGGACGCGTCGCCATCCGGGTCGCGACGAGCGCCGCGCCGAGCGTGACGACGTCGGCCGCCATGTGGCCGGCGTCCGAGAGGAGGGCCAGCGAGCCCGACGCGAGGCCGGCGAGCAGCTCGACGACGAAGAAGGCCGCAACGAGGCCGAACGCGACGGCCAGCCGCCAGCGGTGCCGCCCGCCGGCGTGCCCACCGTGGCCGTGCGAGCCGCTCACGCGGTGGCCGCCCTGGCGCCGTGCCGGGCGTGGTCGCGCGCGACGCCGAGCAGCGTGCGGACGTGCTCGTCGGAGAGGGAGTAGTGGACGTGGCGTCCCTCGCGCCGGCCGACGACGACCCCCGACGCGCGCAGCAGCCGCAGCGCCTGGCTCGCCGTCGACTCCGCCGTCCGGGTCGCCTCGGCGAGGTCGTGCACGCACAGCTCCCCCGCGTCGTGCAGCGTCAGCAGCAGCCGGACCCGCGTCGGGTCACCGAGCAGCCGGAAGACCCGGGCCATCTCGTCCGTCTCGTCCACGTCTCTCCTGACATCTGATCGTCTGCTCAGATGTCATGATGCCACGTCCGGCCCGGCAGCCCGTCAGCGCGGGCGCACCGTGACGCACTGCGCGAGCGACCCGAGCGGGCCCCTCGCATCGTGCAGGCGGCTGCTGGTCAGCCCGATGCCGTTGTCGCCGAACGTGATCGACGCATCGACGCCGAGCCACTCCCCCACGGGCTCACGCAGCAGGTGCGCCGTGAGGTCGATGTTCGGGTAGTGCACCTCGCGTGGGTCGGCACGGACCGTCATCCCGTTGGCGATGTCGAGCAGGCCGGCGACCCGCGCCGTGGCACCGACCGGCTCGCCCTCGACGAGCGGCACCGGCGTCCGCACCCAGAACCACCCGCGGCCCGGCTCCTCGAGGTGGCGGCGCACCTCGACACCACCGATGAAGCCACCGGGCCACGTCTCACCCGGCGCCCAGGCCTCGAGCTCGTCGGGTCCGGGGATGCCGGGCAACGCGGTCCCGGCGACGGCGGCCGTGTCGCGCTCCGCCATGAGCCAGGCCCGCAGCAGCGCGACCGGACGGCCGGCGTGCGAGAGGCTCGCCTCGACGAGCTCGATGGTCCGTCCGGGCCGGACGACGCGCACCTCGGTGGCCACCTCGGCGACCGGGACCGTCCCGAGGATGTCGTAGCAGAGGCGCGAGAGCACGAGCCCGTCGTCGCGGCGCGCGTCCCGGTCGCGCTCGACGACGTGGGCGAGGAGGCCGAGGGCCGGCGCGATGTGCTGCTCGTCCTCGCGCCACGCGCCGCCGGTGTGCTCGCTCGCGCGGAAGGTGTGCTCGTCCAGCCGGTGGAAGTACGCCACGCCGTCGTCCTCTCGTCGGGTCCTCCAGACCCTACGCACGCCGATGCACGCGAGCGCGAACGCCGCCTTGGTGTCCTCGCGAACCCTTGCCTGAGCAAACACCGCTGCGTAAACTTGAGTGCACACCACTCATGGCGACTCCGGTCGCCACCGATCCCGAGGAGGTTCCCATGGCCACCACCTTCGACCCGTTCCGCGACCTCGACCGCATGCTCACGGGCAGCTTCCGTCCCGCGGCGACCGCCATGCCGATGGACCTCGTGCGGTCGGCCGACGCCTTCGTCGCGCGGATCGACCTGCCCGGCGTCGACCCCGCGTCGATCGACGTCGACGTCGAGGACCGGACGCTGACGATCCGGGCCGAGCGCCGCGAGGCACCGGGCGGCGAGGTCCAGTGGCTCTCGCACGAGCGCCCGACCGGCACCTTCGCCCGACAGCTGACCCTCGGCCACGGCGTGGCGCTGGACCGCATCGCGGCCGACTACGCCGACGGGGTCCTCACGCTGACCATCCCCGTCGCCGAGGAGGCGCGTCCCCGGAAGATCAGCGTCAACCACAGCGGCTCGCGCCGCAGCATCGAGGCCGAGGCCAAGCAGCCGGCCACGGTCTGAGCGCACGCGTCCGCACGGCGGCGCCGCCCACGGTCGTGGGCGGCGCCGTCCGTTGCGCACGAGCAACCGGCGTGCGACGGGGCCGGCTGTGCGCGTACGGTCGACGGCGGCCGTCCGGCCCCGCACCACGACCACCGACCCCAGGAGCACCGTGCGCCGCCTCGTCTACTACGTCGCGACCTCCCTCGACGGCTTCATCGCCGACCCCGCCGGGGATGCCTCGGCCTTCCCGGTCGCGCCCGACACCCTCGCGGCGCTCTTCGCGGAGTACCCGGAGACCTGCCCGGCGCACGTGCGGGCCGCGCTCGGGGTCGACGCCCCGCCGCGGCACTTCGACACCGTCGTCATGGGTCGCGCCACCCACCAGCCCGCTCTCGACGCGGGCCTGACCAGCGCCTACCCGCACCTGCGGCAGTACGTCGTGACCCGGCGCGAGGACCTGCCCGAGGACCCGACCGTCACGGTCGTCCACGACGACCCGGTCGCCCTCGTGCGGGCGCTCAAGGCCGAGGAAGACGGGCTCGCCGTCTGGCTCTGCGGCGGCGGCGACCTCGCCGGCCAGCTGCTCGACGAGGTCGACGAGCTGCACCTCAAGGTCAACCCGGTGCTCCTCGGCGAGGGCGTGCCGCTCGTGCGCGGCGCGGCCGACCCCGCCGCGTGGCGCCTCGCGAGCAGCACCCCGCTCCCCCACGGCGTGCTCCTCACGCGGTACGTGCGCGCCTGACCCGGCCCGCGCTCCGGCGTGCGCCATGATCACCTCGTGACCCCGACCCGCGCCGACCTCCTGGAGCAGCTCGTCGACACCGGTCGGCACGTCGTCGAGCGCGGCCTCGTCCAGGCCTCGGGCGGCAACCTGTCGGCCCGGCTGCCCGACACTGACGCGTTCGTCGTCACCGGCACCGGGACGTGGCTGGACCGCCTGCGTCCCGAGGAGTTCGCCGAGCTGTCGCTCGACGGCGAGCACCGCGGCGGCGCAGAGCGGCCCTCGGTCGAGTGGAAGCTGCACGCCCGCACCTACGCGGCCCGCCCGGACGTGGGCGCCATCGTCCACCTCCACCCGCAGCACGTCCTGCTCGTCGACCTGCTCGGGGCGCCCATCCGGTTCACGACCCTCGACCACCAGTACTACCTCGGCTCCGCCGGACGGGTGCCGTTCCTCCCCTCCGGCACCGAGGAGCTCGCCCGGGCGGCGGCCGACGCGGCCCGTGACCACGACGCCGTCGTCCTCGCCCACCACGGCTGCTCGACCCTCGGCGACACCGTGCCGATGGCCCTGCGTCGCGCCCTCAACCTCGAAGAGGCGGCCGCAATGACCTACCGGCTGCTCGTCGCGGGCGACACGACGGCCGACTTCCCGGCCGAGTACCGGGGCCGCATCATCGACGTCTGAGCGGGCGTCAGCGGGCGAGGACGAGCGTGCCGAGCGCGAGCAGCCACGACACGAAGGACCCGACGAGGAAGTACTCCGTCACCTCGTCGATGCCGACGCCGTCGACCGACTCGCGCTCGGAGCGCTTGCTCTGCAGCTCGGGGAAGCGGATGAGGCCCTTGGCGGCGATGACGAGCCCGGCGGCGCCGAGCTGACCGGCGAGGCCGAGGCCGATGATGAGGACGCGCTCCATCGGGCCGAGCAGCCGCCCGCCGCGCAGCTGCTCCGACGCATCGGGCCCCGGTGCCGAGGCGACGAGGCCAGCTACGACGGCGGCGTCCTGACGCTGCAGATCCCGGTCGCGGAGCACGCCAAGCCGCGCAAGGTGGAGATCAGCAGCAAGAACGAGGGTCGGCGCGCCATCAGCGCCTGACCCCGCTCCCCCGGCGCCGGCCCACCGCCGGTGGGCCCACCGCCGGCACCGCCACATCAGTGCGCCCACCGGGCCGAGGAGCTTCTCGGCCCGGTGGGCGCTGACCTGCGATGCTGCGAGCGACTCCACGAGACCACCGGGGTGGGAGGGGACCCGCCGTGGCGCCGTCAGGATCACCGGGGTCGGATCAGGGGTCAGGAGGTCGCCCCCAGCTCGGCGTCCTCGACGGCAGCCTCCTCCTTGGACTGCTCGATGTGCTCCACCACCGCGTCGGCCGGCAGCGCCACTCGGGTGGCGATGATGTAGACGAGCACCGACAGAGCGGCGAGGAGCACCGCGGACCACTCGAAGTTCAGCACCCCGAGGTTCCCGGCGCCGGCCGACTTCTCCGGGAAGTTGCCCAAGTAGGAGATCAGGGCCAGGCCGCCCAGCCAGGGGAAGAGCCACGAGACGCCGTTCCAGAAGTGCAGCGGCGCCTGACGCACGCCGCCGAACACCTTGAACAGGCCGAGCAGCACGAAACCGACCAGCACGGAGAGGTAGAGCTTCCAGCCGGTCAGCCACCCGGACCAGTACACGATCAGGTTCGACGCCCAGAACGCGAACAGCGGGAGGGCGTGGCCGCCGGGCAGCCGGAACGGACGCGGCTGGTCGGGAACCCGCTTGCGCAGTGCCGTCAGCACCAGCGGCCCGGAGGCGAAGGAGAGCACGGTGGCCGAGGTGATGAAGCCGACCAGCTGCTGCCAGCTGGGGAAAGGCAGGAACACGATGAGGCCGACGACGAACGTCACGATCAGGCTGAACAGCGGCACGCCGCGATCGGTCGTCTTCGCCAGTCGCTGCGGGGCGTTCCCGTTGCGCGCCATCGCGTAGGACAGTCGAGAGGTCAGCGTGGTGTAGATCAGGCCGGTGTCCCCGGGGGAGATGATCGCGTCGATGTAGAGCAGCACCGCCAACCAGCCCAACCCGAGGGCCGTGGCCAGGGCGGCCAGGGGCCCGAAGTCGTTCTCGAAGCTGAGGTTGCTCCACGCCTGGGGGCCACTGAGCAGGCTCGGGTCCAGCGCTCCGATGAAGGCGACCTGCAGGGCGATGTAGATGACCGCCGTGATGAGCACCGAGCCGATGACCGCGATGGGGACGTTCTTGCGCGGGTTGTCGGTCTCGCCGGCGAGCTCGACGCCCTGGCGGAAGCCGAGGTAGGAGAAGACGATCCCCGAGGTGGCGATCGCGCTGAAGACGCCGTGCCAGCCCGCCGGCTTGAACCCGTGGCTGGAGAAGTTCTCGCCGTGGAACGCGCTGACGAGGAACGCCACGACGACGAGCACGATGATCCCGAGTTTCCACCAGACCAGGGCGTTGTTGATACGCGCGAACCAGCGGATGCCGAAGTAGTTGATGACCACGAAGATGGCCATGAGCACCACGGCGACGGCGTAGCCGAGCCCGGTGAGCGTGTGCACCGTCTGGCCGCCGGCCTGGGCCTCCTGCGTGAACGGCGCGTACTTGGTGCCGTACTGCAGCGCCGCCAGCACCTCGATGGGAGCGGTCGTACTCGCCCCCACCCAGGTGATCCAGCCGGTGGTGTAGCTGGCGAACGAGCCGAACGCCAGGTGTGGGAAGCGGATCACCCCGCCGGACAGCGGGAACATCACCCCCAGCTCCGCGTAGACCAGCGCGATGGCGAGGACCATCACCCCACCCAGGGCCCACGAGATGATCGCCGCGGGACCTGCCTCCTTCGAGGCGTTGAGAGCGCCGAACAACCAACCCGACCCGATGATCGAACCGATGCTCGCGAAGAGGAGACCGATGATCCCGACGTGACGCTTGAGCGCGGGTTGTTCTGTCTCGACAGCCGCCGAGGTGTCTGTGGCCATGGCAGATCGCTTTCTCTGGAGACCGAAGGCTCAGGAAAACGGTGCCGCAGGATATGGCGATCCCCCGTTACACCACGTGCCATTGTCCGCGCCCAATGGCATCAATGGTGGTTCCGTGTCCGTGCAATTCACATTCCGACAAACGTCGAGGTCAGGGGACATCGGGCCGGGAACTGGAGCCCGCAGCGGCCAGTTCCGCGCGCCGCCGGTACTCGGAGCACGTCGGCGGCTGCCTTCGCCGCCGTCGTCGCTCAGAGCCGGTCGACGCCCCAGGACGCCACCAGCACGAGCCATCCGCCCACGACGAGCAGCGCGAAGCCGGCCGCCACAGCAGCCGCCACGGCGCCGGTACGCCGCAACAACCGGTCGCCGGGGAGGCGTCCTCGACGGTCCGACCTCCAGGTCAGCCACGCCGGGAGGAGCACGAGCGGGAGGACCGCCGTCACGACCACGAGTCCCTGACCCGGCGTGGCCGTCCCCTGGTCGGGCACCCCCACCATCGTGGCCACGCCGTCACCCACCACGAACGCGGCCAGCACCCCGACGAGGGTCACGCCCAGCCACCCCCGGGCCCACCGGTCCGGGCCCGGGCGCGGCTCCCCTGCCGGGCCGGCGGCCGTCGACATCACCCTGCCGGTCATCGGAGCTCCTCTCCACCATGGCCGGTCGCCGCGCCGGTCCGCCACGGCACCCACACTCGCGCGCCTTTCGGCGCGAGGCCCTGGCCGAAGGTCCCGGAGCGCCTGGAGCGCCCCGCCGCCCGCGGGACCTTCGGCTCTGTCCGGCGCCCCGGACGACGAGCACCGTGGGCCCCACCACTAGGAGGTCAGCCGTGCACCACGCCACCCCGGTCGGGTCCGTCGTCGTCGCCGTCGACGTCGACGCACCCGTGGGCCAGCCGGCTGGCCACCGACGGGCAGGTCGCCGTCACCTCGTGCACCGCCCTGGAGTCCCCGGCGGCGGCGATCGTGCGGGCCAGCGCCCACGCCGAGGTCGTCGTCATCGGCGCGGGGCGGCTCGGCCGGCTGGCCGGCGAGGTCCTCGGCGCCACCACCCACCAGGTCGCGATGCACTCCCGGTGCCCCGTCCTCGTCGTCCCCGAGGGTGTCCCCCTCCCCTCCCGCGGACCGGTCGTCGTCGGCGTCGACGCGGGCGAGCACAGCCGCCCGGCGATCGGTCTGGCCTTCGCGGAGGCCTCCCGCCGCTCGGCCCCGTTGGTTGCGGTCCATGCGTGGTGGATGGAGCACCCGGGCGCCTTCGACGACGCGAGCCGCTGGGCAGACGGTGAGCATCCCGCCTACGAGGCCGAGGAGCTCTCCGTCTCCGAGATGATGGTGGGCTGGGCGCAGACGTACCCCGACGTCGCGGTCCGCACCGAGATCCTCCGGGGTGAACCAGTGCCGGTTCTCCGGGAGACGGCCCGGTCGGCACAGCTGCTGGTGGTGGGCTCACGGGGCAGTGGCGGCTTCGCCGGGCTGCTCCTCGGCGGCGTCAGCAGCCGTCTGCTGCACGCCAGCCCGTGCCCCGTCCTCGTGGCCCCGTCCGCCGCCCGGCCGCCCCTCGAGCCCTGAGTCGTCCTCGGCGGCCGCCCCCGCCGGTGGCCGGCCTCCGCCGGGGGACGGCCTCAGCCGCGCACCCCGCGCACGTCGGGCGCACCCAGCCGCGCCGCGTCCGCCGTCCGGTCATCGGGCTGTCGCTGCGAGTCGAGCTCGGCCTCGACCCGCGCCCGGTAGTGCCGGACCTCGTTCTCGGCGTCCGCCTCCGACCACCCCAGCACCGGCGCGACGAGCTGCGCGACCTGGGCGGCCGCGCCCACCCCCCGGTCCGGGGTCTCGATCGAGATCCGGGTCCTGCGGGTGAGGACGTCGTCCAGGTGCAGCGCGCCCTCGGCCGACGCCGCGTACAGCGCCTCGACCGCCAGGTAGCGCGGGGCGTGTTCGAGCGGGCGCCCGAGCTCGGGCCGGTCCGCGACCAGGGCGAGCAGCTCGTGCGTGAGCGAGCCGTACCGCCGCAGCAGGTGCTCGACCCGCGCCGTCGACAGCCCCGCCTCGGCCGCGAGCCGGCCCCGGCCCTCCCAGAGCGCCGCGTAGCCCTCGGCGCCGGCGATGAGCACGTCCTCGGTTCGTGACGGGGGCACCCGGTCCGGGAGGTCGCGCACCGCGGCGTCGACGGCGTCGCGGGCCATCACGCGGTACGTCGTGTACTTCCCGCCGGCGACCATGACCAGGCCGGGGACCGGCCGGACCACCGCGTGCTCGCGCGAGAGCGTGCTCGTGTCGTCGGACTCGCCCGAGAGCAGCGGGCGAAGCCCGGCGTACACCCCCACGACGTCGTCGTGGGTCAGCGGCCGGCGCAGGAGGCGGTTCGCGTGCTCGAGCAGGTAGTCCACGTCGGAGCGGCTCGCGGCCGGATGCGCCAGGTCGAGGTCCCAGTCGGTGTCGGTCGTGCCGATGATCCAGTGCTCGTCCCACGGGATGACGAACAGCACGCTCTTCTCGGTGCGGCTGATCAGGCCGGTGCGCGAGTCGATCCGGTCTCGCGGCACCAGCACGTGCACGCCCTTGGAGGCCCGGACCGAGATCTGGCCGGTACCGCCCACGAGCTCCTGGATCTGGTCGGTCCACACCCCGGCCGCGTTCACCGTGCGCCGGGCCCGGACCGGCACCCGCTCGCCGGTCTCGAGGTCGGTGACGACGGCGCCGACGACACTCTCACCCTCGCGGAGCAGCTCCCCCACGCGGGCGCTGGTCGCGAGCAGCGCCCCGTGCGCCGCCGCCGTCCGGGCGATCATCATCGTGTGCCGGGCGTCGTCCACCTGGCCGTCGTGGTACTGGATCGCCCCGACGAGGACGTCGTCGCGCAGCCCCGGGAACTCCGCCATCGCCCGGCGCCGCGAGAGGTGCCGGTGGCGCGGCACGCCCTTGCGCCCACCCATCGTGTCGTAGAGCAGGACGCCGCTGCCGACGTAGGCCCGCTCCCACACCCGGTGCGACAACGGGTAGAGGAACGGAACGGGTCGGGCCAGGTGCGGCGCGAGCCGGTGCAGGATGAGCGAGCGCTCGCGCAACGCCTCCCGCACCAGCCCGAAGTCCAGCTGCTCGAGGTAGCGCAGGCCGCCGTGCACGAGCTTGCTCGAGCGGCTCGAGGTGCCCGCGGCGTAGTCGCGGGCCTCGACGAGGCCGACGCGCAAGCCGCGCGTCGCCGCGTCGAGGGCCGTGCCGGCCCCGACCACGCCACCGCCGACGACCAGGACGTCGAGGGTCTCCTGCGCCATCCGTCGCAGCGCGTCGGTGCGGGCGGCCGGGTCGAGGCGCCCCGTCGTGGCGGTCGGGCCGGCGCTCATCGCACCTCCACCCAGTCCAAGGTCCGGGTGACCGCCTTCTGCCAGCCGCGGTAGCCCTCCTGCCGCTCCTCCTCGGACCACACCGGCGTCCACCGCCGGTCCTCGTTCCAGTTGGCGCGCAGCTCCTCCGGGTCGGACCAGAAGCCGACGGCCAGGCCGGCCGCGTAGGCCGACCCCAGGGCCGTGGTCTCGGCGACGACCGGACGGCTCACCGGCACCCCGAGGACGTCGGCCTGGATCTGCATGCACAGGTCGTTGGCCGTCACCCCGCCGTCGACCTTGAGGACCTCCAGGCGCACCCCGGAGTCCTTCTCCATCGCGTCGGCGACGTCGCGGGACTGGTAGCAGATCGCCTCCAGGGTGGCCCGGGCGATGTGGGCGTTGGTGTTGAAGCGCGAGAGCCCGACGATGGCGCCGCGGGCGTCGGAGCGCCAGTAGGGCGCGAAGAGGCCCGAGAAGGCGGGCACGAAGTACACCCCGCCGTTGTCCGGCACCTGACGCGCGAGCGCCTCGCTGTGGGCCGCGCCGCTGATGATGCCCAGCTGGTCGCGCAGCCACTGCACCGCCGACCCGGTGACGGCGATCGAGCCCTCGAGGGCGTAGACCGGCTTGTCCTCGCCGAACTGGTAGCAGACGGTCGTCAGCAGCCCGTTGTCCGACCGCACCAGCTCGGTGCCGGTGTTGAGCAGGAGGAAGTTCCCGGTGCCGTAGGTGTTCTTCGCTTCGCCGGGCGCCAGGCACACCTGGCCGACCATGGCGGCCTGCTGGTCGCCGAGCGCCGCCGTGAGGGGCACCTCGGCCGCGAGCGGGCCCTCGGCGAGGGTCGTGCCGTACCCGCGCGGGTCCGACGACGGCCGGATCTCGGGCAGCATCTGCCGCGGGATGTCGAAGAAGCCCAGCAGCTCGTCGTCCCAGTCGAGGGTCTCCAGGTCCATGAGCATGGTGCGGCTGGCGTTGGTCACGTCGGTGACGTGGACCCCGCCCCGGACGCCGCCGGTGAGGTTCCACAGCAGCCAGGTGTCGGTGGTGCCGAAGATCGCGTCGCCGGCCTCGGCGGCCGCGCGCACGCCGTCGACGTTCTCGAGGATCCACTGGATCTTGCCGCCGGAGAAGTACGGCGCCGGCGGCAGCCCGGCCTTGCGGCGGATCACCTGGCCCCGCTCGTCCTCGTCGAGCCGCTTGGCGATGGAGTCGGTCCGGGTGTCCTGCCAGACGATCGCGTTGTAGTACGGGCGGCCGGTGCGGCGGTTCCACACCACGGTCGTCTCGCGCTGGTTGGTGATGCCGAGCGCGACGAGGTCGTTCCCGGTGAGGCCGGAGCGACCGAGGGCGGTCTGCAGGACCGAGCTCGTGCGCTCCCAGATCTCGACCGGGTTGTGCTCGACCCAACCGGCGCGCGGCATGATCTGCTCGTGCTCGAGCTGGTGGCGCGCCACCTCGTTGCCGCCGTGGTCGAAGATCATGAAGCGGGTGCTGGTGGTGCCCTGGTCGATGGCGCCGACGTAGTCAGCCATGGGGTGTCTCCTTTGACGCGGGGATGGGGTTCAGGCGCGGGCGTCTGCGGTCTCGGGGGTGGGCTCGGCCGCGACCCGGCCCACCTTCTCGGGCTCGGCCTCGTCGGGCATGAACCGCCCGAGGCCGAGGGTGTAGGCGGCGCCCCCGAGGAGGCCACCGATCAGGGGAGCGACGATCGGAACCCAGAAGTAGAGGCCGCCGTACTGGTCCTCGAAGGCCGTGGAGTAGCCGGTGAAGAAGCTGGCCAGGCGGGGCCCGAAGTCACGCGCCGGGTTGATGGCGTAGCCCGCGTTGGTCCCCCACGCCATCCCGATCGCGACGACGAGCAGCCCGATGACGAACGGCGCGAACCACGCGACGGGGGCGGCGTTGCGGGTGTCGGTCAGCGCGAGGATGACGAAGAGCAGGATCGCGGTCCCGACCACCTGGTCGAGGAACGCCGTGCCCACCCCGATGTCGAGCGACCCGTTGCCGGGGAGGGTCGAGAAGATGCCCTGCGTGGCGATGGTGTGGCCGGGGTCGACGAGGCTGATGGCGTCGTCGTACACCCACCGGACGATCAGTGCGGCCACGAAGGCGCCGGCGATCTGGGCGATCGAGTACGGCAGCACCTTGCGCCACGAGAAGCCGGCGAACGCGGCCAGGGCCACGGTGACGGCGGGGTTGAGGTGCGCCCCGCTGATCCGGGCGGCGGCGTAGACGCCGAAGGTGACGCCGAGGCCCCAGGCCCAGGCGATCGAGTCGTGGTCGCCGAGCGCGCCGGCGCCCGTGACGACCTGCGCCACCACGCCCACCCCGAAGAGGATGAGGATGGCGGTGCCGGCGAACTCCGCGAGGAGCTCACCGACCAGCGTTCTCCGGGTGTGGGTATCCATGTCTGACTCCTATGTCAGGGAACGGGTTTGCGTGATGCGGACGGTAAGCAGCCCGCGAGGACGGTCCAACGGCTCGCGTTCGACACCGTCGAACGTTGGGGCGTTCGGGATTGCCGAACGCCACGGCGACGGTGCGCGTCGTACCGTGCTGACATGCCAGGGCGGGTCCAGTCGGTCGAGCGAGCGGCCGCGATCCTGCAGATCCTCGCGGTCGAGCAGGAGCCGGTGAGCCTCGCCCACCTGGCGGGGGCGCTCGATCTGGCGAAGACGACCGTGCACGGCCTGGTGCAGACCCTGCGCGACGTCGGGTTCGTCGACCAGGACGCCGAGTCGGGCTGCTACTCGGTGGGCGCCGACCTCCTGCATCTCGGCGCCGCTCCCCTGGACCGCAACGAGCTGCGCGCCCGTGCCATCAACTGGACCGATGCCTTGGCCGGCCACACCCACGAGGCCGCTCTCGTCGCGCGCTACGAGGCGGGCGAGGCACTGGTCGTCCACCACGTGTTCCGCCCCGACGCCAGCGTGCAGTCGCTCCAGACCGGCTCCGCGAGACCACTGCACGCCACCGCGCTGGGGAAGGCCATCCTCGCGCACGACCCCCGCGCCGCCCGCACGATCAACGACGGCGCCCTCGAGAGCCACACCTACCGGACCGTGGTCGACCCGCCCCGGCTGCACCGGGAGCTCGCCGACGTGCGCGACACCGGGTGGGCCGCCTCGGTCGAGGAGTGGCGCCCCGGCCTGGCCTCGATCGCCGCCCCGGTGCGTGACCGGTCCGGCTACGTCGTGGCGGCCGTCGGCATCGAGGGCCCCGTCGACAGCATCTGTGACCCGCGCCAGCGGCCGCGCGCGGCCCTCGCCGAGCACGTCGTCGACGCGGCCCGGGCGGTCTCCCGCGAGCTCGGCCACGGGCGGCGCGGATGAGCCGCAGCGTGGTCGCGGCGATCGACCAGGGCACGACCTCCACTCGCTGCCTCCTCTTCGACCACGCCGGCCGGATGGTCTCGGTCGCGCAGCGACAGCACCGACAGATCTACCCCCGTCCCGGATGGGTCGAGCACGACGCCGAGGAGATCTGGGGTCTGGTCCGTGAGCTGCTGCCTCAGGCCCTGGAGGACGCCGGGCTGGGGCCGGAGGACATCGCCGGGCTCGGGATCACCAACCAGCGCGAGACGACCGTGGTCTGGGACCGCGACAGCGGCCGCCCGGTCGCGCCGGCCGTCGTCTGGCAGGACACCCGCACCGCCGGGCAGCTCGACGCGCTCACCGACCACCTCGACCCCGCGGAGCTGCTCCGGCGCACCGGCCTTCCCCTGTCGCCCTACCCGTCGGGGCCCAAGCTGCGCTGGCTCCTGGACAGCGACGCCGACCTCCGGGCGCGGGCCGAGCGCGGCGAGCTCCTGTTCGGCACGATGGACACCTGGCTCGTGTGGAACCTCACCGGCGGCCGCCTCCACGTCACCGACCCGACGAACGCCAGCCGCACCCTCCTCATGGACCTCGAGACCATGCAGTGGGACCCCGAGCTCCTCGCGGCCCTCCACGTGCCGGCGGCGATGCTCCCCGAGATCAGGCCGTCCATCGGCGAGCTGGCGACCACGGTCGAGCCGCTGGCCGGCATCCCGATCAGCGCGGTCCTCGGTGACCAACAGGCCTCGCTCTTCGGCCAGGCCGCCTTCGACCCGGGCGATGCCAAGTGCACCTTCGGCACCGGCACCTTCCTCCTCATGAACACCGGCCCCGACATCGTCCGGTCCGGGTCCGGGCTCATCACCACCGTCGCGGTCTCGGAGGAGGGCGCGCCCCCGGTGTACGCGCTCGAGGGGTCGGTCGCGGTGGCGGGCGCGCTCGTGGAGTGGTGCCGCACGAGCCTGTCCCTGGTGCGCTCCCCCGCCGAGATCGAGACGCTCGCCCGGACCGTCGACGACTGCGGTGGCTGCTACGTCGTCCCCGCGTTCGCCGGGCTGTTCGCGCCACACTGGGAGCCCAGCGCGCAGGGGATCGTGGTCGGGCTCACCGGCTACACGACCAAGGGTCACATCGCCCGCGCGGTGCTCGAGGCGTGCGCCTGGCAGGCCAAGGACGTCATCGACGCGATGGTGGCCGACGCCGGCGTGCCCATCGCCTCACTCGCCGTCGACGGCGGGATGACGGCCAACAACCTCCTCATGCAGACGCTCGCCGACGTGCTCGACGTCCCGGTGATCCGCCCGATGATGGCCGAGAGCGTCGCCCTGGGTGCGGCGTACGCGGCCGGTCTGGCCGTGGGCTACTGGCCCGACCGGCAGGTGCTGCGTGCCAACTGGCACCGGGCCGCCGAGTGGCGCAGCCAGATCGGCCCGGTCGAGCGCGAACGGGCCCACGCCCTGTGGTCGGCCGCGGTCCGCCTGGCCATCGGCTGGGGCCACGCCCGGCTGGGTTGAGAGCCGGCGCCCGCCGTGCCGTCAGCCGCGGGGACGCGGACGGACGGTGAGGGTCTGGGCCAAGGTGCCGAGCGGGCCGGTCTCGTCGTGGAGCCGGCTGCTGGTGAGGCCGATCCCGTTGTCGCCGAACGTGACCGTTGCATCCACCCCGAGCCAGCCCTCGGCGGGCAGCCGCAGCAGGTGGGCCGTCAGGTCGATGTTCGGGTAGTGCACCTCACGCGGGTCGGCCCGCACCGTCATCCCGTTGGCGATGTCGAGCAGCCCGGCGGTGCGGGCCAGGGTGCTCACCGGCTCGTCGGCCAGCAGGGGCACGTCGGTGCGGACCCAGAACCAGCCACGGCCGGGCTCCTCGAGATGGCGCCGCAACTCGACCGACCCGATGAACCCGCCCGGCCAGAGGGCGCTCGGCCCCCACGGCGCGAGCTCCGCGGGGGCCGGGATCGAGGGCAGCGCGGTGCCGGCCACCGTCGCCGTGTCGCGCTGCGCCATGAGCCAGGCCCGCAGCAGCACCACCGGACGCCCCGCGTGGGACATGGCGGCCTCGACCAGCTCGATGGTCCGGCCGGGCCGCAGCACGCGGACCTCGACGTCGACCTCCGCCACGGGGACGGTGCCCAGGATGTCGTAGCAGAGCCGCGTCACCACCAGGCCGTCGTCGCGCCGGGCGTCGCGGTCGCGCTCGACCAGGTGCGCCAGCAGGCCCAGGGCCGGTGAGATGTGCTGCTCGTCCTCGCGCCAGGCGCCACCGGTGCGCTCGGTGGCACGGAACCGGTTCGCGCCGAGTCGCTCGAAGTAGGCCACGCCGTCATCCTCCCTGGTGCCGATGTCCGACGCCGACCCTACGACGGGCGAGGATGAGGACATGAGCGACTCCCCCACCGCACCCTCCTCGTCGTCCGTCCCGCCCCCCGCCGACCGGGCGGGCGCGCTCCCACGCCGTGTCGCCGTCACCGGCGCCCACGGCAAGCTGGGCCGCGCCGTCGTGACCCACCTGCGGGCGATCGGTCTCGACGTGCTGGCCATCGACCGCGACCCGGCCGGCGACCCCCGCGACGTGCCGGGCGAGTTCGTCGTGGCCGACCTCACCGACTACGGCCAGGTGGTCGAGGCCTTCGGGGGCGGGGTCGACGAGCACGACGCCGTCGACGCCGTGGTGCACCTGGCCGCCATCCCGGCCCCGGGGATGACGACGAACGCGGCCACCTTCGCGAACAACTCGGCCGCCACCTACAACGTGTTCGCCGCGGCCCGTGCCCTCGGCATCACGACACTGGTGTGGGCCTCGAGCGAGACCGTCCTGGGCCTGCCGTTCGACACCCCGCCGCCCTACGCCCCCGTCGACGAGGAGTACGCGCCGCGGCCGGAGTCGACCTACTCGCTGAACAAGGCGCTCGAGGAGGATCTGGCGCGGCACTTCTGCCGCTGGCAGCCCGCGCTGGTGGCGGTCGGCCTGCGCTTCTCGAACGTCATGGACGTCGAGGACTACGCGCAGTTCCCCTCGTTCGACGCCGACCCGCAGCTGCGGCGCTGGAACCTGTGGGGTTACATCGACGCGCGCGACGGCGCCCAGGCCGTCGAGAAGGCGCTGGCCCACGACGTGCCCGGCGCGGACGTCTTCGTCATCGCCAACGCCGACACCGTGATGAGCCGCTCCAGCGCGAGCCTGATGGCGGAGGTCTACCCGGACGTTCCGCTGACCAAGGAGCTCGGCGAGCACGAGACGCTGCTCGGCATCGACAAGGCCCGCCGGGTGCTCGGCTACGAGCCGCGGCACTCCTGGCGCGACCACGTCGGCTGAGCGCGCCCACCGCGGGCCCCGGGCCGGGAGCGGTGCGGCATGATCGCCCCGTGAGCGCGAACCCACCCTCCGAGACCGGCTCCGGGGCCGCCCCCGGGCCGGCCGAGATCCTCGACCAGCTCGTCGACGCCGGCCGACAGGTGGTCGCCCGAGGGCTGGTGCAGGCCAGCGGCGGCAACCTCTCGGCCCGGGTCCCCGGCACCGACCGGTTCGTCGTCACGGCCACCGGCACCTGGCTCGACCGCCTCACCCCGGACGACTTCGCCGAGCTGACGCCCGCGGGTGAGCGGGTGGGCGGCGCCGCCCGCCCCTCGGTGGAGTGGAAGCTGCACCAGCGCACCTACGCCGTCCGCGAGGACGTGCGCGCCATCGTGCACCTGCACCCCCAGCACGTGCTGCTCGTCGACATGCTCGGCGCGCCGATCCGGTTCACCACCCTGGACCACCAGTACTACCTCGGGAGCGCGGGGCGGGTGCCGTTCATGCCGTCGGGCAGCGACGAGCTCGCCGAGGCCGCTGCCGGGGCCGCCCGCGACCACGACGCCGTGGTGCTGGCCCACCACGGCTGCTCGGCCCTCGGCGACACCGTGGCGATGGCCCTGCGCCGGGCCCTGAACCTCGAGGAGGCCGCCGCCATGACCTACCGGCTGCTGCAGGCGGGCGACACCGGCACCGACTTCCCGGCGCAGTGGAAGGGCCGCATCATCGACGTCTGAGGCGGCCGGCCGCCCCGGGTCACCGGGCCAGGAACAGGCTGCCCAGCGCGATGAGCCACGACACGAACGAGCCGACCAGGAAGTACTCGGTCACCTCGTCGATCCCGGTGCCGGCGAGGCTCTCGCGGTCGCTGCGCTTGCTCTGCAGCTCGGGGAAGCGGATCAGGCCCTTGGCCGCGATGACCAGGGCGGCGGCGGTGGGCTGCCCCGCGAGCCCGAGCCCGAGGATGACGACGCGCTCCATCGGGCCGAGAAGGCGCCCGCCGCGCAGCTGCAGCGCCGGCTCGGGCATCGCCACGGCCGCGGCACGGGCCCGCCCCAGCGGGCGCAGGGCCCCGATGCTGACCAGCACCAGCCGGACGACGACGTTGCCGGTGGCCAGGTTCGCCACCAGGAGCCCGAGCACGAGCAGGACCTGCGCCACCGTGGCGCCGGCCAGCGCGCTCGGCAGCTCGGCCCAGCGCAGCCAGCGCCCGACGAGGCCGCCGGCGGGTGACGCCCAGCCGGACAGCGCCACGAGCCAGGCCGCCCCGCCGCCGAGAGCGGCGAGCGAGCGGGCGTGCCCGCGGCCGTTGGCCAGGGCGGCGTCGGACCACCGCTGCCACAGCAGCAGCGACAGCACGGCGCCGACCAGGGCCACGGCGTCGCCGACCCCGAACAGCCCGGCCGCGGCGCCGACGAGCACCACCAGGGCCACCCCGGCCCAGGACGCCCAGCGCGACACGGCCGGCCGCCGGGCGGCACGGACCAGGTCGGCCACGCCGACCCCCAGCAGCCACACCCCGAGCCAGGTCACGGCAACGCTCGCAGCAGCTCGTGCGCGGCGAGCACGGCGCCGACCCCGTCGGAGCGCACGCGCTGGGACACCGCGGAGGCACTGACCCCCTCGCGCGCGGCGAGGTCGGCCTGGGTGGTCCCGGGATCCATGAGCCCCCTCAGCAGCCGCAGTGAGCGTTCCGAGAGAGATCCAACCAGGTGGTCCCGACACAGCAGCGCCGCGTTGACGGCGTCGACCCGCGGGTCGGGCCCCCCGGCGTCGCGCAGGCCGGTGCGCAGGAGGCGGGTGGGGGCCCGGTCGGCGGCGGCCTCGACGGCGTCGATGGCGTCGCGGGCCGCCCACCAGGCCGACCCGTCCTCGATGCCGCGCTCGGCATCCAGCAGCGTCGCCGTGCCGCCGCCCACCCCCAGGCGGACGTCGACGTCGGGCAGGAGCTCGAGGCGCACCCGCAGGGCGGCGTCCAACGCCTCACCCAGCGAGCGGTAGGCCCCCTGGAACTCGTCGCCCACCGTCACCCGCAGGCCGCGCAGCGACGGCACCGCCGCCTCGGTGGCGGTCAGCGCCCGGAGCACGGCATCGTGGACCCTCCGCCGGTCCTGGGCGCGCCGGGACGCGACGATGTCGCCGATCAGGACGTGCGCTGAAGCCTCCGGCTTCATCGGTGTCATGTGAAGAGCATACCTTCATCCGGACCAGATGAGGCGCATACCTTCAGGCTGGCGGCGCGGTGTCGCCCGGTGTCTGTCCGGCGGCGGGCTCGATGACTCCTCGTTCGGTCGCCACCGCCGCGACGAACCGCGCCGGGGTCACGTCGAAGGCGGGGTTGAACCCCGCCGAGGAGGCCGGGGCCGTGCGGACCCCCGCGAGGGTGGTGACCTCGTCGCCGGCGCGCTCCTCGACCTCGATGCCCGCACCGTCGGCCATGGCGAGGTCGACCGTCGACCACGGCGCGGCCACGAGCAGCGGGACGCCGGCCTCGTGACACGCGAGCGCCACCCCGAGGGTGCCGATCTTGTTCGCGACGTCACCGTTGGCCGCGATCCGGTCGGCTCCGACGACGGCGCAGTCGACGAGCCCGCGCAGGATGGTCGAGGCGGCGGCGCTGTCGACCTGCACCGCGTGCGGAATGCCGTCGGCGGCCAGCTCCCAGGCGGTGAGCCGGGCGCCCTGCAGCAGCGGGCGGGTCTCGTCGGCGTAGACGAACTCGACCGCGCCGCGGGCGTGCAGCTCGCGGACCACGCCGAGCGCGGTGCCCCACGCCGAGGTGGCGAGCATCCCCGCGTTGCAATGGGTGAGGATGCGCAGCCGGTCGCGCCCGGTGCGGGCCAGCAGCCAGTCGGCGGCCTGGCGCGAGAGCTCACGGTTGGCGGCCTCGTCGTCGGCGGCCAGCTCGAGCGCGGCCCGCAGGACGGCCTCACGCCCCTGCGGCATCAGGCCCCGGACCTGGTCCACGCCCCACGCGAGGTTGACCGCCGTGGGGCGGGCGTTGCGGACCCGGTCGATCTCGAAGTCGAGCCGCCCGGCATCCCAGCCCACGCGCCGGCCCTCGTCGAGGGCCACCACCACGCCGAGGGCACCCGCCACCCCGAGGGCCGGCGCACCCCGCACGGCGAGGACCTCGATGGCCGCGACCAGCGCGTCGACGGTCTCGAGGTCGAGGTAGGTGGTCGAAGCGGGCAGGACGGTCTGGTCGAGGATGCGCAGCACACCCCGGCCGTCGGTGCCCGCGCCGGGGACCCATTCGATCGCACGCACGGTCATGGCGCGAGCCTACGACCCCGGGCGTCGGCCCCTGCACGCCAGGGTCGCCGCCGCGGAGTCGACGCCAGGGACGCCGCCGCCGGGGCCACGGACCGGGCACCCCCTTGCTCCGGAGAGCGCACGGTGGGACGGTCGGAGGTGGAGGCACCCCACCTCCCTCGACGACGGACCTCCCGAAAAGTCGCAGCCCGCCGCCGGGTGTGCTGCACGGGAAGGACGAGTCGATGAACCAGTCCCGGGTCGTCGTCGGGGTCGACGGGTCTCCGCTCTCGGAGGCCGCCGTCGTCCAGGCCGCCCACTTCGCGAGCACCCGCGGGATGACCCTGCACGTGCTCCACGCCTTCGCGCCCGACCTGCCGATGCTCGGCTTCGGTGCGCTGGCCGACCGCTCGGTCGTCACCGACCACGGCCGGCGGCTCCTCGACGTCGCGGTGGCCCGCGCCCACGCCGCCCATCCCGACCTCACCGTCACCTCCGCCCTGCACGACGGCTACGCCAGCACCTCCCTCGTCGCCTCCTCGCAGACCGCCGCGCTCGTCGTCGTCGGCGTCGCCGGCCACGGGGTGCTCAGCCGCGCCGGGCTGGGCGCGGTCGCGATGCAGGTGCTCACCCACGCCCGCTGCCCCGTGCTCGTCGTCGGCCACACGAGCGCCGCCAGCACCCCGGTCTCCGGCGGCCGGGTCGTCGTCGGGTTCGACGGCTCCGACTCCTCCGTCGGAGCGCTGCGGACGGCCGTCCGGGAGGCGGACGTCCTGAGCGGGACGGTCGACGCCGTCCACGCCTGGCAGGCGCGCGCCGCGACCGACCCGACCCTCGCCGACGCCTCGAGCTGGGAGGACTACGTCGCGGGCGTCGAGCAGATGGTGGAGCGGGAGGCCGCGGCCCCGGGCCCGGAGCACCCCGACGCCAAGGTCGAGGTCCACGTCGTGCGCGACGACCCGGTGCACGCCCTCGCCGCGAGCAGCGAGGGCGCGAGCCTCCTCGTCGTCGGCGCGCGGGGACGCGGCGGCTTCGAGGGCCTGCGCGTCGGGTCGAGCGCGCTGCGCGTCGTCTCGCGCAGCGCCTGCCCGGTGCTCGTCAGCCGCTGAGGGTCCCGGGGCCGTCGACGCGCTCGGTGGCCCCGAGCCGGTCGAGGACGAACGCCCACTCCCACGCGATCTGCTCCCAGGCGGCGTAGCGGCCCGAGCGGCCGCCGTGGCCGGCGGACAGCTCGGTGCGCAGGAGCACCGGGTGGGTCGCGGGGTCGTTGGTCACGGTCTCGCGCAGGCGGGCGACCCACTTGGCCGGCTCGGTGACGTAGACGCGCGTGTCGTGCAGGCTGGTCGTCGCGAGGACCGCCGGGTAGGCCTCGGGCCGCACGTTCTCGTACGGCGTGTACGCCCGCATCGTCGCGTACACCTCCGGGTCCTCGAGCGGGTTGCCCCACTCCTCCCACTCCCCCACGGTGAGCGGCAGCTCCGGCTGGAGGATGGTGGTCAGCGCGTCGACGAAGGGCACCGCCGCGTGCGCGACGCGGAACAGGCCGGGCGCCGCGTTGAGGACGGCGCCGACGAGCAGCCCGCCGGCGGAGCCACCCTCGAGGCCGAGCCGGTGCGGCGCGACCCATCCCGTCGCGACGAGGTGCTCTGCGGCGGCGACGGTGTCGGAGAAGGTGTTCGGCTTGGCGAGCAGCTTGCCCTCGTCGTACCAGCGGCGGCCCATCTCGCCGCCGCCGCGGACGTGCGCGACGGCGAACACGACGCCGCGGTCGAGCAGCCCGAGCCGTGCGACCGAGAAGTACGGGTCGGACGAGATCTCGTAGGCGCCGTAGGCCGCGAGCAGCCCCGGGTTGGTGCCGTCGGCCACGACGCCACGACGGCGCACGACGGACACCGGCACGGGCGTGCCGTCCGGCGCCGTGGCCCACTCGCGCGACTCCTCGTAGTCGGCGGCGTCGAACCCGCCGAGCACCGGCTGGCGCTTGAGCTCGGTCCGCTCCCCCGTCGCGAGGTCGACGTCGAGCACCGTCCGCGGCGTGGTCCACGACTCGACGACCACCTGGACCGACCGCTGGTCGGGCTCCGGGTTGTCGCCGAGGCCGATCGAGTGCACCGCCGTCCCGACCTCGACGTCCCACGGGGTCCCGTGGCCGGAGACGGAGGTGACGTCGCGCGGCAGCACACGCAGCGCGGTGAGGCCACCCGTGCGCAGCGAGAGGACGGTCGCGTCGTCGAACGCGTCGACGCCGACGAAGCGCTCCCCGTCGCCGGAGGCCAGCAGCGGCACCCACTGCTCGTGGCTCGTCGCGTCGAGCGGCGCCCACGCGAGGTCGGAGTCCGGGTCGTCGGCGTTGTGCACGACGAGCAGCCGGTCGTCGGCCGGCTCGACGTCGTACTCGACGCCCTCGCGCCGCGGCGCGACGACGCGCCACTGGCCCTCGGGGTCGTCCGAGGGGAGCATCCACACCTCGGAGGTGGTCTTGGAGCCGAGCCCGAGCAGGAGCCAGCGCTCGTCGCGGCTGCTGCTCACACCCATCCAGAAGCGCTCGTCGGTCTCTTCGTGGACGAGGACGTCGTCGCCGGGGTCGCCGCCGACGCGGTGGCGCCACAGCTGGTGCGGCCGCCAGGCGTCGTCGACGCGGGTGTAGAAGACGAAGGAGCCGTCGCGGCTCAGCTCGACCCCGTACCCGATGCCGGTCAGCGTGTCGTCGAGGACGCGGCCCGTCGCCACCTCGCGGACGACGAGGTCGAAGCGCTCGTCACCGGCGGTGTCGACGGCGAAGGCGAGCAGCCGGTGGTCCGCGCTGACCGTGAGGGCCCCGAGCGAGAAGAACTCCGACTCACCCGCCTCGACGTTGCCGTCGAGCAGCACCTGCTCCCCCGGCAGGGCCTCACCCTCGGGGTCGGGGCGCGGGTCGCCGTCGGTGCGCGGCACCCGCACGTGGATGGCGTACTGCTTGCCCTCCGCGGTGCGCGAGAAGTACCACCACGGACCGCTCGCGACGGGCACCGAGAGGTCGTCCTCCTTGACCCGCGCGCGGATCTCGTCGAAGAGCGTCGTCCGCAGCGGGGCGAGGTGCTCGGTCATCGCCTCGGCGTAGGCGTTCTCGGCCTCGAGGTACTCGCGCAGCGCGGGGTCCTCGAGGTCGCGCATCCACCAGTACGGGTCGAGCACCCGGTCCCCGTGGTGCTCGCGGACGTGCTCGCGGCGCGGGGCGGTGGGCGGGGTCGGGCTCGGCATGGCGTCACCCTAGCCACGGACACGGCGAGGGCCGCACCCCGGTGGGGTACGGCCCTCGTCGGTGCCTCGCGGGTCAGAGCCCGGCGACGCGGTCCGCCGGAGCGGTGAGGTTGGGCGTGGCCCCGAAGTAGTCGACGAGGTTGGCCAGGTCCTCCTTGCCGCCGAGGACGTTCTTCCCCGCGGAGAACGCGGTGAAGGAGTCACCCCCGTTGGCGAGGAAGTTGATGGTCGCGACGCGGTAGGTGGCGTTCATGTCCATCGGCGTGCCGTTCAGGGTCATCGACCCCGGCACGACCCGGCTGCCGGCCGGCTGGGTGGCGTCCCACGTGTAGGAGAAGCCGTCCGAGACACCGAGCCCGAGCGCGTCACGGCCACCGGCGCGGCCGGGGACGTACTGCTGCTCGAGGACGGCCTTCAGCTCGGCCCCGGTGAGGTCGAGCGTCGTGAGGATGTTGCCGAACGGCGCGACGTCGTAGGCCTCGGCGTAGGTGATCTGGCCGGTGCCCTCCGCGTACTTCGGCGCGAGGAGCAGGCTGGCGCGCACGCCGCCGACGTTCATCAGCGCGAGCTGGGCGCCACCGTTGGCCGGGGCCTGGGTCCCGAAGAGGATCGCGTCGGCGACGAGGTCGGCCATCGGGGTCTCGATGCCGCGGTTGCCGCTGGAGTCACCGGTGATGTCCTGCGTGTTGCTGCCGACGACCTGCGCGGCGAGCGGGCCCGACAGGGCCTTCCACTTGTCGATGATCGCCGTCTGCGTCGCGTCCTTCGCGAAGGCGGTGCGGCTCACGAGGTGGTTGACCGAGGTCGACTTCTTCCGGTCGACCTCGCCGGTGCGGCGGTCGATGACGAGGTTGGTCTCGGAGACGACCTGGCCGTAGGACGCGGCGCTGGTCACCAGGCGCGGGTTGCCCTTCGGGTCCGGGATCGAGCAGGTGTAGGGCTGGTGGGTGTGCCCGGTGATGATGGCGTCGACGTCGGCGGTCATCGTCCTGGCGATCGTCGCGATCGGGTCGGAGATGCCGACGCACTGCTGGTAGGTGCCGCTCTGGACGCCGCCCTCGTGGAGCAGGACGACGATCGAGCTGACGCCCTTCTTGCGCAGCTCGCGCGCCTGCTTGTTCGCGGTCTCGACCTCGTCCTTGAAGTCGACGTTCGCGACGCCGGCCGGGTCGACGAGGCTCGGGGTGCCCTCGAGGGTCATGCCGATGAAGCCGACCTTGACGCCGTTGACCTTCTTGATCGAGGTCGCCGGCAGGAGCGTGCGCTCCTTGTCGTGGTGGTGGTGGTGGCCCTTGCGGTCCTTGTCCTTGCTCGCCTGCTGCTTGAGGACGACGTTGGCGGCGAGCCACTGGAAGTCGGCGCCGGCGTAAGGCTGCGACGGGAAGTAGCAACCGTCCGTCGGGTGGCAGCCACCCTTCTGCATGCGCAGCAGCTCGGTGGTGCCCTCGTCGAACTCGTGGTTGCCGACGCTGCTGACGTCGAGCTTCATCGCGTTGAGCGACTCGACCGACGGCTCGTCGTGGAAGAGGCCCGAGAGGAACGTCGAGCCGCCGATGAGGTCACCGGCCGCGACGGTCAGCGAGCTGCCCTTCGGGGCCTTGGCCCGCAGCGTGGACAGCGCGGTCGAGAGGTACTCGGCGCCGCCGACCGGGGTCTGGCTCGGGTCGAGGGTCTTGCTCAGCGGACCGTCGGTCGCCTCGAGGTGACCGTGGTAGTCGTTGAACGAGAGCAGCTGCACCGTCGTCGTCGCCGGCGGCTTCGGGTGGTGGCCACGGCCGTGGTGGTCGTCGTGGCCCCCGGCCAGCGCGGCAGGCGTGCCGGCGGCGAAGGTCGCGAGGGCGGCGGCGGCGACACCCGCACCGAGGACGCGTCGTCGGGTCGATCTCATCGTGGGGGTTCTCCTGGGATTCTCCGGGCGGGCCACCCCCTGTCCGGGCGGCCGCACGGGGTAGACCCTAGGAGAAAGTCCACGCGACGGCACCTCCTGGCGGGCAGCGGGTTCCCGGTGTCGCCGGACGTTCACCGCGCGGTCGACCCGCGGGCGCTCAGGACAGACAGCGCGGGCCGAGCAGCACCTTGAGGTCACCGAAGAGGGCACCGTCGGCGGAGACCCGGTAGGCCGGGTCGAGACGGATCTCGACGGTCCGCCCGGGCTTGACGAGCTTGAGGTGGACCTCGGTCGTGCCCGGGTGGTTGGTGAGGACGCCCTTGAGCTCCTCGATGCGCTGCGGGGTCGCCCGGACGGTCTCCATCGTCACGACGACCGGGCCGCGCGGCCCCTCGCTCACGTCCGGCAGGGTGAGCTCCTGGGCATAGATCGACACCGAGTCGTCGCGCTTGTTGAGCTTGCCGCGCACCACGGCGATCTGGTCCTGCTGGAGCATCCCCGCCACGGTCATGTACGCGCTGGGGAAGAACAGGCACTCGATCGAGCCGGCGAGGTCCTCGAGGGTCGCGATGGCCCAGAGGTCGCCCTTCTTCGTGCGCTTGATCTGCAGGCCGGTGATGAGGCCGGCGATGGTGACCATCGCCCCCTCGGGCCGGCCGGCGTCGTCGCCGGTCAGGGCGGCGATCTGGGTGTCGGCGTGCGCGGAGAGGACGTGCTCGACCCCGAAGAGCGGGTGGTCGGAGACGTAGAGGCCGAGCATCTCGCGCTCGAAGGAGAGCAGGGTCTGCTTGTCCCACTCGACCCCGGGCACGGGCGCGAGGCCCATCATGTCGCCGCCGCCCCCGCCGGAGCCGGCGTCGTCGGCGAAGGCCCCGAAGAGGCTGTCCTGCCCGATCGCCTCCTGCCGCTTGACCGCGACGAACGCGTCGACGTACTCCTCGTGGATGCGCAGCAGGCCCATCCGGGTCTCGGCCAGGCCGTCGAACGCGCCGCCCTTGATGAGCGACTCGATGGTTCGCTTGTTGCAGACGACCGCCGGCACCTTGGACATGAAGTCGCGGAAGGAGGTGAAGCGTCCCTTCTCCTCGCGGGCGGCGATGATCGCCTCGACGACGTTCTGGCCGACGTTGCGGATCGCGTGCAGGCCGAAGCGGATGTCGGTGCCGACCGCGGCGAACGGCCCGACGGAGTCGTTGACGTCCGGCGGGAGGACCTTGATGCCCATCCGGCGGCACTCGCCGAGGTAGAGGGCCGACTTGTCCTTGTCGTCGCCGACGCTCGTGAGCAGCGCGGCCATGTACTCGGCCGGGTAGTTGGCCTTGAGGTAGCCCGTCCAGTACGAGACGAGGCCGTAGGCGGCGGTGTGCGCCTTGTTGAACGCGTAGTCGGAGAACGGGACGAGGACGCCCCACAGGGCCGCGACGGAGGCCTCGTTGTAGCCGTTGGCCTTCATGCCGTCGGAGAAGGGGACGTACTCCTTGTCGAGCACCTCCTTCTTCTTCTTGCCCATCGCGCGGCGCAGGAGGTCGGCGTTGCCGAGGGTGTACCCGGCGAGCTTCTGCGCGATCTCCATGACCTGCTCCTGGTAGATCACCAGGCCGTAGGTCGTCTGGAGGATCGGCTCGAGCGCCTCGACCATCTCGGGCTGGAGCTTGCCCTTCAGCTGCGGGTCGAGCGGGACGAGCTCCTGCTTGCCGTTCTTGCGCAGGGCGAAGTTCGTGTGCGCGTTGACGCCCATCGGCCCGGGGCGGTAGAGCGCGAGGGCCGCGGAGATGTCCTCGAAGTTGTCCGGCTGCATCAGCTTGAGCAGCGTGCGCATCCCGCCGCCGTCGAGCTGGAAGACCCCGAGGGTGTCGCCCCGCGCGAGGAGGTCGTAGGTGGCCTTGTCGGTCATGTCCTTGGACAGCGCGTCGAGGTCGATCTCCTCGCCGCGGTTGGAGCGCACGTTGATGATCGCGTCGTCGAGGATCGTCAGGTTGCGCAGCCCGAGGAAGTCCATCTTGACCAGGCCGAGCGACTCACAGCTCGGGTAGTCGAACTGCGTGATGACCTGCCCGTCCTGCAGGCGTCGCATGATCGGGATGACGTCGATGAGCGGCTCGCTCGACATGATGACGCCGGCCGCGTGCACGCCCCACTGCCGCTTGAGGCCCTCGAGGCCCTTCGCGGTCTCGACGACCTCCTGGAGGTGCTGCTCCTGCGCGACGAGGTCGCGGAACTCCTTGCCCTCGCCGTAGCGGGGGTGGTTCGGGTCGTAGATGCCCGACAGCGGCACACCCTTGCCCATGACGTCCGGCGGCATCGCCTTGGTCAGCTGCTCGCCGACGGCGAACGGGTGGCCCATGACGCGGGCGGAGTCCTTGACGGCCTGCTTGGCCTTGATCGTGCCGTACGTGACGATCTGCGCGACCCGCTCGGCGCCGTACTTCTCGGTGACGTAGCGGATGACCTCGCCGCGCCGGCGCTCGTCGAAGTCGACGTCGAAGTCGGGCATCGACGCGCGCTCGGGGTTGAGGAACCGCTCGAAGATCAGGCCGTGCGGGACGGGGTCGAGGTCGGTGATCTTCATCGCGTAGGCGCACATCGAGCCCGCACCCGAGCCACGGCCCGGGCCGACGCGGATCCCGTTCTCCTTGGCCCAGGTGATGAAGTCGGCGACGACGAGGAAGTACCCCGGGTAGCCCTTGGAGACGATGACCTCGGCCTCGTAGTCCGCCTGCTTCTGGGCGTACTCGGGGATGCCGCCGGGGAAGCGCTCGTGCAGGCCCTTCTGGACCTCCTTGACGAACCAGCTCGTCTCGTCCTCGCCGGGCGGGCAGGGGAAGCGCGGCATGTACCGGCCCTCGCCCTCGGTGAACGAGATGTCGCACATCTCGGCGATGAGGAGCGTGTTGTCGCAGGCCTCGGGCAGCTCGCGCCAGGTGTGGCGCATCTCGGCCGGGCTCTTGAGGTAGAAGTCGTCGGCGTCGAACTTGAACCGGCCCGGGTCCATCATCGTCGAGCCCGACTGGACGCACAGCAGCGCGCCGTGGGCCTTGGCGTCCTCGGGGCTCGTGTAGTGCAGGTCGTTCGTCGCGACGAGCGGGAGGTCGAGCTCACGGGCCAGGCGCAGGAGGTCCTGCTGCACCCGGCGCTCGATGTCGAGGCCGTGGTCCATCAGCTCGCAGAAGAAGTTCTCGCGGCCGAAGATGTCGCGGAAGTCCGCGGCGGCCTGCTTCGCGAGGTCGTACTGGCCGAGGCGGATGCGGGTCTGGATCTCGCCGGAGGGGCAGCCCGTGGTCGCGATGAGGCCCTGGCCGTACTGGTCGAGCAGCTCGCGGTCGACGCGCGGCCACTTCGCGTAGACCTGGTCCAGGGAGGCCTGGCTGTCCATCCGGAAGAGGTTGTGCAGGCCGGTGTTGTCGCGGGCCAGCAGCGTCATGTGCGTGTAGGCGCCGGAGCCGGACACGTCGTCGCCGGGACGGGTGCGCTCGTCGCCCCACTTGACGCGCGTCTTGTCGGTGCGGTGGGTGCCCGGGGTGACGTACGCCTCGACGCCGATGATCGGTTTGACCCCCGTGCCCTGGGCCTTCTTCCAGAACTCGTACGCCCCGAAGACGTACCCGTGGTCGGTCGTCGCGAGGGCGGGCATCCCCATCTCGGCGGCGCGGGTGAACAGGTCGCCGATGCGGGCCGCGCCGTCGAGCATCGAGTACTCGGTGTGCACGTGCAGGTGCACGAACGAGTCGCCCTTCGAGGACGACGTGGGGCTCGGGGTCGGGGCGGCGGGGGTGGACATCGCGGACCATCCTAGGTCGCCCCGGGGACACCCTCGGCGTGTCGGGGTCCGTGTCGCCGCGAGCCCCCGCCGGAGCGGCTCAGAGCCGGTCCAGCGCCTCCTGGAGGTCGGCCGGGTAGCCGCTCTCGAAGGTGACCCACTCCCCCGAGCCGGGGTGCTCGAAGCCGAGCCCGACCGCGTGCAGCCACTGCCGCTCGAGGCCGAGACGGCGGGCGAGCGTGGGGTCCGCGCCGTAGGTCGGGTCGCCGACGCAGGGGTGGCGCACGGCCGCCATGTGGACGCGGATCTGGTGGGTGCGCCCCGTCTCGAGGTGCACCTCGAGCAGGCTGGCGTGGCGGAACGCCTCGAGCAGCTCGTAGTGCGTGACGGCCGGCTTGCCGGAGTCCATCACCGCGAACTTGTAGTCGTGGCCGGGGTGGCGCCCGATGGGGGCGTCGATCGTCCCGACGAGCGGGTCCGGGAGGCCCTGGACGAGCGTGTGGTAGGTCTTCTCGACCCGCCGCTCCTTGAACGCGCGCTTGAGCACGCTGTAGCCGCGCTCGCTCTTGCAGACGACCATGAGCCCGGAGGTGCCGACGTCCAGGCGCGAGACGATGCCCTGGCGCTCGCTCGCGCCGCTCGTCGAGATGCGGTAGCCGGCGGCCTTGAGGCCGGCGAGGACGTTCGGGCCGGTCCACCCGACGCTCGGGTGCGCCGCGACGCCGACGGGCTTGTCGACGACGACGATGTCGTCGTCGTCGTGGACGACCCGCATCCCCGGCACCGGCTCGGCGACGACCTCGAGGGTCGGGCTCGCCGGGCCGCTGGGGATCGAGACCTCGAGCATGTCGCCGGCGCTCACCCGGTGGCTCTTGCCGACCGGGCTCGCGTTGACGGCGACCTCGCCTGAGGCCGCGAGGTCGGCGGCCCGGGTGCGGGAGAGGCCGAAGAGGCGGGCGATGGCGGCGTCGACGCGCTCGCCCTCCAGCCCGTCGGGGACGAGGACGGTGCGCTGGTCAGCCATCGGCCGGCTCCGCCGCGTGCTGGCCCACCGGGCCGAGCGGGGTCCCCCGGTAGGCGAGGACCATGACGAGCCCGGCCGCGACGACGATCGCGATGTCGGCGACGTTGCCGACGAACCAGCCGAAGTAGTCGATGAAGTCGACGACGTGCCCGCGGCCCGGGCCCGGCTCGCGGACCAGCCGGTCGACGAGGTTGCCGACGGCGCCGCCGAGGAGCAGCCCGAGGGCCACCGCCCACGGCCGGTTGCCGACCCGGCGCACCGCGACGAGGACGAACACGAGGATGACGAGCGAGAGGACGGTGAGCATCCACGTCCTGCCGTCACCGAGCGAGAACGCCGCCCCCGGGTTGCGGATGAGGTTGAGCCGGATCGCGTCGCCGACGAGACCGACCGGCTGCCCGGGGGTGAGGGCCGCGAGGGCCCACACCTTCGTGGCCTGGTCGAGCACGAGGACGACCACCGCGATGGTCAGCAGGAGGGCGCGCAGACGGCTGCGTCGCTCGCTCCGGGGCTCGGAGGGACGGGTGGGGGTGGCGTCGGCCGCCGTCAGCGGCGCTCCTGCTTCGTCTTGCATGGCATGCACAGGGTCGCACGAGGAGCGGCCTGGAGCCGCATCTTGCCGATCGGGTTGCCGCACGACTCGCACGTGCCGTAGGTGCCGTTCGCGAGCCGCTCGAGGGCGTGCTCGGTCTGGTCGAGCATCTCGCGGGCGTTGTTGGCCAGCGAGATCTCCTGCTCGCGCTCGTAGGTCTTGGCGCCGGCGTCGGCCTGGTCGTCGCCCGCGCCGTCGCCCGAGTCACGCATGAGGTGGACGAGGTCGGAGGCGGCGTGGGCGATCTCGGTGCGCAGCTGCTCGGCGTCGTGCTCGAGCTCGCGGCGCACCTCCCGCAGCTCGGCGGCGGTCCACGGGCTCTCGTCCCCGCGGACGGGCAGCGAGGCGGCGGTGGCGGCCTTCTTCGCCGGCGCCTTCTTCGCGGGCGCCTTCTTCGCGGGCGCGGCCTTGGTCGCGGCCTTCTGCGCCGGTGCGGCCTTCTTCGCGGGCGCGGCCTTCGTGGCGGGAGCCTTCTTCACCGGGGCCTTCTTCGCGGGCGCGGCCTTGGTCGCGGTCTTCTTCGCGGGCGCCGCCTTCGTGGCGGGAGCCTTCTTCACCGGGGCCTTCTTCGCGGGCGCGGCCTTGGTCGCGGCCTTCGTGGCGGGGGCCTTCTTCGCCGGGGCCTTCTGCGCGGGGGTGGCCTTGGTCGGGGTCTTCGTCGTCGCCGCCTTCGTGGCGGGCGCGGCCTTCTTCGTCGCCGCGGCCGGCGTGGCGCCTCCTCCCGACCCGCGCGTCACCGCCTTCCGGGCGGCGCCGGCCGCCCGGGAGGTCGTCTGCTTCGCGGCGGACAGGGCCCGCTTCACCACCATGGCCTGCGCCCTTTCGGGGACGGGGTGGGCCCTCGCGGCCCGCCCGGTGCGCCGAGGATACGGGCACGGCCGGGACGGTGGGGACCCGAAACGCCGGGTCCTGCCTGTGCGTTCGCTGGACGCACGAGGGGCCCGGGATCGCTCCCGGGCCCCTCGTGGGTCGACGCGTGCGTCAGGCCTGCTGCTCCTGCGGCTGGTCGGCGGGCGCCTCGTCGTCGTCGGCGGCGACGTTCTTGAGGTCGGCCAGCTGGCCCTGGATGTAGTCGTGCAGGCGGGCGCGGTAGTCGCGCTCGAAGCTGCGCAGGGACTCGATCTTGCGCTCCAGGAGGTTCCGCTCGCGGCCGAGCTCCTCGAGGATCGAGGCCTTCTTCTGCTGCGCCTCGGCGACCATGCCCGTCGAGCGCTCGCGCGCCTCGGTGAGCATCTCGTCGCGCTGGGTCGTCGCGGTGCCGATCATCTCGTCCCGCTGGGCCGTCGCCGTCGACACGAGCTCGTCGTGCTGCGCCTGGCCGGTCGAGACGAGCTCCTCGTGCTGCGCCTGGCCGGTCGAGACGAGCTCGTCGTGCCGGGCCTGACCCGTGGTGACGAGCTCCTCGTTGCGGGCCTGGCCCGTCGAGATGAGCTCGTCGTGCTTGCGCTGCGCGGAGCCGACGAGCTCGTCGTGCTTGCGCTGACCCTCGGACACGAGCTCGTCGCGCTTGGACTCACCGGCGGCGACGTGCTCGTCGTGCAGGCGCTGCGCGAGGGCGATGACGCCCGCGGCGCTCGCGCCACCACCGGCGCCCGCGAGGGCGGCGGCGCCACTGGCGGAGTCGCCCTGCGCCTGCTCGGGCTTCTCGTTCGCCCGTTGCTCGGCGGCCTCGGCGCGCTGGGTCGCCTCCTGGACCTGCTGCTCGGCCTCCGCGGCGCGGCGCTCGGCCTCGGCGAGGCGCTCCTCGACGGCGGCGACGCGCTCGTCGGCCTCGCGGCGCGACTCCTCGAGGCGGGTCGTGAGGACCGACACCTGCTCGTCGACGGCGTCGCCCTGCTCCTGGCGGGCGGCGGCGAGGGCGGCGGCGTGGTCGTCGCGCTCCCCGGTGACCCCGGCCAGCTGGCCCTCGAGCTCACGGACCCGCTCCTCGAGGGAGGCGGCGCGGCGCTCGGCCTGGGCGCCCTGGTTCTGGAACTCGCCGGCGCGGCGCTCGGCGTCGGCGACGCGGGCGTCGACGTCGCCGCTCTCGCCACGCAGCGCCTCGATCTCGGCGTCGCGCTGGGCGAGGAGCTGCTCGAGCTCGGCGGTGCGCTCACCCATCTGCTTCAGCTCGCCGCGCAGCTCCTCGAGCTGCCCCTGGGCCTCGGCGACGCGGGAGTCGCCCTCGCCGCTGCTCTGCTGCAGCTCCTCGAGCTGTGCCGCGAGGTCGCTGCGGGCGCCCTCGAGCTCGGAGACGCGGGCGGCGAGGGTCGCGTTCTTGGAGCGCAGCTCCTCGGTCTCGCGCGAGGAGTCCGCGTCCGGCCGCGCGAGGGCGGCGGTCGGGGCCATCCCCCGGCCCTCGCGGCTCGCGGAGAGCTCGCCGCGCAGGTCCTCGGACTCCTTGGACATCCGGCGCATCTCGGCGACGATGTCGTCGAGGAAGTCGTCGACCTCGCGCTCGTCGTAGCCCCGACGGAACTGGGTCTGGGTGAACGTCTTGTTGAGGACGTCCTCGGGCGTGAGAGCCATGCACAACTCCTGGTGGCCGGTGGGGGACACGGTCATGGCGCACGGCAGCACGACGTGCTGGGCTCCGGGCGTCCGCAGGCCAGCCTAGACGATCGCCGACCCCCTGTGACGGGTGTGGCCTGCGGGGTCCGTCCCGGCGCGCGTCAGGCGGCGAGGCCCTCGAGGATGCGCTGGAGGATGATGACGCCGACGAACAGGACCATGAACGACAGGTCCACCGACACCGCCCCGAGGCGCAGCGGCGGGATGACCTTGCGCAGCGCCCGCAGCGGCGGCTCGGTCAGCGTGTAGACCGGCTCGGCGACGAGCAGGACCGGGCCGCGAGGCCGCCACTCGCGGGCCAGGATGCGGATCCAGTCGAGGACGACCCGCCCGATGAGCACGACGAGGTAGAGGAACACCACGAAGGCGAGAACGGCGAAGACGGCACCCATGGGTCGAGTGTGACGGATGGACCTGGGCGACCCGTGCGCGGGGCGCCGGTCAGCTCTGGTTGAAGACGGTGCGGCCGGCGACGGCCTGACCGTCCTCCGCGAGGACCTCGACGGTCTCGGGCGAGAGGAGGAAGACCTTGGAGGTCACGCGCTCGATCGAGCCGTGCAGGCCGAACACGAGCCCGGCGGCGAAGTCGACGAGGCGCTTGGCGTCGGCGTCACCCATGTCGGTGAGGTTCATGATGACGGGGACGCCGTCACGGAAGCTCTCGCCGATCGTCTTGGCCTCGTTGTACGTGCGCGGGTGGATCGTCGTGATCCGCGAGACGCTGGCGGCCTCGTGCGTGCGCACGACCTCGGCCACGGGACGGCGGGTGGGGAGAGGGGTCACCTCGGCTCCTCGGTGCTCGACGCGGTCGTGGTGGCCCTGCTGGTCGGCGTCGAGGTCGTCGTAGGCCTCGTCGTACTCGTCGTCGTAGCGGCCCTGGTCCTCGGCGAGGCCCAGGTAGACCATCGTCTTGCGCAGCGCGCCAGCCATCCAGTGCTCCTCGGTCGTCGGTCCTGCGGGTCAGGGCCGTTGCGTCGGGACCGAAGTTACCGGTGGGACTGGCGAGAACCGAGGATTGCCGACCCGACACGCAGGTGTGTCGCGCCTTCCGCGACGGCGTCCTCGAGGTCGCCGCTCATCCCGGCCGACAGCCAGGTGGCGTCGGAATGGTCCGCCCGCACCGCCTCCGCGAGGGCGCGCAGCCGGGCGAAGGCCGGCCGGGGCTCCTCGCCGAGCGGCGCGACCGCCATGAGGCCGCGCAGGCGCACGTGCTCGAGGCCGCCGACGACGTCGGCGAGGTCGCGGACGTCGTCCGGCGCCGCTCCCCCGCGCCCGCCGGCGGCGTCGAGCCCGACCTGGACGAGGACGTCGAGGACGCGGCCCTCGCGCTCGGCGGCGCGGTCCAGCGCCCGGGCGATCTTCGCGCGGTCGAGGGACTGCACGACGTCGGCGTAGCGCGCGACCGACCCGGCCTTGTTCGACTGGAGCTGGCCGATGAAGTGGACGGTGAGCCGGTCCCGGTGGGCGAGCCCGGCGACCTTCGCCGAGGCCTCCTGGTCGCGGTTCTCGCCGATGTCGCGCACCCCGAGCCCGGCGAGCAGGTCGACGTCGGAGGCGGGGAAGAACTTCGTGACGGCGACGAGCGTCACGGGGTCGGTGCGTCCGGCCGCGGTGACGGCGGCGGCCACGCGCTCGCGCACGGCGGCGAGGCGTCGCTCCAGCTCGGCCGCGCGCTCCGGCGTGCTCACCGCGACCTCGCGACGACACCGGCGAAGCGCCCCGTCGTGCCCTCGCCGCGGTAGGAGTAGAGGTCCTCGCGCTCGCGCGTGCAGCCGGCCACCCACGTGACGGGCACGTCGAGGTCGGCGAGCTGCCCGACGACACCGGCGGCGACGTCGACGCCGGGGGTGCCGGTCCACGAGACGGTGGCGCTGACCGGGGCGACGCGCGCGACGTCCGCGCGCATCGCGGCCGGGACCTCGTAGCACCGGCCGCAGACAGACGGCCCGACGACCGCGTCGACCGAGCGCGCACCGAGGTCGCGCATCGCCGTGACGGCGCGGCCGACCACGCCGGCGACCAGCCCGGGACGGCCGGCGTGCACGGCGGCCACGACACCCTCCGGGCTCGCGAGGAGAACGGGGACGCAGTCGGCGACGAGCACCGCGAGGGCGAGGTCCGGCGCGGTCGTGACGAGCGCGTCGCACCGCGGTGCGACCTCCCGCACGGCGTCGACGACCGCGACCTCGGCCCCGTGGCACTGGTCCATCCAGACGAGCGGGCGGCCGACCGCCTCCCCGAGGCGGCGCCGGTTCTCGCGGACGTCGGCCTCGTCGTCCGCGACGTGCAGCCCGAGGTTGAGCCCGGCCCACGGCCCGCGGCTCACCCCGCCCGGGCGGCCGGTCAGGGCACGCCACGCCGCGGGGGCGGAGTCCTCCCACAGGAGCACCCCGCCCCCGGTGGGCGTCGACGTCGTCACTACTTGAGGAAGTCCGGGACGTCGAGGTCGTCGTTCTCGTCGAACGTCACGGTGCGCGGCGGCTGCTGGCGCACCGGCTCGGCCGGGGTCGACTCGCGCTCGGTGCGGACCGGGGCGTCGTCCTGCTCGGGGCGCGGGGCCGCGACCGGCGCGGGCGCCTGCGGCTGCTGCACCGGGGCCGCCTGCTGCACCGGGGCGGGCTGGTGGACCGGGGGCTGCTGCACCGGCGGCTGCACGGGCGGGGCGGCCGGTGCGGCGGTGGGCGCGGCCGGCGCCGCCGGGCGGCCCTGGATGGTGCCGAGCGCCCGGTCGTCGGCCCGGCGGACCGGGGCGCCACCGTCGAAGCCCGCGGCGATGACGGTGACGCGCACCTCGTCGCCGAGCGCGTCGTCGATGACGGCACCGAAGATGATGTTCGCCTCGGGGTGCGCGGCCTCCTGGACCAGGCGCGCGGCCTCGTTGATCTCGAAGAGGCCGAGGTCGCTGCCGCCCTGGATCGACAGGAGCACGCCGTGCGCGCCGTCGATGCTCGCCTCGAGCAGCGGGCTGGAGATCGCGAGCTCGGCGGCCTGGACCGCGCGGTCCTCGCCGCGGGCCGAGCCGATGCCCATGAGCGCGGAGCCCGCCCCCTGCATGACCGACTTGACGTCGGCGAAGTCGAGGTTGATCAGGCCCGGCGTCGTGATGAGGTCGGTGATGCCCTGGACACCCGAGAGGAGCACCTGGTCGGCGCTGCGGAACGCGTCGAGCATCGACACGCCGCGGTCGCTGATCGAGAGCAGCCGGTCGTTCGGGATGACGATGAGGGTGTCGACCTCCTCGCGCAGCGCGGCGATGCCGTTCTCGGCCTGGTTGGCGCGACGACGACCCTCGAAGGTGAAGGGGCGGGTGACGACACCGATGGTCAGGGCGCCCAGGCCCTTGGCGATGCGGGCGACGACGGGGGCGCCACCGGTGCCGGTGCCACCGCCCTCGCCGGCGGTGACGAAGACCATGTCGGCCCCCTTGAGGACCTCCTCGATCTCCTCGGCGTGGTCCTCGGCCGCCTTCTTGCCGACCTCGGGGTCGGCGCCGGCGCCGAGGCCGCGGGTCAGCTCGCGGCCGACGTCGAGCTTGACGTCGGCGTCGGACATGAGGAGCGCCTGCGCATCGGTGTTGACGGCGATGAACTCGACACCCTTGAGGCCGACCTCGATCATCCGGTTGATGGCGTTGACACCGCCTCCGCCGATGCCGACGACCTTGATGACGGCGAGGTAGTTCTGGGGTGCTGCCACGGGATTCGGCCTTCCACTTCAGGTCACAGGCGTGTGTGCGACTCGGGTAACCCTCGACCTCAGGTACAGGGTTACAGTTCGGTCACGGTTGTCGATGGGGTGACGCTACGTCGCGGCGTGGTGGTCCTGCACCCTCCGGCTGGGCGTGTCGCGACATCGCGTCGGGCAAATCCTGTCACGGCTCTCAGGCCGCGCCTCACCCGCCCCACCGGTCACTCCGGCCCCGTCGGCCTCAGCGCGTGACGGGGGTGTCCGGCGCGCTGACGTCGACCGTCTTCGCCTTCGTCGTCAGCAGGGCCCGCAGGACCCGGATCTTCAGCGCGGACTCGTCCTCGCCGCCCCACACGACGGTCTTGCCGCGCAGCGTGAAGGTCACGAGGTCGGCGCTGCTCACGGTGACCGACCGCACGTCGTCGGAGAGGTCGGAGGGCAGGTCGCGCAGCAGCGCCAGGGCCGCCTGCAGCGCCTCGGGGGTCATCGCCCGGGACCCGGTGGCGGTGACGACCGGCACGCCCTTCGGCGCCTTGTCGACGCTGCCGAACGAGACCCCGGTGGCGTCCACGACCTCCAGTCGACCTTGAGGGTTCTTGACGACGATCGAGGGCACCCGCGGGACCACGTCGACGACGAGGGTCCGCGGCCAGGAGCGGCGCACCGACACCTCGGCGACGGTGACGCGCGTGCGGACGTCGGTCTCGACGGCGGCGGTGTCGACGCGCACGAGCGGCGTGCCGGTGGGCACGTCGACGAGCTCGCGGACGGCGGCGGCCTCGGCCCCCGAGACCCCGACGACCTCGACGTCGTGGACCCCGAGGGCGCCGGTCCAGCCGACGAGCCACCCCGTGCCCGCGACGAGCGCCAGCACGACGAGGGCCGCGAGCCCGCGCAGCCACGGTCGACGGCGACGGGCGAGCGCGCGCTCCCGGAAGCGGGAGGCCGACGACTCGAGGCCGCGGGCCCCGGGGCGCCGGGTCGCCGTGTGGCTCATGCCCGCTCCCCCGCTCGTGCGCGCAGCGCCTCGAGGAGCGGCGCGCCGAGACGGGTCACGTCGCCGGCGCCGACGGTCAGCACGAGGTCCCCGGGGGCGGCCGCCGCCGCGAGGAGCTCGACCGCCCGGTCGGCGTCGACCCCGACGTCGACGCGTCGACGCCCGGGCAGCTCGACGAGGGGGTCGCCGACGAGGGCCGAGGTGACGCCGGGCAGCGGCGCCTCCCGGGCGCCGTAGACGTCGAGGAGCACGACGTGGTCGGCCGGCGCGAGGGCCTGCGCGAAGGCGTCGGCGAAGTCGCGCGTGCGGCTGTAGAGGTGGGGCTGGAAGACGACGAGGACCCGCCCGCGGCCGGCCCGCGCCACGACCCCCGCCGCGGTCGAGACCACCGCGGCCACCTTGGCCGGGTTGTGCGCGTAGTCGTCGACGACGGTCACGCCGTCGACCTCGCCGCGCACCTCGAACCGCCGGCGCGCGCCGGTGAAGTCCCCGAGCCCCTCGACCACGGCGTCGAGGTCGGCGCCGAGCCCGTCGACGGCGGCGCCCAGCGCGCCCACGGCGTCGAGGACGTTGTGCAGGCCGGGGACCCGGAGGGCGAGGCTGACCTCGCGCCCGCCGTGCCGGACGCGCGCGGTGGTGCCCAGCCCGGCGGGCTCGACGGCGAGGACCCGGACGTCGGCGTCGGCGTGCTCGCCGTAGGTGAGGACGCGGTGTCCGCCGGCCCGGTGGTGCTGCGCGAGGGCGAGCGCGCCGGGGTCGTCGTGGCACGCGACGAGCAGCCCGCCCTGGCGGACCGTCCCCGCGAAGACGTCGTAGGCCTCGGTGACGGCCTCGGGCGTGCCGTAGAAGTCCAGGTGGTCCGGCTGCACGCTCGTGACGACGGCGACCTCGGGCCGGTAGACGACGAAGCTGCCGTCGCTCTCGTCGGCCTCGACGACGAACGCCTCGCCCGAGCCGAGGGCCGCGTTCGTGCCGAGCTGGGCGATCTCGCCGCCGCTGGCGAACGAGGGGTCGGCGCCGGCGTGGACGAGCGCGGCGGTGAGCATCGAGGTCGTCGTCGTCTTGCCGTTGGCCCCGGCGACGGCGACGACGCGGGCGCCGGCCGAGACGGCGGCGAGGGCCTGCGAGCGGTGCAGGACCCGCAGACCGCGCTGCCGGGCGGCCGCGAGCTCGGGGTTGTCCTCGCGGATCGCCGACGAGACGACGACGGTGTCGACGCCGTCGACGTGCGCCGGGTCGTGACCGACCCAGACCGTCGCGCCGGCGGCCCGCAGCGCCTCGAGCACCGGGGAGTCGGCCACGTCGGAGCCGCTGACCGCCACCCCGCGCTGGAGCAGCAGCCGGGCGACGGCGGACATCCCCGCGCCGCCGATCGCGACGAGGTGGACCGCGCCCAGCTCCTCCCACGCGGGGACGGCGGCGGCGAGGTCGAAGCGCTCGTTGGTGACGGGCACGCTCAGCGCCTCCCGGCGGCGCGGACGACGAGGTCGGCGAGCAGCTCGTCGCCGCCGCGCTCCCCCACCGACGCGGCGGCCGTGGCCATCGCGGCCACCCGCCCGGTGTCGGTGACGAGCGGGACGACGGTCGAGCCGACCCACGCCGGGTCGACGGCGGCGTCGTCGACGAGCAGCCCGCCGCCGGCCTCGACGACGTGCGCGGCGTTGAGCCGCTGCTCGCCGTTGCCGACCGGCAGCGGGACGTAGACGGCGGGCAGGCCGACCGCGGTCAGCTCGCAGACCGTGTTGGCGCCGGCGCGGGCGACGACCAGGTCGGCCGCGGCGTAGGCGAGGTCCATCCGGTCGCAGTACGGCAGGACGACGTAGGGGGCGCCGGGGACCGGCCCGGGGTCGAACTCCTTGCCGGCGCCGGTGACGTGCAGCACCTGGACCCCGGCGGCCGAGAGCTCGTGCACCGCGCCCGCGAACGCGGCGTTGAGGCGAGCGGCCCCGAGGGAGCCGCCGGTGACGAGCAGCGTGGGGGCGTCGGTGAGCCCGAAGCGTTCTCGCGCCTCCGCCCGGTGCGCGGCGCGGTCGAGGGTCGCGATCTCGTGGCGCAACGGCATCCCGGTGACGGTCGCACCGGGCAGCGACGTGCCGGGGAAGGTGACGCCGACCTCGGCGGCGACGCGCGCGCCGAGCCGGTTCGCCAGCCCCGGGCGGGCGTTCTGCTCGTGGACGACGACGGGCACCTTGCGGCGGCGCGCGGCGAGGTAGGCCGGCGACGCGACGAACCCGCCGAAGCCGACGACCACCTCGGCGCCGGTCGACTCGATGGCCTCCTCGGCCGCCGCCACGGCCCGGCGCAGGTTGCCCGGCAGCCGCAGCAGGGCGGCGCCCGGCCTGCGGGGGAACGGGACCCGCGGCACCTCGAGCATCGGGTACCCGCGCTCGGGCACGAGCCGGGCCTCGAGCCCCTGGGCGGTGCCGAGCGCGGTGACCCGGACGTCGGGGTCGCGTCGGCGCAGGCAGTCGGCGAGGGCGAGCAGCGGCGAGACGTGCCCGGCCGTGCCCCCGCCCGCGAGGAGGACCGAACCGGGGACGCCGCTCACGACCGGCCCCGTCGCCCGCGGACCGCGCCGGAGACCACGGCGAGCGAGCGGCGCACCGACGACGGGCGGGCCGAGAGCGCCTCGCGGCACCCCGGCTCATGACGTGCGAAGGACAGGAGGATGCCGAGCGCACCCATCGTCGTGATGAGCGAGGAGCCACCGGAGGAGACCAGCGGCAGCGGCACGCCGATGACCGGCAGCAGGCCGATGACCGCTCCGATGTTGACCATGGCCTGGACGATGATCCACGTCATGATCCCGGCCGTGACGACGCGGACGAAGAAGTCCTCGGAGCGGCTGACGAGGCGGTAGCAGGCGAAGGCGAAGCCGGCGAACAGGAGCAGGACCGCGAGGGTGCCCGGCAGCCCGAGCTCCTCGCCGATGATCGCGAAGATGAAGTCGTTGTGGGCCTCCGACAGCAGGCCCCACTTCTCGCGGCTCTGGCCGAGGCCGAGGCCCAGCCAGCCGCCGTCGGCGAGGGCGTAGCGCCCGTGGATGGACTGCCGCGCGACGCCCCACTCGTCGGTGTCGCGGCCGAGCCACACGTCGAAGCGACCGAGGCGGTTGGGGCTCGTGAGGACGAACGCGACGACGGCCCCGAGGAACGGGATGCCCGCGATGACGAACCAGCGCACGGGGATCCCGGCGGCGAAGAGCACACCGGCGACGACCGCCCCGAGGATGAGGACGGTGCCGAGGTCGTGGCCGAGCGCGACCGTGCCGACCCCGAGCGCGGCGAGCGGGACGAGGTACGGGACGAGGACGTGACCGAGGTCGCACAGGTGACGGCGCTTCTTCGCGAGGACGGCACCCCCCGCGAGGGCGAGCCCGACCTTGATGGCCTCGGAGGGCTGGATGCTGATCGGCCCGATGAACACCCAGTTGCGGTTGCCCTGGAAGCCGCCGCGGCCGAGCGGCGTGAAGACGAGCAGCTGGAGGGCGACGGCGGCGAGCAGCGCGGGGACGGCCAGACGGCGCCAGGTCCGCGTGGACACGCGCGACGCGACCGCGAGGGCGACCACGCCGATCGTCGCGTAGACCGCCTGGGTCGCGAAGATCGCGTAGGCCGAGCCGTCGGTGTCGAGCGCGGTGATGGCGCTCGCCGACAGGACCATGATGAGCCCGAAGACGACGAGGGCCCCGGTGAGGAAGAGCAGCACGTAGTACGTCGTGACGGGCGAGTCGAAGCGGTCGACCCACGCCTGCACGCGCGAGGTGCCGCGCGCGGTCTGCCGGGCCGGTGCGGTGGCGGACGACACGGGCTACCCCTCGCCGGTGAGCCGCCGCACCGCCGCAGTGAAGGCGTCGCCGCGCGCACCGTAGTTCGCGAACATGTCCATCGACGCCGCGGCCGGTGCGAGCAGGACGACGTCGCCCGGGCGGGCGAGGTCGAGGGCGTGCTCCACCACGGTGTCCATGGCCCCAGTGTCCGTTTGCGCCACGTCGACGACGGGGACATCCGGGGCGTGTCGGGCGAGCGCCTCGGAAATGGCCGAACGGTCACGCCCGAGGAGGACGACGCCACGCAGCCGGTCGGCGACCGCGGCGACGAGGCCGTCGACGTCGGCGCCCTTGAGCAGCCCGCCCGCGACCCAGACGACGTGCTCGAACGCGGCCAGGCTGGCCTGCGCCGCATGGGGGTTCGTGGCCTTGGAGTCGTCGACCCACCGCACGCCGCGCACGACCCCGAGGTCGGCGATGCGGTGCGGCTCGGGCACGAAGTCCCGCATCCCCTGGCGCACGGCCGACGGCGGCACGCCGTGGGCGCGGGCCAGCGCCGCGGCGGCGAGGGCGTTGGCCACGAGGTGCGGACCCGGCATCGGCGCGTCGGGACCGGCGCGCAGGTCCTCGAGCGTCCCGAGCTCGGCGGCCGAGGTGCGGCGCTCGGCGACGAAGGCGCGGTCGGCGAGGACGTCCTCGACGAGCCCGAGCTCGGACAGGCCCGGCGTCCCGAGCCGGAAGCCGACGGCCCGGCAGCCCTCCTGGACGTCGGCGTCCTCGACGAGGCGCCGCGTGGCCTCGTCGTCGACGTTGTAGACGCACGCGACCTCGGTGTTGGCGTAGACCTTGCCCTTGGCGGCGGCGTACTCCTCGAGCGAGCCGTGCCAGTCGACGTGGTCGGGCGCGATGTTGAGGCAGACCGACGCCTCGGGCGCGAGGGAGTGCGACCAGTGCAGCTGGAAGCTCGAGAGCTCGACGGCGATGGCGTCGTAGGGCTGCGGGTCCATGACGGCCTCGAGGATGGGCGTGCCGACGTTGCCCGCGCTGCACGCCCGCAGCCCGGCGGCGCGCAGCATCGCGGTGAGCATCTGCACCGTCGTCGTCTTGCCGTTGGTGCCGGTGACGGTGAGCCACGGCGCCGCGCCCTCGCGCGGCCGCATCCGCCAGGCGAGCTCGACCTCGCCCCAGACCGGGAGGCCGGCCGCGGCCGCGGCGGCGAGCAGCGGCTGGTCGGGGCGCCAGCCCGGGGAGGTGACGACGAGGTCGAGGGGCTCCTCGGGCAGCGCCGACACGGTCTCGCTCCCCCAGCGCAGCCGGGCGCCGAGGATGTCGAGGATGCGCGCACGCTCCGACATCGCCGAGCCGTCGGCGGGCTCCTGGCCGTCGACGACGAGGACCTGCGCGCCGCGCTCGAGGAGCGCGTCGGCGGCGGCGAACCCGGACACCCCGAGACCGGCGACGAGCACGCGCAGCCCGGCCCAGTCGGCCTCGCGGTGGGTCAGCGCGTCGGTGCGGGCGGACCCGGTGCTCATCCGGCCCCCACGACCCACTCGGCGTAGAACAGCCCGAGGCCGAGCGCGACGAAGAGGCCCGCCACGATCCAGAACCGGATGACGATGGTGACCTCCTGCCACCCGAGCAGCTCGAAGTGGTGCTGCAGCGGTGCCATCTTGAACACCCGCTTCCCCGTCGTCTTGAACGAGGCGACCTGGATGATGACCGAGAGGGTGATCGTGACGAAGAGGCCGCCGAGGACGACGACGAGCAGCTCGGTGCGGGTGAGGATGGCCAGGCCGGCGAGCCCGCCGCCCAGCGCGAGCGAGCCCGTGTCGCCCATGAAGATCTTGGCCGGTGAGGCGTTCCACCAGAGGAAGCCGAAGCAGGCGCCCATGCCGCACGCGGCGACGATCGCGAGGTCGTGCGGGTCGCGGACCTCGTAGCACTTGGTGCCGGGGTTCCACTGGCAGTTCTGGTTGAACTGCCAGATGCCGATGAGCACGTACGAGGCGAAGACCATGACCGACGCCCCCGTCGCGAGGCCGTCGAGCCCGTCGGTGAGGTTCACGCCGTTGGACGTCCCCGCGACGATGACGTTGGCCCAGATGACGAAGAGGATGACGCCGACGACCGTCCCCGCGAAGGCGAGGTTGACCGGGGTGTCGCGGACGAACGAGATCGCCGTCGACGCGGGCGTGCGGAAGGAGCTGTTGGGGAACTGCAGCGCGAGCACGGCGAAGACGACGGCGACGAGCGTCTGCCCGGCGAGCTTCTGCCCGGAGCGCAGGCCGAGGCTGCGCTGCTTGCTGATCTTGATGTAGTCGTCGAGGAACCCGACCAGGCCCATCCCGGCCATGAGGAAGAGCACGAGCAGGCCGCTGACCGAGGGCACCTGGCCGGTCACGAGGTGCGCGACGGCGTACGCGGCGAGCGAGGACAGGACGATGACGGCGCCGCCCATCGTCGGCGTGCCGCGCTTGGTGTGGTGCGAGGTGGGCCCGTCGTCACGGATGAACTGGCCGTACCCCTTCTTCACGAGGTAGCGGATGAAGGTGGGGGTCCCGAACAGGGCCAGCACGAGGGAGACCACGGCGGCGATGAGGACGGCCTTCACGGGTGCTGCTCCTGGGGGGTCGCGAGCGAGTCTCCGAGCAACCGTAGCCCGGCGTCGCGGCTCGACTTGAACAGGGCCACGTCGCCCGCGCGCAGCTCCGCGCGCAGCAGCGACTCGGCCTCGGCGGCGTCGGCGACGGTCCGGACGCGGGTGCGCCCCCCGGCCGCGGACGCGCCCTCGGCGAGCGGCGCCGCGGCCTCCCCGACGACGAGCAGCTCGTCCACGTCGTGCGCGACGGCGTCCGCGCCGACCTCGGCGTGGAGGGTGTCGGACTCGGGGCCGAGCTCGAGCATCGTGCCGAGCACGGCCCAGGTGCGCCGGCCCTCCCCCATCCGGCGCAGCGCCTCGAGGGCGGCGTGCATCGAGTCCGGGTTGGCGTTGTACGCGTCGTTGACGAGGGTCACGCCGTCCGCCCGCTCGGTGACCTCCATCCGCCACCGGCTGACCGGCGTGGCCGCGCCGAGGGCGGCGACGACGTCGGGCAGGGCGAGGCCGAGCTCGAGCGCGACGGCGAGGACCGACAGGGCGTTGCCGACGTGGTGGCGCCCGACGAGGCCGAGCGTCACGTCGGCCGCGCCGACGGGCGTGTGCACGGTGAAGGACGCGCGGCCCCCGGCGTCGAGGACGACGTCGGTGGCCCGGACGTCGGCGTCGTCGGCCTCGCCGACGAGGACGACCCGGGCGTCGGTGACCGACGCCATCGCGCGGACGGCGGGGTCGTCGGCGTTGAGGACGGCGACGCCGTCGGCCGGCACGGCCGCGGGCAGCTCGGACTTGGCGCGGGCGATGGCCTCGCGCGAGCCGAACTCGCCGACGTGCGCGGTGCCGACGTTGAGGACGACGCCGATGCGCGGCGGGGCCATCCGGGCGAGGTAGGCGATGTGGCCGACGCCGCGCGCACCCATCTCGACGACGAGGAACCGGGTGTCGGGGGCGACGCGGCAGACGGTCAGCGGCACGCCGACCTCGGAGTTGTACGAGCCGACGGGCGCGACGGTCGGCCCGGCGGTCGCGAGGACGGTGCCGAGCAGGTCCTTGGTGCTCGTCTTGCCGGAGCTGCCGGTGATGCCGACGACGGCGAGGTGCGGCGAGCGCTCGACGACCGCCCGGGCGAGGGCGGCGAACGCCTCCTGGGTGTCGTCGACGACGACGCACGGCAGGTCCTCGAGCGGGCGCGTGGTCAGCGCGGCGACGCAGCCGGCCGCGATGGCGGCGGCGGCGAAGTCGTGGCCGTCGGCGTGCTCGCCGACGCGGGCGACGTAGAGGCCGCCGGGGGCGGCCTCGCGCGAGTCGGTGACGACCGGGCCGTCGACGAGCAGCGGGACCGCGTCGGCCTCCGTGACACCGGTAAGCCGGCCGGAGGTCAGCGCGACGACCTCGGCGAGGGGGATCGGGATCACGGCGCCACCACCGCGGCGGCCAGGCGCAGCGCCTCGCGCAGCTCGTCCCGGTCGTCGAAGGGATGGACCACTCCCCCGACGTCCTGACCGGTCTCGTGGCCCTTCCCGACGACGGCCACCGTCGCGGCCGAGCCCTCGGCGGCGACCGCGGCCACGGCCTCGCGGACCGCGCGACGGCGGTCGCCCACCTCGACGACCCGCACCTCGCGGCCCTGCGCCCGCACCGACTCGACGCCCTCGAGCACGGCCGCGCGGATGACGGCAGGGTCCTCGGATCGCGGGTTGTCGTCGGTGACGACGACGAGGTCGGCGGCCTGCGCGGCGGCGGCGCCCATCGCGTGGCGCTTGTCGCGGTCGCGGTCGCCGCCGGCGCCGGTGACGCACACGAGCGTGCCGGGGGTCGTCGGCCGCAGCGCGCGCAGGGCGGCGGTGATCGCGTCGGGGGTGTGCGCGTAGTCGACGACGGCGCGCGGCAGGTCGACGGCGCCGTCGAGGGCGACCCGCTCCATCCGGCCCGGCACGTGCGGGTCGGTGAGGACGGCCTCGGCGACGCGCTCGGGGGCCTCGCCGGCGATGACGAGCGCCGCCGCGGCCATCGCCGTGTTCGTCACGTTGAAGTCTCCCGGCAGCGCCGAGCGCAGGGCCAGGTCGACGCCGTCCGGACCGGTCAGCCGGAACGCGGCCGGGTCGGTGTGGTCGGCGTGCACGCTCCAGTCGGCTCCGGCCCCACCGGCGAGGGACGCGACGGGCACCGACGCCTCCTCGAGCAGCCGTGCGCCCCAGGCGTCGTCGACGCAGACCAGCCCGCGGCGGGCGCGCTCGGGGGTGAAGAGCGAGGCCTTGGCCGCGAAGTAGTCGTCCATGTCGTGGTGGAAGTCGAGGTGGTCCTGGCTGAGGTTGGTGAAGAGCGCGACGTCGTAGACGACCCCGTCGACCCGGTGGAGGGCGAGGGCGTGGCTGCTCACCTCCATGACGCAGGTGTCGAGGCCGCGCTCGGCCATCACCGCGAGGAGGGCGTGCAGGTCGGGGGCCTCGGGGGTGGTGCGGACGCTGCCGACGCGCTCGTCGCCGATGCGGGTCTCGACCGTGCCGATGAGCCCGACCTCGTGGCCGAGGGCGGTCAGCGCCGAGTGCAGGAGGTAGGCGGTCGTCGTCTTGCCGTTGGTGCCGGTGATGCCGATCATCCGGACCGGCAGCTCCTCGGTGCCGTGGACGCGCGCGGCGACGGCGCCGAGGACGGCGCGCGGCTCCTCGACGACGACGGCCGGCAGGTCGACGCCCGCGGCGGCGAGCCGGTCGCGGCCGGCGGCGTCGGTGAGGACCGCGACCGCCCCGGCCGCGGCGACCTCGGCACCGAAGTCGGCGCCGTGGGCGCGGGCGCCCGGCAGGGCGGCGTACAGGTCCCCCGGGCGCACCGCGCGCGAGTCGAGGGTGACCCCCGTGACGGCGGGGTCGGAGGCGGGCGCCGGCGCACCGACGAGGGTCGCGAGCTCGTGGAGCGGGATACGGCGCGGCGAGGACGGCCGGGGGGAGAGCATCCGGACGACCTTACCGCCTCGGCTGCTTCGTGCCGTCACGCAGCACGTCGGGGTCCGCGAGCGCCTCCTCGGGGTCCACCTGGAGGGTCAGGTGCTGCGCCTTCTTCCCCGTCGGCGGGATCTTCAGCTCCTGGAGGGCGTAGGTCATCACGTCCTTGAAGACCGGCCCCGCGACGTAGCCGCCGAAGAAGGGGTAGGTCGGCTTCTGGACGATGACGGCGACGACGACCTGGGGGTCGTCGGCCGGGGCGTAGCCGATGAAGCTCGCGGTCTTGCCGCTGTACTTGCCCACCTTGTCGTCGTAGAACTCGGCGGTGCCGGTCTTGCCCGCGATGCGGTAGCCGGGGATCGTCGCCTCCTCGGCGGTGCCGTCGGGGCTGACGACGCCCTCGAGCATCTTGCTGACGTCGCCCGCCGTCTGCTCCGAGACCACGCGGCTGCTCGCGGACTTCGGCATCTCCGTCACGGTGCCGTCGGCCTCGCGGACGCTGTCGACGAGGCGCGGCGCGACGCGCACGCCGCCGTTGGCGATCGTCTGGAACACCGAGGCCGCCTGGATGGCCGTGACCGAGATGCCCTGGCCGAACGCGACCGTGGCCCGCTGGGAGCCGCTCCACGTCGAGGACTTCGGCAGCAGGCCGGCCGACTCGCCGGGGTACCCGACGCCGGAGCGGGAGCCGAGGCCGAACTTGTGGAAGTAGCGCTCGAGCGTCGAGGACTTGAGGGTCTCGGAGACGAGGATGGTGCCGATGTTACTCGACTCCGCGAGGGTGCCGGCGACCGTCCGGTACTGCGTCGGGTGCTCGTGCGAGTCCTTGAAGGACCGGTCGTAGCGCGGCAGCCGGTTGGGGATGACGACCGGGGTCGACGGCGTGACCGTCTTCTCCTCGAGGGCCGCGGCCATCGTCATGATCTTGGCGGTCGAGCCGGGCTCGAAGACGTCCGAGAACGCCTTGTTGTCCAGCTGCGCCCCCTTCTTGCCCACGTCGGTGTCGGGGTCGAAGGTCGGGTAGGAGGCCACGCTCAGGAGGTCGCCGCTGCGCGCGTCCATGATGACGACGGTGCCGGCCTTGGCCTTGGTCTCCTTGATCCGCTGGGCGAGCGCGTTCTGCGCGTACCACTGGAGCGAGGAGTTGACCGTCAGGGTCACGTCGCGGCCGTCGACGGCAGGGGTCGTGCTCGACGCCGCGGCCGGGATGGCGGTGCCGTCGCGCCCCTGCTCGTAGGTCGTCTTGCCGGGGGTGCCCTCGAGGTCCTTGTCGACCATGAGCTCGACCCCGCCGCCGGGGGTGCCGTCGTCGGTGACGTAGCCGACGAGCGCGGCCGTCGTCGTGCCCTGCGGGTAGGTGCGCTCGGAGCGGGTCTCGCGGCGATCGCGCAGGACGCCCGGGATGCCCAGCTTGGCGATCTTGTTCCAGGTCAGCGGGGTGACGTCGCGGCTGAGGACGCGGTAGCGGCTCGTGCCGGTCAGCTGGGTCACGAGCTCGCTGACCGGGGTGCCGAGGAGCGGCGCCAGCTGCTCGGCCGCGCGCTGCACCGCGTCCGCGGAGGTCGTCGGGTCGCAGGTGTTCTTCTTCGTGCCGTAGGTGCAGACGACGGTCTGGTCGACGGTGACGACCTCGCGGACGACGCTCGAGGCGAGGACGGTGCCGTCGGCGGCGAGGATCTGCCCGCGCATCGCGGGGATGATCTGGGCCGTCACGCGCTTGCTCTCGGCCTCCGCGGCGACCGCGCTGGCGTCGAGGCCCTGGATGCGCACGAGCTGGGCGCCGAACACCGACAGGACGAAGATCGTCGCGACGGTGAGGGCGCGCATCCGGCGGCGGGTGCTGGGCCCCGGGTCCTCGCGGCGCCGGCGGGCCGGCGGACGGCCCCCTCCCCCGTCGCCGACGCCCGACGGGCGGGGGCGCGGACGCGACGCCTGGCGCGGAGCGGGCCGCGCGCCCTGGCGAGGCGCCGGGCGCGAGCCCTGCCGGGCGGCCGGGCGGGCGGGGGCGCGACGGGTCCGGGGGCCGGGCGGCGGCGTCGTGGGCGGGGTCACGGGCGGCGGGTCCTCGCGGTCGTCAGCGGCTGGTGGGCGTGGAGGAGGCCGTCGGGCGGGCGCCCGAGGACGACTCGGTGACCACGCTAAACGCCTCGTCCTTGCTCGCCTTCTTCGCCACGCCGACGACCTTGCCGTCGCTCAGGCGCAGGAAGGCCGGCGTCTCGGCCGGGACCATCCCGAGCGAGCGCGCCTCGCGGGCGAGGGGGCCCGGGCCCGAGACCGCGTCGAGCGCGTGGCGCAGGTCGTCCTGGGTGTCGGCGAGCGCGTCGGAGCGGTGCTGCAGGTCGCGCATGGTGAACGAGCCCTTGGCCATCGCCGTGTTGAGCAGGAGCACGCCGACGAACCCCGCCACGACGAGCCCGATGCACAGGGCGAGGAAGGCGCCGCTGCCCGCGCTGACCGGCGGGGCGACGACGCGCAGCCGCCGCGGGGCCGGAGCGGTCGCCCGGCGGGGTGCCGGGCGGACCTGGGTGCGGGCCGTGGCGAGCTGGCTCATGCGGGGGCTCCGTTCGGGGAGAGACGTTCTGCGGCCCGGAGGCGGACCGAGGCGGATCGGGGGTTGGACTGCAGCTCGGCGTCCGAGGGGGTCTCGGCGCCGCGCGTCAGCAGGCGGAGGTAGGCGGCGTGCTCGGGCAGCTCGACGGGCATCCCGGCGGGGGTGCGGCTGCGGGCGCCCTCGGCGAAGGCCTGCTTCGTGATGCGGTCCTCGAGCGAGTGGTAGGACTCGACGACGATCCGGCCACCGGGTGCCAGGGCGTCGATGCCGGTGCGGACCGCCCGCTCCCAGACCTCGAGCTCGGCGTTGACCTCGATGCGCAGCGCCTGGAAGGTGCGCTTGGCCGGGTGGCCGCCGGTGCGCTGCGACGCCGCCGGCACCGCCGTCCGCAGGACCTCGACGAGGCGGGCGGAGGTGGTGAACGGCTCCTTCTCGCGCTCCCGGAGGATCGCGGAGGCGATGCGGCCGGCGAAGCGCTCCTCGCCGTAGGTCTTGAGGATGCGCGCGAGGTCGCCGTGCGCGTAGGTGTTGAGGACGTCGGCCGCGGTCATCCCCCGCGTCTGGTCCATCCGCATGTCGAGCGGGGCGTCGTGCCGGTAGGCGAAGCCGCGGTCGGCCTCGTCGAGCTGGAACGAGGACACCCCGAGGTCGAAGAGGATCCCGTCGGCGCGGCCGTCGGCGTGCTCGGCGAGGACCTCGGCGAGCTCGTCGTAGACCGCGTGCACCGCGACGAAGCGCTCCCCGAACGGCGCGAGCCGCTCGGTGGCGAGGGCGATGGCCTCGGGGTCGCGGTCGAGGCCGACGACGCGCGCCTGCGGGCAGCGGGTGAGGATCGCCTCGGTGTGCCCACCCATCCCGAGCGTCGCGTCGACGCAGACCGCACCGGGGTGCTGCAGCGCGGGCTCGAGGAGGTCGACGCAGCGCTCGAGGAGCACGGGGACGTGGCGGGCGCCGGCGTCGCCTCGGCTGCTGGTCATCTCACTCCTTCGCGGGTGTCGTGGCGGGTCGTGGTGCGGGGCGACCCGGCGGCTGGTCCCCATCCGATCCGCGCCCGGCGCGGGGGAAGACGCGTCGGGTGTCGGGTCGGCTGGAGGCCGGCGGTCGGGTCGTGGTGCGGGCGGGTGCTGCGGTCGGGGTCGGTCGGGGGTCGTGGTCTCTACAGGCCCGGGACGACCTCCTCGGTGCCGGCGGAGTAGTCGGAGTAGGCCGGCATGACGGCCTCGAGGTAGGCCTCCCAGCGGCCGGTGTCCCAGACCTCGAGGCGGGAGCCGTTCCCGATGACGGTGCAGTCCTTGTCGAGCCCGGCGTAGGTGCGCAGGGCGGCCGGGACGGTGACGCGCCCCTGCTTGTCCGGGGTGTCCGGGTGGGCGCTGGCGCGGAAGACGCGGATGAAGTCGCGCACGCCCTTGGCCGAGCCGGAGACCGACTGCATCTCCTGCGAGATGCGGTGGAACTCGCTCGTCGGGAAGACGTAGAGGCAGCCCTCCTGGCCACGGGTCACGACGAGGCCGTCGGCGAGGGCGCCACGGAAGCGGGCCGGGAGGAAGAGCCGGCCCTTCTCGTCGAGCTTGGGCGTGTGCGTGCCGAGGAACTCGTCCACGTCCCGCACCTCCTCGACCCGACGGCGGCTCCCTCTACCTCCGTGTTCCACCACTTTACTCCACTGATTGCCCCCGCAAGGGGCTTTTCGGGCCGTCCGAACGGCTGAATCCCAGGAACTCGCAGGTCAGCAGCGGTGGAGCGAAGTGGGGAATTTTTTCGTGGATGCCCCACGCCTCGGAGTCCGACCGCCGCGCCGCGGGGCCCGGGCCGCTCCGGCGACGCGCGGGACCCCCGCGGTGGGGCGTGGTGGGGCCGGGGGTGGGGCGTGGTGGGGAACCGGGTGGAGGGTGGTGGAGGCCGTGGCGGCGGGGCATCTTGCGTGCGCGAACCCATGGCCCCCGACCGCGGCCTGTTGCACGATGAGGGCACCACCGGCGGCCCTCGGTCGTTGGACGCACTCAGCAGGAGCCGACGAGAGGACCACCGGCGTGAGCGACGTCGAGCACGACCCCCAACCGAGCCCGGACGCGAGCGCGCGCGGCGCCTCCCTCGACCAGGTGCTCCAGGTGTCCAGCCGCCTGGCCACCGCGATGAGCTCGGTCATCGAGGGCAAGCAGGCCGTCGTGCGCACCGCGGTCACGGTGCTGCTCGCCGAGGGGCACCTCCTCGTCGAGGACGTCCCCGGGGTCGGCAAGACCCTGCTGGCCAAGACCCTCGCCCGGTGCATCGACGCCCCCGTGCGCCGGGTGCAGTTCACCCCGGACCTGCTGCCGAGCGACATCACCGGCGTCTCGGTCTACAACCAGGACGTGCGCGACTTCGAGTTCCGCCCCGGCGCCATCTTCGCCAACGTCGTCGTCGGCGACGAGATCAACCGCGCCTCCCCGAAGACCCAGTCGGCGCTGCTGGAGTCGATGGAGGAGGGCCAGGTCACCGTCGACGGCACGACCTACACGCTGCCGCGGCCCTTCATCGTCATGGCGACCCAGAACCCCATCGAGATGGAGGGCACCTACCCCCTGCCCGAGGCGCAGCGCGACCGGTTCATGGCCCGCATCTCGATGGGCTACCCGTCACCCCGCTCGGAGCTGGAGATGCTGGACCTGCACGGCGCCGGCTCCCCCCTGGACGCGCTGCGGCCGGTCACCGACGCCGCGACCGTGCAGCAGATGATCGAGGCGGTGCGGCGGGTGCACGCCTCCCCCGCCGTCAAGCAGTACATCGTCGACCTCGTCGGCGCCACGCGCTCCTCGTCGGCGCTGCGCCTCGGCGCCTCCCCGCGGGCCACGCTGCACCTGCTGCGCGCCTCGCGCGCGCACGCCGCCCTCGCCGGGCGCGACCACGTCCTGCCCGACGACGTCCAGCAGGTCACCGTGCCGGTCCTGGCGCACCGGCTCATCCCCACCGGCGAGACGCAGATGGCGCGCCGCACCACGGCCGACGTCCTGACGGACCTGCTCCAGCGGGTGCGCGTCCCGGCCCCCACCCGCTGACCCGTGGACCTCCTGCGCCGCACCCTGACCACCCGAGGAGCCTCCTTCCTCGGGTGCGGGACCGTGCTCGTCGCGGCGGGCGTGCTCCTCGGCCAGCACGACGTCACCCGCATCGGCGTCCTGCTCCTCGCGCTGACGGCCGGCTCGCTCGTGCTCGTGCGCCGGCACGGCCTGCGCCTGGAGGTCACCCGGTCGGTCGAGCCGGGCCGCGTCGCCATCGACCAGCGCTCGGTCGTCACGCTGCGGGTCCGCAACCTCGAGCCCTCGCCGACGCCGGTGCTCATGGCGGAGGAGGGCATCGACTACGCGCTCGGCGACCGGCCCCGCTTCGTCATCGCGTCGATGCGCGGTGGCACGACGCAGGAGGTGCAGTACAGCGTCCGCTCGCACACCCGCGGGGTCCACCACCTCGGTCCGCTGCGCGTCCGGGTCCGCGACCCCTTCGGCCTCACGCTGCGCACCGCCGCCGTCAGCGGGCACGCCGAGGTCGTCGTCCTCCCCCGCGTGCTGCCGCTGACGGCCGGGCGCTCGCTCGGCCGCGGCATCGGCAGCGAGGGGTCGATCCCCCACATGGTCGCGCTGCACGGCGAGGACGACCAGACCATCCGCGAGTACCGCGACGGCGACGACCTGCGACGCATCCACTGGCCGGCCACGGCGCGCACGGGCGAGCTCATGGTCCGCCAGGAGGACCGCCCGGCCAAGCGGCGCGCGGTCGTCCTCGTCGACTCGCGCGCGGCGGGGCACGGCGGCTCGGGCCGTTCGGGGTCGCTCGAGTGGGCGGTGACGCTCGCGGCGTCCGTCCTCGTCCACCTCGTCGACGGCGCCCACGCCGTCCACCTCCTGACCGCCGACCCGGGCGACGACACCGGGGTGCGCCACGACGACACGGTCGACGGCGGGCTCGACGCCCTCGCCCGGGTGGGCCTGGGCACCGACGACGGCACCCGCGCGGTGCTGCACGCGGCGAGCGGCCTGACCGGCCAGGGCGGGCTCGTCGTCTACGTCGGAGGACCCCTCTCCGACGACGACGCGCACACCCTCGCCGCGCTGCGCCAGCCCGGGTCCACCGGCGTGGCCCTCGTCGTCGACCCGACCCGCTTCGGACGCACCGCCGGCGGGGAACGGCCCTCCGAGGGCGGCGCGGCCGCGACGGTCGCCACGCTCCAGGGCTCCGGCTGGCTCGCGTCCGCCGCCGACGCCGGCACCGGGCCGGCCGAGGCGTGGTCCGGGGCCGTCTCCACCACCCTGGCGGGGGCCCGATGACCCGCGCCAAGCCGCTCGAGACCCTCCTCGTCGCCCTCACCGCGCTCGCGGTCACCCTCCCGCTCACCGACCTCTTCGCGCCCACCGGCGACTGGTTGCGGCCCAGCCTCGTGCTCGTGCTCCTCGTCGCGCTGACCGGCGCGGCCCTGCGCGCCCTCACCGTCGCCCGGCCGCTCGTCGTCGCCGGGCAGGTCCTCGTGCTCACCGAGGCCGTCGCGCTCCTGCACGGCCAGGGGCACCTGTGGGGAGGGCTCGTCCCCACCCCCGAGACCGGCCGGGCCCTCGGGATCCTCCTCGACCAGGCGTACGGCACGGTCACCGCCTACTCCGCCCCGGCGCCGTCCGACCGCGGCGTCGTGCTCGCGGTGAGCCTGCTCGTCGGCCTCGCCGCGCTCGTCACCGACGCGATCGCGGTGACGTACCGCAACCCGGCGCTCGCCGGCATCCCGCTGCTCGCCGCCTTCCTCGCGGCCGCGACGAACACCTATGCCGGTCTCGCCGCCTGGTACCTGCTGCCCCCGGCCGTCCTCTGGCTGGCCCTCGTCGGGCGGCAGGGCGTGCGGACGCTGCGGGCGTGGGGCGGGCTGGCGGCCGAGGGCCACCGCGACGCCGACCCGGGGACCTCCTTCGCCACGACCGGGCGCGTCGTCGGGGCGCTGGCCCTCGCCGCCGCCGTCGTCGTGCCGGCCCTCGTCCCGCACCTGCCGACGACGTTCATCGCGGACGGCCTGGCCCGCGGGGACGGGGGTGGCAACGGCGGCGCCGTCCGGCTCTCGACGAGCATCGACATCGCCCGCGACCTCGCCGACCGCTCCACCGACCCCGTCATCACCTACCGGACCTCGGCCGACGAGCCGGAGCCGCTGCGCGTCGGCTTGCTCGACACCTACCGTCGGGGACGCTGGGTCGACACCGACGACCCGGCCTACGTCCCGCCGGACGGCCAGCTGCCGGGGTCGGGGGCCGCTCCGGACGTCAAGCGGACGACCGAGCGCATCGAGGTGCTCTCCTCGTCGGTCGCGCCGCCGCAGGTCGCCCTGCCGGCCAACCCGGTCGGGGCCCCGTTCGCCGCCGGGACGTGGCAGGTCACCTCGGGCGGCGTCGTGGAGCTGACCCAGCCGGTCGGCGAGTACACCGTCGAGTACACGAAGCTGGCGCCCGAGCCGGAGCAGTTCGGCACGACGGTCGAGGGGGCCGCCCCGAACCCCGAGGACCTCGTCGTCGACCAGCGGGCGCAGTCCGCCGTGCGCGAGGTGCTCGACCGCGTGACCGGCGACGGCGACACCCCGCTCGAGGTCGCGACGAGCATCCAGGACTACCTGCGCGGCCCGGACTTCACCTACTCCGAGGACCTCGCCGAGGACACCGCCCAGGGGGCGGCGGCCGAGGAGCCGCTCGTGCGCTTCCTGCAGACCAAGCGCGGCTACTGCGTGCAGTTCTCCAGCGCGATGATCATGATGGCGCGCGAGAGCGGCATCCCGGCGCGGATGGCCGTCGGCTTCCTCCCCGGCACACCCGACGGCAGCGAGCGGGTCGTGCGCGTCAACGACGCGCACGCGTGGCCCGAGCTGTGGTTCCCCGAGCTCGGGTGGGTGCGCTTCGAGCCGACGCCCGGTGTGCGCAGCGGCCTGCCCCCGACGTGGACCCGCGACCGGACCGACGCGACGAGCACGGCCGCCCCGTCGGCCTCGGCCGGCGCGTCCTCCACGCCGTCCACCTCGGCGGGCCCCTCGCGCGACGTCACGGCCGAGGACCCGCAGGACACGGGCTCGACGACCTCCGCGACCGGGCCGCTCGACCTCGTGAGCCGCCACCTGACGAGCCTGCTCGTCGTCCTCGGGGTGCTCCTGGCCGCGGCGCTGCTGCCGGCCGGCGCGTGGTGGGCGCGCCGTCGGGCCCGCGCCCGGGCCCGCGACGACGCCGAGCGGGTCGAGGCCGAGTGGCAGTCGCTGCTGCTGCGGCTCGGTGACGTGGGCCTCGTGCCGACCGACGGCGCGACCCCGCGCCAGGCCTCCCAGCAGCTGGGGCGCGCCGCCTACCTCACCCCGGAGGAGGACGCCGCCCTCGACCGGGTCGTCGACGCGCTGGAGCGGGCCCGTTACGCGCGGCCCGGCGCTCCCCTGCCCGACGTCACCGAGGACGCGCGCACGGTGTGGCGCGCGGCCCTCGGCCGCCGCCGGCGCGGTGACCGGCTGCGGGCGCTGCTGCTCCCGGCCGAGGGGCGCCGCCAGTGGGCGAACGCCCTGCGGCTGCCGGGGCGCCGTCGCGACGACGACTCCGCCACGCCCGACCGCGAGGACGAGCGCACGCCGGTCGGCTGAGCCGGCCCGACCCCTGCGCGCACGACGACGGGGCCGCCTCCCGGGTGGGAGGCGGCCCCGTCGTCGTGGTGCGGCGGACCTCAGTCGAGGTAGTCGCGCAGCGCCTGGCTGCGGCTCGGGTGGCGCAGCTTGCTCATCGTCTTGGACTCGATCTGGCGGATCCGCTCGCGCGTCACGCCGTAGACCTTGCCGATCTCGTCGAGGGTCTTCGGCTGGCCGTCGGTCAGGCCGAAGCGCATCGAGACGACACCGGCCTCACGCTCCGAGAGGGTGTCGAGGACGCTGTGCAGCTGCTCCTGGAGGAGGGTGAAGCTCACGGCGTCGGCCGGGACGACCGCCTCGGAGTCCTCGATGAGGTCACCGAACTCGCTGTCGCCGTCCTCGCCGAGCGGGGTGTGCAGCGAGATCGGCTCGCGGCCGTACTTCTGGACCTCGACGACCTTCTCGGGCGTCATGTCGAGCTCCTTGGCCAGCTCCTCCGGGGTGGGCTCGCGCCCGAGGTCCTGGAGCATCTGGCGCTGCACGCGGGCGAGCTTGTTGATGACCTCGACCATGTGCACCGGGATGCGGATGGTGCGCGCCTGGTCGGCCATCGCGCGGGTGATCGCCTGGCGGATCCACCACGTCGCGTAGGTCGAGAACTTGTAGCCCTTGGTGTAGTCGAACTTCTCGACCGCACGGATGAGGCCGAGGTTGCCCTCCTGGATGAGGTCGAGGAAGAGCATGCCGCGGCCGGTGTAGCGCTTGGCCAGGCTGACGACGAGACGGAGGTTGGCCTCGAGGAGGTGGTTCTTGGCCTTCTTGCCGTCCTGGGCGATCCACCACAGCTCGCGCTTGAGCTTCATGTCGATCTTGGCGCCGGAGTTCAGCTGCTCCTCGGCGAACAGGCCGGCCTCGATGCGCTTGGCGAGCTCGACCTCCTGCTCGGCGTTGAGGAGGGCGACCTTGCCGATCTGCTTGAGGTAGTCCTTGACCGGGTCGGCGGTCGCGCCGGCGGTGACGACCTGCTGCGCCGGGGCGTCGTCGTCGTCGTTGGTCATGACGAAGCCGGCGTCCTCGGTCTCGCCCTCGGGCTTGGCGGTCGTGGACTCGCCGGTCTCGTCGGCCGCCTCGTCCTCGGTGGCCAGCTCGTCCTCGAGGTCGACGGGCGCGTCCTGCGCGGGGGCCTCGGTGGCGGCGGCCTTCTTGGCCGTCGTCTTCTTCGCCGGGGCGGCCTTCTTCGCGGGCGACGCGGCGGCCGAGGCGGCCTTCTTCGTCGTCGACGCGGCGGCGGTCTTCTTGGCCGCGCCGTCGGTGGCGGCGGCCTTCTTGGCGGCCGGCTTCGCGGCGGCCTTCTTCGTCGTCGCCGTCGAGGTCTTCTTCGCGGTGCGGGTCGCGGCCGCGGCGACACCGGCGGTGTCGTCGTGGCGGACCTCGATGCCCTGGTCACCGAGGGCGCGTAGGACGACGCGGCCACGAGCCGGCGTGACATCGGCGGCGCGCATCGCCTCGGCGACCTGCGTCCCGCTCACCGACCCGTTGGTCCGCCCCGCACGCACGAGGTTCTGGAGCGCCTCGTGGGCGAACTCGGGGGGGAGGGTGCTCGGTTCGGAGGGCTTCGAGGACACAGGCGACACCGACTACCTTTCGTCGCGGAGAACCGCTGGACCGGGACACGAAGGAGCCGGTGCTGCGGTGGTGAGGGTCCGGGGAGTGGCGCTCCGGCTGATCGGTTCGACCCCATCCGGCCCGGTGCGCTCTACCATTATAACTTTGCTCGACCGCTTCGCCCACATCCACCCGGTCGCACGCCGGCACCACGCGCTGCCACAGCGCCCGTCGGGGCGCTGCGGCACAGCGGAACCGGGCCGGATCAGCCCTTGACGGCGAGCACCGCGCACGGCGCGTCGAGCAGGATGCGCTGCGCGTTGGAGCCGAGGATCAGCTTGCCGACGGGCGTGCGGCGCCGCAGGCCGATGACGATGAGGTCGGCGCCGGTCTCGTTCGCGACCGCGATGAGGTCCTCGGCGGGCTCGTTGCCACGCACGAGCTGACGCACCTCCATCTCGGCGCCGGCGGCCTTGATCTCGTCGGTGGCCCGGCGCAGCTCCTCCTCCGCGGAGCGCGCGGTCTCGTCGTCGAGGCCTCCTCGGTGGGAGTTGATGACGACGAGTCGGCTCCCCCGCCCCTTCGCCTCCTCGACCGCGCGAGCCAGAGCGGCCCGCCCCTCCTTCGTCGGGACGAAGCCAACGACGATCGTCACGATGTCCTCCTCGGCGCTGCTGCGGTCAGTCAGTCGACCGTACCGCAGGGCGCGTCGGGTTCAGCCGCAAGCACGGCGCGGATGAGCGCCCCGACCTGCGCGACCTCCGTGAGGAAGCCGTCGTGACCCTGGTCGGACTCGATCGTGCTCGACCGGGTGCCCGGCCGGGCCCGCACGATGTCCTCCGACAGGCGCACCGGGTAGAGGCGGTCGGTGCTGACGCCGGCGACGTGGAGCAGGCCCGGGAACGCGCGCAGGGCGGCCGCGACGCCACCGCGCCCACGACCGACGTCGTGGCTGTTCATCGCCTCCGACAGCACGAGGTAGCTGTTGGCGTCGAACCGGCGCGCCAGCTTGGTCGCGTGGTGGTCGAGGTAGCTCTCGACGTCGTAGCGCCCGCCGCCGCCGAGCGGGTCCTCCCCGGCCCGCGGCCGACGGCCGAACCGCGCGTCGAGCTCGCTCTCGTGCCGGTAGGTCGTGTGCGCGATGCGCCGGGCGATGCCGAGCCCGGTGACCGGCGCGCGTCCGGTGTCGTAGTAGTCGCCGTCCTGGTAGTCCGGGTCGTGGCGGATGGCGAGCAGCTGCGGCTGGCACCACGCCACCTGGTCGGCGGTGGCCGCGGCGGTCGAGGCGAGGACCAGGGCACGCCGTACCCGGGCGGGGAACGAGGTCGCCCACTCCAGTGCCCGCATCCCGCCCATCGAGCCGCCGAGCACGAGGGCCCAGGCGTCGATGCCGAGGTGGTCGGCCAGGGCCGCCTCCGCCGCGACCTGGTCACGGATCGTGAGGAACGGGAAGCGGCCGCCCCACGCTCGCCCGTCCGGTGCCGTCGAGGAGGGGCCGGTGCTCCCCTGGCAGCCGCCGACGACGTTGGCCGCCACGACGAACCAGCGGTCGGTGTCGAGCGGCGCCCCGGGACCGACGAGCCCCGGCCACCAGCCCTCGGTGGGCTGCCCCGGCCCGGACGGACCGACGACGTGGCTGTCGCCCGTCAGCGCGTGCTCGACGAGGACGGCGTTGTCACCCTCCGGCGACAGGGTCCCCCACGTCTCGTAGGCGAGGGTCACCCCGGGCAGGACGCCCCCTCGCTCGAGCGGCAGGTCGCCGACCGCCGCGAAGCGACGGTCGCCGACGGGGTCGCCGGGACGCCAGACGGCGCCCGTCGACCGGGTCGGGGTGGCAGTCATCGATGGGACTCCTCGGCACTCGCGCTTGCCGCGGGGGCTGTGCCGCGGCCGGGTCATCACCCGGGGCACCCCACCGCGAGGAGGGTTGCCGCCCAGCAAACCGGGGTTTGGCACTGGGACTCATGACCTGCCCCGATGGTACCGGGAGGCGCCGACGGGTACCGGTGTTCGTCCGACAGCCGAACACCGCTCCTCCACCGGCCCGGTGCGCGCTCACCCGGCCCGCCCGAGCCGTCCGGCGACCGTCGCGTCCCCACCGGCCCGCGTCAGGGTCTCGGGGCGCAGCCCGTGCTCGACGACCCCGGAGAGGAGCTGCGCGAGGCGGTAGCCCGGCTCCACCCGCAGGGCCCGCTCGAGGGCGGCGCGCGCCACGGCGCCGTCGCCGAGCTGCCAGGCGAGCTGCGCCGCCGTCGTGCACACCGCCGCCGCGTCGTCCGGCCGGTCGTCGGGGACCGCACGGGCGAGCGCCAGCAGGCGCTCGAGCAGCTCGTGACGGCCCTCGGTCCCCCGCGGGACGTGGACCCACGACCCCATCCCCGCCCAGCGCGGCAGGTGCCGCTCGAGCAGGGCGACCACCACCGCGTCGAGCAGGCCACGGGGCACCACCCCCGGTGCGACCCAGGCGATCAGCGCGTCGCGCAGGCCGATGTCGCGCAGTCCCTCGACCGCCCGCGCCAGGACCTCCGGCGGGGGCTCGAGGCGGGGACGGCCGACCGCGTCCGGCCGGGCGAGCACGAGCGCCCAGGCCCGCACCGCCTCGCGCCGCACGCGGGCGCTGCCCCGGCGGGACCGGCGGTCGAGCGCCGGGAGCGGGAGCCAGGCCCCGACCGCCGACGCGCGCTCCGCGTCCGGGGCGACGAGGCCGTCGACCGCCGCACGGTCGGGCAGGGGCGCGAGGCCGCGGGCGACCAGCTCGGCCACCGCCGGCACCGCGTGCGGGGCCGGCAGCACCACGCCCTCGCGGGGGCAGCAGGCCCGCTCGCAGACCGGCGAGTACCGCCGTCCCCCGCGCACGACCGCGACGTCGGCCACCTCGGCGCCGTGCGACTCGAGGGCCTCGAGGAGCGCGAGCAGCAGGGGGTCGCAGGCGTGCTCCTCGTCCTCGTAGCCGACGAGGAGGACCGGCCCCGCGAGCTCCCGCCGCAGCGGCCCGAGGACGGCCTCGACCGTGTCCCCGACGTGGTCCTCGGGTGGGAGGTCGACCCGGGCGACGAAGTGGACCCGGCGCCGGTGGTCGAGGGCGACCGCCACGACGCTGCGCGTCGGGTGGTAGCCGAGCTGGTAGGGCAGGACGGCGAGCAGCTCGTCGGGCCCGTGGACGGTCGTGGTGTCGCTCATGCGACCACGCTGCCGCCGCGGGAGGCCGGTGCGACAGGGGCCGCCGGCGATCTGTGGACGACGGACCTCCACGGCCCCGCCTGTGGACGGCCGGCCCCGTGCCGCTCAGGGGACCGTGCCGGTCACCGCGTCAGCGGACGACGTCCCCCGGCACCGTCTGCGGGCCGCGACCGGTCTCGCGCTCCCACTCGAGGAACTTCTCGGTCTCCTCGACGAGCGTCGTCGCGACCCAGCCGAGCACCATCGCGTCGTCGGCGAGGCCGAGCACGCCGAGGACCGCCTCGGGCAGCAGGTCGACGGGCGAGACGACGTACGCGGCGCCGGCCGCGACGAGGCCGAGCTTGCCCATCGAGGTGCCGGTGTACTCGCCGGAGCGGATCGCGGTCACCATCCGCGGGACGGCGGAGGCACGCTCCCCGAGCGAGGGGCCGCCGTCCTTCGTCGCGAGGCGGATGGCGCGCCCGAGGGCGCCGACGTAGGCGAGGGTGCGGGCCTTGGCCATGGGTTCCTCCTGGGGTCGCGGGGTCAGGCCGGGCCGATGCGCCCGGCGACCGCCGGGAACTCGCGCTTGGCGTCGCTGGCGAGGCGGCGGAGCAGGACGACGTCGACCCCCGCGCCGACGACGCCGCCGACGACGGGGACGCCACGCCCGAAGCGCGAGAGCACGCCCTTGCCCGAGCTCGCGACGAGCTTGAAGAACACGCCCTTCTTGACGACCATCGCGGCCGGGCCGGGCAGGCGCTGGGCGGCGAGGTTGGCGAAGCCGCCGACGGGGGCGGCGACCCCGGCCTTGGCGAGGAGGTCGTCGGCGTCGGCGCCCGCGAGGGTCAGCAGCACCGCGGCCCGCACCTGCGGCTGCGCGATGTCGTGGCCACGCACGCGGGCGATGGCCGCGGTCATCCGCGTGGCGAGGGCGTAGTACGCGACGACGTTGGCGGGCAGGGCGATCGGCAGCGTGACGAAGCCGCCGAGGCCGGTGACGAAGCCCTCGGCGCCGGCCAGCCTCAGGTGCGACCGAACGATGCCGTCGACCGCCTTCTCGACGTCGCCGCCGGCCGAGCGCAGCGCGGCGTCGGCGGTCTTCGCCGCGGAGTCGAAGGGGCCGCGGCCGTCGATGCCGACGTCGAGGATCTGGTCGACGACGCGGACCGCCTGGCGCCCGACGACACCGTCGTCGGCCTTCGGGTCGTTGGCGCGCTCGAGCGCGGAGCGGGTGTCGCTCACGGCGTCCTTGGTGGTGCGGCCTCGGTCGAGCAGTCCCACGCGTGGTCCTCCTGGTGCCCCGGGGCGGACCGTCGGGTCCGCGCGTGTCCGGCTGTCGTCATCCTGCCACGCAGGCCGCTGACCAGCGGCGTCCCGGTCCCCGTCATCGGTGACGGTGTCGGCCCGTACGCTCGGCGCCATGCTGACGGGCGAGGTGGCGGTGCTCGTGGCGGGCACGGGCGGTCGCGCGGTCGCCGTGCTCCATCGCGACCGCGTCGTCACGGTCCCGGCTGCGCAGGCCCCCGAGGTCGTCGGCCGGCTCGAGGCGGAGCACCACCCCCGGTGGGTGTGGTGGTCGGCCCGGGAGGCCGCCACCGGCGTCGTCGCGGCCCGCGTGCACCTGGCCCGCGCCTGGGACCTCGCCGAGGCCCACCGGCTACTCCACGGCGGGTGGGACGCCTCCCCCGCGCTCGTCTGGGCCGCCGCCCACGGGCTGTCCGCCGCTTCCGTCCCCGCGCCGCCCGGGGGCGACCTCTTCGACCTCGTCGGCGCCGCCGACCTCCCGGCGGACGACGTGCTCGTCGACACCGCGGGCCACCTGCGCGCCGACCACGAGCGCTGGCTCGAGGAGCCCGGCCACCTCGCCGCCTGGGCGCACGCCGCGCTCGACACGGCACGCCTCCAGCTGGACCAGATGGCCTCGGTCTCGGCCCGGCTGGCCGCGACGACGGCCTCCGAGTCCGCCGCGGCCCTGCTCTGCCTCGAGCTCGAGCGCGACGGCCTCCCGCTCGACCGCGCGACGACGGAGGGCCTCGTCGCCGGCGCGGCCGGGCCGCGCACCGTCGGCGACGCGGACGGCGTCGCGGCGCGCCGGGCCCGCGACGCCACCGTCCTGCGCCACGTGCCGGGCCGCGAGGGCACCGACCTGCGCAACCCGGTGGCCGTCAAGGAGATGCTCGCGGGCGTCGGCGTCGACGTGCCGAGCACCCGCAAGTGGGTCCTCGAGGCCTACCGCGAGGTCCATCCGGTCGTCGAGGCGCTGCTCGCGTGGCGGCGGGACGAGCGCATCACCACCACGTACGGCTACTGCTGGCTCGACACGCACGTCGGGCCCGACGACCGGCTGCGCGGCCGGTGGACCGCCTGCGACGGCGCGGCCGGCCGGATGACGGCCGAGAACGGCCTGCACAACCTCCCGGCCGCGCTGCGCCCGGGGGTCGCCGCCCACCCGGGCCACGTCCTCGTCCGCGCCGACCTCGGGCAGGTCGAGCCGCGGGTGCTCGCGGTCGTCAGCGGCGACACCGCGTTCGCGGCGGCCACCCGGGCGGACGACCTCTACGCCCCGGTCGCCCAGCGGCTGGGCTCCGAGCGGGCCGTCGCGAAGATCGCGGTGCTCGCGGCGATGTACGGGCAGCGGAGCGGCGCGGCCGGCGAGGCGCTCAAGGGCCTCGAGGCCGCCTACCCGGTGGCCATGGGGATGCTCGACCGCGCCTACGACGCCGGGCGCCGGGCCGCCCCACTGCGCACGTACGGCGGGCGGCTGGTGCCGACGGCCCGGTTCGTCGCCGGCCGGCCGCCGGGCGCGGACCCGCAGGTCGACGCGGCGCGGGGTCGCTTCGCGCGCAACGCCGTCATCCAGGGCTCGGCCGCCGAGCTCTTCAAGGCGTGGGCGGCCACGGTCCGCGCCTCCGTGCGCGACCTCGGGGCGAGCGTGGTCCTGTGCCTCCACGACGAGCTGCTGCTCCACGTGCCCGAGGCGGCGGCCGGGGAGGCCTCCCGTCGGGTCGACGACGCGCTGACCGACGCCGCGCGCCGGTGGTCGGGCGGGGCGCCGGTGCGCTTCGTCGCCGACACCTCCGTGGTGCGGCGCTGGTCGGAGGCCAAGCACTGAGGCCGCCGGCCGGACGGGTCAGGCCGTGGGGCCCTGCGGGTCGTCCTCGTCGTCCGACACCGAGCGCAGGAAGTCCTCGAACTCGGCGCCGAGCTCGTCGGCGGACGGGATCTGCGAGGTCTCGGTCGCGAGCAGGCTGGGGCGCTCCTGGCCCTCGACGAAGGCGTCGTACTGCTGCTCGAGGGCGGTGATGACCTGGCGCGCCTCGTCGCTGTTGGCGACCTCGGCGGCGATGGCCTGCTGGTTGACCCGGGCTCGCTCGACGAGCTCGTCGTTCGGGAGGTTGAGGCCGGTCGCGTCGGTGATGGCGTTGAGCGCGGCGAGCGCGCCCTCGGCCCACTCGGCGGTCGCGAGGTAGTGCGGCACGTGCACCGCGAACCCGAGCGCGTCCTGGCCGGCCTCGCCGAGGCGCAGCTCGAGGAGGGCGCCGATGGACGCCGGCACCTGGACCCGCCCGAAGGGCGAGCGGGCCTCGCCGATCAGCGCGTCGTCGGTGGCGTGCGCCGTCATCCCGACCGGGCGGGTGTGCGGCACACCCATGGGGATGCCGTGCGTCGTGACGACGAGAGAGACCCCGAGCATCGCGATGAGCTCGCGGATGGCCTCGACGGTGCGCTCCCACTGGTAGTCGGGCTCGGGCCCGGTCAGCACGTAGTAGGTCTGCCCGTCGCGGTCGGTGAGCCGGTGCAGGAGCATCGCCGGGTCGTCGTACTCCGTCCAGCGGCTGGTGTCGAAGACCATCATCGGACGGCGGCCGCGGTAGTCGAGGAGCTGGTCGACGTCGAAGGAGGCGACGATCTCGGGGTCGCCGGTCTCGAGGAGGTGCGAGCCGAGGGTCGCCTGGACCTGCCCGGCGTCGACGAAGCCGCCGAGCAGCACGAGGAGGACGCCCGGGCGGGGGGCGTCGACAGCGGTCTCGAGGCGGTACAGGGCGGACGGGTCCATCACGGGAGAAGCCTTTCACGGTGGTGCGTCGTGAGGGTGGAACGTCCGGCCGGGGCGACGGATTCCCCCGCCGGCGCCGGCCGGGTCACTCCGTGACGGCGGCGATGGCCCGGCGCACGCGCTTCTCGGAGACCGAGCCCTTCGTGCCGAGGCTCTGCGCGAAGAGGCTGACCCGCAGCTCCTCGACCATCCACCCGATGTCGGTGACCTCGGGAGCGGCGCGGCGGGCGGCGGGCAGCGACTCGAGGAGGTCGGCGTAGGCGGACTCGACCGCGTCGACCTGCTTCTGGAGCACGGGCTCGCGCGGGTTGCCGGCGGCGCGCTCGAGGCGGTGCTGGGCGGCGCGGAGGTAGCGCTGGAGGTCGGGCAGGCGGGCGACCCCGGTCGCGGCGACGAACCCCGGGCGGACCAGGCCGTCGAGCTGGGCGCGGACGTCGGCGCGGGCCGCCCGGGTGGCGGTGGACGCACCGCCCGCGGCGAGCGCGTCGAGGGTGCGCCGCACCTGCGCGGCGAGGACGAGCACCGGCTCGACCGCCTCGACGACGGCCAGGACGCGCGTGGCCGCGTGGGTCCGGACGGCCGCGAGCGCCGCCTCGAACGCCTCCGGGGAGCGGACCGGTCCGCGGACGTGCTCGGCGACGAGGTCGTCGACGGCGGCGTCGAGGCAGTCCTGGAGCAGCGCGGGCACCGACCCGTGCGGGTTGTCGGCGAGCGCGAGCTTCTGGGCGTTGCCGAGCCGGCCGAGCACCCGCTTCCACGGGGCCGTCGTGTTGAGCAGCAGCAGGCGCCGGACGCCCGCGCGGTGAGCCGCCGCGGCGGAGCCGGCGTCGGGGAGGACGCGCAGCCCGACGGAGGCCTCTTCGTCGACGAGCGCGGGAAAGCCGACGACGGTCAGCCGCCCGGCGCGCCCCTCGAAGGTCTCGGGGATGGTGCCGACGTCCCACGTCGTGAGGCCGGTGCGCTCGATCGAGGCGCCGGCGCGGGCCATCCCCTCGCGCACCGCTCCCCCGGCCTGCTCGCGCAGCGCGTCGAGGTCCTTGCCCGCGGCGACGACGCGGCCGCCCGGGCGCTCGACCGAGAAGGTGACGCGCAGGTGGTCGGGCACGCGGGCGAGGTCGAACTCGGCCGCCTCGACGCGGACCCGGGTGCGCTCGAACAGGACCCGCGCCAGCTCCTCGACCATCGAGCCGCGCGCGGGGTCCATCTCGCGCAGCGCCGCGGCGGCGTGGTCGGGCGCCGGGACGAAGTGCACGCGGGTCGCCTTCGGCAGCGAGCGGACGAGCGCGACCGCCAGCTCGTCGCGCAGCCCGGGCACCTGCCAGTCGAACCCGTCGGCCGTGACCCGGTTGAGGACGGCGACCGGGACGTGCACGGTCACGCCGTCGGCGGCCTGCCCGGGCGCGAACTGGTAGGTGACGTCGAGCGCGAGGTCGCCCTGGCGCCAGGTGCGCGGGTAGTCGCTCGCCGACACCGACTCCCCCGCGTCGGAGGTGAGCACGTCCTCGGTGAGGTCGAGCAGGTCGGGGCGGCGGCGACGCTCGCCGCGCCACCAGCGGTCGAAGTGCCGCTCGGTGACGACGTCCGGCGGGATCCGGCTGTCGTAGAACGCGAAGACGATCTCGTCGTCGACGACGATGTCGCGGCGGCGCGCCCGCTCCTCGAGCTCGGCGACCCGGGCGAGGGTGCGTTGGTTGCGCTTCCAGAAGTCGTGCACCGGCTCCCAGTCGCCCTCGACGAACGCCGACCGCACGAAGATCTCGCGTGCGGCCTCGGGGTCGATCCGGGCGTACTGGACGGTGCGGTCGGTGACGAGCGGCACCCCGAACAGCGTCACGCGCTCGGTCGCGACGGCGGCGCCGGCCTTGCGGCTCCAGCGCGGCTCGCTGACCGTGCGCGTGACGACGTGCCTGCCGGCCTCCTCGGCCCACTCGGGGTCGATGGTGGCGACGGTCCGCGCCCACAGCCGCGAGGTCTCGACGAGCTCGGCGGCCATGACGTACTCGGGCTTGCGGCGGAAGAGGGTCGAGCCGGGGCTGATGCCGAACCGGGCTCCGCGGGCGCCGAGGTACTCGCGCTTGACCTCGTCGCGTACCCCCACGTGCGAGAGCAGGCCGGCGAGCAGCGCCCTGTGCACGGTGTCCCAGTCGGGGTTCTCGCCCTTGGCGGCGGTCGCGAGCTCGGGGTCGATGCGGGTCTGCCGGGTCGCGCGCCGGAGCTGGGCGTGCAGGTCCTGCCACTCGCGGATGCGCAGGTAGTGCAGGTACTCGTTCTTGCACATCCGCCGGAACGCGCTGTGCGAGAGCTCCTTCTGCTGCGTCTTGAGGTAGGTCCAGAGGTTGAGCAGCGTGGCGAAGTCGGAGCGCTCGTCCTTGAAGCGCGCGTGCTGCTGGTCGGCCTGCGCCTCCTTGTCGACCGGCCGCTCGCGCGGGTCCTGGATCGACAGGGCGGCGACGAGCACGAGCACCTCGCGGGTGCAGCCGAGCCGGCCGGCCTCGACGACCATCCGGGCCAGGCGTGGGTCGAGGGGCATCCGGGCGAGGGTGCGGCCGGTGGCCGTGAGCCGGCGGGCGCGCCCGCGGTGCCGACCGGGGCCGCGCTCGTCGGTGGAGAACGCCCCGAGCTCCTCGAGCAGGCGCACGCCGTCGGCGACCTGGCGGGCGTCCGGCGGGTCGACGAACGGGAAGCGCGCGACGTCGCCGAGGCCGAGCGAGGTCATCTGGAGGATGACGGCCGCGAGCGAGGTGCGCTGGATCTCGGGCTCGGTGAACTCGTCGCGCGCCTCGAAGTCCTCCTCGGAGTACAGACGGATGCAGACGCCGGGCGCGACGCGGCCGCAGCGGCCCGCCCGCTGGGCGGCGCTGGCCCGGCTGACCGGCTCGATCGGCAGCCGCTGCACCTTGGTGCGCTGGCTGTAGCGGGAGATGCGGGCGGTGCCGGTGTCGACGACGTAGCCGATGCCGGGCACCGTGAGCGAGGTCTCGGCGACGTTGGTGGCGAGGACGATCCGGCGCCCTCCGCCGCGGCGGAAGACCCGGTGCTGCTCGGCCGACGACAGCCGGGCGAACAGGGGCAGCACCTCGGTGCCCGGCAGCTTCAGGGCGTTCAACGCGTCGGCGGCGTCGCGGATCTCGCGCTCCCCCGAGAAGAACACGAGGATGTCGGTCGCGTCCGGGGCGGGCGGCGCCTCCGTCCACAGCTCCTCGACTGCCTGCACGACCCCGGTCACCTGGTCGCGCTCCTCGACGACGTGCGTGCCGTCCGGGGTCGTCTCGACGAGCGGGCGGTAGCGGACCTCGACGGGGTAGGTGCGCCCGGACACCTCGAGCACCGGCACCTCGCGGACGACCTCGCCGCGCTCGTCGGTGCCGAAGTGCCGGGCGAAGCGCTCGGGGTCGATCGTCGCCGAGGTGACGACGACCTTGAGGTCGGGGCGCCGCGGCAGCAGCTGCTTGAGGTAGCCGAGGATGAAGTCGATGTTGAGGCTGCGCTCGTGCGCCTCGTCGATGATGATCGTGTCGTACCGGCGCAGGTCGCGGTCGCGCTGCATCTCACTGAGCAGGATGCCGTCGGTCATCACCTTGACCCGCGTCGCGTCGCTGCTGTGGTCGCCGAAGCGCACCTGGTAGCCGACGGTGCCGCCGAGTTCGACCTCCATCTCCTCGGCGATGCGCTCCGCGACCGACCGCGCCGCGATCCGCCGCGGCTGGGTGTGCCCGACCTGGCGGCCCCCCGCCCCGCGGCCGAGCTCGAGGCACATCTTCGGGAGCTGGGTCGTCTTGCCCGACCCGGTCTCGCCGGCGATGACGACGACCTGGTGGTCACGCAGGGCCGCGAGGATCTCCTCGCGCGCGGCGACGACGGGCAGGTGCTCGGGGTAGTGCAGCTCCGCCGCGGCGACCGCCTCGAGCGCGGTCTCGGTGCGGGCAGGCATGCCCGACAGGATAGGTCGCCCTCACCGCGGGCTCCGACCGGACGTCCCCTGCCGCTGGGGTGCGCGCTCCTGCGGGACGACGTGCGGCAGGGCCTTCAGGGTCGCGTGCAGGCTCACCCCGGCGGTGTAGAGCCCGACCGTCCGGGCCCCGCCCGCCCGCACGAGCCGCAGCTCGCGTCCCGCGGCGGCCACCTTCGCCCGGACCACCCGGACACCGGCGGCCCGCAGCCGCGCCGCGGCTCCCCCGACGACCACCGGCGCGGACGGTGCCGCGTGGGCGACGGTGGGAGGCGCCAGCATGAGCCGGACCCGGGCGTCCTGCAGCCGGGTCCGCGCCGTCTGGCCCGCCCCCATGAGGATGCGCTCCTGGGTGCCCAGCGTCCTGGCCACGGCCACGCCGTCCGGGCCCACGACCGTCCCGACCTTCGCCGCCGTGGTGAACGACTGCCCGGCGACGCCGAGGACCCACGCGCCGGCCGCGACCCCCACGTCCCGCGCGCTCCCCTCGTCGTACCCGACGAGCAGCACCCCGTCGGCGAGCGTCCCGACGCCCTCGCCGACCACCCCGGCGGCCGCCAGCGGCGGCGCGAACCGCGTCGGCAGCGCGGCGAGCATCCCGACCCCGTGGCCGGCCGAGCTCGCTCGCCGCAGGCCGCGGTAGAGGACCGAGTCGCCGATGTCGTCGTCGGCGAGCGCACCGAGCACGGCGGCGCAGCGGGCGTCGGCGGCGCGCAGCCGGTCGAGGGCCGCTGCGTGCGCGGCCTCGGCGCGCAGGACGGTGGCCATCACGTCCTGCTGCGCCTGCCGGACCGCGAGCAGCACCGGGTCGGCCTCCGTGGCACCCGCCTCGACGAGGGCGACGGCGCGCTGCTCGAGCAGCCGGTAGGCGTCCCACGCGTCACCGTGCGCCGTGACCGCGTGCTGCACCACCGCCTGCTCCTCCTCGAGCACCGTCGCGTAGGCGCGCAGCGGGGCCACCGCCCCGAGGTAGCGGTGGGCCGCGCGCTCGAGCACGGCCGGCGCCGTCTCGATCCGGGCGCCGAAGGCCTCGCCGGCGGGCCCGTCCCAGACCGCTCCGTCGCGCAGCCGGGCGAGGTCGGCCGCCGTGTCGGCGAGCCGCCGACCGGTCGCGTCGCACGTCGAGGCGACCGCCCGCACCCCCTCCGCCGACCCCTCGACCGGACCCAGCGACATCACCACGTCGGGCCACCCCGCAGGCCGCGCGAGACCCCCGCCTCGAGGTCGAGGTAGGCGCCCCCCGCCGTCCCGGCCGCCTCGCCGAGGACGGTCAGCGCGTCCGCCATCCGCAGCCGCGCGTGCCGCCACCCGCCGAGCAGATCCTCGAGCGCGGCGCCGCTGCAGCCGGGCCCGAACGCCCATCGGTCCGCCGCGGGGTCCCCCATGAGCGTGAGCGACTCGGCGAGGTCGAGCAGGCGCTCCCCCACCTCCAGCACGCTCGGTGCATCCACCCGGTACGTCGTCATGCCCCGACGCTAGGCGGGGGCGGCGTCCCGCCCGCCGGGTTTTCCACAGGCCCCGGCGGGCGGAGGGTCGCTCAGCCCTGCGTGGCCCCGACGAGCTCGGGCGCCGCGTCCCCGGAGCCGTCACCGGCCGCCGCGGCGAAGCCGGCGTCGAGGTCGGCGAGGATGTCGGCGACCGACTCAATGCCCACCGCGAGGCGCACGAGACCGGGCGTGACACCGGCGGCCAGCCGGTCCTCGTCCCCGCCCTGGCTGTGCGTCGTCGACGCCGGGTGGATGGCGAGCGAGCGCACGTCGCCCATGTTCGCGACGTGGCTGTGCAGCGACAGGCCCTCGACGAAGCGGCGCCCGGCCTCGATGCCACCGCGGATCTCGAACGCGAGCACCGCCCCGGCGCCCAGCGGCGCGTACTTGTCCGCGAGCGCCTTCCCCGGGCTGCTGTCGAGCGAGGCCCACCGCACCGACTCGACCTGGGGGTGCTGCTCCAGGTGCTCGGCGACCCGGCGGGCGTTCTCGAGGTGGCGCTCCAGGCGCAGGCTGAGGGTCTCGATGCCCTGCCCGATGAGGAAAGCGTTGAACGGCGAGACCGCGGCGCCGAGGTCGCGCAGCAGCTGCACTCGCGCCTTGAGGATGTACGAGAGGTTCGCGCCGAAGGGGCTGCCGACGCCGAGGTCCGGGCCGAAGCGCAGCCCGTGGTAGCTCTCGTCCGGGGTGTTGTAGTTGGGGAAGCGCTCCGGGTCCGTCGTGTAGTCGAAGGTGCCGCCGTCGACGATGACGCCGGCGATGGACGTGCCGTGCCCGCCGAGGTACTTGGTCGCCGAGTGGATGACGACGTCGGCGCCCCACTCCAGCGGCCGGATGACGTACGGCGTCGCGATGGTGTTGTCGACGACCAGCGGCACGCCGACCTCGTGGGCGACCGCGGCGACGGCCTCGATGTCGAGGACCTCGGCCTTGGGGTTGGCGATGGTCTCGCCGAAGAACGCCTTGGTGTTGGGGCGCACCGCGTCGCGCCAGGCCTGCGGGTCGGTGTGGTCCTCGACGAAGGTGACGTCGATGCCGAGCTTGCGGAAGGTGAACTTCAGCAGGTTGACCGTGCCGCCGTAGAGCGCCGCGCTGGAGACGATGTGGTCACCGGCCTCGGCGATGTTGAGCAGGCCGAGCGTCGTCGCGGCCTGCCCGGACGCCACGAGCAGCGCCCCGACCCCGCCCTCGAGCGCCGCGATGCGCTGCTCGACGGCGTCCTGCGTCGGGTTCATGATGCGCGTGTAGATGTTGCCGAACTCGCGCAGCGCGAAGAGGTTCTCGGCGTGCGCGGTGTCGTTGAAGACGTACGACGTCGTCTGGTAGATCGGCAGGGCCCGGGCGCCGGTGGCGCTGTCGGGCTGCTGGCCGGCGTGCACCTGGCGGGTCTCGAAACCCCACTGGGACGGGTCGGTCATCGGTTCGCTCCTGACTCGTGGGTGCGACCGACCGGCGGGCCGGGCGCACGCGGACGTGTGCTCGGCGGGGTGCCCAGGGGCTCCCGCGCTTGCGCGCGACGGGTGCCGCACGCCTGGTCCTCACCCGGGGCACCCCACCGCGGAGGAGGGTTGCCGGCCAGCGAGCCGGGGCTTGGCGCTGGCGCTCATGACCTGCCGTCAGGATACGCACGGGCCGGCCCGCGGTCAGCCCCCTCCCCCGCCCGTCTCACCCCGCGAACGGGGCAGGATGACCCCATGACCTTCCACGCCGACGAGTACAAGGCCGCCGCGGGCCGCTACCGCGCCGGGATGCCCTACCGACGCACCGGCCGCTCCGGCCTCGACCTCCCCGCGATCTCGCTGGGCCTCTGGCACAACTTCGGCGACGACGTGCCGCTGGAGCGCCAGCAGGCGATCCTGCGGCGCGCGTTCGACCGGGGCGTCACCCACTTCGACCTCGCGAACAACTACGGCCCGCCCTACGGCAGTGCCGAGCGCAACTTCGGGACCCTCTTCGCCCGCGACTTCCGCCCCTACCGCGACGAGCTCGTCATCAGCTCCAAGGCGGGCTACGACATGTGGCCCGGCCCCTACGGCCAGGGCGGCGGCTCGCGGAAGTACGTCACCGCCTCGGCCGACCAGTCGCTGCGGCGCACCGGCCTGGACCACTTCGACATCTTCTACAGCCACCGCTTCGACGAGACGACCCCGCTCGAGGAGACCTGCGGGGCGCTGGACTCCCTCGTGCGTGCCGGCAAGGCGCTCTACGTGGGCATCTCGTCCTACTCGGCGCAGCGCACCCGCGAGGCCGTCGAGATCCTCCGGGCGATGGGCACGCCGCTGCTCATCCACCAGCCGTCGTACTCGATGCTCAACCGCTGGATCGAGGAGGAGGGGCTGCTGGACGCCCTCGGCGAGACCGGCGTCGGCTGCATCGCGTTCTCCCCGCTGGCCCAGGGGATGCTGACGAACAAGTACCTCAAGGGCATCCCCGAGGGTTCGCGTGCGTCGCAGGGCAAGTCGCTCGACCCGGCGCTGCTCACCGACACCGCGCTCAAGCACATCCGCGCCCTGGACCGGCTGGCGAAGACCCGCGGCCAGACCCTCGCGCAGATGGCCCTCGCGTGGGCGCTGCGCGACCCGCGCGTCACGTCGGTGCTCGTCGGCGCGAGCTCGGTCGAGCAGCTCGACGACAGCCTCGACGCCGTCAAGAAGCTGCGCTTCACGAAGGACGAGCTCGCGAAGATCGACAAGCACGCCCAGGACACGGGCATCAACCTCTGGAAGACCTCGAGCGACAAGTGAGTTGAGAGAGAACATGAGCGACGACTACATCCCGTCCCCCTCCGACTGGGTGCGCGAGCAGGTCGAGAAGATCGACGAGACCGGCGACACCCGTTCGGTCAGCGTGATGGACCGCCCGGTCGTCATGCTGACGATGCGCGGCCGCAAGACCGGCGCGGTGCGCAAGGTCCCGCTGATGCGCGTCGAGCACGACGGCACGTACGCCGCCGTCGCGAGCAAGGGCGGCGCGCCGGAGCACCCCGTCTGGTACGGCAACCTCCTCGCCGACCCGAACCTCACCCTCCAGGACGGCACCGAGTCCTGGGAGGCCGTGGCCCGCGAGATCGACGGCGCCGAGCGCGAGGAGTGGTGGGAGCGCTGCGTCGCCGCCTACCCGCCGTACGCGGAGTACCAGACCAAGACCGACCGCCTCATCCCCGTCCTGCTGCTGGAGCGCAAGGACGCCTGAGGCGCCGACGTCGCCCCGGCCATCGGCTCAGTCGGAGGTCGGGGCGACGTCCTGCTCGTGGACGGCCGCGTCGGCCCGGGCGCCGCGCTCGACGCGGCGGAACCACAGCAGGCCGAGCACCGGCAGGACGAGCGGCACGAACCCGTAGCCCTGGCCGAAGTGCGACCAGACGGTCTTGTCGGGGAAGGCCGAGGGGTCGAGGTAGGACGCGAGCCCGACGAGCAGCACGCCGGCGAGCTCGACCGCGCACGCGACGATGCCGACGCGCACCCAGCGACCACCGCGGGCGAGGCACCACGTCGCGAGCAGGTAGACGACGGCCGCGAGTGCCGACAGGACGTAGGCCAGCGGGGCACGGTCGAAGTACTCCGAGATCTGGAGCACCGAGCGCCCGGTGGCGGCGAGCGCCAGCACGCCGTAGACGACGACGAGCAGCACGCCGGGGCCGCCGAGGGCCCGGCGGTCGCGCAGGACGGGGTCAGTCATAGGACATCCAGATCTGGGCGAGCCGGGCGGACATGACGCCGACGGCGAACGCGCCGACCGCGATCGAGCCCATGGCCCAGCGGGACTTCTCCTTGATGGCGAGGAACGCCGTGCCCGGCGGGATCACCGGCAGGCTCACGAGGTAGGCGATGAACGTCGCCCGCTCGGCCGAGTCGGTGACGTGCCCGCTGCCGACGAGCCCCCCGACGAGCACGACGAGCAGCGCGAGCTCGAGCAGCCCCGCGATCCCGAGGAGCAGGTCGTCGATGAGGCGGTCCCGGACGGCGTAGACGACCGCCGCGCCGCAGAGGACCACCGAGAGGCCCACGACGACGTACGTCAGCGCTGCGATCACCGGCTCATGCTAGACGGGCCGCCATCCACGACGGCGCGGGTGCCCGTGCCGGCGCCCGGGTCGGGGTGCGACACTGCGGACATGGCAACGGCGCAGCTCGGTGACGTGGAGATCGCCTACGAGGTCGACGGGCCCGACGACGGGGTGCCGATGCTCCTCGTCATGGGTCTCGGGACGCAGCTCGTGGGCTGGCCGCAGGACCTCGTCGACGGCCTCGTGGCGCGCGGCTTCCGGGTCGTGCGGCACGACAACCGCGACATCGGCCTGTCGAGCTTCACCCCGGGCCCTCCGCCGGCGCGCTCGGCGGTCGTCCGCAGCTTCCTGCGCCCGGGCTCCGGCGGGGCCGACTACCTGCTCGCCGACATGGCCGACGACGCGGCCGCGCTCCTCGACCACCTCGGCATCGCGGCGGCGCACGTCGTCGGCGCCTCGATGGGTGGGATGATCGCGCAGCAGCTGACGATCGACCACCCCGAGCGGGTCCTCAGCCTCACCTCGATCATGTCCAACACCGGCAGCCGCCGGCACGGGCGCGTCCACCCGCGGCTGCTGCCGACGATGGCGATGTCCTTCACGCAGCCGCGGCCCACGGACGAGGAGGAGGCGGTGCGCCTCGGGGTCGAGGGCTGGCGCGTCATCGCCGGGCCGCTGTTCGACGAGGAGGAGATGACGGCGCAGGTGCGGGCCGCGGTGCGGCGCAGCGTCAGCCCGATCGGCACGGTCCGCCAGCTGCTGGCCATCCTCGACAGTCCCGACCGCACCGAGCGCCTGCACGAGGTCGACGTGCCGACGCTCGTCGTCCACGGCCTCGCCGACCGCCTCGTGCAGCCGAGCGGCGGCATCGCGACCGCGCAGGCCGTGCCGGGCTCGCGGCTGCTTATGTTCCCCGACATGGGGCACGACCTGCCGCGCTCCCGCCGGGTCGAGATCGTCGACGCCATCGCGCAGAACGCGGCCCGGGCGGCCGAGGTGCGCGCCGGCTCCTGAGCCCGGGTCGGTGCTCTCGGCTCGGTCAGCCGAGGGAGGCGCCGACGGCCTCGACGAGCAGCTGCACCGCGTCCTCGGTGACGACGAGCGGCGGCGCGAGCCGGATGGTCGAGCCGTGCGTGTCCTTGGCGAGGACGCCGCGGGCCAGCAGCCGCTCGCACAGCTCGCGCCCGGAGGGGCCGCCCGGCGAGACGTCGAGCCCGGCCCACAGGCCGCGCACCCGCAGGCCGTCGAGGCCCCGGCCGACGAACGGGCGCAGGCCCTCCTCCAGGACCGCACCCAGCCGGGTTGCGCGCGACTGGAACTCCCCCTCGGCGAGCATGAGGCAGACCTCGTGCCCGATCGCCGCGCCCATCGGGTTGCCGCCGAAGGTCGAGCCGTGCGAGCCGGGGGTGACGACGTCGAGCACGGCGTGGTCGGCGGTGATCGCGGACACCGGGTAGAGGCCGCCGCCGAGCGCCTTGCCGAGGACGTAGACGTCGGGACGGACGTCCTCGTGCTCGCACGCGAAGGTGCGACCGGTGCGTGCGAGGCCGGACTGGACCTCGTCGGCCACCATGAGGGCGCTGGCGGTGTCGCAGACCTCGCGGACCGCGCGCAGGTACCCCTCCGGCGGGATGACGACGCCGCCCTCGCCCTGGATGGGCTCCAGGAGGACCGCGACCGTCGTGTCGTCGACGGCCGCGCGCAGGGCGTCGACGTCGCCGTACCGCACCGTGCGGAACCCCGGTGTGTAGGGGCCGTACTCGTCGCGCGCGACCTTGTCGTCCGAGAAGCTGACGATGGTCGTGGTGCGTCCGTGGAAGTTGCCCTCCATGACGACGATGCTCGCGGTGTCCTCGGGGACGCCCTTGACCCGGTAGCCCCACTTGCGCGCGACCTTGATCGCGGTCTCGACGGCCTCGGCGCCGGTGTTCATCGGCAGGACGACCTCGTGACCGGTCAGCGCCGCGAGCTCCTGTGCGAACGGCCCGAGCCGGTCGTTGAGGAAGGCCCGGCTGGTCAGCGTGAGCCGGTCGAGCTGGGCGTGGGCGCGGGCCCGCAGCCGGGGGTGGCCGTGGCCGAAGTTGAGCGCCGAGTAGCCGGCCAGGCAGTCGAGGTAGCGCCGGCCCTCCACGTCGGTCACCCAGGCCCCCTCGCCGTGGGCCAGCACGACGGGCAGCGGGTGGTAGTTGTGCGCGGCGTAGCGCTCGGTGAGGGCGATGTGCGCGCCCGAGTCGAGCGGGGTGCGGTCTGACGTCATCGTCGAACCTCCTTCACCCCGACCCTAGCGACGCCGCCGGGTGGGGGCCGGGAGGCGGGCGCGGACGTCGGCGGGCTCACACCGTCCCGGGCGCGACGACGAGGTAGACCGAGGCGGCCAGCGCGACGACGACGGCGGCGAGCTTGTCCGCGGGCAGCGAGGTGCCGAAGTGCAGCCGGTCGACGAGGAGGATGCCGACCTGGAGCAGGACGATCCAGCCCATCGTCACGACCGCGAGCTCGGCGTAGCGCAGCGACGAGGCGTAGACCCAGAAGAGGACGACGAAGGCGAGCACACCGCCGACGAGCGCGACGGCGCTGCCGTCCTCGGCCCAGTGCTTGGCGGCGACCGCCCCGAGCAGGTCGAGGCCGGCGAGCACGGCCATCGCGGCGAGCGCGACGACCGGCAGCGGCCACGAGTCGGGGACGGGGAGCAACGGGACGGAGCGGATCGTGGGCATGGCGGTCTCCGGGGCGTGGTGGGCGACCCGGGGTCGGTCGCCCCTCGCCGGTCAGGAGGCGCGCGGGGGCCGCGCTGATACCTCGCGCGTCGGCCGTGCCGCGCTCAGGCGTCCCAGACCTCGGCGATCCGCGGGGCGATGCGGGTCCCGTGGGCGCGGGCCGCCTCGAAGGTCTCGGCGCCGCGCGTCATGTCCAGCGGGTTGGCGCCCATCGCCCAGAGGTCACGGGCGTCGGGGACGACGATCGCGGTGCGGCTCTCGGCCTTGAGGGCGCGCAGCTGCATCCGCGGGAGGTCGCGCAGGTGCGGGCCGACCGGGTACGGCGAGAGGACGAGGATGCGCCGGTGCCCACGCGCGAGGTCGACGTTCGCGATGCTGCGCAGACCGCCGTCGACGTAGCGCCGTCCAGCGACCTCGACGGCCGGGAACACGCCGGGCACGGCGCAGCTCGCGGCGACGGCTCGCTCCAGCGGTACTCCCCCGCGGCCGTCGAAGACGACCGAGGTGCCGGTCTCGGCGTCGACCGCGGTGACGAGCAGCCGGCCCTCCGGCCAGTCCTGGCCGACGAGGCCCAGCCCGACGGTCCCGAGCCACTCCTCCTCGGTCGGGGTGGCGGCCTCGAGCGCGGCCCGGGCGACGACGGCCCGGCCGCTGCGGCGGTCGGTGCTCAGGGTGGAGCGGACGTAGCGTCCGGCGTCCGCCGGCCCGAGACGGCCGTAGCTCGTCAGCGGAGCGCCCTCCCGGATGCGGTCGAACGCGCTGTCCTCGTCGGTGCCGAGGCGCAGGTGCGCCGCGACGATCGACCCGGCCGACGTGCCGACCATCGTGTCGGCGGTGCGGACGTCGACGCCGCCGTCGCGCAGGCCCAGGACGATGCCGGCCTCCCACGCGATGCCGGTGGCGCCGCCGCCGGCGAGGACGAGCGCACGCTCGACGCCGTCGGCCGGGGGCGTCCACTCCTCGAAGCCCCCGGTCGTCGGGTCGGCGACCCGGTGCGTCCCCTCGAGGGCCGGCCGGGTCGTGTCGTCCGCGACGGGGTCCGGGCCCGGTCCCGGGTCCGGGTCAGGCCCGCTCGCGTCCTCGTGGGTGCTCACGCCGTCCATTGTCGGTGGTCGCCCCCGGCCGGACCACCTCCGCCCGCCATGAAGGTCGTCACCGGACGAATCCTGAGGTCAGGCGACCTGTCCGGACCGCAGCCGGCGCACGGCGTCGAGGGGCAGACCGACGAGCTCGTCGCCCACCCTCACCTGACAGCGCACCGCCCCGACCAGCTCGACCTCGCCGACCAGCCCGGCCCAGGGCCCGGTCGAGACCTCGACCTCGTCCCCGACCCGCGGCGGCTCGGCGACCACCCGGGGCGCGAGCGAGGCCCGGCGCAGCTCGGCGAGCTCGGCCGCGTACCGCGGGGGCATCGGGGCCGGCCGGCCGCGGTAGGTCCACGTGAAGAGGTGGGCCGCGTCGAAGGTGCGCGAGCAGCGACCGCAGGACATCACGCGGGTCGGGGCCCGGTGGCGGCTGCGCTCGTGGCCGGCCGGGCAGCGCCCGACCCAGTCACCCGGGACGCGCGGCGCGTCGGCGGGGACGCACCGCTCCCCCGAGCAGCCGATGCGCACGGCGGTCGCGCGCCACACCTCGTCGTGCCCGTGCTGCGGCCCGACGAGCGCGTGCGCGATCTCGTGCAGCAGCGTGTCGCGCACCTCCTCCTCCGAGTGCAGCCCGGTGAGGGGCGCGCTGATGCCGATCTGCCGACGGGCGAAGCGGCACACCCCGGCCCGCGTCTTCGCGCGGTCGGCGACGACGGTCCAGCCGTCCAGGCCGTGCTCGCGGACGAGCCGCCGCCCCATCGCCAGCGCCTGCTGCAGGTCCATCGCCACCTCCTCGGTCGATCTCGTCGGGACGAGCCTAGGCAGCGCCACCGACAGCATGGCCGCGCCACCCCGGGCGGACGTCGCTCCTGTGGACGACGCGCCCTCCCGGTGTGGCCTGTGGACGGTGACCGGATCGGTGCGTCGCTCCGGCCCCGGCCGCTCACGCGCCTGCCTAGTCTCGTCACCGGCGCGCCGAGGGGTCAGCGTCCGAGGCGCAACGTCGCGCCGGGAGTAGTGGAAGGGGTACCCATGTCCGCCACCACCACCGAGAGCAGGCCCTCCGGGTCCGGCCTGCTGTCGCTGCTCGACCGGCACCACACGGTCGCGCCCCGCGACTACAACCGCTGGCTCATCCCGCCGGCGGCGCTGGCCATCCACCTGTGCATCGGGCAGGTCTACGCGACGAGCGTCTACAAGGCGTCGATGGTCGCCCACTTCGACAGCTCGCTCACCGCGGTAGGGCTCGTCTTCTCCATCGCCATCGTCATGCTCGGGCTCTCGGCCGCGGTGCTCGGCACGTGGGTCGACCGGGTCGGGCCGCGCAAGGCGATGTTCGCCGCCGCCTGCGCCTGGGCGCTCGGCTTCCTCGTCGGCGCGGTCGGGATGGCCACCTCCCAGCTGTGGCTGGTCTACCTCGGCTACGGCGTCATCGGCGGGACCGGGCTGGGCATCGGGTACATCTCGCCGGTGTCGACGCTCATCAAGTGGTTCCCGGACCGCCCGGGCCTCGCGACCGGTATGGCGATCATGGGCTTCGGTGGCGGGGCCATGGTCGCGTCGCCCCTGTCCCGGCAGCTCATGTCGTTCTTCGACGCCGACTACGACCCGTCGGTCTCGGGGTCGCTCGCGAACGGCACCGCCCTCACGGGGCTCTTCGTCAGCCTGGCGGTCATCTACTTCCTCGTGATGATGATCGGCGTCACGAACGTCCGTGTGCCGGCACCGGGGTGGGCCCCCGAGGGCTTCGACCCGTCGACGCTGTCCAACAAGGGCGATCTCATCACCGACCGCAGCGTGTCGGCGGCCAACGCCATCAAGACGCCGCAGTTCTGGCTGCTGTGGGTCGTCCTCTTCTGCAACGTGACCGCCGGCATCGGCATCCTCGAGCAGGCCGCGCCGATGATCCAGGACTTCTTCCGTGGCTCCGACGGCACCTCGTCGGTGGCGGTCGCGGCGGCCGGCGGGTTCGTCGGGCTGCTGTCGCTCTTCAACATGGCCGGACGCTTCGTGTGGTCGACGACCTCCGACAAGATCGGTCGCAAGCCGATCTACATGGTCTACCTCGGCGTGGGCATCGTCCTCTACCTCGTTCTCGCGCTGATCGGTTCGACCGCGACGGCGATCTTCGTGCTCGTGGCGGCGATCATCATCAGCTTCTACGGCGGTGGCTTCGCGACGGTGCCGGCCTACCTGCGCGACCTCTTCGGCACCTTCCAGGTCGGCGCCATCCACGGGCGGCTGCTCACGGCGTGGTCGGCGGCCGGTGTCGCCGGTCCGCTCATCATCAACGGCTTCCTCGACGCCGCGGGCACGCCCGGCAAGCTGACGGCGGCGGACTACCGGCCCGCGCTCTTCACGATGGTCGGGGTGCTGGCGGTCGGGTTCCTCGCCAACCTCATGGTGCGCCCGGTGGCGTCGAAGTTCCACGAGCCGGAGGGCCGGACGGCCGCCGCAGCCGAGGACTTCGCCGGCGACGAGGCCGAGGGCTCGACCGCGCGCGGCGGCTCGCTGCGGGTGTACCTGTCGTGGGGTGTCGTGCTCGTGCTGCTCGCCTACGGCGTGGTCCAGACCCTCATCACGGCGGCCAAGCTCTTCGCCTGACCTCCCCTCCCCGCTCCTCCCCGCGATCTGCGGGGGTCCCCGTGCCACCGCACCCGGACCCCCGCAGATCGCCACGAGAAGCGGACGAGCCGGTGCCGACTCACGACGGGACGGACGCGGGCGTCGTCAGTTCGAGTAGAGGCGGGCCTTGGCCTCGCGCACGGTGAGGGTCACCGGCGTTCCTTGCAGCTCGACCGTGCCGGGGATGTCGATCCACCCGCTGCCCCCGACGCGGAACTGCCCCGAGTAGACGATGTCGGCGCGGACCTGCTGCTCGCCCGGTCGGGTGTAGGTCTGCACGACGGTGCCGTCGGGGTAGGGCCCACCGAGGTCCTTCGTCGGACCGACCGCCCGCTCCCCCAGGTGGTAGGTGATCGACTCCAGGCGTGGCCGGATCTCGACCTCGTGACCGAGCAGCGTCGCCGGGTCCGGACGGTCGACCTCGTCGGGCCCGAACCCTACTTCGGGGAACTGCACCTCGAAGAACGTCGGCAGGTTGACGAGGGTGACGTCACCCTCCGGCTGGATGTTGACCGTCGGCTTCGTGAAGTCGGTGTCCCGGAACGCCCTTTGGATCATCGCCATTGTCAGTGCAGGTGACGCCCCGGGCACCATTTGCGGCAGGCAGGTAACCCCCAGTGACTCCCACTGTGAGGCCGGCGATCCGTTCGCGGCCGCAGTACGTCGCCAGACGAACATTGCGGGGCCGGCGCCTACCTCCGGGTTAGTTTCGGAGCAGGCGATGAAGGATGCACCGCATAGGTTGTCCGACCCGTCAGCTCCTGGCTCCAACTGACCGCAGACAGAGGCGAGTCCGTACTCAAACTTTGGACCGTCCGAGCCAGGCAACTGCTGGCTTGCGATCCTCTCGAGGTCGGTCCGGAACAGGTTGACCCGAACATTCGTGTCTCCGGTCTGCCCACCCCAACCGTCCGCCGCCGAGGCAATGGGCACTGCCATTCCGGACATGGCCGCGGTAAGCGTGACTACTGCGATATGCCGTCGACGAGCCACCGCCCCTCCTGCCACACAACTCGAGCGGCCCTCTTCAGCGTTTCGGCCGCTTGCCGATCCACAACCGCGCCTGAGGCGTCGACGATGTCGGACGCTGGCTGCTCTAGGCGGAGCTCAAAAACGACTTGAGCGTCGCTCGCGCTGAGACGTTTGACTTGGACCAGCTTGATGGGGGGCGTTGTGTAGCGACGACCCTTCGCTTTCAAGTCCGCTGCCTCACTCTGAAGGTTCTGGCAGGTGACGCACTGTTTCGTGGCGAGTCCATCCAGAACCGCCGGGTCGGGCGTCATCCAGGCTGTACTTGAAGCATCTAGATAGTGACGCAGGAGCGCCTCGGCGCCGGCGGGGGTCTGCTCCCGCGCAGCGGCCGGGATCTCGGGACCACTCGCGCTGGGCGAGGGAGTGGGGCTCGACGACGGGGACGCGCTCGGGCTCGCCGACGTCGCGCTCGGCGTCGGCGAGGGCGACGGCTCGTCACCGCCGGAGGAGTCGCACCCCGCGAGCAGCACCGACCCAAGCGCCGCCCCCGCGACGACCCAGCGCGATCCCCTCGTCATGCCTGCCTCTCCGGGCGCCCCCTCGGCGACCTGACCACAAGGTACCGAGCATCGGCGCGGAGGGCACGCGGTCATCCACAGGCCCGCGACGGCCGGACTCAGCGCGTGCGCGCCACGATCCCCTCGGCCCGGGCCGCGACCCACCCGAGCAGGGGCACGAGGTGCCCGGCGAGCTCCTCCCCCATCGGCGTCAGGCTGTACTCGACCCGCGGCGGGATGACGGGGAACGCCTCGCGGTGCACGAACCCGTCGGTCTCGAGCGTCCGCAGCGTCTGCGCGAGCATCTTCTCGCTCACGCCGTCAGCGCGGCGTCGCAGCTCGCTCCAGCGCAGAGGACCCTCGGTCAGCGACACGAGGACGAGCAACCCCCACTTGCTCGTGACGTGGTCGAGGACCGTCCGGCTGGGGCACCCGGCGGCGATGACACCGTCCGGATAGATCGCCCGCAGATCGCTGACCTCGTTGCTCACCGTCACGCCAGTACCTTACTCGAAAGTGCGTACTGTCCCTCGGGAAGCGACCGCCGCACGCTCCGGTTGCACCTATTGACCCCGCACCACCCAGAGAGGACCACCCCATGACCATCGTCGTCACCGGCGCCACCGGCCAGCTCGGCCACCTCGTCGTCGAGTCGCTCCTGCGCCGCGGCGCCTCCCCCGCCGACGTCCTCGCCACCGGCCGTGACGCCGACCGCCTCCGCGCCCTGGCCGACCTCGGCGTCCGCACGGCCGTCGTCGACTACGCGGACCCGGCATCCCTCCGCGACGCCTTCGACGGCGCCGACCGCGTCCTCTTCGTCTCCGGCAGCGAGGTCGGGCAGCGCATCCCCCAGCACACCAACGTCGTCGAGGCCCTGCGGTCCGCGGGCGTCGGGCTCGTCGCGTACACGAGCATCGCCGGTGCCGACACGTCGACGATGCAGCTGGCCGCCGAGCACCAGGCGACCGAGCAGATGCTCCGCGACGCGGGACTCCCCCTCGTCCTCCTGCGCAACAGCTGGTACCTCGAGAACTACACGCCGCAGGTGCCGACCTACCTCGAGCACGGCGCCGTCGTGGGAGCGGCCGGCGACGGCAGGGTGAGTGCCGCCACCCGCGCCGACTACGCGGACGCCGCCGCGGCCGTGCTCCTCGACCCCGACGCCGCCCCCGGCACCGCCTACGAGCTCGGCGGCGAGGGCTTCACCCTGGCCGAGCTCGCAGCGGCCGTTGCCGAAGCGTCCGGACGCGAGGTCGTGTACCGCGACGTCACCGAGGACGAGCTCGCCGGCATCCTCGTCGGCGCCGGCCTCCCCGACCCCGTCGCGCGCGTCTTCGCCGACTCGGACCGCGGCATCGCCCGCGGCGAGCTGGAAGTGACGAGCGGCGACCTCGAGCGCCTCATCGGCCGTGCACCCACCTCGATGCGGCAGGCCGTCGCCGACGCCGTGGCGGCGCAGCCGTGACCCGGCCCATCATCGGCGTCACCGGCTCCACCGGAGCGGTCGGTGGGCTCGTCGCGCGTGACCTCGCCGCGCGCGGGCTCCCCCAGCGACTCATCGTCCGGGACGCCTCTCGCGCACCGCAGCTGGACGGCGCCGAGGTGGCCACGGCCTCCTACCGGGACGGCGACGCGATGCGCGCCGCGCTCGACGGTCTCGACGTCCTCCTGCTCGTCTCGGCGTCCGAGTCCGAGGACCGGATGACCGAGCACGCGACCGCCGTCCGCGCCGCCGCCGAGGCCGGCGTCCGCCACGTCGTCTACACCTCGTTCCTCGGCGCGGCGGCCGACTGCACGTTCACGCTCGGCCGCGACCACTGGGCGACGGAGAACCTGGTCCGCGACAGCGGGATGGCCTTCACGTTCCTGCGCGACAGCCTCTACCTGGACTTCCTGCCCCTCATGGCGGGCGAGGACGGCGTCATCCGCGGACCGGCCGGGGACGGCCGGCTCGGTGCCGTCGCACGCGAGGACGTCGCCCGCGTCGCGACTGCCGCGCTGCTCGACCCGGAAACGCACGCGGGTCGCACCTACGACCTCACCGGCCCAGAGGCGTTGTCCTTCAGTCAGATCGCCGCCACCATCAGCGAGGTGACAGGGCGGGAGGTCAGCTTCCACGACGAGACGGTCGAGGAGGCGTACGCCAGCCGCGCTCCCTACGAGGCACCCGACTGGCAGCTCGACGCGTGGGTGTCGACGTACACGGCCGTCCGGGCCGGCGAGCTCGACGTGGTCACCGACGACGTCCGGCAGGTCACCGGAAGGGCGCCGGTCTCGCTACGAGAGCTCCTCTCCTACAGCTGAACCGGCGCCCCATCCGACGAGTTCGGTTGCGCCTCAGGCCACGCGGGTCTGCGGTGCGTTCTTCTCGGTCATCGCCGGGTCGCGCACGACGGAGTCGCCGAGCGCGTCGTCGATGGCCTTCATCGCCGACGGCTCGAGGGTGACGCCCGCCGCCTTGACGTTGCTCTCGACCTGCTCGGGCCGCGACGCACCGACGAGCGCGGCGGAAACGTTGTCGTTCTGCAGCACCCATGCGATGGCCAGCTGCGCCATCGTCAGGCCCGCCTCGTCCGCGATCGGCTGGAGCTTCTGCACGCGGGTCAGCAGCTCGTCGTCCATGAAGCGCTTGATCATGTCGGCGCCGCCCTTGTCGTCGGTCGCGCGCGACCCGGCCGGAGGGGCCTCGCCGGGCTTGTACTTGCCGGTGAGCACCCCCTGCGCGATCGGGCTCCAGACGATCTGACCGATGCCGAGCTCCTCGCAGGCCGGGACGACCTCGGGCTCGATGACGCGCCACAGCATCGAGTACTGCGGCTGGCTCGAGATGAGCTGGATGCCGAGGTCCTTGGCGAGGGCGTGGCCCGCGCGGATCTGGTCGGCGGTCCACTCCGAGACACCGATGTAGAGGGCCTTGCCCTGCCGGACGACGTCGGCGAACGCCTGCATCGTCTCCTCGAGCGGCGTCTCCGTGTCGTAGCGGTGCGCCTGGTAGAGGTCGACGTAGTCGGTCTGCAGCCGCTGGAGCGAGCCGTTGATCGACTCCATGATGTGCTTGCGCGAGAGGCCGGTGTCGTTCTTCCCGCCGGGGCCGGTCGGCCAGTAGACCTTGGTGAAGATCTCGAGGCTCTCGCGCCGCTCGCCCTTGAGGGCCTCGCCGAGGACGCTCTCGGCCTTGGTGTTGGCGTAGACGTCGGCGGTGTCGAAGGTGCTGATGCCGTGGTCGAGGGCGGCGCGCACGCACGCGGTGGCCGCCTCGTTCTCGACCTGCGAGCCGTGGGTGAGCCAGTTGCCGTAGGTGATCTCGGAGATCTTGAGACCGCTGTTGCCGAGGTATCTGAAGTCCATCCACCCACAGTAGGAGGGGTCCGCCCGCGCGAGGCTCGACAGGTGCGGGCGGACCCCCTACTTCGACGGTGTCGTCGTCGGGGTGGCCGCGGGCGAGGACACCACGGTCCGGGCCGGAGCGGGTGGCTGGGCGTCCGCGGGGGCGGCCCCGCCTGCGCCCACGTAGAAGCCCAGCAGGCCGGTGACCAGGGCGAGGACGATGCCGAGCCCGGTGAACAGGCGCGGTCGGGTCCCGTAGAGACCGGCCGGTCCGGGGACCGCGACGCCGTAGTCGTTCTCCCAGAACTGCCAGCCCTTCGGCGCCGCGGGCCACTCGGGCTCGGGGCGCCATCCGGGGTCGGGCAGCCAGCCCTCGGGCATGGGCGGCCAGGTGGGGGGCGTGACGAAGCGCATGTCAGGCGGACGCGCGGCGCTCGGTGCAGCACAGCGCCGCGAGGCGCTCGGCCAGCCCGGGCACGACCTCGAGGGCGACCGGCTCCATCGCCTTGTCCGCCCCGGCGGCGCCGAGCACCGTGCCGCGGCCGATGCGCCCGAGCAGCGACACGGCGTCGAGCCCGAAGTCGGCCCGGTGCAGGTCCTCACGGGCGACCTCGGCGACGGCGAGCAGGCAGACGTCGTCGTAGGGGCCCGAGGCCGTCGAGCGCAGCACGTGGACGCGCACCGACCCCGCACCGGGCGAGGCCGCGAGGGCCCGCCGAGCGGTTGCCACGAGCAGACCGGCGACGTGCTGGCGGTAGAGCTCGGCGCGGTGGGCGGCCGAGGCGCGCCGGATGGTCAGCGCGCGGTCGGCAGCCATCCGCACCTCCTCCGCCGGGAGCACGTGCTCGCCGGGCGCGAGGACGGCGACCTCGAGGACGGACCCCTCGGCGCCGAGGGCCTTGGCCCGGGCGCCCGGCTCGCGGGAGAAGACGCCGTCGACGTGCTCGGTGACGGTCGCAGGGTCGTTGGCGCACAGCGCCTTCCACCAGGCGTCCAGACGGCGCTCCTCGGCGCGGACCCGCTCCTCGGCGGCGCGGCGCGCGACGTCGATGTCAGAGTGGGCCCGGCGGCGCGCAACCTGGGCGGCCTGCCGGCGCTTGGACAGGTCGAACCACGGCACGCCTCGGACCGCGGCCTCCGCGTGACGGGCGACGATCGTCGACTCGTCGACGCGGTCGGGCCGCGGCGCGCAGGGGCGCTGGGCCGGCGCGAACCACGAGCGGTGGACGGACGTGAGGGCGTCCTCGGCGTCGAGGATCGACTCCGCGAGGGCCGACGTCGCGGCCGACGCGTGGGTGAGGGTGAGGCGACCGGCGCCGGGGTCCTGGGGCAGCTGGTGGCGGGCCACGGATCCCGTCGTCGTGGGCGCCGGGACGGTCGTGGAGGCCTCGCCCACCGGAGCGGGCGAACCCGCCGACGAGCGCTGCGAGAACGTCTCGCGGAACGCCGGGCTCGACACCCGGACGCGGGCTCCGTCCACCGTGACGACTGACGTGCTCACCTGAATCTCCTTCGCGGGGTTCCGTCCCTCTGCTGGTGGAAAATTACTGACCGAGAGCGGATCTCGACCGCGACTTGACCAACCCTTTAACAACCCGTGGCGCCCCCGTGACCGACACCGTTGTCACCCTCCACCGAACGGTCGAGGCCCTCCGTCCGTCCGTCCGATGGCCCTCGGCGGTCGGCCCGTGCTGGGCTGGGTAGTACGGATTCCGCACGCGTGGAACGTGCCCGTCCCGTCGTCGCGCAGGAGCAGGATGGAGGGGTGCGCGCGCTGTCGACGATGGTCCCGGAGAACCTCCGGTCGCTGCGTCACTACCCGCGCGGTCATCTCGCGGGCGACGTGCTGGCCGGTCTCCTGGTCGCGGCGCTGGCCGTGCCGCAGTCGCTCGGGTACGCGGCCGTCGCCGGGGTGCCGCTCGTCGTCGGGCTGTGGACGTTGCCGCCGGCGCTCCTCGCATACGCCGTCTTCGGTTCGTCCAAGGTGCTTTTCGTCGGTCCCGTGTCGACCGTGTCGGTGCTCTCCGGCTCCATCGTCCGGGTGCTGTCGGGGGGCGATCCTGCGACGGCGGTCGGCCTGACGTCGGGGCTCGCGGTGGTCGCGGGGCTCGTCCTCGTCGTCGCCGGCCTGCTGCGGCTGGGCTGGGTCGCGCAGTTCCTCAGCGAGCCCATCGTCACGGGCTTCGTCGCGGGGCTCGTCGTCCTCATCGTCGTCGGGGAGGTCCCGGCGCTGGCCGGCCTGCCCGCCCCCACGGGCTCCCTGGGCGACCGTCTCGTCTCGCTCCTGCACGGAATCGGTGGCTTCGACGGGTTGACGCTGGCCGTCGGCGCTGTCGCGCTGCTCGTGCTCTTCGGGGGGCAGCGCCTCGCGCCGCGGGTTCCGTGGTCGCTGGTCGTCCTCGTCGGTGGGGTCCTTTTGTCCTGGCAGGTCGGGCTGACCGGCCGCGGCGTGCGGACGGTCGGCAGCGTGCCCGGGGGCCTGCCCGTGCCCCGGCTGCCGGACGTCGACCCGCACCTGCTGTCCGGGCTCGTGACCGGCGGTGTCGCGATCGCGGCGGTGGCCGTCGCCGAGGGGCTCGCGGCGGTCCGCCTCTTCTCCGCCGAGGACGTCGACGCGGGCACCGACGACCGCGAGCTCGTGGCCCACGGGGCGGCCAACCTCGCCTCGGGGGCGTTCGGCGGGATGGGGGTCGGCGGCTCCCTGTCGAAGACCGCCGCCAACGCGAGCGCCGGCGCGTGGACGCAGCTGAGCGGCATCACCGCCGCGGTCGCCACGCTCGGCTTCCTCGTGGCCGCCACCGGTCTGCTGGCCGACCTGCCGCGCACGGTGCTGTCGGCGGTCGTCATCCGGGCCGTGTGGGGGCTGGTGCACCCGCGCGCATTCAGCCGCTACCGCAGGCTGCGGCGCAACGACTTCGTCGCCGCCGTCGTGGCCCTCGTGGGGGTGCTCGTCCTCGGGCCGCTCAACGGGCTGCTCGTCGCCGTGGCCCAGTCCGTGCTCGGGCTGGTCTACCGGTCCGTGCAGGTGCGGGTCGACGAGATGGGCCGCGTCGAGGACGAGAAGGCGGCGTGGGGGTCGCTGCGCTCGGACCCCACCCGGCGGACCTACCGCGGCGTCGTCGTCGTCCGGCCGGACGGACCGCTGTTCTGGGCCAACGCCTCGACGGTCCTGGCCCAGGTCGAGCGGATGGCCCTCGACCGGCGCGCCCGGGACGGCGGCGCCACGCTCGTCCTCGACCTCGAGGCGACGAACCAGATGGACGCCACGACGTGCGACCGCCTGGCGCACCTCGTCCGCGCGCTGCGCCGGCGCGACGTCGATGTGCACCTGGTGCGGGTGCTGTCTGACGTGCGCGGGGTGCTCGAGCGCTCCGGCCTCCTCGGCGAGCTCGGGCCGCACCACCTCTGGCACTCCATCGCCGCCGGCGTCAAAGCCGCGCGCGGCACCTTCGGCGGGTGAGCCCGATCACATTGCACCAGCCGAAAAACGTTGTGCGACCCGCGCTCCCACCGTTCGTGGGGGCAGCCGCGGACGGGTGGCCCATGCCCCGATCGTCCGAACGGCCATTGGATCCGAGTTCGACCGTGGCCGCTCGAGCGGACGACTAATTTCACTTTCAGATCGCGCTCCCTGCACTCAAGGTGCCTCGCGCGATCCCCGCCCTCGACGTGCTGGGGAGCCGTAGGCCGGGTGGCACCAGAAAAGAAGACGATTCGCCATGGGTACTTCCATGTCCCCGAGCCGCCGTCGCGCGGCCCAGTCCTTCGGCGCACTGCTGGCCGTGGCCTCGCTCGGCCTCGCCACGGCGGGAGTCGCAACCGCCCGCCCGGTGACCGACCGGCTCTCCCCGGTCAAGACCGTCGTCGGGGCTGCTCGCCCGCTCGGCTCGGTCGCGCCCCAGGTCCCGACCACGCCGACCCCCACCCCGACCAAGCCCGCCCCCACGCCGACCCCGACCAAGCCGGCCCCCACGCCCACCACCCCGGCGCCGACCACCCCGACCGTCTTCTTCGGTGCGGCGGGCGACGTCGACACCCTGACGTCCATCGCGGGCGAGACCGTCGGTCGGCACGCCTACGGCAACTTCCAGGGCGCGGTCCCCCAGGGTCGGATGATCACGGCCAACGCCTCCGGCGTCCCGTGGACCAGCGTCTCGAGCGCCGTCCCCGGGACCCCGATGTACAACAACATCGTGCGGTGGGCGCAGACCATCAAGGCGCGCCCCGGCAAGATCCTGTTCTCCTTCGGCCACGAGCCCGAGGTCGTCAAGAAGGCCGGCCTCGGCACCCCCGAGGAGTACCGCGCCGCCTACCAGCGCGTCTGGACGATCTTCCGCCAGCAGGGAGTCACCAACGTCAGCTGGGTGTACCAGACCACCGCGTGGGCCTACCGGGTCAACCAGACCGCGCTCGGGTCGGCGACCACCTGGTACCCGGGTGACGCCTACGTCGACGTCGTCGGCGGCGACGCGTACAACTGGAACACCTGCGGCCTGCCCGGCCAGAACAAGAGCGTGCCGCTGAGCACGATCGCCGGCGGGATCCTCACGTTCGCCAAGGCGCACAACAAGAAGGCGTCGCTGCCCGAGTTCGCCGCCACCTCGGCGCCCGACCGCGCGCAGTGGCTCAGCGACGGGTACAAGTGGCTCAAGGCCAACAACGCCTACTTCGTGGCTGCGTACTACTTCAACCGCCCGCCGACCAACCCGGACAACATGGACTGCGTCTGGTGGCTGAACACCCCGTCCGAGTACGCCACGTACAAGGCGATCATCCAGGACACCTGGACCGTCAGCTAGGTCCAGCCCGGTCCGACCGATCCAGCCCACGGAGACCCCTCTGGTGTCTCCGTGGGCTGGGTCGCGTTCGGGGACAGTCGTTCTCGCCCGGACGGACCTCGACTCAGGCGGTGTGACTGAGGCGACATCAGAATGCCTTTCCAACTACTACGTGTAGTAGTAGTTTCAGTGGTGCAAGACCACCCGGCACCACAGACCACGGGCCCCCACTCCGGGCCCACCCGAAGGGACGCGAACGACATGCGCAAGGCATTCGACAAGCTCATCTCCTGGACCGGCATCATCGTCGCCACGGTCCTCCTCGTCGCCGCGGGCCTGCTCACGTGGGCCTCGACCTTCGCCACCAGCACCGTCCACGACCAGCTGGCCGCCCAGCAGATCACGATGCCCGTGGCCGCCGCCCTGACGACGCCGCAGATGAAGGCCGAGCTCACGCAGTACGCCGGCCAGGAGCTGACCACCGGCGCGCAGGCCAAGGCGTACGCCGACTACTACATCCAGGCCCACATGGACGAGGCCTCTCAGGGCAAAACGTACTCGCAGGTCTCCGGTGAGTACATGGCCGCCCTCAAGACCGCCCCGACCGCGCAGGCCACGCAGGACCTCGGCCAGCTGCGCCAGACCCTCTTCATGGGCACGACCCTGCGCGGGATGCTCCTCAACGCCTACGCCTTCGCCACCATCGGTGCGATCGCGATGTGGGCCGCCATCGCCGCCTTCGCCGGCTCCCTGGTGATGTTCGTCCTCGGCGGCCTCGGCCTCCGGCACGCACACAAGGTGAACCTCGTCGAGGCCCCCGCCATCGAGAAGATCCACTCCCACGCCTAAGGTCGCAAACCCCCTGCTACGCGATCTCGACAACGAGGCCCCGGTCGGACCACCCGACCGGGGCCCCACCCTGTCGGTAACGCCGGGGCCGGTGCCGGACACGTGGGGTGTGTCAGGCTCACCGCCGTGGGAGGGGACGCATGAGCACGCCCGAGGTCCGCTTCGCGGAGCTCTTCGACGCGACGCACGTCGCGCTGCTCGGCTACGCCGTCCGCCGGGTCGCGGACCCCGCCGACGCCGCGGACGTCGTCGCCGAGACCTTCCTCGTCGCCTGGCGCCGGTTGGACGACGTCCCGCCCGGCGACCAGGCCCGCCCGTGGCTCTTCGGCGTCGCCCGGCGGGTGCTGGCCAACCACCACCGCGGTGAGCGCCGCCGGGTCGCCCTCGCGGACCGGCTGCGCGACTCGCTGCACCAGTCGGTGCCTCCGCCCGAGGTCCGTGAGCCCAGCATCGTCGAGCGGGCCGTAGAGCGGCTCGGTGCCGACGACCGCGAGCTGCTCCGCCTCCTCGCGTGGGAGGAGCTCGTACGGGACGAGATCGCGCTGGTGATGGGGCTGTCCCGGGCGACGGTCTGGGTGCGCCTGCACCGGGCTCGTGTGCGCTTGCGGGAGGCGATGCAAGAGCTCGAGACGCACTCCGACTCTTCTCCGGTGCAACGAAACCCGACTGCCGGACATGAACCCCGCAGATGGGCGACCGCCCGTCCCGGCCCCGAGGAGACATCGTGAACGACCACGAGGTGATGACCGCCCTGGGCAGTGCCCGCCCGGTCGACGACGAGACGCTCTCCGCGGTGGCCGACCGGCATGCGCTGCAGGCGCTGCGAGAGGGGATCACCATGACCGACCGCCACGCTCCCCCGACCGTCGAGACGCCGCGGAGGGGCCGGCGTCTCGGCGGTCGGGGACTCACCGCAGGCACCCTGGGGCTCGTCCTCGTCGGGGGCGGCGTCGCCGTCGCGGCGAGCACCTGGGACCGCGGTCCCCTGCTCGACGGGATCAGCTGCGCGACGGCCCTGGAGGTCCGCGACGGCGAGGTCACGCTCGTCGGCTCGGTCTCCGGTCCGTCGCGCACCGGTGACGACGTGGTCGACTGCGCCGCTCTTCGGTCGGACGCGGGGATGCCACCGCTCGCCGACCCGGAGGCGCTGACGATCGGCGGCGCCCGGTACGTCGTGGCGCGGGCGGGGGTGCCGGCAGCCGTGCGGGCGTCGTCCGATCCCGCCGCGGGGAAGGTCGACCGAGCGGCCCTCGTCTCGCTCGATGCTGCCCTGGCCGACTGGGTCGACGGGCCCCAGGGCGGGTGCTTCACGGGTGTCGAGGCGGAGCGCTATGCGCGGGGTGCACTGGGCCGCGCGGGCCTGCCGCAGTGGATGGTCCGCGTCGTGGCGTCGGGGTCCGCCGGGCCCTGCGCCGGGGTGGAAGTAGGCGCGGACGGACACTCGGTCGAGGTGACGCCGGGTGCGCGCGAGCGCATCGAGCACGGCTCCGGCACGGTCGACGAGACGGTGCTCGACGCAGCGGAGGGGCTGCGCCGAGCCGTCGCGGGACGGTGCCTCGGCGTCAGGGAGGCGGAGGCCGTGGCACGCGGCGTCGTCGGGTCGACCGGGCGGGTGGTCGCGGTGGCGGACGAGTCGCTCGCCTGTGCGGACGTCGACCTCGTCGTCGGCGGGGCGATGGAGGTCACCGTCCGCGGTCCGGCGACACCCTAGTTCTGAGGACGCCTTCCAGCGCGGCGTGGACACACGTGCCGCGACGACAGCGCGAGGCCCCGGTCATGGGATCCGACCGGGGCCTCGGGCCGGGTCGGGCTGGTCAGAGGCCGACCTTCTTCACGGCATAGTTCGCCTGCTTCGAGGTGTAGCCCTCGAATTCGAGCTGCTCGATCAGCCCGCTCCTGGAGAAGTTCGTCATGTCGAGGTACGACTGCGCTGACTCGACAGCCTCGGCATTCCAGTCCACCTTCATGGTCGCCATCGCGGCCTCGATGTCTGACTTCTTGTACCCCTCGAACTTCAGCTGCTCCATCAGGCTCTTCTTGCTGAAGCCCGACATGTCGAGGTACGACTCGGCTGTCCCCTTCGCGTTCTCCTGAGCCAGGGTCAGTGACGGCGCGGCCGGCTTCGGCTTCGGCTTGGGCGCGGCCTTGGACGGCGTGGGTGTGGGCGACGGGGAAGTCGTCTCCACGACGCTCTCCGCGGTCGGTGAGGCCGTGGCAGCGGGCGCCTCGGAGGACCGCGGCGAGGCGGACGAGCTGGACGAGGTGCTCGCCGTCAGCGCGGAGTCCTGCTGCGGACCGTCATCGCCCAGTGCCGAACCGAGCGCGGACACGAAGATGACGCCACCCACGAGCCCGGCCGGGATCATCAGCCGCTTCTTCTTGAACCACGGCTTGGGCGACGGCACAGCGTCACCCTGCTGCACGGCGGAGCTGACCGAGGCCGCGGCGGGCGTCGCGCCCGGAGCGAAGTGCTCGGTCCACTGGGCGCCGTCCCAGTACCGCTGCCGGCCGTCCTCCTGCGGGTACCAACCGGCTGGTGAGTTCGTCATGTCGTGCTCTCTGTCTCGGACGTCGGGAGACACGCGTCGGCCCCCCGGGGTTCACGACGTTTCCCCCGCGTGAACTCCGGTGACCGTACATAACGGCTGGTCGAACAGCCAGAGGCGACTGCCCGAATCGTCCGAACGACCGATGCCGGGCCGGGTTCCGCGCGGCACGGGGACTGTCGGTGGTCATCTCTACGATTGGAGGCAGCAGGAGGGAGGGCGCCATGGGGGTCGCCGCAGGGGTCGCGAGTCGATCGGCCGCGGCCTCGGTCACGGCCTTCCGGACGTCCCTCGCTGACGTGCCTGTCGAGGAGCTGGACGACCGCGAGCGCATCGACCTCCTGACCGAGCTCGAGCGGCTCAAGGGCGCCGTCGCGGCGGCCCAGGCCCGAGCCACCGACGCCTTCCGTCGCTCACACGAGGCGGCGGCTCCCCAGGACGCTGGGCGCTCCGTCGGCTCGCAGGTCGCCCTCGCTCGCCACGAGTCCCCCACTCTCGGTAACCGGTTCGTCGGGATGTCCCGCGCGCTCGTCCACGAGATGCCCGCGACGATGGCCGCGCTGACCGACGGCGCCATCGGCGAGCGCCACGCCCTCGAGGTCGTCCGCGAGACGGCCACGCTCACCCGCGAGGACCGCGCCGAGGTCGACCGCCGCCTCGCCGGCGTCCTCCCCCGGCTCGGGCCACGGGCCGCCGGCCGCGCCGCGCGACGGGTGGCCGCCGAGCTCGACGCCGCCTCCGTCGTCCGCCGCATGGAGGCAGCGGCCGCATCCCGACGCGTCTCTGTGCGGCCCGCACCGGACGGGATGGCATGGCTCACCGTGCTGGCCCCGCTGCGCGACGCCGTCGGCGCCTACGCCGCGGTGCGCGCCCGTGCCCAGCTGGTCGTCGGTGGCGGGTGCGACGACGAGGCACCGCACGGGCGTGGCCTCGGGGCGGTCATGGCCGACACCGCCACGCGGCTGCTCGCCGGTCTCGCGGTCGGGCAGGTCCAGCCGGTCGAGGTCCACCTCGTGATGACCGACCGCTCCCTCTTCGGGACGGGCGACCCCGCCGCCTCCGTCGACACCCCGGCCCGCATCCCGGGCCACGGCTCGGTCCCCGCACCCGTCGCGCGCCGGTGGGTCCGCGACGCCGGCGACGCCTCCGTCTGGCTGCGACGCCTCTACGTGAGCCCCGACGCCCGCGACCTCGTCGCGATGGATGCCCGCCGCCGGCTGTTCACCGGTCTCCTGCGCCGGATGGTCGTCCTGCGCGACGACGTCTGCGCCACGCCCTGGTGCGACTCCCTCGTCGCCCACGCCGACCACGTCCACCCCGTGCGCGACGGTGGGCCGACGAGCCTCGTCAACGCGGCGGGACTCTGTGCCCGGTGCAACCTCGTCAAGGAGTCGCCCGGGTGGCAGGTGGTCGTCGTCCGCGGGTCACCCCACGAGCTCGAGGTCCGTACACCGACCGGACACCGCCACCGCACTCTGTCCCCGCCCCTCCTCGGATGGGGCTCCGACCCCCCGCCCGACGATGAGTCCGTGCTCGAGCGTCACTGGGCCGCCCTCCTCGATGCCGCCTGACCTCCACGCCCCGTCGCTCGGCCGTTCGGTCACCCCTCGCCACGGATGCCCGACGCCCGCCACGACGCGCTCCTACCCTGTCGGGGTGCCGACCGGGGGTGACGACGAGCTGGCGCGCCTGGCGCGCGAGGTCCCGGCCGTGGCCGAGCTCCTCGACGAGCACGCCGGGGCCGGGGCCGTCGTCCCCGTCGTCGAGATCCCCAGCAGCGCCGATCGGCAGCGCGGCCCACGCACCCCGCTCCTCGTCGGCCTGCTGCTCGTCGTCCTCCTCGCGCTCAAGCTCGGCTGGCCCCAGCTCGTCACCTTCGCCGACTACCTCGTCAACGGCGACCCCACCTTCCGGGTCGGTGTCGGCGTCTCTCCGGTCGCCACTCCCGAGGGCGGCCGGATGCGCCCCGCCGTGCCGCTGCCGGACCCACCGGACCTCGACAGCTACGCGTTCATCGACGAGGTCGACAGCGGCGAGCCGGTCACCTTCGACCCGTGCCGTGCCATCCACTACGTCATCCACGGCCCGTACGACCTCGGTGACACCGGCCGCGATGCCATCACCGACGCCGTGACCGAGGTGTCCGCGGCGACCGGGCTGGCCTTCGTCTTCGACGGCTACACCGACGAGAAGCCCTCCCCGTCGCGCACCCTGCGGACGCCCCAGTACGACCGGCAGTGGGCCCCGGTGCTCATCTCCTGGAGCGACCCGAAGGAGACCCCGCGTCTCGAGGGCGGCATCGTCGGGCTCGGTGGCCCGCGGGAGTCCGACCGCCCGACCACCCGCCGCAGCTGGGTCACCGGCGCCATCGAGCTCGACGCCCCGACGCTCGGCAGGTGGATCAACGACCCGCAGCGCCGCGGGGACGCACACGGCGTCATCGTCCACGAGCTCGGCCACGTCCTCGGGGCCGACCACCCCCAGGCCGACGACCAGCTGATGAGCGCGAGCAACGGGCCGGGCACCCTCCAGGACGGCGACCGCTACGCCTTCGCGAAGCTCGGCAGCGGCCCCTGCCTGCGGTGAGCGCCCGCCTCCGAGCCGAGATGGCTACCGTGTGGGTGTGCACCGGATGATGCCCGCCCGCCAGCGGCCGACCCTCGAGCAGGTCGCCGCCCGCGCCGGCGTCTCCCGGGCCACGGTGTCGCGGGTGGTCAACGGCTCCCCGACGGTCGAGGAGGCGATGGCCGAGCGCGTCCGCGCCGCCGTCGACGAGCTCGGCTACGTCCCCAACCCGGCTGCGCGAGCGCTGATGACGCGCCGCGCCGACGCCGTGACGCTCGTCGCGGCCGAGGCGACGAGCCGCGTCTTCGGGGACCCGTTCTTCGCCGCCGTCGCGCGTGGGGCCAGCCAGGAGCTGGCGCGCTCCGGGCTGCACATGGTGCTCTCGATGGTGCAGACCGACGAGGACCTCGACCGGCTGGCCGGCTTCCTGCGCGGCGGGCACGTCGACGGCGCGCTCGTCATCTCCGAGCACGGCGACCACGACGTCGTCGGGCTCGTCGAGGGCTGCGGCATCACGGTCGTCGCCGGCGGCCGTCCGGTGGCCGCGCACCCCGGCGTCGCGCACGTCGACCACGACAACGTCGAGGGCGGCCGGCTCGCCGCGCGTCACCTGCTGGCGAGCGGGCGCCGGTGCATCGCGACCGTCGCCGGCCCGCAGGACATGACGGCCGGGACGGACCGGCTCGCCGGCTTCCGCGAGGCGCTGGGCGAGGCGTTCGACGAGGAGCTCATCGAGGTCGGCGACTTCACGACGACGGGCGGTGCGCTGGCGACATCCGTTCTGCTGCAGCGCCGCCCGGACGTCGACGGCCTCTTCGTCGCCAACGACCTGATGGCCCTCGGCGCGCTGACGGCGCTGCGGGATGCGGGGCGCTCCGTTCCGGGCGACGTGGCGGTCATCGGCTTCGACGACGCCGACGTCGCGGCGGTGGCCGCTCTCCCGCTGACGACCGTGCGCCAGCGGACCGAGACCCAGGGCCGGCTGATGGCGCAGCTGTTGCTCCAGCGCCTCGGCCGGCCGGTGCCCGACGCGCTGCCGGAGCTGGCAGCGGCCGAGGCCTCCGGGTCGGTCGTGCTGGGTGTGGAGCTGGTCGTCCGCGACAGCGCCTGAGCGGGAACCTGCTCGGCGCTGCCGCGGACGGGTCCGGGCTCAGACGGTGCGGCTCACGGGTACTCGCTGACGTACGCCGGGGTGCCGGTGTTGCTGTTATCCACCTGGCTGCCGACGTCGTTGACGACATGGCGGGTCGTGCCTGCGCCGAGGTTGACGGTCAGCAGGTGGTGCAGCCGCACCCCCGGGGTGGTCGGCACCTGGAAGCCGTGCTCCGTGACGATCGACGGGTTGTTGCGGTTGTAGACGTACGACCCGCCGCCCCAGAGCTCGTGGGTGCGGACCTTCGGCGAGACGACGTAGCCGGCGTAGCCGAGGGTGCCGTCGGGCTGGGTCCAGTCGGCCTGCGTGGGCGGGTCGTACGGAAGCTCGTTCTGGTAGAGGACGGTCCGTCCACGCTCGCCGTTCCAGATGGTGTTGTGCTGCTGGAAGTGCTCGACGAACAGGCCGGTCGCGGTGACGTCGTCGCCGTTGACGATCAGGCCGTTGGTCCCGGTGTTGACGGCCCAGCGCTCGTCGTCACCGAGGACGCCGCCGGTGAAGTCCTCGACGCCGTGGTCGGCGCGCCACACCCAGGTGTGGTCGACGAGCACGTGGTCGGCGTCGATCTGGAGCGCGACCTTCACCTTGCCGATGTGCGGGCCGCCGACGCGGAAGTAGACGTCGCTGAGGGTCAGCGGGTCCTTGGCGCTCGAGCCACGACCGGAGCGGTCGCCGCCCTTGCCCTTGTCGTGGTCGTCGACGTGGAGGAGGTTGCGCGACAGCTTGGTTCCCGCGTCGATGGTGACGCCGGCGATGACCGTGCCGGCACCGTCGGCGACCTCGAGGGGCGTCGCGCCCTTCTGCGCGGTGAGGGTGGCGTGGCCCATCCCGAGGACGACCGTGCCGGGGCGCTTCACCTCGATGCTGCGGTCGACGTCGTAGATGCCGGGGGTGAGCAGCAGGTGCTGCCCCTTCGCGAGCGCCTTGTTGATGTCCTTGACCGACTCGCCGGGCTTCGCGACGTGGAAGGCGCTGAGCGGCAGCGTCTTCCCGGGCGTCAGTCCGTTCGCCCAGCTGCGGCCGCGGGTGTCGGTCTGCGCCGACGGCACGCGTACGGCCCAGCGGGTGCCGTCCATGAAGAGGTACGGCTTCTCGCGGCTGACCGGCGTCTTCTCGAGCGTCGTGTACGGCGGGTTCGGGAAGGCGCTGTCGTCGGGGGCGCCCTCGACGCCGGCGAAGACCTGGTTCCAGACGCCGTTGCTCCAGGTGCCCACGGTGCTGTTGCGGGTCAGCCACTGCTGCTGCGAGCCGTTGATGACGGTCTCGGCGGACGTGTCGGCGATGAACCCGCCGCTGGCGTACTGCGGCCCGGCGGTGCAGTAGTCCATCAGGCTGAGGTTGCCGCCCTTGATCGCCACGCGGCGCATCGATACGGCCTGGCTGACGGCCCAGAAGTTGGCCGACTGACGGCAGCCGTCCTGGCCGGTGCCGTTGACGTCGATCGTCAGGTTGCTCAGGGTGCGCCAGAAGTTGTTGAGCGCGATGCAGTTGCTCGTGCCGCCGTCGTCGAGGCAGCGGTTGTAGACCTCGATCTTGCCCATGACGTGCACGTCGTCGGGGCTCGCGCCGAGGCCGGCGACCTCGGTGTTGTAGCCGACCTTGAGCTGCAGCGGCTCGGTGGCGGTGCCGTAGGTACCGGGCTTGAAGAGGATGCTCCAGCGGCCGGTGCCCATCTCGTCGTCGGTCTGGGCGTTGCTGATCGTGTCCACTGCGGCCTTGATGTCGGCCGTGGCCATGCTCGGGTCGAGGACGAGCACCTTGCTGCCGAGGTCCATGCTCGGGGCCGGGGGCTTCGGCTTGGCCGGCGACGCGGCGGCGGGCGCCAGCTGGGCCGCCGTGCCGGTCAGAGCGAGGAGGCCGGTCACAACGCCGGCGACGGCGCGGCGGGTGGCTCGGGTGGTCCTCGCGGGCGAGGGTGAGGTCATGTCGCAGTCCGTTCGCGCCGGGGCTCGCTCGTCGGTGAGAGAGCGCTCTCTGACGCGTACCCAACCACACCCCCGCTCCCCCGACAACCGCAGCGGCGAGGGTTCGACGGAGGCGAGGCACGCCCCTGTGGAAAACCTCGCAGGAGGAGCGGCCGACCGGGTCATAGTGGCCGGCGACGACGACGGAAGGACCCCAGATGGCCGAGCCGGTGCCACTCGAACCCACCGATGCCGAGCTGCTCGACTCGGCCCTACAGGCCCTGGCCGACGGCCCGTTACCGGCGGACGAGGTGGCGCGCCGCATGCGGCGCCGCTTCCGTCTGCGCGTCGTCGATGCTCGGCTCGTCGAGATGATCGGCGAGCGCACCCCGCTCATGGTCGGCCGCCCCGACGGTTCGGTCATCCGGCTGATCGACCTGCTCGAGGGGTCCGTGTTCACGGTGCGCATGGCCGCGTGCGACGGCACGCGACGTGACCTGTGGGCATCACTCGCCCTGGCCCCGCTCATCGCGTGGATGGACCGCGAAGGACTCTTCCTGACCTCGGGCGAGCCCCTCTCCCGCGGGTCCTTCGGCCACGAGACGATCGTCGGGCCGACCGGGTGGCTGCCTGCGGTTGCGCCCGGGTCGCTGGTGTCGCTCACGGTCATCGGAGGCCGCGTCGAGGTCGCCGCGGTCGTCGACGGCGCCCAGTTGAGCGCCGCAGCGGAAGGCCGTGTGCGCCGGTCGCTGAGCCGGCACTACCGGACAGCCACCTGGTGGACGGAGGAGGACCTCGCGGAACGCCTCTACGACCTGACGACCGCTGTCGCCACCGCGCTCGTCGAGGACCCTGCGCTCCTGCGTCGTCCCACCCTGCCCCTCGACGAGCTGCTCTACGTCGCCGTGCGACAGTGCGAGCAGGACCACCACCTCCGGGACGTGTCGGCGTGGAGCGGAGGCGACAACGTCAGCTTCTCCATCTCGGGGATGCCTGAGGCCCTGCACGGCGAGATCACCCGGCGCGCTCGGCACTACGGGATGTCCGACGACCAGTACCTGATCCTCGCCATGGGCCACCTCTGCTGGCGCACTCCGTTCGCCGAGGACCTGGGTGGAGAGTTCGGTTGGGAACCTGCGAGATGGCCCCGGCCCGATGATCCGGACGGACGACCTCGGCTCCGGCCCGTCTGACTCCCGCCACTCAGAGCGACGTCGTCGGCACCGGATCGTGCTGTGCACTGGCACGAGCGGCGACCGCCCGTGCCAGCGAGGTGCCCTGCTTCAGGCTGAGTCCCATCGCTTCGTACGACACGTGGACGCTCACGCTCCGTGTGGCGACGGGCGACTTCTGGCCGGGACCCACCCTCGTCCCGGCGACGGCCCAGAGGCCCACCACCCTGCGCCCCGCCCCGAACGTGTCGACGACCTCGGCTCTGCCGGCCTCCCGCGCCGCGACGAACATCGGATGCGCCTGCTCCGTCGCGCCGGTGTGCTCGATCATCTGTATGACCACCACGTCGCGCCCCTTGGTCTTCATCGACCACTCACAGCCCATGCCGCGAGCCCGGGACGTGAGGCGCAGACCCTCGTCGAGTGGAAGGTCATTCAGGGCGACGTCGGAGCACGCGAGTCGGTCGACGGGCGTCGTCACCGCAGACGGAGCGGCAGCGGCGAGGCGCGACGACACCGTCGAGACCGCGGAGCCGAGTGCACCGTTCGCGGCGGTCCACCAGACAAGACCGCACATCACCAGGCCGAGGAAGGCTCTGCCCCGCCCGTGTGATCGGCGAGGAGCCCGCCTCGTCGGACGCCTGTTGACGGTGTGTGCTGTGGTCCTCCTCGGGGCCGGCCATCTCTTCACAGAACCGTGCGCTGCTGTCCGCGCGCTGGAGGGGAGGACGCGGTGCGGGTCCCGCAGCTCGCGCCCGATGGCCAAGAGAAGCGCGGGGTCCGTCGTGGTCGAGGGGAACTCCGTGCGGACCTGGACATCCAATCGGGCGCGGCCCTCGATCACCATCTCCGGCCGTCGTCGGAGCCAGGACGCCAGGCGGTCGACGGGCACCACCCAGACACCGTGGACGACACGTGGCTCGCCGAAGTCGGCGGCACGGGTCCCAGCGAGCGCAATGACAGCGGTGACGGTGACACCGACCCGCCGCGCGACCTCGATGGCCATGGACCGGACGACGGCGAACTCCCGGTCCCTACGTCGATGACGACGCGAGCCGTCCGCTGTGAAGGAATGCTGGAAGACGCTGCCCTGCCACTCGCTCAGGTGGCCGGCCCAGTTCTTCGCATCGATGAGGACCACGCCCGCGGCTCCCACCACGAGGTGGTCGATGTTGGACTCGGCGACGCCCGGCATGAGCAACCGGTCATGCAGCACCAACCAGTCCGACGGGAGCATCGAGAGTGCGGCGGCAACCCGTCGCTCACCCTCCGCTCCTGCGGCCCACGCACCGGCCGACGCCTTGCCGCGCGCACGCAGATCCGCGGCGCGTTGGTCCGCGCTCCACCCCTCGACACCCACCCCGAGCCTCCCCTCGACCGAGGAATCGTCGCAGCCAGAACCGTTGGCTCGCAGGTGTTCAGACGAACGTTCATCCCTGTCGGCGCTTTCCTCTACATTGGGTGCAGCTCACGAGAGGCAGCGACAAGCCCTGGCTTGCTGTCCGGCAACCCCCTCCGCGGGGGTGCCCCAGGTGACGAGATGGTCATCCGATGACAACAGCGGATCTCCACGGTCAGGCCGAGGGGTCCGTGTGACCCCGAGGAGCCACCGTGCCCGTTTCCGGCAACCCCCACCACCCCGCCCAGCTGCCGACCGGATGGACGGCTGACGCACTCGACGCGCTGCCAACGGCCCTGCGGCTGTCTGCGTTCGTCAACGGCCGACCACAGATCACGCAGCTGTCGGACTCCTCGAGCACCCGCCGGTCCGGTTCGGGAGGGACCGGCCCCAGCGCGACGAGCTCGAGAACCGGTGCGACCGGTGCCGGCGGATCCTTGAACGAGGACATTGCCGACTGCCGGTGCCCGAGGACCGCAGCCCAGACGACGGCGGCGAGGGTAGAGCCGAGCAGCCCCGACCCGACGGCCGTTCCCAGCACATGGAGGCCCACCCCCACGGCGGAGAAGACGACGGTCCACGCGATGCCCCGACGCCTGGACGACGTGCTCACTCTGGTTTCCTCTCGGTCGACGCGACGAGGGCCCGGGCGGAGTGGTCTCTGCCCGGGCCCTCGTCGTGTGGCTGGTGCGTCAGCTGCAGCCGCTGGTGGAGCCGCAGCCCTCGCAGACGTAGCAGGAGCCGGCGGGGCGCATCTTGGTCCCGCAGGTCATGCACATCGGGGCGTCGGCGGCCTTCGAGTTGCCGAACGCCGCGAGGAGGTCGGCCGAGGAGTGGATCTCCGAGGAGACCTCACGGGCCGAGGCCGCACCCGAGCCCGAGGCCACCGTGGCCGCGGAGCCCGCGTCGGCCGAGGCCGGAGCGGACGAGGAGGCGGGCTCCTCGGCCTTTTTCGACGTGGCGCCGATGCCGACCGAGAGGGACTCGATCTCCTCGACGAGCTCCTCGTCGGACTCGCCGGACTCCGGTGCGTAGGAGCCCGTCTCGAGCTGGCGAGCCCGCTCCTCCGCCGTGTGGATGCCCATGTACGAGCGGGTGTCGAAGTCCAGGTGGTCAAGGGCCAGCCGGCGGAACACGTAGTCCATGAGCGACTGCGCCATCCGCACGTCCGGGTCGTCCGTCATGCCGGCCGGCTCGAAGCGCATGTTCGTGAACTTCTCGACGAACGTCTCGAGCGGCACCCCGTACTGCAGCGCGACCGAGGTGACGATCGAGAAGGCGTCCATGACACCGGCGAGCGTGGAGCCCTGCTTGCCGAACTTGAGGAACACCTCGCCGAGGCGACCGTCCTCGTACGTGCCGGCGGTGAGGTAGCCCTCGGCCCCGCCCACGGCGAACGACGTCGTCTGCGAGCTGCGGCGCTTCGGCAGACGCTCACGCGTCGGTCGGTAGACGACCTTCTCGACGATCTCGGTCGTCGCGGCGGCGACGGCGGCCGAGGCCTTGTCGGCGGCGGCGTCCTTGGCGGTCGAGCCACCGTCGGACAGCGGCTGACCGACCTTGCAGTTGTCGCGGTAGACGGCCAGCGCCTTGAGGCCCAGCTTCCAGCCCTGGACGTAGACCTCCTCGATCTCCTCGACGGTCGCCGTCTCCGGCAGGTTGACCGTCTTGCTGATCGCGCCGGAGAGGAACGGCTGCGTGGCGGCCATCATCCGGACGTGGCCCATCGGGGAGATGGCGCGCGCACCCATCGCCGTGTCGAAGACCTCGTAGTGCTCGGTCTTCAGGCCCGGCGCGTCGATGACGTGGCCCTTGTCGGCGATGTACTCGACGATCGCCTCGACGGTCTCCTCGGTGTAGCCGAGCTTGCGCAGGGCCCGCGGGATCGTCAGGTTGACGATCTGCATCGAGCCGCCGCCGACGAGCTTCTTGAACTTGACGAGCGAGAAGTCCGGCTCGATGCCGGTCGTGTCGCAGTCCATCATGAAGCCGATGGTCCCGGTGGGCGCGAGCACGGAGGCCTGCGCGTTGCGGTAGCCGTTCTTCTCACCGAGCTTGACGACGTCGTCCCAGGCCTTCGTGGCGACCCGGTGGATGTCCTTGTCCATCGTGGAGATCGTGCGGACCGCGTCGTTGGCGGCGGCGTGCTTGCGCATGACGCGCTTGTGGGCGTCCGCGTTGCGGGCGTAGCCGGCGTACGGGCCGACGACCGCGGCGAGCTCGGCAGAGCGCTTGTAGGCGGCACCGGTGAGCAGCGAGGTGATCGTCGCGGCGAGCGCGCGGCCACCGTCGGAGTCGTACCCGTGGCCCGTGGCCATGAGCAGCGCGCCGAGGTTGGCGTAGCCGATGCCCAGCTGGCGGTAGTCACGGGTCGTGGCGCCGATCGACTCGGTCGGGAAGTCCGCGAAGCAGATCGAGATGTCCATCGCCGTGATGACGAGCTCGACGACCTTCTGGAAGGTGACGGCGTCGAAGGTGTCGTCGTCCTTGAGGAACTTCAGGAGGTTGAGCGAGGCGAGGTTGCACGAGGAGTTGTCGAGCGACATGTACTCCGAGCACGGGTTGGACGCGGTGATGCGGCCGGTCTCGGGGTTGGTGTGCCAGTCGTTGATCGTGTCGTCGTACTGGATGCCCGGGTCGGCGCACTCCCACGCGGCCTTGGCGATCTTGCCCATGAGCTCGCGGGCGTCGACGGTCTCGATGACCGAGCCGTCCATCCGCGAGGTGAGGCCGAACTCGGTACCGTCCTGGACGGCGCGCATGAAGGCGTCGTTGACGCGGACCGAGTTGTTCGCGTTCTGGTACTGGACGGAGGTGATGTCCTTGCCGCCGAGGTCCATGTCGAAGCCGGCGTCGCGCAGGGCGCGGATCTTGTCCTCCTCGCGCGCCTTGGTCTCGACGAACTCGACGATGTCCGGGTGGTCGACGTCGAGGACGACCATCTTCGCCGCGCGGCGGGTGGCGCCACCGGACTTGATGGTGCCCGCGGACGCGTCGGCGCCGCGCATGAAGGAGACCGGGCCGGAGGCGGTGCCGCCGGAGGAGAGGAGCTCCTTGGAGGAGCGGATGCGCGAGAGGTTGAGGCCCGCGCCCGAGCCGCCCTTGAAGATGAAGCCCTCCTCCTTGTACCAGTTGAGGATGGAGTCCATCGAGTCGTCGACCGAGAGGATGAAGCAGGCGCTGACCTGCTGCGGGCTCTTGGTCCCGACGTTGAACCAGACCGGCGAGTTGAAGCTGAACACCTGGTGCAGCAGGGCGTAGGTCAGCTCGTGCTCGAAGATCTCGGCGTCGTCGGCGTTCGAGAAGTAGTCGTAGTCCTTGCCCGCCTTGACGTAGGTGAGGACGACGCGGTCGATGAGCTGCTTGAGCCCGGTCTCGCGCTCGGGGGTGCCGACCGCGCCGCGGAAGTACTTCGTCGTGACGATGGTGGAGGCGTTGACGCTCCAGAAGTCGGGGAACTCGACCCCGCGCTGCTCGAAGATCGTCTCGCCGGTCTTCCAGTTCTGCTGGACGACGTCGCGCTTCTCCCAGGTCACCTCGTCGTAGGGGTGCACGCCCGGGGTGGTGTAGATCCGCTCGATCTTCACCCCCTTGCCCTTGGCGGCCTTGCGGGCACCTGCACGTGCTCCGGCGACATCGGTCATGCCTCTTCCCTTCCTTCTGCCCCCTCTCGCGGGGGCGGTGGTGACCTGCTGGTGCTGTTCTACTGCTGGGGTGTGACAGGCGCGGTGGCCTGCGGTTCCTGCGCGGTCGCCTCGCGTTCGGCGCGCAGGAGGGTGATGGCCGACTCGAAGTCCTCGAGGGAGTCGAAGGCCTGGTAGACGGAGGCGAAGCGCAGGTAGGCGACCTCGTCGAGCTCGCGCAGCGGCTCGAGGACGGCCAGGCCGACCTCGTGCGCGTCGATCTCGGCCGAGCCCGCGCTGCGGATCGACTCCTCCACCTTCTGGGCGAGGATGGCGAGGTCGTCCTCGGTGACCGGGCGGCCCTGGCAGGCCTTGCGGACACCGACGAGGACCTTCGCCCGGCTGAACGGCTCGGTGGCGCCGGAGCGCTTGACGACGCTCAGGCTGGCGGTCTCGACGGTCGTGAACCGGCGGCCGCACTCCGGGCACTGGCGGCGGCGGCGGATGGCCGCGCCGTCGTCGGTCGTGCGGGAGTCCATGACCCGGGAGTCGGTGTGCCGGCAGAACGGACAGTGCATGACGGCGGGCCTCCCCCTGTGGACGAAACGGTGGACTCTCGTGTGAACAACCTGTGGAGAACCGGCATTTCGTGTGCACAAGATGTGGACGAACTACAGCGGTGTAACCACTAGATGTTGTGGCTCATCGTGCCATCCGTGTGACCCGCGACGCAACAGGGGGAGGTCGAAGATCGGTCGTTCGGCTGTTTGCGCAGGTCAGCGGGGGTGTGGACCCCGTGGCGAGCCCTCTCGCCGGCGTGTCGCACCACCACCAGTGGGACGGATGTGACGCCGGAGGCACCAGATCTGGGGGTCACTCCCCCGGCGCGGCGCCCTGGTGCACCAGCGCCGCGATGACCGCGCCGTGCCAGTCGCTCGGCCCCGCGCTCCCCCGCGCGCCGGCCCCGCAGCCGCACTCCCAGTGCCACCGGCCACGGGCGTCGCAGCCGACGACCGGGTGGTGGCTGCGGCGGGCGGTCCGCCGACGGAAGGTGCTCATGGCCCTCAGGAGGCCCCGGCGCGCGCGGTGATACGGGCATCGTCCGTTCGGCCAGGCCTGCTCCGCCGAACACCCGGGACGCGCCGACTTTGCCATTCCTTGACCAAACCCTGATGCGACTCTGGTGAATGTCAGGGAGAAGTCGGGGGCAACGCGTCTGGGAGGACACGTGATGGGTTACACCATGGAAGGTCCTCTGGGCCGCTACACCGAGGGCGCGACCTCGCGCCGCGAGCCGGGCCACGGCCCGGCCTCGCCGCTGCTCGACCTCCTCCTCGTCGGCGTCGCGGCGCTCGGGCGTCGCACCCAGGCCGCGCACGACGACGAGGACCACCGGCTGCGCCGCCACTGACACCGGGGGCTCACCCGGGCGGGTGCAGGAGGCCCGCCAGCTCCTCGACGCCGTCGACGAGCCGCGGCCCCGGCCGCGCCCACAGCCCGTCCGCGTCGACCGCGTGGACGACGACGCCGTCGGGCAGCACCCCCGCGGCGACGAGCACGTCGGCCTGGCGCTGCGCCCCCTCGCGGTCGTAGCCGCACGGCGCGACGACGACGACCTCCGGCCTCGATGCGGCGAGGTCCTCCCACCCGATGGCGACCGACCGCTCCCCCGCCGCCCCGAGGACGCACTCGCCGCCGGCGAGCCGCACCATCTCGGGGATCCAGTGCCCCGGCGCGAACGGCGGGTCGGTCCACTCGAGGACCGCGACGCGCGGCCGCCGGCGTCCGGCGACGCGGGCACTCACGCCGTCGAGGCGCTGCCGCAGCGTCGTGACGAGGCGTGCTGCCTCCGCCTCGCGGCCGACGGCCGCCCCCACCGCGCCGACGGAGGCGAGGACCTCCTCGAGCGTGTGCGGGTCGACCGTGAGCACCTCGGCGCGGCAGCCGAGGTGGCGCAGCGCGGCGTCGACGGTCGAGACGTCGAGCGCGCAGACGGCGCAGAGGTCCTGGGTGACGACGAGGTCGGCGTCGAGGTCCGACAGGGCGCCGGCGTCGAGGTGGTAGAGGTCCTCGCCGCGCTCGACGGCGGCGCGCACCGCGGCGTCGATCTCGCCCGGGGCCAGGCCCTCGGGCAGCGCGGAGGTGGAGACCACCCGGCGCGACCGGGCCTCCCGCGGGAAGTCGCACTCGAAGGTCACGCCGACGACGTCGTCCCCCGCCCCGAGGGCGAACAGGATCTCGGTGGCCGAGGGGATGAGGCTGACGATGCGCACGCCCCGACCCTACGGAGGTGGTGGCGCGGTGTCGGTGCGCGGTGCTTGGCTGCGGCATGACCACCTGGGAGACCCACCCCGTCACGCCCGACCGCTTCGCGGACTTCGCGGACGTCGTCAACCCCAACCGGCGTGCGACGCACTGCTGGTGCCTCTCGCACCGGCTGCGGCAGCGCGAGATCGACGAGCTCGGCGACGGCAGCCGCGAGCAGGCCGCCCGACGCCTCTGCGAGCGTGCGGTGCCGCCGGGGGTCGTCACCTACCGCGACGGCGTCCCGGTCGGGTGGTGCAACATCGGCGCGCGCAGCGACATCCCGCGCCTCGTGCACTCGACGAGGATCCACCCGGTCGACGACGTCCCGGTGTGGAGCATCGTCTGCGTCGTCGTCCGCGGCGGCCACCGGCGCCAGGGGGTGACGGCGCACCTCATCGAGGGCGCCGTGGCCTGGGCGGCCGAGCAGGGGGCACCGGCGGTCGAGGCCCACCCGGTCGACCCCGGCGAGCGGCGGATGGACCTGACGATGGCGTTCGTCGGGACCCGGGCGATGTTCGAGCGGGCCGGCTTCGAGGAGGTCGGCGTCACGGACGCCACCGCGAGCGGGATGCCGCGCCTGGTCATGCGGCGGACCCTGGCCTGACTCTCGGCCCGTCAGCGCCGGGGACGGCCGATCCCCCCACCCGGACCCGGTCGGGGGTCGGAGTGGGGGGACCTGCGGTGCCCCAGCGACGTGAGGGCCGCGGCCTCCCTGCAGACGACAGCCAGCGCCGCCCGCTCCGTCGTCGCGTCGGTGGAGAGCCAGCGACGACGAGGGGGTGCGACCCGGGGACCCTCTGTGTATCCCCGGGCCGCACGTCTCATTCCCCGGGGCTCTGGCTGTGGTGCACGAGTGCCGCCGTGTAGGCACCGTGCCAGCCGCCCGAGGTGGCGGACCCGCGCGCTCCGCAGCCGCACGACCAGAGCCACCGGCCCTGGCCGCCGCACTGGACGACCGGGTGGTGGGTGAGGCGGTAGGAGCCGCGACGACGTGTCCGCATGCCCTGAAGTCTGTTCGTGCACAGGGGGGTCGCGCAGCGCCGGAGCGCGCCCGCGGGCCGATGGGCCCCGGAGGTCCGACAGGTCGGGGGATGCCCCCTCCCCCGTTCGGCCGAGCGTGGCGCGCTTTGACAGGGGTGAGCGGCCGGCGCCGACCCGGCACAGCACGGAGGGCGCCGTCTCCTCTGCACGGGAGACGACGCCCTCCGGCGTCCGAGTCGGGTCGAGGGACTCGGGGATCGTGGTGCGCCCGACCGGGCGCCCCCGCGGCGGCTCAGCCCGCGGGGACGACCAGCTGCTGGCCGGCGCGGACCTGCGCGGTGCTCAGCCCGTTGGCGAGCTGGATGGCGACGATGCCGTCGCTGATGGACATCGAGGGCAGCTCACGGGACGCGATCTCGGACAGCGTCTGGCCGGGCGACACCGACACGGTGTGGGCCGGCTCGACGGCGCCCGCGCCCCCGAGGCCGCGCAGGCCGAGGGCCGCCGCCAGCGCGAGGGTGGCGAGCACGAGCAGCACGAGGCGGCCGCGGCGGGTGATCCGCAGCGCCGGCTCTGCGGCGCGGGCCGCGCTCCCTCCGGTGGCGCCGCCCTCGAGGACGACGAGCCGCGGGCGGCGCGCCGGCACGGGGCGGGTGTGGCCGAGGTCGGTGGGGTCCCAGGCGATCGCGCTCATCATGTCCTCCATCCCGGCGGCCGGGGCCACCGTCGAACCGGTGTTCGATAGAACGTCTGTACGAGTTATAGCACGCACGTTCGAGGCGGACAAGACACGCGTCGAACACATGTTTGAGTTCGAGGCCCGTCGCTCGTAGGATGTCCGCATGCAGATCAGACTGCATGTCACCACCGACAGACCGTCTGACCTGCGAAAACACCGGTCAGGCCCCCCGTCGGCACGGGGCGGCCGCAGCGAAGGGGTCGAGATGGCACGTCCGAGGAACGCCGACATCCACGAGATGCCCGACCGCGGCGACGGCGGGGACCTCACCCACCGCCAGCGCAAGATCCTCGAGGTCATCCGCAACGCCGTCGACCGGCACGGCTACCCGCCGAGCATGCGCGAGATCGGCGAGGCCGTCGGGCTCACCTCCCCCAGCTCGGTCGCCCACCAGCTCTCGGCGCTCGAGCGCAAGGGCTTCCTGCGCCGCGACCCCAACCGGCCGCGCGCCATCGAGGTCGTCTCCCCCGACCGCCAGGGCTCCGGCTACCGCCGCCCCGAGGCCGACGAGATCGTCGACGTCACCGGCGAGGGCGACGAGCGCCCCGAGGCCTCCTACGTCCCGGTCCTCGGCCGGATCGCCGCCGGTGTCCCGATCACCGCCGAGGAGGTCGTCGAGGACGTCTTCCCGCTGCCCAAGCAGATCGTCGGCGAGGGCAGCCTCTTCCTGCTCAAGGTCGTCGGCGACTCGATGGTCGACGCAGCCATCTGCGACGGCGACTGGGTCGTCGTGCGCCAGCAGCCGACCGCCGAGAACGGCGACATCGTCGCGGCGATGCTCGACAACGAGGCGACCGTCAAGACCTTCAAGCGGCGCGACGGCAAGGTCTGGCTCATGCCGCACAACCCGGCCTTCGAGCCGATCGACGGCGACCACGCGACGATCCTCGGCAAGGTCACCGCGGTCCTGCGCCGCGTCTGAGGGAGGCCGGCGTCAGTCCTCGACCTCGGCGATGTGGACGACCGCGTCGCCGGAGTTGACCAGCGGCGCCTCGGTGCGCCCGACGACGACGCCGGAGCGGTCGGCGTGCACCAGCCGCACCCGCTTGCCGAGCGAGTCGAAGAGGCCACCGAGGCGCGCCCCGCGCTCGACGCGCTCCCCCAGCGCGACCTCGAGGTGGAGCATGCCGGTGCCGCGCGCCCGGACCCATCCGCTGCGGAACGAGACCGCCGACGGCGCCGGCGGGTCCTCGGCGACCGGCTCGGTCATCCCGAGCGCGGCGAGCACGCGGCGCACGCCGAGCACGCCGGCGTCGACGGCCCAGCGGTCCATCCGCCAGGCCTCGCCCGCCTCGTAGAGCAGGACGGTCGCGCCCCGCTCGCGGGCGGCGTAGCGGAGCGAGCCGTCGCGCAGCTTCGCGTTGAGCATGACGGGGGCCGCGAAGGCCTCGGCGAGCGCGCGGGTGCGCGGGTCCTCGAGGTCGGCGCGGACCTGCGGCAGGTTGGTGCGCCGGTCCGAGCCGGTGTGCAGGTCGATGCCGACCTCGCACTTGTCGACGACCTCGGTCATGAACAGGTGCGCGATGCGCCCGGCGAGCGAGCCGCGCGGCGACCCCGGGAAGGAGCGGTTCAGGTCGCGGCGGTCGGGCAGGTATCGCTGCCCGGCCGAGAAGCCGAGGACGTTGACGATGGGGACGGCGATCAAGGTGCCGCAGAACGTCTTCGGGTCGAGGCCGGCGACGACCTGACGCACGACCTCGACCCCGACCGCCTCGTCGCCGTGGATGGCGGCGTCGACCCAGACGGTCGGTCCCTCCTCGCGCCCGTGGACGACGCGGACGGGCAGCTCGACGTCGGCGCCGGTGACCAGACGGGTGATCGGCAGCGACACCGACTGCGTGCGCCCGGCGCGCACGCGCACGTGGCCGATCTCGAAGGAGGGGCGCAGGGGGCGCCGGGCCATCAGGCCCTCCCCCGGTTGCGCCGGCGCATCGCGAGGGGCGGACGGCCGCCGAGGTAGGAGCGGCCGGGGTCGACGGCGAAGCCCTGGCGCAGCGCCTCGCGGCCGACGAGCATCCGGAAGCCCATCTCGTCGCGGCGCGCGAGCGTCATCTCGGCGGCGACCGTGCGGCCCATGAGGACGAGGTCCATCGCGACGACGAGCCGCTCCTCGGCGTGGCCCGAGGACGAGCGGACCTCGCGCACGTCGAGCACCGGGCACTCGCACTGGACGGCGTCGGCCTCCGAGCGCTGCCACGGCTGGATGCGGAAGCGGGCCCACCGCTCGCCGTCGCGCTCGAGGTCCTCGAGGTCGAAGGCGTGGATGGACGAGGACCGCGCGCCGGTGTCGAGCTTGGCCTTGACCCACGGCACGCCGACCGCCGGGAGGCTGACCCACTCTCGCCAGCCCGCGAGGGTGTAGGAATGGCTGTCCGTCATCCGTCCTCTCCCGTCGGGAAACCATGAAGCTCGCGATCCTCTCCCGCGCGCCTCGCTCGTACAGTACGCAGCGCCTGCGCACCGCCGCCCAGGACCGTGGCCACCAGGTCAAGGTCCTCAACACCCTCCGCTTCGGCATCGACCTGTCCGGGGACGAACCGGACCTCCAGTTCCGGGGCAAGCGGCTCTCGACGTACGACGCGATCCTGCCGCGGATCGGCAACTCCATCACCTACTTCGGCACCGCCGTCGTGCGGCAGTTCGAGCAGATGGACGTCTACACGCCCAACACCTCGTGGGGCATCGCGAACTCGCGGGACAAGCTGCGCGCCACCCAGATCCTGTCGCGGCACAACATCGGGATGCCGCCGACGACCTTCGTCCGCGACCGCGCCGACGTCATCCCCGCCATCGAGCGGGTCGGCGGTGCGCCGGTCGTCATCAAGCTGCTCGAGGGCACCCAGGGCATCGGGGTCATCCTCGCGCCGGAGATGAAGACCGCCGAGGCCATCATCGAGACGCTGCAGTCGACGAAGCAGAACGTCCTCATCCAGCGGTTCGTCAAGGAGAGCAAGGGCCGCGACATCCGCGCGCTCGTCGTCGGCGACCGCGTGGTCGCCGCGATGCGCCGGGTGGCCAAGGGCGACGAGTTCCGGTCCAACGTGCACCGCGGCGGGTCGGTCGAGCCGGTCGAGCTCGACCCCGACTTCGAGCGCGCCGCCGTCCGCTCCGCGCAGATCATGGGCCTGCGGGTCGCCGGTGTCGACATGCTCGAGAGCGACGAGGGGCCGCAGGTCATGGAGGTCAACTCCTCCCCCGGCCTCGAGGGCATCGAGACCGCGACCAAGCTCGACGTCGCGGGCGCGATCATCGACCACATCGACAACCAGGTCGCCTTCCCCGAGATCGACGTGCGCCAGCGCCTCACCGTCTCGACGGGCTACGGCGTGGCCGAGATCGCGGTGCACGAGGCGTCCGACCTCGTCGGGAAGTCGTTGGGCGACAGCGGTCTTCGCGAACGCGACATCACCGCGCTGACGCTGCACCGCGGGACGATGGTCATCCCCAACCCCAACAGCCACCACGTGCTCGAGGCCGGCGACCGGATGCTCTGCTTCGGCAAGCTCGAGGAGATGCGCTCGATGATCCCGAGCCGCCGCCGGCGCACGCGCAAGGTCAAGCGCCTGCCGAAGGAGCCGATCCACGACGTGCGCCCCGAGTGAGGCGAGGCGTCAGCGCCCGTCGGGGTGCGGGCGCTGCCAGAACGCGGTGTCGACGCGGCGGCCGAGCTTGTAGCCGACCTCGCGCAGCGTGCCGACGTGCTCGAACCCGTGGGCCCGGTGCAGCGCCTCGCTCGCCGGGTTGGGCTGCGCGATGACGGCGACGCAGGTGTGCACGCCGTCGGCGTCGACCCGACGCAGCAGCTCGGCGTAGAGCCGGCGGCCGAGGCCCTGCCCCCGGGCGGCCTCGGCGAGGTAGACCGACACCTCGCGGGTGCCGTCGTACGCGGCGCGCGGCCGGTAGGTGCCCGAGAACGCGTAGCCGAGCACCTCGCCGTCGAGCGCGACGGCGACGAGCACGTGGTCGCCGGGGCGCGTGGACGCGACGCGGTCGGCGTAGTGGTCGTCCGGGCGCGGCTCGAGGTCGAACGTGGCGACGGTGTGGCGAACGGCGTCGTTGTAGATGACGGTCATTCCCGGCAGGTCCGCCGGTGTGGCGGAACGGATCTCGGCCGCGGTCACGCGGCCGCCCCGTCGCGCAGCAGCTGCTCGAGCGTCGGGGCGAGGGGCGCGTCGACCCGCAGGGCCATGTGCTCGTCACCGCGCGTCGGCCCCCGCGTCACGGCAGCCACCGGGATGCCCCGGCGCGCCGCGTGCCGGACGAACCGCAGCCCCGACATCACGGCGAGCGAGGAGCCGAGGACGAGCAGCGCGGGCGCGGCGTCGGTCAGCGCGAAGCACGCGTCGACCCGCTCGCGCGGCACCGAGCCGCCGAAGAACACGACATCGGGCTTGAGGGTGTCGGCGCCGCAGACGAGGCAGAGCGGGAGCCGGAAGCCGGCCACGGCGTCCTCGGGCAGGACGACGTCGCCGTCGGGGCGGATCTGGCTGCTCACCTGCGAGCCGTCCGGCGCCTCTCCGCGCACCCGCTCCTCGAAGCCGGGGTTGGCGGCGGCCATCCGCGCCTGGAGCTCCTCGCGGCCGGAGCGGTCGCCGCAGGTGAGGCAGACGACCTCGGCGAGGGTGCCGTGCAGCTCGGTGACGTCGAGCGAGCCGGCCGCCTGGTGCAGGCCGTCGACGTTCTGGGTGATGACCGGGCCGAGCAGCCCCGCCTCCTGGAGGGCGGCGACGGCGTGGTGGCCACGGTTGGGCTCGGCGCGCGAGAAGCGCTGCCAGCCGACGAACGAGCGCGCCCAGTACCGCTGCCGGTTCTCGCTCGAGGCGCAGAACTCGCCGTGCTGCATCGGCATGACCCGACGGGTGCCGTCGCGGCCGCGGTAGTCGGGGATGCCGGAGTCGGTGGACATCCCGGCCCCGGAGAGGACGAGGGTGCCGGGGTGCGCGCGCAGCAGGTCGGCGAGCCGCGCGACGGCGGCGGGCTCGCGGGCCTCCGGCGGCAGCGGCCGGGTCGCCCAGTCGGGGGTGCGGCCGACCTCGTCGCGACCGGCGAGCCGCAGCGTCGCGACGGGGGGCGCGCTGGGGGTCTCCGGCATGGCGCCAGTATCCCCCGCGCCGCCGACACCGCCCCGGGGAGCCGCCGCGGATGACGCCGCGTTGCGAGACCCGGGCGGTCGATAACGCTCGCTTATAGGATGGGTCCCATGATCGACGCCGCCGGCCTCCGCGTCATGCGGGCCATCTCCGAGCAGGGCAGCTTCACCGCCGCCGCCGCCTCGCTGGGCTACACCCAGCCGGCCATCTCGCAGATGGTCCGCCGCCTCGAGCAGCGCACCGGCACGGTGCTCGTCGAGCGGGTCGGGCGCAACGTCCGCCTCACCGAGGCCGGCCGGGTGCTCGCCCGCCACGCCGGCCCGGTGCTCGCCGCGCTCGACGCCGCCGAGGAGGAGGTCGCGGCCATCGCCGGGCTGCGCAGCGGCCGGGTGCGGCTCATGGCCTTCCCGTCGGCGTCGGCGACCCTCGTGCCGCGGGCGCTCTCGCTCGTCAAGCAGCGCTTCCCCGACGTGCACATCACCTTCACCGAGGCCGAGCCGCCCGAGAGCATCGCCGCCCTGCGCGCCGGCGAGTGCGACCTCGCCATCGCCTTCGCCTACGAGGGCACCGACGCGACGCGGGGCGAGGAGGACCTCGACGCGTTCGTCGTCACGCCGCTGCTCGAGGACGAGGTGCGCCTCGCCATGCCGCGCGAGCACCCCGCTGCGCACGAGGCGACCGCCCACCTCGCCGAGCTCGCGCAGGAGCCGTGGATCGCCGGCTGCCCGCGCTGCCGGGGCCACCTCGTCCAGCTCGCCGACGCCGCCGGGTTCCGCCCGGACGTCGCCTACGAGACCGAGGACTACGTCGCCGTCATGGGCCTGGTCGCCGAGGGGCTCGGCGTGGCGCTCATCCCCGACCTCATCCTGCGCACGGTCCACCACGACCAGGTCGTCGCCCTCCCGATGGAGCCGGCGTCGCGCCGCACCATCACGGCCCTGACGACCCCCGACCTCGGACGGGTGCCGGCGGTCCGGGCCACGCTGGAGGCGCTCATCGAGAGCGCCGGGTCGCAGTCGACGGCGCCGACGGTCCGCCAGCCGGAGCCGACCTTCTCGATCTGACGCCGGCTCAGCGTGCGGTGACGACCCGCAGGGCGCCGCGGCGCTCGACGAGGGCGACGCCGCCACGCTGGTCGGTGCGGTAGACCGCCGAGCCGAGCCGGCGCAGCAGCGCGAGGTGCGCCGGCGCCGGGTGCCCGTAGTCGTTGTCCGCGCCGACGCTGACGACCGCGACCGGCGCGCGGACGGCAGCCATCAGCCCCTCGTCGAGGTTGGCCGAGCCGTGGTGCGGCGTCTTGACGAGCTCGAACCCGCGGGCGGCCGCCGCCATCGCCGGGTCGCGGCGCAGGCGCACGAGGAGGTCGTGCGCCGCCTCGCGCTCGACGTCGCCGAGGAGCAGCGCATCGACGTCCCCGGTGCGGGCCGCGAGGACGACGCTGCCGTTGTTGGGCACCGACCCCTCGGCGATGCGGCGCCACGGGCTCCAGACGACGGCGTCGACCTCCCCGAGCCGGACCCGGTCGCCGGCGTGGAGGACGCCGACCGGGATGCCCGCCGCGGCCGCCGTGCGCCGGACGGTCGCGGCCGCCGACGCGGGCTCGGCGACCGGGCCGACGAGCACCTGCCGCACGGTGCGGCCACGCAGGGCGCCGGCCAGGCCGTCGACGTGATCGGCGTGGAAGTGCGTGAGGACGACCGCGTCGAGGGTCGTGACGTCGAGCCGGTCGAGGCAGCCGTCGACGAGGGCGGGGTCGGGCCCGACGTCGACGAGCACTCCGCGCCCCGGACCGCTGCGCAGGACGACCGCGTCGCCCTGCCCGACGTCGCAGACGACGACCCGCCAGCCCTCGGGCGGCCACGTGACGAGCCGGGTCGGCAGGAAGGAGGCCAGGGCGAGGAGCGCCACGCCGAGCACGGCCACCGGCCGGCGCGCGACGCCCGCGACGAGGGCGCGACCGGTGAGGACGACGAGCAGGAGCAGGCCGGCCAGCAGCAGGGCGCCGGGCGGCCCGTCCGGCCATGGCAGCGTGCCACCCGGCACCTCGGCGGCCACCCGCGCGACGCGCGCGATGCCGGTCGTGGGCACCACCCCGACCCACGCGACGAGCTCGGCGCCGCGCCCCCAGACGAGCGAGACGAGGGAGGCGACCACCCCCGCGACGGTGGCGGGCGGGACGAGCGGCGCCGCGAGGAGGTTCGCGAGCACACCGACGACGCTCACCGACCCCTGGAGCAGCACGACGACCGGGGCCGTCATCACCTGCGCGGCGACGGGCACGGCGAGCGCCGGGCCGAGCGGCGTGAGCCGACGAGGCAGCCGGCGCCCGACGGCCTCGCCCCACGGCCGGGTGAAGAGGAGCAGCCCCAGCGTCGCGAGGGTCGAGAGGACGAAGCCGTACGAGCGCGCGAGCCACGGGTCGAGGACGAGGACGACGACGACCGCGCCGGCGAGCACCGGCAGCCCGGCCGAGCGCCGCGACCGGCTGAGCCCGAGCAGCCCGATCGCGCCCATCGAGGCCGCGCGCACGACGCTCGGCTCGGGGCGGGCGAGGACGACGAACCCCGCGAGGGCCAGCCCCGCGAGCACCGGCCGCAGGGGCCGCGGCACGCCGACGACGGCGCACAGGCCGAGGACGAGCCCGGTGACGACGGCGACGTTGCTGCCGGAGACGGCCGTCAGGTGCGTCATCCCCGTGGCCCGCATCGCCTCGGTGAGGTCCGGCGGGGTGCGGCTCGTGTCGCCGATGACGAGGCCGGGCAGCAGCCCCCGCGCGTCGGCCGGGGCGTCGTCGACGGCGTGGCGCAGGCCGGTGCGCAGCCGCTCGGCGCCCCGCGCGACCGCCCCCGGCGGTGCGAGCGACACCAGCCGCCCGGAGACCGCGAGCGTGGCGACCCGGTCGTCGGCCGGCTCCATCGGCCCGAGCCGTCCGCGGACCCGGACGGTCTCGTGCCACCGCGGCGCGAGGAGCACCTCGCCCCCGACGAGGAGGACGGGCGCCGACGTCGCGACGGTCCGCCCGCGACCGGTCAGCCGCTGCACGGTGCCGGCGCGGACGAAGCGCGCCGACCCGTCACGCGCGGCCACGCGGATCGCCTCGCCGGTGACGAGCACGTCGGCGGTCACGACCGCGCGCCCGGTCGCGAGCTCGCGCACACCGCCCTGCTCGCGCGCGACCGTCGCCGCCACGGCCGACACCTGCAGCAGGGTGACGAGGACGACGGCGAGCGTGACCGGCCACCGCCACACCGCGGCACGCCCGTCCGGCCGGCGAACGGCCAACACCCACCCGTGGAGGGCCAGGCAGGCCGCCATCCCGACGCCGACGACGACCAGCCGTGCGCCCCAGCCGAGCCCGAGCGTCGCGGCGGCCACCGCCCACGCGACGAGGGCCGGGCCGAGCAGCCGCAGGTCCCCCGCGTCGGCGATGGGCGTCCCGGGCTGCGTCACGGCACGACCAGCGGCCGCAGCTGCTCGAGCAGCTTCTCGCCGATGCCGCTCACCTCCGCGAGCTCGTCGACGCTCGAGAACCGGCCGTGCGCGGTGCGCCACTCGACGATCCGCTGGGCGAGGACCGGCCCGATGCCCGGCAGGCCATCGAGCGTGCCCGCGTCGGCGGTGCTCAGCGACACCGGCGCGGCCGGAGCGCCGGCCACACCCCCGCTCGCACCCCCGCCCGGCGACGCAGGTGGTGCGACCGGTGCCTCTCCCTCCGCCGGCACCCGCACCTGCTCGCCGTCGACGAGCACGCGCGCGAGGTTGACGGCCGAGAGGTCGGCCCCACCCGTCGCGCCCCCGGCGGCGTCGACCGCGTCGGCCACCCGGGAGCCGGCCGGCAGGGACCGCACCCCCGGGCGGCGGACGCGGCCGACGACGTGCACGACGACCTCGCCGGGCGGCGACGGCGACACGGACGACGTCGGCACCCCGACGTCGACGGCCCCCGCCGTCACCCCGACCGGGCCGGCCCGCGCCCCGCCCCCGGGCGCGACGACGTCGCCGTCCGACCCCGCGCTCGCGACGCGCAGCCCGAGGACGACCGCGGCGAGCAGCGCGAGGACGACGACCCCGAGCACGGCCGAGCGCCCCGGCTGCCACCGCGCCCCCTGCAGCGTGGTCGGCAGCCGCACGCGTCGCCGGTCCTCGACCCGGTCGTCGGCGTCGTCGTGGACGCCTCCGTCATCGGCCTCCGACGTCGCGGACGGCACCTCGGGCACCCATCCGGCCGACCGCGAGCGAGAGCGCAGCCACGCGCTCGCCCGGGGCGAGAGGGCGTCGGGGTCGGGGCGCTGGCGCATCCCCCGACGCTAGGCAGCCCGCGCTCCCGGGACACCGGGCCGCCGGCGATCTGTGGACGACGGTCCGCGACCGACCCGCCTGTGGACGACCTGCCGCCGAGGAGACGGACGTCAGCCGCTCCGGCGCCCCCGGACCCGACCCCACGCCGCCCGCATGTTGCGCCGGTGCCGGGCCAGGACGAGCACCGACACGAGCAGCAGCCAGACCCCCTCGTCACGCGCCAGCCCGACCATCCCCGTCGACGCGAGCCCGGCCGCGGCGACCGCCCCGAGCACCGCGAGGAAGCCGGTGGCGACGACCGAGGCCTCCCCCACCCGGCGCAGCGCGGCCAGCGCGAGAGCGAACACGACCACCGCCGCGAACGCCACCCACGGCGCCACCGCGAGGATCCCTCCGAGCGCGCAGGCGACGCCCTTGCCGCCACGCCCCCCGAGGAACGGGCTGTAGACGTGCCCGAGGACGACGCCGCCGGCGACGACGAGGGCCGGCTGCGTGCCGGCCCACAGCAGGACGAGGAGCGTCGGGACGAAGGCCTTGAGGACGTCGAGGACGAGCACGAGCGCGCCCCACCGCCGGCCGAGCACCCGTCCGGCGTTCGTCGCCCCGGGGTTGCCCGACCCGGCGTGCCGCAGGTCGGCCCCGAGCGCCCGCGCCACGACGGTCGCGACGTTGGCCGAGCCGACGAGGAACCCGAGCGCCGCGAGCGCGACGAGGGCGAGGACGGCCATCAGGACACGCGCGGCACGACGGCGACCGCGAGCGTGCCCGGGCCGACGTGCGCGCCGACGACGGCGCCGAGCTCGACGACCCGCACGCCCGCGTCGGGCATCCGGCCGCGCAGCCGTCCCGCGAGGCTCTCGGCGCGCTCGGCGGAGTCCAGGTGGTGCACGGCGAGGTCGACACCGGGCGCTCCGGCCGCCACGGCGGCCTCGGCCGCCTCGACCGCGATCTCCTCGAGCCGGGCGATGGCGCGGCTCGACGTGCGCACCCGCTCGAGCGGGACGATCTGGCCGTCGCGCAGGCCGAGGATCGGCTTGATCGACAGCGCGGACCCCACGAGCGCCCCGGCCCGCCCGATCCGGCCGCCGCGCCGGAGGTACTCCAGGGTGTCGACGTAGAAGACGACCGTGGCGCCCTCGCACGTGCGCCGCACCGTCTCGGCCACCTCGTCGAGGGAGGCGCCACCGACGGCCGCCCGCGCCCCGGCGAGCACGGCCTCGCCCATCGCCATCCCGAGGGCGCGGGAGTCGACGACGCGCACCGGCACCGGGGCGGTCCCGGCGGCGAGGCCCGCGCCGGCGACCGTGCTCGACAGCTCCCCGGACAGGTGCACCGACACGATGCCGTCCGCGCCGTCGCGGGCCGACGCCTCGTAGGCCTCCGCGAACGCCGCCGGCGCCGGGCGCGAGGTCGAGACGGGCGTGAAGGAGTGCAGCGCCGCGGCGACCTCGTCGGAGCCGACGTCGACGCCCTCGCGGTGCTCGTGCCCGCCGATGACGACGTGGAGCGGCACGACACGCACCGGCAGCCCCTCGAGGTCGCCCGGCGAGAGGTAGGCGGTGGAGTCGGTGACGATCGCGGTGGTCACCCTGCGCAGGCTAGCGCCCCCCCACGCCCCGGGAACCGGCCTCACCAGGGCAGCGGGACGTCGAGGTCGCGCGGGTCGTCGGCCGGCACCCAGCCCCGCCCCGGCTCCTCGACGTACTCGACGCCCGGCCCGTCCGCCGCGAGCGCGGCGACGGCGGCGAGCAGCCGCTCGACGTGCTCGTCGGTCGTCGCGAGGCCGGCGCTCGCGCGCACGGCGGTCACCGCGCCGTCAGCGTCCCGGGCCAGGAGCGCGTCGACGAGCCGGTGCGCGCAGAACTTGCCCGCCCGCACCCCGATGCCGTGCTCGGCGCTCAGGGCGGCCGCGACGAGGTGGCTGTCGAGGCCGTCGACGGTGAAGGCCGCGACCGGCACGCGCGGGTGGTCGGCACCGAAGAGCGAGTGCACGCGCACGCCCGGGATGCCCGCGAGCCCCTCGAGCAGCCGGGCCCCGAGCCGCGCCTCGTGCGCCTCGACCGCCGCCCGGTGGGTGCGCAGCGCCGCGCACGCGGCCGCCAGCGCGACCGCCCCGAGGACGTTCGGGCTGCCGCCCTCGTGGCGCGCGGCGCCCGCCGCCCACGTGACGCCGTCCGCCGAGACCGCCGCGCTGGCCCCTCCACCAGCGAGGTGGGGCTCGGCGGCGTCGAGCCAGTCGGCCCGCCCGACGAGGGCGCCGGCGCCGTAGGGGGCGTGCAGCTTGTGCCCCGAGAAGGCGACCCAGTCGACGTCGAGCGCGGTGAGGTCGACCGGCCGGTGCGCGACGAGCTGCGCGGCGTCGAGGAGCACCCGGGCACCGTGCCGGCGGGCGACGGTGACGACGCGCTCGACCGGCCACAGCTCGCCGGTCACGTTGGACGCCCCGGTGACGACGACGAGCGGGGTCGGCCCGCCCGCGAGACCGGCGAGGGTCGACTCGAGGCGACCGAGCGCCTCCTCCGGGGAGGCGGGCACCGGGAGCCGGTGCGTGGCGGCGGCCGGCCACGGCAGCAGCGAGGCGTGGTGCTCGGTGTCGAACACGACGACGGGCGTCCCCGCGGGCAGCGCGCGGGCGAGGAGGTTCGTCGCCTCGGTCGTGGTCCGCACGAGGACGACCAGGTCGTCGGCGCGGGCCCCGACGAAGCGTGCGACCTCGTCACGGGCGGCCTCGTAGTGGGCGCTCGTGACCCGCGAGAGCCATCCGGTGCCGCGGTGCACCGAGCTGTAGGTGCGGGTGGCCGTCGCGACCGCGCGGACCACCGACTCGAGCGCCGGGGTCGAGGCGGCGTGGTCGAGCTGGGCGTACTCGACGAGCGCCCCGGACACGACGGGCACGGGGTCCGGCGCGACGACGGCGGGGAGGGACCGGGTCAGCAGGGAGGGGCCGGCGTGGCCGACGGCGACGAGGGCGGTGTGGTGCGTGGACATCGGGGCTCCTGAGGGCCTCGTGGACCCTCGGGACGCCCGGGATCCGCGCTTGCCGACGCCGCTGCGGCGCCGACCAGGTCGTCACCCGGGGCACCCCACCGCGGAGGAGGGTTGCCGGCCAGCGAGCCGGGGCTTGTCACTGGCACTCATGACCTACGCCGACGAGTGTGACGAACGCGCCCGCGACCCGTCATCCCGGGTCCACGACGTGGGACGGCCCCGCCGCTCCGGGTGGCCTCAGGCGTCGTCGGCGGCGTGCACGCGCCGGCCGTCGACGAAGGTCTGCAGCACCCGCGTGGCCCCGATCTCCTCGGGCGGCCCGGCGAACGGGTCGCGGTCGAGGACGTCGAGGTCGGCGAGCGCGCCCTCCCGGATGCTGCCCGTCCCCTCGTGCCGGTTCACGAACGCCGAGCCGGCGGTGTACGCGGTGAGCGCGGTCGCGAGGTCGAGCCGCTGCTCGGGCAGGAACACCGGGTGCTCCGGCTCGCCCTCGCGGTGCGCCTCGGGGATCTGCCGGGTCACCGCGACGTGGATCGCGGCGAGCGGGTCGGCGGTCGAGACGGCCCAGTCGGAGCCCATCGCGAGCGTCGCCCCGGAGCGGTGCAGGTCGCCGAACGGGTACTGCCACGAGGTGCGCGGCTCGCCGAGGAAGGGGATGGTCAGCTCGACCATCTGCGCCTCGAGCGCGGCCCAGAAGGCCTGGAGGTTGGCGACGACGCCGAGCTCGCGGAAGCGGTGGACGTCGTCGGGGTGGATGACCTGGACGTGGGCGATGTGGTGGCGCGCGTCGCGGCGGCCGTTGGCGGCGATCGCGCCCTCGACGGCGTCGAGGCACTCGCGCACGGCGCGGTCGCCGATCGCGTGGAAGTGCAGCTGGAAGCCGGCGGCGTCGAGCTGCACCGCGGCGGGCATCAGCGTCTCGACGGGGACGAAGGAGATGCCCGAGTTGTCGGTGTACCGGCCGTGCCCGTCGCAGTACGGGTCGAGCATCGCGGCGGTGAAGTTCTCGGGCACGCCGTCCTGCATGATCTTGACGCTCGTCGCGCGGAACCGGTTCGTGGACAGGGCGTCCCGCCGCTCGATGATCTCGGGCACCTGCTCCAGCCCGGTGTTGCGGTCCCACCAGAGCGCGCCGACGACGCGGCCGGTCAGCCGCCCGGACTCGTCGGCCGCCCGGTACGCCCGCGCCGGGTTCCCGCCGTCGCCGTAGTCGCCGATGATCGCGTCCTGCCAGGCCGTCACGCCGAGCGCGTGCAGGTGCGCCTGGGCGCGCAGCAGCCCCTCGAGCCGCTCGTCGTCGGTCGTCTCCGGGGCGATGCTGCCGACGAGGGCCATCGCGCCCTCGTGGAGGGTCCCGGTCGGGTGGCCGTCGGCGTCGCGCTCGATGCGCCCGTCGCGCGGGTCGGGGGTGTCGCGGTCGATACCGGCGCGCCGCAGCGCCTCGGAGCTGACCCAGGCGCTGTGCACGTCGCGGTTGGGCAGGAACGCCGGCCGGGCTCCCACGACGGAGTCGAGCTCGGCCGCCGTCGGGGTGCCCCCGGGGAAGGCGGTCATCGACCACCCGCCGCCGAGCACCCACTCCTCGTCCGGGTGCTCGCGGACGTGGCGGGCGATCCGCTCGAGGTAGGCGCGCGCGGTCGAGAGCCCGTCGAGGTCGCAGCGCCCCATGTGGACCCCGGCCCACACCGGGTGGACGTGCGCGTCCTGGAAGCCGGGCAGGAGCATCCGGCCGCGCAGGTCGACGTGCTCGGTCCTCGACGTCGCGAGGTCGAGCACCTCCTCGTGCCCGACGGCGACGACGCGCCCGTCGTCGACGGCGACGGCGGTCGGGCGCGAGCGCACCGCCCGCGCCGTGAAGACGGGCCCTCCCGACAGGATGAGGTCGACCACCGCCGCGCGCGTCCCGGGTCAGGCGGGGACGACGTTGACGAGCTTCGGGGCGCGGACGATGACCGTGCGCACCCCGTTCTCGAGGCTCGCCTGCACCTTGGGGCTCGCGAGGGCGAGCTCGCGCAGGGCGTCCTCGGTGATGTCGCTCGGCACCTCGAGGCGGTCCTTGACCTTGCCGCGCACCTGGACGACGCAGGTCACCGTGTCGTCCACCAGCAGCGCCGGGTCGGCGACCGGGAAGGGCTCGTGCGTCAGGGACCCGGTGTGCCCCAGCCGCATCCACAGCTCCTCGGCGAGGTGCGGGGCCATCGGGGCGACCATGAGCACGAGGGCCTCGGCGGCCGCGCGCGGCACACCGCCCTCGAGCTTGGTCAGCGCGTTGTTGAGCTCGGTCAGGCGCGCGATGGCCGTGTTGAAGCCGAGCGCCGCGTAGTCGGTGCGGACGGCGTCGATGGTCCGGTGCAGGACGCGGTTGGTCGCGTCGTCCGGCGTGGCGTCGGTGACGACGACCTCGCCGGTCTCCTCGTCGACGACGTTGCGCCACAGCCGCTGGAGGAAGCGCTGGCTGCCGACGACGGCCCGGGTGTCCCACGGCTTGCTCTGCTCGAGCGGGCCGAGGCCCATCTCGTAGAGCCGGAAGGTGTCGGCGCCGTACATCTCGTACATCTCGTCCGGGCTGACCATGTTCTTGAGCGACTTGCCGATCTTCCCGAACTCGCGGGTGACCGGCTCGCCGTTCCAGGTGAAGGTGCCGCCGGGGCCCTCGACGACCTCCTTGGCCTCGACCGGTTGGTCGCGCGCGTCGCGGTACGCCGGCGCCTGGATGTAGCCCTGCGCGAAGTACGTCCGGAAGGGCTCGCTCGAGCGCAGGTGGCCGAGGTCGTGGAGGACCTTGTGCCAGAAGCGGGCGTAGAGCAGGTGCAGCACCGCGTGCTCGACGCCGCCGACGTAGAGGTCGACGCCGCCGGGGTCGCGCGTGCCGGCCGGGGCGCCGGGGACGGGGGTGTCGCGCGGGCCCATCCAGTAGTCCTCGTTGGCGGGGTCGACGAGCGCGTCGCCGTTGGCCGGGTCGAGGTAGCGCAGGTAGTACCAGCAGGAGCCCGCCCACTGCGGCATGACGTTGGTGTCGCGGCGGAAGCGTCGGGTGCCGCGGCCGTCGCCGAGGTCGAGCTCGACCTCGACCCACTCCGTGTCGCGCGCCAGCGGCGGCTCGGGCTCGCTGTCGGCGTCGTCCGGGTCGTAGACCTTCGGCGAGTAGTCCGGCACGTCCGGCAGCTCGACGGGCAGCTGGTCAGCGGGCACGCCGTACGCGATGCCGTCCTCGTCGAACAGCACGGGGAACGGCTCGCCCCAGTAGCGCTGGCGCGCGAAGAGCCAGTCGCGCAGCTTGTAGGTGACGGCGCCGCGGCCGTACCCCTTCTGCTCGAGCCAGGCGGTCATCCGCTCCTTGGCGTCGGCCACGCCGAGGCCGTCGAGGCTGATCTCATCGTTGGCGGAGTTCGTCGCCGGGCCGTCGCCGGTGTAGGCGGTCGACTCGTCGTGGTCTGCCGGCGGCTGCACCGTCCGGACGATGGGGAGCTCGTAGGTGGTCGCGAAGTCCCAGTCGCGCTCGTCCTGCGCGGGCACGGCCATGATCGCGCCGGTGCCGTAGCCCATGAGGACGTAGTCGGCGACGAAGACCGGCACGCGGGCGCCGTTGACCGGGTTGGTCGCGTACCCGCCGGTGAAGACACCGGTCTTGGTCTTGCCCTCGGCCTGGCGCTCGAGGTCGGTCTTCGCACCGGCCTCGGCGCGGTAGGCGGCGACCGCCTCGGCCGGGGTCGCGTGCCCGCCGGTCCACGCGTCGCGGGTGCCCTCGGGCCAGCCGCCGGCGGGGACGAGGGTGTCGACGAGGGGGTGCTCGGGGGCGAGCACCATGAAGGTCGCGCCGAAAAGGGTGTCGGGTCGGGTCGTGAACACCTCGATGCCCTGCGCGTCCGGGGCGGTCTCGACCGGGAACGTCACGTGGGCGCCCTGGCTGCGGCCGATCCAGTTGCGCTGCATCGTCTTGACCTTCTCGGGCCACTCGACGCCGTCGAGGTCGTCCGCGAGCCGGTCGGCGTACTCGGTGATCCGCATGACCCACTGGCGCAGCTGGCGCTTGAAGACCGGGAAGTTGCCGCGGTCGGAGCGGCCCTCGTTCGTGACCTCCTCGTTGGCCAGCACCGTGCCGAGGCCGGGGCACCAGTTGACGGTGGCCTCGACCGACTGCACGAGGCGCTGGGCGTCCAGCAGCGCGGCACGCTCGGTGTGCGAGAGGTCGTCCCACCCGCGGCCGTCGTCGGCGGGTAGCGGGCGGGTGCCGTCGCGGTACTCGGCGACGAGCTCGTCGATGGGGCGGGCGCGGCCGGTGCCGCCGTCCTCGCGGGGTGCGTCGTGGTCGTACCAGGAGTTGAAGATCTGCAGGAAGATCCACTGCGTCCAGCGGTAGTAGTCCGGGTCGATCGTCCGGATCGCGCGGCGGTCGTCGTGCCCGAGGCCCAGGCGGCGCAGCTGGCGCGCCATGATGGCGATGTTCTCCTCGGTGGTCTTGCGGGGGTGCTGCCCCGTCTGGACCGCGTACTGCTCGGCGGGCAGGCCGAAGGCGTCGTAGCCGAGGCAGTGCAGGACGTTCTTGCCCAGCATCCGGTTGTAGCGCGCGAAGACGTCGGTGGCGATGTAGCCCAGCGGGTGGCCGACGTGCAGGCCGGCGCCGCTCGGGTAGGGGAACATGTCCAGGACGAGGAGGTGGCCGCCCTCGTACCCGGCGACGGCGTCGGGCTCGGCCCACGGGCCGGCGGGGTTGGGGGCGTGGAAGGTGCCACGCTCGGCCCAGCGGTCCTGCCAGGCGACCTCGATGCGGCCGGCCAGCTCGGCGGTGTAGCGGTGCGGGGTGTCGCTCATCTCGTCCTCGTCGTCGTCGTGTCCTGCGGCCATGAAAAAACCCCTCGCACAGGAGGGGTCGCCGCGCGGGCCGGGTGGGCCGCGCGGCTACGGAAGGAGCAGGAGCCTCGGCACGCGCTCAGGGTACCGCAGGGCGGTGGGCCGCTGCCGGGACACCCGGGTCAGTGCATCGCGTGGACGACGGCGTGGCCGCGGCCCCGGCTCATCAGCCAGCGGTTGACCGGGACCGTGACGACGAAGGCCAGCGCGAGCGACCCGGCGAGCGAGACCCAGAAGAGGACCGTGCCGAGGCCGGCGTCCATCGCGCCGGGGACGAGGACCATCGCCCCGTTGTCGATGACCTCCATGACGAGGATGGAGACGGTGTCGGCGGCAAAGGCCACCCCGAGGGCGGCGCCGAGCGCCAGGCCGGCGGCGCGGACCGAGCGGACGGTCAGGGCGTAGCCGGTGGCGAACGCGAGGACGACGGACAGGACCACGACCGAGCCGGTGCGGAGGCCGAAGGCGGTGCCGATGACCATCCCGGCGACCTCACCGATGGCGCAGCCCGTGAGGCAGTGCAGCGTCGCGGAGGCCGCGTCGCCCCAGCTCGTCGGGCCGTGGTGGGCGCGTGCGTGGGTGCTCATGATGGCGACAACAAGATACCCCCTGAGGGTATTCCTAGATCAGCAGGCCGGCCACGATGAGTGCCTGCGCGAGGTGGTAGGTGACGATGACGGCGAGGCGCGCCCCGGGACGTGGGGTGACGAACCGGTCGAGCGCGAGCAGGGTGTCGCTGGCGACGAAGAGCGTGACGCCCGCGGCGACGAGCGGGCTGCCGGTGGCCCATCCCGTCACCGCCATCGCCGCGATGACCGCCATGTAGACGCCGACCGCGGCGCCGAGCCCTGCTCCCCCGTCGCGTGCCGCGGCGGGGAGGATGCGCCGGCCGGCCACGAGCGCGACCGCGACGGTGGCGGCGCCGGCCGCGGCGAGCGTCGGGTGGTCGAGGCCGCCGCGGAGGAAGGCGAGGACGTACGCGAGGTGGCCGACGAGGAAGGCCGCGAGGCCCGCGACGAAGCGTGGCTCGGAGTCACCGAGGAGGAGGACGTCGCCGACCCCGCCCAGGACGAGCGCGGCGAGCAGGGCCGGGCCGGCGGGGTGGTCGAGGGCGCCGGCCGCGAGCGCGACGGCCAGGAGGCCGACCATGACCGCCGGCTTGGCCCACCGCTCGACGCCGGCGCGCTGCGTGGCGACCGCCCACCAGTCGGCGAGCGCGACGACGGCGGTGAGGACGGCGGCGACGGCGAGCACGGCCGCATCCTGCCAGCGGCGGGGCGGGCCGTCGGCCAGCGGAACCGCGGTCCGGCCCGTCGCCGATCCTGAGAGCGACCGGTCGACAGGTGCTCTCCCAGCCTCCTGCCTCTCCGGAAGGTTTCCCTTTCGACCCGCAAGGTTTCCCTTCCACCCGCAAACATGTGGTTGCACCGCGGAAGGTTTCCCTGTTCTCGCGGAACGTTTCCCTTCCATCCGGCAAGGTTTCCCTTGCGCTCCGCAGGGATGTGGTTGCGGAGGCAAGCAAATGGTTGCGGCTGGAAGGTAAACCTTCCGCGATGGCAGGAGGCTGGGAGAGCACCTGTGGACCGGTCGCTCTCAGGATTCCGGGGCCTGTGGATGACGCCCGCGGCGGCCGGGGCCGGGCGGGCAGGATCGGTGTCGTCCCCACGGAGCGGAGGAGACCGATGGACGAGCCAGGTGCGAGCGGGGCCGGCGCAAGCGAGGCCGGCGCGACCGAGTCCGGCGCGAGCGAGGCCGGCGCGAGCGGGGCCGGCGCGAGCGAGCAACCCGCGGGACCGCCCCCGACGAGCGAGCCGCCCACGACATCACCGCCGGCGCTCGACGTGGCAGAACCCGGGCCGCCGACGCCCGCGCCCGGCCTTGCCCGGGGCCGCCTGTCGTGGACGACGCGCCGGGGCATCCCGCCCGAGGACACCGCCGAGCACGCGCCCTGGCTGCGCCTGCACGAACACCTCGCGCTACGCCACGGCGTCCGGGCCGACGGTCCACGCCGCTGGGAGCGCCCGGACGCCGACGACCCGCTCCACCTCCCGGCGCTGCTGCGCCAGGCGAGCGCCCAGCTCGACCGCGACCTCGCCCGGGCCCTCGAGGAGATCTCCCCGGTCCTGACCCCCGAGGGGTTCGACGCTCTCCGCCGGGTCGTCGCCAAGCCCTCGGACGGGGTCAACCTCGCCGAGTACCTCGGGCGCTCCGAGGCCGCCGTCAGCCGCCTCCTCACCACCCTCACCGCCCACGGTCTGGTTCGCCGGGAGCAGGGATGGCGCGACTTCCGCACCCGCCGCACCGTCGCGACCGACGAGGGCCGCGAGCTTGTGGCCCGCGTCGAGCAGGACGTCGAGATGCTCCTGGACGCCGCGCTCATCGCCCTCGAGGACGAGGAGCGCCACCACCTGCGTCTGCTCCTGCGCGAGCTCGCCGACCGCCCGATCAAGCGGCCGGCCCGCCGCCCCCGCCGGACCGCGCGCACCCGCCCGGCCCCGGACGCCGCCTGACGACGCGACGAGACCCTCAGCGCGTCTCGAGCACCCCGTCGTCGAGGCGCCCGAAGCGGGTCGTCGCGACGTCGTACGCGTAGCTCTGCACGACCCGCCACGGACGGCGCGACCCCTGCCGCGGCAGCAGGTGCGCCCCCCGCCGCACGTACCCCGACGTGAGGTCGAGCAGCGGCCGGTCCTCCCCGCCGGAGCCGTCCCACCGCGGCACCGCGACCGTCCGCCCCCGGCTTGTGAGGTGACCCAGCAGCTGGCACATCCACCGCGCCGTGAGGTCGGCGCGCAGCGTCCAGCTGGCGTTCGTGTAGCCCACGGCCAGGAACAGGTTGGGCACGTCCGAGAGCATGCAGCCCTTGTAGACGTGACGCGACGGCACGTCGACGACCTCCCCGTCGACGACCAGCTCCGCTCCCCCGGCGAGCTCCAGCCGCAGCCCGGTGGCGGTGACGACGACGTCGGCCGGCAGCACCCGGCCGTCCCCGGTCCGCACACCCTCGGCGACGAACGCGTCGACGGTCGAGGTGACGACCTCGGCCCGGTCCCCCGACAGCACGTCGAGCAGGTCCCCGTCGGGCGCCACGCACACGCGCTGGTCCCACGGGTCGTAACGCGGCGAGAAGTGCGTGTCGACGTCGTACCCGGCGGGCAGCCGTTCCTGCAGCCGCTTGCGCAGGACCTTCCGCCCGGCCGTCGGCCACCGCCGCAGCGCCTGGTAGCTGGCCGTCGCGAGCGCCACGTTCTTGCCCCGCACCAGATGGTGCGCCGCCCGCGCGGGCAGCACGCGGCGCGCGACGTCGGCCACCCGGTCGGCGCCCGGCAGCGCGGCGACGTAGCTCGGGCTGCGCTGGAGCATCGTCACGTGCGCCGCGCCCTGCTCGACGAGCGCCGGCACGAGCGTGATGGCCGTGGCCCCGCTGCCGACGACGACGAAGCGCCGGCCCGCGACCGGCATCCCCTCCGGCCAGTGCTGCGGGTGCACGACCTCCCCGCCGAACGACTCCTGGCCCGGGAACTCGACGACGTGCCCCGCGTCGTACGCGTAGTAACCCGTCGCGAGGTGCACGAAGCGCGCCCGGTGCTCGAGCACCTCCCCGTCGGACCACCGCGCGGTCACCGTCCACCGCTCCTCGTCCGGGGACCACGCGAGCCGCGTCACCCGCTGCCCGAGATGCGTCCGCTCGGTCACGCCGTACTCGTCGGCGGTCGCCCGGACGTACTCGAGGATCTCCGACGCGGGCGCGATCGAGCGGCGACCGCGCCACGGCCGGAACGGGAAGCCCAGCGTGTACATGTCCGAGTCCGAGCGGATGCCGGGATACCGGAAGAGGTCCCACGTGCCCCCGGTCGCCTCGCGCGCCTCGAGCACCGCCCAGGTCAGCTCGGGCCGCTCGGTCGCCAGCCGGCAGGCGGCGTCGATGCCGGAGATGCCGGCGCCGACGACCAGCACGTCGACGTCGAGCGGGGGCGGTCGCATCGGGTCCGGTGACACTCGCTCAGGCTAGGCCCGCCGTCGGCGCGCCGTGCGTCGAGGGTTGCCGCGCACCCCGGAACGTGCTCAGGGCCGCGTGCGACGATGAACGACATGACCACCCTCTCCGACTTCACCGCCACCACGCTCACCGGCGAGGAGCGCCCCCTGTCGACGTACGCCGGCGACGTCGTGCTCGTCGTCAACACCGCGAGCAAGTGCGGCTTCACGCCGCAGTACGCCGGTCTCGAGGCCCTCTACGACGAGCTCAAGGACGAGGGCTTCGTCGTGCTCGGTTTCCCGTGCAACCAGTTCGGGTCGCAGGAGCCGGGCAGCTCGGACGAGATCGGCGAGTTCTGCCAGATGAACTACGGCGTCTCCTTCCCGATGTTCGGCAAGGTCGACGTCAACGGCGACGACGCGCACCCGCTCTTCGAGTGGCTGAAGTCCGAGAAGAAGGGCCTGCTCGGCGGGCGCATCAAGTGGAACTTCACGAAGTTCCTCGTCGCCCGGGACGGCACGGTCGTCAAGCGCTACGCCCCGAACACCGAGCCGGCCGACCTCGCCGGTGACGTGCGCGCCGCCCTCGCCGCCCCCGCCCCGGCGTCACCGGACGGCGCGTGAGCGCCCTCGCGGCGCTCGTCCCGGTCGTCGTCCTCGGAGGCTTCCTCGCCTTCGTCTGGCACCGCCTGGCCGTCGCCCCGCGCTGGGGCCGGCGCTGGGTGCCGTGGCTGCTCGCGCTGGTGCTCGCGGCTCTCGTCGCGGCGGTGCTGGAGCAGTTCGACGTCTGGGGCGGCGCGTGGAGCGCCGGGACGATGCGGCCGGTCGCCTGGACCGGCGCCGCGTTCCTCGCGACGTGCCTCTACCTCTTCCTCGGCCTCGTGCCGGTGGCCCTCGTCAGCGGCGCGATCTGGCTGCTGCGGTGGCGCCACGACCACGGGCGCGACGCCCGGCGCCGGTTCAACCGGGTCGCCGCGCCGCTCGTCGCCGCCCTCGCCGTCGGCCTGACCGGCTACGGCGCCTGGGAGGCCTCGCGCCCCTCGGCCACGGCCTTCGAGGTCGCCTCCCCCGAGCTGCCCGCCCAGTTCGACGGGGCCAGGGTGGCGCTGCTCACCGACCTGCACGCCGGCGCCGTCCGCAGCGCCGGGTTCACCCGCACGGTCGTCGACCTCGTCAACGCCCAGCGGCCGGACGTCGTCGTCATCGCCGGTGACCTCGTCGACGGCACCGCCGCCCGCTACCGCCAGGAGATCGCGCCGCTCGCCGACCTCGAGGCCCCGCTCGGCGTGTACGTGACGACCGGCAACCACGAGATGTACCGCGACACCGCCAACTGGGTCGACGAGTTCCGCCGCCTCGGGCTGACCGTCCTCGCCAACGAGCACACGCCGCTCGAGCGTGACGGGGCGTCGATCACCCTCGCCGGCGTCCACGACTACTCGGGCACCGGCCCGTTCACGCCCGACCCCGACGCCGCCCTCTCGGGGGTCGACGCCGCCGGCTTCACCCTCTACGCGGCGCACCAGCCGCGCCAGGCCTTCGCCGTCGAGGGTCGCGGGGTCGACCTCCAGCTGTCCGGGCACACCCACGGCGGGCAGCTGTGGCCGATCCGCTACCTCGTGCCGCTCCAGCAGCCGATGGTCGACGGCGAGGCGACGGTCGCCGGGACGCGGGTCATCACCTCGCGCGGCGCCGGCGCGTGGGGGCCGGCCGTCCGGGTGCTCGCGCCGCCGGAGGTGCCGATCATCACGCTGAGGCGCTCGTGAGCGACGCCGGCACGGTCGTCGGCGACGACGGGCTCGCGCGTCCCGTCTGGGCCGCGAGCGACCCGCTGCTGCAGCACTACTACGACACCGAGTGGGGCATGCCGGTGCGCGACGAGCGCGGGCTGTTCGAGCGCCTCTCGCTCGAGGCGTTCCAGTCGGGGCTGTCGTGGGCGACCATCCTGCGCAAGCGGCCCGCCTTCCGGGCGGCGTTCGACGGATTCGACCCCGAGGTGGTCGCCCGCTACGGCGACGACGACGTCGCCCGGCTGATGGCCGACGCGGGCATCGTCCGCAACCGCGCCAAGGTGCTCGCGACGATCACGAACGCGCGCGCGACGCTCGACCTGCGCGACGACCCCGACGGCGACCTCGCCCGCTTCGTCTGGTCGTTCCGGCCGGCCGACACCCCCCGCCCGCAGACCCCCGCCGACGTGCCCACGAGCTCGCCGGAGTCCCTCGCCCTCTCGAAGGCGTTGAAGCGCAAGGGGTTCGTCTTCGTCGGCCCGACGACGATGTACGCCCTGATGGAGGCCGTCGGCATCGTCGACACCCACCTGCTCGGCAGCCACCGGCGCGGCACGAGCGGCGTCTGGCCGGGCTGACCGACCCTGCCCCCCGCACGACCGCGGCCCGGCCCTCCGTGCAGGAGGACCGGGCCGCGGCGTTCGTGCGGGACCCCGTGGGGGTCGGCGGCGCAGGTCAGCGGTGCAGGTCGAAGCGGTCGTTCTCCATGACCTGGACCCACGCGCCGACGAAGTCGTCGACGAAGCGCTGCTCGCCGTCGGCGCTGCCGTAGACCTCGGCGATGGCCCGCAGCTGCGGGTGCGAGCCGAGCACGAGCTCGACCGCGGTCGCCTGGCGGCCGTCGCTGCTGTCGTAGACGTTCGCGGTGTCGCGCGAGGTGCTCCACGTGACACCCGGCTCGAGGACCGCCGCGAGGACGTCGTTGGTCAGCTGCCCGGGGCGCTGGGTCAGCACGCCCACCGAGGTGTTGCCGTACGTCGCCCCGATGGCGCGCAGGCCACCGACGAGCGCGACCATCTGCGGCGCCGAGAGCCCGAGGACGTTCGCGCGGTCGAGCAGCAGCCCCTCCGGCGCGATCTTCTCCTCGTGGCGCAGGTAGCCGCGGAAGCCGTCGGCACGCGGCTCGAGGTAGGAGTACGACTCGACGTCGGTCAGCTCCTGCGTCGCGTCGGTGCGGCCCGGCGTGAACGGCACGGTGAGCTCGCGGCCGGCGTCGCGCGCCGCCTTCTCGATGCCGGCGGAGCCGCCGAGCACGATGAGGTCGGCGAGCGAGACGGTGCGCCCGCCCTTGCCGTCGAAGTCGCTCTTGACGCGACCGAGCACCTCGAGCACCGAGGCGAGCTCGGCCGGCTCGTTGACCTCCCACGAGCGCGCCGGCTCGAGGGCGATGCGGGCACCGTTCGCGCCGCCGCGCATGTCGGTCTTCCGGAACGAGGCCGCGGAAGCCCACGCCGTCTTGACGAGCTGCTGCACCGTGAGGCCGGAGGAGAGCAGGGCCTCCTTGAGGTCCGCGATGTCGGCGTCGGTCAGCGCCTCGCCGGACGCGGCGGGCACCGGGTCCTGCCAGAGCTGCGCCTCGGGCACCCACGGGCCGAGGAAGCGGTCGACCGGGCCCATGTCGCGGTGGAGCAGCTTGTACCAGGCCTTGGCGAAGGCGAGGCGGAACTCCTCGAAGTTCTCGTGGAAGCGCCGCGAGATCTTCTCGTACTCCGGGTCGAAGCGCAGCGACAGGTCGGTCGTGAGCATCGTCGGCTTGCGGCGCGCGGGCGTGCCGTCGGGGTCCGGGACCGAGTTCTCGGCGTCCTTGGCCTCCCACTGCCACGCACCGGCCGGGCTCTTGACGAGCTCCCACTCGTAGCCGAAGAGGTTGTCGAAGTAGAGGTTCGACCACTCGGTCGGCTTCTGGGTCCACGTGACCTCGAGGCCCGAGGTGATGGCGTCCATGCCCTTGCCGGAGCCGTACTCGCTCTTCCAGCCCAGGCCCATCGCGTGCACCGGGCAGCCGTTGGGCTCGGTGCCGACGAGGTCGGGGTCGCCCGCGCCGTGGGTCTTGCCGAAGGTGTGGCCGCCGGCGATGAGCGCAACGGTCTCCTCGTCGTTCATCGCCATCCGCTTGAACGTCTCACGGATGTCGCGGGCCGCCTTGACCGGGTCGGGCTCGCCGTTGGGGCCCTCCGGGTTGACGTAGATCAGGCCCATCTGGACCGCGCCGAGGGGGTTGGAGAGCTCGCGCTCGCCGCTGTAGCGCTCGTCGCCGAGCCAGGTGTCCTCGGTGCCCCAGTTGACCTCCTCGGGCTCCCAGACGTCGGTGCGGCCGAAGGCGAAGCCGAAGGTCTCGAAGCCCATGTCCTCAAGCGCGACGTTGCCGGCGAGGACGAGCAGGTCGGCCCAGGAGACCGCCTGGCCGTACTTCTGCTTGACCGGCCACAGCAGGCGACGGGCCTTGTCGAGGTTGGCGTTGTCCGGCCAGGAGTTCAGGGGCGCGAAGCGCTGCTGGCCGCGCCCGCCACCGCCGCGGCCGTCCTCGACCCGGTAGGTGCCGGCGGCGTGCCAGCTCATCCGGATGAAGAGCGGGCCGTAGTGGCCGTAGTCGGCCGGCCACCAGTCCTGCGAGGTGCGCATCACCTGGACGAGGTCGGCCTTGAGCGCGTCGACGTCGAGGCCGGAGAAGGCCTGCGCGTAGTCGAAGTCGGCGCCGAGCGGGTTGCCCTTCGGGCTGTTGGTGTGCAGGACCGAGAGGTCGAGCAGGTTGGGCCACCAGTCCTGGTTGGTGCGGGGGGCGCCCTTCTTCGGGGTGGGAGCGTCGATCGCCGGGTTCTCGCTCTCGCTGCCCTGCGCGGTCACGCCCTGCTGCTGGTCGGTCACGTCAGTCCATCTCCTGTTTCGGTGGGTGGTGCTGGTGCTGGTGCGGGTCGGGTGGTCGGGGGTCAGGCGGGCCGGGCCGCGGCGCAGTCGGGGCAGGTGCCCCAGTAGACGACCTCGGCCTCGTCGATCGCGAAGCCGTGGTCGTCGTCGGCCGTGAGGCAGGGGGCCTCGCCGACGGCGCAGTCGACGTCGGCGACGGCGCCGCAGGTGCGGCACACGACGTGGTGGTGGTTGTCGCCGACGCGCGCCTCGTAGCGCGCGACGGAGCCGGCGGGCTGGAAGGCGCGCACGAGGCGGGCCTGCGTCAGCGCGTGCAGCGAGTCGTAGACGGCCTGGTGCGACACGGCGGGCAGCGGCCCGCGGACGGCCCGCAGGATGCTTCCGGTGTCGGCGTGCGGGTGGGCGTGGACGGCGGCGAGGACCTCGAGCCGCGGCCGGGTGACCCGCAGACCGGCGTCGCGGAGCATCCCGGGGAGGTCCGTGTCGGCTGCCATGCCTGCCACCCTGCCGACTTTTCCTGAACGTGTCAAGACAAGCGTGTTCTGCTCCGGGGAACGCCCCGCGTCCGGCGGATGAACCGGCCCGGAGACGCAGGAACGGGCCGGCATGTCGCCGGCCCGTCCTGGTTCCACTGGTGGAGCTGAGGGGACCCCGTCGCTCGTTCCTCGCTCCTCCTCGAATCACTCCGTTCGATCGCACGACAAAGGGCCCGGCGGAAAGCGTGCCGGGCCCTACGTCGTGCGGTGGAGCTGAGGGGATTCGAACCCCTGACCCCCTCCATGCCATGGAGGTGCGCTACCAACTGCGCTACAGCCCCGAGTGGGTGTTCCCCCGAGGGGGCGTCGTGAAGTTTACAGATGCGGTGCCCCACTCCCAAATCGGCCTCACGGGGGCGAGGTCCCGGGCCGTGACGGCGCCCCGGAGGAGGCGTTCCAGGCCTGCAGCCGCCAGCCCTGGCGGCCCTCGACGAGCTCGGCCCAGTGACAGTTGCCGAGCGAGCCGAGCACCCGCCAGGCGAGCTCCTGCTCGAGCCCGAGCAGCCACGCGACGGCCGCCCGACCGGCGGCGCCGTGGGTCGAGACGACGACGCACTCCCCCGCCGCCATCGAGCCGACGAGCGCCTGCAGGCCCTCACCGACGCGGGCGACGACGTCGGCCATCGACTCGCCGTCGCCGCCGCGCGGGACGTCCTCGCCGCGCAGGACGGCGGCGCGCTCCTCCGGCCAGCGCTCGGTGACCTGGTCGTTGGTCAGGCCCTGCCAGGCGCCGGCGTGGATCTCGCGGAAGCGGGCGTCCTCGACGAGCGGGACGCCGCACGCGCGCGCGACGCTCTCGCCGGTGCGCCGGGCGCGCTGGAGGTCGGAGGTGACGACGCGCGAGGGGCGCAGCGGCGCGAGGGCCGGCCCGACCGCCGCGGCCTGCTGCTCACCGAGCTCGGACAGGGGGCTGTCGAGCTGCCCCTGCCAGATGCCGGCGGCGTTGTGGGTCGTCTCGCCGTGCCGCAGCACGACGAGCCGGCGCCGGCCGAGCCCGTCCGGGCTCACCGGCCGCCCTGCTCGGTGCCGACGACACCGAGGTCGAGGGCGGGGCAGTCGCGCCAGAGGCGCTCGAGCTCGTAGAACTCGCGCTCCTCGTCGTGCTGGACGTGGACGACGATGTCGCCGAAGTCGATGAGGACCCAGCGGCCCTCGCGCTGGCCCTCGCGGCGGATCGGCTTGACGCCGCGCTCGCGCAGGACGTCCTCGACCTCGTCGACGATCGAGCCGACCTGCCGCTCGGACTCGGCGGAGACGATGACGAAGACGTCGGTCAGCGCGAGCTGCTCGGAGACGTCGATGCCGGAGATGGTGGTCGCGAGCTTGTCGGAGGCCGCGGTGGCGGCCGCCTTCGCGAGCTCGAGCGAACGGTCGGACGCGGTCACGGTGCTCCTCGGTAGAGGTGGTACTTGCTGATGTACTGGACGACGCCGTCGGGGACGAGGTACCAGACCGGCTGGCCGGCCCGGACCCGGTCCCGGCAGTCGGTGGAGGAGATGGCCATGGCGGGCACCTCCTGGAGGGTGACGCGCTCCCCCGGCAGCCCCAGCTCGCTGAGGACGTACCCGGGGCGCGTCACGCCGACGAAGTGGGCGAGCTCGAAGAGCTCGTCCGCGTCCTTCCACGACAGGATCTGGGCCAGGGCGTCGGCGCCGGTGATGAAGAACAGCTCGGCGTCGGGGCGCTGGGCCCGCAGGTCACGGAGGGTGTCGACGGTGTAGGTGGGTCCCTCGCGGTCGATGTCGACGCGGGAGACGGTGAAGCCGGGGTTCGAGGCGGTCGCCACGACGGTCATGAGGTAGCGGTGCTCCGCGGGCGAGACCTCCCGCGCGTCCTTCTGCCACGGCTGGCCGGTGGGGACGAAGACGACCTCGTCGAGGCCGAGCAGCGTCTGGACCTCGGAGGCGGCGACGAGGTGGCCGTGGTGGACGGGGTCGAACGTCCCGCCCATCACCCCGAGGCGCACCGGGCGGTCGCTCAGTGGTGCCCCGGGTGCTCGGGCCAGTGCGTGTCCTCGTGCGCGCCGGCGTCGCCGGCGGCCGTGCGGCTGCCGGCGGGGGTGCCGTCGCCGTACTCGGGACGGGCGTACTTGTTGTGCGTCCCGCGGAAGGACCAGGTGACCCCGAGGAGGAAGGCGAAGGTGAGCAGCGCGATGATCCCGATCATCCACGGCGGGATGGGGAGCTCGCGGTGGGCTTCCTCGGCGGCGATCAGGAACGCGGTGCTCGACATGAGGGACAGCGTACCGTCCCCGTTGTCCACGGATTTCGTCCACAGGGGTGTGCACGAGCGGCGCTCCCCGCACCGCCGCCTGTGGACGACGGGGCCGCGGGGTGGGACGCCGACGGAAAGGCCGGCGAAGCGGTTGCACACCCACCCGTCCGGGGACTAGAACAGTCGCACGCCCCTTCGGCGGCCGAGGTCCGGCAAGGCCTACGGTCCGAGGCCGTCCCGGGGGTGGGTCGATCGGATAACGGCACGCCGTTCCCGGTCCGGGTCCTCCCGGTCCGGAACATCTGGACCTCTCGGGGGACGGATGCCGCGCGCGACGGCGCGGGTGCTGCGGCCGACGGCCCGGAGTCGAAGACCGTCCCCTCGGGGACGGCGCCACCGTCGCGTGGCACCTCTGTGCGGTTCGCCGTGGGGACTGACCGGCTCGAGTCCGACCGGCGGCACGGCCGTCGGCGCAGGGCCCCCGAATCTCATACTCGGGGGCCCTTCGCCTTCCGCGCGCACGCACAGGCGGATCACGGCGAGGCACAGGTCCCGCACGGGCTCGGCCTCTACCCTGAATGGCATGCCGCTCTCCCCCGTCCTCACGGTCGTCGTGCCGATGTACGACGAGCAGGAGGTGCTGCCGCTGTTCGTCGAGCGGCTGCGCCCCCTCGCCGAGTCCTGGGGCGTCCCCTACGAGGTCCTCTGCGTCGACGACGGCTCGACCGACGCCACGCCGGTCCTCCTCCAGCGCCTGCGCCGGGAGTGGCCGCAGCTGCGCGTCGTGCGCCTGCGGGCCAACTCCGGGCACCAGGCCGCCATCTCCGCCGGGCTGTCGCTGGCCCGCGGCGACTACGTCGTGACGATCGACGCCGACCTCCAGGACCCGCCCGAGACGATCGGCGAGATGCTCCGCGTGGCGCGCACCGAGGGCGTCGACGTCGTCTACGGCGTGCGTGAGGACCGCTCGAGCGACACCGCCTTCAAGCGCCTGACCGCCCGCGCCTTCTACCGCTCCATCCGGGCTCTGTCCGACGTCGACGCGCACGTCGACGCCGGTGACTTCCGGCTGATGTCCCGCGCCACCGTCGAGGCGGTCAACGCCCTGCCCGAGGGCAACCGGGTGCTGCGCCTCGTCGTGCCGGCGCTCGGCTTCCCCAGCGCCTCGGTCGGCTACCGGCGGGCCGCTCGCGCAGCGGGCGAGTCGAAGTACCCGCTGGCCAAGATGATCCGGCTCTCGGTCGACGCGGTCACCGGCTTCTCGATCGCCCCGCTGCGCTTCGCGACGTGGCTCGGGCTGCTCGGCGGCCTCGCCGCGCTCGTCGTCCTCGTCTACGCGCTCGTCGCGATGCTGCTCGGCAACACCCTCCCCGGCTGGACCTCGACCGTCGTCATCGTCGCGGCGGTCGGCGCCGTCCAGCTGCTCGCGCTCGGCATCCTCGGCGAGTACGTGGGGCGGACCTACTCCGCGCTCCAGGCGCGCCCGGCGTACTTCGTCGCGCACGACAGCCTCGAGCAGGACGCCGCGCGCGGCGACGAGGAGCATCCGCTCCCCCGCCCGGCGGCCTCGGGTCAGACGCGGACCTGACCGTCCCCCTCGACGACCCACTTGGTGGACGTCAGCTCGGGCAGGGCCATCGGGCCGCGGGCGTGCAGCTTCTGCGTCGAGATGCCGATCTCGGCCCCGAACCCGAACTCGCCGCCGTCGGTGAAGCGGGTGCTCGCGTTGACCATGACCGCGGCGGCGTCGACCTCGGCGGTGAAGCGACGCGCGGCCCCGCGGTCCTCGGTGACGATGGCCTCGGTGTGGCCGGAGCCGAACCGGCGGATGTGCGTCAGCGCGGCATCGAGGTCGTCGACGACGCCGACGGACATCTCGAGGCCGTGGAACTCCGTGGCGAAGTGCTCGTCCGTGGCGGCGTCGTGGGCCACCCCGGCCGCCCGCGCGCCGGCCGAGGCGCGCTCGTCGGTGTGCAGCACGACCCCCTCGGCCGCGAGCGCGGCGAGCGCCTTGGGCAGGAAGGCGTCGGCGACGGCGCGGTGGACCAACAGCGACTCGGCCGCGTTGCAGACGCTCGGGCGGTGCGTCTTGGCGTTGACCGCGATGGCCAGGGCCTTGTCGAGGTCCGCGGCGGCGTCGACGTAGACGTGGCAGTTGCCGATGCCGGTCTCGATGACGGGCACGGTCGAGCCGGTGACGACGGCCTGGATGAGGTCGGCGCCGCCGCGCGGGATGAGCAGGTCGACGAGACCGCGGGCCGTCATCAGCGCGGTGACGACCGAGTGGCCGCCGTCGAGCAGGGCGACCGCGTCGGCGGGCAGGCCCTGGCGCTCGAGCGCGGCCCGCAGGACGGCGACGGTGGCCAGGTTGGTCTCGGCCGCGGCGCTGCCGCCCCGCAGGATGACCGCGTTGCCGGACTTCAGGCCGAGGCCGGCGGCGTCGACGGTGACATTGGGCCGGGCCTCGTAGATCATCCCGACGACACCCATCGGCACCCGCACCTGGCGGATCTGCAGCCCGTTGGCCAGCGTCGAGCCGCGGACGACCTCGCCGACCGGGTCGGGCAGGGCGGCGATGTCGCGCAGCGCCTGGGCGACGGCCGCGACGCGCGGGGGGTCCAGTCGCAGCCGGTCCTGAAGGCTCTCGGGCATCCCGTGCTCGCGCCCGCGGGCGAGGTCGCGCTCGTTGGCGGCGACGACCTCGTCGGTGGCGGCGTCGAGGGCGTCGGCGAGCGCGTGGAGGGCGGCGTCCTTCTCGGCGCGCGAGAGCAGGGCGAGGCGGCGGGAGGCGGTGCGGGCGGCCTCGGCGAGGACGCGGACCTGCTCGACGTCGGCGGCGCTGGGCCCCTGGTCGGCCCCGGTGGCGGTGCGGTCGGACATGCGCCAAGGGTAGGCCCGGCCCCCGACGGGGGTCGCGGCACTTCCGGCGGGCGGGACGGTGACAGGATGGAGGGCGTGACGACCATCCTGTCCATCCAGTCCTCCGTCGCGTACGGCCACGTCGGCAACTCCGCGGCGGTGTTCCCCCTGCAGCGGCTCGGCGTCGAGGTGTGGCCCGTCCACACGGTGCACTTCTCGAACCACACCGGCTACGGCGCGTGGCGCGGCCCGCTCATGCCGCCGGAGGACGTCCGCGAGGTCGTCACCGGCATCGAGGAGCGCGAGGCCCTCGGCGAGGTCGACGCGGTGCTGTCGGGCTACCAGGGCGGCGAGCAGATCGGCGAGGTCGTCCTCGACGCCGTCGCGCGCACCAAGGCCGCGAACCCCTCGGCGATCTACGCCTGCGACCCGGTCATGGGCAACGCGAAGTCGGGCTGCTTCGTGCACCCGGCCATCCCGGTCCTGCTGCGCGAGAAGGTCGTCCCGCAGGCCGACCTCATCACGCCGAACCAGTTCGAGCTCGGCTTCCTCACCGAGACCGAGCCGGGCGACCTCGACTCCACGCTGGCCTCCGTCGAGGCCGCGCGGGCGATGGGCCCCTCGACCGTGCTCGTCACGTCGGTGCTGCGGCCCGACCGTCCCGAGGACACCATCGAGATGCTCGCGGTGCACGAGGACGGCGCGTGGATCGTCCGCACCCCGCACCTGCCGCTCAAGGCCAACGGGTCGGGCGACGTGACGGCGGCGCTCTTCACGGCGCACCTGCTCGAGACCGGCGACGCCGGCGTCGCGCTCGGGCGCACCGTGTCGTCGGTGTTCGACCTGCTGCAGCGCACCCTCGACTCCGGCCGGCGCGAGCTCCAGCTCGTCCAGAGCCAGGAGGAGATCGCGCACCCGCGGATGCAGTTCGAGGTCGAGCGCATCCGCTGACGCGTCCGCAGCCGCATCACGGACCTCACGCGTATCGGGTGACCCGATACCGCTGCGCTTCACCCCGGAACGGTTCCGGGGTACGGCGCGGTCGTATCGGGTGACCCGATACGCGTGCGACAGGTGGGGTCAGAGGACGACGAGGTCGTCGCGGTGGACGACCTCGCGCTCGTACCCCGGGCCGAGCTCGCGGGCGAGGTCGCGCGTCGAGCGGCCGAGCAGCCGCGGCAGCTCCGTCGAGGCGTAGGTGACGAGCCCGCGGGCGATGACGCGGCCGTCCGTGGCGCAGACGTCGACCGGGTCGCCCGCGGCGAACGAGCCGACGACCTCGGTGATACCGGCCGGCAGGAGCGAGGTGCGCCGCTCGGTCACCGCGGTGACGGCGCCGTCGTCGATGACCAGCCGCCCCTTGGCCGACGTGGCGTGGGCCAGCCAACGCTTGCGCGAGGCCCGCGTCGCGGCGGCCGGCGCGAAGACGGTGCCCACGTCGGCGCCGTCGAGGCCGGCGGCGACGTCGGCGAGCCGGGTCAGGAGGGTCGGGATGCCCGCGGCGCCGGCGATGCCCGCGGCCTCGACCTTGGTCACCATCCCGCCGCTGCCGACGGCCGAGCCGGTGCCGCCGATCGTCACGGCCTCGAGGTCGGCGTCCGTCGCGACGAGCGGGACCCGCTGCGAGCCGCCCTTCGACGGCGGGCCGTCGTAGAGGCTGTCGACGTCGGTGAGGAGGACGAGCCCGTCGGCGCCCACGAGGTCGGCGACGACCGCGGCGAGGCGGTCGTTGTCGCCGAAGCGGATCTCCTGCGTGGCCACCGTGTCGTTCTCGTTGACGATCGGGACGATGCCGAGCTCGAGCAGCCGCTCGAGGGTGCGCCGGGCGTTCGTGTAGTGGCTGCGGCGGGTCGTGTCGTCGGCGGTGAGCAGGACCTGGCCCACGGTCAGGCCGTGCCGCGCGAAGGCCGCCTGGTAGGCCGCGACGAGCGCACCCTGGCCGACCGACGCGGCGGCCTGCTGGGTCGCGAGGTCGGTGGGGCGCCGGTCCAGCCCGAGCGGGCCGATACCGGCGGCGATGGCGCCCGAGGACACGAGCACGACCTGGTGCCCGGCGGCGCGGCGCCCGGCGAGGACGTCGACGAGCGCCCCGAGCGCGTCGAGGTCGAGGCGCCCGCCGTCGGCGCTCGTCAGGGACGAGGAGCCGACCTTGACGACGAGGCGGCGGCCCGCCCCCACGGCACGGCGCAGGGCGGCGGCAGCGGTGGCGGGCACGGGCGTCAGTCCTCGTCCCGGGCCGTGGCCCAGTGGCCGGCGCGGCGCTCGGCGGCGAGCTCGTCGCGGGCCGCGGTCTGCGCGTCCTTGCGGCCGTGGAACTCGTCGCGCTTCTCGGCGCGGGTCTTGCGCCCGGAGTCCTCGAAGCGCACGTCGGTGCCGCGCGGGCCGGCCAGCAGCTCGGCGCCGCTCGCCATCGTCGGCTCCCAGTCGAAGACGACCGCGTCCTCGAGCGGGCCGATGAGGACGGTCGAGCCCGAGACGGCGCCGGCCTTGAGCAGCGCCTCCTCGACCCCGAGCCGGCTCAGCCGGTCGGCGAGGTAGCCGACGGCCTCGTCGTTGGAGAAGTCGGTCTGGCGCACCCAGCGCGTCGGCCGGTCCCCGAGGACGCGGAAGACCTCGCCTTCCGGCGTGTCCTCGCGGCGCACGTGGAAGCCGCTGTCGTCGACGGCCTTCGGGCGGATGACGGCGCGCGGCCGCTCGACGACGGCGGCCTCGAGCTCGGCGCGGGCCTGCGCGACGTGGCGCGCGAGGGCGAAGGTCAGCTCCCGCAGGCCGGTGTGGGCGACGGCGGAGACGACGAACACCTCGAGGCCGCGCTCCTCGAGCATCGGCTTGACCATCTCGGCGAGGTCGCGGGCCTCGGGCACGTCGGCCTTGTTGAGCACGACGATGCGCGTGCGCTCGGACAGCGGGCGGCCGCCGAGGCTGTCGTCGGAGACGTACGCGGCGAGCTCGGCCTCGATGACGTCGAGGTCGGTCATCGGGTCGCGGCCCGGCTCGAGGGTGGCGCAGTCGACGACGTGGACGAGCACCGAGCAGCGCTCGACGTGGCGAAGGAACTCCAGGCCGAGGCCCTTGCCCTCGCTCGCGCCGGGGATGAGGCCGGGGACGTCGGCGATCGTGTAGCGCTCCGAACCGGCCGTCACGACACCGAGGTTCGGCACGAGCGTCGTGAACGGGTAGTCGGCGATCTTGGGGCGGGCAGCCGAGACGACGGAGACGAGCGAGGACTTGCCGGCGCTCGGGAAGCCGATGAGCGCGACGTCGGCGAGCGACTTGAGCTCGAGGACGACGTCGAGGGCCTCCCCCGGCTCGCCGAGCAGCGCGAAGCCCGGCGCCTTGCGGCGGGCGCTGGCGAGCGCCTTGTTGCCCAGGCCGCCGCGGCCGCCGCGGGCGACGACGTAGGTGGCGTCGAAGCCGACGAGGTCGGCGAGCACCTCGCCGTCGGCGCCCTTGACGACGGTGCCCTCGGGGACGGAGAGGACGAGGTCGGCGCCGTCGGCACCGTTGCGCTCGTCACCGGCCCCCGGCTTGCCGTTCTCGGCCCGGCGGTGCGGCGTGTGGTGGTAGTCGAGGAGCGTCGTGGCCTGCGGGTCGACCGCGATGACCACGGAGCCACCCCGGCCGCCGTTGCCGCCGTCGGGACCGCCGAGCGGCTTGAACTTCTCGCGCTTGACGGATGCCACCCCGTGCCCACCGTTGCCGGCGGAGACGTGGAGGACGACGCGGTCGACGAAGGTCGCCATCGCGGTGGGGCTCCTGACTGTGGGATGCGACGAGGGGCGGGCCGATCGCGGCCCGCCCCTCGGGTGGTGCGTGGTGCCGGGCCCGGGGGCCCGGCGAGGCGTCACACCGCGACGGTCTCCACCGGCGTGATGTTGACGGTCTTGCGGCCGCGCTTGGTGCCGAAGGTCACCGCGCCCGGGACGAGCGCGAACAGCGTGTCGTCGCCGCCACGGCCGACGCCGTCGCCGGGGTGGAAGTGGGTGCCGCGCTGGCGGACGATGATCTCGCCGGCCTTGACGACCTGGCCGCCGTAGCGCTTGACGCCGAGGTACTGGGGGTTGGAGTCACGACCGTTGCGGGTCGAGGACGCACCCTTCTTGTGTGCCATGTCTGTGGTTCCTGTCCGTGAGGTCCGAGCGAGGTGCTCAGGCGTCGATCGCGGTGATCTTGACCTGGGTGAGCGGCTGGCGGTGGCCCTGGCGCTTCCGGTAGCCGGTCTTGTTCTTGTACTTGAGGATCGTGATCTTCGGGCCCTTGGCGGCCTTCACGACCTCGGCCGTCACGGTGACCTTGGCGAGCTTCGCGGCGTCGCTCGTGACGGTCCCACCGTCGACGAGGAGCGGGGGGGGCCCCCCTCAAAACCGGGGGGCCCCCCCCGCCGCGGTCCGGGTCGTGCCTGCCGGGCTCGGTCAGGCGTCGCCGTCGGCTGCGGCCTCGACCGCCGCCGGCGGGGGGCCGGCCGGGGCGACGACGCGTCCGCGCTTGCGCCGGGTCCGCGGCGCCGGCGCGGCGGCCGGGGCCTCGACGACGGGCGCCGGGGCCGGCTCGGCGACGGGCGCGGGCGCCTCGGCCACCGGGGCGGTCTCGGCGGGCTGCTCGGCCACCGGCTGCGGGTCGGCGTCGGGCGCGGTGACGGCCGCCACCTCGGCGGCGATCTCCGTGGCGACGTCGGCCGGGTCGGTGTGCTTGAGCGCGGCGGCGTGGGCGGCCGCGGCGATCTGCGCGGCGGTCGGGCCGCCGGCCGGGCGCGCGGGCTCGGGCGCGGGCGCCTCCTTCGCCGGCTGCGGGGAGCCACCGGACGAGGACCCGTTGCCGCCCCGGCGACCGCGGCCCGACGAGCGGCCGGAGTCGCCGCCGGAGCCGTTGCCGCCACCGTGGCCGCCGCCGGAGCGGTCGACCGGCTCGGTGTGGACGACGATGCCGCGCCCGCTGCAGTGCTCGCACTGCTCGGAGAAGACCTCGATGAGGCCGGAGCCGACGCGCTTGCGGGTCATCTGGACCAGGCCGAGGGAGGTGACCTCGGCGACCTGGTGCTTGGTGCGGTCGCGCCCGAGGCACTCGAGCAGGCGCCGGACCACGAGGTCGCGGTTGGACTCCAGCACCATGTCGATGAAGTCGATGACGATGATGCCGCCGATGTCGCGCAAGCGGAGCTGGCGGACGATCTCCTCGGCGGCCTCGAGGTTGTTCTTCGTCACCGTCTCCTCGAGGTTGCCCCCGGAGCCGACGAACTTGCCGGTGTTGACGTCGACGACGGTCATCGCCTCGGTGCGGTCGATGACGAGCGAGCCGCCCGAGGGCAGCCAGACCTTACGGTCCATCGCCTTGGCGATCTGCTCGTCGATGCGGTGGGCCGCGAAGACGTCGTCGTCGGAGGTCCACCGCGAGACGCGCGCGGCCAGGTCGGGCGCGACGTCCTCGACGTACTCGCTGACCTCGCCCCAGGCCTTCTCGCCGGAGACGACGAGCGAGGAGAAGTCCTCGGTGAAGACGTCGCGGATGACGCGGATGGTGAGGTCGGGCTCGCCGTGCAGGAGCGCGGGCGCTCCCCCGCTGCCGGACTTCTTCGCCTTGGCGGACGCCGCCTTCTTCTCGATGCGCTCCCACTGCTTCATGAGGCGCTCGACGTCGGCCTTGAGGTCGGCCTCGGAGGCACCCTCGGCGGCGGTGCGGACGATGACGCCGGCGCCGTCCGGCACGACCTCCTTGAGGATCGCCTTGAGGCGGGCGCGCTCGGTGTCGGGGAGCTTGCGCGAGATGCCCGTCATCGAGCCCTCGGGCACGTAGACGACGTAGCGGCCGGGCAGGCTGATCTGCGAGGTGAGCCGCGCGCCCTTGTGGCCGATCGGGTCCTTGGTCACCTGGACGAGGACGGTGTCGCCGGAGGAGAGGGCGTTCTCGATGCGCTTGGCCTGGTTGACCTCGAGCCCGGCGGCGTCCCAGTTGACCTCGCCGGCGTAGAGCACGGCGTTGCGGCCCTTGCCGATGTCGACGAAGGCGGCCTCCATCGAGGGCAGGACGTTCTGGACGCGGCCGAGGTAGACGTTGCCGGCCATCGACGCGGTGGTCTCGCGGGAGACGTAGTGCTCGACGAGCACGCCGTCCTCGAGGACCCCGATCTGGGTGCGGCCCTCGCGGCCCCGGACGACCATCGTCCGCTCGACGCTCTCGCGGCGGGCGAGGAACTCGGCCTCGGTGATGATCGTGCGGCGCCGGCCGGCCTCGCGGCCCTCGCGGCGGCGCTGCTTCTTGGCCTCGAGGCGGGTCGAGCCCTTGACGGCCGTCGGCTCGTCGCGCTCGGCGCGCGGCTCGCGGACCTTGGTGACGGTGCCGGGCGGGTCGTCGCCCTCGCCGCCCGCTCCCCCGCGGCGGCGGCGGCGACGGCGGCGGCTCGAGGAGGAGTCGCCGTCGCCCTCGGCCTCGGTGTCGTCGGCGGCCTGGCGACCCCCGCGGCCACCGCGGGCCGGGGCGTCGTCGTCGGCGGCGGGGGTCTCGGTGTCCTTCTCGGCGGCGGGCGCCTGCTCGTCCTCGCCCTTGCCGCGGGCGCGGCGGCCGCGGCCACCGCGACGACGGCGGCCGCGGGAGCCGCCCTCGCCCTCGTCGGTGGCGTCGGCGGGGGCGGGACGCTCGGCGGTGGTCTCGTCGGAGGCCTGCTCGGCGGCGGCGGGGGCCGTCTCGGCCGGCTCCTCGGCGCGCTCGGCGGGCGCCTCGGCCGGGGCCTGCGCGGGCGAGGTGGCCCGGCGGCGGCGCGGGGCGACCGTGACCTCGGGGGCCTGGAAGACCAGGCCGAAGGCGGGGCCGGCGGGCGCGGGCTCCTCGGCGGCGGGCGCCTCGGCCGTCGGCTCGGCGGCCGCGTCCTCCTCCTCGGGCTCCTCGACGGGGACGAGCTCGGGCAGGGGCTCGGCGACCGGCTCGACGACGAGGTCGAGGGTCTGCGCGGCCGCGGCCTTCTTCGAGGTCTTCTTGCGGGCGGCGGCCTTGCGCTTGGGCTTGGCCGGGGCCTCGTCCTCGGCGGCCGCGGGGGCGTCAACCGGGGCGTCCGCGGCGGGGGCGGCGTCCGTCGCCTCGACGGCGGGCGCCGGCTCCGGGGCGGCGGCCTTCTTCGTGGCCCGCTTGCGCGGGGCCCGCTTCTTCGGCGCGGGCGCCTGGGCGGCCTCGTCGCCGCTGCTCGCCTCGACGGGCGTCGCGTCGGCGTCGGTGGTGGTGGTCGGGTCGGTCTCGGAAGCCATGACGGCCCCTTTCGTCACCCGCGGGCCGTCGACCACACCGGGGACGCCCTGGGGCGGCTCCTCGCCGGCCGTGCGGTGCACGATCGGATCGTATGGGCCGAGCGGCCCGCACGGAAGTCAGCTGCTGCCTCGATCGGCTCGCGCGGGGGGCGCGTCACCTCTCGGGGCCGACGGCCTCCCGGTCGGCGGCCAACGGGTCGGCCACCCCGGCACGGTCCTCACGGAGCGGGCCCTGCGCCAGTCGGGTCACCAGTGGTGGAACCGGTGGTGCGAACCCCGTCACCGCGTGGAGTGCGGTCAGGATGTCATCGGGGCGTACGGACGGTGTGGTGTGCCGTACGACCATCCGCAGTATCGCACACCCCTCCTCGTCGGACCCGGCGACATGCAGGTCCAGGACCGCCTCGCGGGTGTCGAACGTGCGGGGGCCGGACTTGAAGGTGCGGGTGGTCTCGGCCCGCTCGGCGGCGAGGTACGCCGCGACGACCGGCTCCAGCTCCTCCGGCGTGCTGCCCCGCAGGCGCAGGTCCCACTCGCTCGCCTCGAGCCGGTCGGCGAGCGCGCCGGGTCCGGCCTCGACGACCTCGAGGACGTCGAGGTCGACGGGCAGGGCCTCGTCGAGCGCCGCCCGGACGGCCTCGGGGTCGACCCGCTCGGTGACGCGGATCTCGAAGTACTCGGCCTCGCTCGCGGTGCCGGTCGGCGCCGCGTTGGCGTAGGAGATGAGCGGGTGCGGGTGGAAGCCCGCCGAGAAGGCCATCGGCACGCCGGAGCGGCGCAGCGCCCGCTCGAGCGCCCGCGAGAAGTCGCGGGTCGACGAGAAGCGCAGCCGGCCGCGCTTGGCGTAGCGGATGCGGAGCTTCTGGACCGCCGGGGGCGGCGGGGGTCCGTCGGGGGTGCGCTGGCGGGCCATGGTGCCCCAGCGTAGGAGGCGGCGGCCGGTCGACCGAACCGGCCCCGTCGGCGTCGACGGAGACCGTGGATCGAGGAGGCCCGAGGTCCGCTGGTCACGGATCGAGTGGCGAGCGGGGGTTCTCGCCACGCCATCCGCAGCACTATCGTGCCTCCATGCCGAGCACCGACCGCGCCCGACTCGCCCGTCTCCTCGCCGCCGAGCAGGAGCAGTACACCGCGGACCACCCGCGCAGCCGCGCGCTCTACGAGGCCGGCGGCAACCTCTTCGGCCGCGTGCCCATGACCTGGATGAACAAGTGGAGCGGCGGCTTCCCGCTCTACCTCGACCACGCCCGCGGCAACCGGATCACCGACGTCGACGACCACACCTACGTCGACTTCGCGCTCGGCGACACCGGTGCGATGGCCGGCCACTCCCCCGCGCCCACCGCGGCGGCCGTCGCCCGGCGGATGGGCGAGCTCGGCGGCATCACGACGATGCTGCCCAGCGAGGACGCGCAGTGGGTCGGCGAGGAGCTGACCCGGCGCTTCACGATGCCGCTGTGGAGCTTCACCCTCTCGGCGACCGACGCCAACCGGTGGGCGGTGCGTCTGGCCCGGCTCGCGACCGGCCGCTCGAAGATCCTCGTCTTCGGCTACTGCTACCACGGGTCGGTCGACGAGACGTTCGCGGTCCCCGGCCCCGACGGCACGACCGTCTCGCGCCCCGGGAACGTCGCTCCCCCGGTCCCGCTCGAGATGACGACCCGGGCGGCGACGTGGAACGACCTCGCGTCGGTCGAGCGCGAGCTCGCCCACGGCGACGTCGCCGCGATCCTCACCGAGCCGGCGCTGACGAACATCGGCATCGTCCTGCCCGAGCCGGGCTTCCTCGAGGGGCTGCGCGAGCTCGCCACGAAGCACGGCGCGCTGCTGATGATCGACGAGACGCACACGTTCTCGGCCGGCTGGGGCGGCGCGACCCGGGCGTGGGACCTGCAGCCCGACATCTTCGTCATCGGCAAGTCGATCGGCGGCGGCATCCCCTGCGGCGCCTACGGCATCAGCGAGGAGGTGGCGCGCGCCGTCACCCGGCACACCGAGACCGGCGAGGCCGACATCATCGACGTCGGCGGTGTCGGCGGGACGCTCGCCGGCAACGCCCTCTCGACGGCGGCGATGCGGGCGACGCTCGCGGAGGTCCTCACCGAGGAGGCCTTCGAGCACATGACCTCGCTCGCGAGCGCCTTCACCGAGGGCGTGCAGGCGACGCTCGACGAGTACGACGTGCCGTGGTCGGTGAGCCGGCTCGGGGCGCGCTCGGAGTACCGGTTCGCCCGTCCCGCACCGCGGTCCGGCGAGGAGGCCGCCGCAGCCCACGACGACGACATCGACGCGTACATGCACCTGGCGACGGTCAACCGCGGCATCCTCATGACGCCGTTCCACAACATGGCGCTCATGTGCCCGGACACGACCCGGGAGGACGTCGACCTGCACACCCGGACCTTCCGCGAGGTCGTCGGCGCGCTCTACGCCTGACCCCGCGCACGCACGAGGGCCCGGCCGCACGTGGCGGCCGAGCCCTCTGCTGCGCACCCGGGGGCAGGCCGGGTGTCAGTGCCGCCGTGAGGCGGTGGCGAGGTAGCGCGCCGTCGGCGCACCCACCCCGGTCACGTCGTCCCAGCCACGACCGGTCGTCAGGCTCGAGTCCTGGTCGAAGGTCCGGACGCTGGGGACGAGCCCGTCGTCGGCGTTGAGGCCGTTGACGTAGTCGACGCGCACGTTGCCGCGGTCGCCCTGGTGACGGACGTCGTAGAAGACGCCCGAGGTGCGGGCCAGGCGGTAGAGCGACGGGTTGGCGAAGCCGATGCGGCCACGGTGCTGCTGCACGGTGGCCTGGAGGCCGGCCATGAGCGGCGACGCGAGGCTGGTGCCACCGATCCGGTACTCGCCGTAGCGGACTCCCTGGCCGAAGCGCGTCGGCGCGTCGAAGACCTGGGTCTCACCGACGAGCATGCCGGTGGTCGGGTCCGCGTCCATCGCGACGTCGGGGACGCCGCGCATCGCGCAGCCGGTCACCGTGTGCTGCTGGTAGAACGGCTTGGTGAAGCGGTCGCTGCACCCGCCGCCGGCGCCGTAGAGGTAGCCGACCGGCGCCCACGCACCGTTCGAGAGCGTGTACTTCTCGGTGCCCCAGCCGGTCTCGAACTGGCGGCGGCCCTGCTTGTCGATGGCGAGGGCCGTGCCGCCCACTGCCGTGACGTAGGGGTCGGCCGCGGGCCAGTCCGGCGACACGACACCGGTGTTCGCGCCCTCGTCGCCGTCGTCACCCGAGGAGAAGTAGGTGCCGATTCCCTGGACGGCGCCCTGGAGGATGACCGACTCGTAGGCCTGGACGAGCGCGTCGTCGATGGTCGGCGTCTTCACGCCGTCGACGACGACGTAGGTCGGCTCGCCCCACGAGTTGGAGATGAGCGAGGCCTTGTTGTCGTGTACCACGCGGGCGATCGAGTTCAGCAGGTCGTCGTCGTAGCAGCTGGCCGCGCCGTAGTAGGCGACCGTCGCGTCGGGCGCCATCCCGTGGACGGCCTCGACGTCGAGGGTCTCCTCGCCGTACCAGCCGTTGCCACCGCACTCCTCGACCTTCGTGGGGTCGTACGTGGTGTCGTTGGCCTGCGTGAACTGGTTGCGGCGGAAGGCCTTGTCCCCGTGGCGGGTCGCGTAGGTGTTCGCGTCCTCCTCGATGGTGGGCGCCGCGAACGCGTCGGTGATGGCCACCGTCTCGCCCTTGCCGGTCAGGTGCGACGCGGTGATGCCGTACGCCGAGCGCAGCTGCTTCGGGGTGTAGCCGCACACCGAGTAGGGCAGGTGCTTGCCCTCGAACGCCGGGTCGGTCCGGTCGACCTTCTGGCCGTAGTACGCGCCGCAGGTCGTCGAGTTGACGAAGCCGGCGGGCGGCCCGAGGTCGCTCGGCGAGGCCGTCGAGGTGGACGCCGTGCCCCGGCCACCCTCCTGCGCGGGCCGGGTCCGGTGCGTCACGGTGTCGAGTCCCGTGACGGCGAGGACCTGCGCGCCGAGGGCGTCGGGCACGGTGACGGCGCTCGTCGGGGCCGTGCCCGTGGCACCGTCGAGCGTGAAGGTGCGCAGGTTCGCCGTGAAGGCCGACGAGACCGCCTCGCGGCTGCCGGAGACCTCGACGAAGTGGCGGTCGGTGCCGACGGTGTCGACGTGCAGGCCCGCGCCGCGGGCCCATCCGCTGACGGCGTCGACGGTCGCGGCGGTGGGCGCGTAGCGCGCCGCGTACTGCGCGGTGTCGAGGTAGTGCCCGTACTGCGCCGAGGACGGGTCCGAGACCGCGGCCGCGAGCCGGCGCAGGCCGGCCCCGTCGCGGGGCGCGAGCCAGACCTTGACCCGGGTCGTCGGGCCGGACGTCGCCGCACCGGAGCGCTGGGCCTGCGCCCGCGTGGTCCACGCCGGGGCGGGGCTGACCGTGTGCCGGCCGGTGCCGTGCGGTGCAGCGGCGGCCGCGCCGGCGCCGAGCGCCCCGGCTCCGGTCGCGGCGAGGACGGCGGCGCCGACGAGCGCCACCGTCCCACGAGTGGTTCCTGTCACGGGATACCTCCTGGGAGACCTGTCACGGGGCGGTGGCCCCGTGACGCGCAGCCTCACCCCGCGAGCCCGCTTCGCACCCTGACGGATGTCACGGATCGCCCTCCGGCGCAGGGCGGCCCCGCGCCGGCGTCCTCAGCAGGTCCTCAGCCGGCGTCAGCGGCTGCGCATCCGCCGGGCGGTCTCGACCTGGTCCCAGACGGTGACGGCGACGACGCCGAGCACGGTGGCGACCCGCAGGTCGCGGCCCGCGGTCGCCCATCCGCCGTCGACGAGCGCGGCGACGAACGCGGGGTCGTAGAGCCGGTCGGTCTGCGCGAGCCCGACGAGCAGCGCCGCGACCGCGAGGTCGAGGGCGACGCCCACGCCGACCGTCGTCCACGTCCAGCGGCGAGCCCGGAGGGCGACGAGCACGAGCGCCGCGTGGGCGGCCAGCAGGACGAGGAACAGCGGCAGCCATCCCGACCAGAGCGCGGGGTCGAGCACCGGCACGGCCTCCCCGCGCACCCGGACCGGCGAGCTCGTCTCCTGCCAGCCGACCGCGAGGGCCATGACGACGAGGGCGACGACCGAGAACACGGCCTCCGACCGCCCGACCGACCGTCGCGAGGACGGGGCGTCGGGGAGCTGGTCGGGCGTCCAACCCATGACTCCCGCGCCGGGCTGCGCGCGCTCCAGGATGGCGAACACGAGCGTGGTCCAGAACACGACGTGGAACGCCGTGGTCAGCCCGGCCAGGGCGGCGCTCCCGAAGGCCGGCCCGACGCCGTCGGTCGCGACGTCGTCGACGAACAGCCGCACGACGAGGGTCCCCACCGCGGCGATCGGCGAGATGACGGTGACGAGCAGGGTGACGAGCCGGCGCCACTCGGGGTAGACCGCCGGCCCGATGAGGTGCAGCGGACGGCCGGTGTAGCCCGCGGCGAGGCGGACCGGGTCACCGAGCTCGACGAGGACGGCGCGCTCGGCCTCCTCGCGGTCGGTCGCGGCGTCGGTGTCGAGGCGGGCCTCGACCATGTCCTCGATGGTGCCGCGCAGCTCACGGTCGACGTCGTCGCGCTGGTCCTGCGCGAGCTCGCGGACGGTGGCGGAGACGTAGCGGTCGGTCAGGCTCCCCATGGTGGGCTCCTCCGGTCGGTCGGGTCAGGCGAGGTCGGTGATGGCGGCGTCGAGCGCGCGCCAGTCGGCACGGAGGGCGGCGAGGACGTCCTCGCCGGAGGGGCTCGTCCGGTAGAACTTCCGCGGGCGGGACTCCTCGGTGTTCCACTCCGCCGTGAGCAGGCCCTGCTTCTCGAGCCGGCGCAGCAGCGGGTAGAGCGTGTTGGCGTCGACCTCGAAGCCGGCCCGGCCCAGCGTCTCGAGGAGCGCGTAGCCGTAGCCCGCGGTCCGCAGGCTCGCCAGGGCGGCGACGACGACCGTGCCCCGACGCAGCTCCTGGAGGTGCCCCGCGAGGGTCGGGTCGTCGGGTGAGGTCATGCCGACACGATAGTGTGTGTCGCACACCATCGTCAACGACACACGCTCACCGATCCCCCGGTGCCCCGGTCAGTCGCCGAAGCGCTCCCGGATGGCGACGAGCTCGAGGGCATGGGCGTCGAGGTCCCGGTCCTCCTCGCTGACCGGCGTCCAGGTCGGCGCCGGGACGGCCCGCCGCTCGGCGTCGAGGGCCACGAACACGGTGCGGCAGTAGGTGGTCAGCTCGAGGGAGCCCTCGCCGTCGGCGGGGTCGCCGGAGCGCACGTGGACGCCCACGTGCATCGACGTGCGGCCGGTGTGCAGCAGCCGCGCCTCGACCTCGACGAGGTGGCCGATGCGCAGCGGCCGGTAGAAGCGCACCCCGCCGGTGAAGATCGCGACGTTGTCGGCGCTGCCCGTCCACCGGGTGGCGAGGACGTGCGCCGCCTCGTCGATCCAGCGCATGACGATGCCACCGTGCACCTTGCCGCCCCAGTTGACGTCGGTGGGCGCGGCGAGGAAGCGCATCGTGACGCGCGGGGCGGTGCCGGCGTCCGAGTAGACCTGGCCGGCCATCGCGGCCTCGACCTCGGCGCGGAGCTCGGCCCGGCGCACCGCCCAGCGCTGCTGCAGCTCCTCCCCCAGCGTTGCCGGGACGAGCGGCGGCACGGGGGTCGAGCGGCCCTCGGCGTCGACGGCGACGAAGACGATGAGGCAGCGCGTGGCCGGCTCGAGCCGACGGGTGCGCGGGGCGCCCGAGGCGACGTCGACCGTGATGTGCATCGACGAGCGGCCGGTGTGGACGACGGTGGCCGTCACCTCCACGAGGTCACCGACCTCGACGGGACGGGTGAAGCGGACGTTGCCGACGTACGCCGTGACGCAGTACGTGCCGCTCCAGCCGGCGGCGCCCGCGTAGCCCGCCTTGTCGATCCACTCGAGCACCCGGCCGGCGCTCACCGAGCCGGAGTGCCCGGCGTCGGTCGGCGCGGCGAGGAAGCGCAGCGTGATGGCGCGGGGCGGGGTCGGTCGCTCGTCCACGGCGTCATCCTGACAGGGGCGCCGGCGGCGCGTCAGCCGTCGACGACGGTCGGGACGCGCCCGTCGGCCGCGAGCGCGCGCAGGCGGCCGACCTGGTCGGGGGTCCCGAAGACGATGAGCGTCGCGCCGGCGGCCAGCACGGTCTGCGGGGGCGGTGACGGCGTGAACGGCCCCTTCCGCGGCGCGCGCACGGCGAGCAGCTGGCACCCGCACGTCCCCGGGACGTCGACCTCGGCGAGGGTGCGGCCGACGACGGCGTCGGTGTCGGCGAGGCGGACCTGCTCGATGCGCACGTCGAGGTCGTCGTCGTGCATCACCTCGTCGAGGAACTCCGCGACGTCGGCGTGCAGGGCGAAGGAGGCCATCCTCCGGCCGCCGATGAGCTGCGGGTTGACCGCCCGCGTGGCGCCGGCGAGGACGAGCTTCTCCTTGGAGCCGAGCGTGCGGGCCCGGCTGATGATCACGAGGTCGCGGCGCAGGGCGCGGGCACGGTCGATGCCGGCGGCCCGCAGGGTGTCGTCGCTCGCGGCGTCCCCGTGGACGAACGGGCCGGTGTGGCCCTCGAGCCGGGTGGCGTCGGTGTCGACGACGACGACCGCGTGGCCGCGGTCCAGCAGGTAGCGGGTCGCGGAGCGCCCGACCCGGCCGAACCCGCAGACGATGACGTGGTCGCGCAGCCGCGCGATGTCGCGCTCCATCCGGCGCCTCCCGAGGTGCTCGCGCAGGTGACCCTCGGTGACGGCCTCGACGAGGACCCCGAGCTTGTACAGGACGGTCCCCACCCCGAGGAGGATGAGGACGATGGTGATGGCCTCCCCGGTGGGGCCGACGGGCCGGACCTCGCGGAAGCCGACCGTCGCCACGGTCGGCACCGTCTGGTAGAGCGCCTCGAGCAGAGTGAAGCCGAGGACCAGGTAACCCAGTGTCCCGACGACGATGACGACGGCGAGCGCGGTGAGCGCCACCGCGATCCGTCGGACCGCGTCACCCGCCGAGTCGGTGCCGAGCAGCAGCGAGCGGCGTCCGCTGCTGCTGCTGGGCCGGCCCACGTCGTCATCGTGGCACCGGCGGACAGGTGCGCGCCGAGGGTTGCGGCCGACGCCACGGGTCGGCTCGGTCAGTCCCCCGCCCGGCGCCGGGCGGGCACACTCCCCCCATGGAGTTCACGACGCAGCTGGAGGCCACGGGCGGGACGACGACGGGGTTCGTCGTCCCCGACGAGGTCGTCGAGGCGCTCGGCGGCGGGCGACGCCCCAAGGTCGCGGCGACGGTGGCCGGCCACACGTGGCGCACGAGCATCGCCGCGATGGGCGGGCGCTTCCTCCTCGGCGCGAGCGCCGCCGTCCGGGAGGCCGCGGGCATCGCGGCCGGCGAGACGCACACCGTCACGGTCGTCCTCGACGACGCGCCGCGCACCGTCGAGGTCCCCGAGGACCTCGCCGCGGCCCTCGCCGCCGACGCGGACGCGGCCCGGGCGTGGGAGGCGCTGACCTACAGCGCGCAGCGCCGGCACGCCGAGGCCGTCGTCGCGGCGAAGAAGCCCGAGACGCGGGCCCGGCGGGTCGAGACGGTCGTCGCGAGCCTGCGCGCCTGACCGCCGCCGACGAGCCCGCACGTGCGGGGTTATCGCTGTCCGTCCCGGCCGGCGCCCGCGCCAAGCCCGCACGTGCGGGGTTATCGCTGTCCGTCACGGCCGGCGCCCGCGCCAAGCCCGCACGTGCGGGGTTATCGCTGTCCGTCCCGGCCGGCGCCCGCGCCAAGCCCGCACGTGCGGGGTTATCGCTGTCGCACCCAGCTCCGGACTTTCCACGCCGTCACCGTGATGACGGGGAAGATCCCTCGGGACGCGGATGCATCCGCGTCGTCCCGGAAGTTCCGCGCCGTCACGGTGACGACGCGGATCCTCGCGGTCAGTGGGTGTGGGCGGCCTCGGCCATCCGCTCGCGGCCGGAGCCGAGGACGGTGAGGGGCAGGAGCGTCTTGCCGGTCGGACCGATCTCGATCTCGGTGTTCATCTGCGGGCAGACGCCGCAGTCGAAGCACGGCGTCCAACGGCAGTCGTCGACCTCGACCTCGTCGACGGCGTCGAGCCAGTCCTGCCAGAGCCACTCCTTGTCGAGGCCGGAGTCGATGTGGTCCCACGGCAGGACCTCCGACTCCTCGCGCTCGCGGGTCGTGTACCAGGCGACGTCGACGCCCTGCGGCGGCAGCTCGCGCTCGGCGGCGTCCATCCACCGCTCGTACGAGAAGTGCTCGGACCAGCCGTCGAACCGACCGCCGTCGCGCCACACGGCCTCGATGACGCGGCCGACCCGGCGGTCGCCGCGCGAGAGCAGGCCCTCGACGATGCCCGGCTTGCCGTCGTGGTACCGGAACCCGATCGAGCGGCCGAACTGCTTGTCCGACCGGATGGCGTCGCGCAGCTTCTGCAGGCGCGCGTCGGTCTCGTCGGCGCCGAGCTGGGCGGCCCACTGGAACGGCGTGTGCGGCTTGGGCACGAACCCGCCGATGGACACCGTGCAGCGGATGTCGCGGCGGCCGCTGACCTGGCGGCCGGTCTCGATGACCCGCTTGGCGAGCTCGGCGATCTGGAGCACGTCCTCGTCGGTCTCGGTCGGAAGGCCGCACATGAAGTAGAGCTTGACCTGCCGCCAGCCCGCGCCGTACGCGGCGGCGACGGTGCGGATGAGGTCGTCCTCGCTGACCATCTTGTTGATGACCTTGCGGATGCGCTCGGAGCCACCCTCGGGCGCGAAGGTCAGGCCGGAGCGGCGACCGTTGCGGGTCAGCTCGTTCGCGAGGTCGATGTTGAAGGCGTCGACGCGCGTGGACGGCAGCGACAGACCGGTGTTCGTGCCCTCGTAGCGGTCGGCGAGGCCCTTGGTGACGTCGGCGATCTCGGAGTGGTCGGCGCTCGACAGCGAGAGCAGCCCGACCTCCTCGAAGCCGGTCGCGGCCAGGCCGCGCTCGACCATCTCGCCGATGCCGGTGATGGAGCGCTCGCGCACCGGGCGGGTGATCATCCCGGCCTGGCAGAAGCGGCAGCCGCGGGTGCAGCCACGGAAGATCTCGACCGACATCCGCTCGTGCACCGACTCGGCGAGCGGCACGAGCGGCTGCTTCGGGTAGGGCCAGGCGTCGAGGTCCATGACGGTGTGCTTCGACACGCGCCACGGCACGCCGGGACGGTTGGGGGCGACGCGCTGGATGCGGCCGTCCGGCAGGTACGAGACGTCGTAGAAGCGCGGGACGTAGACGCCGCCGGTGCGCGCGAGGCGCATCAGGAGCTCGTCGCGGCCGCCCGGGCGACCTTCGCGCTTCCAGTCACCGATGATGTCGGTGACCGCGAGCACGGCCTCCTCGCCGTCGCCGACGACGGCGCAGTCGACGAAGTCGGCGACCGTCTCGGGGTTGAACGCGGCGTGCCCGCCCGCGAGCACGATCGGGTGGGTCTCGTCGCGGTCGGCCGCGTGCAGCGGGATGCCCGCGAGGTCGAGCGCGGTGAGCATGTTCGTGTAGCCGAGCTCGGTCGAGAACGACATCCCGAGGACGTCGAAGTCGCCGACCGGCCGGTGGGCGTCGACCGTGAACTGCGGGACGCCGTGCTCGCGCATCAGGGCCTCGAGGTCGGGCCAGACGGCGTAGGTGCGCTCGGCGAGGGCGTCCTCGCGCTCGTTGAGCACTTCGTAGAGGATCATGACGCCCTGGTTCGGCACGCCGACCTCGTACGCGTCGGGGTACATGAGCGCCCAGCGGACGGTCGCGTCGCCGGCGACCTCCCAGGGCTTGACCGTCGAGTTCAGCTCGCCCCCGACGTACTGGATGGGCTTGCTCACCTGCTCGAGCAGCGGCTCGAGGGCGGGGAAGACGGACTCACCGGGCATCCCCCAAGGGTAGGTCGGGCGCGAGCGGCACCCAAACCGGCGTCGCGACGGGTGTCGAGGTGGCGCCGGGCGTGCGAGGCTCGCCCCATGAGCGAAGAGCAGCACGTCGACCTCGTCGTCCTCGGCCTCGGCCCCGGTGGTGAGTCGGTCGCCACCGAGGCGGCGAAGGCCGGCCTGTCCGTCGTCGGCGTCGACGAGCGCCTCGTCGGCGGCGAGTGCCCGTACTTCGGGTGCATCCCGAGCAAGATGATGATCCGTGCCGCGAACTCGCTCGCCGAGGCCCACCGGGTCGGGACGCTGGCCGGCGCCGCGACCACCTCCCCCGACTTCTCGGTCGTCGCGCGCCGCATCCGGGAGGAGGCCACCGACGACTGGGACGACACCGTCGCGGTGCAGCGCCTCGAGGACGCCGGGGTCACGTTCGTGCGGGGGCACGGGCGGCTCGCGGGCGAGGGCGTCGTCGAGGTCGGCGGCACCCGGTACGTCGCGACGGTCGGCGTCGTCCTCAACACCGGCACCGCCCCCGCCGCCCCGCCGGTCGAGGGCCTGGCCGGCACCCCGTACTGGACCAACCGCGAGGCGCTGCAGGCCACCGAGGCCCCCGCCTCCCTCGTCGTTGTCGGGGGCGGCGCGATCGGTGCCGAGCTCGCGCAGGCCTTCGCGCGCTTCGGCACGCGCGTCTCCCTCGTCGAGATGGCGCCGCGCATCCTCGCGCTCGAGGAGCCCGCGGCCTCCGAGGTCGTCACCACCTCCTTCGCGGCCGACGGCATCCAGGTCCTGGCCGGGGCCTCCATCCGGTCGGTCGCCCACGCCGACGGTCGCTTCACCGTCTCGGTCACCGACGCCGACGGCACCGACCTCGACCTCGACGCCGACCGGCTGCTCGTCGCCGCCGGCCGCCGCCCGAACCTCCACGACATCGGCCTCGAGACAATCGGGCTCGACCCCGCCGCCCGCTCGCTGGAGACCGACGAGCGGATGCGCGCGGGCGAGAAGCTGTGGGCCATCGGCGACATCACCGGCAAGGGCGCCTTCACCCACATGTCGATGTACCAGGCGGGCATCGCCGTGCGGGACATCACGGGCACGGACGGACCGTGGGCCAGCTACCACGCCGTCCCCCGCGTCACCTACACCGACCCCGAGGTCGGCGCCGTCGGGATGACCGAGCAGCAGGCGCGCGACGCCGGGGTCGACGTCCGGGTCGGGCAGGCACCGCTCGGCGAGAGCTCGCGCGGCTGGATCCACGGCCCCGGCGGCGAGGGCGTCATCGTCCTCGTCGAGGACCGGGCGGCCGGCCACCTCGTCGGCGCGACCTCCGTCGGGCCGATGGGCGGCGAGGTCCTCTCGATGCTCGCGACGGCGGTGCACGCCAAGGTGCCCACGGCAGTGCTGCGCGAGCAGGTGCTCGCCTACCCGACCTTCCACCGCGCCGTCTCCACCGCGCTCGCCGACCTCGGCTGACACCCCCCTCCTCCCCTCTGTCCAGCGGAGTCGAGTGCGGAAGTGGTCGCCCCGGCTGCCACCTCCGCACTCGGCTCCTGGAGGTGGTGGAGCCGGCCGTGACCCGCTGACCCTGCAGCCGCACGCGCGAGACGGTCGCCGCACCGAGCCGTCGCCATCTCGCCTCTGCGGCGTGGTCTCACCCTGCCGACCCGCCACACCACCACGGCACGGCGGGACGGCCCCGGCGCGCCGGACGCACCACGGCACGGCAGCGACCGCGGCGGGTGGCGGGCCACGTCCGAGACACGACTTCGTCCACGAAACCCCGGCTCCGAGCTCGTGTCTCGTCGACATTTCGGGGTGACCCCGAAATGTTGGGATCGGTGGGGCCGGCGGTGACACACTGCCGCCGGAGCCGGACAGGAGGGGGACATGGAGACACCGAGCGACCAGCCCCCGCCGGGCGACGAGGAGCGCTTCCGCGCCGCGTTCGCGGCGTGGTACCCCGAGGTCCTGCGCTTCGTCAGCCGTCGCGTGCACCCCACCCACGCCGAGGACGTCGTCGCCGAGACCTTCCTCGTGCTGTGGCGGCGGGTCGCCGACCTGCCGGCCGACCCCGGTGACGGACGGGCCTGGGCCTTCGGCGTCGCCCGCGGGGTGCTGCTCAACGACCGGCGCGGTGTCCGGCGGCGCGAGGCGCTGGCCGTCCGGCTGGCCGACGAGGCCGGGCGCAGCCGTCCCTTCGGCGGCGAGGACCCCGACCTCGTCGCCCGCCGCCTCGACCTCGTCGCCGCCTGGCCGCGCCTGACGACCGGTGACCAGGAGGTGCTCGCCCTCGCCTACTGGGACGACCTCACGTCGCCGGAGGCCGCGAGCGTCCTCGGCATCTCGCCGGTCGCCTTCCGGCTGCGACTCACCCGCGCCCGACGCGCCCTGCGCCGCCACCTCGACCTCGTCGGGACCCGTTCCGCCCGAACCCGACCCGTCCCCGAAGGGAGCCCGTCATGAGCCGCTCCGACCTCGACGCCACGACCCGCGCGGCCCTGACCGCCCTCGACCCCGCCCCGCGCGAGCTCGACCCGGCCCAGCAGCGCCGCGCGGCCGCGACCCTCGAGCGGGTCCTGGCCGCTCCCCCGGCGCCGGTGCCGCCGCGGCCGGCCCCACGCCGACGCACCGGGCGCCGCCTCGCCCTGACCGGGGCCCTCGCGGCGGCGACCACCGTCGTCGGGGTCGTCGGCGCCCAGGTGCTCACCGGCGGCGACTCCGCCTACGCGACGTGGACGGCCACCCCGCACCGCCCGACGACCCCCGAGCAGCTGGCCGCCGCCGACGACTGCCGCGACTCGCTCGTCGACACCCTCCGGGGTGACGGGCCGGACCCGACCGGCGTCAGCCGCAGCACGATCGAGCGCGCCCCGGTCGTCGCCGCCGAGCAGCGGGGCGACTGGACCCTCGTCGTCCTCGGCGACGACCGCGGCTTCGACGCCACCTGCATCACCGAGGACCGGTTCCTCGGGGGCACGGAGTTCGGCTCGATGGGCTACGGGCCGGGCTCCCCCATCCCGGGGCCGCGCGAGGTCGCCGTGACGAGCGGCGGCTCGGGCGGCTCCTCGGGGCGGATGGTCTCGGTGCTCGTCGGGCTCGTCGGCCCGCAGGTCGCCGCCGTCACCGTCCACACGCCGGACCACGGCGACGTCGTCGCGACCGTCGCCGGCGGCCACCTCGCGGCGTGGTGGCCCGGCCCGGTCGGGGTGACGCCGGACGACCCCACCCTCGACACCACACCCCCGGCCACGGTCACCTACACCGACGGCTCGACCCGCGAGGTCCGCCTCGGCGTCGGCGAGCGCGGCTGACGAGCCCCGCATCCCTCGGGTCGAGTGCGGAAGTGGTCGCCCCAGCTGCCACTTCCGCACTCGACTCCGGAAGGAGGGAGGGACCCCCGGGGGGAAGGAGGGGGGGAAGGGAGGGGTCAGCCGGAGTAGTGGCTGTCGAGGACGTCCTTGTACCGCTCGGCGACGACCTTGCGCTTGAGCTTGAGGCTCGGCGTCAGCTCGCCCTGCTCGACGGTGAGGTCGCTCTCGAGGATGGTGAACTTCTTGATCGTCTCCCACCGGTTGAGGCCGGCGTTCAGCTGGTCGACGTAGCCCTGGACCATCTCGCGGCAGGCGTCGGAGGTGACGACGTCGCGGTAGGAGGCGCCCTCCATCCCGTTCTGCGCGGCCCAGCCGGCGATGGCGTCCGGGTCGAGCGTGATGAGCGCGGAGACGAAGTTGCGGTCGGCCCCGTGGACGATGAGCTGGCTCGCGTACGGGCACAGTCCCTTGAAGGTCGACTCGATGACCGCCGGCGCGACGTACTTGCCGCCGCTGGTCTTGAAGAGGTCCTTCTTGCGGTCGGTGATCCGCAGGAAGCCGCGCTCGTCGAGCTCGCCGATGTCGCCGGTGTGCAGCCAGCCGTCGGGGTCGATGGTCTCGGCCGTGGCGTCGGGGTTGTTGTGGTACCCCTCCATGTTCCCCGGGCCGCGCAGCAGCACCTCGCCGTCCTCGGCGATGCGCACCTCGATGCCGGGCAGCGGCCAGCCGACCGTGCCGTAGCGGTAGGCCCGGGTGCGGTTGACGAACGACGCGGCGCTCGTCTCGGTCATCCCGTAGCCCTCCGCGATGAGCATCCCCATCGCGTCGAACCAGCGCGCGACGTCCTGGTTGAGCGCCGCGGAGCCGGAGATGAAGAAGCGGATGTTGCCGCCGAAGCGCTCGCGGATCTTGCTCGCGACGAGCTTGTCGAGCAGGGCGTGCTTGCGCGCCAGCAGGCCGGAGGGCTGCTTGCCCTGCTCCCGCAGGATGCTCACCTCGCGGCCGGTCGCGGACGCCGCCCGGAAGAGCTTGAGCTTGAGGCCGCCCTCGGCCTCCATCATCATCTGGATGCGCGCGTACGCCTTCTCGAAGATGCGCGGCGCGGCGCCCATGAAGGTCGGCTTGACGACCGCGAGGTTGTCGACGATCTTGTCGATCCGCCCGTCGATGGCCGTCGCGAAGCCGATCTGCAGCGGCAGGGTCAGCAGGTTCTTGCCGAAGACGTGCGCGAGCGGCAGCCAGAGGTACTGGACGTCGTCCTCGGTGAGGATGTCGATGGCCTCGGTCGCGGCGCCCTCGTAGGTCCAGGCGCTGTGCAGCAGGCGCACGCCCTTCGGGCGGCCCGTCGTGCCGGAGGTGTAGATGATGGTCGCGAGCCGGTCCGGGGTCAGCGCGTCGATGCGCGCGTCGACCGCGCCGGGGTCGCCCTGGAGGTACTCCCGACCCAGCTGGCGCAGCTCGTCGAAGGTGAGCGTCCAGTCGTCGCCGTCGGGGCGGCCCTCCATGAGGACCACGCGCCCGACCCCGGGGGTCCGCTCGCGCACCGAGCGCAGCTTCTCGAGCTGCTCGGTGTTCTCCGCGAACACGACCCGCGTGCCGGAGTCGGCGAGGATGAAGGCGACGTCGTCGGCGATCGTCGTCGGGTAGATGGTCGTCGTCGCGGCGCCCGCGACCATGACCGCGAGGTCGGCGAGGGCCCACTCGTAGCGGGTGCCGGAGGCGATGGCCACGCGGTCCTCGGGCTCGACCCCGAGCGCGACCAGCCCGGCGCCGAGCTCGCGCACGACGACGTCGAGCTCGCGCCACGAGGTCGTCAGCCACTCGTCACCCGCCTCGGACACCTTGGCGTGGAGGAAGGCCGGCCGGTCGCCGGAGGCGGCGACCCGGTCGCGGAACAGGTGCGCGACGCTGCGGGCACGGTGCTCCAGGACCGCGTGGTCCACGGGCTCGTCGGCGGGGCTGTGGATCTGCGGGGTCACCCGGTGCATGGTGCATCGTCCTCGGCATCGGTGGCGTGGTCGCAGAATCCTGTCACACGAGCCGCCCCGAGGGAACGGGTTCGTTACCGGCGGGTCACTTTCCTTCTCACGGCGCGCGCGAGCCGCCCTGCGCGGCGTCGACGAGCCCGACCGCGAGCCACGAGGCGAGCATCGACGAGCCGCCGTAGGAGACGAAGGGCAGCGGCAGCCCGGTGACCGGCAGGAGACCGAGGTTCATCCCGACGTTCTGGACCACCTGGACCGCCAGCCACGTCGCGACGCCGACCCCGACGAGGCGGCCGAAGGGCTCTTCGCAGCGCGCGGCGACGACGAGCACCCGGACGACGAGCACGCCGAGCAGCACGACGAGGCCGGCCGCCCCGACGAACCCGAGCTCCTCCCCCGCCACCGAGAACACGAAGTCGTTGAGCTGGAAGGGGACGAACCCGCCCTGGGTGCGAGGCCCCTCCATGAAGCCCTGCCCCCACAGGCCACCCCCGGCGACGGCGAGGCGGACCTGGCCGACCTGGTAGCCGGCGCCGAGCGGGTCGGCGGACGGGTCGAGGAAGGTGAGCAGCCGCGCCCGCTGGTAGCCCGAGAGCAGCGGCGTCGTCCAGGCGGCGACGCCGAGCCCCAGGGCGGCCACCACGAGCAGCGCGACCCAGCGCAGCCGCAGCCCGGCGACGACCACCACGACGACGCCGCCGGCGATGAGGACGACCGCGCTCCCGAGGTCCGGCTGGAGCGCCACGAGGCCGACCGGCACGGCGAGGACGAGCACGGCGAGCCCGACCTCCCGGCCCCCGGGCGGCGCGCCGCGCGAGGGCCACGGGGTGAGGACGGCGGCGAGGGCCAGCACGATCCCGACCTTGGCGAGCTCGGCCGGCTGGAGGGTGAAGCCGCCGACGAGCGGGATCCAGGAGCGGGCGCCGTTGACCGTCGTGCCGAGCGGGGTCGGGACGAGCAGCAGGAGGACGACGGCCGCTCCCCACGTCCACGGCGCCGCGACGCGCAGCCGCCCCCGCCCGGCCCGCGCGACGAGCACCGCGAGCGCCAGCCCGACGGCCGCCGTGACGAGGTGACGCACGAGGTAGGCGGACCCGGCGGTGCGGACGGTGGCCGACCACACGAGCAGCGCGCCGACGAGCGATGCCCCGCCGGCGGCGACGAAGAGCCCGACGTCGTGACCCGCCGCGTCGTGACCCGCCGCCCGGCCGTCCCGGCGCACGGCCGGGACGCCGGTCAGGCGGGGACGATGTTGGCGAGGACCTCGCGGCACCGCTCGACGTCCCCCGCCATCGCGTCCTTGAGCTCCTCGACGCTCTCGAAGCGCAGCGTCGGGCGGATGTGCTCGACGAACTCGACCATGACGGTCTCGTCGTAGAGGTCGAGGTCGTCGCGGTCGAGGACGTACGCCTCGACGGTGCGCCGGTCGCCGGTGTCGAAGGTGGGGTTGGTGCCGACGCTCACGGCGGCCGGCATCGTGCGGTCCGGGGCGTCGTCGGGCACGTCGAGCCGGGTCAGCCAGCCGGCGTAGACGCCCTCGGCGGGCACGAGCCCGAGGGAGTCGGGCGAGAGGTTGGCCGTCGGGTACCCGAGGCCGCGGCCCCGGTGGTTGCCGTGCACGACCTCGCCGACGACCCGGTGCGGACGGCCGAGGATGCGCGCGGCCTCGGCGACGCGGCCCTCGCCGAGCTCGCGCCGGATGACGGTCGAGCTGAAGCGCTCGCCGTCGCCGACGTCGTCCAGCGCGATGACCTCGAAGCCGAACTGCTCCCCGAGGTCGACGAGGGTGCCGACGTCGCCGGCGTTGCGGTAGCCGAAGCGGGTGTCCATCCCGACGACGACGCAGCGGGCGTCGAGGCCACGGACGAACACGGAGCGCACGAAGTCCTCGGGCGTCTGCTGCGCGAACTCGGTCGTGAAGTCGAGGACGAGCAGGCCGTCGACGCCGGTGTCGGCGATGAGGTCGTCACGCACCCGCCCGGGGGCGATGAGCTCGGGGGCGCGCTCGGGGTGCAAGACCGCCACCGGGTGGGGGTCGAAGGTGATGGCGACCGAGGGCAGGCCGAGCCGGGCGCCGGCCTCGACGAGGGCCGAGATCACCGCCTTGTGGCCGCGATGCACGCCGTCGAAGTTGCCGAGCGTGAGCACGCAGGGGCGCAGGGCCTCGGGCGTGGCGGCGGGGTCGGTCCATCGGTGCACGGGTGACACTCTACGAACTCGCGGGGGCGAAGGTGACGAGGGACCGCGCGGTGGGGCGCGCCTCGTCGAGCAGGGCGACGAGCGTGCCGTCCGGGGCGAACGCCGCGACCGGGCCCGTGCGCCCCGGCGTGAGCGACGGGATGCGCTGACCGTAGCCGAGGGCGCGGGCCTCGTCGGCGTCGAGGGAGCGCGAGGGGAACGTGGCCCGGGCGGCCTCGGCCAGCGGAAGGACCGGCATCGGCTCGCCCTGGCGCGCCTCGAGGTCCGCGAGCGGGTGGGCGTCGGCCAGGGTCAGTCCGCCGACGCGGGTGCGGCGCAGGGCGGTGAGGTGGCCGGCGCTGCCGAGCGCGGCACCGAGGTCGCGCGCGAGGGCCCGCACGTAGGTGCCGGAGGAGACCGTGACCTCGACGTCGACGTCGAGCACGGCGGTGCCGTCGGGCGCCGTGCCCACCCGGGCCTCGACGACGACGAAGCGCGACACCGTGACCGGCCGCGCCGGCAGCTGCACGTCCTCACCCGAGCGCACCCGGTGGTAGGAACGCTTCCCGTCGACCTTGATGGCGCTGACGGCGCTCGGGACCTGCTCGACGGCGCCGGTCAGGCCCAGGACGGCGGCCTCCACGGCGGCGCGGTCCAGGGACCCGGCGCCGGGCGCGCTCGTCACCTCGCCCTCGGCGTCGTCGGTCAGCGTGCCCTGGCCGAGGCGCACGGTCGCGGTGTAGTCCTTGTCGGCGCCGACGAGGTGGGTGAGCAGGCGGGTGGCCCGGCCGACGCCGAGGACGAGCACGCCGGTCGCCATCGGGTCGAGGGTGCCGGCGTGGCCGACCTTGCGGGTGGCGCACAGGCGCCGGCTGCGGGCGACGACGTCGTGGCTCGTCCAGTCCTGCGGCTTGTCGACGACGAGGAGGCCGTCGGGCGCGGGCTCAGCGCTCGAGCGCACCCGACGCCTCGTCCCGGGGCCCCTCGTCGGTGTCGTCGTCCTCGTCCGCCTCGGGCTTGCGGTAGGGGTCGGCCTCGCCGGCGTAGGTCGCGGCGGCGGCCGCGGCTGCGACCTGCGCGTCGCGCTCGCGGGCCTCCTTGAGCAGGTCCTCGAGGTGCGCCGCGGTCTCGGGGATCGCGTCGGCGATCCACTCGAGGCTCGGGGTGAGGCGGATGCCGAGCTGCTTGCCGACGAAGGAGCGCAGCCGGCCCTTGCTCTCCTCGAGCAGCCGGGCGGTCGTCTCGCGCTGGGCCTCGTCACCGAAGACGGTGTAGAAGAGCGAGGCGTGCTGGAGGTCGCCGGTCACGCGGACGTCGGTGACGGTGACGAACCCGAGGTCGGGGTCCTTGACGATGGACTCGAGGTTCGCGGCGGTCAGCGTCTTGATGCGGTCGGCGACCTTGCGGGCGCGTGCTTCGTCGGCCACGGGTCCTCCTCGGGCTGGGTGGGGTCTCGGCCCCTCGCGGGGCGTCCCCAACCCTAGTGACCCGCAGCGCCCCCGACCGCCCCGGGGCTACCATCGTCGCCATGGCGGCCGCAGGGGCTCCCGTGGTGCGTTCCGCGCGCGCGGCCACGGCCACCCTCGCGGTCCTCGGGGTCTCGGCCGGCGCCCACCAGCTCGGTGGCGGGCAGGCCCCGGGGGCGGCCGCCTTCGTCGTCCTCGCACTCGTCCTCGGGCCGGCCCTGTGGCTCGTGGCGGGGCGGCCCCTGCGCACCGCCGGGGTGCTCGGCGTGCTGGCCTCCGCCCAGGTCGTCGTCCACCTCGGGCTGCTCTCGATGGCCCCCGGCCACGGCACCGGCACCGCGGCGCACCACCACGGCGCGACGCTGCCGGGCACCGGCACCGCCATGCCGCCGATGACCCACCTCGAGCCGCGGATGCTCCTCGCCCACGTCGTGGCGACCCTTGCGCTCACCCTCCTGCTCGCCCGTGCCGAGGACGCCCTCTGGCACGTGGTCTCCGCGCTGCTGCCCCCGGCCGCGGCGCCGCTGCGCTCTCCCCTCGTCCCGCGGCTCGCCGTGCCCCTCGTGGCCGTCCGGCCCCTCGGGCGTACGCCGCGTCCGGTGGGGGGCCGGGCGCCACCTCTCGACGCCGACCTGCTGTGGGTCGGGGACGACGGACCGGCGTGGCTGCGCGGGGGCTCGTCGGTCGTCGTGCGCCGCATCGCGATGGACCTCGACGCCTGGGACCGCGCCGACCGCCTCTCGCGCGAGAACGCGGTCGGCCGCCGGCTCGACACCGGCGCGCCGGTGACCGGAGGGGGCGTCGACGCCCCGGCCGACCTCACGGCCGTCGACGAGCTCGGCTTCCACCGCATCGACGACGCGGCCCATCTGCGCCGGGCGCACGCGAGCGCCCCGCACGAGCGGTTCCTGCGCCGGGCCTACTCCTACGACGACGGCACCGGCGCCGCGAGCAGCACCGGGCTGGTCTTCGTCGCGTACCAGGCCGACCCCGTGCGCCAGCTCGTGCCGGTCCAGCGTCGGCTCGCCGAGATGGACCTGCTCAACCTCTGGACGACGCCGGTCGGCTCGGCCGTCTTCGCCGTCCTGCCGGGGGCGCGACCGGGCGAGCTGCTCGGCGAGGCGATGCTCACCTGACCCCGTCGCCCCACCCGTCGAGGGAACAGGACACGCCGTGCGCCCCGGAGGGCACACGGCGTGTTCTGTTCACTCGATGCGTCAGGCGCGCGGCTTCTCCCGCATCTCGTAGGTGGTGATGAGGTCCTCGAGCTGGAGGTCGTTGTAGGACCCGAGGTTGATGCCGCACTCGAAGCCCTCGCGGACCTCGGTGACGTCGTCCTTGAACCGGCGCAGACCGGCCACCTCGACGTTCTCGGCCACGACCACACCGTTGCGGGTGATGCGGGCCTTCGTCCCACGCTTGATCTCGCCGCTGCGGACGATCGAGCCGGCGATGTTGCCGAACTTGCTCGAGCGGAAGATCTCGCGGATCTCCGCCGAACCGAGCTCGACCTCCTCGAACTCCGGCTTGAGCATGCCCTTGAGGGCCTGCTCGATCTCGTCGATCGCCTGGTAGATGACCGGGTAGTACCGGATCTCGACGCCCTCGCGCTCGGCGACCTCGGCGTTCTGGCCCTCGGCCCGCACGTTGAAGCCGATGATGATCGCGTTGGACGCCATCGCCAGGTTGATGTTGTTCAGCGTGATCGCGCCGACGCCGCGGTCGATGATCCGCAGGTCGACCTCGTCGCCCACGTCGATCTGCAGCAGGGCGTCCTCGAGCGCCTCGACCGAACCCGACACGTCACCCTTGAGGATGAGGTTGAGGGTGTCGACCTTGCCCGCCGCGAGGGCCTCGTTGAGGTCCTCGAGCGAGATGCGCTTGCGGGCCTTGGCCAGGCTGGCCTGGCGGTCGGCGGCCTCGCGCTTCTCGGCGATCTGGCGCGCGGTGCGGTCGTCGGGGGCGACGACGAAGGTGTCGCCGGCCCGCGGGACCGAGGAGAGGCCGAGCACCTGGACCGGACGCGACGGGGTCGCCTCCGAGACGTTCTGGCCGTGCTCGTCGAGCATGGCGCGGACGCGGCCGTGGGCCGAGCCGGCGACGATCGCGTCACCGACGTTGAGGGTGCCGGACTGGATGAGGACGGTGGCCGTCGCACCGCGACCCTTGTCGAGGTTGGCCTCGATCGCGACACCACGGGCGTCGCGGTCGGGGTTGGCCCGCAGGTCGAGCGCGGCGTCCGCGGTGAGCAGGACGGCCTCGAGGAGGCTGTCGATGTTCTGCCCCTGCTTCGCGGAGACGTCGACGAACATCGTCTCGCCGCCGTACTCCTCGGCCACGAGGTTGTACTCGGTCAGCTGCTGGCGGATCTTGCTCGGGTTCGCGCCGTCGACGTCGATCTTGTTGACCGCGACGACGATCGGCACGTCGGCCGCCTGCATGTGGTTGAGCGCCTCGATGGTCTGCGGCATGACGCCGTCGTCCGCCGCCACCACGAGGATCGCGATGTCGGTGACCTTCGCACCACGGGCACGCATGGCGGTGAACGCCTCGTGACCCGGGGTGTCGATGAAGGTGATCGGACGGTCGACGCCCTCGTGCTCGCGGTGGATCTGGTAGGCACCGATGTGCTGCGTGATGCCACCGGCCTCGCCGCCCGCGACGTCCTCGTTGCGGATGGCGTCGAGCAGGCGGGTCTTGCCGTGGTCGACGTGGCCGACGACGGTGACGACCGGCGGACGGGCCTCGAGGTCCTCGTCGTCCTCCGAGTCGATGCCGAACTCCAGGTCGATGCTGAAGGAGTCGTAGAGCTCGCGCTCCTCCTCCTCCGGCGAGACCATCCGGATGTCGTAGCCGAGCTCGGTGCCGAGGACCTTGAAGGTGTCCTCGTCGAGGCTCTGGGTCGCCGTGGCCATCTCACCGAGGTGGAACAGCACGGTGACGAGCGCACCGGGGTTGGCGTTGATCTTGTCCGCGAAGTCGCTGATGCTCGCGCCCTGGCGGATCTGGATGACGGTCGAGCCGTCGCCGCGGGGGACGCTGACGCCGCCGATCGACGGCGCCTGCATCTGCTCGAACTCGGCGCGCTTGGCGCGCTTGGACTTGCGGGCGCGGCCCGGACGACCGCCACCGCGGCCGAACGCACCCTGGGTGCTGCCGCGGCCACCGCGACCGCCGGGACCACCCGGACGGCCGGCGAAGCCACCGCCACCACCGGGACGGCCGGCGCCACCGGCACCCGGACGACCGCCGCCGCGGGCCGGACGCTCGCCGGGGCGGGCGACCGCGCTGCGGTCGGGCATCATGCCGGGGCTGGGACGCGCGCCACCGGGACGGGGGCCGCCGGTGCCCGCCGGGGCACCCGGACGCGGACCGCCGGGGCGGTTCTGCGGACGGGGCATGCCCTGGCTCGGGGCGAAGGGGTTGTTGCCCGGGCGCGGGGCGGACTCGCGGCTGCGGCCCATCCCCTGGCTCGGGGCGTACGGGTTGTTGCCCGGGCGCGGGCCCGACGGGCGGGGACCGCCCGGACGCGGGCCGGCGGAGCCACCCTCGCGCGCCGCGGGGGCGGCGGGAGCGGCGGGCGCCGGTGCGGCGGGGGCCGCCGGGGCCGGGGCCTTGGGGGCCGGGGCCTTCGGGCCGGGCGTCGCCGGAGCCGGCGCGGACGGCGCCGCGGCGGCGGGCGCCGCCGGGGCCGGGGCGGCCGGAGCCGGGGTGGCCGGGGCCGCGGGGGCCTTGGGGGCGGGCGCCTTGGCGGCGGCCTTCGGGGCCGCGGCCTCGACGGGGAACCGCTCGTTGTAGCGCCGGACCACCGGCGCCTCGATCGTCGAGCTGGCGCTCTTGACGTACTCGCCCATCTCGTTGAGGCGCTCGAGGACGACCTTGCTGGTCTCCCCGCGCTCCTTCGCAAGTGCGCTCACACGGACTTTAGACACATCTCTCCTGTCCAGGTCCGTGCCGGGGCGGCGCGGACCGTCGTTACAGCTGGGGGGTGCTCATCGCTGAGGACTCATCGGGTGCTCATTGCGTTCAAACCCGCTTCCGGTTCTGTCGTGCATCTGACGGTCACTCCTGCTCGAGGCCCTCGACCCAGGCCCGCACCTCGGTGGTGTCCGGGGCGGCACCGGCTCGCAGTGCGCGCCCGAACGCCCTCCGACGGACGGCGAGGTCGAGACACGAGACGCTCGGGTGCAGCCAGGCGCCGCGTCCCGGGCGACGGCGCCCGGGGTCGGGGAGGACCGTGGGGCCCTGCTCCGCCTGCCCGAGTACCACTCGCAGGAGTGCCGACCGGCTATCCGTCCCCCGGCACCCGATGCACGTGCGCACGGGCCCCGACGTCCGGAGTCCAGTCCGGTCGGTTCGCACCAGTCTACCGCCTATGCGGGCCCGGGCGTGTCGCGGGCACCCGTGGACCCCCCGCGGCCGGCGTCGGTGTCGGGCCGGATGTCGATCCGCCAGCCGGTCAGCTTGGCCGCGAGACGGGCGTTCTGCCCCTCGCGGCCGATGGCCAGCGAGAGCTGGTAGTCGGGGACGACGACGCGCGCGGCGCGCAGCGTCGGGTCGACAACCTCGACCGACTGCACGCGCGCCGGCGACAGGGCCGAGGCGATGAAGGACGAGGGGTCCTTGCTCCAGTCGACGATGTCGATCTTCTCGCCCTGGAGCTCGGCCATGACGGCGCGCACGCGGGCGCCCATCGGGCCGATGCAGGCGCCCTTGGCGTTGAGGCCGGGGACGGTCGAGTGCACGGCGATCTTCGTGCGGTGCCCCGCCTCGCGGGCCAGGGCCGCGATCTCGACGCTGCCGTCGGCGATCTCGGGCACCTCGAGCGCGAAGAGCTTGCGGACGAGGTTGGGGTGGGTGCGCGAGAGCCCGATCTGCGGGCCGCGGGGGCCGCGCTTGACCGAGACGACGAAGGTGCGCAGCCGCTGGCCGTGCTGGTAGGTCTCGCCGGGCACCTGCTCGGCGAGCGGGAGGATGCCCTCGATGGTGCCGAAGTCGACGAGCACGTGCTGCGGGTTCGGGCTCTGCTGGACGACGCCGGCGACGATGTCGCCCTCGCGGCCCTTGAAGTCGCCGAGGATCGCGTCGTCCTCGATGTCACGCATCCGCTGGACGATGACCTGCCGGGCCGTCGACGCCGCGACGCGGCCGAAGCCGGTCGGGGTGTCGTCGAACTCCGGGCCGAGCTCGCGGCGCGGGCGGGCGGGGTTGCCCTCCTCGTCGACCTCGCCCTCGGGCGCCGGGACCTCGTGCTCCTCGCGGGCCCAGATGACGACGTGACCGGTCTTGCGGTCCAGCTCGGCGCGAGCGGAGCGGTAGTGGCCGTCGGTGCGCTGGTAGGCCAGCAGCAGGGCCTGCTCGATGGCGGGGACGATGATGTCCAGCGAGATGCCGCGCTCGCGCTCCAGGGCGCGCAGGGCGGCGAGGTCGATGTCCACGGGTCAGCTCTCCTTCGGGTCGTCGTCGCGGCGCGAGAACTCGACCTGCACGGCGGCGTGGTCGAGGTCGGGGTAGGCCAGCGGGACGGTGCGGGCGGGGGTCTTGGCGGTGGCGGGGACCTCGAGCACGAGGCCCGCGCGGTCGGCGGCCACGAGGCGTCCGGTGGTCTCGCCGTCGGCGGTCCGGGCGGTGACGAGGCGGCCGACGTTGCGCTGGAAGTGGCGCGGCAGGGTGAGCGGGCGACCGACCCCGGCGGAGGAGACCTCGAGGGTGTAGGGCTGCTCCCCCATCACGTCGCTGGTGTCGAGGGCCTCGCTCACGGCGCGGGTGGCGTCGGCGACCTCGTCGAGGGAGAGGGGGGTGGTCGGCTCGGTGACGCGGTCGACGTCGCCGAGGTCGCGCTCGATGAGGACGCGCACGACGCGGCGCTTGCCGGCCGGCGTGACGGTGACGTCCTCGAGGACGAGGCCGGCTCCGGCCAGGCCCTCCTCGAGGACGGGTCGGACGCTGTCCGCGGTGGCCATGACGCCGGTCTCCTCTCCCTGTGCAGTTCTCGTCCCGGCTCGCGCCGGGGGCACCACTCTAGGGCCCCGCGACGCGTGCTCGCACCGTGGCATGATGGCGCGGTGCCGGCCGACGACCCCCGGCGTCCGGGGCGGCGCCTGCTGCTCGCCGGCTCCGGGACCGTCCTCTTGGGCGCGCTCACGGGGTGCGGCGTCCGCCTCGAGGACGACGCCCCACGCCTGCCCCTCGTGCCCACCCGTCGTCCCCTCCCGGCACAGGACCTGATGGCGGCCCTCGTCCGCGACACCGCGGTCCTCGCCGCCGACGCGTCCGCGCTCGGCGACGACCTCGGCACGGACCTCGCGATCGCCCACCGGCGACAGGTGACCGTGCTGCGCGCGACGCTGCTGCGGGCCGGCGTGCCCGCGGACGCCCTCGACCCGACCCCCTCCCCCTCCTCGACGGCCGACCCGCGGGGGCTGCGGTCCGACGTCGCCGCCCGGGAGTCGGCGGCCGCGGCGGCGGCGTCGTCGTTCGCGGCGGCTCCCACCGAGCTGCTGCCGACCCTCGCGGCGCTGCACGCGCAGCGCGTCGCGGCGGCGGCCCTGCTCGGCGAGCCGGCCCGGCCGGCGGGCGACCCGCCGGCCGGGACCGGCCCCACGGACGCGGTGTCCGCCCTCCGGAGGGCCTGCTACCTGCTCGAGGTCGCGGCCGCGCGCTCCGCCGGCGCCCGGCGCGAGCGGGCCGTCGTCACCCTCGGCGTGCTGCGCGCCCTGCGCGACGACGCCGCGCGCCCGGGCCAGCCCCCGCCGGCCCTCGGGTACCCGCTGCCCTTCGCCGTCGAGACCGGGGCCGACGTGGACCGGCTCGTCGCACGGGCCACGACCGACCTGCGCTCGTCGCTCGGTGCGGCCCTCCCCGCGCTCCTCGCGACCGACGCGCCGACCGGTCTCGCGGGCGCGGCCCGCTGGCTCGGTGGCGTCGAGGTCGAGGTGCACCGGTGGGGCGGGTCCCTCGTGCCGTTCCCGGGGCTCACGTGACCGTCGAGCTGCCCCCGGAGTGGGCGGCCCGGGTCGCCACCTACCCGGCGGACGGCGGCCCGACCGGGGAGGACTGGCTGGCGACCGTCCCCCGGCTCGTCGCCCAGGCGCTGGAGCGGTGGGATCTCGTCCTCGACGACGGACCGGCGGGCACCGGGTGGACGGCCCTCGTCCTGCCCGTCCGCCGCGGCACCGAGCGCTTCGCGCTCAAGGCCGGCTGGCCGCACCCCGAGGGCACGCACGAGCACCTCGCCCTGCGCACGTGGGGCGGGGAGGGCGCGGTGCGCCTCGTCGCGGCCCTGCCGTCCGACGGCCTGCTGCTCCTCGACCGGCTCGAGCGCACCGACCTGACGGACGCGTGGGACGAGGAGGCCTGCGCCGTCGTCGGCGGGCTGCTGCGGCGCCTCCACGTGCCGGCCCCGCCGCAGGTCCCGCGCATCGCCGCCTACCTCGAGCCGCACCTGGAGCGGATGGCCTCACGACCCGCCGTCCCGCGGCGCCTCGTCACGCGCACGCTCGGGCTCGCGCGCGACCTCCTGTCGGGGGCACCGGAGCTCCTCCTGCACACCGACCTGCACTACGAGAACGTGCTGCTCCACCCGCAGGAGGGCTGGACGGCCATCGATCCCAAGCCGGTCGCGGGGCACCCCGGCTTCGACCTCTGGCCGGTGCTGCGCAACCGGTTCGCGGAGATGGGCACCGGCTCGGCCTTCCGCTGGTCGGTGCGCCGGCGGCTCGAGGTCGTGGCCGAGGCCGCGGGCCTCGACCCGGACGAGGCACGCGCCTGGACGCTGCTGCGCGCCGGGGTGGAGGTCAGCTGGGCGAGCGCGCTCGAGGGCGACGAGGCCGTCACGGCGTGCATCGCCCTGCACAAGGCGCTCGACGAGTGACCGCGGGTCGCGCCGCCCCCTCGTGACGGCACGACCCGCGGCGGGTCGTCACATCCGCTCGGCGCCGTCCCGGATCGCCTCGCGGATGCGGGTGTAGGTGCCGCAGCGGCAGATGTTGCGGATGCCGTCGAGGTCGGCGTCGGTGATGGCGCGGCCCTCGGCCCGGACGCGGCGCACGAGCGCCACCGCGGCCATGATCTGGCCGGGCTGGCAGTAGCCGCACTGCGCGACGTCGTGGTCGACCCACGCCTGCTGCATCGGGTGCAGGTCGGCGTCGACGGTGTCGGCGAGGCCCTCGATGGTCGTCACCTCGTCGTCGGGCGCGAGGTCGCCGACCCGGACCGAGCAGGGGTTGAACGCCTTGCCGTTGACGTGCGACGTGCACGCCTTGCAGACGTTGATGCCGCACCCGTACTTGGGCCCGGTGAGGCGCAGGACGTCCCGGAGGACCCAGAGGAGGCGGACGTCGTCGGCCACGTCGACCGTGACCCGCTCGCCGTTGACGAGGAAGGTGTGCTGGGGCATGGCTGGCTCCTCAGGAGGTGTACGACAGGCCGTCGGTCGGCGACTCGGGCACGGACGGGACGAAGCTCTTCGGGGTGAAGGAGACCGTCCCGTGGTTGACGGGGAAGCGGGTCGGGACCTTGCCGGTCGCCCGGGCGTAGGCGCACGCGACCGCGGCCACCGAGGCCGCGACGCCGGCCTCACCGGCGCCGCCGGGCAGCTCCTCGTCGGAGGGCATGACGATGCACCGGAACTCGGGCGGGACGTTCCACTGCCGCGTGTAGAAGTAGTTGTCCCAGCTCGCCTCGAGGAAGTGGCCGTCCTGCAGGTGGTTGCTGCTCGTGAGGGCGAGGGCGATGCCGTCGGCGACGCCGCCCATCATCTGCGCCTCGAGCCCGCGCGGGTTGACGACGAGCCCGGCGTCGACCGCGATGACCGCCTTCGTGACGCGCGGGCCGGTGACGGCGTCGCGGATCTTCCGGTTGACGGTCGCGGGCCGCGTGTCGAGCTCGACGAGCACCGCCGTCGCACCCTTGTACTCGGTGTGGACGGCGATGCCCTGGGTCACGCCCTTGGGCAGTGCACGACCCCACCCGCCGGCCTTCGCGACCGCCTGGAGGCAGCGCTTGGCCTTCGCGTTGCGCAGGAACGACATCCGGAAGGAGTAGGGGTCCTTGCCGAAGCGCTTGGCGATCTGGTCGACGGCCAGCTCGTTGGCGGTCGCGACGTCCGGGCTGTAGATGTTGCGCATGCTGCCGGTGTTGAACCGGGTGTCGACCTCGTTGAGCAGCTGCGTGACGACGCCGAAGTCGTAGGGCAGCTCCTGGGTCAGCGTGAAGATCGACTGCGAGAGGCTGAGCCCGCCGAGGTTGGCCGGCAGCTCGGCCGCGAGGGCGGTGAGCCGCTCCCCCAGCCCGTGGCCGAAGTCGGTGACGACGCTGGTGTGCCGCTGCTCGAAGGTGAGGACCTGGCCGGCCAGCATCGTCGCCCGCACCCGCGAGGTCGCCATCGGGTGTGTGCGCCCCTGGCGCGGCTCGTCGGCGCGGTGCCACATGAGCTTGACCGGCTTGCCCATCGCCTTGGAGATCTTGGCGGCCTCGATGGCGGCGTCACCGAACAGCTTGTGCCCGAACGACCCTCCGCCGGTGACGACGTTGACGGTGACCTTCGAGATCGGCAGGCCGACCGCGCGGGCCACGTTGCGCTGCGCCACGAGCGGCGCCTTGAGGCCGGCCCACACGGTGGCGCGGTCCCGACGGACATCTGCGATGGCGCAGTTCGGCTCCAGCGCAGCGCTGCTGCGGAACATGAACTCCACCCGCAGGTCCAGGGTGCTCGCGAGCACCGGCACCTTCGGGACGACCATCGGCAGCTCGGCCCGGCGCAGCTCGGCGAGGATGGACTCGTCGTCCTCGCCGTCGACCGGCCCGCCGTTCCACTGCACGTCGAGCGCGCGGACGGCGTCGATGCACTGGCCGAAGGTCGCGGCCCGGACGGCGACACCGGTGTCGACGGTGACGACGTCGGTCACACCCGGCATCGCCTTCACCGTCGCGAGGTTACGAACCGCGCGCGGCGAGCCGTTGAGCGTCGGCGGGCGGCACACCATCGTCGGCAGCGCGCCCTCCACGAAGAGGTCCATCGTGAACTGCTTGCGGCCGGTCACGGCGGCGACGGCGTCGTCGCGGCCGTGCGAGGTGCCGATGACCGAGAACTCGCGGCGGGGCGTCAGCGAGACCTCGACCGCGACGTCCTCCGTGCTCGCGGCGAGCGTCGACAGCTGCCCGTAGGTGAGCGTGGCGCCGGTCGGCCCGGTGACGACGCCGGCCTTCGTCGTGAGGGCCGAGAGCTGCGCGCCGAGCTCGGTGGCGGCGGCCTGCAGGAGCGCGCCGCGGGCGGTGGCGGCCGCGACGCGGATCGGCGTGAACATCGACTGCATCGTGTTCGAGCCGCCGGTCAGCTGGTTGAAGACGAGCTCGGGCCGCGCCGGCGCGAGGGTGACGCGGACGCGGTCGACGGGCAGGTCGAGCTCCTCGGCGATGATCATCGCCGCGGCCGTCGTGATGCCCTGGCCGACCTCCATCCGCGGGATCGCGAAGTGGGCGACGCCCTCCTCGTCGAGGTCGATCCGGATGAGCTGCGAGGTCGGCAGGGCCGAGTTGGTCTGCAGGTCACCGAGGTCGAAGATCTCAGGCACCTGCGGGGGGCTCGGCACCGCGGCGGACGCGCTCGGGGCGCCGCTCGACAGGTCGGCCGCGACGGCCAGGGTGCCGCTCGCGAGCACCCAGCCGATGAGGCGGCGGCGGCTGACGCCGGGGCGGTCCGGTGGTTCCGAGGCGGGGGTGTCGGGCGTACGGGAGGTCGGGGCGGTCGTCATCGACGGTCCTTCCTGCACCCACCGACCGGACACGTCGTCGTGCCCGCAGGGGGATCGGGCGGCGCGGGTACCGAACGTTCGGAGCCGACCCCCGGACCGGATGGGTCCGGGTTCGGAGCAGGTCCGGTCAGCCGATGCCGGGCGCGCTGCCGACCGCGAGGAGGTGCGGCCGGCCGTCGACCGTCACCTCCACCCGGGAGCCCACCGGCGGCGGCGGGGTGTGCGAGGTGCGCGCGCGGACGAGGACGTCGGCGGTGTCGAGGTGCACCTCGACGAGCGCGTCGTGACCGAAGTAGGCGACGTGGCGCACCTCCCCCGTCGGCGCCACGGCACCGGTCCGGGCGTCGGCCAGGCGCAGCTGCTCGGGGCGGATCATCACCTCGACCGGGCCCGCGCCGGAGCGGCGGTCGGCCGGGAGGTCGCCGAGCGCGCAGTGCACGACCCCGGCCTCGAGCACGCCGGGGAGGAAGCAGGCCTCGCCGAGCGAGAGCGCGGAGCGGCGGTCGGCCGGCGACGAGTAGACGAGCGAGGGGGCGCCGACCTGGCTGAGCCGGCCCTCGTGCATGACGGCGACCTCGTCGGCGAACGAGAGGGCCTCGGCCTGGTCGTGCGTGACGAGCACGACGGTCGCGCCCTCGTGCGCCAGCGCGTCGGCGACGGCCTCACGGGTCGTGGCGCGCAGCTCGGGGTCGAGCGCGGAGAACGGCTCGTCGAGGAGGACGACGCGGGGACGCCGGGCCAGGGCGCGGGCGAGCGCCACCCGCTGCTGCTGACCGCCCGAGAGCTGGTCGGGGCGGCGGGAGGCGGTCTCGGCGGGCAGCCCGACGAGCTCGAGCAGCTCGGCGACGCGCTCGCGAGCGCGACGCTCCCGTCGGGGCAGGCCGTAGGACAGGTTGGCCGCGACGTCGAGGTGCGGGAAGAGGTTGCCCTCCTGGGCGACGTACCCGAAGCCGCGCTTCTCCGGGGGCACCCACGTGCCGGGGCCGGCCACGAGCTCGTCGCCGATGCGGACCTCGCCCGCGTCGGGGCGCATGAAGCCGGCGACGACCCGCAGCAGCGTCGTCTTGCCGCAGCCCGACGGGCCGAGCACCGCGGTCGTCGTGCCCGAGGCGACGGTGAGGTCGATGCCGTGCAGCACGGGCGTGCGGGGGTGCGACGCGGTGATGCCGGTGAGGCGCAGGGCGGTCACGGGGTGTGCTCCTCGGGGCCGCTGCGCAGCAGCAGCCAGGTCAGGGGTGCGGACAGGAGGACCAACGCGGCAGCGTACGGCGCGGCGGCCGCGTAGTCGAGGGAGGCGCTCGCCTCCCAGAACGCCGTCGACAGCGTCTGGGTGCCGGTCGGGGCGAGCAGGAGGGTCGCGGTCAGCTCGGTCGAGACGGCGATGGCGACCAGGGCGGAGCCGGCGAGGGTGCCGCGCAGCATGAGCGGCAGCTGCACCCGCACGAACGTCCGCAGCGGTCCGTCGCCGAGCGAGCGCGCGGCGTCGGAGAGCTCCGGCGGCACCGCGGCGACGGCGGCCCGCGTCGAGACCATCGCGCGCGGGATGAAGAGCACCACGTAGGCGAGGACGAGCACCGCCGAGGTCTGGTAGAGCGAGCGGGCCCAGGTGATGGAGAGGGTGATGAGCGCGAGGGCGACGACGACGCCGGGCACCGACGAGGCGAGGTAGCTGACCCGCTCGACGAGCACGCCGAACCACGTGCGCCGGCGGGCGAGCAGCCACGCGGCGGGCAGCGTGGCGAGCGTGGTGACCAGGGCCGCGACGAGCGCGAGCCGGACCGTCGACCACAGGGCGGGCCAGAGCACCGTCGGCTCCAGCGCCTCCTCCGGGCGGGTGAGCCACGTGCCCGTCACCCAGGCGGGCACGCCGACGGCGAGCACGGCGAGCGCGGTGACGGCGAGCAGCGCGAGGGGCGTCGCCCGGCCGAGCCTCGCCCGGGCCGGGCGGCGGGCCGCGCCCGAGCCGACCCGCACGTACCGGGTGCGGCCGCGGGCGAGCAGCTCGACCGTGAGCAGGGCGACGGCGAGGCCGACGAGCACGAGGGCGAGGACGCTGCCGGAGCGGCTGTCGAAGGCCACGTCGAACTGGTCGAGGATCGCCGTCGTGAAGGTCGGGAAGCGGAGCATCTCGAGCGCGCCGAACTCCGACAGCAGGTGCAGCGCGACGAGCAGGACGCCACCGAGCAGCGCCGGGCGGACCTGCGCGAGACCGACCTTCGCGGCCGTGCGCCACGGGCCGAGCCCGAGGGCGCGCGCGGCCTCCTCGAGCCCGGGGTCGGCCGACCGCAGCATCGCGGCCACCGGGAGGAAGACGAACGGGAAGTACGACAGCGTCGTCACCAGCACCGCTCCCCCGAGGCCCTCGAGGCCCGGCAGCACGGTGGACCAGGCGAAGCTGTTGACGAAGGCCGGGATGGCCAGCGGCGCGACGAACAGCACGCGCCACAGGCCGGCGAGCGGCAGGCTCGTGCGCTCGACGAGCCAGGCGGCCCCGACGCCGAGGACGGTGGCGAGCGTGCCGGTCAGCGCGACGAGCGCGAGCGTGTTGCGCATCAGCTCGCCGACGCGCGGGCGGAGCAGGAGCGCGGCGACCTCGGACGGCCCGGCCTCGAAGGCCTTGAGCGCGACGACGGCCAGCGGCAGCAGGCACACCAGCGCGACGAGGACCGCGCCGAGGCGCAGGCCGGGGCTGCCGCCGCCCGGCCGACGACGCCGCGGGGACGCCGTCGACGCCGACCCCGGCGTGGGGGTCGGCGTCGTGACGGGCGCGGTGGTCGACACCTAGAGCAGACCGGCTTTCGTCATGAGCGAGATGACCTCGGGGCCGTTGAGGGTGAAGGGGTCGATCTGCGGGGCCTCGAGGGTGTCGAGCGGCGGCAGGGCGGGGTCGGAGGCGGCGTCACGGCCGACCGCGTACTCCTTGGAGGCCGTGGTGCCGAGCGCCTGCTGGCCCTGCTGGGAGGTGACGAAGGCGAGGAACTTCTGCGCGTCGGCCTGCTTCGTGCTGCTCTTGAGGACGGCGCCGCCGGAGAGGCTGACGAACGCGCCCGGGTCCTCGTTCTTGAAGTAGTGCAGCTTCGTGTTGCCGCTGCCCGACTTGTTGAGGGCCTGGTCGCGGTACCAGTAGTAGTGGTAGATCACGCCCATCGCCGACTGGCCGGCGTTGACGGCCTTCATCGTCGCGATGTTGTTCTGGTAGACCTTCGCGTTCTTCTTGAGCGCGTCGAGCCACGCGGCGGTCTTCTCCTCGCCCTCGGTCGCGAGGACCGCAGAGACGATGGCCTGGAAGTCGGCGCCCCCGGCCGCGGCGCCCCACTGGCCGGCGTACTTCGGGTCGGCGAGGTCCATGAGCGAGGACGGCAGGTCCTGCTCGGAGATCTTCGAGGGGTTGTAGACGAGCACGGTCGAGCGGGCCGCGATGCCGACCCAGTCCTTCGAGGACGGCGCGTAGCCCGGGCCGACCTGCGCCAGCGTCGAGGCGTCGACCGGCGCGAGCAGGCCCGCCCGCTCGACGGTCGTCATCGCCGGGGAGTTCTCGGTGAGGAAGACGTCGGCCGGGGAGCTCGCGCCCTCCTGGACGATCTGCGAGCCCATCGAGGAGTCGTTGCCGTAGCGGACCTGCACCTCGATGCCGGTCTTCTCCTGGAACTCCTTGCCCCACTCCTCGGTGAGGTTCTTGTGCTGGGCGCTGTAGATCGTCAGCTTCGAGGAGTCGAGGTCGTCGCCGGCCTCGAGGGTGCTCTCGCCGCAGGCGGCGAGGCCGAGCAGCGCGACGAGCGCGGCGGCCGTGGCGGACAGGGTCCGGCGTCTCACCGAGTCATCCTCCGTCTGTGTAGGGAAGGCTTGCCTAACTCGGTCCAGCGTAACGGAGCGCTGAGCGTGCCCACGACCGGCCCGGGGCGCGAGACGGATCACACCGCCCATCTTGCGTTAGGTGTGCCTAACCTTATTGACTGTCCGCCGTGCCCACCCTGCTCGCCACCGCCCCGCTGCCCGGCGCGCCGTCGCCGACGCTCGCGCCCGACGGCGTCAGCCTGACGCGGCTCGCGGCCCTCGGCGGGCGGACCGCCCTGCACACGGTCGACGGGCCGGTGTCGTACGCCGACCTCGCGGCGCGCGCCGCCGACGTCGTCGGGCTGCTGCCCTCGGGGCGCTCGCTCGTCCACGTCCGGGCGAGCGCGACGGTGGCGACGGTCGCCCAGCTCGTGGCGGCGCGGGCCGCCGGGCACGTCGTGCTGCTCTCGGCCCCCGGGCGCGCTGCGCGGTCGCTGGCCGAGGCCTACGACCCCGACGTCGTCCTCTCCGCCGAGGGCGTCGACGTGCTCCGGCCGACGAGCGCGCACGACCTGCACCCCGAGCTCGCGCTGCTCATGAGCACGAGCGGGTCCACCGGTTCGCCCAAGCTCGTCCGGCTCTCGCAGCGCAACCTGCTGGCCAACACGGCGCAGGTCCGGGCGGCCCTGGGGGTCCGGTCCGACGACGTCGCGGCGCTCACCCTGCCGCTCAGCTACTGCTACGGCCTCTCGGTCCTGCTGTCCCACCTCGACGCCGGCGCGTCCGTCCTCCTCACGGACCTCTCCGTCGTCGACGACTGCTTCTGGGACCAGGCGCGCGCGGCCGGCGTCACGACCATCCCGGGTGTCCCGCACACCTTCGAGCTGCTCGAGCGGAGCGGCTTCGCCGAGCGCTCGCTCCCGACGCTGCGGCAGCTGACGCAGGCCGGAGGCCGGATGGACCCCGAGCGCGTCCGCCGCGTGGCCCGGCTCGGCCGCGAGCGCGGTCACGAGCTCGTCGTCATGTACGGCCAGTGCGAGGCGACCGCTCGGATGGCCTGTCTCGCAGCCGATCTCGTCGAGGAGCACCCCGACTGCGTCGGCACCCCGGTGCCCGGTGGGGCGGTGCGCATCGACGACGGCGAGATCGTCTACGCCGGCCCCAACGTGATGCTCGGGTACGCCGAGCGCCCCGCGGACCTGGCGCTCGGCCGCACCGTCGACGAGCTGCGCACCGGTGACCTCGGCGAGGTGACGCCCGAGGGCCTCCTGCGGGTCACCGGCCGGCGGGCGCGCTTCGTCAAGGTGCTCGGCCACCGGGTCGACCTCGACACCGTCGAGGGTGCGCTGCGCGCCGACGGCCACGACGTGCGCGTCGCCGGCCGTGACGGGCTGCTGGCGGTGTCCGCCCGCGGGGCGTCGTCCGCGCCGGCCCGGGAGCGGGTCCGCCGGGCCGCGGTCCGCGCCTCGGGGGTCCCGGCCGACGCGGTGCGCGTCGTCGCGGTCGCGGAGCACCCGCTGCTGCCGTCGGGCAAGCCGGACCACCGGGCCGTCCTGGCCCAGGCGGCACCGACCGAGGTCGAGGTCGGCGCCGAGGCCGTCGCGAGCGACGCCGGGGTGGCGGCGCTGTACTCCACCCTGCTGCACCGACCCGCGGCGCCCGACAGCACGTTCGCGTCGCTCGGCGGCGACTCGCTGTCCTTCGTCGAGGTGTCGGTGCGGCTGGAGGAGCTGCTCGGGCACCTCCCCCGCGGCTGGCACCTGATGACCGTCGCGCAGCTGGACGCCCTGCGCCGCAGCCCGGTTCGCGCGTCGGGACTACGCCTCCCCCGCTGGCGCACCGTCGAGACGAGCGTGGCCCTGCGGGCCCTCGCCATCGTCCTCGTCGTCGGCACGCACACGCACGTGTTCACGCTGCAGGGCAGCGCCAACGCCCTCCTCGTCGTCGCCGGCTTCCAGCTGGCGCGCTTCCAGCTCGCGAGCCCCGACCCGGGCGAGCGCAGCCGGGGGCTGCTCGGCGCCGCGCTGCGGATGGCCCTCCCGACGCTCGTCGTCGTCTGGGCGGCGCACTTCCTCCTCGGCCTCTACGCCCCGCGCAACCTCGTCCTCATGAACTGGGCGCTCGGTGCCGAGCACCTCGGGCCGCCGTGGCGCTTCTGGTTCGTCGAGGCCCTCCTCGTCGCGCTCGTCGGCATCGGCCTGCTCGTGCGCGTCCCCGGCGTCACGGCCCTCGACGGGCGCCACCCGCTGCTGTTCCCGGTCGGCCTGTCGGTCGCTGCCTTCGTCGCCTTCCGCCTCCCGGTGCTCGACCTGCCGACGCCGCGGATGCAGGGCGCCGCGCTCGTCGTGCTCCACCTGGTCCTGCTCGGCTGGGCCTTGGCCCGGGCGACCTCCACCGGGCAGCGGCTGGCCCTCACCGCCGTGTCCGCCGCGATGGTGATGACGTTCTCGGGCAACCCCTCCCGCGACGGGCTGACCCTCGCCTGCGTGCTCGCGCTGCTCTGGGTCCCGACGGTGCGACTGCCCGGGCCGGTGGTCCCCGTCGCGCGGGTGCTCGCCTCGGCGTCGCTGTTCGTCTACGTCGCGCACTGGCAGGTGCTCCAGTGGACCTGGGGGCTGCCCGAGCACGGGCCGGTCCTCGGGCTCGTCCTCGGCACCGCCGCGGGTCTGGCCTACTGGTGGCTGTGGACCGGCCCGGTGACGAGCGGCTGGTCCCGCCTCGTCGCCCTCGGCCGGGCGCGGCGACCTCAGTCCGCCTTGGCCTCCCCCCAGCCGTGCCAGTGGCTGACCTCGACCCAGCAGCTGATCCGCCGGCGGTCGCGCACCCGGTAGTCTTGTCCGCCGTAGAGGTTCGAGAGGCGGTCGATGTCCGCCATCGCCCGCTCCGGGTCCTCCTCCCACCGCACGATGCGCCCCCGGATGCTCACGTGCGTGTACCAGCTGCCCTCCTCGAGGGCGGTCAGCGCGACCTCGGGCCGCCGGCGCATCCACGACACCCGCGCTCGCTCGGCGTCCATGTTCAGCAGGACCGTGCCGTCGTCCTCGAGGAGGTACCAGGTGGCCACGGACATCGGGGAGCCGTCCGGACGCAGGACCGCGACGACCGCCGGGTTGGGCCGGCGGAAGAGCTCGGCGACGTCTGGGGGCAGCGGGGCCTTGGGCACGGTGGGTCTCCTCGATCGGCAGCCGGGACGGTCGCCTCCAGCATGCCTGCCCGAAGGCACCGCAGGCGCCCCGGCGCCCGGCCGGGTCGCCGCCCGTACGGTGGGGTGATGGCGAACCGGCTCGCGGCATCCCTCTCCCCCTACCTCCTGCAGCACGCCGACAACCCCGTCGACTGGTGGGAGTGGGGCGACGAGGCGTTCGCCGAGGCACGACGCCGGGACGTGCCCGTGCTGCTGTCGGTCGGGTACGCCGCGTGCCACTGGTGCCACGTCATGGCGCACGAGTCCTTCGAGGACGAGGAGGTCGCGCGCGTCCTCCTCGACGGGTTCGTCGCCGTCAAGGTCGACCGCGAGGAGCGCCCCGACGTCGACGCCGTCTACATGGCCGCGACCACCGCGCTGACGGGTCAGGGCGGCTGGCCGATGACGTGCCTCCTGACCCCCGACGGCGACCCGTTCTTCGCCGGCACCTACCTCCCGCGGGCGCACTTCCTCGGGCTGCTCGACAACGCGTCGCGGGTCTGGCGCGAGCAGCGCGACCAGGTCCTCGCCTCCGGCGCGCACGTCGCGCAGCGGCTGCGCGAGGTGACCGGTCCCCCGGCCCCGGCGCCCGTCCCGGCCGACGTCCTCGACGGGGCCGTCGTGCGCCTGCGCAGCCAGTACGACGAGGTGCGGGGCGGGTTCGGCGGCGCCCCGAAGTTCCCGCCGTCGATGGTGCTCGAGTTCCTCCTGCGCCACCACGCGCGCACCGGGTCCGCCGACGCCCTCGCGATGGCCCGTCACACCGGCGAGGCGATGGCCCGCGGCGGGATGTACGACCAGCTGGCCGGCGGCTTCGCGCGGTACGCGGTCGACGCCTCGTGGGTGGTGCCGCACTTCGAGAAGATGCTCTACGACAACGCCCTCCTGCTGCGCGTCTACGCCCACCTCTGGCGGGTCACCGGAGAGCCCCTGGCCCGGCGGGTCGCGGAGGAGACCGCCGACTTCGTGGTCCGCGACCTCGGCACCCCCGAGGGCGCGTTCGCCTCCGCCCTCGACGCCGACACCGTCGTCGACGGCACGTCGCACGAGGGCCTGACCTACGCCTGGACCCCGGCGCAGCTCGCGGAGGTGCTCGGCGCGGACGACGGCGCCCGCGCTGCCGACCTGCTCGCCGTCACCGACGACGGCACCTTCGAGCACGGCAGCTCCACCCTGCAGCTGCGGCGCGACCCCGAGGACGCCGCGTGGTGGTCCGCCACCCGCGCCCGCCTGCTCGAGGCCCGGGGGTCCCGTCCTCAGCCGGCGCGCGACGACAAGGTCGTCACGGCCTGGAACGGCCTCGCCATCGCCGGGCTCGCCGACGCCGGGGCGCTGCTCGGGCGGCCCGACCTCGTCGACGCCGCGGCGCGCGCCGCCGACCACGTCCTCGCGACGCACGACGTCGACGGGACGCTGCACCGCACCTCGCGCGCCGGTCGCGTGTCGGCCGCACCCGCCGTGCTCGACGACCACGGCGACCTCGCCGAGGGTCTGCTGGCGCTGCACCAGGCCACCGGCGAGGCGCGCTGGCTCGTGCGCGCGGGTGACCTCCTCGACCGCGCCCTGACGGGCTTCGTCGACGCCGACGGCGCCCTGCACGACACCGACCACGACGCGCCGGGGCTGTTCGCGCGCCCGGCGAGCCGCAGCGACAACGCCGAGCCGTCGGGCGCCGCGGCCCTGGCCGGGGCACTCCTCACGTACTCCGCCCTCACCGGCTCGGGCCCGCACCGCGAGGCCGCCGGCCGCGCGCTGGCCGCCTGTGGCTCGGTGGCCGCGTCCGAGCCACGCTTCGCCGGATGGGCCCTGGCGGTCGCCGAGGCCGCCGTGGCCGGACCGCTCCAGGTGGCCGTCGTCGGCGAGGGGTCGGAGGCCGACGCGATGCTCGCCGCGGTCCGGGCAGCGACCTCGCCCGGGCTCGTGCACGTCACCGGCCGGCCGGACGCCCCCGGCATCCCCCTGCTGGCCGACCGTCCCCTCGTGGACGGCGCGGCCGCCGCCTACGTGTGCCGCGGCTTCGTCTGCGACCGGCCGGTCACCGACGCCGAGGCGCTGGCCGAGGCCCTCGCGCGGGGCTGAGCGGGCGGCTGCCGTCCGTGGGCCGGGGCCCACGGACGCCGGGCGGCACAGAGGGAAGGCGACCGGCGCTCGGCGCGGCCACCGCCGTCCCGGCGCCCGCCGACCCGCGCTGCAGCCACCCGTGGGCGACCGGCGCCGGGCCGAGCGAGCCCCGCGGCGACGCCGCAGGACCCGCCGGGTCCGAGGGAGCCGACGACCGGCACGGCGGAGCAGCGGTGGCGCACCGCAGGTGCGCCACCCGACGGGCCCGGGGCGTCGGCGGGTGCGGACGCGGGAGCACGCGGAGCTGCGATCGGACCATGACCCGGCCTGTGGCTCGAGCCGGGACCCCTGCTGAAGCCCGGCGTGGTGCGTCGAACATAGCAGCGGCCGCGCGCCCGCGGCAGGGGCCTCCTGCGGCGGTGGACAACCCCCCGCGGCCTCGTAAACCCCGCTGTGCCACAGGCGCGGACGTTCGTCAGAGGACGATGAGCGAGTACTCCGGGTCACGCTCCGGGAGCATCCGGGCCACCCGCTCGGGGTCCACCCACGCGGCCGTCGCCCACACGTCGGCCCACGTGAGGTCGGGACCCACGACCGTGCACGAGCCGGGTCGCGCGACCCCTCGCCCGGTCCGCGGGTCGACGACGTGGGCGCCGCGTGCGGCCGCCCCGGAGGTCGCGACGCCACCGCGGCGCACGGCCACGACGTCCGCGACCCGGCCCGGCGTGCGCGGGTCCTCGAGCCCGATCCGCCACGTCGGCGCGGTGACGGACGGCCCGGGCCCCACCCCGACGGCGACGTCGCCGCCGGCCCCGAGGCTGTAGGCGATCTCGGGCACGACGGCGAGGTGCTCCGCGGCGCCGGCGGCGGCCCAGCCCTTGACCAGACCGGTCGGGTCGAACACCGGGCGGCCACCCTCGCGCGAGCGCCAGGCGGAGAACAGACCGTCGGTGCGCTCCTCGGCCTCGAGGCAGAGCTCGACGACGTCCGCGACCCAGCCGTGCACGTCGTCGACCTCGCCGTGCTGGAGGCGCAGCAGGTCGCTGTCGGCGCGCCACGTCGAGAAGACCGCGTCGGCCCGCCGCAGGTGCGCGAAGGCCCGCCGGACCGCGGCCTCGATGTCGGGGCGGGTCGGCTCGACGGCCCGCACGTGGATGCTCACCGCGGTGCCCATCACGTGCTCCACCCAGGCCCGGCGGGCGAGGACCGGCGGCGCCGGGGCGGCGGGGGCCACGGGGATCTCGGCGGTGATCACAGGTTCGCCTGGTCGATCGCGGACTGCAGCGACTGGATGTAGCCGTCGGAGGTGAACGTCGCCCCCGAGACCATGTCGATCCCGGCGTCCTGAGCCTGCACGGCCTCGTCGTTGAGGATCGGCACGGCGTAGCCGTTGATCTCCTGGTCGCGGTGGTCGCTCCACGGCACCTGCGTCACGGCCGACTTCGTGATCTTCCCGTCCTTGACGGTGATTTCGACCTGCACCGGCCCGTACCGCGTCTGGATCGCGTCGCCGGTGTAGGTCTTCGCGGCGGACGACGAGGACTTCTTCGTCGTCGAGGGGGACGGTGTCGCGCTCGAGGAGTCCGAGGACCCGGACGAGGACGATCCGGACGACGAGGACGAGTCGTCGCTCGAGCCGCTCGACGTGCCGTCGCCGCTCGCGGTGTCGGGCGCCGCGGCGCCGGCGCCGTTGGCGTCGCCGAGCGCCACGGTGGTCGCGCCCTGCCCGGTCGAGGTGTGGTAGCTGAAGAGCAGGACGAGCGCCGAGACCGTGCTCAGCAGCCAGGTGGTGATGCGTCGCATCGTGGAGGTCCTCGCGGGGTCGTGGGGGTCGAGGGTCAGTAGCCGAAGCGCTCGAGGTGGATGGCGTCGTGCGGGACGCCGGCGGTGTGCGCGGCGTCGCGCACCGCGTCCATCCAGCCGTCGTTGCCGCAGACGTAGACCTCGTGGCGGGCGATGTCGGGGACGATCTCGCGCAGCGCCTGGGCGTCGCCGAGGTGCGCGGCCTGCTGCGGCAGCCAGCTCGCCCGGCCCCGCACCCGGGGGCCCTCGACGAGGAGGTAGCGGGCGCCCCGGGCGGCCGCGAGCGAACGCAGCTCGTCGGCGAGGACGGCCTCGGCGCGCGAGCGCACGCGGTGGACGACCGTGACGTCGCCGGGGTGCTGGGGCAGCTCCTCGAGGAGGGCGCGCATCGGGGTGATGCCGATGCCCGAGCCCATAAGGAGCACCTTGCGCCGGGTGCGGACACCGCCGTGCATCCGGCCGTACGGGCCCTCGACGAGGACGCGGGTGCCGGGCCGCAACGCGGCGAGCCGGGCCGACCCGTCCCCGAGGTGGGCGACGGTGATCCGCAGGGTGCGCCCGTCCGGGGCGGCGGAGATCGAGTAGGGGTTCGCGCGCGTCCAGCCGGGACCGTCGAGGAAGCGCCACTGGAGGAACTGACCGGCGCGCACCGGCAGGTGCCGGACGCCGTCACCGCCGACGGTGACGCTCGTGACGCCGGGTCCCTCGGCGCCCACGTCGAGGACACGGATCGGGGAGCGCAGCGAGCGCCACAGCGGCAGGCCGACGCGGAAGACGAGGACGGAGGCGGCCGTGGCGGCCCACAGGCCCCACCAGAAGACGGTGGCGGCACGGGAGTCGAGGAAGTCGGCGCCGGTCCACAGCTGGTGCGGCAGGACCAGCCCCGCGCCGAGGTAGCCGTAGAGGTGGATGAGGTGCCACGACTCGTAGCGCAGCCGGCGACGGGCGCGCTTGACCGAGGTGACGACGACCATGACCAGCGCCGCGGTGCCGGCCCACGCGAGGAGCATCCCCGGGTAGCTCACGACGAAGTCCCACGTCGTGCCCCAGAGGCCGAGGGGCCCGCTCGCCGCGTACCCGAGGGTGATGAGGCCGATGTGGACCACCAGCAGCGTGAAGGAGGTGAAGCCGACGAGGCGGTGCACGCGCGCCAGCTCGTCCTGCCCCCAGGCCTGCTCGACCCACGGGACGCGGGCCATGAGGACGACCTGGAGCAGCAGCAGCGCGGAGGCGACGAGCCCGGTCAGCCGGCCGGTCGACGTGAGGGCCCCGGCGAGGGTGCCGAGGTCCTGCACGCCACCGTCCTGCACCCAGAGCGCCGTGACCCCGAGGAGCACAGCCCAGCCGGCGGCCGCGGTCGCGTCCCGCCACCAGCGCGGCACGGGCACGACGGCGCGACGGGGACGGCGGAGAGCGGCGTGGGGGCGGCGGTAGGCCTCGTCGGGCGCCGCCGTGCTCGTCGTCATGCCTGAACTGTCGGGTGGCTCCCTATGCGTCACCTGTGTGCCGTCTCGGGCCGCCGTGTGAGTGCCGGGGACACGCTCCGTGGAAGCTGTGGAAACGCTTGCGCGGATTCGGCAGGATGGCGCCCGTGACCGCACCGGTGCCGCCGCCCCCCGCCCTCCCGACCTCCGGGTGGGACCCGGAGCGCGCCGGGATGCTGCAGGCGCGGCTGGAGCGCTGGTGGCCGGACCTGTGGAGCGGTCTCGTCGCCGTCTACGGCGAGGACCGGGCGGCGCAGACGGCCTCCGAGCTCGTGACCCGGGCCGCCCGGGCCTACGCGCGCCGACCCGACCGGCTGCACCGGCGCGACCTCGAGCGGATGCTGCGCCCCGACTGGCTCCAGGAGCCCTCGATGGTCGGGTACGCCGCCTACACCGAGCGCTTCGCCGGCGACCTGCGCGGGGTCGGCGAGCGCCTGGGCTACCTCGAGGAGCTCGGCGTCACCTACCTCCACCTCATGCCGCTCCTGCGCCCGCGCGAGGGCGACAACGACGGCGGTTACGCCGTGGCCGACTACCGGGAGGTGCGCGCGGACCTCGGGACGATGGAGGACCTCACCGCGCTCGCCGACTCGCTGCACGAGCGCGGGATGAGCCTCGTCCTCGACCTCGTCCTCAACCACGTCGCGCGCGAGCACGAGTGGGCGCGCAAGGCGCGCGAGGGCGTGCTGCGCTACCGCTCGTACTTCCACGTCTTCCCCGACCGCCGCCTCCCCGACGCCTACGAGCGCACGCTGCCCGAGGTCTTCCCCGACTTCGCCCCCGGCAACTTCACGTGGGACGAGGAGCTCGACGGCTGGGTCTGGACGACCTTCAACGCGTGGCAGTGGGACGTCAACTGGGGCAACCCCGACGTCCTCGTCGAGTACGCGCAGGTCGTGCTCGACCTCGCCAACCGCGGCGTCGACGTCCTGCGCCTCGACGCCATCGCCTTCATGTGGAAGCGCCTCGGCACCGACTGCCAGGGGCAGCCCGAGGTGCACGCGCTGACGCAGGTGCTGCGCGCGGTGACCCGGATCGTCTGTCCCGCAGTGGCGTTCAAGGCCGAGGCCATCGTCGCCCCCACCAAGCTGCTCGCGTACCTCGGGGAGCGCGAGCACACCGGCAAGGTGAGCGACCTCGCGTACCACAACAGCCTCATGGTGCAGGTCTGGTCGATGCTCGCGGCCCGCGACGTCCGGCTGGCCGCGCACGCGCTGGGGTCGCTGCCGCCCAAGTCCGCGAGCGCCACGTGGCTGACCTACCTGCGCTGCCACGACGACATCGGCTGGGCGATCATGGACGAGGACGCGGCGGCCGTCGGCGTCACCGGCCCGGGGCACCGCCACTTCCTCGCCGACTGGTACTCGGGCGACTTCTGGGGCTCGCCGGCGCGCGGCCTGGTCTTCCAGTTCAACCCCGAGACCGGCGACCGGCGCACGTCCGGCACCGCGGCCTCGCTCGTCGGCATCGAGGGTGCGGGCACGCCCGAGCAGCTCGACCTCGCCGTCGCGGCCCTCCGGCTCGCGCACGCCGTCGTCGTCGGCTGGGGCGGCATCCCGGTCATCTGGAGCGGCGACGAGCTCGGGCAGGTCAACGACCCCGAGTGGGCGTCGGAGCCGGGCCACGAGGACGACAACCGGTGGGCGCACCGGCCGCGCCTCGACCTCGCCGCGATGGCGACGCGGCACGACCGCTCGACGGTGGCCGGGCGGGTGTTCGGCGACCTCGTCGGGCTCGTCCGGGCGCGGGCCGCGCTGCCGCACCTGCACGGCTCGGTCGAGACACGCATCGGCCCGGTCGACGACCCCGGCGTGCTCGTGACCCTGCGGGAACATCCCCTCGGGCGCTTCGCCGGCGTCTACAACGTGACGCCGCAGGAGCGGGTCTGGCCGGGCTGGCGGGTCCACGAGCTCGGGCTCGACGCGGCCGTCGACGCCCTCACCGGGCAGCCCCTCCCCTGGCACGCCGACGGCGACGTCCACCTGCCGCCCTACGCCGCCCTCTGGCTCACCACCCCCTGACCCCGCCCCCGCCACCTCCCTTCCGCGAACGTGTGTTGAATCGCCGGGGACCCCCGGCGGTTTCACACGCATCCGCGCAGGCCGGCGCGGACCTGGGCCATGACGGTCGACTCCTGGAGGCGCAGCGCCAGCAGGTCGAAGCGCAGCACCCGGTCGCTGCCGAGCGTGACGGTGTTCTGCCGCAGGTTGTCGTCGGTCAGGGCGAGCCCCGAGCGATGGCCCGACCCGTCGATCTCGACGACGAGCCGGGCGAACGCCCACCGCACGTCGAGGTAGATGCGCCCCGTCGGCCCGCGACGCACGACCTGCCGGTCCGGCTCGGGGATGCCGTGGCGCCGGCACATGGCCGCGAAGTCGAGCTCGCCGAGGGACTGCGCGCCGTCCGCGACGTCCCGCACGACCTGCCGAATGAAGGGATGGCGACCCCGGGTCCGCACCACCTTCGCCGCGGCGACGAGGTCGGCCCCGGTGACGAGCCGCTGCTGGACGGTCATCGCGAGCACGAGGGCGGCCTGCCGGTCGCTCCTCGCCCAGCCCGCGGCACGCACGGCGGCCACCGCCGGTCGTGTCCGCGGGAACGAGCTGCCGTCGACCAGCTCGTCCGGCCGTCGCCGCACCCGGTGGATGCGCACGTCGTCGACCCGCGGACACCGGGAGTTGCGCGTCACCGAGACGTGGACGTCGTGCTCGGTGAAGCCGGTGAGCCCCGCGGCGACCAGGCTGCTGACGCCGTCCACGACGGCGACCGCGTGCCCGACCTCCCACACCGCGAGCCACGGCCTCGCCGCATCCGCCAGCGGTCCGCGGTGCATCGCAACGGTCATGCGCCCGGGCAGCGCCCACCGGTCGGCCGCCACCTGGCGCGCCACGGCGTCCCGGTCGACGCCGAGCCCGCGCAGCAGCGACCGCGAGAGGATGCCGCCGTACGGTTCGGCCAGCCTCTCGACTCCTCGTCGGTGCTCCGGGTCCATCCGCGCAGCCTGCACCGCCGGGCGGTCGGCCCGCAGTCGTCATCCACAGCCCCGCGAAGGCGTGTGAAATCGCCGGTCATCCCCGGCGGTTTCACACACATTCGCGGAGAGGGAGGGCGGGAGGCAGGGGGGGCGAGGGGGGCGGGGCGGGGTGGGGGTGTCACCAGAGGCCGGCGAGGTCTCCTCCGATGCGGAGGGTGAAGGCGCCGACGACGACGACGAAGACGGTCCGGACGAACCTGCTGCCGCGCGCGACCGCGGTGCGCGCGCCGACCCACCCGCCGAGCAGGTTCGCGACGGCCATGACCCCGCCGACGACCCAGACGACGTGCCCCCCGGGGGCAAACACGGTCAGCGCGCCGAGGTTCGTCGCGAGGTTGGTGATCTTCGCCTTGGCGCTCGCCTCGAGGAAGGCGTACCCAAGCAGCCCGACGAGCGCGAAGACGAGGAAGGACCCTGTGCCCGGCCCGAGCGCGCCGTCGTAGACGCCGATGACGAACCCGGTCAGCACCGCGGCCGTCGTGTGCCGGGCGCCGCTGAAGCGTAGCCGGGTCAGCTCCCCCACCGACGGCTTGAGCAGCGTGTACGCCCCGACGACGACGAGCATGACGAGGATGACCGGGTTGAAGAGCGACTTCGGGATGTGCAACCCGAGCAGCGCCCCGCCGATCGCCCCGACGTACGCGACGGCCGCCATCGGCAGCGCCGTGCGCAGGTCCGGCCTCACCCGCCGGTAGTACGTGACCGACGCGGTGGCGGTGCCCCACACCGACCCGAACTTGTTCGTCGCGAGCACCTGGGCCGGGGTGGCCCCGGGCATCCCGAGCAGCAGCGCGGGCAGCTGGACGAGCCCGCCGCCCCCGACGACGGCGTCGACCCACCCGGCGACGAACCCGGCGAGTGCGAGCAGCGCGAGGACGTGCGGCGCGACGTCACCCACGGGTCACGCGGCGTTCCACCCGTCGACGATCTCCAGCACGTCGAGCAGCTCGTGGGCCCGCGCATCGGGGACGGCGGTCACCTCGACCTTCTGGTTCTCCGGCAGCACCGAGTGGGGCACCCACACGGCGCGCATCCCGACCTGCTGCGGGCCGTGGACGTCCTCGAACATCCGGTCGCCGACGTACGCCGCCGCGGCCGGCTCGACCCCGACGGCGCGGCACGCCGCGAGGAAGACCTCCGGGTGTGGCTTCACGTGGTCGAGCTCGCTCGAGTAGAGGTCGGCGTCGATGAGCTCGAGCACGCCGTCACGCGCGAAGATCTCGCGGTGGTACTCGCGCGTCCAGATGGTGTTGGACAGCACGCCCACCTTGATCCCCCTCTCGCGCAATCCTTCCCAGAGCGGCTTGACCTGCGGGTCGGTGAGGGTGTGCGGCTCCCAGAAGCGCCGGTAGGCCGCGAGCGCGAGGTGGTGCCGGTCGTGCTCGGCGTCGACCCCGGCGGCGTCGAGGATGTCGGCGAGCGCCGCGGACGAGTGCTCGTCACGGCCGCGCGCCCACGCCCCGGCCTCCGCCTCGAGGATTCGCTCGGCCAGCCGGTGCGCCTCGTCGAGGTCGGCCTGCGGCACGTCCGGCGAGCCGACGGGGATGCCGTGCACCTCGCGCGCGAAGACCCGCCACTGCTCGGGCAGGTCGACGTCGTGCCAGGGCGTCAGCGTGCCGCCCCAGTCGAAGACGACCGCCTCGACGCGACGGCTCACGCGCGACCGACCTCCGCCAGCACCTCGCGCACCGCGTCGTCCGTGGCGACCTCGCGGCGCTCGCCGGAGCGACGGTCCTTGACCTCGACCTTCCCCTCGGCCAGCCCGCGGCCGACGACGACGATGGTCGGCACGCCGATGAGCTCGGCGTCCTTGAACTTGACTCCGGGAGAAGCCTGCCGGCGGTCGTCGAGCAGCACCTCGACACCCTCGGACTCGAGCGCGCGGGTCAGCTCCTCGGCGTACCGGTGCACCTCCTCGTCCTTGCCGGTGGCGACGACGTGCACGTCGGCGGGCGAGAGCTCACGCGGCCAGACGAGCCCGAGCTCGTCGTGGTTGCCCTCCGCGACGCACGCGACGGCGCGCGAGACACCGACGCCGTAGGAGCCCATGACGACGGTGCGGAGCTTGCCGTTCTCGTCGAGCACCTTGAGGTCGAGCGCCTCGGCGTACTTCGTCCCGAGCTGGAAGATGTGGCCCATCTCTATGCCGCGCGCCGACTCGAGCCCGTGCCCGCACGAGGGGCAGGCGTCGCCCTCGCGGACGTCGGCGGCCTCGATCGTGCCGTCGGCGGTGAAGTCGCGCCCGGCGACGAGGTCGAGGACGTGCCGGCCGTGCTCGTCGGCGCCGGTGACCCACGCGGTGCCCTCGACGACGCGGGGGTCGAGCAAGTAACGGATGCCCGAGGACCGCTCGGACCCCAGCGCCCCCGGCCCGATGTAGCCCTTGGTCAGCGTCGGGTAGCGCGCGAAGTCCTTCTCGTCGAACGCCTCCACGCGCGCGGGCTCGACCTGCGCGCCGAGGCGCTTCTCGTCGACCTCGCGGTCGCCGGGCAGGCCGATGGCCAGCGGCTCGCGCGTGCCGTCGGGGTGGACGAGCATGACGACGACGTTCTTCAGGGTGTCGGCGGCGGTCCACGACCGGCCGTCGGCGCGGGGGAAGGAGTGCTCGAGGTGGGCGACGAGCGTGTCGATCGTCGGGGTGTCGGGGGTGTCCTCGACGTGCGCGGCGGGCACGCCGGAGGCGTCGACCGCGTCGGGCACGGGCACCCGGACGGCCTCGACGTTCGCGGCGTACCCGCAGTTCGCGCACCGGACGTAGGTGTCCTCGCCGTTCTCGGCGGTCGCGAGGAACTCCTCGGACTTCGAGCCGCCCATCGCCCCGGCCATCGCCTGGACGATGACGTAGTGGAAGCCGAGCCGGTCGAAGATCCGGACGTAGGCGTCGCGGTGCAGCTGGTAGCTCTTGTCGAGCCCGGCCTCGTCGAGGTCGAACGAGTAGCTGTCCTTCATGACGAACTCGCGCCCGCGCAGGATGCCCGCACGGGGCCGCGCCTCGTCGCGGTACTTCGTCTGGATCTGGTAGATCGACAGCGGCAGGTCCTTGTACGAGGAGTACAGGTCCTTGACGGCGAGGGTGAACATCTCCTCGTGCGTCGGGCCGAGGAGGTAGTCGTCGCCCTTGCGGTCCTGCAGGCGGAAGACACCGTCGCCGTACTCGGTCCAGCGACCGGAGGTCTCGTAGGGCTCGCGCGGCAGCAGCGCGGGGAAGAGCAGCTCTTGGGCGCCGATGGCGTCCATCTCGTCCCGCACGATGCGCTCGACGCGGCGGAGCACCTTGAGCCCCAGCGGCAGCCACGTGTAGATGCCGGGGCTGACCCGGCGGATGTACCCGGCCCGCACGAGCAGCTGGTGGCTCGGGACCTCCGCGTCCGCCGGGTTCTCGCGAAGGGTTCGCAGGAACAGGGACGACATGCGCATGGCCACGGGGAGGCTCCTGGGGTCGTGGGAGAGAACCCGGCAAGGATAACGACGCGCCCGCCCCCGGCGCCGCGCGGTTTGTGCGGCGGCCGGACAGCCCACCGCTCCCCGCGCCGCCCGCGCGGGTCCGCGCCACGGCGCCCCGCCGCCCCGGCCACCGACCGTCATTTGTCCGGTGGTCGAACGAAAGGGCCCGGCGGGGCTATGGTGACCGCCATGTCGACGTCGACGAGCCGCCGGGCCCCGGGGTCCGCGCTGCCCCGCGGAGGGGGCCGGGAGGCCGCGCGCCAGTCGACCCTGCGGGAGCACAACCTCGCCGTCGTCCTCCAGCGCGTCGTCGACGCCCAGGCCGTCGGCGCCCCGCTGTCCCGGGCGGCCATCGCCGGCGAGGTCGGCCTGGCCCGCGCCACCGTCTCGGACCTCGTCGACCGGCTCATTCAGGCCCGCCTCGTCACCGAGCTCGAGCCGCTGACCGCCTCGCGGGCCGGGCGCCCCGCCGTCCCCCTCGCCCCCTGCGGCCGCTCGGTCGTCGGGCTCGGGCTGTCGGTCGGCATCGACCACCTCTCGGCGCTCGTCCTCGACCTCGCCGGCATCACCGTCTCCGAGCGCGTCGTCGAGGTCGACCTGCGCGGGTGCGACCCCGACCGCACCTTCGCCCGCCTCGCCGAGCTCGCCGCCGAGACCGTCCGCGCCGTGACGGCCGACGGGATGCGCGTCGCGGGGGCCTGCGTCGCCCTGCCCGGCCTGGTCAGCCGCGAGACGACGACCCTGCGCTACGCGCCCAACCTCGACTGGCACGACATCGCGGTCGACGACGCGCTGACCCGCCACCCCGCCTTGGCGCACCTCCGGGTGACCGCGGCCAACGACGCCGACCTCTCGGCGCGGACCGAGGTCGAGGAGCGCCGCCGCCGCGACCGCCGCCCGGCCGAGGCCCAGAACTTCCTCTTCGCCTACGGCGCGGTCGGTATCGGCTCGGCGGTCGTGCTCGGCGGCCGCGTCTTCGAGGGCATGCACGGCTGGGGCGGCGAGATCGGCCACGTCGTCGTCGACCCCGACGGCCGGCCCTGCCACTGCGGCGCCGTGGGGTGCCTCGAGCCCTACGCCGGCAAGGACGCGATGGTCGAGGCCGCCGGCATGCCCCCGGGCACGACGACGGCGGCCCTGAGCGGCGCCGCCGAGACCGCCGGCCCGGCGGCGGACGCGGTCGACGCCGCGGCCCGCGCCCTCGGCCAGGCCGCCGCCACCGTCGTCAACGTCGTCGACGTCGACGAGGTCGTGCTCGGCGGGGTCTACGCGACGCTGCACGGCCGCCTCTCTCCCCGCGTCCTCGCGGAGCTCGAGCGCCGGGCCGTCATCGCCCGGTGGGCCACCGTCCGCGTCTCCCCCGCGCTCGGCGGCTCCAGCTCGCCGGCCCGCGGCGCCGCGCTCACCGTCCTCGATGACGTCATCGCCGACCCCTCGGCCTGGCTCGTCACGGCCGGGTGAACGGCGAGTTACCCGATCGTTACCAGCCGGTACCGGGCAGCCTCTTGCCGGACAACGGTGTCTCCAATATGTTCGGCCGTACAACAATTCGCGTGAGCCCCGGGCCCCAGCGGCCCACCGGACGCCTGAAGCCCTCAACGTCGAGGATGGGAATGAGCAACGTCGCACCGACCGCCACGGGCACGGCCCGCACCGGCAGCCACGAGGTCATCCTCGAGATGCGCGCCATCACCAAGGAGTTCCCGGGCGTCAAGGCCCTCTCCGACGTCGACATGACCGTCCGCCGCGGCGAGATCCACGCGATCTGCGGCGAGAACGGCGCCGGCAAGTCGACCCTCATGAAGGTCCTGTCGGGCGTGCACCCGCACGGCAGCTACCGCGGCGAGATCCTCTGGAACGGGGCCCCGGCCCAGTTCTCCTCGATCCGCGACAGCGAGCAGGCCGGCATCGTCATCATCCACCAGGAGCTCGCGCTCATCCCCGAGCTGTCGATCGCCGAGAACATCTTCCTCGGCAACGAGCAGACCCGCCGGGGCGCGATCGACTGGGTGCAGACGCAGGCCAAGGCCGCCCAGCTGCTCGAGCGCGTCGGGCTCTCCGAGGACCCGATGACCAAGGTCAAGGACATCGGCGTCGGCAAGCAGCAGCTCGTCGAGATCGCCAAGGCCCTGTCCAAGGACGTGCAGCTGCTCATCCTCGACGAGCCGACGGCGGCGCTCAACGAGTCCGACTCGCAGCACCTGCTGCAGATCATGGACGGCCTGCGCTCGCACGGCGTCACCTGCATCATGATCAGCCACAAGCTCAACGAGATCGAGCAGATCTCGGACGCCATCACGATCATCCGCGACGGCCGCTCCATCGAGACCCTCCGGGTCAAGGAGGACGGCGTCGACGAGAACCGCATCATCCGCGGGATGGTCGGCCGCGACCTCGAGTCGCGCTTCCCCGACCACACGCCGACGATCGGCGAGGTGTTCTTCGAGGTCAAGCACTGGAACGTCCAGCACCCGGTGCGGGCCGACCGGCTCGTGGCGAACGACGCGAGCTTCTTCGTCCGCCGCGGCGAGATCGTCGGCTTCGCCGGGCTGATGGGCGCCGGCCGGACCGAGCTGATGCGCAGCATCTTCGGCCGCTCGTACGGCACGCTCCTCGGCGGCACGATCGTCAAGGACGGCAAGGAGCTGCACCTCAAGCACGTGCGCGACGCCATCGACGCCGGCCTCGCCTACGTCACCGAGGACCGCAAGACCCTCGGCCTCAACCTCCTCGACGACATCAAGCGCACGACGGTCTCGGCCAAGCTGTCCCGGATCACCCACGGCCTCGTCGTCGACGAGACCGAGGAGTACCGGATCGCGGAGCAGTACCGCCAGGAGCTGCGCACCAAGACCCCGAACGTCGAGGAGGGCGTCGCCAAGCTCTCGGGCGGCAACCAGCAGAAGGTCGTCCTCGCGAAGTGGCTCTTCACCGAGCCCGACCTGCTCATCCTCGACGAGCCCACCCGCGGCATCGACGTCGGCGCGAAGTTCGAGATCTACGGGATCATCCAGCGGCTCGCCGCCCAGGGGAAGGGCGTCATCGTCGTCTCCTCCGAGCTGCCGGAGCTTCTCGGGCTCGCCGACCGCATCTACACGATCGCCGAGGGCCGCATCACCGGCTGCCTCGACAAGGCCCAGGCCGACCAGGAGTCGCTCATGCGCCTCATGACGAAGAACACCACCCGCACCCAGGCCAACGCGGTCTCCTGACCCCGACCCGAGGACCCCCATGAACATCGTCCGCAAGATCTTCGGTGGCGACATCCGCCAGCTCGGCATGGTCGCCGCGCTCGTCATCCTCATCGCGTACTTCCAGATCAAGACCGGTGGCCTGACGCTGGACCCGAACAACGTCAACAACATCATCCAGGGCAACGCGTACATCCTCGTCCTGGCCATCGGGATGGTGCTGGTCATCATCGCCGGCCACATCGACCTCTCGGTCGGCTCGATCTCGGCGTTCGTCGGCATCGTCGTCGCCATCGCGATCCGCGACTGGAGCCTCCCCTGGCCGGTCGGCATCCTGCTCGGCCTCGGCCTCGGTGCGCTGGTCGGTGTCTGGCAGGGCTTCTGGGTCGCGCGCGTCGGGATCCCGGCCTTCATCGTCACCCTCGCGGGCATGCTCTTCTTCCGCGGCGCCAACCAGTACGTCGGCAAGAGCAACACCGTCCCGGTCCCCGAGGGCTTCCAGGTCATCGGCTCGGGCTCGCTCCCCGAGGTCGGCCCGAACACCGGCTACAACAACCTCACCGTCCTGCTCGGCATCCTCGGCTGCGCGGCCATCGTCTACGGCGCACTGCGCTCGCGGGCCCGCCTGACGAAGATCGGCGCACAGGTCGAGGAGGCGTGGGCGATGTGGACCCGGCTCGCGCTCGTCTGCCTCGTCATCCTCGGCGCGATGTTCCTCATCGCCTCGGGCCGCAAGGGCTTCCCCGTCTCGGGCCTCATCCTCGTCGTCCTCGTCCTCGTCTACGGCTTCATCGCGAGCAAGACGGTCCTCGGCCGGCACATCTACGCCGTCGGCGGCAACCGCCACGCGGCCGAGCTCTCCGGTGTCAAGAGCCGGCAGATCAACTTCTTCGTCATGGCCAACATGGCCGTCCTCGCGTCCCTCGCCGGGATGATGTTCGTCGCCCGCTCGACCGCGTCCGGCCCCTTCGACGGTGTCGGCTGGGAGCTGGACGCGATCGCCGCGGTCTTCATCGGTGGCGCGGCGGTGACCGGCGGTGTCGGCACGGTCGTCGGCTCGATCGTCGGCGGTCTCGTCATGGCCGTCCTCAACAACGGCCTCCAGCTCGAGGGCGTCGGCGCCGACGCCACCCAGATGATCAAGGGCCTCGTCCTCCTCATCGCCGTCGCCTTCGACGTCTACAACAAGAGCCAGGGCAAGCCCTCGATCCTCGGCCTGTTCCAGCGCAACCGCGACCGCAACCGGCGCCTGGCCGAGGCCGAGAGCGGCACCGTCGACACCCAGAACCCCGCCCAGTCGAGCGTCACCTCGACGAGCAGCACCCTCGGCTCGGACTCCTGAGCCACCACCAGACCCCTCCGGCCGGCGCCCGCCGACCCGTGAGCAGGACCCCGCGTCCGCAGGACGCGCGAGTAGAAGGAAGAGCACATATGCGTCACCTCACCAAGGCGCTCGCGGTCACCGCGGTCGCCGGCCTCGCCCTCACCGGCTGCGGTCGGTCCGACTCCGACAACACGGCGGCCACGGCCAGCGCAGGCAGCTGGGCCGCGGCCGGCGGCTTCGCGGCCGACTCGGTCATCGGGATCTCCCTGCCGCAGAAGACCTCCGAGAACTGGGTGCTCGCCGAGCAGCTGTTCAAGGACGGCCTCGCCTCCGCCGGCTTCAAGGGCGACGTGCAGTTCGCCAACGGCGGCGTCTCGGAGCAGCAGAACCAGATCCAGGCCATGGTCACCAAGGGCGCCAAGGTCATCGTCGTCGGCGCCATCGACGGCTCGCAGCTGGGCACCCAGCTCAAGGCCGCCAAGGAGTCGGGCGCGACGATCATCGCCTACGACCGCCTCCTGACGAACACCGCGGACGTCGACTACTACGTCGCGTTCGACAACTTCAAGGTCGGTGAGCTCCAGGGCCAGGCGCTCCTCGAGGGCATGGCCAAGAAGAAGCCGAACGGCCCGTACAACGTCGAGCTCTTCGCCGGCTCCCCCGACGACAACAACGCCAAGGTCTTCTTCGACGGCGCGATGAGCGTCCTCCAGCCGAAGATCGACGACGGCACCCTCAAGGTCGTCTCGGGCCAGACCTCGTTCGAGCAGGCCGTCACCCAGGGCTGGAAGGCCGAGAACGCGCAGAAGCGCATGGACACCCTGCTCGCCGGCTCCTACGGCGGCAGCACCGAGCTCGACGGCGTCCTCTCCCCCAACGACACCCTGGCCCGCGCCATCCTCACCTCGGTGAAGCAGGCCGGCAAGCCGAACCCGGTCGTCACCGGCCAGGACTCCGAGGTCGAGTCCGTCAAGTCGATCATGGAGGGCGTCCAGTACTCCACGATCAACAAGGACACCCGCGAGCTCGTCAAGGAGACCATCGCGATGGTCACCGCGCTCCAGAAGGGCGAGAAGCCGACCGTCAACGACGACAAGTCGTACAACAACGGCGTCAAGGTCGTCCCGGCGAACCTCCTCGCCCCGGTCATCGTCACCAAGGAGAACGCCGCCGAGGCCTACGCCAACGACCCGACGCTCGGCCCGCTGACCAAGTGACCCCAGCCGGCTGACCGCACGGTCATCCACGACGAGGGCCCGTCCGCACCCGCGGACGGGCCCTCCGTCGTCCCCGGCGGAGAGAACGAGGAAGGCGTTCAGGCCTCGCGCTCCCAGCGGCTGCGCAGCCCGGCGTCGACGAACCCGAGCCGCTCGTAGAGCCGGTGGGCCGGGTTGTCGACGTTGACGGCGAGCCAGGCCTCCTCGCAGCCCCCGCGGGCCAGGGCCCGCAGCGACCGCGCGACGAGGTGCGCGCCGAGACCCCGGCCGCGCCAGGCCGGGACGACGCCGACCTGGTCGAGCCAGCAGTCCGACAGCGTGACGAAGCCCGCGACCCGGGCGTCGGCGTCGAGGACGACGCGCGAGCGGTCGGGCCGGAAGCCTTGGTCCTCGGTCAGCTCGCCGACCCACTCCTCGAGCGGGGTGTCGGGGAAGCCCGGTCGGTCGGCGAACGACGCCCGGTAGGCGCGGTGGAAGAGCGGGGCGGTGTCCTCGCTCCAGGCCAGGGCCTTGGTGCCGCGGGGCCGGCGCACGAGCGGCACGGCGTCGAGGTCGTGGCGCATCACGTGCTCGGCGAAGGTGCGACGCAGCCCGAGCGCGCCGAGGAAGTCGTCGGTGCCCGCCGAGGTCGTCTCGACGACGACCCGGGTCAGCACTCCCCCGGACCGCTGGGTGCACCAGGCGGCCAGCTGCTCCCCGAGGCCGGTGTGCCGGGCCGAGGGGCGCACGAGCCCGGTGGCGCTCCATCCCCCGCCCGCGACCGGGCGCACGGCGGCGGCCGCGACGAGGTCGCCGGTCTCGTCCCGACCGCCGACCCCGGGGCCGTCGAGGAAGAGCCGGCGCAGCATCGGCTCGTCGGCGAGGAGCGGCAGCCCGCCGTCCGCGCGCAGGCAGGCCAGGGCGAGCTCGCGCAGGTCGGGCAGGTCCGCCGGCCCGAGGGGCGTCCACTCGGTGAGGGCCATCAGCGGGGCCCGGGGCTCACAGCAGGACCGTGGAGAACTCGCCGACCTCGTGGAAGCCGAGTCGGTCGTACGTGGCCCGGGCGGCGGTGTTGAAGTCGTTGACGTAGAGCGAGACCAGCGGCGCCTGGCCGGCCATGACCTGCTCGAGCACCGAGGCGAGCATCGGCACCGCGAGACCCTGCCCGCGCAGCCGCGGCGCGACCCAGACCCCCTGGAGCTGGGCGCAGCCGAGGGCGATGCTGCCGATGTCGGTCTTGAACACGACCTCGCCGTCCTCGACGACGACGTAGGTGTGCCCCCGGGCCACGAGCGAGGAGATGGAGGCGCGGTAGCCGCGGCTCGAGCCGCTGTAGGGGCGGTAGCCGATCTCGGCGGTGAACATGTGCTCGGCCGCGGGCAGGACGAGGTCGACCTCCGAGGGACGAGCGGGGCGGACCCGCTCGTCGAGGGCGACACCGAGGGCCGACGGCGGCTGGTGGGCGGCGAGCAGCGGCTGGTGCGCCCGCACCGCCCGCGGTGTCCCCCAGTGGGGCTCGAGGTGGCTCCACAGCCCCTCGACCTCCTCCCGCGGCCCGAAGACCGAGGCGGCCCGGCCGCGCCAGCGGCGCAGCCGCTCGGCGAACGCCGGCTGGTCGGCGGCGGTCGTGCCGACGGGGACGACGTTGGCGCTCGCCCAGCAGAGCGAGCGCAGCTCGCCCTCCTCGCGCAGGCCGAGCACCGAGCCGATGGAGCCCGTGCGCGCCCCCTCGAGGAGGCGCGCGGCGACGAACACGCCGCGCGGGAGGTCGCGGGCGCACACCTCGAGGGCGGCGTCGCGGTCGGCGAGCGACAGCGGCCGGACCGGGGATCGTGTGCGCAGCACGTGCACAGCCTAGGGCCGTGCCGCCCCGAGCACAGGATGCTCCAGGTCGGTGTTGTCCAGGACCCACGTGGCACGGGACCGCGGCACCACCTCGGCGACGTAGGTCCGCTGCCCGCCGACGTACCGGACGTTGGCCTCCGACGCGGCCCGGTGGACCTCGCGCCGCCCGTCGAGCAGCGCGGCCAGCTCACGCGCGAGCACCGTCTTGCCGGCCCCGTCGACGCCGTCGAGCGCGACGACGGTCCTCTCCCCGGACGCAGTGTGAGCAGGCGGTCCGCCAGCTCGCGGAGCACCTCGGCCCGCTGCCCGGTCGGAGCAGGAGGGACGAACGCGTCGAGCGCGGGTGGGGTCACCCGGTCAGGAGACGGTGACGCTCGGGGCGCCCGCGGACTCCTCGTCGAGCGGCTCGCCCATCTCCTCGGCGATGCGCATGGCCTCCTCGATGAGGGTCTCGACGATCTGGCTCTCGGGGACGGTCTTGATGACCTCGCCCTTGACGAAGATCTGGCCCTTGCCGTTGCCGGAGGCGACACCGAGGTCGGCCTCGCGGGCCTCGCCGGGGCCGTTGACGACGCAGCCCATGACCGCGACGCGCAGCGGCACGGTCATCCCCTCGAGACCGGCGGTCACCTCGTCGGCGAGCTTGTAGACGTCGACCTGGGCCCGACCGCACGACGGGCAGGAGACGATCTCGAGCTTGCGCGGACGCAGGTTGAGCGACTGGAGGATCTGGATGCCGACCTTGACCTCCTCGACCGGCGGGGCCGAGAGGGAGACGCGGATGGTGTCGCCGATGCCCTGCGACAGCAGCGCCCCGAACGCGGTCGCGGACTTGATCGTGCCCTGGAACGCGGGGCCGGCCTCGGTGACGCCGAGGTGCAGCGGCCAGTCGCCGCGCTCGGCGAGCAGCTGGTAGGCCTTGACCATGACGACGGGGTCGTTGTGCTTGACCGAGATCTTGAAGTCGTGGAAGTCGTGCTCCTCGAAGAGGCTCGCCTCCCAGACGGCCGACTCGACGAGCGCCTCGGCGGTCGGCTTGCCGTACTTCTCGAGGATGCGCTTGTCGAGCGAGCCCGCGTTGACCCCGATGCGGATGGAGACACCGGCCTCCTTGGCGCGGCGGGCGATCTCGCCGACCTGGTCGTCGAACTGCCGGATGTTGCCGGGGTTGACCCGCACCGCGGCGCAGCCGGCGTCGATGGCCGCGTAGACGTACTTCGGCTGGAAGTGGATGTCGGCGATGACCGGGATCTGCGACTTCTGCGCGATCGCCGGCAGGGCCTCGGCGTCGTCCTGGCTCGGGCACGCGACACGGACGATGTCGCAGCCGGCGGCGGTCAGCTCGGCGATCTGCTGGAGCGTGGCGTTGATGTCGGTCGTCGGCGTCGTCGTCATCGACTGCACCGACACCGGCGCGTCCCCGCCGACCTCGACCTTGCCGACCCGGATCTTGCGGGACGGGCGGCGGGGGGCGATGACGGGCGGCGGCGCGGCAGGCATACCGAGGGAGACGGACATGGAACCAAGCCTACGGTCCGAACCTCGGAGGACCATGAGTGACCTCCCCGCGACCTCGTCCACCCGCGCAACCCTCGACGCGGCCGTCGCCGACGCACAGGAGGCCGGGCACCTGCGCCGGCTGGTCGGCGGTCTCGACACCGAGCTCGAGGCCGCTCGTCGCGAGCGGGACCTCGTCGAGCGGCGCCACCGGCTCGAGGCCGACGACGTGCGCCGGCTCGAGGGCGTCGGGTGGTCCTCGCTCGTCGCCGCCGTGCGCGGCACCCGCACCGGCGAGCTCGACCGCGAGCGGGCGGAGGAGACCGCTGCTCTCTACGCGCTGCAGGCGGCCTCGGCGCGGGTCGCCGACCTCGAGGCCCGCCGCGAGGCGACCGTCGAGCAGCTGGAGCGCCTCGGCGACACCGCGGGCCGGGTCGAGCGGGCCCGGCGCGCCCACGCCCAGGTGGTCCGGGCGACCGGCGCCTCCCCCGAGCTCGAGACCGTCCTCGACGACCTCGCCCGGGTCGAGTCCCTCGGCACCGAGCTCGACGAGGCCACCGCCGCGGGCCGCCGCGCCGCCCACGAGCTGGCCGCCGCGCGCGGGCGCCTCGGCTCGGCCGAGAGCTGGTCGACCTACGACACCTGGCTCGGGGGTGGGCTCGTCTCGTCGATGGTCACGCACGACCGCCTCGACGACGCCGGCCGCCACGTGGCATCGGCGCAGTCGGCCCTCGCCGACTTCGCCCGCGAGCTCGGCGACGTCGGCGCGGTCGACACCCTGCGCGCCGACCTCGGCGTCGGGCCGACGATGCGGACCGTCGACATCTGGTTCGACAACCTCTTCACCGACCTGTCGGTCCGCGCGCGCATCAAGGACTCCGCCGCCGACGTCGACGCGGCGGCGCTGGCCGTGCGCGACGTCCTCGCGGACCTCGAGCGACGCGCCGGCCTGCTCGCGCAGGAGCGGGCGGCGCTGCTGCGCCGGCGCGACGAGCTCGTCGCCGGCTGACCGACGAGGCGAGGTCGAGGCGGCAGGACGGGATCGGGGTGACCTCGCGGCCGCGACCCGGCGTCAGCCGAGGCGGACGGGGTTGACGAGGTCGGCGTAGATGAGCAGCGCCGACATCCCGATGAGCACGATCGCCACGGAGTAGGCGACCGGCAGGGCCTTGGCGACGTCGACGTAGCCGGGGTCCGGCCGCCCGCGCAGCCGGGCCCACCGGCGCTTCGTGCCCTCCCAGAGCGCGCCGGCGACGTGCCCGCCGTCGAGCGGCAGCAGCGGCACGAGGTTGAAGACGAAGAGCATGAGGTTGAGGCCCGCGAGCAGGCTGACGAGGAACCACAGCCGGTCGGTGACCGACCCGCCGGTCAGCGAGGAGAGCCGACCGGCCGAGGCCTCCCCCGCGACCCGGCCGACGCCGACGACGGACATCGGGCCGTCGACCTCGCGCTCGGCACCGGAGAACGCCGCGTTCCAGACACCGACCATCCGCGAGGGGATGTCGACGAGGGCGGCCGCGGTGCGCACCACCGAGTCCGTGAGGATGCCCGGTACCGCCGTCGCCGGCTGCGGGACCCACGCCGTCGGGGAGCTGCTCGTGACACCGAGGAAGCCGGCCTCCGTCGTCTGCACCGTGCCGTCGGCGTTCGTGACCGGGCGGCCCTGGTCGTCGAGGACGGCGACCTGGGTGCGGATCGGGGTGACGCTCAGCGAGAGCTGCCGGCCGTCGCGCTCGACGACGACGTCGACGGCGCGCCCGGCGGCGGGCCGGACGAGCCGGCCCACGTCGGTCAGCTCACGGACGGGCTGCCCGCCGATCGACACGAAGCGGTCCCCGGGGAGGATGCCCGCCGCGAGGGCGGGGGTCTGCGGCTTGCCGGCGCACGACGTGGCCTGCGACGCCTGCGCGGCGGGCACGACGCACTGCGCGACGGAGGCCACCTGGGCCCCGGGCTGCGCCGTCGGCAGGCCGTGGGCCGTCACGAACAGGGTGAGCAGGACGACGCCGATGAGGAGGTTCATCAGCGGGCCGCCCATCATGACGACGACCTTCTTGGGGACCGAGAGCCGGTAGAACACGCGGTCCTCGTCCCCCGGCTCGACCTCCTCGAGGCTCGCCGCGCGGGCCTCGTCGACGAGCTGGCTGAACCGGCCGGTGCTCGAGGCGCGCAGCATGCCGGGGGCGTCGCCGGGGCGCGGCGGGAACATCCCGATCATCCGGATGTAGCCACCGAGCGGGACGGCCTTGAGGCCGTACTCGGTCTCGCCGCGGCGTCGCGACCAGACGGTCGGACCGAAGCCGACCATGTACTGCGTGACCTTGACGCCGAACTTCTTGGCGGGGACGAGGTGGCCGACCTCGTGCAGCGCGATGGACGCGGCGACGCCGAACGCCATGGCGAGCACGCCGACCACGTAAGCCAGGATCGTCACCGGTCTCCTCCGGGGGTCTCGACGGGTGCCGCCCCCACGATCTCGCGGGCCCGCTCGCGGGCCCACCGGTCGGCGGCGAGCACCGAGTCAACGCTCGAGGCGTCGACATCGATCCCATTGTGCCCCGCGGACGCCTCGTGCGCCTCGACCACCCGCGCCACGGTGTCGACGATGTCGGTGAACCCGATGGCGCCGTCGTGGAAGGCGTCGACCGCGACCTCGTTCGCCGCGTTGTAGACCGCCGGGTGCGTGCCGCCGGCCTCCCCCACCCGCCGGGCCAGCCGGACCGCCGGGAAGGCGTCGTCGTCGAGGGGGTGGAACTCCCACGTCTGCGCGGCGGTCCAGTCGCACGGCTCGTCGACGTCGGTCAGCCGCTCGGGCCACGAGAGGCCGAGCCCGATCGGGACGAGCATCCGCGGCGGCCCGAGCTGGGCGATCGTCGAGCCGTCGTGGAACTCGACCATCGAGTGGATCTGCTGCTGGGGGTGGACGACGACGTCGATCCGGTCGAACGGGACGTCGAAGAGCAGGTGGGCCTCGATGACCTCGAGGCCCTTGTTGACGAGGGTCGCCGAGTTCGTCGTGATGACCCGGCCCATCGAGAAGTTCGGGTGTGCGAGGGCCTGGTCCGGCGTGACCCCGGCGAGCTCGGCGCGCGTGCGACCACGGAACGGGCCGCCGCTGGCCGTGACGACGAGCCGGCGCACCTCGCTCGCCCGGCCGCCGCGCAGCGACTGCGCGATGGCGCTGTGCTCGGAGTCGACGGGGACGATCTGGTCGGGGCGGGCCGCCTTCTTGACGAGCGGGCCGCCGACGATGAGCGACTCCTTGTTCGCCAACGCCAGGGTCGAGCCCGCGGCGAGGGCCGCGAGGGTGGGCCGCAGGCCGATCGAGCCCGTGATGCCGTTGAGCACGACGTCGGCCCCGCAGCCGGCCGCGAGCGTCGCGGCGTCGTCGCCGACGACGACCTCGGGCCGGTAGGACGGGTCGCCCGCGGCGGCGGCCACCGCGGCGCGGACCTCGTCGGCGTCACCGACGGCGGCGGCCACGAGGGGCGCCCGGGTCGCGGCGGCCTGCTCGGCGAGCAGCCGCAGGTTGCGCCCGGCCGAGAGGGCGACGACGGTGAAGCGGTCCGGGTGGGCGGCGACGACCTCGAGGGCCTGGGTGCCGATCGACCCGGTGGAGCCGAGGACGGCGACGGTGCGTGAGCTCACGGCTCGCCATCCTGCCTCATCGCTCACGACGTGAAGACGCGCTCCTCGATGAGGCGCTCGCCGACGACACGGACCTGCGGCCGGTACCGCCCGTGCTCGAAGTCCTTCTCGACCTCGAGCTCGATCTGCCCGCCGCCGAAACGGTTCTTCTCCACCGAGATGACGACCCAGCGGCGGTAGGTCTTGATCGCCCCGAGGTCGTAGGTCAGGTGCTCGCGGGCGACGATGTTCTCCTTGGTCTGGAGGATGAGCACGATGTCGGCCTCGTACGCGAGCGCGCTGCTGCCGCGCAGGTCGCGGGTACGCATCCGGTGCCCGGCCCCGAGGCCCTCGCGGTCGGCGGCGGTGATCGCGACGACGGGGCACTCGAGCTCCATCGCGATCTCCTTGAGCGTCTCGACGACGAAGGTGACGCGGGTGGTCTCGTCGGCGGTGCCCTCGATGCCGTCGACGGGGATCTTCTGGAGGTAGTCGACGAGCACGAGCGGGGGCTCGCCGGTCTCGTCGGCGACCGCGGCGACGGTGGCGGCGATCTGGCCGATCGTCGTCATCCGGTTGCCCTCGACGATGTGCAGCCGGTCCGACCAGCGCTCGACCGCCATGAGCGCCTCCTGCCCGAAGGACAGGCCGCGCATCGCCGAGCCGAGGCCGCGGCGGTCGGGGTCCTCGGCCTCGAGGACGGCCCGGAAGGCGCGCACGTCGGCCGGCGGGAAGATCGGGTCGTCGACGAGGTCGGCCGCCGCCGCGGCCTCCAGGCCGAGGAGGCGCTGGATGAGCGAGGCGGCGGTCAGCTCGAAGGAGAAGACGACGGCGTGCCGGCCGGTGACGACGGCGTTGCGCATCATCTGCATCGCGAAGGTCGTCTTGCCGGCGCCCTCGGTGCCGGCGACGAGCACGAGCTCACCGGAGCGCAGGCCACCGGTGAAGGTCGTGTCGAGCAGGTCGAAACCGGTGGGCCACACGGTGGCCCCGGGTCGGGCGCCGAGGCGCAGCGCCTCGTCGGTGTCGTCGAGGAAGGAGCGCACGGACCGCTGGCGGTCCGGACGGTCGGAGTGACGGGCCCGGCTCATGGGGCCAGTGGAGCACCCGGGACCCGTGGGGCGCAGCCGGACGCGGACGATCCTGTCCCTTCGGACGAGGCCGACCGCGCCCGGACGCCTCAGGTCGCGAGACCCACGTACTTGACCTCGAGGTACTCGTCGATGCCCTCGAAGCCGCCCTCGCGGCCGAACCCGGACTGCTTGACCCCGCCGAAGGGCGCCGCCGGGTTGGAGACGATGCCGGTGTTGACGCCAACCATCCCGAACTCGAGCGCCTCGGCGACCCGCAGGACGCGGGCGTTGTCGCGGGTGAAGACGTAGCCGACGAGCCCGTACTCGGTCGCGTTGGCGCGCTGCACGGCCTCGGCCTCGGTCGCGAAGGTGCAGATCGGCGCGACCGGCCCGAAGATCTCCTCGGTGAGGCAGCGCGCGTCGGCCGGGACGTCGGTGAGGACGGTCGGCGCGTAGAAGTACCCGCGGCCCTCGACCGGCGACCCGCCCGTGAGGACGGTCGCGCCCTTGTCGACCGCGTCCTCGACGAGCTCGTGCACGCCGCGGCGCGCCTTCTCGGTGATGAGCGGTCCGACGTCGACGCCCTTCTTCGTGCCCTTGCCGACGGTGAGGCCGGCCATCCGCTCGGCGAGCCGGCGGGAGAACTCGTCGGCGACGTCCTCGTGGACGAAGAAGCGGTTCGCCGCGGTGCAGGCCTCCCCGATGTTGCGCATCTTCGCGAGCATCGCGCCCTCGACGGCGGCGTCGAGGTCGGCGTCCTCGAAGACGACGAACGGCGCGTTGCCGCCGAGCTCCATCGAGACGCGCAGCAGCTGCTCGGCCGACTGCTCGACGAGCTTCTTGCCGACGGCGGTCGACCCGGTGAAGGTCAGCTTGCGCAGGCGCGGGTCGCGGATGACGGGCTCGCAGACCTCGCCGGAGCGGGTCGTCGTCACGACGTTGAGGACGCCGTCGGGCAGCCCGGCCTCGCGCATGACCTCGGCGAGCAGGAGCATCGTCAGCGGGGTCTCGGCGGCCGGCTTGACGACCATCGTGCAGCCGGCGGCGACCGCCGGCCCGATCTTGCGGGTGCCCATCGCGAGCGGGAAGTTCCAGGGCGTGATCATCAGCGTCGGCCCGACCGGCTGCGCCATCGTCAGCAGGCGGGTCGCGCCGTTGGGGGCCACCGAGTACCGCCCGTGGATGCGCACGGCCTCCTCGGAGAACCAGCGGAAGAACTCCGAGCCGTACGCGACCTCGCCCCTGGCCTCGGCGAGGGTCTTGCCCATCTCGAGGGTCATGAGCATCGCGAACTCGTCGGCCCGGGCGGTGACGAGGTCGAACGCGCGCCGCAGGATCTCGCCCCGCTCGCGGGGAGCCGTCGCGGCCCACGCGGGCTGGGCCTCGGCGGCCGCGGCGAGCGCCGCCATGCCGTCCTCGGGGCTCGCGTCGGCGCACGTCGTGAGGGTCGCGCCGCTCGAGGGGTCGTGGACCTCGAAGCGGGCGCCCCCGGTGGCCTCGCGCCACCGGCCGCCGATGAGCAGGCGGGTCGGGACCGACTCGACGAGGGCCTTCTGCGTGGTCGCCATGATCTCCTCCGGTGGTGCGGGACGGCGCGGGCGTGCGCCGGACGGGTCGAGCCTAGGACGGGCGGGGCGGCCGGGGGCCGGCCGGGGTCAGCGGTCCTCGAGGCCCCACGGCGAGCCGTAGCCGGCGGGCTTCGGGGCGGCGAGCAGGTCGAGGAACGGCACGGCGTCGAAGGCCTCCGGGCCGAGCACGCCGGCACCGGACCAGGCACCGCTCGAGAGCAGCTCGAGCGCGACGACGGGGTTGACCGCGGTCTGCCAGACGACGCACTGGGCGTCGTACTCGCGCATCGTGTCGGCGTTGTCGGACACGTGGTAGAGGTAGGTGCGCCGCGGCTGCCCGTCCTTGCCGGTCCCGGTGACCCACAGGCCGGCACACGTCTTGCCCTCCATCCGCGGGCCGATGGTCAGCGGGTCCGGGAGCACCGCCGCGACGACGTCGCGGGGGCTCACCTCGACGCCCTTGACGGTGACCGGCTCGGTGCGGTCCAGGCCGAGGGTGTGCAGCGTGCGCAGGATGGTGATCATCTCCTCGCCGAGCCCGTACTTGAAGGTGACCTTCTTCGCGTCGACCCAGCGGGGCATGAGGAGCACCTCCTCGTGCTCGACGTGGACGCACTCGACCGGGCCGATGCCCTCGGGGAACTCGAAGACCTCGGGCTCGCTGAACGGCGGGAGGGTGGACCAGCCGCCGTCGGGCTCACCGGCCCGGTCCTTCTCCCAGACGACCGGCGGGTTGAGGCACTCCTCGATGATCGTCCACATCGAGAAGCCGGGGGCGAAGACCTCGTTGCCGTCCTCGTCGCGGATGACGAGGTTGGCGCCGTCGCGGGTGCCGAGCTCGTCGATCTCCGAGAAGAGGTGGTCGGCGGCGTAGCGCGCGAAGACGTCGGACAGGCCCGGCTCGACGCCGATGCCGACGAGCGCGAGGCGGCCGTCGGCCTCCCACTCCCCCGCCTGCGCGAACTGCTCGTCGCCGAGCTTGACGCCGACCTTGGCGTAGGGCTCCTCCGGGTGCCGGCGCGAGAGGCTCATCGCCATGTCGAGGTAGTCGGCGCCGCCGGCGCGCGTCCCCTCGAAGATCGGGACGACGAAGCGCGGGTCCACGGCGTTGAGCACGTGCGTCGCGCCGACCTCGCGGACGAGCGCCTCGACGGCCGCGGCGTCCGAGGCGTCGACCTGCGCGGCGCGGAAGCGGCTCTCCCCCTCGCGGCGCCCGGAGGCCGCGGCCACCGTCCGCTCCGCCCGGGAGACGTCGTGGTCGGCCACGACCCACGCCTCGAAGAAGTCACGCTCTGCGGCGATGCGCGCGGCGGCGTCGCCGACGCCGCCCGCACCGATCATGAGGACGCGCACGGGAACCTTCCTGTCGGCCGGGGAGGGTCCCCGGCGGGGGGAGTCACTTGCTGCTGCGACGGGCGTTGCCGACGACCTGGCCGATGATGACCAGGGCGAGGGCGAGCACGAACATCGAGAAGCCGATGACGTTGGCCTGGGCGGGGATCCCGCGCAGGTAGGAGACGTAGACGAACTTGGGGAACGTCGTCTCGTTGCCGGAGACGAAGTTCGTGATGATGAAGTCGTCGAAGGACAGCGAGAACGACAGCAGCGCGGCCCCGACGATGCCGGGGAGGACGAGCGGGAAGGTGACCCGCCAGAACGTCGCGCCCGGCCCGGCGTAGAGGTCCTGCGCGGCCTCCTCCATGCGCGGGTCGAGGCTCTGGAGACGGGCCTTGACCGTGACGACGACGAAGCTGATGCAGAACATGATGTGCGCGATGGTGATCGTCCAGAAGCCGAGGCCGAGGCCGACCCGCGAGAAGCCCTGGACGAAGATCGTCAGCAGGCTCGCGCCGAGGACGATCTCGGGCGTGGCCATCGGGACGAAGACGAGGACGTTGCTCGCCGCCCGGCCGCGGAACTGGTGGCGCACGAGCGCGAAGGCGAGCAGCGTGCCGAGCACCGTCGCGACGACGGTCGCGATGACGCCGATCTGCAGCGAGGTGACGAGCGCGTCGCAGACCCCGGGCGCACCGCAGGGGTCCTTCCAGTGCTTGAGGGTCGGGCTCCCCTCGGGGTTCCAGACGATGTTCGACTTCCGGTAGTTGTTGAACGAGAAGACGAACGTGTAGGCGACGGGCAGGAACAGGTAGAGCAGGACGAGGACCGCGACGATGATCGCGAAGCGGTTGGTCAACCAGCGGATCACACCAGCTCCTCCGTCCCGAAGCGGCGGACGTAGACGAACACCATGGCGAGGATGAGCGCCATGAGCGTGAAGGACAGCGCGGCGGCGACGGGGAACCCGCCGAGCACCTTGAAGAACTGGCTCTCGATGACGTTGCCGACCATCTTCGTGTTGTCGGCGCCGAGCAGGTCGGCGTTGACGTAGTCACCGGCCGCCGGGATGAACGTCAGCAGCGTGCCGGCGAGGACGCCCGGCATCGACATCGGCAGGGTCACCGTCCGGAAGGTGGTGAACCCGTTGGCGTACAGGTCTCCCCCGGCCTCGATGACGCGGTGGTCGGCCCGCTCGAGGCTGGCGTAGATCGGCAGCACCATGAACGGCAGGAAGTTGTAGGTCAGGCCCGCGACGACCGCCGCCCACGTCTCGGTGATGTGCCCGCCGGGCAGCAGGTGCAGCGCGTTGAGCGTGCTCGCGACCGGCCCCTCGTCGGCGAGGATCTGGCGCCACGCGACGGTGCGCAGGATGAACGAGGTGAAGAACGGCGCGATGACCGCGATGAGCATGATGTTGCGCCAGCGCCCGGCCTTGAAGGCCATCGCGTAGGCCAGCGGGTAGGCCAGGCAGAAGGCGAAGAAGGTCGCGAGCCCCGCGAAGAGCAGCGAGCGCCCGAACTGCGGCGCGAAGTCGGTGAGGGCCGAGAGGTAGTTCGAGAAGTTGACGTCGCGGTAGTAGTAGCCCGGGTACCCGGGGAACTGCGACTGCAGGCTGACCGAGAACAGCTGCACGAGCGGGACGACGAAGAAGACGAGCAGCCAGAGCGCCCCGGGGACCAGCAGGAGGTAGGGCAGCCAGCTGCGGCCCTGGCGCTCCTGCGGCGGGGTGTCGCCCGCCGGGGCACCTCCCGCCGGGCCGGCGTGGGCGAGGGCGCTCACGCCGTCGCCTCCGCGGCGGCCTGCGCCTCGGCCTCGTCGGCCGGCACGGTGAAGGCGTGGGCGTGGTTCCAGGCGATCCACACGTCGTCGCCGGGCCGCAGGTCGATCGGGTCGACGTCGAGGTTCTGCTCGTAGCAGCTCCAGATCGTCCCGCTCGGGAGGCGGACGAGGTACTCGGTGGCGACCCCGGTGAACGAGACGTCGAGGACGGTGCCCTTGACGTCGTCGCCCGTGCCCTCCGGGGGACGGCGCAGCACGCGGACCTTCTCGGGGCGCACGCCGAACATCACGGTGCCGTCGGTCGCGTTGGCCCGGGCCAGCGGCACCTTGACCTTCGTGCCCTGCACCTCGGCGACGAGGCTGTCGCCGTCGCGGTCGACGACCCGGCCGGTGCCGAGGTTGGAGCGGCCGACGAAGTTCGCGACGAACGAGGTCCGCGGCAGGTCGTACAGGTCGGCGGGGTGGCCCATCTGCTCGATCCGGCCGTGGTTCATCACCGCGACGGTGTCGGCCATCGTCATGGCCTCCTCCTGGTCGTGGGTAACGTGGATGAAAGTGAGCCCGACCTCGGTCTGGATCCGCTTGAGCTCGACCTGGAGCTGGCGGCGCAGCTTGAGGTCGAGGGCGCCGAGCGGCTCGTCGAGGAGGAGCACCTCGGGCCGGTTGACCAGGGCCCGCGCGAGCGCGACGCGCTGCTGCTGGCCACCGGAGAGCTGGGCCGGCTTGCGGGCCGCGAGGTGGTCGACCTGGACGAGCGCGAGGGTCTCGTCGGCGAGCGCGAGCGCGTTCTTGTCGCCCCGGCGCTTGGGCCCGAACGCGACGTTGTCGCGGATGGTCAGGTGCGGGAAGAGCGCATAGCTCTGGAACACCGTGTTGACGGGGCGCTCGTAGGGCCGGCTGCCGGTGATCTCGGTGTCGCCGATGAGCACCTTGCCGGCCGTCGGCTGCTCGAGCCCGGCGACCATCCGCAGGGTGGTCGTCTTGCCGCAGCCCGAGGGGCCGAGGAGGGCGAAGAACGAGCCGCGGGGGACGACGAGGTCGAGGTCGTCGACGGCGGTGAAGTCCCCGAAGGACTTCGTGACGGACTCGAGGCGCAGGTCGCCCGTCGCCTCGCGGAAGCCGCTGTTGCGTGCCATCAGTTGCCCTGCACCTTCTGCCAGATGGCGCTGTAGGCCTGGTCGTCCTGGGGCGAGAGCGCCGGGAAGCCCTGGATGTTGTTGTCCTTGATGTACTCCGCCGACGGGAAGATGAACGGGCTCTCGGCCAGCTCGGGGTCGGACTTGGCGAGCTCCTCCTGCGCCCCTTGGACCGGGCAGACGTAGTTGACCCACGCGGCGACCTCGGCGGCGACGGCGGGCTCGTAGTAGTAGTTCATGAGCGTCATCGCGTTGCGGCGGTGCGTCGAGGTGATCGGCACCATCATGTTGTCGCTCCAGAGGGTGCCGCCGGACTCGGGGATGACGAACTGCCAGTTGTCGTTCTCGGTCTCGGCCCGGAGGATGAACAGGTCGCCGCTCCAGACGATGCCGGCGATCGCGTTGCCGGACTTGAGGTCCTCGAGGTAGCTGTTGCCCTTGATCCGGCGGATGTACCCCTCGGACATCTTCTGCTCGATGAGGTTGACCGCGTTCTCGAACTGGGTGCGCCCCCAGCCGCCGGTGATGTCGACGCCCTGGCTCTGCATGACGAGCGCGACGGTGTCGCGGAACTCCGACAGGACGACGATGCGGCCCTTGAGCTCGGGGGTCCACAGGTCGTCGAGGCTCTTGATCTCCTGGGAGACCTTCGTCTTGTCGTAGCCGATGCCGGCGAAGCCCGACTGCCAGGTGAGGGAGTAGTTGCGCCCGGGGTCGAAGCTGACGTCCTTGAGGCTGTCGAGGAGGTTGCTCGCGTTGGGCATCCGGATGATCTCGAGCGGCTGGGCCAGCTGCTCGCGGATGACGCGGTTGGCCATCCAGTCGGTGAAGACGAAGATGTCCTTGCCGATGTCCTGCTTGGCCCGCAGCTGCGGCGCGATCTTGTTGAAGTAGGAGTCGTTGTCCTCGATGTCCTCGGAGTACGTGGCCTTGATGCCCGTCTCCTTGATGAACGCCTCGAGGGTCGGGTACTGCTTGGTGTCCTCGTCGTAGTCGAGGTAAGCGGTCCAGTTGGCCCAGCGCACGACCTTGTCGGTGGCCGAGACGTCCTGCGGCAGCTGCACGGCCGCCGCTCCCCCGGACGGCGGGGTCGGGGGTGCGCACGCGGCCAGGCTCGCGGCGCCGCCCAGCGCGGCCGTCCCGAGGAGCGAGCGGCGCGAGAGCTGTGCGGAGCGGGCGGCCCGGACGAGGTCGCGGACGGCGGGGTCGGCGGGGGGCCGCCTGCGGAGAGGTGCCATGGGTGACCTGCCTCAGCTCTCGATGTTGGCCATGACGTGCTTGACCCGGGTGTAGTCCTCGAACCCGTACATCGACAGGTCCTTGCCGTACCCGGACTTCTTGTAGCCCCCGTGCGGCATCTCGGCGACGAGCGGGATGTGGGTGTTGATCCACACGCAGCCGAAGTCGAGGGCCTTGCTCATCCGCATCGCGCGGCCGAAGTCCTTGGTCCACACCGAGGACGCGAGGCCGTAGTCGACCCCGTTGGCCCAGGCCACGGCCTCGGCCTCGTCGGTGAAGCGCTGGACGGTGATGACCGGGCCGAAGATCTCGTTCTGGATCGCCTCGTCGTCCTGGCGCAGCCCGGACAGCACGGTCGGCTCGAGGTAGTAGCCGTCGCCGAGCGCCGAGACCCGGTTGCCCCCGGCCGCGACCTGCGCGTGCGAGGGCAGCCGCTCGACGAACCCCGAGACGTGCGCGAGCTGGCGGGCGTTGTTGACCGGGCCGAGGAGCGCGTCGGCGTCGTCGGGCAGACCGACCGGCGCGGAGCTCTTCGCGTACTCGGCGAGCGCGGCGACGAAGTCGTCGTGGATGCGCGGCGCCGCGAGCACGCGGGTGGCCGCGGTGCAGTCCTGGCCCGCGTTGAAGTAGCCGGCGATCGCGATGCCCTCGACCGCGGCCTCGATGTCGGCGTCGTCGAAGACGACGACCGGTGCCTTGCCGCCGAGCTCGAGGTGGACGCGCTTGACCTGCGGCGCGGCGCTCGCCGCGACCTCGGCGCCGGCCCGGACCGAGCCGGTGATGGCGACGAGCGAGGGGGTCGGGTGCTCGACGACGAGGCGGCCGGTGTCGCGGTCGCCGGTCACGACGTTGAGCGTGCCGGACGGGAGGAACTCCGAGGCGATCTCGGCGAGCAGCAGCGTGGACTCGGGGGTGGTGTCGCTCGGCTTGAGGACGACGGTGTTGCCGGCGGCCAGGGCCGGGGCGATCTTCCAGACCGCCATGAGGAGCGGGTAGTTCCAGGGCGTCACCTGGCCGACGACCCCGATCGGCTCACGACGGATCCATGAGGTGTGCCCGGCCATGTACTCGCCGGCCGCCTTGCCCTCGAGGACCCGGGCGGCCCCGGCGAAGAACCGCAGCTGGTCGACCATCGGCGGGATCTCCTCGCTCGCGGTGAGCGCCTTGATCTTGCCGGTGTTCTCGGACTCGAGGGCGATGATCTCCTCGGCGCGCGACTCGAGCGCGTCGGCGATCTTCAGCAGCGCCTGCTGCCGCTCGCTCGGCGTCGTGTTCCCCCACTCCCCGAACGCCTTCGACGCGGCGGCGTACGCGCGGTCGACGTCTTCGGCGCCGCTGACGGGGGCCTTGGCGACGACCTGCCCGGTCGCCGGGTTGACCACGTCGGTCGTGGCTCCGGTGGAGGCGTCCGTGTAGGACCCGTCGACGAAGTTGCGCAGGTCGCGAGGGCTGCTCATGTCTGGTGCTCCCGGGGGTCGGTGGCGGGGTGGACGCGGTGCGTCGGGGTGACCGGGCACGCGGCTGCGGGCACAGTAGTACGCCACGCCGCGAAATCACTAGGGTCCGTCCACGATTCATGGGGAATGTTGCACGAATGTGGCACGGAAGTTGCGGAATCCGTTCCCCGGTACTTGCGTGACCCCCGCCCAGCAGCCACGATGGGGCGCGTGACCGCACGGCAGCCCCGCGACCGCTCGCACGACATCCGCCTCGACGACGTCGCCAAACGCATCATCGAGCTCCTCCAGGAGGACGGACGGCAGTCCTACGCCGCCATCGCGAAGGCGGTGGGCCTCTCGGAGGCCGCCGTCCGCCAGCGCGTCCAGCGCCTCCTCGACGCCGAGGTGATGCAGATCGTCGCCGTCACCGACCCCCTCCAGGTCGGCTTCCGGCGTCAGGCGATGATCGGCATCCGCGCCGGCGGGGACCTCGTCGACCTCGGCCAGGCCCTCTCGGACATGCCGGAGGTCGACTACGTCGTGACGACGGCCGGCTCCTTCGACGTGCTCGCCGAGGTGGTCTGCGAGGACGACGACCACCTCCTCGAGCTGCTCACCCAGCGCATCCGGCAGCTGCCGGGCGTCGCGAGCACCGAGACCTTCGTCTACCTCAAGCTCAACAAGCAGCACTACAACTGGGGCACCCGATGACCATCCACCCGAACGACGTGTGGGAGCCGAGCTCCGACCGGCACACCGCGACCGGCGCCCTGTACTCCGAGGCCGCCCGCGACCACCTCTGGATGCACTTCACGCGGCACTCGACCTTCGAGGACCCGGGCCACGGGGGCCTCGGCCAGTCCGTGCCGATCATCACCCGCGGCGAGGGCTGGCGGGTCTGGGACGACCGCGGCAACGAGTACATCGACGGCCTCGCCGGCCTCTTCGTCGTCAACGCCGGCCACGGTCGCACCGCGATCGCCGAGGCGATGGCCAAGCAGGCCGCGGAGCTGGCATTCTTCCCGCTGTGGTCCTACGCGCACCCGCGGGCCATCGAGCTCGCGGAGCGGCTGGCCCACCACGCGCCGGGCGAACTCAACCGCGTCTTCTTCACGACCGGCGGCGGCGAGGCGGTCGAGACCGCGTGGAAGCTCGCCAAGCAGTACTTCAAGCTGACCGGCAAGCCGACCAAGCACAAGGTCATCTCGCGGTCGGTGGCCTACCACGGCACCCCGCAGGGCGCGCTGTCGATCACCGGCATCCCGGACGCGAAGATGCCGTTCGAGCCCCTCGTGCCCGGTGGCCACAAGGTGCCCAACACGAACATCTACCGGGCGCCGGAGCACCTGCGCGAGGACGAGAAGGCGTTCGGCCGCTGGGCCGCCGACCGGATCGCGGAGGCCATCGAGTTCGAGGGACCCGACTCGGTCGCGGCCGTCTTCCTCGAGCCGGTGCAGAACTCCGGCGGGTGCTTCCCGCCCCCGGCCGGCTACTTCGAGCGGGTCCGCGAGATCTGCGACGAGTACGACGTCCTGCTCGTCTCCGACGAGACGATCTGCGCCTTCGGCCGGATCGGGTCGATGTTCGCCTGCCAGGACTTCGGCTACGTGCCGGACATCATCACGACCGCGAAGGGCATCACCTCCGGGTACGCCCCGCTCGGCCTGATGATCGCGAGCGAGCGCCTCTTCGAGCCGTTCCGGAAGGGCACGACGTACTTCCCGCACGGCTACACCTGGGGCGGTCACCCCGTCTCGTGCGCCGCGGCGATGGCCAACCTCGACATCTTCGACGCCGAGGGCCTCAACGACCGCGTCAAGGAGAACGCCCCCGTCTTCAAGCGCACCCTCGAGCAGCTGCTCGACCTGCCGCTCGTCGGTGACGTGCGCGGCGCCGGGTACTTCTACGGGATCGAGCTCGTCAAGGACAAGACGACCCGCGAGACCTTCGACGACGCCGAGAGCGAGCGGCTGCTGCGCGGCTTCCTCTCCAAGGCGCTCTTCGACGCGGGCCTGTACTGCCGGGCCGACGACCGCGGCGACCCCGTCGTCCAGCTCGCGCCCCCGCTGACGATGGGTCCGAGCGAGTTCGACGAGATCGAGCGCCGCCTGCGCTCGGTGCTCACCGAGGCCGAGAACCACCTCTGAGCGTGGACGGCTCGACGGGCACCGCGCCGCTCTGGTGGGACGGTCGGTCCCCCTCTCCTGCACCGACGTCCGACGCCGAGCTGCCGCTGCGCGCCGACGTCGTCGTCGTGGGCGGCGGGTTCACCGGGCTGTGGACCGCCTACTACCTGCTGCGGGCCGACCCCTCGCTCGAGGTGCTCGTGCTCGAGTCCGAGCACGTGGGTTTCGGGGCGAGCGGGCGCAACGGCGGTTGGGTCTCGGCCCTCTGGCCGGTCGGCGCCGACACGGTCGCCGCACGGCACGGCCGGGAGGCGACGCTCTCGCTGCTCGCCGCGCTGCGCGACACCGTCGACGAGGTCGGCCGGGTCGACGCGGACGAGCAGCTCGGCGGCGGCTTCGTCAAGGGCGGGACGGTCGCCCTCGCGCGCACCGCGGCGCAGGAGGCCCGGGCGCGGGCCGCTGCGGCCCACGGCGCGGCGTGGGGCGACGGGACGACGTGGCTCGGGCCGCAGGAGGCCCGCGAGCGCCTCGACTCCCCCGGCGTCCTCGGGGCCACCTTCAACCCGCACTGCGCCCGGGTGCAGCCGCGCGACCTCGTCGACGGTCTCGGCGCCGCGGTCCGGCGCCTCGGGGCGCGGGTCGTCGAGGGAGTGCGGGTGGCGCGCGCCGGGGACGGCGTGGTCGTCCTCGCCGACGGTCGTCGGCTCAGCGCGCGGGCGGTCGTGCTCGCGACGGAGGGATGGACCCCGCACCTGCCGGGCCACGAGCGCGCGCTCGTCCCGGTCTACTCGCTCATGGTCGCGACCGAGCCGCTGCCCGCCGCGACGTGGGAGCGCATCGGCCTCGCGCAGCGCGAGGTGTTCACCGACCACGGGCACCTCGTCATCTACGGGCAGCGCACGGTCGAGGACCGCATCGCGTTCGGCGGCCGCGGCGCGCCGTACCACCTCGGCTCCGGCATCCGGCCCGAGTTCGACCACGAGGAGGCCGTGTTCGCCTCGCTGCGGCGGACGCTGACCGACCTCCTGCCCGCAGTGCGCGGGATGCGCTTCACGCACGCGTGGGGCGGGCCGCTCGGCATCCCCCGCGACTGGAACCCCACGGTCCTCTGGGACCCGGTGACGCGCACCGGCCGCGCCGGTGGGTACGTCGGCGACGGGGTCGCGGCCACCAACCTCGCCGGGCGGACGCTCGCCGACCTCGTCCTCGGCCGCACCAGCGCCCTCACGGCGCTGCCCTGGGTCGGCCACCGCTCGCCGTCGTGGGAGCCGGAGCCGCTGCGCTGGCTCGGGGTCAACGCCGGCCTGCAGGCCGCCCGGCTCGCGGACGCCGAGGAGACGCGGACGGGCCGCGCGAGCCGCATCGCCCCGCTCCTGTCCCGCCTGACCGGCGGCCACTGATCCGCGTCTGCGGGCGGTAGGTTCGCCCGGTGCACGAGATCGAGACCCTCGACGCCCTCGACGCCGCCCTCGACGCGGGCAGCCCGCTGCGCCGGATGCGGCTGCAGGACCTCGACCTCACCGACCGTGCCGACCGGCTGCTCGCGCGCACCGACCTCGAGGGCCTCGTCGTCCTCGGCGGCCGGCTGCCCGACCGCCTCGGCGAGCACCTGCGCCGGCACGGCGCCCTCGTCTTCCCGACCGACCCGCACGCCCCGGTCGACCCCTACCGCGCGACCCTCTACTCCCCCGAGGAGCTCTACGCCGGCCTGGCCGCCTCGGGCTACGCCACGACCCCCGACGCGCTCGCGTACGCCTGGTCGCGCGACGCGACCCTCGGCCACGACGTCTTCGTCACCCTCCTGCGGGCCGTCCACGACGACTCGATGAGCGACGCGCTCACCGACCTGCTCGACGACCTCCCCGTCGTCGGTGTCATGGGCGGCCACGCCCTGCGCCGCGACGAGGAGGCCTACGCCCGCGCCGCCGCCCTCGGCCACGCCCTGGCCCGCTCCGGCCTCGTCGTCGCGACCGGCGGAGGGCCCGGCGCGATGGAGGCCGCCAACCTCGGCGCGTTCGCCGGGCACCCCGACGACCTCGCCGCGGCGGTCGAGCGGCTCCGGGCCGTGCCCTCCTTCCGGCCCGACGTCGACGCGTGGGCGCGCCTGGCCCTCGAGGTGCGCGAGCCGCTCGTCGCGGGCCGGAGCGCGCGCGCCGTGCACAGCGTCGGCATCCCCACGTGGTTCTACGGGCACGAGCCGCCGAACGTGTTCTGCGACGGGATCGCGAAGTACTTCAGCAACGCCATCCGCGAGGACGGGCTGCTCGCCCGCTCCCGCGCCGGCGTCGTCGTCCTCGAGGGGGCCGCCGGCACGGTGCAGGAGGTCTTCCAGGCCGCGACCCGCCTCTACTACGACAGCGAGCCCGCCGACGGCCGCCCGCTCCCCCGGCTCGTCCTCGTCGGGGCCCGGCACTGGAGCGAGACGGTGCCGGTCTGGCCCGCCCTCACGGCGCTGGCCGGCGGGCGCCCGATGGCGCAGCACGTGCACCTCGTCGACGACCTCGCCGACGCCGTCGCGGTCCTCGCTACGGGCGGGTGAGCAGGACGATCCCGAGGCACATCTCGTCGGTCGTGCCCTCGCCCCACACGACGTAGCGCTCCTTCTGCCCGGCGAAGGCCGGCAGCAGGTCGCGCAGCGCCTGGTCGTGGCGGCAGGTGACGGTGATGCGGTCCCCCGGCGCGACGCCGACCGGCTTCTCCAGCGGGATGCTCCCCTGGTCGTCGAAGTCCCAGCTCGCGATGTCGAGCACGCGTCGCGCGCGGTCGGTGCCCTTGTCGACGTCGACGGTGATGGACCGGCCGAGCAGGTGCATGTGCCCGGCGACGGCCCGGATCGTGCCCTTCTCCCGGACCGTGCGGGTGCAGCTCTGGACCGGGCCGGGCACGACCGGGCCGCAGAGCAGGTGCAGCAGGTCGGCGGTCGCCGGGCGCTCCTCGAAGCGGCGCGAGACGTCGGCCACCGAGACGACGCGCGCGCACAGCCCGGCCGTGCGGTTCTCGCGGCACGGCAGCTCGACCGGGGCCGGCAGGAGCATCGTGTCGAGGGCCTTCTTCCGGCTGCCCGCCGCCTCCGAGACGCGCAGCCGGACCGTGCTGCGGTCGGTGCCGGAGCCGGCCAGGAGGTTGTAGTGCATCTGGACGACGAGCCGGCCACCCGCCCGCAGCGGGATGCCGATGTCGTCGGCCATCACCCGCTCGCCACCTCCGGGCGCCCAGGCGCCGACCCAGTCGGCGTCGTCGAGATTGACCCCGATGCCCTGGATCCCGCTGCCGCCGAAGCAGGTCCAGCCGTCCCCCGGGTCGGCGGAGTCGAGCTGCTCGGCCTGCGCGATGCCCTCCGGCTCGACCCGCGACACGATGACGTGGTGCACCAGCGCCGCGTTGTCGGGGCGGATGTCGACACCGCTCACGAGCTGGTCCGTGCCCAGGTGGGGGTCCAGGAGGAAGCAGCGGTAGTCGTCGGTGGCGGTGGGGGTCGGCGCCGTCGGGGTGTAGGCGCCGGGCAGCCGGACCTCGACGAAGCGCTCCCCGGCGCGCAGCGGCACGTCCGGCGGTCGCGACACCGTGGCGGAGGGCGCCGTCGTCGCGGCGGCGTGGGCCGCCTCGTGCGAGCTCTTCGCCCGCAGGTTGTCGGGCAGCGGCGCGGACGAGCAGCCCGCCAGCCCCACGGCCAGCACGGCGGCCAGGGAGAGCAGGCGTCGTCGCATGACCGGAGCGTAGTGCCGGCGCCCCTCGTCGGTCAGGCGGTGGAGGCGGCCAGCTGCCCGCAGGCGCCGTCGATCTCGGAGCCGCGGGTGTCACGGACCGTCGTCGGGATGCCGTGCGCCCGCAGCCGCTCGACGAACTGCTGCTCGACCCCGCGCCGCGACGCCGTCCACTTCGAGCCGGGCGTCGGGTTGAGCGGGATCGGGTTGACGTGCACCCAGCCCCGGCCGCGGGCGGCGAGCTTCTCGCCGAGGAGGTCGGCCCGCCACGCCTGGTCGTTGATGTCGCGGATCAGCGCGTACTCGATGCTCACGCGCCGCCCGGTGACCTCGTAGTAGCGGTACGCGGCGTCGATGGCCTCGTCGACCTTGAAGCGCGTGTTGATCGGCACGAGCTCGTCGCGCAGCTCGTCGTCCGGAGCGTGCAGCGACAGGGCGAGCGTCACCGGGATGCCCTCGGCCGCGAGCCGGTCGATGCCCGGCACGAGGCCGACCGTCGACATCGTGATGCCCCGGGCCGAGATGCCCAGGCCCGAGGGCGCCGGCTCGGTGAGGCGCCGGATCGCGCCGATCGCCGCCTTGTAGTTGGCCAGCGCCTCGCCCATCCCCATGAAGACGATGTTGCTGACGCGCGCCGGGCCGCCGGCGGGCGCCTCGTCGGAGCCCTCGGCCTCGTCGCCGAGACCGGCCCCCTCGGTGCCCGCGCCCACCTCGGGCAGCCCGCCGTGGCGCAGCATCCGGGCCGCGGCGACGACCTGCTCGACGATCTCGGCCGTCGACATGTTGCGGGTCAGGCCCTCCTGCCCGGTCGCGCAGAACGGGCAGTTCATCCCGCAGCCGGCCTGGCTGGAGATGCAGACCGTCACCCGGTTCGGGTAGCGCATGAGGACCGACTCGACGAGCGCGCCGTCGAAGAGCTTCCAGACCTGCTTGACGGTGGCGCCCTGGTCGGCCGTGATGTGGCGGACCGGCTGGAGCAGCGGCGGCAGGAGGTCGCGGACGAGGTCGTCGCGGACGGCCTTGGGCAGGTCGGTCATCTCGTCCGGGGAGTCGACGAGCCGCTCGAAGTAGTGCGTCGAGAGCTGGTTGGCGCGGAAGGCCGGGTGGCCGAGGGCCGTGGCGGCCTCGCGGCGCTCCTCGACCGTGAGGTCGGCGAGGTGACGCGGCGGCTTGCCCCGGCGGGGCGCGACGAGGGTCAGCTGGCCGGGGGCGGGGCGCGGGGCGGGGGTCTCGGACATGGTCCCCCGATTCTCGCAGGCCGAGCGCGGCCCGGGCGAACCGCGGCCGGAGGCGCTGCGCGCCGCTCCCCACCTCAAGATTCTTCGGTTCGCCCACACCGGGACCTGTCATCCCTTTACTCTCTCTTTAACTTCGCTCCGCAGGGGGAGCGAGGATGCAGGGAAAGGCAGGGCCATGGGCCTGTTCGACCGCTGGCGCTCGCTCGCAGGGGGCGCCGCCACCGTCCCGGGAACGACCTCCCCCGTCCGGCACCCGCTCGCGCCGGTGCCGGACCTCGACTCCGACCCCGCGCTCGACGCCGAGGTGCGGGCGCACCTCGAGCGCCTCACCGCCGCCGCCGAGACCGACATCGACTCGATGTCGCCCGAGCGGTTCGACGCCGCGCTCACCTCCCGCCTCGTCGCGCGGGACCGGCTGCACGCGACCGGCCTGGGCTTCCAGTACGTCATGCCCTTCACCGAGCACGTCGACGAGGTGCTGACCCTCGACCTCCCGTTGAGCGTCGTCACCCTCCCCGAGTCCCGCGTGGTGGCGACGCGTCGCCACCTGTGGTCGCTCATGGAGATCGCTCGCGCCAACCTCCTCGAGGGGCTGCAGACCGCCGACGCCGAGCGCATCCGCCTCGGCCGTCCGCGCCACTCGGTCTCCGCGATCGTCGGCGACTCGCCGTACACCTCCTCCTTCGCCCGCTTCCTCCCCGAGGTGATCGAGCGCTGGCTGCCCGGCGCCGACCTCTCCGGCGGGGCCGTCTTCGCGATGCCGCACCGCAACGCCCTCGTGCTGCAGCCGTGCTCGACGCCGGCGGAGGCCCGTGCCGCCCTCGAGCTCGTCCCCGCGCACGCCGCCGAGATGTACGCCGACGGCGCGGGTCCGGTGACGCCGCACGTCTACCACTGGTACCACCGCGAGATCACGTGCCTCACCGAGGAGCTGCCCGACGGCACGCTCGCGGTGGGGTCGACGCCGGTGCTCGACGCGATGCTCACGCGCGGCCGCCGCCGCGCGGGCTGACCCGCCGCGGTCGGGCTCCCGGGTCAGGACACCGGGACGAGGAAGAACAGCAGGGCCCAGGCGATGGGCGCGACCGCGACGAGGGAGTCGAGGCGGTCCATCAGGCCGCCGTGGCCCGGGAGCATCGTCCCCATGTCCTTGATGCCGAGGTCGCGCTTGATGCTCGACTCGATGAGGTCGCCGGTCGTCGCCGCCCCGGCGGCCACCGCCCCGAGGAGCGCGCCGCCCCACCACGGCCCGTCGAGGAGCAGCGGCAGGGACACGGCGCCGACGAGCGCGCACGTGGCGACCGACCCCGCGAAGCCCTCCCAGGACTTCTTCGGGCTGAGCGAGGGCGCCATTGGGTGCTTGCCGAGGACCACCCCGACGGCGTAGCCGCCGATGTCGGAGAACACCGTGACGAGCACGAAGACGATGATGCGCTGGCGGCCGTCGGGCTCGGCCAGCATGAGCGAGGCGAAGCCCCCGAGGAAGACGGGGTAGAAGGTGACGAGCGCCGAGGCCGACAGGTCCCGGGCCGCGCCGTCGAGGCCGTCGGCGACGCGCCACACGACGAGCCCGACGAGCGTCAGGCCGAAGGTGACGACGAGCGCCTCGGCGCCGCGCAGGTACGCCGACGAGATCATCCCGACGGCCCCGAGCAGCAGCGGCGGCAGCGGGACGTGGAAGCCGCGGGTCGCGACAGCCCGCCGCACCTCCCAGGCGCCCCGGCAGATGGCGACGACCACGACGACGAGGAAGGCCCGCGGGTCGAGCACGAGGCTCGCGATGACGACGGCGCCGAGCAGCAGCCCGACCCCGATCGCGGCCCGCAGGTCGCGCCCGGCCCTGGGCTTCGTCGGGGCGTCCGCGGTGTCGGTGGGCGCGGCGGCGTCGGTGGCGTCGGTCATGGGGTGGTCAGACGTCGAGGAGCTCGGCTTCCTTGCCCTTGAGCAGCTCGTCGATCTGCTCGACGTGCCGCTTGGTGACCGCCTCGAGCTCCTTCTCGGCGCGGGCGCCCTCGTCCTCGCCGACCTCGCCGTCCTTGACGAGCTTCTCGAGGGAGGTCTTCGCGCTGCGCCGGATGTTGCGGACCGACACGCGGGCCTCCTCGGCCTCGCTGTGCGCCATCTTCACGTACTCGCGACGGCGCTCCTCGGTCAGCTGCGGCATCGTGCAGCGGATGATGTTGCCGTCGTTGCTCGGGTTGACGCCGAGGTCGGCCTGCTGGATCGCCTTCTCGATGGCGTGCATCGAGGACTTGTCGAAGGGGCTGATGATGATCGTGCGCGCCTCGGGCGTCTGGAACGACGCGAGCTGCTGCAGCGGGGTCGGGGCGCCGTAGTAGTCGACGGTGATCTTCTGGAACATGCCGGGGTGCGCCCTGCCGGTCCGGATGCCGGCGAAGCTCTCCTTGGCGACCTCGACGGCCTTCTCCATCTTCTCCTCGGCCTCGAACAAGGTCTCGTCGATCACGGCAGGCATCTCCTTCGGTTCGCGTCGCGGGTGCGGCGCTGCGGGTCCAGTGTGTCAAAGGCCCGGCAGCACCGGGCCGGGGTCGGTCAGCCGGCGTGGACGAGGGTGCCGATGGCCTCGCCGCGCAGGGCGCGCGTCACGTTGCCGTCGCCCTCCATGCCGAACACGACCATCGGGAGGCGGTTGTCCATGCAGAGGCTGAAGGCGGCGGCGTCGACGACCTTGAGGCCGGTGCGCAGCGCCTCGCCGAAGGTCACCTCGTCGAGCTTGCGGGCGTCCGGGTTCTCGCGGGGGTCGCTGTCGTAGACGCCGTCGACGCCGTTCTTGCTCATGAGGACCGCGTCGCACTGGCACTCGAGCGCACGCTGGGCGCTCACCGTGTCGGTGGAGAAGTACGGCATGCCGGCGCCGGCGCCGAAGATGACGACCCGGCCCTTCTCGAGGTGGCGGATCGCGCGGCGCGGGATGTAGGGCTCGGCGACCTGACCCATCGTGATGGCGCTCTGCACGCGGGTGTCGACGCCCTCCTTCTCGAGGAAGTCCTGGAGCGCGAGGCAGTTCATGACGGTGCCGAGCATGCCGATGTAGTCGGCGCGGGCGCGGTCCATGCCCTTCTGCTGCAGCTCGGCGCCGCGGAAGAAGTTGCCGCCGCCGACGACGATGGCGACCTCGATGCCCTCGCGGACCGCCGCCGCGATCTGGCGGGCCACCCCCCGGACGACGTCGGGGTCGACGCCGACCTGCCCGCCACCGAACACCTCGCCGGAGAGCTTGAGCAGCACCCGGCGCGCGCGACCCGGCATCCCGGGTGCGGCCGGGGCCTCGGTGGTGGCAGGCGTGGTCACGGGGCCTCCTCGGCGGGTGGTGCACAGCGGTCGCCCGATCCTTTCACAGCACGCGCGGCCGGACCGAACCGTGAGGGAGGAGCGGCTGTCCGGGAGTGCGGGCGGACGTGGCTCCCGGACCGGGTGCAGGGCTGCCACGATGGGGCGGTGGACGACGCGCGCGAGGTGCTGACCTGGGAGTTGTTCGACGAGGCCGTCTGGTCGCTGGCCGAGGAGGTCGCCGCCGAGGGCGTCCCGGACATGATCCTGTCGATCGCCCGGGGCGGGCTGCTCATCGGCGGGGCCCTCGGGTACGCGCTCGGGGTGAAGAACACGTACACGATGAACGTCGAGTTCTACACCGGGGTCGACGAGCGCCTGGAGGTGCCGCGCATCCTCCCACCGGCGCCCGACTTCGTCGACCTCCACGACGCGACGGTCCTCGTCGCCGACGACGTCGCGGACACCGGCCTGACCCTGCGCTCGGTGGAGGAGTTCTGCGCCGGGAAGGTCGGCCGGGTGCGGACCGCCACCATCTACGCCAAGCCCCGCTCGGTCGTCCGGCCCGACCACGTCTGGCGCGACACCGACCGCTGGATCACCTTCCCGTGGAGCGACCGCCCACCGGTCACCGGCCGCGGCGTCGTGGAGGCCTGAGCCGTGTGGCCGGTCACCGCGTCGCGGACCGTCTACGCCAACGCCTGGATCGAGGTCGTCGAGGACGACGTCGTCCGCCCCGACGGTGAGCCGGGGATCTACGGCGTCGTGCGCCTGCGCCAGCCCGCGGTCTTCGTCGTCGCCCTGACCGAGGCGGACGAGGTCGTCCTCGTCACCGTCGACCGTCACACGACCGGCCCGTCGGTCGAGGTCCCGGCGGGCGGCTCCGACGGGCCCGACACGCTGGCCGGGGCGCGCCGCGAGCTCGCCGAGGAGACCGGGCTGCAGGCCGAGCACTGGCGCGAGGTCGGGCGGATGGACGCGCTCAACGGCATCTGCGTCGCGCCGGAGGTCGTCTACCTCGCGACCGGCCTCTCCCCCGCCGAGGGCGCCGAGCCGGAGGCCGAAGGCATCAGCGCGGTGCGCACGGTGCCGTGGCGCGCGGTGATGACGATGGTCGCCGACGGGCGCATCCGCGACGGCGAGACGGTGGCGGCGCTGATGTTCGCCGCGATCGCCCTGGGGCGCGTCGGCTGACGAGCAGATCCTGACGGCGTCAGAGGACGCCGGCGTTGCGGAGCATGAACTCCGTGTCGGTGTCGCGCCCGCCGCGCGGGTCGCGGGCCGGCTGCGTCTCCTGGGTCGTCACCATCTCCTCCGGCCGCACCCGGGGCAGGTCGACGTGCACCCGGCGCTCGAGGTCGTGCCGGTCGGTGTGCTGCTGCGCTGCGTCCATGGCGGGCCTCCCGCCCTCATCGTCGCACGCGTGGCCGACGACGTCACGCCTCCCGCACCGCTGTCGGTGGCCCGCCCTACGGTCCCGGCATGACCGTCGACCCCGCCGCCGTCGTCCGCCGCTACTGGGCCTGCGCCGAGGCCCGCGACTGGGAGGGCTTCGCCGCCACGCTCTCCCCCGACGTCGTCTACCGCGTCCCGCAGACCGGTGAGGTCGTCCGCGGCCGCGAGGCCTACGTGCGCTTCAACCGGAAGTTCCCCGGCGACTGGCACCTCGTGCTCGACCGCGTGCTCACCGACGAGCGCGGCGCCATGACCCGCACGACCTTCTCCGTCGACGGCGCGACGATGACCGGGCTGTGCCTGTTCGTCCTGGACGCCGAGAGCCTGGTCACCGAGGTCGAGGACTGGTGGCCGGAGCCGTACGAACGCCCGGCCGAGCGGGCGCACCTCACCGAGCTCGAGGACTGACACGACGCCGCCCCCGGGAGGACCCGGGGGCGGCGTGCGTGGTGCGCTCGGTGAGCGACCGGGTCAGGACCCGATGCGGAAGCGCGCGAAGCCGGTGGCCGACGCGCCGGCCTCGTCGAGGACCTTGGCGACGGTCTTCTTGGCGTCCTTGGCGAACGGCTGCTCGAGGAGCACCTGCTCCTTGAAGAAGCCGTTGACCCGACCCTCGACGATCTTCGGGAGGGCGGCCTCGGGCTTGCCCTCCTCCTTCGCGGTCGCCTCGGCGACGCGACGCTCGTTCTCGACCGTCTCGGCGTCGATCTCGTCGCGGGTGAGGACGGTCGGCGCGAACGCGGCGACGTGCATCGCGACGTCGCGGGCGGTCGTGGTGTCGCCGCCCTGCGTGGCGACGAGGACACCGATCTGCGCGGGCAGGTCGGGGCTCGTCTTGTGCAGGTAGGAGACGACGTGCTCGCCCTCGAGGCGCGCGACCCGCTTGACCTCGATCTTCTCGCCGATGGTGGCGTTGGCGTCGTCGAGGAGCTGCTTGACCGTCGTGCCGTCCTCCAGGGTGGAGTCCAGCAGCTGGTCCGCGTCCGCGGCCTTGGTGGCCACGGCCTGCGCGAGCACCTGGTCCGCGAGGGCGATGAAGCGCTCGCCCTTGGCGACGAAGTCGGTCTCGCAGAGGACCTCGACGAGGGTGCCCTGGCCGCCCTCGGCCTGCGCGGTGACCAGACCGTTGGAGGTCGTGCGGCCCTCGCGCTTGGTGACGCCCTTCTGGCCCTTGACGCGGAGGATCTCCTCGGCCTTGGCCATGTCGCCGTCGGCCTCGTCGAGAGCCTTCTTGACGTCCATCATGCCGGCCGCGGTCTTCTCGCGGAGCGCCTTGATGTCAGCGGCGGTGTAGTTCGCCATGGTTTCCTGTCTCGCTCGTTGGGGTGAGGGGAATGAGCCTGTGGCTCAGGCCTGCTCGGCCGGGGCGGCCTCGGCGGCCGGGGTCTCCTCGGCGGTGGCCTCGGCAGCCTCGGGGGCGGTCGCGGCGGTGGTCTCGCCGGCCTCCGGGGCCACGGCCTCGGCGGCCTGGTCGGCGTCGCCGGAGAGCAGCTCGCGCTCCCACTCGGCCAGCGGCTCCTCGCCCTGGGCCTGCTCGCCCGTGGCGGCCTGGCCACCGGAACGCGCGATGAGGCCGTCGGCGACGGCGTCGGCGATGACGCGGGTCAGGAGGGTGACCGAGCGGATGGCGTCGTCGTTGCCCGGGATCTTGTAGTCGACCTCGTCGGGGTCGCAGTTGGTGTCGAGGATCGCGATGACCGGCAGGCCGAGCTTGCGCGCCTCGTCGACCGCGAGGTGCTCCTTCTTGGTGTCGACGATCCAGACGGCCGAGGGGACCTTGGACATCGAGCGGATGCCGCCGAGGGTCTTCTCGAGCTTGTCCTTCTCGCGCTTCATCATGAGGAGCTCCTTCTTCGTGCGGCCCGAGCCGGCCACGTCGTCGAAGTTGATCTCCTCGAGCTCCTTGAGGCGCGTGAGGCGCTTGGAGATCGTCTGGAAGTTGGTGAGCATGCCACCGAGCCAGCGGTGGTTGACGTACGGCATGCCGACGCGGGTCGCCTGCTCGGCGACCGGCTCCTGCGCCTGGCGCTTGGTGCCGACGAAGAGGATGGTGCCGCCGTGGGCGACGGTCTCGCGGACGAACTCGTACGCGTTGTTGATGTACGTCACCGACTGCTGCAGGTCGATGATGTAGATGCCGTTGCGCTCGGTCATGATGAAGCGCTTCATCTTCGGGTTCCAGCGACGGGTCTGGTGCCCGAAGTGGACGCCGCTCTCGAGGAGCTGGCGCATGGTGACGACGGCCATCGTCGTTCTCCTTGGTGTGTGTGGTTGTCAGTTGCGTCGGTGGGCTCCGAGCCCCGAGGGGTGGACCCACCTGCCTGGCGTCCCGACGCACCCCGGGCGGACCCGACCTCGTGAGGTCGCGGGCCGCCACTGCCGTGGTGCGTCCCCGGCCGGCGGACCGGCGCGGGAGGAGGACGCGCGAGATGTGGCTCCCGCACGCGGACGCACGGAGGCCATCGGACATGCTACGGCGCGCAGGGGTCCGGCACGAAATCGGTGGGCGGCCCCGCGGGAGCCGAGGTAGCGTCGCGACCTCGTGGGCCGCCTCCTCGACGTCGTCGCCCCGCCCCGGATGGGCGGGGCGTTCCGATGGAACCTCGCGTCGTCGTGGGTCGCCCAGGTCGGCGACGGCATCGCCCTCGCGGCCGGGCCGCTGCTCGTCGCCTCGCAGACCCGCTCCCCCGTGCTCATCGCGATGGCCGCCGTCGTCCAGAAGCTGCCCGGCCTCGTGCTCGGCCTGTACGCCGGGGCGGTCGCCGACCGGGTCGACCGCCGGCGCGTCGTCCTCACCGCCAACGCCGGGCGCATCGCCGTCCTCCTGGCGCTCGTCGTCGCGCTGCTCACCGACACGCTCTCGGTCGGGCTGCTCCTCGGCCTGCTCCTGCTCGTCGGGACGGCCGAGGTGTTCGCCGACACCGGGTGGCGGGCCATCCTGCCGATGATCGTGCGGCCCGCGGACCTCGGCCTGGCCAACGCCCGTCAGATGTCGGGCTTCCTCGTCGGCGACCAGCTGATCGGGCCGGCCGTCGGGGCGGCGCTCTTCGCGCTGGGGTCGGCGGTGCCGTTCGGGGTGCACGTCCTGGCGCTCCTGCTGTCGGTCGGGCTCTTCACCCGGGTCCGCCTGCCCGTCGTCGAGCGCACCGCCCCCGACCAGCACGTGGGCCGCGACATCCTCGACGGCCTCCGCTGGATCGCGCACAACGCCCCGGTGCGGACGCTGACGCTCGTCATCCTCGTCTTCAACGTCACGTGGGGTGCGCCGTGGGGCGTCCTCGTCTTCTGGGCGCAGGAGCGGCTCGGGGTCGGCGCCGTCGGGTTCGGCCTGCTCACGACGGCCTCGGCGACCGGAGGCATCGTCGCCGTCCTCTCCTACGGGTGGCTCGAGCGGCACGTGCCGCTGGCCCGGCTCATGAAGGCCTGCCTCGCGCTCGAGGTGCTCACCCACCTCGCCCTCGCGATGACGACCGTCTGGGCCGTGGCCCTCGCGGTCATGGTCGTCTTCGGCGGCTACGCCTTCGTCTGGGGGTCCCTGTCGTCGGCCGTGCGCCAGCGCGCGACGCCGCAGGACTACCAGGGACGGGTCGGCAGCGTCTACTGGGTCGGCCTCGTCGGCGGGCTGCTCGTCGGGCAGCTGCTCGGCGGCGTCATCGCCGAGCGGTTCGGAGCGGCGGCGCCGTTCTGGTTCGCCTTCGCCGGGGCCGGCCTGACCCTCGTGCTCGTCTGGCGCCAGCTGGACCACATCGCGCACGCCGACGCCGGGACCACCCCGCCCGACGGCGCCCCCGCGTAGCCTGCGGGCCATGCCCTCGATCCCCGGCCACCCCGCGCTGACCGAGTTCGGGACGACGATCTTCGCGACGATGACGCAGCTGGCCCTCGAGAAGGACGCCGTCAACCTCGGGCAGGGCTTCCCCGACACCGACGGGCCGCCCGAGGTCCTCGAGGCGGCCGTCGAGGCCATCCGGTCCGGGCGCAACCAGTACCCGCCGGGGCCGGGCGTGCCGGAGCTGCGTACGGCGGTCGCCGCGCACCAGCAGCGCTTCCACGGCCTGGAGGTCGACCCCGCGCGCGAGGTGCTCGTGACCGTCGGGGCGACCGAGGCCATCGCCGCGGCCGTGCTGGCGCTCGTGCGGCCCGGCGACGAGGTCGTGACCTTCGAGCCCTACTACGACTCCTACGCGGCGACCATCGCCCTGGCCGGTGGGGTGCGGCGCACCTCGCTGCTGCGCTTCCCCGACTTCGCCGTCGACGAGGAGTCGCTGCGGGCCGCGTTCTCGGACCGGACCCGGATGGTCCTGCTCAACACGCCGCACAACCCGACGGGCAAGGTGTTCACCCGCGCGGAGCTCGAGCTCGTCGCGCGGCTGGCCGTCGAGCACGACGCCTGGGTGGTGGCCGACGAGGTGTACGAGCACCTGCTCTTCGACGGCCGGCGGCACCTGCCCATCGCGGCGCTGCCGGGGATGCGCGAGCGGACTCTGACGATCTCGTCGGGCGGCAAGACCTTCGCGACGACCGGGTGGAAGGTCGGCTGGCTCACCGGGCCGGCCGAGGCCGTGGCCGCGGCGCGCGGGGTCAAGCAGTACCTGACCTTCGTCGGCTCCGGCCCGTTCCAGCCGGCCGTCGCCGTCGGGCTCGGGCTGCCGGACGCGGTCTTCACCGACCTCGCGACGTCGATGGAGGCCAAGCGCGACCGGCTCGTCGCGGGGCTGCGTGCGGCCGGCTTCGAGGTGCCCGTCCCCGAGGGCGGGTACTTCGTCCTCGCCGACGCCGCGCCGCTCGGGGTGCGCGACGCCGAGGCGTTCTGCCTCGAGCTGCCCGACCTCGTCGGGGTCGTCGGGGTCCCGGCCTCCGCGTTCCACGACGACATCGACGCCGCGCGCACCCTGGTGCGGTTCGCCTTCTGCAAGCGCGACGAGGTGCTCGACGAGGCCTGCCGTCGCCTCGCCGGCCTGCGTCGGACCTGACCGCTCGCCCCTCCTCCGTCCACAGGGCGCCGGTGGCCGCCGTGTCGTCCACAGATGCTCCGGGCCCCCTGGCCCCGGCCCGGCGCGCGGTCGAGGCTCGACCCATGACGACGACCGGCACCGTGGGAGCGCTCCTCGTGGCGGCGGGCCTCGCCCTCGCGGTCGGCGCGTCGGTCAGGGGTGGGGCTCCGGGGTCCGTCGCGTCCGGCCCGTCGGCTGCGGCGGCGACGGCGACGGGCCCGCCGGCCGCGAGCGCGGTCCCCGGCGCGCCGGGCGCCGACTCCCCGGTCGGTCATGCTCGGTGGCGCTGGCCGGCCACGCCCGTGCCCGGGGTCGTGCGCCGCTTCGCGCCGCCGGCGTCGGCCTACGGTCCGGGCCACCGCGGGCTCGACCTCGGGGTCGCGGGCGCGACCCCGGTGCTGGCGGTCGAGGCGGGGAGGGTGACGCACGCCGGCGTCGTCGCCGGCCGGGGCACGGTGACCCTGCGGCACCACGACGGGCTGGAGAGCACGTACGAGCCGGTCGTCCCCGAGGTGCACGTCGGCGACGAGGTCGCGGCCGGCGGGCGGCTGGGGCTGCTCGGACCGGTGTCCGCCCACTGCGGTCGGCGTGCGTGCCTCCACCTCGGAGCCCGACGTGAGGGCGCCTACCTCGACCCGCTCCCGCTCCTCGTCGGAGGCGGCCACGTCCGGCTGCTGCCCCTCGGGGCGACGGGGGTCAGCGTGCGGTGACAGGCGGCGCCGCGGCGCCGGCGGCCGGTACGACCGCCGCCGCCAGGGGCCCATGGCCGGCCGGTGCCGCTGCGGACGGGGCGTCGGGGCGCGCCAGCCACCAGGCGGCGGCGAGGAGGACGACGAGGGCGATCGCCAGGAAGAGCGCCAGCCGGCGACGGGGCGCCGGCGCCTCGCCCCTTCCGTGGGCCGCCCGCCGGGCACGTGTCCTCGACCGGCCTGCATCTGCCTCGGGTGGTCCGCCGTCGGCCGGTGCTGCGGCCGGTGCGTCGGCCCCACGCAGCCCCGCGCGCCCGGGACGCCGCACGGAGAACCCGCGGCGGGACCGGCCGTGGAGGTCGCTGCGGCGCACGACCGCAGCGGTCGCGGTGGCGTCGGTGTCGCTGTCGGTACCGCCGACCGGCCCGGGCGCGCCCGGGTGGCCGTCCGGCGAGGACGCCGAGGAGACAGCCCGCTCGGCGAGGTCGTGGGCCGGGGAGGGCTCGGGTGCGGGCTCGTCGTCGAGGTCCTCGGGCAGCGAGTCGTCCCACCACGAGCGTCGCGGGGCGGGCCGCTCTTCGTCCGGCTCGCCCGCCGTCGCCGGCACGGGCGCGGACGCGGGCGGCGCGACCGGCCCGACGGGCACGTCGTCCTCGACCGGGGGCGGGGTGTCGTCCCACCACCGGCTGGGCGCGTCGGCGGCGGGGACGGCCGGGGCCGGAGCGGCGTCGGCCACGACGGTCACGGCGGGCTCGGGCTCGGGCTCGGGCTCGGGCTCGGGCTCGGGCTCGGGTTCGGGCTCGGGCTCGGGCTCGGGCTCGGGCTCGGGGGCAGCGAACCACGCCGGGACCGCCGCCGTCGGGGCCTGCGTGGCGGCGGGGAGCACCGAGGCGGGGAGCGCCGAGGAGTCCTCGAGGTCGAGGCCGAGGCGGTCGTCGACGGCTCGCAGGTGGGCGCCACGCGCCGCGACCTGAGCGGCGGTGCCCGCGGCAAGCACGTGGGCGTCCGGGTGGGGCCCGGTCGACGGCTCGGGGGTCGATGGCTCGGCCGACGACGGCTCGTCCTCGTCGGCCCCGAGCGCCGTGAGGTCTGCGGGGCTGTCGGTGCGCCGGAAGCGGCGGGCGAGCCGGCTGCGCTTCGGGGCCGCCTCGGCCTCGGCCAGCGCCTCCTCGAGGCTGATCTCCGTGAGGTCCTTCGGCTCCAGGTAGAGGCGCCGGACCTCGGAGATCCACTCCGGGTACGCGGTGTCCCCCACGACGCCGGGCACCTCAGGCACGGGGGTGGGCCTGCGCGAAGGACCGCTTGAGGCGGTCGACGGACACGTGCGTGTAGATCTGGGTCGTCGCGAGCGAGGCGTGGCCGAGCAGCTCCTGGACCATCCGCAGGTCCGCCCCGCCCTCGAGCAGGTGGGTCGCGGCGCTGTGACGGAGCCCGTGCGGCCCCAGGTCGGGCGCGTCGGGGACGTGGGCCAGCAGGCGGTGCACCGCGTCGCGGACCTGCCGCGGGTCGACGCGTCGGCCGCGACGACCCAGCAGGAGCGCGGGCCCGCTGCCGCCGACCACCAGGCGTGGGCGGCCCCGCTCGAGCCACTCGGTGACGGCGTCGCGCGCCGGGGTGCCGAACGGCACCCGCCGCTCCTTGTCGCCCTTGCCGACGACACGCGCGACGCAGGCGTCGAGGTCGACGTCGTCGACGTCGAGCCCGGTCAGCTCGCTCACCCGGATCCCGGTGGCGTACAGCAGCTCCAGGGCCGCGCGGTCGCGCAGGTGGACGGGGTCGTCGTCGTCGGCCGCGGTCGCCGCGACCTCGAGCAGGGCGCCGGCCGACCGCTGTGTGAGCACCGGGGGCAGCGTGCGGTGACGGCGGGGGGCCGCGAGCCGGAGCGAGGGATCCTGCTCGACGCGTCCCGTGCGCTCGCACCAGCGGAAGAAGGTGCGCAGGGAGGCGGAGGTGCGGGCGAGCGTGGAGCGGGCGGCTCCGGAGCGGGCGACGGAGCCGAGCCACCCACGCAGGTCCGCGAGGGTGACCGACCGGAGACCGGCGTCGTCCTCGACCCCGGCCGCGCCGAGGAAGGCCGAGACGTCGCGCGTGTACGCGCGGACGGTGTTCTCGGAGCGGCCGCGCTCGGCACGCAGATGACGCTCGAACGCGGACAGCACCTCTGGCTCGGGGGCGGTCACGCCCACACGGTGTCATCGGGCCTCCCGCCACGCAACGGGAACCGCCGCAACATCAACCGTTCGTCCACGCAGGCGCCCGGGCACGTCGTCATCCGGTCCGCGGGACCGCCGCGCCGGCCGCGGTCTTGCGCCAGCGGCCGTCCGCCTGCTCCAGCAACCCCAGGACCTCGAGCACCGCGAGCGCGGCCGGGAGCCGCACCGGGTCGGTGCCCGAGAGCGCGGCGAGGCGCTCGGGTAGGAACCACCGTCGCAGCGGCGCCGCCGCCCAGACGGCGTACTCGGTCGGGTCGAGCGAGTCGGTGGGCCGAGGTTCGGCCCGGCGGGGCGCCCCGAGGTCCTCGCCGATGCGCCCGGCGAGCTCGACCACGTCCGCGACGTCGGTGACCAGCACGGCCCCGGTCTCGCGGACGAGCTCGTGGCAGCCGGCGGACGTCGGGCTGGTCACGGGGCCGGGGACCGCCCCGACGGGCCGCAGGAGGTCACGGGCCTCGCGCGCCGTCGAGAGGGAGCCCGACCGCAGCCCGGCCTCCACGACGACCGTGGCCCGCGCGAGCCCGGCGATGACCCGGTTGCGGGCGAGGAAGCGGCCCCGCAGCGGCTCGGCCCCGGGCGGCACCTCGCCGACCACGGCGGCCGTCGCGGCGACCGCGCCGATGAGGCGCTCGTGCGCCCGCGGGTAGGCGCGGTCGAGCCCGCACGCGAGCACGGCGACGGTGTCCCCCTCGGCGGCGAGCGCCCCGCGGTGGGCCGCCGCGTCGATGCCGAAGGCCGCGCCGCTGACCACGGTCCACCCGCGGCCGGCGAGGCCCTCGCCGAGCTCGGCGGCCACCCGGAGCCCGTACGCGGTCGCCGTGCGGGAGCCGACGACCGCCACGGACCGCTCGGTGAGGGCGCCGACGTCCACGCTCCCCCGCACGTACAGGCAGTACGGCGGGGACGAGAGCCGGTCCAGGGCGGTCGGCCACTCCGGGTCGCCCGGGACGAGGACCCGGAGGCCGGCCGCCGCGACCGCGGCCGCCAGCCCGGGCAGGTCCAGCGCCGGCACGCGGACGTAGACCTCCCCGCCGCCCTCGGCCCGTCGCTCGCGGATCGCGGCGAGCGCCGCCACCCCGCCCTGCTCCGCGACCGCGCGCACGGTGGGTCCGTGCTTGGGCTCGACGAGGTAGGACAGCGCCACCCGAGCCCAGCGCTCGTCGCGCTCGAGCGGCGACACGCCCCCGGTCATGCCGCCGTCCCCTCGGCGCGGCGCAGCTGGAGCCCGAGGGCGACCTCCTCGCGCCCGGGGGTGGTGCGTCCCGCGAGGTCGGCGGCGGACCACGCCACCCGGAGCACCCGGTCGTACCCGCGCAGGCTCAGCCCGCCGGTGTCGAGCGCGCGGTCGATGACGGCGGTGACCGACGGGGCGAGGCGGTAGGGCGGGCGGCGCAGGACGTGGCCGGGCGCGAGACCGTTGACGCTCCAGCCGGCTCCGCGCCAGCGCTCGGCCTGGGCACCGCGCGCGGCGAGGACCCGGGCCGCGACGACCGCGCTGGGCTCCCCCGTCTCGTCGCCGAACGCCGCGGGGCGCACCGGCGGCACGTGGACGCGCAGGTCGACCCGGTCCAGCAACGGGCCGGACAGCTTGGTCGTGTACGCGCGCAGGTCGTGGGCGCTGCACCGGCACTCGGTGCCCTTGCCGAAGGCCATCCCGCACGGGCAGGGGTTGGCGGCGAGGACCAGCAGAAAGCGCGCCGGGTAGCGCACGAGGGCCTTGGCCCGGGCGATGACGACCTCCCCGCTCTCGAGCGGCTGCCGCAGCGTCTGGAGCACCGAGGACTTGAACTCAGGCGCCTCGTCGAGGAAGAGGACGCCGTGGTGCGCGCGCGACACCGCGCCGGGCAGGACGATCCCGGAGCCCCCACCGGCGAGGGCGGCGGTGGAGGTGCTGTGGTGCGGCGCGACGAAGGGCGGGGTCCGTTCCAGGCGCGCCACCTCGCCGACCGGGGCGACGAGGCTGCGCACCGCGTGCACCTCGAGCGCCTCCTCGCGCCCCAGCCGGGGCAGGACGGTGACGAGGCGCTCGGCGAGCATCGTCTTGCCGACCCCCGGCGGTCCCGTCATCAGCAGGTGGTGCCCGCCGGTGGCCGCGAGCTCGAGCGCGACGCGCGCCTCCGGCTGGCCGACGACGTCGGCGAGGTCGGGCCGCCGGTCGGGCTCGTTGTCGGTGTCGCTCGCCCGCTCGGCGACCGGCAGCCCGCCGGGGGCCGGCTCGCGGTACCAGCGGACGACCTCCTCGAGGGTGCGGGCGCCGTGGACGACGAGCCGGTCGACGAGCTGGGCCTCGGCGACGTTCTCGACGGGGACGACGACGTGGCGCGCCCCGCGGCGGGCGGCCTCGAGCAGGGCCGGCAGCACACCGCGCACCCCGCGCAGCCGACCGTCGAGCGAGAGCTCGCCGAGGTGCACGACCGGCTCCACCGCCCCGCGCGGGAGCACCCCCGACGCGGCGAGCACGGCCACGGCGATGCCGAGGTCGAAGCCCGAGCCCCGCTTGGGCACCGACGCCGGGGACAGGTTGACCGTGACACGGTGCGGCGGGACCGGGAAGCCGGCCGTCGCGGCCGCCGCCCGCACCCGGTCGGGCGCCTGGGCACAGGCGGTGTCGGGGAGGCCGCCAACCGTGAAGCCCGGCAGGCCAGCCGCGACGTGGGCCTCGACGTCGACGAGGGTGCCGTCGAGCCCGCTCAGGGCGACCGCCCGGGTGCGCCCGAGCCCGAAGGTCACGACCCCACCCCGACGACGTGCCGCACCCGGGGCGCCTCCCCCGGGCGGCACAGCACGCCGACGACGTCGATCCGGACCCGCTCGGCGCCGGGGTGGGCCCGGGCGTACACGGCCGCGAGCCGCCGCAGGCGCAGCGCCTTGGCCACGGTCACCGCCTCGACCGGGTCGCCGAACTCGGTGCCGCGCCGGGTCTTGACCTCGCAGATGACGAGGCAGCGCCCGTCGAGCGCGACGAGGTCGACCTCGCCGTGCTCGCAGCGCCAGTTGCGCTCGAGCACGCGCATCCCCCGCTCCTCGAGGAAGCGCGCAGCGAGGTCCTCCCCGTAGCGGCCGAGCCCGCGGCGGGGGTCGGGCGGAGGGGTGGGCGGAGGGGTGGGCGGTGGGGAGTCGGGCGTCGTCATGCGGCCAGCCAAGCCCGGCCGGTCGGCCTCACGACAGCCCCCCGTGGACATCTGTGGACGACGACCGCGCGGCGGCGCGCCTGTGGACGACCGCGCCGACCCGGCCGTCCGGACGGGGACGGGTGTCGCCGGCGCGTGCCAGCATCGGGTCCTCCCCGCCCGCGAGACCAGGAGCAGCCCGTGACCGCCTACCGCGTCGTCGACCCCACGCGCAACGAGCTCCTCGCCGAGCACCCCACGGCGACCGACGCCGAGGTCGAGGCCGCGCTCGGCCGCTCGCACACCGCGCAGCGCGCCTGGCGGGCCGTCCCGGTGCAGGAGCGGGCGGCCGTCGTCCGCCGCGCCGGGGAGCTGTTCGCCGAGCGACGCGACGCCCTCGCCGCGCTCGTCACCCGCGAGATGGGCAAGCGCACGGGCGAGGCGAGGGGCGAGCTCTCGCTCGTGGCCGACATCTGCGCCTACTACGCCGACGACGGCCCGGCGATGCTCGCCGACGAGCTGCTGAACCCGCGCCGTGGTGGTCGCGCCCACCTGCGCCACGAGCCGGTCGGCCCGCTGCTCGGGGTCATGCCGTGGAACTTCCCCTACTACCAGGCGGTCCGGCTGGCCGCGCCCAACCTCGTCGCGGGCAACACCATCCTCCTCAAGCCAGCCCCGCAGTGTCCCGAGTCCGCCCTCGCCGCCGCGCAGGTGTGGCACGACGCAGGTCTGCCCGACGGGTGCTACGAGGTGCTGCTCGCCACCGACGAGCAGGTCGCCGACCTCGTCGCCGACCCGCGGGTCGCCGGGGTCTCGGTCACCGGCAGCGAGCGCGCCGGCTCGGCCGTCGCCGCGCAGGCCGGGCGCCACCTCACGAAGGTCGTCCTCGAGCTCGGCGGCTCCGACCCCTTCGTCGTCCTCGCCGACGCCGACCTGGACCGTGCCGTCAAGCACGCCGTCCTGGGCCGGATGCAGAACTGCGGCCAGGCGTGCAACGCCGCCAAGCGGATCCTCATCGTCGACGCCGTCCACGACGCGTTCCTCGAGCGCTTCGCCGCCGCCGTCGCCGCCCTGCGCCCCGGCGACCCCACCGACCCGGGGACGACGCTCGCCCCGATGGCCTCGGAGGCCGCGGCCACCACCCTCGTCGAGCAGGTGCAGGACGCCCTCGACCGGGGCGCCACCGCGGTCGTCGGCGGCGCCGAGCGGCCCGACCGCCCCGGTGCGTGGGTCACGCCGACGGTCCTCACCGGCGTCACACCGGGGATGCGCGCCTTCGACGAGGAGCTCTTCGGCCCGGTCGCCGTCGTCCACCGGGTCGCCGACGCCGATGCCGCGGTCGAGCTCGCCAACGCGTCACCCTTCGGCCTCGGCGGGGCGGTCTTCGGCACCGACCGGGACGCCGTGGCCGACGTCGTCGCGCGCCTGGAGACCGGCATGGTGTGGGTCAACTCGATGCAGGGGTCCATGGCCGACCTGCCCTTCGGCGGCACCAAGCGCTCCGGCGTCGGGCGCGAGCTCGGGACGCTCGGCATCCGCGAGTTCGTCAACACCAAGCTCGTCCACGAGCCCGGCGCCCGGTGACCCGCGGCGGGAGGGCCTAGAACTCGCCCTTCGGGAGCTCGAGCTCGGACTTCGCGAGCTCCTCGACGTTGACGTCCTTGAAGGTGACGACGCGGACGGTCTTCGCGAAGCGCGCCGGCCGGTAGATGTCCCAGACCCACGCGTCGTGCATCGTCACGTCGAAGAAGACCTCGCCGCCGTCGGAGCGCACCTTCACGTCGACGCTGTTGCAGAGGTAGAAGCGCCGCTCGGTCTCGACGACGTGGCTGAAGAGCCCGACGACGTCGCGGTACTCGCGGTAGAGCGCCAGCTCGGCTTCGCTCTCGTACTTCTCGAGGTCCTCCGAGCTCATCGCTCCCCCACGCTCGTCAGCTTCGTCCCGGTCACCGGGCCATCATCGTCCATCGTGCCGGGCAGCCGCCACGAGCGTCGGTGCCACACCGAGGGACCGTGCGCGCGCAGGGCCTCGAGGTGGTCCGGGGCGGCGTAGCCCTTGTTGCCCACCCAGCCGTACGCGGCGTGCTCGCCGTCCTCGGCGCCGAGGTCGACCATGATGCGGTCGCGCGTCACCTTGGCGAGGACGGAGGCCGCCGCGACCGACGAGCAGCGCAGGTCGGCCTTGACCATCGTCGTGACCGGCGGGGTCGCGACGGGCGCGTCGTGCCCGAAGGCGAACAGCCCGACGTCCTCGGGGGCGGTGAGCCAGTCGTGGTTGCCGTCGAGGATGACGAGGTCGGGACGCACGCCGCACTGCGCGAGCGCCCGCGTCCCGGCCAGCCGCAGGGCCGCGATGATGCCGACCTCGTCGATCTCGGCCGCGCTCGCGTGCCCGACGGCGTGGCACAGGGCCCACCGCTCGATGCGCGGGACCATCGCCTCGCGGACGTGCGGCTGGAGCAGCTTGGAGTCGCGCACGCCCTGCGGGGCGCTGCGGCAGGTCTCGTCGATGACGACGACCCCGACCGTGACCGGACCCGCGAGCGCGCCGCGGCCGACCTCGTCCATCCCGGCGAGGATGCGGTGCCCGTCGCGCTGCAGCTGCCGCTCGACCCGCAGGCTGGGCTTCGTCGAGGAGGGGGCGGGGCTCACGAGCCGGACGGACGGGCGGGGACGCCCGAGAAGGCCTCGGGGAAGTCGGAGAGCCAGTCCAGGCGCGAGAACGGCCAGACGATGCCGACGGCGCGACCGGTGATCCGGCTGATCGGCACCGAGCCGTCGCTGCCGTCACCGGCGTCGTCGTGGTAGCGCGAGTCCTCGCTGTCGGAGCGGTGGTCGCCCATGACCCAGACGTGGCCCGCGGGCACCGTGATGTCGAAGGTGATCGAGCTGGCGACGTCCCCCGGCTTGAGGTACGGCTCGTCGACGGCCTTGCCGTTGATGCTCAGCTGCCGCTGCGCCGTGCAGCAGACGACGCGGTCGCCCGGTAGGCCGATGACGCGCTTGATGAGGTGGTCCTCGGACTCGCTGGGCAGCAGCCCGACGAAGACGAGCGCGTCGTGGATGGTCCCGGACACCCCGGTGCGGGGCGTGGTCGGGGTCTCGCCGAGCCAGCCGCCCGGGTCCTCGAAGACGACGACGTCACCGCGCTCGAGGTCGAAGGGGCCCGGGGTCAGCTTGGAGACGACGACGCGGTCCCCGACGAGGAGCGTGTCCTCCATCGAGCCGGAGGGGATGAAGAAGGCCTGGAGCAGCCACGTCTTGACGACGAAGGAGAGCACCATCGCCATGACGAGGACGAGGGCGACCTCCTTGACGGCCGCGCCGAGCAGCCCGGCCGTCGAGCGGTGCTGCTCGGGCTGCTGGGTCGGGGGCACCGGGTTCTCGCCGCGCGTGGTCTCGGGGGCGGTCACGGGAGACCCGGACCGGGGATCGTGCCGACGGAGCCCATCCGGTCCAGCGGCCAGAACCGCCACAGGACGGTGCCCACGACGTCGGAGCCGGTGCCGGCGAGGTCGGTCGACGGCGCGAGCCGCAGCGCCCCGTCGGTCTCGACGAGCCCGAGCTCACCGGCGTCGACGTGGTGGTCGGTCTTGAGGACGAGCACACGGTCTCCTGGCTCGAGGGTGGGGGCGTAGCCGGCGGTCGGGACGTGGTAGCTCTCGAGGAGCAGACCGCGCACGAGGGCACCGACGAGGACGGCGACGACGAGGACGCCGAGCACCCCGGGACGCCACGACCCGGTGCGCGCCGTGGCGGGCACCGGGTCGGTGGCGGTCGGGGCAGTCACTCGCCCGAGGGTAGTCCTCGTGGATGTGCGCCGCGCCCGGGTGGTCGGCTCGCGTCTCAGGCGTTGGCCGGGGTCTCGCGCTTCTCGCGGATCTTGGCGGCCTTGCCGCGCAGCTCGCGCAGGTAGTAGAGCTTCGCGCGACGGACGTCACCGCGGGTGACGACCTCGATCTTGTCGATGATCGGGGTGTGGAGCGGGAAGGTCCGCTCGACGCCGACACCGAAGGAGACCTTGCGGACGGTGAAGGTCTCGCCGACGCCGCCGCCGTGGCGACGGATGACGACGCCCTTGTAGACCTGGATGCGCGAGCGGGTGCCCTCGACGACCTTCACGTGGACGTTGACCGTGTCACCGGCGCGGAAGTCCGGGATGTCGGCCTTGAGCGACGCGCGGTCGAGCTCGTCGAAACGCTGCATGGTGGATCCGTTCTCGCGGGCTGCCACAGGTCATCCGCGTGCTGTCGGTACTGCTTCTCGCTGACGGGAACGTCACCACCCGGCCGCATGCCGCTGCTCGGACCGGGGTCCGGGGCACTCCCCCTGTGGCGGGGGCCGACGGTGTGGGGTGACGCAGCGGTCCAGTCTGCCAGAGGACGACGGGTCCGGAGAAATCCGCCGAGTCGCGCGGCCCTAGGCTTCCGGGGTGACGATCGACCCCGGCCTGCCCGTCGCCCTCGCCGTCGTCCTGCTCCTCGCCGTGACGGTGGGGGGCTACGTCGTCGGCCGCCTGCCCCGGCCGGCGTCCCCGGTGCTCGCGATGGCCCGGGCGATCGGCCAGCTCGGGGTCGCCGCGCTCGTCATCACCGCCGTCGTGCGCTCCCTCGCCCTGTCGGTCGTCCTGCTCTGCGTGATGTTCACGATCGCCGTCGTGACGACCGTGCGACGGGTCGAGGCCACGCGCGCCTGGCCGTGGGCGACCGTCGCGATGCTCGCCGGCCTCCTGCCCGTGGTCGTCGTCGTGCTCGCGACGCGGACGGTCCCGCCGACGGGGCTGGCGCTCGTGCCGGTCGTCGGCATCATCGCCGGCAACACGATGAACGGGCACACCCTGACCTGCCGGCGGGCCTTCGCCGCGCTGCGCGAGGAGCACGGGCAGTACGAGGCGGGGCTGTCGCTCGGGTTGACCCGCGCCCAGGCGGTCGAGGAGGTCGTGCACCGGCGCATCCCCGAGGCGCTCGTCCCGGGGCTCGACCAGGTCCGCACCGCCGGCGTCGTCACCCTGCCGGGCGCGTTCATCGGCGTCCTCCTCGGCGGCGGCACCCCGGCGCAGGCCGCCGCGGCGCAGGTGCTCGTCCTCGTCGGCATCATGGCGGCGCAGACGGTGACCGCCGTCGTCGCCGAGCGGCTCATCGGCCGGGCGCTGCTCCTGCCGGACGACCTGCGGGCGGCGCTGCGCCCCTGACGGGCTCGAGACCCCGGTTCGTCCACGAAACCCCGGCTCGGAGGTCTTGTCTCGTGGACATTTCGGGGTGACCCCGAAATGTCGGGACGCGCGGGCAGGTCAGCGGCGGCGCTTCGTGAGGTCGACGGTTCCGGGAAAGGAGCCCTCGCCGGGCAGCAGCCGGTAGCCCGCGCGCTTGTAGCGCCGGATGTTCGCCTCGCTGACCCGGCCGGTGTTGATCCAGTACGTCGAGACCGACTGCGGCGCACCGGCCTCCGCGAGCGCGAGCAGGTCGCGCCCGAGGCCGCGGCCCTGGAGGTCCGGGGAGACCATGAGCCGGCCTGTCTCCCAGACCGTCGGGTCATCGGGGCGCACGCGGCCGCGGACCGAGCCGACGAGCCGGCCGGACCCGTCGAGCGAGGGCACCCGCACCACCCAGGTCGTCCACTCGCCGAGGCCCCGCGCCACGTCCTCGAGGGTCTCCTCGAGCGGCGGGATGTGCCACGAGCCCGAGATGCGCCCCTCCTGCATCCAGCAGGCGCGCTGGAGGACGAGCAGCTCGGGGGCGTCGGCCGGGACGGCGGGGCGCACGTCGAGGTCGTCGAGGCCGCCGACGGCCGCGGCGGGGGCGGCGAGGTCCGGACGCCGCGCGACCGTGCGGGCGACCCGCTGCTCGTGGCGCCAGCGGGCGATGGCCGCGTGGTCGCCCGAGAGCAGCACGGGCGGCACCTCGCGGGTCGTGCCACCGTCCTGCCAGAGCGCGGGCCGGGTGTAGACGGGGTACTCGAGCAGGCCACCCTCGTGCGACTCCTCGACGAGCGACTCGGCGTTGCCGACGACGCCCGGCAGCAGCCGCGCGACGGCCTCGACGACCGCGAGCACCGCCACCTCTCCCCCGTTGAGCACGTAGTCACCGAGCGAGACGACGGTGACGCGCATCCGTTCCGCCGCGTGCTCGTAGACGCGCTCGTCGAGCCCCTCGTAGCGGCCGCAAGCGAAGGCCAGCCACGGCTCGGCCGCGAGCTCGTGGGCCATCGCCTGCGTGAAGGGCACGCCGCCCGGCCCCGGAACGAGCAGGTGCGGCACGGGGGCGGCGTCGCTCGCCCCGGTGGTCACGACGTGCTCGAGCGCCCCGGCCCACGGCTCGGGCTTCATGACCATCCCGGCGCCGCCGCCGAACGGGCTGTCGTCGACGGTGCGGTGCCGGTCGTGGGCGAAGTCGCGCAGGTCGTGGACGTGCAGGTCCAGCAGCCCGTCGCGCCGCGCCTTCCCGATGAGCGAGAGGTCGAGCGGCGCGAGGTACTCCGGGAAGATCGAGACGACGTCGAGGCGCACCGGGGTCAGTCCTCGAGGTCGAACAGGCCGCCCGGCGCGTCGACGACGACGCGGCCGCCCGCGACGTCGACCTCGGGCACGAGCGCCGCGACGAACGGCACCTCGCCGGTGCGCCCGTCGTCCAGGCGCACCGCGAGCCGGTCCTGGGCGGCGCCGATGACGAGCCCGGTCACCTCGCCGATCCGCTCGCCGGCCGGCGTGTGGACCGCGAGCCCGACGAGCTCGGCCTCGGTGAAGAGGTCCTCGTCGTCCTCGTCGGCGATCTCGGGGGCGTCCGCGTCGAGGACGAGCCGGGTGCCGCGCAGGCCCTCGGCGCCGGTGCGGTCGGGGACCTCCTCGAAGGCCACCAGCCAGATGCCGTTGTGCACGCGGGTCGAGCGCACGGTGAGGGCCCGCGGGACCCCCGAGCCGGACTCGGCCTCGGTCGCGAGCACGGCGCCGACCGCGAGGCGCAGCTCGGGCTCGTCGGTGTGCAGGCGGACGGTGACCTCGCCGCGCAGGCCGTGCGGCTTGCCGATCCGGGCGACGACGGTGGACTCGCTCACGCGGACATCCTCTCGGGGGACGGAGGGAACGGGGGGAACGACGGACGGCGGGGCACCCCGGTGTGGGGCGCCCCGCCGTCACGGGTGACGCGGGTCAGCGGACCCGGTCGGTGTCGACGATGTCGATGCGGACCGGCTTGCCGCCGGCGAGGGCACCGAGGACGGTGCGCAGCGCGCTGGCGGTGCGGCCGGAGCGACCGATGACGCGGCCGAGGTCGTCGGGGTGCACGCGCACCTCGAGGACCTCGCCACGGCGCAGGTCACGACGACGGACCTGCACCTCGTCCTTGTGGTCGACGATGCCGGTCACGAGGTGCTCGAGAGCCTCCTCGAGCACGGTCAGGCCTTGTCGGCGGACGCGTCGGCGTCGGCGTCCGTGGACTCCGCCGCGGCGGCGCTGCCCTCGGTGTCGGCGGCGACAGGGGCGTCGTCGGCCTTCTTCGCGGCGGCCTTCTTGCGCGGGGTGGTGGCGGCGCCACCGTCGGCCTCGGCCTTGCCCGCGGCGGCGACGGCGGCCTCGTAGATGTCCTTCTTCGAGGTCTTCGGCTCGGCGACCTTGAGGGTGCCGTCCTTGTAGTGCTTGAGGAGGGCCGCGACGGCCTCGGTCGGCTGGGCGCCCTGGGCGACCCAGTAGTCCGCGCGCTCCATGTCGATCTCGATGAGCGACGGCTCCTGGTTGGGGTCGTACTTGCCGATCTCCTCGATCGCCCGGCCGTCGCGCTTGGTGCGCGAGTCCATGACGACGACGCGGTAGATGGCGGTGCGGATCTTGCCCATCCGCTTGAGACGAATCTTGACGGCCACGGTGGCGGTCCCACTTTCGGTTCGTGGACGCGGCGAGACCGCACGATCTGCGTGCGGGGAGCCGACGCCCGGTGTGTAGGCGTCCGGTCCAGGGCCACACGGGAGGGGCGGGCCCGGACGGGTACAGCGGCCCAGTCTGCCAGAGCGCGCGCCCGCGGCCGAATCGGCCCGGTCAGCGGCTCTCCCACGCGTCGGGCAGCTCGGCCATGGCGCGCACGTGCTCGGGCAGGCGACCCTCGAGCACCTGCTCCAGCGTCGTCTCGTCGAGGACCCGGCGCAGGGCGGCCCGCGCCGCCACCCACACCGTCGCGAGGTGCTCGGCCGACCCTTCGTAGTGGGTCTCGTGCGGCCGCTGCCCCCGGACCTCCGCGAGCGGGCCGTCGACGGTGCGCAGGACCTCCCCCAGCGTGATCTCGGCCGGGGGGCGGGCGAGGAGGTAGCCGCCCGAGCTGCCGCGCCGGCTCGAGACGAACCCCGCGCGGCGCAGGTCGCCGAGGATCGCCTCGAGGAACTTGGCCGGGACGCCGGCCCGCCGCGCGAGCTCGTCGGAGGGGTGGGCCCGGTCCGCCGTCGGGTCCTCGGCGAGCACGAGGAGGGCACGGACGGCGTAGTCGGCGCGGGCGGAGATGTCCACGCCGTCATCCTTCCACCCGGGCGCCACCGGTCCGGGTTCCGGGAAACCCTTGCGCGCCGTGCCCCCTCATCCCTATATTCCCTACTTGTCCGCTAGGTTTCATCTATTCGCAGGGGGTCGCCGTGCGGCGTCTCGTTCTCCTCGCCCTCGTCGGTCTGGGCGCCCAGCTCGTCGACGGGTCGCTCGGCATGGCGTACGGGGTCACCTCGACGACCCTGCTGCTCGCCATCGGCACCAACCCCGCGGCCGCGTCCGCGACCGTCCACCTCGCCGAGATCGGCACGACGCTCGCCTCCGGCGCCTCGCACTGGAAGTTCGGCAACGTCGACTGGCGGGTCGTGCTGAAGATCGGCATCCCGGGCGCGGTCGGCGCCTTCGCCGGCGCGACCTTCCTCTCCAGCCTCGACACCTCCGTCGCGGCGCCGGTCATGTCGCTCATCCTCCTGACCCTCGGCGTCTACGTGCTCGTCCGCTTCACCGTCAAGGGCCTGCGCAAGGACCGCCTCGGCCACCCGCTGCGCTCGCGCTTCCTCGCGCCGCTCGGCCTCGTCGCCGGCTTCGTCGACTCCACCGGCGGCGGCGGCTGGGGCCCGGTCGGCACGCCGGCCATTCTCGCGAGCGGCCGCCTCGAGCCGCGCAAGGTCGTCGGCTCGGTCGACACGAGCGAGTTCCTCGTCTCGGTGGCGGCGAGCCTCGGCTTCCTCCTCGCCCTGGGGTCGGAGGACATCGACTTCGCCTGGGTGCTCGCCCTGCTCGCGGGTGGTCTCGTCGCGGCGCCCATCGCGGCGTGGCTCGTGCGGCACGTGCCGCCGCGCGTCCTCGGCTCGGCCGTCGGCGGCGTCATCGTCCTCACCAACACCCGGACGATCCTCAAGAGCGACTGGGTCGACGCGTCCGAGGGCACCCGCTGGGCGGTCTACGCCGTCCTCTACCTCGTGTGGGCCGCAGCCGTCGCCTGGTCGCTGCGGGCGCACCGCGCCGAGCGGGCCGAGGAGGCGCGGCTGGACCGCGAGCTCGACCGCGACCTGGCCGTCCTCGAGGACGCCACCGACCCCGAGGCCGCCCCGCGCGGCTGAGGCTCGCTCAGCCGACGACGGACCCGCGGAGCACGACGGCCACGGGGTGCCCGAGCACCCCGACGTCGGCCCGCGGGTCCTCGGCGTAGACGACGAGGTCGGCCTCGGCCCCCTCCTCCAGCCCGGGCCTGCCGAGCCAGGCGCGGGCCGACCAGGTCGCGGCGTCGACGGCGTCGAGCGCCGAGAACCCGCAGCGGGTCAGCCGCTCGACCTCCTGGCCGGCCAGACCGTGGGGCAGGGAGCCGCCCGCGTCGGTGCCGACGTAGACCGGCACCCCGGCCTCGTGCGCCGCCGCGACCGTCTCGTAGCGGCGGGCGTGGAGGTCGAGCATGTGCCGGTGGTAGTCGGGGAACTTCTCGCGGGCCGGCGCGGCGATCTGCGGGAAGGTGTCGATGTTGACGAGCGTCGGCACGATGGCGATGCCCTGCCGGGCGAACGCGTCGATGCTCTCGGGCACAAGCCCGGTCGCGTGCTCGATGCAGTCGGTGCCCGCGGCGGCGAAGTCGTGCAGGCTCTGCTCGCCGAAGCAGTGCGCCGTGACCCGAGCGCCCTCCTCGTGGGCCGCGGCCACCGCCTCGGTGAGGACGTCGACCGGCCAGCACGGCGTGAGGTCGCCGGCCCCGCGGTCGATCCAGTCGCCGACGAGCTTGACCCACCCGTCGCCGGCGCGCGCCTCGAGCCGCACCCGGTCGACGAGCTCGTCGGGCTCGACCTCCCACGCGAAGTTGCGGATGTAGCGGCGCGTGCGGGCGATGTGCCGCCCCGCCCGGATGATCCGCGGCAGGTCGGCGCGGTCGTCGACCCAGCGGGTGTCGCTCGGCGAGCCGGCGTCCCGGATGAGGAGCGTGCCGGCGTCGCGGTCGGTCGTGGCCTGCGCCTCCGCGGTCGCGGCGTCCGTCGCGCCGGTGGCGACGAGGCCGACGTGGCAGTGCGCGTCGACGAGGCCGGGCAGCACCCATCCCACGATCGTCGTGACGTCGTGGTCCCCCACGGGGCGCTCGAAGGTCAGCCGGCCGCCGAGGACCCACGCCTCGGGCCGCTCCTCCTCCCGGCCGACGAGGACGGGTCCCGTGAGGTGCAGCACCGTTGTCATGCGCCGACCCTAGCCAACGGCCCTCGTCCGTTGACGTGAGAGAACTCTCTCGATACGGTCCTCTCAGATCAGGGAGGAGGCCGGGATGGCCAACGCGTACGACGACCTCGAGCTCGACGCCCGCGGGATGCGGGCCCTCGCACACCCGGTGCGCGTCCGCCTCCTCGGCGAGCTGCAGCGTCACGGCCCCTCGACGGCGACCCGCCTCTCCCCCGTCGTCGGCGCGACGCCGTCGGTCACGAGCTGGCACCTGCGCCACCTCGCCGAGCACGGGATGGTCCGCGACGCCGCGGTGCCGGGGTCCGGGCGCGAGCGCTGGTGGGAGGCCGCGAGCCGGGGCTACCGGCTGTCCGCCGACGGCCCGGGTGCGCTCGAGGCCGGCCGGGCCCTCGCCCGCGTCGTCGAGGAGGTCGAGGGCGACGTCGTCGGCGACTGGCACCGCGACACCGAGCCCGACCTGCCCCCCGCGTGGCAGGAGGTCGCTGGGCGCTCGAGCACCCGCGTGCTCGTCACCCGCGAGGAGCTGCTCGCGCTCGAGGCCGCGTGGGAGGAGCTGCTCGCGCCCTACGTCCACCGCAAGACCGACCCCGCCTCCACCCCCGCCGGCGCGCGCCTCGTCCACGTCCTGCGGCACGTGATGCCCGAGCGCGACGGCTGAGCGTGGCCGGCGCCCCGCCCCTCGCACCGACCGCCCCGCTCTGGCGCGGCCGGCGGTTCGCCACCGCCTGGGGCGCACAGACGGTGTCCGAGCTCGGCGACCGCGTCTCGGAGCTGGCCGTCCCCCTCGTCGCCGTCACCGTCCTCGACGAGAGCGCCTCGCGGGTCGCCCTGCTCACGGCGGTCGTCTGGCTGCCCAACCTCCTGGCGCTGCTCGTCGGCACCTGGGTCGACCGGCGACCCCGGCCGCGCGCGCTGCTCGTCACCGCCGACCTCGCCCGCGCGCTCGTCGTCCTCACCGTCCCGGTCGCCGCAGCGCTCGGGGCGCTCACCTTCGGCCACCTGCTCGCCGTCGCCCTGCTGCTCGGGGCGTGGTCGACCCTCTTCCGCTCCGCGTGGCAGCCGTTCTTCGTCGCGCTCGTGCCCCGCGAGCGCTACGTCGAGGCCAACGGGCACTTCGCCGCGACCCGCTCGGTCTCGTTCGTCGCCGGCCCCGCGCTCGGTGGCAGCCTCGTCCAGCTGCTCACCGCCCCGTACGCGCTCGTCGTCGACGGGCTCTCGTTCCTCGCCTCCGCGGGCCTGCTGCGCAGCGCCGACGTGCCCGACCGCGAGCCCGCCCCGGACGACGGCTCGTCGCTGCGCCGGCGCGTCGCCGACGGGGTGCGGTACGTCTGGTGCGACCCGATCCTCGCGCCGCTGCTGCGCTGCGTGTCGTGGGTCAACCTCTTCACCTTCGTCGTGCAGGCCCTGCTCGTCGTCTTCGCCAGCCGCGAGCTCGGGCTCTCCGCCGGCACGATCGGCCTGGCCCTCGGGCTCGGCGCCTCGGGTGGGCTGCTCGGCGCGGTGGTCGCCGGACGGGTCTCGAGGCGTCTGGGCATCGGGCGCACCGGCGTCGTCGGGCTGCTGCTCTTCACGGTGCCGACGTCCGCGCTCGTCCTCGCCGACGGGTCGGACCTCGCGAAGGCGTCGGTGCTCGCGGCCGTCGAGGCGGTGACCGGCTTCGGCGTGATGCTCTTCGACGTCAACGTCAACGCGGTGACGGTGGCGTCCATCCCGGACGCCGTCCGCGCCCGGGTCCAGGGCGCGTTCACGACCGTCAACTACGGGGTGCGCCCCCTCGGGGCGCTGCTCGGCGGCGCGCTCGCGGGGCTCGTCGGGACGGGGCCGGCGATCGCGCTCGCGGCCCTCGTCGCGGCGCTGGCAGTGCTCTGGCTCGTCGGCAGCCCGGTGCTGCGCGTCCGGGCCATCGACGACGTGCCGGACCCGGACCCCGCCGTCAGGGGCTGACCGAGCGGACGACGCGGCGCAGCGTCTCGACGACGACCTGCGGCGCGTCGGTGTGCACCCAGTGGGCGGCGCCCTTGACGGTCACGAGGCGCACGCGCGGGAAGTGCGCGCGCATCCCCGGCACGTCGTCGGGACGCACGTACCCGGACTCGGAGCCGGCCAGCCAGACGACGGGACCGTCCCACACCGCGTCCCCGAGGTCCGGGAAGTCCGCGATGAGCGAGGCGCTCCCCCGCTCGGCGTCGGCGCGCACGAGCGCGAGGTTGGCCTGCCACGACCAGTCGCTGCCGTGCCGCCGCAGGTTCTGCAGGAGGAAGGCCTTGACGCCGGGGTCGGGCTCGCGGAAGCGCGCCTCGGCGTCCGCACGGCTGGTCAGCTCGGCCAGCGGCAGGGCGTGCATCTCGTCGATGTAGCCCCGGAACCGGTCGAGGTCGCCGTAGCCCTTCGGGGCGATGTCGACGACGACGAGGCTCCCGAGCAGCTCGGGGTGCCGCAGCGCGAGGACCATCGCGACCTTGCCGCCGAGGCTGTGGCCGACGACGACCCAGCGCTCCCCCGGCGCGGCCTCGGCGAGGGTCGCCGCCACGGCCGCCGCGTAGCCCTCGTAGGAGAACTCCTCGCTCCACGGCGAGCGCCCGTGGTCGGGCAGGTCGACGAGCAGGCAGCGTGCGCCCGTGCCGTCGGGGCCGGCGAGGGCCTTGGCGATCTGGGTCCAGTTGCGGCCCTGGCCGAAGAGCCCGTGGAGGAACGCGACCCGCGGGCCGTCGGTGCCGACCGCGAGCGTGTTCAGGCCGGGGGTGGTCACTTCCCGAGGAACCTGTCGAAGCCCTTCGGCAGGTTGGCCGGGTCGAAGGCGGCGGGGTCGAGGTCGCCGCCGCCGCTGCCGAAGCTCGCGCCCGAGGGCGGGGCCTGGGCGGCCTTCTGCGCCGCCGCGCGCTCCTCGGCCGCCCGCTTGGCCGGGTTGCCCGACTTGGACTTCTTGCGCTGCGGCGCCTGCTGGCGGCCGCGCTTGCCGGGGCCGGAGCCCATCCCGGGCATGCCGGGGATGCCGCCGCCCTTGGCGAGCTGCTTCATCATCTTCTGCGCCTCGCCGAAGCGCTCGAGCAGCTGGTTGACCTCGGAGGTCGTGACGCCCGAGCCCTTCGCGATGCGGGCGCGGCGCGAGCCGTTGATCTGCTTGGGGTGGTTGCGCTCGAACGGGGTCATCGAGCGGACCATCGCCTCGACCCGGTCGAACTCGCGCTCGTCGAAGGCGTCGAGCTGGGCCTTCATCTGGCCCATGCCCGGCATCATGCCGAGGATCGACTTGAGGGACCCCATCTTCTTGATGGCGGCCATCTGCTGGAGGAAGTCGTCGAACGTGAAGTCCTCGGCCGCGAGGAACTTGCGCTCCATCTCGGCGGCCTGGGTGCGGTCGAACGCCTTCTCGGCCTGCTCGATGAGGGTGAGGACGTCACCCATGTCGAGGATGCGCGAGGCCATCCGGTCGGGGTGGAAGACCTCGAAGTCCTTGGTGTTCTCGCCGGTCGAGGCGAACATGATCGGCCGGCCGGTGACCGACGCGACCGAGAGCGCCGCGCCACCGCGGGCGTCGCCGTCGAGCTTGGAGAGGACGACCCCGGTGAAGTCGACGCCCTCGAGGAAGGCCTCGGCGGTCTCGACGGCCGCCTGGCCGATCATCGCGTCGATGACGAAGAGGACCTCGTCGGGCTGGATCGCCGCGCGGATGTCGGCGGCCTGCTGCATGAGGTCGGCGTCGACCGCGAGGCGGCCCGCGGTGTCGACGATGACGACGTCGTGCTGGCGGGCGCGGGCCTCGGCGATGCCGTCGCGCGAGACGCGGACCGGGTCGCCGTGCGAGCGGGTGCCCTCGATGTCGCCGCCGACGACGTCGTGGCCGGCGATGTTGCCGCGCTCGGGCGCGTAGACCGGCACGCCGGCGCGCTGGCCGACGACCTCGAGCTGGGTGACGGCGTTCGGGCGCTGGAGGTCGGCCGCGACGAGCATCGGGGTGTGCCCCTGCTCCTTGAGCCAGAAGGCGAGCTTGCCCGCGAGGGTCGTCTTGCCCGAGCCCTGGAGGCCGGCGAGCATGATGACGGTCGGCGGCTGCTTGGCGAAGCGGATGCTGCGCGTCTCGCCGCCGAGGATGCCGACGAGCTCCTCGTTGACGATCTTGACGACCTGCTGCGCCGGGTTGAGCGCCTCGCTGACCTCGGCCCCGAGGGCGCGCTCGCGCACGCTGCCGGTGAAGGCCTTGACGACCGGCAGGGCGACGTCGGCGTCGAGGAGCGCGAGGCGGATGTCGCGCACCGTCCTGTTGACGTCGGACTCGCTGAGGCGGCCCTTGGTCCGCAGGTTGCGGAAGGTCTCGGTCAGGCGGTCGGACAGGCTCGTGAACACCGGCACAGCCTAACGACTGGTGGACGCCCCGCCGGACCGAGACCGTCCGGGGCGCCTCAGGCCGGCCCGACCCCGTCGCACGTGTCGATGACGAGGCTGACCGCCTGGGCCACCCGGGCCGGCGGCAGCGGCAGCCCGTCGGCGCCGGTGAGGTAGAAGGTGTCGAGCGTCTGCCCGGCGTAGGTCGCGATGTGCGCCGAGCGGACCGACATCCCCGCGCCGGCGAGCGCCGCCCCGAGCTCGTGGAGCAGCCCCGGCCGGTCCTGCGCCCGCACCTCGAGCACGGTCGCCTCGGTGCTGGCCCCGGGCACGACGAGCGCCCGCGCCTGGCCCGGCGAGCCGATGCCCGACTCCCGCGAGGGCCGGGGCAGGTGGGCGCGGCGGCGGTCGAGCGTCTGCAGCGGCGCGCGGTCGCCACGGCCGAGCCGGGCGAGGCCGCGGACGATGCGCTCGGGGTCCGGGACGGCGCCCGACGGGGACTCGACGTGCCACTCGTCGATGGCGATGCCGTCGACCGTGCGCAGGATGGCCGTGCGCACCGTGTGGCCCTCGGCGGCGAGCAGCCCCGCGGTGTCGGCGAACAGCCCGACCCGGTCGAGGTCGACGATGTCGAGGCGGTGCGACCCGCCGCCCGAGACGACGGTGACCCTCGGCTCACCGGCGCGCACCGCGGCCGCGACCTCGGGGGCGAGCGCGCCCGGCCCGGACGGCGTCTCGGGCCCCGCGGAGGCCGGCACCGGCTGCGGCGCGTCGAGGCGCGCCCGGACGGCGTTCGCCAGCTGGTCCAAGAGCGTCGAGCGCCAGTCGGTCCACGCGAGCGGGCCGGCGGCCGAGGCGTCGGCCTCCGAGAGCGCGAGCAGCAGCTCGAGCACCTCGCGGTCGCCGCCGACGGCCTCGACGGCGGCGTCGACGGTGGCGGGGTCCTGGTGGTCGCGACGGGTCGCGAGCTCGATGAGCGTCAGGTGCTCGCGCACGAGCGTGACGAGGACCTCGACGTCGCGCGGCGGGAACCCCCACCGGGTCGCGACGGTGCGCGTCGTCTCGGCGCCGGTCACCGAGTGGTCGTGCGCGCCGCGGACCTTGCCGATGTCGTGGAGCAGCGCGGCGACGAGGAGCAGATCCGGGCGCGAGGTGCGGCGCACGAGCCCGGCCGCGCGGACGACGGTCTCGACGAGGTGCCGGTCGACCGTGTGGCGGTGCACGGCGTTGCGCTGCGGGCGCGAGCGGACGGCGGCCCACTCGGGCAGCCACTGCTCGACGACGCCGACCTGGTCCAGCCCCTCCCAGACGGTGACGAGCCCGGGGCCGGAGGCGAGGAGGTCGCCGAGCAGGTCGCGCGCGGCCTGCGGCCACGGCACCGGGAGCGCGGGCACGTGGGAGGCGAGGTTCTCGAGGGTCGTCGGGGCGACCGGCAGGCCGGCCCGCGCGGCGACGACCCCGGCGCGCAGCGCCATCCCGTCGTCGGTCTCGGCGAGGCGCGAGGAGCCGAGGACGACCTCGCCGTCGCTCGCGAAGTAGCCGTGCCCGAGCGGCGTCATCTGCGGGCGGCGCGGGCCGACCCGCAGCGTGCGGGCGCGCTGCGACTGCCCGGCGCGGCGCACGGTGCCGTCGAGCGCGTAGGCGATGAGCCGGCCGGCACCGGAGACGGCGGTCAGCAGGTCGTCGGCGTCCGGGAAGCCGAGCAGCGCGGCGACGGCGTCGTGGTCCTCGCGCCCGAGCCGGTCGCGGCCCCGGCCGGTCACGACGTGGACCGCGTCGCGGACGTCGAGGAGCAGCTCGTGGGCGCGGTCGACGCCCCCGTGCGGGCGGTCGGCGAGCCACGCCTCGGCGAGCGCGGCGAGGACGGTCATGTCGCGCAGGCCGCCGTGGGCCTCCTTGAGCTCGGGCTCGATCGACTGCGCGAGGTCGCCCTGGCGGGCGTGCCGGGAGCCGAGCGCCTCGACGAGCTGCGGCAGGCGCTTGCGGGCGTTGCCGCGCCAGTCGTGGGCGACGGTGGAGCGGGCGGCGGTCACGAGCTCGGCGTCCCCCGCCACCGCGGCGAGGTCGAGCATCCCGACGGCCGCGGTGAGGTCGGCGGCCGCCACCTGGCGGCACTGCGTGACCGTGCGCACGCTGTGGTCCAGGCGCACCCCGGCGTCCCAGATCGGGTACCAGACCCGGTCGGCAAGGGCGGTCAGCTCCTTGGCGGGCAGGGAGCGCTCGGAGTGCAGGAGGACGAGGTCGTAGTCGGACAGGGGCCCGGCGTCACCGCGCCCGAGGCTGCCGACGGCGGCCAGGGCCACCCCCTCGAGGCGCACCCCGCCGGTCGCGGTGCGCCAGACCTCGGCCAGCCACGCCCGGTTGAACGTGGACAGGGCCTCCCGGCGCGCCCGGCCGGCACCGGCGACGGCGAAGTCGCGGGTGCCGGCCAGGTCGAGCCTCCGGGAGCCGATGTCGCTCGAGGAGGTGGCCATCGCTCAGATCGCCTCGACCCCGCGCTCCCCGGTGCGGACCCGGGCGACCTCCTCGACGGGCGTCACCCAGACCTTCCCGTCACCGATGCGGCCGGTCTGCGCGGCCTTGAGGACGACGTCGACGACCGAGCTGGCGTCCATGTCGTCGACGAGGACCTCGAGGCGGGTCTTCGGGACGAAGTCCACGGTGTACTCCGCGCCGCGGTAGACCTCGCTGTGCCCGCGCTGGCGGCCGTAGCCCTGGGCCTCGCTGATGGTCATGCCCTGGATGCCGAAGGCCTCGAGGGCCTCCTTCACCTCGTCGAGCTGGTGCGGCTTGATGATGGCGGTGACGAGCTTCATCACTTGGCTCCTTCGAGGTCGAGGCTCTCGCTGCTGCGGGTGGCGGGGGCGGGGGTGGCCCCGCCGAGGCGGCCGCCGCGGGTCGCGAGCTCGTAGGCGGACTCGGCGTGCTCGGCCTGGTCGATGCCGGCGACCTCGACGTCCTCCGGGATGCGCCAGCCCATCGTCGCCTTGAGGGCCAGGGCGATGACGAGGGTGACGACACCCGAGACGACGAGCGAGGCGAGCGCGACGAGGACCTGGACGACGGTCTGCTGCACGCCACCACCGTAGAAGAGGCCGGTGCTCGTGGAGAGCAGTCCCGCGCCGATGGTGCCCCAGAGGCCGGCGACGAGGTGGACGCCGACGACGTCGAGCGAGTCGTCGAAGCCGAACTTGAACTTGAGGCCGACCGCGTAGGCCGACAGGGCGCCGGCGACGAGGCCGAGGACGATCGAGCCGAGGGGCGAGAGGGCACCACAGGCCGGGGTGATGGCGACGAGGCCGGCGACGACACCGGACGCGGCGCCGACGGAGGTGGCGTGGCCGTCGCGGATCTTCTCCAGGAGCAGCCAGCCCATCATCGCCGCGCAGGTCGCGACGGTCGTGTTGACCCAGACGAGGGCCGCGGTGCCGTCGGGGGCGAGCTCGGAGCCCGCGTTGAACCCGAACCAGCCGAACCACAGCAGGCCGGCGCCGATCATCACGAGCGGGACGTTGTGCGGGCGCATCGGCACCTTGCCGAAGCCGACCCGGACCCCGACGACCAGGGCGAGGACGAGGCCCGCCATGCCGGCGTTGATGTGGACGACCGTGCCGCCGGCGAAGTCGATCGGCGCGAAGTTCGCGACCCCGTCGGTGGAGCCGAAGACGAGCGACGAGAGGCTCGTCTCGGCGCCGGACAGCAGGCCGCCGCCCCACACCATGTGGGCGATCGGGAAGTAGGCGAAGGTCACCCAGAGGCCCGAGAACACCATCCAGGTCGAGAACTTCACGCGGTCGGCCACCGCGCCGCTGATGAGGGCGACGGTGATGACGGCGAAGGTCAGCTGGAAGCCCACGAACGCGAGCTCGGGGATGTTCCCGTAGCCCTCGTAGCCGAACGGGTTGATGACCGCGTCGGTGTTCGCGAGGCCGAACTTCTCGAACGGGTTGGCGATGATGCCGCCCACGTTCTCGGAGCCGAAGGACATCGAGTAGCCCCAGAGGACGTAGACGATGCCGACGACGCCCATGGCGCCGAACGACATCATCATCATGTTGAGGACCGACTTGGACCGGGTCAGGCCGCCGTAGAACAGCGCGAGGCCGGGCGTGGTCATGAGGAGGACGAGGGAGGCGCAGAGGATGAGGAACCCCGCCGACGCGTAGTCGACGGTCTCCGCAGCGTCTGCCAGCGGGAGGAGTGTCGTGCTCATGGACCAGTACTGTCACGGCCCCGGGTTTCACGACCTGCCGCGTCCTGTTACGCCGGTGTTGCGGGATCGGCGTCCGTGTAAGGAACGCGTTTCGCCGTCCGGCCGGTCCCGCATCGTGAGACCCGGTGCGACGATGGAGGGGTGCCCGCCCCCGTGACGCCCCGGCTCCCGGTCCTGCTCTTCGACGGCGACTGCGCCTTCTGCAGCTCGTCGGTGCGGCTGCTCCTGCGCCTGCGCCGCTCCCCCGCCGACTACGCCGTGGAGCCGTGGCAGCAGGTCGACCTCGGGCCGCTCGGGGTCACCGAGCAGGCGTGCACCGAGGCCGTCCAGTGGGTCGCGGCCGACGGCCGGGTGTCGTCGGCGCAGGACGCCGTCGCGCGGGCGCTGCTCGCGTCACGGCCGTGGGTGCGCCCGCTCGGGGCCCTCGTCCTCGTTCCGGGGGTGCGCCAGGTGGCGCGGGCGATCTACTTCTGGGTGGCGCGCAACCGGCACCGGCTGCCCGGCGGGACGCCGGCCTGCTCGGTCTGAGCGGGGCCGGGCGCCGCGCCGGGCGGCGGCGTCAGTCGATGATCGCGTCGACGAAGGCCTCGGCGTCGAACGGCGCGAGGTCGTCCGGGCCCTCGCCGAGCCCGACGAGCTTGACCGGCACCCCGAGCGCGCGCTGGACGGCGACGACGATGCCGCCCTTGGCGGTGCCGTCGAGCTTGGTCAGCACGATGCCGGTGATGCCGACGACCTGCGCGAAGACCTCGGCCTGCTTCATGCCGTTCTGGCCGGTCGTCGCGTCGAGGACGAGGAGGACCTCGTCGACGGGGCTCTGCTTCTCGATGACGCGCTTGACCTTGCCGAGCTCGTCCATGAGGCCGGTCTTGTTCTGGAGGCGGCCCGCGGTGTCGACGATCACGACGTCGGCCTCGAGCTCCGCGGCGGCCTTGACGGCGTCGAAGGCGACCGACGCGGGGTCGGCGCCGTCGCGGTCGGAGCGCACGGTCGGGACACCGACCCGCCCGCCCCACGTCTCGAGCTGGTCGGCGGCGGCGGCGCGGAAGGTGTCGGCGGCGCCGAGGACGACGTCCTTGTCCTCGGCGACGAGCACGCGGGCCAGCTTGCCGACGGTCGTCGTCTTGCCGGTGCCGTTGACGCCGACGACGAGGATGCAGGCCGGGCGGTCGCCGACGCGCTCGTCGGCGAGCGAGCGGTCCATCGACGGGTCGACGAGGGCGAGCAGCTCCTCGCGCAGCAGGCGGCGGACGGCGGCCTCGTCGGCCACGCCCTCGACGGCGACGCGGGTCCGCAGGGCGTCGACGAGCTCGGTCGTCGCGGCGACCCCGAGGTCGGCGGCGAGGAGGGTGTCCTCGACCTCCTCCCACGCGGCGTCGTCGAGCTTGCCGCCCGCGAGCAGCGCGAGCAGGCCGCGGCCGATCGCCGTGTTGGAGCGCGCGAGGCGCGCCCGGAGGCGGTGCAGCCGGCCGGCCGGGGCCTCCGGGGTCTCGACCGTCGGGACGGTCGTGGTGGGCGCCGGCGCCGGGGCGGGCGGCTCCTCCTCGACGACCTCGCCGGGGTGCTCGATCGTCCCGATCGCGCCGTCCGGGGCGAGGTCGGCGTCGGCCGGCCCGGGCGTGCCCGGGGCGTCGCCGCGCTCGGGCGCCTCGAGGTCGCGCTCGGCGCCGCCGCGTCCGCGGACGAGCCCGAGGACCACGCCCCCGACGACGACGAGGACGGCGACGGCGATGCCGACGTAGGTGAGGATCGAGTCAGTCACCCGGCCATCCTGTCAAGGCGACCGGCGCAGCCCAAACCGGACGGGCGGGCCCGCGTCAGAAGATGCTGACCCGCTCCGCCTCCGGCAGGTACATGCCGTCGCCCGGCTGCGTCCCGAAGGCCTCGTGGAAGGCCGTGAGGTTGCGCGCGGCGTTCGCGCGCAGGTCCATCGGGCTGTGCGGGTCGACGGCGAGCAGGCGCTCGGCCTCGGCGGCCCGCGCCATCCCGCGCCAGACCTGGGCCCAGCCGAGGAAGAAGCGCTGGTCGCCGGTGAAGCCGTCGAGCTCGGGCGCCTCCTGCCCGCCGAGCGAGATCCGGTAGGCGGCGTGGCCGATGGTCAGGCCGCCGAGGTCGCCGATGTTCTCGCCGACGGTCAGCGCACCGTTGACCGGCGTGCCGGGGGCGTCGCGGGTCTCGAGGACGGAGAACTGTCCGATGAGCGCGTCCGCGAGCGCCTGGAACCGCTCGCGGTCCTCGGCGGTCCACCAGTCGCGCAGCTCGCCGCGGCCGTCGAACTGCGAGCCGGAGTCGTCGAAGCCGTGCCCGATCTCGTGGCCGATGACCGCGCCGATGCCGCCGTAGTTGACCGCGTCGTCGGCGTCGACGTCGAAGAACGGGGGCTGGAGGATCGCCGCGGGGAAGACGATCTCGTTCATCCCCGGGTTGTAGTACGCGTTGACGGTCTGCGGGGTCATGAACCACTCGGTGCGGTCGACCGGGCCGCCGAGCTTGGCGAGGTTGCGCGCGACCTCGAAGGCGCTGGCCCGCTTGACGTTGCCGAGCAGGTCGCCGGCCTCGACCTGGAGCGCGGTGTAGTCGCGCCAGCGGTCGGGGTAGCCGATCTTCGGGGTGAACGCCTCGAGCTTGGCCAGGGCCTCGGCCCGCGTCGCCGGCCCCATCCACGGGACGGCGGACAGGCTCTGCCGGAACGCCTCGACGACGTTGTCGACGAGCTCGAGCATCCGCGCCTTGGCGTGCGGCGGGAAGTGGCGCTCGACGTAGAGCTGCCCGACGGCCTCGCCGAGCGCGTCCTCGACGAGGGAGACGGCGCGCTTCCAGCGGTCGCGCAGCCGCGGGACGCCCGAGAGGGTGCGCCCGTAGAAGTCGAAGTTCTCCTCGACGAAGGCCGAGGACAGGTACGGAGCGTGCGCGTGGACGACGTGCCACGCGAGCCAGTCGCGCCACGCCTCCACCGGCTCGTGCCGGAGCGCCTCGCCGAGCGCGGTGAGGTAGCCGGGCTGGCGCACGACGACCGCGGAGAAGGTGCGGGCCGGGGCCTGCATCCCCGCGAGGAAGGCGTCCCAGTCGATGCCGGGGGCGAGCGCGTCGAGGCCGGCGCGGTCGAGCAGCGTGTAGGTCTTGACCGGGTCGCGGTTGGTCACCTTGTCCCAGTGGTGGGACGCGAGGTGGGTCTCGAGCGCGACGACGCGCTCGGCGGCCCCCTGCGCGCCGAGGTACCCGGCGAGCTCGAGCATCCGCGCGACGTGCGGGGTGTAGGCCTCGAGCACGGCGGCGTGCTGGGGCTCGCGGTAGTAGGACTCGTCGGGCAGGCCCAGGCCGGCCTGCTCGAGGTAGACGACGTAGCGGTCGGGGTCGCGGTCGTCGGTGTTGACGAAGGGGACGACGGGGCCGAAGACGCCCTCGCGGGCGAGCTCGCCGAGCAGGCCCATGAGGCCGGAGGCGTCGCGGAGGGCCGCGACCCGCTCGAGGTCGGCGAGCACGGGGCCGGCGCCGAGGGCCTCGACCCGCTCCTCGTCCATGAAGCTCGAGTAGAGGTCGCCGACCTTGGCCGCGACCGTGCCGGGCGCGGGCGACCCGGCGGCCGTCTCCTCGATGATCGTCCGGACGTGCTTCTCGGCGGCCTCGCGCAGCGCGTCGAAGGTGCCGTAGCGCCCGCGGTCCTCGGGGATGGTCGTGCGCGCCAACCAGCTGCCGTTGGTGAACGCGAACAGGTCGTCCTGCGGGCGGACCGTCTGGTCGACGGCCGACATGTCGATGCCGGACCTCATCGGGGCGGCTCCTTCGCTCTCGGGGTCGTCTCATTCGACCACACCCCGCGGACACCCGGAGCCGGGTGGCGCCGTGCGCTCAGGCGGCGACGGTCTCGCGCTCCGGCCGGCCGTCGTCCGGGGCCGTCCGGCGGTCGCCGCGCTCGCGCAGGCCCGCGACGGCCGCGGTCCCGCGCTCCGTCAGCACCTCGCGGCCGGCCCGACGGGCGGGGACGGCCACCATCCCGAGGACGGCGACGGCGAGGGCGACGAGGAGGAGCAGGGTGACGACGACCGCGAGCATGCGTCCATTCTCGGGACCCGGTGCGCACGTGGCCAAATCGACACCTGTCACGGGCCGCAACTAGGGTGGCGCGGGTGACCGACCCCGGTGTCGCGACGGCCGAGCCGCCCACCACCCGACGTCGGCGTCGGCTGCCGTGGTTCACCGAGGTCCTCGTCGCCGTGGTGGCGATCGCCCTCGTCCAGGCCTTCCTCGTCAAGCCCTTCGGCGTGCCGTCGCAGTCGATGGAGAACACCCTGCGGATCGGTGACCGCATCCTCGTCGACCGCCTCGACCACTCGGTCGATCGGGGTGACGTCGTCGTCTTCGGGCACGGCGCGACGTGGCAGGACCGTCGGCTGCCGCCGGCCTCGAACCCGCTCGCCCGCGTCGCGCGCGCGGCCGGCGACGTCGTCGGCATCGGCCCGAGCAACACCTCCTACACGGTCAAGCGGGTCGTCGGGCTGCCCGGCGACCGCGTCGCCTGCTGCTCGGTCGACGGCCGGGTGACGGTCGACGACGTCGCCCTCGACGAGCCCTACGTCCACGACGACCTGCCGTTCGTCCGCGGCAGCCTCGACTGCGCGAGCACCCCACGCTCTCAGCGCTGCTTCCCCCAGGTGACCGTGCCCGAGGAGAACCTCCTGGTGCTCGGCGACCACCGCTCGCAGTCGGCCGACTCCGTCCTCGGCTGCCGGGGCTCGACGTCGGGAGGCGGCGAGTGCGCCCGCTTCGTCCCCGTCGAGCGCGTCGTCGGGCCGGTGGTCCTGCGCTTCTGGCCCCTCGGCTCCGTCGGCCCGCTCCCCCGCTGACCGACTCCGCCCCACCTGTCCCACCCGTCACGACATTTCGGGGTCACCCCGAAATGTCCACGAGACACGAGCTACGAACCGGGGTCTCGTGGACGAACCGGGGTGTCGGCGATCGCCACGACGCGCTCCGCCCTGCGCGAACAGCCCTTCCGGGCGACCCGTCGGGCGTGGTCGGGTGGCCGGATGCGACTCCTCGTCCTCGGTGGCACCGCCTTCCTCGGCCGTGAGCTGGCCCGCGCCGGCCTCGCGCGCGGGCACGACGTCACCTGCGTGGCACGCGGCCGCTCCGGGGCTCCGGCGGACGGCGCGAGGCTCGTCCGGGTCGACCGCGACGACCCGGACGCCGGGCTCGGCGGGGTCGAGCACGAGGACTGGGACGCGGTGCTCGACGTCGCCCGCGACCCCGGCCAGGTGCGACGGGCCGTGGCCGCCCTCGCCGGCCGGGCCGGTCACTGGGGGTTCGTGTCGACCGGCAACGTCTACGCCGACCACTCCGTCCCGGGCGCCGACGAGTCCACGCCGCTGCTCGCCCCGCGCGACGTCGGCGGCGACGACCCCGACGCCTACGGCGGCGCCAAGGTCGCGTGCGAGCAGGCCGTCCTCGACGGCCTCGGCCCGTCCCGGACGCTCGTGGCACGCGCGGGCCTCATCGGCGGGCCGGGTGACTCCTCGGGGCGCACCGGGTGGTGGCCCTGGCGCTTCGCGCACCCCGCCGCGCCGGGGCGGGTCCTCGTGCCCGCCGCCCTCGGCGACCCGGTCCAGGTCCTCGACGTCCGCGACCTCGCCGCCTGGATGGTCCGCTGCGCCGAGTCCGGCACGAGCGGCGTCGTCGACGCGGTCGGCCCGACGACGACCTTGGGGCGGCTGCTCGAGGCATCCCGTGCGGCGGCCGGCGGTGATGCCGAGCTCGTCGCGGCGGATCCGGCGTGGCTCGCCGAGCAGGGCGTCGACGCGTGGATGGGCCCGCGCTCGCTCCCGCTCTGGCTGCCGTTCGCCGAGTACGGCGGCTTCGCCTCGCGCACCGGCGAGGCCGCTCGCGCGCTCGGCCTGACCCACCGTCCCCTCCTCGAGACGCTGCGCGACACCCTCGCGTGGGAGGAGGCGCGCCCGGCCGACCAACCGCGACGCACCGGTCTCGACGACGCCGACGAGCGCGCCCTCCTCGCGGCCTGGGCGCAGGGGCCGGGTTCGTCCAGCGCGCGCGGATCCCGATAGCCGAGTAGCGTCCCGGTCACTTCGACCGAGAGGAACACCATGAAGAAGGTTGCTCGTATCGTCGCCGTCTCGCTCATCGCGGGGGGAACGCTCCTGTCCACCACGCTGCCGGCGAACGCGTTCGTCAAGTGCGGACCGTGCTTCGGGTGCTGCGTGGCGCAGAAGTAGGACACCGCCGGGCGACCCGGCACGGAGGGGCCGGGCGCCGGGGGTGCCCGGCCCTTCCCGGGTCAGGCGGAGGCGGCGACGTCGCGGATGCGCTGGCTGACGACCGTCGTCACGCCGTCGCCGCGCATCGAGACGCCGTAGAGCGCGTCGGCGACCTCCATCGTGCGCTTCTGGTGCGTGATGACGATGAGCTGGCTGGAGTCGCGCAGCTCCTCGAAGAGGGTGATGAGCCGGCCGAGGTTGGTGTCGTCGAGCGCGGCCTCGACCTCGTCCATGATGTAGAACGGGCTCGGGCGGGCCTTGAAGATCGCGACGAGCAGCGCCACCGCGACGAGCGAGCGCTCGCCGCCGGACAGCAGCGAGAGCCGCTTGACCTTCTTGCCGGGCGGGCGCGCCTCGACCTCGATGCCGGTCGTCAGCATGTTGTCGGGGTCGGTGAGGACCAGCCGCCCCTCGCCGCCGGGGAACAGCCGCTGGAAGACGCGCTCGAACTGCTCCTTGGTGTCGAAGAAGGCCTCGGTGAAGACCTGCTCCACGCGCTCGTCGACCTCCTTGACGATGTCGAGCAGGTCGCGCTTGGAGCGCTTGAGGTCCTCGAGCTGGGTCGTGAGGAAGGTGTGCCGCTCCTCGAGCGCCGCGAACTCCTCGAGCGCGAGCGGGTTGACCCGACCGAGCGCCGAGAGGGCGCGCTCGGCCTTGCGCAGCCGCTTCTCCTGCTCCTCGCGGACGTAGGGCTGCGGCTCGGGCAGCGCGTCGGGGTCCTCCCCCGGCGCGGCGACGTGCGGGACCGGCTGGTGCGGCCCGAACTCCTCGACGAGCACGTCGGGGTCGACGCCGAGCTCCTCGACGGCCCTGGCCTGGAGCTGCTCGATGCGCGCCAGCTGCCGGGCGCGGGCCATCTCGTCGCGGTGCGCGGCGTCGGTGAGGTCGCGCAGCTCGTCCTGGACGGTCCCGAGCCGCTCCCGCAGCCCGGCCACGGTGCGGTCGCGCTCGACCCGCTCGGCCTCGGCGGCGTCGCGCAGCGTCCCGGCCCGGGTGAGCGCGGCGGCGACCTCCTCGACGGCCCACGTGGCGGCCTCGTGGACGGCGGCGGCGACCCCGGCCTCGCGGCGGCGCTTCTCGCGCCGCTCGCGCAGCCGCTCGCGGGCGGCGATCTCGTTGCGGGCGGCGCCCTCGAGGGAGTCGGCGCGCCCGGCGAGCGAGCGGGCCCGCTCCTCCTTGGTGCGCAGGGCGAGGCGGACCTCGGTCTCGGCGGTGCGGGCCCGGCTGGCCTCGAGCTCGAGGCGGTCGCGCTCGTCGGCCGAGGGGTCGGCGTCGTCGGCGGCCGGCTCGGCCTCCGCCTCGGCGAGGCGCTGGGCGAGGGCGTCCAGCTCGGCGCGGTCGGCCTCGAGCCGCTCGCTGGCACCGGCGATGGCCTTCTCGGCGCGCTCGGCCTCGGCCCCGGCGGTGCGCATCGCGGCCCCGAGTCCGCCGAGGCGCTCGGCGACGGCGGCCATCCGGGCGTCGGACTCGTGGAGGGCCTCGAGCGCGGCGTCGACGGCGGTCTCGGCGGCGGTCGCCTTCTCGCGGGCGGCGGCCAGCGCGAAGCGCGTCCGCTCGGCCCGCGCCGTGGCCTCGTCGAGGGCGGCCCGGGTCTCGTCGACGGCGGCCTGGACCTCGAGGAGGCTCTCGCCGGCGCTGCTGCCGCCGCGGGCCCAGCCGGGTCCGAAGACGTCGCCGACGGCGGTCACGGCGGTGACGCCCGGGTGGCGGGCGACGAGGGCGACCGCGTGGGCGGCGGTCGGGACGAGGGCGACCCGCTCGAGCACCTGGTGCACGGCGGGCAGGACGGTGTCCGGGGCGGTGACGACGTCGCGCGCCCAGACGGCGTCGGCGTCCAGCGCCGGCCACGACGCCGGGTCCTGCGGCGCGGCGGTCTCGCCGACGAGCAGCGCGGCCCGGCCACCGTCGGTGTCGCGCAGCGAGGCGAGCGCGGCCGCGGCGGCGTCCGCCGACCCGACGGCGAGCGCCTCGGACGCCCACCCGAGCGCGGCGGCGACCGCGGCCTCGTGTCCCTTGGCGACCTGGACGAGCGCCGCGACCGCGCCGATGACGGCGTGCGCGTCGTCGGCGGCCTCGAGCAGCGTGGCGGCGCCGTCCTTGCGGCGCAGGCTCAGCTCGAGCGCCTCGAGGCGGGCCTGGGCGGTCGAGCGGTCGCGCTCGGCCTCGCGCTCCTCCTGCTGGAGCCGCTCGACCTCGGCCTCGACCTCGGCGAGCCGCTCGGCGGCCGCCTCGTACGTCGTGTCGAGGCCCTCCTCGCCCTCCTCCTCGTGGGCGATACCGCCCTCGAGCGAGGCGAACTCGCGCTCGGCGTCGGCGGCGCGCTGGCGGGCCTCGGTGACGAGGGCCTGGAGCCGGCCGATCTCGGCCTCCCCCGCCTCGATGCGGCTGCGCCGGGCGCCGACCTGGCCGGCGAGCTTGGCCAGCCCCTCGCGACGGTCGGCCGCGGCCCGGGCCAGGCGGGCGAGGCGCTGCTGCTCGGCGGTGAAGGCCTTCTCGGCGTCCTCGCGGGCGGCGACGGCGTCCTGGAGGGCCTGGGTCGTCTCGGCGATCTCGGCCTGGAGCAGCTCCTCGGCCTCGCGGGCGCGGGCGGCCTGCGCGCGCAGCTCCTCGGGGTCGCGGCCGGAGGTGCTCTCGTGCACCTCGTCCTGCGAGAGCAGGCGGACCCGCTCGGCCGCGACCGAGCCGGTGGACTCGAGCCGGTCGCGCAGGCTCTGGAGCCGCACGACCCGCTCCTGCGCCCGGCCGAGCTCGGGCGCGGCGTCGGCGGCCTGGCGCTCGACCTCGGTCAGCCGGCCGCGGACCGTCGCGAGGGCGTCCTCCACGGCGGTGCGCCGCTCGAGGAGAGCGGTCTCGTCGGCCACCTCCCGCTCGACGATGCCGGTCAGCTGGACGAGGTCGTCGGCGAGCAGGCGCAGGCGGGCGTCGCGGACGTCGGCCTGGACGACCGCGGCCCGGCGCGCGGCCTCGGCCTGGCGACCGAGCGGCCCGAGCTGGCGGCGTATCTCGCCGGTCAGGTCCTGGACGCGGGTGAGGTTGCCCTCCATCTGCCCGAGCTTGCGCAGCGCCCGTTCCTTGCGGCGGCGGTGCTTGAGGACGCCGGCGGCCTCCTCGATGAACCCGCGGCGCTCCTCCGGGGTCGCCCGCAGCACGGTGTCGAGCTGGCCCTGGCCGACGATGACGTGCATCTCGCGGCCGAGACCGGAGTCCGAGAGGAGCTCCTGGACGTCGAGCAGGCGGCATCCCGTGCCGTTGATCGCGTACTCGGAGCCGCCGCCTCGGAACATCGTCCGGGTGATCGTCACCTCGGTGTAGTCGATGGGCAGGGCGCCGTCGGTGTTGTCGATCGTCAGGCTGACCTCGGCGCGCCCGAGCGGGGCGCGGCCGGCGGTGCCGGCGAAGATGACGTCCTCCATCTTGCCGCCGCGCAGGCTCTTGGCGCCCTGCTCGCCCATGACCCAGGCGAGCGCGTCGACGACGTTGGACTTGCCGGAGCCGTTGGGGCCGACGACGCAGGTGATGCCGGGCTCGAGGCGCATCGTCGTCGCCGAGGCGAAGGACTTGAACCCCTTGAGGGTCAGCGTCTTGAGGTACATCGGCGGGTCGTCTCTCGCAGGGGTCGGGCGGCCCCGGCCGCGGCCGGGTCGCGGGCGATGCTACCGGGGTCGCGGCGCGGTGGCGGGACGCGGCATCCCCCCGGAGGTGCCTGTGGCCCCTGGTGCCGCTGAGGCTGCTGTGCCTCGTGGGACGTCCGCGGGGCTCGTGCCCGGATCCCATGCATCCCACGCGTATCGGGTCACCCGATACGCGTGCGCTCTACCCGGGAACGGTTGTCGGGTGAAGCGCACCGGTATCGGGTCACCCGATACGCGTGTGGTCCGGGGACCGGGATCAGGAGCCGGCGCCCGCGATGTGCTCGTGGTGGTGGATGACCTCGGCGATGATGAAGTTGAGGAACGCCTCGGCGAACTGCGGGTCCAGCCCCGACTCGTCGGCGAGCGCGCGCAGGCGCGCCACCTGGCGCTCCTCGCGGCCGGGGTCGGCGGCGGGCAGCCCCGCGGCGGCCTTGAGCTCGCCGACGGCCTGGGTGCACTTGAACCGCTCGGCGAGCAGGTGCACGAGCGCGGCGTCGATGTTGTCGATGCTCGAGCGCAGCCGCGCGAGGTCCGGGGGGATGTCGCTCACGGCACCATCGTAGGAACCCACGCCCGGGCCGGCGCGCGGCGTCCGGAGCGCGAACGGGGCTCAGCGCTCGCGGAACCCGCTCTCCCCCTTGGCCGCCGCCCACAGCGGCGCGGACACGAGAGCCACGTGGCCCGGCCGGCCGGTCGTCGACGGCTCCTCCCCGAGCATCCCGTGGAGGGCCTCGACGGCGGCGCGCGGCCCTTCGGCGACGACCTCGACCCGTCCGTCGGCGGTGTTGCGCGCCCAGCCGACGAGCCCGAGCTCGAGCGCCCGGGCCCGGGTCCACCAGCGGAAGCCGACCCCCTGCACGCGGCCGCGGACGAACACCGTCGCCCGCTCGCGGTCCCCGCGCCCGTCCTGCCGCTCCTCGTCCACGCGCCGATCGTAGGCAGCGCCCGCGACGGGCGTCACAGGCGCCCCACAGCGCGCCTCCGTCACGGCGGCCCCCCGCGTCACTACCGTTCCAGCATGGACCCGGTCGCACCCGCGGCGCCCGACGGGCTCGGTGGCGTCACCACCGCGACCCGCCCGGTCGACGACGCCTCCCGGCCGGGCCACCGCCTCGCCGGTCTCGACGGGCTGCGCGCCCTCGCCGTCGTCGCGGTCGTCGTCTTCCACCTCGACCCCGGCTGGCTGCCCGGCGGGTTCCTCGGCGTCGACGTCTTCTTCGTCCTGTCCGGGTTCCTCATCACGACGCTCCTCCTGCGCGAGCGCGCGAGCACCGGCCGGGTCGACCTGCGGGGCTTCTGGACCCGCCGCGCCCGCCGCCTGTTGCCGGCGCTGCTCGTCCTCGTGCCGTCGGCGGTGCTGCTGGCCCGCGTCGCCGAGGGCGACCTGCTCGTCGGCGTCGGTCGCCAGGTGCTCGGGGCGCTGACCTTCACCTCGAACTGGCTCGAGGTCGCGGCCGGCACCGACTACTTCGCGGCGACCTCCCCGACGCTGCTCGCCAACCTCTGGTCCCTCGCGGTCGAGGAGCAGTTCTACCTGCTGTGGCCGCTCGCGCTCCTCCACCTGCTGCGGGCGGTCCGCCGGCCGGAGGCGCGGGCCGCCACCGCGCTCGGGCTCGCCGTCGCCTCCTCGCTGCTCATGGCCCTGCGCCTGGACCCGGACGCCCCCACGCGCGTCTACTACGGCACCGACACCCACGCGACGGGTCTGATGGTCGGCGCCGCCCTCGCGCTGGCGCTCGCCGCCCCCGGGCGCGCGGGCACGCGGACCGCCCTCTGGGAGCGCCACCGCCGCACGGTCGGCGCCGTCGCGCTCGCCGTCCTCGGCGGCCTGCTCGTCCTCGCCGACGAGCAGTCGTCGCTGACCTTCCGCGGCGGCATCCTCCTCGCCTCCCTCGCGACGGCCGGCGTCGTCCTCGTCGTGGTCGAGCGGCCCGGCCGGCTGCGCGCCCTGCTCGACCTGCCCGCGCTCCGCTGGGTCGGCTCGCGCAGCTACGGCATCTACCTGTGGCACTGGCCCGTCGTCCTCGTCGTGGGGCAGGACATCCCCGTCGCGCCGGGCGGGCTCGACTACGTGCTGACCCGCGGCTGGGCCGTGCTCGTCACGGTCGCGGCCGCGGACCTCTCCTACCGCTTCGTCGAGACCCCGGTCCGGCGCCTCGGCTTCGGCGGGGCCTTCCGGGCCCTGGCCCGCCGGATGCGTCGCGCCGGGACCCGCCGGGCCCGCACGGTGTGGGCCGTCCTCGCCGTCGCGGCCGTCGCGACGACCGCGGTGATGGCGACCGCCCCCGACCGCACCGCCACGGAGCAGATGATCGAGGCCAACGAGGCGGCCCTGGCCCGCGAGGCCGCCGCCACGAGCGCCGCGCCGACTCCCTCGGCCACCAGCTCCCCCGTACCGGCCGAGACCGCGGGCACCCGGCCCACCGCCGCCGACTGGAGCATGCCCACGGGCGCGGAGGTCGACGCGTTCGGCGACTCGATGCTCGTCGGCGCCAAGCAGGCGATGGAGTACTACTTCCCGAAGATCCGCATCGACGCCCGCTCCAACCGCCGCTGGAGCGAGGCGCCGCGGCTCGTCGGGGCGCGTGGCGACGGGCTGCGCCGGGTCGTCGTCCTCGCCTTCGGCACGAACTTCGGCACCGACGCGCGGTCCATCGAGCGGACCCTGCGCGAGATCGGGCCGGACCGGATGGTCGTCGTCCTCACCGTGCACGGCCGCTACGCCCGGGCCGAGACCGACAACGAGCAGCTGCGCGAGGTCGTCGCGGCGCACGACAACGTCGTCGTCGCGGACTGGGACCGGGCGCTGGCCGACACGAGCGGGATGCTCCAGTCGGACGGCATCCACCCGAGCATCCGCGGGGCGCACCTCTACAGCTCGACCGTCCGGACCGCGATGGCGCAGCTGTCGGAGCGCAAGACCGGGAAGCCGGTGCGGCTCAAGCCGATCCCGCTGCCCTGACCCTGCGGGGGCGCGGCTGGCAGCGCGGGCACGAGAACGAGCTGCGGTTCATGAACTGCTCGCGGCGGATGGGGGTGCCGCAGCGTCGGCACGGGCGGCCGGCCTGGCCGTAGGCGGCCAGCGAGCGGTCGAAGTAGCCCGAGGCGCCGTTGACGTTGACGTAGAGGGCGTCGAAGCTCGTCCCGCCCTGGCCCAGCGCCTCGGTCATCACGTCGGTCGCGTGGTCGAGGAGGGCACCGATGCGCGGCTTGGTCAGGGCCGACGCCGGCCGCTCGCCGTGCACCTGCGCGCGCCAGAGGGACTCGTCGGCGTAGATGTTGCCGATGCCGGAGACGACGGTCTGGTCGAGCAGGACGCGCTTGACCGCGCTGTCCTTGGCCTTGATGCGCCGGATCGTCGCGGCCCGGTCGAACGCCGGCTCCAGGGGGTCGGGCGCGATGTGGGCGATGCTGCGCGGCACGCCGGCGTCGTCGAGGTCGGCGAGCGCGAGACCGCCGAAGGTGCGCTGATCGACGAAGCGCAGCTCGGGTCCGCCGTCCTCGAAGGTGAACCGGCCGTGCAGGTGCTTCTCGTCGGGCGCGGCGGCGTCCTCGACGAGCAGCTGGCCGCTCATCCCGAGGTGGAGGATGAGACCGACGGAGTCCTCGAGGTCCCACCAGAGGTACTTGCCGCGGCGGCGGACGGCGGCGACCCGGCGGCCCTCGAGGCGCTGGGCGAGGTCCTGCGGCCCGGGCAGGTGGCGGCGCGCGACCCGATGTCCCCGCAGCTCGACGGTCGCGAGACGCCGGCCCTCGACGTGTGCGGCGAGGCCGCGGCGGACGACCTCGACCTCGGGGAGCTCAGGCACCGCTCGGGCGGCCCTCGGGCGGCTCGTGGGCGTCGCGGATGGCGGCCCAGCCGTGCGCGGCGGCCTCCTGCTCGGCGACCTTCTTCGTCCGGCCGCAGCCGCGGCCGAGGACCTGGCCGCCGACGACGACCGCGGCCTCGAAGGACTTCGCGTGCTCGGGGCCGTCCTCGGTCACGACGTACTCGGGCGAGCCGAGGCCGTGGCGCGAGCTGATCTCCTGCAGGCTCGTCTTCCAGTCCAGGCCGGCTCCGAGGGTGGCGGACTGGGCGAGCAGCGGGTCGACGAGGCTGTGGACGAGCTCGCCCGCGGCCTCGATGCCGGCCGACTGGTACACGGCGCCGATGACCGCCTCGACGGTGTCGGCGAGGATCGAGTCCTTGTCGCGCCCGCCGGTGCTCTCCTCGCCGCGGCCGAGGAACACGAAGTCGCCGAGGCCGAGCGTGCGCCCGACGTCGGCGAGGGCCCGCATGTTGACCACGGCGGCGCGCAGCTTCGCGAGCTGGCCCTCGGACTCGTCCGGGTTGGTGTCGTAGAGCGTCGTCGTGACGACGAGCCCGAGGACGGAGTCACCGAGGAACTCGAGCCGCTCGTTGTGCGGCAGTCCCCCCATCTCGTACGCGTACGAGCGGTGGGTGAGGGCACGCCGGACCAGCGCCTCGTCGACGGGACCGCCGGTCACCTCCGAGAGGTGACCGACGAGCTCGGCGACGGGGCGCAGGGGCGCGAGTGCATCGGCCGAGGCCGACCCCTTCCCCATGGGGAGGGGGGTCAGCCCTGGTGCTCGGTGCGCTCGGCGGCGCCGAAGTGGCGCCCCTTGTAGGTGCCGCACGACGGGCACGCCATGTGCGGCTGGGTCGGCGCCTTGCACTGCGGGCAGGTGGTCGTCGCGACGACCGTCGCCTTCCAGTTGGCGCGGCGCGAGCGGGTGTTGGAGCGCGACATCTTCCGCTTCGGAACGGCCACGTCAGGTCCTCTTCTCTGTCGGCGTGGACGGGTTCTCGGCCAGGGCCGAGAGCGCCGCCCATCGGGGGTCGATCTCGTCGTGCTGGTGCTCGGGGTCCTCCGCGAGCGGCTGTCCGCACACGGAGCAGAGCCCGGGGCAGTCCGGCCGGCACACCGGCTGGAACGGCAGTGCAGGCACCACCGTGTCCCGGACCACCGGGTCGAGGTCGATGTAGCCGTCCTCGACGCGGTACTCCTCGTCGGCGTCCTCGTCCCCCACCTCGTGGTGGTGGTCGTGGCGATCGGCGTGAACGAACAGCTCCTGGAAGTGACCGTCGAGCGGGACGCTCACCGGGTCCAGGCACCGCACGCAGGCGCCGGTGGCCGTACCGCGCACCGAACCCGTGACGAGCACACCCTCGACGACGGACTCCATCCGCAGCGAGAGGGACAGCGGGCTGCCCTCCTCGACGCGGATGACGTCGGTGCCGAGATCGCTCGGCGCCCCTGCCTCACGCTCGAGCTCGTGCATCGTCCCGGGTCGACGGCCCACGAGCTTGGTGTCGAGCACCAAGGGGGACCGGGGATCGAGACGCGACATGGGCTTTCGGTGGGGTCGGGACGGGTTCGGGTCACGCCGCACGGACGCAGACCGAAGGACAACGGTACCGGCAGGCCCCCCACCTCCCCAAACCGGGGCCGTCAGCGGCGTCCCGGCGGGGCGAGGGCGGCCTCGACAGCGCCCGCGACCTGCGGCGCGAGGGTGCGGGCGTAGGTCGCGGTGACGTGGTCGCCGGCGCGGTGGACGGTGACGTGCCCGACGACCAGCGGGCACTCGCCGCCGGGGCAGATCCACGGAGTGAGGTCGAGGAGCGCGACGCCCTCCCCCGCCCGCGCGACGGCCGGGCGCTGCACCGGCAGGCCGCTCGCCGCGACGGCCGGGCCGGCCGCGAAGGTGCACTGCGCGAGCGCGTCGGGGTGCCAGGCGGCGCAGACGTCGAGGTCGTCCGGCGAGACGGGGCTGTCGCCGACGACGACGACCGGGAGCCCGGCTCGGGCGAGCGCGGCCCAGCGCCGCGCGTAGCCGTCCTCGAGGAGCGGGGCGTCGGTGCGCGAGCCGTCCCAGGCTCCCCGCGCCACGCCGGAGGTGACGAGCACGTCCGGCGGGTCGGCCGCGAGCGCCCGCGCCACGGCGGCGTTCCAGGCGTCGCACTCGGGGTAGGCCCGGCCGGCGTTGGCCGCCGGTGCGGCGCTGAACGCGCAAGCGGACTTGCCGTAGGTGACGACGCGCCAGCCGCGCTCGCCGGCCTGCTCCTGGAGCGCGGGCAGCCACTGCATCGCCTTGGAGTCCCCGACGAGCGCGACGGTGACGGCGCCACGCGGGTCGCCGAAGGTGCAGGCGACCGGCTCCGTGGCGCCGTGGTCGACCTGGCAGCGGTCGACGTCGGCGTCCGGCCGGTCCTCGCCGCTGACGAGCAGGTCGGGCGTGACCCAGCCGGGCTGCACGTCGTCGGCGACGGCGCGGCCCGGCACGACGGTGGATGCCCCGAGCTGCGTGAGCGGCGGCACGCGGCCGTCCGGCGGCGTCGTGACGAACGGGGACGCCAGCGGCAGCAGCGGCAGGGCGGCGAGCACGGCCAGCCCGGACATCCCGAGGCCCGCGGCGACGAGGACGCGCGGCCGACGCCGCAGCCACGTCCCGTGGTGGATCGGCTGCTCGACGAACCGCCACGACACCCACGCCGGCCAGAGCGACCCCAGGGCGAGCGCGACGCGGGCCCATCCGGGCAGCGGACCGCCGGTCAGCCGCTCGGCGCTCCAGTCCCCGAGGACGAGCACCGGCCAGTGCCAGAGGTAGATCGAGTACGACAGGCCGCCGACCCAGACCATCGCCCGGGTGCCGAGGAGCCGGACCGGGCCGGAGCGGCCCCCGCGCCACCCGGCCCAGAGGACGAGCGCGGTCGGCAGCGTCGGCAGGAGCGCCCAGCCGCTCGGCCACTCGATGCCGGTGGGCAGCGCGACGGCGACGACGACGACGGCGGCGAGCCCCAGCCAGCCGAGGGCGTCGGCGGCGCGGCTGCCGCCCGCGGGGCGCTCGCGGCCGGTCAGCCACACGGCGAGCAGGGCACCGACGCCGAGCTCCCAGACGCGGGTCGTCGTCGTGAAGAAGGACGCCTCCGGGCTCGTGTGCGAGGCGACGAGCGACCAGACGAACGACACCCCGGTCAGCGCGCCGAGGGCGATCGCCACGGTGCGGCGGTCGGGGCGCCGGCCGAGCAGGCGGGCCACGACGGCGAGGGTCAGCAGGAGGAGCGGCCAGAGGACGTAGAACTGCTCCTCGACCGCGAGGCTCCAGAAGTGCTGCACCGGCGACGGGCGCACGTCCGAGGAGAGGTAGTCGACCTCGCGGCCGGCGAGGACCCAGTTGACGACGTAGGTCGCGGCGGCGATGACGTCGTGGCCGACCTGCTGGCGGCGCTGCCCGGGGATGACGAGCCACGAGAACAGGCTCGTGACGAGGAGGACGAGCACGGCGGCCGGCAGGAGCCGGCGCACGCGGCGGCCGACGAAGCGCACCCACGAGACCGTTCCCGTGCGGTCGAGCTCGGCGACGAGCAGGCCGGTGATGAGGAAGCCGGAGATGACGAAGAAGATGTCGACGCCGACGAAGCCGGCGTGGACCGGCAGGCCGGCGTGGTAGGCCAGCACGGAGAGCACCGCGACGGCGCGCAGGCCCTCGACGTCGCGCCGGAAGCCCGGGCGCCGCCCCGTCGTGCGCTGCCCGGCGCGGGTCTGCTCCGGGGCGCTCGCCTCAGCGCTCACGCAGCCGCTCGACGAGGGCGTCGCGGACCTCGTCGGGCACGAGGCCGGTCACGTCGCCGCCGTAGCGGACGACCTCCTTGACGAGCGAGCTCGAGACGTGGGCGAGCGAGGGCTCCCCCGGCAGGAACAGGGTCTCGAGGCCGGTGAGGTGGCGGTTCATGCGGGCCATCGGCAGCTCGTAGTCGAAGTCGGTGCCACCGCGCAGGCCCTTGACGAGGACGTCGGCCCCGAGGTCGCGGCAGACGTCGACGAGGAGCCGGTCCGCGAAGGCCTCGACCCGCACCACGTCGGCCAGGTCCCGGTCGGCGAGCGCGTGCTCGACGAGGGCCACCCGCTCGGGGACGGTGAAGGTCCCCTGCTTGGCGGGGTTGTGGAGGATCGCCACGACCACCTCGTCGTGCAGCGCGGCGGCGCGCGCCACGACGTCGAGGTGGCCGTGGGTCACCGGGTCGTAGGAGCCGGGGCAGACGGCCCGGCGGACGCGCTCGCTCACGCGCGCCAACCTAGCAAGGGCCCGGGCGGGGTGGGTCAGTCGCCGTTCTTCGCGGCGTCCTCGACCTCCTCGGCCTTCTCCTTGGCCTCCTCCTTGATGCGGTCGGCCTCCTCGCGGGCCTCCTCGGGGGCGAGGGCGCCCTTGGCGACGGCCTCGTCGATGAGGGCGGCGACCTGCTCCTCGGAGCCGCAGCCCTCCTCGAGGAGCTGGTTGCGGCGGGTCAGCCAGTCGACGCCGAGCCGCTCGCGCACCTCGAGGTCGACCTCCTCGCGCGCCGGGTTGAGGATGGTCTGCTCCTCCTCGTTCGCGTGATGGTTGACCACCGTCGCGAGGTCCTCGAGGGCGTCGTCGTACTTCTGGGTGTCGGTGCCCTTGGCGCGCAGGAAGGCCAGCAGCGCCTCGTTGATCTCGGCGTGCTCCTCCTCGCCGTGCTCGGCCTCGTGGTCGGTGATGTCGTCGGCCTTGCGGCGCAGGGTCGGGTAGACCTTCTCCTCCTCGGCGACGGCGTGCGCGGTCAGCACCTCGGCCAGGGCGCGGCGGGCGGCCTCACGGTCGGTGTCGGTGCGCCGGGCCTCGCGCAGGAGGTCCTCGAAGAGCCGGTGGTCCTCGAGGATGCGCTCGATGACGTCGCCGCTGACCGGCCGGGGGATCTCGTAGTCGCTCATCCACGCATCCTGTCAGACGGCACGCCTGACCTGCGTCGACGCATCCCGTCCTTCGACGAGCGTCAGGGGCGCTCGGCGAGCCAGACGGTGGTCTCGCCGTACTTGCGCGGCTTGCCGACGCGCTCGAGGCCGGTGGGCCACGCGGGCTCCGGTGAGCGCGAGGAGCGCTCGACGACGACGAGCCCGTCGTCCCCGAGCCAGCCGTCGGCGAGCCGCTCCAGCACGGAGGCCAGCGCATCCTCCCCCACGTCGTACGGGGGGTCGAGCAGCACGAGGTCGGCCGGGCCCTCCGCCCCGGGCTCGCCGGCGAGCGCCGAGGCGACCGTCGTCGGCACGACCCGCACCCCTCGCAGCGCGAGCGAGGCGACGTTGGCGGCGATGACCGTCGCGGCGCGCCGGTCGGACTCGACGAGCACGCACGAGCGCGCCCCGCGGCTCACCGCCTCGAGGCCGAGCGCGCCGGAGCCGGCGTAGAGGTCGAGGACGTGGGCGCCGCGCACCGCGCCGCGGGCCTCGAGCGCCGAGAACAGCGCCTCGCGGACCCGGTCGCTCGTCGGGCGGGTCCCCGCGCCGGGCGGGGTGCGCAGGGTGCGTCCGCCGTGCGTGCCGGCGATGATGCGGGTCATCAGCCACGCTCCAAGTAGGCGGCCTGCTCGGCGTCCACGCGGGCCTGGACGGCGGCCGCCAGCAGGGGGTGGTCGGCGAGGTCCGGGTCGGCGTCGACGAGCGCGAAGGCGTCCTCGCGGGCCTGCTCGATGACGTCCTCGTGCTCGAGGATGTGGAGGAACTCCAGCTGCGTGCGCCGGCCGTGCTGCGCGGCGCCGAGGATGTCGCCCTCGCGGCGCTGGGCGAGGTCGAGGCGGGCGAGCTCGAAGCCGTCCGTCGTCCCCGCGACCGCGGCGAGCCGGGTCAGGGCCGGCTCGGCCTCGGACCCGGTGACGAGCAGGCACAGCCCGGGGAAGCCGCCCCGGCCGATGCGCCCGCGCAGCTGGTGCAGCTGGCTCACCCCGAAGCGGTCGGCGTCCATGACGACCATGACGCTCGCGTTCGGCACGTCGACCCCGACCTCGACCACGGTCGTCGAGACGAGGACGTCGGTCTCGCCGCGCTGGAAGCGCCCCATGACGGCGTCCTTGTCCTCGGGCGACATCCGGCCGTGCAGGACCTCGAGGGTGAGCCCGGCGAGCGCCGGCTCGTCGGCCAGCCGCGTGGCAAGGGCGGTGACGCTGGTCAACGGGCGCGGCGGCGGCGCCTGGGCCTCGTCGGCGTCGGGGTCGGTGGCCTCGACGGTGAGCACGGCGCCGTCCTCGGGCGCGTCGTCGTCGCCGATGCGCGGGCACACGACGTACGCCTGCCGGCCGGACCGCACCTCCTCGGCGATGCGCTGCCACGTCCGCTCCATCCACCCCGGCCGGTCCTCGGGCACGACGTGGGTCGTGATCGGCGCGCGCCCCGCGGGCAGCTCACGCAGGGTCGAGGTCTCGAGGTCGCCGAAGACCGTCATCGCGACGGTGCGCGGGATGGGCGTGGCGGTCATGACGAGGACGTGCGGCGGCGTGGACCCCTTGGCGCGCAACGCGTCCCGCTGTTCGACCCCGAACCGGTGCTGCTCGTCGACGACGACCAGGGCGAGGTCGTGGAAGTCGACGTGCTCCTGGAGCAGCGCGTGCGTGCCGACGACGATGCCCGCGTCGCCGCTCACGACGTCGAGGAGGGTGCGCCGGCGCTCCGCGGTCGGCTGGCTGCCGGTGAGCAGCGCGACCCGCGTCCCGTGCTCGGCGCCGCCCAGCATCCCGCCCTCCGCGAGGTCGCCGAGCATCCGGGTGATCGTCCGGTGGTGCTGCGCGGCGAGGACCTCGGTCGGGGCGAGCAGCGCAGCCTGGCCGCCGGAGTCGACCGCCTGGAGCATCGCCCGCAGCGCGACGACCGTCTTGCCGGAGCCGACCTCGCCCTGGAGCAGCCGGTGCATCGGCACCTCGCGGCCCATCTCGTCGGCGACGACGGCGCCGATGTCCCGCTGGCCGTCGGTGAGGGTGAACGGCAGCCGCTCGTCGAACGCGGCGAGCAGCCCGTCGGCCTGCCCGGCGCGGGCGCGCGTCGCCGTCGCGGCCGAGGCCCGCCGGCGCTGCGCGAGCGTCGCCTGGAGGACGAACGCCTCCTCGTAGCGCAGCCGCTGCTGCGCCGCCGCGACCTGCTCGAGGGTGTCCGGGCCGTGGATGCCGCGCAGGGCGTCGGTGCGCGACACCAGGTTCCGCCGCGCACGGACGTCCGCCGGCAGGGCGTCGGGCACGTCGTCGAGGACGTCGAGGACGCGGCGCACCGACTCGGTGACCGTCCACGTGTGCAGCTTGCCGACCCGGCGGTAGATGGGGATGAGGTCGCGCCGCTCCCCCGCGTCGTAGTCGTCGAGCATCGTGTAGCCGGGGTGCGTCAGCTGGAGGCGCCCGCGGTAGGTGCCGACCGTCCCGGCGAAGATGCCGCGGGCCCCGGGCACGAGCACCTTGTCGTGCCCCCAGGCCTTGAAGAACGTGATGTCGAGCTCGTGGCGCCCATCGGTGATGACGACCTCGAGCATCGTGCCCTTGCGCGTCTTCATCCGCCGGGTCTGCGCGGAGCGCACCTCGGCGACCCCTACGAGGAACTCGCCCGGCGTCACGGCGCCGAGGTCGGCCTCGCGGGTGCGGTAGCGACGCGGCCAGTAGGCGAGCAGGTCGCCGACGGTGTGGACGTCGCGGTGCTTGGAGAAGTCGGCGGCGGCCGTGGCGATGATCGGCCGCAGCGGGCTGGACTCGGTCGCCACGTCACTCCACCCCGATGAGCAGCGGGTACACGGGCTGGCCGCCGTCGAGGACGACGACCTCGAGCTCGGGCCGCTCGCGCCCGAGGTCGGTGGCGAGGCGCTCGACGAGCAGCGGGTCCGCGTCGGCGCCGCGGACCAGGGTGACGAGCTCGCCGCCGGCCGCGAGGAGCCGGTCGAGGACGTCGCGCGCCGAGGCCGCGAGGTCGGTGCCGAGGAACGCGACGTCGCCGTCGACGATCCCGAGGACGTCGCCCGGGCGGCAGACGCCGGCCCAGGTCAGCGCCTCCTTGGTGGCCACCGACACCGCCCCGTGGCGGGTCGCGACGGCGGCCTGGGTCATCGCGACGACGTTGGCGTGCACCGGCCGCGCGGGGTCGAGGACGGCCATCGCCGCGATGGCCTGCACGGTGGTGCGGGCGGGGACGACGTGCACCTCGAGGCCGTCGGCCGCGCCGGCCTCGGCGGCGACCTCGGCGGCCATCAGCCCGTCGGGGTCGGCGGGCAGGACGACGACCGCGGAGGCCCCGGTGCGCCGGGCGGCGTCGAGCAGCTGGCTGGCCGAGGCGCGCCGGCCCGGGCCGAACTCCAGCGCGACGGCGCCCGCCTCCTCGAGCAGGGCCACGACCCCCGGCCCCGCGGCGCCGGCGACGACCCCGAGGGGCACGACGGCCTCACGGGCCGCGACCTGGCTCGGCAGGTGGGTGATGCGGATGCGCTCCAGCCGGCCCGCGCCGAGCGCGGCCTCGACCGCGGCGCCGGCGTCGTCGACGTGCACGTGGACGTTCCAGAGGTCCGGGCCGCCGACGACGATGAGCGAGTCGCCGAGGGCGTCGAGCTGCTCGGTCAGCGCCTGCACGCGCGCGGCGTCGGTGTCCAGCAGCAGGTACATCACCTCGAAGGCCGGCCCGGGCGCCTCGGTCTCGTCGGCCGTGTCGTCCGGCGACGGGCGCCGCGGCGGGGAGTGCCAGCGCGCGGGGTCGGTGCCGCTCGCCGCGGTGAGCAGCCCCTCGTCGGCGCTCGTCCACGCACCGGTGACGACCCGGTGCAGTGCCTCGAGGAGCAGGACGCAGCCCGCTCCCCCGGCGTCGACGACCCCGGCGCGGGCGAGGGCCGGCAGCTGTTCGGGCGTGCGGGCGAGCGCCTCCGTCGCGGCCTCGACGGCGGCGGCCGACACCTGGGCCATCGAGCCGCCGGCGTCGCAGGCCGCCCGGGCCCCGGCCGCCGCGGCGTCGGCGACGCTGAGGATGGTCCCCTCCTGCGGGTGCGCGACGCTGGCCCGGGCCTTGGCCGCCCCCCGCTCGAGGCAGGCGGCGAGGAGCGCGACGTCGACCTCGGCGGCGTCCTCCTCGACGACGACGTCGCAGACGCCTCCGACCACCTGGCTGAGGATGACCCCGGAGTTGCCGCGGGCCGAGAGCAGGACGGCGCGGCGCAGCGTGCGGCACTCCTCGACGAGCCCGACGGCGCCGCTCCCCCCGTCGGCCGAGCGCGCCGCGACGACCTCGTCGATCGCGCCGTCGAGGGTGAGGTAGAGGTTGGTGCCCGTGTCGCCGTCGGGCACGGGGAAGACGTTGAGCTCGTCGATCTCCGTGCGGCGCGCCGCGAGGGCGGCCCGGGTCAGCAGGGCCCACTGCCGGGCGTCGGCGGCGGTGAGGACGTCGGGCACGATGTCAGGGTAACGGGGTGGTCCGTCGCCCCCGCCGGAGCCGTTTTGGTCGGGCCGGTGGCCCTCGGCTACTCTTGTCCGGTTGCGCGTGCGCTCTGCGCCGCGCCCCGATGACCACACGACCGTTACTGCATCAGGAGATCTCCCGTGGCTGCCAACTGCGACGTCTGCGGCAAGGGCCCCGGTTTCGGGCACAACATCTCGCACTCGCACCGCCGCACGAAGCGCCGTTGGAACCCCAACATCCAGCGCGTCAAGGCGATGGTGGGCGAGGCCGGTGTGACCCCGAAGCGGCTCAACGTCTGCACCTCGTGCCTCAAGGCGGGCAAGGTCAAGCGCTGACCTCCCCCTGACGCACCTCGGAACGGGCGGCCTCCCTCGCGGAGGCCGCCCGTTCCGCGTCTTCCGGGCAGGGTTCAGGCGCCGGCGAAGTGGTCCCAGCCGCGCACGTCCGGCACGACCCCGTCGACGGTGACGCTCGCGCCGTCGGGCCCGGTCCCGCCGACCCGGCCCACCGCCACCCACGGCCGCCCCGGCAGCGCTCCGAGGTCGACCGACGCCGGGAAGCACCCGACGAGCGAGTGCTCCTCGCCCCCGCCGAGCACCTGGCGCAGCGCCTCGTCCGCGCCGAGGCAGCGCTCCAGCGGGCCGCTCGCGAACCGCGTCCGCAGCGCCTCCCCCGACAGGTCGATGCCCACCCCGCTCGCCCGGGCGACCCGCCCGAGGTCGGTGACGAGCCCGTCCGAGACGTCGACGAGCGCGTGCGCGCCGGCCTCGGCGGCGACCGGCCCGGCCTCCCACGGCGGCCGCGGCGCCCGGTGGGCCGCGCGCAGCCGGTCGGCGTCCTCCCCTCCCCCGGACGAACGCCCCGCGAGGTAGAGGGCCAGGCCGCCGCCGGAGGTCCCGAGCGTGCCGCAGACGGCGACGACGTCGCCGGGGCGCGCGCCCGAGCGCCGGACCGGTCGCCGGCCGCGCAGGTCGCCGAGCGCCGTGAGGGTGACCGTCACGACCCCCGCCGGCCCGGACGACAGGTCGCCGCCGACGACGGGTGCGCCGGACTCCCGCGACACCGCGGCGATGCCCTCGGCCAGCCCGAGCACCCAGTCGACCGGGGTGTCGGGGTCGGCGACGAGCGAGACGAGCAGCCCGGTCGGGACGGCGCCCATCGCCGCGACGTCGGCGAGGTTCTGCACGCTCACCTTGACGCCGACGTCGTGCGCGCTCGACCAGTCGTCGCGCCAGTCGCGGCCGCGGACCATCCCGTCGGTCGTCGCGACGACCGTGCCGGACGGGGTCGCGAGCACCGCGGCGTCGTCGCCCGGGCCGACCCGCAGGGCCGCGTCGTCCGGGGCCACGGCCGCGGCGTAGAGGGGGAAAACGCGGGCGAGGAGCTCGGCCTCGTCCAGGTCGCGCAGGCGCTCCACGCGGTGCTCCCTCCCTGCGGTGACGTCCGGTCCACCGGCACGGTAGCGTCTGGGTCGAGCCCCGCCGGACCCGGTGGGCACCACGTGCGGGGCCGCACCGGCCCCGCCGACCGACGACAAGGTGGAGTTCAGTGGTCCAGGCCTACATCCTGATCCAGACCGACGTCGGGCGCGCCGCGTCCGTCGCCGCGACGATCGCCGACATCGACGGCGTCGTCCTCGCCGAGGACGTCACCGGCCCCTACGACGTCATCGCCCGGGTGGAGGCCGCGACCGTCGACGAGCTGGGCAAGCTCGTCATCTCCCGCATCCAGGACACCGAGGGCATCACCCGCACCCTCACGTGCACCGTGGTCCACGTCTGAGCGTGCCCGGACCCCGTCGGACGGCGGCAGCGCTCGGCGCTGCCGCCGTCCTGCTGTCCGGGTGCTCCTCGGCCGTCGGGGTGAGCGTGCCCGGGGGCGCCGCGGGCTGCGGCGACCCCCGCTGGCCGGCGCAGGTCGGCGGCCACGAGCGCGTCGACACCGACCCCGCGAACGCTGCCGTCGCCGCGTGGGGCGACCCCGCGGTGGTCGCGCGCTGCGGCGTCGGCGCGCTGGCGCCGACCGAGACGGAGTGCATCGAGATCGACGGCGTCGGATGGATCCCGTCGAGCCTCTCGGACGGCACGCGCTTCACGACGTTCGGCACCGACCCCGCGCTCGAGGTGCTCGTGCCGTCGGCCTACGACCCCGCGCCGCTCCTGCTGCCGGCCTTCGACGAGGTCGCGAAGGCCCTGCCGCCCAACGGTCTCCGCTGCCGCTGAACCCCCGCGGCGGCGGCGCGTCAGCGCAGGCCGGTGCGCCGCTCGAGCGCCAGCGCGACGAGCTCGTCGATGAGCTCGGGGTAGGCGACCCCGGTCGCGGCCCACATCCGCGGGTACATCGAGCTGGGGGTGAAGCCGGGCATCGTGTTGACCTCGTTGAGGACGATCTCGCCCTCGTCGGTGAGGAAGAAGTCGACGCGGGCGAGGCCCTCGCAGCCTGCGGCCTCGAAGGCGCGCGCCGCCATCGACCGGATGTCGTCGGCCACCTGCGACGGCACGTCGGCCGGCGCCTCGAGCCGCACGTCGTCCCCCGCGAGGTACTTGGCCTCGAAGTCGTAGAAGTCGTGGTTCTGCACGACGACGCACTCGCCGAGCTCGCTCGTGCGGGGGGCGTCGGTGCCACGGCCCTCGAGGACGCCGCACTCGATCTCGCGCCCGACGATGCCTTGCTCGACGACGACCTTGGGGTCGTGCTCGCGGGCCGCCTCGATCGCGGCCTCGAGGGCGTCCGTCGACGCGACCTTGGTGATGCCCATGCTCGACCCGGCGCGGGCCGGCTTGACGAACACCGGGAAGGTCAGGGCGCCGACGGCGTCCATCGCGGCCGCGGGGTCGCGCCGCCAGTCGCGGTCGGTGATGACGACGTACGGGCCGATCGGCAGGCCGGCCGCCGCCAGCACGGTCTTCATCATCGCCTTGTCCATCATGACCGCCGAGGCGGTGACGCCCGACCCGACGTAGCGGACGTCGGCGAGGTCGAGCAGCCCCTGGATGGTGCCGTCCTCGCCGAACGGGCCGTGGAGCAGCGGGAAGACGACGTCGACCTCCCCGAGCGTGCGCGGCGCCTGCCCCGCCTCGTGGACGACGAGGGTGCGGTCGGTGGCCGAGGTCGGGACGATGACGCTCGCCGACCCGCCGTCGACCTGCGGCTCGTGGTCGGGCGCGAGCCGCAGCGGCTCGGGGTCGTCGGCGGCGAGGACCCAGTGGCCGTCCTTGGCGATGCCCACGGGCACGACGTCGTAGCGGTCGCGGTCGAGCGCCTCGAGGACGCTCGCGGCGGTCGCGCAGGAGACGGCGTGCTCCGACGAGCGGCCCCCGAAGACGAGGGCGACGCGGATCTTGTCGGCTGGGCGGTCGGTCATCGCAGAGGACTCTAGCCGCCCCTAGGGTGGCCCTCGTGACCGACGGCCCCTCCTCGCCCGAGCCCCTCGCCCCCGCCACCCGGCTCGTCGCCCTCGGGCGCGAGCCGGCCTCCCCGGGAGCGCAGGTCGGCGCGCCGCTCGTGCTCACCTCGACCTACCACGCCGACGGCGCGGTCAGCTACGGCCGCGGCGGCAACCCGACGTGGTCGGCCCTCGAGGAGGCCCTCGGCTCGCTCGAGGGCGGCGACGCCCTCGTCCTCGCCTCCGGGATGGCCGCCGTGTCCGCCGCGTTCTCGCTCCTCCCCCACGGCGGCACCGTCGTCGTCCCGGACGCCGCCTACAACGGCGTGATGGCGACCGTCGGCGACCTCGAGGCCGAGGGCGCCGCGACGGTCCGCCGGGTCGACCTCACCGACACCGCGGCGGTCGTCGCCGCCCTCGAGGGCGCCGACCTGCTCTGGCTGGAGTCGCCGACCAACCCCCTCCTCGAGGTCGCCGAGGTCGCGACCCTCGCCGCCGCCGCCCGCGAGCGCGGGGTGCTGACGGTCGTCGACAACACCTTCGCGACGCCGCTCCTCCAGCGGCCGCTCGAGGACGGCGCCGACGTCGTCGTGCACTCGGTCACCAAGTACCTCGCCGGCCACAGCGACGTCCTCCTCGGCGCCGTCGTCACGGCGCCCACCGAGGCCGGCCGCGCCCTCCACGACCGCCTGCACCGGTACCGGCGCCTGCGGGGCGCCATCGCCGGGCCGATGGAGTCCTGGCTCGCGCTGCGCGGGATGCGCACCCTGCACCTGCGCCTCGAGCGGGCCTGTGCGAGCGCGGTCGAGCTCGCGCGCCGGCTCGAGGGCCACCCGGCCGTCACCCGCGTCCGCTACCCCGGCTTCGGCGCGATCGTCAGCATCGAGGTCGTCGGCGGGGCCGACGGCGCCGAGCGCGTCTCGGCCGCCACGCGGCTCTGGGTGCACGCGACGAGCCTCGGCGGCGTCGAGAGCCTCCTCGAGCGACGCAAGCGCCAGCCCGACGAGCCCCTCAAGGTCCCCGACGAGCTGCTGCGGCTCTCGGTCGGCGTCGAGGACGTCGACGACCTGTGGCGCGACCTCGCGGCCGCCCTGGAGCACGCAGCGGGCTGACCCCGCGGGTGCCGCTGCGGCTCAGGCGGTCTCGGCCTTGCGGGGCCGCGAGAGCAGGGCGGCGACGACCTCCTGCGCGGTCCGACCGTGCCGGATCATCGCGTCGACCTGCTCGATGATCGGCACGTCGACGCCGTGCGCCCCGGCGAGCTCGAGGATCGAGGTGCAGGACTTGACCCCCTCGGCGGTCTGCCGGGTCAGCGCGACGACCTCGTCGACGGCCATCCCCTGCCCGAGCCGGACGCCGAAGGAGTGGTTGCGCGACAGCGGCGACATGCACGTCGCGATGAGGTCCCCGACCCCGGCGAGGCCCGCGAAGGTCACGGCCTCGCCGCCGAGCGCGGTCCCGAGGCGCATCGTCTCGGCGAGGCCGCGGGTGATGATCGAGGCCTTGGAGTTGTCGCCCATCCCGAGGCCCTCGGCCATCCCGACGGCGAGGGCGATGACGTTCTTGACGGCCCCGGCGATCTCGGTGCCGACGACGTCGGAGCCGGTGTACGGGCGGAAGTACGGTGCGGCACAGGCCGCGGCCACGCGCTCGGCCATCTCCTCGCTCCGGCTCGCGACGACGGACGCGGCGGGCTGCTTGGCCGCGATCTCGCGCGCGAGGTTGGGACCGGAGACGACGACGACCCGGTCGGGGTCCACGCCCCCGACCTCGGCGACGACCTCCGACATCCGCCGGGTCGTGCCGAGCTCGACGCCCTTCATGAGCGAGACGACCGCGGCGTCGCCCGGCAGCACGTGCCCCCAGGCGGTGAGGTTGTCGCGCAGGGTCTGCGAGGGCACCGCGAGAACGACGACGTCCGCGCCGTCCGCGGCCTCCGCCGGGTCGGTCGTCGCGCGGACGGTGCCCGGCAGGCGCAGCTCGGGGAGGTAGTCGCGGTTGACGCCCTCGTTGACCTGCGCGACGACCTCGGGACGCCGGCCCCACATCGTCACCGGGGTCCCGGCATCGGCGAGGACGGCCGCGAAGGCGGTGCCCCAGCTCCCGGTGCCGTAGACGGCCGCTCGGCTCATGACGCCTCCTCGATCGGTCGGGGTCGGCCGGTCGGGGTGACGCGGGCCCGTCGGGGGTCGAAGCGCTCGGCGGGCGCGGGCTCGCCCCGCAGCACCTCGAGCTCGGTGGTGATGGCGGCCATGATCCGGCGGGTCGCCTCGGCGAGCACGTCGGCCGTCACCGGCAGGTCGTAGAGGTCCGCGAGGTCGACCGGGCGGCCGGCCCGCACCCGCATGACGGGGCGCGGCAGGAGCCGCGGCACCCGCGCGTACGGCGCGAGCATCTCCTGCGGCCCCCAGACCGCGACGGGGACGACGGGGCACCGGGTCTCGAGGGCGACGCGGGCCGCGCCGGTCTTCCCGCGCATCGGCCAGAGGCCGGGGTCGCGGGTGAGCGTGCCCTCCGGGTAGATGGCGACGCACTTGTTCGCGCGGACCGCGGCGACCGCGGCGCGGTAGGCGTCGACCGCGCTGCCCGACTCGCGGTGCACCGGGATCTGGTCGGCCGAGCGCAGCACCGCCCCGACGACCGGGACGCGGAAGACCTCGTCCTTGCCGAGGAAGCGCGGCGAGTACCCCTGGTCGACGAGGAAGTGCGCGAAGGCGAGCGGGTCGACGTGCGAGACGTGGTTGGGGCACACGACCCAGCCGCCCGTGGTCGGCAGGTGCTCGACCCCCTCCCAGCGGCGGCGCGTCAGCGCCCGGAGGACCGGCCGGAGGACGGCGATGGCGAACCGGTACCCGAAGGGACGCGAGCTGTCGGTCGGGGTGGTCACCTGTGGCCTTCCGGGGTGGGGGTCACCGCATTCTGGTCCGCGGTGCAGGTGATGTCGAGCGTGCCACGGCGGGGTGTCAGGATCGGCACGTGCCCTCGCCCCCACCCCTCGCGGTCGTCGTCCCCGTCAAGGGCGGCCCGCTCGCGAAGTCGCGCCTGCCACTGCCGCGCGAGGACCGGATGGCCCTCGCCGACGCCTTCGCCCGCGACACCGTCGCCGCGGCCGCGTCCCTGCCCGGCGTCCGCGTGCTCGTCGTCACCGGCGACCCCGTCGTGGCGGCCTGGGCCGCGGTCGTCGCCCAGGTCGTGCCGGACCCCGGCGGGGGGCTGGACGCCGCGGTGCGGGCCGGGGTCGCGGCGGCCCGCGGCACGGGCGCCCGCCGCGCCGTCGTGCTGCTCGGGGACCACCCGGCGCTCACCGGCACCGAGCTCGCCGCCACGCTCGAGCGGACGGGCCGGCTCCCCCGGGCCGTCGTCCCCGACGCCGACGGCACCGGCACGGCGCTGCTGGACCTCGCGCTCGACGACGGGCCGGCCCCGACGCGCTTCGGGGCGGGGAGCGCTGCCGCGCACGCCGACCTCGGCTGGGAGACGGTCCGGGTGCCCGCCGCGGGCCTGCGGACCGACGTCGACGACGCCGCGTCGCTGGCCGACGCCGTCGCGCTCGGGGTGGGTGCGCACACCGCCGAGGCCCTGGCTCGCGCTACCCTGCCGGGCGTGCAGGCCACCATCCACCGGGTCCCGGACGAGACGGGCGGCAGCGCGCTGCTCGACGACGGCCGCGAGGTCGAGGTGCCGATCGCCGCGCTCGTCGACAGCGGTCTCCTGCACCTGCGCAGCGGCCAGCGGGTGAGCATCGAGCTCGACGCCGACGGCCTCGTCGCCACGCGGGCCTGGATCGTCGGCATCGGGCCGGGCGAGACCATCCACTGACGGCCCCGCCCGACCCGGCGCGTCAGCGCTTGGCGGCCTTCTTGGCCGGGGCCTTCTTCGCGGTCGTCTTCTTCGCGGTCGTCGCCTTGCTCGCCGTCGCCTTCGTGGCGGTCTTCTTCGCGGGGGCGGCCTTGGTGGCGGTCTTCTTCGCCGGTGCCTTCTTCGCGGCGGTCTTCGCCGGGGTCGCCTTCGTCGCGACCTTCTTCGCGGCGGTCTTCGCCGGGGTCGCCTTGGTCGCGACCTTCTTCGCCGCGGTCTTCGCCGGGGTCGCCTTGGTCGCGACCTTCTTCGCCGCCGTCTTCGCCGGCGCCGTCGCCTTGGTCGCGGTCTTCTTCGCCGCGGCCTTGGCCGGCGCCGCCTTGGTCGCCGTCTTCTTCGCGGTCGTGGCCTTGGTCGCCGACTTCTTGGCGGCCGTCTTCTTGGCCGGGGCCGCCGCCGCGGCGCCCGCGCTGCCGGCCGCGGCGCGCCCCGTCGCCGGGCCGCCCTTGGGCAGCGAGCTCGGCTTGCGGACGTAGTCCTTGAAGGCGGTGCCCGGGCGGAAGCGCGGCGCCTTGCTCTTGGGGATGCGCACCGAGGTGCCGGTGTGCGGGTTGCGGCCGGTGCGCGCGGCGCGCTCCGCCCGGTCGAACGTGCCGAAGCCGGTGATCGCGACCTTGCCGCCCCGGGTGACCTCACGGACGATCGTGTCGAGCACGGTGTCCAGCGCGTCGTTCGCGAGCTTGCGGCTGCCGAGGGCCTTCTCGAGCTCCTTGACGATGTCTGCCTTGTTCACGGTGGATCCTCCATCGGTCGGCGCGAGGCGGCCGCCTCGACGCTGGGACGTGGGGCCGGGGCTCGCCGACCTTGTGGACGACGGTATGCCTGCCGGAGAGGCACGTCCACCACTGTCGCGGCGTGTTCTGGTTGCGCGACAGAGGCTTTGGCGTCGCCGCCGGCGTCACAGCAGCCCCACGCACACCAGCGCGGCACCCCCGAGGGGATGCCGCGCCGCTGTGTTCCTGCCCGGAAACGGTTGTGGGAGAGGGACTTCGTCAGGCGGTGACGCTCGGCTTCCACGCCGGACGAATTGCCTCGTACGCCGTGATGTCCTCTTCGTGCCGCAGCGAGAGGCTGATGTCGTCCAGGCCCTCGAGCAGGCGCCAGCGGGTGTAGTCGTCGACCTCGAAGGGGGCGACGAGGTCACCGGCGGCGACGGTGCGCGACTCGAGGTCGACCGTCACGGAGGTGCCGGGCTCGTTCTCCAGCAGCTTCCAGAGCAGCTCGACGTCGTCCTGCGAGCACTGCGCGGTGAGCAGGCCCTGCTTGCCGCTGTTGCCCCGGAAGATGTCCGCGAAGCGCGAGGAGATGACGACCCGGAAGCCGTAGTCCATCAGCGCCCACACCGCGTGCTCGCGCGAGGAGCCGGTGCCGAAGTCGGGGCCGGCGACGAGGACCGACCCCGCGGCGAAGGTCGGGTCGTTGAGCACGAAGGTCTCGTCGCCCCGCCAGGCGGCGAAGAGCCCGTCCTCGAACCCGGTGCGCGTCACCCGCTTGAGGTAGACGGCCGGGATGATCTGGTCGGTGTCGACGTTGCTGCGGCGCAGCGGGACGCCGATACCGGTGTGCGACGTGAACTTCTCCATCAGGCGTTCGCCTCCACGGGCTCGAGGTCGGCAGGGCTCGACAGGGTGCCGCGGACCGCGGTGGCGGCCGCGACGAGCGGGCTGACCAGGTGGGTCCGGCCCCCCTTGCCCTGTCGCCCCTCGAAGTTGCGGTTCGAGGTCGACGCGCTGCGCTCCCCCGGCGCGAGCTGGTCGGGGTTCATCCCGAGGCACATCGAGCACCCGGGCAGGCGCCACTCGGCGCCGGCCGCGGTGAAGACCTCGTGCAGGCCCTCGGCCTCGGCCTGGACGCGGACACGGGCGGAGCCGGGGACGACGAGCATCCGCACACCGTCGGCGACGTGGCGACCCTCGATGACCTCGGCCGCGGCGCGCAGGTCCTCGATCCGGCCGTTGGTGCAGGAGCCGACGAAGACGGTGTCGACGTGGATCTCGCGCAGCGGGGTCCCGGCCTCGAGGCCCATGTACTCGAGCGCCCGGCGCGCGGCGACCTTGTCGTTGTCGTCGCCCATCGACTCGGGGTCGGGCACGGCCTCACCGAGGGGGCTGCCCTGACCGGGGTTGGTGCCCCAGGTGACGAAGGGGGTGAGGGAGGCGGCGTCGAGCGTGACCTCGGTGTCGAACTCGGCGTCGTCGTCGCTGCGCAGCTCGCGCCAGGCCTCGACGGCGGCGTCCCAGTCGGCGCCGGTCGGTGCGTGGTCACGGCCGCGGACGTACTCGAAGGTCGTCTCGTCGGGGGCGATCATCCCGGCGCGCGCGCCGGCCTCGATCGACATGTTGCACACGGTCATCCGGGCCTCCATCGAGAGGGCGCGGATGGCGCTGCCCCGGTACTCGATGACGTGGCCCTGGCCGCCGCCCGTGCCGATCTTCGCGATGACGGCGAGGACGATGTCCTTGGCGGTCACGCCGGGCGAGAGCTCGCCCTCGACGGTCACGGCCATCGTCCGGAACGGCTTGAGCGGCAAGGTCTGCGTCGCGAGGACGTGCTCGACCTCGGAGGTGCCGATGCCGAAGGCCAGCGCCCCGAAGGCCCCGTGCGTCGAGGTGTGGCTGTCGCCGCACACGATCGTCATCCCCGGCTGGGTCAGGCCCAGCTGCGGGCCGACCACGTGGACGATGCCCTGCTCGGCGTCGCCCATCGGGTAGAGCGTGACGCCGAACTCCTCGCAGTTGCGGCGCAGCGTCTCGACCTGGGTGCGGCTCACCGGGTCGGTGATCGGGCCCGGGGTCGTCGGGACGTTGTGGTCCTCGGTCGCCAGGGTGAGGTCGGGGCGGCGGACCGGCCGGCCGGCGAGGCGGAGCCCGTCGAAGGCCTGAGGGCTCGTCACCTCGTGGAGGAGGTGGAGGTCGATGTAGAGGAGGTCGGGCTCCCCGTCGCCCCGTCGCACGACGTGCTGCTCCCACACCTTCTCGGCCAGCGTTCCGGCCATCCCACTCACCTCTCGTCCACGTGACCGCGGCGGTCGGCCGCGGGGTCGTCGGCGGCGGACGCGGCACCGCGCCGTCGCCGTCGTCCCGAGATTCGCACGGTGATGTCACGGATGGACTTGCGTCTCATCCGATGAGATAGCAATATCAAGACATGGACAACAGCAGTGGGGTCGGAGTGCTCGACAAGGCAGCCGTCGTGCTGTCCGCCCTCGAGGCCGGCCCGTCGACGCTCGCCCAGCTCGTGACGGCCACCGGCCTGGCCCGCCCGACGGCGCACCGGCTCGCCGTCGCCCTCGAGCACCACCGGCTCGTGACGCGCGACCTGCAGGGACGCTTCGTCCTCGGCCCGCGTCTCGGCGAGCTCGCGGCCGCCGCCGGCGAGGACCGCCTCCTCGCCGCCGCCGGTCCGGTCCTCGGCGCGCTGCGCGACCACACGAACGAGTCGGCGCAGCTCTTCCGCCGCCAGGGCGAGTACCGGGTGTGCGTCTCGGCCGCCGAGCGCCCCGTCGGCCTGCGCGACTCCATCCCGATCGGCGCCACCCTCTCGATGCGCGCCGGCTCGGCCGCGCAGATCCTCCTCGCGTGGGAGGAGCCCGACCGACTGCACCGCGGCCTCCAGGGCGCGGCCTTCACGGCGACGGCCCTCTCCGGGGTCCGGCGCCGGGGCTGGGCGCAGAGCGTCGGCGAGCGCGAGCCCGGCGTGGCGTCGGTCTCGGCCCCCGTCCGCTCCCCGAGCGGGCGGGTCATCGCGGCGGTCTCGATCTCGGGACCCATCGAGCGCCTCTCGCGCCAGCCCGGCCGCCTGCACGCCGCCACGGTCATGGCCGGCGCGAACAAGCTGAGCGAGGTCCTCGCGCGGCACGCCGCGCAGCAGGAGGTCCAGAACAACGCCTGACCGGTGGGGCTCGCCGGCCGCCACGCAACACGGATGTCACACGCGGCGCGCGCCGGGGCAACATGCCGCGAGCAGGCTGGGCGCACCGTCCATCGCAGGAGGAGCGCCCGTGACCCCGACCGCCGCCTCGCGCATCGCCCGTGACCGCACCCGGCTGCTCGCCTTCCCGCGCCCGGACCGGCCGGCGCTGGTCGTCGGCGGTGGCAGCGTCGCGGCCCGGCGCGCGGCGGCGCTGACCCGGGCCCGGACGCCGGTCATCGTCTTCGCACCGACCCTGTGCGACGACGTCTTCGACCTGCTCGCCGAGCGGCTCGTCATCTGGGAGAACCGCTGGCCCACGCTCGAGGACCTGCGCTCGGCGTGGCTCGTCCACGCGGCGACCGGCGACGCCCGGCTCGACGCCCGGGTGTGCGCGCTCGCCGCGAGCGCCCGGGTCACGGTCGCCTGAGGCCTCAGGACAGCCGGCTGCCGAGCCGCTGGCGGGCCGTCTCACCGCGCCGACCCAGCGGGAGGACTCCGGCGATCGACGCGAGCCCGAGCGGCTTCGGACCCGCGTACGCGCTCTCGGCACCGTGCGGCGTCACCTCGTAGGTCTCGTGCCAGATGGTGACGGCGCCGGGGTCCTTCGTCGCGACGGCGTAGAACTCGGTCCACGCCGGCCGGTGCAGGTGGTCGGCGGCGTTCGCGTAGGCGTAGAGGTCCTCGGTGCTGCGCCACCACTGGACCATCGTCGTCGCCATGAGGTGCACGGTCGAGCGGCTGCCGAGGTAACCGAGCGACTCCTCCTCGCCGCGGGCGGCCGCGGCCTTGTTGCGCTCGAGCTCGGTGATCATCCGCGGCATCGCGCTCGCGGCCTGGCGCACGATGCCGACCCGCCAGGGGCGGTGGACGCGCAGGCCGATGAGGAAGACGGTGAGGGGGCCGTCGTAGGCGTGGGTCATGCGATCCATGGGACGCTCCTGACTGGATAGTGACGCTGTCCGGTGACACCATGGTGGAGAGTGGCACTATCCGGTGTCAAGAGGGAAGGAGCGGGAGTGCGCATCTCGGAGCTGGCGGAGCGGACCGGCGTGCCGGTGCACACGCTGAAGTTCTACCTCCGGGAGGGCGTGCTGCCGCCGGGCCGGGCGACGAGCCGGACCTCGGCCGACTACGGCGACGAGCACGTCGAGCGGGTCCGGCTGGTCCGGGCGCTCGTCGAGCACGGCGGCGTCGGCCTCAGGGGTGTGCGCGCGATCGTCGGCGCCCTGGAGTCCCCTCCCCCGTCCCGTCACGACCTGCTCGGCGCGGCCGCGGCCGTCATCCCGACACCTGCCCCCCGCGGCCCGGTCGACCCCGAGATCACGGGGCTGCTCGAGGAGCTCGGCTGGTGCACGTGGTCGGGCGCACCCGCCCTCACCGCGCTCGGCGACGCGGTGGCGGCGGCCCGGGCGGCCGGCGTCCCGCTGGACGCAGCGACCCTGCGGCGGTACGCCGCGGGGATGACCGTGGTCGCCGAGGCCGACGTCGACCTCGCCCTCGCGGCGCAGGACCCGGCCGAGGCGATGCGCACCGTCGTCGTCGGGACCGTGCTCGGCGATCCCGTGCTCGTCGCGCTGCGACGGCTCGCCCAAGAGGCGGTGAGCAGCCGGCGTCAGGCGGCCGCCGACGCGCGCGAGGACGCCTGAGACGCAGCCCCGTCGACACACGACGAAGGCCCGGTCCTGGTGGACCGGGCCTTCGCTCGATGTAGCCCCGACGGGATTCGAACCCGCGCTACCGCCTTGAGAGGGCGGCGTGCTAGGCCACTACACAACGGGGCCTCGGTGTCGTCCGGACCACCGCGAGGCGGGCCGGGCAACGAGGAGAAACCTTACCGAACGGGAGGGCTTTCTCCGAAATCGCCTCCGGCCGAAGCCGGGGGCGATGGCTGGGGTACCAGGACTCGAACCTAGAACGGATGAACCAGAATCACCAGTGTTGCCAATTACACCATACCCCATGGGGTATGCCGTCCGATGTCCCGCGAGCGGGCCGACCGAGCGGCGAACCGAGAGAGAACACTACCGGGCCTCCTCCCCCGACCCAAATCGCGGGGCTCACACCCCCCGCAGACCGGCGATCTCGCGCAGCGAACGCACCACCGGCACACCGTGCTGCGCGGCGAGCAGCCGCTCCCGCTCCCCCGGCTCGCCGTCGCGGACGAGCCACGCCGCGGGCATCCCGGCACCGACGGCGCCGAGGGGGTCGGTGGTCAGCTCGTCGCCGACGTACCCGGTCCGGGACGGGTCGGCCCCGAGCCGCCGCGCGGCTTCGTGGAAGGCGCGGGCATCCGGCTTGCCGAAACCGAGGGTGTCGCGGCTGCAGACGACGTCGAAGAGGTCCTCCAGCCCCGCGGCCACCAGCTTGGCCTGCGTGTAGTCACCCGCCGAGTTGGTGAGCACGCCCACCAGCACGCCCTGCTCCCGCAGCGCCCCGACCGCCGGCCGGACGTCGTCGAAGGCCTCGAGCGCGACGAGGAAGGCCGGCTCGTAGGCCTCGTCGAACGGCGCCGACCACTCGCCGTCCGGCTGCCCGAGCCACACCGCGAGCTCGCCGAGGCGGGCCCGGCGCATCTGCGCGAAGTCGGTCTCGCCGCGCGTGTACGCGGCGAAGTGCCCCTGCGGGTCGTCACGGAAGCGCACCCCGGCCGCCGCGAGCCGCTCGGGGTCGGCGTCCGGCCAGACGCGGGTCGCCGCCGCCGCGCCGGCCCGGTGCATCGCCGTGCGGGTGTCGTAGAGCGTGTCGTCGGCGTCGAGGAGGACGGCCTCGACGCCGAGGCCGTCCCACGCGGCGGTCACAGCGTCGCGCGCAGCGCCGCGAGGCGGGCGAGCGTCGAGTCCTTGCCGAGGATCTCCATCGACTCGAACAGCGGCGGGCTGACGCGCTGCCCCGAGACCGCCGTGCGCAGCGGCCCGAAGGCGAACTTCGGCTTGAGGCCGAGGCCCTCGACGAGCGCGGACCGCAACGCGGCCTCGATCGCCTCGGCGCGCCAGGTGCGCTCGGCACCGAGCGGCCCGCCCCGCTCGTCCGGCACGTCCGCCAGCGCGGCCGACGCGGCGTCGAGCGTCGCGGCGGCGTCGTCCTTGAGCTGGGCGCGCGCGTCGTCCGCGACGACGACGGCGTCGTCGGCGACGTAGAACGGCGCGACGAGCGCGGTCGCCTCGGTGAGGTGGGCGATGCGGGTCTGGACGAGCTCGGCGACGAGCTCCAGGCGCGCGAGCTCGGCGAGCGAGGGGCTCTCGCCGAGGACGCCGTCTCGCACGAGGTAGGGCAGGAGGCGGGAGGCGAAGTCGCCGAGCGAGAGCGCGCGGATGTGGACGCCGTTGAGCCAGTCGAGCTTCTTGAGATCGAAGATCGGGCCGACGGGATTGACGAGCGACCAGTCGAAGCGCTGCGCGAACTCCTCGAAGGTGAAGAACTCGACGTCGTTGCCCTCGGCGTCCTGGGCCGGCGGGTACGCGAGCAGGCCGAGGAAGTTGACGAGCGCCTCGGGCAGGTAGCCCTCCTCCTGGAACCACGTGAGGCGCGCCTCGGGGTTCTTGCGCTTGCTGATCTTGCTCTTGTTCTCGTTGCGCAGCAGCGGCATGTGCGCGAACCGCGGCGGCTCGAGCCCCAGGCGGCGGTAGAGCAGGACGTGCTTCGGGGTCGAGCTGACCCACTCCTCGCCGCGCACGACGTGGGTGATGCCCATCTCGTGGTCGTCGACGACGACGGCGAGGTGGTAGGTCGGGAACCCGTCGGCCTTGAGGATGACCTGGTCGTCGGGGCGCGGGGCGGTCATCCGGCCGCGGATGAGGTCGTCGAACTCGAGCTCGACGTCGTCCGGGACGAGGAGTCGCACGACGGGCGTCTCGGAGAAGCCGGGCAGCGCGCGCCGCTCCTCCTCGCTCTTGCCGAGGCAGAGGCGGTCGTAGCCGGTCGGCTGCTTGAGGCGCTGCTGCTCCTCGCGCATCGCGGCGAGGCGCTCGGTCGAGCACCAGCAGAGGTAGGCGTGGCCGTCGGCGAGCAGCCGGTCGACGTAGGGGCGGTAGGTCGTCAGCCGCTCGCTCTGGCGGTACGGCGCGCACGGGCCGCCGACGTCCGGGCCCTCGTCCCAGGTGAGGCCGAGCCAGCGCAGCGTGTCGAAGACCTGCTGCTCGGAGTCCTCGCGGAAGCGCGTCCGGTCGGTGTCCTCGATGCGCAGGAGGAACCGGCCCCCCTGCTGGCGCGCGAAGGCGAGGTTGAAGAGGGACATGTACGCCGTGCCGACGTGCGGGTCGCCCGTCGGGGACGGGGCGACGCGGAGGCGGACGGGACCGGGGAGGTCGCCGGCCGGCGGGGCTGCGGGGGTGTGCTCGCTCATGATGGGGCCAGCGTAGTGACGTCGCGCCGGGGGTGGCGCACGGGCGGCGACGGGCGCAGACTCGCGGCATGGCGGGGGCGACGGCCGAGCGACCGGCGCGACGGGTGCGCCCCGTCGGCGTCGTCGTGGCCGTGCTCACGACCGTCGTGCTCGTCTTCTTCGTCCTGCGCCTCGTCACCGACGTGCCGCACCTGGTGGACGGCACCGTCCCGGACGACGACCTCGCCGAGCTCTACGTCGCGCACCCGTGGCTCGCCTACGGCCACATGGTGCCCGGCGTCCTCTACCTGCTCGGGGCCCCGCTCCAGCTGTCGGCGCGCGTCCGGGACCGCCACCTGCGCCTGCACCGCCGGCTCGGCCGGGTGCTGCTCGCAAGCGGCCTCCTCTCGGGCGTCCTCGCCGTGGTGCTCGGGTTCGTGTTCGCTTGGGGCGGAGGGGCCGAGACGAGCGCGACGCTGGTCTTCGGCGCATGGTTCGTGCTCTGCCTGGCGCTCGCGCTGCGCGCCGTCCGCTCCGGGCGCGTCGCCGACCACCGCCGCTGGATGGTGCGCGCGTTCGCCGTCGGGCTCGGCGTGGGGACCATCCGCCTGTGGGTGGGGCTCTTCACCGGGATCCAGCTGGGGCTGCTCGGGATGGGCGGCACGACGATGCCGCTGCGGGCCACGTTCGGGGTGGCCTTCTGGCTCGGCCTGTCGATGCACGTCGTCGCCGGTGAGTGGTGGCTGGGTCGCCGACCGATGAGTCCGGCGACCACCGGCGGTCGGTCCACGTGAGCCGGCAGGGAGCCGGCCGGGAGGAGCCCACCATGGACACCACGCACGACGCCACCCGACCGGGGCCGGTCGACCTGCGCTTCGACGCCGAGGTCGTCCGCAGCGACGCCCCGGGCGGCTGGTGCTACGTCGTCTGGCCGCGGTCCGCGGAGGTCTTCGGCACCCGCGGCCTCGTCAAGGTCACCGGCACGGTCGACGGGCGGGACATCCGCACGTCCTTCATGGCGCTCGGCGACGGCCGCCACAAGCTGCCGATGACGCAGGACCTGCTCCGCGCCCTCGGCAAGGACGTCGGGGACACCGTGTCGGTCCACCTCACCGAGCGGCGCTGACCCGGTCGGGCGGAGCGGTCAGGCCTGGTCCGCGGGCCGGGCGTCGCCGACGTCGGGCGAGCCGGCGGTCTCGTCGTCCTTGACCTCGTCGATCTCGTCGACGACGCGCTCGCGCTCGGCGGGGTCCAGGGCGACGCCGGCCTCGTCGAGGCCGCGGTCCAGCTCGCCCTCGATGGTCTCGCGCTCGCCGCTGTACTCCCACGACGTCACCTCGTCAACGACGTTCTGGGCGGCCTCGGTCGCGGCCTCGTGGGTGGAGGCGTCGTCGGTGGTCTCGGGGCGGTCCTGCTCGGTCACGGGGTGCTCCTCGGGGGTCGGGACGTCGTCATCCCGACCATGCCCCGTGGCGCCCGGCGCGAAACGCGGCCGGGCGCACCGGTGCTCAGTGCCGGACGAAGGGGTTGGCGAGGACCCCGATGCCCTCGACCTCGACCTCGACGCGCTGGCCGGCCTCGACCGGCCCGACGCCCGCCGGGGTCCCCGTGAGGATGACGTCGCCGGGCAGCAGGGTGAAGGCCTTGGACGCGTACGAGACGAGCGCGGCGACGCCGTGCACCATGTCGCCCGTCGTGCCGTCCTGGACGACCTCGTCGTCGCGGCGCGTGACGACCGAGAGGGACGAGACGTCGAGGTCGGTCTCGATCCACGGCCCGAGCGGGCAGAAGGTGTCGAAGCCCTTGGCCCGCGCCCACTGGCCGTCGGAGCGCTGCAGGTCGCGCGCGGTGACGTCGTTGGCGCAGGTGTAGCCGAAGACGACCGAGAGCGCGTCCTCCGGCTCCAGGTCCTTGCACACCCGGCCGATGACGACCGCGAGCTCGCCCTCGTAGTGGACCTCGGTGCTCTGCGGCGGCAGGACGACGGGGTCGCCGGGGCCGACGACCGCGGTGTTGGGCACGAGGAACATCAGCGGCTCCTCGGGCACGTCCGTCCCCATCTCGGCCGCGTGGTCGGCGTAGTTCTTGCCGATGCCGATGACCTTGCTCCGCGGGATGACCGGGGCGAGCAGGCGCACGTCCTCGACGAGGTGCGTGGCGCCGGTCAGCTCGATCCGCTGGTAGAGGGGGTCGCCGGTGACCTCGGCGATCTTCTCGCCGGCCCCGTCGACCAGGCCGTAGACGGGGTCGTCCCCGGTGGTGAACCTCGCGATGCGCATGACGCGAGCCTACCGACCGGGCGTCGGCCTCAGGAGACCCCGGCCTTCCGGGCGGCGTCCGCGACGACGCGGCCGACGACGGCGGCGCCCTCGTCGGTGAGGTGCACGTCGAAGGCGGTGCAGATGTAGGTGAGGGTGCAGACCTGCGCGACGTTGGTCGGGACCTCGCGGCCGTTGAAGGTCGTCGGCGACTCGTCGTCGAACGCGAAGGCGGCGTCGAGCCCGACGTAGCGCGCCCCCGCGGCCTTCGTCGCCTTCTCGATGGCGGCGTCGAGCCCGGAGTACGCGGTCTTCGCGGCGTCGAGCTGGGCCTCGCCCGTGCCGAGGTAGGAGGCCGCGAGCCACGGGTTGTAGTAGCCGAGGACGAGCACCGGCACGTCGGGGCCGGCCGCGGCGCGCAGCCGCTCGACGATCGTCGGCAGGTTCTTCGCGACGGTCCGCACGCCTTGCTCGGCGCAGGCGGCGTCGACCTGCAGCCGGGCCGCGCAGCGGAGCAGGTCGTTGCCGCCGATGTCGAGGGTCACCATCCGCACGTCGGAGCCGCGCTCGCGCAGGAAGGCCTCGGCCTGGGCCAGCTGGCTGCCCTCGGCGTAGTCGCAGCGGCCGCCCTCGAGGAGGGTGCCGGTGGTCTCGCCGCTGCAGGCGAGGTTCTCGACGCCGAGCTCGGTGCCGCCCTGCGACACCCGCGCTGCGGCGAGCGCGGGGTAGGCGGTGTCGCGCCGCTCGCTGCCCCCGGGCTGGTAGCCGGCGGCCAGGGAGTCGCCGAGGGCGAGGACCACGGGGCCGTCGGGGGCCGCCGTCGCGGACGCGGACGGCGATGCGGAGGCGGAGGCGGTGCTCGAGGCCGGCGCCGGGGCCGACGAGGCGGCGGGGTCCGGCTCGGAGCCGCCGATGGTGCAGCCGCCGACGAGGGCGAGCGCGGCGAGCGCGGCGGTGAGAAGCGCGGGGCGGCGCACGGGTGGACCTCCGGGTCGGTGGCTGGACGCTGACGGGGGCGCGGCGGTGGCCGCACCTCCATCCTCACCCGCGTCCAACGCCCGAGGGCTCCCGGGTGTGCCCGGGGCGTCCCGCGGTCGCGACTACCGTGGTGCGGGTGACCGTCGTCCTGGCCCGCGAGGAGTGGCGTGGGCTCGAGCGGGCCCACGCCGAGCGGGTCGACGCCGCGACCGCCGGTCACCGCACCCGTCGCGCCGACGGGCGGGCGCACCCCGTCGAGGACTTCCTGTTCCGCTACTACAACCACTCCCCCGCGAAGCTGCGCCGATGGCACCCCGGCGCCGGCGTGCTGCTCGAGGGAGCGGCGTCCACCGAGCGGGCCGGGTGGCGGCACCACGAGGTCGTCGGCGACGGCGTCCGGCTGGACCTCGGGTCGTTCCTCGACGCGCGGGGTGGCACGGTCTCGTTCGTCCGAGAGCTGCTGACGGCCACGCTCTCGCGGCCCCCGCACCTCGGGTGCTTCGGGCTGCACGAGTGGGCGATGGTCCACCGGCTGCCCGCCGACGACATCCGCCACAGCGGGTGGCCGCTGCGCCTCGGCCCGCGGGGCACCGACGAGGTCGTCGAGCGGCACGCGGTGCGGTGCTCGCACTTCGACGCCTACCGCTTCTTCACCGAGTCGGCCGCCCCGCTCAACCAGCTGCGGCCGACGCGCGAGGAGCAGGTCGCGCACGAGCAGCCGGGGTGCCTGCACGCGGGGATGGACGTCTACAAGTGGGCGTTCAAGCTCGCGCCGCTCGTGCCGAGCGACCTCACGGCGGACGCCTTCGACCTCGCGCGCGCCATCCGCGTGCTCGACATGCAGGCCTCGCCGTACGACCTGCTCGAGCTCGGGTACGAGCCGGTGCGCATCGAGACGTCCGAGGGCAAGACCGAGTACCTGACGCGGCAGCGTGAGTTCACGGTCCGGTCTAACGCGTTGCGGCGCAGGCTCGTCGAGGTGCTCGAGCAGGGAGTCGCGCGCTCAGGCGGCGTTCGCGAAGAGCCAGTCGATGCGTCGCTCGAGCGCTGAGCCGCCTCGTCCGTCGGCGCCCGGTGGTGGGTGCGGCTCGCTCCCCCAGCCCAGCAGGGGCGGTGCGAGGGAGCGGTAGGAGTGCCCGGCCGGGGTGCGCGTGACCAGCTCGTGGGGTGAGCCACGCGTCACGGTGACGCACCAGCCCGGCGCCTCCTTGACGAGGTTGCAGCGCAGGCACTTCCCGTTCCCGTTCCATGCGCTGGTGGGCCCGCCGTCGTGGGCGGGGTGGGCGTGGTCGGCCTGGACGATCGGTGCGTCGCAGAACGGGGTCGTGCAGACGTCGTCGCGCAGCACGAGCATCCGGCGCAGCCCGCCGAGGAAGGTGCGGCGGCGGGAGTCCATCGCGACGAGGTCCCGCCCGTCGGGCGTCGTGTAGAGCCGGCGCAGCCACACGGACGCGGGGCCGGCCCCTCGGACCCATGCGCGGGCGACCGGCGCCGGTACCGAGCCGTGCCCCGGGAGGCGGGCGGGCTCGTCGAGCGGGCGGTCGGCGTCACCGGTGCCGAGGAGGGAGCGGTCGGTCATGACGAGCTGGACCTCGAGGGGCTGCACCTGCCCGTGCGTCCGCCCGGAGAGCAGGCGCAGAGCGGTGTCGGCGCTGACGGCCCCGACGCCCCGCCCGTCGGGCGCCTCGTCCTCGCACTGCCCGCCGACAACGCTCCGCGCCCGGCGCAGCAGGGCGGCGTGCGCGCCGACGATCTCGTGCAGGGGGCCGAGCACCGTCAGGTAGGCCATCCCGTCGGGAGCGGGGCGCACGCTCACCCGCCGGCTCCGCACCGCGGCCTCCATCCGGCGGACGACGGACGCGGCGTCCAGCTCTGCCGCCACCCGGGCGGCCGCCCGTCCGGCCGCGCGGGCGGAGAGCCGATGGAGGGCGTCGGCGATGCGGCGGTCGACCTCGGCCCGGTCCTCGCGGGTCAGCGTCGCGGTCTCCCGGACGACCTCGACCGCGGCCCACTCGCTCGTCGCCCCCTCGGTGAGAGCGGCCAACAGGCAGGGCATCTCGTGCACGAGCGCCCGCGCCAGGCCGACGAACCGGTCTCCGCGGCTCGGGGCCTCCCGGCGGGCGAGGGCGATCTCCGAGCCCACCGAGCGGGTCACGTCGTGCGGCGCCACCGCCTCGCGCGAGCGTCGGAGCGCGTCCGTCGCACGGGCCTGGCAGGCCGCCGCCGCGGCCTTGAGCCGCTCCAGCTCGGCGACCAGCGCGACCCGCTCGTGGTCCGTCCCGGCCCCGGCGTCGAGCGTGGCCAACGAGGCGCGCAGGGAGGCGACGACGTCCGCGGGCGCAACAGAACTTCGGCTGTCCTGCAGCGAGATCGCGCCCATCGGTCGCCCCCTTTCCCTGTGCTCCACACTCTAGGAGAAGCCACCGACAAGGCCCACCGACCTTCCGCTTCGAGGACCCCGGCGGCTGCGGGCCCGTGGCTGGAGCACCGGCCCGACCACGTAGCCGCCTGCCACCATCGTGAGGTGGCCGTCGGTCGTCCCCTCCCCGCGCTCTCGGTGCTCTGCGCGTGCGCCGCCCTCGTCGGGTGCGACTCCGGCTCCGGTCAGGTGCTGGACGCCGGCGGCACAGCGGTGCTCGTCGGGGAACGGACCAACTCCGGGGGCGACGCCCTGCTCTCGGGGCCTCTCACGGACGTCGGTGGGTGCCTGGGCGTCGGCGACACGGTCGTCGTCTGGCCCGCCGGCACGTCGGTCACCACCGACGGCCCGGCGACGGTCCACGTGCCCGGCCGGCCGTCGGCCGCGCTCGGCGACCCGGTGGACGTCGGCGGCGGAGTCGCGCTCGAACCGGGCGAGCGGCGCTCCGACCACGAGGTGGCCGGCGTCGTCGTCCCCGCGGCCTGCGCCGAGAAGGGTGTGTGGGTGGCGGCTCCCGCCTCGTGACGACGCCCCCCGAGCCGACGACCGCTGTCGTCCGCATCGCGGACCGCGTGGAGCTCACCCGCTCCCGAACCACCATCGACCGTGTCGCGGTGCGAGGGTCGAGGTCATGGCCAGCACCAACCACCACGTCAGCACGTCGCACGACCGCCCAGGGGAGGCGTCGCCCGAGGCCGTCACGAAGGCGCGCAAGGCCGTCGTCGCGTCCTCGATCGGCAACGCCCTCGAGTGGTTCGACATCATCGTCTACTCGAGCTTCGCGGTCGTCATCAGCGAGCTGTTCTTCCCCGAGGTCTCCGGCTTCGCCGCGCTGATGCTCACCTTCCTCACCTTCGCCGTCTCCTACCTCATCCGCCCGCTCGGCGCCGCGGTCATCGGCAGCTGGGCCGACCGTCACGGCCGCAAGCGCGCCCTGTCGATGACCATCCTCACGATGATGGTGGGCACGGGCCTCATGGCCGTGGCCCCGACCGCAGCCGTTGTCGGACCGGTCGCGGCCGGCCTCTGGCTGCTCGCCTCCCGTCTCGTGCAAGGGTTCTCGGCCGGCGGTGAGTTCGGCACCGCGACGACCTTCCTCGTCGAGTCGGCCCCCGACCGGCGCGCCTTCTACGGCAGCTGGCAGGTGGCGACCCAGGGCGCGGCGATGTTCCTCGCCTCCGCGTTCGGCTTCGGGCTCACCACCTTCCTGTCCCGCGAGGCCCTCTACACGTGGGGCTGGCGCGTCCCGTTCTTCGTCGGGATGCTCATCGGCCCGGTCGGCTGGTACATCCGCCGCAAGATGGACGAGACCGCCGACTTCGAGCACGCCGAGAAGCTCGACTCCCCGCTGGGCTCCACGGTCAGCACGCACCTCGGCCGCCTGCTCGCGGCCGCCGGCGCCGTCGCGCTCGCGTCGATCTCGGTCTACCTCATCCTCTACATGCCGACCTTCGCCGTGAAGAGCCTCGACCTCCCGGGCTACGCGGGCTTCCTCGGCGGGATGATCGCCGGCGTCGTCACCCTCGTCGGCACCCCCTTCGTCGGGCGGCTCGCCGACCGCGTCGGCCCGGCCCGCGTCATGACCGTCGCCGCCGTCGCCGGCCTCGTGGTCGCGTGGCCCCTCTTCCAGCTGCTCGTCGCGGTGCCGACCGTCGCCGTCCTCACCGTCGTCCAGGTCGTGTTCGGCGCGGTCATGGCCTCGTACTTCGGCCCCCTGCCGGGGCTGTACCACGACCTCTTCCCGACCAACGTGCGCACGACCGGCATGGCCGTCGGCTACAACCTCGGCGTCCTCGTCTTCGGCGGCTTCGCGGGCGCGATCTTCACGTTCCTCATCGACCGCACGGGCAGCCTCTCGGCCCCCGCGTTCTACTTCATGGCGGTGGCAGCGCTGTCACTCGTGACGATCACCTTGTGCCGCAAGCGCTTCCATCTGGCCTGAGAGGTCACGGCCCGGACACGGACCGCGCCCACCTGTTGCCCTGAGGCCGACGTGCACCTAGGGTCGCTCCACCGGCTGTGACCCAGGTCACCGTCGGGCACGGCACCCAACGGAGGGAGAGCGGGCCGATGCGACTGCGACGACTCACGGGCCTGGGGGTGGTCGCGGCCTCGGTGGCGGCGCTCGCGGCCTGCAGCGACGGCGACGGCGGCACGCCCGTCATCAACGTCTACGGCAGCACCTCCGACGCGGGGTGGACCAAGATCCTCGACGCCTGCAATGCCGCCGCCCAGGGCCGCTACACGATCCGCCCCAACCTCATCCCCAGCGACGCCGACAGCCAGCGTGAGCAGTTCGTCCGCCGGCTCGCGGCCCGCGACGAGGGCATGGACGTCCTCGGGATGGACGTCACGTGGACGGCCGAGTTCGCGGAGGCCGGGTGGATCCGCGAGCTGACCGGCGAGCAGGCGCAGGCCGCCACGGAGGGCGTGCTCCAGCAGCCGATCGACACCGCGACGTGGAAGGACAAGCTCTACGGCATCCCGCGGACGACCAACGTCCAGCTCCTCTGGTACCGCAAGTCGCTCGTGCCCGACGCGCCGACGACGTGGCAGCAGGTCGTCGACCGGGCCCAGCAGCTGAAGTCCGAGAACAAGCCGTACGTCATCGGCCTGACCGCCGCGCAGTACGAGGGCTACGTCGTCGGCTTCAACACGATCCTCTCCTCGCTCGGCGGCACGCTCGTCAACGAGGACAGCACGAAGCCGACCGTCGACGAGCGCACGGTCGAGGCGCTCGGGATCCTCAAGAGCCTCGCGACCGACGGGCTGGCGAGCGCCTCCCTCTCCAACAGCCAGGAGCCGGAGGTCTTCGCCCAGATGCAGAACGGCCAGGCGGCCTTCGCCATCAACTGGCCGTACATGCTCTCGGCGATGCGCGAGGCCAACCCCGAGGTCGCCGACGACCTCGGCTGGACCAAGCTCCCGCAGTTCAAGGAGGGCGAGCCCGCCCGCGCCACGCTCGGCGGGATGAACTACGCGATCAGCACCTACAGCACGCACCCCGACCTCGCCTTCGACGCCGCGATGTGCCTGCGCAACCCCGAGGCCGAGCTCAACGGCGCCCTCGACGCCGGCAACGTCCCGGTCCTCGAGGAGGTCTTCGACGACCCCGAGTTCCAGGAGGCCTACCCGATGTACGAGGACATCCTCGCCGAGCTCGAGACCGCCGTCCCGCGGCCCAAGACGCCTCTCTACCAGAACATCTCGACGATCGTGTCGTCGACGCTGTCGCCACCGTCGCAGATCGACCCACAACGCACGGCCGACACCCTGCGCACCGAGATCCAGGACGCCATCGACGGCAAGGGGATCCTCCCGTGAGCACCCAGACGCCGCCGGCGGTCGCCGCTCCCGAGCCCGACGAGGGCCTCGTCATCGCCCGCAAGCGCGCCAGCGAGGGCCGTCGCGCCGAGCAGCGCCTGGGGCTCATGCTCTGCGCCCCGGCCGTGCTCGTCATGCTCGCGGTCGCGGCCTACCCCATCGCCTACGCGATCTACCTGTCGTTCTTCAAGGCCGACCTGCGCAAGCCGGACGCCAACGAGTTCGTCGGCCTCTCGAACTACGTGACCGTGCTGACGAGCCCGATCTGGTGGCAGTCCTTCGGCATCACGATGTTCATCACCGTCATCGGCGCCGCCGCCGAGCTCGTGCTCGGGATGCTGCTCGCGCTCGTCATGCACCGCACCCTCGTCGGCCGCGGGCTCGTGCGCACCTCGGCCCTCGTGCCGTACGCCATCGTCACCGTCGTCGCCGCGTTCTCGTGGCGCTTCGCGTGGACCCAGGGCATCGGCTGGCTGGCCGGCGACTCCGCACCGCTGACGGACCGGTGGCCCTCGATCTGGATCATCATCCTCGCCGAGGTCTGGAAGACGGTGCCCTTCATGGCGCTGCTCCTCATGGCCGGCCTGGCGCTCGTCCCCGAGGACCTCCTCAAGGCCGCCTCGATGGACGGAGCCAGTGCGTGGCAACGGTTCTGGCGCGTCACGGTCCCGCTCATCAAGCCGTCGATCCTCGTCGCGCTGCTCTTCCGCACGCTCGACGCCTTCCGCGTCTTCGACAACATCTTCGTGCTGACCGGGGGCAGCAACGACACCTCGTCGGTGTCGATGGTGGCCTACAACAACCTGATTCGCGGCCTCAACCTCGGCATCGGGTCGACGATGGCGGTGCTCATCTTCATCACCACCGCGATCATCGCCTTCCTGTTCGTCAAGCTGTTCGGGGCCGCGGCCCCGGGAGGGAGCGGGTCCCGATGACTGCAGTCCCCATCACCCCCCAGCGACGCATCGGCTGGAGCGTCGCCAACGCGATCGTCCTCGTCTACGCCTTCGTCCCGATCATCTGGATCATCTCGCTCTCGCTCAAGGGCGACGACACCCTCAACGACGGCAACTTCCTGCCGCTCAACCCGGACACCACCGCCTACAGCGACATCTTCCGGAACAGCGACTTCATCCGGGCACTGGTCAACTCGATCGGCATCTGCCTCATCGCCACCGGCATCGCCCTGACGCTCGCGACGATGGCCGCCTACGCCATCGCCCGGCTCGAGTTCCCCGGCAAGCGGGCGATCGTCGCGACGTCGCTCCTCATCTCGATGTTCCCCCAGATCGCCCTCGTGACACCGCTGTTCAAGATCGAGACGGCGATCGGCATCTTCGACACCTGGCCCGGGCTCATCCTCCCGTACATCACCTTCGCCCTGCCGCTGGGCATCTACACCCTGTCGGCGTTCTTCCGCGAGATCCCCTGGGAGCTCGAGAAGGCCGCCCAGATGGACGGCGCCACGCCCTACCAGGCGTTCCGCCGGGTCATCGCCCCGCTCGCCCTCCCGGGCGTCTTCACGACGGCGATCCTCGTCTTCATCGCCTGCTGGAACGACTTCCTCTTCGCGATCTCGCTCACCTCGACCAACTCGGCGCGCACCGTGCCCGCCGCGATGTCGTACTTCACCGGCGCGACGACGTTCGAGAAGCCCACCGCGGCCATCGCGGCCGCCGCCGTCGTCATCACCATCCCGATCGTCCTGTTCGTCCTGTTCTTCCAGCGGCGGATCGTCGCCGGCCTCACCTCGGGAGCGGTCAAGGGCTGACGCCCGCGACCCGGACCACGAAGGAGCACCCCATGGCAGAGATCGTCCTCGACCACGTCGTCAAGCGGTACCCGGACGGCGCCCTCGCCGTCGACGACCTCAACCTCGAGATCCGCGACGGGGAGTTCATCATCCTCGTCGGGCCCTCGGGCTGCGGGAAGTCCACGACCCTCAACATGATCGCCGGGCTGGAGGACATCACCCAGGGCGAGCTGCGGATCGACGGCCAGGTCGTCAACGACAAGGCGCCCAAGGACCGCGACATCGCGATGGTCTTCCAGTCGTACGCGCTCTACCCGCACATGACCGTCGCCGAGAACATGGCCTTCCCGCTCGTCCTCGCCAAGGTTGACCAGAAGACGATCGACCAGAAGGTGGGCGAGGCCGCCGAGATGCTCGAGCTGACCAACCACCTCGACCGCAAGCCGGCCAACCTCTCCGGCGGGCAGCGCCAGCGCGTCGCGATGGGCCGCGCGATCGTCCGCAGCCCCAAGGCCTTCCTCATGGACGAGCCGCTGTCCAACCTCGACGCCAAGCTCCGGGTCCAGATGCGCACGCAGGTCTCGCGCATCCAGAAGGCCCTCGGCACGACGACCGTCTACGTCACCCACGACCAGACCGAGGCGATGACCCTCGGCGACCGCGTCGTCGTCATGCGCGGCGGCATCGTCCAGCAGGTCGGCTCCCCCACCGAGCTCTACGAGCACCCGACCAACCTCTTCGTCGGCGGCTTCATCGGCAGCCCGTCGATGAACTTCCTCCCGGCCACGATCGAGGGCGACCGGCTGCAGACCGGCCTGGGCGAGCTGACCGTCCCGGGCGCCGTCCGCCGCGCCGTGCAGGAGTCGACCAGCAAGCAGGTGCTCATCGGGTTGCGGCCCGAGCACTTCGAGGACGCCTCCCTCGTCGGCGACAAGCCGGGCGCCACCGTCACGGTGCCGGTCGACCTCGTCGAGTCGATGGGCTCGGACGTCTACGCCTACTTCACCGTCCAGGGCGAGCAGGTCACCTCCGGCGACCTCGAGGACCTCGCGAAGGACACCGGGCAGGACATGGTCGGCGAGGGCACGACGGTCACGGCGCGGCTCGACGCCGCGGCGCGCGTCCGGGCCGGGCAGCAGGCCGAGCTGTGGGTCGACACCTCGAAGATGCACGTCTTCGACGTCGGCAGCGGTCGCAACCTCACCGCCGGCGTCGGCGAGCACGCCGACGCCTGACGCGCGTCAGCGGGGCGGCACCTGCGCGCGGACCAGCCCGTAGGTGACCGACTCGACGAGCGCGTCCCAGCTCGCCTCGAGGATGTTCGCCGCGACCCCGATCGTCGTCCACGACGTCGTGCCGTCGGAGGTCTCGATGAGCACGCGCGTCACGGCGTCGGTGCCGTGGGCGGCGTCGAGGATGCGCACCTTGTAGTCGATGAGCTCGAGGCCGGCGAGCTCCGGGTAGGTGGTGGCGAGCGCGGCCCGCAGCGCGTGGTCGAGCGCGTTGACCGGCCCGTTGCCCTCGCCGGTCTCGACGTGCCGCTCCCCCGCCGCGCGCACCTTGACGGTGGCCTCGGACAGCGCGTCCTCGTCGCCCCGCGCGTCGGTGATGACCCGCCACGACTCGGTCTCGAAGAACGCGGGCAGGCCGCCGTCGAGCTCGCGGCGCAGCAGCAGCTCGAAGCTGGCGTCGGCGGCGTCGAAGGTGTACCCGCGCAGCTCCTTCTCCTTGACGGCGGCGAGCACCCGGCGCAGCGTCGCGGCGTCCGCCTCGTCGGAGGCGTCGAGGTCGAAGCCGAGCTCGCGGGACTTCAGCTCGATGGACGCGCGCCCGGCCATGTCGGAGACGAGCATCCGCATGTCGTTGCCGACGTGCTTGGGGTCGAGGTGCTGGTAGAGGTCGGGGTCGACCTTGATGGCGCTCGCGTGCAGGCCGGCCTTGTGCGCGAACGCGCTCGAGCCGACGTACGGCTGGCGCGAGTACGCCGGCACGTTGGTCACCTCGGCGATGGCGTGCGCGATCCGGGTCGCCTCCTGGAGGCGGTGCGGCTCGAGGAGCGCGCGGCCCTGCTTGAGCTGGAGGTTGGCGACGACGGTCAGCAGGTCGGCGTTGCCGGTGCGCTCCCCGTAGCCGTTGACCGTGCCCTGCACGTGCGTGGCGCCGGCGTCGACGGCGGCCATCGAGTTGGCGACGGCGCAGCCGGTGTCGTTGTGGCAGTGGATGCCCACGCGCGCGCCGGTCGAGCGGACGACGTCGTCGACGATGCCGCCGACCTCGCCGGGCAGCAGCCCGCCGTTGGTGTCGCAGAGGGCCGCGACCTCCGCGCCGGACTCCATCGCGGCCCGGACGACCTCGAGCGCGTAGTCGCGGTCGGTGCGGTAGCCGTCGAAGAAGTGCTCGGCGTCGAGGAAGACCCGGCGGCCCTCCCCGACGAGGAAGGAGACGGTGTCGCGGACCATCTCGAGGTTCTCGGCGAGCGTCGTGCGCAGGGCGCGCTCGACGTGCCCGGTGTGCGACTTGGCGACGAGCGTGACGACCTGCGCCCGGCTGTCGAGGAGCGCGCGCACCAGCGGGTCGGTGTCGGCACGGCCGCCGGCCCGGCGCGTGGCCCCGAACGCGGCGAGGGTGGCGTTGTGCAGCCGCAGGTCGCGTGCGGCCCGGGCGAAGAACTCGGTGTCCTTGGGGTTGGCCCCCGGCCAGCCGCCCTCGATGTAGCCGACCCCGAGCTCGTCGAGGTGCGCCGCGATCGCCATCTTGTCGGCGACGGAGAGGTTGAGCCCCTCCTGCTGCGCCCCGTCACGCAGGGTCGTGTCGTACACGTGCAGGTCGGTCATCGGATCCATCCGCGAGTCAGGCCGGTCTCCCGGCGCCCGTGCCCCGGCCCGTGCGGGCCGGGGCGTCGACGCGTGGTGCTTCGTGCTCCATCATCGCCTCGCCGGTGCCCGGTCGCCCGCGGGGGTGGGCGGTCGACCGTCTCCGTCGGTCCGGCCGCACCCTCCCGGGTGACGTCCCTCCCAACGAAAAGACCTCCCGGGGTGCGGGAGGTCTGCGCGACGAGGAAGTGCTCTCGTCGCGCTACACGATGATGATCGCGGTGGTGGCCGCGTCACGGAACGTCACGGGCCCAGCGTGGCACGGGGCCGGACCGGCGGCCAGCACCCGTCCACATCGTGGCGGTGCCGGACGGCTCGATGCCACCGGGTCCTCGTACGGTGGCGGGATGAGGTACGGCCTCGAGCTCCCCTGCGGAGGCGACGACGTCCCGGCCGACCTGCTGGTCGAGCTGGGTGTCGAGGCCGAGCGCGCCGGCTGGGACGGCGTCTTCCTCGAGGACTACCTGGATTACCACCGCGGTGAGGACCCCTCGACCTCCGACCCCTGGCTGGTCCTCGCTCTCGTGGCGGGACGGACGCAGAAGGTCACGCTGGGGACGACGGTCACCGGGCTGCTCGCGCGGGACCCCGTCGGGCTCGCCCGGGGGGCCATGACCCTGCAGGCCCTCTCCGGCGGCCGCGTGGTGCTCGGGGTGGGTGCCGGCGACCCCGGCGACCGTGGCGCAGCGCTGAACCCGTTGTGGGACACCACCCGCGCCCGGGGCGGCGGCCCGGCGGGCGGCCCGCGCCGACGGTGTCGTGCCCTACAAGCTCGCCGACACCGGGCGGTGGAGCGACCACACGACCGAGGACGTGCTCCGCCTGCGCGAGGCGGTGGCGCGCCGCCGTCGACGCCGCGGCCCGGTGCGGGCCACGAGCCGGGGTCCGGGCTGACCGTCCGGGGCGGGGGCGGTGCTCAGGCTCGCACGGGGAGGCCGGCCGCCGCTTCCCACCACGGGTCGAGGCCGGGCGGGTCCGCCACGTCGACCCGGTCGCCGACGCGCGGGACGGCGACCGGGACGCCCTCAGTCGCCGCGGCGACGAGCAGGCGCTCGACCGGCTCGGCCCACGGGTGCGGGGCGAGCACGAAGGTGCACCAGTGGATCGGCAGCAGCAGGCCGCCGCCGAGCTCGACGGTCGCGCGGACGGCCTCCTCGGGGTCGAGGTGGATGTCGCGCCACGCGGCGTCATAGGCACCGACGGCCATGAGCGAGACGTCGAACGGGCCGTGCTCGGCCCCGATCCCGCCATACCCGTCGAAGTACCCGGTGTCGCCGCTGAAGAACACGCGCCCGCCGGGGCCGCCGAGCACCCACGAGGCCCAGAGCGTCCCGTCGCGGCGCAGGCCGCGACCCGAGAAGTGCTGCGACTCGACCGCGGTCACCCGCACGCCGCGGACGTCGTGTCCCTCGCCCCAGTCGCACTCGACGACCCGCGCCCCGGGCACGCCCCAGACGTCGAGGTGCGCGCCGATGCCGAGCGGCACGACGAAGACGGCGTCGGTGCCGGCGGCGAGCGCCTGGATGGTCGCCATGTCGAGGTGGTCGTAGTGGTCGTGCGAGATGACGACGGCGTCGATGCGCCCGAGCGCCTCGAGCGGCACGGGGGTCGCGTGGAGGCGTCGGGGGCCGACGTGCTGGCTCGGCGAGCAGCGCTCGCTCCACACCGGGTCGAGCAGGAGGCGGACGCCGTCGAGCTCGACGAGGGCGCTGGCGTGACCGAACCACGTGACGTGCAGGCCCTCGGTCGCGGGCTCGCGGTGCGCGCTGACGACGGGGATGGGCCCCGCCGGCCGGCGCGTCTCGGCGTTGGCCCGGTAGCGCTCGAGCACGTCGCGCTGGCTCGTCGGCATCGACGCCGTCCCGCGGCGGCGGTTGTGGAAGGCGCCCGCGCGGTAGTGCGGCGAGCGCCGCATCCGCTCGAGGCGGACCCCGTCCGGTCGTGCCCCCATGGCGGCACCCACGCCGCGCCCGGCGGCGGCAAGGGCCCCGAGGGCGCTCGCGGCGCCGGCGGCGACGGCCAGTCTGTTGAGTCGGCTCACCGGCCCATTGTCACCCCGGCGACAGGCAGTGGCGGTCTCGTCCACCCTGTCGAGACGATGTCGGTCAGGGCCGGAGCGCCGCCACGTCGGCCGCCGCGCGGACGAGCGCGACGAACAGGTCGGCGAGCTCCCCCTCCTCGGCGTGCCACTGCACCCCGAGGCGGAAGCGGGCCCGCGGGTCCTCCATCGCCTCGAGCGTCCCGTCGCCGTGCCACGCCGCCGGCACCCAGCCCGACCCCTCAAGGGAGGACGCGAGCACCGCCTGGTGGTGGTAGGTCGGCACGTCGAGCGGCAGCTCGCCGACGACGGACGCGAGGAGGCTCCCCGGCACCGGGTCGACGTGGTGCGAGGTGTAGACGCCGGGGCTCGGGCAGTGCGCCTCGTGCCCGACGCGGTCCGGCAGGTGCTGCTCCAGCGTCCCGCCGTCCGCGACGGCCATCACCTGCATCCCCCGGCAGACGCCGAGGACCGGCAGGTCGACCTCCGCAGCCGCCCGGACCAGGGCCGTCTCCCAGGCGTCGCGGTCGGGCCGCGGCGCCTGGGAGGTGGGGTGCGGCTGCGCGCCGTAGCGGCCGGCCTCGACGTCCGCTCCCCCGGCGACGACGAGCCCGTCCACGCGCTCGAGCACCGAGCGGGCGAGCGCCCCGTCGACGTCGGGTCGCGGGGGCAGGACGACGGCCACCCCACCCGCCGCCTCGACCTGCGCGACGTACCGGTGCGGCAGGACGACGCTGCGCTGCCCCACCCAGGGGTAGCGGTCGACGTCCTCGACGTAGCAGGTGATCCCGATGACCGGGCGGTGGGTGGGCACGGCCGGGCTCAGAGCGGCGTGACGTAGGCGCCCGAGATGCCGCCGTCGACGAGGAAGGTCGAGGCGGTCATGAAGCTCGACTCGTCCGAGGCGAGGAAGAGCACCGCGTTCGCCATCTCCTCCGGCTCGCCGAAGCGACCCATCGGCACGTGGACGAGGCGGCGCGCGGCGCGCTCGGCGTCCTTGGCGAACAGCTCCTTGAGCAGCGGCGTGTTGACCGGGCCCGGGCAGAGGGCGTTGACCCGGATGCCCTCGCGGGCGAACTGCACGCCGAGCTCGCGGGTCATCGACAGGACGCCGCCCTTGGATGCGGAGTACGAGATCTGCGACGTCGCCGCACCCATGACCGCGACGAAGCTCGCCGTGTTGATGATCGAGCCGCCGCCCTGCTCGCGCATCATCGGGATGACCGCCTTGCAGCAGAGGTACACCGAGGTGAGGTTGACCTCCTGCACCCGGCGCCACGCGTCGAGGTCGGTGTCGAGGATCGAGTCGTCGTCGGGCGGGCTGATCCCCGCGTTGTTGAAGGCGATGTCGACCCGGCCGTGCTTCTCCTTCGCCGTGGCGAAGAGGGCGTCGACGTCGTCCTTGGACGCGACGTCGCAGTGCACGTACGTGCCGCCGATCTCGGCGGCGAGGGCCTCGCCCGCCTCGTCCGCGAGGTCGGCGACGACGACGGTCGCGCCCTCCTCGGCGAAGCGACGCACGGTCGCGAGGCCGATGCCGGAGCAGCCGCCGGTGACGACGGCGACCTTGCCCGCGAGCCTGCCTGACATGTTCTCTCCTCGGTGCTGGGTGGTGCGGTGGGTGGTCGGGTGGAGCGGCGCTCAGTCCTCGGTGGAGATGAAGACGTTCTTCACCTCGGTGAACGCGTCGAGGGCGTCGGGCCCGAGCTCACGGCCGATGCCGCTCTGCTTGAACCCGCCGAAGGGCGTGGAGTAGCGGACCGACGAGTGGCTGTTGACCGAGAGGTTGCCCGCCTCGATGCCCCGCGAGACGCGCAGGGCCCGGCCGACGTCCCGCGTCCAGATCGAGCCCGAGAGCCCGTAGGCGCTGTCGTTGGCCATCGCGACGGCCTCCGCCTCGTCCTCGAACGGCAGCACGGCGACGACCGGCCCGAAGACCTCCTCGCGCCAGATCCGGTCCTCGGTGCCCGAGGGCAGGACGACGGTCGGCGGGTACCACCAGCCGGCGCCCTCGGGGGCGCTGCCCCGGAACGCGACGTCGACCGCGTCGTGCCCGTCGGTGCCGTCGACGTAGCCGCGGACGGTCTCGCGCTGCCGCTCGCTGACGAGCGGGCCCATCTGCGTCGCCTCGTCCCCCGGGTCGCCGACGACGACGTCGCGGACGGCGGTCTCGAAGCGCTCCATGAACGCGTCGAGGACGCTGCGCTGCACGAGGATCCGGGTGCGGGCGCAGCAGTCCTGGCCGGCGTTGTCGAGGAAGCTCATCGGGGCCGCGGCCGCCGCCTTGTCGAGGTCGGCGTCGGCGAAGACGACGTTGGCGGACTTGCCGCCGAGCTCGAGCGTCACCCGCTTGAGGTGCTCCGCAGCGCCGCGCATGATCCCCTGCCCGACCCGGGTCGAGCCGGTGAAGGCGATCTTGCGGACGTCGGGGTGGGTGACGAAGCGCTCGCCGACGACGGCGCCGGCGCCGGGCAGGACCTGCAGCACACCCTCGGGGAGGCCGGCCTCGAGCGCGAGCTCGCCGATGCGCATCGCCGTGAGCGGGGTGAGCTCGGCCGGCTTGAGCACGACGGTGTTGCCGGCGGCCAGCGCGGGGGCCATCCCCCAGCCCATGATCGGCATCGGGAAGTTCCAGGGGACGATGATGCCGACGACGCCGAGCGCCTCGCGGAAGGTCACGTCGAGGCCGCCCGCGACCGGGATCTGCCGGCCGAAGAGGCGTTCCGGAGCGGCGGAGAAGTAACGCAGGACGTTGACGACGTTGCCGGCCTCCCAGCGGGCGTTGCCGATGGTGTGCCCCGCGTTGCGGACCTCGAGCCGCGCGAGCTCCTCGGTGTGCTCCTCGACGAGGTCGGCGAAGCGGCGCAGGAGCATCCCGCGGTCGGCGGGCGCGACGGCGCGCCAGGCCGGCCCGACCTCGACGGCCCGCGCGACCGCGGCGTCGGTCTCCTCGACGCCGGCCAGGGTGACCGTGGTGACGACCTCCTCGGTCGCCGGGTCGATGACGTCGTGCGTGGTGGTGCTCATCGCTGGGTGCTCACAGCCTCTCGAATCCGCGGACCCGCTCCCAGTCGGTGACCGCCGCGTTGAACGCGGTGATCTCGACGTCGGCGGCGTTGACGTAGTGGTCGACGACCTCGTCGCCGAACGCGGCGCGGGCCACCGCGCTGCCGGCGAGCAGGTCCCGCGCCTCGGCGAGGGTCGTCGGGACGTGGTCGTACTCGCCCGTGTAGGCGTTCCCCTCGCAGACCGGGGGGAGCTCGAGGCCCTCACGGATGCCGTGCAGGCCGCCGGCCATCATCGCGGCCACCGTGAGGTAGGGGTTGACGTCCCCGCCCGGGACGCGGTTCTCGACGCGCAGGCCGGCGCCGTGGCCGACGACGCGCAGGGCACAGGTGCGGTTGTCGGTGCCCCACGCGACGGCGGTGGGGGCGAACGAACCGGCAGCGAACCGCTTGTAGGAGTTGATGTTCGGCGCGTAGAAGTACGTCAGCTCACGCATCGTCGCGAGCAGGCCGGCGAGGAAGTGGTCGAAGAGCTCGGAGCGACCCCCCTCGCGCTCGTCGTCGGCGAAGACGATCTCCCCGTCGGTGCCGCGCAGCGAGAGGTGCACGTGGCACGAGTTGCCCTCGCGCTCGTCGTACTTCGCCATGAAGGTCAGCGACTGCCCGTGCCGGGCCGCGATCTCCTTGGCCCCGGTCTTGTAGACGGTGTGGTTGTCGCAGGTGCGCAGGACCTCGTCGAAGAGGAAGCCGACCTCGTGCTGGCCGAGGTTGCACTCCCCCTTGGCCGACTCGACGGTCATCCCGGCGCGGTACATCTCGTTGCGGATCTCGCGCAGGACCGGCTCGACCTTGCTGCCGCCGAGGATCGAGTAGTCGACGTTGTACCGGTTGGCCCCGGTCAGGCCCTGGTAGCGGCGGTCCCAGGCGCTGTCGTAGGAGTCCTCGAAGAGGATGAACTCGAGCTCGGTGCCGGCGAAGGCGCCCCAGCCGCCCTCCTGCGCCGCGGCCACCTGCTTCTTGAGGATGGTCCGCGGCGACTGCACGACCTCGCCCGAGCCGTCGAGCCACGACAGGTCGCACTGGACGGTGACGGACCCCGGGTGCGCGGGGGTGCGCCGCAGGGTCGAGAGGTCGAGGTCGAAGAACATGTCGCCGTAGCCGCGCTCCCACGACGAGATCGCGTAGCCCCCGACGGTGTTCATGTCGACGTCGACGGCGAGGAGGTAGTTGCAGCCCTCGGTCCCGCCGTCGAGGACGTGCTCGAGGAAGAAGGCCGCGTGGATCCGCTTGCCCTGCAACCGTCCCTGCATGTCGGTGAACGCGACGATGACGGTGTCGACGGTGCCGTCGGCCACGTCGGTCCGCAGCTGCTCGAGGGTCAGGCGCGGCGGTCCGCCGAGGTGGGTCGGGGTCGTCATGGTCGTCCTCCCGGTCATCCGATGAGCCCCCGCAGGAGTGCGGAGGTCGCGTCGCAGTGTTCTTCCATGGCGGTCCGCGCGTCGTCGGCCGCCCCGGTCAGGATGGCAGCGACGACCGCCCGGTGCTGGTCGTGCGAGTGCTGGATGTTCTTGCGGAGCACGGGGATCGCCGTGAGCAGCTCGCCGAGCGCCGCCTGCGCGCGGGTGACCGCCTCGATGAGCATCGGCGAGCCGGACACCGTGGCCACCGCGAGGTGGAGACGGCTGTCCGCGAGGCGGTGCGCCCCCGGGTCGACGGCCTCCGTCGTCTCGCGCAGGCACGTCTCGAGCCACGCGCGCTGGTCGCCGGAGAGGTCGCGGGTCGCCGCGAGCCACGCGGCCCCCGGCTCCACGACCCGCCGGAAGTCGAGCGCGTCGAGCAGGGTCGCCCCCCGCCGCACGGGCCCTCCGCTGCCGGGAGCGGGCGCGGTGTAGGTGACCACCGACCCGCCGCCCCGGCCGCGGCGCGTGGTCACGAGCCCGGCGTCGCGCAGGGCGGCAATGGCGTCGCGCAGCGTGCCGCGCGCCACGCCCATCCGCTCCGCGAGCTCGCGCTCGGGCGGCAGCTGGTCGCCGTCGAAGAACACGCCGAGCCGGATGGCCGTCGCGAGCTGCTCGACGGTCGTCTCGAAGGGGTTGCCCGGGGTCTGCCGGAGGATGGCCGACGGCAGGTGGGTCACGAGGGCGGGGTCGCCCATGCTCGGTCCTCCTTCCCGGACGGCGACGCCGGGGGCGTCGTCGGCAAAGGTCCCTTTCCGGACCTTTCGTGGCGTCGAGTCTGTCACGGCGTCACCGTCCGCGCCGTCCGTGGGTCGAGGGGCGGACGCCGGGACACCGTGAGGGGCAGCCGCTCCCCCGCCAGGTCGACCTCCCAGCGGCCGGTGCCGAGCCACCCGTCGTCGGCGGAGCCGGTCGCCTGGTCCCCCACGAGGGCGAGGCCGACCGACGCCCCGACCGTCGCGCCCCACGCCGCGCTCGTCACCTGCCCGGCCGGCACGTCGTCACGCAGGACGAGCTCGCCGCCCCACAGCCAGGCCTGCGGCTCGGCGCACACGAGGGAGACGACCCGGCGCGCCGGGCCGCGACTCCGGCGCTCCTCCAGCGCCGCCCGCCCGAGGAAGTCGGAGCCGCCCGCGAGGTCGCAGGCGAAGAGCAGGCCCGCCTCCAGCGGGGTGACCTCGGGGGTCAGCTCCCGCCCGAAGGCCCGGTACCCCTTCTCGAGGCGCAGCGCCTCGATCGCCGAGTAGCCGGCCGGCACGACGCCGAGGTCGGCGCCCGCCTCGAGCAGCGCGTCGTGGACGACCGCCGCCTGCTCGGTCGTCACGTAGAGCTCCCACCCGAGCTCGCCGACGTAGGTCATCCGGGTGGCGCGCACCATCGAGCGGCCGAGCGGCAGGACGCGCGAGGTGCCGAACGGGTGCGCGGCGTCGTCGAGGGGGTCGGGCGTGAGGCGCGAGAGCAGCTCGCGCGAGCGCGGACCCATGACCCCGAGCACGGCGTAGGCGCTCGTAACGTCGACGACGCCCGGCCGGCCGACGCGGTGGCGCCGCAGCCGGTCGAGGTCGCGCTCGGTCGTCGCGGCGCTCGAGACGACGAGGAACTCCTCGGGCGCGGTGCGGGTCACGGTCACGTCGGCCTGGTACCCCGCGCGCTCGTCGAGCATGCCCGTGTAGACCGTGCGCCCCACCGGCACGTCGACGTCGGCCGTGCACGTCCACTGCAGGGTGGCCAGCGCGTCGGGGCCGGTCACGAGGTACTTGCTGAACGAGGTCTGGTCGAAGACCGCGACGGCCGAGCGGGTGGCGCGCTGCTCCGCGTCGCACCAGTCGGCCCACGCCGGTCGCTCCCACGAGTACTCGAGCCGCGGTTCCTCCCCGGGCGGCGCGAAGGCCAGCGGACGCTCCCACCCGTTGCGCGTCCCGAAGACCGCGCCCAGCGCGGCGACCCGGTCGTGCACCGGCGAGCAGCGTTGTGGCCGACCGGAGGTCAGCTCGCGGTTGGGCCACGGCACCGCGTAGTGCAGCCCGAGCACCTCGACCACCCGAGAGCGCAGCCACGTCGGGTTGGCCGCCACCGACGGGAAGCGGCGCAGGTCGACGGCCAGCAGGTCCGAGGTCGCTTCCCCCGCGACGACCCACTCGGCGAGCGCCCGACCTGCGCCGCCCGCCGACGCGATGCCGACGGAGTTGAAGCCGGCGGCGACGAAGAACCCGCCGCACGCGGGGGCCTCGCCGAGGATGAACTGGTTGTCCGGCGTGAAGGACTCGGGCCCGTTGTAGAACTTGCGGATGCCCGTCTCGGCGAGCACCGGGAGGCGGTGGACCGCGCTGTCCATGAGCACCGAGAAGTGCTCCCAGTCCTCCTCGAGCAGCTGGAACTCGAACGGGTAGGGGATGTCCTGCGGCGCGACCCACGGCTTGGCCTCGGGCTCGAAGCCGCCGACGAGCAGGCCCCCGACCTCCTCCTTGACGTACGTGTAGCCGTCCGGGTCGCGCAGCACCGGCAGGTCGCGGTGCACGCCCTCGACCTGGTCGGTGACGACGTAGAAGTGCTCCGCCGAGTGCAGGGGCACACCGACGCCGGCCATCGCCCCGACGAGCGGCGCCCACTGGCCGGCCGCGTTGACGACGACCTCGCACTCGACCTCGCCCCGGTCGGTGACCACGCCGGTGACGCGCCGCCGGTCGCCGCGCTGCTCCAGGTGCAGCCCGGTGACCCGCACCCGCTCGTGGATGCGCACGCCGAGCTGCCGCGCCCCGCGGGCGAGCGCCTGGGTGAGGTCCGCCGGGTCCGCGCGCCCGTCCCCCGGCAGCCAGATGGCGCCGACGAGGTCGTCGGTGCGCAGCAGCGGGTAGCGCTCCTTGGCCTGCGCGGGGGTCAGCAGCTCGCACTCGAGGTCGTAGGCGGCAGCGCTCGCGACCGTGCGCCGCAGCTGCACCATCCGCTCGGGGGTCCGGGCGACGGTGAGGCCGCCGCAGACGCGGTAGCCGGTCGAGAGCCCCGTCTCGGCCTCGAGCCGGCCGTAGAGCTCCGTCGAGTAGCGGACGAGCCGTGTCGCGGCCTCGCTGGCGCGCAGCTGCCCGACGAGCCCGGCTGCGTGCCAGGTCGTGCCGCACGACAGCGTGCCCTGCTCGAGGACGACGACGTCGGTCTCCCCCAGGTGCGCGAGGTGGTAGGCGACGGAGGCGCCGATGACCCCGCCACCGACGACGACCACCCGTGCGCGGGAGGGCAGCTCGCCGCTCATGATCCCGCCGCCCCGGCCAGCAGCCGTTCCCAGCGCGGCCCTCCGGCGAGCTCCCGCGCGGCGTCGAACTTCTCCGTGGCCCACGCCCGGAAGTCGAAGTCGATCTCGCCACGTCCCTCCTGGATGACGCCCCACAGCGTCCAGCCGTAGCGGGCGAGGAAGCCCCAGAGCTCGGCCCGCGCCGCGTCGCCGGGGTCGCGCCGAGCGTGGTAGACCGCGCACAGCTCGGCGAGCGCCTCGTGGTCGAGGCCGGCCTCGGCGGCCGCGTTGCCCAGCTCGAAGGACGGCTCGTTCATCCCGGAGTACTCGTAGTCGATGATGCGCAGGTCGCCCCCGTCGTCGAGGACGTTGGCGGCGAGCAGGTCGTTGTGGCAGGGCACGAGCGGCTCGGGCCGCGCGGCGAGGGCGGCCTCGGCGCGCTCGGCAACGGGCTCGAGGTCGTCGTACCCGGGCGGGAGCGCGAAGCCCTGCTGCTCGACGACCCGGCGGTACTCCCGGCGCAGCGCGGTCATGTCGAAGCGGCCGACGAACCCCGGCGCGGAGTGCAGCCGGCGCAGCGCCGTCGCGAGCCGGGGCAGGTTGGCCGCGACGTCGGCGTCCCCCCACGTGCGCCCGGGCAGGAAGGCGACGACGAGGATGCCGCGGCCGCCGAGGTAGTCGACGACCGGCGCCCCGACCCCGGTGCCCGCCGCGGCGAGGGTGTTGACGAACTCGGCGTGCCGGTCGACCCCGAGCAGCCCGGTCCCGGGGTCCGAGAGGCGCACGACGACGTCGAGGCCGGTGCCGGTGCGCACCCGCAGGTTGGTGTTGGTCAGCCCGCCGGGCAGGCGCGTCACGTGGCGCGCCTGCCCGGCGAGGACGGGGATCCCGTCGAGGACCTCGTGGTGACCGGTCACGGAGGGGCCGGTCACTTCAGCGGGTCGCCGGGCTTCCAGTCGTGCTCCACCCCGCCGTGGGCCGTCTTGCCGTGGTGCTCGAGCGCGATCTCGTCGGCGCCGGTCATGCCCTCGGGCAGGTCGATCGTCGTCTTCGGCCCGGTGAACCACTTCTTCGCCGACAGGTGCCACCCGACCCACAGCGCGACGAGCGTGCCACCGGTGAGGATGGGGGCGTAGTTGACGAACTTCCAGCTGAACTCGTCGTTCAGCGGGTTCGCGGCCGGGGTGAACGGGAGGACGAAGTACACCGACACGACCGCGATCTCCGCGACCGCGAGCGGGGCCATCCACCGCCACTTGCTGCCGAGGTTCCACCGGCCCTGCTGGAAGGAGTCACCGGCCTTCCACCGCAGGTAGATCGGGATGGCGAAGGCGAGGTAGAGGCCGATGACGGCCACCGACACGACGGCGTAGAAGGCCACCGGGACCGGGGCCCCGTTGATGTCGACCTCGACGAGCGCCGGGAGGGTGATGATCGCGGCCACGACGGACGAGACGAGGACCGCGTTGGCCGGCACCTTGCGGCTGTTGAGCCGCGCCCACCGGGAGGCACCCGGCACCGCACCGTCGCGGCTGAAGGCGAAGAGCATCCGGCTCGTCGAGGTCATGCAGGCGGTGGTGCAGAAGAACTGGCCGATGCTCGCGATGAGGAGCACGGTGCCGGCCCAGCCCGACGAGAGCGCCTGGTTGAAGATCAGGGCCACGCTGCCACCGCCCTCGGTGACCGCCGCGGGGTCCTGGACGGCGAAGAGGAAGGACAGCAGGAGGATCCAGCCACCGATGGCCGAGTAGAAGATCGAGCGCCAGATGCCCTTGGCCGCACCGTCGGCCGCGCCCTGCGTCTCCTCCGAGAGGTGGGCCGAGGCGTCGTAGCCGGTGATCGTGTACTGCGTGAGGAGGAAGCCGAGGGGCAGGACGTAGAACCAGAAGCCGAAGCCCTCGGTGTCACCCCCGGCGAGCCCGCCGCTGTTGTTGACCCGCATCGTGAAGACGTCCGCGACGCTCATGTGCTTCTCGGGGAGGAACACGAGGATGAGGATGACGGCCGCGGCGCCGACCACGTGCCACCACACCGAGACGTTGTTGAGCAGCGCGAGGAGGTGCCCGCCGAAGATGTTGACGAGCGCGGTCAGCACGAGGACGACGAGGAACATCCAGAACACGCGCTGGAGGCTGTAGCCCGCCGCCCACGACTCGCTCATCGTGCTGAACGACAGGTCGAAGAACGTCGCGGCACCGTAGGCGACCGATGCGTCGACCGCGAGCAGGCCGATGAGGTTGAGCCAGCCGGTGTAGTAACCCGCCTTCGCGCCACCGAGCTTGGCCGCCCACCAGTAGATGCCGCCGGACGTCGGGTAGGCCGACACCAGCTCCGACATGCACAGGCCGATGACGAGGATGAAGGCCGAGATGATCGGCCAGCCGATCGAGATGGCGATCGGGCCGCCGTTGTTCCACGCCTGGCCGAAGGTCGTGAAGCAGCCGGCGAGGATGGAGATGATCGAGAAGGAGATCGCGAAGTTGGAGAAGCCGGACCAGCTCCGGTTCAGCTCCTGCTTGTAGCCCAGCTCGGCGAGGAGGGCCTCGTCGTCCGAGTGGCCTTCGGTCGTCCGGGAAACGCTCACGTGCACCTCTTGGTGTGCAGAAGCGGACCGCGGGGGTCCGGGGCGGATCGAGTGGTGCACAGACAACACCCGGCGCTCCGGCGGTGTCAATGGTCCGTTCAGGAACCATTGATCGCGGTCGGTCAGGCCAGGCGCGTCAGCCAGCCGCGGGAGTCCTCGGCGCGCCCGTACTGGACGTCGAGCAGGGCCTGCCGGATGGAGCGCGTGACCTCGCCGCCCTCGTCGCCCGCGGTGGACGGCGCCTCGCCGCCGTCCCAGCAGAGCTCACCGACCGGCGTGATGACCGCGGCTGTGCCACAGGCGAACACCTCGCGGATGTGCCCGTCGCGCACGCCGTCCTTCCACTCCTGGATCTCGATGCGACGCTCCTCCGGCTCGAGCCCGAGGTCCTTGGCGAGCTCGAGGATGGAGCTGCGCGTCACGCCCTCGAGGATCGTGCCGGTGAGCTCCGGGGTGAGCAGCCGCCCGTCGTCGGTGACGAGGAAGAGGTTCATCCCGCCGAGCTCCTCGATGTACGTGTGCGTCGCGGAGTCGAGGAACACGGCCTGGTCGCAGCCGTGCTCGATGCCCTCGAGCTGGCCCGCGAGCGAGGAGGCGTAGTTGCCGCCGGTCTTCGCGGCGCCGGTGCCACCGACGCCGGCCCGGGCGTAGTGCTCGGAGATCCAGAGGCGCACCGGCTTGAGGCCCCGAGGGAAGTACGCCCCGGCCGGTGAGGCGATGACCGAGTAGGTGACCTCGTTCGCCGGGCGCACCCCGAGGAAGGCCTCGCTCGCGTACAGGAACGGGCGCAGGTACAGGCTCGTCTCGCCCGTGCCGAACGCCGGCACCCACGCCTCGTCGACCTCGACGAGCGCGCGCAGCGAGGCGAGGAAGTCGTCGGTGGGCAGCTCGGGCAGCGCCAGGCGCCGGGCGCTGCGCTGCATCCGCTCGGCGTTGGCCTCCGGGCGGAAGGACCACACCGAGCCGTCCTCGTGGCGGTACGCCTTGAGGCCCTCGAAGACCTCCTGCGCGTAGTGCAGCACGGCGGCGCTCGGCATGATCGTGATCGGGCCGTACGGGTGGATGCGCCCGTCGTGCCACCCGCCGTCGCGGGTCCACGTGGCGCTGGCCATGTGGTCGGTGAAGTACACGCCGAAGCCGGGGTTCGCGAGGATCTCGGCACGACGCTCGTCGCTCGCGGGGTCCGGCCGGCGCTCGAGGTCGAAGGTCAGGCTCATGGGACGGAAGGTCCTTTCCTCGGGAAGCGACGGTGCTCCCGAGAGGCTAGCCGGTCGGTCAGAGGCGCGCCGCGATGGCGTCGCCGACGGCGCTCGTCGAGCGGGCGGCGGTGCCGCGCTCGGCGAGGTCGGCGGCGACGGCCTGCTCGACGCGGGCGGCGGCGTCCGCGAGCCCGACGTGCGCGAGGAGCATCGCCACCGAGAGCACGGTGGCGGTCGGGTCGGCGACGCCCTGACCGGCGATGTCGGGGGCCGAGCCGTGGACCGGCTCGAACATGCTCGGGAAGCGGCCCTCGGGGTTGATGTTGCCGCTGGCCGCGAGGCCGATGCCGCCGGCGATGGCCGCGGCGATGTCGGTGATGATGTCGCCGAACAGGTTGTCGGTGACGACGACGTCGAAGCGGCCGGGGTCGGTCGCGAGGAAGATCGTCGCGGCGTCGACGTGCTGGTAGGCGGTCTCGACGTCGGGGAACTCGGCGCCGACCTCCTCGACCGTGCGCCGCCACAGGTGGCCGGCGTGCGTGAGGACGTTGTGCTTGTGCACGAGGGTCAGGTGCTTGCGCGGGCGGGCCTGGGCGCGGGCGAACGCGTCGCGGACGACCCGCTCGACGCCGAAGCGGGTGTTGACGCTCACCTCGGTGGCGATCTCGTGGGGCGTGCCGACGCGCAGGGCGCCGCCGTTGCCGGTGTACGGACCCTCGGTGCCCTCGCGGACGACGACGAAGTCGATGCCCTCGGGCGCGACGCGCTCGACGGCCAGCGGGCTCTCGACGCCGGGGTAGAGCTTGGCCGGGCGCAGGTTGACGTAGTGCTCGAGGGCGAAGCGCAGCGGCAGGAGGACACCGCGCTCGAGGACGCCGCTCGGCACGCCGGGGTCACCGATCGCGCCGAGGAGGATGGCGTCGTGGCCCGTGACCTCCTCGAGGACGGAGTCCGGGAGGGTCTCGCCGGTCGCGTGCCAGTGCCGGGCGCCGAGGTCGTACTCGGTGGTCGCGACCTTGGGTCCGTCGGCGCCGACCGCCGCCTCGAGCACCTTGAGCCCCTCGGCGACGACCTCCGGGCCGATCCCGTCACCGGCGATCACGGCGAGGTCGAGGGAGGACGGGGTGGTCGTGGCGGCGTCGCTCATGTGCTCCAGCCTAGGGAGATGGGTCCGGGATGCGGACGGCCGTCCCAGCCCGTGGAAGGGCGAGAACGGCCGTCGGGTCCGCGCCGCTCGTGGGCGGCGTCGGGGCTCAGGCCCACGCAGAGCGTGGGACCCGGGCGCTGTCAGTCGTCGCTGTGGCCCTGGTCGCGCAGGTCCATCGACTCCTGCAGGGCCTGACGTGCCAGGGTGGCCTCGTCGAACGTCGTCTCGGTGTTCATCGCGTCTCTCGTTTCCGCGGCGGGTGCCGCTCGGGGGTTCTGGGTGGTCCGGTGCTCGAGCCGGGGTGGGCCGGCGAGCGGTCAGCGGCGTCGCGGGGTCTCCGCGGCGAGGGTGCTGACTACAGGACCTCGCCGCGGCCGGGAATGAGGAGTACGCGCCGCGTCATGCCTCCACGGTAGGAGGACGTCCTACTACCCGTCAGGTCGATCCCACGATGCGGACCGCGCGACGCACGAGATGCGCGTCACACCGGCCGCCGAAGTTCGGAATCGCGCGTCTCGGCGGCCCCTGGACGACGTGATCAGCGGTAACGACGACGGATCCAGTGCACGGGGCGCCCTCTGTCCCACGACGGCGTCCCGGGGTCCCGCCGGGGTCCTCCCCCATGCCGCGGTCGGTCGCACGCCCGTAGCGTCGACACCGTGCCTCTCCGCCACTCCGCCCCACCCGCCCTGGTGCTCGCCGCCGGCCTCGGTACCGTGCACGCCGCCTCCAGCCTCGCGTGGGCGGCCGGCTCCCCCGTCCTCGCCGCCACCCTCGGCGAGTGGGCGACGTCGTGGCGGGACGAGTCCCCCGTGGCCGCCGGCCTCGCCCTCGCCGCCATCGGGCTCGGCAAGCTCGCCGCGGCGTGGGTCCCCCTCCTCGCCGCCCGACGTGGCGGCCCGCGGCACGGCCTGGGCATCGCGGCCTGGCTCGTCGCCGCCGCCCTCGTGCTCTACGGCCTCGCGAACACCGTCGCGGCCAACCTCGCCCTGACGGGTGGCCTCGGCCCGGTCGAGGACCTCGTGGCCGTCCGCGGCCACGCCTGGCTGTGGGACCCCCTCTTCCTCGCGTGGGGGCTCGCCCTCGCGGCCGGGCTGCGCCGCACACGACGACGGCGGCCCACCCCCGAGGGGGCGGACCGCCGTCGCGGGGTGCCGGTGGTCAGCCGAGGTTGACGACGCGCACGGTGTCGGCGCCGATCTCGCGACCGATGGCGGCCACGACCTCGTCCGGGATCGCGCGGTCGACCGTCAGCGCCACCATCGCGGTGCCGTCGGCGTCGTGCGGCGAGACCTGCATGGCGGCGATGTTGACGTCGGCGTCGCCGAGGAGGCGGCCGATGGAGCCGATGACGCCCGGCCGGTCGACGTAGGAGAAGAACGCGAGGTGGCGGCTCAGCGGGACCTCGAGGTCGTAGCCGTGGACGCCGGTGACCTTCTGGACGAGCTTCGGGCCGGTCAGCGTGCCGGCCACGGAGACGACCGTGCCGTCGGCGAGCGTGCCCTTGAGCGTCGTGACGTTGCGGTAGTCCTCGCTGCTGCCGTCGGTGACCAGACGCGACTCGAGGCCGCGCTCCTTGGCGAGCAGCGGGGCGTTGACGTACGTCACCGGGTCCTCGGTGATGTCCGTGAACAGGCCCTTGAGCGCCGACAGCTCCCAGATCGAGACGTCGTGCTGGGTGATCTCGCCGCGCACCTCGACGTCGAGCTGCACCGGCACGGAGCCGGCGATGGCGGTGAAGACGCGGCCGAGCTTCTCGACGAGGTCGATGCCCGGGCGGACCTCCTCGGCGACCGCGCCGCCGGACACGTTGACGGCGTCCGGCACGAGGTCGCCGCCGAGCGCCAGGCGCACGGACTTCGCGACCGCGACACCGGCCTTCTCCTGGGCCTCCTCGGTCGAGGCGCCGAGGTGCGGCGTGACGACGACCGACTCGAAGGCGAACAGCGGGCTGTCGGTGCACGGCTCGGACGCGAAGACGTCGAGTCCGGCGCCGGCGACGCGACCGTCGGCGATGGCCTCGGCGAGGGCCGACTCGTCGAGGACGCCACCGCGGGCGGCGTTGATGATCCGCACGCTCGGCTTGACCTTCGCGAGGGCCTCCTTGCCGATGAGGCCGAGGGTCTCGGGCGTCTTCGGCAGGTGGATGGTGATGAAGTCGGACTCGGCGAGCAGCTCGTCGAGGGTGACGAGGCGGGCCCCGAGCTGGCCGGCGCGCTGCACCGACACGTAGGGGTCGTAGGCGAGGATCTCGACGCCGAAGCCCTTGAGCCGCTCGGCGACCAGCTGGCCGATGCGCCCGAAGCCGACGATGCCGACCTTCTTCTCGAGCAGCTCGACGCCGCCGTACTTGCTGCGCTTCCACGCGCCGTTCTTCAGCGCCTCGTTGGCCGGCGCGATGTTGCGGGCGCAGGCGAGGAGCAGGCCGACGGCGAGCTCGGCGGCGGAGGTGATGTTCGAGGTCGGCGCGTTGACCACCATCACACCGGCCTTCGTGGCGGCGTCGACGTCGACGTTGTCGAGACCGACCCCGGCGCGGGCGACGACCTTGAGGTTCTTCGCGGCGGCGAGGGCCTCCGCGTCGACCTTGGTCGCGGACCGGATGAGGATCGCGTCGACGTCGGCGATGGCCGGCAGGAGCTGGGAGCGGTCCGCGCCGTCGGTGTGGCGCACCTCGAAGTCGGGTCCGAGGGCGTCGATGGTCGCGGGCGAGAGCTCCTCGGCGATGAGGACGACGGGCTTGGTCACGTGAAAGGTCCCTTGCGTGCGTGGGTGGTCGGGGGTCCGCCGATGCGGTGACGTGCCGTCCGGCACGCCGCTGTGCCGGGACCTCCATCGTAGGCACCCGCCAGCATGTGGACACCAGTGACCACGATGTGATCGTCGTCGCGTCCGGGGTCAGGCCGCGGCGTCGACCCGACGACGCAGCCGCCGCGCCGCGAGGACGACGAGCAGCACGACGCCGGCGGCCACGAGGAGCCACCACCAGGGCACCCGGCCGAGCGCGGCGTCGACGACCGTCATCCCGACCGTCGTGTAGACGGCCGCCCAGAGCAGGGCCCCGGGGACGACCGCGGGCAGGAAGCGGCGCAGCGGCATCCGGAGCATCCCGCTGGAGGCGTTGATCGCGCTCTGCAGGCCGACGGTGAGGAAGCCGAGGGTGACGGCGGGCGGGCCGACCCGGCGCACGAAGCGCTCGGCGCGCGCGACGGCCGGCCGGTCGAGGTGGTGGGCCCAGCGGGTGCGCCCTCCCCCGGCCCGTACGCCGCGCCCGACCCAGTACGTCGCGACCCCGCGGGCCGTGGCGCCGGCCCAGAACGCGACGAGGACGACCCAGAAGGGCCACCCGTCGACGAGGTCACGCATGTGTCGAACGTACAGAACACGCCGTGCGCGAGGAGTCGCGCACGGCGTGTTCTGCTCACTCGACGGGTGGGTCGAGGTGGTGGTGTCGCGTCAGCGCGCGGCGGAGCCCTCGACGTAGTCGCTGTCGCGGTCGGTGTCGACCCACGCCATGAGCTGGCGCAGCTCGCGGCCGGTGCCCTCGATGGGGTGGGCGGCGCCCTTGGCGCGCAGCTCCGTGAACTCCGGTGCCCCGGCGTCCTGGTCGTCGATGAAGCGCTTGGCGAAGTTCCCGTTGCGGATGTCCTCGAGGACGGCCTTCATGTTGTCCTTGACGTGCGGGTCGATGACGCGGGGCCCGGAGACGTAGTCGCCGTACTCGGCGGTGTCGGAGACCGACCAGCGCTGCTTGGCGATGCCGCCCTCGATCATGAGGTCGACGATGAGCTTGAGCTCGTGGAGGCACTCGAAGTACGCGACCTCGGGCTGGTAGCCGGCCTCGACGAGCGTCTCGAAGCCGTACATGACGAGCTGCGAGGCGCCACCGCAGAGGACGGCCTGCTCACCGAACAGGTCGGTCTCGGTCTCCTCCGTGAAAGTGGTCTTGATGCCGCCGGCGCGCAGGCCGCCGATCGCCTTGCCGTAGGACTTCGCGAGGTCCCAGGCCGAGCCCGAGGCGTCCTGCTCGACGGCGAGGAGCACGGGCACGCCGCGCCCGTCGACGAACTCGCGGCGCACGATGTGGCCCGGGCCCTTCGGGGCGACCATGAGCACGTCGGAGCCGGCCGGCGGCTCGATGTAGCCGAAGCGGATGTTGAAGCCGTGGCCGAAGAGCAGGGCCGCGCCGTCCCGGAGGTTCGGCTCGATCTCGGCCGCGTAGAGACCGCGCTGCACCTGGTCCGGCGTGAGGATGACGACGAGGTCGGCCTCGCGGACGGCGTCGGCGACGGTGTGGACGGTCAGGCCCTCGGCCTCCGCCTTGGCGCGGCTCGTGGAGCCCTCGGCGAGGCCGACGCGCACGTCGACGCCGGAGTCGCGCAGGTTGAGGGCGTGGGCGTGGCCCTGGCTGCCGTAGCCGATGACCGCGACCTTGCGGCCCTGGATCACCGACAGGTCGGCGTCGTCGTCGTAGAACATCTCGGCCATCGGAACAGGCCTCTCCTTCGGGTCGGGTGTGCTGCTGGATGGGACTCTAGGGGGGTGCGGCTCAGGCGCTGCGGAGCGCCCGGTCCGTGATCGAGCGCGGCCCACGGCCGATCGCGACCATCCCCGACTGCACGAGCTCGCGGACACCGAAGGGCTCGAGGACCTCGAGCAGCGCATGGAGCTTCTCGGTGGTGCCGGTGGCCTCGATGGTCAGCGACTCGGTCGCGACGTCGACGACCTTGGCGCGGAACATCTGGACCATCTCGAGGACCTGGCTGCGGGTGGCGGCGTCGGCGCGCACCTTGATGAGCATGACCTGCCGCTGGACGGCCGAGCCGGGCTCGAGCTCGACGACCTTGAGCACCTCGACGAGCTTGTTGAGCTGCTTGGTCACCTGCTCGAGCGGGAGGTCCTCGACGTCGACGACGACGGTCATCCGCGAGACCTCGGGGTGCTCGGTCTCGCCGACGGCGAGGCTGTCGATGTTGAAGCCGCGGCGGGAGAAGAGCGCGGCGATGCGCGCGAGGACGCCGGGCTTGTTCTCGACGAGGACGGACAGCGTGTGCTTGCTCATGGTTCTCCCTCAGCGGCCGTCGTGGTCGGCGTCGGTGTGCTGCTCGATGGCCTCGGACTCCTCGCGGTCCCACTGCGGAGCGGTGTCGCGGGCGACCTGGATCGCGTCGTTGCTCACGCCGGCGGGGACCATCGGCCAGACCATCGCGTCGCGCTCGACGACGAAGTCGACGACGACCGGGCGGTCGGTGACGGCCATCGCCTGGCGGATCGTCTCGTCGACGTCCTCCGGTCGCTCGCACCGCAGCCCGACGCAGCCGTAGGCGTCGGCGAGCTTGACGAAGTCGGGGACGCGCGAGCCGACCGACGTGTGCAGGTCGGTGTTCGAGTAGCGCTCGTTGTAGAAGAGGGTCTGCCACTGGCGGACCATCCCGAGGCTGCTGTTGTTGATGATCGCGACCTTGATCGGGATGTTGTTGATGACGCAGGTGGCGAGCTCCTGGTTGGTCATCTGGAAGCAGCCGTCGCCGTCGATGGCCCAGACCGTGCGGTCCGGCTCGCCGACCTGCGCGCCCATCGCGGCCGGGACGGAGTAGCCCATCGTCCCGAGGCCGCCGGAGTTGAGCCAGGCGTTGGGCCGCTCGTACTGCACGAACTGCGCGGCCCACATCTGGTGCTGGCCGACGCCGGCCACGTACACCGACTCCGGCCCGCTCAACGCGCTGAGCCGCTCGATGACGTACTGCGGTGCGAGAGCGCCGTTCTCGGGCGCCGTGTACCCGACGGGGAAGGTCTCCTTCCAGCCGGCCACACGCTCGCGCCACGCGGTGTAGTCGCCGCCCTGCCCGGCCTCCATGTCGGCCTCGACCGCCTCGGCGAGGTCGGCGATGACGGCGCGCGCGTCGCCGACGATCGGCACCTCGGCGACGCGGTTCTTGCCGATCTCGGCCGGGTCGATGTCGGCGTGGATGACCTTGGCCTCGGGCGCGAAGGTCGACAGCTGCCCGGTGACCCGGTCGTCGAAGCGCGCGCCGAGCGCGATGATGAGGTCGCTCTTCTGGAGGCCGGTCACGGCGGCGACCGAGCCGTGCATCCCCGGCATGCCGAGGTGCAGCGGGTGGCTGTCGGGCAGGGCGCCGCGGGCCATGAGCGTCGTCACGACGGGGATCTGCGTCAGCTCGACGAAGCGGCGCAGCTCCTCGCTCGCGCGGGCCCGGATGACGCCGCCGCCGACGTAGAGGACGGGGCGCTCGGCCGCCGCGACGAGGCGCGCGGCCTCGCGGATCTGCTTGCCGTGCGGACGGGTCACCGGGTGGTAGCCGGGCAGGGCGATCTTCGGCGGCCACGAGAACGTGGTGCGCGCCTGGAGCGCGTCCTTGGAGATGTCGACGAGGACGGGCCCGGGCCGGCCGGTGCTCGCGACGTGGAACGCCTCGGCGATGACCCGCGGGATCTCGGCGGGGTCGGTGACGAGGTAGTTGTGCTTCGTGACCGGCATCGTGATGCCGCGGATGTCGGCCTCCTGGAAGGCGTCGGTCCCGATGGCCGTCGAGCTGACCTGCCCCGTGATCGCGACGATCGGCACCGAGTCCATGTAGGCGTCGGCGAGCGGCGTCACGAGGTTCGTGGCGCCGGGGCCGGAGGTCGCCATGCACACGCCGACCCGCCCCGTGGCGGCCGCGTACCCCTCGGCCGCGTGGCCGGCGCCCTGCTCGTGGCGCACGAGGATGTGGCGGACCTTGACGGAGTCCAGCAGCGGGTCGTAGGCGGGGAGGATCGCGCCGCCGGGGATGCCGAAGACCGTGTCGACCTCCATCGCCTCGAGCGAGAGCACGAGGCTCTGGGCGCCGGTCACCTCCACGGGTGCCTTGGCGCGCGCCTGCTCGGCCACCCGGGCCGGGCTGGGAGCCGGTTTCAGGGGTGCCGGGGTCGCCGGTCGGGTGTCGCTCACGTTCGTGTCACCGCTTCCTTCTCGCCGAAAGGGTCGTGCCGGGGTCCGCGCACAAAAAAACCCTCCAGTCCCGTGGTGGGACGACGGAGGGAGCGCGCCTGGTCGCGGGGGCGTCAGGCGCGCTGTGGAAGTACGAGGATCCGGGCCACGCGACAACTGTCTCCCCCTCCCCCCGGTGTGTCAACCGGCGAGACGGCCGGTCCCAGCATCCGGGACCGTGGCGTCCGTCACCCCGGCGGGTCCGGGCCGCGCTCGCCTCGCGCCGTGTCCGTCCCGTGGCCACCACGCCGCGTCCTCGCCCTCGCGGCCGCGCTCGTCGTCGCCGTCACGGCCCTCGCCGCGCTCGTCGTCGCGGTGCTCTGCGCCGCCTCCTTCGGTCTCGGTGTCCTCTCCGCGGGGCCGGCCGCCTCGCGACCTTCCTCCCGGTGCTCGCGGCCCTCGGCGCCGGGCTGCCGCTGGGGCGGACCGGTGGCGTCGTGACCCTGTGGGTTGGCGTCGGCGCGCTGCTCGTCTTGGCGGCCGCCACCGCGGCCCGGGCCGGCGCCGCCCCGCAGCCGGTCCCCCTGGCCGAGGCCGGTCGGCACGCGCTGGCCACCGCCGTCGTCGCCGGGGTCGGCACCACCGTGACGAGCGCCCTCGGCCTCGGGCACGGCTACTGGCTCGTCGTCGCGGTCGCGACGGTGCTGGCGGTGTCGCGTGACGAGACCGCCGGCCAGGCCACCGCGCGTTTCGTCGGCACCGTCGTCGGTGTGGTGCTCGCCGTCCTCGCCACCGCCCTCGCCCCGACCGCCGTCGTCCTCGCGGGGGCCCGCGTCCTCGGCGTGCTCGCCCTCGCGTGGACGGCCGTCCGCGAGACCCGCTGGATGGCCGGGGCGTCGAGCGCGGCGATCGTCCTCGTCGGCTCGAGCGGCCTCGTCGGCCGGGCCTCAGGCGTCGCCCTGGAGCGGCTGCTCCTCACGGTGGCCGGGGCGGGGCTCGCCGCGCTGCTCGCGGCGCTGCTCTGGCGGGTCGAGTCCGCGGGGCCGGACCGGCGTCAGACCTGGACCTGACCGAGGCGTCCGAGCATCTCGGGGGCGGTGCGGTCGAGGTGGCGCCCGCCGAGCACGACCCCTGCGGCGAGCAGGCCGGCGCCGTAGAGGACCGAGACCACCACGACGACGGCACCGAGCAGGGCGCTCCCCCGCGACAGCACCGCGCCGACGACGACCGGGAGCACGAGCACCACCGGGCCGACGAACGACACGAGGGCCGTGAGGCAGCCCTGGGCGGCGCCGCCGGACGACGCGGCGAAGGGGTTGCCGCCGGTCCGCGGGGCGGTGCCCGGCAGGACGGCCCCGACCCCGGCGGCGAGGCCGAGGCTCGCGCCGAACGCCGCCACGACCACGGCGAGCCAGGCGAGCACCGCCTCGATCGCGCCGATCCCCACCGACACGACGAAGGTGAGGGCGACCACCGGGCCGAAGACGACGGCCGAGGCCACGACCCGCCCGAGCCGGTCCTCCCACCCCCGCACCCCGGTGCTCACGTGCATCCACCACGCCGGTCCGTCGAAGGCGAGGTCGTTCATGAGCGTCAGCCCGGCGAAGACCGCGAGGGTCACCACCCCGGTCCCGGCGAGGGCCCCCGTCCCGGTCACGGCCGCCTGCACGACGAAGAAGACCGGCAGCACCGCCGTGCGCAGCGCGATGCTCACGAGGCGGCTGTCGCGGTACCAGGCCCGCACCCGGCGCGCGGCCACCGCGGCCGTCGGCGAGTGCCCGAGCAGGCGCGGCAGGAGCCGGCCGCGACCGATGTGCTGGCCGCCGCCGCTCGTCATCGGGGAGGTGAGCACCCGCTCGAGCTGCCGCACCCACACCCGCCAGAGGACGGCGAGCAGGCCGAGCGCGAGGGCGAGGTGGACGACGGCGGAGGCCCAGCGGCCGGTCGCGACGTCGAAGGGCAGGCCCCAGGCCCAGCCGACCGGTGTCCACGACGCGACGACGGCGGCGCCGCGGGCGTCGAGCGAGCGCAGCGACAGGCCCGGCTCCCCCGACGTGACGAGGAGGTTGAGGACGAGCGGCAGCAGGGTCGCGAGCGCCACGACGGCCGCCCCGAGCAGCCGACCGGTCCGGCTCGTCATCACCCCGGCGAGGGCGCTGGTGACCGCGCGCGTGAGGAGCACGGCCGTGAGCGGGCCGAGCACGGCCGCCGCGAGCGCCGCCGGGACCGCCGCGGTGTGCGAGGACCACGCGAGCACCTGGGCGAGCGCGAGCAGCGTGAGCACGACGGCGGGGATGCCCGTGAGGGTCGCGGCGAGCAGGCCCCGCGCCAGCTCGGGCGCGCGCAGCGGCAGGACGGTGAAGCGGGTGGGGTCGAGGACGTTGTCGACGCCCGTCGCGACGAGGCTGAGCACCAGCCAGAGGAGCGTGACCCCGGCGAAGAGCGGCACCGTGACCGCCGTGAGCGCGAGGGGGCGCGCCGCGAGGAGCGCGATGGACGGCCCGAGGAGGCCGACCGCACCGAGCGCGACCAGCCCTCCGATGATGGCCGACACCAGCTGGACCGAGCTGCGCGAGAGGGCGGTCCGCCACATCCGCAGCCGCAGCCGGACGATGAGCAGGGTCATCGGCGGCTCACCCCCCGAGCCAGGTGAGGCCGTCCTCCGAGACGTCGCCCGCGCCGACGAGCTCGAGGAAGCGCTGGTGCAGGGAGCCGGTCGCGGTGAGTGCGGCCACGGTGTCCTCGGCGAGCACCCGGCCGCCGGCGACGACCGCCACCCGGTCGCAGAGGCCCTCGACGAGCTCCATGACGTGGCTCGACATGACGACCGTGCCGCCCGTCGCGACGTACCGCCGCAGGATGGTCCGGATGGCCTGGCCCGACACGGGGTCGACGGCCTCGAACGGCTCGTCGAGCACGAGCAGGCGCGGGGCGTGGATGAGCGCCGCCGCGAGGCTGATCTTCTTGACCATCCCCGCGCTGTAGTCGGCGACGACCGTGTCGGCGTCGACGGCGAGGTCGAGCACGGTGAGGAGCTCCTCGGCCCGCGGACGGCTCACGTCCTGGGGCATCCGGCGCAGGTCGGCGACGTAGTGCAGGAGCTCGCGCCCGCCGAGCTGCTCGAACAGGCGCAGCCCGTCGGGGGCGACCCCCATGACCGCCTTGGCCGCCAGCGGGTCCGCCCACACGTCGTGACCGAGGACGCGCGCGGTGCCGGCGGTCGGGCGCAGCAGGCCGGTCGCCATCGACAGCGTGGTCGTCTTGCCGGCGCCGTTGGGCCCGACGAGCCCGTAGAGGCAGCCCCGGGGCACCGCGAGCGAGAGCCCGTGGACCACCCGCCGCCCCCGGAACTCCTTGACGAGGCCGACCAGCTCGAGCGCCGGCCCCTCCCCCGGTGCGTCAGTCACACACCGCCCCCGTGCTGGCGCTCTGCACCAGCCGGCGGTACTTGGCGAGGACACCGCGGGTGTACTTCGGCTCGGGGTGCGTGACGCCCTCGGACCGCCGGCGCTCCATCTCCGCGTCGTCGACGAGGAGGTCGAGCGTGGCGTTCGCGACGTCGAGGCGGATGCGGTCGCCGTCGCGGACGAACGCGATCGGGCCCTCGTCGACGGCCTCGGGCGCGACGTGGCCGACGCACAGGCCGGTCGTGCCGCCGCTGAAGCGGCCGTCGGTGAGGAGGAGGACGTCCTTGCCGAGGCCGGCGCCCTTGATGGCCCCGGTGACGGCGAGCATCTCGCGCATCCCCGGACCGCCCTTGGGACCCTCGTAGCGGATGACGACGACGTCGCCGGCGGTGAGGGCGCCCTGCTCGACGGCGTCCATCGCGGCGCGCTCGCCGTCGAAGACGCGGGCGGTGCCCTCGAAGACGTCGGAGTCGAAGCCGGCCGACTTGACGACCGCGCCCTCGGGGGCGAGCGAGCCCTTGAGGATGGTCAGGCCACCGGTGCGGTGGATCGGCTCGTCCATCGCGCGCACGACGTGGCCGTCGGGGTCCGGCGGACGGATGTCGGCGAGGTTCTCGGCGACGGTGCGACCGGTGACGGTGAGGCAGTCCCCGTGCAGCAGACCGGCGTCCAGCAGCGCACGCATGACGACGGGGACGCCGCCGACGCGGTCGATGTCGGTCATCACGAAGCGGCCGAAGGGCTTGACGTCGGCGAGGTGCGGGACCTTGGCGCCGATCCGCTGGAAGTCGTCGATGGTGAGGTCGACCTCGGCCTCGTGGGCGATGGCCAGGAGGTGGAGCACCGCGTTGGTCGAGCCGCCGAAGGCCATGACGACGGCGATGGCGTTCTCGAACGCCTCCTTGGTCATGATGTCGCGTGCGGTGATGCCGCGGCGGAGCAGCTCGACGACCGCCTCGCCTGACTTGCGGGCGAAGCCGTCGCGGCGGCGGTCGGTGGCCGGCGGGGCGGCCGAGCCGGGCAGCGACATCCCCATCGCCTCGGCGACGGACGCCATCGTGTTGGCGGTGTACATGCCGCCGCAGGCGCCCTCCCCCGGGCAGATGGCGCGCTCGATGGCGTCGACGTCCTCACGGCTCATCTTCCCCGCGAGGCACGCTCCGACCGCCTCGAAGGCGTCGATGATCGTCACGGTCTTCTCGGTGCCGTCCGACAGCTTGGCGATGCCCGGGAGGATCGAGCCCGCGTAGAGGAAGACCGACGAGAGGTCCAGGCGCGCGGCGGCCATGAGCATCCCCGGCAGGGACTTGTCGCAGCCGGCGAGCAGGACCGAGCCGTCGAGGCGCTCGGCGCTCATGACGGTCTCGACCGAGTCGGCGATGATCTCGCGGCTGACGAGCGAGAAGTGCATCCCCTCGTGGCCCATCGAGATGCCGTCGGAGACGGAGATGGTGCCGAACTCCAGCGGGTAGCCGCCGCCGGCGTGCACGCCGTCCTTGACCGCCTTGGCCAGCCGGTCGAGCGAGAGGTTGCACGGGGTGATCTCGTTCCACGAGCTCGCGACGCCGACCTGGGGCTTCGCGAAGTCGTCGTCGCCCATGCCGACGGCGCGCAACATCCCTCGGGCGGCGGTCTTCTCGAGACCGTCGGTGACGTCGCGGCTGCGGGGCTTGATGTCGGGCGTCGTCGTCATGCCGGTCATCCTAGGTTCGCCGCCGGGGTCTCGCCCGGGTGTCCCGCCGATCGACCCACGACCGCCGCCGCCGCAGGTCGTCGAAAGTTTGTCGAAGGAAGTGCATCCACGGGCACGGTGACGACGGAAGAGGGGGTGTCAGGAACACCACCCCCTCCGGAAGGACCCCGTCATGCGACGCACCCTCGCCGCCACCGCCGCCCTCTCCCTCGCGCTCGTCGTCAGCGCCTGCGGGTCGGACTCCGACACCGACGCCGGGGCGAGCACCCCCGCCACCTCCTCGGCCGCGCCGACCTCGGCCTCGCCGAGCGCCTCGGAGTCCGCCGCCGCCTCCGCCGACATCGTCGACACCGCCGTCGCGGCCGGCGGCTTCACCACCCTCGCCACCGCGCTCGAGGCCGCCGGCCTCGTCGAGACCCTCAAGGGCGAGGGGCCGTACACGGTCTTCGCCCCGACCGACGAGGCGTTCACGGCCCTTCCCGACGGCACCCTCGACGACCTGCTCGCCGACCCGCAGGGCGCGCTGACCGACGTCCTCACCTACCACGTGGTGCCGGGCAAGGTCATGGCCGCCGACGTCGCGACGATGGACGGCCAGGAGGTCGAGACGGTCAACGGCGAGAAGCTGACCGTCGGCGTCGACGGCGACACCGTCACCCTCACCGACACCTCCGGTGGCGAGGTGACGGTGACGCAGACCGACATCGAGGCCACGAACGGCGTCATCCACGTCATCGACGGCGTGCTCGTCCCCAAGGGCTGAGCCACCGACCGACGCGGACGGGCCCCGGGTGCACCAGCACCCGGGGCCCGTCCGTGTGTGCGGCGGACTCTCGTCAGAGGGCGAGGGTGCCGCGCGCGATGCTGTCGCCGGAGTGCTCGGGCCTGTCGTCGTACCCCTCACGGGAGATGTCGACGATGACGTAGCCCTGGTCGATGAGCGACTGGTCGATGGCGAAGCGCTGGTTGCCCTCGCCGGGCCGGAGCACGCCCACCGAGACCATCCGCTTGAGGTCCTTGTTGATGAGCCACACCTCGAGGTATCCGGTGCCCGGGTCGAGCGCCGGGGTGTCGACGTCGAGGTCGAGGTGGCCGTCGACGCGGACGGCGCTGGCCGCCCCGAGGACCTGCTGCGTGTCGAGGGTGTCGAGCTTCGTCTCGCCGAGCACGACCGCGGACGGTGTCGGCTGCGGCTCCGGACCGTCCAGGGCGCGCACCCCAACGCCCCCGACGACGACCCCGGCAGCAGCGGCGGCGACGAGCCACCCGCCGGCGACGCGGCGCCGGCGCGACCGGGCGGGCGCCAAGGAGGCCGCGGGTGCCGGGTCGGGCAGCGGAGCGACGACACCGCGCGGCGGCGCGGGCGGGGTCGCGTCGTCGGCGACCGCGCCGTCGACGACCGCGCCGTCGACGACCGTGAGGACGGGACGCCCCTCCTCGTCACGGTCGATCTCGGCGGCGACCTTGTCCCAGAGGCCGGCCGGCGCGGCGACGAGGTCGACCGGGTCGCGCAGCAGCTCGGAGACGGCGCGCAGGGCGGCGACCTCGTGGGCGCAGCGGGGGCAGGTCTCGACGTGGGCGGACACCTCGGCCGGGACCGGGTGACCGGTCGCGTGCAGCACGAGGTCGTCGTCCGGGTGGACGGCGTGCTCAGGCGTGGTCATCGGTCACCTCCTCCAGGTGGCGTCGCAGGGTCGTGAGTCCTCGGCGGATGTGGCTCTTGACGGTGCCGAGCGGGAGGCCGAGCCGCTGCGCGACCTCCTCATGGGTGAGTTCGTCGACGAGGGCCAGACGGATGGCGCTCGCGCGGGGTTCGCCGAGACGGTCGAGCGCGTCGGCCAGCAGGAGCCGCGCCGCGAGCCGCTCCTCGGGGGGCGGAGCGTGCGTGTCGGGCAGGGACTCGCGCGCCGCCGCCTCGGCGTCGCGGGCCTGACGGGCCCGCTGGGCGTGCAGGTCCGCGACCTTGTGCCGGGTGATGCCGACGAGCCAGCCGGGCACCGACCCGCGCGTCGGGTCGAGCGTGTGCCGGCCCCGCCACGCCGCGACGAACACCTGCTGGGTCACGTCCTCGGCGTCGTGGTGGTTGCCGAGCGAGCGCACCGCCAGCGTGTGGACCAGGCCCGACCAGCGGGCCCAGGCCTCCTCCAGCGCCTCGCGCGACCCCGCCACGAGACGGGCGGCGACGTCGTCGACCTGCGCCTCGGCCCCGGTCTCCGCGTCCACGCTCACGCCACCCACCCTAGGGCGTGCCGCCCGGTACGGCACCGACGGCGGCGCCGCACCGATGGTGGGGTCCTGTCCCCCCACCACCGGCGCGACGCCCGTCGCGAGCGACACCTCAGAGGTCGAGGGGCCGCAGGACGAAGACGATCCCGTGGGCGATCTGCTTGTTGCCCTTGTTGATGTCGAACCGGCGGGGGTTGACGAACGGGTTGACGTCGTTGCGGTCCTGGTCCTTGAGCTCGATGATCGGGATCCACTTGTTGAGGACCTTGACCGTCACCGTGCCGCCCTGGGCGGTCGTCAGGGCCGCGCCGTTGGCCTTGACGGCGTCCCGCTTGGTGATCGTGGCGCCCGGCACGACGTGGTAGAGCAGCACCTGCTCGATCGCGTCGACCCCGACGGCCGCGACGAGGGCCTCGAAGGTCTTCTTCTCGGTCGAGGGCCAGCGCTTGGTGAGGTCGTACGCGAGGACCTGGAACGAGCGGTCGTCGGGCAGGAACGCGGTGACCGGCGTCGTGCCGTCCGCCAGCACCTTGACCGGGCTGTTCGGCTTCGCGGCGAGCACCGCGAGGACCGCCTCGGTGACGATGTCGTAGTCGTACCAGTTGTGGTCGAACGTGTTGCCGTCGCTCGTGAGCACGGCCGCGAGGCTGCGGGTGCCGGTGGGCTTGGACGATCCGGACGACGCGCTCGCCGGGGCTGCGGCGAGGGTGGTGGCACCGAGGGCGACGGCCACGGCGGCGGTGACGAGGCGACGGGTTCGCATGGAGGACCTCCTGGTCGAGGGAGGGTCGCCCCGGTGGCGACCCACCCCCTCTTCCGCCGCGCCCCCCGGCCCGGATGCACCGGGCGGGAGGAAATTTCTCCTCCCGCCCGGGCGTGGCCTCAGGCGCTCGGCGCCCCCGCGGCGACGGGCTCCTCGTCGCGGCCGGCGCCGCGCTCGTCGTCGTGGCGCCGGAGCCTGCGCGGCCACCAGAACCGCTCGCCGAGCAGGACCGCGGCGGCCGGGACGAGCAGGGTCCGCACGATCAGCGTGTCGAGCAGGACACCGACGCAGATGATGACGCCGAGCTGCGCGAGGACCACCAGCGGCAGCACGCCGAGCACGGCGAAGACCGCGGCGAGCAGGATGCCCGCGCTCGTGATGACGCCACCGGTCGCCGCGAGGGCGCGGAGCATCCCCTCGCGCGGCCCGTGCCGCCGGGCCTCCTCGGACGCCCGGGTCACGAGGAAGATGTTGTAGTCGACGCCGAGCGCGACGAGGAAGACGAACGCCAGCAGCGGGACGCCCTCGTCGAGCCGTCCGAACCCGAGCACCTGGGTGAAGAGCACCCAGCTGATGCCGAGGCTGGCGAGGTAGGTGCCGACGACGGTCGCCACGAGGACGACCGGGGCGACGACGCTGCGCAGGAGCCCGCCGAGCGCGAGGAGCACGAGCCCGAGGATGAGCGGCAGGATGAGGGCACGGTCGCGGGAGGACGCCTCGGCCGTGTCGACCGCCTCGGCCTCGGTGCCTCCGACGTAGGTGTCGGGCTGGTCGGCGAGCGCCTCGCGCAGGGCACGGACGTTGTCGCGGACCTCGTCCGAGCCGGGGTCGCCGGAGAGCACGGCGTCGACCTCGGTCACCCCGCCGCCACTGGCCGCGACGCGGGCGGACTCGACGCCGGGGACCTGCCCGACCCGCTGCGCGAGCGCCTCGCCGTCGCCGCGCGTCATGACGACGACGGGGTCGACCGAGCCGGCCGGGAAGGACTCGCCGTAGCGCTGCGAGGCGGTGATGGACTCGGGGGTGTCGAGGAACTGGTCGGCCGTCGAGAGGCCTGCCTTGACCTGGCTGATGCCGCCCGCGGCGACCGCGAGGCCGACGACGACGACGGCGACGACCGCGACGGGTCGACGGGCGACCGCGTCACCGACCCGGCGCCAGGCCGAGTGACCGTCGGCGAGGCCGGTCTGGCCGACCCGCGGGACCTGGGGCCAGAAGATCCACCGGCCGAAGACGACGAGCGCGGCCGGCAGGACGACGAGCACGAAGAACGCCGCGACGACGACGCCGACGGCGCAGGCGAGCCCGAGCCCGCGGGTCGCGGGGAAGGCCGACAGCAGGAGGGTGAGGAGGCCGAGGACGACGGTCGAGGCGCTCGAGAGCACGGCCTCGGTGGTGCGCCGCAGCGCGTGGGCCATCGCCGCGCGCCGGTCCTCGGTGGTGCGCAGCTCGTCGCGGTAGCGCGAGATGAGCAGCAGCGCGTAGTCGGTGCCCGCACCGAAGACGAGCACCGAGAGGATGCCCACGGTCGACTCGTCCCAGGCGACGTCGAAGAGGGCCAGCGTGTGCGTCGCGGCGACGGCGGCGAGCTGGTCGGCGACGCCGACGACGGTGAGCGGCACGAGCCAGAGGACCGGGCTGCGGTAGGTGAGGACGAGCAGCAGCGCGACGACGCTCGCCGTCGCGAGCAGCAACCGGGTGTTGGCGCCGTCGAAGACACCGGCGAGGTCGGCCTGGATCGCGGCCGGACCGGTGACCTGCGCGGTCAGCCCGTCGGGCAGGTCGGCCTTCGCGGCCTCCCGGATCTGCGCGACGGTGTCGGCCGTCCGGGTCGCGTCGCCCTCCTGCACCGGGACGACGACGACGGCGGCCGTCCCGTCCTCGCTGCGCTGCGCGGGGATGCCGGCGGCGCCCGGCAGGTCGCGGGCCTTGGTCTCGATGGCCTGCGTGTCGGCGTCGGTCAGCCTGCCGTCCCGCGCGAAGAGGACGACGGCCGCCGACCCCTGCTCGTCGGGCAGCTGCTGGCGCAGCGCGGCCGCCTCGCGGCTCTCGGAGTCGAGCGGCAGGGCGGTGAGCGTGCCGTCGGGCTTCTCGGCCTGCCCGACGACGCCGACGACCGCACCGGCGGCGAGGAGCGCGACGAGCGCCAGCAGGCCGGCGACCCACCGGCGGGTGACGAGGTCGGCGATGCGTCCCACGGTTCAGCCTCCGTTGCTGTTGACAGGAATTGCTAGGATCGGAGCAACAGGTGATTCACCTAATTGCTAAGTTGGTGAGTGATATTACGGACCACGACCCCCAGGACGCAACCCGCGCCGTCACCGAGCTCGTCCCGGCCTGGACCGGCTCGAGCACGCTCGACACGCTCCAGGAGCTGACCGACGTGGCCGCCCAGGTCCCCCACGAGGTGGCCCGGCGGGCGGGCCTGTCGACCTCCGAGCTGCACTCGCTGCGGCACCTGGCGATGGGTTCGATGGGCCCGGTCGACCTCGCACGCGCGCTCGGCGTCACGTCGGCGGCCTCGTCCCAGGTCATCGACCGCCTCGTCGCCCGTGGCCACGCAGAGCGCCGCCGCCACCCCGCCGACGGCCGGCGCACCGAGGTCGTCATCACCGAGTCCGGTCGCCGCGAGGCCGTGCGTCACCTCGCCCCGATGTTCGAGGGCCTCGCCCGCACCGACGCCTCGCTGACGCCCGCCGAGCGCGAGGTCGTCGAGCGCTACCTGCGCGGCGCCATCGCCGCGATGAGGTCCCTCACGTGAGCGGCCCGCTCCCCCGGGCCGCCGCCCGGCTCGTCGACACCGCCCTGGACCGCACGGTCGCTCCCGGTTTCACCGCGCTCGGCCTCGCCGTGCGCCGGCGGCTGCCGGGCTGGCCCGCCGACCCCGCCGTCGGGGCCCTCGCCGGCCGGCACGTCGCCGTCACCGGCGCGACGTCGGGCCTCGGCCGGCGCACGGCCCTCGACCTCGCCACGCTCGGTGCCACCGTCCACCTCGTCGTCCGCGACGCCGAGCGCGGCGAGCGCGTCGCGGGACAGGTGGCCGCCGCCGTCGGACGACCGGACGCCGCCCGCGTCTGGCGCTGCGACGTCGCCGACCTCGACTCGGTCCGGACCTTCGCGGGTCGCTTCGCCGCCGCCGACGTGCCGCTGCGCGGGCTGGTGCACAACGCCGGCGCGCTGCCCGCGGAACGCACGGCGTCACCGCAGGGCCACGAGCTGACCCTCGCCCTGCACGTGCTCGGCCCGGTCCTCATGACCGAGCTGCTCCTGCCCGTCCTCGAGCAGGACGCCGGCCGCGTCGTCCTCGTCACCTCCGGCGGGATGTACACCCAGCCGCTCCCTGTCGACGACCTCGAGTACACGACCGGCCGCTACAGCGGGTCGGTCGCCTACGCCCGCAGCAAGCGCGGCCAGGTCGAGCTCCTCCCCGTGCTCACCGACCGCTGGGCGTCGCGCGGGGTCACGGTCCACGCCACGCACCCGGGCTGGGCGCGCACGCCCGGTCTGGACGCCTCGCTCCCGTCCTTCTCGAAGGCATTGCGCCCGGTCCTGCGCACCGACGCCGACGGCAGCGACACCACCGTCTGGGTCGTGGCGACCGAGCCCGCCCCGGAGCCGGGCCGGCTGTGGCACGACCGACGGCCACGGCCGACGAGCGTGCTGCCCTCGACGCGCACGACCACCGCGGACCGCGTGCGCTACTGGACCGGCGTCGCGGACGCCCTCGACCTGCACCCCTGAACCCTCAACGCTCCCGGGGCGACCCGAAGCGCGCGACGTGGTGCCAGACCTTCTTGAGGTCCTGCGGGTCCTCGCGTCCGGTCTCGACGGCCCGGCCGACGACCGCGGCGTCCAGCCGGCCCTCCTCGGCCACCCGCCGGCCGACCTCGACGACGTGGGGCCCGCGGTAGTCCGGATGGCGTTCGAGCTCCGCGACCTCGAGGACGCGGCCCTCGTGCCACTCGACCGGCACCCCCAGGGCCGCGGCGTGGTGCTCGGCCTCGCTCCCCCGGAAGCAGGGGTCGAGGACGAGGGCCTCGACGTCCTCGGGGATCCGGACCGGCCCGTGCACCTGGGCCTCGACGTAGTCGTCGAGCAGCCCGCCCTCCTCCCGCTCGAGGGCGTCGCTCAGCGGCCTCGCCGCGAACGCATCGGCCGGACCGATGAGGTCGCAGCGCTCGACCGTGCCGACGGCGGTGGGCAGGAAGACGGAGTCGGGGAAGCAGAAGGTCGTCCGCGGCAGGACGGACGAGGCCAGCCGGACGTGGGCCGAGCCGAAGCGCGGGGCCCCACCGAGACCCCGCCGTCGGTGGTCCAGCGCCCCGTAGCGCGGCCGCTCCGCCGCGGGCGCGTCGTCGTAGGCGCCCCCGAACATCCGCCGCTCCCACCGCCAGCGGCTGCCCCCGGGGTGGGCGGTCAGCCCGCCGTTGCTCGTCCCGGTCTCGAACTGCGAGCGGTACACCCGGTCGTGGCCCAGGTGCTCGAGCACCGTGCGGCCGGCCGACCTGCGCTCCGGGTGGAAGTTCGCCGTCACCCGGAGGGTCGGGTCCAGCGGCCCTCCGCGGGCGAGCCGCCGGACGTGCTCGAGGGCCCGCAGCCGGCGGTCGTCAGCGCCCGTCACGGGCGACGTGGAAGCGCTCGAGCTGCGCGTCGCCGAACGCGAGGTCGGACCACCGGCCGGCGTAGTGCAGGACGGCGAGCGCGCAGGTCGGGAAGCCCTCGGCCATGGCCCGGTGCCCCTCGGCGCTGCCCTCGCCGTCGGCGAGCAGCTCGGCGAGGGCGGGGATGCCGGGCGCGTGGCCGACGACCATGACGACGTCGGCGTCGTCGTCGGCCTCGTGCACGACGTCGAGCAGCGCCTCGGGCGAGGCGTTGTAGATGCGCCGGTCGTGGTGCACGTCGGCCTCGGGGCAGCCTGCCTCCCAGACGAGCTCGCACGTCTGCCGGGTCCGCTCGGCGGTCGAGCAGAGCACCTCGTCGATACCGATGCCGTGCTCGTGCAGCCAGCGACCGGCGGCGCTCGCGTCGCGCCGGCCGCGGCCGGTCAGCTCGCGCTCGTGGTCGCCGCCCGGGTTGGTCTCCTCCGTCTTGGCGTGCCGGAGCAGGACGAGGACGCGGTCTCGGGCGGCGCTGGTCATGCTCCGATCATGCACCCGTGGGGCACGCGGGTCATCCCCACGCGCCCCCGCGGGAGGAGGGCGACAGGACCTCGCAGGTCAGGCCTGGCCGAGCCGCTCGAGGATGATGGCGCGAGCCGCGCCGGCGTCGGCCTGACCCTTCATCTCGCGCATGACCTGGCCGATGAGCGCACCGACCGCCTGCACCTTGCCGTCGCGGATCTTCGCGGCGACGTCGGGGTTGGCGGCGATGACGGCGTCGACGGCCGACTCGAGCGCCCCGGTGTCCTGGACCAGCTCCAGGCCGCGGGCGTCGGCGACGGCGGTGGGCGTGCCCTCGCCGTCGAGGACGCCCTCCCAGGCCTGCCGGGCCATCGAGTCGTTGAGGCGGCCACTCGTGACGAGGCCCTCGAGCTCGACGACGTGCGCCGGGGTGACGCCGAGGCGCGCGGCGTACGACGGCACGTCCTCGCCCTCGGTGTTGGCGCGGCGCGCGATCTCGCCGGACCACCACTTGCGGGCGGCCGCGGGCGAGGCGCCGGCGGCGACGGTGTCCTCGACGAGCTCGACGAGCCCGGCGTTGACGACGTCGCGCATCTCGAGGTCGCTGTAGCCCCAGTCGGCCTGGAGCCGCTTGCGGCGGGCGGCCGGCGGCTCGGGCAGCGTGGCCCGCAGCGCCTCGACCGTCTCGCGCGAGGGTGCGACGGGCACGAGGTCGGGCTCCGGGAAGTAGCGGTAGTCCTCGGCGTCGGACTTGACGCGGCCCGAGGTCGTGATGCCGGTGTCCTCGTGCCAGTGGCGGGTCTCCTGCGTGATGGAGCCGCCGTCGGTGAGCACCGCTGCGTGCCGGCCGATCTCGTAGCGGACGGCCCGCTCGACCGAGCGCAGCGAGTTGACGTTCTTGGTCTCGGTGCGCGTGCCGAAGGTGTCGCCGTCGCGCGGCATGAGCGAGAGGTTGACGTCGCAGCGCATCGAGCCCTGCTCCATCTTCACGTCCGAGACGTCCATCGCCTTGAGCAGGTCGCGCAGCGTCGCGACGTAGGCCTTCGCGACCTCGGGGGCCTTCTCGCGCGTCGCGACGATCGGCTTCGTGACGATCTCGATGAGCGGGATGCCGGCCCGGTTGTAGTCGACGAGCGAGTGGGTGGCGCCGTGGATGCGACCCGTCGCGCCGCCGACGTGCAGCGACTTGCCGGTGTCCTCCTCCATGTGCGCGCGCTCGATCTCGACGCGGAAGGTCGAGCCGTCCTCGAGCTCGACGTCGAGGTAGCCGTCGAAGGCGATCGGCTCGTCGTACTGCGAGGTCTGGAAGTTCTTCGGCATGTCCGGGTAGAAGTAGTTCTTCCGGGCGAACCGGCACCACTCCGCGATGGAACAGTTGAGCGCCAACCCGATCCGGATGGCCGACTCGACCGCGACCGCGTTGACGACCGGCAGGGCGCCGGGCAGGCCGAGGCAGACCGGGCAGACCTGCGTGTTCGGCTCGGCGCCGAACTCGGTGGGGCAGCCGCAGAACATCTTCGTGTTCGTGCCCAGCTCGACGTGCACCTCGAGGCCCATGACGGGGTCGAACGAGGCCAGCGCCTCGTCGAACGAGAGCGTGCGCTCACCGGTCGTCGTGCTCATCGGGACACCTCCGTCAGGTCGGGCGCGCGGTCCAGCAGGGGGCCTCCCCAGGCCGCGGCGAGGCGGGCCTCGAGGGCCGCGCCCACCGAGTACAGGCGCTCGTCGGCCATCGCCGGGGCGAGCACCTGGAAGCCGGCCGGGAGGCCGTCCTCGTCGGCGAGGCCGCTCGGCAGCGACAGGCCGGGGATGCCGGCGAGGTTGGCCGGGATCGTCGCGATGTCGTTGAGGTACATGGCCATCGGGTCGTCGAGCTTGTCGCCGAGCCTGAACGCGGTGGTCGGCGCGGTCGGCGTCACGAGGACGTCGGCCGTCTCGAAGGCGGCGGCGAAGTCGTCGGCGATGAGCCGGCGCACCTTCTGCGCGGAGCCGTAGTACGCGTCGTAGTAGCCGCTCGAGAGCGCGTAGGTGCCGAGGATGATGCGGCGCTTGACCTCGTCCCCGAAGCCCGCGTCGCGGGTCGCGGCCATGACCTGCTCGGCGCTCGGCGCATCGATGCCGTCCGGCGTGACCCGCAGGCCGTAGCGCATCGCGTCGAACTTGGCCAGGTTGCTGCTCGCCTCGCTCGGGAGGATCAGGTAGTACGCGGCGAGCGCGTAGGTGAAGGACGGGCAGGAGACCTCGACGACCTCGGCCCCGGCGTCGACGAGGTGCTGGACGGCCTCGTCGAAGCGGGCCTGGACGCCGGGCTGGAAGCCCTCGCCGGTCAGCTCGCGGACGATGCCGATGCGCATCCCGCTGACGTCGGCGCGGCGCGCGGCCTCGACGACGGCGGGCACCGGGGCGTCGACGGACGTCGAGTCCATCGGGTCGTGCCCGGCGATGACCTCGTGCAGGAGAGCCGAGTCCAGCACGGTGCGGCTGCACGGGCCGGCCTGGTCGAGGGAGGACGCGAGCGCCACGAGGCCGTAGCGCGAGACCCCGCCGTAGGTCGGCTTGGTGCCGACCGTGCCGGTGACCGCGGCCGGCTGGCGGATCGAGCCGCCGGTGTCGGTGCCGATGGCCAGCGGCGCCTGGAACGAGGCGACGACCGACGACGAGCCGCCGCCCGAGCCGCCGGGGATGCGGTCGAGGTCCCACGGGTTGTGGCTCGGCCCGAACGCGCTGTGCTCGGTCGAGGAGCCCATCGCGAACTCGTCCATGTTCGTCTTGCCGAGGATCGGCATGCCGGCCTCGCGCAGGCGGCGCACGACGGTCGCGTCGTACGGCGGCACCCAGCCCTCGAGGATGCGGCTGCCGCAGGTCGTCGGCAGCCCGCGGGTCGCCATGACGTCCTTGACGGCGATGGGGACGCCGGCGAGGGCGTGCAGCTCCTCCCCCGCGGCGCGACGGCGGTCGACGTCGTCGGCGGCGGCGAGCGCGCCGTCCTCGTCGACGTGCAGGTAGGAGCGCACCGCGCCGTCGACGGCGGCGGTGCGGTCGAGCAGCGCGCGGGTCACCTCGCGGGAGGAGACCGAGCCGGCGCCGAGGAGGTCGGCGAGCTCGGCGGCGGTGGCGCGGGTCAGGTCGGTGGTCACGCGATCGGTCACTCCTCGTCCAGGATGCGGGGCACGCTGAAGCGCTGCTGCTCGCTCTCGGGGGCACCGGCGAGCGCCTCCTGCGGCGTCAGCGACGGCCGGACGACGTCCGGGCGGGTCACGTTGACGAGCGGCAGCGGGTGGCTCATCGGCTCGACGTCGGCGATCGGGGCCTGCTGCACCGTCGCGACGGACTCGAGGATGACGCCCAGCTCCCCGACCATGCGGTCGAGCTCGGCGTCCGAGAGGTCGATCCGGGCGAGCCCGGCGAGGTGCGCGACGTCGTCGCGGGTCAGGTCGGCCATGGCGGTCAGTCTATGGGGGCACGCGGTCACGGCCGCGCGGCGCCCGGAACAGCGAGACGCAGGACCGGTCGCGTCGAGGACGGCGGTCGGCCCCTCGTCCCCGCCGGCCCGTGCCGCTGCGAGAATCGGCCGGTGCTCACCGACACCGCGTCGCTCCAGACGGTCCTCGACGTCGTCGGGGTCTTCGTCTTCGCCCTCTCGGGCGCCATCGTCGCGGTCCGTCGGGGGCTGGACCTCTTCGGCATCCTCGTGCTCGGCTGGGTCGCCGGCCTCGGGGGCGGGATCATCCGCGACCTCTTCCTCGGCATCACCCCGCCGGTGGCGGTGAGCGACTGGCGCCTGCTGGCCGCGGCCGTGACCGCCGGCCTCGGGGTGTTCCTCCTCCACGGCACGTGGGAGCAGTCGTCCTCGACCCGCCCGCACGCTCGGCGACGCCGGGTCTCGTCGGTCGTGCGCCTGCTCGACGCGGCCGGGCTCGCGGTCTTCGCCGTGAGCGGCGCCCTCGTCGCCCTCGACCGGTCGGCCGGGCCGCTGGCCGCGACGCTCATCGGGGGCATCACGGCGGTGGGCGGCGGGATGCTCCGCGACGTCCTCGCCCGTCAGGTCCCCGAGGTGCTCCAGCGCGAGCTCTACGCCGTGCCGGCCCTCGTCGGGGCGGCGCTCGTCGTCCTCCTGCACGACCTCGACGCCCTGACGCCCCTCACGGCCTGGCTGTGCGTGGGACTGGTCTTCGTCATCCGGGTCGTGGCCGTGGCCCTGGACCTCAACGCGCCTCGGGCGCTGCGCAGCACCCCCGTCGAGTAGCAGGACCCGCTCAGGCGGGGGTGCGGGGACCGACGGCCCTGAGCAGCGCCGCGGTGTCCTCGTCGCGCACGAGGTCGGGACGGCGTTCCACCCAGCCACGCACGACGGCCAGGGACTCCGGGAAGCCCGTCTCGCTGGGCCGCAGCGCGGCCGCGGTCCGACCGTCCTTGTCGACGAGGAGGACGGCCGCGGGCCGAGGGCCGGTGGGCGAGACGGTCGTCGGCCCGCGGAGCACGACGCGTCGCAGGTCCTGCAGTCCGGTCTCCCGCCGGGTGAACACCGTCCGCCGGGTGACGGTCCACGGCCCGACGCGGACCTCCGTGCGCCAGAGCACGAGGAGCGACCCCGCCATCGCGACGAGGAGGAGGCCGGACACCAGCCAGCCGCCGACGACGTAGCCCGTCCACCCCGAACGGCCCAGCGGGACGCCGGGGTCGCCGGCGCGGGCCGCGTCGACGACCGCCAGGAGGATGCCCAGGCAGAGGGGCGCCATGATCACGGTGGCCAGGAGGCGCAACCCTCGCTGCACCCGGACCACCACCTCGCGCACGTCGTCGACCACCCCCGCACGGTAGCCGTCGCGACCACGCCCCGGGGGAGCGCCGGTCCTCTAGGGTGGCGCCCATGGTGGGGTCATCGGCCGGGAACGGCTACGGAGACATCGACGCCCAGATCGAGGCCGCGCACGAGCGCGCGCAGCGGTCCGGCGTCTGGGTGCGCGAGATGGAGCAGCTCACCGGCCGGGGCACGGCCCTGCGCGGGGGCGTGAGCGTCGAGGTCGACCTGGGCGGCACCGTCGTCGGGCTCGGCATCAGCGACACCGCCGCCGGCCACGGCGGTCAGGCCGTCGCCCAGGCCGTGCTCGAGGCGCACGCCGAGGCCCAGCGCGACCTGCGCCGGCGCACGGAGGAGTCCACCGCGGCGGCGTGGGGACCCGGGTCGGCCACCACGGCCGCGGTGACGGACGAGGTCGAGCGGCTCACCCCCCGCGCCGAGCGCGACGAGCCGGACCCCCGCCCCCGACCGCAGGGAGGTGCCTGGTGAGCGGGTTCGACGACCTCAGCCGCATCGACGGGCTCGGCCAGGCCGAGCTCGACCGGCTCGCCACCCGCGCGCGCACCGCCCTCGAGTGGCGTCGCACCGCCGAGCAGCAGCGAGCCGCCGGCGAGCACGAGGGCGTGCGAGCGACGGTGAGCGGCACCGGAGCCCTCGTCGACCTGCGCATCGCGACGAGCGCCTGCGTCGACGGCGGCGACGCGCTGGCCGCGCGGGTGGGCGAGGCCATCTCACGTGCCCGGGCCGAGGTCGCCCGCCATGTCGTACGCACCGCCGAGGACGCGTTCGGCGAGGACGCCTCCGAGGTCCGCACCGTCCGCGAACAGTGGGAGGCCGGTGCGCTCCACCGGCCGGCCGTGCTGCGCACGGGGACCGACGAGGGCGACCGCGGACCGAGGCGTCCCCCGCCCCCGCCGCCGTCCGGCGGCGGGATGTGGTGAGCCGGAGGCCGGTCGCGTCCTAGCCGACCGCCGACCAGCCTCGGGCCAGGAGACGCAGGACGTTGACGACGATGCTGCCCGCGGCGACGACGAGCAGCACGCTCATGAGGGCCCAGAAGCCCCAGCGCACCGCGAGTCCGCCGGACGACCCGGGGGTCTCGGCGCGCATGGCCGACCACCAGTGGTTCTCGGCCAGCGGCCCGTATCCGCCGGTTGCGTTCGGCAGGAACGGGACCCACCAGTCCCCCGTCGCGCGTGCACGGAGCGCCTCGGTGACGACCGGGCGGACGATGAGCCACAGGGCGAGTGCAGCGATGCCGACCACCCCGATCCCCACCAGCACGAGCAGAAGCCGCAGCCCCCAGGCCATCGGTCGTCCCTTCGGTCGAGATTCCCACCCCGACACCCGGCGGGGAGCGCTCCCCATCGTCAGGGGTGGCGAGTCCGCATATCGTACGGGCGGAGGGGTCGAGGGACCTCGGGAGGGACGGAACACCGTGCAGTACGACGTGAACCCCACGGGCATCCAGCAGCATGCCGTGAGCCTGGCCGGCATCGAGGCCGACGTGCGCTCGAGCTCGACGGCCGCGGAGACGACGCTCGACGGGTCGTCCTTCGGGGTCATCAACCAGTTCCTCGCGAGCACGGTCGGGCTCTTCGCGGGCGCGGTCAACACCGGCATCTCGAACGCCGCCGCCGACCTCGGCGAGACGGTGACCATCCTGCGCACGCAGGTGACGAACTACCAGGACGACGACGCGAGCGCCGCCGGGAACGTCGCGGGGGCCGGCCGATGAGCGACCTCGTCGTCGCCCCGGGCGAGCGGTCGGCCACCTCGGGCGCCGGTCTCATCGACTCGGGCACCTCACTGTGCCAGGCCATCGGCGACCGCAGCTGGGTCGACGCGGCGCTGTCGGGCGTGGCCGTCGGGTTCGACGTCGTGGCGACGGTGAGTGACCCGCTGGGCAGCCTGTTCGCCGCAGGCATCGGGTGGGTCATCGACCACCTGGACCCGATCAAGAGCTGGTTCGACGACCTCGCGGGCAACCCCGAGGAGGTCAGCGCCTTCGCCGGCACGTGGCTCAACGTCGCCAACAGCCTCTCGGCGAGCAACACGACCTTCGTCATGGGGGCGAACCAGAAGCTCGAGGGCATGTCCGGCCCCAACATGACGCGCTACCGCGAGCACGTCGACGAGATGTCCGACCGCCTGTCGTTCTGGTCCGGCGCCGCCCGGGCCATGTCGATCGGCACCGAGGCCGCCGCGGTCATCGTGGGCTTCGTCCACGGGCTGCTGCGCGACGCCCTGGCGCAGATCGCCGGGGCGATCTGCAGCTATGTCGCCGAGCTCGTCATCACCCTCGGCGCGGCGACCCCGCTGGTCATCCACCAGGCGACGACCCGCGTGTCGGCGCTCGTCGCTGAGATCGGTCCGAAGATCACCGGGCTCAAGAACTCGGTCACCGACCTCGACAGCCTCATGCACGAGCTCCGCGACATCCTCAACGACATCCCGCGCTTCCTCGGCAACCGCTACTCGGTGCCGAACCACCCCAACCTGCGGTGGAGCAACGTGGTCAACGACCCCGCCCACCTGCTCAACGGGATGTCCGTGCGCGACGCGATGAACCTCGTCAACGTCAAGCCGCAGTACCGCCACCTGTTCGCCAACGACCCCGCCCTCTGGGCCAAGGTCGTGCGCGAGGCGTTCCGGGACGGGGTGCCGGGCAACGCGAGCGACGCCGGCAAGAACATCAACGCGGCGATCCAGAACCAGATCGAGGGCCACCACTGACGCGCGCGGGCGGGGGCCTCAGTCGGGTGAGCCGGTCTCGAGCAGGCGGGTGAACTGCGCCTCGTCGAGGATGGTCAGCCCGAGCTCGCGGGCCTTGTCCTCCTTGGAGCCGGCGTTGGCGCCGACGACGACGTAGTCGGTCTTCTTCGAGACCGACCCGGACGCCTTGCCGCCGCGCGCGAGGATGGCCTCCTTGGTCTCGTCGCGCGAGTAGCCCTCGAGCGAGCCGGTGACCACGACGGTGAGGCCGGCGAGGGTCTGCTCGACCGACTCGTCGCGCTCGTCCTCCATCCGGACCCCGTCGGCGGCCCACTGCTCGACGATGCGCCGGTGCCAGTCGGACCCCTCGCCGTCGAACCACTCGCGGACCGCCTGGGCGATGACCGGCCCGACGCCCTCGACACCGGCGAGCTCCTCGAGGCTCGCCTCACGCACGCGCTCCATCGAGCCGAGGTGCTGCGCGAGCGCCCGGGCGGCCGTGGGCCCGACGTGCCGGATGGACAGCGCGACGAGCACGCGCCACAGCGGCTGGTCCTTCGCGGAGCCGAGGTTGTCGACGAGCCGCTGCCCGTTGGCCGACAGGACCCGACCGTCGACGACGGTGTCCTCGGGGTCGGTCTTCTTGGCCGCGCGCGTGTAGAGCGGCACGCGGGCGACGTCGGCTGCCGTGAGCGCGAACACCATCGCCTCGCTCGGGCCGCCGAGCTCGGGGTCGTCGAGGACGCCGGACTCCAGCAGCGCCGTCGAGCCCTCCCAGCCGAGCGCCTCGATGTCGAACGCGCCGCGACCGGCCAGCGAGAACAGCCGCTCGCGCAGCTGGCTCGGGCAGGACCGCGAGTTGGGGCAGCGGATGTCCTTGTCGCCCTCCTTCTCGTAGGCGAGCTCGGTGCCGCACGACGGGCAGTGCGTCGGCATCTCGAACTCGCGCTCCGAGCCGTCGCGCAGGGCGACGACCGGGCCGAGGATCTCGGGGATGACGTCGCCGGCCTTGCGCAGGACGACGGTGTCGCCGATGAGCACGCCCTTGCGCACGACCTCGTGGGCGTTGTGCAGCGTGGCCATCGAGACGGTCGAGCCCGCGACGGTGACGGGCTCCATCACCCCGAACGGCGTGACCCGGCCGGTGCGGCCGACGTTGACCTGGATGTCGAGGAGCCTCGTGTTGACCTCCTCCGGCGGGTACTTGAACGCCATCGCCCAGCGCGGCGCACGGCTCGTCGAGCCGAGCTGCCGCTGCACCGAGAGCTCGTCGACCTTGACGACGACCCCGTCGATCTCGTGCTCGACGCTGTGCCGGCGCTCGCCGTAGCCGTCGACGAAGGCTTGGACGTCCTCGACGCTGCCGAGGACCCGGTAGTGCGTGCTCGTGGGCAGCCCCCACGCGTGGAGCAGGTCGTAGGCCTCCGACTGCCGCGTGATGTCGAAGCCGCGCCGGGCGCCGATGCCGTGGACGAGCATCCGCAGCGGGCGGGTCGCGGTGACGCGAGGGTCCTTCTGCCGCAACGACCCCGCGGCGGCGTTGCGCGGGTTGGCGAACGGCGGCCGGCCCTGCTCGACGAGCGAGGCGTTGAGGTCGCCGAACGCCTCGATGGGGAAGAACACCTCACCGCGCACCTCGACGAGCTCGGGCACGTCGTCGCCGTGCAGCTCGGTGGGGACGCCGTCGATGGTGCGGACGTTGAGCGTCACGTCCTCACCGGTGCGCCCGTCGCCGCGGGTCAGGGCGCGGGTGAGCCGGCCGTTCTCGTAGAGCAGGTTGATCGCGAGGCCGTCGATCTTCAGCTCGCACAGCCAGTGGAAGGACGCTCCCCCGGCGTCGCGCTCGACCCGCGCGGCCCACGCCGCGAGCTCCTCGGCGGAGAACGCGTTGTCGAGGCTGAGCATCCGTTCCATGTGGTCGACGGCCGTGAAGTCCGTGGAGAAGGTCGCCCCGCCGACCTGCTGGGTCGGGCTGTCGGGCGTGCGCAGCGAGGGGTGCTCGTCCTCGAGGGCGTTGAGGCGCTTCATGAGCGCGTCGTACTCGCCGTCGCTGACCGTCGGCGCGTCCTTGACGTGGTAGGCGAACTGGTGGCCGCGCGCCTCCTCGGCCAGCGTCTCCCACTCGTGCCGGACCTCGTCCGGGACAGTGGCGGCGGGCTCCTGCGCGGCGGGGTCGGTCGGGGTCTCGCTCACCCGCCCATCCTGCCGCAGACCACCGACGGCCCGGCGCGCGTCAGCCCCGCGGGTACGGCCCGGGCGCCGACGCGGCGGGCGGGGCGGGCTCGTCGTCCCGACGGTCGGCGAGGACGGCCGCGACGCCGAGCGCCGAACCGACGAGCGACACCAGGCCGAGCGCGGTCTGGAGCAGCGAGAGCACCGGGTACACCTCCATCCCCCACGTGCCCCCGAACCAGAAGCTCCCGGTGATGGCGGCCTGCGACACCCCGCTCACGAGGCCGATGCCGAAGGACAGCAGGGCGAAGGTCCGCCACGACGCGCGGGTGCGCCGCCGGGCGACGAGGACGAGCCCCACGAGCGGCGGCACGAGGTGCGCCACCACGAGGAGCATCGACAGCACGCTGGTGATCGAGGCCGACACGACCGTCCCTCCCGGACGGACCCCCCGCCCTCCTGCGACGGACCCTAGCGCTGCCCGGCCTGGCGGCGGGCACGCTGGAGGACGATGTCGCGCGTCACCTCCAGCTGCCCGAGGTGCTGGGCGAGCTCCTCGTGGACGTGGAGCAGGACCGCACCCTGGGTGGGGTACGCGTCCGGCTGGTCCGGCGGGGGTGCGACGGGCGGGTGCCCGAGCCGCGCGGCGCGCACGTCGTCGGCCAGGTCGCGGCGGGCGCGCGCCAGCAGGGCGAGCGCCTCCTCCGCCGTGCCCGCGGCACGGAACTCCGCGTCCCGGTCGCGCGGCACGGGCAGGCCGCGGTTGACGGTCCTCCCCCACCGCGCCATGACTCCCGCGACGTGCGTCACGAGCGCGAAGGCGCTGTTCGACCCGGGCACCTCGTCGAGCCGGGCGTTGACGTGGTGCTCGCCCAGCTCACGGCACAGCGCCTCGTACTGGTCGAGGAGGCCCTCGCAGGAGGCGAGCAGCTCGTCGGCGGCGGTCATCCGGCGAGGCTAGCCCGCCGCCGTGCGAGGTCGTGGGAGGGCGGCTGTCGAGAACCGAGCCGCTCGCTCGTCGTCCCGGTGACCGCCCCCACGAGAGGATGCCCACCGTGCCCGAGTTCATCGTCATGTTCCCCGCCGACGACGAGGCGGCCTGGCTGGCCGCCACCGCCGACCAGCGCCAGGCCACCTACGACACCGACGTCGAGTTCGTCGAGCGGCTGCGCGCCGCCGGCGGGTCGGTGACCGGTGGCGCGGCCCTCGGTCCGAGCGCCGGCGTCGCCACGCTGCGCCGGGACCCGAGCGGGGACGCCCTCGTCACCGACGGGCCCTTCGCCGAGACCGCCGAGCAGCTCTCGGGCTTCTACGTCGTGCAGGCGAGCGATCGGGACGCGGTCGTCGAGGCCGCCCGCGTCCTGCTGCGGGCCCACCCGGTCGTCGAGGTCCGCCCGGTCGACGAGGACTGAGCGGTCCCGCGCCTCGACACGAGGAGAGCCGGGTCGACCGACCTCTGGCGCGAGCGCGCCCCGGCGTACGAGGATGGGGGTCCGTCACCGACGCCGGACCCAGGAGCACCGATGACCAACCTCTCGACCAACCTCACGACGACCGCCGCGGCGCACCCCGAGCAGGACGCGCTGCGGGTCAACGGCCAGGGCGTCACCTATGCCCAGCTGCACGGCATGGCCGCCAAGGTCGCGGGGACGTTGCGCGAGAACGGCATCCAGCCCGGTGACCGCGTCGCCGTCATCCTCCCCAACGTGCCGGCCTTCCCGGTCGTCTACTGGGGCATCCTCCTCGCCGGCGGCATCGTCGTCCCGATGAACCCGCTCCTCAAGTCCGGCGAGATCGACTACTTCTTCACCGACTCCGGCGCGAAGATCGCCTTCGTCTGGCCGGACTTCGTCGACGAGGCGGTCAAGGGGGCGCAGAACAGCGGCACCCGGGTCGTGACGACGGGCGCGATGGGCCCGGAGGACTTCGAGGGCGGGACGCCGGTCCCCGAGCCCACTCCCCGCGAGGACGACGACACCGCGATCATCCTCTACACCTCGGGCACGACCGGCCGCCCGAAGGGCGCCGAGCTGACCCACAGCAACATCCACCTCAACGCGATGCGCTCGGCGCAGGTCATCCAGCAGATGACCGCCGACGACGTCGTCATGGGCTGCCTGCCCCTCTTCCACGTGTTCGGGCTCGTCGTCGGGCTCAACGCGGCGACGATCTCGGGCGCCTCGCTCGCCCTCATCCCCCGCTTCGACCCGCAGGCCGCGGTCGAGGTCATCGAGAAGGAGCGGGTGACGATCATGCAGGGCGTGCCGACGATGTACGCCGCGATCCTCAACCACCCGAGCTCGGACGGGATGGACGCCAGCTCGCTGCGCACCTGTGCCAGTGGCGGGTCCGCGATGCCGCTCGAGGTGATGAAGGCCTTCGAGGAGAAGTTCGGCTGCGTCATCCTCGAGGGCTACGGCCTGTCCGAGACCTCCCCCGTCGCGAGCTTCAACATGCCCGACAAGGAGCGCAAGCCGGGCACCATCGGCGTGGCCATCCCCGGGTGCGAGATGAGGTGCGTCGACCTCGACGGGAACGAGGTGCCGGTCGGCGAGGTCGGCGAGATCGCCATCCGTGGCGACAACGTCATGAAGGGGTACTGGAACAAGCCCGAGGCGACCGCGGAGGCCATCCCCGACGGCTGGTTCCGCACCGGCGACCTCGCGACGATGGACGACGAGGGCTACTTCACGATCGTCGACCGCAAGAAGGACATGATCCTGCGCGGCGGGATGAACGTGTACCCCCGGGAGGTCGAGGAGGTCGTCTACCAGCACCCCGACGTCCTCGAGGTCGCCGTCGTCGGCCTGCCCGACGACCTCCTCGGCGAGCAGGTCGGTGCGGCCGTCGCGCTGCGCGAGGGCTCGACCGCGACGCCGGAGGACGTCATCGCGTTCACGAAGGAGCGCATCGCGGCCTACAAGTACCCCCGGAAGGTGTGGGTCGTCGACGCGCTGCCCAAGGGCCCGACCGGCAAGATCCTGCGCCGCGAGGTCCGCGCCCCCGCCGAGGGCTGAGCCGAGCCCCGGTCAGGCGGTGGTCTGCTCGCGCTCCCGCACGACCGCGGCCTCGGGGGTGCGGGGCCGGCGGTTGACGACCCACGCCGCCCCGAGGACGACGGCGAAGCCGACCACCTGCCAGGCCCCGAGCCGCTCGTGGAGGACGAGGACGCCGAGCAGCACCGAGACGACCGGGATGAGGTAGGTGATCGTCGAGCCGACGACCGGCCCGGCGCCCCGGACGACGTCGAACTGCAGGACGTAGGCGAAGCCGGTACCCACGACCCCCAGCACCAGGACGCAGGCGAGCGGGAGCCATCCGGGGACGTCCGTCGCGGCCCCGTGCGCCCAGAGCGCGTCGAGGCCCTCGGGGCGGGTCAGCGCCCAGCCGAGCGCCGTCGGCACCATGAGCGCGAGCCCGGTGAGCAGCGTGGCGGCAGGCATCGCGAGCCCGCCGAGGTCGGCGCCGGCGAGGAAGCGGCGGTTGTAGGTCCACCCGACGCCGTAGCTGGCGCCGCCCGCGAGGGCCATCGCGAAGCCGACGAGGTCCGGTCCCTCGGTCGAGGTCCACGGCTGCATGATCGTCACGACACCGAGGAACCCGACGCCGACGGCGACGAGGCGCCGTCCCGTGACCCGGGCGCCGGGGAGCAGCGCGAGGGTCGCGAGCACGGTGGCGATCGGGGTCGCGGCGTTGCCGATTCCGGCCAGCGCCGACGAGATCCGCGTCTCGGACAGCGCGAACAGCGTGAACGGGAGCGTCGCGAGCAGGAGGCCGCACACGAGCAGGTGCCCCCAGACGCGCACCCCTCGCGGGAGCCGCCCGCCCCCGGCGAGGAGCAGCGCGGTGACGACGACGGCGCCGGTGACGATGCGCAGCCCGGAGATCTGCACCGGCTCGAGCGACTCGAGCCCGACCTTCATGAGCAGGAAGCTCGAACCCCAGATGAGGACGAGCGCGACGAACTTGACCTGCCAGGCCACCCGCGGGCCGGACATCAGGACGCCTGCTCCGCGAGGCGCCGCGCGGTGTCGAGCGCGGCCCGCAGCACCCCCTGCGCCACCGCGGGGGTGACCCCCGCGAGCCCGCAGGTCGGCGCGACGACGAGCCCCTCGACGGCGGCCGCGTCCAGGCCCGCCCGCCCGAGGCCCTCGACGAGCGCGCGGTGAGCCCCGGTGTCGGTCGTCGAGCCGTCGGTCGCGAGGACGCCCGCGTACACCCCGGTTCCCGCCTCGAGCGTCGCCGCGACGCTCTCCCAGCGCGCGGGCGAGGCGGCGGTGAGGTCGAGCGCGAGCGCCCCGGCCCCGGTCGACCTCAGGAGCGGGACGGGCGCCGCGGGGTGGCAGGAGTGGACCACGGTCGGCCCGTCGTGGGCCGCGAGGAGCTCGCGCAGGCCGGAGGCGACGGTCTGCGGGTCGACCGCGCGCACCCGGCCGTAGCCGGACGCAGTCGGCAGCGAGCCCTCGAGGACGGCCGTGAGGGCCGGCTCGTCGACCTGGAGCACCACCTCGGCGCCGGGCACGAGCCGGCGGACGTCGGCGACGTGGCGGGCCATCCCCTCGGCGAGCGAGGCCCGCAGGTCCGCGGCGGCGCCGGGGTCGGTGACGACCCGCTCGCCGCGGTTCAGCTCGAGGGTGGCGGCCAGCGTCCACGGCCCGCAGACCTGCACCTTGAGCGGGCCCGACCAGCCGTCGTAGGCCTCGGCGAGCTCGTCGAGGTCCTCGCGCAGGAGCGAGGCGGTGCGCGAGGCGTCCCGGCCCGGCCGGTCGACCAGCCGCCATCCGCTCGGCTGGAGGTCGACGGGCAGGTCGACGAGCATCCCGGCGGCCCGGCCGACCATGTCGGCCCCGGGACCCCGCGCGGGCGTCTCGGGGAGGAAGGGCAGCCCGAAGCCGTCGCCGTCGACGAGGAGGTCGCGCACCGTGCGGACGGCCTCGCGGGCCGACGCCCCCGGCCAGGAGCCGATCCCGGTGGCGCGCACCGGCGCCGACGTCGTCACGTCCACCGTCCGACGAGTGCCTCGACGGAGGCCGGGACCGGCGCGTCACCGGCCCACGGCGCGGGCTCGGGCACACCGGCCACGGTCCGCAGCGGCACGACACCGCACCAGGCCCCGGCGGTCTCCTCCTCGGGGGCGCTCGGGCCCCCGGCGCGCGCCTTGAGCAGCCAGCGTCCGTCGGTGATGGGGAGGGCCATCGCGAGCGTCGCGGCCTCCTCGCGGCGGGTCGTCGGCCGTACCTCGCCGGTGCGCCCGGGCAGGAGGCGGTCCGAGAGCCGGTCGAGGGCGCCGGCGCGCTCGGCGCCGGTCAGGGTCACGAGCTCGCCGTGGACGACGGCCGAGCGGTAGTTGGCCGACGACTCGAACGTCGTGTGGGCGACGACGAGCCCGTCGACGGACACGACCGTCAGGGCGGCGGGTGCGCCGGAGGCCACCCGGCGCAGCGCGCCCGCCCCGGTCGAGCCGTGCAGCAGGATGCGGTCGCCGTCGCGGGCGAAGAGCATCGGGACGACCCACGGCCGGCCGTCGACGACGGTCGACAGCGTGCCGGCGAGGACCTCGTCGAGGAGCGCGTCGAGGGCGCCGCGCTCGGTGCTGCCGCGCTCGGCGTGGCGAGCGAGCCGCTCGGGGGCACGGTCGGCGTGCGCGAGACCGCAGTAGCCGGTGCCGGGACACTCCCCCGCGGACACCACGCGCTCGGTGGAGGCGGGGGTGCGGCGCAGCGCGTCGCCGACCCGGGTCGGGCGCGGCACGAGCTCGCCGCCGCAGTTCGGGCACACCCGTTCGAGGTGCTCGGAACACCCCGCGCAGAACGTGCACTCGTGGGAACAGACGACCGCCCCCACGGCGTCGGCGGGCAGGTCGGCGTCGCAGCACTCGCACGACGGGCGCATCTCCAGGGTCACGAGGCCATCCTGCCAACACCACTGGACCACGCGGAAGGACCACTATCGACCGATCGGGCAGGACCGGTATGGTGCGGCCGTGGCCCGATCCCCCCGCGCCCTCGACCTGCCCCTGCGCCTGGCGGACTCGTCCGCGCCGCTGCGCCACCGGGTGGCCGACGCCGTGGTCGACGCCCTGCGCTCCGGCCGGCTGCGCCCCGGCGACACGCTCCCCTCCACCCGGACCCTGGCGGCCTCCCTCGGCGTCTCGCGCGGTCCGGTCGTCGCCGCCTACGACGAGCTCGCCGCAGCCGGGTTCCTCGTCTCGCGCGCCGGGTCGGGCGCCGTCGTCGCCGCCGGCGCGGACGTCGCGGCCCGCGCCGGCGCCGCCACCCACGTCCCCGAGCCGGGCCGCGAGCGCCCCGTGACCGCGGCCCCTCCCGTCCCCGCCGCGCGCTTCGACCTGCGCCCCGGCCGCCCGGACACCTCCCTGCTGGACCGGGCCGCGTGGCGGCGGGCGTGGCGGGCGGTCGGGGACGCCCTGCCCGGCAACGACGCCGGCGAGGTCCCGCGGCACACCCTCCTGCGGGGCGTCCTCGCCGACCACCTGCGCCGCAGCCGCGGTGTGGTGGTCGACCCGGACGACCTCTTCGTCGTCCCCGGGGTCGGCGGCTCGCTGCGGGCACTGCCCGAGGCGTTCGGGCTCGTGGGCCGGACGGTCGCCCTCGAGGACCCGGGCTACGTCGAGGCCTGGACGGCGTTCGGCGCCGAGGGGGTCCGCACACACCCCGTGCCCGTGGACGCCGACGGCCTCGACCCCACCCGGCTTCCCGCGGAGGCAGCCGCCGTCTACGTCACGCCCTCGCACCAGTACCCGCTCGGCGCGCGGATGCCCGTGACCCGCCGCGTCGCGCTGCTCGACTGGGCCCGCACGACGGGCGGCCTCGTCGTCGAGGACGACTACGACGGGGAGTTCCGCTACGACGTCTCCCCGCTCCCCGCGCTCCGGTCGCTGCCCGGTGCGCAGGACCACGTCGCCTACGTCGGCACCGCCTCCAAGCTCCTCGCGCCGTCGCTGCGCGTGGCGTGGGTCGCCGTCCCCCGGCACCGGCGCGACGCCTTCCGGGTCGCGGTCGAGTCGCGCGGCCTCGTCGTCAACGAGGCGACCGGCCTCGCCCTCGCCGAGCTGGTCTCGTCCGGCGCCCTCGCCGCCCACCACGCGCGCGCGAGCCGGACCTACGCGGCCCGCCGCGGCGCCCTCGTCGCCGCGGTGGCCGACCGGATGCCCGACGCGGTCCTCGAGGGCGTCGACGCGGGGCTGCACGTCGTCCTGCGCCTGCCCGACGGCACCGACGACCACGAGGTGGCCCGGCGCTGCGCGCACGTCGGTGTCGAGGTGAGCCCGTTGTCGGCGTACGCCGTCGAGTCGGACGTGCGCGGCCTGGTCGTCTGCTACGCCGGTCTGCCCGAGTCCTGCGCCGGCGACGCCGTCGAGCTGCTCGCCGCCGCGGTCATGCGCTGACCGGTTCGCCTGCGCCGCAGGCGTCCCGACCGCTAGCGTCGGTCCGTCGACACCCAGGGGGAAGGACCCGTCATGTCCCGGAAGTCCGGCGCAGCAGCCGTCGTCGCGGCGGTCGCCGTCGCGCTCACCATCGGACCGGCCGCGCCCGCGGGCGCCGTCACCGGCACGTGGAAGAACTGCACGAGCGTCAACAAGAAGTACCCGCACGGCGTGGGCAAGGTGAAGGCCAGGGACCGCACGTCCGGCCGGCCGGTCACGACGTTCCGCAAGAGCGACTCGCTCTACGCGCAGGCCATGCGGGCCAACAAGGGCCTCGACCGCGACAAGGACGGCATCGCCTGCGAGAAGCGCTGAGCCACAGGTCGGCACGACGACGCCCCCGTCACCTCACGGTGACGGGGGCGTCGCTGTCGTGCGGGGTCAGAGCACGTCGTGGCCCGGGTGCGGCTCGCTCGGGATGGTCCCGAGGCGACCGGCCTGGAAGTCCTCGAACGCCTGGATCAGCTCGGCGCGGGTGTTCATGACGAACGGGCCGTACGCCGCGACGGGCTCGCGGATCGGGCGCCCACCGAGGATGTAGAGGTCGAGGCTCGGGCTGCGGCTCTCCTGGCTCTCGTCCGCACCGACCTCGACGACGTCACCGCCACCGAGCACCGCGAGCTGGCCCATCCGCAGCGGACGCCGGTCGGGGCCGACCGAGCCGTTGCCGTTGAGGGAGTACACGAGCGCGTTGTAGGCCGGGTTCCACGGCAGCCGCACACGCGCGCCGGGCGCCACGGTGACGTGGAGCGCGGTGATGGGCGTGTGCGTGATGCCGGGGCCCTCGTGCCCGTCGAGCTCGCCGGCGATGACGCGCACGAGCGCGCCGCCGTCGGGGCTGGACAGCAGCGCGACGTCGCCGCCACGGATGTCCTGGTAGCGCGGCGCCGACATCTTCTGCGCCGCCGGCAGGTTGACCCACAGCTGGAGGCCGTGGAAGAGACCGCCGCTGACGACGAGCTCCTCCGGCGGGACCTCGATGTGGAGCAGACCGGAGCCGGCCGTCATCCACTGGGTGTCGCCGTTGGTGATGACGCCGCCGCCACCGTGGCTGTCGCGGTGCACGAACGAGCCGTCGATGATGTACGTGACGGTCTCGAAGCCGCGGTGCGGGTGCCACGCGGTACCCTTGGGCTCGCCCGGGGCGTACTCGACCTCACCCATCTGGTCCATGTGGATGAAGGGGTCGAGGGCGGCGAGGTCGACGCCGGCGAACGCGCGGCGCACCGGGAACCCCTCGCCCTCGAAACCCTGCGGGGCGGTGGTCACCGAGCGCACCGGACGGGACACCGCCGTGGGCAGGGGCTCGGAGACCCGCGGCAGGGCCAGGATGTTCTCGACGGTCACGGCCGGCATGTCACTCACGCTCCTCGTGGTCATCCTCCGGGGTGGAGGGTCACCGCGTCCAACAGTAGTTGACAGTTCAACTATTCCGCGACCCGGGGCACGGGTTAGCCTTCGACGCATGAGCCGCTCCGTGTCCGTCGTCCTCGGCGCCGTCCTCGTGCTCGTCGGCCTGCTCTGGATGCTCCAGGGCCTGGGCTACGTCGGCGGCAGCCCGATGACCGGCGTGACCCTCTGGGCCGTCGTCGGCCCGCTCGTGGCGTTCGCCGGGCTCGCCCTGGCCTTCCTCGGCGGCCGGCGCAGCCGCGACGGCTGACCCCGTCAGCGCGCGTGCCGCACGCAGGTGCGGGCCGTCGGCCGCGCCTCGAGCCGGCCCGCCGGGATCGGCTCGCCGCACACCGAGCACACGCCGTAGGTGCCGTCGTCCACGCGTCGCAGCGCGGCGTCGAGCTCGGCGAGGTGCTCGCGCTGCCCGTCGGTCAGGGCCGCCAGCTGCGAGCGCTCGTACGCGATGGTCTGCCCCTCCGGGTCGTGCTCGTCGTCGGCGTTGGAGTCCTGCGAGGCCTCGACGAGGCGGCCCATGTCGGCCTCCATCCCCGCGAGCCGCTCGAGGAGGGCCGCCCGCTCGGCGAGCAGCCGCTCGGCCGGGGTGGCCTCAGGCGGCACGCGAGGTCCCCGTGATCGTCGCGGACCCGACGACCCGGGTGCCGTCGTAGAGCACGAGCGACTGGCCGGGCGCGACCCCGCGCAGCCGTCGCTCCAGCCGCACGCGGACCGCGTCGCCCTCGACTGCGGCCGTCGCGGGCACCTCCTCGCCGTGGGCCCGCACCTGCGCCCCGACCGCGACCTCCCCGGCGGGCGCCGGGCCGCACCAGCGCAGGTGCGCCCCGTCGACGACGTCGACGCCGAGCAGGTCGGCCGTGCCGACGAGCACGCGGTTGCGGGGGGCGTCGACCTCGACGACGTAGCGGGGGTCGCCGTCCAGACGGGAGCGGTCGATGCCGAGCCCGCGCCGCTGGCCGACCGTGAAGCCGTGCGCGCCGGCGTGCTCGCCCACGACCTCGCCGCTCACCGCGTCGACGAGCTCGCCGGGCCGCTCCCCCAGGCGCCGGCCGAGGAAGCCGCGGGTGTCGCCGTCCGGGATGAAGCAGATGTCGTGGCTGTCGGGCTTGCGCGCCACCGAGAACCCGCGCTCCGCCGCCTCCTCGCGCACCTGCGGCTTCGTGAGGTCCCCGAGCGGGAAGAAGGCGCGCCCGAGCTGGTCGGCGTCGAGGACGCCGAGGACGTACGACTGGTCCTTGGCCGCGTCGACCGCGCGGTGCAGCTCGCGCCCCGCCGACCCCTCGACCACGCGCGCGTAGTGGCCCGTGGCCACCGCGTCGAACCCGAGGGCGAGCGCCTTGTCGAGCAGCCCGGCGAACTTGATCTTCTCGTTGCAGCGCAGGCAGGGGTTCGGGGTGCGCCCGGCGGCGTACTCGGCGACGAAGTCCTCGACGACGTCCCGCTCGAACCGGGCGGCGAGGTCCCAGACGTAGAACGGGATGCCGAGGCGGTCCGCGACCCGGCGCGCGTCCCCGGCGTCCTCGAGGGTGCAGCAGCCGCGGGCCGACTCGCGCAGCGTCGCGGCCGAGCGCGAGAGGGCGAGGTGGACGCCGACGACCTCGTGGCCGGCGTCGAGCATCCGTGCGGCGGCGACCGCGGAGTCGACCCCGCCGGACATCGCGGCGACGACGCGCATCAGAGCAGCCCGCCGGCCCGCCGGGCCCGCTCGACGACCCCGGGGAGGGCGGCGAGGACGGCGTCGACGTCGGCGTCGGTCGAGGTGTGCCCGAGGGTGAGGCGCAGCGCGCCGCGGGCCGCGGTCTCGTCGTGGCCCATCGCGAGGAGGACGTGGCTGGGCTGCGGCACCCCGGCCTGGCACGCCGAGCCGGTGCTGCACTCCACCCCCGCCGCGTCGAGGAGGTAGAGCAGCGAGTCCCCCTCGCAGCCGGGGACGAGGAGGTGGGCGTTGCCGGGCAGGCGCCCCTCGGCGTCTCCCGGCCGCCAGCAGCCGCTCACCGAGATGCCGAGGTCGAGCGCGAGCGCACCCTCGACGAGGCGGTCGCGCAGCGCCATGACCCGCTTGGCCTCGACGTCGCGGGTGGCGACCGCGTGGTCGAGGGCGACCGCGAACGCGTGGACCGCGGGGGCGTCGAGCGTGCCGCTGCGGACCTGGCGCTCCTGGCCGCCGCCGTGGAGCTGCGGCACGAGGACGGCGTCGCGACGGGCGATCAGCGCCCCCACCCCGAGGGGGCCGCCGAGCTTGTGCGCGGTGACCGTCATCAGGTCGACGCCGGAGTCGTCGAAGCGCACCGGCAGGTGCCCGACCGCCTGGACGGCGTCGGTGTGGAAGGGGACACCGTGGGCGCGCGCGGCGGCGGCCAGCGCGGCGACGGGCTGGACGGTGCCGACCTCGTTGTTGGCCCACATGACGGAGACGAGCGCGGTGTCGTCGGCGTGCTCGGCGAGCAGGGCCGCGAGGTCGTCCGCCGACAGGTGCCCGCAGCGGTCGGGCTCGAGCCACGACACCCGGGCCCCGCGCCGCTCGACGAGGTGCTCGACGGGGTCGAGCACGGCGTGGTGCTCGATGGCGCTGGCCACCACCCGCACCCGGCGCGGCTCGGCGTCCCGGCGGGCGAGCCAGGTGCCCTTGACGGCGAGGTTGTCGGCCTCGGTCCCGCCTGAGGTGAACACGACCTCCGAGGGTCGGGCGCCCAGGGCCGCGGCGATCCGCTCGCGCGACTCCTCCACGGTCTTGCGCGCGGCGCGGCCCGAGGTGTGCAGCGAGGAGGGGTTGCCGACGCGGCCCGCCGACTCGACGAACGCCTCGACCGCGGCGGGGAGCATCGGCGTGGTCGCCGCGTGGTCGAGGTAGTGCGTCACGAGGGTCGAGTCTACGTTTCGGGACCTGGCGGGCCGGCGGCCGGAGTCGCCCCGGGTACGGCAGAGGGGCGAGCGGATCGCTCGCCCCTCACCTGTCGCGCTCGCGCGCGACGAGACCGCCTCGTGAGCGGTGGTCGGCTCAGCCCTTGCGCTTCTTGACCTCGGTCGTGGCCTGCGGGAGGACCGAGAAGAGGTCGCCGACGACGCCGAAGTCGACGAGCTCGAAGATCGGCGCCTCCTCGTCCTTGTTGACGGCGACGATCGTCTTGGACGTCTGCATGCCCGCGCGGTGCTGGATGGCGCCCGAGATGCCGGCCGCGACGTAGAGCTGCGGCGAGACCTGCTTGCCCGTCTGGCCCACCTGGTTGCTGTGCGGGTACCAGCCGGCGTCGACCGCCGCGCGGCTCGCGCCGACGGCGGCGCCGAGGCTGTCGGCGAACTCCTCGACGGGCGAGAAGTCGCCACCGGTGCCGCGGCCGCCGGAGACGACGATGGCCGCCTCGGTCAGCTCCGGGCGCCCGGTCGCCTTCTTCGGCTGCGAGTCGGTGATGCGGGCCGCCTTCGCGGCGTCGCTGACGCTCACCTCGACGGCCTCGACCGCGCCGGCCTCCGGCGCGGCCTCGATGGAGGCCGAGTTGGGCTTGACGCAGATGATCGGCGTGCCAGTCGTGACCTTCGCGGTCACCGTGTACGAGCCGGCGAAGACCGACTGCGTCGTCTCCGGCGTCCCGTCCTCGCCCGCGCGGACGTCGACGGCGTCGGTGATCATCCCGGAGCCGGCCTTGATGGCCAGGCGGGCGGCGATCTCCTTGCCGGCGGCGTTGCTCGGGATGAGCACGGCTGCGGGAGAGGTCTTCTCGATGAGCTGCGCGAGGACCTCGGCCTGCGGGGCCACGAGGTAGGTCGCGGCGTCGGCGTCGTCGACGACGTACACCTTGTGCGCGCCGTACTTGGCGTAGGTCTTCTGCGCGGTCTCGGCGCCGGGGCCGATGTGCACCGCGGAGGGCTCGCCGAGGCGGCGGGCGAGGGTCAGCAGCTCGGCGGTCGCCTTGCGCAGGCGCCCCCCGGCGTGGTCGGCGAGGACGAGTACTTCAGCCATGGGTCTGTGCTCCTGGTCTCGGGCGGCCGCGGTCAGAGGAACTTCTGGGCGCTGAGGAACTCGGCGAGCTTCGCGCCGCCCTCGCCCTCGTCGGTGACGATCTGGCCCTGCTCGCGCGGCGGGCGCTTGGCGAACGCGACGACCGAGGTCCACGCGGCGCCGAGGCCCACGTCGCCGGCGTCGACGCCGAGGTCGGCCAGCGACCACGTCTCGACCGGCTTCTTCTTGGCGGCCATGATCCCCTTGAAGGAGGGGTAGCGCGGCTCGTTGATCTGGTCGGTGACCGAGACGAGCGCCGGCAACGCCGCCTCGATGGTCTCGGACGCGACGTCGCCGTCGCGGCGGATGGTGACGCGGCCGTCGCCGACGGTCAGCTCCGAGGCGTAGGTGACCTGCGGCAGGCCGAGGCGCTCGGCGAGCATCGCGGGCACGACGCCCATGACGCCGTCGGTCGAGGACATCCCGGTGAGGACGAGCTCCGGGCTGCCGTCGGTCGCCTTCTCGACGGCCTTCGCGAGGACGAGCGAGGTGCCGACGGCGTCCGAGCCGTGGATCGCCTCGTCCTGCACGTGGACCGCCTTGTGGGCGCCCATCTGGAGAGCCTTCTTCAGCGCGTCGGCGGCGGCCTCGGGGCCGACCGTCACGACGGTGACCTCACCGTCGCCGGCGGCCTCGACGATCTTGAGGGCCTCCTCGACGGCGTACTCGTCGAGCTCGGAGAGCAGGCCGTCGACGGCGCGGTCGACGGTGTTGTCGGACTCCTGGAACGTCCGGTCGGACTGGGCGTCCGGGACGTACTTGACGCAGACGACGATGTTCATCCGTCCCTCGTCCCTTCGTGTCGTGGGGGGTCTTGCGCCGGGTGGTCCCCGGCGCACAACGCCTCCCATCCTCTCAGCCGGTGAGCGCTCGTTCACCACCCGGTCGGCGTGACGGTCACCACCCCGTCGAGGGTCCCGCGGCCATCCGGGGCGCGACGGCGCGCCGAAGAAACCTGCGACGGCGTTCAACGGACACGCGCCGGGCCCCGTATCCACCGGTACCAGCCACGGACCGAAGGAGCTCCCGATGCACCGCACCCGCCTCGCCGCCGCCGGCGTCCTCACCGCCGCCCTCGCCCTCCCGATGGCGCCCGCCGCCACCGCCACCCTCCTGCCCTCCCCCGACGCCGTCGGGCTGGCGGGCGCGAGGACGCTGGTCGCCGTCGACCTCGACCGTCCGGGCTCGGCCCGCTCGCTCGGTGCCGTCACCGGCCTGACCCTGGACACGCGCCTCGTCGGTATCGACCACCGTCCGGCCGACGGGCGCCTCTACGCCGTCGGGGACCGCGGCGGCGTCTACACGGTGACCGTCCCCGAGCGGCGCCTGCTCTTCACCAAGGCGCCGAAGGCCACGCTCGCCAACCGGCTCACGGTCGCCCTCGAGGGCAAGCACTTCGGCGTCGACTTCAACCCCGCGGCCGACCGCCTGCGGGTCATCAGCGACACCGGCCAGAACCTGCGCCACGACGTGAACCCCGGAGGCACGACGATCGCCGACACCCCGCTCAACGTCACCGGGGCCACCGGCCCGTCGACGGGCGTGACTGCCGCCGCGTACACCAACCCCGACACCGACGCCGCGACCGCGACGACGCTCTTCGACATCGACACGAAGGCCGACCAGGTGGTCGTCCAGTCGCCGGCCAACGCCGGCTCGCTGGCCCCGACGGGCTCGCTCGGCGTCGACGCGACCCGCGGTGGCATGGACATCGACCGGAAGAACCGTGCGTACGCCGCGCTCGAGGTCGACGGGAAGGCCGGCCTGTACCGCGTCGACCTGCTCACCGGCAAGGCCACCCGGGAGGGCTGGTTCCCGCGCGGCACCCAGGTGCTCGACCTCGCGGTCCCGACGGGTCGCTGACCGGGGCCGTCGAATGCTCGTGCGCCGCCCCCGGACGTCCTCCTCGCTCACCGAGGAGGACGTCCGGGCGGGGCCAGCGGCTTCGAGGTCCTCGGCGACGACGGCCGGGTCCTCGTCCGCTCGTCCTTCCCCCGCGCCTGACGGTCCGCGCCACGCCCCCGACGGTCTGACAGGATCGGTGGATGAGCGACGAGGGCGGTACCGGGCCGGGCACCGTGCGACGCACCGTCGGTCCCGTCGGGGACCCGGTCACCGTCGGCTGGTGGGAGTCGCTGTGGCGCCCCTTCTGGGCGCTCCCCTCCGCCGTCGTCGTCGTGACGGTGCTCGCCGGCGCCACCCTCCCCCTCGTCGACGAGCACCTGCTCGGCGACGTCGACGTCCTCTTCGGCGGCAACGCGGACTCCGCGCGCAGCCTGCTCGGGACGATCGCCAGCGCGATGATCTCGGTGACCGGGCTGGTCTTCTCGATCACGATGGTCGTCATGCAGCTGGCGAGCAGCCAGTTCACGCCGCGGCTGCTCTCCACGTTCCTCGGCAGCCGCGTGGTCCAGGTGACCCTCGGTGTCTTCATCTCCTCGTTCGTCTTCGCGCTCATGGTGCTGCGCGACGTGCGCGGGGGTGACAGGCCGTTCGTGCCCCAGCTGTCGGTGACCGTCGCCTTCGTGCTGGTCCTCGCGAGCGTCGCCCTCTTCCTCGCGTTCATCCACCACATCACCGACTCCATCCGCGTCGACCAGGTCGTCGACCGGATCGCGCGGCTCACCGTCGAGGCCCTGGAGCGCGGGTCGGCGCAGGAGTGGGACGACACCTCCGCGGTGCCCCCGACGTGGTCGCAGGGCGACGGTCCGGGGGTGACGGTGACGACGGGGTCGGAGCACGGCGTCGTCTCGCGGGTGCACCTCAGCGCCCTCGTCGAGTGTGCCGAGCGGACGGGCGCGGTCGTCGAGCTGCGCACCCGCCTCGGCGAGGTCCGGCACCGCGGCCAGGTGCTCGCGGTCGTCCACGGGGGTCGCCGCGACGACGACCTCGCCGAGGCCGTCCGCGACGCCATCGGCCTCGGCCGGGAGCGCAGCATGACCCAGGACCCCGAGTTCGGGGTGCGCCAGCTCGTCGACATCGCCGAGCGGGCCCTCTCCCCCGGGGTCAACGACCCGACGACGGCCGTGCAGGTCCTCGACGAGCTGCACCGCATCCTCCGGGCGGCGGCGCTGCGGCCGGACCGCTCGAACCTCCTCGTCGACGGGTCGGGCGCGGTCCGGGTCGTGGACCGGCCGACGACCTTCGCCCGCCTCCTCGACCTCGCGCTCGACGAGGTCTGGCACTACGGCCGCGACGGGCTCCAGGTGCCCCGACGCATCGAGGACCTGCTCGAGGACCTCGTCGCCGACGGGCGCCCGGAGCACGCCGCGACCGCCGCCGCCAAGCTCGCCGGGCTGCGCCGGGTCGCGTGACGCCTTCAGGTGGGCCGAGGCCGGAGGGTCAGGCGCCCTCGAACGGGGCCGGGCCCTTGCCCTTCTCGACGAAGTGGCGCATCCCGGTGGACTGGTCCTTCGTCGCGAAGAGGCCGGCGAAGAGCACGCGCTCGATCTCGAGACCCGTCTCGAGGTCGACCTCGAGACCCCGGTCGATGGCCTCCTTCGCGGCGCGCAGGGCGTAGGCGGGGCCGCCGACGTAGCGCGCGACGAGGGAGCGGGCGCTCTCGTACACCTCGGCGGCCGGGACGACCCGGTCGACGAGGCCGATGGCGAGCGCCTCCTGCGCGTCGACGAAGCGGCCGGAGAACACGAGGTCCTTGGCCTTCGCCGGTCCGACGAGCCGCGCGAGGCGCTGCGTGCCGCCGGCCCCCGGGATGATGCCGAGGTTGATCTCGGGCTGGCCGAGCTTGGCGTCGTCGGCGGCGACCCGCCAGTCGCACGCGAGCGCGACCTCGCAGCCGCCCCCGAGGGCGTACCCGGTGATGGCGGCGACGGTCGGCTTCGGCAGGCCGGCGAGCGCCTTCGTGAAGTCCTGGAGCAGCGCGGAGTGGTCGACCATGTCGGTGTACGACATCGTCTCCATCTCCTTGATGTCGGCGCCCGCCGCGAAGACCTTCTCGCCGCCCCAGACGACGACGGCGGCGACGTCGCGGCGCTCGGCGGCCTCGCGGCACGCGGCGACGAGGCCGTGCTGGATCTCGGCGTTGAGCGCGTTCATCGGCGGCCGCTCGAGCCGGATGGTGCCGATGCCGTCCGCGACCTCGAGGCGGACGAGGTCGGTCACTGCCCGTCCTCGATCGGCTGGCCGGTCTCGGGGTCGATGCCGAGGATGCGCTGGTGCCACAGGTGCACGGCGGAGAGGACGACCTGGATCGAGACCTGGGTGAGCGTCGAGAGGTCCGCGCCCGGGGTGACGACGTGCTCGCCGGTGACGACGAGGGTCGTGCCCGCGATGCCGGTCTTCACGTGGTTCATGTGCAGGTTGATCTCGTTGCACGTCTCGTGGAGCTTGAGGCGGTCGGCGGTCAGCTCGTCCTGGATCTGCCACTGGCCGAACAGGCGCATGATCTCGACGTCGCCCTCGGTGCAGCGGACGAAGAGCCGCTGGTCGTTGACCGTGAAGGCCACGTCACCGTCGCCGTCGAGGTTCGGGGCGAGCCCGAGGTCGACGAGGACGTCGAGGACCCGGCCGCGCAGCGGGTGCTCGTTCGCGGGCGGCGGGAAGTTGGGCAGCGAGGTGGGGTCGGTCATGGCCCCACCGTATCGACCGCACCCGACGGCGCGACCGGGCCGGGTGGGCCGGACCGGGGCCGCCGTCGAGGCACGATGCGGCCCTCAGGACTCGCCCCGACCCCGGATCCGGTAGTACATTCGGCCCCAGACCTCTGTGATGGGTAGCCTGACGGCCCCGTCGCCACGGATTCCACCACCCCAGGAGCAGCGACGATGTCCGCGACCGAGACCCCGGCCCGCCCGTACCCCGCCCACGACCCGGCCACCTACCGCCGCCTCCCGGCGAGCAGCCGTCCGGTCGACCCGGCGCGCGTCGAGTCCCTCCTCGCGGCCGAGTGGGAGCGCTTCGCGGCGAGCACCCCGGCCTCCGGCGAGCACAACACCCGCGCCGCGCGCACCCTGCCGCTCGGCGTCACCTCCTCCTTCCAGCACTGGGACCCCTACCCCGTCTCGGTCGCCTCCGCCCGGGGCGCCTGGCTGACCGACGTCGACGGCCGCCGGATGCTCGACCTGTCGATGGGCTTCGGCGCGATGCTCGTCGGCCACCTCAACCCGACCGTCGTCGAGCACGTGCAGCGCGCGCTGACCGACACCGGCACCCTGTTCGTCACCCCGTCCCCGCAGGCGACCGAGATGAGCGAGCGGTTCTGCGAGCGCTTCGGCCTCGACATGATCCGCTTCACCAACTCCGGCACCGAGTCGCTGATGTACGCGATCCGCGCCGCCCGTGCCTACACCGGCCGCAAGGCCGTCGTGAAGATCGAGGGCGGCTACCACGGCGGCTACGACGCCCTCCAGGTGTCGGTCAAGCCCGCGCTCGAGGACATCGGCCCGGCCGAGGCCCCCGTGCCCGAGGTGCCGTTCGACGTCGAGGCCGGCACCGTCCACGTCGTCCCCTACAACGACCTCGACCGCCTGCGCGCGATCCTCATCGAGCACGGCCGCGAGATCGCCGTCATGGTCGTCGAGCCCGTCGTCGAGAACCTCTCGATCGTCGTCCCCGACGCCGGGTACCTCGCCGGCGTCCGCGAGCTGTGCGACGAGCACGGCGTCGTGCTGCTCTTCGACGAAGTGAAGACCGGCCTCACCGCCGGGTACGCGGGCGCCGCGCAGCGCCTCGGCGTCAAGCCCGACCTCATCACCCTCGCCAAGTCGATCGGCGGCGGCCTGCCGCTCGCCGCGTTCGGTGGCCGTCGCGAGGTCATGGAGGTCGTCGTCGACGGCCGGATGGCGCACTTCGGCACCTACAACGGCAACCCGCTCGTCATGGCCGCCGCGAAGGCCGTCGACGAGATCTGCACCCCCGAGGCCCTCGCCGCCACCGAGGCGATCAACGTCCGCGCCCTCTCGGCCATCGACGACGTCATCGACACCTTCGAGCTGCCGGCCCACACCGTCGGCCTGGGCGTCAAGGGCTGCGTCACGTGGTCGACCGCGCCGGTGCGCACCTACCGCGACTACAAGGCGACCGACTTCGCGATGGCCGAGCTGTCGTGGCTGTGGGGCGTCAACCGCAACATCCTCACGCCGCCCGGCCTCGACGAGCAGTGGCTGGTCTCGCTCGCGCACACCGACGAGGACATGAACCTCCTCGTCGAGCACGTCCGCGAGCTCGCCGAGGCCCTGCGCGCCTGACCCGCACCGACACCGCCGACACCCCCACGCCCGCGCGACCGCCCGGCTAGGGTCCTGCCGTGCCCACCCGCCCCGCCCCGCCCGGGCCGACGACCCGTGACCTGCCGCCGCCCCCCGGGGTGACGCTCGTCCCGGGCGGCGCCGACGTCGCCGTGTACGCCGGGCACGCCGAGGCCGTCGACGTCTGCCTCTTCGAGCCCGGCGACACCGCCGGCACGAGCGAGCGACGGGTCGCGCTGCGCGAGCGCGCCCACGGCTGGTGGTTCGGCTTCGTCCCGGGGATGGGGCCGGGGACGCGCTACGGCGTGCGGGTGGACGGCCCGTGGTCGCCGGACCACGGGCTGCACCACAACCCGGCCAAGCTGCTCCTCGACCCCTACGCCGGCGCCGTCGAGGGCGAGGTGGCGTGGGGCCCCGAGGTGTACGGCCACCGGGTCGACGAGCGGTGGCGCGGGGACCTCGAGCAGCGCTCGCCGCTCGACAGCCGGGGGCACGTCCCGCGCGGCGTCGTCGTCGACCACTCCTTCGACTGGGGCGACGACGCCCCGCCGCGCCGCTCGCGCAGCGAGACGGTCGTCTACGAGGCGCACGTGCGCAACCAGACGATGCTCCTGCCGGGAGTGCCGGAGCACCTGCGCGGCACGTACGCCGGTCTCGCGCATCCCGCCTCGGTCGAGCACCTGCTCTCGCTCGGGGTGACCACCGTCGAGCTGCTGCCCGTCCACGCCTTCACCCACGAGCCCCACCTCGTGCAGCGCGGCCTGACCAACCACTGGGGCTACAACACGCTCGGGTTCATGGCGCCGCACGCGCGCTACGCCGCCGCGTCCGACCCCCAGGGGGTCGTCGACGAGGTCAAGGGCATGGTCAAGCTGCTCCACGCCGCGGGCATCGAGGTCGTCCTCGACGTCGTCTACAACCACACCGCCGAGCAGAGCCGGTCGGGGGCGATGCTCTCGTGGCGCGGCCTGGACCAGCGCGCCTACTACCGGCTCGACGAGCGCGGGCGCGACATCGACGTCACCGGCTGCGGCAACACCCTCGACCTGCGCCACCCGGTCGTCTGCCGGATGGTCCTCGACAGCCTGCGGCACTGGGTGCAGACCTACCGCGTCGACGGGTTCCGGTTCGACCTCGCCGTCGCCCTCGGCCGCGGTCGCGGTGACGACTACGACCCCGACCACCCGTTCCTCGTCGCGCTGCGCACCGACCCCGTGCTCTCCCGGGTCGTGCTCGTCGCCGAGCCCTGGGACCTCGGGATGCACGGCTGGCGCACGGGGCAGTTCCCGCCGCCGTTCCTCGAGTGGAACGACCGCTTCCGCGACACCGCCCGGCGCTTCTGGGTCGGGGACGTGCGCGCGCAGTCGCTCGGCGAGCGCGGGCACGACGCGCGCGAGCTCGCGACCCGGCTGTCGGGCTCGCGCGACCTGTTCGGGGCCCGTGACCGCGGCCCGACCGCGTCGGTCAACTTCGTGACCGCGCACGACGGGATGACCCTCGCCGACCTCGTCGCCTACGACCGCAAGCACAACGAGGCCAACGGCGAGGACAACCGCGACGGGACCGACGGCAACGGGTCCTGGAACCACGGGGTCGAGGGACCGACCGACGACCCTGAGGTGCTGGCGGCCCGGACGCGCGCCGTCCGCGCCCTGCTCGGGACCCTGCTGCTCTCGCAGGGCGTGCCGATGCTCACCGCCGGCGACGAGATGGGACGCACCCAGGGCGGGAACAACAACCCCTACTGCCAGGACAACGAGGTGTCGTGGGTCGACTGGGAGCTCGCGCCCTGGCAGGAGGACCTCCTCGAGACCACCAAGCACCTGCTGGCTCTGCGCCGGGCGCATCCCGTCCTGCGCCAGCGCACCTGGCTGACCGGCCGCGAGGTCGACGACGAGGGGACGCTCGACGTCGCCTGGTACGCCGCCGACGGCCGGCCGATGGGTGACCGCTGGCACGGCGAAGGCACCCGCGTGCTCCAGATGGCCCTCGCGCCGCCGGTCGACGGCAGCAGCGCGGCGCTCCTCGTCGTCCACGGCGGGGTCGGCGACACCGAGGTGACGCTGCCCACCGGTCGCCACCGCCTGCTCTGGGACAGCGCGTGGGAGCGCCCGCGGGCGCAGGACGCGCCGCACGAGGGCACGGTGCTCGTCGCCGGGCCGTCGGTGCGCCTCTACGCGCCGGCCTGACGGCCGCGGTCGCGGGGGCCTCAGGCGGCGGCGATCCACCCGGCGCGCGCGACGCGCTGAAGGAGGATCACGGTGAGCACGCCGACGACGACGCTCGCGAGGAAGGCCAGGGGGTAGAGGCCGAAGCCGCCGGCGGTGAGCACGAGCGCGACGAGCAGGAGGACACCGACGACCACCGCGGCGACGCGCAGGATGCGCGCCCAGCGGGCCGAGTCGGGGTCGTCGGCCGGGGCCGTGGCCAGGATGCCGGTGCACAGCTGGTGGACGAGCAGCGTGACGACGACGATCTCGACCGTCAGGGCGGTGAGCAGCAGCGTGCCGAACCGCGGTGCGGCGAACAGCGGCGTGCCGAGGAACGCCCAGACCGGGATGCCGACGACGGCGGCCGCCCGCGCCCGGACGAACGCCGGGTGGACGCTCGCGGCGCCGGCGAGGCCGATGATCACCCACGCGTAGCCGACGAGGTCCGGCAGGACGTCCCAGCCGGCGAGCGGCAGGTCGACGACGACGACGAGAAGACCCCAGGCGACCCACACGAAACGCTGCACGGCACGACCCTAGGGCGTCCGGCCCGGGCCCGGTCGCCCGGTTCGCCCGACGGGCCCTCGGACGGGTCGACCGGTCCCCGCCCGGCCCCGCACCGTGTAGACAGTCGGGCATGGCGGCAGCACCCAGGCAGGTGGCAGAGGGCATCGGACGCGTGGCGCAGGCGGCGATCTACCGGGCGGGATCCTTCGGTCGCCGCCCGGCCGTCCCCACCGACGGCACCCGCCTCGAGGAGGCCGCCGAGACGGTGATGTCGCGCCGCGGCTTCGCCTACGTCGCCGGCTCGGCCGGCAGCGCGGCCGGCGCCCGCGCCAACCGCGAGGCGTTCGACCGGTGGCGCGTCGTGCCGCGCCTGCTCGTCGACACCTCCGAGCGCGACCTCTCCGTCGAGGTCCTCGGCCGCCGCCACGCGACGCCGTTGCTCGTCTCCCCCGTCGGCGTGCTGTCCGCCGCCCACCCGGATGCCGACCTCGCCGTCGCCCGCGCCGCCCGGGACGCCTCCGTCACCCCGGTGCTCAGCACCCAGGCGAGCGTCCCGATGGAGACCGTCGCCGAGGCGCTGGCCGGCAGCCCGTTCTGGTACCAGCTCTACTGGAGCCGCGACGACGACCTCGCCGCCTCCCTCGTCCACCGCGCCGAGGCCTGCGGCGCCGAGGCCCTCGTCGTCACCCTCGACACCGCCTACCTCGGGTGGCGCCCCCGCGACCTCGACCTCGGCCACCTCCCCTTCGCACGCGGCGAGGGCATCGCGCAGTACACCTCCGACCCGGTCTTCGCGCGTCTCGTCGCCGAGCGCGTCGCCGCCGTCTCCGCCCGCCCGGCCGGACCGAGCCCGCGCCCCACCCCCGCCGCCGTCCGCACCCTCCTCGCGGTGAGCCGCAACCACCCCGGCGGCACCCGCGACAACCTCCGCTCCCCCGTGCCGCGTGCCGCCATCGAGACCTTCCTCGACGTCTTCTCACGCCCCTCGCTCACCTGGGACGACCTGCCGCGGCTGCGCGGGCTGTCGAGCCTGCCGGTCGTCCTCAAGGGCGTGCTCCACCCCGACGACGCCACCCGCGCGCTCGACCTCGGGGTCGACGGCCTCTGGGTCAGCAACCACGGCGGCCGGCAGGTCGACCGCACCGTCGCCGCGCTCGACGCGCTGCCCGGCGTCGTCGCCGCCGTCCGCGAGCGCGCCCCCGGCACGCCGGTCCTCTTCGACAGCGGGGTGCGCACCGGTGTCGACGCGCTCGTCGCGCTCGCCCTCGGCGCCACCGCGGTCGGCATCGGCCGCCCGCACGTCTACGGGCTCGCCCTCGCCGGCGAGGAGGGCGTCGGCGAGGTCCTGCGCAACATCGCCGCCGAGCTCGACCTCACGGCGGCGCTGACCGGCGTCCGCACGCTCGCCGACGTCACGCCCGACCTCCTCACCCGCGCCGGCTGACCGGCATCCGGTCGAGGGGCTGCGCGCCACCCCCCGAGTGTGCAAGCGTTTCCGCACGAGGTCGCTACCCTGTGTCAGCGCACCACCGTCGCCGCGCCCGACCCACCTCACGCCCGAAGGACGAGCACCGATGACCGACACCGTGCCCACGAGCTCCCTCGTCTCCGACGAGTCGCCGTCGACCGACGCCCGCCGGATCGGCCCGGAGTTCCGCACGACGCACCCGCTGGCCAACGGCCCGGTCGTCCAGCCGGCGACGACGGTCGACGGCTTTGTCGAGACCTTCCTCGCCGAGCTCAACTACAGCCAGGGCACGCTCCTGTCGCAGTCGACCGTCAACGACCAGTACCTCGCGCTGGCCCGGACGGTGCGCCGCTACCTCATGGCCGACTGGCTCGAGACGGGCGCGCGCCGCCGCCAGGCGCAGCAGAAGACCATCGGCTACCTCTCGGCCGAGTACCTGCTCGGCCGCCAGCTCGGCAACAACGTCCTCGCGACCAACCTCCAGGACATCGCCGAGGAGGCGATGCGCCGCTGCGGCATCGACATCGCGACGCTGCGCGCGCAGGAGGTGGAGCCCGGCCTCGGCAACGGCGGCCTCGGCCGGCTCGCGGCCTGCTTCGTCGACTCCCTCGCGACGATGGACGTCCCCTGCATCGGCTACGGCATCCGCTACGAGTACGGCATCTTCCGCCAGACCTTCGAGGAGGACCGCCAGGTCGAGCGGCCCGACTCCTGGCTCTCGCTCGGCAGCCCCTGGGAGTTCCCGCACCCGGAGCGCCAGGTGCTCGTCGGCTTCGGCGGCTCGACGACCACGACGACGGACGACGCCGGCACCGAGCGGACCACGTGGACGCCCGACTGGAACGTCCTCGGGATGCCGTACCACTACATGGTCCCCGGCTTCCGCAACGGCGTCGTCAACACCCTGCGCCTGTGGAGCGCCCGCGCCACCCAGGCGTTCGACCTGCAGATCTTCAACTCCGGCGACTACGCCCAGGCCGTGCGCGCCCAGACCTTCGCCGAGAACATCTCGAAGGTCCTCTACCCCGAGGACTCCACGCCCCAGGGCAAGGAGCTGCGCCTGCAGCAGCAGTACTTCTTCGTCGCGTGCTCGCTGCACGACTTCATCGACAACACGCTGCCGGCGGACTTCGACCTGCGCCGCCTGAACGAGCGGATCATGTTCCAGCTCAACGACACCCACCCGGTGATCGCCATCCCCGAGCTGATGCGCATCCTCATCGACCGCAAGGGCTTCGACTGGGACGAGGCGTGGAGCATCACGCAGAAGTGCTTCGCCTACACCTGTCACACCCTGCTGCCCGAGGCGCTCGAGGTCTGGCCCGTCGAGCTCCTCGGCCGGCTGCTGCCCCGCCACCTCGAGATCATCTACCGGATCAACGAGGAGTTCCTCGAGGAGGTCCGCGCGGCCTTCCCCGGCGACGAGATGCGGGTGCGCCGGATGTCGGTCATCGCGGAGTACCCCGAGCGCTCGGTCCGGATGGCCTACCTCGCGACGGTGGCCGGCTCCAAGGTCAACGGCGTCGCCGAGCTGCACAGCCAGCTGCTGCGCGACAAGGTCCTCCCCGACTTCAGCGAGCTCTGGCCCGAGAAGTTCACCAACGTCACCAACGGCATCACCCCGCGCCGGTTCGTGCGCCTCGCCAACCGCCGGCTCTCCGCGCTGCTCAACGACACGATCGGCGAGGGCTGGGTCACCGACCTCGACCGGCTGCGCGAGCTCGAGCCCTACGCCGACGACGCCTCGTTCCGCGCCGAGTTCCGCCGGGTCAAGCAGGCCAACAAGGAGCGGCTGCACGACCTGCTCAAGGTCCGCGACGGGCTCGAGATCCCCCGCGACACGATGCTCGACGTCATGGTCAAGCGCCTCCACGAGTACAAGCGCCAGACCCTCAAGCTGCTCCACATCGTCTCGCTCTACGACGACGTCGTCTCCGGCCGCGTCGCCGCCGACGACATCGTCCCGCGCACCTTCGTCTTCGGCGCCAAGGCGGCCCCCGGCTACCACATGGCGAAGGAGATCATCTTCCTCATCAACGCCGTCGCCGACGTCGTCAACACCGACCCCGTCGTCGCCGGCCGGCTCTCGGTCGCGTTCCCGGCGAACTACAACGTCACCCTCGCCGAGAAGCTCATCCCGGCCGCCGACCTCTCCGAGCAGATCTCGCTCGCGGGCAAGGAGGCCTCCGGCACGGGCAACATGAAGTTCGCCCTCAACGGCGCGCTGACCATCGGCACCGACGACGGCGCGAACGTCGAGATCCGCCGGCTCGTCGGCGACGACCACTTCTTCCTCTTCGGGATGACCGAGCCGGAGGTCGAGCGGCTGCGGCCGGGCTACTCCCCCTCGAGCTACTACGAGGAGAACCCGCGCCTGCGCAGCACGATCGACCTCCTCGCGAGCGGCCGCTTCACCGACGGCGACCGCCAGGCCGTCGCCCCGGTCATCGACAACCTGCTCCACCAGGACGCCTTCATGGCCCTCGCGGACTTCCAGGCCTACCTCGACGCGCAGGCCCGCGTCGACGCCGCCTACCGCGACGAGGACGCGTGGTCGCGCTCGGCCATCCTCAACGTCGCGCGCTCGGGGTTCTTCTCCTCCGACCGCTCGATGCGCGACTACCTCGAGCGCATCTGGCGCGCCTGACCACGACGCGGACGGGCGGGTGACGCGACCCGCGCCACCCGCCCGCGTCCGTGTAGGTTCGGTGGGGTGAGTGATGCCCTCCGCACCGCCCCGCCCCAGGTCCCGATCGGCCGCATCCCGGTCCAGGACGTCCGCCCCGTCGTCGACCACGGGGCGCGCCCCGCGAAGGCCGTCGTCGGGGAGGATCTCGAGGTCTCCGCGACCGTGTTCCGGGAAGGCCACGACGCGGTCAACGCGACCGTCGTGCTCACCGACCCCGACGGCGCCGAGCACCACGTGCCGATGACGTGCACCAACGAGGGGCTCAACACGTGGGTCGCCCGCGTGACCCCCGACCGCACCGGCTGGTGGTCCTACCGGGTCGAGGGCTGGTCGGACCCCTACGGCACCTGGGAGCACGACGCGACGATCAAGGTCGCCGCCGACGTCGACACCGAGCTGATGCTCGAGGAGGGCGCCCTCGTCCTCGAGCGGGCCCTCGACGAGGTCGACCGCACCCCCGACCAGGAGAAGGTCCTCGTCGACGCCATCCGCACCCTGCGCGACGCGAGCCGCCCCGACCTCGTGCGCCTCAAGGCCGGCACGGACGCGGCCGTCGAGCTCGAGCTCGGCGCCCGCCCGCTGCGCGACATGGTCTCGCCGTCGGCCGAGCACGCGCTGCTCGTCGAGCGCGAGCGCGCCCTCTACGGCGCCTGGTACGAGCTGTTCCCGCGCAGCGAGGGCGCCCGCTACGACGCGGAGGACCACCGCTGGGTCACCGGCACGCTGCGCACCGCCGCCGAGCGCCTGCCGGCCATCGCCGCGATGAAGTTCGACGTCGTCTACCTCACGCCGATCCACCCGATCGGTCAGGCCGCCAAGAAGGGCCCGAACAACACCCTCGACGCACGCCCCGAGGACCCCGGCAGCCCGTACGCCATCGGCTCCCCCGACGGCGGCCACGACGCCATCCACCCCGACCTCGGGACCTTCGCCGACTTCGACGCGTTCGTCGCCGAGGCCGAGCGCCTCGGGATGGAGGTCGCGATGGACCTCGCCCTCCAGTGCTCCCCCGACCACCCGTGGGTCGCCGAGCACCCGGAGTGGTTCACGACGCGCGCCGACGGCACGATCGCCTACGCCGAGAACCCGCCGAAGAAGTACCAGGACATCTACCCGCTGAACTTCGACAACGACCCGGCGGGCATCTACGCCGAGGTGCGTCGCGTCGTCCAGGTGTGGATCGACCACGGCGTCAAGATCTTCCGCGTCGACAACCCGCACACCAAGCCGGTCGAGTTCTGGCAGTGGATCATCGCCGACGTGGCGAAGGACCACCCCGACGTCATCTGGCTGGCCGAGGCCTTCACGAAGCCGGCGATGATGCACACGCTCGCCAAGGTCGGCTTCCAGCAGAGCTACACGTACTACACGTGGCGCAACACCGCCCCCGAGCTGCGCGAGTACCTCCAGGAGCTCTCGGGCGAGGCGGCCGACTACATGCGGCCCTCGTTCTGGCCGACGACCCACGACATCCTCACGCCGTACATGCAGTTCGGCGGCCCGGCGGCGTGGAAGGTGCGCAGCGCCCTCGCGGCGACCCTCGTGCCGACCTACGGCATCTACGCCGGCTACGAGCTGATGGAGCACGTCGCCCGCCCCGGCGCCGAGGAGCAGATCGACAACGAGAAGTACGAGTTCAAGGACCGCGGCTGGGCGGACTACGAGCCCGGCGGCCCGAAGGAGGGCCAGTCCCTCGCGGGTTGGCTGACCATGCTCAACGAGGCGCGCCGCGCCCACCCGGCGCTGCACCGCCTGCGCAACATCGAGTTCCACCACGTCGACGACGAGAACTTCATCGCGTTCTCCAAGCGCCGCGTCCTCGACGACGGCTCCGACGACGTCGTCCTCGTCGTCGCCAACCTCGACCCGCACTCGACCCGGGCCACGACCCTGCGCCTGGACATGCCGGCGCTCGGGTTCCAGCCGGGCGACTCGTTCGAGGCCCACGACCTCGTGACCGGCGAGACGTGGACGTGGCAGCGCGACGTCTACGTCCGCCTCGGCCCGGAGGTCGAACCCTGTCACGTCGTCGAGCTGAGGAGGCCCTGGTGAGCGCGATCCCCGGGATGGGGCACAGCACCCCCGGCCTCGGCATGAACCAGCCGGGCCTGCGGCACGACCCCGAGTGGTTCCGCACGGCCGTCTTCTACGAGGTCCTCGTGCGCGCCTTCGGTGACTCGACGGGCTCGGGCGAGGGCGACTTCAAGGGCATCATCAACCGGCTGGACTACCTCCAGTGGCTCGGCATCGACTGCCTCTGGCTGCCGCCGTTCTACGCGAGCCCGCTGCGCGACGGCGGCTACGACATCTCCGACTACACGCAGGTGCTGCCGGAGTTCGGGACGCTGCCGGAGTTCCGCGAGCTCATCACCCAGGCGCACGCCCGCGGCATCCGCATCGTCACCGACCTCGTGATGAACCACACGAGCGACCAGCACCCGTGGTTCCAGGCCTCGCGCAGCGACCCGGACGGCCCGTACGGCGACTTCTACGTCTGGTCCGACACCGACGACCGCTACACCGACGCGCGGATCATCTTCATCGACACCGAGACGTCCAACTGGACCTTCGACCCGATCCGTCGCCAGTTCTTCTGGCACCGGTTCTTCAGCCACCAGCCCGACCTCAACTTCGAGAACCCGGCCGTGCACGAGGCGATCTTCGACGCCGTCCGGTTCTGGATGGACATGGGCATCGACGGCTTCCGGCTCGACGCCGTGCCCTACCTCTACGAGGAGGAGGGGCACAACTGCGAGAACCACCCGAAGACGCACGACTTCCTCGCCTCGCTGCGCCGGATGGTCGACACCGAGTACCCGGGGCGCATCCTGCTCGCCGAGGCCAACCAGCCGCCGCGCGACGTCGTCGACTACTTCGGCACCGAGGAGTCGCCGGAGTGCCAGATGTGCTTCCACTTCCCCGTCATGCCGATGCTCTACTACGCGCTGCGGGAGGAGAAGGCGTCGCCGATCATCGACGTCCTCGCCGACACCCCGGCGATCCCGGCCGGCACGCAGTGGGGCACGTTCCTGCGCAACCACGACGAGCTCACCCTCGAGATGGTGACGCCGGAGCAGCGCGCCGCGATGTACGGCTGGTACGCCCCGGACCCCCGGATGCGCGCCAACGTCGGCATCCGGCGGCGGCTCTCGCCGCTGCTCGACAACAGCCGCCCCGAGATCGAGCTGATCCACGCGCTGCTGCTCTCGCTGCCCGGCTCGCCGTGCCTCTACTACGGCGACGAGATCGGGATGGGTGACAACATCTGGCTCGACGACCGCGACGCGGTGCGCACGCCGATGCAGTGGACCCCGGACCGCAACGCCGGCTTCTCGACCGCCGACCCCGGCAAGCTCTACCTGCCCGTCGTGCAGTCGCTGGTGCACCACTACAACCACGTCAACGTCGAGGCGCAGATGGCCTCGGGCTCCTCGCTCCTGCACTGGGTGCGCGGCATGCTCGCGGTCCGGCGCGAGCACCCCGTCTTCGGGCTCGGCGACTTCACGGTCTGCGACTCCTCGCACGACCGCGTCCTCGCCTACACCCGGGTCGACCGGCGTGACCGCGACGTCGAGGACCGCTCGGCCAAGGCGGTGCTCTGCATCAACAACCTCTCCTCCCGCCCGCAGGCCACGACGGTGACGCTCCCCGAGGAGCTCGCCGGCTGGGAGACGCGGGACCTGTTCGGCGGCACCGGGTTCCCCGACGTCTCCGCCGACGGCACCCTCACCGTCACCCTCGGCTCGCGCGACTTCTTCTGGCTGGCGCTCGACCCGCCGCCCGGGAGCGACCGTGGCTGAGATCCACACCGGCGCGAGCCTCACCCCCTCGAAGCAGGAGCTCGTCGAGGAGTGGATGGGCGCGCAGCGCTGGTACGCCGCGAAGGGCCGGCGCCCCACGGTGCGTCGGCTCGCGGCGTGGCGGCTCGACGACCCGGCCGGCGAGGTCGGCATCGAGACGATGGTCGTCGTCGACGAGTCCGGCGACGAGCCGGTCGTCTACCAGGTGCCGCTCACCTACCGCGGCGAGCCGCTGGCGTCCGCCGACCACGCGCTCGTGGGCACCCTCGAGCACTCGGTGCTCGGCCGCCGGTGGGTGTACGACGCGCCGCACGACCCGGCCTACGCCGCGCAGCTCCTCGAGCTCGTCCAGGGGCGGGTCCCGGCCGCGTCGTCGTCGGCCTCCGACGCCGTCGACGACTCGGTCTCGGGTGTGCCGCAGCCGAGCTGGACCTCCGCCGTCCGCGTCCGCTCGTCCCGGGTCCTCACCGGCGAGCAGTCGAACACCTCGGTCATCCTCGACACCGAGGACGAGTCCGGCGCCCACGTGCCGCTCATCGTCAAGGTCTTCCGGATGCTCTCGCCCGGTGACAACCCCGACGTCGTGCTCCAGGGCGCCCTCGTCGACGCCGGCTCGCGCCGCGTGCCCGGGGTCGTGGGCGCGGTGACCGGCGCCTGGCCGCACCCCGGCCCCGAGGGCGACCGCCCGGCCCACGGCCACCTCGCCTTCGCGCAGGAGTTCCTGCCCGGCGTCGAGGACGCCTGGCGGGTCGCGCTGCGCGCCGCGGAGGACGGCACGGACTTCACCGGCCCGGCCCGCGAGCTCGGCGAGGCCACCGCCGAGGTGCACCGCACCCTCGCCGGCGTGCTCGGCACGAGCCCGACGACCCCCGAGCAGGTCGACGCCATCCTCGCGAGCATGCGCTCGCGCTTCGACGCCGCCGTCGCCGCCGTGCCCGGGCTCGCGGCCGAGGCGCCGGCCGTCGAGGCCGTCCTCGCTGCTGCCGCGGCGGCCGACTGGCCTGCGCTGCAACGCATCCACGGCGACTACCACCTCGGCCAGGTGCTGCGCTCCCCCGAGCGCGGCTGGGTCCTCCTCGACTTCGAGGGCGAGCCGCTGCGTCCGCTCGCCGAGCGTGTGCTGCCCGACCAGTGGGTCCGCGACGTCGCCGGGATGCTCCGCAGCTTCGACTACGTCGGCGGCACGCTCGAGCGCGTCGTCGGCCGCTCCGCCCGCTCGTGGGTCACCGCCGCCCAGGACGCCTTCCTCGACGGGTACGCCGCCGAGGCCGGCAAGGACCCCCGCCACCGTGCCGCCGTGCTCGCCGCCTTCGAGCTCGACAAGGCGCTCTACGAGGTGGTCTACGAGGCCCGCAACCGACCCGAGTGGCTCGCGGTCCCTCTCGACGCCGTGACCCGGCTGACCGCCCGCTTCTCCCCCGCCACCCCGCCGCAAGGAGATCTCTCGTGACCCCCTCCCCCAGCCCCGAGGTCGGAGGCGCCATCACCGCGCTCGTCCAGGGCCGCCACCAGCAGCCGCACGACCTGCTCGGCCAGCACCTCGAGCCGGCGGGCCTGCGCATCCGCGTCCTGCGGCCGATGGCCCGCTCGGTGCGGGTGCGCTTCGAGGACGGCGAGGAGCTCGCGCTCGAGCACGAGGCCGAGGGCGTGTGGACCGCCGTCCGGCCGGAGACGACGCGGACGATGGACTACCGCCTCCTCGTCGCGTGGGACGACGGCATCGAGCACGAGCAGGACGACCCCTACCGCTTCGCCCCGACCCTCGGCGAGGTCGACCTGCACCTCGTCGGCGAGGGCCGGCACGAGCAGCTGTGGACGGTGCTCGGCGCCCGGGTGCACACCTACCCGGGCCCGATGGGCGAGGTCCGCGGCACGTCCTTCGCGGTCTGGGCCCCGCGGGCCAAGGCCGTCCGCGTCGTCGGCGACTTCAACGGCTGGGACGGGCGCGTGCACCCGATGCGCCACCTCGGCAGCAGCGGCGTCTGGGAGCTCTTCGTCCCCGGTGTCGGCGCGGGTGCGGTCTACAAGTACGAGATCCGCGGCGCCGACGACGTCGTGCGCGCCAAGGCCGACCCGATGGCCCGCCGCACCGAGTGCCCGCCGCGCACCGGCTCCGTCGTCGACGAGAGCACCCACGCGTGGGACGACGCCGCCTGGATGGAGCAGCGCGCCTCACGCGACCCGCACACCGGCCCGATGAGCGTCTACGAGGTCCACCTCGGCTCGTGGCGCCAGGGCCTCGGCTACCGCGAGCTCGCCGAGCACCTCGTCAACTACGTGACCGACCTCGGGTTCACGCACGTCGAGCTCCTGCCCGTCATGGAGCACCCGTACGGCCCCTCGTGGGGCTACCAGGTGACGGGCTACTACGCCCCGACCGCGCGATTCGGCGACCCCGACGACTTCAAGTACCTCGTCGACGCCCTGCACCGCGCCGGCATCGGGGTCATCCTCGACTGGGTGCCCGGGCACTTCCCGCGCGACGAGTGGGCCCTCGCCCGCTTCGACGGCCTGCCCCTCTACGAGCACCCGGACCCCCGCCGCGGCGACCAGCCCGACTGGGGCACGCACGTGTTCGACTTCGGCCGGCTCGAGGTGCGCAACTTCCTCGTCGCCAACGCGGTCTACTGGCTCGAGGAGTTCCACGTCGACGGCCTGCGGGTCGACGCCGTCGCCTCGATGCTCTACCTCGACTACTCGCGCAAGGACGGCGAGTGGATCCCCAACGTCCACGGGGGCCGCGAGCACCTCGAGGCCATCGGGCTGCTCCAGGAGGCCAACGCGACGGCCTACAAGCGGGTGCCCGGCATCGTCACGATCGCCGAGGAGTCGACCTCCTGGCCGGGCGTCACCCGCCCGACGTCCGCCGGCGGCCTCGGCTTCGGCCTCAAGTGGAACATGGGCTGGATGAACGACACCCTGCGCTACCTGCAGGAGCAGCCGGTCCACCGCCAGTACCACCACAACCTGCTGACCTTCTCGCTGATGTACGCCTTCAGCGAGAGCTTCGTGCTGCCCATCAGCCACGACGAGGTCGTCCACGGCAAGGGCTCGCTGCTGACGAAGATCCCCGGCGAGCGGCCCGAGCAGCTCGCGACGCTGCGGGCCTTCCTCGCCTACATGTGGAGCCACCCCGGCAAGCAGCTGTTGTTCATGGGCTCGGAGTTCGCCCAGCCGCAGGAGTGGGCCGACGGGCGCTCGCTCGAGTGGTGGCTCCTCGACCACGCGGCACACCACCGCGTGCACGCCTTGGTCAAGCAGCTCAACGCGCTCTACCGCGCGCACCCCGCCCTGTGGACGCTCGACGAGCAGCCCGCCGGCTTCCGGTGGCTCGACGCCGACGACAACACCGGCAACCTCCTGTCGTACCTGCGCCACGAGCGGTCCGACGGCACCGGCGACGTCGTCGTCACGGCCGTCAACTACAGCGGCGAGGACAAGGAGTGGGTGCGCCTCGGCGTCCCGCGCTCCGGCGACTGGGAGGTCGTCCTCGACACGAGCGGCTACGACGAGGCCGGCAGCCCGAGCCAGGGCGGCGTCGTCGTGTCCGCCGAGCCGACGCCCTGGAACGACCAGCCGTGGTCGGTCACGGTGCGGGTCGCCCGCCTCTCGACGGTCTACCTCGCGCCGGTCCCGGGCACCGAGCGTCCGGCCACCGTCCTCGACATCTGACGACGCGCGAACGGCCCGGCGGGTGACAGGGTCCCGCCGGGCCGTCGTGCGCGCCGCCCCCTCAGATGAACAGCAGCTGCGCGCCGTCGGTGAGCTCGATGAAGTCGCTCGCGGAGATGATGCCCTCGACGCCCTCGTAGAGGTCGTCCTCGGTCACGTGGTTCATGTCGGCCGACATCCGGCAGGCCCACATGTGCACCCCGGAGCCGCTGAGCAGCTCGAGGAACTCCGGCACGTCGGGCACGTCGAGGTCGGCGATCTGCTTCTTCATCATCCTCGTCGCCGCGGCCGTGGCCCCCGGCAGGGCGCCGAGCATGTGGTGGATCCCCACGCCGCTGTGGCCCGGCGGGTGCATCGCCGTGTTGCCGACGAAGCTGAACTTGAGGTCGGCCATCGTCGCGCGCGTGATGATGTCGAAGCCCCAGAAGGTGAAGAACATGTGCGTCTCGACGCCCTCGCCGACGGCGGCGTTGGCGAGGACGAGACCGGGGTAGGCCATGTCGAGGTTGCCCTTGGAGCAGATGATCGCGAGCTTGCGCCCGCTGTCGACGGCGTCGTCGAACGAGGGGACGACGACGGGTGCGGTGTCGGTGGCGGTCATGTCAGACACATCCCCTGGGCTTGGGTAGGCCGGAGACGTAGGCCATCTTCTTGGCGGGCTTGCCGGGGAAGAGCGCGAAGAGCTGCTTGACGGGCGTCCCGGTCTGCGTCGAGACCCGGCGCAGGGTGGCGGTCTCGCCCTGGGCGGCGAAGTCGTCGCGCAGGAAGTGGATGAGCTTCCAGTGCTCGTCGCCGAGCCGGAGGCCGATGAGGCCGGCGAGCTCCGGGGCGAGGTCCTCGCTCCACTCGTCGGGGCGGGTGAGGAAGCCTTCCTCGTTGACCTCGACCTGGTGGCCGGCGATCGTCGTGGTGGTCATCGTGGTGTGTCCTTTCCGTGGGGAAGGTGCCCGTCAGGGGCTCGGTGTCGTAGTTGACGTCGAGGAGCAGCGCCTTGCCGTGGCCCGACTCGACGAAGCAGTTCGCGTGCCCGTCGAAGGAGTGGGTCATCGGCCGGCCGGCGACGTGCTCGACGAAGTTCTCGACGAAGACCTCGACCGAGAAGTGCGCGACCGACCCCGCCTTGCTCGTCGGGATGTTGCTCGCGTCGCCGAGGGCGAAGACGTCGTCGTACCCGTGCGCGAGGAAGGTGTGCTTGTCGACCGGCACGTAGTTGAGCTCGTCGCCGAGCCCCGACGTGCCGACGAAGTCCGCGCCCATGTTGAGCGGCACGGTGACGAGCTGGTCGTAGGCGACCTCCCGCTCGTCGAAGGAGACGATGACCTTCCGCTCCTGGTCGATCCGCTCGATCATGAAGTCGGTCTCGACGGTGATGCCCTTCTCCTCGAGCAGGCTCCCGAGCGTCCGGCTCGCGACGGGCTTCGTGAACGCGCCGTCGAGCGGGGTGACGAAGACGAGCTGGTCCCAGGGCAGGACGCGGCCGTCCTCGAGGCGCACCTCGTGGGCGTCGGTGTCGACCCGCTCGACCGTCCCCATGACGACGTCGACGCCGTCGTGGATGAAGGGGCGCCTGGTCCTGCGGACCTGCTCGGGGGTGGTGATGCCGAAGGGGATGAACAGGTAGCCCGGCTGGTAGTCGTGGACGTCGTCGCGGTCGACGACGGTGATGGTCCACGCCTCGCGGGGCAGCCGCTTGCGCAGCTTGTTGACGATCATCGTCCCGGCGGTCCCGGCGCCGAGGACCAGCAGGTGCTTCTGGGTTCCGGTCATGGTTCCTTACTACTCGTCGTAGTAGTTGCGGTCTACCCCGTGGGGTATGTCCGGGTGTGATCTCGCAGACACCGTCACCTGTCGGTGGTGCGGGTGGTCTGCGAGGATCGGCGCCATGACCTCCTCGCGCGCCGGACAGCCCGCCCAGCCCTCCGACCTCGTCGACGTCGCGGCGCTCGTCACGGCGTACTACACGCGCGTGCCCGACCCGGAGGACGTCGACCAGCAGGTCGCGTTCGGGACCTCCGGCCACCGCGGCTCGAGCCTGCGCACGTCGTTCAACGAGGCGCACATCCTGGCCACGACGCAGGCCATCTGCGACTACCGGCGCGAGCAGGGTTACGACGGACCGCTGTTCATGGGTCGCGACACCCACGGCCTGTCCGAGCCCGCGTGGTCGAGCGCCCTCGAGGTGCTCGCCGCGAACGACGTCACAGTGCTCGTCGACTCCGCCGACCGCTACACCCCGACCCCGGCGGTGTCCCACGCGATCCTCGTCGCCAACCGCGGCAAGGTCTCCGGCGTCGACGACATGCCGGCCGGCCGCGGCCTCGCCGACGGCATCGTCGTCACCCCGTCGCACAACCCGCCGACCGACGGCGGCTTCAAGTACAACCCCCCGCACGGCGGGCCGGCCGACTCCGACGCGACGAAGGTCATCGCCGCGGCGGCCAACGCGTACCTGCGCGCTGGGCTGGACGGCGTGCGGCGCATCCCCTTCGCCCGCGCCCGGGCCGCCGCGCAGTCCTACGACTTCATGGGCCGCTACGTCGACGACCTGCCGAACGTCCTCGACCTCGACGCCGTCCGCGGTTCCGGGGTGCGCATCGGCGCCGACCCCCTCGGGGGTGCGGCCGTGGACTACTGGGGTGCCATCGCCGAGCGGCACCGCCTCGACCTCACGGTCGTCAACCCGCTCGTCGACCCGACCTGGCGCTTCATGACGCTCGACTGGGACGGCAAGATCCGGATGGACTGCTCCTCCCCCTCGGCGATGGCCTCGCTCATCGAGCGGCGCGACCAGTACGACGTCGCGACCGGCAACGACGCCGACAGCGACCGGCACGGCATCGTCACCCCGGACGCCGGTCTCATGAACCCCAACCACTACCTCGCGGTCGCCATCCGCTACCTCTACGGCGGGGCGCGCCCGCAGTGGCGCGAGGACGGCTTCATCGGCAAGACCCTCGTGTCGAGCTCGATGATCGACCGGGTCGCGGCCGACCTCGGACGCCGGCTCGTCGAGGTGCCGGTCGGCTTCAAGTGGTTCGTGCCGGGGCTGCTCGACGGCTCCGGCCCGTTCGGCGGCGAGGAGTCGGCCGGTGCGTCGTTCCTGCGCCACGACGGCTCGGTGTGGACGACCGACAAGGACGGCATCCTCCTCGCCCTGCTCGCCTCCGAGATCATCGCGCGCACCGGGCGGACCCCGAGCGAGCACTACGGCGACCTCGTCGCGCGCCACGGCGAGCCGGCCTACGCCCGCATCGACGCCCCGGCCGACCGCGCGCAGAAGGCGAAGCTCGCGGCCCTCTCCCCCGCCGACGTCGCGGCCGAGACCCTCGCCGGCGAGCCGATCACCGCCAAGCTCACGGAGGCCCCCGGCAACGGCGCGGCCATCGGCGGCCTCAAGGTCGTCACGGAGTCGGCGTGGTTCGCGGCGCGGCCGAGCGGCACCGAGGACGTCTACAAGATCTACGCCGAGTCCTTCCGCGGCCCCGACCACCTCGCCCAGGTCCAGGCCGAGGCCAAGGACGTCGTCTCCGCCGCCCTCGGCTCCTGACCCGACCGCCCCATCCACCCCATCAGCCCCATCAGCCCCATCAGCCCCAACATTTCGGGGTCACCCCGAAATGTCCGCGAGACCCCGGCTCCGAACCGGGGTCTCGCGGACGAACCGGGGTCTCGCGCCGTGCCGGGGCGACCTCGCCGTGCCGGTGCCCCCTCGCCGTGCCGGGGTGATGTCGCCGTGCCGGGGCGCCCTGACAGGGCGGCAGGACGAGGTGGGGGCGGCAGGGCGAGGTGACGGCGGCGTGGTGGTCAGCGGGCGTCGATCTTCGCGACGAGCTTGGTCAGCATCGTGACGTTGCGGCTCGTGCTGCTCGCCGGGCCGAGGATGCGCTCCCAGTCGCGCGTCACCAGACGGGAGTCGGTCGACTTGCCCCGCATCCGCCAGTGCACGTCGCTCCCCCGGACGACGATGGTGTCGAACTTGTTCGAGAGGGCCTCGAGCGCCCCGCCGTCCGCGGCGGACGGCGCCGAGCGCAGGAACGTCACGAAGTGCGTGTCGCCGTCGGCGACCTCGAACGGCCGGTCCTCCAGCACCGCGTGCAGCTGCGTCGGCGTCCGGACGAACGTCGAGCACTCGAACCCGAGCTCCTCCTCGAGCGCCGTCTGCACCGCTCGCTCGACCGCCGCCCGGGTACCCGTCGCGTCGAGCACGACGTTGCCGCTGTTGACGTACGTCCAGACGTCCTCGTACCCGAGGCCCTCGCACACGGCGACCACGCGGCTCATCGCGACGCGACGCCGGCCGACGTTGACGGCCCGCAGGAACCCCACCCGGGTGCTCATGGCGCCCACCCTAGGCCCGTCACGCGCCGCGGCAGGGCGACGTGGCGCCCCCACGGGCGTACGGTCGGGCGCAGTGGGTGGTCGCCGTGGAACCTCTCTCGGGGGACCCGAGGACCTGGCCGGTCGCGCCGCCGGGCTCGCCGTTCTACGTACCGCCGACACCGACCCGGGTCCTGCGCCGTCGGATGGTGCTCGATCTCGCCGTCTTCGCGCCCCTGCCGGTCGCGCTCGTCGTGTTCCTCGTGCTCGGCCGATGGCGCGAGTCCGCGTTCCTCTTCCTCGCCCTCCTCCCTCTCGCGTCGGTGCGCCGGCTGCGGGCGTGAGCCACGCTGGCCGAGCTGCGCCGCCGGCGGGAGCTCAGCCCGCCGCCGGACCCGTCGTGAGCCGCACCTGCTCGTCCGAGAGCCACAGCCCGATCAGCCCCGTGAAGTGGGCGTCGAAGCGCTCCCACTCCTGCGGCGGGTAGGTCTGCTGCACGGTCGAGACGAGCATCCGGTGGAAGTCCTCGGAGCCGACCCACTCGAGGACCATCTCGGGGACGTGCGCCAGCGTCGAGTCGCAGAAGGCGCGGTAGCGCTCGGCCTCGAAGTGGTCGTCGGCCAGGGTCTGGTAGGCAGCCAGGCGCCCCTGGTGGTCGAGCACCTCGTCGTCGGCCACGGCGAACCACGGGGCGGTGTCGATGTGCGGACGCGGCGAGCGCCCGGTCACGGTGCAGAACGTCGTCCAGCGCAGCAGCGCCGTCATCGCCCACGGGAAGTAGTAGTGCAGCGACGTGACGGCGACGTCGGGGCAGGCGTTCGCGTAGTCGATGGGGTAGACGACCCCGTCCTTGACGAGCATCTCGCAGGAGTTGAACTCCCACCGGAAGAACGCGTTGACGGTCTGGCTCACCGTGAGGACCTCGCGACCGACCTCGTCGGAGAGGAAGTCGTGGACGACGGCGTAGCGCTCGTGCATCGGCTCCTCGGGGCGGAACTTCATCGCCATCGTCTCGGGGCCGATGGTCAGGGTCCGGACGAAGTGCTCGTAGTCGGGCACCGAGGCCTGCAGGTGCATGAGCATCTCGCCGGAGTCGTCGTACGCCCGGTGCAGGTCCTCGCGGTCGCGGACCTGCGAGACGCCGCGCCAGCCACCGCCGTCGAAGGGCTTCATGTAGAGCGGGTAGCCGAGCGAGTCGGCGATCTCGTCGAGGTCGAACGGGCGGTTGTACTTCGCCGAGGTGAAGGCCCAGCGGGCATTGTCGACGGGGTTCTTGTACGGCACGAGCACCGTCTCGGGCACGTTCATCCCGAGCCGCATGAGCGCGCAGTACGCCGAGTGCTTCTCCATCGACTGGAAGGTGAACGGGCTGTTGAGCAGGTAGACGTCGTCCATGAGCGCGGCCTTCTTGAGCCACTCGCGCGGGTGGTAGTACCAGTGCGCGAGCCGGTCGATGACGAGCTCGTGGCGCGCCCGGTCGCGCAGGTTGAACGGCTCGATCGTCATCCGCTCGGTCGAGAGCGTGTGCCGCGAGCCGTCGGGCGCGGTGAGCACGCCCAGCCGGGCGGCGAGCGCCTCGAACGCGGTCGGCCAGTCCTGCTCGGCGCCGAGCAGGAGGCCGACGGGGTGGTCGGTCGGGTCGGTCACGGCGAGGTCCCTTCGTCAGGTGAAGCGGGGCAGGTGGTGGGCGAGCTGGCGGGACCACCACGGCCAGTCGTGGGCGCTGTCGTGGCCCCAGACATCGAGCTCGTGGCGGATCCCCTTGCCGGACAGCACGTTCGCGAACTCGTGGGTGGCGGGCAGCGACCGCGTCGGTGAGACCTCGAACGGCCCCTGCCCGACGACGAGGAGGATGGACACCCGCGCGCGCAGCCAGTCGAGGTGGTCGCCGCCGGCGTGCGCGACGTAGGCCGACGGGTTCGCGAAGTACGTCGCGTCGCCGACCTCGCCCCAGCCGTTCCACGTCGTCGGGTCGTAGTTGCCCGAGAGCCCGATGGCGAGGGGCACGACGTCGGCGCGGGTCAGCGCGAGGTGCACGGCGTGGTACGCGCCCATCGACGGCCCGACCGCCACGACCTCCGACGAGCCGCCGCTCTCGCCCTGCACCCACGGCAGGACCGCCTCCGAGAGCCACGCCGTGTACGCGCCGGCGCGGCGGGCGCGCTCCTCGGTCGGCAGCGAGGTGTCGGACCAGGACCAGCCGTCGAGGGAGTCGACGCAGAAGAGGCTGACCCGGCCGGCGTCGACGAGCGGGCGGACCGTGTCGAGCATCCCGTTGCCCTCGGCGTCGCGCGCCGCGCCGGCCTCGGACGGAAAGAGGAGGACCGGCCGCCCCCAGTGGCCGTACCGCACGACCTCGAGGTCGGCGTCGTGACCGGGGACCCCGAGCCGGACGCTGCGCTGCTCCATGCGCCCCGACCCTAGCCGGGCGTCAGGGCCGCTCGCCCTCCGAGCACCACACCGTCCGCAGGACGTCGGTGAGCGTGGGGTCGAGCGCATCGCGCCACGCCGTGTACGAGTGCAGGTCGTCGACCTCGCGGTGGCGCACGTCGTGGCCGGCGCGGGCCAGGGCCGCGGCCATGTCGCGGTTGTTCGCGGCGTTCTCCTCGAGCGCGCCGCACGTCATCCCGACGACGAGCGGGTGCTCCGCGTGCCGGGTGTCGAGGACTGCCTGGACCGCGCGCGAGATGCGGCCGAAGTACCGGAAGCCGCTCTCGGACTCGTCGTGCCGGACCTGGAAGAACGAGCCCGACTGCGCGAGAACCCCACCCACGCGCGGGGCCGCGGCGAGGGCCAGCAGCAGCGCCGTCAGGCCGCCGAGGCTGGCACCGACGACGACGACCGGCGCCGAGACGGGGTGCGCCGCCGCGATTCGGTCGAGACCGGCCTCGGCGACCGTGCGCAGGTAGCCCGGCGAGCCGGAGTACCACGCGTCGCGCAGGACCGGGTGCGCCAGCGCGACGCGGTGCGGCGGGAGGACGCCCGCCTCGACGAGCGCGCCGGAGTAGCGCGTCATCCCGGCGAGCAGGTCGTACTCGGGCCCGTCGTGCACGAGGAGCAGCGGCGCGGGCTCGTCGTCGGCGAGCCGCTCGGGGGTCCACACGGTGACGGGCACGTCGTCGGCGGTCTCGCCCGCGACGGCCATCGGCGACATCCGCCCCGGGGCCACGGGGGCGTCGAGCCACCACGGCGGCGCGTAGCCGGGCAGCTCGAGCACCGACCGGTCGCCGAACGCGGTGCCGACGCGCAGCGGGTTGGCGGGGTCGCAGACGACCTCGGTCTCCTCACCCCGGCGCAGCGCGAGCCGGTACTCGACGCGCCCGAGGGCGGGCCGGGGCAGGACGAGCCGCCAGCCGCCGGGGACCGCCGTGAACTCCCGCGGCCCGGGCACGGCGGGGTCGCAGTCGAGCGAGACCCCGGTGAGCGTGGCGTCGTCGGTGTCGTGGACGAGCTCGAGGGTCTCGCCGGAGACGACGACGGGCACCGTCAGAAGAGGGCGCTCATGAGCGCGGTGCGCCCCTTGCGCACCCGCTCGTCCTGCGGGCCGACGACGTCGAAGAGCCCGAGGAGGTGGGTGCGGGCGCGGTCGCGCTCCTCCCCCGCGCTCGTGCGCACGAGGTCGACGAGGCGGGTGAAGGCGTCCTCGACGTGACCGCCGAGGACGTCGAGGTCGGCGACGACGCAGGCGGCCTCGACGTCGGACGGGTCGGCCGCGGCCGCCGCGCGGGCGGCGTTCAGGTCGACACCCTGGGTGCGCTCCATGAGCCGCACCTGCGCGAGCCCGAGGCGCGCGTCGTCGTCGGAGGCGTCCGCGGCGATCGCCTGCTCGTAGGCCTGCGCGGCCGCCGTGAGGTCACCCCGCTCGATGGCCTCGTACGCCGCCTCGTGGAGCGGCGAGAGCGCCTCCTCCTCGGCCTCGGCGCCCTCGGGGAGCGGGCCGAGGTCGACGCGACCGGTGATGCCGTTCTGCACCGCGGCCTGCAGCAGCTGCTCGACGGCCTGCGCGACCTGGCCCTCGTCGGCGATGCCGGGGAAGAGCGGGACCGGCTGGCCCTGGAGCAGCCCGAAGGTGGCCGGCACGGTCGGCTGGCCGAAGGCTTGCACGAGCAGCGGCTGGAAGGCCTGGAGCAGCTCCGGGTGGCCGGTGAGGTCGGCGGTGAGGACGAGGACACGCCCCTCCTGCCGGGCGGCGACCGCCGCGACCGTGTCGATGAGCTGCCGCGTCTGCGGGTGGCCCGAGGACCACAGGACGAGCAGCCCGGCGACGTTGACCGTGCGGGTCAGGGCCTGCTGGAGCGTGGCCGGCGTGACCTCGACGACGAGGCCGTCCGGGATCGCGCGCCCGGCGGGGGCCGGCGGCCCGGGCACCGGCGCGGCGGGTGCGGCCGCGCCGGCGGTGGCGGCGCCGGGGGTCGTCATCGCCGCCACGGCGGACAGGTCGACGGCGCCCCGGGCGCCGGCGGGGTCGGGAGTCTGCGTCATGGTCGGATTCTCGCGCACCTCGGGCCCTCGCGCGGGACCGGGGTCAGCGACCCTTCCCGGAGACGAGGAGCTCGGTGGCGCCGATGGCGGCCACCTCGCCCTCGGTCGGCACGACGAGGACGACCGGCTCCAGGCTCGTGAGGCGCAGGTCGCGGGTCACCTTCTTCTTCCCGACGAGCCCCGAGTAGCGCGAGGGCAGGACGAGCTCCTTGGCCCCGGAGCCGACGGTGATGGTGTCGGTGCGCCGCATCATGCCGAAGGTCACGACGCCGCCGTCGGCGAGCCGGAAGGCGAGCGCGTCGTCGAGCACGGGCTCGTGGGCCTGCTCGAGCGTCGCGAGCTTGCCGAGCGCCTTGGCCTGCACGGCCGCCGAGGCCTCGAGCGCCTGGCCGAAGGGGTCGGCGGTGGTGACGCCGGCGGGCGCCTTCTTCGGGGCGGGCCGGCCGAGCGCGGCGGCGTAGGCGCCGTAGGCCTTCTCGGGTGACATGACGAGGCCCTCGCCGTCCGTGACGTCGACGAACGGGGCGCCCGCGCCCTGCGAGCCGAGGCTGGGCAGGCGCGAGCCGGCGAGCATCGGCACCGAGGCCTCGATGCGGTACGGCTGGTCCGGCTCGCGCGAGACCATGACGTGCAGCGACTGGGTGGAGGTCGCCTCGTCGAGGGTGGTGGCGAGGATGGCGCGCGGCCACTCGCGGCCCCGCGACTGCGCGAGCACGGACGGCTCGGGCTGCTTCGCGAGGTCGGTCGCGGCGGCTGGCGCGGCCCCACGGGCGGCGGTGTTGTCGGCCATCGTCAGGGCGTCGCCCGCGAGGACCTTCGCGCGGGCGTCGTGGCCGGCGTCGCCCTTCGTCGCTGCGTCGGCCGCGGCGGCGGAGAGCAGGCGCGTCGCGATGACGGTCGCGCCGTCCTCGTCGAGCGGGGCGGACGCGGGCTGCTCCGCCGGCGCGGGGTGGACACCGACGAGCGCGTCGGTGGCACCGCAGCCGGTGGTCGCGAGCGCCAGGCCGAGCGCCGCGGCCGCGAGGGCGGTCCGGCGACGGGGCCGGACGGACAGGGGGTGGCGGGTCATCGGGCGTCCTCCGGGGCGTCGGCGGTCGGCTCGTCGGCGGTCTGCTCGTCGGTGTCCGGCCCGGGAGCCGGTCGGGCGGGCACGGACGGTGCGGCCGGTGCCGGGCGGGGGCGACGCGGCCAGAGGGCGACGACGCCGGCGGCGAGGAGGAAGAGCCCGACGAGGGCGGCGACGACCGACTCGACGAACCAGCGCTTGTCGACGACCGTGAGCGTCACCTGCTCGACCGAGCCGCCGTCGGCGGCGATGACGACGCTCTCGGGCGCGTCCGCCTGCTCGACGGTCAGGGCGACCGGACCGTCGGCGTCGTCCTGCTGCCGCCAGAGGTCGGCGGCGCCCGGCGTCGCCGGCTCACCGCTGCCGCGGGCCGCGGTCAGCAGGGCCCAGTCCCGGACGGACACGCCGGTCACCTCGACGTGACGGCCCTCGCCGATGACGGCCGAGGCGTCGGAGGGGTTGGCGCGGGCCATCCAGAGCGACGCCCCGCGGGACGGGGTGGCGCTGACGCGCACGTCGGCATCGACGCGGTTGAGCACGTCGGGGGTGATGACGACCGGGGCGCCCGGGGCGGGCTTGGCGGTGAACTCGGCGGTGCCACTGCCACCGAGGGCGGCGGCGAACCACACGCCGGTCGCCGTGAGGGCGAGCCCGACGAGGGCGGCGAGGGCGCCGGCCACCCGCGTGAGTGTCCTGAGCATCGAGAGGGTTCCTTCGGGTCCGGGGACGCCCCGCACCGGGTCGGTCGGGCGCAGGGCGATCTCTCCACGATGACAAACGCCGAGGGGTCCGGACAAATCCCCGGTTCTCAGGGAAGGAAGTCGCGCGACCCCACCCGTACCTCCCGCAACAGGGAGAACAGGAGGGCGTGCTGCTCCTCGGAGAGCGAGGCGAGACCGAAGTCCGCCTCGTCGAGGTCGCGCGTCACGGCCTCCATCGCGACCCGCCCGCTGTCGGTGATGACGGCGAAGGCGCCGCGCCGGTCGGCGGGGTTCGGGACCCGCTCGACGAAGCCCTGGGCGACGAGGCGCTGGACGATGTTCGTCGCGCTCGTCGGGTGGACCATGAGCCGCTCGCCGACCTTGGACATCGACAGCCGACCCTCCCGGCTGAACGCGAGGAGGACGAGCGCCTCGTAGCGGGCGAAGGTCAGCCCGTGCCGCCCGGCGATGGCGTCGAAGCGCCCCAGGAGGAGCTGCTGGACGCGCATCACCGACGTCGCGGTGGCCATCGAGGTCGCCCGCGACCCCTCGCCCCACCGCGCCACCCACAGCTCGCGCGCCCGCTCGATCGGGTCGAACGGGAGGCGGACCGGCTCTCTCACGCCTCAACGCTAGCGAACGCGACACGCCCGCCGTTCGCCCGTCCGGGCCCCGTGTCCCTACCGTGGTCCCCGTGACTGGCTCGAGAAGCGTGGCCTGGGACGCGTACGCCGCCGTCCTCTTCGACCTCGACGGCGTGCTGACGCCGACCGCCGAGGTGCACATGGCGGCCTGGGCGGAGATGTTCGGCGCGTACCTCGCCGGCGTCGACACCTCCCGGCCCGGGCTCGAGGGCGCCGACACCTCCCCCTATACGGACGCCGACTACTACGCCCACGTCGACGGCAAGCCGCGCTACGAGGGCGTCGCCGACCTCCTCGCGGCGCGCGGCATCACGCTGCCGCACGGCTCCCCCGACGACCCGCCCTCCGCCGAGACCGTCTGCGGGCTGGGCAACCGCAAGAACGACGCCTTCCGCACCGTCCTCGAGCGCGACGGCGTGCGCCCGTACCCGGGCTCGGTCGCCCTCCTGGACCGCCTGCGCGACCTCGGCACGCCGCTGGCCGTCGTCTCGTCCTCCGCCAACGCGCCGGCCGTCCTCGACGCCGCGGGGCTGACCGACCGGTTCCGCACGGTCGTCGACGGGCGCGTGGCCCGCGAGCTCGGGCTCGCGGGCAAGCCCGCCCCCGACACCTTCCTGCACGCCGCGCGGGTGTGCGGGGCGGAGCCCGGCGCCTCGGTCGTCGTCGAGGACGCGGTCTCCGGCGTGCGCGCCGGAGCCGCGGGCGACGTCGCGCTCGTCGTCGGCGTGGACCGCGGGGCGGGCGCCGAGGCGCTCACCGCCGCCGGCGCCGACCTCGTGGTCGCCGACCTCGGCGAGCTCGCGTGAGGACCGCGGCCGTCGGGCCGGACCCCGTCGACCGGCTCCGCTTCCCCGCCGACCCCTGGCGCCTCGTCGAGTGCGCTCCCGACACGAGCGACCTCGGGCTGACCGAGACCCTCTTCGCCGTCGCCAACGGCTACCTCGGGATGCGCGGCAACCCCGAGGAGGGCCGCGAGGCGCACGCGCACGGCACCTACGTCAACGGGTTCCACGAGACCTGGCCGATCCGGCACGCCGAGTCCGCCTACGGGTTCGCACGCACCGGGCAGACCATCGTCGACGTCCCGGACGCCAAGCTCATGAAGCTCTACGTCGACGACGAGCCGCTCGTCGTCGGCATGGCCGACCTCGAGCACTACGAGCGCGCGCTCGACTTCCGGGCGGGCCTGCTGCGCCGCTCCCTCGTCTGGCGCACCCCGTCGGGCAAGCGCGTCCGGGTCGACTCGACCCGGATGGTGTCGATGACCGAGCGCCACCTCGCCGTGCTGACCCTCGAGGTGACGATGCTCTCGGGCGACGCGCCGGTCGTCGTGTCGTCGCAGCTGCTCAACCGCCAGGACGGCGAGGACGAGTACCACGCCCCCGCCCCCAGCCGCGCCTCGACGAGCGACCCCCGCAAGGCGTCGGTCTTCGAGGGCCGGGTCCTGCTGCCCGTGCTCCACACCGCCGACGAGGACCGGCAGGTCCTCGGGTACCGCTGCGCGAGCTCGGGGATGACCGTGGCCGTGGCCGCGGACCACCGGGTCGCCATCGAGGACCCCTACGAGGTGGTCGTCCGCGACGACGACGACCTCGCCAAGGCCGTCTACCGGGTCGAGGCGCACGAGGGCCACACCATCCGCGTCGAGAAGCTCGTGGCCTACCACACCTCGAACAGCCTGCCCGTCCGCGAGCTGCGCGACCGCTGCGAGCGCACCCTCGACCGTGCGGTGCGCCGCACGGTCGCCGACCACCACGCGACCCAGCGCGCCTGGTTCGACGCCTTCTGGGCGGCGAGCGACGTCGAGGTCGACACCGCCGACCAGCACGCCGACGCCGTGCAGCAGGCGGTGCGGTTCAACCTCTTCTCCCTCGCGCAGGCCAGCGCCCGGGCCGAGCGGATGGGCGTGCCGGCCAAGGGCGTGACGGGGTCGGGCTACGAGGGGCACTACTTCTGGGACAGCGAGATCTACGTCGCGCCGTTTCTCACCTACACCCAGCCGCAGACCGCCCGGAACCTGCTGCGCTTCCGCAGCCTCATGCTGCCGGCGGCCCGCGACCGGGCCCGCGAGATGTCGCAGCGCGGGGCCCTGTTCCCCTGGCGGACGATCAGCGGCGAGGAGGCCTCGGCCTACTACGCCGCCGGCACCGCGCAGGTGCACATCGACGCCGACGTCGTGCACGCGCTGACGCAGTACCTCGCCGCGACCGGCGACGTCGAGTTCCTCCTCCGGCACGGCATGCCGATCCTCGTCGAGACGGCTCGTCTCTACGCCGACCTCGGGTTCTGGCGCAGCAACGGCGCCGACAGCTTCCACATCCACGGGGTCACCGGCCCCGACGAGTACACGACGGTCGTCAACAACAACCTCTTCACCAACGTCATGGCCCGGGCCACCCTCGAGCAGGCCGCCGACGCGGCCGACCGGCTGCGCACCGAGCACCCGGACGACTGGGCGGTCATCGCGCACCGCCTGCACGTCAGCCCGGACGAGGTGGCGGAGTGGCGGCGGTGCGCCGACGGGATGCACATCCCGTTCGACGAGGGCCTCGGCATCCACCCTCAGGACGACTTCTTCCTCGACCGCGAGGTGTGGGACCTCAGCCGCACGCCCGCCTCGCTGCGCCCCCTCCTCCTGCACTACCACCCGCTCGTCATCTACCGCTTCCAGGTGCTCAAGCAGGCCGACGTCGTCCTCGCCCTCTACCTCCAGGGCCACCGTTTCACGGCCGAGGAGAAGCGCGCCGACTTCGAGTACTACGACCCGATCACCACCGGGGACTCGACGCTCTCCGCCGTCGTGCAGTCGGTCGTGGCCGCGGAGGTGGGCTACCACCAGGCCGCGCTGGAGTACTTCCACGACGCCCTGTACGTCGATCTCGCGGACCTCCACGACAACACCGTCGACGGCCTCCACGTCGCCTCCGCGGGCGGCGTGTGGGCGACCCTCGTCGGCGGCTTCGGCGGGATGCGCGACCACGGCGGACGCCTCGCCCTCGACCCGCGGCTGCCCGCGGCCTGGGGATCGTTGTGCTTCCGCCTCACGTGGCGGGGCACGCGAATCGCGGTGCGGCTCAACGCCTCCGAGCTGCGGATGGAGGTCGAGGCGGGTGACGGCGAGGTGCCGGTGTCGGTCCGGGGCGCCGACCACGTCGTCGCGCCGGGCCGGCCGGTCGTCGTCGCGCTCGGACACCAGGGACCCCGCGTCGACGGCCTGCTCCCCAAGCGCCCGCAGACCGGCGGCACCCGCGCCGACGGCAGCCGGATCACCGCGGGGGTGCCGGACCCGATGCCCTTCGACGTCGCCGACTCCCCCGACGCCTTCGCGGGCGACCCGACGAGCTGAGCCCGCGGCCCGACCGACCGTCAGGTCGTGCGGGACGCCTCGACGAGGCGGTCGGCGGCCGACCACGCGTCGGTCCGGCCGTCGACGACCTCCGCGGCGAGCGCGCCGAGCCGGTCGGCCCCGGTGACCCGGCCGACGCGGGCCCGCAGCGCCTCGAGCGCCAGGCCCTCGACCTCGCGCGCGGCCCGGGCCAGCCGCCGGTCGCGCAACCCGTCGGTGCCCAGGTGCGCCCGGTGGGCCTCGACGGCCTCGACGAGGTCGTCGACCCCCTCGCCGGACGTGGCCACCATCCTCACCACCGGTGGGCGCCAACCTGGTTCGCCCCGGTCGGCCATGTCCACCATGTGCCGCAGGTCGCGGGTGGTGCGTGACGCCCCCTCGCGGTCGGCCTTGTTGACGGCGAGGACGTCACCGACCTCGAGGATGCCGGCCTTTGCGGCCTGGATGCCGTCGCCCATGCCCGGCGCGAGCAGGACGACGGTGGTGTCGGCCGTCCCCGCGACCTCGACCTCGCTCTGTCCCACCCCGACCGTCTCGAGGAGGACGACGTCGCAGCCGGCGGCGTCGAGCACGCGCAGGGCCTGCGGCGCGGCCCACGACAGGCCGCCGAGGTGACCGCGCGAGGCCATCGAGCGGATGAAGACCTCGGGGTCGGCGGCGTGCTCGGACATCCGGATGCGGTCGCCGAGCAGCGCCCCGCCGGAGAAGGGCGAGGACGGGTCGACGGCGAGGACGCCGACGCGCCGGCCGCGGGCGCGGTGGGCCGCGACGAGCGCGTTCGTCGTCGTCGACTTGCCGACACCGGGGGCGCCGGTCAGGCCGACGACGTGGGCACGGCCCGAGTCGGGGGCGAGCGCCGCCATCACCTCGCGCAGGGCGGGGTGGGCGTCCTCGACGAGGGAGATCAGCCGGGCGACGGCGCGCGGGCTCCCCTCCCTCGCCGCGGAGACGAGGGAGGGGACGTCGACGTCGCGCGCCGCGGCCAGCGGGGTCAGCCCCGGGCCGGGACCTTGACGACGAGGGCGTCGCCCTGGCCGCCGCCGCCGCAGAGGGCGGCCGCACCGACACCACCGCCGCGGCGCTTGAGCTCGAGGGCGAGGTGCAGCGTGATGCGCGCGCCGGACATCCCGATGGGGTGGCCGAGCGCGATGGCGCCACCGTTGACGTTGACCTTGTCGGCGTCGAGGCCGAGCTCCTTGGTCGATGCGAGACCGACCGCGGCGAAGGCCTCGTTGATCTCGACGAGGTCGAGATCGGTCGGCGAGATCCCCTCTCGCGCACAGGCCTTCGCGATGGCGCGCGCCGGCTGGCTCTGCAGCGTCGAGTCCGGGCCGGCGACGACGCCGTGGGCGCCGATCTCGGCGAGCCACTCGAGGCCGAGCTCTTCGGCCTTCGAGCGCTTCATGACGACGACGGCCGCGGCGCCGTCGCTGATCTGCGACGCCGAGCCCGCGGTGATCGTGCCCTCCTTGCTGAAGGCCGGGCGCAGACCGCCGAGCGACTCGGTCGTGGTGTCGGGGCGGATGCCCTCGTCGCTCTTGAACTCGACCGGCTCGCCGCGGCGCTGCGGGATGCTCACGGTGACCACCTCGTCGTCGAAGAGGCCGTCCTTCCAGGCGCGCGCCGCGAGCTGGTGGCTGCGGGCCGAGAACTCGTCCTGCTGCTCGCGGGTGAAGGCGAGGTCGCCGGTGTTGGCGGTCTCGGTGAGCAGGCCCATCGCCTGGTCGGTGAACGCGTCCCAGAGGCCGTCCTGCGCCATGTGGTCGTGGAGGGTGACATCGCCGTACTTGTAGCCGTCGCGGCTCTTCTCGAGCAGGTGCGGCGCGTTGGTCATCGACTCCTGGCCACCGGCGACGACGACGTCGAACTCACCGGCGCGGATCAGCTGGTCGGCGAGCGCGATGGCGTCGATGCCCGAGAGGCACACCTTGTTGATGGTCAGCGCGGGCACCGACATCGGGATGCCGCCCTTCGTCGCGGCCTGGCGGGCAGGGATCTGGCCCTCGCCGGCGGTGAGGACCTGGCCCATGATCACGTAGTCGACCTGGTCCGGCGCGACGCCGGCCTTCTCGAGGGCGCCCTGGATGGCGAAGCCACCGAGATCGGACCCGCTGAAGCCCTTGAGGGAGCCGCTCATCCGCCCCATCGGGGTGCGGGCGCCGGCGACGATGACGGTCGGGTCGGTGGACATGCGGTGGCCTCCGTGGTCGGGTCGGGAAATCCTCTCGATGCTAGTCGGCGGCCTCCGACGCTGCCGACCCCGAGGCACGGTGACGCTCGCCACCGTGCCCTGTCGCCGCGCGCGGGGCCGACCTACGCTGGCCGCATGAGCGCCACCGACCTCTTCACCGCCATCGACCACGTGGGCGTCGCCGTCCGCGACCTCGACGAGGCGGTCGCCTTCTACGAGCGCGCCTACGGGATGACGAAGCTGCACGAGGAGACGAACGAGGAGCAGGGCGTGCGCGAGGCGATGATGGGCGTCGGCGACAGCGGCTCCTGCATCCAGCTGCTCGCCCCGCTGTCGGAGGAGTCGACGATCGCGAAGTTCCTCGACCGCAGCGGTCCCGGCATCCAGCAGATGGCCTACCGCGTCGAGGACATCGACGCCGTCTGCGCGACCCTGCGCGAGCGGGGGCTACGCCTGCTCTACGACACCCCGAAGCGCGGGACGAGCGACAGCCGGGTCAACTTCGTGCACCCGAAGGACGCCGGCGGCATCCTCGTGGAGCTCGTCGAGCCGGCGGCCGACGCCGCCCACTGACCCCGCTCAGGCGTCGCGGCGGGGTCCGGCGGCCGCCAGGACCGGCAGCAGCGGCAGCAGGACGAAGGCCGGGACGACAAGCCCGGAGTCGTTGACGGCGAACCCGACGACCCCGAGGACGACGGCCGCGCGCAGGAGCACGCCGCCGGGCGCCGGAACGCGCCACCCGGTGCGCCACGCGACGAGCAGGAGCACGAGCGCCGCGAGCGAGATCGTCAGCAGCGGCGGCGAGCCGAGGTTCGTGAGGTTCTGCGCGAGCTTGCGCCCGACCACCTCGTCGGCCCCGCCGTCGATCACGGTCTGGACGAACTCGCCGAGGTGCGTGCGCGCCGCGGCCGGCCGCAGCCAGTCGAGGACCGCGAGCGCGAGCGTGAGGACGACGACGGCGACCCCGGCGACGAGGACCCGGACGACGCTGAGCCGCAGGCCCGCCGCGGCCGCGAGGACGAGCAGGCCGCCGAGCACGAGACCGGGCGGGCCGCCGAAGTCGGCGCCGTAGGAGGGATGGCCCTCGAGGGCCGTCGCGAGCAGGAGCAGGAGCGCGGCGAGGCCGAGGGCGACCCGCCGGCGGGGCCGCGCCCACGCTCCGAGCGCCGCCATGACGGTGAGGACCGCGACGCCGTAGAGCGCGAAGCTCGTGTTGCCGAACCCGTAGAAGCGCCCGCCCACGGTCGGGTTCTGCCCGAAGACCGACGAGAGCTGCAGGCGCGAGCCGGCGAGGACGTCGCCACCGAGCACGACGAGCGTGACGGCGCCGACGACGAGGGCCGCGCCGAGGCGGTGGCGCCGCCCGGCCGCGAGCCCCACGGCCGTGACGAGCACGACGGCCACGGCCAGCGCACCCGCGAACGCCAGGCGCGGGCGACCGGTCGACCACCACGGCACGAGGTTGGCGACGAAGGTCGCGACGGGCACGGTCGCCACGGCGACGCCGGCGGCGACGAGCCACGCCGGCAGGGGCGCGTCCCCTCCCCCACGGCGACGACGGACCAGCAGCACACCGACGGCGGCGGCGCACCACAGCGCGAAGGCCGCCGCCAGCCACCCGGTGACCTGGGGGCTCACCTCGCGCAGCGTCGCGGCCCGGACCTCGAACCCGTCGCGCGCGGCGACCCGCTCCTGCCCGGGCACGTCGTCGGCCTCGGCGGTGACGACCCGCCCGGTCAGCCCGGAGGCGTCGGCCCCGGACCACTCGAGCACGGACGCCGTGAGGTCCTGGAGCTGCACGAGGCCCGGCTGGCGCGTCGAGGGCGAGGTGAGGACGCCCGCGGGCGGCCCGGAGACGACGACCGCACGGGGGCGCACCGGCGACTCGCCGTCACCGACCCCGGCGACGACGAGGCGGGTCCCCGGCGCCGTCGAGCGGACGAGGCCCTGGACGACCGCGTCGAGGCGGCGCAGCGCGGCGTCGCGCGCCGGCGGGTCGACCGGCAGGGTGCCGGCGTCGACGAGCAGCACCGGGCACGAGGGGGTGGCGGGGACGTCGGTCGAGTAGTCGGGGACGGCCCCGTCCTCGTCGGCGGCCGCGAGCGCGGCCCCCGGCCCGACGGCCTGCACGCACGTACCGGCGTCGGCCAGCCGCTGCCCGAGCGTCCCCGGCACCGCGCCGTAGGACGCGTCGCGGGCGGCCTGCCGGTAGGTGGCCCAGCCGGGGAGGACCCCCGACTCGGGGGCGGCCGGCGGCTCGCAGGTCGCGGTCGGACCACCGGCCCGGCGCCCGGCCGACAACGTGAGCCACCCGTCGACGGCGCACGCCCGCGAGTGCGGCCCCCGCACGGTGAGCGACGCGACGGCGCCCTCGGCGGCGACCCGCGAGAGCCACGGCGTGCGGGCCTCGTCGATGTCGGACCACGCGAGGCCGGGGGCCCCGACGAGCACGACCGGGACGGGGTCCGCCCCGGTGGCCGCCGAGGCCGTCGGCACCGGGCCGAGGAACAGCCCCAGCACCGCGCAGAGCGTCGCGACGAGCGCGCCTACCACGGCGCGCCGGGGTCGGCGGATGGGCTCGGGACGCACACCGGAACGGTATCCCGCGCGCCCGCCCACCGGCTCGCCGCTCCGTGACCGGGGTCACGGGGTGACTGCCGTCTCACGCAGTACCGGGCCCGGTGACCGGCCAGTAGGTTCGCCGGGAACCGCTGCCCAGCACCGAAGGAGCACGACCCCATGGACCAGATCCGCGAGGCCATCCTCTCCGGTGACCGCACCCCCGAGACCTACTCGGGCATCGCCGTCCCCGGCTCGTACCGCGCCGCCACCGTGCACAAGGACGAGGTCGACATGTTCGAGGGCCTGTCCACGAAGGAGAAGGACCCGCGCCGGTCCCTCCACGTCGAGGACGTCCCCACCCCCGAGCTCGCCCCCGGCGAGGCGCTCGTCGCGGTGATGGCCAGCGCCATCAACTACAACACCGTGTGGACCTCGATCTTCGAGCCCGTCTCGACCTTCGGCTTCCTCGAGCGCTACGGCCGCACCTCGGAGTTCGCGAAGCGGCACGACCTGCCCTACCACGTCGTCGGCTCCGACCTCGCGGGCGTCGTGCTGCGCACCGGCCCGGGCGTCACCAAGTGGAAGCCGGGCACCGAGGTCGTCGCGCACTGCCTCTCGGTCGAGCTCGAGGACGCCGAGGGCCACGACGACACGATGATGGACCCGCAGCAGCGCATCTGGGGCTTCGAGACCAACTTCGGCGGGCTCGCCGAGCTCGCGATCGTCAAGGCCAACCAGCTGATGCCCAAGCCGGCCCACCTGTCGTGGGAGGAGGCGGCCTCCCCCGGCCTCGTCAACAGCACGGCCTACCGGCAGCTCGTCAGCAAGAACGGCGCGCACATGAAGCTCGGCGACCGCGTCCTGATCTGGGGCGCGAGCGGCGGCCTCGGCTCCTACGCCACCCAGATGGCCCTCGCCGGCGGCGCGACCCCGATCTGCGTCGTCTCCTCCCCCGAGAAGGCGGACATCTGCCGGGCGATGGGCGCCGAGCTCATCATCGACCGCTCCGCCGAGGGCTACCGGTTCTGGAACGAGGAGAACACCGCGCAGGACCCGAAGGAGTGGCAGCGCCTCGGCAAGAGGATCCGCGAGCTGACCGGCGGGCACGACGTCGACATCGTCTTCGAGCACCCGGGCCGGGAGACCTTCGGTGCGTCGGTCTACGTCGCGCGCAAGGGCGGCACGATCATCACCTGCGCCTCGACCTCGGGCTACCTCCACGAGTACGACAACCGCTACCTGTGGATGAACCTCAAGAAGATCCTCTCCTCGCACTTCGCGAACTACCGCGAGGCGTGGGAGGCCAACGACCTCATCGACCGCGGCATCGTCCACCCGACCCTGTCGAAGACCTACCGGCTCGAGGACGTGGGGCAGGCGGCGCTCGACGTCCACCGCAACGCGCACCAGGGCAAGGTCGGCGTCCTCACCCTCTCGCCCGAGGAGGGCCTGGGCGTCAGCGACCCCGAGAAGCGCGCGCGCTTCGAGGCCGAGATCAACCGGTTCCGGGACGCCTGAGCGACATCCCGGGCGCCTCCGCCCCCGGCCCGCACCCGCCACTAGGGTGTGGGCCGGAGGTGTGCCGGTGCGGATGACGACGGTGTGGGGCCCGGTGTCCCGGTGGGGCGACTACCGGCGGCGCCAGCGGCGCGTCCTCGAGCAGAGCAACCACATCGACCCCGAGGCGATCCCCGCCGAGGGCGACCTGCCGCCGGGCCCCGCGGGCGCGCTCGACCCCGGCACCGCGGCGCTGCTGCGCTACGGCTCGGCGGGCCAGCCGCTCAACCGGCACTCGCCCTTCTACATCGGGTTCTTCGGGGCCACGGGGGCGCTGCTCGCCGTCGGCCTGTGGACGGGCCTCGCCCGGCTCGCGACGACGATCACCATCCTCCTCGTCGCCTTCTTCCTCGCCCTCGCGCTCGACCCCGTCGTCGAGAAGCTGTCGCAGCGGTGGCTGCCCCGCCCCGTGGCCGTCACGGCGGTCTTCGGCGGGCTGCTGCTCGTCCTCGCCGCCATCGCCTCGCTCGTCCTGCCGACCGTGGTCGTCCAGGGGTCGGCCCTCGCCGCCCGCACGCCCGAGTACGTCGGCGACCTCCTCGACGCCCGGTGGGTCCGCGAGCTCGACCGGCACTACGACGTCATCGACCGGCTCCAGGCCGAGCTCGTGTCCAAGCTGACCGACCAGTCGTTCGTCGAGGGCCTGCTCGGCGGCCTCCTCGGCGCCGGCCGGGCGGTGCTCAGCGGGACCTTCCAGGTCCTCACCGTCCTCGTCCTGACCCTCTACCTGCTCGTGTCGATGCCCCGGGTCAAGACCGCCGCCTACGCGCTGGTCCCGATGAGCCGGCGCCCGCGGGTCGTCGCGCTCTCGGAGGAGATCATGCGTCGGGTCGGCGCGTACGCCGGCGGCCAGGTGCTCATCGCGACCCTCAACGCGGTGCTGTCGTACGTGATGCTCCGCATCGTCGGCGTGCCCTACCCCGCGGTCCTCGCGGTAACCGTCGGCCTGCTCGGCCTCATCCCGATGGTCGGCGCCACGCTCGGCGCGGCCATCGTCACCCTCGTCGCGTTCTTCGACGAGCCGCAGAAGGCGCTCGTCGTGGTCGTCTACTACGTCGTCTACCAGCAGGTCGAGAACTACGTCATCGCCCCGCGGGTCATGCAGCAGACGGTCTCGGTGCCCGGCACCGTCACGGTCGTCGCCGCGCTCGCCGGCGGGGCGCTGCTCGGCGTGCTCGGGGCGCTGCTCGCCATCCCCGTCGCGGCCGGGCTGCTCCTGCTCTACGAAGAGGTCCTCGTCCCGCGCCAGCGCGAGGCCTGAGGAGGCTCAGGGCTGCGCGGCGTGCCGCGAGGCCCAGCAGCGGGTGTGCCAGTGGCGCCGCTCCTCGACCCCGCCCACCCCGGTCGCCGGCCACGCGACGACGTGGGCCGTCCCGACCGGGATGCCCTGGTGGCACCCCGGGCAGCGGTACTCGCGGCTCGACGTGGCGCCGGTCAGCCGGCGGACGTGCCAGGGCCGTCCGCGCCACAGCTCGGTCGCGACCTCGGTCGAGCCGCCGAGCGGACGGGACTCGAGGTCGCGGCGGCGACGGTTGGAGCGGGGCACGTCGACCAGTCTGCCGCTCAGCCGCGCACGCGGGCGGACGAGGGGTCGTAGGGCGGGCGGAGCGAGACCTCGGCCGGGTACCGCGTGCCCGCGACGTCGACCTCCCAGCGGCCCTCGCGCAGCCACTGCGCCGTGACGCCCTCCTCGTGCTCGACGCCCGCGAGGCCGACGGCTCCCCCGACGCTCCAGCCGTAGGAGCCGCTGCGGACGTCACCGACCGCGACGCCGTCGCGCAGGACGACCTCGCCGTGGAAGAGCAGCGGCTCGGGGTCGGCGACGACGAGCGAGACGACGCGGTGGCGCGGGGCGCCGGCCCGTGCGCCGGCCTGCACGGCCCCACGGCCCCGGAAGCCGCCCGGCTTGTCGGCCGCCACCGCGAAGGACAGCCCGGCGGTGCGGACGTCGTCGGTGGTGTCGACGTCGTGGCCGTAGTCGCGGTAGCCCTTCTCGAGGCGCAGGCTGCCGAGCGCGGCGAGCCCCGTCGGTCGCAGGCCGTGCGGCGCGCCGGCCGCGAGCAGCCGGTCCCACACGGCGGGCGCGGCGGCGGCCGGGACGTAGAGCTCCCAGCCCAGCTCACCGACGTACGTGACACGGACGGCGAGCACCGGCGTGCCGTCGACCTCGATGCTGCGGGCGGCCCGGAACGGGAAGGCCTCGTCGCTCCAGTCCGCCTGCGGCGCCACGGTCTCGAGGACCGCGCGGGACGCCGGCCCCTGGAGGCTCAGCATCGCGCCGTCCTCGGTGACGTCCGTGACGGTCGCGTCGGCGTCGCCGAGGGCGCGGCGCAGCATCCCGAGGACCTGTGCGTGCTGGGTGTCGGAGGCGACGACGAGGAGGTCGTCGGCGGCGAGGCGGGTCACCGTGAGGTCGGCGAGCAGGCCGCCGTCGTCGGCGAGCCACTGCGTGTAGGTGATCCGGCCGTCGACCGACAGGTCGCCCGCGCTCAGGTGGTCGAGCACGGCGAGGGCGTCCGGGCCGCGCACGGCGAATCGCCCCATGAACGACATGTCGAACAGGCCGGCGGCCTCGCGGACGGCCCGGTGCTCGGCCTCCCAGCGCGCGAACCACGGGGCGCGCCCCCAGGTCGGCTCCGCCTGCGGGGTCTCCCCCGGCCCGGCGTACCAGGCGGCGCCCTCCCAGCCCGAGACGTCACGCAGGTACCCGCCGGCCGCGACGACCCGGTCGTGGACGGGCGAGCGGAAGACACCCCGCGACGTGGTCAGCTGCACGCCCGGCGTGTGCGCGGCGTAGACGGTGCCGAGCACCTCGGCGGTGCGGGCCCGCCGGTGCTCCGGCAGCAGCTGGTGCTCTCGGAAGCGGGCGACGTCGATCCCCGTGACGTCGACGTCCGGCCTCCCGGTGAGCACCCAGTGGGCGAGGATGCGCCCGAGCCCGCCCGCCGAGAGGATGCCGACCGAGTTCAGCCCCGCGCAGACGAAGTAGCCGTGGATGCCGGGGGCCTCGCCGACGCCCGGGGCGAGGTCGGGCATGAAGGACTCGGGGCCGCAGAAGAACGTGCGGATGCCGGCGGTCTCGACGACGGGCACGCGCGCCATCGCCTTCTCGAGGAACGGGCCGACGCGGTCGGTGTCGGGCGGGAGGCTCCCGAAGGAGAAGTCCCGCGGGATGCCCTCGACCTTCCAGGCGGCCGCGACCGGCTCGAAGAGGCCGACCATCATGCCGCCGCCCTCCTCGCGGTAGTACCCGTAGGAGGCGGGGTCCTCGAAGACCGGGGCGTCCGGGCTCATCCCCTCGATCGCCTCGGTCACGAGGTAGTAGTGCTCGGCGGCCTGGTTGGGCACGACGACGCCGTTCTGCGCGGCGAGCTCGCGGGCCCACATCCCGGCGGCGTTGACGACGACGTCGCACTCGACCGTGCCGTGGTCGGTGACGACCCCGGCCACCTCCTCGACGACGCCGCGCCGCCGCGTGAGCACCTGCTCGACGCGCACCCCCTCGGCGACCCGCACGCCGCGGGCCCGGGCCCCCTTCGCGAGGGCCATCGTCAGGTCGACGGGGTTGACCCGGCCGTCCCCGGGCACGTGGAAGCCGCCGGCGAGGTCGTCGGTGCGGGCCAGCGGGAAGAGCTCGGCCATCTCGGCCGGCGAGACCTCCTCGACCTCCAGCCCGAGGCGCCGCTGGAAGGTCGCTACCCGCCGGTACTCCTCGAGGCGGTCGCGGTCGGCGGCGGCCTCGACGAGCCCGACCGGCGTGAAGCCGGTCGACTGCCCCGTCTCGGCCTCGAGTCGCCCGTAGAGGTCGCGGGAGTACAGGCGCAGCCGCGTGCTCGTCTCGCTGAAGGATCCGAAGCACGTCATGAGGCCGGCGGCGTGCCACGTCGTGCCGGAGGTCAGCCGGTCGCGCTCCAGCAGCAGCACGTCGCTCTCGCCGGCCTGCGCGAGGTGGTAGGCGACCGAGGTGCCGATGACACCCCCGCCGACGACGACGACACGGGCGCGGGCGGGCAGCGGTGCGGGGCTCACCCGCCGACCCTACTGGCCGGCGCGGCGGCCCCGACGGCCCGGACGGCTCAGCGCTGCTTGCGGATCTGGCTCGCGGCCGACCAGGCGCTGGCGCCCATCGCGTTGACCGCCCGGACCCGCACCTGGCAGGTCTGGTACCCGGTCAGGCCACGGTGGTTGTAGTAGTACGTCGAGGCGTTCGTCGTCCTCGTCGTCCACGGCTTCCACGCGGTGCCGTAGTAGCAGCGCACCTGCGTCTCGTAGCGGGAGACGGCCGCGCCGTTGTCGGTGCTCTTCCACCAGCCGTAGTGGATGTAGTCGCGGGTCGGCGAGGTGAGGAAGCGGGGGCTCTTCGGCACCGAGGGCACGCTCGCCGGGACGTACGACACCTGCGGCGCCCAGGCGCTGAAGCCCGAGGCGTTCGCGAAGGCCACCGTCGTCCGGTAGGTGCGGCCGTTGGTCAGGCTCGTCAACGTGGTGCCGGTCGTCGTGCCGCCGTAGGTGCGGTAGACCGGGTCGTTCCACGCCGACAGGCTCGGGCTCCACAGCTGCGTGGCGATGCGGACCGTCGTCGTGCCGGCGGGCGGCGTGCCCCACGACAGCTGCGCGGAGGAGCTCTGGCGGGTGACCGAGAGGCGCGGCGCGGTCGGCGTCGAGACCCACGGGGAGGCGATGCACGCGTTCGTCGAGTCGACCGTGGAGCTCTGCCCCTTGACGAGGCTGTCGAAGGACGAGACGCCGAAGGCCTTCGGGTAGTCCGCGCGCCCGTACGCGGTGCAGGCCGACAGGATGCGCGGCTCCACCCGCGTGCCCTTGATGCCGCCCTCGCGGACCTCGAAGTGCAGGTAGTTCGTCGTGCAGGGCAGGGTGTCGCCCCAGTGCCCCATCCGCCCGATCTGGGTGCTCGGTGTGACCCGGGTCCCCTCCGCCACGGTGAGCGAGTCCAGGTGCGTGTACTTGGTGACGACGCCGCCCCCGTGGTCGACCCAGCCCCACGTGCCGTCGCTCTGGCCCGAGGTGCTGCAGGTCCGGCTGGTCGCCCCGACGTGGAACACGCCCGCGCCGGCCGCGTAGACCGGCTCCCCGAGGTCGCCGATGAAGTCGATCGCCCAGTAGCCGTGGTAGTCGCCGCCGCTGCCCGCGCAGTTGGACTTCACGCACGAGATGGCCGAGGCCTTGCGCAGCGGCAGCCACACCGGCGCGCTGTACGGGTGGCTCGAGTCGATGGCCGCGACCCGGCCCGGCGCCGGGGCGGCCGGCAGGACGACGGGGCGCACGATGCGCGGCCCGTCGGCGAGCGCGGGGGCGGTGGCACCGACCGCGGCGGCGACGACCGTGGCGGCGGCCAGGAGGACGCGCCCGACGGCGCGCGGGACTCGCAGGACAGGGGTGGACTGCATGACGTCGGCTCCTCGGGCAGTCCTCACCGCGCCGTGCGGCAGGGGTGCACGGCGTCGTGAGGTGGGCGGCAGGGCGTGCTGGGCAGAGGGTCCACGTCTGCGCTGCAGCACCGATCTCCCCCTCAGGATCCCGTGCGACACGCCGGTGCGCACCCCGAAAGGTGTGTGATGTCCGTCCGGCCGATGCCCATCCACCGATCGGCCACGCCCGGACGGGCCGGGCTCAGGCGTACGTGCGGAACCCGCGCCCGGTCTTCCGACCGAGGTAGCCGGCCGTCACGAGGTGCTCGAGCAGCGGCGCCGGCGCGTAGCCGCGCTCACGGAACTCGAGGTAGAGCTCGCGCTCGATGGCCAGCGACACGTCGAGCCCGACGACGTCGAGCAGCTCGAAGGGCCCCATCGGCAGCCCGCAGCCGGTCTTCATCGCGGTGTCGATGTCGTCGGCGCTCGCGTAGTTGGCCTCGAGCATCTTCACGGCGTCGTTGAGGTACGGGAAGAGCAGCGCGTTGACGACGAAGCCGCTGCGGTCGCCGCAGGTGACGGCCACCTTGCCGGTCCTCGCGCACAGGTCCTGGACGGTCGCGACGACGTCGGGCGCGGTCGAGATCGTGTGGACGACCTCGACCAGCTTCATCACCTGCGCCGGGTTGAAGAAGTGCATCCCGATGACGTCCTGCGGCCGGGCGGTGACCTTGGCGCAGTCGATGATGGGCAGCGACGAGGTGGTCGTCGCGAGGATCGCGCCCGGCTTGCAGATGCGGTCCAGGTCGCGGAAGAGGTCCTGCTTGACCGCGAGGTCCTCGGCGACGGCCTCGACGACGAGGTCGACGTCGGCGAGCGCCTCGCGCCCGGTCGCGCCGGCGACCCGGCCCAGGAGCGCGTCGGCGTCGGCCTGCTCCATCCGGCCCTTCTCGACCGCGCGGGCGCAGCTGCGGCCGAGCGTGGTGACGACGTCGGCGACCTTGGCGTCCGAGCGGGCGACGAACGTCACCGCGTAGCCGGCCTTCGCGAAGACCTCGATGATGCCGGTCGCCATCGTGCCGCTCCCGACGACGCCGACCGTGCGCACCTCGCGCAGGTCGACGCCCGCGGGCACCCCGCCGGACGGGGTCTGCGCGTCGGCGACGACCTCGGGCGAGCCGGGGGCGGAGTAGGTGTAGAAGCCGCGGCCCGACTTCCGGCCGAGCAGGCCGGCGGAGACCATCTGCTTGATGATCGGGCTCGGGGCGTGGAGGCGGTCGCGACCCTGCTTGTACATCGTGTCGAGGATCTCGTACGCGGTGTCGAGGCCGATGAGGTCGAGCAGCTGGAGCGGGCCCATCGGGTAACCGCACCCGAAGCGCATCGCGGCGTCGAGGTCCTCGCGGGTGGCGTAGCGGCTCTCGTACATCGCGACGGCGTGGTTGAGGTAGCCGAAGAGCAGGGCGTTGGCGATGAAGCCCGCCTTGTCGCCGACGATGACCGGCTTCTTGCCGATCCGCTCGGCGAGGGCCTTGACGTCCTCGAAGACGTCGTCGGCCGTGATGACGGTGCGGATGACCTCGACGAACTGCTGCACCGGGGCCGGGTTGAAGAAGTGCATCCCGACGACGCGCTTGGGGTCTCGGGTGGCGACGGCGATCTCGGTGACGGGCAGCGAGGAGGTGTTCGTCGCGAGGACGGCGTCAGCAGCGACGATGTCGTCGAGCCGACCGAGGATCTGCTTCTTCAGCTCCAGCTGCTCCGGGACGGCCTCGACGACGAGCTGGCAGCCCGCGAGGTCGGCGAGGTCGCTCGTGAAGCGGACCCGGGCGTGGAGGGCGTCGTGCTGCTCCTGGGTGATCTTCTCGCGGCGCAGGGCGCGGCCGGTGCTGCCGGCGAGGATCTCGCGACCGTGGGCCACCCCGGCCTCGTTCGCGTCGACCGCGACGACGTCGATGCCGTTGCGCGCGAACACCTCCACGATGCCTGCGCCCATGGTCCCGAGGCCGATCACACCCACGCTGGTGAAGTCACGCGTCATGGCGGCGATCCTTCCAGAGGGCCCCACGGGCCACGAGACCGGCGGGGCGTGACGCTGCTTACCCCGTGGCCGCGGGGCCCGGCGTCACCAGTCGACGCCCGCGGCGACGAGCTCGACCTCCAGCCCGAGCCGGTCGCGCGGGTCCAGCGGCAGCAGGCCGATGGGTGTCGGCACGCGGGCGTGGCCGCAGAGCTGCACGAGGACGTGGTCGTACGCGGCCCGCGCGGCGGCGAGCCGGGCGGCGCGGTGCGGCTGGTCGTCGCCTTCGATGCGCACGACCTCCGCGGCCAGCCGGCGCAGCTCGAGGACGAGGAGCACCGGCAGCACCGGCTCGGGACGGGTCCGCCGCACCATCCCGACGCGCTCCATCCCGTCGGCCACACCCCGCAGCCGGTCGGCGCACCACCGGGTCGGCCGGCCGAGCCGGCGCAGGACCCGCGGCGCGGGCTCGCCGGTGAACCAGCGCAGGAGGGAGAGGCCGGCGACGAAGACGGCGCCCGGCAGCGCCACGAGCACCAGCGGCACCAGCGCTGCCCTCATCGGCCTCACCTCGGGCACCAGTGTGCGCGCGGGGTCCGGGGCGGGGCAAGCGGCCTCGACGGCCGGTCGGTAGGGTTCACGCTCGTGCGGATGGTCATCGCGACGTGCTCGGTCGACTACGAGGGACGCCTGAGCGCCCACCTGCCCCTCGCGACGCGCCTGCTCCTCGTCAAGGCCGACGGCTCGGTGCTCGTCCACTCCGACGGCGGCTCGTACAAGCCGCTCAACTGGATGTCCCCGCCGTGCGCGATGGCCGAGGTCGCCCCCGACGAGACCGAGGCCGCCGACGGCGTGAGCGCGGTCTGGGTCGTCCAGCACGCGAAGTCCGAGGACCGGCTGCGGGTGCGCCTGCACGAGGTCCACCACGACAGCTCGCACGACCTCGGGGTCGACCCCGGCCTCGTCAAGGACGGGGTCGAGGCGCACCTCCAGCGGCTGCTCGCCGAGCACATCACGACCCTCGGGGAGGGCTGGACCCTCTCGCGCCGCGAGTACATGACGGCGATCGGGCCGGTCGACATCCTCTGCCGCGACGCCTCCGGCGGCCACGTCGCCGTCGAGATCAAGCGGCGCGGCGAGATCGACGGCGTCGAGCAGCTGACCCGCTACCTCGAGCTGATGAACCGTGACCCGCACCTCGCGCCGGTCACCGGCATCTTCGCCGCCCAGGTCATCAAGCCGCAGGCGCGCACCCTCGCCGAGGACCGCGGCATCCGCTGCGTCGTCCTCGACTACGACGCCCTGCGCGGCATCGACGACACCGAGCACCGCCTCTTCTGAGCCCGGACGATCCTCTCGACCTCGAACGGGACTCAGACCGGCCAAGCGCCCGCGGTCCAGCCATCGTCCCCGACGGTGAACCGCAGCGGCACCGCGTTCGGCACGAACCCGTGGTCCAGAACGTGGTCGTCGCGAAGGTTGTCGCAGAGCCGGGGCACCGCGAAGGCCATGACACCGCCGTGGGTGACGACGAGCACCTGCTCACCCGGAACTCGTCGGTCAGCGAGAGCAGCGCCGCTCGGACCCGCGCGAGCACCTCGTGGCCGCTCTCCGCTCCCGGGACCCGGCGGTCGAGGTCCCCGCGCCGCAGCCAGGCGTCGAAGACGTCCTGGAAGGCCGGGTCGCCCTCCGGCAGGCCGGCGACGCGGTCGTCGTGCAGACCCAGCTCCCGGACCTGCTCACGCCCTCTCGCGGAGAGCCATCCCCCGGCGTCGCGGTAAACGGACGGCTCGTCGTACTCGGCCTCGCCGGCCAAGAATCCGCGTCATCACGGTGACGGCGCGGAAGCTCGTCGGCGTCGCGGATGCATCCCCGTCCCGATCCAACATCCGCGTCATCACAGGGACGACACGGTACCTCCGCACCGCTGTTTCGGCGTCCTCCCGGCCGGGTAGCCGATGCTCATGACCGACACCAACACCACCCCCCGCAAGGTCGCCTTCCTCGTCGCCACCGAGGGCATCGAGCAGGTCGAGCTCACCGAGCCCTGGAAGGCCGTCGAGCAGGCCGGCCACACCCCCGTCCTCGTCTCCACAGAGTCCGGCGAGGTGCAGGCCTTCAACCACCTCGACAAGGCCGACACCTTCTCCGTCGACGTCGTCGTCTCCGACGCCGAGGTCGGCGACTACGACGCGCTCGTCCTGCCCGGCGGTGTCGCCAACCCGGACGCCCTGCGCACCGAGCAGGACGCCGTCTCCTTCGTGCGCACGTTCGTCGAGTCCGGCAAGCCGGTCGCCGCGATCTGCCACGCCCCGTGGACGCTCATCGAGGCGGACGTCCTGCGCGGTCGCACGCTCACCTCGTGGCCGAGCCTGCAGACCGACCTGCGCAACGCGGGCGCGACGTGGGAGGACCGCGAGGTCGTCATCGACGACAACCTCATCACGAGCCGCAACCCCGACGACCTCCCCGCGTTCGGCAAGGCCCTGACCGACGCCCTCGGCGCCTGACCGACGCCCCCTCGCGCCCGTCCCGGCTCAGGCCGGGGCGGGCGCGTCGCTGTCGGCGGCCGGCGGTGCGAGGTTCCGGGACTCGCGGATGACGTCGACGAAGCGGGCCATGATGTCGTTGAGCCCGAAGTCCTTCGGGGTGAACACCTCGGCCACCCCGAGCGCCTTGAGCCGGGCCGCGTCGGCGTCCGGGATGATCCCGCCGACGATGACCGGCACGTCACCGGCCCCGGCGGCCCGCATCCGCTCGAGGACGTCGGGCACGAGCTCCATGTGCGAGCCGGAGAGGATCGAGAGCCCGACGAGGTGGACGTCCTCGGCGACGGCCGCGCCGACGATCTGCTCGGGCGTCAGCCGGATGCCTTGGTAGACGACCTCGAAGCCGGCGTCCCGGGCCCGGACGGCCACCTGCTCGGCCCCGTTGGAGTGCCCGTCGAGCCCCGGCTTGCCGACGAGCACGCGCAGCCGCTCGCCGAGCTCCTCGCCGGTCGAGCGGACGAGCTCGCGCACCCGGACCAGCTCGGCGCTGCCCGCGGCGACCCCGACCGAGCCCGTGACCCCCGTCGGCGCCCGGAACTCGCCGAACACCTCGCGCAGCGCGCCGGCCCATTCCCCCGTCGTCAGCCCGGCCCGCGCGCACTCGAGCGTCGCGGGCACGAGGTTGGTCGACCCGGCCGCGTCCTCGCGCAGGCGGGCGAGGGCGCGCTCGGCCCGCTCGCGCCGGGCGGGGTCGGCGTCCCGCTCCTCGCGCCAGCGCCGCACCGCCTCGACGGCGGCGGCCTCGACCCCGGGGTCGACGGTCTGGATCGCGGTGTCGAGGTCGGCGGTCAGCGGGTTGGGCTCGGTCGACTCGAAGCGGTTGACGCCGATGACGACCTCCTCGCCCGCCTCGATGCGGGAGCGGCGGCGCGCATGCGACGCGACGAGCTCGGACTTCATGTAGCCGCCCTCGACCGCCGCGACCGCGCCGCCGAGCTCGGCGACCCTCGCCATCTCCTCGCGCGCCCCGGCGAGCAGCTCCTCGACCTTGGCCTCGACGACGACCGACCCCTCGAAGAGGTCCGCGTACTCGAGCAGGTCGGACTCGTAGGCGAGCACCTGCTGGATCCGCAGCGACCACTGCTGGTCCCACGGCCGGGGCAGCCCGAGCGCCTCGTTCCACGCCGGCAGCTGCACGGCGCGGGCCCGCGCGTCCTTGCTCAGGGTGACGGCGAGCATCTCGAGGACGATGCGCTGGACGTTGTTCTCGGGCTGGGCCTCGGTGAGCCCCAGCGAGTTGACCTGCACGCCGTAGCGGAAGCGCCGCTGCTTGGGGTCCTGCACGCCGTAGCGCTCGAGCGTCACCTCGTCCCAGAGCCGGACGAAGGCGCGCATCTTGCACATCTCCTCGACGAACCGCACGCCGGCGTTGACGAAGAACGAGATGCGGGCGACGACCTCGCCGAACCGCTCCGGCGGCACCTGCCCGGAGTCGCGGACCGCGTCGAGGACCGCGATCGCGGTCGACATCGCGTAGGCGACCTCCTGCACCGGCGTCGCCCCGGCCTCCTGGAGGTGGTAGCTGCAGATGTTGATCGGGTTCCACCGCGGGATCTCGGCGACGGTGTGCGCGACGAGGTCGGTGATCAGCCGCATCGAGGGTCCGGGCGGGAACGCGTAGGTCCCCCGCGACAGGTACTCCTTGATGATGTCGTTCTGCGTCGTGCCGGCCAGCGCCCGGACCGCCTCGTCGGGGTCGAGCCCGGCCGCCTCGGCCTGCTCCTCGGCGACCACCTGGTACAGGGCGAGCAGCCACATCGCCGTCGCGTTGATCGTCATCGACGTGTTCATCTCGGCGAGCGGGATGCCGTCGAAGAGCGCCCGCATGTCGCCGACGTGCGACACGGGGACGCCGACCTTGCCGACCTCGCCGCGGGCCAGCGCGTGGTCCGGGTCGTAGCCGGTCTGGGTCGGCAGGTCGAAGGCGACCGACAGGCCGGTCTGGCCCTTCTCGAGGTTGCGCCGGTAGAGCGCGTTGCTCGCCGCCGCGCTCGAGTGGCCGGCGTAGGTGCGCATGACCCACGGGCGGTCGCGCTCGGGGCGCGGGGCGTCGCTGCTCTCGGACATGGCCGGAACGCTAGCCGCGGGCCCCGGAGCCGGGTAGGTCGTCCGGCGGTGAGAGTGCCCACACGTGAGGCACGCCACGGCGGCCGGCGTCGCGCCGGCCGCCGCTCAGGGCACGGGGACCGGCGGCGCCAGCAGGCCGGGCAGCCGCAGGCGCAGGAGCAGACGGCGGGTGCGGTCGTCGGCGGCCACGACGACGAGGCGCCGACCGGCGCGGTGGGCCCGCCGGTGCGCCTCGAGCAGCAGCCCGAGGGCGCACGCGTCCCCGATGTGCGCCCCCGTGAGGTCGAGATGGAGCGGGTCCGCGCCCTGGGCGATGACCCGGTGCAGCGCCGACCTGAGGTCGGCGGCGCTGCGGGCGTCGAGGCGCCCCGTCACGGTGATGAGCACACCCTCGTCCCGGGCGTGCTCGGTGATGGTCGCGGTCGGTTCTCCCCGGTCGGCCACGTCCTCCCCCTCTCCACGTCGTCGTGTGCCCCTATCGACCCACGAACCCACCCCGGTGGCCCAGCGCACACGGTCACGATTCGACAACGACGTCGCCGATGTCACCTAGCGGCCAGCGCCGTGGCCGTGCCGGTCGCCTGCCAGACTGTGCGCATGGTCAACCTCACCCGGATCTGGACCCGGACCGGCGACGACGGCACGACGGCGCTCGGCGACCTCAGCCGCACCCGCAAGACCGACGTGCGCCTGGCCGCCTACGCGGACGTCAACGAGGCGAACGCCGCCCTCGGCGTCGCCATCGCGTGCGGCGGGCTGCCGGTCGAGGTGCGCACCGTCCTGCTGCGCGTGCAGAACGACCTCTTCGACGTCGGCGCCGACCTGTGCACGCCGCTCCAGGAGAGCTACGAGTACCCGCCGCTGCGCGTCAAGGACGAGTGGGTCGCCGAGCTCGAGGCCGACTGCGACACCTGGCTCGCCCCGCTCGAGAAGCTGCGCTCGTTCATCCTGCCCGGCGGCACGCCCGGCTCGGCCTACCTGCACCAGGCGCTCACCGTCGTCCGGCGGGCCGAGCGCTCGACGTGGGCGGCCATCGAGGAGTACGGCACCGAGCCGGGCACCGAGCGCGGCCACGGCGGGGTCAACCCGACGACCGCGCAGTACCTCAACCGGCTCTCGGACCTGCTCTTCGTCCTCGCCCGCACGGCCAACGTCGACGCCGGCGGCGACGTCCTCTGGGCGCCCGGCGGCGGCCGCGAGGCCGACCCCAACGCCCGCTGAGGTCAGGCGACGTTGACGTTGAGTCCGGGCGGGCTCGACTCGAGCCAGGCCCGGACGGCGGTGTAGGCCGCCGGCACGAAGGCGAACTCGCACGAGCGGCCCGCCGCGGTGCCGGTCACGGCCACCGGCTCCGACAGCCCGGGGATGACCTCGGTCGTCGGCTGCGGCGAGCCGAGCTCGACCTCCCCGCGCAGCCAGGAGACCTCGGGCCGCAGCGACGGCCCGACGATGCTGAACCACTCGAAGCGCTCGGCCCCGAGCCGGGCCAGGCCCAGGCGCCAGCGTCCCCCGTCGTCGTCGCGCAGCGCGCAGAGCATGACGGGACGACCGTCCCCGGAGATGAACCGACGGCGCGCCCACACGAAGGTGAGCGCGCCGAGGACGGTGAGGACGACGAGGGCGAGGACGAGCTCGGAGACGACCAGTGCATCCATCCGAAGCCCGTCCCCGCCCGTGTCGTCAGGAACCCATGCCGGCGGCGTCCACCGTCTCGGCGACGATCGTCACGCGGTCGTGGTCGACCGACATGAAGCCGCCGTCGACGACCGCGCTCTTCCAGCCACCGGCGTTGATGCGGACCTCGCCCTCGGCGAGGACGACGAGCATCGGCTGGTGGCCCGGGAGCACGCCGAGGTCGCCCTCGGTCGAGCGGGCGCTGACCTGGCTGGCCTCGCCCTCCCAGACCTTGCGGTCCGCGGCGACGAGCTCGACCTGGAGAGCCATCAGAGGTTCTTCTGGATCTCGGCCCACTGGCGCTCGACGTCGTCGAGGCCACCGCACATGAAGAACGCCTGCTCACCGACGTGGTCGAAGTCGCCGTCACAGATCTTGGTGAAGCCCTCGATCGTGTCGGCGAGCGAGACCGTGGAGCCCTCGATGCCGGTGAACTGCTTCGCGACGTAGGTGTTCTGCGACAGGAAGCGCTGGAGGCGACGGGCCCGGTTGACGAGGACCTTGTCCTCCTCGGAGAGCTCGTCGATGCCGAGGATCGCGATGATGTCCTGCAGCTCCTTGTTGCGCTGGAGGATCCCCTTGACGCGCAGCGCGGTGCTGTAGTGGTCCTCGGCGATGTAGCGGCGGTCGAGGATCCGGCTCGTCGAGGTGAGCGGGTCGACGGCCGGGTAGATGCCGAGCGACGCGATCTCGCGCGAGAGCTCGGTCGTCGCGTCGAGGTGCGCGAACGTCGTGGCCGGCGCCGGGTCGGTGTAGTCGTCGGCGGGGACGTAGATCGCCTGCATCGAGGTGATCGAGTGACCACGCGTCGAGGTGATGCGCTCCTGGAGGGTGCCCATCTCGTCGGCGAGGGTCGGCTGGTAGCCCACCGCGGACGGCATGCGGCCGAGGAGGGTCGAGACCTCGGAGCCGGCCTGCGTGAAGCGGAAGATGTTGTCGATGAACAGGAGCACGTCCTGCTTCTGGACGTCGCGGAAGTACTCCGCCATCGTCAGCGCCGACAGGGCGACGCGCAGGCGGGTGCCCGGCGGCTCGTCCATCTGGCCGAAGACCAGGGCGGTCTGGCCGAGGACGCCGGCCTCCTCCATCTCGACCATGAGGTCGTTGCCCTCACGGGTGCGCTCGCCGACACCGGCGAACACCGACACACCACCGTGGTCGCGGGCGACGCGGGCGATCATCTCCTGGATGAGGACGGTCTTGCCGACGCCCGCACCACCGAAGAGGCCGATCTTCCCACCCTGGACGTACGGGGTGAGCAGGTCGATGACCTTGATGCCCGTCTCGAACATCTGGGTCTTGGACTCGAGCTGGTCGAAGGCCGGGGCCTTGCGGTGGATCCCCCAGCGCTCGTTGACCTCGAAGCGCTCGCCCTCGGCGAGGTTCATGACCTCACCGGTCGTGTTGAACACCTTGCCGAGCGTGACGTCGCCGACGGGCACCGTGATGGGGCCGCCGGTGTCCTGCACCGCCGTGCCGCGGACGAGACCGTCGGTCGGCTGCAGGGAGATGGCGCGGACCATGTTGTCGCCGATGTGCTGGGCGACCTCGAGGTTGAGCGACTTCTTCTCGCCGCCGATCTCGACCTCGGTGGTCAGCAGGTTGTACTGGTCCGGCATGCCGTCGACGGGGAACTCGACGTCGACGACCGGGCCGATGATGCGGGAGATCCGGCCGACCGCGCCGGCGGCGGCGGCCTCGCTGTTCTCGGTGACAGTGGCAGTCATGGTCTCTCTCTCACTCACTTGCTCTCGGCCAGCGCGCTGGCGCCACCGACGATTTCGCTGATCTCTTGGGTGATCTCGGCCTGGCGCGCCTGGTTCGCCAGCCGGGTGTACTTCTTGATGAGCTCCTCGGCGTTGTCCGTCGCCGACTTCATCGCCCGCTGGCGGGCGGCGAGCTCGGAGGCGGCGGCCTGGAGCATGCAGTTGAAGAGCCGCGCGTTGACGTACTTCGGCAGCAGCGCGTCGAGCACCTGGGCGGCCCCCGGCTCGAAGTCGTACAGCGGGAGCAGCTCGTCCGCGGACGGCTTCTCCTCACCCTCGACGACCTCGAGCGGCAGGAGGCGGATGACGTCCGGCTCCTGGGTCACCATCGACACGAAGCGGCTGAAGACGACGTGCACCTCGTCGATGCCGCCCTCGTCGGTCGCCGTCGTGAAGTCGGCGACGAGCCGCTCCCCGACCTCGCGGGCGATCTCGAAGGACGGCTTCTCGGAGAAGCCGCTCCACTCCGCCGCGATCTCGCGGTGGCGGAACTTGTAGAACCCGATCGCCTTGCGGCCGAGGAGGTAGGGCACGACCTCCTTGCCCTCGTCGCGCAGGCGCGCGACGAGGCGCTCGCTCTCCTTGATGACCGAGGAGGAGTACGCACCCGCGAGGCCGCGGTCGGAGGTCATGATGACGACCGCCGCACGCCGCACGTCGGTCTTCTCGGAGGTGAGCGGGTGGTCCTCGGTCGAGAACGTCGCCACCGCCGAGACCGCACGGGTCAGCGCCCGGGCGTACGGCGAGGACTCGCGGACCGCCTCCTGCGCCTTGACGACGCGGGCCGCGGCCATGAGCTCCATGGCCCGGGTGATCTTCTTCGTCGAGCTGACGGCGCGGATGCGCTGCCGGTACTCCCGGATCTGCGCTCCCATGTCATCCCGCCTTTCGTCGTGTCTCGGTGGAGGGCGTCAGCGCTTCTGGCGGACGATCTGCTCCTGGTCGGAGTCCATCGCCTCGCTGCCGTCCTCGCCCTGGTCGTTGACCGGGACCGACTCGGCGCCCGAGCCGTCGAAGAGCTTGGTCTTGAAGGTCTCGACCTCGGCCTCGAGCGCCTGCTCGGTGCTCTCCTCGAACTTCCCCGTCTCGCGGATGGCCGCGAGGAGGTCGCCCTTGGTGCGGCGCAGGTGGTCGAGGAACTCGCCCTCGAAGCGACGCACGTCCTCGACGGCGACGCTGTCGAGCTTGCCGGTCGTGCCCATCCAGATGGAGACGACCTGCTCCTCGACCGGGACCGGCGCGGCCTGGCGCTGCTTGAGGAGCTCGACGAGGCGGGCTCCCTTCGCGAGCTGGGCGCGGGAGGCCGGGTCGAGGTCGGACGCGAACATCGCGAAGGCCTCGAGGGCGCGGTACTGCGCGAGGTCGAGCTTGAGGCGGCCGGCGACCGACTTCATCGCCTTGATCTGCGCGGCACCACCGACGCGGGAGACGGAGACACCCACGTCGATCGCCGGGCGGACGTTGGCGTTGAACAGGTCGGCCTGGAGGTAGATCTGGCCGTCGGTGATCGAGATGACGTTGGTCGGGATGTACGCCGAGACGTCACCCGCCTTGGTCTCGATGATCGGCAGGCCGGTCATCGAGCCCGCGCCGAGCTCGTCGGAGAGCTTCGCGCAGCGCTCGAGCAGCCGGCTGTGCAGGTAGAAGACGTCACCGGGGTAGGCCTCGCGGCCCGGCGGGCGGCGCAGCAGGAGGGAGACGGCGCGGTAGGCCTCGGCCTGCTTGGACAGGTCGTCGAAGACGATGAGGACGTGCTTGCCCTGGTACATCCAGTGCTGGCCGATGGCCGAGCCGGTGTACGGCGCGAGGTACTTGAAGCCCGCGGAGTCGGAGGCGGGGGCCGCGACGATGGTCGTGTACTCCATCGCGCCGGCGTCCTCGAGGGTGCCGCGCACGGAGGCGATCGTCGAGCCCTTCTGGCCGATGGCGACGTAGATGCAGCGGACCTGCTTCTCCGGGTCGCCGGTCTCCCAGAACTCCTTCTGGTTGATGATCGTGTCGACCGCGACCGTGGTCTTGCCGGTCTGGCGGTCACCGATGATCAGCTGGCGCTGGCCACGCCCGATGGGCGTCATCGCGTCGACGGCCTTGAGGCCGGTCTGCAGCGGCTGGTGGACCGACTTGCGCTGGACGACGGTCGGCGCCTGGAGCTCGAGCGCGCGGCGCTCGTCCGAGGCGATCTCGCCGAGACCGTCGATGGGGTTGCCGAGCGGGTCGACGACGCGGCCGAGGAACGCGTCCCCGACGGGGACCGAGAGGACCTCGCCGGTCCGCTTGACCTCCTGGCCCTCCTCGATCTTGGAGAAGTCACCGAGGACGACGACGCCGATCTCGTGGACGTCGAGGTTGAGCGCGAGGCCCAGCGTGCCGTCCTCGAACTGCAGCAGCTCGTTGGTCATCGCCGAGGGCAGGCCCTCGACGTGCGCGATGCCGTCACCGGCGTCGGTGACGCGGCCGACCTCCTCGCGGGAGGCCGCCCCCGGCTCGTAGGAGCGCACGTAGCTGTCCAGCGCGTCCCGGATCTCGTCCGGACGGATCGAGAGCTCCGTCATGTGTGATCTTCTCCTCGGTCACCGGCCCCTGTGGGCCGCAGTTCGTGTGGTCGTGCGTCTGAAGTTGTCGTGCGGAGGTCAGCTGCCGGTGACGTGCCGGCGCGCCTCGTCGAGGCGGCGCAGCACGGTCCCGTCGACGACCTCGTCGCCGACCTGGACCCGGATGCCGCCCATGACGGCGGGCTCGAGGACCACCTGGAGGGCGACGGCCTTGCCGTAGTGCTTCTCGAGCGCGCTGCGCAGGCGGGCCTGCTGCTGCTCGCTCAGGGCGACGGCGGTCGTCACCAGGGCGGTGAGCTCGTCGCGACGGCGCGAGGCGAGCTCGAGGTAGGCCTCCATGACCCGGTCGAGCCGACGACCGCGCGGCGTGCGCACGGCCTGCTCGACGAGGCGCACCGTCTCGGGGGCGGCCTTGGCGGCCAGCAGCGTCCGGACGAGGCCGGCCTTGCCCTCGGCGTCGGTGTTGCGGCTGGAGAGCGTGTCGCGCAGACCGGGGTCGGCGGCGACGATCCGCTCGAAGCGGAACAGCTCGTCCTCGACCCGGTCGATGCGGCCCGCGGACTCGGCACCCGCGAGGACCGCCTGCACGGCGAGGCTCTCGAGGGTGTCGCCGAGGTCGCGCTCGTCGGCCCACCGCTGGCCCGCCACCGTGGCGACGAGCTCGGCGGTGGAGGCGCCGAGGCGGCTGCCGAAGAGCGAGCGGGCGAGCCCGGCCTTCGCCGAGCCCTCGCGGGAGGGGTCGGCGAGGGCGCGTCGCAGCGACGCGTTGCCCTCGACGACACCGGTCACCGCGAAGAGCTCCTCGGCGAGGGTCCCGGCGTCACCGCCGCGCAGGGCGGTGTCGAGGGCCTCCTGGGAGGCCTTCGCGGCACCGCGGGACGAGCCACGCATCAGGCGTCCTGCCCGGCCGGCGCGACCTTCTCGGGCCGGACCTCGCCGGCCTCGAGCTCCGCGAGGAAGCGGTCGACGATGCCCTTCTGACGCACCTCGTCCTCGAGGGACTCGCCGACGATCTTGCTCGCGAGGGCGGTCGACAGCGTGCCGACCTCCTGGCGCAGCTGGACCACGGCCTGCTGGCGCTCGGCCTCGACCTGGCGCTTGGCCGACTCGGTGATGCGGGACGCCTCGGCCTGGGCCTGCGCGCGCATCTCCGCGACGATCTGGGCGCCCTGCTCGCGGGCGGACTCGCGGATCGAGTTCGCCTCGGCGCGGGCCTCGGCGAGCTGGGCCGTGTACTGCTCCAGCGCGGCCCGGGCCTCGGCCTGGGCGACCTCGGCCTGCTGCATGCCGCCCTCGATCGCCGCGGCGCGCTCCTCGTAGAGCTCCTCGAGGCGCGGGACGACCTTCGTCTTGTACAGCCAGTACAGGATGCCGAAGGCGATGATGCCGATGATCATCTCGGCGGGGTGGGGCAGCAGCGGGAAGCCCGAGGGGAATCCGGTCTCCTCGGCGGCCACTACGGATGCGGTGAGCACATCGCGTCCTTATCTCGTCGGTTCAGGTCGAGCAGGTGCAGGTCGGTGACCCGACGTCAGTTCGGGTTCGTGCCCTGGAAGACGAAGGCGAAGACGAGACCGAGGATGGCCAGCGCCTCCGTGATCGCCATGCCGGTGAAGGCGATGGTCTGGAGCATGCCGCGGGCCTCGGGCTGACGGGCCACACCGTTGATGTAGGCGGCGAAGATCAGGCCGACACCGATGCCGGGGCCGATCGCGGCGAGACCGTAGCCGAGGTAGGCGATGGAGCCGTACATGTCGTGTGTTCCTTTCGGTGGCGCCGGGCCGGTCCCGACGTCGGGGATGGTGCGGGGGTCGTGCTACCGGACGAGGCCGGGGGTCAGTGGTGCTCGCTCACCGCGTCGCTGATGTAGAGCGCGGCGAGGAGGGTGAAGATGAACGCCTGGAGGAACTCGATGAGGAGCTCGAAGAACGTCATCGCGATCGAGAAGACGAAGGAGAGGACGCCCGAGGCGTTGAGGAAGAGGTTGTCCCCGTGGAGGAGGAGGTACTCGCCGCCGAGGATGAACACGAGGAGCATCAGGTGGCCGGCCAGCATGTTGCCGAAGAGTCGCAGCGCGAGCGTCAGCGGCCGGATCACGAAGTACGTGAGGAACTCCAGCGCGAAGAGGATCGGCTTGAGCCAGCCCGGCAGGCCGGGGGGCACGAGGCTCTTGAAGTAGGGCAGGACTCCGTGCTTCCGGCGGATCGCGACCGTGTGGTAGGTGATGTAGACGATCACCGTGAGCACGAGCGGGATGCCGAGGCGGCTCATCGTCGGGAACTGGATGAACGGGACGATGCCGAAGACGTTGTTCACGAGGATGAGCGTGAAGAGCGTCATGAGCAACGGGACGAACTGCAGGAAGTCCTTGCTGCCGATGATGTCGCGCCCGATGGTGTTGCGGACGAAGTTGTAGCTGCCCTCGACGAGGAACTGGCTCTTGGTCGGGACGACCGACAGCTTGCGGGTCGCGCCGAGGTAGAACCACGCGAGGAGGCCGACCGAGATGAGCAGGACGAGTGCCGGGCGGGTCAGCACCCACGGGCCGGTGCCGTCGAACGGCACGACGGGCCACCAGAAGTTGGCCACGCCGGGGGTCTGGAAGCCCCCCTCGCCTCCTTCGGCGGTCGCGACGGCGGCGGGCAGCCAGCTAGCGGAGACCACGGTCGGGCTCACAGCCTCTCCTCGGGGAATTCACAGGCGCCGACGACGGGCACCCGGGTGGACTGGACGTACGCTACCCGACCGCCGCGAGTGGTCGCGACGGCGGGACCCGCGGTCCCGGGCGCGCTCACGGGCGCTCCTCCGGGTCCGCTGCGGGCTCGTCGTAGACGGGGAAACGAGCGGTGCGCATCGCGCGCCAGGCGAAGGCCTGCCAGGCGATGGTGACGACGAGGGCGGTCACCGCGAGCGCGGTGCCGTCGACCCAGGAGGCGTCACGGAAGACGATGAAGAACACGAGCAGGAGCAGGACCTGCCCGAAGTACACGGCCATCGCGACGGCGAAGAACGCGTGCGGGCTGGCGCTGCGGACGAGCCGGCTGAGCAGGAACATCCCCGAGGCGTAGAAGCCGACGGAGACGGCGAGGCCGAGCAGCGAGCCGACGAAGGCGTCTCCCCCGCGCACGACCGTCAGGACGACCACGGCCACGACGCCGGCGACGGTGGACGGGAGCAGCGCTCCTCGCAGCATCACCGCGAACGGCGCCCCGGCGGGGGCGACGGCGTTCTCCTGGGGGTCGGTCATCCGTGATCGGCCTTGTCGTCGAGGGGTGGAGATCGACTCTCCGTGGACGGCTTGTGAAAGTTATCACAAGCCCCCGGCGGGGCCAAAAGCGCAGGTCAGACGCGCCGGGCGAGGACCACCCAGATGGTCCGCGCGATGATCTCGAGGTCGAGCACCGGGGACCAGTTGACGAGGTACTGCAGGTCGTAGCCGAGCTTGTACTGGGCGTCGGTGTGGTAGCGCCCGTGGATCTGCGCGAGGCCCGTCAGCCCGGGAGGGACCTCGTGGCGGCGGGTGTACCCCGCGATCTCCTGGTCGAACCCCGCCGTCAGCTCGGGGCGCTCCGGGCGCGGGCCGACGACGGACATCCGGCCGGTCAGGATGTGGAGGATCTGCGGCAGCTCGTCGGCGCGGGTGGCCCGCACCCAGCGGCAGGCGGGGATGACGCGGGGGTCCGCCGTCCCGCTCGAGAGCTGGGCACCCTCGACCTCGGCGTCGGTGCGCATCGTGCGGAACTTGACCATCTCGAACGTCTCGCCGCCGACGCCGACGCGCGTCTGGCGGTAGAGCAGCGGGCGCCCCGCGACGGCGAGCTGGTGCAGCGCCACTCCCCCGAGCAGCAGCAGCCAGACGGGGGCGGTGGGGACGACGAGGACGAGGTCGAGCAGCCGCTTGAACCGTCGCTGCGAGATGGCCATGGTCTGCGGCATGAGGAGCACGAAGGGCAGGCCTGCGACCTCGCGCAGCCGGTCCAGGCCGAAGAGCGTCTCGCGCCCGCCGACGCGCAGCAGCACCGTGACGTCCTGCTGGTCCAGCCGGCCGATCGTGCGGGGGTACCAGACGTCGAGCCACGCGGCGGTCAGGAGCAGGACGTCCGTCGCCCCCGTGCGCGCCACCACCTCGACGATGCGGTGCGGGTCGTCGACCTCGGCGACGACCTCGAGCCGCGAGTGGTTGTCGACGACGTGCTGGCGGGCCAGCTCGATGTCGGGGCCGAGCCCCGCGAGCACGACGCGCGGAGGACCTTCGCGCCGCGTGCGCATCCAGTGGACGACGCCGCGGTTGACCGCGACGGCGACCCCCGCGAGCGCGATGACCGCCACGAGGTTGAGGATCGGGAACGGAAGGGGCCGGTCGACGATCGACCCGCGCTGGCGCAGCAGGGCGCTGAGCACGAGGTTGAGCAGGGCGACGAAGCTGCCGGCGGCGAGCGAGAGCCGCGCCGCCCGCGGCAGGACCGCTGCTCCCCCGAGCCGGGGCTCGCGCTCGTAGAGCCCGCCGAAGTAGAAGGCCACGAGGAAGATGAGGGAGGAGACGGCGAACGACAGCCCGTAGAGGGCCGTCGGGTACGTCGGCCAGGGCGGCAGCCCGTTGCGCCAGAGCATCGACAGCACCGACAGCAGGAACACGGCCCCGGCGTCGAGCACCATGACGAGCCGGAAGCCCCGGCGGTTGAGCCGGGTCAGCAGGCGCGGTTCGGGGGCCGGGACGGAGTCGGTCACGGGCGGCGGCTCCGGCGGCCTCAGGCCGGGCGGGGGTACGCCGGGAACGCCTGCACGAGCTCGGTGACCTCGGCGCGGACCTCGCGCGAGACCGCGTGCTGCGGGTCGGCGTCGCCCTCGGTGACGGCCCGGGCGATGAGGCGCGCGATGGTGCGCATCTCGTCCTCGCCCATCCCCTGCGTCGTGACGCACGGGGTGCCGACCCGGATGCCGGACGCGATGTTCGGCTTCTGGGGGTCGAACGGGATCGCGTTCTTGTTGAGCGTGATCCCCGCGGCGTCGCTGCGCGCCTCGGCGTCGACACCGGTCACGTGCACACCCTGAAGGTCGTGCAGGCTGAGGTGGGTGTCCGTACCACCGGTCGTCGGGCGGATCCCGTGCTCCCCGAGGGCCTGCGCGAGCACCTTCGCGTTGGCGATGACCTGGCGCGTGTACGCGGCGTACTCGGGGGTCGCGCACTCCTTGAAGTTGACGGCCTTCGCGGCGATCGTGTGCATCTGCGGGCCACCCTGCATCATCGGGAAGACGGCCTTGTCGATGGCGGCGGCGTGCTCCTCGCGGCAGACGATCGCGCCGGAGCGCGGGCCGCGCAGCACCTTGTGCGTCGTGAACGAGACGACGTCGGCGTGCGGCACCGGGCTCTCGATGGCCTGCCCGGCGACGAGGCCGATGAAGTGCGCGGCGTCGACCCAGAAGATCGCGCCGACCTCGTCGGCGATGGCCCGGAAGCGCGCGAAGTCGATGGTGCGCGGGATGGCGGACCCGCCGGCGAGGAGCACCTTGGGGCGGTGCTCCTTGGCGAGGCGCTCGACCTCGTCGTAGTCGATGTCCTCGGTGTCCTTGTCGACGCCGTAGTGCACGGCGTCGAACCACTTGCCGGAGAACGAGACCTTGGTGCCGTGGGTCAGGTGCCCGCCGTGCGGGAGGCTCATCGCGAGGATGGTCTCGCCCGGCTTGAGGAACGCGCCGTACACGGCCTGGTTCGCGCTGGCGCCCGAGTGCGGCTGGACGTTGGCGTGGTCGGCGCCGAAGAGGGCCTTGGCGCGCTCGATGGCGAGCGACTCGGCCTTGTCGACCTCCGAGCAGCCGCCGTAGTAGCGGCGCCCCGGGTAGCCCTCGGCGTACTTGTTCGACAGCGTCGAGCCGAGGGCCGTGAGGACCTCGGGGCTCGAGAGGTTCTCGCTGGCGATGAGCTGCAGCCCGCCGCGGAGCCGGTCGAGCTCGCCGGTGAGGACCGAGGCGATCTCGGGGTCGAACGCCGAGAGGGCGTCGAAGTCGGATCCGTAGAACGTGTCACTCATCGTCGGCGCTCTCCCGCGGCTCGTCCTGGCTGCTCGCGCCGGGCCCGGCGCCCGACAACTCTAGGGCGTCGGCGCGCGAGCGCTCGACGACGGCCATGACGGCCTCCTCCGACAGCGCGCCGAGCCGGAGGATGGCCGGCTCGTCGCGGGTGCAGTCGACGATGGTCGACGCGAGGCCGCCCGTGCTCGGGCCGCCGTCGAGGTAGAACTCGACGCTTGCGCCGAGCTGCGTCGCGGCCTCGACGACCGTTCGGCTCGAGGGGTACCCGTGGCGGTTGGCGCTGCTCACGGCCATCGGGCCGACCTCGCGCAGGAGCGCGAGGGCGACCTCGTCGTCGGGCATCCGCAGCGCGACCGTGCCGCCGGTCTCGCCGAGGTCCCAGGCGAGCGAGGGCTGGGCGCGCAGGACGACGGTGAGCGGGCCGGGCCAGAACTCCTCGACCAGCGCGCGCGCGTAGTCGGGCACCTCGGTCGCGAGGCCCTCGAGCGTGCGCGCCTCGGGGACGAGGACCGGCGGCGGCATGTCGGTGCCACGGCCCTTGGCGTCGAGGAGGTCGCGGACGGCCTCCGGCGAGAAGGCGTCGGCGCCGATGCCGTACACGGTGTCGGTGGGCAGGACGACGAGACGTCCGTTGCGGACCCCCTCGGCGACCTTGGGCAGCGCGTCGGCGCGCCCCGCCTCGGTGGTGCAGTCGAAGACCGGGCTCATGGGGACCAGCGTAGGGCGCGGGCCCCGCCGGGACGCGGAGGGTTCAGCCGCGCCCGTCGCGGACCGCGACGGTGGTGCGCGGCCGGCCGGCGAGGTCGCGGTGGTCGACGACGTCGCGCCACTCCCCCGTCGCCCGCAGCGCCGCCGGCAGGCTCTCGCCCTGCTCGTCGGCGTGCTCCATGACGAGCACCCCGCCGGCGTGCAAGAGCACCGCGGCCCGCGCGGCGACGGCGAGCGGCACGGCGAGGCCGTCGGCGGAGCGGCCGTACAGCGCCAGGGCCGGGTCGTGGTCGCGCACCTCGGGGTCGACCGGGACGGCGCCGTCGGGGATGTACGGCGGGTTGCTCACGACGACGTCGACCGTCCCCTCGAGGTCGTCGAAGGCCGTCGTGGCGTCACCGAGCCGCAGGTCCACCGGCAGGCCGAGTCGGTCGGTGTTGCGACGCGCCCAGCCGTGCGCCTCGGGCGACAGCTCGACGGCGTGCACCCGGGCGCCCGGCACCTCGTCGGCGACGGCGAGCGCGATGGCCCCCGACCCGGTGCAGAGGTCGACGACGACCGGGGCCGACCCCGCCACGCGGGCCGCCTCGACCGCGTGCCCGGCCGTCAGCTCGGTCTCGGGGCGCGGCACGAAGACGCCGGGCCCCACGGCGAGGGTCAGGTGCCGGAAGTGCGCCCGTCCGGTGAGGTGCTGCAGCGGCACCCGCGCGGCCCGTTCCTGCACGAGGTCCTCGAACCGCGCCGCGTCCCGCTCGACGACGGCCGTGCGCAGGATGCCCCGCATCCGCACCTCGCCGTGGTCGACGCCGAGCACGTGCGACAGGAGCTCGACGGCGTCGGCGTCCGGCGACGGGACGCCGGCCCCCGCGAGCGCGGCCCGCGCCCCGGCGAGGAGGACGTCGGTCGTCGTCATCGGTCGGAGATGGCGGCGAGCCTCGCGGCCTCGTCGGCGTCGACGGCGGACTGCACGACCGGGTCGAGGTCGCCGTCGAGCACGGCGTCGAGGTTGTGCGCCTTGTAGCCGGTGCGGTGGTCGCTGACGCGGTTCTCGGGGAAGTTGTACGTGCGGATGCGCTCGCTGCGGTCGACGGTGCGGACCTGGCTCGCGCGGGCGTCGGACTCGGCGGCGTGCCGCTCGTCCATCGCCATCTGGTGCAGGCGGGCGCGCAGCACCCGCAGCGCGGCCTCGCGGTTCTGCAGCTGGCTCTTCTCGTTCTGGCACGAGACGACGAGCCCGGTCGGCAGGTGCGTGATCCGGACGGCGGAGTCGGTCGTGTTGACGCTCTGCCCGCCCGGGCCGCTGCTGCGAAAGACGTCGATCCGCAGGTCGCCCGCGTCGATCGTCACCTCGACCTCCTCGGCCTCGGGCATGACCCAGACCCCGGCGGCGGAGGTGTGGATGCGGCCCTGGCTCTCGGTGACGGGAACGCGCTGCACGCGGTGCACGCCGCCCTCGTACTTCAGGCGCGCCCACGGCGCCTCGCCGGGCGCCACCGCGCCCCGCGACTTCACCGAGACGCGGACGTCCTTGTAGCCGCCGAGGTCGGACTCGGTCGCGTCGAGGACCTCGGTGCGCCAGCCGCGGCGCTCCGCGTGCCGCAGGTACATCCGCAGGAGGTCACCGGCGAAGAGGGCCGACTCCTCGCCGCCCTCCCCCGCCTTGACCTCGAGGATGACGTCGCGGTCGTCCTCGGGGTCGCGCGGCACGAGGAGGCGGCGCAGCCGGTCCTCGGCCGCGGCGACCTCCGCCTCGAGCGCGGGCAGCTCCTCGGCGAAGGCCGGGTCCTCGCCGGCCAGCTCGCGGGCCGCCCCGAGGTCGTCGTGGGCCGTGCGCCAGGCGCGGTGCGCGGCGACGACCGGGCCGAGCGCGGCGTAGCGCTGGTTGGCCTCGCGCAGCCGGTCGGGGTCGGAGGCGACGGCGGGGTCCCCCATCGCACGCTCGAGGGCGGCGTGCTCGGCGACGAGCACCTCGGCGGACTCGATCACGGGCCGGACCTCCTCGGGACGGGTGGGGGTGGAGACACGGACGCGCCGGCCCGCCCTCCAGGGGCGGACCGGCGCGTCGCGGATGCTACTTGGCGGCCTTCTTGCCGTAGCGGGCCTCGAACCGGGCCACGCGGCCACCGGTGTCGAGGATCTTCTGCTTGCCCGTGTAGAACGGGTGGCAGGCGCTGCAGACGTCGGCGTGGATGACGCCGTTGGCCGCGGTGCTGTGGGTGGTGAACGTGTTGCCACACGTGCAGGTGACGGTGGTCTCCACGTACGTGGGGTGGATGTCCTTCTTCACGATGTCTCCTCGGATGTCTCCGGGTCGGCGGGCCCAGCACCCTGCTGGTCACCCTGGGCGCCCCGACTGCGGCCCTCGTGGGAGGCTGCTCAGGAAACGCGTCTGTGCCGTGAACCGGTCCAGCGGTCAAGTGTGCCAGAGCAGGTCACCGTCTCCTAAACGGCGGTGCTCCGTCCTCGACCACCCTGCACAACGGCCCGGGTGGCCGCGGCATTCCCGCCGTCGGGCGGTGCCCGGGCCCGTCAGACGACGGACAGGTGCCGGCCCGGCGCGGCGGTCGGCCAGGTCAGCTCGACGACGTTCCCCACCCCGGCGACCGACGTCACGTGGAGCCGGCCGCCGAGCGCCTCGACGGCCTCGCGGGTGAGGCCGCCGTCGGAGCCGGCCGGGGCGACGCCCGGGCCGGTGTCCCCGAGCCGCAGGGTGACGAGCCCGGCGTGCCGGCCCAGCGAGAGCGCGACCTCCGTCCCCGGGGGCAGCGTGGCCACGGCCCGCACGAGCACCGGGACGACGAGGTCGTGCCACGCCGCGGAGGGCAGCGGGAGGTCGAGCGGCTCGTCGTCGAGGTCGACCGAGAACAGGAGCGAGCGCCGGCAGGCGGCCGCGGCGAGGGTGGTCACGGCGTCGACGAGCAGCGCGGAGAGGTCGGGGGCCTCGGGCAGTGGCGAGGTGACGGGCTGGGCGGACATCGGGACTCCTTCCGGTGCTCGGTGGGGGCGTGCCGCCACGCTAGGGACCCGCCCCCGGGTGCGGTCCAGACCTCGGCCGCAGGTGGGGCCGTTCGCCCGATGCCCTCCTCGACCGGTCATCGCCCCGGGCCGACCGTCGGTCCCGGGGGCTACCGTCGGGCGGATGAGATACGGAGCCGTCGTCCCGTGGGCCACCGAGCGCGAGTTCGCCGATCTCGCGCGCGTCGCGGAGGACGCGGGGTGGGACCAGGTCTTCACGTGGGAGGCCGTCTGGGGGCAGGACGCGTGGGCGACCCTCGCCGCGGCGGCGATGGTCACCGAGCGCATCCGGCTCGGCACGATCGTCACCCCGGCGTCCCGCTACCGGCCCTGGGACCTCGCCTCCCGGGTGGCCTCCGTCGACCGGCTCTCCGGTGGACGGGTCACCCTCGGCGTCGGGCTCGGCGCCCTGCACGGCAACTGGCTCGCCTTCGAGCCCGACGAGGGCCGCGCGACCCGCGCCGCGAAGCTCGACGAGGGCCTCGCCGTGTGGGCCGGGCTCCTGCGCGGCCAGCCGTTCGAGCACCAGGGCGAGCACTGGTCGGCGCAGCCGGTCACCGAGCTCGTGCCCCCTCCCCCGGCGCAGCGCCCGCACCCGCCGGTCTGGTGCGTCGGCGCGCTGCTGCCCGGTCGCTCCCGCCAGCGCTCGCTCGAGCGCGCGGCCCGCTGGCAGGGTGTCCTGCCCGCGGTCGTCGGCGCGGGCCTGGACGACCCCGGCTCGCGCCTCACCCACGACGCCCTGCGCGAGGTCGTCGCGCGGCTGACCGACCTACGGGCCGGCGCCGGGCTCTCGATGGACGGCTACGACGTCGTCGTCGAGGGCGACTCCCACGGGTCGTTCGGCGACGCCCGTCCTCCGGTCGACGCGTGGGCCGAGGCCGGCGCGACGTGGTGGGTCGAGTCCTGGTGGGACCTCCCCGACGACGACGCCGGGCGGACGGAGCTGCGCCGCCGGCTCGCGCTCGGTCCGCCGCGCTGACGTGCCGTCCACCGCGACGACGACGCCCCGGCCACGCCATGGCGTGACCGGGGCGGCCGGGTCGGGCGGGGCGCCTCAGGCGTCCTCGTCCTCCGGCTTCATCGAGCTCGTCTGCTGCACCGAGACGAGGAACTCGTAGTTCGTCTTCGTCTTCTTCAGCCGGTCGAGCAGCAGCTCGATGCCCTGCTGGCTGTCGAGCGCGGCGAGCACCCGGCGCAGCTTCCACATGATCTTCAGCTCGTCGGGGGCCAGGAGGATCTCCTCGCGCCGCGTGCCGGAGTTGTTGACGTCGACCGCCGGGAAGATGCGACGGTTCGCGAGCTGCCGGTCGAGCTTGAGCTCCATGTTGCCGGTGCCCTTGAACTCCTCGAAGATCACCTCGTCCATCCGCGAGCCGGTCTCGACGAGCGCCGTCGCGAGGATGGTCAGCGAGCCGCCGTCCTCGATGTTGCGCGCCGCCCCGAAGAACTTCTTCGGCGGGTAGAGCGCCGCCGAGTCGACGCCGCCGGACAGGATGCGCCCGCTCGCCGGCGCCGCCAGGTTGTACGCGCGGCCGAGCTTGGTGATCGAGTCGAGGAGCACGACGACGTCGTGGCCCATCTCGACGAGGCGCTTGGCGCGCTCGATGGCGAGCTCGGCGACGGTCGTGTGGTCGTCGGCGGGCCGGTCGAAGGTCGAGGCGATGACCTCGCCCTTGACGGCGCGCTGCATGTCCGTGACCTCCTCAGGACGCTCGTCGACGAGGACGACCATGAGGTGGCACTCGGGGTTGTTCGTCGTGATCGCGTTGGCGATGGCCTGCATGACCATCGTCTTGCCGGCCTTCGCCGGGGCGACGATGAGCCCGCGCTGGCCCTTGCCGATCGGGGCGACGAGGTCGATGATCCGCGTCGTCAGCTGCTGCTGCGTCGTCTCCAGGCGCAGGCGGTCCTGCGGGTAGAGCGGCGTCAGCTTGCCGAACTCGGGGCGCCGGCGGGCGTCCTCCGGGGTCATCGCGTTGACCGTGTCGAGACGCGCGAGCGGCGTGTACTTCTGGCGGTTGTTGCGCCCGCCGACGGTGTGCTGCTGCGCCTCCTCGCCCTCGCGGACGGCCTTGATCGAGCCGGTGACCGCGTCACCCTTGCGCAGGCCGTAGCGCTTGACCATCTGCATCGGGACGTAGACGTCGCTGCTGCCCGGCAGGTAGCCGGTCGTGCGGACGAAGGCGTAGCTGTCGAGGATGTCGAGGATGCCCGCGACCGGCACGAGGACGTCGTCGTCGTGGATCTGCGGCTCCCCCGCCTCGGAGCGCTGCTCGGGGGCGTCACCGGGCTGGCGGGTCCGCTTGTCGCGGTTGCGTCCCCGGTTGCGGCGACGGCGACCGCGGCCGCCCTCCTCGTCGTCGTCCCGGCGCTGCTGGTCGGGGGCGCCGCGGTCGTCACGGGGCTGCTCGCGCTCGTCGCGCTGCTGCTCGCCACGGTCACGGCCCTGCTGCTCGCCGCGGTCACGGGCCTGCTCGCGCTCGGAGCGCTCCCGGCGGGGCTGCTCGCGCTGCTCGCGCTGCTCGCCGCGGTCGCGGGACTGCTCGCGGTCGCCGCGCTCGCGCACCTGCTCGCGCTCGGCACGCTCGACGGCCGGCGCCGGCTCGGGCGCGCGCTCGGCGGCCGGCGCCGGCTCGGCGGGGGCCTCGGTGCGACCGGCCGGGGCCTCGGCCCGGCGGGAGCGGCGCGCGACGGGCTGCTCGCCCGTGGCGGCGGGGCCGCTCTCGCCGTTCTGGCGGGCGCGGATGGCGGTGACGAGGTCGCCCTTGCGCATCTTGGCGGTCCCGCTGATGCCCATGCTCGAGGCGAGGCCCTGCAGCTCGGCGAGCCGCATGGCCGACAGGGCGCCGGACCGGCGCTGGCCGCCGGCGGACGCCGACGCCTCGAGGGTGGTGGTGTCTGACACGAAGGATCCTTTCCCTCGCTCGTGGACCGGCAGGGTGAGCCGGTCTGGGTGGAAGGGGCCACGCCCGAGCGTGCAGCCGGTCAGGCTGCGGTCTCTGTGCCCCGGGGGCGTGGGAGGGCGGTCGGCTGCAGGCATCGGGAACAGGGCCCGGCATCGGCGGCGATCGCTCGTTCTCCACAGTACCACCGCGCCCGGGGCCCGGACGCCGGATCCACTGGGACGGACACCGCGCGCGTCCGTGCAGGTCAGGGCCCGTCGACGACCTCGACCGACGCACCCTCGGCGGGGATCCCCGGTGTGAGCACGCGCCACCCCGCGGGGCCGAACGAGCGGGCGTGGTCGAGCCGCTCCCGCTGCGCGAGGACGAGAACCGACGGCCCGGCCCCCGAGATCGCGGCGGCGTGACCATCGGCGCGCAGGGCGTCGACGAGCGCCATCGACGCGGCGTAGGACGGCCGGCGCGCCTCCTGGTGCAGCCAGTCGCGGGTGGCCTCGACGAGGAGGGCGGGCTCGTCGCGCAGGGCGTGGACGAGGAGCGCGGCGCGGGCGGAGTTCGCCGCGGCGTCGGCGAGGCGCACCTGCTGCGGCAGCACCGAGCGGGCGCGCGCCGTCGAGAGCTGGGTGTCCGGGGCGAAGACGACGGGCGCGAGGTCCGGGTGCACCGGCAGGCGCACCGTCGTCGTCCCCCCGGGCTCGCTCCACGAGAGGGTCACGCCGCCGTAGACGCTCGCGGAGGCGTTGTCGGGGTGGCCCTCGAGACGCGCCGCCAGCGAGTTCGCGGCGTCGAGGTCGACCGCTCCCCCGTCACCGCGCGAGACCGAGGCCAGGGCGAGCGCGGCGACGATGCCGGTGACGATCGCCGTCGCCGACGAGCCCATCCCCCGGCCGTGCGGGACGGCGTTGACGCACTCGAGGCGCAGGCCGGCCGGCGCCTCGACGGCCGCCTCCGCCCAGGCCGTGCGCATCGCGCGGTGCACGAGGTGCGTCTCGTCGAGCGGGACGGCGCCCGCCCCCTCGCCCTCGACGACGACGACGAGGCCGGGCTCGGCGGTGACGGTCGCGCGGCAGCGGTCCCACACACCGAGGGCGCAGCCGACGGAGTCGAACCCGGGCCCCAGGTTGGCGCTGCTCGCCGGCACGCGGACGTCGACGGCCACCCCCGGGCGCAGCGCGCTCACGTCACCCCTCGAGGCCGAGCGCGGCCGCGACCGAGTAGGCGTCGACCGGCACGCGGACCGGCTCGACGTCGCCGCCGTCGGCCGAGCGCAGGGCCCACTGGGGGTCCTTGAGGCCGTGGCCGGTCACGGTGCAGACGACGGTGGCGTCCTGCGGCATCCGCCCGGCCCGGTGCATCTTGAGCAGGCCGGCGATGCTGGCCGCCGACCCGGGCTCGACGAACACGCCCTCGGTGGAGGACAGCAGGCGATGGGCCTCGAGGATCTCGTCGTCGGTGACGGAGTCGATGAGGCCGCCGGACTCGTCGCGTGCCGCCTCGGCCTGCCGCCACGAGGCCGGGTTGCCGATGCGGATCGCCGTGGCGACGGTCTCGGGGTGGTCGACCGGGTGACCGAGGACGATCGGTGCGGCGCCGGCCGCCTGGAAGCCCCACATCTGCGGGCGCCGGGTGGCCACGGGCGGCAGGAGCGTGCCGTCGAGAGCCGGTGTCTCCGAGGCGTACTCGGTGTAACCCTTCCAGTACGCCGTGATGTTGCCGGCGTTGCCGACCGGCAGCACGTGGATGTCCGGGGCGTCGCCGAGCGCGTCGACGACCTCGAACGCGGCCGTCTTCTGGCCCTCGATGCGTGCGGGGTTGACGGAGTTGACGAGCTCGACCGGGTAGGACTCGGCGAGCTTGCGGGCGACGGTCAGGCAGTCGTCGAAGTTGCCCTCGACCTGGATGAGGGTGGCGCCGTGGGCGATCGCCTGCGACAGCTTGCCCATCGCGATCTTGCCGTCGGGCACGAGGACGGCGCAGGTCATCCCCGCCTTGACCGCGTACGCGGCGGCGCTGGCGCTGGTGTTGCCCGTGCTGGCGCAGATGACGGCCTTCGCGCCGTTCAGCTTCGCGGCGGAGATCGCCGCCGTCATCCCGCGGTCCTTGAAGGACGCGGTCGGGTTGAGGCCCTCGTACTTGACGAGGACGTTGGCCCCCGTGAGCTGCGAGAGGTTCTCGCACGGGATCAGCGGGCTCCCGCCCTCGAGGAGGGTGACGACCGGCGCGCCGGCCAGGCTCGGCAGGCGCTCGGCGTACTCGCGGATGACGCCGCGCCACTGGTGGGCCACGTCAGGCTCCTTCCACACGCATGACGGAGGCGACGTCGTCGACCGCCTCGAGGGCGGCGAGGGCGTCGACGGTGGCGGACAGCGCGGCGTCGCTCGCGCGGTGGGTCACGACGATGAGCCGCGCCCGGTCGCCCTCGTCGGGGACGACCTGCTGGCGGACGGTCTCGATCGAGACGCCCTGCTCGGCGAAGACCGCCGCGACCTGCGCGAGCACGCCCGGGCGGTCGGCCACGTCGAGGCTGATGTGGTAGCGCGTCACGGCACGCCCCAGGTCGACGACGGGCAGGTCGGCGTAGGCCGATTCCCCCGGCCCGCGCCCGCCGGCCACCCGCTGGCGGGCGACGGCGACGACGTCGCCGAGGACGGCGGACGCCGTGGGGTCGCCGCCCGCGCCGCGGCCGTAGAACATCAGCTCGCCGGCGGCCTCGGCCTCGACGAACACGGCGTTGAACGCCTCGCGGACGCTGGCCAGCGGGTGCGAGCGCGGGACCATCGCCGGGTGCACGCGCACGCTGACGGCGTCGGCGCCCTCGGCCTCGACCCGCTCGCAGATCGCGAGCAGCTTGACGACGCAGTCGTTCTCGCGCGCGGCGTTGATGTCGGCGGCGGTCACCTCGGTGATGCCCTCGCGGTGGACGTCGGCCGAGGACACGCGGGTGTGGAACGCCAGGCTCGCGAGGATGGCGGCCTTCGCGGCGGCGTCGAAGCCCTCGACGTCGGCGGTCGGGTCGGCCTCGGCATAACCGAGCGCCTGGGCCTCGGCGACGGTCTCGGCGAAGCCGGCCCCCGAGACGTCCATCTTGTCGAGGACGAAGTTCGTCGTCCCGTTGACGATGCCCATGACCTTGCGGACCCGGTCGCCGGCGAGCGACTCGCGCACCGGCCGCAGGATCGGGATCGCCCCGGCGACCGCGGCCTCGTAGTACAGGTCGACCCCGGCCCGGGCGGCGGCCTCGAACAGCGTCGGGCCGTCCTCGGCGACGAGCGCCTTGTTGGCGGAGACGACGGCCGCGCCGTGCTCGATCGCGCGCAGGATGAGGCCGCGCGCCGGGTCGATGCCCCCGACGACCTCGACGACGACGTCGGCCCGGGTCACGAGCTCCTCGGCGTCGGCGGTGAAGAGCGAGGGGTCGACCGGGACGTCCGGCCGCGGGCGCTGCGGGCGCCGCACCGCGATGCCGACGAGCTCGAGCGGGGCGCCGACGCGCGCGGCGAGGTCGTCGGCCTGCTCGACGAGCATCCGGGCCACGGACGAGCCCACGACGCCGCACCCGAGCAGGGCGACGCGCAGGGGTGCGCCGGGTTCGTGGGCCATGGCGGGATCGGTCTCCTCGGTCGTCGGGCTCAGTCGTCCGCCACGTCGAGGGCGAGCAGGTCCTCGATCGTCTCACGACGCACGAGCACCCTGCTCTCGCCTCCACGGACGGCGACGACGGGCGGTCGGGGGGTGTGGTTGTACTGGCTGGAGAGGCTGCGGCAGTAGGCGCCGGTGCCCGGCACGGCGACGAGGTCGCCCGGGCGGACGTCGGCCGGCAGGTACTCGTCGAGGACGACGATGTCGCCGCTCTCGCAGTGCCGCCCGACCACGCGGGCGAGCACGGGGTCGGCGCTCGAGGCCCGGTTGGCGAGGGTGCAAGAGTAGTCGGCCTCGTAGAGCGCCGGGCGGGCGTTGTCGCTCATCCCGCCGTCGACCGAGACGTAGGTCCGCGAGTGACCCGCGCCGAGGTCGACCGTCTTGACGGTGCCGACCTCGTACAGCGTGAACGTCGTCGGGCCGACGATGGCGCGCCCCGGCTCGACCGAGACCCGCGGGACGCGGTCCCCGAACTCGCGGCCGACGATGGCGGCCATCGCCGCGGCGAGCGCGTCGGCCGGCAGGGGGTCGTGCTGCGAGGTGTAGGCGATGCCGTAGCCGCCGCCGAGGTCGACCTCCGGCATCGCAACACCGTGCTCCTCCTCGACCCGTCGGTGCAGCCCGGCGAGCCGGTGCACGGCGGCCTCGAAGCCTCCGGTGTCGAAGATCTGGCTGCCGATGTGGCTGTGCAGGCCGCGCAGGTCGACCGCCTCGGGGTGCGCGAGCAGCCGGGCGACGGCCTGCATCGCCCGGCCCCCGGCGAGGCTGAAGCCGAACTTCTGGTCCTCGTGCCCGGTGGCGATGAACTCGTGGGTGTGCGCCTCGACGCCCACCGTGACGCGGACCATGACCGGCGCGCGCACGCCGAGCTCCGTCGCGAGCGCCACGACGCGGTCGATCTCGTCGAACGAGTCGACGACGACGCGGCCGACCCCGTAGGTCAGCGCGGCCCGCAGCTCGGCGACGGTCTTGTTGTTGCCGTGGAAGGCGACCCGCTCCGCGGGGAAGCCCGCCCGCTGCGCGACGGCGAGCTCGCCGCCGGTGCAGACGTCGAGGTGGAGGCCCTCCTGGTCGACCCAGCGGGCGACGGCCGTGCAGAGGAAGGCCTTGCCCGCGTAGTAGACGTCGGCGCCCCCGAAGCGCGCGAACGCGTCGGCGAACCCGTCGCGGAAACCCCGTGCGCGCGACCGGAAGTCGTCCTCGTCCATGACGTAGGCCGCCGTGCCGTGACGCTCCGCGAGCGTGACGACGTCGACCCCTCCCACGGTGAGCCGTCCCCGCTCGTCACGCGCGACCGACGACGCCCACAGCTGCGGCAGCAGCTCCATGACGTCGCCCGGGGAGGGCAGGTAGAGCGGGGGTCCGCCGTAGCCCTCGGCGTGGAGGGCACCGGCCTCGTGCGCGCGCACGGCTCAGCCCCTCACATGCGCTCGGGCGCGGAGACGCCGAGCAGGTCGAGACCGTTGGCGAGGACCTGCCGGGTGGCGTCGTTGAGCCAGAGGCGGGTGCGGTGGAGGTCGGTGACCTCCTCGTCGGCGGTCATCGGGCGCACACGGCAGGTGTCGTACCACTTGTGGAAGCGCGCGGCGAGCTCCTCGAGGTAGCGCGCCACCCGGTGCGGCTCGCGCAGGTGCGCGGCCTGGGCGACGACCCGCGGGAAGTCGCCGAGCACGGCGAGGAGCGCGGCCTCGGTGGGGTCTCCGAGCAGCGAGGCGTCGAAGCCGTCCGCGCGGTGCACGCCGTCCTCGGCCGCGAGGCGCGCCACGTTGGCCGTCCGGGCGTGGGCGTACTGCACGTAGAAGACCGGGTTGTCGTTGGTCTGCTTGCGCAGCTCCTCGCCGTCGAGCGAGAGCGGGCTGTCGGCCGGGTACCGGGCCAGCGAGTACCGGATCGCGTCGGTGCCGATCCACCCGATGAGGTCGCGCAGCTCGATGATGTTGCCGGCGCGCTTGGACAGCTTCGCGCCGTTGAGGTCGACGAGCTGCCCGATGCGCACCTCGATGTTGTGCTCCGGGTCGTCCCCCGCGCAGGCGGCGATGGCCTTGAGCCGGTTGATGTAGCCGTGGTGGTCGGCGCCGAGGAGGTAGATCTTCTCGTCGAAGCCGCGGTCCTTCTTGGACAGGTAGTACGCGGCGTCGGCGGCGAAGTACGTCGGCTCCCCGTTCGCCCGGAACAGCACGCGGTCCTTGTCGTCGGTGAAGTCGGTCGTCCGCAGCCAGACGGCGCCGTCCTGGTCGAACACGTGCCCCTGCTCGCGCAGCCGGTCGACGGCCGAGGCGACCGCGCCGCCGTCGTGGAGGCTCTTCTCCGAGAACCACACGTCGAACCGCACCCCGAAGGCCTCGAGGGTCTCGCGGATGTCGGCGAGCTGCAGGGGGTAGGCGAGGTCGCGCGCCACGACGAGTGCCTCGTCGTCGGGGAGCGAGACGAGGTCGGGCCGCTGCGCGAGCACCTGCTCCGCGAGGTCGTCGACGTACGCGCCGGGATAGCCGCCCTCGGGGGTCGGCTCGCCCTTGGCGCGGGCCAGCACCGACGCGGCGAACTTGTCCATCTGCGAGCCGGCGTCGTTGAGGTAGTACTCCGTCGTCAGCGTGGCGCCGGAGGCCCGCAGCAGCCGTCCCATGGCGTCGCCGAGCGCCGCCCAGCGGGTGTGCCCGAGGTGCAGCGGCCCGGTCGGGTTCGCGGAGATGTACTCGAGGTTGATGACGTGGCCGGCCTCGGCCTCGTTGTGGCCGAACGCGGTTCCGGCCTCGACGATGCTGCGCGCGAGCTCGCCGGCGGCCGCGGCATCGAGCGTGATGTTGAGGAAGCCCGGGCCCGCGACGTCGACCGCGGCGACGCCGTCGACCGCCCGCAGGCGCTCGGCGAGGGCCGACGCGAGCTCGCGCGGGTTCATCCCGGCGGGCTTGGCCAGCTGGAGCGCGACGTTGGTCGACCAGTCCCCGTGGTCGCGGTTCCTCGGACGCTCCACGCGCACCTCGTCGGGGACGGTGACGGCGAGGTCACCGGAGTCGACGGCGGACACGAGGGCGCCGCGGATGGCGGCCGAGAGCTGTTCGGGGGTCACCCGCGCCAGTCTACGGACGGCGGTGTCGGGCCCGTCCGGCCGCCGCGAGCCGTGAGACGACCGCCACGAGGTCGTCGGGGTCGAACGGCTTGCTCACGTAGGCGTCGAAACCGGCGCCGCTCACCTCGGGGCTCTCCAGGTCGGTCGCCGTGGCGGTGACGAGGACGACCGGCACGTCGTCGAGGGGGTGGTGGGAGCGGATCGCCGCGATGGCCCACCAGCCGTCGTACGGGGCCATCTGCGAGTCCAGGACGATGACCGCCGGGCGCTCCCGGTCGGCGTCGATGAGCCGGCTCATGGCCTCGTGCCCGTCGGCCGCCTCCTCGACCCGGAAACCGCCCAGCTCGAGGTTGATCCGCAGGAGGCGGCGGATCGCCTCGGTGTCGTCGCACACGAGGACGAGTGGCCCGTCGCCAGGTCCCGCCCACCCGGTTTGCATGGCCCCAAGCCTAGGCTGCTAGCCTCTCCCCGCGTCGCGGTTTCGACCATGACGCGCGTCATGCCGCCCCCGTAGCTCAGGGGATAGAGCACCGCCCTCCGGAGGCGGGAGCGCAGGTTCGAATCCTGCCGGGGGCACCGACGCAGGAGGGCCCGGACCGCGCGCACACCGCGCCGCGGACCGGGCCCTCCCGTCGTCCGCCCCCCACCCCGCGGCGGTCGTGACCGCACCGTGCTCGTCCGACGGGCCCGGGCGGGGATACTCTGGGGTGGGGACCGGTCCTCGCTCGAGGACCCTGGGTGGTGCCACCACCCGGATGCGGCACCGCCGCGTGCACGCCGACGGCGTGTGCACCCGGTCCCCCGCGACACCGGCTGGCGTCCCCGGCCCGCACCCACGGGTGCCCGCCGACGCCACGACCCAGGAGAAGGAACGCTTGGCACAGCGAGCACCCCGGCGCCGCGGTGGCGGTCCCCGAGACCGTCGCCCGACCCGCACGACGCACGAGGAGGGACTCCTCCCCGTCATGGCGCGCACGGTCCGTCAGGTCGAGGCCGCGGCCGGCCGCGGGCACGTCCGCCCCTCCCAGCGCACGACCTTCCAGGTCCTCGCGCTGCTCGTGCGCGAGGAGCGGGCACGTCTGAAGGGCGACCCCTCCGTGCCCGAGTCCGAGCGCACCGCGACGATGACCCGGCTCGACGGCATCGCGACGATCCTCGCGAAGACCGCCGCCCGGGACACCAGCCTGCTCCAGCTGCTCGCCGAGGACGCCGTCGTCCCGCCCGAGGCCCACGACCTCAAGAACGACATGCTGCGCTCCGCCGGCCGCGAGCCGGAGCCCGAGCCCGAGCCGCCGGCCCCCTCGGCCGACGACGCCCCCGCCCCGCGCCGCGTCGTCCCGACCGCCGTCATGGCCCGCCAGCTCGCCAACCCCTTCCTCGCGCCGGACCTCTCCGCCGTCCAGGCCGTCCGGCCGCGCACCAACCGGCTCGCCACCTGGGAGCTGCTGACCCCGCTCTTCCGCGCCTTCGAGCAGGGCGGCGACGCGACGTGCATGCCGCTGCCCGAGCCCGAGGGCGTCGTCCACGGCATCGAGGGCCTGGAGCTGATGCACCACCAGGCCCAGGTCGTCGCCGCGGCCGCGGCCGGGCACCGCACCTTCCTCCTCGCCGACGAGCCCGGGCTCGGCAAGACCGCCCAGTCGCTGCTCGCGGCCGAGGCCGCCGGCGCCTTCCCCCTGCTCGTCGTCGTGCCCAACGTCGTCAAGGCCAACTGGGCCCGCGAGGCCGCCCGGTGGACGCCGCGGCGCACCGCGACCGTCGTGCACGGCGACGGCGACACCGTCGACGGCTTCGCCGACATCGTCGTGGTCAACTACGACATCCTCGACCGCCACGTCGGGTGGCTCGGCACCCACGGCTTCCGCGGGATGGTCCTCGACGAGGCGCACTTCATCAAGAACAAGACCTCGCAGCGCTCCAGGCACGTGCTGGCCCTGTCGCAGAAGGTCCGGGAACGAGCCGCCGCACCGCTGCTCATGGCGCTGACGGGGACGCCGCTCATCAACGACATCGAGGACTTCCGGGCCGTCTGGCAGTTCCTCGGCTGGATCGACGACACCCGCCCGCGCCCCGCCCTCATGGCGGCGCTCGAGGAGACCGGCCTCACCCCCGCCGACCGCGGCTTCTCGGCCGCCGCCCGGCGCAGCGTCATCGACCTCGGCATCGTCCGGCGCCGGAAGGTCGACGTCGCCTCCGACATCCCGGCCCGCCGGGTCGCCGACCTCCCCGTCGAGCTCGACGACGAGGCGAGCCGCTCGGTCCGCTCCGCCGAGCAGCAGCTCGCCACGCGCCTCCTCACCCGCTACGACGCGGCCGTCTCCGCGCGCAGCACCCCCGTCGAGGGCGTCGACCACGAGCTCGTCCGCCGCGTCGCCGCGGCCCTGCGCCGCGACACCGGCGGCGAGACCTCCGGCGACAACGTCTTCTCGGTCCTGCGGCGCATCGGCCAGGCCAAGGCCGGCCTCGCGGCCGACTACGCGGCCCAGCTGGCGCGCAACGTCGGCAAGGTCGTCTTCTTCGCCAAGCACGTCGATGTCATGGACACCGCGGAGGCGACGTTCGCCAAGCGCGGCATCGGGTACTCCTCCATCCGTGGAGACCAGACCCCTGCCGTCCGCGCGGCGAACATCAAGGCCTTCCTCGAGGACCCCGAGGTGTCGGTCATCGTCTGCTCGCTCACCGCGGCCGGCGTCGGGCTCAACCTCCAGGTGGCCTCGAACGTCGTCCTCGCCGAGCTGTCCTGGACCTCGGCCGAGCAGACCCAGGCGATCGACCGCGTCCACCGGATCGGGCAGACCGAGCCGGTCACCGCGTGGCGCGTCATCGCCACCGGCACGCTCGACCCGCGCCTCGCGGAGCTCGTCGACGAGAAGGCCGGGCTCGCCGCCCGCGCGCTCGATGGGTCCGACGAGGAGGTCGGCGACGCCACCGACGTCCAGCTCGAGGCGATGGTCACCCTGCTCGAGGACGCGCTCGCCGCGCGCTGACGCCGTGGGCACCCGGTGAGCACCGCGCTGGAAGCGGGCCTGTGGGGTCTGCTCGCCGGCGGGGCGCTCGTCGTCGGTGCCCTCGTCGCGTGGTTCGTCCGCGTGCCACGGGCGGTCGTCGCGGTCGTCATGGCCTTCGGCGCCGGGGTCCTCGTCTCGGCGCTGTCCTTCGACCTCGTCGACGAGGCCGAGCGCACCGGCGGCCTGCTGCCGACGGTCCTGGGCTTCCTCGGCGGCGCCCTGGCCTACTTCCTCGCGAACGTCGCGCTCGGGCGGCTCGGCGCCCGGCACCGCAAGCGGTCGCACGGCCGGCAGCCGTCCGAGTCCGAGCAGTCCGGCAGCGGCGCCGCCATCGCCGTCGGCGCGCTGCTCGACGGCGTGCCGGAGTCGGTCGTCCTCGGGCTCAGCCTGCTCGGCGGGCAGGGCGTCGGGGTGCCGGTGCTGGCGGCCATCGTCATCTCGAACCTGCCGGAGGGCCTCTCGAGCGCGGCCGGGATGAAGTCCGCCGGTCGCAGCGCCCGCTACGTGTTCGGCGTGTGGGTGGGCATCGCCGTCGCGAGCGGCCTGGCAGGGCTGGTCGGGGTGCTGCTCCTCCAGGGGGCCTCCCCCGAGGCCGTCGCCGCCATCACGGCGGTCGCGGCCGGCGCCATCCTCACGATGGTCGCCGACACGATGATCCCCGAGGCCTTCGAGCGCACCCACATGGTCACCGGGCTGGTGACGACGCTCGGCTTCGCCACCGCGTTCGTCGTCGGGCGGCTCTGACCCGCAGGGCCGGGCCGCCCGACGACGGTGGGCGCGCTCAGCGCTGGGACGCGTCCGAGACCTCGCCGACGAGCTCCTCGATGACGTCCTCGAGGAACACGACGCCGACGACGACCCCGTCGTCCGCGACGACGCGGGCGAGGTGGGAACCGCTGTCCTGCATGGTCTGCAGCACGGACTCGACCTCGTCACCGCGGCGCACGGTGGCCATCCGCCGCACGCGCTTGGTCGGCACCGGCTCGGTGCGCTCCTCGTCGTCGGCGTAGAGGACGTCCTTGAGGTGCAGGTACCCGCCCACCTCGCCGGCGCGGTCGAGCACCGGGTAGCGCGAGAAGCCGTGCCGGGCGACGAGCCGCTCGATGTCCTCGGGCGTCGCCTCGGCGGTCACGGTGACCAGCTGCTCGATCGGCACCCCGACGTCGGAGGCGTCCTTGTCGCTGAACTCCAGTGCGGCACCGAGCCGCTCGTAGTCCTGCGCCCCGACGAGTCCCTCCTCGCGGGACTCGTCGAGGATGTGCGCGACCTCCTCGGCGGTGAACGCCGACGCGAGCTCGTCCTTGGGCTCCACGCCGAAGAGCCGGATGACGGCCTTGGAGAGCCGGTCCATCCCGTGGATGAGCGGGGCGACGACCTTCGAGACCCACACGAGCGGCGGCACGAGGACGATGGCGGCCCGCTCGGGCTTCGCGATGGAGATGTTCTTCGGGATCATCTCGCCGTAGACGACGTGGAGGAAGACGACGACCGCGAGCGCGAGGAGCAGGGCGACGACGTCGGCGACGACCGTCGAGAGGCCGAGGCCCTCGGCGACCGGGACGAGCGCGTGGTGCAGCGCCGCCTCGGACACGGCGCCGAGGAGCACCGAGCAGACCGTGATGCCGAGCTGGCTCGTGGCCAGCAGGATCCCGGTGCGCTGCAACGCCTCCATCGCGACCCTGGCGCCCTTGCTGCCCGCCTCGGCGAGGGGCTCGAGCTGGCTGCGGCGGGCGGACATCGCGGCGAACTCCGCGCCGACGAAGAACGCGTTGGCGGCGAGCAGGACGACGGTGACGAGCAGCGTGGTCACGCGCCCACCTCCGTCGGGCGGGCGGTGGGGACGGCCCGCACCGGCAGCAGCCGGACCCGGTCGACCCGGTGGCCCTCCATGTCGACGACGCGCGCGGTCCAGCCGTCGACGACGACCTCGTCACCGACCTGCGGGACGCGGCCGAGCGCGGCCATGACGAAGCCGCCGACCGTCTCGTAGGCCGGACCCTCGGGCACGTCGACGCCGACGCGCGAGCGCACCTCGTCCGGCCGCCAGAGGCCCGGCACGGTCCAGGAGCCGTCCGGCAGACGGCGACCCGTCGTCTGACCACGGTCGTGCTCGTCGCTGACCTCGCCGACGATCTCCTCGACGAGGTCCTCGAGCGTCACGACGCCGGAGGTGCCGCCGTACTCGTCGACGACGACGGCGAGCTGCATCCCGCCGCCGCGCAGGCGGACGAGGAGCGGGTCCAGGCGCAGGGTCTCGGGGACGAACACGGCCTGGGTCATCAGGGCCGACACGGGCACGTCGGCCCGGCGCTCGAAGGGGACGGCGATGGCCTTCTTGACGTGGACGATCCCGTCGACGTCGTCCCAGTCGGCGCCGACCACCGGAAAGCGCGAGTGGCCGGTGTGCCGCGCGAGCGCGACGAGGTCGGCGGCGGACGCGGTGCGGTCGATGGACGTCGCCCGCGAGCGCGGCGTCATGACGTCGGCCGCGCTCTGGTCGGCGAACCCGAGGGACGCGGTGACGAGACGGGCGGTGCCGACGTCGAGGGTGCCGGCCTCGGCGGAGCTGCGGACGAGGGAGGCGAGCTCCGCGGGGCTGCGGGCGGCCGACAGCTCCTCCTGGGGCTCGATGCCGAGCGCGCGCAGGGTGCGGTTGGCCACGCCGTTGAGGACGGCGATGAGCGGCTTGGCGGCGAGGCCGAACCAGCGGACCGGGCCCGCGGAGACCTTCGCGGTGGCCATCGGCAGCGACACGGCGAGGGTCTTGGGGACCATCTCTCCGACGATCATCGAGAAGCCGGTGGCGAGGACCATCGCGAGCACCGCCCCCACGGAGGTGGCGACGCCGACCGAGAGGCCGGCCGACTCCAACGGCCCCTGGAGCAGGACGCCGACGGAGGGGCTCGCGATGAAGCCAAGGACGAGGGTGGTCAGCGTGATGCCGACCTGGCACGCCGAGAGCTGCGTCGACAGCTGCCGGTGCGAGGTGAGGACGGAGCGGGCGCCGGGCTCACCCGCGTCGACGGCGCGCTGGACGGCCGGACGGTCGAGGGCCACGAGCGAGAACTCCGCCGCGACGAACAGGGCGGTGCCGACCGTGAGGACGACACCGAGGAGGAGCAGGAGCCAGGGGGTCATCGGTGATCAGGACTGGGAGGGTGCATGCCTCCACAGCGTACGGGCCCCCGGGCGGGTTCCGGCCGGTGCTCATCCCCCGGGGGGAGCGCCGGTCCACCGAGGGGTTGACCCTCCCCCTGCGGCAGGCTGGGAGGATCGGTGCCATGAGCACGCGGAGGACACCATGACCACCACGACCGGGCGGCCCGGGGGCGCCGACTCCGGTCGCATCGAGATCACCGGCCTGACGAAGACCTTCGGCCAGTTCGTCGCCGTCGACGGCCTGACCTTCGGCGTCGAGCCCGGCCGGATCACCGGCTTCCTCGGGCCGAACGGGGCGGGCAAGACGACGACGCTGCGGATGCTCCTCGGCCTCGTCCGGCCGACGAGCGGCACCGCGACGATCGGGGGCCGGCCCTACGCCGACCTGCCCCGCCCGCTCGAGAGCGTCGGCGCTGCCCTCGAGGCCACGAACTTCCACCCGGGCCGCAGCGGCCGCGACCACCTGCGCGTGCTCGCCGCCGCCGGCGGCATCCCCGACCGCCGGGTCGACGAGCTCCTCGAGCTGACGGGCATCCCGGCGGCGGCCCGCAAGCGGGCCGGCGGCTACAGCATGGGGATGCGCCAGCGCCTCGGCCTCGCGGCCGCGCTCGTCGGCGACCCGCAGGTCCTCGTCCTCGACGAGCCGGCCAACGGGCTGGACCCCGAGGGCATCCGCTGGCTGCGCGGCTTCCTCAAGCACCTCGCGAGCGAGGGCAAGACCATCCTCGTCTCGAGCCACCTCCTCCAGGAGGTCGCGCAGACGGTCGACGACGTCGTCATCATCGCCAACGGCCGTCTCGTGCAGGCCGGCCCGATGGAGGAGCTCGAGGGCACCCCGGGCTCGCTCGTGCAGACCAGCGACGCGGCGGCCCTCGCCGGCGCGCTGCGGGTCGCCGACGTGACGAGCAGCGTCCAGGAGGACGGCTCGCTCGTCGCGGACACCGGCGACATGCGCCTCGTCGGCGACGTCGCCCTGCGCGCCGGTCTGCCCATCTACGGTCTGCGCCCGCAGCGGGCCGACCTCGAGACCCTGTACTTCTCCCTCACCGAGGGCACCAACCGCAACCTCGGCGACGGCGCCGCCCCCGTGGGTGCGCCCACCGAGGGCGACGCCGTCACCGGCCAGGAAGGAGCGAACCTGTGATCCCCGCGGTGCGGAGCGAGTTCCGCAAGTTCTTCACGACCCGCCTGTGGTGGGGCATGGCCATCGCGATCTTCGTCGCGGGGGCCGCCTTCGCCGCGCTCTTCGGCTTCCTCCTGACGAGCGAGACCGCCCGCAGCGGCGAGGCCGGGGTGCCGACCGGGGACGCGACCCAGGTCGCCAGCAGCGTCTACACCGGCGGGCTGTCCATCGGCTACCTGTTGCTCCTGACCATCGGCGTGCTCCAGATCGGGTCCGAGTACCGGCACAAGACGATCAGCGGCACCTTCCTCGCGACGCCGCGCCGGCTGCGGGCGATGCTCGCCAAGGTCGTCGCCCTGCTCGGCATCGGCGCCGTGTACGGCCTGGTCAGCCTCGTCGGGTCGGTGTCCGTGGGCGCCGTCGTCCTCGGCCTGCGCGACCAGGACGCCTTCCCGTCCGGCACGATCGTGCGCACCCTCGCCCTGAGCCTCCTCGTGCTCGGGCTGTGGGCGCTCATCGGCCTCGGCATCGGCATCCTCATCCCCAACCAGGTGGCCGCGCTGCTCATCGGGGTCGGGGTGGCCTGGATCGTCGAGCCGCTCATCGGGTTCGCCATGAGCTTCTGGGAGTTCGGCCGCGAGCACGTCGCCCAGTTCCTGCCGACGTCGGCGACCAACGCGATCGTCAACGCGGTGTCGAACGGCCCGGACGAGGTGCGCCTCGAGTGGTGGGGCGGCGCGCTCGTCCTCGCCGCCTACGCGGCCGTCCTCGCCGGCATCGGCATCTGGCGCACGACCCGGGCGGACATCGCCTGACGGCGGGCGCCGCCCGAGGGCGGACGGCACGTCGTCGCGGCGACCGGTGGGGCCTCCCCACCGGTCGCCGCGCGTTCGGCACCGCTCGGCGTGCGGCGACACGGTCGCCACGGCCACGTAATAGGCTGGGACGAACACCCGCGACCCGCACGCGACCAGCCGAGAAAGAGGCGCATAGCCCGTGGCCGAGCAGTCCCCGTCCAGCGACCCCCTGACCGCCTTCGGACCCAACGAGTGGCTGGTCGACGAGCTGTACGAGCAGTACCAACGGGACCGGAACAGCGTCGACAAGGCGTGGTGGAGCTTCTTCGCCGACTACCAGCCCGGTGACGCCGCCAAGGGCCGCACCAACGGGGGGTCCACGCACGCCGGCAACGGCAGGCCCGCCCCCCGGCCGCAGGAGAAGGCCGCCCAGCCCGAGACCCCCGCTCCGGCGGCTGCGCAGCCCGCCCCGAAGGAGCCGCAGGCCGCTCCGGCGCCCGCCCCGGCGAAGTCCGAGCCCGCCGACGAGAAGCCGGCCGAGGCCAAGGCCGCCCCGATGCCGCGCGAGCCCCAGGCCCCCAAGCAGACCGGGCCGCTCGCCGAGTCCGCGCACCAGCCGATCCGTGGCGCGAGCGCGCGCGTCGTCACGAACATGGAGGCCTCGCTCGAGGTCCCGACCGCCACCTCGGTGCGCGCCGTGCCGGCCAAGCTCCTCGTCGACAACCGCATCGTCATCAACAACCACCTCGCCCGCAGCCGCGGCGGCAAGGTGAGCTTCACCCACCTCATCGGCTACGCCCTCGTCAAGGCCCTCGGCGTCATGCCCGAGATGAACAACGGCTTCGGCCACGACGAGAAGGGCAAGCCGGTCCTCATCACGCCGGCGCACGTCAACCTCGGCCTCGCGATCGACATCGCCAAGCCCGACGGCACCCGCCAGCTCCTCGTGCCGTCCATCAAGGCCGCCGAGACGATGGACTTCGCGCACTTCTGGACCGCCTACGAGGACGTCGTCAAGAAGGCGCGCGGCGGCAAGCTGACCGTCGAGGACTTCCAGGGCACCTCGATCTCGCTGACCAACCCCGGCACGATCGGCACCGTCCACTCGGTGCCCCGCCTCATGCAGGGCCAGGGCACGATCATCGGCGTCGGCGCGATGGACTACCCCGCCGAGTGGCAGGGCGCGAGCGCCGAGACGCTCAACCGCAACGCCGTGAGCAAGATCCTCACGCTGACGAGCACCTACGACCACCGCATCATCCAGGGCGCGCAGTCCGGTGATTTCCTCCGGATCGTCCACTCGCTGCTCCTCGGCGAGCAGGGCTTCTACGACGAGATCTTCGAGAGCCTGCGCATCCCCTACGAGCCGGTCCGCTGGGTGCGCGACGTCTCGGCCGCGCACGACGACGACATCAACAAGGTCGCCCGCGTCCAGGAGCTCATCCACGCCTACCGCGTGCGCGGCCACCTCATGGCCGACACCGACCCGCTGGAGTACAAGCAGCGCCGCCACCCCGACCTCGACATCACCAACCACGGCCTCACGCTGTGGGACCTCGAGCGCGACTTCGCGACCGGCGGGTTCGGTGGCCAGCCGTTCCTCAAGCTGCGCAAGATCCTCGGCGTCCTGCGCGACTCGTACTGCCGCACCATCGGCGTCGAGTACATGCACATCCAGGACCCGGAGCAGCGCCGCTGGATCCAGGACAAGGTCGAGGTCGGGTACGCCAAGACCACGCGCGAGGAGCAGCTGCGCATCCTGCGCCGGCTCAACGCCGCGGAGGCCTTCGAGACCTTCCTCCAGACGAAGTTCGTCGGGCAGAAGCGCTTCTCGCTCGAGGGCGGCGAGTCCGTCATCGCGCTGCTCGACCGCGTCCTGTCGATGGCCGCCGAGGACGAGCTCGACGAGGTCTGCATCGGGATGCCGCACCGCGGCCGCCTCAACGTGCTGGCCAACATCGCCGGCAAGTCCTACGGCCAGATCTTCCGCGAGTTCGAGGGCAAGCAGGACCCGCGCTCGGTCCAGGGTTCCGGCGACGTCAAGTACCACCTCGGCACCGAGGGCGAGTTCACCGCCGAGTCCGGCGCGACGACGAAGGTCTACCTCGCGGCCAACCCGAGCCACCTCGAGGCCGTCAACCCGGTGCTCGAGGGCATCGTCCGCGCCAAGCAGGACCGCCTCGACCTCGCCGGCGAGGACTTCACCGTCCTGCCCGTGCTCATGCACGGCGACGCCGCGTTCGCCGGACAGGGCGTGGTGGCCGAGACGCTCAACCTCAGCCAGCTGCGCGGCTACCGCACCGGCGGCACCGTGCACGTCGTCATCAACAACCAGGTCGGCTTCACGACCTCCCCGAGCAGCTCGCGCTCCTCGACGTACTCGACCGACGTCGCGCGGATGATCCAGGCGCCGATCTTCCACGTCAACGGCGACGACCCGGAGGCGTGCGTGCGCGTCGCCGAGCTCGCCTACGAGTTCCGCAAGGAGTTCCACAAGGACGTCGTCGTCGACATGGTGTGCTACCGCCGCCGTGGTCACAACGAGGGCGACGACCCGTCGATGACGCAGCCGCTCATGTACAACCTCATCGAGGCCAAGCGCAGCGTCCGCAAGCTCTACACCGAGGCGCTCATCGGCCGCGGCGACATCACCGTCGAGGACGCCGAGGCCGCGCTGCGCGACTACCAGCAGCAGCTCGAGCGGGTCTTCGTCGAGACCAAGGAGGCGCTGAAGTCGGCCGAGAAGGACGCCCGGGACGGCCGCAAGGCCGACGCCGGCTCCGGCCTCGAGCCGCCGGCCGCGCAGGCCCCCTTCGCCGACCGCACGACGCACTCGGCCACCGAGACCGCGATCAGCACCGAGCTGCTGCACCGCATCGGCGACGCCTTCTCCACGCCGCCGGACGGCTTCACGGTGCACCCCAAGCTGCGCCAGATGCTCGACAAGCGCACCCAGAGCACCCGCGAGGGCGGCATCGACTGGGGCACCGGCGAGCTGCTCGCCTTCGGCTCCCTCCTCATCGAGGGCACGCCGGTCCGCCTCGCCGGGCAGGACAGCCGCCGCGGCACGTTCGTCAGCCGGCACGCCGTGCTCATCGACAAGGAGAACGCGTCCGAGTGGACGCCGCTGCTCTACCTCGGCCAGGGCCAGGCGAAGTTCTGGGTCTACGACAGCCTCCTGTCCGAGTTCGCGGCGATGGGCTTCGAGTACGGCTACTCCGTCGAGCGGCCCGACGCGCTCGTCCTCTGGGAGGCGCAGTTCGGCGACTTCTTCAACGGTGCGCAGACGATCGTCGACGAGTTCATCAGCAGCTCCGAGCAGAAGTGGGGCCAGCGCTCCTCGGTCGTCCTGCTCCTCCCCCACGGCTACGAGGGCCAGGGCCCGGACCACTCGTCGGGGCGCATCGAGCGCTTCCTCACGATGTGCGCCGAGGGCAACATGACCGTCGCCTACCCCTCGACCCCCGCGTCGTACTTCCACCTGCTGCGCCGCCAGGCCTACGCCCGGCCGCGCAAGCCGCTCATCGTCTTCACCCCGAAGTCGATGCTGCGCCTCAAGGCGGCGGCGAGCTCGGTCGAGGACTTCACGACCGGTGGCTTCCGGCCGGTCCTCCCGGACCGTCCGGGCGCGACGGAGGGCTCGGTGACCCGCGTCCTCCTCGCCGCCGGCAAGGTCGTCTACGACCTCGAGGCCGAGCGGGCCAAGCGCGGCGACACCTCGACGGCGATCCTGCGGATGGAGCAGTACTACCCGCTCCCCGGCGCGGAGCTGACCAAGGCCCTCGCGCAGTACCCGGACGCCGAGGTCGTCGTCGTGCAGGACGAGCCCCAGAACATGGGCGCGTGGCCCTTCCTGGCGCTCAACCTGCCCGAGGAGCTCGCGGCCCACGGCGAGACGCGGCCCCTGCGGGTGGTCTCCCGTCCGCGGTCGGCGTCGCCGGCGGCGGGCTCGACCAAGCAGCACCAGGCGGAGCAGGCCGACCTCGTCGCCCGCGCCTTCGACCGGTGAGGCGGGGCCGCCGGTAGGCTCGAGGACGTGTACTTCACCGACCGCGGCATCGAGGAGCTCCAGGCGCGGCGGGGGGACGAGGAGGTCACCCTCGACTGGCTGGCGGAGCAGCTGAGGACGTTCGTCGACCTCAACCCCGACTTCGAGGTGCCCGTGGAGCGGCTGGCCACCTGGCTGGCCCGACTGGACGACGAGGACGAGTGAGCGAGCAGATGCCGGACGAGCAGGGCGGCCCCGGGGGCCAGTCCCCCATCGAGTTCCGCCCGAGCGCGGAGGCGGTGGTCGTCCCCGACGGTCCACGCGACCTCGCGCTCGTCTTCCTCGGCGCCTCCCTCGTCGCCGGGGTCGGCGACCCCAAGGGCCAGGGCTGGGTCACCCGCGTCGTCGGGCGCACCCAGCACCCGGACCTCACGCTGACCTCGTACAACCTCGGCGTGCGGGGCGACACCTCCGGCGACCTGCTCGAGCGGTGGGCCGGTGAGGTGCCGCGGCGCTGGCGCGGCCGGTCCGAGAAGCGCCTCGTGCTGTCGGTCGGGACGAACGACATCCTCTCGGGCGTCTCGCTGGCGCGGCACCGGCTCAACCTCGCGAACCTCCTCGACGACGCCGCGTCGTCGGGCGTCGGCACCTTCGTCGTCAGCCCGCCCCCGACGGACGACGAGGAGCTGAACTCGCGGCTCGAGGTCCTCGTCGACGCGCAGGCCGACGTCTGCGGCCGGCGCGGGGTCCCGTTCGTCGACTGCTACGCCCCGCTGCTCGGGCACGACCAGTGGCGCACTGACCTCGCCGCGTCCGGCGTACCGCACCACCCGGGCCAGGCCGGCTACGGGCTCATCGCCTGGCTCGTCCTGCACAATGGCTGGAACGACTGGCTCCAGATCGCCTGAGCGACACGTCGATCCCCTGCGTCACGGTGATGGCGGGGAAACCCGCCTCGGACGCGGATGTATCCCCGTCCGCGACCAACCACCGCGCCGTCACGGTGATGACGCGGTTGTTCGTCGCGACCCTCCCGTCGGTCAGACGGTGAAGACGACCTTGCCGGCGACGCGGCCCTCGACCATCCGGGCGAAGCCGTCGCGTGCGTCGGCCAGGGGCATGACGGAGTCGACGAGCGGCTCGATGCCGGCGTCGACGACGAACCGGGCGAGGCGCTCGAGCTCGTCGCGCGTGCCCATCGTCGACCCGACGACCCGCAGCTGCTTGAAGAAGATCTTCGTCAGCTCGGCCTTGGAGGGGGCGTCGCCCGACGTCGCGCCCGAGATGACGACGGTGCCGCCCGGCCGCAGGCTGTTGATGCTGTGCGACCAGGTGGCGGCGCCGACGGTCTCCATCACCGCGTCGACGCGCTCGGGCAGCCGGGCGCCGTTCTCGAAGGCCCGGTCGGCCCCGAGCCAGACGGCCTGCTCGCCCTTCTCGGCGTCGCGCGAGGTGACCCACATCCGCAGCCCGGCCGCGGAGCCGAGCTGGACCAGGGCGGTGGCGACCCCGCCCGCGGCGCCCTGGACGAGCACGGTGGCGCCGGGCTGCACGGCGGCGTTCGTGAACAGCATCCGGTAGGCCGTGAGCCACGCGGTCGGCAGGCAGGCGGCGTGCTCCCACGAGAGGTCGTCGGGCTTGGGCACGAGGTTGTGCGTCGGGACGGCGACGACCTCGGCGAGCGTGCCGTCGTGCACCTCGGACAGCAGGCTGCGGCGCGGGTCGAGGGTCTCGTCGCCGGTCCAGCCGGGCGAGGCGACGACCGCGTGGACGATGACCTCGTCACCGCCCTCGGTCACGCCGGCGCCGTCGCAGCCGAGGACCATCGGGAGCCGGTCGGCCGGCAGCCCGACCCCGCGCAGCGACCACACGTCGTGGTGGTTGAGGGCCGCGGTGCGCAGCCGGACGGTCGTCCAGCCCTCGGGCGCCTGCGGGTCGGGGCGCTCCCCGACCTCGAGGCCGCTCAGCGGGTCGTCGGCGGACTGGGACTTGGCGAAGGCGGCGAGCATGCTCCCGACCCTACGGGGTCGGACGGCGGCGGGCGACGACGACGAACTGGTAGGTCAGCAGGTCGCGCAGGCCGGGGACCCAGCCGACGAGCAGCGCCAGCTTGTTGACGGCGACCGGGGCGTCGACGAAGCGCTGCGAGCGCTTCCACGCGACCGGCTCGAGCGAGGTCTGCGCGAGCAGCTCCTCGATGTCGCGGCGCGCGAACCACCGCAGGTGCGTCGAGTCGTGCAGCCCGCGGTCGCGGCGCGGCCAGGTGCGGCGCAGGAACACGCTCGTGAAGGTCGCCAGGTGCCCGACGTTCGGCAGGCTGATGACGACCTCGCCCTCGGGCGCCAGGTGGTCGGTGAAGGCGTCGAGGACGCTCCAGGGGTCCACGAGGTGCTCGAGCACGTCGGCGAAGACCATGCAGTCGTAGGGCCCCTCGAGCTGCGCGACGATCTCGTCGAGGCGGTTGAGGTCGCCGGTGACGACCCGGTCGAGGCGGCCGCGGGCCTCGCCGGCCAGTCCCTCGTCGTACTCCACCCCCGTGACGCGGGCTCCCTGTCGGCGCTTGACGGCGTCGCCGAGCGTGCCGTTGGCGCACCCCACGTCGAGCACCTCGCGGTGGCCGGTGCCGATCCGCTTGAAGATCTCGGGTCGCAGGCCGGTGTAGGACGAGTAGCGCGTGAAGGTCTTCACGGGGGGTGAGTCTGCCCTACGCGGGGCCCGGACGGATGCCCCGACCCGGCTCAGGCGCGCCGTTCCGTGCCGAGGACGGTGGGCGCGGCCCGGTGCAGCGCGTCGCGCCAGTGCGGCAGCGGCTCGAGCCCGGCGGCGCGCCACATCGCGTGGTCCAGGACGCTGTACGCGGGCCGTGGGGCGGGGGCCGGGTAGGCGTCGGAGGTGATGGGGGCCACCCGCGCCGGGTCCTCCCCCAGCTCCTCGAGCACCGCGCCGGCCAGCCCGTGCCAGGAGGTCTCGCCGTCGGCCGTCCCGTGCCAGATGCCGTAGGGCGCGCCGGCCTCGACGATCCGGGCGATGCCGTCGGCGAGGTCGACGGTCCACGTCGGCTGGCCCACCTGGTCGGCGACGAACCCGAAGGTGTCGCGCTCGCGCGCGAGGCGGGCGACGGTCGCCGGGATGCTGCGCCCGTGCGCCCCGTAGAGCCACGCGGTGCGCACGACCCAGGCGCGGGGGCACTCGGCCCGCACGGCCCACTCCCCGGCCGCCTTGGTGCGGCCGTAGGCCGAGGCGGGGGCGACCGGCGCGTCGGCGGGCCACGGCGTCGTGCCGTCGCCGGCCACGACGTAGTCGGTGGACACGTGCACGAGCGAGCCCGGGCCGGCTGCCACGGCGCGCGCGAGGTTGGCCGCGCCGACGGCGTTGACCGCGAAGGCGCGGGCCTCGTCGGTCTCGGCCGCGTCGACCGCCGTGTAGGCCGCGCAGTTGACGACGACGTCGGCGCCCGCGACCGCCGCGGCGCAGGACGCCGGGTCGAGGACGTCGACCGCGGGCAGGTCCATCCCCACGACCTCGTGCCCGCGCTCGCGCAGCACCTCGACGAGGTCGGTGCCGAGCATCCCGGCCGCACCGACGACCAGCCAGCGCGCCATCAGCGGCCGAGGACCTGTTGCGTGCGGGCGTACCGGGCCTCGGTGGCCTCCTTCTGCGGGCGCCACCAGGCCTCGTTCTCGCGGTACCAGTCGATGGTGGCGGCCAGGCCGTCGCGGAAGCTCTCGTAGCGCGGGCTCCAGCCGAGCTCGCGCCGCAGCCGGTCGGCGTCGATGGCGTAGCGCAGGTCGTGGCCGGCGCGGTCGGTCACCTGGTCGAAGCCGTCGGGGTCCTCGCCCATGAGCTCGAGGATGAGCCGGACGACGTCGAGGTTGTTGACCTCGCCGTCAGCGCCGATGAGGTAGGTCTCGCCGGAGGCGCCGCGGTCGACGATCGTCCAGACGGCCTCGTTGTGGTCGTCGACGTGGATCCAGTCCCGCACGTTGAGCCCGGCGCCGTAGAGCTTGGGGCGCACGCCGTCGATGACGTTGGTGATCTGGCGGGGGATGAACTTCTCGACGTGCTGGCGCGGGCCGTAGTTGTTCGAGCAGTTCGAGATCGTCGCGCGGATGCCGAAGGATCGGACCCAGGCGCGCACGAGCAGGTCCGAGCCGGCCTTGGTCGAGCTGTACGGCGAGCTCGGGTTGTACGGCGTGGCCTCGGTGAACTTCGCGGGGTCGTCGAGCTCGAGGTCGCCGTAGACCTCGTCGGTCGAGATGTGGTGGTAGCGCACCCCGTGGCGGCGCACGGCCTCCAGCAGGGTGAAGGTGCCGACGAGGTTGGTCCGCACGAACGGGCTCGGGTCCTCGAGCGAGTTGTCGTTGTGCGACTCGGCCGCGAAGTGCACGACGAGGTCGCACTCGCCGACGAGCCGGTCGACGAGGTCGGCGTCGGCGACGTCGCCCTCGACCAGGCGGACGCGGTCGAGGGTCCCCTCGAGCGAGGCGGTCGAGCCGGCGTACGTCATCAGGTCGAGCACGGTCACCTGCGCGTCCGGACGCGTCGCGAGCGTCCGGTGCACGAAGTTGCTGCCGATGAACCCGGCTCCCCCGGTGACGAGTACCTTCATGCGCGCAAGGCTACTGCGCGGCCCGGAACCGCCCACCGATAGGCTCGACGGCATGAAGGGCATCGTCCTCGCCGGCGGAAGCGGCACGCGGCTGCACCCCATCACGATGGGGATCTCCAAGCAGCTCATGCCGATCTACGACAAGCCGATGGTCTACTACCCGCTCTCGACGCTGATGATGGCGGGCATCCGCGAGATCCTCGTCATCACCACCCCCGAGGACGTCGACCAGTTCCGCCGGCTGCTCGGCGACGGCTCGCGCTGGGGCATCGAGCTCTCGTACGCCGTGCAGCCGCGGCCCGAGGGCCTGGCCCAGGCCTTCGTCATCGGGGCGGACTTCATCGGCGAGGACTCCGTCGCCCTCGTCCTCGGCGACAACATCTTCCACGGCAGCGGCCTCGGCACCGCGCTGCGTCGCCTCACCGACGTCGAGGGCGGCCACATCTTCGCCTACCACGTGGCCGACCCCACGGCCTACGGCGTCGTCGAGTTCGCCGACGACGGGACCGTCGTGTCCATCGAGGAGAAGCCGGCGCAGCCGCGCAGCGACTACGCCGTGCCGGGCCTCTACTTCTACGACAACGACGTGGTCGAGATCGCGCGGTCCCTGGAGCCGAGCCCCCGCGGCGAGCTGGAGATCACGGCGGTCAACGACGCCTACCTGCAGCGCGGCGAGCTGACGGTCACGGTGCTCCCCCGCGGCACCGCGTGGCTGGACACCGGCACCTTCGAGGGGCTCATGGACGCCAGCCAGTTCGTCCACGTCGTCGAGGCCCGCCAGGGCCACAAGGTCGGGTGCGTCGAGGAGATCGCCTGGCGGGCCGGCTGGATCGACGACGACGCCCTGCGCGCGCTCGGCGACGCGCTCCTCAAGTCCGGGTACGGCGCCTACCTCCACGCCTGCCTGGCCCGGGGGACGCGCTGATGGACATCCGCGCGCTCTCGATCGAGGGGGCCTTCGTGGTCACCCCGCGCCAGTTCCCCGACGACCGCGGCGTCTTCCTCGAGTCCTTCCGCGGCGACCGGCTCGCCGAGCACCTCGGACACCGCCCCGACGTCGTCCAGACCAACGTGTCGGTCTCCTCGCGCGGCACGGTGCGGGGCATCCACTTCGCCGACGTCCCACCCGGCCAGGGCAAGTACGTCACCGCGCTGACCGGCTCGCTCGTCGACTACGTCGTCGACGTCCGCGTCGGCTCGCCGACCTTCGGGCAGTGGGAGGCCGTCCTCCTCGACACCGTCGACCGCCGCGCGGTCTGGCTCTCCGAGGGCCTCGGCCACGCGTTCTGCGCGCTCGAGGACGGCACGACGGCGATGTACCTGTGCTCCGCCGCGTACAACCCGACCGGCGAGCACGGCGTCCACCCGCTCGACCCCGCCGTCGGCCTCGAGCTGCCCGAGGGGGTCACGCCGCTGCTCTCCCCCAAGGACTCCGAGGCGCCCACGCTCGCGGAGGCCGCGGGCCAGGGCCTGCTCCCGACGTGGGAGGCGTGCCGCGCGCACGCCGAGGAGCTGGCCCGCCGCTCGCGCTGAGCGCGCTCAGCCCCGCGCCGACCGGGTCGGGGCGAGCCGCCGCACGGCCTGCGCCACCGCCTCGGCGACCCCGGGCTCGAACACCGAGGGCACGATCTGCTCCGCCGTCGGCTCGGGCACCATGTCGGCGATGGCCCGCGCCGCCGCCAGCTTCATCGCCTCGGTGACCCGCGTGGCCCCGGCGTCCAGCGCGCCCCGGAAGATGCCGGGGAAGGCGAGGACGTTGTTGATCTGGTTCGGGAAGTCCGAGCGCCCCGTGGCCACGACGGCGGCGTGCCGGTGCGCGACGTCGGGGTGCACCTCGGGGGTCGGGTTCGCGAGCGCGAAGACGATCGCGTCGGGGGCCATGGCGGCCACCTGCTCCTCCGGCACGGTGCCGCCGGAGACGCCGACGTAGCAGTCGGCCCCCTCGAGCGCCGTCCCGAGCGAGCCGGTGAGGCCGCGCGGGTTGGTCGAGAGCGCGAGCCGCTGCTTGTGCTCGGAGAGGTCCGGGCGCCCGGCGTGGATGATCCCGCGCGAGTCGCACACGACGACGTCACGGACGCCGGCGCGCTGGAGGAGCCGGGTCACGGCGACGCCGGCGGCCCCGGCGCCGGCCACGACGACCCGCAGGTCCTCGAGCCGGCGGTCGAGGACGCGCACCGCGTTGTACAGGCCGGCGAGCACGACGATCGCCGTCCCGTGCTGGTCGTCGTGGAACACGGGGATGTCGAGGCGCTCCTTGAGCTGCTCCTCGATCTCGAAGCAACGCGGCGCCGAGATGTCCTCGAGGTTGATGCCGCCGTAGCTCGGCGCGATGCGGGCGATCGCCTCGACGAGCTCGTCGACGGTGCCGGTCTCCATGACCACCGGCACCGCGTCGATGCCCGCGAAGTGCTTGAACAGCACCGCCTTTCCCTCCATCACGGGCATCGCCCCGAGCGGGCCGATGTCCCCGAGGCCGAGGACGGCCGTGCCGTCGCTGATGACGGCCACCGTGTTGCCGCGGGCGGTGTAGCGGGTCGAGAGCGTGGGGTCGGCGGCGATGGCGAGGGACACCTCGGCGACCCCCGGGGTGTAGAGGAGCGAGAGGTCCTCGCGCCCCCGGAGCGGCTGCGTCGCGTGTACCCCCAGCTTCCCGCCCTCGTGAGCACGGAAGACCGGGCTCTCCGGGTCGAAGGACGGCAGGACGGGGGACGCGGACACGATGGCTCCTCGGAGAGGGAGGGGGGCACGCGAGCGGACAGCGTGCGGGAGGGGGTGCTGCGGCCCGCAGGGATGGGTGCGTCTGCGGGTGTCGCGCGGCGGGGGTGTCCACCGGAAGGTCCTCATCATGGCACAGGGGCCCGCGGCGGCCGAGGCCTCCGCGTGTGACGCACGTCGCGGTGCGGGCCCGCGGACACGCCCGGATAGTTACCCGGGCGTGACGCACGTCGCACGCTCCGGTGGCAGGATCACCTGCACACCCTCTCGGTCGGGCGCCCACCCGGGGTCCGGCACCCGTGAAAGGACCAGCATGCTCCGCACCCGTGCGATCGCCGTCGCCGCTCTCGCCACGACCGCCCTCGCCCTCTCGGCCTGTGGCTCCGACTCGCTCTCGACGGGCGGCAGCACCACCTCGGCGCCGGCCGGCTCCTCGGCCCCCGCGCCGAGCGTCGACGCGGCCCTGGCCGCCAAGCTCCCGGAGAAGATCAAGAGCGCCGGCAAGGTCGTCATCGGCACCGACGCCACCTACCAGCCGAACGAGTACCTCGACTCCGACGGCCAGACGGTCATCGGCATGGACGTCGACCTCTTCGACGCCGTGATGGCGAAGTTCGGCGTCAAGACCGAGTGGCAGCCCTCGGCGTTCGACTCGATCATCCTCGGGGTCCAGAGCGGCAAGTACGACGTGGGCGTCTCGAGCTTCACGGTCAACGCCGAGCGCGAGCAGCAGGCGACGATGGTCAGCTACTTCAAGGCCGGCACCCAGTGGGTCACCCAGAAGGGCAACCCGAAGAAGGTCGACCCGGCCGACGCGTGCGGCCTCAACATCGCGGTCCAGAAGGGCACGGTCCAGGCCGACACCGACCTGCCCGCCCGTGACAAGGCGTGCACCGACGCCGGCAAGCCCGCCATCAACGCCCTCGTCGACGGCGACCAGGCGAAGGTCACGGCCATGGTGCAGTCCGGCAAGGCCGATGCGATGCTCGTCGACCTGCCCCCGGCCATCGCGGCGGTCGACTCCACCGGCGGCACCCTCGAGCTCCTCGGCGACCAGTACGACTCCGCCCCCTACGGCTACGTCCTGCCGAAGGACCAGACCGAGTTCGGCGACGCCATCGTCGAGGCGCTCAAGCAGCTCGAGGCCGACGGCACCTACCAGGAGATCCTCGCCAAGTGGAAGACCGAGGGTGGCGCGATCAGCGACTTCGCGGTCAACCCCTCCGTCGGCTGACCATGACCGACACCACCGCCGACCGGCCGGGCGCGATCGACGCCCGGCCGGTCCGGCACCCCGGACGCTGGGTCGCGGTCGCCGTCATCGGGGTCCTCGTCGCGATGCTCGTCAACTCGTTCGTCACGAACGAGCGCTGGGACTGGGCCTACACGTTCCAGATCATGCAGCAGAAGTCGGTGATCAACGGCCTGTGGATGGGGACCATCCTCGGCACGGTCATCGCGATGGCGATCGGCGTCGTCCTCGGCGTCGTGCTGGCCATCATGCGGATGTCCGAGAACCCCGTCCTGCGCGGTGTGTCCTTCGTCTACACGTGGTTCTTCCGGGCCATCCCGCGCTACGTCCTGCTCTCGCTCTTCGCCGTCGGCTTCGGGTACCTCTACCTCAACAAGTTCGACGTCGGGATCCCGTTCTCCAGCATCCACTTCGCGACGATCGACTACAGCGCGTGGTCGAGCACCGTCCTCATCGGCGGCATCGCGCTCGGCCTCTCGGAGGCCGCCTACATGGCCGAGATCGCGCGCGCCGGCATCCTGTCGGTCGACCGGGGGCAGGCCGAGGCCGCCCAGGCGCTCGGGATGGCCCCCGGCAAGACGATGCGCCGCATCGTCCTCCCCCAGGCCATGCGCGTCATCGTGCCGCCGACCGGCAACGAGACGATCGCGATGGTCAAGGACACCTCGCTGTTCATCGCCGCCAACATCACCATCGAGCTGTACTACCAGGCGACCTTCTTCGGCTCGCGCGCCTTCAAGATCATGCCCGGCCTCATGGCGGCGACCCTCTGGTACCTCATCGTCTGCACCATCCTCATGCTCGGGCAGTCCTGGTTGGAGCGGTACTTCGGCCGTGGCTACGGCCCGACGCCGAAGGCCACGAAGCAGAAGCTCACCGAGATCGGAGCCGACCACTGATGCCCGCCACGTCGGACGCACCGCTCGTCCACGCCGTCAACGTCACCAAGTCCTTCCACGGCAACGAGGTGCTCAAGGGCATCGACCTCGACGTGCGCACCGGCGAGGTCGTCGTCCTCCTCGGTCCCTCCGGCTCCGGCAAGACGACCTTCCTGCGCTGCATCAACCAGCTCGAGACCATCGACGGCGGGCGGATCTGGGTCGACGGCGACCTCATGGGCTACGACGACCGCGGCGGCACCCTCCACCGCCTCACCGACAAGCGGATCGCCGCCCAGCGCCGCGACATCGGCATGTGCTTCCAGCGCTTCAACCTCTTCCCGCACAAGACGGTCCTCGAGAACGTCGTCGAGGCGCCGGTGCAGGTCAAGGGCGTGGACCGGCGCACCGCCGAGGCGCGGGCGCACGAGCTGCTCGAGCAGGTCGGCCTGCAGGACAAGCCTGCTGCCTACCCGAGCCAGCTCTCGGGTGGGCAGCAGCAGCGCGTGGCCATCGCCCGGGCCCTCGCGATGGAGCCCAAGCTCATGCTCTTCGACGAGCCGACCTCGGCCCTCGACCCCGAGCTCGTCGGCGAGGTCCTCAAGGTGATGCGCGACCTCGCGCAGAAGGGGATGACGATGATCGTCGTCACCCACGAGATGGGCTTCGCCCGCGAGGTCGCCGACCGGGTCGTCTTCATGGACGGCGGCGTCGTCGTCGAGGAGGGCCCCCCGGGCCAGGTCATCGGGAACCCGCAGCACGGGCGCACCCGCGCCTTCCTCTCCCGGATGCGCCAGGAGGAGCAGGCCCACGCGCAGGCCGTCACCGAGGCGGTCAGCGCCGGGGTCGCCGCGCTCGACGACGCCCCGAAGGAGCCGTGAGGCCGGCGCTCGTCCGCGTCCGCGGGCGCTCGATGCTCCCCACCTACCGCGAGGGCGACGTGCTGCTCGTGCTCCGCGGGCTGCGCCCGCGCGCCGGACGGGCCCACGTGGTGCGCCTGCCACCGGACGCCGCGGGCCGCCCGCGACCGCTCGCGGTCAAGCGGCTGACCGGGCGCGACCCGGACGCGCCCGAGCGCTGGTGGGTGGACTCGGACAACCCGGCCGAGGGGGTCACGTCCTTCGACGTCGGCTCCCTCGCCGAGGCCGACGTCCTCGCGGTGGTCGCCGGGTTGGTGTGGCGTCCGCTGGGGTAGGTTGAGGACGACCGCGCGTCCCCCCATCTGAGTAGGAGTGACCCACATGCTGTCCCTGTTCCGCGTCACCGAGGTCTCGGCCCACTGCGACCTCCCGTGCGGCGTCTACGACCCCGCCCAGGCCCGCATCGAGGCGGAGTCGATCAAGGCGATCATCGCCAAGGTCGCCGACAACGACGACCCCGACTTCCGCACCCGCGCCATCCTCATCAAGGAGCAGCGCTCGGAGCTCGTCAAGCACCACCTGTGGGTGCTGTGGACCGACTACTTCAAGGCGCCGCACTTCGAGAAGTACCCGCAGCTGCACACCCTGTTCAACGAGGCCACGAAGCTCGCCGGCGCCTCCGGCACCAAGGGCGAGCTCGACGCGGCCAAGGCCGACGAGCTGCTCGCCAAGATCGACGAGATCGCGACGATCTTCGCCGAGACCAAGAAGGCCTGAGCCACCGGCTCGAGTCCGACGGCGGGTGTCCCCTCGGGGGCGCCCGCCGTCGTCGTGTCCGAGGTGCCCGAGCTCAGAGGCCGGGGACGGTGACGACGTAGACCTCGCCGGAGCCCTCGAGGTCGACCGGGCCCTCGCGGTCGGGCAGGAACGCGGAGCCGGTGTCGGAGAGCTCGACCTCCCCGGTGGCCGAGCGCAGGGTCACCCGCCCGCGCAGGCAGAAGACGAGCCGCGGGCCCGCCTCCCCCGGCAGCCGGCGCCCGGGCTGCACCCTGTGTAGGAGGAAGCGGTCGGACGCCCCGGGGTACACCTCGACACCGTCGGCCAGCCGGACGCCGCGGCCCGCGACGCCGTCGGCGCGCGGGTCGACGATCCGCAGGAGCTCGGGGACGTTGACCTCCTTCGAGGTGAGACCCGCGCGCACCACGTTGTCGGAGTTGGCGAGGACCTCGATGCCCAGGCCGTGCACGTACGAGTGCAGGACCCCGGCCGCGACGTCGATGAACTCCCCCGGCCGCAGCACGCGGTGGTGCATGAGGAGCAGGACGACGAGCCCGATGTCGTCGGGGTGCTCCTCCGCCCGGGCGACGACGGCGGCGGCCGCGCCGGCGATCTCGTCCTCGCCCTCGGACATCCGCAGGCACGCCGCGACGACCTCGCGGGTCAGCCCCGGCACCTCGACCGGCGGCGTCGCGAGGACGTTCGCCAGCACCGCGTGGCAGGGGTCCTCGGCGCCCCGCGCCGCCTCGACGGCGCGCGTGAAGGCGGGCACCGCGAGCCGGCGGGCGATCTCGGCGACCTCGTCCGGCTCGCGCATCCCGACGAACACCTCGAAGGGGGCCACCGCGAGGAGCAGCTCGGGCTTGGCCGAGTCGTCGACGTAGACGCTGTCGCCGGTCAGCGCCCGCAGCTCACCGGCCTGCGCGGCGCTCGGGTGGACCTGGATCGAGATGGCCCGCCCCGGGGCGAGCACCTTGAGGAGGAACGGCAGCCGCTCGCCGTGGCGCTCGACGCAGGCCGCTCCGAGCTCGCCGACCGGGTCGCTCGCGACGACCGCCGCGAGGTCCGGGGCGCCCGGACGGTCGGTGCCGGCGGGCCCGCTCTCGTGGGCCCCCATCCACAGCTCTGACTCCGGCAGGGCGGTCGGGATCGAGCGGCCCTGGAGGCTCGCGATGGCGACGTGGGATCCCCACGCGTCGTTGAAGACGACAGGCGTGAGGCGGTCCACGGGGTCCTTCGGGTCGGGGCGGCCGGACGGGCCGGCAGGTCGCTCGACTCTACCGGGCGCCCGCGCGCTGCTCGCCGACGCGCCCCACGGCCCCGTCCTCGACGATGCGGGTCAGGGCGTCGACGACGTCGGGGTCGTACTCGTAGCCGAGGCCGAGGTGGATCCGCTCGATCGCCGCCTCGACGAGCGCGGGGTCGGCCGAGCCACCGGTCAGGTCGTCGTAGGCGTTGGCGCACTTGATGATCCGGCTCGCCATCGGGACGTCCTCGCCGAGCTCGCGGACCATGCGGTACGGAACGGTCTGGTCCTCGACGTAGTCGGCGACGTCCTCGAAGATCTCGGCGCGGCGGATGATGCGACCGCCCTCGGCCGCGATGGAGCGCTGGTCGGCGGGCGCCGCGAGCACCGTGGCGCCGTCCGGGATGGGGTCCAGCAGGGAGATCTGCCCCAGGTCGTGCAGGAGGGCCGCGTACTCGAGGTCGCGCAGCGTCCGTTCCGACAGGCCGAGGACGCGTCCGATCCGGAGCGACAGCTGGGCCACGCGCTCGGCGTGGTGGACCGGGGTGTAGCCGCCGTGCTCGGTGAGGTGCGACAACGTGGCGATGAGCTGGCGGTTCGTGGCGCGGTTGCGGATGTACTGCCGCACCGCGGTGTAGGCCATCGCGAGCGGGAAGAGCGCCAGCGGCAGCGACAGCAGCCCGAGGACCGGGGCCATGAGGGCGACCATGGGTCCGGTGACGACGACCGCCACCGTGAGCGGGGCAGCCTCGCCCACCTCGTCGCGCACGGCCGCGGACCACGGGGTCCGCTGGCGCTCGGCGCGCACGGCCGCCACGAGGACGATCTCGGTCAGCAGCCCGACCGTCGCGACGAGCACCATCCCGAGGGCCACCGCGGCGCGCGGCACCGTCGGGTCGACCTGGGTCTGCCAGAGCGTCGGCGCCCCCCAGTCACGGGTGACGAGCGCGGCGACCGCCACCCCGACGACGCGGGCGGCGAGCACCGGGGCGCCCGCCGGCCGGTGACGCAGCGCCCGGTAGCCGGCGGCGAGCAGCAGCCCCGCGGCGACGACGAGGACGACGAGCCCGGCCTGGACGTCGAAGCGTGGCTCACCGAACACCGGCCCGAGGAAGACCGCGCTGAGGGCCGCGGCGGACGACAGCGGCGCGGTCTCACGGCCGCTCGGCATCCTGATCCGGGCCAGCTCGCCGAGCGCGACGCACGCGACGACGACGAGCAGCGTGTCGCCGTGGGTCGTGAGCAGCGTCGGCAGCTCCCACCCGGCGGCGAGGAGCCCGCGCAGGACCGCGAGGGCCCCGAGCAGGAGGACGACCGAGCGCGCGACCCCCTGGGGCCGACGGATCATCGGCCTCATCGCCGCACCGACTGACCGCTCCGCATCAGCGCGTGGTCCAGGGCCCGGAGAATCTCGCCGTCGGGCGTCCGCCGGGCGAGCAGCTCCCTGGCCTGCGTCGGGGCCAGCAGGTGCCCGTCCGGTGGCCCGACGGAGGTCAGCAGGTCGAAGCTGTCGGCCACGCCCACGATGCGCGCGGGGAGCGACAGCTGCCGGTCGGTGCCGAGCGCCTCCCGGTGGCGCCGGATGGGGTCGAGCGCCCCGTCGAGGAAGCTGAGGTCGTGGAGGATCTCCGCTCCCCGTGCCGGGTAGTCCAGCACCGCTGCCTCGTCGGTCAGGTCGATGCTGCGCGCGGTCCGGGTCGGCAGGCTCGTCTGGCCGAGGTCGTGGAGCATGCCGGCCACCCGGGTCTCGGCGACCTGCTGGGGGCCGAGCCCGAGGTGCTCGGCCATGTGCGCGCTGAGCTCCGCGACCCGGGCGCTGTGCCCGGCGAGGCGGGGGGCCTTCGCCTCGAGGGCGGCGACGAGCACCTCGAGAGCTCGTTGTTGGCCGGTGAGCTCCTCGGCCCGCTGGCGGTAGACCCACTGGGCGACGATGAGCGGCACGAGGACGATGACGGCGGCGTACGGGCCGAGGTCCCCGAGGGTCCACAGCACGACCATGATGAACGCGATGACACCGTGGGCGATGTAGGCGAAGCCGGTGCCGCGCAGCATCGTCAGGGCCTGCGGGCGCATCGGCACTCCCTCCGCCACGCGGAGCACCGCGACGATGGCGACGAGGTTGGTCAGCGCCTGGGCCACGTCGGCCACGAGGAGCGGGAGCGCCAGGTGCACCACGATGTCGCCCACGTCCTGCAGCCGTGCGGGGTCGGTCGTGCCCCCGACGAGGAGGAAGGCGATCCCTCCGGCCGCGCCGTGCAGGGAGCACTGGGCGGCGTTGTAGACCCGGTTGCGCAAGGGGACGTGACGCCCCTGGGGGGCGCCGACGGCCAGACCCACGATCGCGACACCCGCGGGGCCGACGACGGCCTGACCTGCGAGCAGGATGACGCCCGAGAGGGACACCCTGACCCGGCCCTCCACGACGGCGTCCGGGAGGATGACGTGCAGGACCGCGAAGAGGACGAAGACGAGGACGGCCGCGGGCTCCCCGATGCCGAACTCGGTGTAGGACCAGACACCGACCACCACCGCCAACATCGCGACGACCGTGATGAACACGGCCGTCGCGATGCGGCGAGGAGAGCGCTCCCGGGCGGCGTCCTTCATCGAACCGTCTCGGGAGTGACCGACGTCACCAGGTCCAGGACGCCTTGCCGACGTAGACGGTCTGGGGGCCGTCGGAGGGAGCGGCCGACGCGGTGCCCGAGACGGTGATCGTGGCGAGAGCGGCGAGGAGCGCGGCAGCGGCGAGAGAACGGAACGTGCGCATGATGTGTCCTTCTTCCAGAGGGTGGATGTCCCGGCCCTGGCTCTCCGGGGCGGCCGAGACAGCGGAATTCTTTCACGGGCGGTGGTGTGCGACAATCGCAACGGACAAGATCGCCCGCGCGTGTCGTCGCGCTGGGCACCCCACGGACGAGGAGTCACCATGAGCAAGCGCGCCCGCAAGCGCCGCTCGCGCAAGGGCAACAAGGCCAACCACGGCCGCAAGCCCAACGCCTGAGCGCGCGGACGACGAAGGGCCCGGAGTGCGTCGCACTCCGGGCCCTTCGCTGTCCGGTGGGGTCAGTCCTCGTGCTCGACGCGGACGACGGTGAGCCTCTGCAGCACCTGCATCCGCACCGCGGCGGGGGTCTCGGTCTCGGTGCACGACCGCTTGACGACGGCCTTGACCGCGGCGTCGAGGTCGTGCTCGGCGAGGCACGGGCGGCACTCGGCGAGGTGGGTCGCCACCCGCTTGACGTCCTCGGGGCTCATCTCGCCGTCGAGGTACTCGTAGATGTGGTGGAGGACCTCCGAGCAGTCGGCGTGCCCCTGGTGGTCGGCGTGCTGGTGTCCCATCACTCCACCTCCGCCCCGACGAGGCCGCGGTCCCGGGCGTAGCCGGTGAGCAGCGCGCGCAGCTGACGACGCCCGCGGTGCAGGCGGGACATGACGGTGCCGATCGGGGTCCCCATGATCTCGGCGATCTCCTTGTACGCGAAGCCCTCGACGTCGGCGAGGTAGACGGCGAGCCGGAAGTCCTCGGGGAGCTCCTGGAGCGCCCGGGTCACCTGCGTGTCGGGCAGGTGCTCCAGCGCCGCGGCCTCGGCGGACTTGAGGCCGGCGGACGTGTGCGACTCCGCCCGCGCCAGCTGGTAGTCCTCGACCTCGGCGGCGTCGGACTGCTGGGGCTCGCGCTGCTTCTTGCGGTAGGTGTTGATGTAGGTGTTCGTGAGGATGCGGTACATCCAGGCCTTGAGGTTGGTGCCCGGACGGTACTGGTGGAACGCGGCGTAGGCCTTGGCGTAGGTCTCCTGGAGGAGGTCCTCGGCATCGGCCGGGTTGCGGGTCGTCCGCATGGCCGCGGCGTACAGCTGGTCCATGAGGGGCATGGCCTCGCGCTCGAAGCGGGCCTGCCGCTCCTGCGGGGTCTCGGTCGCGAGGTCGACCTCCTGCGAGGTCTCCTCGAGCGGTGTCTGGGGGGTGCTCATCGCCTCCCAGCCTATCCGGGCCCGGGGACGGGTCGAGGTGTCGAGGACGAACACGAAAGGTGCCTCCGGTCGGTGACTGTGCTGACGCAGGCGAGAACGCCGGGGGCCGCGGAGTCATTCCGTGCCGCGCCCTGGTCAGGACGTCAGCGACGCCAGGACGGCGAGGGCCGCGGCCGCGACGGCGGGGGCGGAGCGCTCGAGCGAGTGCGGACCGTCGACCTCGGCGAGGGTGCCGCGCGGGGGCAGGACGGCGCGCAGCTCCGCCGGGGTGCCGAACGGGTCGGTGCGGCCCTGGACGACGTGGACCCCCAGCCCGTCCGCGGCGGGCCTGGCGAGCTCGTCGGCGCGTGAGCGCTCCGGACGGCCCGGTGGGTGCAGGGGGAAGGAGAGGGCGAGCACCGCGCGCGCCCCCACCGCGGACGCCGTCCGGCAGGCGACGCGAGCCCCGGCGCTGCGGCCCCCGACGACGAGGAGCGGCCCCGGGTCGAGGTCACGGAGCACGGCGACCCAGGCGGGGTCGAGCGCCGCGGGGCCGGGTCCCAGTCGCTTGCCGGCCACCCGCCAGGGCTGGTCGACGAGGACGACCCGCCACCCGGCCCCGAGCGCGGCGTCGCGCACGGCGGTGACGTCGGCGGTCCAGCGCAGGCCCCCGGCGCCGTGACCGAGGACGAGGGTGCCCGCCGCGTCCCCAGACGGCTCGCTCGTCGCGCTGCGGGCCGTCCCCGCCGGCGTCGCGTGCAGCCGCTCGCTCACTCCGCCGGACCGCCGACGACCTCGCCGGTCGTCGGGTCGACGACGCCCACGAGGTCCGCCTCGGGAGCCGGCTCGAGCAGCCCCGGCCCGTTCGCGCGGCTGCTGCTCACGGCACGCGAGACCGGGTACGCGGTGAACCGTCCCGGCGCCCGGGGCCCGAGCAGGTCCGCCACGTCGGCGGCGCCGGCGGCCGGGTCGAGCCAGCGGGCCCACTCCCCCGCCTCGAGGACGACCGGCTGGCGGTCGTGGATGCGGTCCAGCCCGGGCTCGGCCGGCCCGGTGAGGACGGTGAAGGTCGTCAGCCAGGCGAGCGGGTCGTCGGCGTCGGCGACCGCGGGGTCGCGCCAGAACTCGTAGAGGCCGGCCATCGCCACGCTCGCGCCGTCGGCGCGGGAGGTGAAGAACGGCTGCTTGCGCGGCTTGCCCTTGGCGTCCAGCGCCGTCGGCGAGACCTGCCACTCGTACCAGCCACGGGCCGGGACGAGGCAGCGACGGGCGGCGAGAGCGCGGGCGAAGGCGGGCTTCTCGGCGACCGACTCGACGCGGGCGTTGATCATCCGGACCCCGCCCCTGGCGTCCTTGGACCAGCTGGGCACCAGCCCCCACGTGAGGAGGCGCAGCTGGCGCCGCGCCGCGGCCTCGCGGTCCTCCCGCGGGGGGCGGCTGAGGACGACCGGGGCCTGCTTGGTCGGGGCCATGTTGTGGTCCGGCGTCCCCGGCGGGGGCTCCTGCGGGTTGACGAGGACGCTGCGTCCCGGCTCGCCGGTCCGGTCCTCGTCGACCTCGAACTCGAGGACGAGCTCGTCGGGGTTCGCCGTCGCCGCGTAGCGCCCACACATGGTGCTCAGGCTACGCAGCGGCAGCCCGAGCAACTACGGTAGGCCGGGAGGTCCTGACCAGCAGCGACCCCGACCCGGAGGTCCCGGATGTCCTTGGTGCGACGCCTCGCCCGACCCCTGCTCGCGTCGATGTTCGTCGTGGGGGGCACCGACCAGCTCAAGCACCCCTCGGCGAAGGCCGAGAAGGCCCGCCCGGTCGTCGAGAAGCTCGCCCCCCGCCTCGGGCTCCCCGACGACACCGAGCTGCTCGTGCGGGCCAACGGCATCGTCATGGTCGGCGCCGGCACGATGCTCGCCCTCGGCAAGCTGCCGCGCCTCTCGGCGGCCGTCCTCGCCGCGTCCCTGGTCCCCACCACCGTCGCCGGCCACCAGTACTGGCGCGAGGACGACCCGGCGACGCGCGCCCAGCAGCGCACCCACCTCCTGAAGAACCTCGGGATCCTCGGCGGCCTGCTCATCGCCGCGGTCGACACCGAGGGCCGGCCCGGGCTGGCCTACCGCGCGCACCTGGCGAACGAGAGCGTGCACCGTGCCGGTCGCACGACCCGGCGCGAGGTGCGGCACGCCGCACGGACCGCCGCCACCGAGGCCAAGCTGAAGGCGGCCCAGGCGCAGCATGCCTTCTCCTGACTGGCCCGCTCCGACCGCCGGGTCCCCGGTCGACGCCCGCGTCGTCCTGCCCGGCAGCAAGTCCCTCACCAACCGCTACCTCGTCCTCGCGGCCCTCGCCTCGGACGTCTCCCGCCTGCGGGCGCCGCTGCGCTCGCGCGACACCCTCCTCATGGCCGGGGCGCTGCGGACGCTCGGCGTGGGCGTCGACGACGTCGACGACGGTGACTGGCTCGTCACGCCCGCGGCCCTGACCGGCGGCGGCACCGTCGACTGCGGCCTCTCCGGCAACGTCATGCGGTTCGTGCCGCCGCTCGCCGGCCTCGCCGTCGGCTCCACCCGCTTCGACGGCGACGAGGGGGCCCGCCACCGCCCGATGGCCCCCGTCCTCGAGGGTCTGCGTGCGCTCGGTGTCGAGGTCGACGACGGTGGCCGCGGCGTGCTGCCCTTCACCGTCCACGGCACCGGCGCGATCCGCGGTGGCGAGGTGACCATCGACGCGTCGGCGTCGTCGCAGTTCCTCTCCGGGCTGCTGCTCTCGGCGCCGCGCTACGACCGTGGGGTCACCGTGCGCCACGCCGGTGGCACCCTGCCGAGCCTCCCCCACATCGAGATGACCGTCGAGACGCTGCGCGACGCGGCGGTCGTCGTCGACGACGGCGACGCGGACACCTGGCGGGTCGAGCCGAGCGAGGTCAACGCGCTCGACGTCCAGGTCGAGCCGGACCTCTCCAACGCCGCGCAGTTCCTCGCGGCCGCCCTCGTGACCGGCGGCACGGTGACCGTCCCCGGCTGGCCGCAGTACACGACCCAGGGCGGCGACTTCGTCCGCGAGGTCCTCGACATGATGGGCGCCGAGGTCGTCCTCGACCGCTCCGGCCTCACCGTCACGGGGACCGGGGGCATCCTCGGGGTCGATGTCGACCTGCACGGCTCGAGCGAGCTCACCCCCGTCGTGGCGGCGGTCGCGGCCCTCGCCGAGGGGCCCAGCGTCATCCGCGGGGTCGCGCACATCCGTGGGCACGAGACCGACCGCCTCGCCGCGCTGCGGACCGAGCTCACCGGCGTCGGCGCCGAGGTCACCGAGACCGAGGACGGGCTGCGCATCGTCCCGAAGCCGTTGCACGGCAACCGGTTCCGCACCTACGCCGACCACCGGATGGTCATGGCCGCCGCCGTGCTCGGCCTCGCCGTCCCGGGCATCGTCATCGAGGACGTCGGGACGGTCGGCAAGACGATGCCGGAGTTCACCACGCTCTGGGAGCGCATGCTCGACCAGCGGGTCCACGCGGACGCGTGATGGCGAGGTCGACCCGGGACTACGACGAGTCCGACGTCCGCATCCGTCCCAACCGTCGAGGGTCGCGCCCACGCACCAAGGACCGGCCCAAGCACGAGGACGCCGTCGTCGGCCGCGTCCTGGGGGTCGACCGCGGCCGCTACCGCGTCCGCGTCGGCGACGGCTCGGCGCACCACGACCTCGTCGCGATGCGGGCCCGCGAGCTGGGCCGCAAGGGCATCGTCGTCGGGGACGAGGTGCACCTCGTCGGCGACACGAGCGGGGCCGAGGGCTCGCTGGCCCGCATCGTCCGGCTCGGGGAGCGCGTGACCCTGCTGCGCCGGACCGCCGACGACACCGACCCGGTCGAACGGGTGCTCGTCGCCAACGCCGACCAGCTCGTCGTCGTCTCGGCCCTGACCAACCCCGAGCCCCGCCCGCGCCTCATCGACCGGTGCCTCGTCGCCGCCTACGACGCCGGGATGGATCCCCTCCTCGTCCTCACCAAGGCCGACCTCACCGACCCCGCGCCCTTCCTCGAGCAGTACGCCCCGCTGTCGGTGCCGCACGTCGTCACCTCGCGCACACCGCAGGACGACATCGAGGGGCTGGACGCGGTGCTCGAGGCGCTGCGCGGGCGCACCAGCGTCCTCGTCGGTCACTCCGGGGTGGGCAAGTCGACGCTCGTCAACGCGCTCGTCCCGGACGCGCTGCGGGCCGTCGGCGTCGTCAACGACGTCACCGGGCGCGGCCGCCACACCTCGACCTCCGCGGTGGCCCTCCCCCTGCCCGACGACGACGGCTGGGTCGTCGACACCCCGGGCGTGCGCTCCTTCGGGCTGGCGCACGTCGACCCGACGCGCATCGTGCACCACTTCCCCGACCTCGAGCCCGGCACGGCGGAGTGCCCGCGGGGCTGCACCCACGACGAGGAGGAGTGCGCCCTCGACGCCTGGGTGGCGAGCGGGGCTGCCGGCCCGGCCGGCCCCTCGCGCCTGGACTCCCTGCGCCGGCTGCTGCGCACGCGAACGGCCGCCGGCGAGGACTGATCCCCACCGGCGGCCGTCACGGGTGACGCGCCGCGCGCGTCAGCGCTGCTGGTCGTCCGTGTCCTGGACGACGCGGCTGGTGTCGGCCGGAGCCTGCGGGTCGGACACGCTCGACCGCTCGACCGTCGAGCGGTCGTCCGGCGCGAGCGAGTCATCGTGTCCGAGACCGGAACCCACGTCGTCGAGGTCGTCGGTGCTGCTGCTGACGAACCGCTCGTCGGGCACGAGGTCGCTGACGTCGACCGTCTCGACGACGAGCCGCGGCTCGGCGAAGTGGCACGCCGAGAGGTGGCCGCCGGCGCCGTCCTGGCGCATCTCGAGCTGGGGCTCCTCCTGGCTGCAGACGTCCTGCGCCTTCCAGCACCGGGTGTGGAAGCGGCACCCCGACGGCGGGTTGGCCGGCGAGGGCACGTCGCCGACGAGGACGATCTGCTCGCGCTTGCCGCGCAGGGTCGGGTCGGGCACCGGCACGGCCGAGAGTAGGGCCTGGGTGTACGGGTGCGTCGGACGCGAGTACACCTCGTCCTCCTCGCCGAGCTCGGCCATCCGCCCGAGGTACATGACCCCGACGCGGTCCGAGATGTGCCGGACGACGGACAGGTCGTGCGCGATGAACACGTACGCCAGGCCGAGCTCGTCCTGCAGCTTCTCCATGAGGTTGACGACCTGCGCCTGCACCGACACGTCGAGCGCGGAGACCGGCTCGTCGCAGATGAGCACCTTGGGGTTGAGCGCGATGCCGCGCGCGATCCCGATGCGCTGGCGCTGACCGCCCGAGAACTGGTGCGGGTAGCGGTTGATGTGCTCCGGGTTGAGCCCGACGAGGTCGAGCAGCTCCTGGACCCGCTGCCGGCGACCGCCCTTGGGGACGACGTCGGGGTGGATCTCGAGCGGCTCGCCGATGATGTCGCCGACCGTCATCCGCGGGTTGAGCGACGTGTACGGGTCCTGGAAGACGATCTGGATGTTGCGGCGCAGCCGACGGGTCTCGCGGGCCGAGGCCCCGGACCAGTCCTGCCCCTCGAACTGCACGGTGCCGGCGGTCGGCTCCTCGAGGCGCATGAGCAGGCGGCCGAGCGTGGACTTGCCACAGCCGGACTCGCCGACGATGCCGAGCGTCTCGCCCTTGTGCAGATCGAAGCTGACCCCGTCGACGGCCTTGACGTGGCCGACGGTGCGGCGCAGCACACCCTTCTTGATCGGGTAGTGCTTGACCAGGTTGTTGGCGCTGAGGACGACCTCAGGCATCGATGACCTCCTCGGCGAAGTGGCAGGCGGACAGCCGGCCGGGGGCGACCTCGCGCAGGGCGGGGCGGTCGGTGCGGCAGATGTCCTGCGCCATCCGGCAGCGCGGGTTGAAGGGGCACCCCGGCGGGATGTTCATGAGGTTCGGCGGCAGGCCGCCGATCGCCGCGAGGGTCTGGCCCTTCTGGTCCAGGCGCGGGATCGACTCGAGCAGGCCGCGCGTGTACGGGTGACCCGGGGAGGCGTAGAGGTCGAGGACCTCGGCCTTCTCGACGAGCCGGCCCGAGTACATGACCGCGATCCGGTCCGCGACGTCGGCGACCACACCGAGGTCGTGGGTGATGAGGATGAGCCCCATCTGGCGCTCCTCCTGCAGCTCCTCGAGGAGCGCCATGATCTGCGCCTGGACGGTGACGTCGAGGGCGGTCGTCGGCTCGTCGGCGATGAGCACCGCCGGGTCGAGCGCGATGGCCATCGCGATCATGATGCGCTGACGCATGCCGCCGGAGAACTGGTGCGGGTAGGCCTTGACCCGGTCGCGGGCGGCCGGGATCTGCACCCGCTCCATGAGGCGGACGGCCTGCTCGAGCGCGTCGCTCTTGTTCATCCCGCGGTGGACGCGGAACATCTCGGCGATCTGCCAGCCCACGGGGAAGACGGGGTTGAGCGACGAGAGCGCGTCCTGGAAGATCATCGAGATCTCCGGTCCGCGGGTCTTGCGCCGCTGCTCCTCCGGCATCGTCAGGAGGTCCTCGCCGCAGTAGCGGATGTGCCCCTGCGGGATGACCGCCGGCGGCATGTCGAGGATGCCCATGATCGCCTGCGCGGTGACGGACTTGCCGGAGCCGGACTCACCGAGGATGGCGAGCGACTCGCCCTGGCGCAGCTCGAACGAGACGCCGTTGATGGCCGTGGCCACGCCGTCGCGGGTGTGGAACTCGACGAACAGGTCGTCGACCTCCAGGAGGACGCCGTCCTTGGGGGTGTAGGTGTGCCCCGAGGTCGTGGTGTCGGTCGCGGTGCTCATCGTGTCGCTCACCGGTTCTTCGGGTCGAGGGCGTCACGGACCACGTCACCGAGCATGATGAACGCGAGAACCGTGAGGGACAGGAACAGGCTGGGGAAGAACAGCATGTGCGGGGTGGTGCGCATGCCGACGACCGCGGCGCTGATGTCGACGCCCCAGGAGACGGTCGGCGGCTGCAGGCCGATGCCCAGGTAGGACAACGTCGCCTCCGCCGAGATGTAGGCCCCGAGGTTGATCGTCGCGACGACGATCATCGGCGCGAGGGCGTTGGGGACGATGTGCGAGCGCACGACGCGCCACGGGCTCGCGCCCAGGGCCCGCGCGGCCTGCACGTAGTCGTTCGGCTTGACCTGGATGACGCTGGAGCGCATGAGGCGCGCCATGCTCGGCCAGCCGAGGACGACGAGCGCCAGCACGACCTTGAGGACGATGTAGAAGTAGTTGTCCGTGGCCGGCAGCGTGACGAGCACGATGACCGCACCGAGCAGCAGCGGGATGGCGAAGAAGACGTCACCGAGCCGCGAGAGGATCGTGTCGGTCCAGCCGCCCACGTAGCCGGCGAAGACACCGACGATGCCACCGACGAGCGTCGTGAAGACGGTCGTCAGGAGGCCGACGAGGATCGACGCGCGCGCCCCGTAGATGCAGCGGGCGTAGATGTCGTAGCCCTGGATGTCGCGGCCGAACCAGGCGTCGGCGTTGGGCCGCACGCGGGCGTCCCGCAGGATCGCCTCGGTCGGGTTGGTGCTCGTGAACAGGCTCGGGAAGATCGCCATCAGCGTGAAGATCACGATGAGCACGGACGAGACCCAGAACAGCGGGTTGCTGCGCATCGTGCGCCAGGCGTCCGAGGCGAGCGATCGGGCGGGAGCGGAGTCGCCGCCCTCGGGGGTGGACGTGGGGGCTTCGGAGACGGCGGCCTCAGTCATGGCTGATCCTCGGGTCGAGCAGTCCGTACAACAGGTCGACGAGCAGGTTGACGACGAGGTAGACGATCACGAGGAAGGTCACCGAGCCGACGACCGAGGCGCCGTCCCGCACCCGGATCGCGCGGAAGATGTAGCCGCCGACGCCGGGGATGTTGAAGATGCCCTCGGTGACGACGGCGCCGCCGAGGAGGGCCCCGAAGTCGAACCCGATGAAGGTGACGACGGGGATGAGCGAGTTGCGCAGCGCGTGCAGGCCGTAGGCCCGGCGCTTGGTCAGACCCTTGGAGATCGCGGTGCGGACGTAGTCCGAGCGCAGGTTCTCGACGAGGTTGGTCCGCATGAGGCGCGCGACGTAGGCGACCGACAGCGAGCCGAGGACCAGCGCGGGCAGCAGCAGCTCGTAGAACGTGGGGTTGCTCGAGGTCACCGTGACCGGGAACAGCCCGAACTTGACCCCGAGGTAGAGCTGGGCGACGTTGCCGATGACGAAGATCGGGATCGAGATGAGCACGAGGGTCGAGACGAGCACGAGGTTGTCGAGGAACCCGCCCTTGCGGATGCCTGTCAGCACGCCGGCCAGGATGCCGACCAGCGCCTCGAACGCGACCGCCATGAGCGCGAGCTTGCCCGTGACCGGCACGCGCAGCTTGAGCTGGTCGGCGACCGGGGTGTCGCTCGCGGTCGTGCCGAGGTCGCCCTTGGCGAGGTTGACGACGTACTTGCCGTACTGGATGGGCAGGGGGTCGTCGAGGTTGTACTTCTCGATGAAGGCCGCGCGGTAGGCCGCCGAGCAGGGGCGCTCACCGCACTTGCCCGCGACGGGGTCGCCGGGTAGGGCGAAGACCATCGCGAAGATGAGGAACGTAGCTCCCAGGATCACGGGGATCATCTGCAGGATCCGCCGGACGATGTAGGTGCCCACGTCACCTCCTTGGGGTTTCGGGACGCGTCGCCGGGGGTCGGGCGAGGGGCGTCGGGGTGGATTACCGGGTTGAACCTAGACCATGCGTGCGGGCATCGGTAGCAGGGGACCGGCCTTTCCCGCCTGCTCTGCCCGGACACGGCCGTCGGCCTGCCAGCTGCTGCTGACAGGCCGACGACTGTGGGGGTCGGGACCTCAGGAGGTCCCGTCCGTCACTTCAGGGCGACCGACGAGAAGTCGATCGTGCCGAAGGCGGTGATCTTCACGCCGGTGACCTTGTCGGACCAGCCCATCGTGGTCTTGCCGTACCACATCGGGATGGCCGGCATGTCCTGCGCGAGGAGCGCCTCGGCCTGCTGGTACAGGCTGTTGGCCTCGGCCTCGTCGGTCGACGCGGCCGCCTGGGTCAGCAGCTTGTCGAACTCCGGGTTGGAGTAGTCACCGTCGTTGGACGACGCGCCGGTCTTGAAGATCGGGGCGAGGAAGTTCTCGATCGACGGGTAGTCCATCTGCCAGCCGGTGCGGAACATGCCCTTCATCTTGCGCTCCGCGATCTGCGTGCGGAAGGTCGCGAAGTCGACGACACCGGTGGCGACGCAGTCGACACCCAGGGCCTGCTTGATGCTGTTGCAGGTGGCCTCGGTCCAGTCCTTGTGCGCGGCGTCCGCGTTGTAGGACAGGGTGATCTTGTCGCCCTTGAAGCCGCCGGCCTCCTGGAGGAGGGCCTTGGCCTTGGTCGGGTCGTAGGTGCAGTACTCACCGCACTGGTCGGCCTTGTAGCCGTCGACGACCGGGGAGACCCAGCCGGTGGCGGGGACGCGGGTGTTGTTGAAGATCTGCTTGATGATCGTGTCGCGGTCGATCGCCATGGAGATCGCCTGACGGATCTTCGGGTCCGCGTAGTTCGGGTCGACCTTGGTGGGCGCGAAGGTGACCGTCTGGATGACGCCGGTCTCCTTCTGCGCGTTGCGGTCGGGGAGGTCCTGCTTGTACTTGTCGTCGATCAGCGCGCTGGTCGGGATCTCGTCCGTGATGTCCAGGTTGCTGGCGATGACGTCGTTGTACGCGGCGTCGGACTCCGTGTAGATCTTGAAGGTGATCTTGTCGACCTTGCCGCCGAAGTCACCGGTGTAGTCGGCGAACTTGGACAGGACGATCGACTGCTCCTTGTTCCAGGCGTCCAGCTTGTACGGGCCCGAGCCGATCGGCTTGTCGCCGAAGGCCTTGGGGTCCGAGAAGAAGGCGTCCGGGAGCGGCGAGAACGCCGAGTAGCCCAGGCGGACCGGGAGGTTCGAGACCTTCTCGGTCGTCTTGATCGTGAAGGTGTAGTCGTCGACGACCTTGAGGCCGGTCAGCTTGTCGGCCTTGGCCTTGCCGTCACCGGCGCAGGGGTCGTCACCGGTGCCGGTGCACTGGAGGTCGCCGTAGCCCTCGATGGGCTCCATGAAGTAGCCCGAGGACTGGCCGTTGGGCGCGTAGGCGGCGTAGTTCCAGGCGTCGACGAAGTTCTTGGCCTTGATCTCGGTGCCGTCGTGGAACTTGCGACCCTGCTTGAGCTTGATCGTGAAGTTCTGGTTGTCCGTCGTGTCGATGGACTCCGCGAGGTCGTTCTCCGGCTTGGCCGTCTCCGCGTTGTAGTGCACGAGCTTCGAGAAGATGGCGTCGATGACGTTGCCACCGCAGGTCTCGGTCGTGTTGCTCGGGACGAGAGGGTTCTGCGGGTTGCAGCCGCGGACGGTGATCTCGCCGCCCGTCTTGCCGCCGGCCGCCGAGCTCTGGTCGCCGCCGCTGTCCCCGCTGCCACAACCGGCAGCGAGCAGAGCAACGGCGGACATGGCCGCAACGGCGACCGTGCGAGCAGTTCCTCGCATGGATGTCCTCCTGTGACGTGGTGCCACCCGAGGTCGGGTGGGCTTCTCCGTGAGGATGCCCCGGTCGGGTGCATCTCCCTGACAACGCCCTCCGGCGTGCCCGCACCACTAAAGACCAGAACCTCCACAGAGGGAAGTTCCGTGGCGCACCGAGACCCGATTGTGACCGAAGTGCGACCGCGCCGTGCCGCACGCCGGAAGATCTTCGGCCGCGGGAGGCCGCGGGGTAGGTTGAGCCGCGTGCCGGGCTACGACGACGACCTCCGCCTCGCCCACGTCCTCGCCGACGCCGTCGAGCGGCTGACGATGGAGCGCTTCCGCGCCGAGGACCTCCACGTCGAGACCAAGCCCGACCTCACGCTCGTCAGCGACGCGGACCGCGCGGCCGAGGAGCTGCTCCGGGCCCAGCTGAAACGCACCCGCCCGCGGGACGCCGTCATCGGCGAGGAGATGCCTGACACCGGCGCCAGCCCCCGGCAGTGGGTCGTCGACCCGATCGACGGCACGCACAACTTCGTCCGGGGCGTCCCGGTGTGGGCGACCCTCATCTCCCTCGTCGACCACGGCGTCCCCGTCGTCGGCCTCGTGGCGGCGCCGGCGCTCGGTCGTCGCTGGTGGGCCTCGCAGGGCACCGGCGCGTGGTCCGGCCGGAGCCTGACGAGCGCCCGGCGGCTGCGGGTCTCGGGCGTCTCGACGCTCGACGACGCCTCCCTGTCGATCTCGAGCACGACCTCCTGGGAGGCGGTCGGCCGCCTCGACCCGATGCTCGACCTCGCGCGCGCGTGCTGGCGCGAGCGGGCGTACGGCGACTTCTGGTCCTACATGCTCGTCGCCGAGGGGGCGGTCGACATCGCCGCCGAGCCCGAGCTCTCGACGTACGACATGGCCGCCCTCGTCCCGGTCGTCACGGAGGCCGGCGGTCGCTTCACCTCGCTCGACGGGGTCGACGGCCCGTTCGGGGGCAACGCCGTGGCCACGAACGGCCTGCTCCACGACGAGGTGCTGGCCCGCCTCTCCCGCTAGGGCTCGAAGAGCGAGCCCTGGTCGGCCTCGGTGGCGACGCCCTCGAGGTGCAGGAGGAAGGCCTTGCGCTGCAGCCCGCCGGCGTAGCCGGTCAGCGTGCCGTCGCTGCCCACGACGCGGTGGCACGGCAGGAGCACGGGCAGCGGGTTGGCGCCGTTGGCGGCCCCCACGGCCCGGGACGCGCCCGGCGGCAGGCCGAGCCGGGCCGCGAGCGCCCCGTAGGTGGTCGTCGTGCCCCACGGCACGAGCGCCAGCTCGCCCCACACCCGCCGCCGGAAGTCCGTGCCGTCCGGGCGCAGCGGCAGGTCGAACCCGGTGCGCTCCCCGGCGAAGTACTCGGCCAGCTGCCGACGGGCGGCCGCGAGGACGGGGTGGACGCGGGGGGCTCCGTCGTCCACCGGCCCCTCGGCGTCGAACCGGACCGCGACGAGGGCGTCACGGTCCGCGACGAGCTCGAGCGCGCCGACCGGCGAGCCGACGACGAGCGAGGTGGTCCCGGCGTCAGCGGGCAACCGTCGTCACCGGTCCGGGCACCCGGCCCTCGAGAGCCGGCACGATGCTCGCGGCGTCGCCGACGAGGACGACGGTCCACTCCCCCGTCGCCACGCGGCGGTAGGCGGTGTCGAGGTCCTCGACGCCCAGCTCGCGCAGCGCCGCCAGGTTGCGCGTCGTGAAGTCGAGCGGCAGCCCCTCCAGCGCGAGGGCGGCGGTCTCGTCGGCGACCGCGTCGGCGGTGGCGTACCGGCCCGGGGCGGTCTTGCCGACGAAGTCCACACCGGAGCGCAGCTCGGCCGGGGTGAACCCCTCCCGGGCGTCGGTGAGGATGCCGAGGAGCAGCTCGAGCGCCTCCCCCGTCACCTCCGAGCGCACCGACCCGGACGTGACGAACGAGCCGCCCGCGACCCGGGGCCGGAAGGAGGCGCGGACCCCGTAGGTGTAGCCCTTCTCCTCGCGCAGCACGGCGTCGAGGCGCGCATTCGGGGAGCCGCCGACGACGAACGCGAGCACCGGGTGGGGCGCCCAGCCGTGCGGCGTCGAGCGGTCCGGGCCCGGGCAGGACACGGCGATCTCGGTCTGGACCGAGCCCGGCCGGTCGACGACCACGACCCGCGCCCGGTCGGCGGCCGGCCGCGGGGCGACCGGCCGGCTGCCCGGCTCGTGGCGCGGGGCGTCCCACGCCCCGAGGGTCGCGGTGAGCACCTCGAGGGCGGCGGTGCCGGTGAGGTCGCCGGCGAGGACGACGGTGGCGTCCTGGGGGCCGACGCGCCGGGCGTGGTGCTCCACGACGGCCTCGCGGGTGATCCGGCCGATCGACTCCACGGTGCCGGCGGCCGGGCGGGAGGCCCGGTCCCGCGGGTCCCACAGGGTCGCGGCGACCTCCCGTGCCGCACGGTGCGCGGCCGAGGCCCGTTCCTGCTCGATCTCGGCGAGGCGCCCACGCAGGATGCGCCGCACCTCCGCCTCGGGGAAGACCGGGTGCGCGAGCGCCTCGGTCAGCAGCCGGGCCGCCGTGGGCAGGTGCGCCTGCGGGACGTCGACGTCGACGAGGAGGCCGCCGTCCGAGACACCGGCGCCGAGCGCCATCCCGTGCCGCTCCATCAGCTCGGCGAACTCCTCGGGGCCGTGCTCGGCGGTCCCCTCGTCGAGCAGCCGCGCGGTCATCGACGAGATGCCCTCGAGCCCCTCGGGCTCGTCGGCGAGGGAGCCCGGGACGACGACGCGCAGGGAGAGGACGTACTGGCCGGGCAGGTCGTGCAGGAGCAGGCGGACCCCGTTGGGCAGGAGGTGCTCCTGCGCCGCGGGGAAGACCCAGGGCTCCGGGTCGAGGACGGCCGGGCGGGTGCTCACGCGACCGCCTCCGTCGCGTCGGCGTCGCCGGAGGCGTCGAGGTAGGCGACCACCGCCCGGCTCTCGGGGCGCAGCCAGCGACGGGTCACCTCGACGACGCGCTCGGCCGTCACGGCGCGGACCCGGTCGAGGTGGGTGTTGACGAGCTCGGGGTCGTCGTGGAGCAGCGCGTACCGGCTCAGGAGGTCCGCCCGCTCCTCCTGCGAGGCCAGGGCCGACAGCCACGCCCGCTCGGACTGGGCGATGGACGCCTCGAGCTCGGCCTCGGTCGGGCCGTCGGCCGCGAGGCGCTCCAGCTCCTCGACGAGCGCCGCCTCGAGGTCGGCGGGGTCGGCGTCGGGGGCCGCGTCGATGACGACGAAGCCGAGCGAGACGCCGTCGACGAACCCCCACGCGGTGGCGTGGGCGCCGACCGCGCTCTGCTCGCGCCGCACCAGCCGGCGCACGAGCCGCGAGGTCGACAGGCCGCCGAGGCAGTCGAGCGCGACGGTGGCGGCGACGAGCTCGTCGGTGCCGTCGACCGGCAGCCGGAAGGCGACGTGCAGGCGGTCGTTGGGCACCTGCTCGCGCCGCTCGACGCGGACGGGGGCCGTGAGCGGCTCGAGCTGCGCGAGGGTGGGCCGGGGCTCCTCCGCCCGGGACTCGATGCCGCCGAAGTACCGCTCGACGAGGGCGAACCCCTCCCCCGGCTCGACGTCGCCGCACAGCGTGACCACCGTGTTGTCCGGCGCGTAGTAGCGGCGGAAGAACGCGTGCACGTCCTCGAGCCCGGCCGCGTCGAGGTCCTCCATCGACCCGATCGTCGGGTGGTGGTACGGGTGCCCCTCGGGGAAGACGGTCGCGTAGACGTCGATGAGCGCGGTGCCGTACGGCTGGTTGTCGTACCGCTGGCGCTTCTCCTCCTTGACGACGTCGCGCTGGTTGTCGAGGTTCTCCTGGGTCAGCGCGTCGAGGAGGTGGGCGTGCCGGTCCGCCTCGAGCCAGAGCGCGAGCTCGAGGGCGCCCTTGGGCACCGTCTCGAAGTAGTTGGTCCGGTCGAACCACGTCGTCGCGTTGAGCCGGCCCCCCTCGGCCATGAGCGCCTCGAAGTGCTCGCCGCTGCGGACGTTGCGCGACCCCTGGAACATCAGGTGCTCGAAGAGGTGCGCGAACCCGGTGCGGCCCGCCTGCTCGTGGCGGGAGCCCACACCCACCCAGAGGTTGAGGGTGACGTTCGGGACGGTGTGGTCCGGGGAGACGACGACACGCAGCCCGTTCGGGAGCGTGCGCCGGTGCACCGGGTAGTCGAGCGGCATGGCCGTCACCCTAGGTCAGCGGCGCCCCCGCGTCCCAGCCCCGACGCAGGACGCGGGCTCAGCCCGCGTCGCGCAGCTCGTCCTTCGGGGTGGAGCGCAGCTCGTCGCCGACCTGGAGCATGGCCCGCCGGCCGAACACCTGCTGGTGCGTGGCCACCCGCTCCGCCCGGCCGCGGCCGAGGAAGCTGACCGCCCAGTGCAGCAGCGTCGTGATGCGGTTCTTGAAGCCGATGATGTACACGAGGTGCACCCCGAGCCACAGCAGCCACGCGAGGAAGCCGTGGAAGCGCAGGCGGCCGATCGAGGCGACGGCGCTGAAGCGCGACACCGTGGCCATCGAGCCCTTGTCGAAGTACTCGAACTCGCCCTGCGAGGGCTTGCCGTCGAGCCGGTGCGCGATCTCCTTGGCGGCGAAGCGCGCGCCCTGGATGGCGACCTGCGCGACCCCGGGCAGGTCCTTGAGCGCGATCATGTCGCCGACGACGAAGACCTCGGGGTGGCCCGGCAGCGTGAGGTCGTCCTGCACCTTGACGCGGCCGGCCCGGTCGAGCTCGACGCCGGACTGCTCCGCCAGCTGCTTGCCGAGTGGGCTGGCCTGCACCCCGGCCGCCCAGACCTTGGTGAGCGTCTCGATGCGCGTCACGTGGTCCTGGCGGTCCTTGTACGTGAGGCCGTCCTCGTCGACCCCGGTCACCATCGCGCCGGTGCGCACGTCGACCCCGAGCTCCTGGAGCCGCTTGCGCGCCGCTCCCCCGAGGCGCTCGCCGAAGCTCGGCAGGATCGTGTCGGCCGCGTCGAGGAGGATGACGTGCGCCTGGGTCGGGTCGATGCGGCGGAAGTCGTGGCGCAGCGTCCGGCGCGCGAGCTCGGCGATCTGCCCCGCCATCTCGACCCCGGTCGGGCCGGCCCCGACGACGACGAAGGTGAGCGCGCGGCGCACGTCCTCCTCGCTCGTCGCGAGCTCGGCGAGCTCGAACGCGCCGAAGATGCGGCCGCGCAGCTCGAGCGCGTCGTCGACCGACTTCATGCCCGGCGCGTACTCGGCGAACTCGTCGTGGCCGAACCAGGACTGGCCGGCGCCGGCCGCGACGAGCAGCGAGTCGTACTCCGTGACGGTCGTCGTGCCGAGCAGCTCGGAGGTGACGGTGCGCGCCGTCAGGTCGACGTCGGTCACCTCGCCGAGGATGACCCGGGCGTTCTTCTGCTTGGCCAGGACCTCGCGGGTGCTCGGGGCGATCTCGCCCTCGGAGAGGATCCCCGTCGCCACCTGGTAGAGCAGCGGCTGGAAGAGGTGGTGCGCGGTGCGCGCGACGAGGGTGATCTCGACGTCGTCCCGGCGCTTGAGGGCCTGGGTGCCGAAGAGGCCACCGAAGCCCGACCCGATGACGACGATCCGGTGCTTGCGGTTCACGGGGGTGGTCACGTCGGTGTCAACGTGCTCGGCGCTGTCGGTATGCCGGGGCTGCGGCGTGCTGGGGGTCACGGCGGAGGTCTCCTGGGGCTGGGCGCGGGTGGGGCGTGCCCGCGCGGGCGGAGGGAGCGTCGGCGGTCCCTGGTGGGTGGGGTCGTCCCCCGATCATCCCGGCTCGGCCGTGGTCGTGGGGCGGTCCGTGCCGGCGGACCCGCGCTCACGCGCGGGTCGCGGGGGCAGGACCCGCGCTCGCCCGCCGGCATCCCGCCCATGACATCGGCCCCGACCGGCTGTCGCCGGTCGGGGCCGATGTCAATCGTGGTAGCGGGGGAATCGTTTGAACCACCGCGCTGCTTGTGTCGTGCCCCACCTGGTCACGCTGAGATGGTCAGTTGTGCCCCAGATGCACCCGAGGTCGGCTGGTTCGTATCAGCTCCGCTGGTCACATTGAGCGAGAATCAGCCCGCACCGTCGACCGCGGCCGATACGAGGACTTTTGCCCTCCGACGCCTGTGACTTCGCATGGATGTGTCCTCGCGGCCACCCACGGGTGAAGTAAAAGGGTCCCTATGCCGCCTGACGACTTGAGTCCCGACGTCGCAGCCTCCGCGTTCGAACCGCTCCTGGCCAAAGCGTGCTCCAAGGTCAAACGGCCGTGGATGCTGATGCCGGTCAGCGACGAACACGGTAGGCGCGTGAAAGAGGTGTACCGCGAACGTGTCTACTGCTACGAGCTCTACCACCAGCTGAGGACCTTGTGCGATGGAGCTGACCCTATGGCCGTCAGGGCCGGGGCGCCGTACTACTCGCTCGGCGGCGAGATCGACAAGCAAGGACTACACGCAGTCACGAAAGATGGCCGCCATCAACCTGACCTGGTGTGGCACGTCCCCGGCACCGACGAGAACGCTGTGGTGGTGGAGGTCAAGATCGCGTCGACCATCACGAAGCGGGGACTGGAGAAGGACCTCCTCACACTGGCCGCGTTCTGTTCCCGCGAGAGGACTGCCTACCAGCAGGGGTGGTTGCTGTTCGTCGGCTGGGAGCGAAGCGACGACTCGCTCCTCGCCCTGATTCATCGTGCTGCGGCTAGCTTGAGGGATGAGTTGGCTTCCGTCCCAGCTGGCTACCTTCGCGCGTTCAGGCATGAGGATGTGGGCAAGCCTGCGCGGGAACTGGCGGTCGAACTCTTCCGCTAGCCGCGATCGAGTGGGATCGGCGCCGCTCGCCTCCGGGGCTACTCGCGAACGCGGCGTGGGTGGACTTCGGCTAATCGAGCAAGGAGCAGGAGGGTGGTTGAGCGTCGGATGAGCGAGCGGCCGAGGGCGGACGTGGCCGCAACCTGCCTCGTGCTCGCCCGCGTGTTCGGCATCCTTCTGCGAATGGCGCTCTAGTCTCGACCGCCTTACCCCCGCCACTCGAGGAGTGCTTCTCTTGCCCCTGGACCAGCTGGACTACGTTCCGTGCTTGAAAGCTCGGGAAGCGGAGATCAAGGCGCTGATGCGCGCGCCTCAGGCACTGCGCCTGACCCCGCTCTTCGAGCTCCAGCGAGCCTCGGCCGGTTCAGTCGATCCCGCCACCGGCCAGCCCCGGCGGGCCAAGGCGACGACCACCGACATCTCCTACTTCCTTGACGACATTGCCCGGCTGTGGAGCGATCCGGCCTACGTCGACATCTGCCGGGTCATCGACGGACAGGTTGGGTCGGGGACACGTTGGTGGCGCCTTCTGGCAGCGCTGAACGATCTCGCTGCGACCCCCGCGCGCCTCATTCCCGTGCTGCTCATATCGGCAGACCAGCAAGAGGTCACCGCCGCAGCCGACGTCGCTCGCACCTCCGGGCGACTGGCGGTGCGCGTGCCCATGCACGAAACCGATCCCTCGCCGCGGCTTCCCGACCGCTTGGACGAGGTCGCGACCGAGAGCGGCATCGGCGCCGCTGACATAGACGTACTGCTCGACTTCGCCGACCACACTGAGGACCTCGCCCTCGACGAGCTCGTCGAACGGACGATCCGCACCGTGGACGCGCTCGGCTCCAAGCACGGCCACATTGTCACGCTCGGCACACCGAACAGTGAAGCGTTTCTTCAGGTCGGCGACTGGGACGTGGCACGGCGCGAGTGGTGGCTGTGGCTGCGCGTGAGGGAGGCCGGCCGGACGGTCGTCTTCGGCGACTACGCCCTCTACCCTCCGGCCAACCCGGTCCCGGCCTCACCGCAGTACGGCCATCTTCGGTACTCGAGCCAGGACCGGCTGCACGTGCACCGTCGTGCCAAGCCCTCGTCCGGTGGCGGCCTTGCGGCTGCCTTCGCCGTCTGCTGCGCGCATCTGGTGGGACAGCCGCACTGGCTCGGCGCCAGCTTCAGCCGAGCCGACGGCAGGCTGGCCGATATCGCCGGCAACGCCGACAAGGAGTCGTCGGCCGGTAAGTGGCGGCAGATCGCAGCTGAGCACCACTTCGCGCTGGTTGCGGACCAGCTGACTTCTCCGCCGTCGTCTCCGGCTGCCGGAACCGCGTAGCTCACCAGTCAGGCGGCGGTCAACGAGCGCCCGCGCCAATCGGTGCGTTCGAGGAGCGTCTGGCGAGCAAGTCGCAATGTCTTAGACGAGCCCATTTCTGCGATGAGCAGCTGTCGAAGATCGTCGACGCTCAAGCTCGCCAGTCTCGGCGTGCCGCTACCCCTCAGCGCCGCCAGCAGCGCGCGCCGGTCCAAGAAGCTCGCGACGGCCAACGGGTTGACCTCACGGTTCAGGCGACCGACGCGTCTGGAAGTCAGCACAACCTGACCGTCTCGCCACCGCGCCACCCAGATCCCCCACCACGGCGGGACCAGCTGGGAAGCGCCAGCAAGGTGCCGCTCGCCGACCACCAGCGTGGCCCGCTCGGCCACCATTCCGTACGCCTGCACCTGCCTCGGTAACCGGCTCAGGCTGTCGACGTCACTCTTGATCTCGAAAGCGCACAGGCGATCGCTCACGAGCATCGCGTCCATCCGAGCGGGCACCGACCATCGGATGTCCACCTCCGGAACAAGGACGTGTCGTTGTTCCCCCATGGAGCGGGCGACAGCGAGCGTCAGGGCGCTGCGGATGTCACTGTCACGCATGGGAGGAAGGGTAGTGCCACCGGCAAGAGGCAGAGCTGAGGCTGACGACACGTTCACCTGAGTCGACTGTGACTGCATCGGCCCGCACGCCAATGCTGCTGCGCCTAGCCGAAGTGCGCGCATCGCGCGAGGGCTGCCTGCCGACAGCCATTCAGTCGCTGTCGATGGTTGTCGGGGTGCTCGACAGCGGCGCGTCCGCCTCCAGCGACTCGACACCGGGGTCGGACTCGGGCACGGTCTCGGCCCCATCCATGCTGTTGGAGCGACCGTTCTCCAAGCTGTCTGTGGGGACCGTTCTGAACGAGGCCCACGACGAGTTCGGCAGGTAGAGACCGGAGGGCCAGTTCGGGTCGTCACCACAGGCGCGACAGAGATTGACCACGGCGAGTGGCTGCACGGCCGGGTTCCGCAGCTTGGCCAGCGCCCGGTTGACTGAGTCGTCGTGGTGGCGGTCGAGGGAGAACAGCGGATACTCACGCCCGTCCCACACGCCCTTGAACTCGCGCGTGTCCAGCAGGCGCATGTCCGCGAGCGGGAAGGTGCTCTCGTCCACTCCTGCGTCCACTGCGCACTGAGCCATCGCCCACGCGACCTCGACGGAGAGGGTGAAGTGCCGTTGGCTGCAGGCGGACAGCACCCGAAAACCGGTGTCGATGCTCGGACCGAAGTAGTCGTACATGTAGTCGGCCGAGCGCGTCGCCAACGCTTCGTCGTTCAGTTCCACGACGCCCTTGTCCGAGGTCTCGGTGCGGGGGTCCCTCGGGATGGAGCTCTCGCTGTCGGGGCCGGGGAAGGTGGCCAGGAAGGCGCCGCCCTTGGTGGCGAGTCCTTCCTTGGCCAGCACCATCTCGTACTGCTTCATCGCTTCGAGCCAGCTGCGCACGGCCGCGAAGATTTCGGACTCGTGACTGACACGCACGGTGAAGATCAGCTCATCGCCGACCGGCTTCCACAGCTCGAATGGGCCGTGTATCTCCTGGGCGACGGTGATGTCGCCCAGCATCTGAGGAAACTGCCGGTAGAACGACAGGAACGTGATCTGCCACAGATCTCGCTGCTGCTTGAACTTCGTGGAGCCGACGATGTCGCAGGAGAGGAAGAGCAGGGAGTGTGGGGTGGTCACGACAGACCAAGCACCTGCGCCCGCACGGCGACGGCGGCGGGGGATACCTCGAACTGTCGCGCCAGGGCGTGAACGTCTCCATCCTTGAGGCGCCACGCCTCGCGGAAAACCCTCTCCGGCATGAGCAGGGAGGAAGCGAAGACGTTTGCCTGGGTCTCCACCGGGTTTCGCTCACCGCGTCCGAAGCTGGCAGCCGTTTCCGACCCCGGGTGCAGGTAGTGCAGGAAGTAGTGCCCGAGCTCGTGCGCGATGGTGAACCGGTCGCGTCGCGATGAGGTCAGGCGTGGCAGGTAGATGACGAAGTCCCCCGGAGCGTTGACATGGAGCGACTCTTTGCTGTCGCCGATCGCCAGTCGGCCACCGAGCCGGCGCACGAGGTCGTGGAGGTCTGCCGTGCCAGCGCGGTCGTAGATCTCGTGGTGCTCCCCCACCCGTTCCGCGTACTGACGGATCGCAGCGTTGGTGAGTCGGGAAGGTTCCCGCGTCATGGTGACTGCTCCTGCCTCTCTCCCCGGCGGTGCCTACCAGCGGCGGCTGTCGCTGAGATTATGAGCCTACGGGTCGCCTAGGACAGTGCCCTCGAGGCACGCGCGCACCAGTAGGCCGGATGTGGCACACGCCACTCAACGGGTCAGCGTGCGACGCTCTCCCAGCCGCGGTTGAGATAGCGACCCACGGGGTTGAAGCCATCCTCACGGCGCCACGACCTCTCGCCCGCCGCTCGCTCCGTGGCCACGGACGTTCTCGGCTATGCAGCGTGGGTCGCGTGCTCGTAGTTGCGGCGACGGGGCAGCGCAACGGTCGCCGGCCAAGCGTGGGGCCGCGGAGACACCATCTCCCGGCACTGGCCCCGACCCCGCTGTCTGGACCCGGTCTGCCTACTTCGGAGGGGGCGGGTTGACCCGTTGATAGGCATCATGCAGGAGGTTGATGATGATCAGAAGCGTCAAGAAGAAGACCGTTCCCAAGGCGAGACTGGCTGCCGTCAGGATGACCGCGACGAGGTGCGGCGTCGTTCCCGGTGCAGAAGTGGGGATGACAGTGAGGACTACGGTAAGCGCAGCTCCAGATATGCCCGTGAGACTGGCGATGAGGACGTGTGCCACCGCCTCATCGAGAGCGCGCTTCGGGATCTTGTCGACTACCTTTGTTCGGGCCGATAGAACTTCACGCCAGCGCGCGATCAAGGCAAAGGCGGCGAACATGGCCGTGGACATGAGACCGAACACTGCCGTGAGCTGACTTGGTTGGACCAGCACCACGCGCGTACTCACGCAGAGCAGGAACACCGCCACCGGCGCAAGGGCCAAGGCGTACCGAGTAGCGACATCAGGCTTCTCAGTGTCTAGCTTGCTTCGGATTCGAAGTCCCGCGCCGGCGGCTCGGAAAAGGTTGCCTGGGTTGAGTCTTCCGTGGGGCCGTCCGTGATCGGCGGTAGACACCGTGCAGCCTCCACTGAGTCGATCGTGCTCATCTCGATGTCGTTCAGCGCCGCGACGCGACGCAAGCGACCTTCGATCTTCCGGTAGTAGTCAACAGGTGAGCACTGACTCCATGACAGCGGGTACGTGAAGACTTCACGGGCAGTCAGAGGTCCGATGGTCACTGTCTCCGCGTCACGAGTGCGCACCTTGACCGCTACCTCGTCGAAGCCCGCCGTCTCGGCCGCGTCGAGGTGAAGAACCGCGTCCAGTTCCGCGATGGCTTCACGCTGACCAATTGCGTCTTTCTGCTTCTTCCGCTTATACCACTGCTGTCCGGTTCGACTCAGGTCCCGCCGCTCGCCCTCGTCTTCGACCTTCACGACCAGACGCTTGCGCTGGTAGGTGCCGCTGCCTCCACGAGGAGATGGCACGTTCAACGTGAAGACGGCGTCGACGGTCTCTGCGCGAGCCAGCAGCTCGTCCAGGTAATCGCCGTCGATCAGCTGACTGCTTCGGAAGATGTATCGGTCCGGCTTGAGGACTTTGGGGAGCGGGGTTACCCCTGCGGCCCTGGCGGCTCGGCGTGCCTCTTGGGAAGCGACCTTCGTGTCGTCGCGCAGCTTCATGGATGCGGTTGTGAGCTGCTTCAGCAGCAGCTCGTGCGCGTCGCTGGCGCCGATCGCCTCGCTCACCATCAGGAACCGGTCCCCTGCTGGTGGGAAGACCATCGTGACGAGACGGCGACTCTCCGCTGAACGCTCGTTGATCGGCAAGGGGGGCTGCCCTTCGGCGGTCGCGCGGTCATGGTCGCCCTCCCGACCGATCGACACAGACAGGTGCACCCACCCGTTCGCCCATTCCTCGTATTGCCGGATCGAGATCGAGCGTCGGCGTGGCTTGGGCGCCAGAGGGTCGGGATCTGCCGACGCCCGCTTCTTCTGAAAGTAGGTTCGCCCTTCCATCTCCTGAAGGCAGTCGAGCACGTTTCGATGCAGGGCGCCGTCGATACTCGCGTCAGCAGCGTTGCTGCCTGCTACGCGGTTCTCGAACGCCTGTACACCGAAGATGCGAAACCCGTACGCCATGTGTTGGCTCCCCTCGTCGGCTCGAAGCCTATGCACGTGAGCGCCTGAGGAAAAGCGACGCCCGGAACTCCTGCAGCACCGGCCGAATCGAGCGCTGCCGGAGCGTCCCACAACCGGATAGCGGTCGCAAGAGTCGACGCGCAGCCGGGCATTCGCTCGATCCAGCGGATGTCGGGAAAGCAGCTGCCGAGCGATCTCTGGTCCGGAGCCCGAGCCGGACGAGCGCTGCACACGGGAGTTGTCAGGGAGGACCGGAGCAGATCTCGGGGAGCTGGGTGCACGGAGTTGACCTCGCACCTGACATTCCCAATCGCCTGAAGACAACATCTGCCTGCCATCGAGGCGACCGTTCGGCGCTCGAAGAGGTGCGCGGACCTCCTCTCGTCGCGCCCCTCGTCAACGTGCTCTGCGGCGCCGACCTGACCGCAGGACCCGCTGCGTCAAGCCGCGCGCTGCTCTCGTAGCGGTCGCGGGGACACCGTGCCGAGCCGACTGGTCGCGATATTGGTTCAGGCCCCGTCCAACCAGCGCAAGTCCTTGAGCTGCGCCTCATCGGTCACCGGCAGTGCTCGGGTCGGATCTGCGGCGATACAACATCGCCAGACGCGCTCGCGGAGGCGCACCTGAGCCACCAGCAGGTAAACGTCTTCAGACCCAATCTCCCATTGCGCCATACCAACATTGGCGCCATCGTCGAGCCACTGCGCGGTCAGTTGCTTCGACCCTCCCCTGGACAGTCGAGGCCAGCGCCCTCGCTGGATGGTCGACTTCACTTCGACGGCGACCAGACGCTCGAGAGGGGGGTCGAGCATGAGTAGATCGATACCCGGCCCGAAGGAGAACCCTTCGACGTCGTCGTAGACCGGCTGCCAACCGCGTTCGACTAGCTCCATCTCCACGATGGCCTCGGCGACGTTGCCGAGTACGGGGACCACAGACGCGCGCATAGCCCCCGGCAGAGGCTTGCCAAGCGCCAAGGTCGCCCTGACGTGACCCTCCAGCAGCGCCAGCCGGTCGGCGTGCCTGACAAGTTCCGGCTGAGCCTCCAGAGCCGCTTCGACGCGGCTCCAAGAGAGTGGCAGCCGCACAGCCTCCCTCAGCGCACGCGAGAACACGACGCCTACGGAACCCATGGCTGCGAGTATCCCGTGAACGGCCAGCCAGACGCACTCTGCCAAACCAGGCGCGGACTGCCCGCACGCGGAGGCGCTTCGGCGCGTCCTTGACGTCGGCCGTGGTCGGCGTCACCTCGAGCGTGCGCAGCCGGCTGAGCCCGTTCCTGATGGAACCTTCCCCTGATCGACGGCTCCATGCCGCAGGGCCGCAGGTCCTCCGACTGCAGGTCGTCGACGCGCCCGAATGGATGGACCCATCGCGACCCCAAGTGGCGACTCGGCGACGGCCGCATTCGACTGTGAGCGCGGGGCCTCGCCGACGACGAGGGGACGATGTGGGCGCGCCCGGCGCCGGCACGTCTTACAAGATCGACGTGCGGCCCGTCTACGGGGTCAGCCCTGGGAGCACCCAGTGGCCGCCCCACCGCGATGAGCACGTCGTGCCGCTCGGATAGGAGGGCCCAGAGTTCGGCGACCTCGGCGATGAACGCCTCATAGTCCTCCTCGAGACGGACGTCTTCAACTCGTGCATCCGTGAAGACGTGACGAAGGAGAACGGCAATACTCGAACGCACTGGACCGTCCCCGAGGAACTGCAGCCCAGGAAGGACAGGGATGATGACGCACAGCCACGGACACGGCCGGCGCACGCTGAGACGCATCGACCTCGCCAGCGTCGCCTAGCCCCTGCGCGGCCTCGTATTCACTGTCGTCGTCTGCCCGCTGATTGTGGACGTGGGGGCGAACCCGGTCACTTTGGTGTTTGCTGTCGTGGCAACGACCTTGGCGGCGGCGACCCGGGCGGCGAGTGCTGGAGACGACGCCTGCTGATGCCCGACGGCCATCCGGAGTTGGACTGGCTCGCACGGCGACGCGCCGGCGAGTCGGTCCGGCTGATCGCGCAGCGAGCCGGGGTGGCGGCCTCGCGGGTGGAGAAGGCGACGAAGCGGTTTGGACCGTTCCCGAAGGCTAACCGGCAGGAGGGTGGGACCTACCTCGCCGCCTTCCTGCTCGAGGAGCGTCGGCAACGGTGGGTCATGAACCGCCGCCTGGGCATGCGTGTGAAGGAGATCGCTGAGCGTGACCAGGTCTCGCACCAGACCGTCACCCGGGCAACCCGTGGGTGGGGGCCGTTCCCGTCGCGCGAGACCATCGAGGCGTGGGTGGAGGCGCGCCAGCAGCGCCGCTCGCTAGGGGCGATCGCGTTGGAGTTCGGTGTCCTGCCGGGGATCGTGCAGCGCTTCACGACACCGCACGGTCCGTTCCCCCGCCCGGCCCAGCTGCCTGAAGGGATCGAGACTCGCGAGTCCATCGCCCGCCGTGCCGGGGTGAGCGACTCAGCTGTGCGCAACTGGCGGCACCTGCCGGAACCGGACTGGATCACCGCGACGGGCCGGCCGGTGTGGCTGTCGACGACCATCACCCGATGGCTCGAGACAGACGCTCTGGCTCGCTGTGCCCTCTGCGGCGCCCGGCCCGTGTCGCTCCCGGTGCACATGGGCTACCTCCACGGCCAGTCGGCCCGTCAGACCAAGCGCCTACGCTCCGGCAGGTGAGGGGTCGACCAGGCGCACAGGTCCACCGTGTCTTCCGGTGGGAAGCGTCCGCGGTCCGCCCGCAAGTCCGATCGGCATAATGCCTGACGCGAGGGAGCTTCACCGTGAACGACTACAGCAAGAGCTGGGACCTACTGCTGAGGGCCATTCGGCAGGCTGCAGACGGCAGCGACAGCCTGACTGTGTACGACACCGAGCATTTGACCATCGACCAGCAGTTGCAGGTGGCGCAGATCGCGGCCTTGCTCTCGATCTCGCAGGAGCTTTCGGCGCTCAACGGAGGAAGCACCAACGTGTGACGACGTGGCGCACCGCATCCGCAGGTCACGGGTCAGTGGGGCCGTCACGTCGCCCGGCAACGTGCCCCGACTCGACACGGGTATCGGTGCGAAAGGCGCGGGTCAAGCGTCCAGGAGAACCGCGAACCACGCACAGAAGTGGTGCTCGCGAGACACGAACGGACGCCGTGGGCCCGCCTCGGCTCGCGGGAGAGGGGACAACGCCGGGTCCGTGACGCGCACCGCTCGACGAACGACGAGGCCAGCATGGCGTGCGATCGGCGACCTACCGGAGCCACGATGCCGCGAGGGCGTTCCACGACAACCGCCAGTCTTCGACGAAACTCCGCGCCGTCGACCGATCTAGATGTACCCGGCCATCAGGTTGGTGACAGGCGGCTGGTCGGTGGGAGTCCGCCGAGGGCGGTGTGGCGTCGTTGAGTGTTGTACTGCTCGAGCCAG